>AP017375.1:2659884-5319768 GCA_002355455.1 Stanieria sp. NIES-3757
AATCCTAATCCAGTACCAGGAATAGAACCGACATTATTAGCTCGGTGAAAAGAATCAAATAATCGCTCTTGTTCGGGTGGTGGAATTCCAATTCCTTTGTCTTTAATCCGAAAAATTGCTTTAGTCGATTCACAAATCAGCTCGAAATATACTTGATTATGATTGGGTGAATATTTAATGGCATTAGAAAGTAAATTACTTAAGATGTGTCTCAGAAGTTTTTCATCTAAATAAGCGATCGCTACGCGCCTCGGCTGCGCCGAGATCGCATCTTGAACTTGCGCCTGGAAGATGATTTGATGCGTAGAAGTCGTAATCTGAATTTCTTCGACTATTTCTTGGCAAAACTGGTACACATCTAACTTAATTGGTTTTAATTCCAGTTTACCCGCCTCCGCTTTACCCAGTAACAAAACATCATTTAATAACTCAGTCATCTGTTTGACAGAGATTTGAATCCGCTTGAGATGATTCAGCTTTTTCTCTTCATCCCATTTATAACCATAGTGTTCGAGTAATTCGGCAGAAGATAAGATCGTAGCTAAGGGAGTCCGAAACTCATGAGAAGTCATCGCCACAAAACGAGACTTGAGTTCGTTAAGATGTTTTTCCTTTTGCAAAGCATTACGAATATCTTGTTCTTTACGCTTACTTTCGGTAATATCACGTACAATCACCATTACTTCGCGATCGCTGGTAAGGGCAATGCGAGCTTCATAATCGACCATTTGTTGATTGATCAATAATTGATACTCACAAATTTGAACTTCTTTACTCTCAAAAGCTTCAATAATTCCATTCATAATAGCTTCAGCTATTGCTTGAGGAAATACTCGCTCAATTTTTTTACCTAAAAAATCACTAGTGGATAAGGGTAAATTATTTGATTTGGAAGCTTTAAAATTAACCAAAGTACCATCCTGAGCAATGCGAAAGATCCAATCGGGAATCGCATTTAGGAGAGCGCGATTTGTCGCCATACTAGAATGTAAGGCAGCTTCTGCACGTTTGCGTTCGGCAATTTCAGCTTTTAATGATTGATTACTTAAAGCTAATTCGGCAGTACGTTGTTGTACTCTTGTTTCTAGTTCATCATGAGTTTGTTTACGCTGGGTGATATCTTCATAAGTGCCTACATAACCAATAACTTCGCCTCGATCACAACGGAGTACAGCAGCACGAGCATTAACCCAATTGATTTTTCCTTCTGGAGTTAAACAACGAAACTCCATGGCAAAATCTTGTCCTTCTTCGACACATTTATGCCATTCTACACACACAGATTTATAATCTTTCGGATGAATAGCTTTTTTCCAGCCATTACCAAGGCTTTCCTCTGATTTTAAACCACTAATTTCTGACCAGCGAGAGTTAATGTATAAACAAAGACCTTCTACATCCGTTTGAAAAATACCGAGGGGAGAAGAATCACTTAACAAACGAAATCTGCGTTCGCTCCATTGCAGTGCTACTTCTGCTTGCTTGCGTTGAGTAATATCGCTGATATAGCATCTAATTAAGCCACTAGCATTAATGTAGTGGATTGACTGTTCAAAAATTTTTTCTCCCACTTCTACTTCACGAACAAATGATGTGGTGTCATGAGCTTGAACCAGAGAAACAACTTCAGTCACCAGAGGATGTTGCAATTGAGTTTTTCTTAGATTAGGAAACTCTTTAAGAGCAGCAGGATTGAGATAAGTAATATTCTCAAATAAATCGATTTCAATCACTGGATTAGAAAGTAGTTCGGGAAAAGAAGCCAAACGCTCTAAGCTACTTTCAGTTAAATTTTGAATAGGAAAATCTTCTGTAACTATGGTGATAAAAGGATCGTTTAAATTAGATAAAAAAGCACTAACATCCTCTGCTTGATCAGAAGTTAAAAATTTAAGGTCTGCTTGATTGGCGACTGCATAATAGGTAGCTACAATATCTTTACCAAAACAAATTTCATCCCCATGTTCTAAATCATGGGATAAGCATTGATTACCATTAACTTTAAGCCCATTTCTGCTACGTTTCCCCTGAAAATCTCCGTCAATAAGACGAAACTTATGATGAGCAGATTCGGGAATTGTTAGCCTTAGTAAAATGGCATGATGACGAGATACCAAAGGTGAGTCGAGGACTATAGAGTTGGTAGAATCGCGACCAATTGAACACGTAGCTGATTCTAATAAAACAGTACGTTTCCCATGTTTCTCCTTAAAAATTAAGATATGTTCGATTGGTTGAGATTGATTCATCAATACTTAGTTAGATTGCCAAATAAAGTCTCATAACAGACATTTTTATCTTTCCCTCCAATCGTAAAAAACTAACATTTGATGAGAAGACAATGAAATTTTCAATTGAGAAATTGCGCTCAATTAAAGGTTAATTGACTAAATAATTGAATAAAAAAAATCCATCCAGATTGTTTAAATCAAAGAGATGGGTTAATAATTAAGATTGAATTATCTTACAAATTAGTGTGAAAAGCGATCGCATCAGTTAACTTAGTAATTACTTCTGCCACTGGAATGGCTCCTAGTTCTCCCGAAGCACGAGTGCGTATATTTAAGGCGTTTCCTTCGAGTTCTTTATCTCCAACTACTGCCATCACAGGAATTTTTTGAGTTTCAGCATTGCGAATCATTTTACCGAGGCGTTCCCTACTAGTATCGGCTTCTGCTCTGATTCCTGCTATTAGCATCTTCGCTGTTACTTCCTGCACAAAGTCCATGTGACTATCGCTTACAGGTAGTAAACGAATTTGAGTTGGTGCTAACCATAAAGGAAAGTCGCCTGCATACTCTTCAATCAGAATACCAATTAACCTTTCTAGAGAACCAAAAGGCGCACGGTGAATCATAACTGGACGTTGACGACTTCCATCTTCGGCAATGTATTCTAAATCGAATCTTTCGGGCAAATTATAATCTACCTGTACTGTTCCTAATTGCCATTCTCGTCCTAGAACATCTTCAAAGATAAAATCGAGTTTTGGACCATAAAAGGCAGCTTCTCCTGGTGCTTCAAAATAGTCCATTGCTAAAGTTTGTACGGCACGGCGAATTGCACCTTCTGCTTTTGACCAAACTTCATCCGAACCAATATATTTATCTGATTCAGGATCGCGGAAACTAAGACGGGCTTTAAAGTTCTTCAGTTGCAAACTCTTAAAAACAGCCAGAATTAGGTCTACTACTTTAAGAAATTCATCATCTAATTGTTCGGGAGTGACAAACAAATGAGAATCATCAACAGTAAAACCTCTTACCCTAGTTAAACCGCCTAATTCTCCTGATTGTTCATAACGATAGACAGTACCAAACTCAGCTAATCTGATCGGTAATTCCCGATAAGAACGCAACTGACTTTTATAAATTTGGATGTGGAAGGGACAGTTCATCGGTTTGAGAACAAAACCCTGTTCTAGCTTGGCTGCTTCCTCATCTTCTGCCATCATCGGGAACATATCTTCCTGATATTTTTGCCAATGTCCCGAAGCTTTAAACAAATCAATTCTGGCAATATGGGGTGTTACAACAGGAAGATAACCACGTTTGATCTGTTCTTGTTTGAGAAAATCTTCCAACTGCGATCGCAATATTGTTCCTTTGGGAGTCCATAAAGGTAAACCAGGACCAACAGGATCGGCAAAAATAAATAATCCTAATTCTTTACCTAACTTACGATGATCTCTGCGTAAGGCTTCTTCTTTACGACGTTTGTATTCTGCTAACTGTTCGGGAGTTTCCCAAGCTGTACCATAAATCCGTTGTAGTTGAGCTTTGGTTTCATCTCCGCGCCAATAAGCTCCTGCCACACTTTCTAAGTCAATTGCTTTGGGATTAATCTCGGCAGTACTTTCCACATGAGGACCGGCACACAAATCCCACCATCGATCTCCTAAATGGTAAAGGGTAATCGGTTCTTGAATTCCTTCCAGGATTTCCAGCTTATAGGGTTCACCCAACTCTTCAATGCGTCGTTTGGCTTCTTCTCGACTGACTTCTTCCCGAATGACTGGCAATTTTTGATTGATGATCTTGATCATCTCTTTCTTAATTGCTTTTAAATCTTTCTCAGTAAAAGGTTCGGGGCTATCAAAATCGTAATAAAAGCCATTTTCTGTCCAAGGACCAATTGTTACTTGTGTTTTCGGAAACAGCTTCTGCACCGCCATTGCCATGATGTGGGAGGTTGTGTGGCGGATTTTTTTGAGATTTTCTGATTCGCTAGTACGCGGTAATCTAATGAGATTGGATTCTTCTGCGGTGGGCATCGGCTGTTTAACCATGCAAATTAACTCTTTTGATTTTACTAACAGCTATAAGTCGTGTTTCTTTCTATGATACTGGTGTTACTAAGTCTTTGAATTGTGAACTTAATAATTAACATCATCAAACTTTTTATTAAGATATGTAAAAAACGCTAATATATGTAGTGAGATAACAAGCTATTTTAAAATCTATGTCTTCAGAACAAGAATTGCTCAAATCAGTTCTCGAACCTCTTCTAGAAGATTTTCAATATTGGTTTTCGCGATCGCGTTCTTTATTAGAATCAGAGAGATTATCTTTTTTTACAGTTCAGGAACAAGCCGATTTACTCGAACAAGTCAAAAAAAGTCAACAAGAGGTTAGTACTGCCCAAATGTTATTTAAAGCTACTGGAGGTCAAGCTGGAATAGAGTCTCGTATGCTAGTTCCTTGGCATCATCTAGTTGCTCAATGTTGGGATGTAGCGAGAAGATGGCGCGAACTCAAAGCTCAAGATTCTCAATCTTAATTATCAATTTAGTTAAAAAAACAGTTAAAAAGCAGGGGAATTTTCTTATTTTTCGGGGGAAAGTGTGATGTTACAGCTAATATACATTTTTGCTTTTACAATTGTAGCTTTTTTGGCAATTGCTAATTTAATTCGTAGTTTAATTAATTTAAGTGTAGAAAGTCAAAGAGTATATCCTAATCAGGGTTCCGCTCATAACTCTCAAAACAAAACTCAAGCTAAAATCAATCAAGTTGCGAAAAAGTCACTTCATCCAGAATTGCTAGATGAACAAGGTAAGTTGATTAACGAGCCTTTATTAGTTATGCGTTCTGTCTCGGTAGAAGATGCTCGTCAGCAACTAGATTCAATTTATAATTCTTCTCCTAATAAATCTGATTTGGAAGAATAAATTTTAAAGTCAAAGGTCAAAAATCAAAAGTTAAAATTTCAAAAGCATTTCTGTTCGATTTTCTCAACTCAAATAGAAATGCTGTAGACGTTTTTACGCATAATGAGGTACAAACAAAACCTCGTTTTTTTTATTGATGTTAATTAAAATTTAGCTCATCAATTTAAGGATAACTATCAATTAATCCCTCAAAAGATTAGCGATCGCTAATAACTGAAGTTACTTGTCTGTTTTCTTGGTTTTCACTACTAACAACTATTTTATTTTCGGTTAGTTTTCCTACTGCTCGATCTCCAGTTAAATTCATTTTAGGATCGGCTTGTTCATAAATAACATTGCCAATTGCTTCAACTGTTTCGGTGGGAATATTCCAAATTAATTGACGAGCATACAACTCAGATTGTTTGCTAGGATTAAGCCCTTTGACACCATTATCTAAACGAGCAACTTGCTGTTGTAGATTTATTTCTCCCTGATTTCCCGTGATAGTTAATTGACGTTGACGTTCAAGAATTTGAATTGGTTGATTGGTATTAATAATTCGATTTTGATAGTTCCAACTAATAAAATTAGTTGCAATTTGTAATTGGGGTTTGAGCGAAATTAATTCAATATTATTATGTAAATTAATCGTATGTTTGGCTAAATTTCCTTCCCCTTTGTCTGCAACCAGGCGATCCGTTACAGTATCTCCTTGATAACGAACAACTTCTAAATTGCGATCGCTTTCTATCTTTTGCTGAGGAATTTGCCACTTAAGATGTTCTGTTTTTAATTGCAAAGAAGGGTTTGGAGTGGTTGCAATAATATTGCCTTGCAACTCCAAAGTTGAGGTATCAGTATAATATCTTCCTTCTTCAGCCGTAATTGATAACTGAGAATGAGTTCCATTTAAATTTTGACGAACAATCAAAAGATTTTCTTTTGGTCGCCATTCAATCTCATCACTTCTTAGAATTGCACCATTACGAGGATCCGTAACAATTACTTCATCTCTGAGCAAAATAATTGTGCCATTATCTTGAACTTCGGCTTTTTTCCCACTCAATTGCAAAATAAGCTGGTTATTTTGGAGTAAATTACCAGTTACTTGGTCTAAATAAGCAATTTTTTGGTCGTCACTGTAAACAGTATTTTCTGCTTTTAGTTTCCATAAAGTCCCACCTTCGATATTAGATTGTTCTAAGACGGCATTATTTAAAACCAGACGAGTATCAGAATGAGCAGAAACGGGGGATTTGGGTTGGACTTGTTCCTGAGTTGCTGAAGGAGATTGTGAGCGACAACCAGTCAAATATAATAACAAAACCCCAACGAGCCAAAAACCCAGACGAAAAGTTTTTCCCCCGATTAATTGCTGATTATTGAGCGGATTTTTCCTCATCTAAGAGACTAAAACCAGAAAAACTACGTAATGGTTCATGAAGTTTCGTATTTTTTTGAATATCTTCTTTGATTTGGTCTAGATCTATATAGCGATCGGCAACATTAATTAAACTATCGCTAGTCATTGAACGTAAACTGACTACTTCTACTCTAGCACCTCGATAACTGACCGCATCTACAGCATAGGCGAGATCCCCATCCCCACTAACTAAAATTGCGGTATCATACGCACCCACTAATGCCATCATATCAACTGCAATTTCTACATCTAAATTGGCTTTTTTTGAGCCATCGGGGAGTTGAACTAAATCTTTAGCAATGACTCGATAACCATTACGACGCATCCAGAGTAAAAACCCCTGTTGCTTTTCATTAGTTCGATCTACACCTGTATAGAAAAAAGAACGTAATAACCTCGAACCTCCAGTTAAACGAAAAAGTAATTTACTGTAATCAATCTCAATGCCTAACTGTAGTGCTGCATAAAATAGATTTGAACCATCAATAAAGATAGCAACGCGACCCCGATTTTCTAATATTTGTTCTGGGGTAAAAATTGGGTCGCTCTCAAAATTATCTAACATTTTTTTAATGCCTCTTTTTTATGAAAATAGTTATTTTATTATTTGAATTACCCCCCTGCTCACGATGTTTCGTTGAATTGATTGGTTGGTTACAATCGAATTTATGACGGTAATTCTAGCTTGGAAAAAATGGGACGAGCTTTACTTAAATTTTGGTTGGCAGTAAGCTTTCCCCACTGAGAATGCTGTATTAAAAAGTTAGCCGATAAATTGGGTGTTTTATGATTAAAATCAAAAGAAAATCCTAATTGTTGATAAATATCGTTACAGAGATTGGGGATAATTGGGGATAATAAATAAGCTGATAGTCTAACTGATTCTAGAACAGCATACAAGATCTGTTCTACTTCGTTTTGTTTACCTTGTTTGTATAAACTCCAAGGTGCGGACTCATCAATATGTTTGTTACTTGCTCTAATTAAATTAAAGATTTCTTCACAAGCTTGACTAAACTGCAAGGCTTGATAGGCTTGCCAAACGCGATCGCTTAAACCCGTGCCAATTTTTTTTAAGGGATGTTCTAAGTCTAAGTCAGCTTCGGTAAGTTGAGGACCATTACTTTGACAGTATTTCTTCAACATACCCAAGGTGCGATTGAGTAAATTACCCAAATTATCTGCTAAATCAGAATTAAGTAGTTCTACAAACCGAGTTTCATTAAAATCCCCATCTTTGCCAAAATCAATTCCTTTTAAAAAGTAATAACGGATAGCATCTGAACTATATTTATCTATTAAGGCAAAGGGATCGACCGTATTGCCAAGAGTTTTACTCATTTTTTTGCCGTCTTTGGTAAGAAAACCATGACCAAATACTCGTTTTGGTAAGGGTAATTCGGCAGACATTAACATCGCAGGCCAATAAACTGCATGAAAACGCAAAATATCTTTACCAATTAGATGCAGATCGATGGGCCACCATTGAGATAAAGCATTAGCTAAAGTAGGTTCTTGTTCTGGCTCTAATAAGGCAGTAACATAACCCAACAAAGCATCAAACCATACATAAATTGTATGATTGGGATCGTTGGGTAAGGGAAAACCCCAATCTAAATTAACACGGGAAATCGAAAAATCTTTCAATCCTTGGTTAACAAAGTTTAGTACTTCGTTACGACGGCTTTCTGGTTGGATAAAATCAGGGTTTTGAGCGTAGAGAGTTTCTAGTTGGGTTTGATATTTAGATAACTTGAAAAAATAATTTTCTTCATCACGCCATTCTACTTGTTTGTTGGGATGAAGAGGACAAAAACCTCCTTCGAGTAAATCTCTTTCTTCTTTAAATTCTTCACAAGAAACACAGTACCAACCCTTTTGTTGATCGAGATAAATATCTCCTTTTTGCCAAACTCGCTCAAAAAACTCTTTGACAATCGCCTGATGACGAGTAGCAGTAGTGCGACTAAAACGATCGTATTGAATATTGAGTTTTTCCCAAAGAGACTGAAAACTAGCCACAATGCGATCGCAGTGGACTTGAGGCTCTAATCCCTGTTCGGCTGCTGTCCGCTGAATTTTTTGCCCATGTTCGTCTGTCCCTGTAATTAATAAAACAGAGTTGCCTTGTAAACGTTGAAAGCGAGCAATTACATCAGCAACCATCGTAGTGTAAGCACTACCAATGTGAGGAACATCGTTAACGTAATAAAGAGGAGTAGTTAAAGCAAATTTATAACGATCTTTCATTGAAATTTATGCTTGAATCAGTGCTTTCGTCCAAACAGTAATGTTACAGTCTAATTGGACTCGAATGATCATTCTAGATGTAAGCTGACATAGTTAGTCTCCCAGTTGCTGGCTTTATTCTTAACAGTATTAATTACAACAGCTAGCACCTGAATCAACTGGGGGAAATACTTAATACTTTGTTGATTTATTTAACACAATCTCTTAAAAATTCAGTAATTTTATTAAACGAATAATTATATGATCAATATAGAATTGATGAAATTTACAAATCTTAAAATTATCTTAAAATTTTATATCAGCAGAAGCTTTAGAAGTAAAAGACAGATGATTTTACCCCGTGCGCGCTTTAGTCGAGAAATAGTTCTTGGTTGATTGGATTGACTTAGACTAGGATAGAGCTAAAAAATATCAATTAACAAGATAATAAGTATTAATACCTGATTTTCCTCTTCTAGTAGCTAATGACCACTCGCTCAAATATCGGTTTTTTAACTCCCAAACCCGTTCAACCTGAATTACCTTTGTTTGTATATTTACCAGGCATGGACTGTACGGGGGAATTATTAACAGTTCAAGCAGAAAAATTAGCCAAAGTTTTCGATTTACGTTGTTTGTGTATTCCTCCTAATGATTTGAGTAGCTGGGAAAAACTTACTGAAGCAACCATTAGGCTCATTAAAAAAGAATTAATTAGAAATCCTCAACGAGTAGTTTATCTTTGTGGAGAATCTTTTGGCGGTTGTTTAGCAATCAAAACAATTTTAGCTGCACCAGAGTTAATTCAAAAATTAATTTTAGTTAATCCCGCTTCTTCCTTTTATCAACGTTCTTGGTTAGGTTTAGGCGGAATTTTAACCAGTTTAATCCCAGATTTGATTCATCGCTATTCTGCTCTTGGTTTTTTGCCTTTTTTGGCTGAATTAAGCCTAATGGCTCAATCAGAACGCCTCGCTTTACTTAAGGCGATGAGAGCTATCCCACGTTCGGTAGTTGGTTGGCGTTTATCTTTATTACAAAACTTTGGTACTCACGAACAACAATTAACTCGTTTAACTCAACCAACCTTAATTTTAGCTGGTGGCAGCGATCGCTTATTACCTTCTTTGGAAGAAGCACAGCGATTAGTTAATCTTATTCCCAAGGCAGAAATGGTAGTGTTACCTTATAGCGGACACGCTTGTTTATTAGAAACACAGACCGATCTGTATGCAATTTTAGAAAAGTATCATTTTTTAGATCATCTTGCTCAATCTTACGAACAACTAGCATCTAATTTATCAGCTTAACTAACGCTCAATTGCAGTTCAATAAATAAAATTTAGCTCAATATCAACAATATTATTTATTACTTGAAGGGAATGGGATGTTTTATTTAATTAAAAATAGCTGAAAAATTTAAGCTACAAAATTGCTTTTATTGTCTTTACCAGGAATTAACCCTTTATTGAAATTGGGTAAATTCTTCTGGACAAAACTTTTGAGCCATAATTCAATTTTTTTACTATTTTGAGGAGGTGAAAACCAATAGCCTTGCACATACTGACAACCTAATAAATTAAGAAATTTCAATTGCTCTAATGTTTCTATTCCTTCGGCAATTACTTCTATATTTAATTCATGAGCAATCATGATCATTGCTCGAACAATAGTATGATTTGAACTATTATTATCGATCTGACTAACGAAAGAGCGATCAATTTTAATTTTATTAATCGGAAAATATTGTAAATAACTTAATGATGAGTAACCTGTACCAAAATCATCCAGACAAACTTTAATTTTTCGCTGTTGTAATTGCTTCAAAATTTCTATAGTTGGTTTAGTATTTTCAATCAAAACATTTTCAGTAATTTCGAGTTTTAAGTATTGTCCTTCTAGTCGAGTTTCGGTAAGAATAACATCAATTTGTTCAATGAAATCGGGTTGAGAAAAATGCTTTGCAGAAAGATTAACCGCTACACTCAAAGGAGTATTTACAAGACCTTGTTCTTGCCAAAAACGCAACTGTAAACAGGCTTCTCGTAAGACCCATAAATCGATGTCAATAATTATGCCAATGTTTTCAGCTAAAGGAATAAAATCTTGGGGACTAATTAAATTTTTTTCTGAAGTTTGCCAGCGAACTAATGCCTCAAAACCTACTAATAAATTATCTTCTAAAGCAATAATTGGTTGATAATAAACAATTAACTCTTTATTACTAATTACTCTTTTTAACTGATTTTCTAAAGCCAATTTTTTCATAGCAATACTATGCATGGCAGGATTAAAAATTTCGTAGCGTGCTTTGCCTTTGGTTTTAGCATAGTACATAGCTAAATCTGCATTTCTTAACAGATAGATTGGTTGAGTGTAGAGTTCTGAATTATAAGTAATACCAATACTAACGGAAATAAAAATTTCATGGTTTTCTAATTTAAAGGGTAAGCTTAATTTTTGCTGAATTTTTTGAGAAACTTGAATAGCTTCATTAATACAAGTTAACTCTTCAAGTAAAATGACAAATTCATCGCCACCAATTCGAGCAATTGTATCACCACGTCTTTGACATTGTTGCAATCGATTGACTAAAGCAATTAGTAGTTGGTCACCAAGTAGATGTCCTAAACTATCATTAATAACTTTAAAGCGGTCTACATCTAAAAAAAGTACAGCAAATTTTTGTTGAGGGTGATTTTGACTGCGTTCAATTAAATGTCCTAAGCGATCAATCAATAAATTACGATTAGGTAAACCTGTTAAATGATCGTGAAGCGCATCATATTTTAATTGTTCTTGTGCTTGTTGATATTTGGTAATTTCTTCTTGTAATTTTTGGTTAGTTTGATTTAATACTTTAGTCTGCCGTTGAACTTCCGTAGTCAATTTTTGATTAAGTAGTTCGATTTCTTGTTGGGTTTTTTTACGTTCTGCTTCACAGTGCTTGCGATCGCTAATGTCTCTCTGAATGCCAAAGTGTCCTCTAATCTTACCTTCGGTGTTGTAAAGACAAAGATAGTCTCCTTCAATCCACATCGGTGTATGATCTAACTTACGCTCAAATGTTTCACAACGCAATCTACCAGCATCAAAAAAATTTCGCCAGATTTGTTTGCCTTGTGCTAAGTCATGAGCAAAACAGTCTCTGGGAGTTAAACCCAATAATTGTTCTTCAGTAGCACCATACTGATCCAACATAGTTTGATTAACCTTAGTGATGCGTTGATGATCGAAGACGTAATCAAGAATTTTTTCTTTGTCAACTGTATCATCCCACTGAACTGGCTCATCCAACATCATCAAAAATATCCCATCTAAAGATTGGGAAAAAAATAAATCTAGTAATTTTTGATTTTCCTGCAAATAGTGGTTGACTTGTTTTAACTTTGTTTGACTTTGCTGAAGATCATTGAGTTTGTGAAGCAAATGGTATTGCCAAAAATTCATTTCTAAAAATATCAGCAACAAGCATGCTGCCAAACTCAAATTTATTAGTTCATAATTCTCTAGTTCGTCAAACCAGTTGAGAATTAGTGGGGAAATATTATCTAAATTCATATTGAAATAGATCTAGATCTAGTTTTGACAGTTGCACGAATTCAAGCGATCGCTTGAAAAAACAACCGTCGATAATATAGGTCAATTAACTTTTTTATAAAGCCTCAGCAAGTAAATTTAATAATCAACGAGCAACAAACCACTCTAACCAAAAACTAAGTAATGAACTTGAGCAATTTGAGCCTAAGTTTTAGTTCAATCTGAGCAAGATTCCCCAAATTTTTTGATATTTCTTCTTTCATTTGCTAAACAAAATTTGACTGAATGTAATTGATTGTAATTTTAAAGAAAGAAGATAACTTCTCGACAATTTCAATTAACTCTCTTTTATGATAAAAGGAACTTCTACAGCGATGCCTTGATTAAACTTACAACCAATTAAGATTGACACAAATCAATCCAGGCAAGGTTTCTTGAGCAAAACTCCAGTTCACACAGAAGTTGGAAGTTCCCAATTTAAGTGAGCGAAATATTGCAATAAAAGAACAGTCTAATACCACCTCAAAGTTATCAAAGAGAGTTAATAAGCAATTAGACTTAATTTCTTAAATTCGCTCACAACTATTAATATATTTTAGCGGTTAAAATAAGCGCCAACACTAATTTTTATCATTTAATTAGATAAAAAAAAGTTCATTAGAAACAAAAATAATGACTGTTTGCTAATAAAAGGTTAAGTTTTCAATAAATTTTGACAAACTCAGCTTTAAGTCCGATTGATATACTGACACTTAAAAACTCTGCCAAAATTTTTAATATACTTTAGCTTCCAAAGATTTAAGGTATTCAGTATTAACTCCTGACTCTCTCACCAGAGCTATTTTTCCAGTGCGAGCAACTTCACGAATACCGAACTTATTGAGCATTTGGATGATCGCTACCATTTTTCCAGGATCGCCCACTACCTCTACCGTAACGGTATCTTCAGACATATCGACAATTCGAGCGCGGAAAATATGAGCAATTTGAATAACTTCTGCTCTTCCAGAAGCAGTAGCATTAACTTTAACCAACATTAACTCGCGTTCGACACTAGGAACTTGAGTAATATCTTGTACTTTAAGAACGTTAATCAGTTTATATAATTGTTTAATTAATTGTTCAATAATGCGATCGTCTCCAGGCACTACCATAGTAATCCGAGAGATACCTACTTGTTCGGCGGGTCCAACCGCTAAACTTTCAATATTAAAACCACGACGGGCAAATAAACCTGCAATCCGAGTTAAAACTCCTGCTTCGTCTTCTACTAAAACTGAGATTGTATGTTTCATCTGAAAATCAAACTAAAAATTAATTGCTCCGCTCTATCTATCTTAATTTAAGAAAAGACTCCTCTAGAAATTATTTAATTTCTTTTCTTAGGCACTGAAAAATGCTGATTTAACCAATCTAACAAAATCTGATTAAATTGTTCAGGACACTCATCGTGAGGACAATGACCAACTTGTTCTAAAGCGATTAACTTAAGATTCTCATTTAGAGGTACAAGGTTAGCAGCTAAAGCAAAAGGAATCATTCGGTCTTGACGACCCCAAATTAAGAGAATCGGAATGGTTAATTGAGGCAAAAGCTTGGTAACTGAAGGTGCAAATTGAGGTCTTCTAATTCGCTGAAAAAGCTTGTAAAAAGTTTCAGCAGCGCCCTCATCATAAGCAGGATTAGATAAGATCGCAACTAATTCATCATCAATTGCACTGCGATCGCAATAAGCAACTCCAGCCCAACGACGAATTGTAGCAGGTCGTCTCACAAATTTAAATATATTGTTGACAAGAAGAGGCGAGGCTACCAAATTTTCTAAACCAGTTACTATAGGTTGTAGCAGACGAGGAATTGCTGCTTGACGAAGAGATACATCTGGTAAACTAAGCATTACCAAACCCTTGACCATTTCAGGATAAGTAGCTGCTGCCGTCAAACAAACCAATGAACCAATTGAATTACCGACTAAGACTACAGGTTGAGCGATAAAAGTTTGCCAAAAGTCATGAACTTGTTCTACCCAAAGATTAATACTGTAGTCAACTGAAGCCTTACGAGATGCACCAAAACCTAACAGATCTAACGCATAAACTGTTTGGTGTTGACTCAAAATAGGAAGATTGAATCGCCAGTGTTCGATACTAGCACCAAAACCATGAATCAAAATCAAAGGTGTATTGCGATCGCGATTTTTCAGATAAGAGTAGCGAGTTTGCCAACCACGCCAAACCCAGTCTCTTTGATTTCCAATTCGTCGTTGCCAATTAATAGTTGTCGTCAAAGCAAACTTTAATTTAAAATTATTTACAATATTATAATTTTATCGCTCAAACTCTATCTATTCATAGATTGATGCTTAAATGTATCCTAAGTTAAATTGGAAATTAAATGTAAATTAATAATTTGATTTTTGACAAAATTAGTACAATGTCAAGTAAATATATTTTATCTATTTTTTAGTTAACTAAACCAAAAGCAACAATCAAAATACGCCTGTGAGAGAAAAAAGACGCAACGATCGCGATCTAGCTAAAATCAACGAAAGAATACGTTTTCCTAAAATTCGTGTCATTGACAGTGATGGTTCTCAACTGGGAATTATTACGCCTCAAGAAGCCTTAACCAGAGCTGAAGAGCAAAACTTAGATCTTGTTCTTGTCAGCGAAACAGCAGATCCTCCTGTCTGCAAAATCATGGATTATGGCAAATATAAATACGAACAGGATAAAAAATTAAAAGAAGCCAAGAAAAAACAGCATAATGCTGATGTTAAAGAAGTAAAGATGCGTTACAAAATCGAAGAACATGATTATAATGTGCGCGTCAAAAATGCGGAACGTTTCCTCAAATCAGGAGATAAAGTCAAGGCAACAGTTAGTTTCCGAGGCAGAGAAATTCAACACGCGGATTTAGCCGAAGACTTACTGAAACGCATGGCAACTGATTTAGAATCAGTCGCAGAGGTGCAACAAGCACCAAAACGAGAAGGTCGTAACATGATGATGTTGCTATCTCCCAAAAAATAAAATTGGTTATTTGTAGGGGCGCACAGTGTGCGCCCAACTTGTTAAATAAAATTAGCAATTGCTTCTGCTGTGATTTTCGGCTGTTCTAGATGCGGAACATGACCACAATTAGGAATCCAAACTAATTCGCTGCTTGGAAGCAGTTGTTGAAATTTAGAAGCATCTTTAGTCCCAAGAATTCGGTCATTTGCTCCCCAAATAATTAGCGTTGGTTGCTTAATTTGATTAAGTTGAGTTGCAAAAGAGCCGTAACCACCACTTTTGGTAAATTTAATTAAAGCCTGATGCCAATTAACCGATTGCAGATGTAAAGCAGCACAAATTTGAGCATCTACAGAAGCATAGCTTTTGTCATAATAAGCCGATCTACTAATATTTTGACGAATTTTGGGATTGCGGAGAAACTCGGCAGCAAAATAATCCAACGGTGAAAACATAAACTTTCCAATTGCAGGAGGATTAGTTAAACCAGCACTATCAATCAAAATTAATTTGCTGACTATTTCTGGATAGTTAAGAGTAAAATCAATTGCTACTGCACCTCCCATTGAAGCACCTACCAGAATGATTGGTTTTTCAATCAGAGTTTTCCAAAAATAGTAGAGATGAGTTCTAATTTCGGTACTGCTAAAATTTAAATCGGGCAGCCTTTCAGTAAAACCAAATCCTAATAAATCGACAGCCCAAGTTGCTTGTTGTTGTGCAAGTAAAGGAAGAAGACGACGAAATTCTAATAAAGAACTATCAAAACCATGCAACAGTAAAATAGGTGTACCTCCATTACCCGCTTGAACATAAGCGGTAGGAATTTTTAGAGGACTTAAAGGGGTTAAAATTGATTGTTGTTGAATTTGTTTGGCTAATTCAATCGAGTTTGCTTCAGTAAGATGATTAACTTGAGTGGGCAGAAAATCAGGAAACATTAAATCTTAAATTAGAGAGAGGATTCTAAAACTAAAAATAACAAAATTAATGGTTTTTACTTACTCTCGTACTATCTACCTAGCTGATACAGATGCTGCTGGAGTGGTTTATTTTGCTAATCTTATGAGTATCTGTCACCAAGCTTATGAAGAATCTTTGGCAACGGTAGGAATCAGTTTACAAGAGTTTTTGGCAGACTCTTCTGTAGCTATCCCAATTGTTCATAGTGAAATCAGTTTTTTTCGCCCGATTTTTTGTGGAGATAAAATAACAATTAATTTAACAGCAGAACAATTAAACGAACAAGAATTTGCGATCGCATACCAAATTTTTGCTTCTGAAACAAAGTTAGCCCAAGGTAGCACCCGTCACGTTTGCATTAATCCTCAAACTAGAAAAAAAATTCCTTTACCTGAAAATATCATGCGGTGGCTTAAGCTGATGGCGTAAGATAAATGCCTAAGCGAGGCGAAAAGGATAACCCACAAAATCAAGAGTTAAAATAATTGAGTTTTGGTTAATTTAATTGGGAGCATAACGAGTGGTGCATTGGCTAAAATTTCTGAGTCTCAGCCTATTGATTTGGGGAATCAATACTCCTTTAGCTGCACAAAATTCCCAACCAGACTCTTCACCACAACCAAATTCTAAGCCTCAAACACCCAGAATTGATGTACCGCCAGAAATTATCAAAGATAGCCCTGTCTTACAACGCTGGTTAAAAAAAGTACCCAATGTACTAGAAGATATTCGTCAAGAACCTAGTTTTCGTAGCCGTTTACAATTAGGTTTTGTCTTATTCCCTTCTACAGATGATGCAGCAGGAATCAATGTTGCGATCAAAGATGTTTTTTTAGGACGTAGTGGTTTAACTGTTAGTGCTGATTATCAAGCTTCGTTTAATGGAAGTCGCACTGCTGTGGGGACAAATTTACATTATTTTCTGTTTCCCCTTGGTAGTTATATTAATCTTGCTCCTTTAGTTGGTTATCGTTACATTCAAAGCAATGATTATTTTACTGATGGTTTCAATTTGGGTTTACGTTTGGTTTTAGCTTTATCCCGCAGTGGTGCAGCCGATTTTTCTCTTTCCCAAAGTTTCATTTCTCCTGGTAGTAACAAAGAAGTAGGTATTACGAATCTTTCAGTTGGTTATGCTGTTGCACCTCAACTTCGTTTGTCTACAGAGATTGAAAAACAAAATTCTCGCCAAGATCATGATAGCCGAGTAGGAATCAATTTGGAATGGATGTTTTAACAGTTACCACTAGGGGCAGTGCTATGCAAACGCGAACTGCCCTTACAGTTATCAGTCATCAATTTTTATAGGATGATTCGATTTAAATCTAGAGCGCAGCCGAGAACCTCCAAACAAACCACCAATAACCAACAAACCTAAAGAAGGAGAAAATTCAAACGGGACTTGTTCTACATTCATATTGTCAAGTAATAAAGCAGAAGTGCGGTCTGTGCCATCAACATCAACTACACCAAATCCAACTCTGTAAGTATATTCTCCTTCTGCTAACCCAGTAACAGAGTAAGTATCTCGATTACTACTAGCACTGTAATAATTGGTATTTTTATGCACAAAATTATTACTTGCAGTAGGAGAAGTAATATTACCTGAACTATCAGACAAAACGTTTATCGCTCCAGGAGTTAAGTTTTTATTGTAAACACTCAAAAACGCAAAATCTTGATTACCTAACAGACTGCTGTTGCCATCGTTAGTGAGATAAGCCCAATTAAAACTAATTTTGAATCCATTCTTGCCTTTAGTAACATCCGTATCAGAAATATTAATTGCGATATCTTGATATATACCAGAACCTTCTTTAGAAGTACGAGGATTACCAGTTATAACAGGATTTCTATTAATACTTAAAGCATTGGTTGGTAAACCAAAAAAGGTTTGTAAATCATTTCCCGTATGATTAGTAGTAATAGTATCGGCATCAACTGGATTTATTCCTGATTGGTTAAAGCTCAAGGAATTACCAGAACTATTAACATCATCAGTTCTAGTACTATGAGCATTAGTAATGATTGCTTGTCTAGAACCACTAAGAGGATTAACACCACTAATTCCAGTGTTAGTTGTAACATCTCCAATGGTTGACCAATTATTAGGAGCGTTATTGGTTATATTTTCAAAACCCCCGTTAGAGAAAGTTACACCAAAAGCATCAGCAGAATTAATAAATACTATATTGCTAATAGCTAAACAACCAAGAATACTAGCAACAAGAGAACTAGATTTAGTGAAATGATTTGGAAGCATAACGTAGAATAGATAAAATTTATCAATAGTGGGTCAAAAAATAAACTTAGAGTTTGACATTAATTAGAAAATAAAATCACTCGCATCAATGGCGCTGGAAGCAACATCTTGTAATAACATTACGTTTTTGTTGAAAAGACTGTCACTAGGGTTGAAATCAACTTGAATCATTGTATGTGAACCAAAGCTAACTGCTTTGATATAGCCACTGCCAAAGGGATTGCTTATTCCTCCAAGCTCGTTAGCAACAATAGCACTAAAATCTAGTTTGTCTTCATTAGGATTGAAGTCAGTAATGATATCAATACCATCACTGGTTTTGCTGTAGAAAAATTGATCTTCTCCAGCACCACCTGTAAGAGTATCTTGTCCTTCATAAACAGTGATAATATCGTCATCACTGGTTCCTGTAAGCACTTCAGAATATTCATTACCATTGATTGAATTAATAACGGTAAGTTGATAATCTTCTACTTCGCCGTTACCCAGCGCACCAGTCGAGTAACTAGTAGTTAAGGCTGAATCTGTAGAGAGGCGGAAACGAGCATAAGTAGTTCCTGCTTTGATATCTGAAGGAATGCTGCTCCAAGTTAAGGTTTGATTTCCAGAGCTACTAATATTAGAGATAATTTGTGCTTCGTCAGTATCAAAGGTGCCAGATTGGTCGAAGTCAATCCAACCAACGAGTTTGGCATTAGAGCCTAAAGTGTTATTAACGCTGACTGTGGTGCTGTAGCTACCATTATCGGTTTTTAGTGTGCTTAGGATGACACCATCTTCATCATCAGTTGCTCCTGTATTACTGGTATCATCAGCCGTTGCTGCGGTGTTTTGTAAGCTACCATTATCCCCATCTACCGTACTACCAATACTCAATCCCGAAACAATAGTGTGGGATGCACCACTATTAGCTTTAGTGGTGGTGTAATCTCCTGCACCTGTACCCGCAGAAGTATCGGGTGCATCACCATAGTCTACTCCTGTCACAGTAAGTTGATAATCTTCCACTTCACCGTTAGTCGCCGCACCAATCGAGTAACTAGTAGTTAAGGCTGAATCTGTAGAGAGGCGGAAGCGAGCATAGGTTGTTCCTGCTTTAGTGTTACTAGGAAGAGAACTCCAAGTTAAGGTTTTACTTTGAACTCCTGCTAGATTGGCAACGCTAACGGTGGCTGCTTCAGTGTTTTGGAAGATACCGTCTTGGTTAAAGTCTATCCAACCGATTAAGTTAGCTGCGCCGACTGTATTGATAACGTTAACTGTAACGCTGTAACTTGCATCATCAGTTTTGAGGGTGGAGAAGGAAGTAATACCATCTTCATCATCGGTTGCTCCTGTATTACTGATATCATCAGCCGTTGCTGCGGTGTTTTGTAATGTACCGTTGTCTTTGTCTATACTGCTACCAATAGTTAGACCAGTAACAATACCATGACTTGCGCCACCATTAACTGAAGTAGTTATATAATCTCCTATACCTGTACTAGCACTAGTATCAGGAGCATCACCGTAGTCAATTTGATCTGTGAAGCCAAAGTCTGCGGTTAAATTCGACTGGCTATCAGTTGAACCGACACCAAGGTCTAAATTGACAATAATATCTTGTTGATCTTCATAAGTAAGGATAGCTAGGGGAAGACTTCCAGTCCAAGTACCAGTATTAAAATTATTGACCCAGGTTTCGACAGTATTTTTAGTGTTGTTAGTATTAGTGAGGGTTGTACTATTTGTTCCAGCATTAGGATCTAAATAGAAGTTTCCGCTACTGAGATCGAAAATTTGATCGTTTTGCAATTCCCAAATGAGAGCCTGCATAGCAGCAGCATCATTAACATTGGTTTTTAAGGTACCTTGTTTGTTATACCAAACAGTAGAAATTAAATTTAATTCTGCCTGAGTGATACTACCATAATTGCTTGTATTAGGATCGACTCCAAAAAAGTTACTAATGTCACCTGAATCATTATAGGAGCTATTGTAGTAGGGACCGGGACCAGTAGCAGTTACAGGAGTATAATCGCCAGGCGTAACAAACTCAGCAAATTCTATACAGAATCCCGTAAAGTCGTTGCCATAGCCAGTAACATCTACATTAAAAGCGTTAAAGTAAGTTCCAGCTTCGACAACACGACCACGATTTAAACCATCGACCGCGTTAACATAGATGCTTGGAGATGCTGCTACTGAATCCGCAGCCGTAACATTGACAGTGGTAAAGCCAATTGGCTCTAAGTCTGTTTCTCCCGTTGGTTCGATATAGCTAGAACCTAGTGTTACTGTACCACTCCGAATGCCATTAGTAGGGCTTGATGCCGTACCAACACCATTATCGTTTTTATCAACATTGCTATCGGGATCTGCTTCATCAATACTGGAACTAATTAATCCTGCTAGTGGATTGCCTGTATTAAAATTAGAGGCTGCAACTTCAACAATATAACTATCGGCAAGGAGATT
The DNA here is from genome assembly GCA_002355455.1 of Stanieria sp. NIES-3757. Lineage (NCBI taxonomy): Bacteria > Bacillati > Cyanobacteriota > Cyanophyceae > Pleurocapsales > Dermocarpellaceae > Stanieria > Stanieria sp. NIES-3757. The sequence goes on from AP017375.1 coordinate 2,680,926, forward strand.
ATCGAAGCGATAATAACCTCCGTTGGAAGTTGTATCGGTAGCAACAATTCCTCCATCGGGTGTGCCATCGTTATTGCTGTCTTTGTATAGGTTGACAACAACGCTATTAATGCCAGCTTCCCCTGTATCAAATGAACCATTATTATTGGCATCATTCCAGATACGATTGCCTAAGCTGTACTTTTCGTTAGCAGTATAGAGGCTGCTCTTATCAAGGGAGGTAACATTAACAGCGTCAATACCTGCTTCTAGAATACTGTTGTTATTAGCATCTGTCGCTGTGAGACGCAAGTAAACGCTTTGACCTACATAAGCGTCTAGAGAAGTACTAGCTAAACCCCAAGCGCCAGTTCGAGTGAGATTGGAAGTTGTTTTATGGGCATGAACTGCATTGAGGAGGGTTGATAAAACAGTATTGTCTGAGGCTTTAACTAGTTCTACTTTGAAGCTATCTGTTCCTGCGACAGAGCTAGTATCGTTAGTAGATAAATAATAACGGAAATCTAGGGTATTGAAGTTAGGAGAGTTAGATAGAGTGAAGTTAGAAGATTTAATTGTAGTTACTGCATCTGTTGCACTACCGCTAGTACGAGTAACATCTGAAGAAGCACCTGATATTCCTGTTACTAAAGCATTTGTACCGTTATAAGCTTCTAGTTCTTCAAAAGCAGTACTACCAAAGCGATGATGCCCAACGGGATCGCCGATATCCCATCTACCAGTAGCACTTGTAGTGGCATTATCAGTGCTATTAGGGTTGACTGTCCAAGTGTTAGTAGTTGGATTGAAGTTCTCAGCAAAAATAGTCGAATCAGTAAAATTATAAGTCGCTATTTCTCCTGAAGATAAGCCAGTCGCCGTTAATTCAAAGGCAGAGTTAGCGGAGTCATCGGGGTTGACATACCAAGTAGTTTGGAAATTCCCGTCAACTTTGCCGTCTAAATCTCCTGTACCACCATCGGTAACTTGCCAAGGTTCGTGTCCACCACCTGTATTAGGAATTTTATCGGTATGTAATACTTGAAGTTCGATGGTTTCTCCAAGGTCAAAATTGCTGCCAGTAATAATTGCTGTAGCACCTGGTGGGTAGTCATCTAAGTCGGTAGTAACTGTAGCGGAATCGACATCAACAACTAAATTATCTTTGGCTTGAACGGGGTCTAAAAAGTCAAGCAGCAATGTGTTTTGAAGATTGAGAGTTTGAGTTTTTGGTAAATATTGGTAGAGATAGACAGTTACTTCGTTAGCAAAAGTTTTGTCTGATTGGGTTAAGACTTTAAGATAGGGTTGAAGCTGATCCGAATCAAGAGCGGTAATTAAATATAAATTAGTAAGATCTTGAGATGACGAAAGTATTTTGCTAAGGTCATCAAGATTATCTTTAGTGAAATCGACTGTTTGAATTTCGGCTTTGGAGACGATATTCTTTAACAAATCGCCGTTTTCAAGTTCAATAACTTCTGAACCTGGAATTTCTCCTGTCAGAAAAGACGAAGCATCAGGGAGATTGGAATCAATTAAAACTAAATGTTGAGTAAAATTTTTACCAATTATTTTTTTTGGGTCAGAAGAATTATCTCTTGTAGGTTGAGTCATATAAGTTTTAACAATTAATAATGTACAAAAATGCTCGTAAAAATTTATAAGTGAGGAGTGATATGACCGCGAGCAAAACACACATAAAAACTAAAAACATGAGAGGTGAAAAGTATTAGTATTTTTTTATGCTATATTCTCAACAAGTTTATTTTTTTGATCACAATTAATATGAGATTTGGCTCAATATCAAAGGCTATTTGCAATGTTAAACAAGTATTTTTTAAGTAACCTCAGTAAAAACAACAGTTATATTTACGCACACAAAAACTTTAGTATCCTCTAAATAATTGCGATAGATTAACTTCGCTGACAAATACTAAGTAAATGTATTGAAAACTAATTTAAAGAAAAATAGTAGTTGTAGTTCTACTTAAAGAAAAATACTGAAGATTCTCTAGCAAAAAGTAAATACATAAATTTGCTCAAGACATCAATTTTACTGATTTAATAAAGTTACTCATTTCCTTCAATTAATTCCCAGAACAGATCATTTTGAGCAATGCCATCAAAGCTAAGATCGATTCTGGCTTCGTTGCGATATTTAGGATCTAAATTAATTGCTTGTTTGAGATTTTCTACGGCTAACTCGGCTTGATTTTGGAGCGCATAACAGGTAGATTTAAGATAATAAGCGATCGCATAATCGGGTTTGATGGTAATGGCGCGATCGCAACTGTTGATAGCTTCTTCGTATCGTTCTAACTGACGTAGGCTTTTTGCTTGATATTGCCAAGCTTTGATTAGTTCTGATTGTAATTGAAGTGCTTTGTCGTAGGAAGCAACTGCATCTTGATATCTTTCTAACATATCTAATGCCATGCCACGATTCATCCAAGCAACGGCATCTTCTGGTTGAATTTGCACAGCGCGATCAAAAGATTGAAAAGCTGGTTCGTTTTGCAGTAACATTCCCAAAGCAACACCGCGATCTACCCAAGCTTGATGATAATCTGGTTTGAGTTCGATTACTTTATCGTAGGCGATCACTGCATCTTCATAGCGTTTGAGTCTGCTAAAACTAATTCCTTTTTGTAACCAAGCGTCTGTATTGTTAGGATTATTCTTAATTGTATTATTAAATGCTGCGATCGCACCTTCATAACGTTGTAATTCTTTAAGAGCTAAACCTCTCTGATACCAAGCTTGCTCATAATTTGGTTGTAATTCCAGGATATTATCATAAAGAGCGATCGCTTCTTCGGCTTTTCCTGCTGCTAATAAATCATTACCTTGTTGAATTAATTCGGCAGGATCGAAGAATAATTGCGGTTGATTAATTTTAGCTGTTTCTAACTGTTTGCTAAGAGTTTGTAAGTTATTTTTTAGTTCGACCACAGCTTGTTCGGCAATTTCTGTGGGAGTAATTTTAGCTAATTGTTGTAGGATTTGTTCTTTTTGACTAGTAGCGTTACTTTCTAACTGACTTAATTGTTGAGCAAAGTCGGTTTCTAATTGTTTAAAAGTAGTAATAGTTTGTTCTTGACGTTGTTGTAATTGTGATTGAAGTTGGGAAAATTGAGCGATAATTTCTTGTTGTAATTGTGACCAATTTTGTTGAGTTTGAGTTGATTGATTTTCTAGTTGCGATCGCTGTTGATTTAACTGTTGTTTAAATTGATTTTCTAATTGTTTAACATTTATTTCAATTTGTTTTAGCTGTTCTTTACTATCAGTTTGAGCTTTAGTTAATTGGGCTGTAAGCTCTGTCGTTAACTGATTTAACTGTTGTAGATATAAATCCTTTTGTTGTTGGGCTTGCTGTTCGATTTCTTGATAAATTGTAGTAAGTTTTTCGGTTAACTGAGATTCTAATTTTTGTAAACCTTGACCCCAACTTTCTTGGCGTTTTGTAGCGTCAGCTTTTATTCTTGTCAACTCTTGATTTAAATCTGAAGCAGATTGTTGAAAAGAGGTTAATAAACCTTGTTTTTGATTGTTAATTTCCGTTTGGATTTGAGCAAGTTGAGGCTTAAATTGAGAACCTAACTGATTTAAATTAGTAACTAGAGTATCTTTCTCTTTTTGAACTTCTGTTTGAATGTTCATTAATTTTTGAATTACTTTTCGCTCTGCCTGTTGCCAATTTTGCGCGATCGTATCTTTTTGTTGTTGTAGTTCTTGTTTGAGTTGGTCTAGTTGAGGAGTAAATTCAGAAGTTAATTGTTCTAAATTTTGATAATGAGATGTTTGCCGTTGTTGAACTTCAGTTTTAAGTCCCGTTAACAAAGCCTTAAATTCCGCAGTTAATTGTTCTAAATCATTAGAAGAGGAAGTTTTTTGTTGTTCGATTTCAGCTTGGAGTTTCGCGAGTAAGTTTTTAAAATCAGAAGTTAATTGTTCTAAATTTTGCTTATGAGATATTTGTCGTTGTTGAACCTCAGTTTGGAGTTGATTAACAAGTTCATCGAATTGATTAGTAGATTGATTAAGCTGTTGAAAAATTGAATCTTGATGCTGAGTAACTGTTAAAGCGATCGCATCTAAACGAGTAGGAAATTCTTGACTTAGTTGTTGAATATTTTGAATAACTTGGTCTTGTTTCTGTTGAGCCAGAATAGTTAATTCTTCAATTTTTTCACTATACTGATTCGTAAATTTGGCGAGATTTTGTTGAGCTTCTTTAGTCTGACGTTCGATAGTAACAATACTTTGTTGTTGCAGTTGAGCTAATTCTGATAAAAGTTGAGATACTTGTGCTTTTTTTCCGTTTAATTCTTGCTGAAAAACTTCGGTTTGCTGTTCAATTCTTTGATTTAATTCCAAATTACTTTGCAAGATTGCTTGAACTTGTTCGGTAACTTGTTGAAGTTGTTGTTTCGCAGTAGTTAATTCGTGAAGATTTTTACTAACCAGATGGGCAACTTCCCGAGCAACAGATCTTCTGAGTAACCATAAAGAAGCTAAAACACCTGTTAATAAAACTGCTAAAGAAACTAAAATAACTAAATTAAATTGAGTCAGAGTTCGGTTAAAAATCCGATTAGCTTCTGCCTGAATTTGTTGTTGAATTTCTGAATTAGGTGTAGTTGGTGTTTCGGTAGTAGTTTGTGCCAAAATTGGTTGAGAAGTAGCTGCATCAAAACCTTTTGCATTAGCCGTACCAACAGATAACAGAAAAGCTGTCAACATCATGGTAGTTGATGACGTTAAAGAAACTAGATTGGAATGTTTGCGTTTCATGAAAGACTACCTCAATCTGTTGGCATGATTTATCTGGACAACTACATCTAGAGTAATCAAAATTATCTCACTATTGCAGACTGTTGATACAAAATACGGGTAGTCCGCAAACCCATCGTCTTTAGACATGGGTGCGAACTCGCCGTGGAAGCGTCAATAAATATAGTGTACACATCGCTAGTTTAGAAAGAATCTTCTTAAATATTCTGCTTAATTTTTAGCCAAACATTTTGACAAACGCAAAAAAAAATAACCACAATACCAAATGCGATCGTGACGTAAGGAGCGAACCCCTCGCGGTTTTCTACTCGAAAGGAGTGAACTTCTCGCTTTCTAATGAAAAATTGCATTGGTATTGGGTTAATTAAAAGCTAGCTATTTAGTTCAAGCCTCGTCGCAGTATCGAGCGCAATTATTGTTTGCTACTTTTCCACCAACCCCAGGCTTTTTTAGTGCTGAAGATAATTGCTACTCCGAAAATACCAAAACTAGGAGAAAATTCAAAGGGAACAGCATAAACTTCTCTATTTACATCCCAACCGATGTCTTCCAGTCCAGCATAATCAAGTCTTGTTAGCAACTTGCGATCGCCATAAGTAATAGTTGTATCCATCGCAGTTTCTAAACCATCAATTTCGACATCATCATCCCAATGTCCACCATCTAAAGGAACTAAACCACCATATATTTGCTGAGATTTAGTGCCAGTAAAATTGCTCCCCGATACTAAATTATTCCAATTAGTACTAGTTCCAAAACCCATCACGTGGGCAATTTCATGAATGGCTACAGATAAAAAATCGGCTTCATTATTGTCTAGTCCAGTTTCATCAGAGCCAAAGTGCCATCTTGTACCATTGGGTGCAGTACTGGAATCATATTCTACATCGAAGGACATCGAGCCTCCCCATAAAGAAGCTTCTAATCGTCTAGTCTGATAGGCGTTAGTGAAGGTACTACCAGCAAAAGATAATCTCGAAGAACCCCCTCTTCCACCAATTCCCAGAGTATTAGAGCCTAGTTCATCTGAACCAACAAAAATTCGGATTTCATTTTGATTAATTGTTCGGTCAGTTAATGATATGGTCGTGGTTGTATCTCTAGGATCGGTAAATGTAATCGTAAAAGTTTCTCCTGCGCCTGGTACAAGTGCTGGTAAGGTATCATCAATAAAATTTTCAAAATAACTAGCAGCTTGATCGAGAATGCTTTTTCGACTTGAGTTTGTACCACTAAAAAAATTATTACTATCGTAAGTATAATCAAACGTAATATTAATTGCTTCAGCCCTTTGAATTTGTCCAACCAATGATTGTAAAAACAGCAAAGTCAGACTGGAGCCGAATAAAAAACGTGAATAATAAGGAGCAAACATAAAACCAATACTCTTCCTTAAGGTTAATCCAGCCATTAACAGTTATCAATCAACCAAACTCCTCAAATCAAATAAAATATTTAATAAAAAAAAAGTTTGGTAAAAAATAAAGTCTTTGATTTAATTCAGTTTTTTCGCTAGATACTCTTAGTATTCCCAGTTTATTTTTTTTTCGCCAACAATTAACCAGTATTTAAAACGGCTTATTTGTACTTGACTTTTACTTAAAAAACGTCTATTTTGTCGATAAATAAATATTAGTAATTATCTTTAAGAGTAATTACGATTTAAAAATCTATTGCAAGATTACAGTTGCTTTATCTAAAATAATTTTTTTGATAAGCTAAATAGAAAAATTACTTAAAATCTGATTACTATGGCAATTATTCTTCCAGGTACAACAGTTAAAGTTACTAACCCTGATGATACCTACTACAATTTTCAAGGATTAGTACAAAGAATTGACGATAATCGAGTCGCTGTTTTATTTGAAGGGGGGAACTGGGATAAGCTAGTTACCTTTCAACTGTCTGAGTTAGAAGCAGTCGATTTGACTAAAGGGAAGAAAAAATAATAACGCTTTCAGAAGATGCACTTATAATGCTAGTCAGAATTAATAGTTCACGCATTCAGATTAGTTATGCGTCTTCCCTTACCTCAATTTGCTGTTGATAATCGCCATCCGCACCATATTGCTGAAGTAATTGAAACAGCAACTACTCAATTTTTGGCTCAGTGTTTAGAACCAGACGATTTAAATTTTCCCAAAATGCCTCCCTTTGGCAGTTGGGTAAAATCTCTCGATGAAGAATCTGGTAACAAAATCTATGCGGTTGTTACTTTCGTAACTACTACACCGATTGATAGTATTCATCGTGCTAGAGCCTTGGGTTTGAGTTTAGCAGAATTACGAGAACAACAGCCTCAGATCTTTGCGATGCTCAAAACTGAATTTAAAGCTGCGATCGTTGGATTTGAAATACCTCCTGTTTCAGGAAATGGCAATAGTCCCCAATTAGGTCCAAGTTACCAATACTTACCTCCTCGTCCTCCTCAAATTCATCAAAGTGTCTATCATTGTGAAGCATCCGAGGTAATTAACTTTACGGAAAAATTAGATTTTTTAAGGACTTTACTTCAAGTCAAAGATGTACCAGTAGAATCTTTAGTTGCAGCTTCAATTAGAGAAGTATATCGGTTACGTCAAGCAAATCGAGATTGGTTAGTCCAAGTAGGAAGAAATTTAAGTATTTTATTAAAAGATGATTACGATCGCCTGCGTTATATTCTCAGTCAAATTCATTGGTAACCAAAGGCGTTGTTGAAAGGAAATCAATTAGATTTGAACCACAACGCCAGATAAATGATTAGTTAGGTGATAACTCTGCCAAAATAGTAAAACGCACGTGATTAATTGCTAACTCACCAATTGAAACTTGTTCTTTATTGACTACCACTCCTTCACTTTTGAGGACTTCAAAAGGCACACCCTTAGCCATTTCCGCATGATACCAAGCCAGTCCCATAAAAAAGCGAGTTGGATAAGGGCCACCTTCAAAAATATCATCGGGATTAGATTCCATTGGTAGCCATCCTATACCAGGTAAATAAAATTCCATCCAAACATGATTGTAATCTGGTAAAAGAGGAATTCCTTTTTGATGAGGATAGGGTGGACACTTATAACGTCCAACTGTTCGACAAGCAATGTCATTAAGACGAGATAAAGCCAAAAGCAATCCTAAATATTCGCCACAGGAACCAACACCACGTTTGAGAACAATATGGGGGGGATCGATATGGGGTTTGATTCCGTAAGATAGTTTGTCGTAGACATAGTTACGAATACTATAGATTTTTCTGAGAATATTTGTTTCTCTACCGATCGCATCTTCCGCAGCACGACGAATAATTTCTGTATCCATTGCTAAGTCGTCATTGTCTATTAAGTATTTTTGACGAAATTCACTCTCTAGTTCGGGTAATTTTTCACAATCTCGCGGTTTAATCTGATATTTAATGCTCCAAACTTCTAAGGTTGCTTTCCAGCCAAAAACATAGCGGTCTTCCGATCGCAGGACATCAAACTTAAAAACAGCTATTCTCTGTCCATCCTGAATTTCTTCAGTAAAAGGTAGTCCAATTGGTTCGATTTTTCTGATTTTTTGACGGTCAGTTTCCGCTGGCAAAGCAATGCGCCATTCTACGTCTTTTAGTTCAATCGGATCGAGGGGTGCCATTTCCTCAACATAAGACATCTCAACTAAATAACCATTAGAAAGAGAGTAGCGTTTTTCTGGATCGTAGTGGAAATAAAGCGGATGAACAAAAGTGCGATCGCGATATTGTAATTCGTAGTTAGGATTAGCATTGGGATTATCCCGAATATAAAGTTCTCGGTCAGTATAGGCAACGTAGAGTGTTTGCTTTCCTGTGGCAGGATCGAGATAAAAAGCTAATCCTGTGGGAGATTCAAAGGGAGTTAAAACACTAAAAATTGTTTTGCCAGTAGCTCGATCTAAACAATAAACTGTTTGTTCTAAATCGTCAGTTAACCAAATTTCTTCATCTCTCACGGCAATATTTTCGATGCCAATGCCGGGACTATAAAGATGAGTAATCTTTTGTTTGGTTTCGCGATTATAAATCTGAATTTCTCCTGTTTTTTGGCTAGTAACATAAATAGTTGACTGCCAAACTGCGATGCCATCGGCGCGATAAGAGAGTCTGAGAAATAATTCTGGAGTTAATTGAGGAGCTGTTAAGTCACAATAATAAATACTATCTTCAGTGGTAAACCAGAGAGTATCTTCCGAGATCGTGAGTCCTGTAGCACCAATAAAGTTTGACCAGTTTTCAGAATTAACAATGATCGTGTTATCCGTATGAGGATCGATTTTTAATAAATAGCCATTTCTTGAATCAATTGCCCATAATAAATCTTGATAAAAAGCAATGCCATAAATCGAGCAAGCTGCAATTGGTCTAATCGTTTTTCCGTCAAAAGGAAGAGAATTCGCTGAGTTAAGGATCATGCTCGGTGAAATCAATCAGTATTTAGATATATTGTGACTATTAAAAGACTATCTTTGTTGTCAAAATTGATCGCAACTTAATAGGTAGTTTTTCATATTTGAGTCCCAGAATTTAACTTTATATAATTGGAGATCTCTGACTACCATCCTGAGTCTTCCGTGAATTCCCTGAATAATCCCCATTTTATGCCCGAAACTCAACTGCCTTGGCATACCTATTCGATCGACTTTACCTTAAGAAAACTTAATACTAATCCTGAAGTTGGTTTAACTACCGCAGAAGCAGAACAAAGACTTGCCGATTATGGCAAAAACGAAATTAAGGAAGAGGCTGGTCGTAGTGCGTGGGCTATTTTACTCGATCAATTTCAAGATATCATGCTCCTGATGTTGATTGGAGTAGCAATTGTCTCTGGAATTTTGGATTTGATCAATTTGCGAAGTAATAGTTTATCGGCGGGAGAAATTCCTTTTAAAGATACGATCGCAATTTTATCAATTGTTATTTTGAATGGTTTGTTGGGCTACATCCAAGAAAGTCGTGCCGAAAAAGCCCTTGCTGCCCTCAAGAGTTTATCTTCTCCTAAAATCCAAGTATTAAGAAATGGTCAGAGAATTGAAGTAGACGCACCTCATTTAGTACCAGGAGATCTTATTTTTCTTGAAGCAGGCGATCAACTTTGTGCTGATGGAAGAATCATTGAAGCTTCTAATCTTCAAATTAGAGAATCTGCCCTCACTGGAGAAGCAAATGCTGTTCATAAATATCCTCTAGCAGAAGGTTTAGCGGAAGATACGGTCTTGGGCGATCGCGTTAATCTAGTCTTTACTGGTACAGAAGTATTACAAGGAAGAGGCAAAGCTGTTGTGATCAAAACAGGAATGGAGACGGAACTGGGTAAAATTGCCCAGATGCTGCAAGCAGTAGAGAACGAATCCACTCCTTTACAAAAAAGAATGGATCAATTGGGGCAAGTTTTAGTTTCCTCTTCGCTGGTTTTGGTAGCGGTAGTAATTTTGATTGGAGTTTTACAAACAGGTTGGAGTCGACTTCAAGAATTAGTAGAAGTTTCTTTATCGATGGCAGTAGCAGTGGTTCCTGAAGGCTTACCAGCAGTAATTACGGTTACTTTAGCTTTAGGTACGCAACGGATGGTTAAACGGAAGGCCTTAATTCGTAAATTGCCCGCAGTAGAAACCCTTGGTTCAGTCAACACCATTTGTTCGGATAAAACTGGAACCCTGACACAAAATAAAATGGTCGTACAGCAAGTAGAAGCTGTGCAACATTCCTGGTTCGTTACAGGAGAAGGTTATCAACCTACAGGAGATTTTTTTAATTTACAGCAACGAAAGATTCAACCCTCTGATTATCCTGAACTCCAAACCTTATTAACTGCTTGTGTTCTTTGTAACGATGCAACTTTATCTCAAAACGATCGAGGAGAATGGAGTATTTTAGGGGATCCAACGGAAGGTGCATTATTATCTTTGGCAGGAAAAGCAGGTTTTAACCAACCAACCCTCAATAACAAGATTCAACGAGTAGCAGAGTTTCCTTTTTCTTCAGAACGCAAACGCATGAGTGTGGTTTGTCGACATTCAGAATTGATCATGTATACCAAGGGTTCTCCTGAATTAATTTTGGAAAGATGTCAATCCTATCTCCAAGGCAATGAAATTTTACCCTTAACAGCGAGAGAAAGAAATTTAATTCTGCAAACTAATAACCAAATGGCAGGCAAAGCTTTAAGAGTCTTGGGTTTTGCCTACAAACCCCTAACAGAAATACCAGCAGCAGAAGAGGCAGAAAGCACCGAACAACAATTAATCTGGTTAGGTTTAGTGGGAATGTTAGATGCACCAAGACTAGAAGCCAAAGAAGCCGTTGCCAAATGCTTACAAGCAGGAATTCGTCCAGTAATGATCACAGGAGATCATCAACTTACAGCTAATGCGATCGCAGAACAATTAGGCATTGCTAGACCAGGAAATCATATTCTTAATGGTCAACAATTAGAACATCTATCTCAAGCAGAACTCGAACAAGAAGTCGAACAAGTAAATATTTATGCCCGAGTTTCTCCCGAACACAAACTCCGCATTGTCCAAGCTTTACAGAAACAGAGTAAATTTGTTGCCATGACTGGGGATGGTGTTAATGATGCACCTGCCCTCAAACAAGCGGATATCGGCATTGCTATGGGCATTACGGGTACAGATGTTAGCAAAGAAGCCAGTGATATGGTTTTACTGGATGATAATTTTGCTACTATCGTCGCTGCTACTGAAGAGGGAAGAGTTGTTTACAGTAATATTCGTCGTTTCATCAAATATATTTTGGGTAGCAATATTGGTGAGGTAATTGTAATTGCTACTGCACCCATTATTGGCTTGTCAGGCGTACCCTTGTCTCCTTTACAAATTCTCTGGATGAATTTAGTAACGGATGGATTACCAGCCTTGGCTTTAGCAGTTGAACCTGCCGAACCAAATATTATGAAACGTCCTCCTTTTAACCCCCAAGAAAGTATTTTTGCTAGAGGATTAGGGGCTTATATTCTCCGCATTGGCATCATCTTTTCAATTATTACGATTACTTTAATGGTCTGGGCATATAATTCGAGTCAAGAATCACCTAATCCCAATGCTTGGAAGACAATGGTATTTACTACTCTTTGTCTTGCCCAGATGGGACACGCTTTAGCAGTGCGATCGCATGAACGTTTAACGATTGAAATTAATCCTTTTTCTAATCCTTATTTATTAGCTTCTGTAGTCGTCACTACGGTATTACAATTAATGTTGATTTATCTTGAACCTCTAAGAAAGTTTTTTAACACAGAATTATTAACCTTGGAACAGTTATTAATCTGTCTTGGTTTTAGTAGTTTAATGTTTGTTTGGGTTGAGTTTGAAAAATTATTTATTCGTTGGTTTATCAAGAAAAAGTAATCTTTGATTCTCTTTTTGCTTCTTTTATTTAGGATTGCTATATAAACAATTAGAATTAGAATCCAACGGGCAAGATTAGGGCGTCTTGAGAAGAATCAAATTGAACTAGGAGTCGCTCTAGCAGATTCCCGTAGCCTCTCCACATCGCGCATCGGCGGAGTGCCAAAATGCCGCTTGTACTCACGGTTGAAGTGCGAGGCATCATCATACCCTACTCGGTACGCAGCAGTGGTCGCGTCGAGATTTTGCCCCAGCATCAGACGGCGAGCCTCTTGAAGTCGTAGTTGCTTCTGAAACTGCAACGGACTCATAGCAGTCAACGATTTGAAGTGATGATGAAAGCCTGATACACTCATGCCAAGCTCTCGGGCGATGTCTTTAATCCGAAGCGGTTGGTTAAAGTCTTTCCGAAGGCGATCGACGGCTCTAGCGATGTGGTGAGTGTAGCCTCCAAGAACGGCAATCTGACACAGCCGATTCCCTTGCGCTCCCATCAGCAATCCGTAGATGATTTCCCGTTTAATTAGGGGTACAAGCACGTGTGCTTCCGCAGGGGAATCGAGAAGGCTGACGAACCGCACCGTCGCATCTAGCAGATTAGCATCCAGTGGACTAACATCGATCGCTTTGACACTAGGACCCCGTTGGGCTGAGGGATAGCCTGCCTCCACCATGACTGAACCAATCAGAGTGGGGTCGAGATCAAGGCGAAGACTCAGAAAGGGCTTCTTTGGAGAGGCTTCCAGAATTCGACTGGCGATCGGCAGTTCAACCGTCCCCAGCAGATAGTGCATCGGATCATACTGATAGCGATCGCTGCCCAGCAGCACTTCTTTGCTGCCCTGAGCAATGACACAAAAGGACGGAATTGAGACACTGTGCAAGCACTCTGAAGGATAGGAGGTGCGATAGAAGTGCAATCCTTTCAGCGGCTCGATCACGCCATCGTGACGAAGCACTTGGGCAATCCGCTCGGTCAGTTCCTCTCGGTTGGCTTGAGATCGGTCTATCTTACGCTTTGCCTGCGGGTCGTCTATCAACGCTCTACCGGCTTTTTCACTCGTTCTTGTTATGAAGGAAAGTCTTAATGCTTTTGAGATGGTTGCCCATCAAGGGGAAAAACTGCCAGAAGCGAATGCTGATTTGGGTTCTCGCCCTAGTGATGTCCCTGAGTTACTCAGCCTGCCGTGCCGACAACAGTATTCCTAGCAGCGCCTCGTCGAAGATGCCAACTGAAATATCAACCCAGCAGACAAACAGTATGAAGATAAACATCAAGGCCGGAAACGAAGTCATTACAGCCACTTTGGTTGATAGCAAAACCACTCAGGATTTTATTTCCCTGCTGCCATTGACACTGACGCTGGAAGATTACGCGAACACCGAAAAAATTAGTGATTTACCAAGAACACTATCTACAGAAGATGCACCTCCGGGCAGTGATCCTTCGGTTGGAGATATTGCTTATTACGCTCCCTGGGGAAATTTGGCAATTTATTATCGGGATTTTGGATACTCAAACGGACTCGTTATCCTCGGAAAAATTGATAGTGGCATCGAGGCATTGAATGTTCCTAGCTCTGTGGAAGTGATGATCGAGCTTCAATCGCAGTAAAGAGGGTATGGAAATGAAACTGCTTATGACGACTATCGAACCGAAGCTAATCGGCTAGATAAACCCACACATACGGAGAACTCAATGAAACACCACATTCTAGTACCAACTCTCTTGATGAGTGCGATCTGTACAACAGCAGCATTTGCAATCGACAGAACCTACATGCGTGAGGCTTCCCAAGCACCCGTGCAGCAGTCCGCTGTGGTCGAGGGGGCAGACAACTTCTACCAAAGCGACCAAGTAACGATACAGAGAGTTACGTTCAGAAACCAATACAACATGCAGGTTGTTGGGAATCTCTTCATTCTTAAAGACTTGGATCAGAACACCAATCATCCGGCAATCATTGTCGGGCACCCAATGGGCGCAGTCAAAGAACAAAGCTCGAATTTGTACGCCCAAAAACTGGCTGAACAGGGATTCATCACTTTGTCTCTCGATTTGTCCTTCTGGGGCGAGAGTGAGGGGCAGCCCCGCAACGTTGTTTCGCCGGATATTTATGCCGAAGATTTCAGTGCTGCGGTCGATTTTTTAGGCACCCAGTCATTCGTTGACAGGAACCGGATTGGCGTTCTCGGGATTTGCGGCAGTGGCAGCTTCGTCATCAGCGCCGCCAAGATCGACCCGCGTATGAAGGCGATCGCAACGGTCAGCATGTACGACATGGGTGCAGCCAACCGTAACGGGCTGAGACGTTCTACAACCCTCGAACAGAGAAAGCAAGCGATCGCAGCGGCGGCTGAACAACGCTATGCGGAGTTCACGGGCGGTAAGACCCAATACACAAGTGGGACTGTGCATGAACTGAATGAAAACTCCACCACGATTAAGCGTGAGTTTTACGACTTCTACCGCACTCCCAGGGGCGAATACACCCCCGAAGGTTCGTCGCTGCAACTGACAACCCATCCGACACTGACCAGCAACGTCAAATTCCTGAACTTCTACCCGTTTAATGACATCGAGACGATTTCGCCCCGTCCCATGCTGTTCATCACAGGTGACAACGCCCATTCAAGGGAGTTCAGCGAAGATGCCTATCAACGCGCCACCGAACCAAAGGAACTCTACATCGTTCCCAACGCGGGACATGTCGATTTGTACGATCGGGTGAACCTGATTCCGTGGGACAAACTTGTGTCCTTTTTCAATCAGCATCTCAGTCAGTAAGCGAGAAATTGTCGTTTTAATACAGGAGAAAATATGGTATCCAATTTGAATGGAAACTTCACAGATAAGGTGGCTTTTGTCACCGGAGCAGCAAGCGGTATTGGTCGCGAGGCGGCACTGGCTTTTGCCCGTGAAGGCGCTAAGGTCGTAGCTGCTGACATTTCAGAACAGGGTAATCAAGAAACGGTACGCCTGATCGAAGACCAGGGCGGACAGGCGATCGTCGTCAAGTGTGACGTAACACGGGCCGAGAACGTGAAGGCAGCCCTAGCCAAGACCATTGAAACTTTCGGGCGGCTGGACTTCGCCTTCAACAATGCAGGTATCGAGCCGAGGAAGCCAGCTCCAGCCGCAGAGTACGAGGAGGAGGAGTGGAACCGGATTATCGACATCAACCTGCGCGGCGTTTTCCTGTGCATGAAGTATGAAATCCCGCTACTCCTCAAACAGGGAGGCGGTGCGATCGTCAACACGTCCTCGGGGGCGGGAATTATTGGCATCAAGGGCAGTCCCGCGTACACTGCGGCGAAACACGGCGTGATTGGTCTCACCAAGTCGGCGGCCCTCGACTACGCCGCGCAGAACATCCGCATCAACGCAGTCTGTCCTGGCTACATCGACACCCCCATGATGGGCCGCTTCACTGGTGGCACAGAGGAAGGGCGAGCGCAGGTGATCGCAGAAGAACCGATAGGACGGATGGGCAAGCCTGAGGAAATTGCTGCGGCAGTTGTCTGGCTGTGCTCGGATGCGTCTGCCTTCATGGTTGGACACGCCATGGTCATCGATGGTGGACAAACGGTGCAGTGATGGGATGGTCGGAGCAAAAGAACCGTTTTTGCTGATGCCACATCGAACTGTCGGCGTGCCCTTAGCCGCTGATTGGCAAGTCTGCTCTTGCGCAACTCAGTAGTTACTCAATAAAAATAGGAATAAGATGATTAAAGACAAAGTTGTGATTATTACCGGCGCATCATCAGGGATTGGTGAAGCAAGTGCGAAATTGCTTGCAAGCAAAGGAGCTAAAGTCGTATTGGGCGCGCGACGCGAGCACCAATTGAGACAACTAATTGATGAAATTCAAAAAGCTGGCGGACAAGCCGCCTATCAAGTGATGGATGTGGTTAACCCATCTGATAACGCCCAGATCGTCAAGCTTGCCAAGGAAACATTTGGAGGTGTCGATGTTATTTTCTTGAACGCTGGCATCATGCCCACTTCTCCACTTTCTGCATTGAAAACTGATGAATGGAATCAAACGGTTGATGCCAATATCAAGGGTGTACTACATGGTATCGCTGCTGTGTTACCAACGTTTATTAGCCAAAAGTCTGGGCACGTTATCGCAACTTCATCGGTTGCTGGATTAAAAGCTTATCCAGGCGGTGCGATCTATGGTGGGACGGAATGGTTTGTACGCGATTTCATGGAAGTTCTACGCATAGAGTCAGCTCAAGAAGGAACTAATATTCGTACTGCGACAATTTATCCTGCTGCAATTAACACTGAGTTGCTAGGCCAGATTACCCACCAAGATGCGGCTGAAAAAATGACAGCCTTGTATAAGCAATATGGCATCTCACCCGATCGCGTCGCCAATGTTGTGGCATTTGCTATCGACCAGCCAGAAGACACAAACGTAAACGAATTTACAATTGGCCCAACTACGCAGCCTTGGTAAGGATAGTGCGGTTGGTTAGACTGAGTACGATCGCGACTGAGTTCGGGTTCAAACCTGCTTTCAGATCATACTATAGCGATCGCCTTTTTTGGCTCTAGCATGATCGCTTTGGTTTCAATCAATTATTTTTGAGCATCAGTAACCCGTCAACTGAGTTTAAGATTAAACCAAAAATTCCCAAGAGTTACAGTCGTAATCGCAATGAATTAAGCTAAATATTGATTTATTTGAATAAAAATTTTATTTAAAACCTAAAACCTATTACTGTTTATTTTTGAGCATCAGTAACCCGCCAACTAAGTTTAAGATTAAACCAGAAATTCCAAAAAGTTACAACAGCGATCGCGATTAGTTTGGCTAGATATTCATTAACTCCTAAAATATTAAATAAGAAATTAACAATCAAAACATTTAAAATTAAACCAGTTAAACAAACTATATTAAATTTGAGTAATCGTTTGATTCTTGTTCCCATCCCTTTTTGGCGACTGGAAATATCTCCAAACGTCCACAAATCATTCCATAAAAAGTTATTAATAATTGCTACTTCCGAAGATAAAATTGCACTACGAGTTAAAGCAAATCCTAAGACAGTTCTTAAAACGTAAAATACTCCTAGATCGACAAAAACACCACTAAAACCAACCACACCGAAACGCAAAAATCTTTTAACAGGCCATAAATCAAACCGTAATCTGAGTAAATGTTGAATATATTCAATATATTGTTTCCAAGTAACTTTACTCGCCCCTGCTTGTCGTTCTCTAAATACGTAACCCACTTCTCCGATCCAACGAATCTTACCTCTACCAGTTACTTCAATCAAGATTTTATAACCAACGGGAGAAAGTGGTTTACCTACAATGGCATCTCGGCGTACCATAAAATAACCACTCATGGGGTCAGAAAGACGACCAATGACTTCAGGAAGGATTATTAAACCTAGCATTTGCGCGCCACGGGATAAAAAGCGACGCACGATACTCCATTCACTAACACCACCGCCTTCAACGTGACGACTAGCAACGGCCAAATCTGCGCCTTTTACCATTTCTTGCCATAGTTGTAGCAAAATTTCAGGAGGATGTTGTAAATCAGCATCGATTACACCTAAAACTTTACCCCTAGCTACTTGCCAGCCCCGAATAACCGCAGTAGATAATCCCTTTTCATGTTCTCTCCGCATTACTCTGAGTTGGGGATATTGAGTGGTTAATTCCTGCGCCAGTTTCCAAGTACTATCAGGACTGTTATCATCGACTACAATTAGTTCGTATTCTCCTGGAATAATACTATCGAGTAATTGACTGAGAATTTTGACAATTTCTTGAATATTTTCCCCTTCGTTATAGGTGGGAATAATTAAAGAAAATTGCAGGGGTAAAGTTGCAATTTCCTCTGTATAACAAACGGGAGATGAAGTAATTTCTAAAATGCCAGAAGGAACAGGAAGAAGGTTTGAATAAAAATTCATATATTTTAATAATATTAACGATGTTGATAAAGACTAGCGGTAAAATGATCTAATTCCCAAGTTCCTAATAATAGCTGTTGTTGGACTAATTGAAACTGTGGTTCTAAAATTGTTTCGATTTGTTGTTTTTCAGTAGTGGTTGTTGGTTTGCCCCACACAGGGCGATCGCTATTTAACCAAAGCAGACGTGAATAAGATTGCGTTTCGGTAGTCAGAGTATTTGTCAAAGCAGGAATTAATTTAGTAGCAGGTTGGGCAAGTAGCATTACTGGAGACTCTGAAGGTAAAGAATAAGCTAAACGAAGAACATGACCCCAAGCATGAGAATTCATCACAATTAAAGTAGATTGGGCTGGTTCTTGTTTAATTATGTCTGCGACTTGATGGAATATCCAGCGATGACGTAACGAAAAATCAGCAGTATTTACAATTAGATAAAAGATAAGTAACCCTCCTGCTGCTAGATTTTGCCACTTTCCAGCAGCTTTTTCAATCCAGGTGGCTACTAATAATAAACAACCAGGCAGAATAAAAATTAGCGATCGCCCGAACCCAAAGCCAACGGTAAATTTTCCTGAAATTACATCTACCGCAACCATCATTAACAGGGGTAAAATGCCTAAAATTAAAGCTATTAATAAACTTTGTTTTTGATGGTGTTGAACCAAACTCCAAATACAACCAATTGCGATCGCAACTGCACCAATTCCTGCTACAGTAATCAAAGCTGGAGGTAAGATACTTGCCCAATCACCGATTAATAAAAGATTGCCTAGAGTTTGTAGAGTTTCTTCAAGATGTTGCCAACTTGTAGCTAATAAACTGCCAGAAGCAGCAAATCTATTTAAATCTGCATTATTTAATTGTTGTCTAGTTCCCCACAGTAACCAAGGAGTAGTAATTAAGACTCCACTACTTAATAACAAACCGTAGTATAACCATCTTTTGCGGTCTAAAAACAATACTAATACTCCTAAACTCGCCACCCAAAATAAGAAGTAATAGAATGTCATAAATCCTGCTGTGACCGAAAATACGAGAATCAAACTCCAACTTACAATTTTTTTAGTTTGTTTAGAGGTGGTTACTCCTTTAATTGTCTCCAACATCGCCCAACCACTTAATACTGTCCAAAAAACAAGAGAACAATACATTCTGACGTTGAGAGAGTGAAACAAATAAAAAGGATTTAAACCCAATAAAGCAGCTAAGAGTAAACCGCCACGATGTCCAAGTAAATGTCTTCCTAAACCATAACTACAACCTATTGCCCCAATACTATATAAAACTGGCAAACTACGCATCGCTGCGACCGAATTACCAAATAAACGCAACCATAGGTGTTGTCCGAGATAAAACAAAGGTGGATGGGGTTCAGCTACTAACCCTTTGAGTAATTTTTCTCCTGTTTGCAGGAAATCCCCAACACTATTTTCTATGGGTAAAGATAATAAAGATTTATAGCTAGCTAATAAAATAGGTATATCGGAAGGATTTTGATACAGTTTTTTTTGCCCTGTAACTAACAGTAAAGATAAAACTTCGTCATACCAAAATTCTCGACTATCAAGATTAATAATTCGGAGAATTACAGTTACTGCAATTGCAGTAAACAGTAACCATTCCCAAGGAAAACATTTTAATAATTTAGGCATAGTCAAGCCTCATTTTTGTTATATTAATTGTCAAAATATAATTGTTTTTAATAGTTTTATTTAAATTTATAATTAATTACTAAAAATTTCTCTACTTAAAAAGTAGATTTTTTTTGACTTTCTTATCGAATAAATTAATTTAAATTTTCCGAATTTTTACTGAGTTCGCTACCAGTATAATCTCACTTACAAAGAGATTGCCAACCCTTAATTATGAAGTTTTTGTAAATTATTGGCTAGCAATTATATTTTTTTTTCTAAGTTATAGCAACTGAACTATAGATCGAGACAAAATATTGAATTGCCCCTACAACAATTAACCATCAATCTAGGTAATCAATTTATTAGTTAAAGCGACAGCACTACTAATAATTTTTGCCAAAGCCGAAGGTGCTTCTAAAGGTAAATTATGCCCACCAGAAATTACTACTTTTTCAGCATCAGGCATTGCCATTTGTTGGGCAGATAAATCTTCTTGACGGTTAAAATTACTCTTATCGCCATAAACTAAAGTAATGGGAGCTTTGATGCGTTTGAGTAATCCCAAATAACGCGATCGCTCGATGCCATTAAACCCAACACCAGCCCTAGTCCGTAATAAAGCTGCCCAACGCCATTTCACACCACCTTCACAGGGTTCGGTAATTCTTTCTGCCAGTAACATGGCTAAGGCTTTAGAAATAGCAGGAGTTCCTTGTCGCAGACGTTCTGCTGCTGCTTCGACATTAGGAAAGACGGGATGTTCGGGTGGCGAAGCTAGATAATCGAGATGAGTAGCTAATTGTTCTGCTGTTTGTTCTTCTGCTACTTCAGTAGGTAAAATAGTCTCGACTAAAACCAAGTTATTAACTTGTTGTGGACGAATACTAGCAAAAATGGCAGCTACTACTGAACCTAAAGAATGCCCAACTAAAGTAAAGGCTCGATCTGCTAAATTTTCGACAATAGCGTCAATATCTGCCAAAAAGTCGAGTATATTGTAAGAACCACCCTTACCGACGTGATCGGAACGTCCATGCCCTCGCAGATCTGGTGCGATTACCCGATAGCCTTTTTGAGCCAGACGAATCGCTACTTCTGACCAAGCTGCACCTTGTTCGAGAATACCATGAAGACATACTACTAAAGGTCCTTCTTCTGGCCCCCAACTACATAAGCAGATTCGTAAACCCCTGACATTAATTGAAATTTCACGCATCTCTTGATGTGCAGTCGAGTCGATTTCCTCTTGAAGTAATTCATAATTGAGTTGGCGCGCAATGGTTTGAGTCAATGGCTCTAAAAGAATCGGTAATTTGATTTCTCGCCAAGCATCAGCTAAATTGGCATCAATTTGTTTGTGATTGAGGAAATTCGGATCGCCGACAGACATACCTGCATTATTGACTCCATCCGTCATACGCTCCCCTTGATAGGGATTTAAAACTCTTGGATGGAAGGGAACTGCCAAGAAGTCACAAATTTCCCTCATCACCTTTTCTGGTTGGGCAACTAATTCTTCATAATGAACTAACTGATAGCGATCGCTACTAATTCTATCTTTTAAATCAATGATATTTTGATTGCTATTATTCCAAATCGATTCTCCTAAGTGGTAAGGATTACTATCACCTGCACCAATTAATTTATCCATCCGCATTCTGGCAAAAGATTCGATTACCGCATAAGGATGACGAACTAAATGAATGTATTTAGCGTTAGTAAATAAAGCTTCTGCTTTGGCTAGAGTTTCTTGGTTGCTAGCGTAGGTAGGAGATTTATCAACTAAAAGGCGATCGCCTGCCAATTGTTGCAGCATTTGATAAACATCTCTGACGGAAAGATTTTCTTTGACTAAATTGGCAACTAGTTCTTGACTTGCTTGAGCATCGATGCGTTTTAAGCTCATAAAAGCTCGTTTTAGCCCTTCTCCTAACTGAGATATTCCTAATTCTTCTTCCCTCTCACTCATATTATCGAAAGGAAGTAAATGTAATTCGGGAGGAGAACAAAGCTGAGGATGCCCAGCTAACATTACTCTGAGTAAAGTTGAACCAGCCCTTGGACTAGAGAGAATAAAAGCAATGGGAGAGGAAAGAGGAGGCTGTAAAGGAACGGATTTTTTAGCGTTATTGCTCTTTTTATTCTGATTTAAGAGATAAGAAGCAGAATGATGGTTATGTACGGGCGAACCGCCCTTCGGGTTCGACACTTTTCTCAAGTCGGGGAACCCGAAGGGCGGAAATGTCTCACCGTTCGCCCCTACGGATTTATCGTGGGTTTTGGTAAATTCGGTCGCTAAATAACCAGCTAAATGATCGATTCGTGGACGTTCATAAAATTCTCTTGGGTAAAGCATCAGTTTCAAGTCACCCTTGAGTTGATTAATGGCCTCCATTACCATTAAAGAATCCATGCCTAGATCTAATAGACTATCAGTAGTGGCTAGCTGATTGGGATCGACTTGTAAAATTTTCGCGATCGCACTTTGCAGGTAATTAGTCAGGTATTCAGTTCTTTGTTCAGACTTAATTGCTAATAAATCGTCAAAAACCTGCACTTCTGTAGAAGATGCTGGCGTTTCTTCTAAACTAACTAACTCAGAAAAGAAATTAGACTGTTTTAAAGGCGGAAACTGTTGACTTAACTCTTGCCAATCTACTGACAATACTCCTATTTGAGCATTACTAATTTTACTACTTAATAATTGTTCTAAAGCTGCTAAACCTGATTGAGGTTCAATTAAATGTAAACCTTTACGATTAAATCCTTTGGTAGCAGCCATTCCAGAGTTAGCCCAAGGACCCCAATTGATACTCAGGGCAGGTAAACCCTGTGCTTGACGCATAAGAGCGATCGCATCTAAGCTGGCATTGGCTACTGCATAATTACTTTGTCCTGGTGAACCTATTAAGGAAGCAACAGAAGAGAAGAGAACAAAGAAATCTAAAGCAAGATTTTCTGTTGCTTGGTGTAAATTCCACGCCCCGATAGTTTTTGGTGCGATTACTTTCTCAAATCTCTCCCAAGTTTGACTCTGTAATAAACCATCATCTAGAACACCAGCAGCATGAATAATTCCTTTTAAAGATGGATTTTGCTCAATTATTTGCTTGACTGCTTTTATATCAGTAATATCGGCTTGAATTACTCGAATATTTGTTCCTTGAGTTTCTAATTTGTTGATAATTTCTTGGGCTGCTAAAGAAGGTTTATTTCTGCCTACTAAAATTAAATTTTTAGCACCTTTATTACTTAACCATTGAGCTAATTCTAAACCTAATGCACCTAAACCCCCAGTAATTAAATAGGAACTTTCAAAATTAATTTTGAATCTTTGGTTTGATAACTCTAATTCTTGTAAGCGAGCTACATAAATCTGCTTATTTCTAATTGCTAAATAATCTTCTTTTTCTGAATAACTAATAGCAGTAATTAAACAATCAATTTCATCAGTTGAAAAATTATTACTTAGATCGACTAAGCCACCCCAATATTCAGGATGTTCTGACGCGAGCGCTTTTCCTAAACCCCAAAGACAACTTGAAGTTATTGCCGATTGATTAATTGGCTCATTAATATTTTGAGTTCCTCTAGTTACCAACCAAATCGGAGTAATAATTGCTTGATTAAATAATTCTTGAACTAACCCTAAAATCCTTTGGCAATGTTTTTGGTATCGAGTAATAATTGTTTGACTAGTTAATTGTTCTTCATGATTAACTAAACCATCTAAATAAATTATTCCTGCCAACTGCTGATTGGATTTAATCCGAGCTACTATTCCTTGAAGAGATTCCTGTTGATTAACTAATAAACACTGTTGCTGATATTCTTGTAATTGTCGAGCAACTTGTTTTCCTAATTCCTGATTATCTGTCCAAACAATCCAAGTTTGATTAGAAATTAAAGTTGGTTTTTTAAAATTTTGTTGTTGCCAATTAATTTGATAAAAATCAATTTGATGATTTTCAATTGGTAGTAACTTTCTTGCTGCACTAACTACATTATTTTGGTTCTTTCTTTCCAACCAGTAACTTTGACGTTGAAAAGGATAAGTAGGTAAAGCACCTTTTTGACGTGAATAATCTCGATCAAATTCTTGCCAATTAATTTTTAATCCTTGCCCATATAGTTCTGCTAAATTATGCAAAATTTGCTGCCAATCTTGTTTTCTAGGACGCAGACTAGGCAACCATAAACCTTGAGTTTTAGCTACACATTGTCGACCCATTCCAAGTAAAATCGGTTTAGCCCCAATTTCTAACAAAATCTGACATTTTTCTTGCTCTAAAGATTGCATCCCTTGAGCAAATTTTACTGGTTCAATGACATGATTAATCCAATATTGAGCTGTGGTTATTTCTTCTGTAATTAGATTTCCTGTAACGTTAGAAATAATCTGAATTTGAGGCAAAGAATAATTAATTTTTTCAGCGACTTTAGCAAAATCAGCTAGAATTGGCTGCATTAAAGGAGAGTGAAAAGCATGAGAAACATTCAGCTTTTTATGATTAATTCCTTGAGATTCTAATTTAGAAATGATCTGTTGTAAAGCTGTTTCTTCTCCAGAAATTACAATATTTTGTGGACTATTAATTGCTGCAATGGAAACTTGTTCTGCATAAGGTTGAATCACAGATTGAACGATTGATTCATTAGCAAAAACAGCATACATCTCGCCTTGATGGGGTAAAGCTTGCATTAGCCTACCTCGTTCGGCAATCAGTTGCAAACCATCTTCTAAACTAAAGATACCTGCAATAACTGCTGCTACATATTCCCCAACACTATGTCCCATGACTACACTAGGTTGAATACCCCACGACAACCATAATTGTGCTAAGGCATATTCCACCGCAAAGATAGCTGGTTGAGTGTAAGCAGTTTCATCTAAATAATTATTAGTTAATTCAGCTTTATTTTTTGGATAGAGAACTTCAATTAAAGATTGTTCTAAATAAGGTCGTAAAATCTGGTTACAACGCTCTAAAGCTTGGCGAAAAGTTGGCTGAGTTTGATAGAGTTGATAACCCATGCCCACATATTGTGAACCTTGCCCTGTAAATAGAAAAGCAATTTTATTCTGATTATTTTTATCAACTAAACTGTAATTTAATCTTGTTATTTTATTGTCTGAGTTAAAATTAATTAATTTTTGGGTTAAATCCTGCTTGGAATCAGTAACAATTGCCAAACGATGTTCAAAATGAGTTCTACCTGTATTAGCTCTATAACAAATATCCGCTAAAGAAATATCTGGATTGTTTCGTAAAAATTTAGCATAACGTCTCGCTAATTCTTGTAAAGCTGGTTCGTTTTTAGCAGAAATAGTTAATAAATGAAGAGGACGTTCAACAGATTCAAAATTTTGAACTTGATTGTCTGCTTCCTGTAAAATTACATGGGCATTAGTTCCCCCAAAACCAAAGGAACTAACTCCCGCTAATCTTGGTTTATCTCCTGGTTGCCAAGGCTGTAAGCGATTATTAATTTCAATTGGAGTATGAGCGAGATTTATATGAGGATTTAACTTATTAAAGTGTAAATTAGCAGGAATAACTTGATTTTGTAAACAAAGAACAGTTTTGATCAAACCAGCAATCCCTGCTGCTGCCTCCAAATGCCCAATATTAGTTTTGACTGAACCCAAATAGCAAGTTTCGTTCTCCTTTCTACCCTGCATCAAAACATTTTTCAGGGAGTTAACTTCTATTGGATCTCCTAACTTAGTGCCTGTACCATGGGCTTCAATATAACTAATTTCTCCTGCTTGTACACCAGCATCTTTTAAAGCCTGACGGATAACTGCTTGTTGTGCTAGTCCATTAGGAGCAGTTAAACCATTACTCCTACCATCTTGATTAATTGCCGAACCTTTAATAACTGCTAAAATATTATCGCGATCGCGCTCTGCATCTTCAAGACGTTTTAAAATAATTACTCCACAACCTTCACCCCTGACATAACCATCCGCTTCAGCATCAAAAGTCTTGCAACGTCCATCAGCTGCCATCATCCCTGCCAAAGAGAAAGTTTCTGTCAATTCGGGAGATAACATCAAGTTAACCCCACCAGCGATCGCAATTTGGCATTCTCCCTGTTTTAAACTTTGACAGGCAAGATGAACCGCTACCAAAGAAGAAGAACAAGCCGTATCTAAGGTTAAGGAAGGACCTCGTAAATCTAAACTATAGGAAAGACGATTAGCTACAATACTATGGGCATTACCCGTTCCTGCATAGGCATCGATTTCAGTACCATAATGTAATTGTAATTGAGAATAGTCACTACTACTAATCCCAATAAATACCCCTGTAGCACTACCCGTTAATTGTTCACTAGCAATGCCAGCATTTTCTAAGGCTTCCCAACTAACTTCTAACAATAACCTTTGTTGCGGATCCATTCTTTGGGTTTCGCGGGGAGTAATGCCAAAAAACTGCGGATCGAATTGGTCGACATTTTCAATAAATCCACCCCAATCTTCTCCCTGCCAACGCCCTTTAACTTGAGAAATAGCATCTTTACCATCCCTCAATAATTGCCAAAATTCCTGGGGATTATTTGCCCCTGGAAAACGACAACCCATTCCCACAATGGCAATGTCAGAAGTCATAGCTGGCTTAATTACAGTTTCTGATACTTCTTCTGAACTTTCTTGTGCCAAATAACTAGCTAAACTAAGAATATTGGGATAATCGTAAATAACGGTTGGCGATAATTTAACTTCTAACCAATCTTCCAAATCCGCCGATAATCTAACCGCCTGAACCGAATCTAAGCCTAAAGTTGCAAAAGGTTCTTCTATATCAATCTCACTGACATCTACACCCAATCTCTTGGCAATATTTTCTACTAACCAATTTTGAATACCAGTTTGTTTTTTACTAGCAACTGGTAATTGATGTACCGATGAATGTGCACGTGCGAACAGCTGTTCGCCCCTACCAGACTTCCACTCCCCGACAATCTGTAAACTACATTCTAAAAAACTTGCTTTGCAAGCATGACGTTGAATTTTACCGCTCGATGTTTTCGGAATGCTACCAGTCTTGAGTAAAATAACTGCATGAGGATTTAACTCATGTTGTTCTATAATTGCCTTCCGAATTGCTTTCGTTACGGCTTCTACATTCAATTTACGCAGATAACTCCGCTCAATTTCTTGGACGATAACTAACCTTTCTTCTCCCTCAATTTGCACCGCAAAAGCAGCACTATTTCCTGCCCGAACCGCAGGATGAGCGTTATCAACCGTTAATTCAATATCTTGAGGATAATAATTGCGTCCGCGAATAATAATTAAATCTTTTAAACGACCAGTAACAAATAATTCCCCAGCTTGTAAAAAACCTAAATCTCCCGTTCTCAACCAAGGCTTTTCTCCTGTTGCTAAACTAGCCTGAAAAATTGTCTCCGTTAGTTCTTGATTCCGCCAATATCCCTGGGCTACACTTGCACTATTAACCCAGATTTCCCCAATTTCTCCTTCCGAACATTGAGTAAAAGTATCAGTATTAACGACAATTAATTGTTGTTCGGGAATATTTTGACCACACCCAACTAAATTAGTAGCCGTTTCTGGATCTGGATGACTAGGTGCAACTGCTTGATTTTCTTCTATACCAAATTTATCAAAACTTTTTAAGACTGGTTCGGCGTGTTTATTCCCTCCAGTAATTAACAAAGTAGATTCTGCCATCCCATAACAGGGGTAAAAAGCTGTTTGTTTAAACCCACAAGAACTAAAATAGCGACTAAATTGCTCGATAGTCTCAGCCCGCACTGGTTCAGCCCCAGAAAATGCTAATTCCCAGCAACTGAGATCGAGAGTATCTCTTTGTTCGGGGGTAATCTGACTGACACAAAGATCGTAAGCAAAATTAGGACCACCGCTAGTATTCGCCCGATATTTAGAAATAGCCTGTAGCCAACGATAAGGACGTTGTAAAAAACTTACAGGTGCCATCATATACATCGAGACACCGACAAAAATAGGTTGCAGAATACAACCAATCAAACCCATATCATGATAAGGCGGTAGCCAAGAAACTCCGATATGTTCGGGAGTATTTTGAAAACAACGATTAATCGAGCCAGAGTTAGCGATAATATTGCTGTGGCTGACCATGACCCCTTTTGGGTTACCTGTCGAACCACTGGTATATTGTAAAAAAGCTAGAGTATCTGCTGTGAGGTCAGGTTTGCACCAATTACTAGCCAGTTGAAATTCAATTGTATCTGTAGCAATAAATTGAATTTCAGTTTGGTTATTTTGTTGAAATTTAGTTTCAATTTTTTCTTGAAGTGCTTGAGTAGTTAAGGCAAAAGTCGCTTCAGCATCGGTGACAATTGCCAATAAACGTTCAATCGAACGATTAGCACGAGGAGGATAAGCAGGTACAGCAATGACACCAGCATAAAGACAACCTAAAAAAGCACTGATAAATTCTAATCCTGGCTGATACAATAGCAATGCTCTCTTGCCTTGAGCATGATCGGCTTGTAACCTAAATGCGATCGCACGAGCTTGTTGTTCTAATTGTTGATAAGTTAGGCTATCTAACTCCGTTTCCCCATCCTGCAAAAAGGTAAAAGCAGTTTGATTAGGCTGCTTGGCTACTCGTTCTGCTAATACTTCGACAAAGGTATACTGGTTACTCAATCGACTCCTCTCTTTGATGCCACCCATACAGCTAGATATCCTTAACTAGCTTATCTAAAAGCGAGATAATTTGTTATTCTTGCTTTGAAAATAAGAATTCTTTTGACAAAGAATAACCGATCAAAGTAGAAAAATATAGTAGGAAATTTTATAAGAGCGAAGCTAGAAAATGCTACCAAAGAGCAATTTATCTTTTACTTTTCTGGCTAGGCGCAGTGGTCTTAAAACTAGCAATCAGTAGCAAGACAATCCCCACATTGATAAAAACATCAGCCAAATTAAACACAGGAAATTGAATTAAGCGAACATCTAAAAAATCTACTACATATCCAAATACAAAGCGGTCAATTCCATTACCCAATGCCCCTGCTAAAATAAACCCATAACCTAGTTGTTCGAGTAGTGGAAGTTTAGGCCCCCGCCAAGCTAGAATCATTAAGCCAAGACTAACTGCTAAAGATAACCAGCGTAGCCATCCGACTCCACCGCGAAACGCACTGAAGGCAGCTCCTGTATTGATTACATAGGTAAAATGAAAGACTCCTTGCCATAAAGGTAGAGTATTCCCTACCTCGGTAAAGCTTTGTACTACTAGATATTTGGATAACTGATCTACAATTAAACCAACAATGGCTATTAACCAAAAGGCACTGTTTTTTTTCATCGGTGATTTTTTTCTGTGTCAATGTGATTATCTCAATTTTCTTTGCTTATTAACGACCAATGACTAGCAAGCAAGGTTACTAACCTGAGTTATAATTATTAAGAAATTTTGCGCCAACGATACAAACTATCTCAGTTCATACACCAATCCTATGTCTCTTCTTCCAATTCGCAACGTTGCTATTATTGCCCACGTCGATCACGGCAAAACTACCTTAGTTGATGCGCTTTTAAAACAATCGGGTATTTTTCGAGAAGGAGAAGACATCCCAGATTGTGTAATGGATTCTAATGACCTCGAACGAGAACGAGGTATTACCATTTTGTCCAAAAATACTGCGGTTCGCTACAAAGATACTCTGATTAATATTGTTGATACTCCTGGACACGCCGATTTTGGGGGTGAAGTCGAACGGGTTTTAGGTATGGTTGACGGCTGTATCCTGATTGTGGATGCTAATGAAGGACCAATGCCTCAAACTAGATTTGTCCTCAAAAAAGCTTTAGAAAAAGGGCTACGTCCCATTGTAGTAGTTAATAAAATCGATCGCCCTAATGCTAATCCTGACACTGCTGTAGATAAAGTTTTCGATCTGTTTGTCGAACTCGGTGCCGATGACGATCAATGTGATTTTACTACTCTTTATGCTTCTGGGATCCAAGGTTATGCCAAAGAATCTTTGGATGACGAAGGGACGGATATGCAACCCCTATTTGAAGCAATTATTCATCATGTTCCACCACCAGTAGGCGATCCAAATAAACCCTTACAGTTGCAGGTAACGACCTTAGACTATTCTGATTATCTAGGTCGAATTGTGATCGGCAGAATTCATAACGGTACGATTAAAGCAGGGCAGCAAGCAGCTTTAGTTAAAGAAAATGGCGAAATAGTCAAAGCTAAACTGACTAAATTGATGGGATTTGAAGGATTATCGCGGGTTGAATTACAAGAAGCTAGCGCAGGTAATATTATTGCTGTATCAGGTTTTGCAGATGCTAACATTGGCGAGACAATCACTTCTCCGGACGATCCCCAAGCTTTACCTTTGATTAAAGTAGACGAACCTACTTTACAGATGACCTTTTCTGTCAATGACTCTCCCTTTGCGGGTTTAGAAGGAAACTTTGTTACTTCCAGACAATTACGCGATCGCTTGTATCGAGAATTAGAAACCAATGTCGCCTTACGCATTGAAGAAACTGATTCAGCAGAAAAATTCCTGGTTTCTGGAAGAGGTGAACTACATTTAGGCATTTTAATCGAAACCATGCGAAGAGAAGGCTATGAGTTCCAAGTTTCTCAGCCTCAAGTAATCTATCGCGAAATTAACGGTCAACCCTGTGAACCTTTTGAATATTTAGTTTTAGACGTTCCTGAAGAAGCTGTTGGTAGCTGTATCGAACGTCTGGGACAACGGAAGGGCGAAATGCAGGATATGCAAACGGGAGTTAACGGACGGACTCAGTTAGAATTTGTGATTCCTGCACGAGGTTTGATCGGTTTCCGAGGTGAGTTTATTCGTCTCAGTCGCGGCGAAGGAATTATGAATCATAGTTTCCTAGAATATCGTCCGCTATCGGGAGAATTGGAAACTCGTTACAACGGGGTGATGGTTGCTTTTGAAGAAGGTGTTGCTACCTTCTATGCCCTAAAAAATGCTGAAGATCGAGGAGTTTTCTTTATTACGCCAGGTACTAAAGTTTACAAAGGCATGATTGTCGGCGAACACAATCGTCCTCAAGATTTAGATTTAAATGTCTGTAAAACCAAACAATTAACTAACCACCGTTCGGCAACAGGCGATGAATTAGTACAATTACAAACTCCTGTAGATATGAGTTTAGAACGGGCATTAGAATACATTGGCGCAGATGAATTGGTAGAAGTAACTCCCGAATCAATTCGTCTTCGCAAGATCAAAACTAAAAAATTAGCTCAACGTTAATAACCTAGGGGTAATTCATGAATTACCCCTACAATTTTTTACTTTTGAACTATAGTACTGATTCCCGTACCTTGCTTAACTCCAAATCTTTTTAAACTAGATTGAAGAGTAAATTTTGCATTTAATCAATTATGACAGAGAATAACCTAGCCCGCGATCGCTTTCGTGCAGCTTATGAAAATCGTTATACTTGGGATGAAAATTTTCCAGGTTACACCGCAGATTTAAAACTACAACAAGGTGAAGAAGTCTATACGGCTAAAATTCACGTAAATCAGGATTTGTCTGTAGAAGTTACAGGAATTGAAGACGAACAAGTCCAAGAAAGCGTCTATAACCAAATGCGGGATATTATTACTCACCGCAAACGCAACTCTTTTGAACAGGCGCACGGTAAGAGTACTTTTTCTTTAGGGGAAGAAGATGCTACTGGTGCTGTAGAAATTTTGGTTAAAGGCGATGCAATGGGTTCTAATTATAAAATCCGTGGTACAGAAATTTGCCAAGTCAGTCGCGTAATGGGGCCAATTGCTTTTGTAATCAATACTAATGAAAGTCTCGACACGGGAAATGGTTACGTTTCCACTGGTTATAATGCGATCTTCCGTGATTCTAAAACGAATGAATTAAAAGGCAAACGAGAATTTAAAGAAAGTTACCAAAAATTTGGTAATTATTACCTTCCTACTGAACAAATCATAGAATCTCTTGATAAAGATGGGGAAAAAATAACTACAGAATTTATTTTCAGTAATATCAAATTACTCGAACCTGCCACAGTAACTTAATCAATCTCTTACCTGCAAACGCTAGGATCGATATAAATAAATTAATTCATCAAAAAGGACTTAACTATGTCTTTAGCCTTAACAGAACAAAATGTAGAACAAGTACTCGACGAAATGCGTCCCTATTTAATGGCGGATGGTGGTAACGTCGAATTAGTTGAAATTGAAGGGCCAATAGTTAAACTAAGATTGCAAGGTGCTTGTGGTTCTTGTCCCAGTTCGACTATGACCTTAAAAATGGGAATTGAACGCCGTTTGAGAGAAAAAATCCCCGAAATTGCCGAAGTAGAACAAGCATTATAATTTTCCGTAGGGGCGGTTTGTAAACCGCCCTTAAATTTCATTTACCCTGACAATTTTTGATCTAGTAATTGGTTAGTTAATTTGGGATCAGCACGTCCACTGGTTTTCTTCATTACTTGTCCAACAAAGAAACCCTTTAGATTAGTTTTACCACTGCGGAATTTGGCTAATTCATTGGGATTAGCAGCTATTACTTCATCAATAATTTTTTCCAACTCTCCCGTATCAGAAATTTGAATTAATCCCTTGCTTTCAACTAATTTTTGAACTGAACCACCTTTAGTTAACAGTTCTGGTAAGATATCTTTAGCAATTTTGCCACTAATCGTACCCTTATCAATTAATTGAATTAATTCAGCTAAATTTTCGGGTTTGAGAGCGATTTCTGTAATATTTAAACCAGTATTCTTTAAATACGCAGCAATATCTCCCATAATCCAATTAGCTGCTTGTTTGGCATCTGCACCAGCCGTTACAGCAACTTCAAAATATTCTGCCACAGTGCGATCATCAGTTAAAACTCTGGCATCATAAGCAGATAATCCTAATTCTGACTCATAACGATGTCTTTTACTTGCTGGCAACTCTGGTAGTTCTGCTTTCCAAGTTTCTAGTTGAGTTTTTGAAACTTCAATTGGGGGTAAATCTGGTTCAGGAAAATAACGATAATCACTAGAACCTTCTTTAGAACGCATACTAATTGTTCTTTGACTACCTTCTTCCCACAGACGAGTTTCTTGGATAATTGGTTCGCCGTTTTCAACTGCTTCTATTTGACGTTCAATTTCATAGTCGATCGCTTTTTGAATCGCACTAAAGGAGTTCATATTCTTGATTTCTACTTTAGTCCCGAATTCTTCTTGTCCTACAGGACGAATAGAAATATTCACATCGCAGCGCAAAGAACCTTCTTGCATCTTACCGTCACTAATCCCTAAATAAAGCATAATGCGACGTAATTCTTGAGCGTATTCTGCTGCTTCTTTACCCGAACGTAAATCTGGTTCGGAAACAATTTCAAGCAAGGGAATACCAGCCCGATTAAAATCTACTAAGGAATAAGTTGAACCAGAAAGTCTGTCACTTCCACCGTGAGTTAATTTTCCTGCATCTTCTTCCATGTGTAGGCGAGTGATGCCAATTCTTTTTTTGAGTGGTTCCGAGTTAGGTTTTTCCGCAATTTCGATTTCTAACCAACCATGTTCGGCAATGGGCAGATCGAATTGAGAAATTTGATAATTTTTCGGTAAATCGGGATAAAAATACTGTTTTCGGTCAAATTTGCTATACGGTGCAATGGTACAGTTAAGAGCTAAACCTGCTTTAACAGCGTATTCGAGAACTTTTTCATTCAAAACAGGCAGTACACCAGGATAACCCAGACAGATAGGAGAAATGTTGGTATTAGGATTATCTGGATCGAACTTGGTAGATTCGCTGCTAAAGATTTTGGTTTCAGTATTCAGTTGACAGTGAGTTTCTAAGCCAATGATTGCTTCGTATTCTATCTTTTTCGGTGCAGCAGTAGTCATAGTTTGTAGCTGGATAGTAAGTACCTATAGATTTTTTATTGTATCTGTTGGCAAGATAGAATAAGCATTGAGTTAAACTAAGTCGAAGAGTCAACCTTTTCAGGGAATGCACAAGATTAGATGTAAGAAGCAATAGATAACTGGCTAATAATTCCAAAATTTCAGAGAAATAAACTGGTTAGTCAAAGGAATATTAGCAGCTTCTAACATTAGAAATCGCTCGCACAATATTTTTGAAACTCATATTTTTTAAACGGTTCGCATTACAATAAACACCTAGTCTTTTAAAAGTTTTATTTAAGTGGTATCTCTGATTACACTCGTTTTTACAGATAGTTATATTCAACATAATGTGCAACTTTCTTGTCATCCTTTGCAAACTCAAGAGCTACACAGTCCCAAACAATAGCATAGAAAAATTTAATGAATAATTTCTGTATGGGGATGAAAAAAAGCTAAAAGATTACAAAGAAAAATGTGAAAATCTCGAAGGAAGCAAACTTAAAATCAAAAATGGTTATATTTTTTTAGAGGAATAATTGTCAATGTCAAATTGCCTAATTTTTGATATAAATCAATAATTTTATTGTTAATGTTTCTTATATTGGGATTTCTGCTACAGGTTTAAAGAATTTGATGAAGTGATTCGCTATTATTTTTTGCTAAAAAAACAGAAGGAAAAGGTCAAAAGAACAAAATTATCGTAGACAATAATCAATCTATTTTAATTTAATGTTCCGAATCTTTTTTCCTTCTGAAAATAAAACTGTTTTTGTTTAGATTATTGTTCCATCAGGGATAGTGGCATTTTTTAAAACTACAACTATACCGCTACGAATATAAAATCCTTCGCTTTCTCTTTCTGCCTCTTCAATGCCCTCTTTATTGATAATTTGCACGTTACGCCCAATCCGAGCATTTTTATCAATAATTGCCCGCCGAATTGTACTGCCTTCACCAATTCCGACAGGAATACGTCCCTGGCTTAAACCAGAATTCCGTTCGGCAAAAGGTTCATAAAAGTCAGAACCCATCAGGAGAGTGTCTTCAATGATACAGTCAGATTCAATTCGAGTCCGAACACCCAACACAGAATGATGAATTCGGCAGTTTTTGAGAATACAGCCTTCACCAATCATTGATTCGCTCACCTGGCAATTGAGCATTTTACTAGGTGGCAAATAACGAGAACGGGTATAAATGGGTGCTTTCTCGTCATAGAAACTAAAAGGCGGTTGAGGCTGCTGAGTTAGAGCTAAATTTGCGTGATAAAAAGCTTCTATAGTTCCGATATCTTCCCAATAACCATTAAAAAGATAAGCTTGAACATTATGATTTTTAGCAGCAGCAGGAATAATTTCTTTGCCAAAATCCGTTTGTTCTAAATTTTGTTTGAGTAAATCAACCAAAACTTCTTTTTTAAATACGTAAATCCCCATAGAAGCAATATAGGGTTTTTGTTTGGCTTGTTCAGGTGTCAACCCCAAAACGCTAGTATCTACCTGCATATTTTTGAGAGCTTCTCCCTTCGGTTTTTCACTAAAGTCAATTACCCTACCTTGAGAATCAATCTTCATCAAACCAAAACTAGAGGCAGGTTTTTCATCAATTGGTACAACAGATAAAGTAATATCAGCCTGAGTATCTCGATGACGTTGAATGAATTCACTATAATCCATTCGATAGAGATGGTCTCCTGAGAGAATTAAATATTCATCAATCTCCCACTCTTCTAAAAGATTTAAATATTGCCGTACCGCATCGGCTGTTCCCTGAAACCAACCAGTATTCTCAACGGTTTGTTGGGCTGACAATACTTCAACAAATCCTTCTCGGAAGCCAGAAAAATTATAGCTACGATTCAGATGTCGGTTTAAAGAAGCTGAATTAAATTGGGTCAAAACATAAATTTTAAGAATTTCCGAGTTAATACAATTACTAACAGGAATATCTATTAAGCGGTATTTACTAGCTAGTGGTACTGCTGGTTTTGCTCTTAATTTAGTTAATGGATAAAGACGAGTACCCGCGCCTCCTCCAAGAATTATGGCTAATACTCTTTTCACTACAAGAACCTCGCGACTGCCTGTTACCTCTCAAGATAAAGTTTATCTGACAAAGGAACTCATTTAAGTAAACTAAAGACAGGTTTTTCTGTGATTGACCAAAAAATACCAAGCTAGAAACTGAGGAAATGTTAATATGAGGCTAGTCCTAGACTTTATCTAATTGTTCTAGAAATATTTAGTAGTCTCCCGATTATCTCGTCTATGACCACACCACTGCCTCCAAATTTAGAACGAATTGTAGAACGTTTTAAACGTCGTTCTAATCCAAAACAGCGTTATGAGCAATTGCTTTGGTATGCTAAAAAATTGCCAGTAATGTCAGACGAAGACAAAACACCAGAGAATAAAGTTAGTGGCTGTGTTTCTCAGGTATACATTACTGCTAATTTGGAAGACGGAAAAGTCAGGTATCAGGGAGATTCCGATGCTCAATTAGTGAAAGGTTTAGTTGCATTACTAATTGAAGGTTTAGATGGTTTAACTCCTGAAGAAATAATCCAAGTTACTCCAGATTTTATTGAAGAAACAGGTTTAAAAGTAAGTTTAACTCCCTCACGAGCAAATGGTTTTTATAACATTTTTCAAATGATGAAGAAAAAAGCTTTAGGATTTCATTTGGGAATGTCTGCTTAAAATCCTAATGAGTTGTCTGAACAGGATCAAATTTTAGGTTGATGCTTTTGAGCAAATTTATTGATGTTGTAATTTTTTATTCTCAGAAATAGCACGGGTACAACACCAGTTACTAGGCAAAGCAGAAGGCCATCCCATTCTCAAAGCTTCTGGACAAATAGTCATTACTGTCAACTGACAGTCAATTAGTTGAAATCCTTCTTTTTCACATTGTTTGAGACTGTGTTTTAAGATTGAGTCATCTTTGAACTCAATGGTGTTATTACATTGAATACAGACAATATGATGATGATGGTGAGGATAGGGTTGATTTAATTCATAATGTTTGTGTCCTTCAGCTAATTCTAATTCGCGAAGAATTCCCATTCGGGTCATTAATTTTACACTACGGTAAATTGTTGATAAACTAATTGATTCTCCTCGATTTTCTAACAAACCGTGTAGTTCTTCTGCGCTTAAATGATTTCCTTTAGGCAAATTTTGAAAAACATGTAAAATTTTTTCTCGCTGTGGTGTCATCCGCCAGCCTTTGGCGTTTAACTCAGCTTTGAGGGAAGTGGCATTGTAATGAGGCATTTTAAAGTTGCTTTCAGTTGACTGTATCTATTGACAATGATAAAGGTCTACGCAAATTATTTGCAACAAACTCGATTAATTGAAAATCATTTGCAAGATGTTCACTGTTTTAGCCCTCGGTTTGTGATTAACTCTGGCGGAAAGTTAATTTTTCTAAATTGGCATAAATTTTTTTTGCTAACTGAGATTAAAAAACTCTTTAGAACCATAGTTGTCAGACAATTTGGAGCGTAAATCGTAAGTAACAAAACTAATTTAGGAAAAAACTTCAATGTCTGAATTTCTCGATTTTCTAAAACATAAATATGCTTATGTAGCTATTGGTGAATTTAAACCTGGTAGATTTGCTGAAGCGCAAAGACTTTATGAAAAGGCTGTTTCTACTTATACTACAGGCTTTAAAGGAGCATATCTGCTGCAAAAACCAGGAACCGATGAAGGTATTGCTGTGATTATGTGGGACAAAATTGACGATATGCAAGATAATGTCTCAGAAGCTTACGAAGCTATACTCAAACAAATGTCTCATTTGTATAAAAATAGTCCTACCACTTCTTTTTATGAGGTATGTAGCGAAATAGGTACTGAGGCAAAAGTTTAATCAATTGCTCATTAGTTGTTTTACTTTTCACTACAGGATAAAACTTGAAAAGAAAAGCAGAAAAAGGGTTTGATGGAAAGTAACTATGCTTAAACATTAAACCCTATCAAAAGAATAATCTTGGTGAAAAATACAAAGAGAAATAATAAATTTTGGGTTTCTGTATATTTTGTTTCTATTCAAGCTGCATTTTTACTAAATTTCATTTTCAGGTAACTCGGATTGTTGGAATAGAAACTATGGTAACGAAAATCAATATGGTCAAACCCCTACGCTTTCGACTGGGCAGCTTCAGGAGATAGCTTTTAATTGATAATTAGATAAAAATTTATTTTGAGAAGTGATAAAATGCGATCGCACTTCCTTCAGTTACTATGAAGCGATCGCACTAAATTAAATTTCTATGAACATTACTGACTCTTTTTCTGACTCTTGTTTAGCTGGTAAAACGATTGGAACTAAAAGTCCTAGCGGTGTAGTTAGAAAAGGAATTGATCGAGAAAGAGCGATCGCAATTGATCATCATGCTTTACGTTTTCATCCGTTAATTATTCCTGGTTGGGGTAGGCAGGGAATTGCTTATGGTGCTTATCCTCGTACTAATGGATTGGCTTTGGCTGTTTTAATTGTTAATGGTCATAATACTTCTCAGGTAGAAACGATTGAATGGTTGAATCAAAGACTGGAACGATGGTTAAAAGGAAGTGAAACCGAATCTATTGGGCAGAGATTTCTGCGTTGGTTGCCAAGTAGGCAAAAACAGGGAACTCTTAGGAGGTTGCTGTGGTGGATTCGCATTGCTGCTGGTGTAACTAAATTTTTTCCGTTACCTCATTTAAATGAAAATTTGGCGGTTGGTTGGTTTCCTAGTGAAGTACCTAGCGATCCTTTACAAGAAGGCAATGGTTTCATTGTTCATGCCACAGGTGGAGAAAATGGCGAATTGTGGACGAGGATAGGAGATAATTTACTGCCTGTTTTGCGAGGGTTACAGAATCTTCAGATTTATTATGTGATTGTTTTGCGCGAACAAGGGGCTGCTTATTATGCTGCTTCTGTACCTGATGCTTATGGTTTAGGAACTTATCCTAATTTACGTCCTCTCGCGATCGATCCTTTTAATCGAGAAGCAAATATTTATGCAGGTATTCATCAAAGTGTTTTAGGTCAAATTGGCTTTCGTTCCCATACTAGAGTACATGGGGTTCAAGTAGCACAAATTCCCGAACTAGCTACTTGGTATGGTACAGCACATCTAGCAGATCGATTAATTGGGGAGGCTGATTTAGCCCAACATCAAGCCGAAGTTGGTGGTTTTTGGCAAATTCAGGATGGTAGTTTTCAATTATCTGGGCAAGGTTTAAGGGCAACGGGAAAAGATAATCTGGCAATTCTCCATTCTTCAGCAATTTCTGGATTAATTCATTGTCTGATCGAAACTACCAATAAAATTACTGAATGCGGTATTGTCTTTCGCTATCAAGACCAAGATAATTATTGGAGTTTTTATTTATCGAGTCAACAGTGTCGCTTACAACTTCAGCAGAAAGAAAAGATAATTGCGATCGCAGAAACCTCAGAATTTTATCTAGAATCAAGAAGCATCTCTTCTGTTCAAATTTTAGATGATGGTGATTCCGTTAGAATTGCTCTCAACGGTAAATTAGTATTTAAGCAAAGCTTGAAGGATATTTTAGGAACTGGAGTTGGAATTATTGCCCCTGAAACTAATAATGAGCTTTATTTCCGCAATTTTGAAGCGCATCCGCTTAATATTCCTCTCCCTAATTTATTAGATTTGGGTTCTCCTTGGTGGCAAGAAGGGAAACAAGTTATAGTTCAAGATGATTTTGCCCAGGAGATTGGTACAAGTCAAGATTTGGCAAGAAAAACTACCAAAATTGGTCATAAAATCTGGCGCAAAGCAACAGGAATAGGCGTGATAGAAATTAAACAAAATAATACAGCTAAAGTTAAAGCGAGTGTAGCCAATCCTAATCCTGGACGTACAGCTTATACCATTGATTGGGATTATCCTCCTTTAGCTGATGTGGAAGTAGAAATTATTCCTCCAGGTAAACAACGAGGGCAAGGAGAGAAAGGCAGGGCAGGATTAATTTTTTGGCAAGATGCTGATAATTACGTCATTATTAACACTTGGTTAGATGATTTTTATGAAGGAGAATCAATTTCTTCCTTTTTCCGTATTGATGGATTTGAAGAAATTTA
The DNA here is from genome assembly GCA_002355455.1 of Stanieria sp. NIES-3757. Classification (NCBI taxonomy): domain Bacteria; kingdom Bacillati; phylum Cyanobacteriota; class Cyanophyceae; order Pleurocapsales; family Dermocarpellaceae; genus Stanieria; species Stanieria sp. NIES-3757. Next base: position 2,720,658 of record AP017375.1, read on the forward strand.
TGACGCTGTTTGGACTAATATCGGTCAGATTATTACTTTTGGAGAACCCTATACTCTCCGCATGATTTTTGATGGCAATAATTATTTAGTAAAAGTTAACAATCAATCAGTTTTATATCGTGCTTTAACTGATGTTTATCCCAGTCTCAAAGCTCTAGCTATTAATCAAGTGGGAATTGTCGCTAATTGGGAATGGGGCAACGATACTGGTAGCTCGTTTAGGAATTTTATTGCCAGAGTCTAAACAAATTGATGTTCATTCTTTAATCTCATGCCTGATAATAAGTTCTTGCTGTTTGGAATTACCAGCTAAAGAACGATTGGCGATTAATTGTACTTCAACCTGTACGCCTGGTTCGAGAAATTCTTGAGGGATTGGTAACTGACCTAATTTGATTGTAAAGTTATCTCCATTTTGACTAATTAACTGAGGAGGAATTTTTCCTTCAAATTTGGTTCGATAATCAAAAGAACGACGGAATAAACCACCATCATCGGAATTGCTAACACGATATTTAAGAGAAAAATCTGTTGCGACTACATCCGATTGACTCGCCTTATCAACTAAATTTAACTGAAGATTAGTTCCTTGACCAGATACCCCTTCGCTTTTTAAGCGAGTAGCATCTTTAGCGCGAACAGCATTAAAAACAAAAAATTCTGTAATATTATTTTGTTTAGAACTAGTACTTTCTAACCAAAGGTCTTTAGGGGTAGATATTTCAGCATCATTTGCACCTTTTAAACTCAGCGTAATTTTTGAGTCAGCAAAATTATCGACTGGTTGAGGTGCATCCCAAACCATTAAAACTGTATGTTCACGACGAGCTACTAATTCTTGATAGCGATCGCTTATAATTGAACCAGGAGCAAACAAAGCAGTTGCATTATCGTGAGTTTCCCAAATATTCTTGGATAAAGTAAAACCTCGGTCTTTGAGTTCTGCGATCGCAACAGTTGCAGTAGGTTGATCAGGTGCTAAAGATTTATCTAAATTAATCAGAGTAATAGTACCTAAATTTCCTACTCTACCTTTTCTACCGTTACGACCGGATTGACCATCATAGCCTTCTTGACATTTAAATTCGCTAGTAGTGCAATTGTAGTCATCACTGCCAGGTTTACCTGAACAAGTGGGTTGATTCCAAGAAGGATTTGAACATTTACAGCCTTGTCCTGGTTCTCCCCCTTGACCTGGTTCTCCCCCTTCACCACCAGAGGCAATAATAAAAATTTGTTTAAGATCTTCTTTATTAGTAGTATAAACCGTCAAAGAACCTCCATTACCACCATTACCGCCGTCACCACCATCGCCTCCGTTCCCACCGTTAGCACCTTGAATATTTCGATTGAAGTCTTTTGGTTTTTCTTGGCAATCGGCGTTACTACCACTAGTACCATTGGTACCAGCATGACCGTTTTCTCCTGCTAAATCTAAAGTCATGGGAGAACCGTCAGCAAAAACAGTTAAACTGTCGCTATTTCTACCATCTTGACCCTTTTCTCCAGATTGACCATCTTGACCCTGTTTGCCAATTTTTTCGATTTCCGCAGCTTGACTGGGGAACGCCAGTGGCAGCAGGCTCTGCCCTTGCAGGGCAGAGTACCTGCCACTAGTAGAGAAACAAATAATTGACGGTGAAGTAGCAGTTAAAAACTGAGGAAAAGTAACAATCGCGATGAAGAGAGTAAATTTACCCCAGAAACGTACTTTCATACTAAATTGGCTTGATTACACTTTCGCTATTGGTATGCCATACTTTTTTCTGATTGTCGAGATTTTTTGAGTTTTTGTTAAAAGAATTATTGAAAATTTATTCCCAAGTACATTGCGCCCGTTCGTGTAAAATGCGTCCATAAACTGCTTCGGTGGCAAGTGCTAATTTCTTCCAACAGAAACGAGTGGCTAAAGATTGGTAAGCATTATCAATTAACCACTGAGCATAACCAGGATTTTTGAGAACTTCCAAAATTCCCCAGGCGAGGGAATCAGGATTATTCGCATAGGTAACAACTCCCGTTTTGGTATGTTGTACTACTTCGGGCAAACCTCCTGTATCTGAAACCACAACTGGAACTCTGGCTGCAAAACTTTCTAAAGCTACAATCCCAAAAGGTTCATAGAGAGAGGGAAAAACAGCACAATCAGCAATGGTTTGAAATTTATCTAGATCGTGGTCAGACATAAATCCTGTAAAGTAACAATGATCCCAAATGCCTAAATTCCAAGCCTGTTGTTTGAGATGATCCGTATTTCCACCACCAATAATCACAAATTTAACGTGACCCCCCATTTCCGAGAGTACTTGTGGGGCTGCATTGAGTAGGATAAATACGCCTTTTTCATAAGCCATGCGACCAACATAATAGACGATTTTTTGACGGTCTTCAGCAAAACGACGACGAAAACTCACTCGATCAAAATTATCAGCTTGTAGTTTTTTTTCTGGGCGAATGCCATTGTAGACAACATCAACTTTATCCCAAGGACATTGTAAAGCTCGTTCAACTTCGTAACGCATATATTGACTACAGACAATCACACGCCAAGCTTCGTAAGCGAGTTTGGTTTCTTTCCCGTGAATATATCTTTGTTCTGCGGTGTAAATGCCGTTATAACGACCATATTCAGTGGCATGAATGGTAGCTACTAAAGGAATTTTAAAAATATGTTTAAGAGCGATCGCAGCATCCCCAACTAACCAATCATGAGCGTGAATCAGATCGAAATTGCCTTCTTCAGTAATTAATTTTCCAGCATGAGTACCCATGCTTTCATTCATATTAACGACCCAGTGGAAAAAGTCATAACCTCCTGCCACAGATACGCGATGAATATAAACTCCATCTACTATTTCATAGCGAGGGGCTGAACCAAATTCAACAGTGAGTAAATGAATTTCGTGTCCTAAGTTAGCAATTTCTGGATACAATTCTGCAACATGACGTGCAATCCCACCGACAATTCGAGGCGGAAATTCCCAAGCTAATACTAAAATCTTCATCAACCCCATCCCCACGCTTACTCTAATTCTCTAATTGGATACAAATTTACATACTTATGGCAGTTTATCAAGAGGAGATCGAGTTGGTTGGTAACAATTACCTAATATATTTGGATTTTTTGACAGGTGGGGCGTATCTACGCCCCTGGCGTTTACGATCTACTTTGCAACGGCAAACTTAGCCTCTCACGATAGTTTTGCCAAGCTGCGCTCTTGTCGGGATTAGAATTGGCTCCTTTTTGTAATAAGATCACTCCCTGATTAAAATCGATAATTCCGTATTCTTGGTTATTGGTAACCTGTTCGATTAATTCTGTAATAGTTTGTAAAGCAACTCGATCTTCATCAAAAGCTATTTGATAACGTTGTAGTTGCCATAAATCGGCAATGATGTAATCAACTGTTTCGACGTTACCCGCATCGTTACGAAATTCTAAACCAGTTAAACGAATGATTGTTCTACGCCCAGAAAGATGAGGAATTAAATAGGTGGTAGCCGATACACTGGCATTAGGGGGAATTTGTTTTAAAAGTGAGCGAATTTGGGGAACTCTCTGCCATTGTTCGGAGAGGGAAACATGTACCCACGGTTGGATAGAATCAGGAATAAGAAAGTAAAGAGTCCGACTTGGATTAGAAGTAATGGTAAAAATCAAAGATAAAACAATACAAATAATCCAGAAACGCCGAAACTGAGGCACAAGTTTGCGTGGTTGATAAGTTTGGATTGGTTGCTGGAAATTACCAAATCGTTCTCCTCCCCACCAGAGAATTGCTCCATAAAATAATCCAGGGGTGACACTCATCGCATAACGAAGGGAAATTGCTAAGACGGTTTGTCCTTGTCCTAAAAATAATTTTAATAAAGGGAAACTAGCAATACTCCAAGCAGCAGGAGAAACCGCAGGAATAAAAGCTAAAGGTAACCACTGTCCTAATAAATATTTAACTGTTGGGAAAAAAGGAGTAAATAATTCTAAGATTAAACGCCCAGGATTGAGCAACATATTTTTAATAATTTCTAAAGTAGAAGCTTCCTCTCCCTCCGCGTATTGTCCAAATCTTTCCAACATAAATCTTTTAGAAATGTCATCGGAAAATAAGGGCATAATTAGGTTAGTCAAGGCGATGATGTAGAGAAAACTAAGACTAGCTAAAATTAAACCAGTACGAGGATGACGTTTGCTTAAGACTAAATAAACTCCCACTCCAAATAAGGTTATGCCACTATCTTCCCGTACAGCTAAAGTTAAAATTGCCAGCAACCAAAACAGCCACCACCAGCGTTTTTCCATCGCCAGTAATAAGCTAAATATAAATAAAGGAATTTGGGAAATATCATGAAAATTAGCGAGAGTAGGCCCTAAAATTGTATTGGCACAGTAAAAACTAATGGTAATCAAAACCGCGATCGCAGGTTGAACATAAATTCTTGCTAAGTTATATAAAACTAATCCCGCTGCCGTCACTAAAGTAACTTGCAACACCGTCAGAGTAGCAGGGTTGGGAAACAGATAGTAAATCGGCAACCACAACAGCAAAGCAGGCGTAAAATGCTGTCCTAGGCGATGATAACTAACATCGGGTACTTCGCCACTATGAACTACGTTAGTCGAGAGTTGAGAAGAAAGCGTACTCTCAAAAAAACGCCCATGTATTCCATTCCAAAAAACTTGATTAAAAATACCTTGGTCGTAAGAAGAATAAAAACTAAAATGACGATTGAGAGTCAAACTTAAGGTACAAAGAAAAAAAGCGATCGCAGCAATGATGGCGATCTTCAATCCTTGATTTTTGTCTAATTTAAATAACATTATTTACCTTCAATATCTTGGTAGTTGCTCGGTATTTAAGCTAAGACTCTACCAAGCTGAAAAAAATTCTAAAACTAATGTTAAGAATGTGGTAAATTTTTTACTAATTTCTACTGAAAAACCCAACAAATTTAAAGTTCTAATTTAGAATATAAGAGGCGGAGACGAAAGTTTCCGTTCACTCCTCACACCACACTCCGCCCGAGATGAAATACGGGCGGTTACCTTTTTTAGGAAGATAATAGCAGAATGATGAATCAAATGAACAGATTAGATGAAAAATTTCTTCAAACTTATCTATAGTTTAAATTGCTTCGGATTAGTTTTTGCTATGATAAAATCTTGTAAAATTAAAGGAAAATCTTAAATCAAGGATATATAGGAATGTCAGCAGCTACAGCAGTGACAGATTCGAGTTTTACGCAAGAAGTATTAGAGTCCGATGTTCCTGTTTTGGTAGATTTTTGGGCTCCTTGGTGTGGTCCTTGTCGTATGGTTGCACCAGTTGTAGATGAAATCGCCGAGCAATATGAAGGACAAGTAAAAGTAGTTAAACTCAATACTGATGAAAATCCCCAAGTTGCTAGTCAATACGGAATTCGCAGTATACCTACTCTGATGATCTTTAAAGGTGGTCAACGAGTAGATATGGTAGTAGGAGCAGTACCTAAAACTACCTTAGCTAATACATTAGAAAAATATCTTTAATTGTTTGTTTCTAAAATCAGCTTCAGCTAGTCTTCAATTCAAGTAACGCTGAGGCTGATTTTATTTCCTAATCATTAAGATTTGTTTAACGGTAAAATAGGATACAACTCCAGAAAAAAGTAATAATTTGGTCTACAATCAAGATACAGCCACGACAGCATTATATTTATGGCTTTATCTTCAGATCAAGACAATTTAGATAGTTTTTTGCCTCAAGAGCTTAGTGATCTAATTCATCATCTGCCTCATCACAGGCATCGTAAATTAATTGAACGTTCTTTGGCAGTATTAGTTAGAATTGCTGGAAAAGAAATCGATCGCCTTGATTGGAAAATATTGGCAGCATCATTAGAAGATTTAGAACGAGGATTTCAAACTTTTTATCCTTATCGCCACACTCGAAAAATTTCTATTTTTGGTTCAGCCAGAATTGCATCTAATACGCCAGAATATCAAATGGCAGTTGATTTTGCTCGTTGCGTCACCCAGTTAGGTTTTATGGTTATTACTGGGGCTGGTGGTGGTATTATGCAGGCAGGCAACGAAGGAGCAGGCAGAGAAAATTCTTTTGGCTTAAATATTAAATTACCTTTTGAACAGAGTGCCAACAATTTAATTCAAGGTGATGGGAAATTAATTAATTTTAAATATTTTTTCACTCGTAAATTGTTTTTTCTTCGGGAAAGTGATGCGATCGCGCTTTTTCCTGGAGGTTTTGGGACTCAAGATGAAGCCTTTGAAACGCTTACTTTGTGTCAAACTGGAAAATATGGGCCGGTACCGCTAGTATTAATTGATCGTCCTGGTGGAGACTATTGGCATAGTTGGAATGAATATATTGGTAAACGTCTTGTTGCTAGAGGATTGATTAGTTCTGAAGACCCTAGTTTATATACTATTACCGATCGTTTGGATGTCGCTTGCAACACGATTAGAAATTTTTATCGAGTGTACCATTCTTCTCGTTATGTTGGTAAGCAATTTGTCATGCGTCTTAATTCAGAATTATCTGATGAAATAGTAGAGCAATTAAATCAAGATTTTGCTGATATTTTAACCCATGGCAAAATTGAAAAAAGTACTGCTCTAACAGGTGAAAAATGGGATGAGAGTATAGATTTACCTAGGCTAATTTTTTATTTTAATCAAAAAAATCTAGGACGTTTGTATCAAATGATTGCTTTAATCAATCAATTAGGAGAAGTTTCTTTGGCAACTGAACATCCAGAAATTAAGTAATTATAATATTGTTAATTATTGATACTTTAGTTAAATAGTTTTTTGCGGTAGTAAGAAAAGTTTTTGTTATTAATTATTTTTTAAAATATTTGCGCCATGCTCGATAAAGCCAATTGAGTAAAATTATAATTTGTTGGGTTTGGTTTAATTGCAATTGTAGCAGTTGATATTTTTGACGAAAATGATAAATATTGTTTTGTTTTTGAATCAAGAAATTAGGAGTAGTTATTAAAAGAGAATGAATAATACTTTCACATTTATTTAATTCCTGAGTAATTAAACTTAATTTTGCTCGTAACTGCCAAATTTTGACAGCTAAATATAAGTTAAATAAAGTGATGATTAAATTAACAATAATTGTAAAGATAAGCATTATTTTCCCGTTGACTTGGGTTAATTAAAACTTGCTGAATAGGTTATAGCTTTTTATTGAGCAGAGATTTGAAGATTTTGGTTGAAAGACTACTTTTTATTCTTTAACTATTATATTTAAAGGAAGTAAAATTTTAAAATTACTCAAATTGAAAAAATTTGGTGCTATTAGGATTTAGCTAATCTTATTTGGCGGATAAGTTTTTAGTAAACAATAATTAATTAAATAAGAAAATTTAACTATTCCTAGTTTAAGATGAATTTTTCTCGCAAAAAGAAATTACTTTGACTAGCTTATTTTAACTGAATTTATGAAACTACTAGTGGTAAGTAATGGTCATGGGGAAGATGTTATTGCTGTTCGTATTATAGAAAAACTTAAAGTTAATCTTCCTGATTTAGACATAGCTGCTTTACCCATTGTTGGTAAAGGTAATGCTTATCTTCAAAACAATATTCCCATTGTTGGTGAAGTAAAACAAATGCCTTCGGGTGGTTTTATTTATATGGATAGTAAGCAGTTTTGGCGCGATCTTCAAGGTGGTTTAGTTAAGTTAACTTTCGCGCAATTAAAAATAGTACGACAGTGGGGTAAAACTGGTGGTTTTATTTTAGCAGTAGGAGATATTGTTCCTTTATTATTTGCATGGTTAAGTGGTAATAATTATGCTTTTGTTGGCACTGCTAAATCAGAATATTATTTAAGAAATGAACGAGGATGGTTAAAACATACTTCTTGGTTAGAACGTTGGTTTGGTTCAGTTTATCTACCTTGGGAACGTTGGTTAATGAGTCGCGATCGCTGTATGGCAGTTTTTCCTAGAGATGATTTAACCGCTCAAATTTTAAAACAGTGGTCAATTTCTGTATACAATCTTGGTAATCCAATGATGGATGGCATTGGTAAAAAACCAGAAATAAAAAGATTAACAAGTGCAGCAAAAAATATAGAGAAACAGCAATTATCTATTTTGTTACTTCCTGGTTCGAGAATGCCCGAAGCTTTAAATAATTGGCACCAAATTATTACCGCTACTTCACAAGTTATTCAAACATTTCCGTCAAGATCGATTCTTTTTTTAGCAGCGATCGCGCCTAGTTTAAAAATTTTACCTTTTCAAGAATATTTATTGCTTCAAGGTTGGAAGTTAGCTTCATCAGCAATTCATTATCTCCCTATTAATGACTCTCAAGCTGTTATATTGACTAAGCAAAACGCTAACCTAATTATTACTCAAAATGCTTATAGTGAATGTCTACAACTTGCAGATCTGGCGATCGCAATGGCAGGTACAGCAACAGAACAATTTGTTGGTTTAGGTAAACCTGTAATTACTATGCCAGGAAAAGGCCCCCAATTTACTGCTGCTTTTGCTGAAGCGCAAACTCGTTTATTAGGAATTTCGGTTATTTTGGTGGAAGAATCTGAAGAAGTAGCCCAAAAGATAACATTTGTTCTAAATGACTTAAAATTACTTAATTCTATTGTTATTAATGGTCAACAAAGAATGGGACAACCAGGTGCTGCTGAAAGAATTGCCCAATGTTTACAACAAATATTATTGAAATAATACTGTTCAATTATTATGTTAATTTTAGTTAATAATGCGTAAAAAACCAGATCTTCACCAGAGTTAGACAATAAGGAAATTGTTTAAAACTGGTATTAAGATTTTTGTACTGTTAATGGCTGAGATTAAAAATGCGATCTTAAACATTACCAACCAAGAAGATGTGGTTGAAATTAACATTGGTTGTAATGTTTTTTGGACTCAAATAGAGTTATTTTTAAAAACAGAATATATTTTAGAAATTTATTTAAACACTAATACTTTTACCCAAGACAGTTTATTCCCAAACTTTTTTGGTAATTTTAATTACATTCCAAACTTAATTATCCCTACCGAAGAAAACCCTTACGTTTTTCAAAAAAAATTAAATATTCCTTTCGATGAATTTGAAAAATATCATAACGACGATAATTTTACAGCGTTTTATGCTAGCTTAAAACTTTATCCCAAAATAAATGAATCAATTGCTATCACCAATACAGTGCAGCTAGAATTTTGAAAGCTGTTAGTTTTCAATCAACAGGACTAGATTACATTAAACAAAAAAAATTATCATCAATTTGGATACTACTTACTCAAACTAATTTAAAACTTAGTAAGTTTAGTTAAACGATAGTATTTGTTTTTAAATATTTAAATTAACTCAATCTTGAACAAAAAAATTAACAAATAAATTATCACTCGATCAAATTCAAATGAAATTGATTTTAAAAAAAGCAACAGTTTTGCTATCAACTCATTATGCTCATATGCTTGAGTATAGAGCAGAAATTTTCTTGTGGGCATTATCAGGTTCGCTACCAATTATTTTAATGGGAGTATGGATTCAAGCCTCCCAATCTGGTAATTTTGGTTTAAGTTCGGTTAATTTTGCTCGCTATTTTTTTAGTATATTTTTAGTGAGACAATTTACTACAATTTGGGTAGTTTGGGAGTTTGAGAGAGAAGTAATTGAAGGAAAACTTTCGTTTCATCTACTACAACCAATCGATCCTGTTTGGCATCACGTCGCCAGACATCTAGCCGAAAAATTAACTCGAATTCCTTTCATGATTTTATTTTGTGGGTTATTTTTTCTGCTTTATCCAGAATCTTTTTGGTTACCAAGTTTCAAAAGAATTTTGTTATGGATAATTGCTATTGCAATGGCATTTACTTTAAATTTTTTGATTCAATATACTTTTGCACTTTTTGCATTTTGGACAGAAAGAGCTAGTGCAATTCAACAATTTTGGTATTTGTTTTATATTTTTTTATCAGGAATAATTGCTCCTTTAGAAGTTTTTCCTCCTGCTGTCAGACAAATAGTTAATTGGACTCCTTTTCCTTATTTGTTACATTTCCCTGCTGCACTTTTAGTCGGATTACCAATAGATATTATTCGTAGTATTACGATCCTTTTAGGATGGGGAATAATCTTTTTTGTTGCTAATCGCTGGTTGTGGAGAAAAGGATTAAAGCAATATTCAGGGATGGGAGCTTAATGAAATAGTTAGTATCTAAAAATTAGTCTTTCAAAGTATAGTTTATCATTGTAATTACTTATTAATAGTGTGACATAAAACATTTTCTGTTTTGATTACCTATGTCAGCATTTTATAGTGTAATCAGATGAAAAATATTGATAAATAAGCTAGAAGAAATTAAACAAATTGCATCTAAAATAACTCTTAAATTAGATAATCCACAATCAGTAAAACTTCAAATTAAGCAAATTGGCTTGGCTCAAAAACAACTAAGAGCAATTAAAAAAGAATTAAATATAATTATACGTAATATTAATCAAGAAGCAACTCAATCTGGTACAGATAGTCTGGTATCTGTTGGTTTAGATATTTTTGGTAAGCACAAATGGGCAGGAAGAGTTAGGGCAGAGACTAGACGAGCAATTGAAAGAGAGAAAAAATATGCTCGTCAGCCTTATATGGAATTAAAAGAAGCAATTGATAAGTTAATTTTAGAAGGCGATCGGCTTAAGTTAATGGCAGAAGAATATTTGATTAATAATTAGTTGTTTCTAATTCAAGTAATGTCAGATTAAATTTTGCTAATTGATAATCAGGTTGAATTTTTAGTGCTTTACGATAACAAAACATTGCTTCATAATATCTTTGTAAGTTTTCCATTGCAACCCCTCTACTAAACCAAGCTTCATAATAATTTGGTTCAATAGCGATCGCTTGATCAAACGAAGTTACTGCCTCTTCATATCTCTGTAAGTCAAACAGTACTATACCTTTTAGATACCATGCTTTATTTTGATAAGATTCTGATTTAATAGTAATAGCTTTGTCAAAAGCAATAAGAGCTTGTTCATACTTTTGTAAATTGTATAGAGAAAAACCCTTATTGTACCAAGCTTCAAAATATTCAGGTTGAATTGAAATTACTTTATCTAATAAATAGACTGCTTGCTCGTGGTTATTTGTATCTATAGCCTTATTAAACAACCAATTAACTGTATAACTAGAATCTATACCAATTGCTATATTGTAACAAGTATTTGCTTCTTCATTTCTTTGCAATTTATCTAAAATATCGCCTCTATCCAACCAAATCCAAGTTGAATTAGAACCAAGTTTAATAGCGTAATCGTAAGCAAATAGAGCTTCTTCATATCTTTCTAATTTGTATAACGCATTTGCTTTTCCCGTCCAAAACAAAATGCTATTCGGTTCTAGTTTTATCGCTTTATTATAAGAAAAAAGCACTTCATCATATCTATCTAGTTTATATAACGCCCATGCTCTCCACTGCCAAATATCGGCATCACTAACTTCAAGCGAGATAGACTTATCATAAGATTGAATAGCCTCTTCATATCTTGCTAATAAAGAAAGCGTTATGCCTTGTGAATACCATCCCCATGAATCATCTGGCTTAATCTCAACTGCTGCCTCATGAAAAATCATTGCTTCTTCATGACATTCTAATTCACACAGTCGGTTTGCTTGTTCCAATAAAAGTTCCTGTAAATAATCTATATCCGCTTCAATTTCAAATATTTTGTAAAAAGAAATTAGTGATTCCTTATATCTTTTTAATTCTAATAAAGTTTGTGCTTGTATTTCCCAAAATGTATAATCCTGATAATTAGGATTTATTTCGATTATTTTGTCAAAACACTCTAATGCCTCTTGATATTTTTCTTGTTCAAATAAATTTTTACCTTTCTTCAATAAAAATTTTTCATTACAATCCAAACTAGACTGATTGATTGAAATTGCTAAATTTAATCCTCTTTTAATTAAATCTGAAGAATACTTAGTTATTGTTTGATTGGAAGATATGATAATGTCTCTATTATTCATAACCTATAAATTTAGTTTAATTTTTAATTCTTCTAACTTTTGCATCGCAATATTAATTTGCTTATCTAATTCATTAGCCATATCTGCTAATAAATCTTGTCCAACTTTTTTAGCTTCAATAATTTTTATCTTTAGTTGATAAAGTTCGGTTTGTTCTAAAGCCTCAATTTCTGATTGAATTACTTTTAAACGTTTTCTACTTTGAGCAATTTGACGAATAATGCGAATTAACTCGAAACTAATTCCTTCTCCTTTAACAGATTCAGGACTACTTTCCCAATCGTGTAAAATTGCCTGTAGCTTTTCTACATTGCCGTCTTCATAAGCTTGATTGGCTTCAGCCATTAATTGCTGTCTGCGTTGGCGTTCATTTTCATCTGTTGCTAAATCTGGATGTATTTTTTTAGCTACTTCTCGATACAATTTTTTTAGCTCTTGGGATGGTTTAAAATCTTTAGCAGATTCCAAAAGTTCCATGTATTCGTTAATTTGAGCTTCTATCCGATCTAATTCTGTGTAACGAATACCGATAGCTCGCATATATTCTTTTTCAAAAGCATTTAACTCTGCTTGAAAAGTTGCTAAATTTAATTCTTTTTCCGCTAATTCTGTTTCTAATGAAGCTAGTTCGATCTTTTTTCTTTCAAGTTCTTCTTGTTCGGGAGTAAGCTTGTGGATAATGCCATTTTCCATAATTTCGTAGAGAATAATACAATAATATTTCTACGATCCTAATCTACTAAATCATCTCCAGACTTCCGTAAAATCAGCTAATGATAAATATGTAATTTTAATGATTGGATAATAAATTACTTAAAGATCGTCCTACTAAAAATTCTATACGACTTAAATACTAATAAGACTTTTGGGTTATTTGACTAACTAATTCAGAAGCTTGAGAAATTAAATTTTTTTCGCAACTAACTTGATAATTATTTTGTTGTTCAATTGCTTTAATAATATCTGCTAAATTGGCATTTCCTTTTCTTGCGCCTAGTCCATTAATCGAACATTCAATTTGTCTTGCACCAGCATCTAAAGCAGCGATAGAATTCTCAACTGCTAGATCGAGATCGTTGTGACAATGAACTGAAATTATTGCTCGATCTATATTTGGAACTTGATTGGCAATTTTAGAAATTAAACTAAAAAATTCTTCAGGAGATAAAGTACCAAAGCTATCGGGAATACAAATGGTTTTTACTCCACTATTAATTGCTATCTCTACTGCCTGACAAAGAAAATCTAGTTTAGCATTAACAGCATCAAAAGCACACCATTGAATATCATCACAATAAGTTCTAGCTAAACTAATATTAGTCTTAATTAATTCTAAAATTTGTTGTTGATTTAACTTCGATTGGGTTTTTGTATTAACGTTAGTATAAATATTAATTCTGCCTCTAGATGCTGGTTTAATAGCTCTACCTAAAGTATCAATTTCTGAAAATTTAGAACCAGCCAATCCACAAACAATTGACTTAGTAATTACCTGAGATACACCTAGAACTTCATCAAAATCTTTTTTATAAAAGCCAGGATAACCAACTTCAATAATATCTACTTCTAGCTCTTCTAATAGCTGCACTAATTGAATCTTTTGTTGAAGATTGATACTGACACCTGGAGTAAGTTCTCCATCTCTCATAGTTGTATCAAAAAGAATTATTGGAGATTTCATTTTAATCCTAATAATTAAAAGTTGACTGTCATCAAAGATAAACAATCAACTTTTGCAATAAACCTATTAACTTAAACACTTGCGACTAACTATTTAAAAACGCTATTGTCTCAATTGAATAAAGTACAGTTTAACCTTTTGGTTAACTATTGCTAATTGATAAAATCCAAAATTTGTACAGAAGTGTCAACAACACATCTCTAATTAAAAGCACAATGTACTTATTGAATCAAGAATAGCTATATTTTTTTCATATCTCCCTTGATCTTAAAGAGTTTAATTAATCATTAACCTGCTGCTTGGGCAGGTTTTTGAGATGTTCTACTTACACTATTACTAGTGCGAGTAGATGCCTCTTCTTCCATTGGTGCAAACTCAATATGATTGAATAACGTAGTCACAAAAGCAAACAACAAAAAGGGTAGAGATAAAACTAAAATAATCCCTACAGTAGCTAAAGCATAGATCTGTCTAGTGCTACTCCACAATGCCAAAGTAGTGGCAAGGCTGATAAATATGACAATCAACCATACAATAATCTGACCGTAGATATCACCAAAAGTCAGAGTACAGATCATCCGATATTTATGCAAATCTTTATCCATGATTGTTTCTGGTAATTCTCCTATTATGATTAGGTTAACGCTAGGAAGCTTAATCAGATGATATTTAAATATTTTCCAAAGGGTTGCAACATCTATTTACAATTTAGCTAACCTGCCAAAATTTCTTTGACACTTCAATTCTGAGAAAATTTTTGATTTTTTAGCCTTTTGCTGTTCCTTGTAATAGGCTGTATAGAGAACAGGGCACTTCAGGGATGTCCAGCCAATCAATTACAATGAGGTGAGAGTAACATGACAGCAAGTTCCGTTGTAGAAGGACGTGACTATACGTTAATTATTGATAAAAGTGGTAGTATGTCCACTAATGATCAACCAGGAGGAAAAACTCGCTGGGATGCAGCACAAGAATCTACTCTTGCTTTAGCTAGAACTTGCGAACAAATTGATCCAGATGGAATTACTGTCTATTTGTTTTCTGGTAGATATCGCCGATACGACAATGTAACTTCTGATAAAGTCACCCAGATTTATCAAGAAAATGAACCGATGGGACGTACTGATTTAGCTAGTGTACTTCAAGATGCAGTAGACAACTATTTTAAACGTAAAGTAGCAGGAGAAGCTAAACCGAACGGAGAAACTATTTTAGTGATTACAGATGGCGAACCTGATGATTATAAAGCTGTCATGAGAGTTATTATTGAGGCTTCTCGTCAAATTGAGCGTGATGAAGAATTAGGTATTTCTTTAATTCAGGTAGGAAAAGATCGTAAAGCAACTCAATTTCTTAAAGCTTTAGACGATCAACTAGAATCTGCTGGTGCTAAATTTGATATTGTCGATACAATCACTATAGATGATATGGAAGATCTGACTTTAGCAGAAGTGCTATTAAACGCTATCCACGACTAAATTGAGCAAAAGCGATCGCTTTTGGGGATTTTTCTGTTGGTAAACAAGGCGCACAACTAATGTAGTCGGAAGTTTGGCATTATTTTAAGATTTAATTAATCATTTTTCTTGTCTTGTTTACTAAAGTGATGGCTTCGCTGTTACAATCGCGCACGCGTCAGGCGAAGCCTAACCGCTTTTTTTCTGCGTGATTGTTGATTAAAACTAAATCAAATTAAAAATTTAAAGAATAAATGCGTCAAAATTGGCAAATAAGTTATCATAACCAGCAATTGTCTTGAAATTTCTCAACTAATCTTTAATAATCATGTCTCAATCAGTACGAGTAGTTGCTCGGGTTATTGCCCTTCCTGACAAAATAGAACAACTAAAAGCAGTTTTAATTGAACTAATTGAACCAACTCGTGCTGAAGCTGGATGTATTCAATACGATTTGTTGCAAAATACTTCCAATCCGACAGACTTTACTTTTGTAGAAGAATGGTCATCAACAGCAGCCTTAGAAACTCATCTTACTAGTCAACATCTCCAGAAAGCTATCAACAAAATTAATGGTTTAGTCGCTCAATCACCAGATATTCGTCGTTACGAACAAATTAATTTTAATTCTTAATTGATAACTGTACAGACTACGCCGTGCTACTTCTCTACTGCTAACTGTCAACTTGCCAATGCTTCCTCTTCTTCCTGCGGTTATTCCTGTTAGCTTAATTATTTTAATTGGTTTTATTGCTGGTCGTACCTTACCACTAGATAATCAAACCGTTTCCAAAATAACTTTATATGTTTTATCTCCTGCCCTAGTTTTTGATAGTTTATACCGTACCACTCTTTCACTTAAAAGTACTCAAGATTTATTAATTGCTTTTGCTTTGACTTCTTGTTTAACTTATTTGTTAGTTTGGATAATTAGCCAAATTGGTAAACTCACACCTTCTTTACAAAAAGGTTTAATTGCTACAACGATTTTTTCTAATAATGGTAATATTGGTCTTCCTGTCGCTAATTTTGCTTTTGGTGCAGCAGGATTAGAACGAGCGGTACTTTATATGATTGGTTCAAGCATTCTGATGTTTTGTTTTGGTCCTGCTATTTTGAAAGGCAAGGGACTTGATTATAGTATCCGTTTGATTTTAAAACTGCCTTTGTTTTGGTCAATTTTAGCAGCAGTTGGTTTACGTTTATTAGCTTTTACATTTCCTTTTCAAATTGATTTGGCTATTCAAGAATTAGGACAAGCTGCTATTCCTGTAGCTTTAATTTTACTGGGGATGCAATTGTCTCATACTAAATTTGAATTAAGAATCAAAGAAATTTTTGCTGCAATTTTACGTTTAGTAATTGCTCCTCTGATTGCCTATTTTATTGGCTTAAATCTTCATTTAGAAAGTTTAAATCTGCAAATTTTAGTGTTACAAAGCGCGATGCCAACCGCAGTTAATTCTTTAGTTTTAGTTACTGAATTTGGTGGTGACGCTAATTTTGTGGCTCGGTCAATTGTAACTTCTACCGTGATGAGTTTTGTAACTCTTCCTTTAGTACTATGGTTATTGTCAATTTATATTTAATTAAATATCAAAACTAATAATTATTTAAAAATAAATGAAACCAAATTTTAACGAGCGACACGCTATTATTACCGGAGGTTCTAGTGGGATCGGTAAAGCTACAGCCAAACTTTTAGCTCAACTAGGTGCCAACATTTCGATCATCGCTCGCGAACCCTACAAACTATCTCAAGCACAACAAGAAATTCAAGCTTTAACTATCAACTCTCAACAACAAGTTTTAACTTTTGCTGCCGACGTTAGCGATCGCAAACAAAATGAAACTGCCATCCAACAAGCGATCGCAAATTTAGGCAATCCTGATCTTTTAATTACTTCAGCGGGGATAGCTCATCCTGGTTATTTTACCGAACTTCCACTTGAAATCTTTGAAAAAACCATGGCAATTAACTATTTTGGCTCTTTATATAGTATAAAAGCCGTAGTTCCTGCTATGGAAAAGCAAGGAAGAGGTCAAATTGTTCTAGTTTCTTCTGGTGCTGGTTTAATTGGTTTATATGGTTATACTCCTTACTCCCCAAGCAAATTTGCTCTCAGAGGATTAGCTGAAGCTCTTAGAGGCGAGTTAAAACCAAAAAATATCCAAGTATCGATTGTTTATCCTCCTGATACCGACACTCCGCAACTCGCAGCCGAAAACAAAACCAAACCCTTAGAAACCAAAAAGATTACAGGAACTGCTCAAACTTGGCAACCAGAAGCTATTGCTCAAGAAATTATTAAAGGAATTAATCACCATCAATTTGCGATCGCACCAGGATTAGAAATAACCATTTTAAATCGATTTCATAGTTTAATTACACCTTTATTAAATTGGTATTTTGATCGCATTGTCGAGCAAGTTAATCAATTTGCTAAGTAAATATAGATTAATCCTACTCTGTGATGTTTTATTCCTTGCCTAGGAGCCTTACAAAGTAAAATTGTTTTCAAAATCTTTTCTAGTCATGGGCTGATTAATAATTAATCCTTCTCCTCCCAGAGTCTCCAAAGGTTTTCCTTCTACTTCAATCCATACTTTGTCGTTTGGATTTAAACTTGTCGCAGTATATATTACTTGAGCCAATCTACCGCTCATACCAGCACTACCGCCACCAGAAGTAAACTCTTGAGAAAGATTAATCCGAACGCCATCGGGTTGGGTTTGCAATCCAAGTAATTTGGTTCCTTGGGGAATAGTGGTAGTATACTTTTCACTATCGGGTCCTGACAATAAATTTTTAAAAGCAGTTTCTAATACTTGACTAGGTTGTACCGACTTTTCAAAAGTCAAGGTAGTAGTAACTAATTCAATCTTATTTTCGGTAGGATTGAGCCAACAAATTTCTACCTGTTTTTCTTGAGTTACTGGTTTAGAAGTAGTAGGAGGTTGAACTTGAGTAGTAGAAGGATTATTAGCAACAGGGGGAACTGAAGATTGGTTGCTCTGATCGAGAGCATATTTTGCCAACCAAGCTGTACCTCCGCCGAGGGCTAAGATAATACCTGCGATGCCAGCTACTAGAGGAAGAGAAAAACGACGACTTTGTTTCTGATTATGCATAGTAGTTTTCCTGATTGAGAAAAAGCTGCTGATTAGTAGTCGAAATTATAGATAATGTAGTCGAAATATAGATAATAAAGTTGCACTAACTCAACTGTTATTTAATCGAGTTTACTAAAATTTGAGCCAAGAAAGATGGTTGTCAAAAGTTTCCATTCTGACAAAACCTGCTAGTGCAATTTGCTCTCGATCTATTTCTAATTGTAAAAGTCGAGCAAAAATTCCGTTTTCCTCCAAAGTATTCAAATCTAAGCGATCGCTTATTCCTTGAGCAAATCCCGTTAACAGTCTAGCCGACATTGGACGACCATTTACGGTACCAATTGGCTCAACTAACTCTATTTTTCTTCCTGCTACGGTTTTAATGCCCCACTCTAGCTTAAGATTTAATTCTGATTTGCTTTGGTTGCGATCGCTTACACAAATTTGAACCCGATTTTGATGAGCAAAAGAACGACATAAACTAACAGCCAAACTCAAACGATTGCCGTCTTGTAATTCTATCTGAGGATTGATTAACTGATAACTCATAGAAGAACCTGATTTACGAGTTATCAAACCATT
Source organism: Stanieria sp. NIES-3757 (assembly GCA_002355455.1). Classification (NCBI taxonomy): domain Bacteria; kingdom Bacillati; phylum Cyanobacteriota; class Cyanophyceae; order Pleurocapsales; family Dermocarpellaceae; genus Stanieria; species Stanieria sp. NIES-3757. Next base: position 2,739,512 of record AP017375.1, read on the forward strand.
TAAAGCTTGCTGTAGTTGATTATGAATTGCTGGCGACTGTAAAGCTCGATTAAGATCTGCTTCAGTTAAAATTATGCGTACTCCTCCTTGTAGAGGTTGATTTAAAGAAGTTCGCAGTTGTTCTAAATTACCTGGTGATAAATCTTTTAGCTTGACATCAATTGAATCTGTTTCCACTTCTAAAGTGTCAATTCTTAATCCTGGTTCGACTTCTATACCACGACTCGCCAGTTTAATTCCTCCCAATTTACCAAACACTAGCTGATAACTGGGAGAATTTTCAACTCTAATTGCTAACTCTTCTACAGTTGTTAAATTAGAACTCAAATTATTACTGGCAAGACGTTCAATCGCCCAACCTCCAGGAACTAAAATCGAAAAAAATCCTGCAAGCAGAATGGTTAAAAGTTCCATTAGTAAAAATTTAATCGGGATTAACCCACATTAAAGTTTGTCCGTACTCTACAGGTTCACCATTTTGTACCAAGATTTCCATCACTTGTCCAGAAATTTCAGCTTCAATCTCATTCATCAGCTTCATTGCTTCAATGATACAAACTGTCTGTCCTTTACTAATCCTTTCTCCTGTGTCAACAAAAGGCGGTTCCTCTGGTGCAGGAGCGCGATAAAAAGTTCCCACCATCGGGGAAGTAATTTCTACCCATTTTTTATCTATCGCAGGTGTTGAAGAAGTTTCTGGAGGAGAATTTGGTAAAACTACAGATTTAGGGGGAGAAGGAGGTGGAACTACTTCAGTTACCCCAGGAGTAACAATTGTAGTTGGTGTAGGGGTGATACTTGTTCCCTTACGTACCATTAATTCAAACTCGTCACTTTTTAGGGTTAACTCTGCAATATCAGTTTGAGCGATCGCTGATAATAACTCTCTAAGTTCTTGAAAATTTATAGACACAAACTATACAACCTAAATTTCTAGCGACTGGTTAGGTTTCGGAGCAATTATATTTTAGCCCCAGCAACCATAATTAAGAGTTGGTAACCAAGAAGATAACTCCAGAAAACAAAAATAGAGTTATTCTCTGCCTAAATAAGAACCATCGCGAGTATCAACTTTAATTCTTTCGCCGATGGAAATAAATAGTGGTACCATTACTTGCGCTCCGGTTTCAACTATAGCGGGTTTTGAGCCTCCTGTCGCGGTATCTCCTTTTACACCAGGATCGGTATCGACTACTTCTAAAACTACCGAAGTAGGTAAATCAACTTCCATGACTTGCCCATTCCAAAACAGCACATTAACTTCCATTTCTTCTTTAATGTACTGAACACGATTACCAATTTGGGCTGGAGTTAGACGAGCTTCTTCATAAGTTTCCATATCCATAAAGACGAGATCTTCTCCTTCTTTATAGGTATGTTGCATTGTTCTTTTCTCTAAATTAGCTTGAGGAACAGTTTCCCCTGCCCGAAATGTTCGTTCAACGACACTCCCCGTTTGGACATTTTTCAGCTTAGTTCGCACAAATGCTGAACCTTTACCTGGTTTAACATGAAGAAACTCTACTACTCGCCAGACAGAACCATCTAACTCGATGCTTACGCCAGTGCGAAAATCATTACTAGAAATCATGCAGCTCTTAATACCCAGTCTAGAAAGATCAAAATTCCATTCTACCTGATGAGTGTGTCTCTCTTAATTTAGTAACAATAATAAAAATTTTTCTGCTTAGTTACGCTTAGGTTTGAAGTTAATAGTAAAGAAATGTTGACAAGAGTAATTAATAACTAAGAACATACACCTTAGTAAGGTTTCTTCTGTGTGAGTAAGAGCAATTAATAAATTTATGAAAACTAAAACAAAAAGTTGGTATCAACTTTTACTGAAAACTACTGCTGCAGCTATTTTAGCTTTGCTCATGTTTTTGAGTAGCAGTTTAGTCAATCATCAAAATGATGCTTTAGCTGGTACTCGTAAAAGTATGTTGGCACAAGGCGATGCTATTACCGATCCTTTAGCGATTCTTAGATACGCTCTCCCGATTGATAACGATACTGTCAGAAAAATTCAAGCAGATTTAGAAGACATTTCTAATCAATTACGTGGTAAACGTTGGGGAACGATTAGTCGGGATCTCAAAGACGCTAAAAATCTTTTAACTTATCGTCGCGAACAATTATTAGCTAGTATTCCTGAAGAACGCCAGTCACAAGCTTCTGCTTTACTAGAACAGATTAATACAGACATTAGCAAACTTGAATCGGAATTAGAAGCCAAGGATAAAAATGCGATTTCTGAAACTAGAGCGGAAATACTAGCTCAAATCGGACAACTAGAAGCTTTAATGGTAACGGGATTTCCTTTTACCATACCAGAAGAATATGCTAACTTACCTAAGTTGCTTGGTCGAGCTACCGTGCAAATCACCACTACCAAAGGAGATTTAACTCTGGTAGTTGATGGTTATAGTGCGCCAATTAATGCTGGAAATTTTGTTGATTTGGTGCAAAGAGGTTTTTATGATGGTTTAAATTTTATCCGTGCTGAAGATTTTTATGTCTTACAAGCAGGAGATCCACCAGGAGAAGAGGAAGGTTTTATCGATCCTAAAACCAATCAATATCGAGCAATTCCTTTGGAAGTTCTGGTTAAAAATGATCCTGAGCCAGTTTACGGGGTTACTTTAGAAGAACTTGGTCGTTATTTAGATCAGCCTGTGCTTCCGTTTAATGCTTATGGTGCGGTTGCTTTAGCCCGTCCAGCTAACGATCCTAATGGTGGTTCTTCCCAATTCTTTTTCTTTAAGTTTGATACCGAATTAACTCCTCCTGGTTATAACTTAATGGACGGACGCTATTCTGTCTTTGGTTATGTCGTCAAAGGTAAAGAGGTGTTAGAAGAGTTAACCGCGGACGATAAAATTATTTCAGCTAAGGTGATCGATGGTTTGGATAATTTCGTCCAACCTCAAGCTAGCTAAACAATTAATTTAATCAACACAATGCGTATCATTAAAATAGCCTTCAAGGCACTTCTTGTTGAGCAAGACCGCATTTAGTTTTAATGAAGAAGTACGGATATAGTTGGAGTATTTATTTTCTTCTATATCCTCTAGCTTCTTTTTTTTATCTAAATAATGCAATTAGTTAAAGATATTGGTGAACAAGGATTACTCGCCAAACTACAACTTTTTTGTGACACTGAGATTGTTGGTGATGATGGAGCGATTCTGACTCTTAAACCCGAACATCAATTAGTGGTGACAACTGATGTCTTAGTTGATCGAGTTCATTTTAGCGATCGCACTACGACAGCTTTTGATGTGGGTTGGCGTGCAGCAGCAGCTAATCTCTCAGATTTGGCAGCGATGGGAGCTAGTCCTTTAGGTATTACCGTTGGTTTGGCTTTACCTGGAGAGGTTACTCTCTTTTGGGTAGAACAACTTTATCAGGGTTTATTTGAATGTTTACAGCAATTTAATACGCCAATTGTCGGCGGAGATGTTTGTCGTTCTTCTGTCATTACGGTTAGTATTACTGCTTTAGGAGAAGTAACCCCAGATAGAATCATTCGTCGTAATAATGCTCAAGTCGGTGACGCTATTGTAATCACTGGCTCTCATGGACTTTCAAGGGCTGGTTTGGAATTGTTACTGAATCCTACTTTGGGCAACAACCTCGACCGCGAAGAAAAAGAATTGTTAATTCAAGCTCATCAAAGACCTCAGCCCAGATTAGATGTAATTTCAAAACTACAAACTCTTGATTGTCCAAGTGCGATCTCGGCAAAGCCGAGGCGCAGAGCGGACAGCTTCGCTGGCGCGTACGCGATCGCAGGAATGGATAGTAGTGATGGTCTGGCTGATGCTATTTTACAAATTTGTCGTTCAAGTCAAGTTGGTGCCATCATAAAAGCAAATGCAATTCCACTACAGCCTAGTTTGTTGAAAATAGTCACCTTTAAACAAGTTTGGGAGTGGATTTTTTATGGCGGAGAAGATTTTGAGCTAGTTCTTTGTCTGCCTTCTCAATTTGCTCAGGCTTTAGTTAACCAGTTAAATGCAGATGCAGCTATTATTGGACAGATTACTGCTGAAAAACAAGTAGTTTTGATAGATAGTAACAAACCAAATTTTTCCCAAGTGTTAACTTTAGCTGAAGGATTTCAACACTTTTGACTTTTAGTGTTTAATTCAAATGAAATCCAAAAATTACTAGCAATGCGCTGGTAGAAATAAGAGCAAAATGGGAATGCTAGGTCTGTAAGGAGCAGTTGATCGAGTTTGTCTAATAGCTTAAGTCTAGATAAAACAAACTTTTGGTGGTGAGGAAGTGATGAATTTAGACAATCGTTAAAATAGTCTATTCAATTCTGGGTATCTTCTTCATTTACTTGACGACTTTGACGGGGTTTACAAGCCATGGCATTGCAAGCTAGGGATGACCCCTAACCTGATTCAGGAGCAGGAATATTTAGCTGATACTATGCAACATTTAGCAGAATCATATCAGATTAAAGAAAAAATAATTCAGGTCATCTTGACTGACTCCAATTCCCAAACTATCTTGTCTCATATAGCTGATCAGATAGGTAACTTTTTTGAGGTTGATGGTTGTGCTGTAATTTGCGCTCCCAGTAGTTCAGCTAATAACAGTCAAATAGGCTTTTGGTCTGGAAAAAATTTTACGCTTGATGGCAATGCAGCACTAGATTTTTATCACCAATTATTATCTAGTCATCAGTTTGAGCAACAAGATTCTTCTCCTTGGCAAGGGACGGAAGTTGTTTGTCCACGCAATCATTTGTCTACTTGTGGAGTCCGTCTACCCAAAGATAGTTTAAATGAGCCTTTTGCAAGCAGCTTCGCTGGCGCATTCGCGAGAGGTTCGCTCTCTCTGTTCGCGATCGCAAATTTAAGTCAGGAATCTCTCAGTTGGTTGGAAATTGCAGAACGAGGTAATTTTCCGATTAAAGCTTTATTAGGGATGGTAATTAGCGATCGCGCTAGGGGAGCTATTTTACTATTTAAATCTCAGCCCTATCAATGGACTAGTTCCGAACACACATTATTTCAATCGATTTCAGAATCCGTGGTAATTGCTTTTTCTCAAATTCAACTCCAACAACAAGCCCAACTAAAAACTAGATATCAAACTCTCCTCAACCACCTCAGCAGAGAAATGAGTCAAATAGCCGACTTAAATTCTTTGCTGAATTTGACTTTAGCAGAAATAGGCAAAGCTCTTCAGGTGGATCGGGGTCTAATTTTCATGCTTAAATACAAAGACCCACTCTTGGCACAGAAAAACCGTCAGAGGCTGAAAGCGACTGTACAGTTGAATTATCATTGGTCAAACCAACTCAGTAGCGATCGCTCAAATTTGGTCATTAAGCCTAATTATGCTTTTAAGTTGGCTGATTCTGCCTGGCTTGAACAAGCGATTCAACAAGCACCCCAACCACTGGCAATTCCCGAAAATGCTGTTTTTCCAGATTTTAGCGATCCCAATTTACCCGAATTTTTTCGAGCTGAGAATTCATCTTCGTTGTTAATTATGCCTTTGATGGGAAGTGTAACTAGTGAATCTCAATCTTCTTTGGTCTTAGGATTTTTAGTTTTACAACAAAATAAACCGAGATTGTGGTTAAACGATGAATTAGATTTAATTAATTGGATTGCAATTCAAATTAGCACTTCGTTGATTCATCAACAAACTTTAACCCAAGTACAATCAATTGTTGAAGAAAGAACGGCTCAACTGAAATGGAGTTTGGATGTTCAAGCTAAATTGTCAGAAAAAATGCGCCAGCAAATTGAGCAATTACGACAATTAAACGAGCTTAAGGATGATTTTCTCAGTAGCATGAGCCATGAGTTAAAAACTCCTTTAACAAGTATGAAGATGGCAATCAAAATGCTACGTCAACCTCAAATATCAGAAGAGCTCCGAGAAAAATATTTAAATATTCTTGAACAAGAATGGCTTCGGGAATATAATTTAATTAAAGATTTATTAACTCTACAACAAGTAGAATCAGGTGAATTTAGCTTCCATCCTCAAGAATTAAATTTAAACCAAATTATTGGCGAATTAGCTGAGGCTTTTGCCACCAAATGGCAGTCTAACAAAGGATTAACTTTAACAACTAATTTATCTGATTCTGAACTCAAATTTTATACAGATGCTGAAAGTTTACAGCATATTTTAGCGGAATTACTGTTAAATGCTGGTAAATATTCCGATCCAGATACTACTATCGATCTGCGAGCAGAATGTCATACTAGTTTGCAAGGACAAACAATGATCATTGTAATTGTTAATCGTGGTGCTGGAATTACTCCAGAAGAATTACCGCATATTTTTGATAAGTTTCGTCGTGGAAAAGGAGTTACGGATCGTGCCGTACCTGGGACTGGTTTAGGTTTGGCTTTGGTAAAATATTTAGTCGAGCATCTCAACGGTACGATTGAGGTTACTAGTGAACCAGTCGAGCATTCTACCGTGTTTTTAACTACTTTTACGGTTAAGTTACCTCAGTTGCAAATAATATAAGTAAAGTCAGTTAATCAAGTTATTCACTGGCTTTAATTATTGAAGCTATACTTTATACTTGTTAAATATTAATTATATTAAAAGTGAGCATAAGAATAGCGAATTTTTATGAATCAGCAGGGCAAAACAATGCTTAAAAAGACCAACCTGCCTCGGTCATCTAAGGCTAATTATCGCTATTCACCATTTACTCGCCAATGGATGATCTTTCAGGTTGCGATTAGATTACTTTTGTTTTTGTGGCAAGATCGATTAACTGGAAATAATTCTAGTCGGCAAAGACATCGAAGAGCGAGATGGTTGGTTAAAAACTTACTGATTTTAGGACCAACTTTTATTAAAATTGGACAGGCTTTATCCACTCGTGCTGATTTAATCCCTTTAGAATATGTGCAGGAATTAAGTTTATTACAAGACCGAGTTCCGCCTTTTAGTTCAGAATTAGCAGTTGCAGTAATTGAAACAGAATTAGGAAAACCTTTATATACTTTATTTCGGGATTTTGAATCAATTCCTTTAGCTGCTGCTTCTTTAGGACAAGTACATAAAGCCAGATTGCATACAGGCGAAGATGTGGTTGTTAAAATTCAACGTCCTGGTTTAGAAAAATTATTTAATCTGGATTTTGAACTTTTACATCGTTTAGTAAGATGGGGTAATCGATTTTTTCCTAAACTGAGAAAATATAATTTGGAAGCAATTTATCAGGAATTTTTTGAGCTTTTATATCAAGAAATTGATTATATTCATGAAGGAAAAAACGCAGACCGCTTTCGAGAAAATTTTAGAACTTATAATCGTGTTTTAGTACCTAAAGTTTATTGGGAATATACTACTAAAAAAGTTTTAACTCTTGAATATGTTCCAGGAATTAAAATAGACGATCGCCCTACTTTGGAAGCAAGTAAAATTAATACTAAAGAAGTAATTCAATTAGGTATTACTTGTTATCTTAAACAACTATTAGAAGATGGTTTTTTTCAATCCGATCCCCATCCAGGAAATATGGCTGTAAGTGGCAGGGGAGAAATTATTTTTTATGATTTTGGCACGATGGCAGAAGTTAAGGCGATCGCTCAAGATCAAATGGTTAAAACTTTTTTTGCTGTTTTAAAAAAGGATACTGATGAAGTAATTCAAACTTTGATTTATATGGGGTTAATTGAACCTGTTGCAGACATGACCCCAATTAAGCGAATGGTAGCTTTTTTATTAGAAGAATTTCGGGATAAACCAATTGATGTAAGAGCATTTGAACAGTTAAGTGGTGAAATTTATTTAATGTTTGAACAGCAGCCATTTCGTTTACCACCACAAATGACTTTTATTATTAAATCGTTAACTACTTTGGATGGAATCGCTCGCGCACTCGATCCTCAATATAATCTTTTAGCAGCAGCACAACCTTTTCTAAAAAATATAGCTTTTACTCAACAACAAGGCAATTTATTAGGAACTTTAGCTAAACAAACCAAGAATTTTATTCAATATAAATTAAATCAACCAAGCCGTACTGAATTGTCAATTAATCGTTTGGAATCTCGTTTAGAATTAGGAGAATTGCAAGTCCGAGTTCGTTCTTTAGAAAGCGAGCGTGCTTTAAAAAAAATTCAGTTAGGAATTAAAAGTTTAATTTATACTTGTTTAGCAGGTTTCACTTTAATTGCAGCAGCAATTTTGTTGGTTGGTACTTATAAACAAGTTGCTTTGATATTATTTGGTTTGTCAGGATTGTGGTTTTTATTTTTACTAAAATCTTTAATTAATTTAGCTCTACAAGAAAAAGTAGATAAAATGATTCAAAAATAATTGTTTCCAACTCTAATTTTATATTTATCTTTATAGCCTTTCATTTTACTTAGATATCTTAATTAAAAAAAATTTTCTGATTTTAATTCCCGAAAAACAATAGATTCAATACGAGTTTGAATATTTAAAGGCAAAAAACCTAATTCTTTAAAAAATTTTTTGGTGGATTCAACTTGCCACATTGTCATCTTTTAATAACGCTAAATATTTCAAAGCTTCTTTTTTCTTAAGGGTTTCATCATTTTCAACTTTTTCCATAAGTTGAGCTAATCCATAATCTTCTAGAATTTTCTCAATCTTTTCAAACTCAGCAATAGGAATCTGAACTGCGATCAGTTGTTGATTGGTGTCTAATACATAGTTTTTGTTGATTTCTAGCATTAGTTATTTTACTCCTAGTTTTTAGTTAAAGATTAAAAAAAAATTAACTTAATATTTTAGAGATTTTATTTAAACTTTAAACTGATTATATAATATAATAATTCATTTTTGAGCTACTAGTAATTAGTAAGAAGTGAGTTCAGTTACTAATCAACCATTAATTATCAACCAGCATTATGATTAAAATCGAACAAATTATTGCCGAAGAACTTTCTTTATCAAGACACAATGTTAGTAATGCTTTAGCCTTAAGACAAGAAGGTGGAACTATTCCGTTTATTGCTCGTTATCGTAAAGAAAAAACTGGTTCATTAGATGAACTTCAACTGAGAAAGATTTTTGAACGCTATACTTATTTAACTGAATTAGAACAACGTAAACAAACCATTTTAGATGCGATCGCTTCTCAAAATAAATTAACAGAATCTCTTCAAAATCAAATCAATAATTGTCTCAATAAAACTGAATTAGAAGACCTTTATTTACCTTATAAACCAAAGCGAAGAACTAAGGCTACTATTGCTAGAGAAAAAGGCTTAGAACCTTTAGCTCAATTGATTCAATCTTATAATCAACCCAAAACTTCTCCTAATTTATCTTTAACTCAAGCAGCAGCTAAATATGTTGATGAGTCTAAAGGCGTAAAAACTGAGGAAGAAGCTTTAAGTGGAGCAGGAGATATTTTGGCAGAAGTAGTAGCAGAAAAAGCCGAAATTAGAGCTTATTTACGAGATTATCTGCTCAAACAAGGTATTTTCGTGGCTCGGATTAAAGATGAACATCCCGAAGGTAGTACCAAATACGAAATGTATCGCAACTATCAATACAGCGTTAGTAAAATTCCTCCTCATAATATTTTGGCTTTGTATCGGGGAGAAGCAGAAGGCATTTTAACGGTAGAGATTGCCTTTGAAGAAGCAGACGTATTAAATTATTTAGAATTCCAATCAATTAAAACCAAAATAACTGAAATTCGCGATTTTTATCGTAAAATGCTCAAGGATGCTTTTAATCGTTTGATTAAACCTGCTTTAGTTAGAGAAGTAAGAGCAGATCGTAAACAATACGCAGATAACGAATCAATTAAAACCTTTGAAGCCAATTTACGCAACTTATTGTTAGCACCTCCCGCAGGAATGAAACCGACTATGGCAATAGATCCAGGGTTTAGAACTGGTTGTAAAGTAGCAATTCTCGATCAAACAGGTCAATTTCTGGAATATCAGGCAATTTTTCCCCATTCTGGTGACCAAAAACGACAACAAGCTGCCAAAACAATTATTGATTTAATTAATAAATATCAGATAGAATTAATTGCGATCGGAAATGGTACGGCTTCACGAGAAACCGATCAGTTTATTTCAGAAATTTTTCAAGATTTTAAATCTAAGCCTGTCAAAGTAATTGTTAATGAATCTGGTGCTTCAGTTTATTCTGCTAGTGAAGTAGCACGCGCTGAATTTCCTGATTTAGATGTTACTGTCAGGGGAGCAATTAGTATAGGCAGAAGATTACAAGATCCGTTAGCCGAGTTAGTTAAAATTGACCCTAAATCAATTGGAGTGGGACAATATCAACACGATGTCGATCAAAAACTACTTCAAACTAAATTAGCTGAAACTGTGGAAAGTTGTGTTAATTATGTAGGAGTTGATTTAAATACGGCTTCTAAAGAATTGCTAGTGTTTGTTTCAGGAATCACGCCAACAATTGCCAATAATATTGTTAGTTATCGCAATCAAAAAGGCAAGTTTAATAATCGACAAGAGCTTCTAAAAATTCCTAAACTAGGAGCAAAAACTTTTGAACAAGCAGCAGGTTTCTTACGCATCCGCGATGGTGATTTTCCTTTAGATAATACAGCCGTTCATCCCGAAAGTTATCCTTTAGTGCAAAAACTACTAACTGCTTTCAACATTCCTCTAGAACAAATCAATCAAGCTGGTAACCGCTTGAATAAGATCAATCTTAATCAATTTATTACTGATACAATTGGCTTACCTACTTTACAAGATGCGATCGCAGAATTAAAAAAACCTGGTAGAGATCCTAGAGAACAATTTCAATACGCAACTTTTAGAGCAGAAATTACAGAAATTACCCATCTTAAACCAGGAATGATCTTAGAAGGTATAGTCACCAATGTAGTGAATTTTGGAGCTTTTGTCGATCTTGGTGTGCATCAAGATGGATTGGTACATATTTCTGAATTAGCAGATCGATTTATTTCAGATCCTAATGAAATTATTAAAGTTGGTCAGGTAGTCAAGGTTAAAGTTTTAGATGTTAACGCAAAATTAAAAAGAATTGCTTTATCAATCAAAGCTGTTACAAATCTCAATTAACATGACTTAGTTTCAGTATCAATAACTAGATTGTTTGGAGAACTTTTAGTCTGAAGCTAAAACATTAATTTAATCATGACTACAACCAAGATTGACTGGCAACTGTTGAAACTTTTTCCAAAATTTCAAGGTGTTAAACTTTTCTCCTTTTGGTTGTTGAGTTTAGCTTGCTTAACTTATAATCTTCCGCCTCTTAAAGCAGAAGTAATTAATCGCAGCAAAATCCCCAAACAACTTCAACAGCCATTAAATCTACCTAAAAATCCAGAATCTCTATTGAATGTTTCTCCTATACCGCCAAATATTCCCCAATCAATTATTGTCAAAAGATTTAAAGTCACTGGTAGTACAGTTTTTACTCAACAAGAATTAGCAGCAGCAACTGCATCTTATCAAAATCGTCCTCTAAGCTTATCCGAACTTTTCCAAGCTCGTTCTGCGATTACTAAATTATATAGCGATCGCGGTTATATTAATTCTGGTGCTTATATTCCTCCTCAAGAACTAAAAAACGGAGTGGTTACCATTGCAATTAAAGAAGGAGAATTAGAAGGAATTAATGTGACAGGGACTAAACGCCTCAATCCTAATTACATTGTTTCTCGTTTGCAAATTGCCGGTCAAACACCAGTTAAAGTAGAATCTCTTTTAGAAGCATTACAGATGCTGCGCCTCGATCCCTTGATTAAAAATGTTTCGGCAGAATTATCAGTAGGAGTTCGTCCTGGTACAAGCTTACTAGAAGTACAGATCGAAGAAGCAGATGCTTTTAGTGTACAGACAACTTTTGATAATGCTAGTAGTCCTAGCGTCGGAACCAATCGCCGTCAAATTGGCTTAACTCATGCTAATTTACTTGGTTTTGGCGATCGCTTTAATTTTAGTTACGCTAATACTAATGGTAGTGATGAGATTGATTTAGCCTATGCTCTACCACTCAACTCTAAAAATGGTACGCTTAAGTTTGCTTACGGCAATAACTCTAACGATGTCATTGAAGAACCTTTTAATCCTTTAGATATTGAATCTAAATCTCGTTATTATGAATTAAGTTTTCGACAACCTTTAATTAATAAACCTAATCAAGAACTAGCGTTAGGGTCATCTTTTTCTCGTCAAGAAAGCGAAACTTCTCTACTAGACATTCCCTTTGCTTTATCTCGCGGTGCCGATGAAGAAGGAAAAACCAATATTTCTGCATTACGTTTATTTCAAGAATTGGTTAATCGAAACGAACAACAAGTTTTTGCACTACGTTCTCAATTTAGTATTGGATTAGATTGGTTTAATGCTACTTCTAGTGAAGAACTTCAGCCATATCCAACACTTGACTCAAATTTAGGTGACGTTTCCTCTCCTGATAGTACTTTTTTTGCTTGGCGAGGACAATCTCAATGGGTGCGTCGTTTAGATAAAGATTTTCTTTTATTACTCCGAGGTGATGTCCAATTAGCCACGACTGCTTTAGTTCCATTAGAACAATTTCGTTTGGGTGGAGTCGATAGTGTCCGAGGTTATCGTCAAGATCTATTGTTAGGAGATAATGGCTTATTTGCTTCGGCAGAACTAAAAATTCCCATTTTCCGTATTCAAAAACTCGATGGGGTTATGCAGTTAACTCCTTTTTTTGATCTTGGTACGGTTTGGAATAGTGATGATGTCGAAATTGAGCAAGATTTTTTGTCGGCAGTAGGAATTGGTTTAAACTTCTCAGCAGGTAACCGTTTTAACGCTCGTCTCGACTGGGGTATTCCTTTAGTAGATGTCGATAATTCAAGTAATTCTCTACAGGAAAGCGGAGTTTATTTTTCTATTAATTACAATTTATTTTAAGCAGTTCTTGACTAGAAGCTATGATGTAATGTGACTTCAGTTCTTATCTAGAAACAACAAAAACAAATCTTAATTCAAGATCATTTTATTCTTAGAAACATAATTTATAAGCTGTTAAGCGTTTAAATTAGTATAATAACAGAGTTAAGAAAGAATGTTCACTCGGCGATCGCAACCTAAAAATGCCAGCTAAAAATCATCTAAACCTTTATGCCTGAAACTTCTTCTGGCAAATCTACTGGTTGCCTTACCTCTATGACTATCGACCCCAAACAGTTTGGCAAAAACCGAGAAGAAATTTACTCTCAACTAACTCAACAGCAAATAGAAACTCGTCCTGTTTGGAAACCACTTCATCTACAACCAGTATCTAAAGGTTGTGAATGTATTAATGTGCAGTAGCAGAAGACCTATTCAAAACTGGTCTTTGTATACCTTCAGGTTCCAATTTTACTGAAACAGACATTAATCGAGTAATTGATACCATTAAAATCTAATTTTTCGCCCTACAAATTTAAATTAAATATTAATTTTTGAATCAATCTAGATTGTTTGGCAGTCTTAATAAAATTCCTGGTAAATACACTGGAGTTAATTGTTTTTCTCTACTATACTAGGGTGAAATCTGCGTAAACATACTTAAATATTTTTTCTGAGTCAAACTAAGAAAATTATCAATTTTCTTTTTTTTTTGGTTAATTTTTTTAATTAAGGATTTTTATGGCATCAAACACAAATACAAATTCAGCTTTTGAACCTCATTTATTACCTTTAGTTATTAAACGGCGATGGTTACCTGCATTAACAGTTTTTACTTCTATTTTAATTCTTGGTATTATTGCAACTAATTTCAAAAAAACGATTTATTCAGCCTCCGCAGAATTACTTTATAAAAGAGTCAATCCAACTTCTTCTATAATTAATCCAACAGGAGAAAATACAGGAAGTAGCTATAACTTAAAAAGCGATCCTTTGACAACTCAATCAGAAATTCTTCGTTCTAAACCTGTTATTAAAGAAACGTTGACTCGATTAAATTGGCAAGATGAAAAAGGGAAACCTCTAAAACCTGAGCAATTTCTGGAAAATTTTGCCGTTAAAAATCTAACGGGTACAGATATTTTATCAGTTTCTTATCAATCTCAAAACCCTCAAAAAGCTGCTAAGGCTACTAATACTTTAATTTCTGTTTTTCTGCAACAGAATATTGCTGCTAATCGCGACGAATTAGTAGCTGCTCGCCAATTTCTTGAAGAACAATTACCCAAAGCACAAGCAAAAGTTGCCAACGCTGAATTAGCTCTACGGAATTATAAAGAAAAAAATAAAATTGTCTCTTTAGAAGTAGAAGCACCCAAAATTGTCGAGTTAGTTAATCAAATACAACAACAGATTATTAACTCTAAAGCAGAAATAGCCAAAATTAACGACGAATCTAATGTTTTCAGGCAAAAGCTAGGTATGGATTCGACGCGAGCAACTTTAATTATCAATCTCAGTCAGTCTCCTGCCATTCAAGAAGTATTGCAACAACTTCAACAAGTAGAATCAGATTTAGCTCAGGAAAAAGCTCGTTATACCGATAGTAATCCTAGAATTATTGAATTACAAGAAAAAGTCCAATCTCTTAAAAGTTTACTTAATCAACGCATACAACAAATTTCTGGCGATCGCGTTAACTTACTTTACGGTAATTTTCAAAACGGACAACTACAACAAGAACTAACATCCAATTTAATTCAGTTAGAAGCAACTAATCGTGGTTTAGTCAATCAAATAGCTGAATTATCTCAAATTGAAACTAACTATCAACAAAGAATAAATACTTTTCCTCGTTTAGAACAACAGTTAAAAGCTTTACAGAGAGAGTTAGAAGTTTCTCAATCAACTTACGCCTTACTACTGCAAAAATTTCAAGAAGTCAGAATTGCAGAAAATCAAAATACTGGTGATTTTCGGGTTGTCTCTGAAGCGGTTGTTCCAGAAAAACCAGTTCCCTACCAAAGCATTAACTATCTTGCTTCAGGGTTATTAGCCACCATGGGAGCAGCAGCTACAATTTATCTTTTAGAAATCCTCGATCGCTCGATCAAAACTCTTGAAGAAGCCAAGCAAATTTTTGGTTATACATGGTTAGGTATTATCCCTGCTGTAGATAAATCTAAACTACCAGAACTAACGGAGCAAGAGATAGATCCTTTAGTTCCCAAACTGTTTGTTAGAGATTATTCTGCTTTTCCTATTAGTGAATCTTATCGGATGCTTCAATCTAACCTTCGTTTTCTCAGTTCTGAGCAAAAAATCAAAACTATAGTTGTTACTAGTTCAGTCACTCAAGAAGGTAAATCTACTATTTCTGCTAATTTAGCTGCTGCAATGGCTCAAGCAGGTCATCGAGTTCTTTTAATTGATGGCGATTTACATCATCCTATCCAACATCGAATTTGGGATTTATATAACAACTGTGGTTTAAGTAATTTAATTGCTGAACAAATCGATCCGCGATCGGTAATTAAAGAAGTAATGCTCAACCTAGATGTACTAACTTCAGGAGTTACTCCACCTAGTCCAGTAACTTTGCTTGATTCTCAAAAAATGATTAACTTAATTGATTTTTTTGCTACACGTTATGATTTTGTAATTATTGATACACCTGCTTTAAATTTTGCACCCGATGCGTCAATTATTGGCAGAATAACTGACGGAATTTTATTAGTAGTCAAGCCTGGAACTGTCGATCAAACTAACGCCAAATTTGCCAAAGAAATTTTAGAACAATCTGGACAAAATGTTTTGGGTATTGTCGTTAATAGCGTAAGTCCTACTTTAGAACCTCATGGATATTATTATCATACCCTTGAACATAAACCAACTAAAGAACAACCAAAATTATTAGAACAAACGAAAGAAGAATTATGGGAAACTATTTCTCGTCTAGCCAGAGAATTTAAACAGAAAACTTCTTTAAATTCCAAAATTAATTTGGAAGAACTAGATCATACTCCCATAGAAAAATTAAAAGAAATTGTTAATCAATTTCAACGAGATTTAGAGATTTTAACTCAATTAGTTAAAGAACAAGAAGAAGAATTGTCTTTACAACGCCAAAATGTCAAAAGTTTACAAAGGAAACTTAACATTGCTACAGACAAAGACCGTTTTAACTTAGAACAAAAACTTGCACAAGAACAAGAAAGAAGAAGTATGCTTGATGAAACTCTAATTGGTCAGCGACGTAACTTAGAAAAAAGAAAAGAAATCTTACGTCGATATCAGCAAATCTTATCACTTAAACAAACTAGTTTGAAGGAATAATTTTTTCTTATTTTTTTTAGATTGAGAATAAATTACTCTATTGTTCAATTTACTTTAACTGTATCTTGCAGGGAACGACAATGAATGTCAAAATTGAATCAAACTACTAATTATTAAGAGAAAATAAAAGAAAGTAGATAACAAGTTTTATTGACAAAACCTAGGAGATATTTATGACTGTAGAAAATGTAGAAATTAATGGCAATCAAGTTCAAACAGCAGAATCAGACCACAATACTGATGAACAACAAGCAAAAACTTTAAGCTTATCGGTACACAAAAATACTTTACTTCCTGGTAATCGTCCTGTTGAACCTAGCCATCTGCAAGTAGTTAGTACTTATTCTTCTGTCGGTGCTGTTCGTCCTATCGTTAAAAGTGGGATGAAAATTAGTAACTCCTTAACTATTTCTGGTACCAGACCGATCGCGGTTAGTACTTTAAAAGTCAGCGAGACTTACTCAGTGATGGGAAATCGTCCTGTCGCTTCTAACGAAATTGACGATCCCTCTACTTTAATGGGGTATATTGATTAAATTTTATTAAACAGTCAAAGGCATGGCAGTAGCCATGCCAAAAGCCAATCCTCAGAATTTTTAATCTTCAGCAAAAATATAACGATGTAACTCGCTAGATGATGGTTCGGGACTAGTTTCAGCAAATTGAACCGCTTCATCAATTTCAGCTTGAATCTTCTTCTGAATTTCCTTGAGTTCTTCGCTGCTAGCTAAATTATTGTTTTGAAGATATTTAGCAAATCTTTCAATCGGGTCTCTTTCTGCCCAAAATTCTTTTTCTTCTTGAGAACGTAACTCGTCAGGATCGGCTAAAGAATGACCCCGAAAACGATAGGTTAAAGCTTCAATCAAAGTTGGTCCTTCGCCTGCACGAGCGCGGGCGATCGCTTCTTGAGCCACAGCACGAACTGCCAACACATCCATCCCATCAACTTCATAACCAGCCATATCAAACACACTGGCTTTTTTGTAGATTTCTGGTTGAGAAGTAGCTCGCTCATGAGCCATTCCAATTGCCCACTTATTATTTTCTACTACATAAATCATTGGCAACTTCCACAAAGCTGCCATATTCAAACATTCAAAAAATTGACCGTTATTGCTTGCTCCATCCCCAAAAAAGCAAACTGATACTTGGTCAAAATTAGGATCTCCTAAAGCTTCTCGGCGATATTTACTTTGAAAAGCAGCTCCTGTAGCAACGGGAATTCCTTCAGCCACAAAAGCATATCCCCCCAGTAGTTTATGTTCGGCAGAAAACATATGCATCGAACCACCACGACCTTTACTACAGCCCGTTTCTTTACCAAATAACTCTGCCATTACTTCGCGAGCAGGAACACCAGCACTAAGGGCATGAACGTGGTCGCGATAAGTACTACAAACATAATCCTGGTCTGGTCGGAGAGCTTTAATTACTCCTGTAGAAATTGCTTCTTGACCATTATATAAATGGACAAAACCAAACATTTTGCCCCGATAGTACATTTCAGCACACTTATCCTCAAATAAGCGTCCTAAGACCATGTCCTCATAGAGCATCAATCCTTCTTCTTTAGTAATTTTTATAGAAGTAGAATCGAATTTAGGTAAAGTTCGTTCAGCACACATAGAGTCTGTAGTATTTTTATAAAACGCAAATATCTATTCAATCATAAAACAAGCTGTTCAAGCTGATAGACTAACTACGATTGTTGTCTTAATCGAGAATGGTATTGAGAGAAAATACGCTCATGCACCAGAAAACAAGATCATGAAAATAAGCTAAGATTATTTGTTGCTTGCTAATTAATCTTTTATGGATGCTTTTGACTTAACTCCTCCTCAATGGACAGAAAGAGCCATTCATGCTGTACCTTTTGGTTGTCCGAATTGTAAAGCCAATGCTGCTGAAGCTAAAGCCGTGTGGCTCAATCGTCGCGCTCCTGTAACTGTCGAAAATTATCGGCGCAAATGGCAAGAGTTTTATTGGTGTGAATGTGATACTGCTTGGTGGGCTTGGAGTAACGATCGCTCCGCGTCTCAGCGAAGCACCGAAATTTAATATATTCCTTCTTAGTCTTTTAGTTTGAACTATCCCATCTCGATGCAATAATTTTTTTTGAGGGAATAAAACAATTTATCCTAATACATGACTATCATCAAATTCACTTTCATATGCAGTTTTCTAAAATTCTGATTGCTAATCGGGGAGAAATTGCCCTAAGAATCTTACATACTTGTTCAGAAATGGGCATTGCTACTGTAGCAGTACATTCTACTATTGACCGTCAAGCCCTTCACGTTCAGTTAGCTGATGAAAGTGTCTGTATTGGTCCTCCTGTTTCTGGTAAAAGTTATCTCAATATTCCTAACATTATTGCTGCTGCTCTAACTCGTAATGCTACCGCAATTCATCCAGGTTACGGCTTTTTAGCTGAAAATGCTCGTTTTGCAGAAATTTGTGCCGACCATCAACTTACTTTTATTGGTCCTAGTAAAGAAGCAATTCTGGCAATGGGAGATAAATCTACTGCTAAAAAAACTATGCAAATGGCAGGAGTGCCAACTATCCCAGGCAGTCAAGGTTTATTGAGAGATGAACAAGAAGCACTCATGGTAGCAGCCGAAATTGGTTATCCAGTCATGATTAAGGCTACTGCTGGAGGCGGTGGACGAGGAATGCGTTTGGTTCAAGATGAAAGTGAATTAACGAGATTATTTCAAGCTGCACAAGGAGAAGCGGAAGCTGCATTTGGTAATGGAGGCGTTTATTTAGAGAAATTTATTAGTTGTCCTCGCCACATCGAATTTCAAATTCTAGCCGATAGTCATGGCAATGTGATTCATCTGGGTGAGAGAGATTGTTCTATTCAACGCCGTCACCAGAAATTATTAGAAGAAGCTCCCAGTGTGGCTCTTACTCCAGAGTTACGGCTCAAAATGGGAGAAGCTGCGGTCAAAGCAGCTAAATCGATTAATTATGTCGGTGCAGGAACTGTAGAGTTTTTGGTGGATGAGTCTGGTAATTTCTATTTTATGGAAATGAATACTCGGATTCAGGTAGAACATCCAGTTACCGAAGTGATTACAGGTTTAGATTTAATTGCTGAACAGATTCGCATTGCTCAAGGGGAGAAGTTACGGCTCAATCAGCAACAAGTTGAATTGCGGGGTCATGCGATTGAATGTCGCATTAATGCCGAAGATCCTGCTTATAATTTTCGTCCTCATCCTGGTAGAATTAGTGCCTATTTGCCCCCAGGTGGTCCAGGAGTAAGAATGGATTCTCATGTCTATACTGATTATGAAATTCCAGCTTACTATGATTCTTTAATTGGCAAATTAATTGTTTGGGGGGAAAATCGTGAAGTAGCTATTAAACGAATGAAAAGAGCGTTAAGGGAATGTGCGATCACAGGAGTTCCTACGACAATTGGCTTTCACCAAAAAATTTTAGACCACCCTGCTTTTTTGGCAGGAAAAGTCTATACTAATTTTATCCAAGAACACCTGATGTAATCTTTACGCGATCGCTAGTGGGTATGCAATGCCATTGTAATTAATCCTTGTTGTCCTAGTAGTATTTCCCGTAATAACGTACAGATACCTACCCAAATAATCGGGGTGATATCTACACCACCAAGGGGAGCTACTATCTTTCTCAAAGGTTTTAGCAATGGTTCTGTAGGTAATGCAACTAAACTAAAAGGAAGACTAGTTAAATTTATTTGAGGATACCAAGTTAAAACTATTCGGAAAATAAATAAAATAGTCAGCAAACCCAAGCCAAGATTTAAGAACAAAACACTTAAACTAGAAACATCCATAATTAATCTTTTAATTTTGGCAATGTTACAGAATGTAAATTACTTTAATGTTTATTGTATCGTTGTCTAGATGTTTAGTAAAAACTAAGCGATCGAGCTTAAAAAAGCTTGATAAATTTAACTCTATAAAAATTTAATTGAAACTAAACTTTAGTTTAGGCAAAAAAACTTTTAGAATTATTAACGGGGCGTTGCCTATGCCTTGCCTTTAGAGGTCGAGGACACCCCCTCATGAACTGAATTATCTATAGCAAATAAAAAGGATTTAAAAATTATGACTCCTTCATTAGCAAACTTTTTATGGAGTTTATTAGCTGGGGCTTTAGTTGTTGTTATTCCCGCCGTAGCAGCTTTACTGATTCTAAGTCAAAGCGATCAAATTAGACGCTCTTAAACTTAAAGTATCATTAGGTAAATAAAAATTTACGATCTGGCGACGAAGTATCAGTATTTTCGTCGCCATTTATAATTCTGGAGAATTATTAGAAAAGCGAAGCCCAATTAAACTTTCAAGAGCAGGAATTACTTTACTAATGAACGAATCTTCGTCTTTCACTACCAGTCAATCTTTACTCCAGCAAATAGCATCACTTTTACTCTACCAATCTGTCTTTGATAATGAAGTAGGTCAAGCTTTTATTAATCTGCTTAAGAGCTTATCTAAAGACTTTAATAGCAGCGATATTTTAGCTACACCGAGGCGTGGAGGGACTAGTTTAGTTGCATCGAAAGCAACCTCACTTTGGAGGAGACGTGAAGCTAACACACCCATAACAGCACTAGATTGTTTACAAGTTTATGGTTATTGGTTTAGAACTTTGGCAGCACAGAATCAAAGCTGGCAAGATTATTTAATTACTCAGATACTTTTGGATCAGAATCCTTTCAGTCAACAAGTCCAAACAACTCCTCTAGAAAAGTTACCTCCCGCTTTAATTGATGCGGTTAAACACGATCTCCGAATACTCCAACAAATTTGTCAATATGACAGCAAATGTTTTAGTAAGTGGGTGCAAGTCGCTTCTCAATCGACTTTTACTCCTATTTGCTGGCAATTAGAAACCTCTCTTAATACTTTTTTACATGATCGCAAAAACTGGACAGAAGCTATCTCAGATTTAGCTAATTATTATCGTCAGCACGGTACAGGAATTTTTGCCCAATATCATGCTTTACGCTGGCAAAAAGGAAAATTATTAGGGATTTCTCATCCCGATCTAGTTCAGTTAACTACAATTGTTGGTTACGATTTACAAAAAGAGGCACTTTTAAAAAATACCGAATTTCTCTTGGCTGGTTATCCTGCTTTACACGTTTTATTATATGGAAGTCGAGGTTCAGGAAAATCTTCTCTAGTTAAAGGTTTATTAAGTAAATATAGTCACGCAGGACTAAGACTAATCGAAGTAAGCAAATCAGAACTAAAAGAATTACCTTTAATTGTTGAACAGGTACGAAATTTACCTCAAAAATTTATTATCTTTGTTGATGACTTATCCTTTGAAGAAGATGATGATGCTTTCAAAGCTCTTAAGGTAGTCTTAGAAGGCAGTTTAACTGCCAAAGCTAATAACACCGTTGTTTACGCCACTTCTAATCGACGACATCTAATTAAAGAATTTTTTGGCGATCGCCCTAAACTCAGTGACAATGATGAGGTTCATGCTTGGGATACCGTACAAGAAAAAT
This sequence comes from Stanieria sp. NIES-3757, assembly GCA_002355455.1. NCBI lineage: Bacteria > Bacillati > Cyanobacteriota > Cyanophyceae > Pleurocapsales > Dermocarpellaceae > Stanieria > Stanieria sp. NIES-3757. The sequence continues at coordinate 2,761,223 of AP017375.1, forward strand.
TATCCTTTAGCGATCGCTTTGGCTTAACTTTAACTTTTGAACCGGCTAATCAAGATACTTACTTACAAATTATCAAGCATTTAGCTCAACAAACCCACATTAATCTTTCTCAAGAACAATTAGAATTTCGTGCTAAACAATGGGCTACTCGTCATAATGGACGTTCTGGACGTACAGCTAAACAGTTTATTGATTACCTTAAAGCAGAATTAGCTCTTAGCCGATCAGATAGCTAGCAGAGTTTTGTTAATTTTAAATCAATATTTGGGAACTCTTCAAATAAGACTATGGAAATTAACTATCAAAAAAGGAGATAGAGGCGAAAAAGTTTTAAAAACTAATAGCTTGACTATTATCAAAAACTCTTTCAATTCTAATTCTACTTTATTGTATGATTCCGTAGTTGATTAGAACAAGCTAACTCAAACTTAATCGAGTCTATAGTTAGCCTAGATTTCTAAACTCAAAAGTTAGCTTAAATAAATTAAGAAAGATGGAATCAACTAAATTAATTAATAAGATTCTGTTTAGTTCAATAGCTTTCGGAGTCAGTTTTGGCGTTGGAATGCTTGTTAATGACAAAGATATTAAAAAATCTTTAATCACAGGCGGATTAGCTGGTACTGCTGGTTTAACAGGAATATTAGTTAGTAACAAAAAAAGAACAGAACAAGATAATTTATTTTCAACTTCATCAGAAGAACAAGTTAAAGAACTTCAGTTTCAAGAAAATCAATTACAGCTTTCTATTTCTGAACAAACTAACAGAATGCAAGAAGTAGAAGCAAACATTAACTCTCTACAGACAGAACACGATCAACTTCTCAGTATTATTGCCGATTTAAATAGTCAAAAACAGCAATTAGAAACAGAAGTCAATTATTGGCAAACTCAACTTCAAGACATAAAACCACAAAAACAACAATTAGAATTAGAGAATCAAAATTTACAAGCTCAAATTCAACAACTACAAGAACAACAAGAACAATTAAATCAAACTCTTGCATCTCTACAATCAGAAAAACAAGAATTAGAAGTTAGTCTTGCTACTCAATATTCTCAATTAGAACAATTTACCTCTCAATTATCTCAAGCTCAACAGCAACAACAAGAACTGAATCAATCTATAAATGAGCTTGAAAATCAAAAACAACAATTAGAATTAGAGAATCAAAATTTACAATCTTCAATTAAATCGCAGGAACAGCTAGAACCTATTTTTACTTCTACAAAAATAGATATAGAAAATTATATAGAAGATGAAGAGCAATCGGAACCAGAAGTCAACGAAATTGTTGAGCTTGCATCAATATCTTTCTCTGATGAATTAACAAATACACAAGAATTTTTTGATTTATCAACTCAATTAGATGTTACCAACCCAATTATTAGTGAAGAAACTGATTTAGAAGAAGAAAATTTAACCTCTTTGATGTCGGAAACTGAAGCTGATAGCAGTGATGAGTTATTTGAAGCGCATGATTTATCAGACTCAGGTTTAGAAGCTTTGATGTCGGAAACTGAAGCTGATAGCAGTGATGAGTTATTTGAAGCGCATGATTTATCAGACTCAGGTTTAGAAGCTTTGATGTCGGAAACTGAAACTGATAGCAGTGATGAGTTATTTGAAGCGCATGATTTATCAGACTCAGGTTTAGAAGCTTTGATGTCGGAAACTGAAACTGATAGTAGTGATGAGTTATTTGAAGCGCATGATTTATCAGACTCAGGTTTAGAAGCTTTGATGTCGGAAACTGAAACTGATAGTAGTGATGAGTTATTTGAAGAGTATGATTTATCAGACTCAGGTTTAGAAGCTTTGATGTTAGAAGCTGAAGCTCAAAACAGTGATGACTTTTTTGGAGAAGAAGACGACTTAACAGTTTTAATGCCTCAATCAGAAAGCGATCCTGAGCAATTATTTGAAGAGCATGATTTATCAGACTTAGATGCTTTGATGTTAAAAGCTGAAACTGACAGTAGTGATGAAATTGCTTTCAACGAGCTTGATCGAATGGAAGAAAAATTGGAGCAATTAGATAACTTAGTTGATTCTGCTACCAAAGCATCTTTTGAAGAATTCAAAGATTTATTAGAATCGACACAAGAAGATGAAATATCTTTAACGGAAGATGAATTAGATTTAGATGATTGGGAAATAAGTAAAATTACCAATTCCTAAGCGTAACAGGATCGGGAAATTGATATTTTTGTCAGCATACGTATCTATTTATGGACAAAAAATCAATTTACCTAACACATTATAATTGTATTTTTTATTTTGGTGTTGAGCTATACAAGACCTTTTTTGGGTTACTACACTCGACACCAATTTTTAATATTGGAAGAAATTTACAGCTAATCTTTTATAGAACCCATTTGGTATCTTTTTTATTGAAAATAGACTATTCAGAAAGCGCGAACATTAAGCAACTTAACTTCAAAGTAGGTGTTTCAGAAATATTGATTGACATAATGGCTATACCGAGAAAGATTAAAGCTTGTGGTTACAGTCAGAGATCTCAAATGGGTTCGATAAGATTCAATAAGCTAAAAACCCATTTCATTAGCTACTGTAGTTAAATCAGCTTTGATTTTCTGCTTGATTGAGTTGCTACTATACTCAATGGCGTTACTAGGATCTTTAAGTCCATTTCCGGTTAGCACACAAACTACAGTTGCTTGATTTGGAACGTATTCTTTTTGTTTTAATAATCCGGCAACAGAAGCAGCACTAGCAGGTTCACAAAAAATTCCTTCTTGAGAGGCTAAGAAGCGATAAGCATCAAGTATTTCTTGATCGGTAACTGGATGAAATTCGCCTTGACTGTGTTGTTGAACAGCGATCGCTTTTTCCCAATTAGCAGGATTTCCAATCCTAATTGCTGTAGCAAGAGTCTCTGGATTGGGGATCGGTTTACCGGCAATAAAAGGGGCTGCACCTGCTGCTTGAAAACCCATCATTTTTGGTAAGTGATCGCATTTACCTTGTTGATGATATTCAGTAAAACCCATCCAATAGGCTGTGATGTTACCAGCATTTCCCACGGGAATACAGAGCCAATCAGGAGCATCACCTAGAACATCGACAATTTCAAAAGCAGCAGTCTTTTGTCCTTGAAGACGATAAGGGTTGACTGAATTAACTAGAGTAACAGGATAATTTTCCGACATTTCCCGTACTATAGTTAAAGCATCATCAAAATTCCCCTCAATCGCAATTACTTCTGCACCATAAAGTAAAGCTTGTGCTAATTTACCTAAAGCTACATAACCGTCAGGAATAACGACGAAAGCTCGCATCCCTGCACGACGAGCATAAGCTGCTGCTGCTGCTGAGGTATTTCCTGTACTAGCACAAATGACAGCTTTTGCCCCTGCTTCTTTGGCTTTGGTAATCGCCATAGTCATACCCCGATCTTTAAAGCTACCAGTCGGATTGAGACCATCATATTTTACATATACTTGGACTCCTCGACCAATGGCTTGAGAGAGCGCAGGCGCAGGAATTAGAGGTGTATTACCCTCCAGTAAAGTAACTACAGGAGTAGTATCACTTACTGGTAAGTAGGGACGATAAGCTTCAATTAAACCAGGCCAGTTAGTTGAATACCTGGTCATACTATGCATTTCAGATAAATCAGCAGCAGAAATACTCACAGTCACAAGCGATTAATCAATTATGGTTTGTTAGTCTTTACAGTTATCAGCTTATTTTACTGTTCGCTAATAACAACTTCAGACCTTATTTTACCTTGTGACCTGTTTTCAGTCACTGACTTAGATTTATAACCATCTTTACGATTACTGCGGTTGTTTTTGCGTTTGATGAGTGGTTTAGATACACCAGATTGAGGAACTTCCCAATCAGTCTTCATCCATGGAGGACAATTTTGGTCATAAACCATTTGTAAAGCAGCAGCAGCGATCGCTAGAGGATCGTATTGATCACTCAATTCCCTTACCAACGGCAAAAAGGATGCCATTCTTTCGCCTGATAAAGTTTCTTGTACCTGAGCCTGGAGTTTAGCAAGTCGTTTAGCTTCTACCTCGGTACGGCTAGGAATCTGGTTAATTTCTAATCTTTGGCGGAGACGATGCTCAATTTGTTTTAAAGTACGGCGATCAATTGGTTGGACTAAAGCGATCGCGGTACCGTTTTTACCAGCACGACCAGTACGACCGATCCGATGAATGTAGGTTTCAGCATTATCTGGTAAGTCGTAATTGATTACGTGAGTTAAGTTTTCTACATCTAAACCCCGAGCAGCAATATCTGTCGCTACTATCATTCTGATTTTTCCGTGTCGAAAACGTTGAACCAAACGTTCTCTTTGAATTTGACTCAAATCACCGTGGTATTCATCCACACTGTGACCTGCCTCTTGTAGTTTGTTGGTTAATTCGCTGGCAGTTTTTTTAGTCCGTACAAAAATAATTGCTGAGTCGATTTCTTCTATTTCTAAAATCGGTTGTAAAGCTTGGTTTTTGTGCCAACCACGAGGAACCATGTAGGCTTGTTGGTTAATTCTTGCAGGAGCAGCTTTAGGCTGTTCAACATTTACCATGATTGGTGATTTGAGAAATTGCTGAATCAACTCTTTGATTTCTCGAGGCATGGTTGCTGAGAAACAAGCTGTTTGTCTTTGTTTTGAAGCTTGTTGCAAGATTTTTTTGACATCATCGATAAAACCCATGCTCAACATTTCATCGGATTCATCGAGTACAGCTAAACGAACTTGATCCAAACTTAATTCTTTTCTTTCGAGTAAATCAATGATTCTTCCTGGAGTACCGACTACAACCTGCACTCCTTTTCTTAAACTGCGAATTTGTCGCTCGATTGATTGACCACCATAAACAGTAAGAACGTACATTCTGCGATTACTAGCAAAATCACTAATTGCTTGTCCCACTTGTTGAGCTAATTCTCTAGTGGGTGTCAGAATTAGACCTTGAACTGCTTTATTGCGACTATCAATCAAATCCAACATTGGCAGTGAAAACGCTGCTGTCTTACCTGTACCAGTTTGAGATTGACCAACTAAATCGCGACCTTCTAATAAAGAAGGAATTGCTTGTTGTTGTATTTGAGTCGGTTCAACAAAACCAAGTTCTTCTAATTGTTGTACACAAATATCTGATAATCCTAAGCTTTTGAAAGTAACAGTCATAATTAATTTTTTGGTTTTTGATTTAGATTTTAGGTTTGGTATAAAAAACTTTACATTGGTCAGAAAATTGACGAGATTGATTGCTTAGTTCGTCCAATTTTCATTTACTAGCGGTCTTAACTTAAACATTTGCCAAATAGCTAGACAATTTCTCCATAAAGGTCGTATATGTCTGCTGCTGTAATTTCAACGGAGACAATCGAGCCAAGAGAGGCTTCCCCACGAACGTACGCTAAGCCATCTACCTCAGGTGCAAATCTGGCTGAACGACCAATCAATTCTCCTGTATTAGGATTTTCTTGTTCGATTAAGACATCAACTGTTTTACCAACACAAGCTCGATTTTTTTGTGCAGCAATAGGCTGTTGAATCTGCATCAGTGTTTCTCGACGAGCTTCCATTACTTCTTGTGAAATTTGCTCGCTCATTGTGTAGGCTGAGGTTCCTTCTTCAGCAGAAAAAGTAAATACACCCACATGATCGAATTGATGACGTTGGACAAATTGCACTAAATGTTGAAAATGTTCTTCTGTTTCTCCAGGAAAACCAACGATAAAAGTTGTTCGTAAAATTGCCTCTGGTAATTCCGTTTTAATCCGTTCAATGATGGCATCATTCACCCTTCCTTGCCAAGGGCGATTCATTGCCTTAAGTATTGCTGGATGAGAATGCTGTAAGGGTAAATCTAAATAAGGCAGAACGTTAGGGGTGTCTCTGATTGCTGCAATTACTTGAGGAGTTAATCCTGTCGGATAGGCGTAATGAATTCTAATCCAAGGTACATCTACCTTGCCTAATTCTCTCAACAAATCGGCTAGTCTGGGTTCTCCATATAAATCTAACCCATAGTTAGTTGTGATTTGAGAGATGAGAATGATTTCTTGTACTCCTTCGGCTGCCAGTTGTCTGGCTTCGGCAACAATTGATTCTATTGAGCGCGATCGCTGATCCCCTCTCAGATGAGGAATAATACAAAAAGCACAACGATAGTCACATCCTTCAGCTACTCTTAAATAAGCTACACCTTCAGTCGTTGTCCGATACCGAGGTACAGTTTCATCCGCAATATAAGTAGGTTCTGTAGATATTTCTTTAACTTTTTCTCCTATTTCTACTCGCTCAACAACATTAACTATTTTGTGGTAGTCTCCGCTGCCCACGACTGCTACTGTTTCTGGCAATTCTTCTAGCAGTTGCTCTTGGAAATGTTGAGCCATGCAGCCCGTTACTATAATTTTTTTATTGGCTTCCGCTAATTCTACTAAAGTACGAACTGATTCTTCTCTAGCTGCTTGAATAAAACTGCAAGTATTAACTATAACATAATCAGCTAATTCTTCATTAGAATCAACTTGATAACCAGCCTGAGCTAGTAAGCCTAACATGTGTTCTGAATCAACGCGATTTTTTTCACATCCTAGATGGGAAATCGCAATAATTGGCTTATCTGCCATATATTATTCGGAATAACTTGAGTATACAAATGACTAGGATTATATGTGAGGTCAGATCCAATATCTCTCTTGTGATTGGAGCGTCTCTATGAAAGCTGATCGCCTCCCTAGTTTGACGGTGAGATATGCCGAGGTCTTCTCGGCATATAGAATCGCCGTGTTGACTCGATAGTTATCTGCAAGAATAGCAAAAGATATCGCCTCTGACTAACCTTTTGGTTATAAGGTTTTAACTATTGTAATTATAAACCTATTGTTAAGACATATTAACATGGTTTTGACAAAAAACTTATTTTTTAGATCTGAGAGTTAGAAAAAAATTATTATCTATAGTTCAATCAAAGCAATTTCGGTGCAGCAAAAGTAAATTTGTAAAAGGTTTGCAATCTGCTTCGTAATAACAATTACGCGATCGCTTCAAATAATTTAGTACCTTTTTACTATAAATTAGCCTATTTTTGATCATCTTTAGCAAGAGGAAATAATAATTCAATCCCTATTTAGATAAAATTTTCTAGTGCTTCCATTAGTCTGAGATAATAATAGATTTTGAAGAGATGACATAAAATGCTGTCTTTGCCTAAGGAAAATCTAAGTGGACTTAAAACAAATTTTTAAAACAACTAATCCAATTATTGGTGTAGTTCATCTATTACCCTTGCCTACTTCCCCACGTTGGGGAGGAAATTTAAAAGCGGTCATATCACGAGCAGAACAAGAAGCTACAGCTTTAGCAGCAGGAGGAGTTGACGGCATTATCGTCGAAAACTTTTTTGATGCCCCTTTTCCGAAAGAAAGTGTCGATCCCGCCATAATTAGTGCGATGACCATAATTGTTGATCGGCTCAAAAATATGGTGATGCTGCCTATTGGTATCAATATACTACGAAATGATAGTCATAGTGCGATGGCGGTAGCTGCTTGTGTTGAAGCAGAGTTTATTCGGGTCAATGTTTTGACTGGGGTAATGGCAACCGATCAAGGTTTGATCGAAGGACAAGCTCATCAATTATTACGCTATCGCAGAGAATTAGGTGCTACAGTCGGAATTTTGGCAGATGTGTTAGTTAAACACGCTCGTCCTTTGGGAACACCTAATTTAACGACTGCTGTACAAGATACGATTGAACGAGGTTTAGCTGATGGGGTTATACTTTCTGGTTGGGCAACAGGAAGTCCTCCTAGTCTTGAAGATCTAGAATTAGCTTCAGCAGCAGCAGGAGATACCCCTGTTTTTATAGGTAGTGGTGCTAATTGGGAAAATATTAGCAGACTAATGCAAGCTGCGGATGGTGTGATCGTAGCTAGTTCTCTCAAACGTAAAGGTAAAATCACCGAAACTATTGATCCCCTTAGAGTGGCTCAATTTGTAGAAGCAGCTAGAGAAACTGTTAAAGAAAAAGAGAAACAAAAATCAGTTTCCTCAGTCAAACTAGCTAAATAAGGCTACAATCAAAGTCAATTCAAAAATTCTTTATTGTTGTCGCATTCAGTATCGATTATTACTATGCGCCGTCGACGTTCTCTTCCTTGGATTTATCGTTGGTCTCGACCTTTAATAGGCGCGATCGCTATCACTGGAGCCATTCTTACTGCTTATCTCACTGTTACTAAACTAACTGGAGGGGAGGTAGTTTGTTCGGCAGAGGCAACTGCTGCCACCGGTAGTTGTAGTGATGTTCTTAATAGTCCCTATGCTACTATTTTTGGCTTACCATTAACTTTGTTTGGTTTTTTAGCTTATATTAGCATGGCAATTTTTGCTCTTAGCCCTCTGATAATTAAACTAGATGGGAATAAAGCACTCAAACGAAATCTAGAGAATTGGACTTGGTTGCTACTATTAGCTGGTGGGACAGCTATGGCAGCTTTTAGCAGTTATTTAATGTATGTACTATTTTTCAAACTGCAAGCTGTTTGTTACTACTGTATTGGCTCTGCTTTATTTTCTTGGACTTTATTGACTTTAGCTATTATGGGACGAGAGTGGGAAGATATTGGTCAAATTTTCTTTACAATTGTGATCGTGGCAATGTTGACTCTCGTAGGTGCTTTGGGAGTTTATGCGAATGTTGATAATCCGATAGGAGAGACACCCGATCAAGATGGATTAATTGTAATTCCACAAGCTCAAACTTCACCAGAACCACCAATAGGCTGGGAAATTACCACAACATCGGGAGAAGCAGAAATTGCTTTAGCAAAACATTTAACTGCAATAGGCATAAAAAATTATGGTGCTTTTTGGTGTCCTCATTGCTATGAACAGAAACAATTATTAGGGAAAGAAGCTTTTCAAGAAATTAATTATATTGAGTGTGACCCCCAAGGAAAAAATCCTCAAAGAGAAGCTTGTGTAGCAGCAGGAATCAAATCTTTTCCAACCTGGGAAATTAAAGGAAAATTTTATCCAGGAGTACAAACTCCTCAACAATTAGCAGAATTATCTGAATACAAAGGTTCAATGGATTTTAAGTATAAACTTCCTTAAACACTTGTCCTAAAAACTAGCTAGGCTTTAATGAAACTCGCGATCAAGCTAGGCTAAATTTAAACGTATTTCCATAATTAAGCTTCAAGACCTATACTAAATAATTATTTCAAAGACGTTCTGCCCAAGGGTTATTTACTGAGAACGTCTATTTTTTGTCTAATCATAATTATCGCCAGCGGAATAACTAAACAAAATTATGTAATTGATTTCAAGCGTTTAATATCGTTAAAAGACGTTGTTTGTAATTTAATCTATTCGAGACTTACTATGAATTATTCATTCCCTTCGATAGATTTTCAAGACTTCAGTTCAGAACTAAAAATAAGCTTAGAGTGACAAAAGTTTGATTTAAGTGCGTAGCTTTTGACCACAAGAAAATATATGAATGACCCTAATGATTATTCACAATCAACAAACCATAATCAAATATCAGCTAAGGTAGAACAAATTTTAGAACAGCGAGTCAAACAGCTAAAAACTCAAGCTTATCAAGTAGAAGTCTTAAAAATTTATCAGGATTTATTACAAGTTATCTGGAATAGAATTTTACCTACTGTAGGACAAGTAACGATAATGACTATTATGGAAAGAGCTTTGGTTTTGACTAAAGAAAAGTATTTTTTGATTAGTTATCTCCATATAACTCCTCAAGGCATTTCTTTTGAAGAATTATTTTTAATATTAGAACAAGAAGAAGGATTAAAAATACAAGAAGCTCTCAAACAATTAGTTGTTAATGTTTTTGATATTTTAACATTGTTAACTGGAGATATTTTAAGCCAACAACTTTTGGTTGAACTTGAAAATAGAAAAAATTGATCATTTTTGTAATCAAAACTTATCAGTACGTTTTAATATACCAGATATGCTCTGAGCTAAGCAAAATTCAAAATTGATTTTTAACAAACAAATGGATTTTAATTATTTATTAATTCTCAGTGTTTTAGGTCTATTTTCAGGTTTTTTGGCTGGGATATTTGGTATTGGTGGTGGTACTGTTTTAGTACCGATAATTAGAGCATTTGGTTATACGCCAGTACAAGCAGTTGCTACTAGTAGTTTAGCTATTATTATGACTTCTATTTCTGGTAGTATTCAAAATTGGCGCATGGGATATCTAAATTTTCGACGAGTAATTTTATTAGGATTACCTGCGATCGCTACTGCCCAAATAGGAGCTGTTTTAGCTAGCAATATTCCTGGATATATTTTGCTAATTGCTTTTGGAATTTTTTTAATAATCAATATATTTTTGACTAATCTTCGTAGACGGTTAATTACTACTAATTTTGAAAATAGAGAAACAGCAACTAATCCTAGTGTAGCTAGACTTCTTACTGGTGGTACTGCTGGTTTTTTAGCTGGTTTATTTGGTATTGGTGGTGGTGTAATTATGGTTCCTCTACAAATGCTTTTGTTAGGAGAAAAAATTAAAGTAGCAATTCAAACCAGCTTAGGAGTAATTGTAATTACTTCAATTTCTGCTTGTCTCGGACACGCTTATCAAGGCAATATTTTATGGTTAGAAGGAATTATTTTGGGTTTAGGTGGGTTAGTTGGAGCGCAGGTTAGTACTCGATTTTTACCTAAATTACCTGATAAAGTTGTTAGTTTAGGCTTTAACATTTTATTAGGTATTTTATCAACTTATATTTTTTGGCAAGCTTGGCAGATTTTTAAATTATAATTATTTAATAAAATTTTGTTCGATACATTCTTCAATACTTTCTAAGAGCATGCCATTATTTTGACAATAATCTTGGGGAATTAAAGTATTTTTTAAATCACAATTATTAGTGGAATTATTAACTAAAAAACGGGTAAAATTAAGTACTTGCTGTTGTTGTTGAGCATCCAGTTGTTGTAATTTAGTCATAATTTGTTTTTCGATTAAAGAGTTAGTCATTTGAATTATCTCCTATGTTTATAAAAATTATATTTAAGTAATTAGACAAAATAACAACTAAGATTATTTATAAGTTTTCTGATTTATAATCTTTTTGTTGTCCAAGTTTAATATTTAACTCAGAAAGATCGATTAAGTCAGAATTATTGATATTTGGTTGATGGTTTAGTTGAAATTTTTTATATATTTGTATTTTAAAACATTTACAATACAACTGCAAGTGTTAAAAATGTCAACCTCGTTAAATAATTAAAGTTTGAGCTCAAGACTCTTGACTTAATCCCTATTTATCAAAGGAAATATTAGCCTAACGGTATACTTGCTATTCTTTTTTTTTCTGCTTGATCCCCTATGGGAGAGTTGTCGATCGCGAAAATAAGCAATACTATTAAAGGCTGAATCGGGGATTCTTACTACGTGAAAATATGCCCAAAGCTGAAATTATTGGATTAGGAAGATCGGGAATTGCTGCTGCTAAATTACTCAGTCAAGATGGGTGGGAAGTTACAATTGCTGATGCTGCTAGTGAAGAAAATCTGATTTCTCGCTCGAATTTAGGCGAATTTCAAGCCTTAAAAGAAAAATTAGCGAAAGAGAAGATTAAACTTCAGTTGAGTCAAACTCAATTGCTAGAATCAGCAGATTTACCCCAATTGCTAGTTGTTAGTCCTGGTGTGCCTTGGGATCTTCCTCCATTGGTTGAAGCGCGAGAAAAAAGAATTGACACAATTGGAGAAATTGAACTTGCTTGGCGTTATTTAAAATTTGTACCTTGGGTAGGAATTACAGGTACTAATGGGAAAACTACCACTACAGCTTTAATTGCAGCAATTTTTCAAGCTGCGGGATTAAATGCGCCTGCTTGTGGCAATATTGGTTATGCAGCCTGTGAATTGGCTTTAGAAAAGACTAATCATCAATCTCTTGATTGGATTGTGGCTGAGTTGAGTAGTTATCAAATAGAATCTTCACCTGAACTGGCACCACAAATAGGAGTTTGGACTACTTTTACTCCCGATCATCTCAGTCGTCACAAAACCCTAGAAAATTATTACAACATCAAAGCTTCTTTGCTACATCGTAGTCGTCACAAAATTTTTAATGGAGATGATCCTTATTTACGTAAAGTAGGAGAAGAACAATGGCAAGATGCTTATTGGACGAGTATTAAAGGTAAAGATAACTTAATTGGTTCGAGCGATCGCGGGGTTTATCTTGAAGATGCTTGGGTAGTAGCGTTTGGAGAGTTGATTTTACCAATTTCTTTATTTAAAATGCCTGGAATACATAATCAACAAAATTTGTTGATGGCAGTAGCAGCAGCTAAATTGGCAGGAATCGACAAAGGCGCGATCGCATCAGCTATTGCTAATTTCTCTGGCGTACCCCATCGTTTAGAGTATATTCGCACTTTTAAAGGAATTAATTTTATCAATGATAGTAAGGCGACTAATTACGATGCAGCAGAAGTGGGGTTAGCTTCTGTGGATGCGCCAGTGATTTTAATTGCAGGAGGAGAAGCTAAAGAAGGAAACGATCTAGCTTGGATTGAACAGATTAAACAAAAAGCTGCCACAGTATTATTAATTGGAGATGCTGCGCCTACTTTTGCCCGTAGGTTAACTGAATGCGGTTATGATTCTTTTGAAATTGTCGAAACGATGGCAAATGCGGTGACTAGAAGTGTGGAATTAGCTAAACAAAAAGACGCTGAAGTAGTCTTATTATCTCCTGCTTGTGCTAGTTTCGATCAATATCGCAGTTTTGAACATCGAGGCGATGATTTTCGTCAACTGTGTCAAGAGTTATCATAACCAAGTAGAAACAGAACGTAAGACTGGCGGGATGGGGGTATCGGTAGGAAACTCTAACATCGTTTCGCGATCGCCCAAATAACCCGATTCACTAAAAGACATTAACATTCTGCTTAAAGCTACCCAAACGTCGCGGTCAAATTCCCAATCTTTTTCGCGAGCAGTGTAACAAGCGATCGCTTTTAATGCCCAGAAGTAGCTATTTCTGACAATTGAACCTCCTTTTTTATAGGGAGGTAAATCTTCATGATTGATAAATAAGATGTCGTCTTGGATTGTAACTCTCATTAAGCAGTTATCAGTTAATTAAAAACAAGGCATATAAACATAATTTATAAATTAAAGGGTCGCGCTCTAAATCTTTTCTTTCTGTAGTAAATATCAACGCTAATTTATATTAGAGCTTATTTGCGACATTAAAATAAGCTATGCAATAGACTATATTCAGAGGTGGATAATGGAGATTAATACTAATGGCAAGAATTCATATCGGCTTTAAGAGCAAGGATGAAGCAACAAATTTGCATCAAGAGCTTTGGGGAAATCAGAATGTATTGAAATCTAGTATTACAACAAAAAAGCCTAAAACAGGAGAGTATCTTGTTTCTATTGAGACTAGCTCAAATGAAATAGAAAAAAAAATTAGAAATTCTGGTGGAAGAATTATTTCTGATGAAGAGTATGAAGCTTTAACTGCGTACTCAATTGGAGATTTGGATGATGGCTGGATTACTGACATTCAGCAAAATTTAGCCAGTAAAGGTTATTATTTGCCGATTTATCCTAGCGGAATTTTTGATGAAGAGACTAAATATGCTGTCATGGCATTCCAGAGGGATCATAATTTGAAGGTTGATGGAATTGTTAATGAAACTGTAATGAATCAAATAAGAGAAGCAGGTAATCGTCCTTAATTTCTTCAAACTGCACAATCTCTTCAGTTAAATGGTCTTCGTGACTGGTCGACTAATCTAGATTTCTATCTTGATGAGACAGAAATAAACAAAACGGTCGGTACTGAAGCTGAGTGTGGATGATTAAGAAAGTTTTTCTCGATACTTCGTTTGCGATCGCTCTTTCTTCTTCTAGTGATAACTTTATCAAGCCAAAAAATTAGCAACTAAGATAGAATCTGAAGGCTCTCTAATTGTTACTACTCAGGCAGTTTTACTAGAAATTGGTAACGCACTTTCCAAACAAAGATATCGTTTAGAAGCAGGAAAATTACTAGAGTCATTGATAACAGATCCAAATGTTGAAGTTGTTCCCTTAACAAAAGAACTTTTTATATCTGCTCTTCGTTTGTTTCAAAGTCGTTCTGATAAAGAATGGGGAATAGTAGATTGTCTCTCCTGTATTGTAATTCAAACATACGGTATTACCGATGTATTAACGACAGATAAACATTTTCAGCAAATGGGTTTTCGTGTTTTATTGCGTGAGTAGTAGCATTTATTAGTGAGAATTATAGAAGTCAATCATTTTGAATCACAATAGCAAATATTTCAAATTAAACTTTAGTTGCCCGATTGGCAGTATTTCTTTCCATGTCACGGACTTTCTTACCACGCCAGAATAAACGAATTGGAGTACCCGAAAAACCCAATTGTTCGCGGAATTGTCGGTCGATATAACGGCGATAACCTTCGTTAAAACGCTTCGGATCGTTGACAAATAGAGCGATCGCTGGTGGTTGAGAACTAACTTGTGTTCCGTAGTAAATTTTTCCTTGTTTTCCTTGACGGGTAGTAGGAGGAGTATGCCAACGAATAGCTTCTTCTAAAACTTCGTTAATTACCGAAGTACTGACACGACGACGATGTTCTGTAACAGCAGTATCAACTAAATCGAGGATTTTTTCTACTCTTTGCCCTGTCATGGCACTAATAAAAATACTTTCTGCCCAGTCCATAAAATAAAGACGGTCTTGAAGCATTTTTTGATATTGATAAATGGTATTAGAGTCTTTTTCGACTGCATCCCATTTATTGACGACAATAACCGCTGCCCTACCTTCTTCAATAATGCGGTCTGCTAGTTTTAAATCTTGTTCGGTAACGCCATCGAGGACATCAATTACAAATAAAACTACATCCGCACGACGAATGGCTTTAAAAGCACGGTTGATACCAAAGAATTCCGCCCCATAATCGACATTTTTCTTACGTCGAATGCCAGCAGTATCTATTAAACGATAGATTTTACCATCTCTTGCTACCACAGTATCGATCGCGTCTCTAGTTGTCCCAGAAATCGGACTAACAATTGCCCGTTGTTCTCCAGTTAAAGCGTTGAGGAGACTGGATTTACCTACATTAGGACGACCAACAATTGCTACTTTGATCTCTTCAACTTCAGAAATTTCATCAACAGGAGGTAAATGGGTAATCAATTCGTCTAATAAATCCCCTGTACCACTACCATGAATGGCAGAAATAGGATAAGGTTCACCTAAACCCAACTCCCAAAATTCGGCAGCTTGAATTAAACCTTGTTCGACTGATTCGCATTTATTCACGGCGAGTAAAACAGGTACGGTTTGTTGTCTTAACCAATCGGCAATTTCGCGATCGCCTTCGGTAGGGCCAGTTTGACCATCAACGACAAAGATAGCTATCGCAGCTTCGGCTAAGGCTGCCATTGCTTGTTGACGAATTAAGGGTAAGAATTCCGTATCATCGTCGAATACTAACCCTCCTGTATCCACAACCTGAAAATCTCGGTCTTGCCAAAAGGCAGGACGATAAGTGCGATCGCGAGTGATTCCTGGTTCGTCGTGAACAATCGCTTGTTGATCTCCTGCAAGGCGATTGACAAAGGTAGATTTACCGACGTTAGGTCTTCCAATAATAGCAACAATAGGTAATGGCATAATAGTTATTATTTCTAGGAAATGTCTATAGATAGCAATTTTTATTTTAATTGAAAGCGATATGCGATATGGAAGATTAAAAGGCTTTTTTATTGTAGATTAGGATTATGTCCACAGATGAACGCAGATAAACGCAGATGATTGATTGTAGTTTGTTAGTTGATCGCTAACTGTGAATTGTAAATTGGTAAATATCTCCTGTTACTTTTTATTGATTACTTATTCAAGAAATGCTATTTTTACTCAAATGGAATAAATTCATCATCTAAAATTTGTTCTAAAGAGTAAGGACATTTAGCAGGAATAGCTACTATATTTGATTTAAGTATTGCTTCTTGGTGATTGAACTTCATACTAAACGTTATAAAGGCAATAATCTCTTGAAAGACTTCGTTTTATTTTATTTATCGCAATTAAATTGAGTTGGATTAGTCGATCTTTGCCACTCCTCCTTAAGCCAATCACGCACAAAAATACCCATTTTCTTACCTCCCAACACGCGATCGCTTTCATCTGCTAATCTGGGAGAACAATAATGATCGTAAGTCCAAATTACCCAATTAATATTAGGACGCTTACTTAAAAAATCTTTGATTGGCTGACCAAACTCTGCGGTTGTAGCGCGACTGAATTCCCATTCTGCATCTGCTTGCCAACCAAACTCGGTGATAAAAACAGGTACACTATCAGCAGCCTTGCCAAACACCTCTTCCCAATCATATTCCATGCCAACATCTTTGGGCCAACTTTCTTCCATACCAGGATAGGTGTGATTAACATAAGCAAGATTATCCCCAAAAAAAGGATATTGCGGGGCAAATTGCGTAATTTGTGACCATAAAGGCGAATTAATCAGAATTAAATTGCTTGGTGCATTTTCTCTAATGAGATTTACCCAAGGTTGCGCTCGACTCCTCCAAATCAACCAATTCTCTTCGGTAACGTCTTTGGGATAACCAGGTTCGTTGTATAGTTCAAAGATGACATTAGAGTAATCTTTAAAACGCGGAGCCATATAACTCCAAAAATCCCTCGTTTGTTTTCCTGTTTTTAGCGATCGCCAATCGGCTCCATCTTCGCCATCTACTGCGTGCCAATCAATAATACAATAAACTTTTTGTTTAACACATTCATCCACACCTGCTTTTAAAGCTTGATAAATTTCTTCTAAACTAAATGTATCCATGTGTTGATGTTTAATTGGCAAACGTAATAAATTTGGATACCAGCCATTAACACCATTGGTAACTCGAGCAACTTTATCCTGAAAATCTGGTAAGACTTTTTCTCCCCAAGCATTATTAAAACCACAAAAACTAATGCCTCGTAAAGTAACTTGATTACCTGCTTCATCAGTGATCCATTTTCCATCAGTTTTCAGCCAAGGCAAACTCTCCTGAGAGGAACAAATCGAGTTGTTTCGTGTTTGACTGATTTCACTAGCGTTTAAAATTTTAGGCTGATGAGCTATGGCAGGTGACAAAATTAAGTTAGCGATAGGTGATTGCTTGGAAATAATTAATGAAGAGAGTAAAGCAAGTACAAATCCAATTAAAATAAATTTCTTTTTGTTTATATGCAAACGAAACATGATTTTTTTTTCGCTGAAATAATCTAATTACAAAGTTGTGCAGCTAAACATAAAATTTGCCCAATTGTAAGTTTACAAGATTAAAACAGTTTTAAATTCATAAAAAATATAGGCAGTTAAACTAGATTATAGAGAGGATAAATAATATGCAAGATTTAGTCTTACGTGATCGCTATTTTATTCAACAACAATTGGGAAAAAGAGGAGGAAGAGAAACTTTTCTTGCTCAAGATCGAATCACTCAAGAATTAGTCGTAATTAAGTTATTAAAATTTAGTCTAGATTTTGAGTGGGAACATTTGAAACTTTTTGAAAGAGAGGCTCAAACCCTCCAAAATATTTCTCATCCTGCTATCCCTAAATATCTTGATTACTTTGAAATTGATTTACCTAATTGCAAAGGATTTGCTTTGGTACAAAGTTATATTCAAGCTCAATCTTTGGCAGAACAAATTAAAACAGGAATAAATTTTTCCGAATCAGAAATAGAGCAGATAGCGATAAAAATTTTAGAAATTTTGATTTATTTGCATAATCGCAAACCACCAATTATTCATCGCGATCTTAAACCCAGTAATATTCTATTAACTAATAGTTTTGAAGAGCATATTGGTAAGATTTATTTAGTTGATTTTGGTTCCGTACAAAATGTTGTAGCTAGAGAAGGTGGTTCTATTACCATTGTAGGAACTTATGGTTATATGCCTCCAGAACAATTTGGCGATCGCTGTGTTCCTGCTTCGGATTTATATAGTTTGGGTGCAACTTTAATTTATTTAATTACAGGAATTCAACCAGCAGATTTACCGCAACAAGAAGGAAAAATTCAATTTGAAACTGGAGTTAATTTAAGTCAAGAATTAACAGCTTGGTTACGAAAAATGACTGAACCAAGTTTAGATAAAAGATTTCATTCAGCCCAATTAGCTCTACAAGAGTTAAAGAATCCTCCTCAACAGCCTCGAAATAATTTAGTTATTTCTCAACCAATCGATAGTCAAATTACTTTACACAAAACTCAAGAAAAAATTGAAATAGTCGTGCCTCCTGAAGGTTTTAATCCAGGCTTAATTGGTTTAATGACTTTTGCGATCGCTTGGAATTCTTTTATTGCCTTTTGGACATACAATGCTGTTTTTATTGCTCCTTTTCCAATTAATATAATTTTTGGTTTATTCTCCTTACCTTTTTGGACAGCAGGAATGGGAATGGTTGGAGGGATTTTATTTACTTTATTTGGCAAGAAAAAACTGGTTATTAATCAACAGCAAATAGCTTTCATTTATCAATTATTTCAATTTAAATATCAAAATACTAAACCATCAGCCACAGCAGGAATTATTAAATTACAAAAAAATAATTATTTAAATATTAAAAATTCTGATGGTGAATCTACTAAATATTCACCTAGTATTCAAATCTGGGTTGGTAAAAATAAATATCAACTTGATTCTTTAAGTGAACCAGAATTGGATTGGTTGGCACAAGAATTAAGTGATTGGTTAAATTTACCAGTTATACAAAATTAAATTGACTATTTTTTCGGTTAGTCAAATCAAACTATGCACATTTTGGTAAAAATAACAACACTTTTAGCAAGTTGTTTTTATATCTTTTGTTAGAGTTACAAAATATAACATTGTCAGTATATTGAGGTAATTATTTGTAAATTTATGGTTTATGACAGAAAGTTTTGCCCAAATTTTTCATAGTCCAATAGTATCTTTTACGCTGTTGCTATTGGTAATTTTAACTTTACCACCGATATTTGAAAAACTACGATTACCTGGATTAGTAGGATTGCTGTTTGCAGGAGTTGTCTTAGGTTCTAGTGGATTAGGCTTATTAGATCCCAAAACCGAAACGATTAAACTTTTATCAGATATTGGCAAAATTTATCTGATGTTTGTGGCAGGATTAGAAGTCGATCTTGCCGAATTTCGGAAAAGCAAAAACCGTTCCTTAACGTTTGGGATCGCCACTTTTTTAATCCCTTTAACCTTTGGTACTGCGATCGGATTATTATTTGGTATGGGGGTAAATGCCTCAATTTTAATTGGTTCTTTATTAGCTTCTCATACTCTGTTAGGTTATCCGATTGTCAATCGTTTAGGAGTAGTTAATAATCAAGCTGTTACAGTTACTATTGGCGCAACAATTTTTACTGATATTGCTTCGTTATTAGTTTTAGCTATTTGTATTTCTATTCATGCAGGAGAATTTACACCCACTAGTTTAATAATTCAATTAGTTAGTTTAGGTGTCTATGCTGCAATAGTTTTATTTGGTTTTGACTGGGCTGGAAAACAATATTTTCGTCGCACAGGAGATGAAGAAAGTAATCAGTTTCTGTTTATTCTTTTAGCTGTATTTTTAGCTTCCGTTGGCGCACAACTTATTAATGTTGATAAAATTGTTGGGGCATTTTTGGCAGGGTTAGCTGTTAATGATGTAGTAGGTAGAAGTCCTGTTGAAGAAAAAGTTGAATTTGTTGGTAGTACTTTATTCATTCCTTGTTTCTTTGTAGGAATGGGACTGTTACTAGATATTCCTGGATTTATCAAAACTCTTACTTCAGATTTTTGGCTTACTTTTGCAATTGTTGCGGGTTTAATTACTAGTAAATTTTTAGCTGCATTTATAACTAAATTAATTTATCGCTACAGTTGGAACGAAGGCTTAACCATGTGGTCTTTATCTCTACCACAAGTAGCTGCTACTTTAGCTGCTGCTTTAGTAGGGTTAAATGCAGGAGTTATTAGTAATTCTGTTTTTAATACTGTGATTGTTTTAATGTTAGTAACTTCGATTTTAGGGCCAGTTCTAACTGATAAATTTGCCCGAAAACTTACTCTAACAAATAATGATTTAGACACTGAACCTTTATCGTGGAATTTTAATTCCGACGCTCCAACTCATCTGGTTAATTCAGGTTTTTTATCTCCTGATATTGCTGCTGAATTAAACTCAGAAACTGAACAACTTCAAAAGGCTTCACCAACATCTCATGCAGGAAAGTCCAGTTTAGCGGATGCCTCTTCTTTATTTCGTGTGATTGTACCGATAGCAAATCCTCAAACAGAAAGATATTTGATTGAGATGGGTGCATTAATTGCTCGTCAAGAATCAGGAGTAGTTATTCCTGTCTCAATTGCCAAAGCTCATGTTCAAATGGACGATCCTCAATTGCAAGTAGCAATCAAACGGAGTCGAGGCTTATTGCAAAATGCTTTAGCAGTGACAGAAGAATTTGCCGTAGAAGCTAAACCAGTACTTCGGATCGATGATGATATTGTTCACGGAATTAGTCGTACCGCTAAAGAATACCGCGCTAGTTTAATTGTAATGGGTTGGAGTGGCACAAATCGATTGCGATCGCGTTTATTTGGGAGCGTAATTGATAGTGTATTTTGGTCTTCTCATTGTCCCGTTGCGGTAATGCGTTTGGTAGATCAACCAATAAATATTCATCAAATTTTAGTACCTGTCAAAAATCTTACTCCTCAAACTACAAGAATTATTCGTTTTGCTCAAATTTTTGCCGAAGCTAATTCCGCAGCCATCACTCTATTAAGGGTTTGCGATCGCAGAACTCCTAAAGACGACATTGAATCTTTTGAAACTCAATTACAACAAACTTTGACATATCTGCAACCCAAGATTGATGTTGCCGTACAAACTATTCGTCATAATGATGTCAGCAAAGCAATTATTGAACAAGCAAATAAATATGACATGGTAATCCTGCGTTCTTTACGCCGTCGTACAGTCGGAGGATTAGCGGTTAGCAGTGTCAGTGAAACTATCATGCCAAGATTAAATCGCTCTTTTGTTTTGTTTGGAGAACCTGATTCTCATTAATATAGCAATGAGCATCGATTTTTAAATCTATCCATACCCAATCTTCATTTTCAAGCAATTTTATTTATGAGAAAATTGTAGTGAAGGATACATTTGCTTCAAAAGGAGGTAAATCAGTTAAAGCTTAAAAGGAGGCAATTATGAAACTTGGAACTTTATTAACTGTGGGGTGTTTAACTCCCTTGCTGCTCACTACTTCCGTTAATGCAGCCAATCCTAATCAAGTTAAACAATTACTCGCTAGAGGAGAATGCTACAGGTGCGATCTTTCTCAAGCAGATTTGCAAGATGCTCATTTAATAGGTGCAGATTTACGAGAAGCTAATCTCAAAGGTGCAAATTTATCAGGTGCTAACTTAGAAGGCGCAGATTTAACAGGTGCAAATCTTGAAAATGCCAACCTCACGGCTGCTTTTGTGACAAATGCTAGTTTAAATCAGGCAAATTTAAATCAAGTAAATTTTACCGCAGCAACTATTAACGATGCGGATGTGTCGGGTGCTTCTATGATTGGTTTAGATTTAACCAATGCCCAAATTTTTAATACAGGCATTGGAGTTGGTGGCAGTTATGAAGAATAATCTAATGGTTTAACTTCAGCTAAATCGAGAATTTGAGGAATTAAATCTTCTCTTTTTACCGCCATCAAATGGACTCCGTGACAAGTTTGTTGAGCTAATTTCACTTGTTCGGCTGCAATTTTCACCCCTTCTTGCAGTGGTTCGCTTGCTTGGGCCAGGCGATCGATGATTGATTGAGGAATATTAACTCCTGGAACGTAACGATTAATAAAGTCGGCATTTTTGGCTGATTTTAATAAAAATATTCCCGCTAAGATTGGTTTATCTGAAATTGAAGCAATCTGAGTCATAAATTTATCAAGTTTCTCAAAATCAGTAATCATCTGACTCTGGAAAAACTGCGCTCCTGCTGCAATTTTTCGTTCAAATCTACTTTGTAAACCAGACCAACTTTTTGATTGAGGATCGACAGCAGCACCAGCAAACAAATCTAACGGTTCATCGGGTAGAGGTTTATCATTAAAATCTAAACCATTGTTTAGTTGCCCGATAACTTTCAATAATCTAACCGCTTCCAATTCAAACACAGACTTAGCTTTTTGATGATCGCCTGCTTTAACAGGATCTCCTGTCAAAGCCAAAACATTGCGAATACCCAAAGCATAAGCACCCATTAAATCCGCTTGTAAACCAATACAATTGCGATCGCGACAAGCAATCTGACAAATTGGTTCAATGCCCTGTTGTAATAAAATAACCGATGCTGCCAAAGAAGACATCCGCAGTACTGCACGACTACCATCAGTAACATTAACTGCGTGAACTCTGCCCTTCAGTTGTTCCGCCATTTTTAGCATTCGAGCAGGATTTCCACCTTTAGGAGGAGTTACTTCTGCCGTAATTAAAAATTCTTTGGCTGCTACAGCACTGCGAAAACGGTTACTCATTACTATTGATTTAATTAATTAACTTTCAGATTTCTCTTGGTTATAAAACAATTTACAGTGGAGGTAAATACCCTAGTGCATCTTTTACTCTAGATAAAGTACGATTAGCTACCTCTTCTGCTTTAGCTGCTCCTTCGTGCAAAACCTGATTGAGATAATCTTGATTATTCATGATCTCTTGATAGGTGTTTTGGATTGGTTTAAGAGCTTCGATAGTTGTTTCGGTTAGTAAAGGTTTAAATTGTCCCCAACCCATCTCCTGACATTCGGATGCTACTTCTGATTTAGTTTTGCCAGATAATAATTGATATAGAGTAAGTAAATTATTACATTCAGGGCGTTCTAGATCGTCAAAAACCAAACCTTTAATTGGATCGGTTTTGCATTTTTTAATTTTTTTCTGAATTAAATCAGGAGAGTCTAACAAACTGATTCTACTCATTTCTGAAGGATCGGATTTAGACATTTTTTTTGTCCCATCAGTCAAACTCATTACCCTTGCACCTTCTGTCCGAATTAAAGGTTCAGGTATTTTTAGAATAGGATGTTCTGGTTTACCAAATTTGTCGTTAACTCTAGCTGCAATATCACGGGTTAACTCTAAATGTTGTTTTTGATCTTCTCCTACAGGTACTTTATCGGCATCATAAAGTAAAATGTCTGCTGCCATTAACACGGGATAATCTAGTAATCCTACGCTAACATTTTCCCCTTGTTTAACTGCTTTTTCTTTAAACTGAATCATTCTTTCTAGCCAGTTAAGAGGAGTGATACAGTTGAGTAACCAAGTTAATTCGCTATGCGCGCTTACATGAGATTGTACAAAAATGGTCGAAGAATCTAAATCAATCCCGCAGGCAAGATAGAGAGCAGCAATAGTATAAGTATCTTGAGCTAATTTTTGAGGCTCGTGAGGAACTGTAATCGCGTGTAAATCAACTACACAGAAAAAATTATCGTATTCATTTTGGATTTCTACCCAGTTGCGAATAGCTCCTAAATAATTGCCTAAATGTAAGTTGCCAGTAGGTTGTACGCCAGATAAAATTCTCTTCTTTTTCATTGCTGTAGATGTTACTCCAACCAAATCATTCCTTTTAATTTAAGTAGGGGGAGATTTGCTCTAATCAGTATTACACGAATAGGTAAGAGAAAGTCAGAGAAGTTGGAGTAGAAAAAAGAAGAGCAGCAAAAATCAACTTAGAGCCCAATAAGAATGCCCAGAAAAAATCTGGACATAACGAGGTATTTATAGAATTGTTTGATCTTTTTGTAGTTGTTTGAGTTAATTTTCCCAAAAATTAAACCAAAGCTTTTAAATTATGATTGTACCATTGAGACAAAAAGTTTGCTGCCCATTCTTGTCCTAAAAAAGTTTCATTACTTTGATTTGAGGCTTTTGAGTTAATATATTGTTGACGAAGATGAGCCAAATGATCGAGATTATCTACGTGAACAAAACATTTAGGAATACGGTCATTATCAAACGCATATTGCCCGATATGATAATCATGAGGATTGTTTCGATTTACCCACAGACCCCATCCTTTCTCGGCAGTATTGAGTTGACCTAAAAATTCTTCGATAGACATATCAAAACTCCTGATAAGCTCTATTGCTACGATAAAATAACACCTGTTAATTAGCAGCTTAATTCACAAGATTCTTAATAGTTTTAGATTAACTTTTTTAAGTATTTTATTAACATATATATATTTTGTTTTCTATTTTTTGAATTAACCGCCAAGTTTTTAATTTAAAACCTTGAGAAAACTTCAATTTGCTTGAGAAATGCGATCGCTCTTAAAATATTTCTACAAAGCTTGTTATTATCAATAAATTAAGTACAAATAAATTTACACTTTACTCCTTATGTTTAATTGGTTTCGCCGTCAGTTCAATGAAAAAGAATCTTCAGAACAACCACCACAAACTGTAGAAGAAACAACTTCAGTCGAAGTTGAAACTACAGAAACAGCTCAGACTCCTCAAGATGACTATCTAAGTTGGGCAAAAACAGCTTATCAAAATATTCAGCAACGCAAAGGAACAACGACAGAAGCATCTAACCAGATGCAAGAAGTCAGCATCGAATCAGAAACTGAACCAAAAGTGGTAGAAGAAACTGCTGAAGTAGCAACCCAAACTGAGGCAAAAGTTCCTGCTTGGATGCGTAAATCTGAGGCGTTAGATAAACTCAAAGAAACAGCAATTGAAACTCCTCAAGTTGAAGAAAGCAAAACTTTTAGCGAGGCAGAACCTCTTAGTTTAGATGAAGATTTTATTTGGTCAGCAAAAATCTTAGCAGATCAAGGCAGAAGCCCTGATGATATTTCTCAAGAAGAGATCGATTGGCTGAAAAAACTACGTCAAGGCTTAGGTAAAACCCGTCGCGGTTTAATTAATCAACTCAAAGCAGTTGTCGGTCAAGGTCCCCTTAATGAAGATGCGGTAATGACTATTGAATCATTATTACTGCAAGCAGATGTAGGAATTGAAGCGACCGAAACAATTATTGAGACATTGCAAGCCAAACTAAAAGAAGAAGCTTTACCACCAGAAGAAGCGATCGCTTATCTCAAAAAGATTCTGCAAAATATTTTAGATAAACCGCTGCAAAATCAAAATAATGATGATTTTGTCCCCGAAAAAGATACTTTTAATATTTGGTTAGTTACAGGGGTTAATGGGGCTGGTAAAACAACTACGATTGGAAAATTAGCCCATTTGACCCACAAATCAGGTTATAGCTGTTTAATTGCAGCAGCAGATACATTTAGGGCTGCTGCGGTAGAACAAGTCAAAGTTTGGGGTGAAAGAACTAATACCCCAGTCATTGCTAATCCTGGCAAAAATACTGACCCGGCTGCGGTGGTTTTTGATGCGATTAGTGCAGCTAAATCTCGTAATAGTGAATTGCTGTTAGTTGATACGGCGGGACGTTTACAAAATAAAAAAAATTTGATGGACGAGTTGGCAAAAATTCGTCGCATTATTAATAAACAAGCTCCTGAAGCTAAAATAGAGTCTTTATTGGTTCTTGACGCAACTTTGGGACAGAATGGTTTACGTCAAGCACAAGTATTTTCGGAGGCTGCTCAACTTAGTGGAGTAGTCCTGACTAAACTTGATGGTAGTGCCAAAGGAGGAGTTGCTTTAGCTGTAGCACAACAACTCAATCTACCCATTCGTTTTATTGGCGTAGGAGAAGGTATTGAAGATTTACGTCCTTTTTCCAGCTACGAATTTGTCGAAGCTTTACTAAATGGTTAAAAAATTGGATTTTACTGTCTAGTTAATTGAAGTTATTCATCAAAAATAATTATTTGTTGAAATTATTGGCAGGACAAGGAATTCAAGGTATTATTTACCAATCTTAAAATAAAAGTTTAGATAAAATTGCTGCGATTGAGCTATAACTGATACCAATTGTGATTTGCTTAACTTAATTTTTTTTTAAGCTAAGTTTTAAATTGACTACTTAATAACTATTAAACTTAATAGCCAGATGAAGTAACAAGTTGATGTTTTCTAAGCCTGAAGCGATGACTGTTACACCTGTTCCTCGTAACCCTTCTCAAGAAACGAATGTTTCTAATCAAGTAGGTCAGAAAGATGATACTCCTATTCTGGCACTTAAGAAGCTGGTTGCGAATCTCCAGAAAGAACAACATAAAATCCAGGATTTACTTAGCTCGCTAGGATTTGCTCTTCGCAGTTTTAGTAATTTAAATCAATTCCTGGAATTAACTCCTTTGATGGCAGCACGGGTAACTGATGCTGAGGGCGGAGCCTTAATTCTGTTTAAAGATGATTCTCAAGTGTATCTAGAACAGCTTCATTGCCATGATAGTCAAATCGGGCTGGAAGTACGGCAAGTTTTAGAGAGAGTTAATCATCGTCTTCATCGGCAAAATTTACAGGGTGTTACCAACAAAGACGTAGTTGCTGAAGTTAATCCTTTAATTAATCAATCATCTCAGTTAGTTACTCATCTTTTAGACGATAAGATTAAACAGTTATTAGAACCAAAAATTCAGATTTTTGGCACTCCTGTTTTAGTTAGAAATATTGAACAAGGTCGTCTTTATGTTTTTAGTAGCGATCCAGAATATATTTGGACACCAACGCGCCGAAAATTAGCTCAATTAGTAGCCGATCAAACAGCAGTTGCGATCGCGAATCATGAATTAACTGTCGAACTTCGTTCCAAAGAAAGACAGGATCGAGAGTTAGAAATCGCTTCAGAAATTCAGTTGCGTCTATTGCCCAGTAAATGTCCCCAAATTCAAGGCTTAGAATTGTCAGCTAAGTGTCAGACGGCGAGTCGAGTTGGTGGAGATTATTATGATTTTATTCCGACTAATTACGATCAGATTCGTCAACATCGAGATTGCAAAGATGAAGATGCTTCTCAAGTTCCTTGGAGTATTGTGATTGGCGATGTGATGGGCAAAGGCGTACCAGCAGGTTTGATTATGACGATGACTAGGGGAATGCTGCGGGCAGAAGTGTTGAATCGTCACTCACCAGCTAAAATTATGCAGCACTTAAATCGGGTAATGTACGCTGATTTAGAAAATTCTCATCGTTTTGTGAGTATGTTTTATTCGGAGTACAATCCGAAAACTCAGACTCTTTCTTTTACTAATGCTGCTCATAACCCTCCTATGTGGTGGCAAGCTGCGACGGGCAAAATTGAAAAATTAGATACTTGGGGAATGTTAATTGGTTTAGATATCGATTCAGAATATGAAGACGCTCGCGTCCAATTAGCTCCAGGAGATACTATGATTTATTACACTGATGGTTTTACCGATGCCGTCAATGCCAACGGCGATCGCTTTGAAGAAGAAAATCTTTATCGCGCTTTCCAATGGGCTTGTCAAAATTTTGATAGTAGTGAAGATATTCTCAAATATCTTTTCCATCGAGTTGAAGAATTTGTCGGTAGAAACAGTAATAATACTGATGACATGACCCTAATTGTTATGCGAGTCCAGCCTCAAAAATAATAACTAACATAAAGAATTTTGAACTATCGCTCAAGAGTTTGGACAGAAATAAGTTTCCAAGACTAGATTAGTCTCAGTTTATTTTGTCTTGGAAATCAACCGATGGAAACTTTTGATTATCAAATCTGGCACACTCTGCTCGTAAATTCTACAGACCATTTATTAGCTTGGGCAACAATCCTGGCTCAAAAAATTGATGATCCAGATATTTTGGGTAAAATCCAAGATTCTTGGCACAATTTTATTAAGTCTGGTCAAGTTTGGGCAATGTTAATTGGAGCTTTTTTTGGTTATACCTTTAAAGGATTTACCAGCTTTTAAAATTCAGGGAATTTTTACTTATGGTGTAGGTCAACTTCGACCTTAACCTTTAAAATATAAAGTCTGACCCTTAATTGCGCTCAATTGTCGTGACTAAACCCACTACCTGGAGCGATCGCTTTGAATCTGCTTTACATCCTGCGATCGCTGTTTTTAATGCTAGTATCGGTTTTGATATTCAACTTATTGAATATGATTTAACTGGTTCGATTGCCCATGCTCAAATGCTTGCCCACACAGGAATTATCTCTAATGCAGAAGCACAGCAGCTAGTTTCAGGGTTAGAGCAAATTCGTCAAGAATATCGCGCTGGTAAGTTTCAGCCAGGTGTCGAACAAGAAGATGTTCATTTTGCTGTAGAAAGACGATTAACGAAGATTGTCGGAGATGTGGGCAAAAAATTACATACAGCCCGCTCTCGTAACGATCAGGTAGGAACTGATATTCGTCTTTATCTAAGGGCGGAAATTGAACAAATCAGAAAGCAATTACAGTCATTTCAGGCTGTTTTACTGCAAAAAGCCGAACATAACTTAGAAACATTGATTCCAGGTTATACTCATCTTCAGAGAGCGCAACCGCTTAGTTTAGCTCATCATTTGATGGCTTATGTACAAATGGCACAACGAGATTGGGAAAGACTAGGAGATGTTCTCAAACGAACTAATATTTCTCCTCTCGGTTGTGGTGCTTTAGCAGGAACAACCTTTCCGATTGATCGACATTACAGTGCATCTTTGTTAAATTTTGATGGAGTTTATGAAAATAGTTTAGATGGAGTAAGCGATCGCGATTTTGCCATTGAATTTCTCTGCGCTGCTAGTTTAATCATGGTGCATTTAAGTCGTTTGAGCGAAGAAATTATTCTTTGGGCATCCGAAGAGTTTGGTTTTGTTACCCTCAAAGATAATTGTTCAACGGGTTCGAGTATTATGCCCCAGAAAAAAAATCCTGATGTGCCTGAATTGATCAGGGGTAAAACAGGCAGAGTTTTTGGTCATCTGCAAGGTTTATTGGTAATAATGAAGGGGTTACCTTTAGCTTATAACAAAGATTTACAAGAGGATAAAGAAGCCATTTTTGATGGCGTTACTACTGTCAAAGCTTGTTTAGAAGCAATGACGATTTTATTAGCTGAAGGATTAGAATTTCGCACGCCAAGACTAGCAGCAGCAGTAGCTGAAGACTTTTCTAACGCTACCGATGTCGCTGATTATCTTGCAGCTAAAGGTGTTCCTTTTCGAGAAGCTTATAATTTAGTCGGAAAAGCAGTTAAAACTAGCCTCGCGGTGGGTAAACTACTTAAAGATTTAACCCTAGCAGAATGGCAACAACTGCATCCTGCTTTTGAAGCGGATATTTATGATGCGATCGCTCCTAAACAAGTGGTTGCAGCCCGTAATAGTTATGGTGGGACTGGTTTTCAACAAGTTAGTCAAGCTATTGCTAGAGCGAAATCCCGACTTCAAAATAATTTTTAATCTTATTATTACCTAGTTGATTATGCGTCGTTATTGGCGATTTATTACTACCGTACTTGGCATTATTTTTCGTCATCCTATTACAGGAGTTACGATTATTCCTATTTTATCTGATGGTCGAATTGTCTTAGTTAAGCGTCAAGATACTGGACAGTGGGGTTTACCTGGTGGGATGGTAGATTGGGGCGAAGATATTCCTAACAGCGTCTATCGAGAATTAGAAGAAGAAACTGGGTTAAATTTAGTCAAAATGAAGCGTTTAGTTGGAGTTTACTCTGCACCAAACCGTGACCCTAGAATTCATTCTATATCGATTTTGATTGAAGCAGAAGCACAAGGTCAATTAGAAGTTAGAGATAAGTTAGAAATTTCAGAAGTTAAAGCTTTTTTACCAGAAGAGTTACCTTTAGGAAATCTTAGTCACGATCATGATCGTCAATTAAAAGACTATCTTAACGGTGTAACAATGATCGCCTAGCTTAACTTTTTTACTTCATCTAAATTGACAAATAAATTTTGATTTTAGTTATTTTAATTTCTATTTTTATTTAATAGTTTAAAATAGCAAAAATAGAAATAATACAAAATATGTATTTAAGAGTGAATTAAATTTAGTTAACAAGTTTATCTTGTTAGTTATGACAAACTGTAGAGTAAATTAAATCAGAAGTTTTGCGATTGATTAACAGACTGATACTTATTATTGTAATATTTTTACTTATAAATTTTTGGGGAGCTACTCTTCCTGTCGAAGCTGCTTTTTGTCGAAATCTTAATAATCATAATATTTGTATTGTACAAATTAAGCGTAGTGCTAAATATTATTGGGAATATCGAGCAACTATTAGTATTGATGGCAAAAAAAGACTAAGAGAAATTTATGATTGTCGCACTCATTCTGTGATTAAAGCTGATCGTCAAATAATTCCTTTTGAATCTAATGGTGTAGGTGAACTAATTTGTAGTAGGTTTGCTAAAACTAATTAATCATTTTTGTTGATTGTTAATAGTTGATTATTCATCCCTCATAATTAGTAATTGGTAACTGTAACAGCTAATTTAAGAAATGTTGTCATTAAATTAATTATTGACTATTTATTCTTGTCCGCTTCAAATTTTTTAATTAAAGATTGAGCAAATTGTAAAGCTTCTGCTTTATTAGTAATATTTCCTTCAATATACGCCACTTGAATTTCAGTTAGTAATTTACCAATTAAAGGTGAAGGTCGCAAAGATAAATGTTTAATTAGATCGTTCCCATTAACTAAGGGTTGAGGATGAGCAATTGAGTCTTGAGGATTTAGATATCTGGCAATTAAAGGATTTAATATTGTTCTAGAAACACCTTGCGCGATCGCAACTACTATTAAAATTGGAAAAATATCTTTAACTTCTAAAAAGAAAAAATATTGTTCTTTTAAACTCATGACAGAACTATTTTGTTTTAGTTTTGGTAATTGTTTGAGTATAGTAAGAATAACTTTAATTTGTTGACGAGAATATTTTAAATTGATTAATTCTGCTTCTGCTTGCTGAGGTTCTTGAGTTACTAAAAGGGCTAATTTTGCCAAACTTAACCAATTAATATAATTAATTTGCCAAGCTTGCCAAGTTTGATTAAACTCATCTGTAACTGCATTAATGATTGAAAGTTTTTCTAATTGTTCTCGCTCGATTTGGGGTAACCAAAAATTTAATAAACCATCTTCCCAAGCAGCAATCAACCACTGATTAGATTCAGGAATAGCTAATAAATAATTTAGCTCGCTTTGAACTCTTTCGGCTGCAACTTTAGTTAATAAATTTGCTAATTCTTTAATTGTTTTTTTTGTAGTTGGTTCTATCGTAAAATTTAATTGGGCTGCTTGACGATAAGCTCTTAACAATCGTAAAGGATCGTCAACCAAATTA
Source organism: Stanieria sp. NIES-3757 (assembly GCA_002355455.1). NCBI lineage: Bacteria > Bacillati > Cyanobacteriota > Cyanophyceae > Pleurocapsales > Dermocarpellaceae > Stanieria > Stanieria sp. NIES-3757. Next base: position 2,792,585 of record AP017375.1, read on the forward strand.
TGACCAGAAACCATTCTAATGGTATGTTTTTTTAAATCTTCAAAGCCTTGAAGAGGATCGATTAATTTTTGAGCATGAATATTGTAAGCGATCGCATTAATAGTAAAATCTCTACGATATAAATCTTTAACTAAATTTTGTCCTTCTTGTTGAGCAAAATCTAACGTACCTTCAGGAAAAACTACTCTAGCAATTTGTCTTGTTTCATCTAAAATGACAAATCCAGCTTGATAATAATTAGCAATTTTTTTAGCTATTTCTACAGCATGATCTGGAACAACAAAATCTAAATCAAAATAGCTTTTTTCTCTCTTTAGTAAAGCATCTCTTACTGCACCACCTACTAAACAAGCTGACTCGGGTAACCAATCTAAACTAAATGGTACCTTGGGCAGAGCAAGACTAACTTCTTTAACACTCATCGATGAATTAACAAAACATTAAACAAAACTTTAAATATATCCTTGTCTGAGCTAAATTAACAAGAAAGCACGACAATAATTAAAGCCATGTGTATTTGTGTAAACTGCTATTTTGTCGACCGTTGTCAAACCTATCACGCAGTAGAAACCCAACACCAACAGCCTCATCTCACTGAACATCCAGATTTTGAAGCTCAAGAACCTACCATTAATGTTAATATTCGCACTAAAGACGACTTAATTGAAATGGAATGGGATGTGGTTGGCTGTCACAGTTTTTTACGAGAAACTGGCAAATGGGCAAACTTACGTCCTGGTGAAGCAGTACCTACTTAGTTTCGATAATTGTTTACCCCCAACAAATTGACACTTTACCCTAATTCACGCCAAGATGTGAATGTAGGTAAACCTTTGTAAAGGTTCTCAATGTCTATAGAGCTTCTATCGTTAGATAACGTTCAAGAAATCGCCCGCCAATACGGTTACTGGGCGGTATTTATTGGGATTGCTTTGGAAAATACTGGTATTCCATTACCAGGAGAAACTATTACTATCGTGGGAGGCTTTTTAGCAGGTAGTGGTGAGTTAAACTACTGGTTTGTCTTAGCTAGTTCAGTTTCTGGAGCAGTCTTAGGGGATAATTTTGGTTATTGGATTGGTAAAGTTGGCGGTTGGAAGTTTTTGGTACGTGTCGGAAGTATGTTTCGGATTCCAGAACAACAGTTAGAATTAGCCAGAGACAAGTTTAGTAAAAACGCTGCTCAAGCCGTATTTCTTGGTCGTTTTGTCACTTTGTTACGTATTTTTGCTGGACCTTTGGCAGGAATTGCACAAATGCCTTATCAAAAATTTTTTATTTATAATTTGGCTGGTGCAGCGGTATGGTCTTTGACGATTGTCAGTTTATCCTATTTTTTAGGAAAAATTGTTTCTCTACAACAAATAGTTGAGTGGATTGCTCAAGCTGGAATGCTTGCTTTGTTGATTGTTGTAATTGTGTTATTAATTTCTTTCCTTTGGGAATATCGACAAAAAACTCTCATTCCTAAAGATTAATTTAGGAGTTTTAATTACTCCGTCATGGTTTGAAGTAAGTTGGTTTTGGATTAAAGATTCTCAATATAGAGTTGTTAAAGTTTCTAATATTGATAAATTCACTTGTTGAGTTAATTTACAATTTATATACACTTTTGACCTGATTACTTAACTGTTACTTTACATTTTATTTAAAGTTAATCATCGAATAAAAACCTGTATATGTATCGTCATATACAGAAAAATTATTTCAAAAAGACCACTCTTGATCGTTGCGATTAATCGAGTAAAACTATTAGTCAGGACTTAAAAAATCTTGACTAAAATATAGCCATTTTTTGTAGAACTCTTTTCTAAGACTAAAAATTTAGTTAAACACTTAAGATTGGCGTTGATAACTGTAAGGTGGATAAAACTGGCTTAAATTCAAATTAAATTTTTGAGCCAGTCAGCCCAATAAAAAAATTAGTCAAGTGTAATCAGTCTCAGAATTTCTAGACATTTGATCTAGAAAAACTAATTACCCAACTGTTATCTATCAATAAACACTAAATTGTAAACAGATTATGTTTCAAACGACTCTTAAAAAGAGAAAATCGCTCGACTTAAATCGGCGATCTAACACAAAATCATCTTCTTCATCTTATCTTGAACCTTTGCAAACTGTCTTGAGATTTTTTTCTCCTTATTGGCTGGCTTGTATTCCTTTAGCTGCCATTATTGTAGTTGTTTGGAATACAGCAGCAGTTGCTCAAGATGCTGAGGCTTTAACACCAGAGCAAGTTCAAGGAGCTTTAAATGCTACTTGGGTTTTAATAGCTGCTATTCTGGTAATTTTTATGAACGCAGGATTCGCAATGTTAGAAACCGGATTCTGTCGTCAGAAAAATGCAGTTAATATTCTTGCCAAAAACCTAATTGTATTTGCTTTAGCTACTTTAGCTTATTGGGCAATTGGCTTTGCCTTAATGTTTGGTACTGGTAACGGTTTTATTGGTGCCAGTGGCTGGTTTTTGACTGGAGAGCCAGCAACCTATGGATTAGAGCCATTTCCTACTGGTTTACCTGTACCTTTATTTTTCCTCTTTCAAGCAGCTTTTGCTGGTACAGCAGCTACGATTGTATCTGGGGCGGTAGCAGAACGAATTAAGTTTGTTGACTTTATTATTTTTAGCCTTTTACTTACTGCGATTTCTTATCCGATTACTGGACATTGGGTGTGGAGTTCTAGTGGTTGGCTATTTAATCTTGGTTTTCATGATTTTGCTGGTTCAACTGTGGTTCACTCTGTTGGCGGATGGGCTGCTTTAATTGGTGCTGCATTTCTTGGTCCTAGAGAAGGTAAATACCAAAACGGTAGAATTAGTGCTATTCCTGGTCACAATATGAGCATTGCGACTCTAGGTTGTTTAATTCTCTGGATTGGCTGGTTTGGTTTTAATCCTGGTTCGGCGTTGGCTGCTAATGAAACAGTACCTTTTATTGCAGTTACTACTAACTTAGCTGCTGCTGCTGGTGGTGTTACTGCTACTTTTACCTCGTGGATAAAAGACGGCAAACCTGACTTATCAATGGTGATCAATGGTATTTTGGCTGGTTTAGTTGGTATTACCGCAGGTTGTTATGTAGTTGACTATTGGGGCGCGCTAATTATCGGTTTAATTACTGGTGTTGTAGTTGTTTTCTCAGTTAGTTTCTTTGATTCAATCAAAATTGATGACCCTGTTGGTGCAACTTCGGTTCACTTAGTTTGTGGTATTTTAGGAACTTTAGCAGTGGGTATCTTTGCTAATCCTAATAATATCGCTCAAGGTGGTGCTGAAGGCGCGATCGCAGGATTGCTTTATGGCGGTGGCGTAACCCAACTAATCAACCAAATCGTTGGTGTTTTAGCGGTTGGTGCTTTTACTGTAGTTTTTAGTGCGATCGCTTGGGGTGTGATTAAAGCTGTTTTAGGTATGCGCGTCACTCTTGAAGAAGAAATTAATGGTTTAGATATTGGCGAACATGGTATGGAAGCTTACAGCGGTTTCGTTAAAGAATCTGATGTAATTTCTGGTAGCACTAGTACTATTAGTGGTTCTAGTTCAATAGCTAGTAATACAGAATTCTAACCATCTCAACCAAAGGATAAAAAAAGAAACGCCCGTGTTTCAGCTTAGAATTATCTAAGATAGAAAGCGGGTTTTTTTAATCACAATGGATACAAAAGCTTTTAAACGTTCACTACAACAATCAGAAAATTATCATCGCAAAGGTTTTGGACATGAAGCCGAAGTTACTGATGCTCTTAATACAGAGTATCAAAGTAATTTGATTCAAACTATTCGCAATAATTCTTATCAATTAACCAAAGGAGATGTCAGTATTCGTTTAGCAGAGGCTTTTGGTTTTTGTTGGGGAGTAGAAAGAGCGGTGGCAATGGCTTATGAAACCCGTCAACATTTTCCCACCGAAAAAATTTGGATTACTAATGAGATTATTCATAATCCTTCAGTTAACCAGCGTTTGCGAGAAATGGAAGTCGGTTTTATTGATGTAATCGATGGCAATAAAGATTTTTCGGTGGTTCAATCTGGTGATGTCGTGATTTTACCTGCTTTTGGTGCCAGTGTTACCGAAATGCAGTTGCTCAATGAGCGTGGTTGTACTATTGTAGATACTACCTGTCCTTGGGTGTCTAAAGTTTGGAATTCGGTAGAAAAACACAAAAAACGCGACTATACTTCCATTATTCATGGCAAATACAACCACGAAGAAACAATTGCTACCAGTTCTTTTGCAGATAAATATTTGGTAGTGCTTAATTTACAACAAGCTGAATATGTAGTTAACTATATTCTTCATGGTGGCGACCGCACAGAGTTTTTAACTAAATTTCAAAATGCCTATTCTGAAGGATTTGATCCAGATTTAGATTTAGTCAGAATTGGGATTGCCAATCAAACTACTATGCTCAAAAGCGAAACCGAACAAATTGGTAAGTTATTTGAACAGACGATGCTCAAAAAATACGGGCCAATAGAATTAAATGAGCATTTTATGAGCTTTAATACTATTTGTGATGCGACTCAAGAACGTCAAGATGCGATGTTAAATTTGGTCGAAGAAGATTTAGATTTAATGGTAGTAATTGGTGGTTTCAATTCTTCTAATACTACTCATTTACAAGAAATTGCAATTGAACATGGAATACCCTCTTATCATATCGATAGCGTAGCTCGAATTGGTGAAGGAAATCATATTGAGCATAAACCTTTGGGTAAAGATTTAGAAATTAAAGAAAATTGGTTACCAGAAGGTAAGATTACGATTGGAGTTACATCAGGTGCTTCTACTCCTGATAAAGTAGTTGCTGATGTGATTGAAAAGATTTTTGACCTTAAAGCTACCCTGGTAAATGTGTAGGAGTTTTTAAGGAACCAAGATTAAGAGATTGCCGATCCAGTAAACTTTAAAACTTCCCTAAAGTATTCGAGCTCGATTTGGTTGGGTTACGGCGAAGAAGATCGGTTAGATTTTTAGAGCTACTCGCCTAATCCATCCTACTTCTTTTATTTAGCAGATAGCGAAAATTGACGATTCAAGGATTTTGAGTTTTTCGAGTTAGAACTAAGACAAACTCCAACTAAAAGCGATCGCTTTGACAATCGCTCTATTTGTCAAACAGAAAGAGGTCGCGAAACTTTAATATAGATATTATTCCGTTGTGATTAAACTTATACAAAAAATCATACATCTTCTACAAATAACAAATAAGATCGCGAACGTTAGAGAATAATACTTATAAACAAAAAAGATCTAAAAATAAATTTCACAAACAATTATGTCTATAAACGACGGTTGTGACAATAGATGTGGTTTATACAGAGAACTAGAACAACAAGTACAAGAAAGAACAATACAATTAAAACGAGTCATCAGCGAACTCAAGCAAGAAATTAGCAAACACAAACAAACACAAAAGCAACTTTTTCACCAAGTTTTACACGATGCCTTAACAGGTTTACCCAATCGTAAGTTGTTCATGGAGCATCTGCAAAAAGCACTTCAACGCAGCAAAAGAAATCAAAATTACTTATTTGCAGTTTTATTTATCGATCTCGATCGCTTCAAAATTATCAACGACAGTTTGGGACATGGTGTTGGCGACCGACTGTTAATCGCGATCGCCCATTTATTAAAACAATATTCTCGTGATGTCGATACTGTTGCTCGTTTAAGCGGTGATGAATTTGCCCTTCTACTCGACGATCTTAAGGATAGTAGCGATGCGGTCGAGATCGCCGAGAGAATTTTAGAAAAAATCTCTTCTCCGATTGCTTTGAATGAGCGTAAAGTTTTTACTGGTGCAAGCATTGGCATTGCTTTGAGTTCGGCAACTTACCAAAATGGGAACGAATTGCTGCGAGATGCAGATATTGCCATGTATCGGGCAAAATCTCAAGGAAAAGGACGCTATGCAGTTTTTGATCGCCAAATGTATATTCAAACACTCCATCTATCACAATTAGAAACAGACTTGCGCTTTGCTTTGGAACGTCAAGAGTTTATCGTTCACTATCAACCGATAATATCCCTAAAAACGGGTCAACTTGAGGGTTTTGAGGCACTGCTACGCTGGCAGCATCCAGAAAAAGGATTAATTTACCCTAGTGAATTTATCGCGCTCGCGGAAGATACGGGTTTAATCGTGCCTATCGGCGAATGGTTATTACGAGAAGTTTGTTCCCAACTTCGTAGTTGGCAACTTCAATTTCCCGCTGCTGTATCTCTTCAAATAAGCGTTAATCTCTCCAGCAGACAAATTCAACAATTCGATTTCATTGACAAATTAGACGAAATTTTGAGCCAAACTGGCTTACAAGGCGAATATCTCCGCTTAGAACTTACTGAAACCATGCTTATGAATCGAGGTGAAAAGACGCTCGAACTTCTGTCACAAATAAAAGCTAAAAAAATTCAATTAAGTATCGATGACTTCGGTACGGGATATTCATCTTTAAGTTATTTGCATCGTTTTCCCATTGATTCTCTAAAAATCGATCGCTCTTTTGTTAATTCGAGCGATAGCAAACACAAAAAGCTTGAAATAGTTAGTACCATTATTACTCTGGCGCATTCTTTAGAAATTAAAGCGATCGCTGAAGGAGTAGAAACATTGGAGCGATTAAATCAATTAAAAAATTGGGGATGCGATGAAGCTCAAGGATACTTGTTTTCTAAACCCGTTGACGTTCGGTTAGCCGAATCTTTCATCGCGCTACCAATCGACAATAGTAAATTGCACTATACGAAACAATAAACAGGGCGATAAGTTGTAACTGTTTACAGAAAAAGAGTTGTATATAAAGTTATCCAATAAATTGACACCATTAATTTAATATGAAATAGAAAAAATAATGCTACCAATAGTTAGATTTAAGTTCTGGTTCAGCTAAGAGCTAAAAACTAAAAACGATCCTAACCGTAGCAAACATTTAAGTATTTCATATAATTTTTAATTTTTAACTTGACTCTAATCCTCTGCTCTCTTGCGCTTTTAATTTTTAGATTTACTTGCAGTATTTGCTTGAATTTCTGCAATTTTTTCTTGAGTTTGTCGCATTTCCCGTCCCAAAGATTCGGTAACAAATTTAGGTAATTGGGCTGATTTAGAATTAGCATGATTAAAATGATTCCAAGCATCTTGTAAAATCGAAACATCCTCTTTGTTTTTGCCAATTTTTCTTAAAATTTGACCTTTAAGATAAAAAAGTTCGGGATTTTCTGGCGCGAGACCTAATGCTCGCTCGACAAATTCTAAAGCGCGGTCATATTTATCTAAATCTCGATAAGCTACTGCCAATCCTCGATCTACTAAATAATTAGGGGCAGCAAATTTTTCAAAGCGCGCGATAGCTTGTTCTGGACTAGAAAAAGGTAGATTAACTGCTAGTAATAAATCCATATATCCTTTAATTAAATTTAATTCTGGATCGTTAGGATCGTTTGCCTCAGCAGCATCAAGGAATTTAAAAACTAACTGTAATTTATTAATTGCTCCTACAGGCCCTTCTTTTTCGTATATATAAGCTCCATCGAGAAAATGTCCGACGGCTAAATAAAGATTGCCTCTAACTGGATCGAGATTTTGTAATGCCTGAGCTTTTTCTAGAGTTTTGAGAGCGTATTTTTTCAGAGTTTCCCAATCTTCTTCGGTATAAGCTAAAGAAGCTTTCATAGCATAGACGAGAGGTTCATTAGCTTCTTTAGATTCTGCTAAAGTTAATTCTTGCCCGACTGTTTTATAATTGCCTTGTAAAAAAATAATTTTGAATGCAGATTCAGTATGTTCGCCAATATCACGAGTATTTTCACTTCTAAAAGGATCGGCTGCTAATGCTGGAGAAGTTCCGCCAAAACAACTTATTCCAATCAGTAAACCTGTAGCTAAATAAGCTTTTTTATGCTCGATTAACCGAAGAAGATTTTTCATATTTTACAGTTTCTAAATTAATTAAAATTGACGTATTTAAAATTGGCTAGTTCCATAGAAATAAAAAAAAAGATTGTTTGCTCGAGTGAAAAAGTTTATTGACTTAAATATATATTGAGAGAATTAGATTTAAAATTTGTTTTTGAAAAAATATAAAAAAACTTAAAACAATAAAATATCGATATTAACAAGTAAAATAAAAATAAAAGCTGATAGTTTTAATGAAGTATAAAATTAACCTAAAAAATTTTATTAAAATTATTCCAATTTGCTAGTTTTTTAATGAAAGCGATCGCTTTACGAGACTAGGCAATTAACTACCGACACACTATCTTTTCTATCATTAACTGATGCTTTCTCTTAAAAACCTGGTTTATCATCCGACAGCTACACCTATTCCCATTCTGAAAAAAATTAATTTAGAATTAGCCCCTCAAGAATTAGGCTTAATTATTGGACCTAGCGGTTCTGGAAAAACTACTCTACTAGAAATTTTAGCAGGGCTGGCAGAGAGAACAGGAGGAGATATTTACTGGCGTACTCAAGAACTTACTGCAATCCACTTACAACAATTAGCAGGGATTGTGTTTCAGTTTCCCGAAAGGCATTTTTGTGGTAGTACCATTTTAGAAGAATTACGTTTAGGTCATCCCGAATTAGGAACTGAAAGGGTTAAAGAAGCTTTGAGCGAAGTAGGGTTAGATCATCTTTCTTTTCAAACTTCTCCTCACGATCTTAGTGGTGGACAACAACGCCGTTTAGCTTTAGCAGTTCAATTAATTCGTCAACCAAATATTTTGATGTTAGATGAACCAACGGCAGGCTTAGATTGGTCAATGCGGATACAGTTGACCAAACTACTGGCAAAACTAAAAGAACATTGGACATTACTAGTTGTAACTCATGATGCTGGTGAATTGGCAAAAATTGCTGATCGCATTTGGAAAATTGACCACGGTGAATTAAAATCTATCGATCCAGGTAGCTTGAACAATCCACAACTATGAGGGAAACCAATCCAGAGAATTTGCCAGAAATGTCAGAAATTTGGCAAAAAACCCTACAATGGCAGCCCAATAATCGACAACAACAATACTTTATTCAGATTTATCAAGAAATTATTCAAGGTAACCGCAAACTCAATCTGACTAGGATTACTTCGCCTGAAGAGTTTTGGGAAAAACATCTTTGGGATTCTTTGGCAGGTTTATTAGATTTTCCCCTAGATACTCATCCGAAACTCAATGTGATTGACATTGGCACAGGAGGAGGATTTCCAGGGTTACCGATGGCTGTAGTATTTCCCCACTGGCAAGTTACTCTGTTAGATTCGACCAGGAAAAAAATCGCTTTTTTAAGCAATTTAGCTAGTAAGATTGGTCTTACTAATGTAAAAACGTTAGTAGCCAGAGCAGAAGTAATCGGACAACAACTACAACATCGAGAAACTTACGATTTGGCAACTATTAGAGCAGTAGGAACAGCTTCGGTTTGTGCTGAATATGCCCTACCCTTAGTAAAATTGGGTGGTTTAGCCATACTTTATCGTGGACACTGGCAAGCAGAAGATACTGAAGCTTTAGAATCAGTCGCTAGTGAGTTGGGTAGTAAAATTGAAGCGATCGCAGCTTTAACTACTCCGATTACTCATAGCATTCGTCACTGTATTTATTTACGCAAGCATTCTCCTACTCCCAAGCAATATCCCCGTGCCGTTGGTGTACCAAATCAGCAACCGCTTTGAATCAGTTATCAGGAAGTAAAAAGTAAAAAGGTTTATCTGCTATAGGCTGTGGACGAACAATCGACCATTAACAAAGAACTTATGAATTTAAGAAGTATGAATGTAAAGAAAATTGTAATTATTGGGATGATTATTTCAATTTATTGGTTAATTTACCCTCATCATTCCGTTTTTGCCTCAGATTTAGATACAGGAGCTAAGATTTTTGAAGTTAATTGTGCTGGTTGTCATCTTCACGGTGGCAATATTGTCCGTAGGGGGAAAAATTTAAAACAGAAGACATTACAAAAAAATAAACTAGATTCAGTAGAAGCGATCGCTTCGCTAGTCACTCATGGTAAAAATAATATGCCAGCCTATCAAGACCGTCTTGAGTTAGCAGAAATAGAAGCAGTAGCAAATTATGTTCTTCAACAAGCTCAAGCTGGCTGGAAATAAAATACGATCAAAATGATGGATAAGTGTGTATGCTGATATAGGATTTAGAGGCAAGATTGTCCTCCGTTATCTACTGTTCGCTCTATGATGATCTTTGGCTTTCAATTCCAGTCTCCTGGTCCAATTTTAGTTGAACTTGGTCCGATCGCTATTCGTTGGTATGGTTTTTTAATTGCTTCGGCGGTTTTAATTGGCGTAACTCTTTGTCAATATTTAGCCAAACGTCGCGGTGTCAATCCTGATTTGTTAGGAGATTTAACCATCTGGTTAGTGCTTGCTGCGATTCCCTGTGCCAGACTCTATTATGTTTTGTTTGAGTGGGAAGAATATTCCCAAAGACCAGAAGATATTATTGCAATTTGGAAAGGTGGCATTGCTATTCATGGAGCAATCATCGGTGGTACGATCGCATCAATTATTTTTGCTCGCCTCAATAAAGTTTCTTTTTGGCAATTAATGGATTTAGTTGTTCCTGGTTTAAGTTTAGGTCAGGCGATTGGAAGATGGGGTAACTTCTTTAACTCTGAAGCTTTTGGTCGTCCTACTGATTTACCTTGGAAACTGTATATTCCTCCTAGTCGTCGTCCATTAGACTATCTCAACTACGAATATTTTCATCCTACTTTTCTCTACGAATCGATTTGGAATTTATTAGTTTTTGTTTTGCTGTTGTCGCTGTTTTTTTGGGGATTAAAAAATAAAGGCAAGTTACCTGTCGGGGCATTAGCTTGTATTTATCTTCTTAGCTATAGTCTCGGTCGGGTTTGGATTGAAGGGTTACGAACTGATAGTTTGATGCTTGGACCCTTAAGAATTGCTCAAATTGTTAGTTTAAGCGCGATCGCTCTTAGTTTGTTAGGATTAGTTTGGCTTTATTGGTGGAAACGTCCTCTTCCTGATGTAGTCTCTTCTTCGCGTAGGACTAATGGCTAATTTAAATTCTTTTTCTGATTCTCAAAATTCTCTCAAACCTGGTGTTTATATTATCGGTGCGGGCCCTGGCGATCCTGAATTACTAACTATTAAAGCCTACAAAATTCTTCGACAAGCTGATGTAATTCTTTATGCTAATTCCTTAGTTCCCAAGCAAATGTTACAGGATGTTCGTCCTGATGCTGAATTAATTCCGACAGGTAATAAAACCTTAGAGGAAATTGTTCCTTTGATGATCGAGCGAATTAAAGCAAATTTAGTTGTAGTTCGACTTCATTCAGGTGATTTGAGTCTTTATAGTGCCATTAATGAACAAATACAAGCTTTAGCTGCTGCGGAAATTTCTTTTGAATTAATTCCAGGAATAAGTGCCTTTCAAGCTGCTGCTGCTAAACTAAGTACAGAATTAACTATACCTGAATTAGTCCAGACTATTATTTTAACGAGAGTCAGTGGTGCTGCTTCTGCTGTGCCTGAATCAGAAGAATTAGCTTCTTTAGCTGCCCATCAAGCTAGTTTATGTCTTTATTTAGCTGCCCGTCACGTTGAGGTTGCCCAACAAAAACTACTGCAACATTATCCTTCTGATACACCTGTCGCAATTTGTTATCGTCTTGGTTGGGAAGATGAACAAATGTGGGTAGTACCTTTAGAAGAAATGGTAGCTGTCTCACAAGCTAATAACTTGATCCGTACAACTTTATATTTGATTAGTCCTGCTTTACAAAAAGCTAGTCCAAGTCGTTCTCGTTTGTATCATCCTCAGCATTCCCATTTATTTCGCCCACGTTAATCAGTTAATCAATATCTAGATTGTACTAGCCAGAATTTCTGCATCTCTCGAAAGAGAAGAATATGCGTTTAAGCCAGACAAATGCTGCCCAAATCATCCAAAATTTTTTTTACGAATCACTTTTGTAAAAGGAACTACGGAATATCTTCATTTACCTCGCCTAATTTGCTTATCTAAGTATATAACTACTAAATCATTGTTAAGAAATACTAAGAAGATTGATTCTATTATCTAGGATTAAATTCATTTGGCTGATTAGGATTAGCTTTTTATCACCGAGGAAATAAAAAAATATGGAGTTTTTAACTGACACAGTAATACTCTCACGCCTACAATTTGCCTTAACAGCTATTTTTCATATGCTTTGGCCAGTTTTGACTACTGGTATGGCAATTTATCTAATTGTGGTCGAGGGTTTATGGCTCAAAACTCGGAATAAAAATTATTATTATCACGCTCGTTTTTGGTCAAAACTATATGTTCTTAATTTTGGCATTGGGGTAGCGTCGGGAATTCCGATGGAATTTCAATTTGGTACGAACTGGACTCCTTTTTCCCAAGCTGTAGGAGATTTTTTCGGCTCTGTTTTAGGCTTTGAAGCTTCGATGGCGTTTATGCTTGAAGCTGGTTTTTTAGGCATTATGCTGTTTGGTTGGGAACGAGTTCCGCCTGTGGTGCATTATTTTGCCACAATCATGGTAGCTTTAGGAGCAAATTTATCTATTTTTTGGATTTTAAGTGCAAATTCTTGGTTGCAAACTCCTGCTGGAGGGCAATTCATTGACGGTCACTTTGTAGTAGGCGATTACTTCCAGGCAATTTTTAATCCTTTTATGCTCAATAGTGTTCTTCATATGTTCTTTGCAACTTTGGAGACTTCGTTATTTGTCATTGGCGGAATTAGTGCTTGGTACATTCTGAATCAAAAGAATTCCGAATTTTTTGCTCTTTCTCTAAAAATCGTTTTGGCGATTGCGATCGCGGTTACTCCTCTACAAATTTACATTGGACATTTAAGTGGCGAACAAGTTTATCATCACCAACCAACTAAATTAGCAGCGATGGAAGCTCAATGGGAAACAATTCCTGCGGGAGAATCTCCTGCTTGGAGTGCGATCGCTCTACCCAATGATCGAGCAGAAAAAAATGACTGGGAAATCTCTATTCCTGGTTTACTAAGCTACATCCTCGAAATCAAACCCCAACTATCCGAACCCGTTTTAGGTTTAAAAGAATATGCTCCAGAAGATCGACCTCATCAAATTGGGTTGATTTATTATGCCTTTAGAATCATGATCGCGATCGGCTTTTTTTTAGCTGGTTTGATGGCGGTAACAACCTTACAATGGTTACGAGGAAAGCTTTCACCAGACAAGATCACTCAACAACGCTGGTTACTTAGAATTTGGATGTTAGCTGCACCTTTAGGCTATATTGCCGTTGAATCTGGCTGGATTGTACGTTGTGTGGGTAGACAACCTTGGACGGTTTACGGAGAAATTCGCACGGTTGATGCTGCTTCTCAGTTACCTGCTAGTAATGTACTTACTTCTCTGACTGTTTTTGCGATTGTCTACAGTATTTTGTTTGTTTTCGCACTTTATTTTGGTAGTCGCATTATTCGGATTGGCCCTAACTTTAATTTACCTGTACCGGGAGAAGAAGTTGCTGAAGAATTAGATACTACGCCAGCCGAACATCGTCCCGATAGTCGTCCTGTAGAAGCACAACAATAGTTATTTAGAATCATGGAATCTCTTCAATATTTTTTACCCCAGGTTTGGTTTTTTGTTTTGGCACTGTTTTTATTTCTTTATGTGATGTTAGATGGATTCGATTTGGGTGTAGGAATTCTCTCAATCACAGCCTCTACAGAAGAACGTCGCGGAATGTTAATGACTAGTTTGGGCAATGTTTGGGATGCTAATGAAACTTGGTTAGTTTTGATGGGTGGTGCTTTATTTGGTGCGTTTCCTTTGGCTTATGGCACAATTCTTCAGGCTTTATACATTCCCGTAATGGTGATGATTTTTGGTTTAATTTTTCGCGCCGTCGCTTTTGAATTTCGTGAAAATGCTAGAACTAAGGTATTTTGGAATATCGCTTTTGGTGGTGGTAGTTTTTTAGCTGCACTGGGACAAGGTTTTGCTCTGGGAGCAATTTTACAAGGTATTGCAGTAGATGATGCTGGACACTTTATTGGTGGAACTTGGGACTGGTTAAGCTTGCGATCGCTTTTAACTGCTTTAACTTTGATTCAGGGTTATGTTTTGATTGGTTCGACTTATCTGATTACAAAAACAGAGGGAGATTTACAAGCTACTCATTATTGGACTGCTAGAATTTCGGCAGTAACGACTTTTATCGGTGCAGTTTATTTAACCATTACCACTCCAATATTTTCTGAAAGCGCGCGAGCCAGATTGTTTGATCCTCCCTTAGTTTATATCTTTGCTTTAATTCCTTTATTGGGAGCTTTGTTAATCTTTTTGCTGCTCAGAAGTCTTTATTTAAAGCAAGAAAGAAGACCGTTTGTCTGGACTTTATTGCTGTTTTTGGTGTCATTTATTGGTTTGGGGTTAGTTATTTTTCCCTATATCATTCCGACTCAAATTACAATTTACCAAGCTGCTGCCAGTCCTAGCTCTTTGGTGTTTATGATTATTTTTATCGGTTTTTTAATTCCTATTATGCTGGCTTACAACATCTATAACTATATTGTGTTTCGAGGCAAAGTTGTTAGTATTGAGCCAGAATAATCTGATTACTGGTATTAACTAGTTTGAGTTTGTTGCTGACGGTAATTGGCAGCTTTATTAAGAAGAGAATCGGCAAAAGAAACAGCTTCATCGGCAGAATGTCCACCAGTTAATTGAGCTAATTCCTCTCGACGCATGAAATGATTTTCTAACGTTTGAATTCTGACTACGGTACGCAGATCTGGCAAAGAAGAATCTCCATTTTGTACAGAATAACTTGCCAAAGATTCTTCAATAATCTGTTTTTCTACTTTAAAATGAATATCCGCCATCGCAGCAATCAAAGGTTGATGGGTAACGCATAAAACTTGATGTTGTTGACTTAGTTGGTGTAGTTTTTCTGCGATCGCTTGAGCTACTTTTCCTGATACTCCTGCATCGATTTCATCAAAGATTAGGGTGCTAGAATTATTTTCTGCATCGGAGAAACAGGCTTTTAATGCCAAGAGAAAACGACTCATCTCCCCACCAGAGGCAATAATGGAAAGGGGTTGGACTTCTTCTCCAGCATTGGGACTAAAATAAAACACAACTTTGTCTATGCCTTTGGCTGTAGCTGCAATTGGAATTAAACGACATTCAAAGACAACTTTAGCCATCGCCAAGGGTTTTAGTTCTTTAACTAACTGTTTTTCGAGTTTTTTGGCAGCAGTTTTACGTAATTGAGTTAATTGACTAGCAAGTTGATTATAATTAGCCTGTGCGGTTTGATATTCTGCTTCTAAAACTTCAATCGATTGACCACTATCATTAAGTTCGGCTAACTCTTGTTGAAGTTGTTGGTAATAAGCGATCGCATCGGCTAAATTGGGGCCGTATTTACGGCAAATACGTTTTAATACTCTAATTCTTTCTTCTACTTCTGTCAGACGCTCTGGATCTGCTTCTAATCCTTCCCCATAGCTATTAATTTGTTGTCCTGCCTCAACGATTTGATTAATTCCTGAGCGAACCATTTCTAAAATAGCGTCTAAATCGCGGTCATAATCAACCATTTCTAGTAAAGTAGATTCCGCTTGAGCTAATAAATCGGCTGCTGCTGGTTCTTCTGTATCATTCTGATAAAGGATTTGATAAGTACGATAACTAAGCTTTTGTAAATCTACCACATGGGATAAGCGATCGCGTTCTTGTTCGAGTTGTTCCAATTCGTCTTCTTCACCTAATTCGGCTTCTTGTAATTCTTTAATTTGATAAGATAAGATATCTTGTCTTTGTAATCGCTCTTGCTCCGATTGACGGCGTTTTTCTAAAGCTTGTTTGGTTTGTAAGCAAATTGCATAACTAGCAGTTACTTGTTCGCGCTGTTTTAGTAAAGATTTACCACCATATAAATCCAACAATTCCCTTTGCATTTCAGGAATTAACAGATTAACAGTTTGTCCTTGAGCGGTAATTTCTACCAAGCGATCGCGCAATTCACTAATTAACTGACGATTAGCAACTACTCCATTAACCCGACAACGAGAACGGAGATTACCATTATTATTGCTAATTTCTCGACTACAAATGACACTATCTTCATCTAAAGGCTCTAGTTCTTTTAGTTGTAGCCACTCGATCAGATTAGAGTCTACCTGGAAAGTTGCTTCAACAATCGCACGCTGACAACCAGCACGAATCATCCGATGATTAACTTTACCACCCAACGCCACATCAATCGCATCGAGAATAATTGATTTTCCTGCTCCAGTTTCACCCGTCAGAACATTTAAACCTCGGTCAAAATCTAATTCTAGACGGTCAATTAAAGCAAAATTACTAATTCTTAGACCTAATAGCATTTATAAAGAAATTATTTACTATACCCAGTTTGATTTTATTCAGAAGTTTAGTGTAGCGAAAGATAGCAAATAGAGCTTGTAGAGACGTAACATGTTATGTCTCCACAAAAGTCGACGGTACTTTATAATTATCCTTGCATCATCCGACTCAAGAAAGCTTTAAGGCGATCGCTCTTAGGATTCCTAATCATCTCTGCAGCATTACCCTGTTCTTCAATTTTACCCCGGTCCAAAAAAATTGCCTGATTAGCCACATCGCGAGCAAACTGCATTTCGTGAGTAACTACTACCATAGTCATTCCTTCTTCAGCTAATTGCTGCATGGTACATAACACCTCTCCGACTAATTCAGGATCGAGAGCAGAAGTTGGTTCATCAAATAACAAAATTTCTGGCTGCATACAAAGACTTCGAGCGATCGCAACTCTTTGTTTTTGTCCACCCGATAGTTGTTCTGGATAGACATCAGCTTTACTAGCTAAACCCACTTTTTCCAAATAATGTAACGCTATTTCCCGAGATTCAGATTCGGGTTTATTTAAAACTTGATGAGGAGCAAGCATCAAATTTTTCAAGACTGTTAAATGAGGGAACAAATTAAACTGTTGAAATACCATTCCCACCTTAGTTCTTAAAAATCGTAGCGTCTTAGAGTTAATTTTAGCTGGGGATAAATCAACATCAAGGACTTGCAATTTTCCGTCATTAATTGTCTCTAAACGATTAAAACAACGCAATAACGTACTTTTGCCACAACCAGAAGGCCCAATAATCGAAACAACATCGCCTCGATAAAGACAACCACTTACACCCTTAAGAACTTCGAGATCGCCATAACTTTTATGTAAATTTTCAAAAGCGATTGCGAGGGTTTCGCTTGTCATAGTCAGACCTCGAATTAGTAACAATATTGGTCGAAGGTACTCCGCCGTGAGAAGGCGGAGCCTGCTTCGACTTCGTCAAATTTATGCTAATTTTTTTAATCAAATTGTAAAACGCAATACATTTTTCTGTCAATCTAAGAATCAATACTAATCGAAATGGAGAGCCAACAATTATTCCATTTCCGACAGCCACCAATTAGATAGAGGAGCAAGGCAGCAAAATGGCTAAACTCAAAAGATTAAATTGGCTCAAACAATTGTTCTTGTGGTTGCTAGGTTTTTTGTTCGTGATTAGTTTGGGATGGTTACCCAACCAAGCACAGGAAGCAACAACTTTAAGAGTAGCAACAGAACCAACTTTTCCTCCCTTTGAAATGAAAGCCGAGTCAGGGGAAGGTTTAACAGGATTTGACGTTGACTTGATGCAGGCAATTGGCAAAGAAGCTGGTTTGAATATTGAATTTATCAGTTTACCTTTTGATGGCATTATTCCAGCTTTACAGTCTCAAACCGTAGATGCAGCAATTAGTGGGATGACGATTACTGCTGAACGCGCACAAACAGTTGATTTTTCTCGTCCCTATTTTAAAGCTGGTCTAGCGATCGCTGTTAGAGAAAATGAAGATCAAATTGAAAGTTTTGAAGATTTAGCCAATCAAAAAATTGCCGTTCAAATTGGCACAACGGGAGCTAGAGAAGCAGCTAAAATCCCAGGAGTTGAGATTAGCACCTTTGATAGTGCTTCCCTGGCACTACAAGAATTAGTCAATGGCAGAGTTAACGCCGTCGTTAATGACGCGCCTGTCACTCTTTACGCTATCAAGCAAGCTAATCTTCGAGGAGTCAAAATAGTAGGGGAGTTAGTCACAGAAGAATATTATGGAATTGCTTTTCCTAAAAATTCTCCTAACGTAACCAGAGTAAATATAGCTTTAGCTACTCTACTAGAAAACGGTACTTACGATTCAATTTATCAAACTTGGTTTGCTGGAGAAGCACCCGAACTTCCTGCTGTCATTGAAGAAACTCAGGCAGAAACTAGCTCGCCTCTCGATCTAGGTAGATTGTTTTCTAACTTGCTTTTAGGTGCTGTTGTAACTTTAATGTTGACAGCAATATCGGTTGTCTTTGGTTCAATTGTTGGAATTTTAATTGCTATTGCTCTAATTTCTCCTTATTCTCCTTTACGCTGGTTTTGTCGGGCTTATGTCGAGTTTTTTCGTGGAACTCCTTTATTAGTTCAAATTTTTATGATTTATTTTGGTTTACCAGCTTTATTGCAAGGGATGGGGATTAACTTTAGCTTTGAACGTTTTCCAGCAGCAGTGACGGCGTTAAGTCTTAATTTGGGAGCTTATTTAGCAGAAATTATTCGCGGTGGCATTCAATCAATTGAACAAGGACAATGGGAAGCTTCAGAATCTTTGGGGATGGGTTCGGTTCAAACGATGCGCTATGTTATTTTTCCCCAAGCTTTACGCAGGATTTTACCACCTCTAAGCAATGAGTTTATTACCCTGCTTAAAGATACCAGTTTAGTCGCCATTATTGGTTTTGAAGAATTATTTCGTCAGGGACAGTTAATTGTTGCCACTACTTATCAAGCGTTTGAAGTGTATGCTGCTGTAGCTTTAGTTTATTTGCTTTTGACTTCTCTTTCTGCTGCTGGTTTCCGATGGCTAGAGCATTATCTTAATCCTTTATCTAAGAAAAACAAAGTCAAAGCTTAAACCCATGAGGTTTTTGTTAATTGTTAATGGTTGATTGTTCGTCCACAGATAAACACGGATAAACACAGATGGAGTTATAGATTGGTAGTGTTTTTTGTTGATAGTTAATCGTTAACTGATAACTGATAACTGAAAAAAGGGTGTGAGGAAAATTATGTACAATCAATTTCAATTTTTAAAACCAAGCTATTTTTTGATTTGGGTAACAGTTGGTTTGTGTTCAACTCAAGTAGTTGCCGAACCAATTCCTGCATCGGATCGTTCTTTAGATCAACTTACTAATGTCTCTCAATTAAGAGATGTTTCTCCTGGTGACTGGGCATATCAAGCTTTACAAACTTTAGTAGAACGCTATGGATGTATTGTTGGTTATCCTAATCAAACTTTTGGTGGTCAACAAGCTCTTTCTCGTTATGAATTTGCTGCTGGTTTGAATGCTTGTCTGAATAGTATTGAAAGATTAATTGAGCAAAATACAGCGATCGCTCAAGAAGATTTAGAAACATTAAAGCGTTTAAACGAAGAATTTACCAAAGAACTAAATACTTTAGGCACCAGAGTCGATAATTTAGCAGAAAGAATTACTTTTTTAGAAGATCATCAATTTTCAACTACAACTAAATTCTTTGGAGAAGCGATCGCGACTGTTTCTCAAGTTTTTGGCGAAGAAAGAGCGGATGATGGTACAGAAAATGATACTCAAGCTACTCTTAATTATCGTTCTCGTTTAGTATTCGATACGAGTTTTAGTGGAGAAGACAGATTACGAGTTCGTTTGCAAGCAGCTAACTATGAGTTTGCCCGTGCGGGTAGTAATTTAACCGACTTTAACTTTAGTGCAGCTACCGATAACGACGTTTTGCTTAATAAACTTCAATATCTCTTTCCTGTCGGCGACAATGCTACGGTTTGGTTTTCTCCAGTCAATATTACCCTAGACGATCTTGCCGATCCGCTCGCTCCTTTTACCAATTCCTTTACCACAGGTTCAATCTCTTTCTTTGGCGCGATCGCTCCTATTTATTTACTCAGCGATAATAGTGGTCCTGGTTTTGGTGCTAGTTACAATTTTACCGATGCTTTAAATCTAAGTGCTTATTATTCGGCTGGTAATGGGAATAGTCCTAATTCAGGCGAAGGTTTATTTAATGGTCAATATGTTACTGGCGCACAACTAAACTATTCACCCACACCAGAAACAGGAATTGGTTTGGCTTATTTACATAGCTATTTTCCCCAAAACTTTACCGAAGATTTCTCTGTACTAGGTTTTACTGGTACAGCTAACTCCGACGCACCTTTTGGAGATAATTCTACTGCCACCGATAACCTCGCTTTACTCTGGACTTGGCGCATCAATCAAAAAATAAGTTTAGAAGGTTGGGGAATGTACACCAAAGCTTATGGAGAAGGAGGCGAACGTGATGGCGATACAGCAGACATTTGGAACTGGAAAGTTAGTCTGGCTTTTCCTGATTTATTCAAAGAAAATAATCTGGGAGTAATTACCGTAGGAAGTCCTCCGACTGCCTATCACATTGAAAACGAGAATAATCTTGCCAACGTACCTGTAGAAACTGAAGACACTCCTTGGTTAGTTGAACTATTTTATGTCCATAAACTGAACGACAATATCTCAATAACTCCTGGTGCATTTTTAATCATCAACCCCGAAAATGACCGAGATCCGCTTTGGGTTGGTACAATTCGCACAAGCTTTGAATTTTAATTGAAGATTAAATTTTTTTTCAAACTAAATTCAAAATTTATACTTTTAATTTTTACTTTTTGATAGGGGCGTTGCTTCGCACCCTTCGGGAAGCGTGAATTGCCCCTACTTTTGCCTTTTGCCTTCTTACCTGCTACCCTTATTGTTGCCTCGACTAATTCTCATTGTTTCAAATTAATGGCAACAACTACCTGGAAAAGACGGCATATCATTTCTTTAGTCGATTTTACTGCTGCTGAATACGAAACAGTCTTACAAACTGCTGCTAGTTTCCGAGAAGTGCTTTCGCGAGGAACTAAAAAAGTACCAGCCCTCCAGGGACAGGTAGTAACTAATATGTTTTTTGAGGCTTCAACTAGAACTCGCAGTAGTTTTGAATTAGCAGCTAAACGACTCTCCGCAGATATCCTGAACTTTGCACCTGGAACTTCTTCTCTCAGCAAAGGAGAGACTATTTTAGATACAGCAAAAACCTATTTGGCGATGGGAACAACCATTATGGTAATTCGCCACGAACACGCTGGAGTTCCCACCATGATTGCGCAAGAAATGGACCGCCTCGAATCAGGAGTTTGTATTCTCAATGCTGGAGATGGACAACATCAACATCCTTCCCAGGCATTATTAGATCTTTATACAATTACTTCGGTTTTAGACCCAGAAAAACCACGTTTAGAACTTTTAGCAGGCAAAAAAGTAGCAATTGTAGGCGATATTCTTCATTCTCGCGTTGCTCGTTCTAATATTTATAGTCTGACAGCAGCAGGGGCAGAAGTTCATTTGGCAGGGCCACCAACCTTATTACCTCGATTATTTGAAAAATTTCTTGAAGAGGGACATCCAGGTAAATTATTGGTTCATTGGCATTTAGAACCAGCTTTAGAAAATGCCGATTTTGTCATGACGTTACGTTTGCAAAAAGAACGCATGACAGAAAACTTAATTCCCAGTTTAAGAGAATATCATCGATTATATGGAATTACTCGCGATCGCATAAAATTATGTCGATCAGAAGTTAAAGTTTTACATCCTGGCCCTACTAACCGCGGTGTAGAAATTACTTCTGATTTAATGGATGACCCTAACTTAAGTTTAATTCCTCAACAAGTAGCTAGTGGGGTCGCAGTCCGCATGGCACTACTTTATTTAATCGGTAGTAGTCATAGCCAAAATTAACTATTTTAATTGTGATTGCAAACTCTACCATTTCAATAATCAAAACCTCGGCTGACTGTACCGAGGTTAATTAGTTTAGATGAAATACTGAAATGTTTGGTGGGATTTGGAGCTTGTTTAGCTCTTAGCTAAAACCTTAACTCAAATCAAACTATTGGTAACATTCTTTTTTATATTTCATATTCAAGACAATATTTATTGATTATTAATAGTTAAAATTGGTCAATTAATTTTTCCTTTAGATCACGCGAAAGATAAAGGGATAACGAAAAGCTTGATTTGAATTATTAATGCAGTGAAGAATTGCCCAAATCGAAAAACCCCAGTGATAGACAAACCAAATTGGACCTAAAATAAAGCCTAGCAAACCTAAGGTAATAAAAGATAAAAAGGCAATGATGCTACCATATAGCCAAACATTGAGGTGAAAATTAATTGCTTCTTTAGCGTTTTCTTTGACGATTGGATCTTCCGAAACAAAAAGAATACCGATAGGAATTCCAATCGAAACAACTAAAGCACTAATAAAAATCGAAGCATGAGAAATAGCAGAAAGTAATTTTTGTTTGTCTAAATTAGTGTCTGTTTGCATCTGCCCTCCTGAGGCACTTAATTTGGGTTAACTGTTAATACAGTTTCATCCTAGCGTCTACCCCAAATTTTGAAGAGTAAAGTTTACTACCAGAATTGGGAGGTTTGCCGAACTTAAATCGATCTAGGTAGTTGCTTCTGGCATGACAGACTAAATACTTCTGCTGAAACTTTTTTACGATTGATATCAGAGCTAATTTCGCCACAATCAAAGGCAACTAAAATTAATTTAAAAAAAATAATTTTAGAGCAAAAATTATGTATTCAATCCTAAATTGGTTACAGCAAAAAGTCTTTTTGAGCAGGTTATCAATATTGGTAGGAATTTTTTGTGGTTTTTGTTTAGTTTTGTCTCCAGTTGCACTAGCTAATCAAACTCCAACAGAAATTAAGGTTAGTTTAGGCAATAGTACGGGAGAATTGAAGTTTTTTCCTAATCATCTCCAATTTAAAGCAGGAACACCATACAAATTAGTTTTTGATAATCCTAGCCCTGAAAAACATTACTTTACAGGTAAAGACTTTGCTGACGCTAGTTGGACAAAAAAAGTTCAGGCAGGCAAAGTTGAAGTCAAAGGAGCAATTCATGAACTTGAATTAAAACCAGAGGCTGAAGCAGAATGGTTTTTAACTCCGATGAAAGCAGGAAAATATGAATTCCATTGTTCTATTCCTGGACACGCCGAAGCAGGAATGACAGGCAACATCGTAGTTGAATAAAAGATTTTTTGCGTCTGTCTCTAAATATACTTTTAATCCTAGAGATTGTTTCTGACAAGATTTGAGAGTAAGTCAGTCAATGTGCCTCAGGAAAACTATTAACTTTTATAAAAATTTCGGTCTGAAATGAAGAATGGTAAAATAATATACAGAATAAATTTGGTATTATTTGTATTGAGACTTCAAATTTAGTGAGTTCTATTCACTGAAGTCCCAATCCAATTAAGCAATCATTATCCTAGTGGATAAAAATTTAGGGTATTTAACTTACAGTTAGAGATATTCAAGCGTAAAACGAAGATTTATCTTCTAACTTAGTCAATCGGAGGTAATTAATGAAACTACATTTTCGTGGCTTAACATACGATAGCCCCCATACTGAATGGGAAATAGCAGAAGGCGAAGTTGGCGGTTCTTACCGTGGCTCACCCTGGCGAATTCATCGCTTAATTGAAAAACATCGTTGCCGTCATCAGATCAACGAGATGGTCTATCGAGGAGTTCACTATACTAAAAATCCTGGTTAATTTTGCTTATTAATAATTTTTCCTACAGTTGTCAGCGACTACGAAGTACCTCGGCAAAGCCGAGACCGCTATTAAATAATTTAATTTTATTACTGGCAACTGTAATTAATAACCATCTCCCATAAAAACAATTTTATTAATTAAACTTAGGCAAATGTTATATCATTCTTCTATTCGTCGCGATTTAAATTTTGACAAAACCCAGAGCGATCGCTTCGCGCCTCGGCTGCGCCGAGATCGCCCTTTATCTTTAGAAATTACAGAAAACGAGATTAATAATCAACTTCAAGGAAAAGCATGGAAATATCGTTATCCTAGACATATTCCTCAGTTTCCAACTAGTTCTCATCAAAGTGCGATCTCTTATCAACGTCATTCTTTACCAACTACTTGTAGATTAGCAATTTCTTCTTTCAAAACAAGTGAAGAATTAAATTTTGATTTTAATCTGTGGCAGGCTCGATCCGATCACGACGAAATCAGACAACTTCATTTAGAGAATCTTCGCCAAAATCTTGAACGTCGTTTGCAAGCTGCTAAAGCTAATCAAGATGATTATTTAGTTAATTTACTTAAATTAGAATCTCAGCAATTGGAAATGAATGTTTAATTTAAGATTAGTTTGATTGATTATAAAACCGAGTGAGAAAATTCAATCTATCGATCACAAGGGGCTTTTAAAGATCGAAATTTATTTTTGATCGAAGCCCCTTCAACATTTCAACCTTCCTTCGCAAGTTTAGAATAACCAATTGCTTAATTTTGCCTAGCTATCTGTAACGGACTGAAATTATCGGTGTTTTCAGCCCACATTAAATGAAACTATATAGCACTACTTATTTAGGTTAGGACGAAAAACCCTGTAAGGGACGGGGCGTACAAGGTGAGGGGGCGGTTGGCGAGGTTGCCTCGCCAACTTCAGACCCCCGTGCGGAATTCGATTCCGCACACAGCCCCTCCGCTTCGTGAATCGCCCCTACGATCTATAATGATGTCCTAATCTTTCTTTGTACTGCTATAATTCCAGCAGCTTTCGTTCTCTTTTTTCGGGTTGGGTGGAAACTTTAAAGTCTTTTTCAATTGATAAATCGTAAAACAAAGCTGTAATCAGAGTAGATAGGTTAACTCGGTCGGATTCTACAGCTAAAGAACGAGAAACAATGATTTCCTTAGCTTTGCCTAAATCTGCTATCAAACGTTGTAAAAAGGTAGTCTTACCAGAACCAACGATGCCAGAAAGAGCAATTAATCTTCCCTGAGTAATAATTTTGCTAATTTCTTGTTCCAAATGGGTTTGGGCTTCGGTGGTAAAAAAACCTAAGTGATCTAGCTCTTGCTCCAAACCAAAGAAATTCATGACCTCGCTGAACATAACCCACTCCTCCTTAACGACTAAAATAATCCCCGATTTCTCTCATAACTTCCTTTTTGTTAAGGGTCTTTGAGAGAATGGAGTCTACAGTTGCCATCTGTTCTGGAGTGAGTTTTGCCAGAGGTTTGAGTAAATAATCGGCAATCGCTACTTTGGCAGCAATAACATTTTTAAACTCCAGTTCTTCAAAAGGGTCTGGGTCAACAAAAGACTGAACGGGAAAGGGAATCAAATTATCTTTGATGACTGGTAACTTAACCGTGCCAAGGGCAGAATCTGGTAATGTCAACTGTTTGGCTAGAGCCTCAATGCGCTCGCTTCTTTTTTGAGTCGGGGTTTTCTTAAAACTGCGATAACTATCGAGCGGGATTGGTTTACCGATAGGCGTATAAGGACCATAACGAGTCGATTGATGTTCGACATACAATTCGCTATCAAACAAGCCCCACCAGAGAATTACTTTCTCTCCTGCTAAATCGGGTTCTACTTCATATGCCACTCCATCTACAGTTACGCGAGCGTCAATTCCCACTTTTCTTTGTTCTGGTTCTCTAGCAAAGGTGCAAAATCTCTCCCAACTGCACATTTCTCTAATTCCTTCTCGTTTTTTCCTTTGGCACGAGCCGTAACTCGTCTACCGCCTTTTCCTTCGGGTACATGGGTGCGCACTTCAACCCCCAGATAATTCATTACTTTCTGAAAGACTCGACTGCGACTAACTGGACCGTTATCCAGGTAGAGCATTTTAGGAATTCCTTGGAAGGGAAAACCTTCTGTAGTCTTGGCAGACATGGCATTGAATAGGAATTTTAATGCTGCTGCTGTATCTTCCCCATAAACCTCGTGGTATTCCTGATAAGCTACTCCACTGCGGTCATCAACCACGCTGTACAGCATCAATAATTGCTTTCCCCGACCTGGTTCTAACTCAATAGAGTTTTTCAGTCGCTTGAGGTCGCTCGAACTTAAATCGAAGTGCCAGCATTGGTTGCTGTATTCGGCTTCAAAGCGAACCGCAGGTGGCTGGCGAGATAATCTTTCTTTGTCGTATCCCCATTGTTTGAGATAGCGATTGACGGTAGTTTTCTTGAGTAATCCCGACGGTGCTTGCAGATGTCCGTCTTCGGTATTGATTCCATGTTCTTCCAGCAATCTAATTGCCTGTACGGTGGAGAGATGACGACCCTGACCGTTGCTCGTTCTCACTTTCAGAGCAGCAATAATTTCACAGTACCGCAGTAAGGTTGGTTTGGGCATAACTCGCGGTTGTCCATAATCGGCACGACGGACTGATTTGGGAGTTATAGTCGTTTTAAATAAGAATTGAGGGATTATCTCTTTCAGAATAGTCTTTAACGATTTGGGCAACACTTGTACCTTCGGGGGCATACTTTCTTCTCTTTTTCATGGCAGCAAAATCATGTTCAATGGAATTGAAATCGGGGGAATACCTGGGCAAAAATAACACCTGGTGTCCTCTTGCCTCCGCAATTTCTTCTATTCTGTTTTTGCGATGGATAGGGGCATTATCAAGTATCAGAGTCGAGTTGGGGTATAATTCCTCGGCATTGCCATTGCTCTAACCATTGTTCAAAACCCGCAGCATTGACACTTCCTTGAATTAACATTGGAGCCAGTAATTCTCTATCTCGCCTAGCTGCTATTAAGTTTTCTCTGGCGGTTCGTTTTCCTGTTCTCGAACCATAAATTTTTTTACCTCGTTTGGCGTAACCATAATCTTGATATACACGATTGTCAAAACCGCATTCATCAATGTAAGTTAAATTTTGGCTTCCTTGTTGTTGAACAATCTGCCGTAATTGCTTAAGAAATTTCTGTCTCTCTCGATGATTACGCTCTCGATACCTTTGCTGTTTTTTTTCTCGTAATTTTCATTTGTTTGATTGCATACCAGATCGCGGTGGTATGCACTCCAAAATGTTCTGCCCGGTCTTTGAGTTTGGCATCAGGTTCATCTTTAATATGCTGTTCTAAAGCCTTCCAATTTAGTTTGCGCTCGCGGTGTTTAACTTTAGTAGGAGCTAAATTATCTCGTTTCAACCAATTGTGTACTGAGCCTTCTGAGACAGAAAAACGTCTGGCAGCTTCAGCTTTAGCTCCACCCGCCTCCACAAATGCCACTACTCTTTGGCGTAAATCTACACTATAAGTCATTACTCTCTTGCTACACTCAGTTCTTATTTAAATTTACTATATAACCACAACTTACTGCACTGTTTTTAAAATATAGATAATTGAGTTAAATCAAACAGTTAAGTGCCTATGCAAAATTAATTGTATATTTCGTCCCAAAGTTTATGAGGATGTTTTCTACAGCTTTGACTAAAGTAGAATAACTCTCATAAGCATTTGTTTCTAGCCACTGATATTTAATAAATCTCCAGAATATTTCTATAATATTCAACTGGGGAGAATAGCTAGGCAAAAAGAATATTTCTAATCCTTTCTTTGACCATTCCTCTTCCTTATCCCATAAAAATCTATTTTGGTGAATTGAGGAATTATCCATAATCAATACAGTTTTTTTGGTCAGCTTTTCACAAAACTTATCAAGGCAAGCTATTACGACATCACTATGAATACTGCATTCAAAGGTATAGGCTTCTAGTTCATTTTGTCTTGTTAAGAATCCCAACACATTTAATCTTTTACTTGGTTGGCTGGGCACTTCTATTTTTTGATTCTTTTCTTGCCAGGCATAAGGAAGATATGGGAGCAGACGCTCATCCAGTTTCATCTACATACCTAATTTCTATTTTTCCAATTTTCTCAAGTTGAATTAGTTGCTCTAATTCTTGGCACTTTCGAGTATAAAATTCAGGAACTGGCTCTCCTCCTACTCTTCTTTTAATCCGATACCATCCCATTTGAACAAATTTTATGACTCTTTTGATAGTATCTTTGCTTGCTGTTATTCCCCATTGCGTATGAATTTTTTCTTGCACTAACCCAAGATTTTTGGGTGTTTCTTTTACCCATTCTTTAATGATTTTTTGTTGCTGCTCATTAAAAATATTTTTTCTTCCCTGACCTGGGTGATTATAGAGTCCCACTAAACCACAAGTTTCCCAATTATTAAACCAGTTATAAATTGTGTTGCGACTTACTTTGAATATTTTCATCAACTCCGATATTTTGTAACCTTCATAACTTAATTGAATTGCCAGCGCTCTCTGTCTCACTTGGTAGTATTTACTCTGTTGATAAATTCTTGTTAATAGTTTTAGTGTTTCTTTGGTTAAACCTTTGATATATCTCATTAGGTATCTATATTCAGCTTTGAATCCAGTTAGCGATCGCCCACTAGCTAGCCGCGATCGCTATACTTTTTAAACTCCAAAATAATTATTTAACACTTCAGCAAAAAATATACAAATAAATTTGCTTAATTACTTATTAAGGATCGCTATGATGTTAGACAATTTCTGATCGACCTAAGAGAGTACATCGACGAGCGAGCTTGCGATTTTAAAGTGGATATGAACATGAGGGACGAGAACGAGGCTTTAGTCGAGCTTTTGGAGTACCTGAAGCGGCAGATTAAAGGGCATATTGAAGTGGTAGACCTACTCAAGCAAGAAAATCAAAATAACTGGAAGTAAAAGCTTTGGCAGGGTATCTTCTCCCCTGCCTTCTATACCATTAATGGGATAACTACGCAAGAGCTATTAAATCTTTTAATAGGTGATTTGGCAATGCTAATTCCCATAATGAATTAGCAGGGCTTATAGTGCTTGCTCTATCTAGGATACAAGCCCATAGCTAACGTTGGATAATATGTGTTTCCGGAATTAGCTTGACAGAACCATTACTACAAAAGCAATAGAATGATAAGCGGCTAATACCGATAAAAATAGGATAACAGCACTGGTATTAATGGCGATCGCAGACTCTAGGAAATTACTTTTTAAAGTTATCGTTATCAATCTTGAACAAAATCGCGATTATCAAAATTTGTATTGAAAATAATCTTTTAAGAAGAGGTTTTTCTAGTATAAAAATAAAGTTTAATTACTTCATATCCTTGAGCTTAAATTGGTTTTTGTAATTGGCACCGGCGCACAGCCAGGGAAAAGCGGTGAGAATGGCGGGAATAGTCCAGCTATAATACCTTGGAATCCTCCTCCGCCTCCGCCTCCGCCTGACGTTTAAAAAGCGATAACAAAAAAAGCCTAAATTCGGGAATCTAAGATACCGAATATGTGCGATCGCGAATTACACGAAACTACCAAACTATGTTACTAAGGAGAGCACTTAATAGTGAACACTTTTCGAGCAGGAGGTCTTCAGCATGCCTTTTAGCAAGTTCACAATGTTAACCATTTAACTACAAAATTAAAAGGAAATCGATATGTCAGAAGCATCCACACAGCAGCGCGACTGGACAAAACCCGCAGCGATGGCGATCCCGAAAGGGGGATTTATAGAAGGGCAAGAGGAACAGGGACGATACGGTCCCATCTTTCCCCAGACTCCTGCGTGTTATGGCTTTACGATCATCGCAAAGATCATTCCCGGCAGAGAGGAAACCATTCGCGACTATGGGAAGAAGCTCGAAGAAACGATCGCCAATCTTCCCGATGCCCTTGCCGTACTCAAGCTACACTACCTGCGCTGGGTACTCTTCGACATTGGGGCAGATACCTACTTCATGTACCAGGGAATCTTTGACACCGACTTCGACAAATACACCGAGGATGCTGTGTCCCTCTTCTCGGCGTACGGCATTAACACAGTCTTTGAAAACCTTGAGGGGTTTCCCGAAGATTGGAAGACGAATACTCCAGCGTTCATCAAGTTTGTCCGGGAACACCAGTGCCCGAGCTTCCTAGAATATGGAGAATACCCCTATGTCAGCTCTGACGAAATCAAAAAGGCCCTCAAACTCAAGGCGGCGTTCTCCACCATGCTCGACCAAATGCAGTAATTCGATATAAGGTTTGATATGCTTGAATTTGATGATATCCAGCACATTTTATTGACTCGTACGCCCGCTCTCACCGGGCGGTACGAATTCCTGTCGTTCCGTAATCCTGATGATGGTCGGAAGTGGCTATCCGCGATCCTCGAAACGGTAAAATCTGCCCAAGAGGCAACCGCTTCGATGGAGGAGGATGAGCGATGGGTCAGTGTGGCCTTCACCTGGAACGGTCTGCGGGCGCTGGGGGTTGATGAAGCCTCACTGGACACGTTTCCCGAGGAGTTCAAGCAGGGCATGGTTGCTCGTGCGGAAGTCCTCGGGGACACCGGCGCAAATCATCCGGACCATTGGGTCGGGGGTCTGGCCGGTCCAGATCTCCACGCCATCGTCATCCTCTTTGCTCGCGATAACGTAGAGCGCGAACGGTGTAAAGAAAAGCACCAGCAACTCGTCGCACAGTATGAGGGAGTCGAGGTCCTCTCGTCGCTGGATCTGGAAGCAACGCCGCCTTTCAACTACGCCCATGACCACTTCGGTTATCGCGATCGGCTATCGCAGCCAGCGATCGAAGGAACTGGCGAGGAACCAACCCCCGGTTCTGGTGCGCCGCTGAAAGCGGGCGAGTTCATCTTGGGCTACCCAGACGAAAACGGACCTCCTGCCAATCTACCGCAACCCGAGATCCTCTCCCGCAACGGCAGCTATATGGCTTATCGACGCTTGCAAGAACATGTCGTTGAGTTTCGTGAATTTCTGCGTCAGCACGGTCAGACGCCGGAGGAGCAGGAACTGGTGGCGGCGAAACTGATGGGTCGTTGGCGCAGTGGTGCCCCGCTGGTGCTTGCACCGGACAAGGACGATCCAGCACTGGCTACCGATCCCCAGCGGAACAACGACTTCAACTATAAGACGATGGACCCGCATGGTTATGCCGTACCGCTCGGTTCCCATATCCGTCGTCTCAATCCTCGTGATACGGCAGCCAATATGAACCGACGACGGATGATTCGTCGCGGGGCGACCTACGGCCCGCCACTTCCGGAGGATGCACATGAGGACGGTGTAGAGCGTGGCATCGCGGCATTCGTAATCTGCGCCAGCCTCATTCGCCAGTTTGAGTTCGCGCAGAATGTGTGGATAAACGACAAAAACTTCCATGAACTTGGCAATGAGCGCGATCCGCTCATCGGCACGCAAGACGGCACATTAGAATTCAAAATTCCGAAGCGTCCAATCCGGAAAAAAATCACTGGCATGCCAGCCTTCACCACTGTCCGGGGCGGAGCTTACTTTTTTCTGCCGGGACTCAAGGCACTTCGATACCTTGCGTCACTCGGTTCTGCCTGATGAATGCCCGATCAATCAACACTCGTTCATTGCAAACACAGCAACCCAAAAGGGGGGATACTCATGAATGCTGTCATTTCAGCCGCACGCACTTACAACCAGAACCATGTGCCTCGCCAATACACCCGAGGTAAACGAAGGGTGACCATCTATTGGACCTGGAGCTACCCCTGGGAAGCCAATAGAGATCTCACGGAAATGGATAATCGTTTTTCAACCATGACCGAGGTCCGCCGAGTAACGTGGCCTGCCTATGAATCACCGGAGTGGGGTGTGTCGCAATTTCTCCAGGGAATCGAGGGGACGCTGGAGTTGTTTCACCGCTCCACGCTCGACTTCCAGCAATTAGTGGGTGAGATCACCGATCGTCCGGTTGCGGTGTTCCAGCGCGTCGATCAGGCGGGATATGCACTTGCGATCGACGAACGGATTCTAGCGGATACGGACACGCTGATGGTGTTCGGACTGGATCATCTCATTTCTCAACAGGAGGCGGCACCGGAGGAGATTGCGGCGATCCGCGAGTGGCTCAAACGCGAAGGCACCTGTCTGCTGATTGGGCCTCATCATGATGTTGGTTTCACCGATGACATGCAACAGCGTCAGATGGAGTACGTTCATCATGGTGATGCCCTTGTTCCACGCCAACAGCGGTTTGGCCAATATACCCGTTCGCTGATGAAAGCACTTGGGGTGCCGGTGCTGAATCAATATGGACTTCGGCCAGCCCTTGTCGAAGGCACCAAGGAGATAACACCGCTGACGATCAACAAGGATCTGGACGAACTTGGATTGCTCAACGGGGTCACTACCTTTAATTTCCATCTCCACCTGCCTCATTATGCGCTGACCACCGATGACACAAACTCTATTCATGTGTTGGCACGCCAGCCTATTGACCTTAATCGGCCACACCCTTTCACCCAGGAGGGCAACACCGAATTCAACTCCTTCATCTGGATGCCTCCGAAAGACGAACGCGCCGGACATATCCTCCTGGCTGACTCAACCATCTTCACGACGCTGTTTGGCGGTACGAACAGCTTGAATAATTTTTGGAAGAATATTGCCGTGATGAAGTGAGATCCTAACCCTGCCTAAAGCTAAGGAAGCTGTCATATAGTGCCAAATAGGATTAAAATCACTACTCTGATTAACTTTCCAAAATCTATATCCTAGTCATGCGATTGCTAATCATCTCAGTTAAAAAATTCTTGATTTGAAGTAGTGTCAAAATTTTTGAGAGGAAACAAGCTATCTCTATAAGGTTTTTACATCAATTTTAAACAAATTTTCAATATAGTCGTTTTAAATAAGAATTGAGGGATTATCTCTTTCAGAATAGTCTTTAACGATTTGGGCAACACTTGTACCTTCGGGGGCATACTTTCTTCTCTTTTTCATGGCAGCAAAATCATGTTCAATGGAATTGAAATCGGGGGAATACCTGGGCAAAAATAACACCTGGTGTCCTCTTGCCTCCGCAATTTCTTCTATTCTGTTTTTGCGATGGATAGGGGCATTATCAAGTATCAGAGTCGAGTTGGGGTATAATTCCTCGGCATTGCCATTGCTCTAACCATTGTTCAAAACCCGCAGCATTGACACTTCCTTGAATTAACATTGGAGCCAGTAATTCTCTATCTCGCCTAGCTGCTATTAAGTTTTCTCTGGCGGTTCGTTTTCCTGTTCTCGAACCATAAATTTTTTTACCTCGTTTGGCGTAACCATAATCTTGATATACACGATTGTCAAAACCGCATTCATCAATGTAAGTTAAATTTTGGCTTCCTTGTTGTTGAACAATCTGCCGTAATTGCTTAAGAAATTTCTGTCTCTCTCGATGATTACGCTCTCGATACCTTTGCTGTTTTTTTTCTCGTAATTTTCATTTGTTTGATTGCATACCAGATCGCGGTGGTATGCACTCCAAAATGTTCTGCCCGGTCTTTGAGTTTGGCATCAGGTTCATCTTTAATATGCTGTTCTAAAGCCTTCCAATTTAGTTTGCGCTCGCGGTGTTTAACTTTAGTAGGAGCTAAATTATCTCGTTTCAACCAATTGTGTACTGAGCCTTCTGAGACAGAAAAACGTCTGGCAGCTTCAGCTTTAGCTCCACCCGCCTCCACAAATGCCACTACTCTTTGGCGTAAATCTACACTATAAGTCATTACTCTCTTGCTACACTCAGTTCTTATTTAAATTTACTATAACTCAAACATTTATCGCCCATCGTTATTGACACGAGCTGAATGATAGAACTGAAAAGAGATACAGCTTGTTTTCAATTATTGTGAGTCGAGATTTATAATTTCAGTTTAGTTTCAGTTAATTTGGTCTCAGTTTCAAATAATCTGGGTCGAAGCGAAATTATAGTTTCATTTAATGTGGGCTGATTCTGCCAATGATTTCAGGTCGGAGTGATTATAATTTCAGTCCGTTACAGCTATCTAACACTTGATCTCGATCTCGTTTGAGTTAGAGTAGTAATTATTTTTCGACTCGACAAATCGAGCCATGACTAAAGTAAGTGTAATTATTCCTGCTTATAATGGCGATCGCTATATTGACAAGGCAATTGATAGTATTTTGCACCAAAGCTATCGTGATTATGAAATTATCGTTGTTGATGATGGTTCTAGAGATCGTACGAGTCAAATTGTACAAAGTTATGGTTCAAAAGTTCAATATATATCTCAGCAGAATCAAGGAGTAGCAGCAGCCCGTAATCGAGGGCTAGAAATAGCTCAGGGAGAATATATTGGTTTTTTAGACCAAGATGATTTTTTTTTACCAAATAAACTCGCTTTACAAGTAGCTTTATTAGAACAACAACCTTTTCTTGGTATAGTTAACAGTGGTTGGCAAATTGTTAATCAAGATGGTGCGCTTTTAGCAGCAGTAAAGCCTTGGCAAACCTTACCCAAACTAGATTTGGTTAGTTTAATTGTCTGGAAACCTGTCTTTCTCGGTGCAATGCTGTTTCGAGATTCTTGGTTAAAAAATTCCGATGGTTTTGATATTCAACTAGAACAAACTCCTGATGTAGATTTAGTCTTACGTCTAGCTCAAATGGGTTGTCAAGCGGATTGGATAAAAGGCGAAACCGTTTGCTATCGTCAACATGAACTTAACGCCTCCAAAAACACTCTTCTACAAGCGCAAGAATTAGACTTCATTCTCGAACGATTTTTTGCTCAAGCTAATCTATCGCCAGACATTAAAGATTTAGAAAATCAATCTCGTTATCAAAGCTTAGTTTGGAGTGCTTGGCGACTTTATGAAACAGGATATTTAGTAGAAATGGCTAAATACTTGCTTAAATCTTTGTCTTATACCAATAAACCTCACACAGAAACCATATTTGAATGGATTCAAGTCTTTAAAAACTACGCTTCAGAATACGGCAATGAAATTGATGTCTATCAACTAATTAATACTCAAGAATGGCAAGAGTTAATTAGCCGATCTATGTTTTTAATATGAACTAAAAAAAAACAATGTTACCAATCGATTTGGAAAATTAAATAAATTTTCCCCTTTTTTGCCTATTTCCCGAGTAAATCCGACCTTCAAAGTGAGTTAAATTCTAGAGAGTATACTGGGGTGCTAGGATTCGAACCTAGGAATGGCGGGACCAAAACCCGCTGCCTTACCGCTTGGCTACACCCCAATTCAGAATGCCTTAAATATATTAGCAGTTCATTCCCCAAATTTGTCAAGTATTTACCAAAATAATTTTAGCTCTGATGCTCGATGTACGCTGAAGAGTTTGATGTAGCATTGATTCGTGCATCTGGAAAAATTTGCTCTAACTTTGGCACAATGCTTAACAAGGTATTTTGAAAATGAAGTTGAGAATAATCCTTTAATGCTATAACTGAATAATGTTATTTTTGAGTTTTTGCTAGCTCACTTAACTTAAAAAGCCCTATTTCGGTATTTTTTTTAATCGTCACTAAATTTAGAAGATAAACCATTTTCATTAATAGAGTTGTTATGGTTATCGTTATGATCGTGATGGTTGTGAACTTCATCAGAAGATTCATGACGATAAATTTGCACTAAATGAAGTCGATTTTCTTCTATTTTGGTCACAGTAAAATCTAAATTTTGATATTGTAAAGTTTCTCCTAAACTAGGAATTTTTTGCCATTGATCGAGTAAAAACCCTCCTAAAGTGTAATAATCCTCACCTAAAGGCAAGTTTAATCCCAATAATTCATTTACCTCTTCTAAATTCATTTGAGCAGGAACTATAAAAGTTTGCTCATCAAGCATTTGCATTGATTCCGTTTCAATTTCTGTAGCATCGTTACTATCACCAATAATTTCTGCAATTAAATCGTGGAGAGTTACTAATCCTGACGTACCACCAAAATCATCAACCACAATCACCATTTCTTGTTGCGATCGCTGCATTAAAGGTAACAATTCATTTAAAGGAGTAGATTCAGCAATAAAGCGTACCGGTTTTACCCAAGCTTGAATCGAGGAGTCATTGAGTAATTTTCCTTCAGCCAAAGGAACAGCTAAATCTTTATAATCTATCAGTCCTTGAATATCATCTAAAGATTCGCCAATAATTGGATAACGAGAATATTCTGTATCGGCAACTTTAAGTAGTAGTTCGGCAAAAGTAGCAGTTAGGGGTAAAAATTCAATTCTAGTGCGAGGAATCATCACTTCTATCGCCGTAACTTCTCCAAATTCAAAAACATTATTCAGTAATTCTCGTTCTTCTGCTTCTAAACCGATTGATTCTCTTTCTGTCGCAATAATCAGTTGTAATTCTTCTGAGGTTACTTGGTTGTACCATCCCTGACCAGTATATTCAATTCCCGCTAACCTTAGTAGTAAACGAGTTGATTGATTTAAAACCCAAATAAAAGGACGAAAAATTCTGGCGATTACCAAACTTGGTGGACCAAAAAACTTAGCTAATTGTTCTGAATAAATTAACGCAACTGATTTAGGACAAAGTTCTCCTAAAACTATTTGTAGATAAACTAGAGTAAAAAAAGAAATCGGAATTGCCAAAGAATGAGCGATCGCATCTGTTACTATAGTTGGTAAAGGTAATTTAGCAATAGCTTTAATTACAAAACCTGCCATCACTTCTTCACCAATCCAACCCAAAGCTAGACTAGAAAGAGTAATACCTAACTGAGTAGTAGATAAAAGGCGATCAATACTTCTTTGCAAAGATTGAACAGTTTGCGCTTGCAAATCGCCTGCCTTAACTAACTGGCTAATACGAGTACGCCGAACAGAGACAATCGAAAATTCTGCTGTAACAAAAAAAGCATTAATAGCAATCAACACAAATATTGATAAGAGAGGAAAAAACGGTCGACCAGTCATTAATTAAATAAAAAAACTAAACTATAATTTGGTATTTGCTTTCCTTGAGTCAACTCATACCATTATTTTTTTTAAACTGATCGTAACTATCTTGTCACTGGAATTTCCGTTAACTTAAGTTCTAGTTTTTGATCGGGATAATCAGTTAAAGTTAGGGAAATATTATTGCTCTGGTCTAATAACGCTAAAGGAATTTTCAAACTACCACGAAAATTTTGACCATTAGCAGGTAACTCTCCTGGCAAACCTTCGGGAATTGCACTAATTACTCTTCCTTGTTCGTCTCTGACATCAATAAAACTGTAGAGAAAACGTATCGTATCAGAGCCTTCATTTTTTAAGTTTAAATCTAGTAAAAAAGAACTACCATCAGTTTTTGCTGTAACCAATTCTAAGGTAACTCCTTGAGAACTATTTTTCATCGGCAAATTAGAATCAGACTGTTCTTCGTCGATAGTATGGCTAACTGAATTATAAGATTTTGGTAATTGTGATTGTTCCTTTGAACTTTCTGCGTTTTCTTGTGCATTAGTTAAGTTGTAAACTTCAACCAAAACTTTCTTTTCATCGACTAATTCTAAACCTTTATAAGGACCTGTTAAAGGTTTCTTTCTTAATTTATTGTCTGTCTTCACTTCTGGTTGCGTCACCACTTTCAGTGCTTCTTGTCCCATCAGATAACTAATAAAAGCACTGGTACTACCAGCAGCCAACATCATGACAAATAAAGTCAAGATGAGTATTACTGTGGATTTGGTTTTCATGCGATCGCTTTTAAGTTAAGATAACTAAATTTCCTAAATTTACTAATATAATGCTAAATTGATGATAAATTAAAGGGAAAAGTAAACTACCAGGGTTGGCCGAGCGGTTTAGGCAACGAACTCATAATTCGTGCTAGGCAGGTTCAACTCCTGCACCCTGGATCGAAATAGCTTAAATTAATAATAATTAGTCAAAGCTGATTACTTAATCATAGTCAAAAATAGTAATTAATT
Organism: Stanieria sp. NIES-3757; assembly: GCA_002355455.1. Lineage (NCBI taxonomy): Bacteria > Bacillati > Cyanobacteriota > Cyanophyceae > Pleurocapsales > Dermocarpellaceae > Stanieria > Stanieria sp. NIES-3757. The sequence continues at coordinate 2,830,351 of AP017375.1, forward strand.
ATTTATTCGCTAAAACTATAGTTAGGATTTTCGCCTAAAGAAGTATTGAAGGGATTGTTTAAATCTCTCGTCCGAATCAAAGCAGTACTACCAGCTTGCTGTTCTAAACCATCATGATAAATAGTATTAACTAACTCTCCTTCGATAGCAATCTGTAATTCTGGAAAACGATTAAAGCCAAAAATAGTATTTAGTTGTCTACTCCAATCATCGCTCTCGAAAGCATCTCCAGATTTAGCAAAATAAGCTTCTTCAAAAGTTGCTGCAACTTCAGATTGTGCCATTGCTTTAATATTAAATAAACTAGTAACCGCAGTTATTAACAAAATTTGACCAACTACTGTAAACTTAATGGACATTGTGCATTATCCTCGGTAACTTCTGCTCAATCCTAACTGAAGATTTATCGAACCAACAGTATTGCAATAAATTTTCTTGATCGATAATGAATCCAACTATCTTATCTGAATTAACTACTGCAAATTTCGCTCGACTGCGTCAAATTCTCTTAGAATTATTGGTTGAATATGCTTATGTTGAAGGTGATTTTGTGTTATCTTCGGGAGCAAAAAGTAGTTACTATATCAATGGTAAACAAGTAACTTTAAGAGCAGAAGGAGCTTTAGTTATTGGTCGTTTGCTCTTAGCTCTTTTGCCACAAGATACGGATGCAGTAGCTGGTTTGACTTTAGGTGCAGATCCCATTGTCAGTGCCGTCAGTGTAGTTTCTGCCTATTCTAATCAACCCATTCCTGCCTTAATTATTCGTAAAGAACCAAAAGGACACGGAACTAAAGCTTATATTGAAGGTCCTAATTTAACTCCAGGTGCAAGAGTAGTAGTTTTAGAAGATGTTGTCACTACTGGTAAATCTGCTCTACAAGCAGTAGAGCGTCTAACCGCGTGCGGTTACCAAGTAACCCAAATCGTCGCCTTAGTAGACAGAGAGCAAGGAGGCGCAGAGTTATATCAATCTCAAGGCATTGAATTTAAAGCTTTATTTTCTATTAAAGAAATTCAACACGTTGGTTCTATGTCCAGGTGACCTCGACATATCCCAAAGTCAACAATATGAAGCTTAAAAATACTTTATCTTTTGTTATGTTTTGCTTAAAAACTATCGGTTAAGCTGAAAATAGTAGAGCAATCATAAAATATATTATGAATAGTATTTCCGTTCGCAACCCAATTAACTGGTCTACTATTATTCTGTTTGTATTAGGATTTTGGCTGAGTAGTAGTTTGCTGTTGGATTGTTTAGTTATTCCTGGTTTGTTGGCAGCTGGGATGATGACTCAACCAGGATTTGCTAGTGCTGGATATCTGATTTTTGGGACTTTTAATCGTTTGGAATTATTAGCTGCTGCGACTGCCTTAAGCGGTTGTTTGGTATTTCGGTATCGACACAATTTTCCCCATGGGCAGGAAATTTGGTCGCTAGTTTTAGGCACAATTTTGCTAGCTATTCCCTTAGTTTATACCTATATTCTGACCCCCGAAATGAGTAGTTTAGGATTATCTTTAGATGTAGCCAATCTGAGCGCAAAAAATTTTCCTACTATGACAATCATGCATGGAATTTATTGGGTACTAGAAATTAGCAAACTAATCATTGGTAGTATTTTATTGCGTTGGTTTTATCGCAGTAGTTGTACTTTAGTTTAAGCGAATTTTTTAGTAAAATTAGGATTTTAAATAGTGAGTGATTTCTGAACGGCAAACGTACCAAAAATAAGAAGTAAGATTAATCAAACCGAGGAGTTTCGTGCCATCTTCAAGCATGGCATGAGCTCCAGGACTAGAAACTGGTGTAAGATCGATAGCTGTTGAAAAAGCAAATAAAAAGAAAGCAATTAGTAAAGGAAAATAAGGTGTAAGCTTGATTTTTTGCCAAAATAAACGACCATATAAAATTAAAATTACACCATAAAAAGAATAAACTACAGTTTTAACTTTAAGATAACTACCAAAAAATACAGTCAAAATTAAAGTAAGACGAAAGCGATCGTCAATATATAATAAAGTCATTAATAAAGAACTAACTAATAAAAAAACTTGAGAACGACGATTGAGTTGAGCAGATAAAGTACTAGTAAATAAACATACTGCGATCGCACTACACCAAAGAATTTCTGAAATACTGGTTAACCAACCCCAGTAGTAAGTATTAATCGAAAAAGGATCACTAAATAAATTTTCAACTCCTTGTCCTTTACTTCTTAGTTTGCCATAAATACTAAGACTACTAAGAATAGTTATGACTAAAAGATTTAACCAAATTAAAAGGCGAATACGACTAAAATGTTGTTTTCCTGTATGAAAAAAAAGTTGTTTTGGTTGCCAGTTAAATATTTTTTGTTTCATGAAGTTCTTGTGCGCAAAAATGTTACAGAGATATCCTAGTATTTTCTTAAAAAAAACAGCAAATAAAAATTCGTCCACAGATAAACACGGATAAACGCAGATAGAGTTATCGGTTAGTAGTGTTTTTTGTTGATGGTTAACTGATCACTGATATAGCAGCTGAATTATAGGTTAGGACACAGTATTTAACGTAGAAGCGAACGGTGGTTCGTTCCTACAAGACTTGTGAGTCCTGATCTTTCCTTCGACTGCTATAACTGATAACTTAAATGACTGCTTTAAACCTTTAATTTAAGCTTTATCCATATTTTTATAAGACTTAGAGATAATTAACTGTTAAATAATTAATATCTAACTGACAAAATAAATTTAAACTTTCTTATGTTTCACAAGAGATTGCTGACGAGAAGACAAACTTTTAAGTTGAGCTTGGGGTTAGCAACTGCTGTTGGCATTGGAGCTTTTGGCAGAAATTCAGTTAATAGAAATTCTCCAGCAGAAGAATTATCAGAAATTACTAATCTCACTGCTCAAAATATTAATGCTGCTCAAATCGATGAAAATAACATTACTCAAACTATTTATGTTAATATCAATGCTCCTAACGCCTCAGATCATAATTCAGCCTCTTCAACTCAGCCTTTAAAATCTCTTAGTGCAGCCCTCGAACGAGCCAAACAATATTTAAATAGAGGAGAAGGAACAAAAATTATTCTTTATCCTGGTGTATATCGGGAAGGAGAATTAGTCATTGATGGAGAACAATTAGCCCCTCAAGCTAAAGATGCGGTTCTCATCATTGAGGGTGTAAATAAAGAAGTAGTTATTAGTGGTGCTGAAGCATGGCATCCTTCTAGCTGGAAAACCATCAAAAGGAATGGAATTGTTTATTACGAAAAAGACTGGTTATACGATTTTGGTAATAATGACGGTGCTTGGGGTAAATACAATCCTCCAGATGTTATAGCTCATCGTAGTGAAATGGTGTTTGTTAACGGACAACCCTTAAAACAAGTTTTACTAGAAAAATATAGTTACACCACACCTAATGATTATCAGGGCAAAGGTTATTATAGTTATCTTGGTTATGAACAACCCTACAACGTTCTTCAACCAGGAACTTTTGGAATAGCCGAATTAGAGCAAAATGGTAATAAAATTTATTTTTGTCCTCCAGAGGGAACCAATTTTTCTCAAGCAGAAGTAGAAGTTTCCACCAAAAGATTTTTGTTGCGATTTTTCCACATGGAAAATGTCGTATTGCGTCGATTAAATTTTCAGCATAGTGCTAATGAAATTGAAATTCCTGGAGCAGCAGTAATGTTTGGTCCTTGGTATGGTGAGAATAAATTTCGAGGTAACAATATTCTAATCGAAAACTGCAATTTTAGTTGGAATAATGGCAGAGGTTTAAGTTTACTTCATCAGCAAAATGTTACTTTACGTGGTAATAAGTTTAACTATAACGGTTTTATGGGCGTAGATGCTCATACCCTTCTCAATACTCGTTGGAATAATAATGAAACTAACTTTAATAACTGGCGTGGGCATCAAGGTGGAATGCTGCAATGGGCAATAGCAGGAGCGAAAATTCATAATACTTGGAATGGTTTATTTCGCAATCATCGTACGATTGGAAATATGACGGTAGGATTATGGTTTGATATTGGTAATCGCAATATTACGATCGATCATCTCATTGCACTTCACAATATTCGTGGTTTAGCTTTAGAAATTTCCCCAGGACCGTTTATCGTTCGTAATTCATTATTAGCTGATGACCAAGAAGTCAATTTTTTAGTTGAAAATGCTCATAACATTGTCTTATCAAATTCAATTATTTGTGCAGTTAATGGAGGAGATTCAGTCCAATTTACTTCGGCAAGTTCTCGTACCTATACTGATAGTCTGGGTCAAATTTTAGGACAGAATCAGGGTCAAGAAATACCAATTAACTTGGGTTCAACTAGATTCCAGAATAATTTGATTGTTGCCAATCAGAAAGAACAAGCTTTAATCGTTCAAAAAACTGGAAATCCACAACTTTATCAGCAATTTCTTCAGCAGGAATATAGAGGCAAAGACAATTCTTATTGGGCTCCTTTGAGAAAAACTTTTGGCATAGATTTCCAAAGAACTAACATGACTAATCTTAGTCAATGGGGAAATTATACTAAGGAAACAAATTATCGGTGGCGAGAACCCTATTTTGTAGATTCAGAAAATTATGATTTTCGTTTAAGGTCAGATAGCCCTATCAAACAACTAGAAAGTAATTTGCCTATACAACAAATAAATAGCGATACTATTGCAGAAATGAAGCAGTATTTAGCTTGGGTTCAAAATAAATCCACAACCAATTCTTCTGAGAATTTTTTCCAAAAACTAAGAAATTTTTTCAACCAGGATAATAATAGTAATTCAGTTCATCAAGAAGAATACGCTGATTAATGATTTAAAAAGTCAAATAAGATCAAAATATAATTAGCTAGGGCGAGAAAACCAATTGACAGCATTTTCTAAAGCTAAATCAATTGAAGATTGAGGTAAACCTAACTCTGTGATTGCTTTAGTTGCGTCGTAATACATTTTTTGTCTGGACATTCGTACCCCGTCTAAAGGAATTGAGGGTTGTTTACCAAACAAACTTAAAACTCGTTCATCAAGCCAAGCCACAGTATAAGGTATCCAATAAGGAATAGTCTTTTGTGGTGCTGGTAAACCTGTAATAACTGAAAGTTTTGCTAATAATGCTTTGAGAGTAATATTTTGATTACCCAAAATATAGCGATCGCCTGAACGACCTTTTTCTAAGGCTAATAAATGTCCCCAAGCTACATCTTTAACATCAATAAGATTCAAACCAGTATCAACATAAAAAGGCATTTTTCGGCGCAAAAAACGCACAATCATTTCTCCAGTAGGAGTAGGTTTAATATCCCACACCCCAATCGGAGTACTAGGATTAACGATCACTAGATCTTGGCCTAGTTTACAAGCTTTAACAGCTTCTTGCTCGGCATAATATTTTGATTTTTTATAATCACCTACCAATTGATTTACAGGACTTTGATAAGTTTCATTAACTGGAATGCCATTTTTTCCCACCCCAATTGCTGCTACCGAACTTGTATAAACAATACGCTCAATACCTGCTTGATGGGCTGCTTGCAGAAGATTACGTGTACCTAAAACATTATCTTGATACAATTGTTTTTTACTAGCCTGCCACAAAGAATAATGAGCAGCAACATGAAATAACACCTGGCATCCCTGCATCTGTTGGGATAAATTAGAGTCGTTCAAATCTCCTTCAACGGTTTCGATGTCTAAAGAGTCTAGATTATCCAAACGACTGCTAAAACGGACTAAAACTTTTACTTTATATCCTTGTTGTAGCAGTAGTCGAACTAAATTAGACCCAACAAAACCAGTTCCACCTGTTACAAAAGCACGCATGAATAGTTGTTGAGCGATGGACTACTTGGCAATTATAAACCTATGTCTAAGATTGTCCGTTAATTATTGATTGATTTAAATTTTCGATTAATTGTAGCTTGCTAACACGGTTTGTTTGGGAAGTTTGCGCTAGTTACACCCCCCAGTTTAACTATTAAACCATCTAAATTTTCACTTCTGTAGGTTCTAATTTTTAAAATAATACTCGAATAAATCATGAAGATAATTAGCACTAAAATCCCTGACGTTATCATTATTGAACCACAAGTGTTTGGCGACGAGCGCGGTTTTTTCCTGGAAAGTTACAATGAGAAAACTTTTGCCCAAAAAACTGGTATTCAAGAGAAATTTGTCCAAGATAATCACTCTCGTTCTGCTAAAAACGTTCTCAGAGGATTACATTATCAAATTCAACAACCTCAAGGAAAATTAGTCCGAGTAGTTATTGGAGAAGTGTTTGATGTAGCTGTGGATCTAAGAAAAAGTTCTCCTACCTTTGGCGAGTGGGTAAGCTGCATCTTGAGTGCAGAAAATAAAAAATTATTGTGGGTGCCTCCAGGATTTGCTCATGGTTTTTTAGTTTTGTCGGAAATCGCCGATTTTCTCTATAAAACTACTGACTACTACGCCCCTGAGTACGAAAGAGCAATTCTTTGGAATGATCCTACTCTCAACATTGATTGGCCACTACAAACTACTCCTCACCTTTCGGCAAAAGATCTAGCAGCCCAAACTTTACAAACAGCCGAGGTATTTTTATGAGTAAAATTGTTCTTACAGGAGTTACAGGACAAGTAGGTCAAGAGTTGCAACAAACTCTAAGTTCTTTGGGAGAAGTGATTGGCTTAAAACGTCACCAGTTAGATTTAACCGATCCGCTGTCGATTGAAGAAGTAATGAGCCAAATCAAACCCAATATTATTGTCAATGCAGCAGCTTATACCGCAGTAGATCAAGCTGAAACTGAAGCAAAACTAGCTAATACAATTAATGGTATTGCACCTACTGCCATGGCAGAAGTAGCGGAAAAAATTGGGGCAACTTTGGTACATATTTCCACCGATTATGTTTTTGATGGTCGCAACCATACTCCCTATCATGAAGAAGATGCTACTAATCCGATTGGAGTATATGGAAAATCGAAACTTTTAGGAGAAGAAGGCATTATCAATAATTGTTCTCGTTATTTAATTCTCCGTATTGCTTGGGTATATGGTTCTCGCGGACATGGTAACTTTGTGAAAACAATGTTAAAGCTAGGAGCAGAACGAGAAGAAATTCGGGTAGTTGCCGATCAAATCGGAAGTCCAACTTGGTCTTATGATATTGCTGTAACTATCACTCAAATGCTGGCGAGAGAAATAGCTGGAAGTTCAGTTTTGCCAACAGGAATTTATCACTTTACTAATAGTGGTGTAGCTAGTTGGTACGATTTTGCCGTAGCAATTTTTGCCGAGGCACAACAATTAGGATTTCCGCTCAAAGTTAAGCAGATTGTGCCAATTACAACTTCTCAATATCCTACTCCTGCCCAACGTCCAGCTTATTCAGTACTGAACAAAACTAAAATAACTGAAGCTTTGGGTGTACATCCTCCTTATTGGCGACAGTCTTTACAAAAAATGCTGGTTCAGTGGCGTGGGCTGATCTAAATCGGTCTCATTTATTACTATTTAGGAACAAAATATGAAAGCACTTATTCTTTCTGGTGGTAAAGGTACTCGCTTACGTCCTTTGACGTACACTGGTGCTAAACAACTTGTCCCTGTAGCTAACAAACCCATCCTCTGGTATGGGATTGAATCGATTATTACTGCTGGCATTACTGATATTGGGATTATTATTAGTCCCGAGACAGGTGCAGAAGTTCAAGCAAAAACAGGCAACGGCGATCGCTTTGGAGCGAGAATTACCTACATTTTACAAGACCAACCTTTAGGTTTAGCTCACGCTGTCAAGATTGCTCAACCTTTTCTCGAAGATTCTCCTTTTGTAATGTATTTGGGAGATAATCTGGTTCAAAGTCAACTCAATTTATTTTTAGATAAATTTAATTCTAAACATCTAGATGCCTTAACTTTACTTTGCGAAGTTGAAAACCCTACGGCTTTTGGGGTAGCTAGAGTTGACGAACAGGGGAAAGTTTTAGAACTAATTGAAAAACCTAAAGTTCCTCCTTCTAATCTCGCCTTAGTAGGGGTATATTTATTTTCTCCCGCCATTCATGAAGCGATCGCAAATATTGTACCTTCGCCTAGAGGTGAATTAGAAATTACTGATGCCATTCAGTATCTGATCGAAAGTCAAAAAAATGTTGAATCTTTCCAGTTACAAGGTTGGTGGCTTGATACAGGAAAAAAAGATGACCTACTCGCAGCTAATCAAGTTATTTTAGACACTTGCCTTGACTCAACTATTGCTGGGGAAGTTGATTCTAATAGCAAAATCAGTGGCAGAGTTCATATCGGTAAAGGTTCTCAAATCATTAATAGTACGATTCGCGGGCCTGTAACTATTGGTGAAAATTGCCACATTGAAAACTGTTTTATCGGACCTTATAGCAGTATTGCCGATCACGCTACCATCATCGATACCGAAATTGAACATAGTGTAATTTTAACTGAAGCTAAGGTAATTGGGATTCAACAACGAATTGTTGATAGTCTAATTGGTGCTAGGGTGCAATTAACAGTTACACCTCAACGTCCTAAAGCACTGAGATTTATGATCGGAGACGATTCTCAAATCGAATTAGCTTAAATTGTTCCTTGGTTGTTGATCACTAATTATGCGACTGATAACTGATGTAAAGACGCGACAGGTTACGTCTCTACTGGTAATTGATAACTGAATAACTATTAAATAATGAATAAATCTCGAAACATACTTATAACTGGTGGTGCTGGTTTTATTGGTTCTAATTTCGTCCATCACTGGTGTAAAACTTATAACAAAGAGCGTGTTGTAGTCTTGGACGCGCTTACCTATGCGGGAAATCGCCAAAACCTCGCTACCCTAGAAGATAAAGCTAATCTACGTTTTGTTCATGGGAATATCTGCGATCGCGAATTAATCGACCGACTGCTTCAAGAAGAACAAATTGATAAGATTGCCCATTTTGCTGCTGAATCTCATGTAGATCGTTCGATTTTAGGTCCTGGTGCTTTTATAGAAACCAATGTGGTTGGGACGTTTACTTTACTCGAATCTTTTCGGCAAAGATGGGAAAACCAGGGTAAACCCTTAAATTATCGTTTTCTCCATGTTTCTACAGATGAAGTTTATGGAAGTTTAGCACCAGACGACCCTGCCTTTTCCGAAACTACTCCTTATGCACCAAACAGTCCTTATTCGGCATCAAAAGCAGGTAGCGATCATCTTGCCCGTGCTTACTATCATACTTACGGAATGCCTACCATAATTACCAATTGCTCAAATAATTATGGTCCTTATCACTTTCCTGAAAAACTTATTCCTTTAATCTGCATTAATATTTTGCTTGGTAAACCCCTACCAGTGTACGGAGATGGTCAAAATATTCGAGATTGGTTGTATGTCGAAGATCATTGTCGTGCTTTAGATGTCGTCATCAATCGTGGTAAACCAGGAGAAACTTATAATATTGGTGGCAATAACGAAGTCAAGAATATTGAACTAGTTCAGCAAATTTGCGATTTGATGGATGAACTTGCATCTGAATTACCCCTTACTCCAGCACGCAAACTAATAAGCTTTGTTAAAGACCGACCGGGACACGACCGTAGATATGCGATCGATGCTACTAAAATCAAAACTGAATTAGGCTGGACTCCTCAAGTCACTGTACAAGAGGGATTACGTCAAACAGTATTATGGTATTTAAATAATCGTTCTTGGTGGCAACCTTTACTGTCTCCAGAATATCAAAGTTATTATCAACAAGTTTATTCCTAATTTCTAACTAGATTAAGTTGTTAATTAACTAACAAGTCCAATTAAATATTTTTACATAATCCAGCTAGCTAAATTTCAAGCTAGCTTATTTTATATTAGGTTGATCGTATTAGAATACTCATAAGTTAAAACGTAATTTAATCAAGATTTTTTAGCTGTTATAACTAAGTAAATTTATTTATTTTTTGGGTATTGTTGCCCAATTAAAATCCATTCAATAATTACTAATTATTAGTATAAATACTATTTACGTAAAATCAATTAAATAGAAAAACATAAAAAAAATAATACTTGAATATTCTTGAAACACTTGATATTTTAGTATTATTAAGATTTTCAATAAATTTAATTTATTAATCTTTAATTATTTTTTTTGTCTAATCCATGAAGATTCGACCAATAGTTTTTTAAAATTTCTAACTTTAAATTACCTAATATCAAGTTTAAAACAGCTAATGACTTTATCTAAGGTTAGTAATTGCAGCAAAGCAGTTGATGATTATCCACCAGCTTTAGAATCTTTACTAAATTCTCTTGAAAATCATGAAAAATTAGCAATAAATTTCAGACAACAAGGTAATTTTACTGAAGCGATCGCTCATTATTTAGATGCTATTAATTTAAAACTAAATCGAGCTAAGTTTACCCCAACAATTTCTCAAATGAAATCTCAACAAATAACATCTCAAAACGAAGAGCAACAATCTGAATTTATTCAGTTACCTACGCCTAGTTTTAGTTGGCAAAATTTTATTCCTCCCTATCAGCACATACCTGAATCTCAATCTTCCCAGGCTACTTTGGCTCAACTAGCTATAACTGCTAATACACAGATTTTGATGCCTAAATTGGAAGTAGCACAGATTTATCTAGAACAAGCAATCATTTACTGGGAAAATCAGCAATGGGAAGAAGTAATTAAAGCTTGCCAAAATGCTCTGAAAATTAATCCAACTATAGTAGAAGCTTATAAACTTTTAGGTAATGCTTATCAAAGAATTGGCAATACAACCGAGGCAATTGGTTGTTATGCTAAAGCTTTAGAACTGCGTCCTGATTTAGCAGAAGTTTATGCTAATTTGGGTACTCTTTATGCAGGTAAACAACAATGGCAACCAGCACTTAATTATTATCAAAAAGCCTTAATTTTTAAACCTGACTTTCCTGGGGTTTATAAGCATTTAGCTAAAGTGTGGCAACATTTGGGTAACCCAAACAAAGTTAGAGAATATAATCAATTAGCAATTCAATTACAAGCAAAACCTGACTTAGCTTTTCAACAGCATTTTCAGTTGGGTGAACAATTACTTAAAATAGGTAAGTTTCAAGAAGCTATTCATCAGTATTCTCGTGCGCTTGAGTTGGCTCCTACTTCTATTGAAACTCATCAAAAATTAGCGATCACATTGGAACAATTGGGAGAATGGCAACAAGCTAGCAAATATTATCAGCGAGTTTTAGAACTGAAAAATAATCATCATCAATTAACAGTTAATCCGATTGAACAAAAATTTTTAAATTCTCACCATAGTCCAGAACAATTACAAATTTCCCCAGCCAAAAATTCTGATTCAAAATTACAACAATATTTACAAAAAGCCGAGCAAAATCCTAACTCGGCTGAAGCGCAAGCTAATGTAGCTAGTATCTATGCCAAACAAAAACAATGGCAAAAAGCGATCGCGTATTATCAAAAAGCAATTCAACTCAATCCTAATTTTGCTGGAGCCTATCGTAATTTGGCTAGAGCTTTAACCGAGTCAGGAAAAGAAGATCAAGCAATTTCTGTTTGGTTACGAGCAATTCAGTTAGAACCTGAGAAAATTAAAGCAGAAGAATATTTACAACTAGGTAATCAACTCTTAAAACAAAGAAAGTCAGATAAAGCGATTGCCTGTTATCGTCAGGCAATTCAATTGCAACCATCTTTGGGAGAAGCATATGTGCGTCTTGGGGAGTTACTGAATCTAGCAGGACAAAAACAACAAGCACTCAATTGTTATCAACAAGGACTTAAAAACAGCCCTAATTATGCTCCACTACATTATCAGATTGCTCAAACTTGCATCGAACAACAACAATGGCAAAAAGCTGGCGAGCATTATCGAGCAGCTATTAAAATAGAGCCTAATTATTGGGAAGCTTATCATTATTGGGGTGAAGCTTTAACCAAACAGAAAAAATGGCATGAGGCAATAGAAGCTTATCGTCAGGCGATTAACATTAATCCAGATTTTTCTTGGTCATACAATAATTTAGGATACGCTTTAATTCAAATCGAACAATGGCATGACGCAGCAGAAGCACTTCGTCAGGCAGTTAAACTTAATCCTGAATTTGTTTGGTCACATTTCAATCTCGGAGAAGCTTGTAGCAAACTCAAACTCTGGGATAAGGCAATCACTGCTTATCAGTCTGTACTTGCCTCCGATTTGCCAAATATTCATAATAAATTAGGCGATGCACTTTATCAAAGAATTCAAAGCGATCGCGAATTAGCACTAAAATGTTATCGACAAGCGATCGCCCAAAACCCCGATCAACCTCATAATTATCATCAAGCAATCGCGATCGATAAATATAATTCAGAACTTTACATTGGTCTTGGCAATGCTTTAGTCAAGCAGGAAAAACTAGATGAAGCAATTATCGCCTATCAAATGGCAATGCAAATTCAACCGCGTAATTTAGAAGCTTCAATTCGTTTAGACAATACTTTACTGAAAAAAAATCCCCAAACCGATGTCAAGAAAATTCTTGAATCCCTTGTCGCAGAAGAGCCTCAATCATCATCCCAAACAGAGCAACTTGCTACAAATAAATCAGTAATAGTTCTACCCCAACGCGAGTGTCCCACGGTTTCAATTATTATTCCAGTCTACAACCAACTTCAATACACGCTTCAATGTTTACAAGCCTTAGTCAATCAGATTCAAGCCACAACTTTAGTTGAAGTTATTGTTATTAATGACTGTTCTCAGGACAAAACTCAAGAGACATTAAGTGAGATTGAAGGCTTAATTTTGATTAATAATAACGAGAATTTAGGCTTTATTCATTCTTGTAACAAAGGTGCAGCACTAGCTAAGGGTAAATATCTTTACTTCCTCAATAATGATACTGAGATCCGTCCCAACTGCATTGAAAGTTTAATTGATGTCTTCCTCCAAGACGAACAGGTAGGTGCAGTAGGCTCGAAACTAATCTATCCCCAAGGCTCTCTTCAAGAAGCTGGTGGAATTATTTGGCAAGATGCTTCTGGTTGGAATTATGGCAGAAATGATAATCCTCATGACCCTCAATACAATTACTTACGCGAGGTAGATTATTGTTCTGGAGCAAGTTTAATGGTGAAAAAAGTCATTTTTGAAGCCTTAAAGGGCTTTGAAACCGATTTTGCTCCTGCTTATTACGAAGATACAGACTTATGCTTTGCTATTCGCCATCATTTAGGCTTAAAAGTCATGTATCAGCCAAAATCTGAAGTAGTCCATTATGAAGGTATCACTTCAGGAACTTCTACCAATAGCGGTACCAAAAAATATCAAGTAATCAATGCAGCTAAATTTAAACAAAAGTGGCAATCAGCCTTAGCAACGGAACTGTATCAACCTAATCAAGGTGCAGAGAATGTGCCTCAAACTGCAAGGAAATACTTAGGGCAAAAAACTATTTTAGTGATAGATACTTATATGCCCTGCTATGACAAAGAATCTGGCTCAAAACGTCTCTTCCATCTTCTGACAATCTTTAAAGAACTTAATTATCACGTTATCTTTGCAGCCGATAATGGTGTTAAAGACGAACCCTACACCTCGATTCTCCAAAATCTTCAAATTGAAGTTCTCTACACTCAAGACGGTTACGGAACAATTCCTGAAGAACAGATCAAAGCTAGATTACCTTTAGTAAATTTTGCCTGGATTTGTCGCCCCGAACTTAACGAAAAATACATCCCAATCATTCGGCAACAACCAAATATCAAAATTATCTATGACACTATCGACTTACATTATTTGAGAATGAAACGTGCTTGGGAATTAGCTCCAGAAAGAAATATGCAAGCAGCAACTGAATGGATCAATATGCAAGCCAGAGAACTAACAATTTCTCATCAAGCAGATGTAACTATTACAGTTACTTCTGTAGAAAAAAACATACTACAAGAGCAGGGTGTTTCTAATGTAGCAGTTGTTCCTAATCTTCATACTCCTTATTTAGGTGAAACTAAAGATTTTCATAGTAGAGAAAATATTTTATTTATCGGTAGTTACACCCATCCTCCTAATGTAGATGCTGTGTTATGGTTGTGTGAAGAAATTATGCCATTAGTATGGGCAAAAATACCGAACCTTAAGGTAACTTTACTCGGCAGTAATCCTACTCCAGAAGTAAAACAATTAGAAAGCGATCGCATTATTGTACCTGGTTATATTGCTGATGTAAGTTCATATTTTTTAAGCCATCGAGTGTTTGTTTCTCCTTTAAGATACGGCGCAGGAATGAAAGGAAAAATCGGGCAAAGTTTGGAATATGCTTTACCAGTTGTTTCTACTTCTGTTGGTATAGAAGGAATGAATTTAATTCACGAAGAAAATATTTTAGAAGCAAATAATACTGAGGAATTTGCAAATCAAATTTTAAGACTTTATCAAGATAAAAATCTTTGGAATCAGTTAGCAAGCAAATCTCAAGAAGCACTTATTCCTTATAGTTGTGAAGTAGTTAAAGCTTCTTTGAGAAAATTTTTGATGATTTAATTTTTTATTTTAAAAAATTAAATATCTATCGATATTTCAAGTCAATAATTAATTAAAATTAAACTTATTTTTATGAGCGTACAAAATATTAGCCAAGCTTCGCAAAAACTATCAATACAAGAATGTTTAGATCGAGGAGCCTTATTAATTAAAGAAGGAAACATACAACAAGCTATTGAAATTTATCAACAAGGCTTAAGCTACCATACTAATTCTGCAAGTATTTATTTTAAGTTGGGCATAGCTTTGCTAGAACAAGGCAATTTATCAGAAGCTTATGAGAATTTCTACAAATCAGTCGCACTTGAAGCTGATTTTCATTGGGGTCATTATGGTTTAGGACTTTTTTTTGCACAACAGGGTAAATTATCTGAAGCAGTCGATGCTTATCAACAAGCATTAACTCTTAACCCAGATGATTTTTTAATTCATCAAAAACTTGGAGAAATTTTTTTGGAACAGAATCAGCTAGATTTAGCTGAACAACATTTTCTCGAAGTAATCAAATTAAATGACAATTTTCATTGGGCTTATTATCGTCTTGGTCAAGTTTATGAAAGATTATCGAAATTAGATGAGGCAAAAAATTGCTTTCTCAAGACAATCGAAATCGAGCCTGATTTTCAACTCGCCAAAAAACATTTAGCTTCAGAATCATTTGAAGAAATTATTAAAAAAGCTAATAGTGATTTTGAAAATCAACAGTTTCAAAAAGCTTTGACTATGTATGAAGTGTCATTAGCTTTCAATCCTAATCACTATCATTCCATGTTGCGTAAAGGAGAATGTCTATTTAGATTAAAAAGATATTCTGATGCGGAACAAACACTACTAATAGTCAATCAAAAATTCGGCGATCAATTTTGGCTTTTAATTTGTCTTGGAGAAGTTTATTTTCACCAATCCAAAATTAAAGAGGCAATTGTATCTTTTGAAAAAGCAATCAATATAGATAACAAAAATTTATGGTGCTGGCATTTATTGGGCAAGTCTTACCAAGCTATTAATGAATATCAACAAGCGTTAGCTTGTTTTAATCAAGTTGTTGAAATTGACTCGAATAATGCTCTTGGTTATCTTGGTTTAGCTGAACTAGAAAAAGAACAAGGAAATAAATCAGAAGCACAAGTTTATTGGTGCAAAGCTATTGAATATCAACCTCACAATAAATGGTCTTATATTAGTCTAGGATATTCTTACCTTGAAGATAAAAAAAATGAACAAGCAGAAGACATTTTTAATCAAGCTCTCAGCTTTTTTGGAGAAGATTTTGATGTTATTTTTGCAGCAGCACACGCATATTTATCAAAACGAGATTGGCATAAATCTGCTCAAATGCTTGAACAGGCTTTAGCGATTTGTCCTAATAACGAAGAAGTTAAAGTTAGATTACTAGAGTTATATTGCTATTCAGGTGATTTAAATAAAGCTAAAGATTATTTTAATAGCTTAACAATAACTACTGTACCACCTAATTCTTACTATCAAGCTGTAGCTAAATTATTTTGTGAATTGGGAGAATGGGAAAAAGCTTTTGATTTTGCAGCAGAAGCAATTCTTAAAGAACCTACCAACATACACAATCATAGTTTATTTATTAAAGTTGTGCGTAAGAGTAAAAAATTTAAGGAGGCTTTAAATGTCATAGAACAAGAGCTTGACAATCCAGAAATCAGAACTAATTTTTTACTAATCAAAACTGCCATCCTCGAACAGTTAATAGAACCAATTAACGAAGCGAGACAATGTCTATCTTTAATAAAACAAGAAAATTCATGCTCACGAGATTTAGTTATTTGTGAAAACCGATTAAGATTAAAAGAAAATATTTTTTCTGATCAACTTTCTCAAGTAGAATCAATTAAAACGAAAATATTTTACTGTACAGATAAAGCTTATAGTCTACCAACTCTAGTTTCTATATTTTCACTACATAAACATAATAAACATAAACTAAAAAATAATCCGATTTATGTTGTAGCAGATGAGCCTACTTTAAAATTAATCAAAGAAGCTTATCAAGTTTTAGCTCAAAACTTAAATTTAATCATCGAGTTTATCGATATTGAATCTTTATTCAAAGGGCTTAGTGATTATAACCTTACTACTGGTTATGGTGTTTTTACGGGAGGAGATTCTCTTTCTAGAACAGCTTATTATAGACTGTTTTTTGGTCAAGTATTAAATGATATTAGTCCGAATTCTCGCTGGCTATATATAGATTCGGATACTATTATTCTTGATTCTCTTGAAGAAATTGATTATTTAGATTTTAATGGTTATCCCATTGCAGCTCGTAGAGAAAGACTAAAATCTGAAATAGAAGAAGCAATTAAAACTAATAATTTAAAAAGTGGAAGATATTATAATTCTGGAGTCATTGCTTTTGATTCAAATCATCCCAAATTAACTGATTTATTAAATAAAGCAGTTAGAATTGCAGTCGAAGAAGGACATAAACTTCTTTACCACGATCAATGCGCTTTAAACATAGCATTTGATGGTCAAATTGCCGATTTATCTCCTCGCTTTAACGATTTCTATCCTCCTTATGACCAAAGAACATTCGATGAATTAATGTTAAGAGACCAGAGTTTAATTATTCACTTATTAGATCGACCTAAACCTTGGGATTCTCTTAATAAGCATCAAGGCTCTATCTTATGGTTTCAATTATTAGAAGATATGTCAAGATTTTTGCCAACAAAATATATGTACGAGCTTTTTGAAGTACTTCAATCTTCTATCTAGTTTATTCAATAACAATCTGTCTAAATTATTGTTAAATTTGTACTTTGTGGAAAAAGAAATTATGGCTGCAACTAAAAAACTTTATATTCATGTTGGGCATCAAAAATGCGGTTCTACAACTATCCAACACTGGTTAAAAAAGCATGAAAAAAATTTAGAAACAATGGGGATAAAATACCTAAGAGCTGGTAGAGGCGAATTAGGAAACTCTTATGTTCATCATGAACTTGCTTTGGAGGTATTAACAAATAATTTAAAAGATGGAAAAAATAATATATTTGATAACCTTAAACAAGAAATAAATAATTCTGATGCAGAGCATTTTATAATTAGCGCAGAAAATTTCATTCAGATAACAGAAAAAAAACAACTGCTACAGTTACGTGATTGTCTTCCCACTAATCTAGAATTAAATTTAGTTTTTATTTATAGAAATCAATATCAATGGTTATCTTCTCAATGGGCTCAATTGGCAAAAAATGGAACTACTTTTGATGACTTTGATACTTGGTTTGAGCGTTTTGCCCAGTCTTTACGTGCCTTAAGATATAATGAAATCTGCGATTTTTGGGATCAATATTTTCAACCTTCTTATTTACATGTTTTGTCTTTTGAAGATTTAGTTTATTCCAATAGTGGTTTATTAAGTAATTTTTTTGATTTGATTGGAATTGACAGTATACCTTCTGATTTATTTCAAGAATCTAAAAACTACAATATCTCACCTTCTTATAAAACAATTCTTTTATGTCAACAAATATTTTCTTGTATCAAAGAAACTGAAGAGCTGTTATGGTTATTTCAACAAGAAGAACATATTAGAATAAGAGAAATAATTTCTAAATATATACAAGAATTTTCTCAAGATAGAGGATTTAATCAAGAAAAAATTGATTTTATGTCTCTGGAACAGAAAAAACTTGTATTTGATTACTATTATGGTTCTAATCTAGAGTTAATAGATAGATTTGCCTCGCGAGATAAATTTAAGCTTTTTCTAAAAGCACCTACAGAATCAAAAAATTATATGGATCTAAAAAATATAATGACCGATTTATCTCCATCATTATTAAATGAGGCAATGGCATTTGTTATGATTCAATTAGCTGAATCTAAATAGATATTACTTTTTTAGGCACAAATAAAGCAATTAATCAAAGACAAATCCTTTTATAAATTTTAGGTTTTTGTTTAATTTCGCGGTGGATTTATATAAGTTGAAAATATAGATTAAGTTGAGTTTGAAAATAACTAATATCACAGCATAATCTATTAAAATTGGGTTAAAAAGATGAAGGCTATTAAGGAGCTAGCTCAAATATGTAACAAAGTTTTGTAAAATTTATTGGTTTATAACAATTATTTGACTAAATATTGATAACAATGAGGTGAAAAATGGTTACTAATAACAAATCTATAGAAAAAGCAAAAGCAAATTTTGAAAAAGGTAATGAATTAAAAGAGCAAGGAAATTTTGAAGAATCGATCCAAAGCTATCAGCAAGCAATCAAAATTAAACCTAACTATACTCAACCATTACCCAAGTTAGCCGAAATTTATGAATCTCAACAAAACTGGTCAGAAGCAGTTAAATGCTATCAACGAATGATTGGTTTAAATCCAGTAAATCATGCTCCTTATCTGAAATTAGCTAAAGTTTTACAACAACAAAACAAAATTCATGGCGCGATCGCAGCTTATCAAGAAGCAATTGAGTTAAAACCCGATCTTCCTGCTCAAGTTTACAAACAATTAGGAGATTTACTTCTACAAGAAAGAGATGAAGTAGAAGTTGCAATTGGCTATTATCAAAAAGCAGTAGAATTAAATTCCAAATGGAATGCTGGTTTTTATACTAAATATGCCAATACATTGATGAAACAAAAACGTTTTGATGAGGCGATCGCTTATTATCAAAAAGTGATTCAACTTAAACCAGACTTGGCCAAAGCTTATCTATCTTTAGGTGATGCGTTGTTTAAAAAAGGACAACTTGATGAAGCAATGGCTAGTTATCAGAAAGCAATTCAGCTTCAACCAAATTTTGTAGGAGCATATAAAAAATTAGGAGATATTTTCAAACACAAAGATCACTTAGATACAGCAATTCGTTGTTATCAAAAAGCTATCGAAATTAAACCAGATGCTACTTATATTTTCCGTTTACTCGGCGATATTTTGAAACAACAGGGTAAAGAACAAGAAGCCGAACAATATTATGCTCGTGCTACTCAATAATTAATTATAAGATATCAAATAAAGTTTTAAAGAGTCGGTTCATGTTTAATTTGAACCACTTTTTTTTATGATTTAAACTAGGCAATTAAATAATAAATATTCAAATTTGATGATCCCGAGTTCCTTAACGTTTTAGATAAATAAGACTAAGAGGAATAATACTTTCGTCTTCTAAAACAGCTTGTAACTCTAATTCAGCTTCTGAACCCATAGCTGTTACTGAAAAAGGAGTTTCAAAACCACTATTAGCTGCTGCTGGTATATCTGGATAGTGCTGAATAATTGCTGGGCGAGGTTGTTCAACTGGAGTTTCAATCAAAATTTTTCCTTGGTAAATGATTCTAACTTTTTTAGCTAGTGACTTTTTACCTAATACCCATCCTTTAAATAAGATAGAACCTGCAATAGCTTTACTTTCTGAAAGAGGAGAACCAATTCCAAAACCCCATAAAGCTTCAAAATCTTTTTGGGGTAAACGTTTAACTTCTACTACCTGAATAGGAGCCTGAATTTGTTGTAGCCAATCTTGAGAATTGATTAATTTGGATTGTGTTTGTTGGAATTGAGTTTGGTAATTTTCTAACTGCTGTTGCTTTTGTTGAAGTTGTGTTTGACACTGCTGAAGTTGAGTTTTGGTTTGTTGCAGTTGAAGTTGTTTTTCTCCCAATTCTATTTGAAAACCTTGATTAATTTGGAGTTGTGCTAAAGCTCGTTTTAGTTCTAGCTGGGATTGTTGTAATTGAATTTTTAAACTATTTAGTTCAGATTCTGTTTGGTTAGATTTAATTTTTGTCGATTCTATTTGTCGCTGATATTTATCTAAAATACCATTTGAAAGCCAATTAGATAATTTTAATCGCCAACTCAAAATTTTCGCTCCTTCTGCAACCTGCACTTAATAGTTTTAAGTCGGTCTAATTTTATCTTATCGCTTAGTCGATTTCTATAATAGCGATCACTCGTTGCGCTTCGGCTTTGCCGAGACCGCAATCAAGTAGTGATAATTGATCATGTATTAATTAATGTTTAATTCTTTCAAGAAATATTTTTTTTTATCGACGATACTAGCAATCTGTTGTTAATTTTGGGCTGAATTTTGCTTCTTGAAAGTTTTTACAGAGATCATGGAAACATTTAGCTGAAATTAATCCGAATTATTAACTAAAAATCTCGTATTTTCACGCAAGTAATTTTTACCGCACTTTCAATAAAATTACTGTGGTTTCAGGCTGAATTTTATTCCTTTCTCTTCGCTATCTCAGCTTAATTATGTTTGATCGTCTGAAAAATTTGTTGAATTCTGCTGCTTTTGTCAACACGTTGGTTGGACGGGGCGTACAATCAAGTTCGGAGGACAACCCCTCACAAGCTGGGGTTGCTCCAATTTCTCCTAATGCCAACTATGAGGATAATGTTAGCCCAAAGTCTAAAAATGTTAATTCTTACTTAAAATTACCAGATTTAGCTAGCACTAAAATTTATCAAGGAGATCGACTTTGGGAGCAAAGTAAGTTTACTGAGGCAATTAAGCTTTATCGTCAAGCAGTAGAAATTGAACCAAATTTAGGATTAGCGCGTCAAAAATTGGCGGTAGGTTTGCAAAAAATTGGCAAAATTCCCGAGGCAATGATTCACTACCGCAAGGCGATTATGCTCAATAATTCGTGGACTGGGGAAGGAGAGACTTCACAGTTACAGTTATCTGAGTCTGAGCAGGAAAAACATTTTCTGTCTCACCTAGCTATTAATACAGAAAATCAAGAAGAGAATTCTCCCCGTAATTTCTCAACCAAATTACAACTTCCTGACTTCGATCTTAATTCACCGCAATATAGACAGCTATCAGCAGTATATTCTTCAGAAAAATCGTCTTTTTCTTTTAAATTAATTGAAAAATCGTCTACTCATCCAGAGCTTAGTTCTACCAAACCTGAAATTGCTCATAGCTCAGGATTAGAAGCTGCCCGAATTTACCTACAGCAAGCTTTAGCCTATTGCGATCGCCAAGAATGGCAACAAGCAATAGTTGCTTGTCAGCGAGTATTGGAAATTGAGCCTAATTCGGCAGAGGCTTATAAAATTTGGGGCAATGCACTGCAAAGAAGTGGTAAAACCGCTGAAGCAATGGGTTATTATGCTCTAGCGATCGCTATACAACCAGATTTGGCTGAAGTATATGCAAATTTAGGCAGTTTATATGCTGGGCAAAAGCAATGGCAACAGGCGATTGAATATTATCAAAAAGCGATTATTATTAATCCCAAATTTGCAGGTGTTTATGAAAATCTAGCGAAAGTTTGTCAGCAGTTAGGAGAAACAGAGCAATTTTGGCAATATCATCATCAAGCTTTAAGTTTAGAGCCAGAGCGAGCGAAAGGTAAAGATCATATTCTGTTGGCAGATTGGCTGAGAGAAGACAATCAGTTGGAACAAGCAATAGTTCACTATCGTTATGGAATTAAATTAGAGCCTGAATTACAAGAAGGATATAAAAAATTAGCTCAGGTTTTAGAACAATTGGGACGATGGCAAGAAGCTGCTAGCTATTATGAGCAAACTTGGCAGTATCAAAATCAATTAGCAGGGGATAATCCTGTTGAGCAAAAATTGCTATCAACTAATGAGATTGTTGTACAGTCTGCTCATCAAGTTAAAGGAGAAATAACTCAACCAACCAATTCTGTTTCTACCGATGCTATTGATTTAACTATTGCTCAATATCAAAAAAAAGCTCATGATAATCCTAACTCAGCAGCTATTTACTCAAATTTAGGTAGTTTATACGCTCAAAAACAACAGTGGCAAGAAGCGATTACCTGTTATCAGCAAGCCATTCAGTTAAATCCTCAGTTAGCAGGTGTTTATCGCAATTTAGCTAGGGCGTTAGAAAAAGCGGATCAATCTGATAAGGCAATTAAATATTGGTATCACGCTTATAGTTTAGAACCTGGCAGTGTTAAAGCAGAAGAACATTTGCAATTGGGCAATGCTTTTTTAAAACACAATCAATTAAAGGAAGCAGTAAATTGTTATCATCGCGCCTTAGAACTTTCTCCGAATTTAGCAGAGGCTTATTTACATCTAGGAGAAATTTTACATAGTAAAGGAAAATTAGAAGAAGCGATTCAATATTATCGCAAAGCTGTTCAACATAACTCTCAAATTGCTCTGCATCATTATCGTTTGGGATTTGTTTTCACCCAACAGAAACAATGGCAAGATGCTATTGTTTGTTATCAACAAGCGATCAAACTTCAACCCGATTATTGGGAAGCTTGTCATCATCTTGGTGATGCACTCAGTAAAGTATACCGATGGGAAGAAGCAGTTACAGCTTATCAAGCAGCAATTCAAGTCAAAGACGATTTTTCTTGGACACATAATAATTTGGGAGATGCCTTAGTTCAATTAAGACGATGGCAAGAGGCTGCGATAGCTTTTGAGAGAGCAAGCGAGTTAAACCCTGATTTTCCTTGGTCTTATTATAATTTAGGCGAAATTTTTACTAATTTAGGTAGATGGGATGAAGCGGTGGCAGCTTACCGTCGAGCCATTGAACTCAAACCAGATTTACCAACGGTAGGAATTAAATTAGCTGATGCCTTGGGACATCGCTCAAAAATAGATTCAGACCGAGCCTTGAGTTATTATCAGCAAGAGATTCAACTAAATCCTGATAATCTGCACAACTATTATAAAGCAATCGAAATTCAACCTGATAATGGCAAACTGTATTTACAATTAGGAAATGCTTTAGTTAAACAGAATCAGTTGGAAAGAGCGATCGTTTATTATCAAATAGCTCTTCAGTATCAGCCTCACAATCGAGAAATATCAACTCAATTAGAGAAATTATTACCAGGACAAACACAGTTTAATCAAAAACTTTTACTTAGTAGTCCTCAAGGATCATTAAAAGAACAACCAGAAAAAGCTGAAGCTTTACTAGCAAAAGCTAAAACTTATCTGGGAGAAAATCAGCTCGATTTGGCAATTGTTGCTTTAAATGCAGCTTTGGAATTTCATCCTAATTATCCAGAAGCTTATTTTCAATTGGGTAATGCTTTGACAAAACAGGCCGATCTTGATCGCGCGATTAAATGTTATCGTCAAGCTTTACAATTAGAACCGAATAACTGTTGGTATTACAATGGTTATGGTGATGCGCTGAAGGGTAGATTCGATTTAGCTGAAGCAATTTTAGCTTATAGCCGAGCAATTGAACTTAATCCCGATTTTGAAGGATTTTACGAAAATAGAGAGCAATCTCAGCAATTACAACACCGTTGGCAGCAAGTACTAGATTATTGTGAGCAGTTAAAGCAAAATGAGTGCCATGATAAGCTGAGAATTTTGCTGATTACTCCCTATCCTGCCTATCCTCCCAATACAGGGGGAGCGATTCGGATGTTTGAAGAAATTAAATATTTAGGGAGTCGCCATCATCTCACTGTTGTTTCTTTTATTTTTGACGAGGCTGATTATCGGCTTGAAGAAGATTTAAAAGAGTATTGCGATCGCGCCATTATGGTCAAATTGGGTGTACCTTTAGCACCACGTCGAGTCGATCAACAAAAACAAATCTACCAATGGGGAACTTGGAATATGTGGAAAGTTCTCCAACAATTTAGTCAAGTTAAGTTTGATGCAGTTTTATTTGATTTTATTTTTGCTACTCCCTATCATGAACTGTTCAAAAATCATCTAACAATCTTAAATGAACATAATATTGAGTCGAGAATTCTCAAACAATGCGCTACGATTACCGAGTCAGATATTGCAACGGCTGCAACAGATGTAGAAGCGGTCAAAGTATTTTTGGATTCGGAACGAGAATCTAAATTACTTGAAGCTTACGAAAACAAAACTTGGTCTAAATTTGCTTTAACTACTTTAGTTAGTGAAGATGATCGACAAGAATTGCTTAGTCGTTGCCCAAACAGTAAAGCGATCGTAGTTAAGAATGGGATAGACACCCGCAACATTGTTCCTGTCAACAATAGTCAGGCACAAAAAATGTTGTATATGGGAACGATGACCTATTATCCCAACATTGATGCTGTACTATACTTTGCTGAAGAAATTTTACCACTGATTCGGAAACAAAATCCTAAACATCCTTTCTGTATTGCAGGACGCGAACCTTCTGCTGAAATTCAGGCTTTAGCTACTCGTTATTCAGCTATCGAGATCGTAGCTAGTCCCAAAAATATGAGCGATGTGGCTCAGAATTGCTCAATCGCAATTGTACCCATCCGTTTGGGTAGTGGCACAAGAATCAAAATTCTTCATGCCATGGCAATGGGTTTACCAGTGATTTCTACCAGTCTTGGTTGCGAAGG
This sequence comes from Stanieria sp. NIES-3757, assembly GCA_002355455.1. Classification (NCBI taxonomy): domain Bacteria; kingdom Bacillati; phylum Cyanobacteriota; class Cyanophyceae; order Pleurocapsales; family Dermocarpellaceae; genus Stanieria; species Stanieria sp. NIES-3757. The sequence continues at coordinate 2,855,198 of AP017375.1, forward strand.
TTTAGAAGTAACGGATGGGGAAAACATTCTAATTCGTGATACGCCCAAAGATTTTGCTGAAGCGGTTGTACAGGTTAGTAACGATTTTCAATTGAAGACAAGATTAAGTGTTAATGGTCGTCAATTAGTAGAGCAAGCCTATGATTGGCAAAATATTTTTGCTCGCTACGAACAGGAAATTTTATCTTTGATTGAAAACAAGCAGAAATAATTCATTTTTGCCCAACTATTTGTTCAAGATTAATTCAATTTAAACTAAGGTATTTAACTTATGAAAGATTTACAATTAGGAGCTACTTTAGAACAACAAGGAAATTTAGAAGAAGCAGTTTTTGCTTATCGTCGTGCTGTTAAGACTGAACCGAAATCGGCTCAAGCTCATCATCTTTTAGCCAAAGCTTTGACTAAAAAAGGCTATTGGCAAGAAGCTATTAATTATTATCATAAAACCGTAGAATTAGAACCTAAATTATTTAATTCTTGTCAAGAATTAGGTAAATATTTAATCAAATTAAATCATCAAGATAAAGCGATTAGTTTATATCAAAAAGTCGGCGAGACTTTAGCAAAAAAAAATCTTTTTCACGATGCGATCGCGATTTATGAGCAAGCAGTACAATTAGATTTAGATCAAAAGTGGTTTTATCTTTATATTGGAGATATATATAATCGCCAAGGTAATTCTTTAGCAGCTATTGAAGCATATTTAAAAGCAATTGCGATCGCGCCTGAATTTTGGCAACCTCATGATCGTTTATTGATTAAAGTTCAACGAGAAAAACTAGTTCCTGAATTATTAGAAAGGATGATTGAACCTTATCAAGAAGTAATTAGGAAACGTCCTGATTATTTACTTGGTTATTCTAATTTAGGAGATATTTTAACTAAATTAGGTCGTTTAGATCAAGCAATTAGTTGTTATCAAAATGCTAGTTATCGACAAAATTTAAAACTCAAACCAAAATTTGTCGAACAAGCGTGGGATGCAGGAAAAAGAGGACAAGAACCGAAATTTGTTATTATTGGTTCGATGCGTTGCGGTACAACTTCACTTTATGAATATTTAACTTTTCATCCTCAATTTGTTCCTGCTCTCAAAAAAGAAGTCAAGTTCTTTAATTTTAATTTTGATGCTGGCAAAGAATGGTATTTAGCTCATTTTCCTGCCATCGCTGAAGGAAAAAATTATGTAACTGGTGAAGGTAGTCCCGATCATCTTTATTATCCAGAAGTAGCACCCAGAATTCTTGAATTATTTCCCGACATGAAATTAATTGTGATGTTGAGAAATCCAATTGACCGTTCTATTTCTCAATACTATCACTGGCGAAAAGTTGGCGCAGAATTTCGTTCTTTAAAAGATGCGATCGCGGATGAAATTGAATTAATTAACCAAATGTCACGACCTTCTTTTGATGGCAAAATCAACCGAAAAGGTGGTTCAGGTTGTTTACTAGAAAGTGTTTATATCCACTTTTTGCAACAATGGATGTCAATTATTCCTAAAGAGCAATTTTTAATTTTAAAAAGCGAAGACTTTTATCAAAATACACCAGCTACACTCAATCAAGTTTTTGATTTTATTGGCTTACCAAATTATCAACTTAAAGACTATAAAACTTATAATGCTGGTTCTTATTCTGATATTGAACCAGAAATGCGTCAGCTTTTAGCTGAATGCTTCCAACCCCACAATCAAAGATTAGAAGAATTTTTAGAAATGAAATTTGACTGGAATTAATACAATTAACTTACCTTAATTTTTGCTGATAATATAGAGGAAGATTGTGATCTCTTCTTCCTCCAAATAATTTATCAATCAGATAAATAGAGAGGAGAAAATTTAAAGATGACTGTTGCAACTTTTACCGAACAAGATTTTCTACCAGAAGAGTCTCCAAGAGAGGAAACCTCTCAAAGTTCAAAACAAGCAGAAGGTATTCAGATAGATTGTCAGTATAACAGTGATATTTTATTGATCGCTTGTGGTGGTATTTCTCAAGGAATGGGAATTCTTCCTTATGAATTTTCTCGCATTACCTCAGATTTTAAAATCAAAAAAATATTTTTAAGAGATGGTTTACAAAGTTGGTATCAAAACGGAATTCAACCAATCGGCAATAATATTGCACAAATTGTTAATTATTTAAAATCTTTTATTCAAGAACAACAAATTCAAAAAGTATTAGTTACAGGTAACTCTGCTGGAGGATATGCAGCTATTTTATTTGCTTATCTATTAGAAGCAGATGTTGCGATCGCATTTTCTCCCCAAACTTTTATTGACCCTAAAAATCGTGCTATTTTTGGTGATAGTCGTTGGCAATCTCAGCTAAATAAATTATATCAATCTCTTAGTAATGAAACTTCCAATCAATATTTTGATTTAATTAAACTTTGGCAAAATAAAAATACAATTAAAACTCAATTTTATATTTATTTTTGTCGAGAAAATCATCTAGACACAGTTCATGCAGCTCGTCTTCAAAATTGCCAGAATGTTACTCTTCAAGCTTATGATGGGAACGAGCATAACATAGTTAAAACTCTCAGAAATATTGGTATCCTTAAACCGCTTCTTTTAACCAAATTATATCCAGAATCAGCCCAATTATATTATGAGCAAGGGCTAGCTTATACCAAACAAAATTATTTAGATAAAGCAATCTATTCCTATCTTCGAGCCATTGAAATTGAACCTAATTATTTAGAACCTTATTGCCAATTAGGACAGATTTATTTTAAACAAAAAAAATGGGAACAAGCGATCGCTATTTATCAACAAGGTATAGATTTTAGCGGAGAAAATGCTTTTTTCTTGGAACAATTAGGACAAATTTATCTTCAGCAGCATAATTGGTCTTTAGCTATGAAGAGTTACCAAAAAGCTTTGGAACTCGATCCAGAATTCACTTGGCTAGGTTATGAACAAAATAGAAGTTATAAAATTGGGCAGTTTTATAATCAATTAGGTACAATTTTTGAAAAACAAAAAAAATGGAATAAGGCAATTGAATTTTACTTGCAAGCAATTGAGATTCAACCAAGCATTAAATCTATTTATACTAAAATTAGAAATATTCAAAAAATTAATTTTAATCAAATCGATCAAATTATTAATTGTTATCAACAAGCCCAACAAAAAGAAACTATTTTTCCCTCGGAATATTATATTACAGTAGGAGATCTATTAACTCGACAAGAAAAATTTGACGAAGCAGCTAATCATTATCGTCATGCTTGTTATACTATCACTACTCAAAGTCGACCCGATTTTGTTGAGAAATATTGGAATTATCAACAGTCTCAAGGTCCTAATTTCATAATAATTGGAGCAGCAAAAGCAGGAACAACTTCTCTTTATCATTATTTATCACAACACCCTCAAATTTTACCAGCCGTAAAGAAAGAAGTAGGATATTTTAATCGCAGCGATTATTTACCAGCAGATCTTAATTGGTATTTATCTCATTTTCCTACAATTCCTGAAGGGACAAATTTTCTCACAGGTGAAGCTACTCCTTCTTATTTAATTAGTGATGTTCAAGAAAAAGTTTTTACTTTATTTCCTCAGATTAAATTAATTACTCTTTTAAGAGATCCTGTTGAAAGAGCTATTTCTCACTATTATCATCGTTGTAAACATGGTTGGGAAAACAACTCTTTAGAAGTAGCAATCAATTCTGAATTAGAAATGCTTAAAGAGCTTGATTGCCAAGAAAAAATTGAACAGTTTTGCCGAGAAAAAAATTCAATTTATTTGTTAGGTGGTTTATATGTTCATACTCTTAAAAGATGGTTAAACGTATTTCCTCAAGAACAAATTTTAATTTTAACCAATGAAAAGTTATTGGCAGAGCCAGAACAAACTATGAAACGAATTTATAATTTTCTCAATTTAGCTGATAATCAAAATTTAAAATTCAAAAAACATAATGTTGGCTCTTACAATCATCAGGATGAGCAGCTTAGAGAAAGTTTGAGTCAGTTTTTTAAAAGTCATAATATTCAGCTAGAAGAATATCTTGGCATGAAATTGGATTGGACTTAAAATAACAAAAAATTAAAATTGTTACTATGGCTCTCCCCAGAATTAAAATTGCTAAAGACAAAGCAGACTTAATTCAAAAACTTATAGATAATAAAAATGGAACTGGTCCTTTTCAAACCTATGCTGATGTTGTAGCTTTTGCTGCTAGTTTAGGATTCAAATATCAGAAGCGAGTACCATTGCAAGAAATATCTAATAGTGAACCAGCACCTATTAGTTTAGAAGTGTTTATTTCTCGTGGTTATGATTGGGCGATTAAATTAATTGCTATTTCTGAAACTCAACAACTACAAACTTTGGCTAGTTGCAATCGTGACATAGAAGCAGAAAGAATTCAAATTTTTGAAGAATATGTTAACGGTGGTTTGGAAAAATTAAAAGATGAATTGCGTGGAGCAGTAGATTATACAGAAAGATTATTATTAATTTTAAGTGCTGAAAGATTTCAAGAAGAATCGATTGACGAAGAATTTGATTTAAGTAGATTTTTATAAAATTTTTGCTCTTGCTTACCAATAAAATTGATGCACAATGTCAATCTACAATATCACAAATTTGGCTGTTTATAAGCTATAATAAGAGATTGTGTGATAAAATAGGAGGAAAACTGTGTCTCGCAGATGTCAATTAACAGGCAAAAAAGCCAACAATGCTTTTGCTGTGTCTCACTCTCATCGTCGTACGAAAAGATTACAGCATGCTAATCTACAAACTAAAAGAGTTTGGTGGCCAGAAGGTAATCGTTGGGTGAAATTACGTATGTCTACCAAGGCAATCAAAACCCTTGAAAAGAAAGGCATTGATGCAATGGCAAAAGAAGCAGGCATTAATCTTAATAAATTTTAAATTGAAAAGATTATCAATAGCGATCGCTTTAGAAGTTAGATTAATGGGCGATCGCTATAATATTTGTATTATAAATTTCAACTTGAACAAAAAAAAAGACCACATTTAAAACAAATTGCGATCTCTATTTTATTTATAATTAAATCAAATTAAATACTCAGACTAAAAAATTTAATTTAAGTTTTTATAATTAACTAATACAAGATTATCTTGATAATCAAAACCTGGATTAGGAATAGCAGGAGTTCCAATTTGTGGGTCATTTTGACCAATTTCAAAAGCAAGTATTAACTGATTGTAATTTAGTTTAATTTTATTGCTATTTGGATCTGGATAGAATTCAAATCCTTTATCAATTAAATATTCTTTTAGAGTTTTTTGACCATCGAATTGTATATTGTAAGGAGTCGTGTCGAAACCATTATGTAAAACTAAAATCTTTGAATTAGAAGGATTGATAGGAGCAACGTTTGGATAAGTAAAACCATTTTCAGTTTTTACACGAGAACCACTAACTTCAGTTAATTGAATCTCTACATTTACTGGAGTAACAGACTGAAATGGAGAATCTGAAGCAGTGCAATCAACTGGCGCAGAAGCAACTTTAACTGTTTGGTTTGAAGTAGGTTGGCTACTAGCAAATTGTCCACTTGACAGTGTTTCTGCTGTTTCATTGTCAAGTTGCAGCGTTGTATTTACGTTTACAAGAGTGGGAGAACCTCCACCTGTTGGTTTTTGGCATTTAAATTTACCCCCAAGTGGAGAGGGAGGATTCATTGGGCCGAAACCAGCCTTAATTTCAGCGTCAGTATCAGCTCTAGCAACTGTTTTAGTATCTGCTTGATAAATACTGCTGCCTTCTGAGGATGTCACGATATCACCATTGATGAAAAGCTTTGCTGTTTTAGCATCTGAAGCAATACAAGCTGCAAAACCAGAAGTTGTAGAACCACTCGCTGATGGTGTTAGTGTCCAACTAGTGCCACAATTGGGAGCAGTAATATTGGCAACAATTCCGTCAACGAGTGGTCTATCTTGCCAAGTTGCTGATGTATAATTGCCACTATCGTTTAGGGGTGGACCCCAGCGATAAACTACTTTAGGTCCTTTCCAGACAGAATTACTTTCTGGGTCTTTAAGATAGTAAACAACTCTTGCCTGAGTCGTAGCATTACCGTCGTTATCTATTCCTGGAATTTTGAGTGCAAAAACAACTGTTTTGCCTGTAGATGTAAAACCTGTAGCATTGGTTGCATTTGGCTCAATTAATTCAGCCCTTCTAATCTCATCAGAAATAAAATCATAAGCACGAGCTATTTCAGAACGCTTTTCTGACTGAACACTACCCTTTTGGCTCGTTTTCATTATTTGTAATAAGCCAAAACCAGCAGCACCAACAACTACAGAAGCAATAGCTGCTCCTATTAACAATTCCGTTAAGGTGAAACCAGCATTATTTTTTTGTTTTAAAAATACTTTCAATAAGTTGCGTATTGGCATGCTAATAAGCTGTATTTGAAAAAAATAAATATAGAATTTTCTTGATATTCAGTCACCAAAATAAACAATTAAAACTAGTTTAGCCATCAGAAAAGTTACTTAATTTTTATCAGGTTGTTCTAAATAATTAATTTAAAAAAGGTGTGATTGAGATCACACTTGTTTAGGACATAATCAAGCCAAACTAATGACAATATTAGTTATTTTTATTGCCTTGCTGATTGTAGCTAATCAAATATGAATTATTTAATTAAATCTTTTTTAATTTGTCGCTCAAGAGAACAAGGTTTTGCAATCCCAATCGTAATTGGCTTGGGATTAATTATGATTTTAATTGGCATGGTTAGTATAGTTAAATCTAACGAAGAAGATCTAACTGCTATTGGTCAAAGAGGAACTCAAAGAGCTTTAACTGCTGGGGAAGCGGGAGTTGCTTATTATCGAGATTTAATTAATAAAAACAAAGCGATCGCTGTTTATAATAGTAGTGGTACGGTAAGCTGGGCAAATAATACTGGTATTCCCAACTTAGATTTCTACGTAAAACCATCTCCAAATAATTGTTTTACTGCTTCTGATGGTTTTGGTGCTACTAATGTTACCAATGCTGCTGGTGCAGCTTGGCGAGATGTTGATAGCAATCTTGGACAATATAAATTGATAAATTATGAATATATAGCTGCTGATAAAATAGGAAGGTTAGTAGTAGAAGGTCGTGATCGCAACAGTAGTAATGAGGCTTCTGTTACTAGACTTAGAGTAGAATTTCCCATTCAACCAGGTGTTCCTAGACCGCCAGGAGTGTCGCAAGATGTTATTACTGAAAACTTAAATAATTTAGCTCCTGCTTTATGGCTAGGAAGCGATTTAATGACTTTAAATGGCACTAAAAATAATCTGAATGTTGTCAATGGCAATATTTTAGTTTCAAGTCTAAATTGCCAACTATCAACAGGTACTAAAGCTATCGCAGCCGTATTACCCAATATAGTTGCCGAACCTCAAACTTTGCCTAGTATTCCTCTTGCTGTAGGAGGAGTTAATAATATTACTAATAGTAGCGTCCTAGAAAATGTTGACTTACCAAGATCTGGAGATAACTGGGCAATACAATCGGTCAGGGAACAAACTAAAAATGTTTATCAATACTCAATTCCCAATGGTCTAAGTCTAACTAACAAAAACATACTGATTAACATTAGCCCTACCAATAGAACCAAAGACAAAATTATTTTCTATGTTCAGAATAACATTACCTTTGATGGCAACGTAGATGTAAATTGGAATGCAGACTATAAGTCTGAGCATTTAGAAATTTACAGCAATGACCCAATCACGATTAGATTCCAAGGTAGTGGGAATATTAGGCTCAAGGCTTTTATTCATGCACCTAACGCGACTGTGGAAGTAACTGGTACTCCAACAGTTGAAATTACTGGTGCTGTTTGGGTAAAGGAATGGCAAAATACCACTAATCAAACAGTGACGATTACCCCAGATGCAAGTTATTATGGCTACACCAGCGTTAGAAGAAGCCTTGACAATAATGCATTAGTTATCCAACCAATTATTTATCCTCCCAGCAAGTGGGAAACAGTGGAGGCAGAATAAATGTTAAAACTAAATAGATTAATTTGTAAAAGATTACAATCAAATCAAGGCTTTTCCACGCTAGAAGTCATGGTAGCAATCTTAATCGCAGCAGCTTTTTTGGCAGTATCTTTGCAAACTATGGTAGTAGCTACAGTTTTTAGAGTTAAGGCGCAAGAGAAACAAGTAGCTAGTCAATTAATCCAAGAAGAGATCGAAAATCTAAATAGTATCGCCATTAATCTCTCTTCAACTCCTTCTAAATGTTTGGCAACTAATTACATCGATGGCTATGCTCATGCTTTAAGATCTCAATATCTTGCATCAACTTCTTATCAACCAAAACCAAGCAAAAGATTATTAAATAATACAGAAGGAAAAAAATGGGGATTAGAGCGCACTATTCTCGATGGTATTAGTACTGCTCCTCACAGAGTTTTAAGAATTAGATACCAAGTCAAAGAATTAGATAATGGTGATAATTTTATTGGTGATGCGATCGCAACAGATTATATTGAGGTAACACCGAATGCAGCTTTTCAATGCCCCTAAAAAAAATGCCGGTTTTACTCTAATAGAAATCATGACTACAGCAATTGTGGTTGGAGTTTTAGCTGCTATCGCTGTTCCTAGTTTTGTTGGTTTATTTAATCAAAATAAAGTAAAAGAAGCAGTAGTCCAAGTCGAAGGCGCACTTAAAGAAGCACAACGACAAGCAATGCGTAGAGGCAAACAATGCACAGTTAGTATCAATGCTGGGACTATTACTGCAACTCCTAACGGTTGTTTATCAAGTCAGCGTCAAATTGATAGCAGTATAAATATTAATACTGACCCAAATACTTCTCCTTTAAATATTACTTTCTCCCATAGAGGAAATGTCACCAGTACTTACGCGATCGTTCTTTCATCTAATAATACTAATGAAAAAAAATGTGTATTGATTTCAGATGGATTGGGAATTATTAAACAAAGTAATTATCAAGGTAGTGTTAGTTCCACAATTTATCCTAATCAATGTAAGCTTTCCGACTAATTTTTTGAGTAAATAGTACTTTGTACACTAATTAACGATAAGTAATATTGCTTCACTATTGGAACTGTTCAGAGAATCAAAGCAAGTTAAGCTAATTTCTTATGAGATTATACAAGCTCAACAAAAGAGGTCTCAGCAAAGCTGAGGCACTACGTGATCGCGGTTATAGTTTGATTGAAATTTTGGTAGTAGTAATTATAGTTGGTATTTTAGCTGCGATCGCAATTCCTAATTTTGCTGGTTTATTAGCGCAACAAAGAGTTAGTGAAGGTTTTGAAACAGTCAAAGGTGCAATTAAAGAAGCACAAAGACAAGCTATTCGGAAAGGCAGACGTTGCCGAATTCAAATCGATACAACTAATCGTACAATTAAAGTTAAAACTCCCGATGTTGATGGTAGTTATGAAGGCTGTTTATTCAGCGATCGCTCTTTGCCAACTGGAGTAGAAATTAAAACCAATTACGACACACCAGTAATTACTTTTTCGCCACGAGGTAATACTAATAGTGCTGGTACAATTGTTGTTTATCATAATCAAAATAATTCTACTAAAAAATGTTTGGCTATTTCTCTGGGACTAGGAATTTTAAGAAGTGGAAATTATACAGGAGATGTCTCTCGTTCAGTTAGTGCTACTAATTGTGAAACTAATTAGTTACTGATTACCCTATTCTCAAAAGTCTAAGGCGATCGCGTAGTGCCTCAGCTTTGCTGAGACCGCTTTTAATTAAACTAAAAACAATATGAAATTACACGTTGAAATTCAAGGAACAGGATTTCCAATTCTATGTTTACATGGTCATCCTGGTTCAGGACGAAGTATGTCAGTATTTACAAACTTTCTTTCCCAAAAATATCAAACCATTGCTCCAGATCTACGAGGATATGGTAAAAGTAGACCGACAAATAGATTTAAAATGGAAGACCATCTTGACGACCTTGAAGAGCTTTTGGAACGTTTAGAAATTAAACGCTGTTTACTTTTAGGCTGGTCTTTGGGAGGTATTTTGGCATTAGAATTAGCCCTCCGATTGCCACAAAAATTTACAGGGTTAATTTTAATCGCTTCGGCTGCTCGTCCTCGTAGTAATCATCCTCCCATTACTTGGCTAGATTTACTTTATACAGGAATTGCAGGGATCATTAATTACTTAAAACCTGGATGGCAATGGAATATAGATACTTTTGGTAAACAGTCTTTGTTTCGCTATCTTCTAACTCAACAAAATGCTCAAGCATATCACTATTTAGCCAAAGAAGGTGTTCCTGCTTATCTTAAAACTTCCACTGCTGCTCATCAATCATTATCTCAAGCGATTAGTCAAGGATACAATCGTCTTCAAGAGCTTCAATTACTCGATCTTCCCTGTTTGGCTTTAGCTGGGGCAGAAGATCGTCATATTACTGCTATTTCTAGCGAAGAAACTGCTAACGCACTAAGTTCTTGTCAATGGCGATGTTTTTCCAATACCGCTCATTTATTCCCTTGGGAAATTCCTAACTTAGTCCAAGAAGAGATCGAGCAATGGTTAGATGATTATCCTGAAACAGTTATGGAAAAAGCTAACTAACGCTAGGAAACATTAGTAGGATTTGCCGAAAGCAGGAACAGTCTTAAAATCCACAGGTTCATCCAACTCATCAAAAATTGTTAATTCACTTGGTTGACAACGTTTGACAGTCAACGAAATCCCTTGCGCGCCTTCTCCTTTTAAATCTTCGATGTAACCAGCTTGGGCAATTTCGGCTTCTCTAGCAGTCAAAAAAGGGCCAAAATAATAAATGCAAGCAGGAGTATCAGTAGTAATTTCAACCCAATAAGCTCTACCTACGCTATCTAGAACTTTAGTTAAGATTTCTTTAAGCATTTTAAATTTCCTCTATTTATTACTGTATTTAATTGGTGTATTGTTGCAGATGTGTTTTAAATCTTTATATTACGTTACAAAAATTTTTTTTATTTATAACAGCCTGATTTTAACTCTGAATCACTGTTAATTGGTAGTAAAAATAATTAACTCTAATTAGAAAATCTTTGACGACAAATTTCGTAAATAGCAATAGCTGTTGCTACCGAAGCATTAAGGCTAGGAGTTTCTCCCGATAAAGGAATAGCTACCAACTCATCACAATTACGTTGAATCAAATTACTTAGACCTTTTCCTTCCGAACCTATTACTAATCCTATCGCTCCTCGAAAATTAATTGTGTGTAACAGTTTACTACTTTCAGCACTAGTGCCATAGAGCCAAAAGCCTGCTTCTTTTAACTTGTCTAAAGCTTGGCTTAAATTGACTACTCGCGCAACAGGGAAAGTTGCTAAAGCTCCTGCTGCTACTTTCATCACTGTAGAAGTAACTCCTACTGCTCGTCTTTGAGGTATAACCAAACCTTGTACGCCCATTGCCTCAGCAGTACGAATAATTGCACCTAAATTATGGGGATCGTTTATGCCATCAGCAATAATAATTACTGGTTCTGTAGAGGTAGTTTTGGCATGTTCAAGTAAATCTTCTAACTCCCAATAAGAATAAGGAGCAATTTGCACTGCTATTCCTTGGTGATTTCCGCCTTGAGTTAGTAAATCTAGACGACGCATTTCTACTTCGTCTATGATCGCTCCATTCGCTTTAGCTGATTGAAGAAGAGAATAAAATTGAGGAACTTGTCGTAACTTGGCAGTAACCCAGATGCGATCAATATTGCTGTCACTTTTCAAAATTGCTAAAACAGAATGGCGACCATAAACTAACTCAGAATCTTCTTGTTCGAGTTTGGGGTCGAATTCGATTTGATTACTTTTACGAGATGATTGAAGCTTAGATTTGCGCTCTTTTGACTGAGATTTATTTTTCCTCAAATGTTGGGGAACTGGATCCCGTTTAATAAAAGATTGCTCGCTCATAAATCATAGATTTAAAAGGTATTAGTTTTCTTAAAAATTTAAATTAACTCAAAGATTTTGTAGAATTAATCCCTAATTTAGCTAATAATTCATCTAAACGTTGAGGATTGGTTAGATAAAGATAGCCTAGCAAAGTTTCAAAACTGGTAGCCTGTTGGTAAATTTGGGCAGATATACGTCGTGGTTTCTTGTCAACTGCATTCCGTCCACGACGTACAATTTCCTGTTCTGAGAAAGTCAGATAAGGTTGAAGTAATTGGAGATAATCTGCCTGACTTTCGGCTCTTACTTGAGCAACAACTTGATTATGATAATCTGCAAGCCGTTTCGGCGGGATGAGGTAGCAAGTACGAACGTATAGTTCATAGACTGCATCCCCAATATACGCCAAAGCACTAGGTGACAAGCTTTCTACTTGGGAAACAAGAGAAGTTGCCATTTGATTAGACAATAAACTAGCTTCTGTCCAAGCAGAAGCCGAAGTTGTTAACTCTGGTTGATCTCGATCTGGTTCTGGTAAACTCACGCCTATTACTGACGCTATTTTTCTATATTTTCGATAGCAGCTTCAACTGAAGGCTGAAGAGAAAGAAATTTCTCTAGGCGAACTAGTTTAACTGTTTGAGTTACCCTCGCGTTGGTAACTATTTGTAAACTTCCGCCCGCAGTTTGTGCCTTTTTGACTAGCTGTACCAAAGCGCCCAATCCCGAACTGTCGATAAAATCAATTTGAGAGAGAACGAGAATTGCATGATAAGGTCCTTCGTCAATATAATTACCGATTACCTTACGGAAAGTAGGCTCAGAAAAGGCATCAAGTAATCCAGCCAGACGAAATATTTGATAGTTTTTCCTGACTTCGCGAGTGCCTCTTAAGCTAACTGTCAGGTTTAGTTGCTCAGGAATAGTTTCCTCCTCAACTCTAGCTGAATCTGGTCAATGGTACAGTATAGCCCATTTCTTACTAGTAATGTTTATCTTTTCTCGCCAGACTCAAAAATTTCTCATCAATCAAGTTAATACAGCTTTTGTTTCAAGCTGATATTTATTAAAGTCAATAAAAAACCCCACTCACTATTGCCAAGAGCGGGGTATGTGGAGCAAGAGGAATTAAATAAAATAGAAATTAAAGAATAGTCAAAACTATATTTGGCTTTTCTTAATATTGAATGTTACTATTCATCACTAACGAGTACATTCGTATAAACACTGATTTTTGCTCTTGAGTCCCATTGATTTAGTTGTTTCTACGGATAAAATAAAAATAATTCTTCACGTCTTTTTCAAAAAAGATTAAAATATTTCAAAGATTTTCAAGTGAGTCATAATATTTGCCTTAATTAATCACTAAAAAAGCGATCGCTTAAGAATTTTATCTGGTTAAAATTATTTTGTTATCTATTTTGAGCAAGGTTTTTATGTTTTAAGGTTATTTTTGAAATTGAATTGTTAAATCCTAGCATTTACTGATTAATACTGAAAAATATACTTATTTTGGAGTTTATTACTGCAAATAAAGATTGTTAAAATTGCTTAGTTAAGAAAACATGTCATGACTATTAATTCCCAAGAAAAACTCACAGGATGCTTACTATTAATCCCAGCTTTATTGGTTTTATTATTAGTATTTATTTACCCAATAGGACGAGCTTTTTGGTTAAGTTTTTTTACAGAAAATCTTGGTACACAATTAAACCCAGTTTTTTCAGGAATTGGTAATTATCAAAGAATGCTTGGGGATGGCAGATTTTGGCAAACAATGGGAAATACAACGGTATTTACAGTTGTGAGTGTAATTTTAGAATTATTGTTAGGTCTAGCTATTGCTCTGGTTCTAAATCAATCTTTTCGAGGTAGAGGGATTGTCAGAACTATTGCCATTATCCCCTGGGCATTACCAACCGCAGTTATGGGATTAGCCTGGGCATGGATTTTTAACGATCAATTTGGTGTTGTTAATGATATTTTGCAACGATTAGGATTGATTGATACAGGTATTAATTGGTTAGGAGAACCAAGTTTAGCAATGGTAGCTTTAATCATTGCTGATGTTTGGAAAACTACACCTTTTATTAGTATTATTCTACTTGCAGGATTACAATCAATTCCTGAGGATTTATACGAAGCTCATGCTATAGATGGTGCTAATTACTGGCAGAGTTTTTATCAAATTACTTTGCCTTTATTAATGCCTCAAATTTTAATTGCTTTACTGTTTAGATTTGCTCAAGCTTTTGGTATTTTTGATTTAGTTCAAGTTATGACTAGTGGTGGTCCAGCAGGAGCAACGGAAACAGTTTCTATCTATATTTATTCAATGGTAATGCGTTATCTTGATTTTGGCTATGGAGCAGCTTTAGTTGTAGTAACTTTTTTGTTGTTAGTGTTGGTTGTTATAGCTACTAGTTATTTTTTGCAAAAATTAAGAAATATTTAAATAATTAAAATCAATTTATCGATATTTTTTCTTTATAAATAAAATTTTGAAATGGCAATTGTAAAATCTAATTCTCAAACTACTAATTTCAATTTATCCCAAGTTGTTTTTGGGTTGATAGTTATCTTGATCATTGTTTTTTTTCTTGCGCCGATTGTTTGGCAGGTACTAACTTCTTTTAAGTTAAATCAAGATATCTCAGCAATCCCCAATATTTATTTTCCTAAAAGAATTACTTTAACTCATTATTTAGAACTCTTTAATCGTCGTCCTTTTTTACTCTATATTCTGAATAGTGCTTTAGTTTCAATTGTTTCAACATTTTTATGCCTTATATTAGGTTCTCCTGCTGCTTATGCTTTAGCCAGATTAAAACTTCCAGGAGAACAAATTATTTTAGCAGGTATTTTAATCATCACTTTATTTCCCTATGTACTACTATTTTTAGGATTATTAGAAATAGTCAAGGCAATCGGTTTGGGAAATAATTATCTAGCTTTAATTATTCCTTATACAGCTATTAACTTACCCTTGACTATTTTAGTTATGCGTAGCTTTTTCCAGCAATTACCTAAAGATTTAGAAGATGCAGCCAAAATTGATGGTTATAAAACCATTCCGATGTTGTTTAACATTGTCTTACCAATGACCGTTCCTGCTTTGATTACTACTGGAATATTAACGTTTATATTTGCTTGGAATGAATATATTTTCGCTTTGACTTTTATTACTAAAGAAACTATGAAAACTATTCCTGTAGCTACAGCACAATTAGGAGGAACAACTTTATTTGACATTCCTTACGGACCGATCGCGTCTGCTACAGTAATAGGTACGCTGCCTTTAGTTTTGCTGGTTTTATTTTTCCAACGTCGCATTGTTCAAGGTTTGACGGCGGGTGCAGTTAAGGGATAAAAGTTTGAGTTTGTTTATGAGATATTGGCGAGTTTTATGGTTGTTT
The DNA here is from genome assembly GCA_002355455.1 of Stanieria sp. NIES-3757. Classification (NCBI taxonomy): domain Bacteria; kingdom Bacillati; phylum Cyanobacteriota; class Cyanophyceae; order Pleurocapsales; family Dermocarpellaceae; genus Stanieria; species Stanieria sp. NIES-3757. Next base: position 2,870,525 of record AP017375.1, read on the forward strand.
TGGACTACCTCAATTGCCACAGAATTAGAATATCGGCTTAATTTTGCGATCGCTACTTTTACTAGTATTGCTAATCTGGTAGGTAGTATTTTTGGATTGTTTTTATTTTATCGGACTGGCTATACTTTTCAAGGCTGGAGTTGGCAAGAAGCACTCATTGTTTTAGGGTTGTTTACTTTATTACAAGGGTTTTCTAATACTTTTTTAGTTCCCAATCTTAATCGTATTGTCGAACAAATTGAACAAGGTACATTAGATTTTGTCTTGCTCAAACCTATTAGTAGTCAATTTTGGTTATCGACTAGAATGGTTTCTCCTTGGGGATTTCCAGATTTATTGTTTGGAATTATTTTAATTATTTATGCAGGAAGACAACTACATTTAAATTGGCAAGATTATTTAATTAGTTTAATCCCAGTTTTTTTTGGTGTCATTATTCTATATAGTCTTTGGTTTATTTTAGGAGCAACCAGTATTTGGTTTGTCAAAATTTATAACGTAACCGAAGTTTTAAGGGGTTTATTAGAAGCAGGAAGATATCCAATGGTTGCTTATCCTGCTATTTATCGTGTGTTTTTTACCTTTATTGTCCCTGTGGCATTTTTGACTACTGTTCCTGCTGAAGCTATGCTTGGTCGTAGTGAGTTGACTTGGTTTTTTGGTGCTGGAATTCTTGCAATTATTTTATTAATAATTTCCATCTTTTTCTGGCAATTTGCTTTACGTTTTTACACTAGTGCTTCGAGTTAATTTTAATTAGCCAAATCAATTAAATAACTTATTTAACCACCACTAATTTTTGCTTTATATCCCAACTGACTAAGAATTTCTAGTAGCTTTTGTTTGTGGTCGCCTTGAATTTCGATAGTATTATCTTTAATTGTTCCGCCAGTACCACATTGAGTTTTTATTTTTTTCAGTAATTGAGTTAAAGACTCTTGATTATGTTGGAAACCAGAGATTACGCTAACAGTTTTCCCTTTTTTTCCTGCTCTTGTTACCTGAATTCTGATATTTTGTTGTTGGGGAGGTAAATTAGGAACACCTCGTTCAAAGGCATGATTATTAGTTTCATTACCAAATTCGCGATACACAGTAGCATCTTTGTTAGTAGATTTACGTTTGGAAGACATAAAGAAATTGAACCATAGTAGACATTAATAGAAAAAAACCGAAGTCTAACCAGACTACGGTCTTAATCTTATTGTAAATTTATTTTTAGCTGAAAATACTGCCTATACAGTAGCTAATTCTGGTTCAGGGCGTTTACTGTTGCGAATACCTTCAATTGCTTCAGCATAACTGGGAGCTTTGAATACCGCAGAACCTGCTACGATCGCATTAGCACCAGCTTCTAATACTTGCCAAGTATTACTAGGTTTAAGTCCACCATCTACTTCGATCCAAGGATTTAATCCTCTTTCATCACACATTTGACGCAATTTGCTGATTTTGGGAACTACTTCGGGGATGAAACTTTGACCACCAAAACCAGGGTTAACGCTCATGATCAGAATTAGATCGCAGACAGGAAGAACGTATTCAATTAGTTCTAAAGGTGTAGAGGGGTTGAGTACTACTCCCGCTTGTTTACCTAATTCACGAATTTGACACAAAGTACGGTGTAAATGGGGAGAAGCATTGTGTTCTGCATGAACCGAAATAAGATCGGCACCAGCTTTAGCAAAATCTTCGACGTATTTTTCGGGTTCAACAATCATTAAGTGAACGTCGAGAGGTTTTTTAGTGTAAGGGCGAATTGCATCAACAATCAGAGGACCAATGGTAATGTTAGGGACAAATCTACCATCCATAACATCAACGTGAATCCAATCAGCACCAGCTTCGTCTACTTTAGTAATCTCTTCTCCTAAACGGCTAAAATCAGCCGATAGAATCGATGGTGCTACTACTATTTTGTTATTGGTCATAATTTCCTTCCCTTTCTGCAAGGTCCTCTTTTGTATCAATTTTAACAAAAATTTTAGATTTTTCTGGTTAACATATCCAGCTTTCATTTGGTTGATTTTAACAACAAAATTCAATATTTAATCATTAAAATTAATTAATATTGATATTTGATAAGGTAATCAGAATTTGTAATTTAAAAATCAATTTGGGTCAGCCTCTGCTGAAGCATCTGCGGAAATTTTGCGTAATAAGTTTTATTTAAAGGGGAGGGATGAGGTAAAGGCAGTAAATAAATGTTTTTTTGATATTCCATGCCTAATTCATCAGTAGCTCTTAGATTAACAGCTAATTTAGTTATATAACGCCTTTCTTTATCAAGAAAAAAATTATTAACTTCCCCTTTTTCCCCGTAGGGAGCAAACCATTTAAAAGCTTCTGTCCCAAGGGTGATAATTTGATGTCCTTGCCAATGGATGGTTAAAAGACGTTCAATAAAAGGACGAAATCTTTCCTTAACCTTGGTTGAATAAGCTTTATTTTCAGGCGGTTTATAGGGAACAGTATTGGTTAATAAAATGCGATCGCAAACCGTTTGTAACTCTCGATCTGAGGTGGCTGACTGCTGATGAATTGCTTGATAAAAACCTTGTCGTACTAGTTTTCCTGCTGCACCAATGAGAGGTTGACGGGCATGAACTTCATCTCTGCCGAGATCGCGCCCAAAAAAACATAAAGGACTTTGTAAATTACCTGCATAAAGTACAGGATAAGTAGGTTCTAAACGAGCAGATTTATAGACTGGGATATCGAGGGGAAATTCTTCTTGTTGAGCTTGTTGTTGAACTTGGCTAATTAAAGTTTGAATATCAGACATTATTTCTAGTCAAGATGAGGGAATGGCAATATTTTAAATTTATCTTTCCAATCTTCTCATCTTCCTATTTCAATAAATTAACTCTTAATCCAATTCATTACCCTGGTTGATACGTTCCCCAATTAATTACTCGGTAGACTAGGAGGATTGGGAATAGAATAAGGATTATAGTTACTTGGTAAACCTGGAAGAGCTGGTAAATAAGGATTTGGATTATTATTAAAATTAGTAGGTGTTTCTGTTGCTTGAGAATCTCCAGGAAGAGTAGCTAAAGCCACGCGATCGCCTCCTACCTCTCTCAACACATCCAACACTTCTACTACTTCACGATAAGTAGCATTTTTAGCAGCATGAAGTACCATTAACCCTTCAGGATTAGATTGATGATAATTTTTAATTGATTGAGATAGCTGAGTTTTGGTTACGATTTGTTCTTCCACATAAATTTGACCTAAATCATCTAAACTCACTACTAACATGTCTCGCATTTGGGCTTTACCCGTTGTAGCACTAGGTAAATCGAGATTAATCGCTTGTTGACGAGACAAACCAACTGCCCCCAAGATAAAAAACGTCAAAATACAAAAAATAACATCAATTAGCGGAAGAATCTCAATTCTGGTTTCTTGATGAACTGATTCATCCTGCCAGAGTCGCATTCGACGCATCGGAAGATGAGTAGGATACTGATGGCGCGTATGAGGTTTTTTTGCAGTCATAATTGTTTAAATCAATTTAAATTTTATCGTTCCAAACTAGAATCAGCTTCTAGGTGTAAATCGATTGGTAATCCTTCAGTTTCTGCTTCCAACCATTTCTGCCGATAAATTAATTCTAGTTGACTGCCAATTTTACGAAAAATTCTGACTTGATTTGCCCAAAAAGCTTGAAACAGACGATAAAAAGCCAGACTAATAATGGCAACTAACAAACCTGCTGCGGTAGAGATTAACGCCTCACTTATTCCCAAAGTAACGCCAGAAGTAGAAGCAGTACCTAGATCGCTCAGTTTAATTGAACCAAGAGCTTGAATCAAACCCCAAACCGTACCAAATAATCCCAACAGAGGCGAAAGAGCAATCACCGCTTCTAAAACTTTTTCTCCCTTACGCATATGAGCCAACTCATCATCAGCAGCAGCTTCTAAAGCTAGATGAAAAACTTCGGGTTCGGGATTAATCAATTGTAGAGGAGAATAGATAAAATTTGCTAAAGGATGATTTTTGTATTCACGGGCAATTTTCTCAACTAAACGCCAGTTAAGAGTAGCTGCTTCCATGACGCGATTGATAATTAATTTTTCTTGAATTAAAACTCTTGACCAAAACCAGAGTCGTTCCAAAATTGTTCCTACCGAAAGAATTGAAAGAAATAATAGTGGCAAAATTGTAACTCCACCTTTGGCAATAAGTTCAGCAAAATTCACGGTGTTATTTCCCCTCCATTTGTTGTTCAAAAAATTTTTCTCAAACCGTTTCAATTATTCCAAATTTTTTTGGATGTTTCCTCAGTAAATAGGGATCGATAATTGTAAAAACTAGATGTATAGTATTCACTCTATGAGGTTGAGCCAAGTTCTTTAGCATTACTTGACGTGCCTCTTGACTAAGAGTTTCTTGATTAAGATCGATAATTTTTACTTGCTCAAGCTTGACTCAATTATTAAAGATTTTATTTACTTCAATTTAAATCTTTCATTGGTTGAGTTGGGATTATTTTTAACACGTGTTTTACTGAATGTCTACAAGCTAGACTGTATCTTTAACTGATTTTTAAGTTTTAGTAAATCAAAATTTTGAGCAAAGTTAATTCAAATAATAACTAAATAAATTACAGATTTTGAAGACTAATTTTAACAAAAGCAAGCGATTCTTCTAAACTAAGCAAAGGAAACCATTAAAAAAATTAAACTTAATTAAAACCATGACTTCAATCACCTTGACTAGCGATCGCTTTCGTCGTCAAATTCCTCAATTAGATTTACCGCCTCGTTTACTATTAGGTCCTGGCCCTGCCAATGTTCATCCCCGCGTCTTAACTGCGATGAGTACCCCACCAGTAGGACATCTCGATCCTACTTTTTTAGCCGTGATGGATGAAATTCAAGATTTACTTCGTTATGCTTGGCAAACTGACAATGAATTAACTATTGCCGTCAGTGGTACTGGTAGCGCAGCGATGGAAGCGACTTTAGCCAATGTGGTTGAACCTGAAGATGTAATTTTAGTCGGAGTAAAAGGCTATTTTGGCAATCGCTTAGTCGATATGGCAACCCGTTATGGTGCAGATGTTCGTACCATCAGTAAACCTTGGGGACAAGTATTTGATCTGACCCAAATCAAAACTGCCTTAGAAACTCATCGTCCGAAAATTTTAGCCCTAGTTCATGCCGAAACTTCAACAGGAGTTAAACAACCTTTAGAAGGGTTGGGAGAATTGTGCCAACAGTACGATTGTTTGCTCTTAGTTGATACTGTTACCAGTTTGGGAGGTGTACCTTTATCAATTGACCAATCAGGGATTGATTTAGCTTATAGCTGTAGTCAAAAAGGTTTGGGTTGTCCTCCTGGTGCTTCACCCTTTACCATGAGTGCTAAAGCAATTGCTAAATTAAAAAGCCGTCGTACTCCCGTTGCTAACTGGTATTTAGATATGTCGCTGCTGAGTAAATACTGGGGCAGTGAGCGGGTTTATCACCATACCGCGCCAATTAATCTTTATTACGGTTTGAGAGAGGCTTTACGTCTAGTAGCTGAAGAAGGATTAGAAAAGCGTTGGCAAAGACATCAAACTAATGCTGAGTTACTGTGGAAAGGTTTAGCCGAATTAAACTTAGTCTGTCATGTAGAGCAACAATACCGATTACCAACTTTAACTACTGTCCGTATTCCCGATGGAGTTGATGGTAAAGCGATCGCTGGTAAGTTACTCAACGAATACAATATAGAAATTGCTGGGGGTTTAGGTGAATTGGGTGGTAAAGTTTGGCGAATTGGCTTAATGGGGTATAATAGTCGTCCCGAAAATGTCATTCTGTTACTTAATGCTTTAAAACAAGTTTTATATCCTTAAAAATTTTGATTTTTGGGTCGAGGAGTGGTTATTTTCTGCTCAGGAGTCGTCAGTTCTCGCTCAGGAATAGTTGGCCCGAGTTCCTTAGAATCTTCCGACTGATTCATTAATTTCAGGACAAATAAGGAAGATAATACCCCGACTCCAATCAAAATAATCAAGCTTAATAATAATAGCTGTCCTTTATTAGATTTGCGTGACTGGGGAAGCTGTTCGGTGAATTGTGCTTCTGTAGGCGGTAATGATTCTGAGTCGGGCAAAAAACTATCAGTTGGAGTGACTTCAGACCAACTCATCGATTCCCCAACTATTGATTCTACCTCTGCCCAAGAAATAGCTTCTGTTTCTGTTTCTGATTTAGGTTGAACCTGACAATGAACTAGAGCAACTGTAACATTGTCATGACCATTTTTTTCATTGGCAATTTTTACTAATGCTTTAGCAGCTTTGAGCAGATTATTTTGGTCTGAATTCTGCAACAGTGGTAAAATTGTACTCTGCCAATATTGTTCTACTCGGTCAAAATCACTTAAGCCATCAGTACAAAGCAAAAAGACGCAGTCGCGGTCAATAACCAGCCGTTGGACATTAGGATGAAGAGAACCTGAATTTCTCATTCCCAACGCTTGGATTAAAGCCCCTGCCGAAGGGTATTGCAGAGCTTCTCGATAAACAGCATAGCCCAGACGCACTTCTCTCGATGCCAAATCATCGTCGATGGTAACTTGATGACAACTTTCAGGAGTAATCAAATAAATTCGAGAATCCCCTACATGAGCTAAGTACATTTCATGATGATGAGCTAAACTCATGACCAAGGTTGTCCCCATGCGTTGTCTTTCTTGACGTTGTTCGTTATCGTTACGATTACTAATAATATCGTTAGCTGCGTTAGTAAAATTGGCTAACTTATTGATTATGCTAGGAGGATTTGTATCGTATTTACCTAATGATAATTCAGCAACTCGATCTCTAAGATACTTAATAGTTTGTTCAGCAGCAATTTCTCCTCCTTCATGTCCTCCCACTCCATCACAAACAATGGCAAGAGAAGTTTCTTGATTACCTACATTAACTATCGTTTCGTTAGGAGGGTAGGAAGCATCTTCATTATTATTTCGACTTGGACCTGAATCAGTACAGGCAACCACTCGATACGAATAATCAAAAGCATAACTACATAATTGAATTGCTCGGTCTAAAAGAGCGATGAGCTGTTCTGGTTGAGCGATCTTTCCTTGCTGAAGATAAAGACAAAGTTGGGTTAATAATTCTTGAATTTGTGGAGAGGCAGTTTGATTCCACTCAGACCACAACTGAGCTAGATCTTTTAACTCAGGAGTAGTTGACTGGTCGGGTTCTAATTCTAAAAGCTGAATTAATATCCCATTAACTCTAATTAATTGAGCATTCAGCAGAGTAGAAACTAGCTGTTTGCTAGCTAAAGGTTGCCAAAGGGTTACGATTTGCCTTAACCAACTTAACTGTTGTAAAGCAGTCGCTTGTTGCCACACTTCAGTTATCTCAGGCATTAATTGGGGATGGATTAATCCTCCTCGTTGGTCTGTTGGTACAGTGCCATACTCTAGTAACCACATATCTGTACCATCAAGTTGCCCATACACCTGAGGAATATGAGGTACATAAGAAAAAAGTTGTAGATAAGCAATAATCGTTCTCGGTACATCCTCTGGAGTTTGAGGTAACTTTCCTGGTTGAGTATCGAGAAATACTCTTCGATCTAATGCCAAATAGCGATCGCCGATCAATTGCCCAATTTGCTCATCTGCGATCGCTTGACGATTCGCTGAAGGTAAGCTCGCTTTTGTTATTGCCCATAGATAACGTTTGACTATCGGCGTTTTACATCGATGACAAAATTGATTATCTATCGAATTAACAGCTAGACAATGAGGATTTGAGCACTGAATTGTTTGCTCCGTGTTTGACATAGATACTCGGAATTGGGAAGCGCGCTTCATAAATTTTGCGCTGATAGTTTCACTCAATTGTTACTAGAGGTTACACCAGATCATTGGCTTATTAACCAGTTTATTACGCCAAGAATTGTAACGTCTGAGATCTTTATCAAATTATATTTCAGAAGATGCTAATCTACATTCATCTTCAACTTTGTGCAACTTTTCTAATGATTGTTTTAGGGCATTTGTGAGTTTCTGAGAGCTTTGGCGTAAAGAATCACCTAAATAATCGGCTACATTGAGTGGTGAGCCAATTTCTACTATCACCTTTGACCCCCAACTAGGATAGGGCTGATCGTATTTAATACTAATAGGCAAAATTTTTATTTCACTTCCTGGTTGTTCTGATTCTACTTCTAAAGCAATCCGAGCTACACCACGTTTGAGAGGATGAACACTATTCTCTCTATAGATTCCTCCCTCTGGAAAAATTACTAGCATTTCATCTTTATGCAGTAATTTAATGCTGTGGCGAACGCTGCCTATTCCTGGGCGTTCAGTATCGACAGGAAATCCGCCCATTCTTCTAATAAACCATCCTTGTAAACCTTTAACCTCATTAGCAGAAACCATAAAGCGTAAGTCTCTGCCACTAACTAATCTCCCCACTGCAAAAGGTATAATCATGGCATCCCAGCGAGAGCGATGGGTAGGAGCAACAATCACAGGTTCAGTTTTGGGAATATTTTCCTGTCCTGTTACCTCAATTTTGCTAAAGAAAACAGGTAAAACAAGATATCGCGCTAACGGATAAAGTAATCGAGCTAGCCAAGGAGATACGTGAGAGTCAATCGAATCGGATTTTTGTTTTGACAAAGATTGTTGAGACGACAAAGACTGATTCATTAATTAATTAACTGCAATTTTCTTTGCTTTAGAGGTAATGGACTGATAATATCTGTATATTCTCACCTTAAATTTTTTTTTAGAAAATGTCTTCTCTTTAAGGGACACTTATTATTTTGTCCTGATTAATTTTAATAAATTTAATTCCCACAATTCTCTTCAATAACTGCCTTAGCAACTACTTAATTATAGTTTTATAGTTTAGATAAAATACTTTTTATTTAATAAAAAAAGGTAAAAGATAAAGAGAACATCTGCTCAATCAATATCTATTACCTTGTAGCTTTGATTAAATTAAAATTTAAACTTGAGTTTGGTTAGTTTGAGTTGGTGGTAATTTAATATTTTTTGCTAATCCTAAGAATTCAAGTAATTTAATAGTCATCCAAGTAGCATCGATTTCCCACCATTTTAAGCCATGACGAGCAGAATATTGATAGGCGTGATGGTTGTTGTGCCAACCTTCACCAAAAGTGAGTAGAGCTACCCACCAACAATTGGTTGAGTTGTCATTTGATTCATGACTTTTATAGCCAAATTTATGAGTTGCGCTATTGACCAACCAAGTAACGTGGAAAACAACTACTAAACGGACAAAAATTCCCCAAATTACGTAAGACCAACCCCCAATAAAATATAAAAGTAAGCCTAGAGCAACTTGAATAGGGACTAAATATTTTTGACAGAATTGATAAAAAGGATCGTCAGCAATATCCTTGGTATAACGAGGAATTTCTTGATTGACTGGGTGTTGACACATCATCCAACCGATATGACTCCACCAAAAACCGCGATTAGAATCGTGGGGGTCTAACTGTGTATCAGAATACTTATGATGAACGCGATGCGCTCCAACCCAATCAAGGGGACCTCCTTCACAAGCTAGAGTTCCACAAAAAACTAAAATATACTCTACCCATTTAGGAGTTTCAAAACTGCGATGGGTAACTAGACGATGGAATCCAAGAGTAATTCCGATCCCTGCCGTTAACCAATAAAGAATAAAAGCAACTCCGACTGCTCCCCAACTGAAATTTTGGGGGAAAACAGCTAATAAAGCGACTAAATGTATTAGCCCAAAATAGCTAATGTTGAGCCAATCTGGAGGAAGTCGATCTGATGTAGCAACTGTCATTTATTAACCTAAATCTGTACTTTATGCAAAATTTGTGTTTTAAAACCAACACAAAAAAACATAAACGCAAAAAGTAAAAACAGGAAAAATACTCATTAAGTTTTTACCTTTTACTTTATGCTGGTGGTGTCTAATGGGATGGGAGCAAATCAATTACCAAGCTATAAATCTATTGACAGCAATAAAGCAAATGTTTTTCGATATATGATTGGCAACAAAATTTGAAATCCCCATTCGCTCATGAACACCTACGATCTGCTTCAAAAAGCAGAAAAAGCCTTATTACCGATTTTTTCTGGAATTGATACCCAGGTCAAGCAAAACTTAAAAAAAGTATTAACCGCGTTTCGCGATCGCCGTGTCGGAGTCCATCACTTTGCTAGTGTTAGTGGTTATGGACATGACGACCTTGGTAGAGATACTCTAGATAGAGTATTTGCTGACATCATGGGCGCAGACGAAGCAATAGTCCGAATCCAATTTGTTTCGGGAACTCATGCGATCGCCAGTGCGTTATTTGGCGTGCTTCGTCCAGGAGACGAAATGTTAGCTGTAGCAGGCGCACCTTATGACACCCTCGACGAAGTAATCGGTTTAAGAGGAAACCATCATGGTTCTCTTGCTGAGTTTAACATTGAATATCGCCAATTAAACCTGACTTTAGATGGAAATATTGACTGGCAAAATCTGGAAACAGCAGTAACAGATCAAACCCGTTTGGTGTTAATTCAACGTTCTTGTGGTTATTCGTGGCGTAAAAGTTTATCAATTGCCGATATTGAAAGAATTATCGCAATAGTTAAAAAACAAAATTCTGATACGGTTTGTTTTGTAGATAATTGTTATGGAGAATTTATCGAAGAGCGAGAACCCACGGCGGTAGGTGCGGATTTAATGGCGGGTTCTCTGATCAAAAATCCAGGGGGAACAATTGTTACTACTGGTGGTTATGTGGCAGGAAAAGCTGAATTGGTAGAAGCAGCAGCTTGTCGTTTGACAGCACCTGGGATTGGTAGTAGTGGTGGTGCAACCCTAGATCAAAATCGGTTATTGTTTCAGGGTTTATTTTTAGCTTCTCAAATGGTGGGAGAAGCAGTCAAGGGAAGTCATTTAATTGCTTATGTTTTCGATCAATTAGGTTATCCTGTTAATCCGTTGCCCTTAGAACCTCGTCGGGATGTAATTCAAGCTATTCAATTGGGTTCACCAGAAAAACTCATTGCGTTTTGTAAAGCGATTCAAAGGTGTTCTCCGATCAATTCTTATTTAGAACCTATTCCTGCTGAAATGCCTGGCTATGAGAGCCAGTTAGTTATGGCTGGAGGAACTTTTATTGATGGGAGTACTTCGGAATTTTCTGCCGATGGGCCTTTGCGAGAACCTTATCTCGTATTTTGTCAAGGTGGTACTCATTGGACTCAAATCGCGATCGCACTTGAAGCTGCAATTGAAGCCGTAGGTGCCAATTTTTAACTAAGATGAAATCAGAATTCAGAATTTAAAATTCAGAATTTATGAGTGATTCCCCTAAACCTGATTTATCATCTAGCAACTCTCAATCTTCCCGTAAACTTCATGCCAATGCCTGGGCAGCCTGGGTTACCAATACTTGGAATGAAGCAACGCAAAAAATGGTTAAGACTTTACCTTTAGAGCAAATTGCTCAAACTGCTACTAAATGGTTTAAGGTCGACGAGGCTCAAGTAACAGAAATTTTAGAGACTGTTCGAGCCAAATTACCTACAACCGAGGCTTTACTGATTGGTAAACCTCAAGCGGGCAAAAGTTCGATTATTCGAGGATTAACAGGAGTGTCGGCTGAGATTGTGGGACAGGGCTTTCGTCCCCATACTCAACATACTCAGCAATATGCTTATCCTTCAAGTGAAGTACCTTTATTGATTTTTACTGATACTGTTGGGCTAGGAGATGTTGCTCAAGATACTCAAGTAATTATTGAAGAATTAATTGGAGATTTACGCCAAGAAACTAGTCGAGCCAAAATTTTAATTCTTACTGTTAAGATTAATGATTTTGCTACCGATACTTTAAAACAAATTGCTGAACAATTACGCCAAAAGTATCCTAATATCCCTTGTTTATTAGCAGTTACCTGTCTTCATGAAGTTTATCCTCCTGATTTAGTTAATCATTCAGACTATCCTCCAGATGTTGCTGAAGTAAAGCGAGCTTTTACTTCGATTCAACAAGCTTTTGCCGATTTATGCGATCGCGCTGTCTTGATTGATTTTACTTTAGAAGAAGATGAATATCAGCCCATTTTTTACGGTTTAGAAGCTTTGAGAGATGCGATCGCCGAATTACTGCCTGAAGCAGAAGCTAATGCCATTTCTCAATTATTGGATCAAACTGCTACTGAACAAATCGGCAATTTGTATCGAGATGTCGCTAGACGTTATTTGGTCGCATTTTCGACAATTGCAGCTACTTTAGCAGCTGTCCCGCTTCCTTTCGCGACGATGCCTGTTTTAACTGCCCTACAAGTCTCAATGGTAAGTTTATTGGGCAAACTCTATGGACAAACTATCACTCCATCACAAGCTGGTGGAATTGTTAGCGCGATCGCTGGAGGTTTTGTCGCGCAAGCTGTGGGCAGAGAATTGATTAAATTTATTCCTGGTTTTGGTAGTGTAATTGCTGCTTCTTGGGCTGCTGCTTATACCTGGGCATTAGGTGAAGGTGCTTGTGTTTATTTCGGTGATTTAATGGGAGGCAAAAAACCCGATCCCGAAAAAATTCAATCAGTAATGCGAGAAGCTTTTCAGTCTGCTAAAGAAAGGTTTAAAAATGTAGGTTGATTGGCAAAAAATTAATGTAATTGTAGTCAATTTTATGACACAAAACTTAGTTTTAATTGGTGGTGGGCATAGTAATGCGATCGCTTTAAAATTATTTGGACAAAATCCGATTCCAGGAGTAAAACTTACTTTAATCAGTGATGTAGAACAAACTCCTTATTCCGGTATGTTACCTGGTCATGTGGCTGGGTTTTATTCTTATCAAGAAAGTCATATTAATTTAAGACATTTATCTGAGTTTGCAGGAGCAGATTTAAGAATAGATCAAGCAGTAGGTTTAGATTTAAATAATAAACAAGTAATTTGTTTACAAAACGCTCCAATTAAATTTGATTATTTATCAATTGATATTGGTAGTACTCCTCAAACAAATAATATACCTGGAGCTAAAGAATATGCTATTCCTGCCAAACCTGTCCCTCAGTTTTTACAAGCTTGGGAAAAGTTATTAACAACAATTAAAGATCATCCAAATGCTGCAATTTCTCTAGCAATTGTTGGTGGTGGTGCAGGAGGAGTTGAATTAGCCTTGAATATGCAAACCCGTTTGATAAAAGAACAAAATTATCAAATTAAAATACATTTATTTCATCGTGAAGCAAAACTTTTATCAAGTCATAATGATTGGGTAAGTAACCGTTTAGAAAAAATTTTAATTCACAGAGGAATTAAACTCCATTTACAGGAAACTGTTAAAGAAGTTTTAGCTCATCAAATTATTTGTAATTCTGGTTTGGTTGTAGATTGTAATTATATATTTTGGGTAACTCAAGCTTCCGCACCCACTTGGATTAAAAATTCAGGCTTAACTACCGATGAAAAAGGTTTTATCTTAATCAAGGATACGCTTCAATCTATTTCCCATCCCCATATTTTCGCGACAGGGGATATAGCAACAATGCAAAATTATCAACGTCCTAAAGCAGGTGTCTTTGCCGTACGTCAGGGTCGACCACTATTTGAAAATTGGCGTAGAATAATTTTAGGGCGACTTCTTAAGACCTACACTCCACAAAAAAATTACTTAGCCTTAATCGGCACTGGAGACAAAAACGCGATCGCTTCTTGGAGTTCACTTAGTTGGCAATCTCCGTTTCTGTGGTATCTCAAAGATTATATTGACCGAAAATTCATGAATCGCTTTTCAGAGACGAGAAAGCGTTAAAATTTCAAGTAAAACAGCAAGACAATTCTAAATTTACCTAAAAGATTAGATTATGTTTTTGAGCGAACTATCTCCTGTAATTCAAGAACTACTGAAACAACCCCTCGCTTTTACTAGCGGTTTTTGTTCTGGACTTTTACGACTTAATCTCAATGAAGAACCTCTCGCCAGTTGGTTAGACAAACAGGGATTTAGTAATTTTGAGAACAATAATACCAACCCTAACAGCAAACCAGATAAACCTCAGTCGATCACAATTGAATAGTTAATATTTCAGCTACCAGTAGGGACAATTGCTACGCTGCACCTTCGGTGGTATAAATTGTCCATACACCTTATTTTATTAGTTATCAGTTACCAGTTATCATTAGATAGGGAATAGGGAACAAGCAATAAGATTAATTATTCTATCTTTTGCCTTTTGATAATTTCTTTATTAATTTCTAACAATTAGCCCTAACCAGCCAAACATAACTATTAATCAACCACAATCTCCTAGCTAAACCGAATATTTGTGGTTTTCATTACAGAATCATCAAATAAAACTTAGCAGATAATAACATACAGTCTCCATAACCTGAAGCTCGTCTTAAGCTTATTACTCCGCCGTTAAATCCCTCCCTAAGATAGATGAGTAGAGGGATGCGACTGAGACAAACTAGGCTATATAGGGATTTCTACTTATTATTCAAGCTTTAATTGCAACTCAGCGCGACAAGCCACGGAGGATAACAATCATGGTAAACCCAGAGCAAATTATTATCCCAGAACACAGTCTAGATCGGGACTGTACCACCTTATCTCGACATGTACTCCAACAATTTTCTGCTTTTACTGCCGAAGCACAAGATATTAGTGCGATTATGAACCGCATTGCCTTAGCAGCAAAACTGATTTCTCGTCGTCTTAGTCGTGCAGGTTTAATGGCAGGGGCTTTGGGTTTTACTGGAGAAACCAATGTCCAAGGCGAATCTGTCAAAAAGATGGATGTTTACGCTAATGAGGTATTTATTTCAGTATTTAAGCAAAGTGGTTTAGTTTGTCGTTTAGCTTCAGAGGAAATGGAGCAACCGTACTACATTCCAGAAAATTGCCCAATTGGTAGATATACCTTGTTATACGATCCGATTGATGGTTCGTCTAATGTAGATATTAACCTCAATGTCGGGTCAATTTTTTCGATTCGTCAACAAGAAGGCGATGATTACGATCCCCAAGCCAGAGATTTATTACAAAATGGCGATAAACAAATTGCTGCGGGTTATATTCTTTACGGTCCATCGACCATCTTAGTTTATTCTCTAGGGAAGGGAGTACACTCTTTTATTCTTGACCCAAGTTTAGGAGAGTTTATTCTAGCCGAAGAGAATATTACTATTCCTCAACACGGGCCAGTATATAGCGTCAATGAAGGAAATTACTGGCAGTGGGAAGAATCGATTCGAGAATATATTCGTTATGTCCATCGCCATGATGGTTACACTGCTCGTTATAGCGGGGCGTTGGTAGGCGATTTTCATCGAATTTTACTGCAAGGAGGCGTATTTCTCTATCCAGGTACAGACAAAAAACCAGAAGGCAAATTACGTCTTCTTTATGAATCTGCACCTTTAGCTTTCTTGATGGAAAAGGCAAACGGTAAAGCAAGTACAGGTACAGAAAGATTGTTGGATATAGTACCCACCAAATTACACGCTCGAACTCCTTTGATTATAGGGAGTAAAGAAGATGTGGAGTTGGTAGAATCTTTTATCGCTGATTGGATACGAAGAGAGTCAGAAGGAATCAGTTTAGTCGGTT
Organism: Stanieria sp. NIES-3757; assembly: GCA_002355455.1. Classification (NCBI taxonomy): domain Bacteria; kingdom Bacillati; phylum Cyanobacteriota; class Cyanophyceae; order Pleurocapsales; family Dermocarpellaceae; genus Stanieria; species Stanieria sp. NIES-3757. The sequence continues at coordinate 2,886,129 of AP017375.1, forward strand.
CTTAAATTACAAAAATGACCAATTAGCAAATCAGCAACAAACAACTAAGGAGAAGATAATGGTTGCAACTAATCGCATTTTAGAAATTGAAAATCAATATGGTCAAAGTATTTGGATGGACAATCTCAATCGTACTTCGATTGAGTCGGGAGAATTAAAACAATTAATTGAAGAAAAAGGCATTTGTGGAATTACTTCCAATCCAGCAATTTTTGAAAAAGCGATCGCAGGAAATCAAGTTTACGATGCTGATATCGAAGCAGGGATCAAAGAAGGTAAATCTGTTCTAGAAATTTATGAAAATTTAGTTTTTACAGATATTCGTAATGCTTGTGATATTTTTCTGCCTGTGTATGAGAAAAGCAATTTTTTAGATGGTTATGTCAGCATTGAAGTAACCCCAACTATTGCTAAAGATACGGAAAAGACTATTGCTGAAGCTAGACGTTATTTTGCTACTCTCAAGCGTCCTAACGTCATGATCAAAATTCCTGGTACTCCTGAAGGTTTACCAGCGGTTGAACAAGCAATTAGTGAAGGGATCAATGTTAACGTTACTCTACTATTTTCTGTCGATAGTTACGTTGAAACAGCTTGGGCTTATATCCGTGGTTTAGAAAAACGAGCTGAAGCAGGAGAAGATATTAGTAAAATTGCTTCAGTAGCCAGTTTCTTCCTCAGCCGCATTGATAGCAATATTGACGCTCGTCTCGATGAAAAACTCAAAGGAGTAGATAGACTAGAGAAAAAAGCCAAACTACAAGAATTAAAAGGAAAAGTTGCGATCGCAAATGCTAAAATTGCCTATCAGAAATATAAAGAAATTTTTGGTAGTGAAAGATGGCAAGCTTTAGCAGCTAAAGGGGCAAAAGTACAGCGTTTACTCTGGGCTTCGACTAGCACCAAAAATCCTGAATACAGCGATGTTATGTATATCGATGAGTTAGTGGGGATGGATACAGTGAATACTCTACCTCCTGCAACTATCGATGCTTGTGCCGATCACTGCGATCCTGCTAACCGCATTGAAAGTAATGTCGATCAAGCTTATCAAGTGATTGAGAGTCTAGCCGATCCTGATGTAGATATCGATCTCAACGAAGTCATGGATGAGTTACTCGATGATGGAATTGATAAGTTTATTAAGCCTTTTGAATCGTTAATTTCCTCGTTAGAAGGCAAAGTTAAGCAATTAGCTACAGTTTAACAAGAGGGAGGGCGCGGGTTTCCTGTCGCCCCACTTACATCAATTACAGCCAGCACAGGAGCAAGAGTAGGTAATGGTAACCATCTTAGAAAATCCCCTCAGAGTCGGTTTACAACAAGAAAGAACCCCTGAACCCCTAATTTTGGTAATTTTTGGGGCTTCAGGTGATTTAACCCAAAGAAAACTCATTCCTGCTATTTATCAGTCAAGAAAAGAAAGAAGACTACCCTCAGAAATTACCGTTGTCGGTGTAGCTAGAAGAGATTGGAGTCATGAATATTTCCGCGAACACCTACGCCAAGGAGTAGAAGAATTCGGTGATGGGATTGGTTCAGAGGAACTTTGGCATGATTTTGCCCAAGGTTTATATTATTGTTCTGGAAACATGGATCAACAAGAAAGTTATGAAAAACTTAAAGCTTTTTGTACGGAATTAGATGGCAAAAGAGGAACTAGAGGTAATCGGGTATTTTACCTTTCCGTCTCGCCAAACTTTTTCAAACCAGCTTTAAAACATCTCGGCGCAACAGAAATGTTGGCAGATCCGATCAAACATCGTCTTGTGATTGAAAAACCCTTCGGAAAAGATTTAAGCACAGCAAAATCTCTTAATCGTGCCGTACAAAAAGTTTGTAAAGAAGAACAAGTTTATCGGATCGACCATTATCTAGGCAAAGAAACAGTTCAAAATATTTTAGTATTTCGCTTCGGTAATGCTATTTTTGAACCTCTTTGGAATCGTCAATTTGTCGACCACGTTCAAATTACTGTAGCTGAAACTGTTGGGGTAGAAGATCGGGCTGGTTATTACGAATCTTCTGGGGCATTACGAGATATGGTACAAAACCATCTCCTGCAACTATTTGCCATTACGGCGATGGAAGCACCCAACGCTTTAGACGCTGGCAGCATTCGCAATGAAAAAACCAAAGTCTTAGAAGTAACCCATATTGCAGATATCAATAATTTAGAGCGAGCGGCAATTAGAGGTCAATATAGCCCAGGCTGGATGAAAGGAAAACCTGTCAAAGGCTATCGCCAAGAAGATGGTGTCAATCCCGAATCAACTACCCCTACCTTTGTCGCTTTAAAGCTGATGGTAGATAACTGGCGGTGGAAAGGAGTACCTTTCTATTTACGCACGGGTAAAAGAATGCCCAAGAAAGTGACAGAAATTTCGATTCATTTTCGTGAAGTTCCTCTCCTGATTTTTAAATCCGCAGCCCAACAAGCCAATCCTAATGTTTTAAGTTTGAGAATTCAACCCAATGAAGGCATTTCTCTTAAATTTGAAGCCAAAATGCCAGGGCCTGATTTAAGAACTAGAACAGTCAATATGGATTTTAGCTATGGTTCTTCTTTTGGGATGGCAACCGCAGACGCTTATAATCGCCTGTTATTAGATTGTATGTTAGGAGATCAAACCTTATTTACTCGCGCCGATGAAGTAGAAGAAGCCTGGCGAGTCGTTACCCCGCTCTTAAATGCTTGGGAAGCACCAAGCGATCCTAGTTTAATTCCTCAATACGAAGCAGGAACTTGGCAACCAACCGAAGCAGAATTTTTACTTGAACGCGATGGTCGTCATTGGCGCAGACTTTAACAGTTATTAATTATTAGTTATCAGTTACCACTGTTTATTGTTCGCTCTAATTCAATAATTAAGATTAAAATTATGGCTACTTCACAAGCACTTGTTTCCTTACAAGCACCCAAAGATGTTTCGATTGAAGAAATCGAAGCCGAATTGCGTCAACTTTGGCTTTCTACCAGTGACGAAGGGGCAGCAACCAGAGCAGCAACTTTTAGTTTGGTAGTTTACGAACCAGATGGAACACAACAGTTATTAGCATCTTTAGGGTTTTATACTGGTCCAATTGATGGTATTGCAGGACCGCGAACAGAAGCAGCAATCAAAGCTGCCCAGAAAGCCTATGGAATGGAAATTACTGGTAAATCCAGTCCAAAACTAAGACAAAAACTAGAAACAGAATTTGCTTCCGCTAAACAACGGGACAAACAAACTCTAGAAAACCAAACCGCACCCATTACCTACAGTCCTGATTCCGATGGTGCCGGTATGGCAGATGCGATCGCATCTTCTAATCCCTGTCGAATCATTACTCTAATCCCTATTCTTGGAGACGATGAAGGTGTAACTGCCCAGGTTTCAGCTTACTGCCCAATTAATAAACAAAGTACTCATAATTTAGTCTGTTGCGAATATGTTACTCTCAGCGGGACAGCAGAAGCATTGGAACGCATTGGAGGGGTGATTTCTGAGTTAATGATTGGCGATTTACCCAAGTTTATTTGGTGGAAAGCAACCCCTGCCCCTGAATATCCTTTGTTCAAACGCTTAGTTAGCTGTAGTGATAGTATTATCTTTGATTCTAGTAGTTTTATTCATCCTGAAGCCGATTTAATTGCGGTAGGAGAATTACTGCAACAAGGTGTGGCTTTAACAGACTTAAACTGGAAAAGATTAGCTCCTTGGCAAGAATTAACTGCCGAAGCTTTCGATCCCCCAGAAAGACGAGCAGCTATCTATGAAGTAAACCGAGTTACGATTGACTATGAAAAGGGTAATCAATCCCAAGCCTTAATGTTTTTGGGTTGGCTTGCTAGTCGCTTAAACTGGACTCCTACCTTATATCAACTTGAAGGTGGAGATTATGAGATTCGGCAAGTCAAGTTTACTGATAATGAACAACGGGAAATTGTGGCAGAATTAGCCGCTATTCCTACCGCAGATTGGGGCGAGATTCCAGGCGATTTGATTAGTTTACGTCTTACTTCTACTAATCAAGATGCAGACTGTTGTACGGTATTATGTTCAAGTACTACTGGTTGTATGCGCATGGAAGCTGGAGGAGGCGCACAAGCTTGTTATATTGAGCAAGTAGCACCATTATCAGACCAAAATACTGAAGAATTGCTTAGTCAACAGTTGCGAAGATGGGGTAGAGAAATGTTATACGAAGAAAGTATGGCAGTGACTCATCAGATTTTACAGTTAAAGAAAATTGATTAGTTATTAGATCTCTTGTCTATCTCGCCATCTTGATTTGAAATTTATTTTCATAACAGGTCTATTGAAGTTATGAATTATTAAAAGTGGGGAATTAACCAACCATTCTCTACTTATTTTTTTGCTAATTGGGCGACTATCTCCAAGCCTCACTTAGTACAGACACGTAGTTACTATTTTTGGTAACCCAGTAAGTTGTTAGATTATAAAAAATCACAAATGTTAACAATATTTAGGTATGATTAAAAAACTGCATCAGCTTGCTAATTCGTTTGACTGGACTAGAGCTTATCTAACAAGTTAGAGCTTGCTTTTGGTAAAATTTTTTTTAGATTCACAGGAGAAAATAAATGCTAACCCTTAAAATAGTTGTCTATATCACAGTATTTTTCTTTATCGGTCTGTTTATGTTTGGTTTCCTTTCCAGCGATCCTTCTCGTAACCCAGGTCGTAAAGATTTTGAATAAAAATTAGTTTAGTTAATAAAAATATAAACATGATAAATTTGGGGCAGTAGTAATTTTGCCCCTTTTTAGTTTTTTAGCGCTCGCTCCGCGCCTCAGCGAAGCTGAGATCACCGTGAGAGATAATAATCATGAATAATTCTCAGCAATGGTACATCATTAAACAGTCAGATGGAACTTGTCAGATTACGTCTACCGCCGATGAATCTGACTTATCCACTAACCAGAGTTGGGGACCTTTTAATTCCCAAGCTGACGCGATCGCCAAAAGAATTGGCTTAATTAGAGCAGGTAAATGTCAACCCTTATAATTACTGACCAGTTGCTTGAGTTGATGAACCTTTTTGAGCTTGAACTTTTTGGGTTAATATTTCTAAGGCTTTATTAAACTGAAGGTCTTGTTTTGTACCGATCAATTCGCGATCGCCTTGTAATTTTTTCCGCTCTGCTTCATCCATTTCAACGACAACATCGGGGTCAATCCCATGCTTATTAATATCTCTACCACTAGGAGTTAAGTATTTAGCGATCGTAACGGCTAACCCCGAACCATCTCCTAAAGATCTAACAGATTGAACTAATCCCTTGCCAAAGGTTTTAGTACCAACTAAAACCGCTCTACCATTGTCTTGTAATGCACCTGACAAAATTTCACTAGCACTAGCAGAACCGCCATCAACTAAAATTACTAAAGGTTTATTAGTCAAAGCGTTGTGATTTGCCCATTTACGTTCTCTTTCTCCACCTCGGTCTACTGTAGAAACGATTGCTCCTTCATCAAGCCACATCCGAGCAATGTCAATACTCGAATAAAGTAGTCCACCAGGATTAGAACGTAAATCTAGAATATAGCCTTGAACTTGTTGATCTTCTAATTTTTTAATCGCATTTCTCATTTCCTGAGAAGCTTGCGCACTGAATTGAGTCAAACGAATATAGCCTAATTTCCCAATGGAACTATTTTCAACATGAGCTTTAACGGGATGAATTTCAATCCGCGCTCTAACCAACTGATAATCTCTTTCTCCTTGATTTCTTTGAATAGTTAATGTTACTGGAGTTCCAGGTTTTCCTCTAATTAATTTTACGGCTTCATTAACATCCATCCCTTTGGTGTTAACACCGTCAATTTTAATAATAATATCCTTAGCTAAAATACCTGCATCAAAAGCAGGACTATCTTCAATTGGAGAAATGACCATTAATTGATCGGTTTCTTCATCTTTGGCAATTTGAATTCCTACACCAGTTAACTCTCCAGAAGTATCAATCTGCATATTCTTAAATTCTTCTGGATCCATGAAACGAGTGTAGGGATCGCCTAGTTTCTCTAGCATCTCTCGGATCGCTTTATAAGCATCCTCTTGGGTTTTATAGGATTTACCTAAGTATTCTTGACGAACTTCTTGCCAATCCTGATGATTAAAACTAGTATCGACGTATTGATAATTAATAATTTGCCATACTTCATCAATCAATTCTTTAGGGCTATTTTGAATAAATGCCTGACTTTGAGAAAGATGAACTCCGGCTCCAGTCACTGCTACCGTAGAGAGGGCGATCGCTGTTGAACCAAGAACAAGTCCGCGTTTCGTAATTGCCATAAGCTTAAGCTAAAATTGCGCCGGTGGGAGACTACATAAATTTAATAATAAAGCTTAATTTATCATAAGTGTTTTTTACGTACAGTGATACAAGTCTATAATTGCCACAGAATCGAAGCTATTGCCCACTCAATCATTAACAACTTTTTAACTACAAACTAAAATTTTATTTCAATGGTAGTTTTTTCTTCTCCGACGCTCAAACAAAAATTTTTCCTACTGCGACAACAAAAAAAGAGAGAAACATTTCATTATTTTTGGCGTTCTTTATTAGTTAGCTGCTTAACTGGCAGTTTACTTTGGTATTCAACTTTACCTAAATGGAAAATTCAGCAACCAGAGCAAATAGAAATTGAAGGAAATCTTTTAGTTACAGAGGATACAATTCATGCTTTATTATCCTTATCTTATCCTCAATATATTTGGGCAATTCCCACAACACAATTAAGCGAAAATTTAGAATCAATTACTCCAATTGCTAGTGCTAAAGTTACTCGACAAATTTTTCCTTCTCGTCTTAAAATTTTTTTACAAGAGAGAAAACCAGTTGCTCTAGCATTATCTCCAGGTAAAGTTGGATTTCTTGATGCTCAAGGCATTTGGATCCCCGCAAATTTTTATAGTCAATCAGCAACTAATTTTAGTTTGCCAACTATTAAAGTAATTAATTATCAACCAGACTATCGTTCTGCCTGGATGGAAATCTATCGTTTAATTGCTTTATATAATCGAGTTAAAATTTTTGAAGTACGCTGGCAAGAATCTCATAATTTAGTTTTACAAACTGAATTAGGTACAGTTTATTTTGGTTCTCCTAAATTCCGTTTGGAAGATAAGTTTAAGGTTTTAGCACAACTCAAAAATTTACCTGATTATGTTAAAGGTAGTAGTGTAGCTCATATTGATTTAACTAATCCCGATATCCGCTTAATTGAAAAGTATCCAATCAATTCTAAAATATCGCCTTAAACCAGTATTTTTTCTGAGATTTATTTGAGTTTTTGACTGATCTTGAGTAATTTCAACTACAGTTATTAAACTTATTTATTTAATGATTACAAAAACTTAAATATTCTCTAGGTTTATTAGTAGGTAGATCATAATAGGTAAGTCAAAGGATTTAATTTCTACTTTATATAGTAAAAGAAATATTTAGTTTTCAATTAGATCGTAATTACTATCATATTATCCCATGACTTTAACTGATAAAATTAGCAATCCCACAACTAACGCAACCAGCTATGGTTCTGAATTATCAATAACAGCAGGCAACGGTTCTATGGTTAATGGAGTAGCAAATTTATTTTCTGCCAATCATGGCTCTCAAATAACGAGAGAAGACAATAAAAGTAACAAGATTATCCCTAGCAATATTGCCAAAATCAAAGTCATGGGAGTTGGTGGTGGCGGTTGTAATGCCGTTAATCGCATGATTGATAGTGGTGTTAGTGGAATTGAGTTTTGGGCAATTAATACTGATGCTCAAGCTCTCTCTCATGCAGGAGCTCCCCAAAGACTGCAAATTGGACAAAAAATCACCAGAGGTTTAGGAGCTGGTGGAAATCCCGCAATTGGACAAAAGGCTGCCGAAGAATCACGGGATGAAATTGCCCATGCACTAGAAAATACCGATCTAGTATTTATAACGGCTGGTATGGGTGGTGGTACTGGTACCGGTGCTGCTCCGATCGCTGCTGAAGTTGCCAAAGAAATGGGTTGTTTAACGGTGGGTGTTGTAACCCGTCCATTTACGTTTGAAGGCAGAAGGCGTACTCATCAAGCTGAAGAAGGTATTGCTGCTTTTGGAACGCGGGTAGATACCTTGATCGTGATCCCTAATAATCAGTTATTAACGGTGATTTCTCCAGAAACTCCCATGCAAGAAGCTTTTCGGATTGCTGATGATGTATTACGGCAAGGGGTTCAGGGCATTTCTGATATTATTACGATTCCTGGTTTGATTAATGTTGACTTTGCTGATGTACGGGCAATTATGGCTGATGCTGGTTCGGCTTTGATGGGAATTGGAATTGGTTCTGGTAAATCTCGCGCTAGGGAAGCTGCGATCGCAGCAGTTTCTTCGCCTTTATTAGAAGCTTCAATTGAAGGCGCAAAAGGAGTAGTAATTAATATTACGGGTGGAACAGATTTGTCCCTCCATGAAGTTAATGCTGCTGCCGAAAGTATTTATGATGTAGTCGATCCCGATGCCAATATTATTTTTGGGGCGGTAATTGATGAGAGAATGCAAGGAGAAGTTTGTATTACGGTGATTGCGACTGGTTTTGATGGAGAACAAAATTTAGAAAGTCGAACTGATGTTTTCCCTTTAACTCCTCCAGAACCTTCTTTAAACCGGAACCAACCTCAAATGCCTCCGCAAAATCTGACAGGAAATCGGTTGGATATTCCTGATTTTCTGCAAAGAAGACGTTTTCCTAAAAGCTAATCTATGACCAAGGTTGCCCTGACGATCGCTGGTTCTGATAGTGGTGGAGGTGCAGGAGTTCAAGCCGATCTAAGAACTTTTGCTTTTCACTGTGTTCATGGTGCCAGTGCGCTTACTTGTGTGACAGCACAAAATACCCTGGGAGTCACTGGAGTGGAAGCAATCTCTGTAGCAATGGTGATTGGGCAAATTGAAGCTGTTTTACAAGATCTTGAGGTCAATGCAGTTAAAACGGGGATGTTGCTTAATGGCACAATTATTGAAGCGGTAGCGCAGCAGCTTAAACAATGGCATCTTACCCAATTGGTAGTCGATCCCGTGATGGTTTCTCGTACAGGAGCAAAATTGCTCGATCAACAAGCTATCGACAGCTTAAAACAACTTTTAATTCCTCAAGCTTTAATAGTTACTCCTAATCGTTATGAAGCTCAGTTATTGAGTGAGATGGAGATTAATACCATTGAAGATATGAAACAAGCAGCTAACAAAATTCATCAGAATTTGCGAGCTAAAGTGGTTTTAGTTAAAGGAGGAGGAATGTCAGGTAGTTTAAAAGGAGTTGATGTTTGGTTTGATGGGAATGAATATGAGTTGTTGCGCGAAACGATTGTAGACACTAAAAACACCCATGGCACTGGCTGTACTCTTTCTGCTGCGATCGCTGCTAATCTAGCCTTGGGAAAAGATTTGTTTTCCGCCGTTCAAGCAGCTAAAAATTATGTTACCACTGCTCTACAACATAGTTTAAATCTTGGTGCTGGTAATGGTCCGGTCGGACATTTTTTTCCTTTACTTTCCTAATCGTGTGATTGCTTTTCTCAATTAGTAAATTTTCAGATCAGTTGAAGATTGGCATTTTTATCATTAGTTTAATTCTTATAAGTGGTGGATTGATTTTAATTCGTTCGTTGAATCATAATAATAATTATCGTTAGGGTTAAGAAAGTTGAAATTAGCAACTAAGATTGAGGCAATTCTTTATATCAAAGGACAACCTCTTTCTTTAGAGGAAATCTTTAGCTGTCTTGGTTGTGAGCTTACGGAAGGAGAAGCACAAAGTGAGCGCGATCTAATTCAAGAAGCTTTAATCGAGTTAATGAATGATTATGCTCACCGCGATAGTGCTTTAGAAATAGTAGAAACTACTGCTGGTTATAGCCTACAATTGAGAGCAGCTTATAAAAATTTACTCCAAGAATTAGTCCCTGCTGAATTAGGAACAGGCACATTAAGAACTTTAGCAGCGATCGCACTAAAAAATCCGATTTTGCAAACAGAATTAATCGAGCTACGTGGTAGTAGTGCTTATCAACAAGTTGCAGAACTGGTAAAATTAGGATTTATTCGTAAACGTCCTCAAGCTGATGGTCGTTCTTATTGGTTAGAAATAACTGATAAATTCCATCAGTACTTTGAAATAGACGAAGTCCAAGCAGGATTTGTTCTGCAAGGGCAGAGCACTTTAGACTCGGAAAAAGAGTTACAGGCAAATACCCCATTGTCATAGGGATGAACCTGAAACTTATCTAATTGACCGAAAAACGCTGGTGGTAGCAGGTTCTAAAGGGGCTGTCTCTCGAACTCGGTTCGAGGGTTTATACGCCCCGTCCGTTCAACGGCGGAGTACCTGCCACTACAACTGAGTTGGGTTTTTGTGAATACTCACTAGCGGTCATCAAGAGTATTATGTCAAAGTAGAGAAATGTACATCCAAATTTTGGATTAGTAATGTTTAATTTTGATTTTTTTGAATCCGAACAACAAACTGCTCAAGACAATACACTAATTCGTTATCTTCGTCAGCAGCAACCTGAAGTGTTGGCAAGGATTGCTCAATCTGCCAGTCAAGAAATCAAAGAGATTATTTCTCAAAATGTTCAAGGATTGGTAGGAATGCTTCCCTCTGAAGATTTTAACGTTAAAGTAACAACTGATCGAGAAAATCTAGCCCATCTGTTAGCTTCGGCAATGATGACTGGTTATTTTCTTTGTCAGATTGAAAAAAGAATGGATCTTGAGGAAACACTTTCTGATTCTGAACCTTTCAACTCTTCTTTCAGAGAAGAAGAATCTCCATAGTTAAAATTATGATTAGTCAAACCAGCTTTGTGTAGGTGGAAGATTATTTGCTTTCTTCCATCAGATCGTTACTGAGTTGATTTCGACTCTAATCTTGTTTATCCTCCCTTAGCAAAGGTCACCATGATCAGGATTGACAATGCCATTCCTGGGCTAAGGAGAATTAGTAGTGTGAATAATTCGTTAGAAGTCATATAATTTGACTGGTAAATGCTGACTACTTATTAAGTTAGCTTGTTCTTAAGCCAAAAATATTTAAATAAATAATTTATTAATATCTGAGCAAGTTTCAGTCCTAGTTAATCCCATAACTAAATCGATCTCAATCGCAACAATAAATATTAGTAATTGAAAAAATAATCTCAATTTGTTAAATAATATTAAAGGAGATCAGGTTTATTACTCATACCAGTCTAACTAGTGAAATCTCAAGCTTTAACTTCTCTTAGTCAAACAATTAGCCGAAGATACTCCTCTTCAGAACTCAAAAATATTTTGGTAGATACTCTCACCATCTTTTGGGGTGAATGGTTAGACTTACGTGCCAGGATTGCTCAAATTGCTGCTACGGGATTAATTTCTCCTTTGATCTATATTTTTGCCTTTGGTTTAGGTTTGGGTAGTACAATTGACCGCTCGATTGAACCAAGCGCAGGAGATAATTATCTACAGTTTATTTTACCTGGAATGGTAGCCTTATCCTCGATGACCATTAGTTTTGGTGGTACTACCTTTTCTATTTGTGGAGATCGCTTATTTACTCAAACTTTTGAAGAATTATTACTATTACCAGTTCATCCGTTAGCTTTACATTTGGGGAAAATGTTGGCTGGTATTCTCCGCGGAGTAATGACTGCTACTTCAGTTATTTTGGTGGCAATTTTATTTACAGGCAAAATTGGCAGTTTTTTAAATCCTTTATTTTTAAGTTTATTAATTCTAAATTGTGCTGTTTTTGCTGGTTTAGGAGTAATTGTTGGTTTAAAGGTTAAATCTTTAGAAAGCGTAGGTTTATATAACAACTTTCTAATTGTACCGATGTCCTTTTTAGGCGGTACTTTTTTCGATCCTGCTAATTTACCAGGCTTACTCAAAGTCGTAGTTTATTGTTTACCTTTAACCTATACCAGCACTGGTTTAAGGGCTGCTGCTTATTTACCTCTATCCCAATTTCCTTGGTATTCGATTCCCATTCTGTTAATTTTTGCGATCGCTCTAGCTTGGCTTGGTGCTTACCAGTTTTCCCACCAACAAGAATAAAACTAAAAATTGCTAATTTTTTTGAGCTAACTTTTCAGTTGATAGAGTTTTGGAGAGTAAAACAGGAATTTCTGAAGGACATTTGGCGATTAAAACACCTGCTTGTTTTAAAGCATTAATAATGTCATTGTCTTTATTATCGGTGGAAACAGAATACGACAGTTGATTGGCAATAATTGTAGTAGCATCTCGATAAATTTTTTCTTTGGGAGCGTTTAATCCGACTAAATAAGCAATGACTGGTTTTTTTAACTTAGCATTACGACAATAATTAGCAACTTCAAGCTGACTTGAGTCTGGTTGTCCAATTAAAACTATTCCCTCGGTATTAGTGTCTGTTGCCAAGATTGTTAACCACTGTTGAAAACTCGAACCAATCATTGGTTCATTGCCAATTGTCACTACAAACGATTGTCCTAAGCCAACTCGATTTAACTCCAAAACTACTTCGTAAGCTAAAGATTCGCTACTACTAATTACGCCAATTTTGCCTGAAGTATATAATTCAGGATTAAGTTTACCTAAACTGATTTTTTCAGGAATAATAATTCCACTGCTTCCCGGTCCCAAAATTAAAGTATCAGTTTTCTTTGCTTCTTGTAAGAGACAAATCAAATCCAAAGGAGGAACACCATTAGTTAACAGAATAATACGCGGTATTTTAGCAGCCAACGCTTCTTTAGCTGCATCCAGTACTTGATAAGGATGAACAAAAATCAGAGTTGCTTCAACTTTCCCCACCGCAGCGATCGCATCTTCGACCAGATCGAACACGGGAATTTCTGCAATTGTTTCCCCTCCCAAACCTGCGCTAATCCCTGCCGCAATCTTAGTTCCATACGCTTTCATTTGAAGAGCATATTCAGTAGCTTGAGGAGAATCAATTCCCTGGATTAAAACTCGGCTGCGTGAGGACAAATTCATATATTTATTTAATGCTTGACGATGGTTAGGTAACAAAGAAACAAAAGCAGATCGACTAAGAACTAAAATAATCAAACCAACTTATTAATTGTCTGCTGAGAGTGATTAGATTAGCACTTTCCTTCTGTTAAAAGGATAAAGCCATCAATTGCCTTTATTTAGATTTAACCAAACTAATTGCTTGAGCGACAGCCTCTTCTAAATTGTCTGCGCAATAAACCTGTTTTTCTGGTTCTGTTTCTGGAAACCAATCTAGTTTAGGACGAAGCAAACGCAAAACAAATTTTACCGAAGCCAAAGGTTTGCGATTGACAGAAGATTTATTAACTGAAGTAGGTCGAGAACGAACTAATGCACCATTAGCGACTAATTGTCTTTCTTCTCCAGTCGATTTAGGTTGTGGTTCAATTACAAGCTCTAAATATTCAGCGATCGCTTGAAGTAAAGCCTGCTCGGTTGCTTGGTCGGTCAAAATATTAATTAAAATTACTTTAAGCCCTTTAAGATCAGGTAATTGAGCTAAAGCTTGGCTTAGTTGGTGAGGTGCAGCTAAAGCAGAGTTAACATCTGAAATCACCGCACAACAAGCTGGTTTTCCTTTATTTTGAAAAACTAAATCCCAGGTTAATAAAGCCAGATCTGGATGATTACAAATAATCGCTACTTTACCTTTATCATCATGCCAAAACCATTGTGGTTGAGTAGAATCAGGTATTTCTGAGACTTGAGTAACTGAGTTTAAAGCAGTTAACTCTTGATGTCTTGCCCAAGCATAATCATTGACCGTAATTTTGCCATCGAGAGCCATTAACTGACCCGAAGCATTAACTCCCAAAGGATTAATTTCAATTAACTCCAAATCGTTTTCCTGAAAGAGACGATACATTTTTTCAATTACATCACTAACAGATTGAAGCAATTGGGATTTAAGTCCCATTTTGACAGCTAAACGACGAGCCAAAAAAGGAGAGAAATCATTCTCAACGACAACTTGCTGTAAATTTTCTAATAACAGTTCAATATTCATTCCTCCCGTTGCCGAACCCAACAATACGGGACATTGAAGATCGTAATCCAACACAACTGCCAGAAAAAACTCCTGCTCTGCGTTGAATTGAGCTTCTGCAAGAATAAATTTAGGGTATTCGCCCAAAATAGATAAATTAAAAATTGTTCGAGCAGCAGCGATCGCATCAATGGTATTAGCTACAAAACGAATACCACCAGCTTTACCTCTTCCTCCTACTCTTACTTGGGATTTTAAAACTACAGGATAAGGAATTTGTAATTTTTTGAGTTCTCTAGGCTCTGCAATCTTTTGGGATGGTAAAACAGGTATTCCCACCTCGCGAAACAATTCTTTAGCTTGATATTCAAGTAATTCCATTCTAAATTAAAATGTTGAGGCTCTTGTAACGAGTGTAACAGCCACAAACCAGCAAAAATATAAGTGTTAAAATAATCAAACCTAAACAGCAATAAGCTCAAAGCAGTATACTATGGTATCGAAATTTCCACCTAAACATTACAAAAAGGTAGTAAAATTTAACTAAGCAATTCAAAAAACAAAACCAACTATCGATTTCAAGTATTGTTAAGTATTATTAAAATTATCTAAACTAAAGCTCTCTTGAAAGATTTAGGTTAGAAAGGTAGATGGAAGCTCTCAAGGCAATCCAAAACAGAACAACCCAATCGTTGCCCCACACAAGTATGATGTGTCATTCTTGACTATGGTGAAAAAGCAAATTCAAAATTTTGCGTTTCTTAAATTATGATTCTAACTAAAAAAATCAAGCAAACTGTTGCATTAGATAAATTTATGTCAAGCAACTTGGTTAAGCTGCGTTGCAAGATCACCAAAGATTTGTAGTCTATGATATATACTCTCGATTGAGTGTCAAATATTGTCTTGACATAGCGCGATCAATCATTCAAATAGGCAACTCAAACTACTCATAACTTCTCTAAAGAATTAATTGTGAGACATAATTGATCGAGGTAATGGCTATTGTGAAGAGGGAAAGAGTAGTAGCTGTACTTGATAACCATGGAAGGGGAATGAAAAAAGTTTTAATTATCGTTAACGCTGAAGTAAACGAACAGGGAAAAACAATTTCTGGTTCACCAGTAACAGAAAAAATGGTCGCTGCACTTAAACAAGGCATTGCTACTAATTCACAGCCTGTAGGGATAGAGGTAGTTGCTGCTGGTAATTTATGGTCGAAATCTAATAAACCCGCTAATGATGATTCAGAATTAATTTATTGTCCTCTGACAATTCAATTACCAGAATACTTTGAGTTTCCTGGCAAAAAAATCTATTCTGCTTGTAGAGATATTTTAGGAAGACGACGTTGGGTTGAAAATAATTTAGGGTACAAAACCAGTGTAGGAGATTCTTGGTTGGGTCATCTGTGGTTACCTGTAGTTCTCAGTAATCAAACACCTCTGTACGGTGAAGTTATTGGAGAAGGTGCTATTCCTAACTCTTACGAACAACCAATTGATTTATCTAATCGCTTACGCAAATCTCTTTATCACTTAGCCAATCAGCTATTAAAGTCTTTATCTGCTCCTTCAGCAGTCTATTTAATCCAGTTCAGCATTCATAATAGCGAAATTATTTTTGACCGACTTTGGCCTTTTCCTGCTGCACCTGCGTTGGCTAGTTTACGGAATCAATATCCAGATTTGTACACTTGTCATTGGTATTGTTTGACTAAACAACCTCTCTTAGAACTAGCAATTTCGGGAGAAATTATGCCCATCTAGAGCAGATTCTAATTCTAGTTGTTTAATGTAAAACTGACTCAAGAATTACCTGAGTCAGTGATTTAAAATTATGAGTTTTGAATGTACTCTTGACATCCAAAACTCATAATTTTAACTAATTATTGCCTCTTTTCGTAAAATAATCGTTTAAAGCTTCAGCAATAATTTGGTTCATTGGTCTTCCTTCTTGTTTAGCAGCATCTTTTAAGCGAGGGAAAAGCTCATCTGGTACGCTAACTCGTCTTTGGTTTTTTCGGAATTTACGTTTTTTGCTAGTATCTGTTTCCATATAACTTCCTAAGGTGTAGTTTGCAGAAAATTGACGTAGGGCATCAAACCCAACACGATCGCAAAAGATACCAAAACTTTCTTCTGGTTGGCGATTTTGCTTAAAATAGACAAAAATTGGCTCAAAGAAGGTTTCTAGATCTTCTAATCGCATTTTATCGGTATAGGGTTTAGCTAACCGAGTTTGATCGGGTGTTCCTCCTAACCAAATTTGGTAGGTTTCAGGTACGATACCCACAAAGCCTAATTCTGCCATATAAGGGCGAGCGCAACCATTAGGGCAACCAGTCATGCGAATTACAAAGTTTTCCTCGCTCATGCCTAACTTATCTAATAGCGTACGCAGGCGATCGATAATTCCAGGTAGGGCGCGTTCTGATTCGGTAATTGCTAAACCACAAGTAGGTAAAGCAGGACAAGCCATAGAATAACGAACTAAAGGATCGATCGCCTCAGGGTTGAGTTCGATTCCTCGTTTGGTGAGAATTTTTTCGACGCTTTGTTTTTGAGCGGGTTCAATATCATAGAGAATGATATTGTGATTGGCAGTTAAACGCATCGGTAGATGAAATTGTTCGATAATTTCTTTTAAGGCTGTTTTTAGCTGAAATTTGCCTTCGTTTTTAACTCTACCGTTTTCTACCGAAATACCTAAAAAGAGTTTGCCGTCTCCTTGATCATGCCAACCGAGAAAATCTTGATATTTCCATTCAGGTAAATCTTTAAACGGTGTAATTGACTTACCAAAATATTCTTCTACTTTGGCTTTAAATTTCTCTACGCCCCACTCTTCAAGCAAATATTTCATTCTCGCATGACGGCGGTTAGCGCGATCGCCATAATCTCTTTGAGTGGCGACAATAGCCTTCATCAAGTCGTAAACATCTTCTTTGGCGACATAACCAATCGGATCCGCTATGCGGGGGAAGGTTTCTTCTTTGTTGTGAGTTCTACCTAAACCACCACCAGCTAAAATATTAAACCCTTCTAATTTTCCTTTTTTGTTGGTAATGACTACCAAACTAACATCGTGGGTATAGACATCAATGGAGTTATCTCCAGGTACGGTGACGCTACACTTAAATTTACGGGGCATATAATGCTTACCGTAAATTGGTTCTTCACTGTCATGAAAAATCGTGCCATTACCATTGCGTTGTCTAGCTGCTTTGACTTCTTCAGCTTCTTCAGCACTAATAACTTTTTCCCCATCAAGCCAAATTTCATAATAGGCACCTGTTTGAGGAGTTAGTAAATCAGCAATTTTATTGGCATATTCCCAAGCATACTGATATTCAGGCTTATTTTTAAAGGGTGCAGGGGGTGCCATGACGTTACGGTTGAGATCGCCACAAGCCCCTAAAGTAGAACCCATACTGCGAACAATCTCACTAATTGTCGTCTTGAGATTTTTTTTGAGAATGCCGTGAATTTGAAAACCTTGACGGGTAGTAACTCGCAGTGTCTGATTGCCGTATTCTTCAGAAAGTCGCTCTAAAGTTAAGTATAATTCTGCTGGGATAAACCCCCCTGGCGAACGGGTACGCAGCATCATTTGATAATCTTTTTCTTGACCTTTGACTCGATTATCACGATTATCTTGTTGATAAGAGCCATGAAATTTTAAGAGTTGAACGGCATTTTCACTAAAGTGAGTAGTATCTTCTAATAATTCGGTAGCCAGAGGTTCTCGTAAAAAATTACTTTTTTCTTTTAATCCTTCTAGCTTGGACAATTTTTTGTCGGGAGAAATTGGAGTTTGTACCATTCTTCTTTGATTCGATTCTCGTCAGTAAACTTTTTGGGGATGGTGATGGATTAGCCAGAGAACTTATTCTTGATCATATCGTTTACGCCCAGACCATAATCGCTTTCAGTGAAACCGCTATTTATCTGAGGTCTAACTCAATCGCAGTTTTGGCTGTATCTCGGCGCAGAACGAAAAATGCGATCGCACTTCAGGTAGAATTTCTATCTTCTCATTTTTAGTAACTAGAGACACGTTTTTTTTGGTTCTACTTATCAGTTTTCAATAATTGAGGAAATGTCCGTACATCTTCATCAATAACAGTTTAATTAAAGATTTGTTATCTTTCTTTATATAAATATGCATGACTTTAATTAACTAAATTATGTTGAGAAAAATTATTTTTGGATTAATTTGGCTTACTTTTGTCAGTTATGCCTTTTTGTTTGCTCCTGCTACTCAACCCAATACTTTTGATTTAATTGTTAATCTCTCTACAGGTAATTGGGATAACATTAACCCTTTAGTGATCGCTTTATTTAATCTCATGGGAGTTTTACCAGGGATTTATGCTTGCTTTTTGTTTATTGATGGTAATGGACAAAAAATTAAAGCTGCACCTTTTGCAATCGCTTCTTTTGGAGTAGGTGCTTTTGCTTTACTTCCTTATTTAGCTTTGCGCCAACCTAATCCTACTTGGCAGGGAGATAAAAATCTTTTCATCAAAATTGTCGATGCTCGTCTAACTGGAATTATTTTAATTATAGCTGCGATCGTGCTACTGGGTTTTGGTTTAATTTATGGCAATTGGGTGGATTTTATTTACCAGTGGCAAACGAGTAAATTCATTCACGTGATGAGTTTGGATTTTTGTTTATTAGTATTGTTATTGCCTAGTTTAGTCAAAGACGATTTGAGTAGAAGAAATATTAATAATAATTGGTTATTTTGGGCAATAACTTTGGTTCCTTTATTCGGGACTTTAATTTATTTATGTTTACGTCCACCTCTACCAGAAAATAGCTATAAATTACAAGAAAGTAATAGTTAAATTGATTAATTAGAAGTTATCTGTTATCAGTTACTAATTACTAATTATGAGGAATGAATAATCAACCATTAACCATTAATCATTAACAATTAACTAAATTATGGATTTTCCCAACGCAACCCAAATAAAAGCAGTAAAAACTTATATTAAACAAACCTGGAAAACTTTAACTCGTTCTCAAAAAGATCTTTTAGTAGCAGCAAAAGACCCGAAAATCAATCATGATGGAAATCGACCTTGGTTAGTTTATGTTTCACCTCAAGAAGATCTTCAGCGCATCAAAACATCTTTACAACAAATCCTATCTAGAGAAGAATTAGCCAAACTTGAACTACGCATCTTACCAGCCGAACCAGAAGCGATTACAGAACATGGTTTACTCTATTTGCCCCATCCTTATGTAGTTCCTGGCGGACGGTTTAATGAAATGTATGGTTGGGATAGCTACTTTATTATTTTAGGGCTGCTGCAAGACAAAGAAATCGAATTAGCCAAAAGTATGGTGGAACAGTTAGCCTATGAAATCGAGCATTACGGAACCATTCTCAATGCCAATCGTACCTATTTATTAACGCGATCGCAACCGCCGATCTTTACTCCTGCCATTCTAAAAGTCTACGAACACACTCAAGATCGACAATGGTTACAGTCGATGCTACCTATCATCGAAACTTATTATTATTACTGGAACGTACCGCCCCATCTTAATCCCACGACAGGATTATCCCATTATGCAGCTTTAGGAAAAGGTCCCGCCCCAGAAGTAGTGATGTCAGAATTAGACGAACAGGGAAAAACTCATTACGACCGTGTTAAAGAATATTATCGTCAGTTTAAATTCGATGATTATGATATCAATTTGTATTATGACCGCGATCGCGATGAATTAACTGAATTATTTTATCAAGGCGATCGCTCTATGCGAGAATCAGGATTTGATATTAGCAATCGTTTTGGTCCTTTTAGTATCGATATTATTCACTACGCACCAGTTTGTCTCAACGTCTTGCTTTATCAAATGGAAGCAGATACTGCCAGAATTAACGATATTTTAGGTTATTCAGGGGCAGCCAGCCAATGGCGCGATCGTGCTTCTTTACGGCAAAAAAGAATTAATCAATTTTTGTGGGATGAAGAAGCAGGGCTTTATTTTGATTACAACTTCCGTACAGATCAACGAAGGCAATATGAATACGCTACTACCTTTTATCCACTTTGGGTAGGTATAGCTTCTGACGAACAAGCGCAACGAGTCTGGCAAAATTTAGATAAATTTGAAGAAGCAGGAGGAATTCTGACTAGTACTCATGTTAGTGGTAACCAATGGGATGCGCCTTTTGGTTGGGCTCCTTTAAATTTGATCGCTGTAGAAGGATTACTGCGCTACGGTTACGAAGAAGACGCGAAACGTATTGCTCGCAAGTTTTTAGCTATGACAATTCAAGAATTTACCAAATACGGAACTTTAGTAGAAAAATACGACGTTTGTGAATGTTCTTCTAATGTTTCTGATGAAATCTTTTTTGGTTATAGTTCTAATGAAATTGGTTTTGGTTGGACAAATGGAGTAGTTTTAGAGTTATTGAAAATTTTAGATTTGTAGAGTTAGAAAAAGAATTAAACTCAACACCAGTAATTTTTAATCAACTCAACAGCATTTTTCAAACCATTAGAATGTATCCATCCTACATATCCCGCAAATCGACAGAAATTCATTTCATCAAAAATATAAACATGATGAATCTGAGCAGCATTGATAACATAAAATAATTTTCCACTACCATCTGAAAAGTTTAGTGCAGTTGTTGATTTGTCATTGATAGTAAGTTTTAATTGATCGATACTCATTCCAGGAACTTTTTTCAAAAAATTTATTGCTTCTTGGAGGTATTTTTGTCCAGAAGATTGACTTGTTTTTTCATCTAAAAGATAATCGACAATCAACTGAGCAGTTCTCTGGCAACTCCAATATTTTGTATGCGCTGTAAGCTGTAATGCATCTAAAACGCATATCTTAGAAATAAGAAAAAGAATCAACAGTTGTGAATAATGCCAGTCAAAGGATTTCTCAGTCAAGAGCAACAAAAAAAGCTGCAAAAAGAGTTAAAAGAACACGAACATCCAGAAATTAGAGAAAGAATTCTAATTTTATTGTTACTTAATGACGGCAAAACTCAGGGGGAAATTGCTAATTTCTTGGGTTGTTCGTTAAGAAAAATAGCATATTGGTGTGTTCATGGCGACCCAGAAAATCTTGAGAGTCTCAAAGATGAGAGAATGTCAGGAAATTATCATAAAGCGACAGAGGAGTATATTGACTTATTGTTAAAAATAGTAGAGCAAGACCCTGAAGAATTAGGATATGAATTTGGCAGATGGACGGCAAAGAGATTAGCAACTTATTTAGATGAAAAAACAGGAATTAAATTAAGCAGCTCACAAGTTAGAAGGATATTAGCCAAAAAAAAGTACGTTTACCTCTGGGCAAAATATAGTCTAGAGGATAAACAAGAGCCAGAAAAAAGAAAACTTTTTAAAAAGAAACTAGAAGAATACATCTCTATTAGCAAAGAGAAGCCAAAACTTTTACAGATATGGTTTTGGGACGAGAGCGGATTTAGTCTGAGAGTTTTGAGAAGAAAACTTTGGGGTAAAAAAGCGCACCGCCCGCGCCGAGGCTTCCTCGGCGTAAGGACGGAGCAAGAAGGTTCTCGAAAAAAGATAACTGGTCAAAGAAGAAAAGGCAGAGTCAATGTAATGGGTGCTGTTCGTTATTCGGATAAAAAAAGAGTAGTAGATTTTGTACCTAAAGGAGATGGAAATAATTTTTATTTAACTTTAAAGGTTCTTTATCAAGAAGTAAAAAATGAGTGGATACAGCAAGGCAATACTTCAGAAGATTTTGAGACTAAGGGGACAAAAATCCTCGTTATTTTAGATAATGCAAGCTTTCATAAAAAAGAAGATATTCTCAAGAAAATTACACAAGAAATGCCCAACTTGATTTTAGAATTTTTACCTCCCTATAGTCCAGATTATAATATTGCCGAATTAGTGTGGCATTCAGCTAAGGAATTCTTGGCTCATCGCCTTTTTAAATCTATTGAGCAATTAGAATCTCTTTTACATCAACTTCTTAATCAGGGAGAATTAATTATTAATTGGGATAGAAAATTGAAAAACAAAGGTAATGCTGTTAATGCAATTTAAATGCGCGACAGCTTAACTGCGTCTAATACCATAGCAGTCATTTCTTGACCAAGAGAACGAGCAGTTTTGGCTGCAAAATTATTATTAGTATCAATGTAAATATCTTTTAATTGAAATCGATCTGAGGCATTGAGGCAAAAACTTGATTTTAAAGGATAAGCAATAATATCTGAAGAATGAATAATATTAAGCCATTTCAATAAATAATTTTGATTTCTATTAGCAAATTCTCTAACTTTATTTGAATCTACTCCTAACATTGTGTTGAAAAATAAAATAGGCGATCCCATCGTAGTTATACTTTTTAAATAAATTTGTTCCTGTTTAGATTGATCGCTTAAATTTCGGATCAGAGAACGAATCTCAAATGCTGGATCATTTGGCTTAAATCTTTCAGCAAATAAAATATCCCATAAAATAACACTTCCCAAAGAGTGGGTAATAATATGTAATTCTATTTCTTGAGAATTTTCTTGCAAAAACTGAATTAACTGTTGAGCTATTAACTTTCTAATTTCAGAGCCACGTCTTTCATTGAGATAGGTAAACATATCTCCAACAAATTCGGATAAAAAACTTTCTCTAAACTCTCTATATTTTAGACAATCTTTAAGATCTATTTCTGGATGATTTTGTTTAACAGTTTTAAGATCGATATCTATCCAACTCCACATTTTGTCAACATCGCTTAATGCATTACCCCAAAAACTTGAATAAAAATGTGGCGAGACTTTGCCTTGCCGACTCAACTCTTGTTTAAGAGCCATTTTTAAAGAATTGGCATATTTAACATCTCGTGTTGCTACACCATGAATAAAGAAAATCAGCATTACTTTTTAATTAAGTGCATTAAATTCAGTTTCAAGTTTTAGAATGCCCATTGTTTCTATAAAAATTATTTACTAAAGCTAATTCGTGAAAAAGGTTTTAAAGTATTTGTAAGATGTAATAAATTTACAAGTTTGACAGTCTGTCTTTTGACGGAGGGATTGAGTATCAGGTAAATTTTGCTACAGACAAAATGATGAGCAAAATAAAGCAAGATTTATGAACAAGATACTGTTATTTATTACTGCCCTTGTTAGTTTAGTATTTAGCAGCCATAGTAATCGTCTATTAGCCCATGAGCAAGAGCAACATAATGTTACTCAAGAACCAATGCATCATGAAATGCTTAATATTCCTGATAATCAACCAATTCCTACTGTAGATTTAATTGTTCATGAAGATGCTAAACAAGGATGGAATTTAGAAATTAAAACAACTAATTTTCAATTTGCGCCTGACAAAGTTAACCAAAAAGGTGCGCTTGATGAAGGACACGCTCATTTATATGTAAATGGAGAAAAAGTTACTCGTATTTATGATAATTGGTATTATTTGTCAGAACTAAAACCTGGAATGAATGAAATTAAAATAAAACTAAATACCAATAAACATGAAATATTAATGTATAATCAAAAACCTATTGAAGACGTAGAAATTATCGAAGTGAAATAAATATTGACTTAAATAGAAAATATTAATGTGGTAAATCAAACTAAACAATTATATTTTATTGCTTTACTACCTCCAGCAGAAATACAAACAGTAGTAAATGAAATAAAACAACATTTTGCTACAGTTTATAATAGTCAAGCTGCTTTAAAATCTCCTCCTCATGTCACTTTGCAGCCTCCTTTTCACTGGGCAAAAGAGAAGTTACCAGATTTAGAAAAAGTTGTAGCAGAATTTGTCAAGTCCGAATCAGCTATTCCTATGATTTTGGATGGTTTTAGCGCGTTTCGTCCACGAGTTATTTATGTCAATGTACTGAAAACTCCAGAATTATTAACAATTCAAACTAAGTTAACAAATCATTTAGAATCGACTTTGGGCATTGTCCATCGGGCTGCTAAAACTCGTCCTTTTGCTCCTCACATGACGGTTGGATTTAAAGATTTAACTAAAACTAATTTCTATCAAGCTTGGAAAGAATTTAAGGAACAAAAAATTTATTTTCAATTTACTGTATCTAACTTAACTCTTCTTACCCATAATGGTAGATATTGGGAAATATATCGAGAGTTTTTGTTAGCAGAATAACCTAGTTTTAAATTTGCTCAATAATTGGACAAATAACTCCTTCAGTAACTTCTTGAGGTAAATTTTCAGTATTTTTTATTAACGAAATTAATTGAGCTTTTAATAACTCTAACTCTTGAATTCGTTGTTCGATTTGATTAACTTTATTTTGAAGTTGCTGTTTAACTTGATCGCAAGGAAGAGAACCGCGATCGCGTATAGTTAAAATATCACTAATTTCTTGTAAACTTAAACCCAAACTTTGAGCGCGTTTGATCAAAGCTAGACGATGAATTGTCTCGACATTAAATAATCTAAATCCACCTTCGGTTCTAGTTACTGCCTTGATTAAACCTAGTTGTTCATAATAACGAATAGTTTTAATCGAAACTCCAGTACGATTTTGTAACTCACCAATTTTCAGTAACTCTACTTGTTCTTGAATTAAGCTAGACATTTAAGTAATCCATCAGATTTTCTTTGATTGTAGTTAACTTTTCAGTCCAGGGAAGCTTTTAAAATTAATAGTAAAAAGGTCAACCTCAAATTTCAAAAGCTAACCAAATCTTGAGGTGGTAGCGATTGCGAGAACCTTCTACCATAAATAAGTAGAGATATACCTAGGAGATAAGAGCTTGAATACTAACTCATCCAATAGTTGGCAGCCTTTACTTGGTGGGATTATTGCTGCTTTAATTGTTTTGATTGCCTTTAATTCTTTTGTAATTATTAATCCAGGTCAAGCAGGAGTTCTTAGGATCTTAGGCAAAGCTCAAAATGGAGCGTTATTGGAAGGACTCCATGTCAGACCTCCTTTAGTTTCTAACGTGGATATCTATGACGTAACTGTGCAGAAATTTGAAGTTCCTGCGGAAAGTTCTACAAAAGATTTACAAGATTTGAAAGCTAGATTTGCCATTAACTTTCGTCTCGATCCGATGAGAATTGTAGAAATTAGAAGAAAACAAGGCACGCTACAAAATATCGTTGCTAAAATTATTGCTCCCCAAACTCAAGAATCTTTTAAAATCGCAGCAGCACGAAGAACGGTAGAAGAAGCTATTACCCAAAGAAGTGAACTAAAAGAAGATTTTGATAATGCGCTTGGTTCTCGTTTGGAAAAATACGGCATCATTGTTCTCGATACAAGTGTTGTGGATTTAACTTTTTCTACTGAATTTGCTAAGGCAGTCGAAGAAAAACAGATAGCTGAACAAAAAGCGAGAAGGGCTGTTTATGTGGCAAAAGAAGCGGAACAACAAGCTCAAGCAGAAATCAATCGTGCCAAAGGGAAAGCTGAAGCCCAAAGACTTTTAGCTGAAACTCTTAAAGCTCAAGGAGGACAATTAGTTCTACAAAAAGAAGCGATTGAAGCTTGGCGACAAGGAGGGGCGCAAATGCCTAAAGTCTTAGTAATGGATGGTGATTCTAAAAGTAACGTTCCTTTTCTGTTTAATTTAGGAGAAGTAGAATAAAATTAATCTCTGAAGCAATATAAAGCGGTTTTCAATTGGATCTGGTACAGTAACACGAATGGATCAACAAATTTTAAATACTTGATATCCCTGCATCTAAGTTGATCTGAAAATGTAATGGAATAATTAAACTAAAAAGGAAGCCTGCCTGACTAACATTTGCAAAACTTCCTCAAGTAAAAAACAAAAACCTAGACTAATTATAACAATGAGTAACATACAGATAGAGTCAGACCTCAAAGAAATTCTCAACAAATTAGATAGAAAACTAGATAATCTCCAAAAAGATGTTACTGATATAAATCTAAGGCTGACTAAAGTAGAAACGAAACTTGACGGCACTGTTGACGATATTAAAGAAATCAAAGGCTCCCAAAAAGCGCAAATCTGGACGTTAATCGGTATCTTGTTTACCGCTGTCGGTGGTTTGATCGTCGCTATCGGGCGGTCTGTACTTTCTAATCCTTAATTTTCTTACGACTGGGGTTAATTTTTTTAGCCCATTCATACAACAAAAGTACCAGGTTTGTTGAGCGATGACAGCTATATGGAATACATTAAAAAATCTTAAAAATCAATCTTGAATATATTCTTCTCCAGAAATTAAAGCGTATTCCGCTCGCATA
Source organism: Stanieria sp. NIES-3757 (assembly GCA_002355455.1). Classification (NCBI taxonomy): domain Bacteria; kingdom Bacillati; phylum Cyanobacteriota; class Cyanophyceae; order Pleurocapsales; family Dermocarpellaceae; genus Stanieria; species Stanieria sp. NIES-3757. The sequence continues at coordinate 2,912,383 of AP017375.1, forward strand.
AATTCTCGTCCTAGATAAGCTGCATGATCTAGCATTGTGATGGGACAAGATTTGTCTTCTTCAATGATTTTGACACAAAGTTCTTTGGCTGTTCTACCAGTAAAGATAATTTCTGAGGTTCGATTAACTTTACCTCTAGCAGCAATTACTTTACCTGTTTCGGGGTCTACGGCTAAACCTTTTTCGTTAATAATATTGGTAAAGTGTTTGGCACAAATTAAGCCTTGTTCTCGGTCTAGATAAATAATATAGTAGCCTCCTGGATCGAGGTCGATATGGCGTTTAGATAATTGATCGTCGATCGCTTTGAGGTTGGTGATCGCTTGTTCCATGATGTTGTTAAAGTTTATTTTTTATCTGTCAAGTTTTTTATTGTAACAATCCTTGTTTCAGTACTCTCAAGTTTAGTTAGATTGATTGAATCTTAATATATTCCAATGTACTTTCCGCTAAACCATCAATCCGATTAATCTAAGAACAAGATCATTCTCAAGGAAGTAAAGAAAGTTATGAGTTATCGGATGGATCGCCGTGCCTATGCAGAAACTTTTGGTCCAACTACAGGCGATCGCGTTAGATTAGCAGATACAGAACTAATTATTGAAGTCGAACGGGATTTTACTACTTATGGTGATGAGGTCAAATTCGGCGGTGGTAAGGTAATCCGCGATGGCATGGGACAATCTCCGATTTCTAGGGAAGCAGGGGCGGTCGATTTGGTAATTACTAATGCCTTGATTTTAGATTGGTGGGGCATTGTTAAAGCGGATGTGGGTATTAAAGACGGTAAGATTTTTAAAATCGGTAAAGCTGGAAATCCTTATATTCAAGACAATGTAGATATTATTATTGGCCCTGCAACGGAGATTTTAGCAGGGGAAGGACATATCCTTACAGCAGGAGGAATAGATAGTCATATTCACTTTATTTGTCCCCAACAGATCGAAACTGCGATCGCGTCTGGCGTAACTACGATGATTGGAGGTGGTACGGGACCTGCTACTGGGACTAATGCTACTACTTGTACTCCTGGGGCGTGGAATATCTGGCGGATGTTGCAATCGGCGGATGCTTTCCCGATGAATTTGGGTTTTTTAGGCAAGGGGAATAGTAGCAAACCTGAAGGGTTAATCGAACAGATTCAAGCCGGGGTAATGGGTTTAAAATTACATGAAGATTGGGGAACAACTCCTGCTGCGATCGATACTTGTCTGAGTGTGGCGGATATATATGATATTCAAGTAGCGATCCATACCGATACTCTTAATGAGGCTGGTTTTGTTGAAGATACTATTGCAGCCTTTAAAAATCGTGTGATCCATACTTACCATACTGAAGGGGCTGGCGGTGGGCATGCACCAGATATTATTAAAGTCTGCGGACAAGCAAATGTTTTGCCTTCTTCTACCAATCCCACTCGTCCCTATACGGCTAATACTTTAGAAGAACATTTAGATATGCTGATGGTTTGCCATCACCTCGATAAAAGCATTCCTGAAGATGTTGCCTTTGCAGAATCGAGAATTCGCAGAGAAACTATTGCAGCAGAAGATATTCTGCACGATTTAGGCGCATTTAGTATGATTTCTTCTGATTCTCAAGCGATGGGAAGAGTAGGAGAAGTCATTATTCGGACTTGGCAAACCGCCCACAAAATGAAGGTACAACGAGGGCATCTTTCCAGTAACGGGGAAGATCAAGCAGATAATTTCCGTGCTAAAAGATATATAGCCAAATATACCATTAATCCCGCGATCGCTCATGGCATTGCCAATTATGTTGGTTCAGTTGAAGCAGGAAAACTAGCCGATTTATGTCTTTGGAAACCAGCCTTTTTTGGAGTCAAACCAGAACTAGTAATTAAAGGAGGGTTGATTGCTTGGTCACAAATGGGCGATCCTAATGCCAGTATCCCTACTCCCGAACCTGTTCATATGCGTCCGATGTTTGGCAGTTTTGGTGGCGCAATTGGTGCAACTTCCCTTACCTTTGTTTCTCAAGCTGCGATTGAGGCGGGTATTCCCGAACAAGTTGGTTTACAAACTCCTGCGGTAGCTGTATCTAACACTCGCAATCTTAGTAAAGCAGATCTCAAACTAAATGATGCAACTCCTGCTATTGAAGTCGATCCTGAAACCTATGAAGTTAGGGCAGATGGGGAACTGTTAACCTGCGAACCTGCTACAGAATTACCAATGGCACAACGTTATTTTCTGTTTTGATTTAATTGTAGGGATAATGTCAGAATTATCTCTACTTTCAAGAAAGCGATCGCTATTTTAGCTCAAGTTTAAATTAAAAAATTTAACTTTAACTTTTAACTTGTGATTTTTGAAAAATTACTGACAAATTATTAGCTGGCATAGCAACAACTTCTTGTAACTCTAAACCTTCAGATTTAGCTATTCTTGCTACATCTTCTAAATTTCTAACTCCCCATTCAGGGTTTTGTCGGCGTAAAGATTCATCAAAACTACGATTACTTTCTGCGGTATGTTCTCCCTTTTGTTTATAAGGACCATACAAATATAAAATACCACCTGTTGGTAAAATTCTACCTGCACCACTCATCAAACCGAGACAAGCTTGCCAGGGAGAAATATGAATCATATTAATATTAACAATTGCTTGAACTGCAATTCCTTGTTCTTCTACTTGCCATTTAGACTCACAAACATCAATATCAAAAGGTGAATGTAAGTTGTCTGTAGGATGATAATTTCGCCAAGCTTCAATACTGTCTCTTAAAAAAGGATTGGGATCGGAAGGATACCATTGACGAGGTGCTAGACGAGGTGCAAAAAAGATTGCGTGTTCGCCTGTTCCGCTAGCAAGCTCTAAAATATTACCTTGGGGAGGTAATACTCGCGATAATACTGCTAAAATTGGTTCGCGGTTGCGTTGGGTTGCGGGTGCATATTGTCTAGCGTCCATGTTTTTTAGGCAAATATATTTTATATTAATAAAGTTTGTGTTTACCAAGCAGTTGAGAGGATGTCTGAACCTTTAGAAAGTAAAGAAGAACAAATTAAAGTTATTGAAGCGAATGCTGAACGAATAATTGCGATCGCAAAACGAAGCTATTCAGAATTTGAAGAAAAAGGAACAGTTATTATTTTACGGCAATCAGAAAATAATAGTTCTAGTTTAGAAGATTGGCAAATGGTTTTTAAACCTATCAGTATATTACCTAATATGGTCAGTGATTGGAAGGAAGCAGGTTTACAAGATTTAATTATTAAATATAATCCCGAAACTTCGGTAATTTGTACTTTTTTATATCCTAATGGTGCACATACTAGCTACCATTTTTCTATTTAATGTAATTAAAATCTAAATATATTAATAAATTAGCTCAAATCGTGTAGCGCCATTTTTAAATCAAGCAAGTTTAATTAATAGAGTAAAATAATCCAACTAAAACTTTTTTGAGTAAGGTAAAAAAAATCTTTGAGATACACATTAATTTGTTGCTTGTTCATAATACCATTTAATAGATTGATTATAACGCTCGAACAACATCTGTCTTAAAATAGCTTTAGTCTTACTTTGGTCTTAATTAAATAAATTAATTCTACTGCGAATTTTTTTTATTTTGTTGTGGAAAAAGGAAATTGCTTCTTTTTTGTTGAGAGCAATAACTTTGTCAATCTAAATTATCTAAATTGTCCATCGATTCTATAATTAATTCTTTTTTTGAACGAATAGGCAAGATATTTTTAACTTATTGTAATCTAAGCTTTGCTGAATTATATCGTTGAGCATTTGCTCTTAAAACTTACTATTATTTACTCTCAATCAAACTTGAATTAATTATGTCAAAACAACGAATTTTGATTTGGTTTCGTAACGATCTCCGCCTTCACGACCACAAACCAATTTATCAAGCTGTTCAAGAACAAGCTCAAATTATTCCTGTATATTGTTTTGATCAAAGAGAGTTTAAGCAAACTTCTTTTGGTTTTTCCAAAACTGGCAATTATCGCGCCCAATTTTTACTAGAATCTGTTGCCGATTTAAAAAAATCACTTCAAAAACTAGATAGTGACTTAATTATTCGTTGGGGTTTTCCAGAACAAATTATTCCTCATCTTGCTCAAGAATTAAAGATAGATTCTGTTTATTATCACAAAGAAGTAACCGCAGAAGAACTAAAAGTAGAACAAGCTTTAAAACAAGAATTACAAAAACTAAAAATTAAAGTACGTTTCTTTTGGGGAGCAACTTTATATCTGCCCGAAGATTTACCTGTTGATATTTCACAAATTCCCGAATTATATACTAATTTTCGTAAGCAAGTTGAAGCAAAATCTACGATAGAAAAACCTTTACCAACTCCCAAAGAATTACCCTCATTACCATCAATAGAACTAGGACACATTCCTCAACTATCTGATTTGGGTTTAACCACACCTATTTTTGATGAACGTGCAGTATTAAACTTCAAAGGCGGAGAAAATGAAGCTTTAACAAGATTGAATCAATACTTTTGGCAATTAGATTGTCTAAAAAAATATAAAGAAACCAGAAACGGAATGCTAGGGGCGGACTATTCTTCTAAATTTTCTCCTTGGCTAGCTAGGGGTTGTATTTCTCCTCGCTATATTTATAAACAAGTACAAAAGTACGAAACAGAAAAAATTAAAAACGATTCTACTTATTGGCTAATTTTTGAATTAATTTGGCGAGACTTTTTTCGCTTTATTTGTGCCAAGCACGGTAACAAAATATTCTACCAATCAGGTTTACAAGGTATTTATATTCCTTGGAAAGAAGACTGGAAAAGATTTAATTTGTGGCAAGAAGGAAAAACAGGTTATCCTCTAGTCGATGCCAATATGCGAGAATTAACTGCCACAGGTTATATGTCTAATCGTGGTAGACAAAATGTTGCGAGTTTCCTGACTAAAAATTTAGGAATCAATTGGCAAATGGGCGCAGAATGGTTTGAATCTTTGCTAATTGACTACGATGTTTGCAGTAATTGGGGGAACTGGAATTATACTGCTGGAGTAGGTAATGATGCTCGTGGCTTTCGTTATTTTAATATTCCTAAACAATCAAAAGATTATGACCCTCAAGGAGATTATGTTAGACATTGGTTACCCGAACTCGCTTCAATTCCAGGAAGTAAAATTCATGAACCATGGAAACTTAGTATTGAGGAACAAAAACGTTATCAAATTCGACTAGGAACAGACTACCCTCATCCAGTTGTAGATTTTTTTAAATCTGTTAAAGCAAATGAAAAGATTTACAACAGTGCGATGAAATGCGAGTAAGTTATAACTGATTAACAAATAGCGGTTAGTTATTTATCGTTATTATCTTTTAGGTCTTTACTGCAAATAAGTATGGTGAAGTTACCAACTAAAACTAGCTGGATTGATGATTTAATTGATTCTTTAGAAGATGCAGAAAAAGCAGCTAAGTATCTAAGCTTTGCTTTAGAAGAAAATTTTCAAACTTATCAACTGCTACCAAATGCACTTCAAGACATAATTGAATCTCGCAGTCAAAGGAATAATCTTTCAGAGGAAGCCCAGCAACATTACGAAAAATTACAAAAATTATTTCTGACTGAAAATGCTGTTGCTATTTATAAATTAATTGATTTACTTGATGCTCTAGGATTTCAATTAACGGTTTCCCTGAAACAACAAAGAAGCTAAGATTTTTGAGCAAGAAAAGCTTGACAAACGATTGCTTTAAGAAGAGTAATTGCAATTGACCCTTATTACTTTTAACATAAGGGTTTTTTATTTGAAGAGTGTAGTTCAAAACATCAATAAAAAGGGAAAAATGCAAGCTGCAATTTTTCCCTTCCTATCTCATTATTAAAGTAAAAAATTAAATTATTTAAATGGCAGATCGAATAATTTCCCTTCTGGCAAGTTAGTGACTGCTCGTTCTAGTTGATTGAGGGATTGATTATAATCAATAATTGCTCGCAAATAATTACCTCTGGCGGTAGTTAACTCGCTTTGAGCTTGAATGACATCCGTTTGTGTTCCCACTCCAGCTTGGAAACGTAACCTTGCCAATCTCAAACTTTCTTCTGCTAATTGCACTGCTTTTTGAGAGGTCGTAATATTTTCTTTACTTGCCGTAAGATTGTAATAGCCTTGTTCTACCTGAAAACGAATTTGATTGCGTTGATTAGCAAACTGAGTTTCATCTATCTCGATATCTGTCTCAGATTGTCTAGCTCTGGCACTAGCTGCACCGCCATCAAATAAACTCCACTGTAATCTGGTTCCAAAAGTATAACCATCAGTTAGATCTACATCATCATCCGCAATATCCAAAACATCATAATCAGCAAATACGCTTACTTGTGGTCTATTATCAGACAAAGCAATTTGTCTTTGTTGTTCGTCAATTTCTCTGCGTACCAAAAATTGTTCTAACTCAGCACGATTTTTGTATGCCAGCACGATGGTTTCTGGTAAGGATAATTCCCAATTACCTGCTGGCTCAATTTCGTCAGCAGTTTGGAGTTCAACTTGTTGTCCAACGCTTAAAGTTTCTGCTAATTGTCTTCTGCTGGTGTTTTGATCTGCGATCGCTCTAGTTAGTCTTTGTTGAGCATTGGCTAATTCTACTTCTGCACGTAACACATCAAATCTTGTACCTAATCCTGCTTGTTCGAGTAATTGAGCATCTCTCAGGGTTTGTTGTGCGTCTTCTACGGCTGCTTGTTCAATTTCAACTTGAGCGTCAGCATTTTGTAAATTAAAGTAGTCTCTAGCAGTTTCAAAACGCACTTCAAAGGTAATTCTTTCTAAATCTAATTCATTGAAACGAACTTGTCTTTTCGCCCGTTCGATATCGGCTCCTCTTCTTCCTCCTGTATAAATGTTATAGCTCAGGCTTAATGTTCCATTGACAGACTCAGTAGTACTCTCTTCATCAACCAAACTACTTCCCCGTTGGCGAGCTAAGTCTAAAGATCTTTCCGAGCTAGCAGATTGAGATCGAGAAAGATCGATTTGAGTATCAAGAGTTGGATAAAGTGCAGCCCTAGCTTCTTGTAATTCTTCTTGAGAACGTTCTAGATTAAGTTGTGACTCCTGCAAATCTTGGTTGTTTTTAATTGCCAATTCAATTGCTTGTTGAAGCGTAATCGGTTTCTCAGTGTTAATTTGTACTTCGTCTGGGTTAGTAGGGAACTGTAAAGGATTGGCACTAGGTTCAAGCCTTTCGACATTCGAGTTTGATTGAGTTTGAGGTTCAGTGGAGGGTTGAGACTCTACTGCCTGAGCAACTTCTAAAGATGTCAATGTTGAAGTGTTTCCTAGCTGTTTATTTTTTGTAGTAATTAAGTTTTTCGCCTGTTTGGAATTAAACTTAATAGTTTCTGATGGATTGTGAGTTTTACTTACATTCGGCAAGTCTTTAGCAGCAGCTATATTTCCATAGCAAAGAATAATGGCTGCACTGGTAACAACAGTTTTAATTGTCATAATAAGTATTGTCCGCTCCTCACTTCTTAATTTTTCCAGAAAAGTCTTCCAGAAAAATAAATTGCTTTGATTATTTTCACAACACCAGTTTAGTCGAATCTTGAAGGAGCGACTTGAAAAAATGTTACTATATCTAGATTAGCAACCTTTTTTCAAGCTATTGTGAAAAAAATTAACGGACTTTTTGGGTACAGATTAGTAGTTAATTAAAATTTATATTTAGTTGAGAAGATGTCATTCTTTGCTGATAATGCTCCGATGAGTATTAATAACTTTTTTAGGAAAAAATTTTAAGTTTAATTGTCAAAAAAATCGGTCTAAATTATTAATTTTTTCTGCTCGTGTCTAGCTTTGTTGCATTTTCCAATTGAGCTTTAATTTGTTCGACTAATTTGACTTCTGCTGGATGTTTATTTACCCAATTTTCGCGATCGCTTCTAATTTGGGTTAAATGTTGTTCAATATTTTTTGTTGTTATTAATACTCCAAAATCTTTGGGAACTTGTTCTGTTTGATAGTCAAAAATCCGATTCAAAATTAAATTACCAATCTGAGGATTATAGTGAGAGTTATCAACATAATTACTCATTGTTGGTGCGATCGATTCTGTGGTAATGCTGTTATAGCCAGAAAAATCCCACACAGGTGTGAATTCTACTAATTTGCGCTTCCAATGTTCAAAAGTTGTCCATTGTTGAGTCAGACGAATAGATTCTAAATCAGTAGCATGAGCAGGAGATATAAATACTATAAGCTCTATATTTTTTTGTTGACATAATTTTACTAATCTTTCAAAGTCAGACCAATATTGAGCAGAAAATTGATAATCAGAATGTAAGGTAAAATATAGATTAATTGATTGTTCAAACCTCCAATCGGTTTTACCATCATTAGTATTTCGATTTGGCATAAATCCATTGTCGCCATAATCATTATTTAAATCAGGCTCTTGCTGACTTGCATCCATAGTCATACGACTAATATTAAAAGTATCTAAAGAAAAAAGAGCATTGATAACATCAGAAGAAATAAGCTGTTTTTTTTCTAACCTTTGCTCTGAAAAACTTGGTTGATTAGCAAGATGCTCATTAAACATAAAAAAATCAATACCTAAAACAATTTCTTTTAAATCTGGCTGATTAGCAACAGCGTGTTCAATATATCTTCTAACTTCGTAAAAATTAGGACCATTAATTGCTAGGTTATAAACTGGTTGTTGATTCTGAAATACTGGATGTTTTGGATCTAATCCTTGTTTAGTTCGAGAAGAACCGACCAAAATAATTTTAGGTTTAATTCTGATGATATCGGAAGCTTTAAATAATCTATCGTTATTATCTTTTTTAATTTTTTCGTGATTGATACCTACAAAATTAGGTGTATTAAAAATATCGTAAGGATCGATTATCCAGTTAAATAACCCTACAGTAAATATTGGCACAGAAACAACACCAAAAAATAAAGCATTATAAATCAAAAAAATAGATTTTTTTTTCCTGATTTGATGAGCTTTTATTTTTGTATATTTAGACTGGGATTCAAAAGAATCTGATAAACCTGAAGTAGTCATATGAATCTATTTTGTTTGGATATTTTTAATACTTAAAACTGAAAATAAAGAAATTCTGAAACCCGATTGAGAGATAATAAACATAAACTTGCAGAAAAACCTACTCCAATAGCCCACCACCAATTAGGTTTAAATTGTTGAAGTAATTCTTGAGGATTAGGTAATAATTTTACCCACACAATCAAGCCGATTAAGATAAAAATACTGACTGCTTTACTACCATAAGCTAAGGGTAAATAGTTTAATTGATTCCAGCGTTTGAGTTCAATACCAAAACTATTAAGAATAGCAAGTTTACCATTTGGCTCACCAGGTAAAACAATTCCCTTAATACCAATCATGGCTTCAATAATTTCTATACCGTCATGAAGATTTTTAGCTCTAAATAATACCCAGCTTAAAATAACAGCAATAAAGGTTATACTCCAGCCTAAAAATTGAGGTAAGGGTTTTTTTTGTTTACGCCACCAATGATTAATTGATAAATAAATGCCGTGTAAACCACCCCATAAAATATAAGTCCAGCCAGCACCATGCCACAAACCACCCAACAACATCGTAGTGAGAAGATTTAGATATTGACGAATAATTCCTTTTCTATTTCCACCTAAAGGTATGTATAGATAATCTCTTAATAAGTTAGATAAAGTAATATGCCAACGTCGCCAAAAATCACTAATAGAGTTGGCTTTATAGGGAGAATTAAAATTAATTGGTAGTTTAATATTAAACATTAAACCTAAACCAATTGCCATATCAGAATAGCCAGAAAAATCAAAATAAAGCTGAAATGTATAACTTAATGCTCCTACCCAGGCTTCAATAAAAGTAATTTCACTAGCATGATTAAATACATTAGCTACCCAAGGTGAAATATTATCGGCAATTAATACTTTCTTTGAAAGACCTAAACTAAATAAGGTTATACCATAGGCAAAATTTTTATGAGAAAAAATAAAATTTTTGAGTTTGTGTAATTGAGGAATTAATTCATCATGCCGTAAAATTGGCCCAGCAACTAGTTGAGGAAAAAATACAACAAATAAACTGTAAGTGATTAAATCATAGTTTGTTTCTCCCTGAATTTCACCCCGATAAGCGTCAACTAAATATGCCATTTGGGTAAAAGTATAAAAGGAAATACCTAAAGGCAAAATAACTTCGTTAAAAGTAAGGTTACTAGCAAATAAGTCATTGACTGTTGCAAGAAAAAAATTAGCGTATTTGTAATAACCAATAAAAATTAAATTGATAATTAATCCAATCCATAGTAAAACTGTAGCTTGTTTACTTTTTAACGGTATTAAACCAATTAGCCTCCCCATTTGATGGTTAAAGACAATAGAAATCATCATTAACAATAAATAGGGCGGATTCCAATAACCATAGAAAAATAAAGAGCAAGCTAATAACCAAATCTTTGCTACTTGGAGTAATTTAAACTTACCTAATGAAAAAAAAACAATTAAAGTTATAGGTAAAAATAAAAAAATAAAAACGTAAGAATTAAATAACATAAAAATAAAATAATTTAATTTTTAAAATAGCTGTGATCGCTAAAATCAATAAAGATAAATAGTATTGTTTTGAACAATTTTGCTTTGTAGCAGCATAAAAGTTTTTTAAAACTATTCATTAGGTTTGGAGCATGATTGTTGCCAGTGATTTTGTTTTTCTACTGTTTGTTGTTCACCAGGAGGAACAGTTCTCTCTGACATAAAGTAAATATCAATGCTGTCTAGTTCTTCTTGTGAATGTTTACTGTTCCAATCACGGCAAAGATATTGCCCATAATAAGGATAAAGTTTTTTACCAATATTGCGATTTAAGTTGATAAAATAAGTGCGCCATTGCATATTTTTATATAGCCGATTACGCTGCTGAATCGTTGGTTTATCCCAATTAATATTGGTATTATCTTGCAAAAGATCGACTTGATTACCATCTTTTGAATTGCCAACTATTACATGCCAACCATCATCTCTAGGAGGATTAGGAGCAAAAATACTCCAGGATTGATCTAATCTAGTTAATTGACTAAGCCAATCAAGATTTTGCGCAGTTTTACTATTAGTAATGCGTTTTAATCCTTGACTTAACTTAGTTGGATGTTGATTAAAAATATGACTACTAGCAAAACTTTTAACATTCCAGAAAGTAACTAGACACAATATTAACAAGGTAAAAAGATTGAAGGTTAAAGAATCGGTAATTTCTAGGGGACGAAATAAAAAAGGTTTGGTAAAGTTGCCAGCAAATTTTCGGTTAGAAGCAATAGTTTCGTAAACTTTATTACCGATTGCCATCAAAGGCTTTAAGCGTAGAATCGGTGCTACAAACCAAAATACAGGAGAGAGACTAACTATATAAGCAATTGCTTCCCATTTATAATGTCGAGTTCCTTGCCAATCTTCAACTACCCAAGAATTATATTTCTGCATATCTGCGTAAACAGAAGCATTATCCTGAGCTACTAATAAAGGAGTGCCTGGTAAGATTAAAAAAGTCCGCAGAAAATGAACTATTTTCTTACAAAAACCACAGTCTTTATCATAGTTAATTGTTAAACCTGCTCTTGCTTTGCTATAAGTTTTCTTCTCTAACCAATTCCAAATATTACTAGGAATAAAAGCCAGCCATACTGCAATACATAAAATTGGAAAAATTCCAATAGTAAAAGATAAACCAAAACTAATATGTAATAAGATAAAAGAAATAATTGCTACACAGCGGAAAAAATTAGTTTGAAAAGGAATAAATAATAATAAAGCTCCCGACCATTCAAACCACAATGCGCTAAAAGTCATTGTTGGTAATAAAGGTGTTAATTTGAGTAAAAATTGTCCAAAACTAGTACCATATTGGTCAAAATTAAGAGCATAATAAACTGCACTACCTTCTTCTGACCATAAATGACTTTGGTGTTTGAACCAAGCCGAAAACATATAGATATAACATAGCTGCAAGATAAAACCTAATGTGGCACCAGAAACTATTCTTTTCGGTAATGATTTAGTAGAATTATTAAGAGCATTATCTACAGAATAATAAGCTCCTAAAGGCAAAAACATCGACCAAAATACGATCGCTCTTAGGGCATCATCACCTGCAAAAATTAAAGCAGGGTTGCGATTATGAAGAGAAATAATCATTGCCCAAGAAGCGATAGTAGCCAACTGGGTACGATAACCAATTAATAATAAAAAAGCAAAAAATAAAGCAATAATAAATAAAATTGCTTGAACAAAAGGTTCTCCACTAAGTAAATGAATTGACCAGTACCAAGGTTTAAGAAATTCCTCAATCAATGCAATCCTTGGTAATACTCCATAATCACTATAATGAGCTTTAATATCCCCAAATCTAATCACTAAATCAGCAATAATTACTGAGGCTAAACCAATCCGAAACAAAGCTAGTGATCGCAAGTCTAAACCAAATATTTCTTCTAGTTTGATTTGAAGTTTTTCTTGAAATTTATTTTCAGCAATAGCCATAATCTTTTTACCCTAATGCAATTTATCTTTTGGTTTCCGAGGGTTGATATTGTTTTGAAAAGTTTCTTTTTTGGCTAAATAATAAATTTTTAAATACTTGCCAACGATGACGCAGAGTTGGTAATCTTTGGATATAAATTAGTCTTCTTAATTTTCCTGCTAAAGAACCTGAGAAATTAATACCAAAACTAGAGATAACTGCCACTTCTTTTCCTAAAGTAAGCATATCGCCTAGATGTAAATAATAAAAACGTTTTAGTCTTTTACCTTCAATAGCTGCTTGTAAATTTTTTGCTGCATGACTAGCTTGTTGATAAGCAGCTTGTGCTGTAATTGGAACCGATCTAGTTTTACTATTGCGAATATCAGCTACATCTCCTAAAGCAAAAACTTCGGGATAGTCAATTAATTGTAAAGTAGGGCGAGTTAATAACTGACCAAAACTATTTTGTTGACAACCTAAATCATCAATTAATTGAATTGTTTCTGTTCCTGCTGTCCATAAAACTAAATCTACGGGATAGCTATTTAATTGCTCATCTTTAATGATAGTTATTTGCTCTGCATCTATTTGTTGAACATTAGTTTCTAAGTAAAGTTGAATATTTTTAGCTTTAATTGATTTGAGTGCAGTTTTTTGTATTCCTGAACTAAAATTTTTTAAAATTTCCTTTCCTCGGTCGATTAACAATACTTGCGCTCTTCCAGATAAGCGATCGCTTATTTTACAAGCTAGTTCAACTCCATTTGCTCCCGCACCAATTACCGCGATTCTAATTTTATTTCTGCCTGAAGCTTCTAAAATTCTTAATTTTTCATTTAATCTTTGGGCATCTGCTAAAGAACGAAAAGTTAAAGTATGAGTATTTATGCCAGGAATATCTAATAATTTATTTTTTCTGCCGATAGATAATACTAAATAATCGTAATTTAATAAGTTGCTTTTTTGTAAGTATACTTGACGATTTTTTAAATCAATCTTGGTTGCTTGGTCTTGATAGAAATTTATTTTAGTTCCTATTAATAACTTTTGGTATGAAGGAGCAATTTCCCAAGGTTGTAACTCTTCGGTTAAAAGTTCGTATAGTAACGGCGTAAATAAAAAATTATCTTTTGGTTCAACTAAATTAATTTCCCAATCACCTGATTTTAACCAAGCAGAATTACTCAAGTATAAGGCAGTATAAAGACCACCAAATCCACCTCCTAAAATACAAATTTTAATTCTTTGATTCTTCATGAATTTGTCCTAACTTTTAGGATGAATAATTTTTTGAGTAGAGCGATCACGAGGTATTGGAGATTGATTAGCAATTGCTTCAAAAATAGGCTTTAATTGTTGCACTATTTCTTCTGCTCTAACTTCTCTTCCTTTAGGTAATAAATGGTAATGAGTATCAGCAAATAAACTAGAATCAGTTTTGATATTTAATGAATTTGGTTCATAGATTACAGGAGCAATTTGGGCTAAAACTTCTGCTGTTTGATGGACATTTTTGACAGTTTTTGATTCTGTACTGCCATAAATCCAAGGTAAAGATAAGATTAAAGTTCCACCTCTAGCTTCCACCTCTTGACGAAATTGCGCGATCCTTTCAGTGGCATGAGCAGAAATTGGTTGATTAATAGTTAATTCCCACCAATCTTGTTGTCTTTCCTTTACAACTGTAGGATCTCCGCGATCGCTGATAGGATCGGAATAATAACCAGTCATTTTACCCAAAGTGAACAATTCTATTCCCGATTTAACTACCCCTCTGAAGCTAGGTAATCCCAGTAGAATAGTGTCTTGAGCCATTTGTTTAGCAGAAACTCCGCCCAAACCTGGTTTACCAATAGCAATGCCAAACTGTACAGAGCGATCGCCATAACCATCTTCATCAAGTAACAATAAATATTCTGGAATCAGTAAAACTATATCCCCTGGGCGCACTTGTTCGAGCATACTGGGTAAAATGACATTTAATCCTACCGGGCCATCTAGGCCCAAATTCACGACAGGAATACCCAAACCTTGCTCAATTACTTGAGAATCAACCGTATAATGCGCTCCCGAACCGCCAGTAATTAACAATCTATGATTTCCTGGTGTTTTTTCTGCGATCTCTAGTTTTTGTAAATACATTGCTCGCAACCAACTCAATTCACCACCGTAAAAGACGTTGTAAACAAAACCCAACGACCAAGCAACACCAGCAACAATGAACCAAGGAGCAAGTTTAAATGATTTCCACATTAGAATTCAAAATAAATAAACTGAGAAGGTATATTAGCAGCCAAAAGAATAGTTAAACCTAACAAAGCTGGAGAAATCAAAGGAGAAAGCAACAATTCATATTCAAATCTTTGTTGCCAAATTGCGACGTGTTCTAACAGTAATACTGCGATCGCTAGAGCTAAAATCAAGATCAAAGCAGTACCTTGATTAAGACTATAGGAACTTAATAACGCTTCTAAATTAGAGAAAGAATAATCCCAAGGAGTGATCAAGGTTTTTAATTTCATTAGTAGGCGGTCAATATTGGAGTCCATAAAGAACAAACATCCTAGATTTACCGCAGCAAAAGTCAATCCCCAAGAGATAAACTGAGGTTTAGCCACATACTTACCAACTAAACGATGAAAAGGTCTTCCTAAATAACGCAGTAATAGAAGTAACGCGCCGTGATACATTCCCCAGAGAATAAAGTTCCAAGCAGCACCATGCCAAAAACCCGATAAGGTAAAAGTAATAAACAAGTAAAAAGCTGCCCATTGTTTATTTCGTCCCATCAGAGGAATAAACACATAGTCTCGAAACCAAGTACTAAGGGTAATATGCCATCTCTGCCAAAACTCATTAATACTTTGAGAAGTGTAAGGTGCCAGAAAATTAACTGTTAATCTTATACCTAAAATCCTTGCCAAACCTAAAGCCACAAAACTATAACCAGCAAAATCAAAATAGATTCTTAAAGTAAATAAAAAGGCATGAAACCAAACAAACCAAGCATTATTTACCCAAGGTTCATCAATGCTAGTTAAATCGATATAAGGAGCAATGTTATCAGCGAGAACAAATTTAAAAAACATTCCCAAAGATAACCAGCGAAATCCCTCATAAAAATTTTCTAAAGTAAACTTAAATCTAAAAGCTTCAATCTGAGGAAAAAAGCTAGTTCTTCTTTCAATCGGTCCTGCAACAATTTGAGGAAAGAAAGAAACAAAATTAATATAATCGATAAAACTAATTGATTTCTTTTTTCGAGCAGTAAAAGAATCAACTACAAAAGAAACCATTTGAAAAGTATAAAAAGAAAGCCCTGGAGGAATGTGTTTGGGAACTAAAGAAAAATTATGATCTAAAAATTGAAGAGTAAAAGCTTGTTGCCATTGATTTGGTAAATTAATAAATAAACCAATTACATCTTCAACAAAGAATATAAAATATTTAAAATAAGCTAAGATCGCAACATCAAAAATAATAGTTAAAGTGGCAATTAATCTAGCTTGTTTTCCTTGATGACTGAGCATATACTGAACCATCAAGTAATTAAAAATTATTTCAAAAAAGAAAACAATAAAACTAGAAGTACTGGCATTAAAAAAAAGGATTAAAGAGACTACCGCTACACCAATACTGTCATATACACCTTGCCAGATATTAAAGGATTTTGCCAAAGAGCGAACCGCAAAAAAAGGAACGCCAAATAAAAATAAAATCCACCAAAAAGAAAAATCTGAGTAATTCAATGAATTTTTCCTCCTTTACAGTAGACAGTGACCAGTAAATAGTTAACAATTAAGCTCAAAATCTACAAATAAAGCAATTTTTATAATAGATAAGTAACTAAAAACTGATAACTGGTAATTGGTCACTGATAACTGCATTATGCTCCTTTAATTCGACTGAATAGACCACCCCAACCCTTGCTAGAGTTAGTAGCTTCTATTCCTGTTTCCTCAAGTTCTTCTAATACATGAGCGTCATCAGCTTTATTATTAAGATTAGAAAGATCGTAATTTTGAGCTAAAAATTGAGAAGATTTTTCAATGGTGGGATAATCCCAAAATAAAGTAGAAGGTAATTCGACATCTAAAACATCTTCAATATCACCAACCATGGTGACTGCATCAATTGAATCTAGACCATAACGAGTTAAAGGTTCAGTAATACTAATAGTTGCACTATCTAAAGAAAGTTGTTCGGCTAATTGTTTAATTAACCAGTTTTGAATCACAACTTGATTAGACATGGACGAGTTCTGTAATTGCATTAGTTTGATCCTCTTGCTTATTAATTTCAGATTGAGCTAATTGAATGGGAACAATAGAAAAAAGCTTATTTTCTCGATGTAACCTGACTAATTCTTGGGCAACATTTTCGAGATAAACTTCAGAAATCAAGTAAGGCATTGGTCGAATTGTACGAAGCAGTCGATGAAGACTGAGTACTAACCATTCTCCCGAAGCAAAGAATTCTCCTAAAAGTTGGCGATTGTAAATCCACATATGGAGACAACAAGCTGCTGCATGGAGAGTGCAATACTTTTTGGCTATTTCAAATAATTCGGGAGATTGCTCGTGACCGAACTCGAATTTAGATTGAGCAATTAATTCATCATGAACATTTAACTCATCTAAGACCAGTTTGCCCAAATTAATTAATTTTTCTAACGTTTCTTGGTTAACATTCGATTCTTGCCGTAGATCCTCTAGTTGTTGAAGAGCAATTTCTAATCCCTGCAAAGAATCATCTGCACCACGACTAAATAACTCTAATTTTTCTGGTTCAAAATTAGGTGCTGGCTGTTGGAGAGAGAAAATTGTAGCTAGACGAGGTTTAATCTCTGCCATTGTTTCAGGTTTGCGCTTCGCCCGATATTTAGTCAACTGACGAAACTGAAGCATCAGTGCGTGGAGATTAACTACTGTACTGCCATCAAACATACTGATAATGGAATTATCACGCAGCACTTTCTGGAAGATACCGCAATCATGTTCATCTCGCATATAGAAACGAGAACCTAAGACAACGTAGACATCATTAACCATTTTTTCTAACTGAGTGGGAACAAAATATTTCACCACTGCCGACCAAACACTAAACTGTTCGGGAATGACACTAAAACCTCTAGCTGCGCCAATAGTTTCACAATCACAGATTAGAATGTCTAGGAAGGCATCAACTAAAGTTTTACGAGGCTGAGGAAGAGCGAAAACAGTTTTGTTGTAAACTACACGCTTGAGCGCAAAATTTAAAGTAGTTCTTAAGGCTGTATCGGCTGCACCTTGAGCAAAAGCTGCACAAAGAGTACGAGTGATTTGGAAGCCTTTTAATCCTATTTCTAAGCCATCTCCTTCTTGACGGAGTAGCATTGAGTCAGGAACAAAACAGTTGTTAAAACCAATGCCACTCATATCAGAACCACGAATACCGTGGGTGAGAATTTTTGGTAGATTGTAATATTCGGAATTAGAAATTTCTCGTTTATCTATCATAAACAGAGATAAACCTTTAGCTCCTCCTTCTGCGTCAGTTCTGGCTAATACAAAAGTTACTCCTGAACGAGTGGCACGGTTAATCGGCCATTTTTCTCCATTGAGGAGATATCCCCCTGGGACTTTGGTAGCAGTTAAACCACCATTAACTAAATCACTACCATGTTCTCTTTCGGAATAGCCAAGACACATCGTGCCGTGTTCTTCAATCATGAACTGGGCTAATTTTTGCTTTTGTTCTTCTGTACCAGCCATCCAACACAAGAATGACCAAAACATAGTTGTAAAGGCAATTCCAGTAGTTTGATCGCGACGAGATAAAACCCTGACTAAAGCAAGAAATTCTTCAAAATTAGTAAACTTACCGCCACAATCAACAGGTACATAGTAATCTTGCAGATGCCAATTATAGAGCCAGTTTAATTCAGCTTCGGGAAAGGCTTCTTCCTCGTCTAATTCAATTACTTTTTTGAAAGATAAAGTGCTTTCTAGATGGTTAGGATCTCCTAAATCTTGTTCTAATAATTGGGCAACTCGATACTGTATTAATGGATGCATAATTATTCTCCTAAACCTTTAGTTGTTTAAGGTTAAGTATCAATTAATTAAAATTCTTGATAATTTAATTAGAGCGGTTACATTTTAGCCGTGGCGATTTGTTTTGCCAGTGATTCCACTTCTCCTTGAAGAGAACGATACTTATGAGTAAGTTGGGGATTTTCACACCACTCTGCAACTATGGTTAGAGTTCCTGCTAAAAATTGCTCTCGACAAGCTCTTCGTTGAATTTTGCCACTAGCAGTTTTAAGAATGTTACCTGATTTAGCTAATACTATTCCATAAACTTGGATTTCGTGTTCTTCGGCGATTTCTTGACGAATATCAGCAATCATTTTTTCTGCATCAAAATCTTCACTTCGGCGTTCTACTTCTTGAACCACTACTAATCTTTCTTCGCCTTTATCTTCAATGGAAAAGGCTGCACCATAATCAGAACGTAAAGCCGGATGTAATTGTTGGACAGTCCATTCAAGATCTTGAGGATAGTGATTTGTGCCTCGAATAATGATTAAATCTTTGATGCGTCCAGTGATAAATAATTCACCATCATGCATGAAACCGAGGTCACCTGTCCGTAAAAAAGGTCCTTCTTTGCTTTCTTGAAGATAGGCTTGAAAAGTATTTTTAGTAGCTTCATAACGTTGCCAATAACCTTGAGCTACACTGGGATCTTTGATCCAAACTTCGCCCACTTCATCCGTCTGACAACGAGTCATGGTATCAGGATGCGCGATCGCAATTTGAGTATTACCGACTAAACGACCACAACCAGCTACAATTCTAGTTCCCTCTAATTTTTCTGGTGCAGCTACTACAATTTTGTCTCTTTCAATGGCTGCGGTTTCGATGTTGAGGAAAACTGGTTTGGTGCCTTTGGGTTTAGTAGTAGCAAGTAAAGTATTTTCTGCTAGTCCGTAGGAAGGTGCAAATGCTTCCCATTTAAAGCCACAAGGACTAAAAGTTTCCACAAAATCTGCCATTACTTTGGGATTAATCGGTTCGGCTGCATTTCCTGCTGCTTGCCAATTGCTTAAATCCAATTCCGCAATCTCTTTTTGCTTAACTTTACGAACACAAAGATCGTAAGCAAAGTTGGGTGCTTGGGAATGAGTACCTCGATATTTACTCAGATTGCGTAGCCATTGAACTGGACGCTTAATAAAAGAAAATGGTGACATGATATAGCAAGGATGACCATTGTAAAGAGGAACCATCATTCCTTCTACTAATCCGTAATCATGGAAATAGGGCATCCAGGTAATACTGACGCTTTCTGCATCATAGCCACAAGCTTGCTGAAGAGATTGACAGTGATGCATTAAGTTGAAGTGACTAAGCATTACTCCTTTGGGAGTGGAAGTCGAACCAGAAGTGTATTGCAAGTATGCAAGTTGATCTTTGTCTACTTTTGGATTTTGCCATTGTTCTGCGAGGGATAAATCTACCTGTTCGGTATCAATCCATTTGATTTGATCGAATTCAGGAAATTCATCTTTGACATTAGCAATTAACTCTAAAATTCCCGCCGTAGTTAAAGCAAAAGTAGCATTAGCATCTTTAACAATCGATCGCAATCTTGGTAAAGTTCGTTTTAATCTGCCTGATTCAGGAGGAGGTACAGGAATTGCAATTGTACCTGCATATAAACAACCACAAAAAGCAGCAATAACTTCTAATCCTTGAGGATAAAGTAATAAAGCACGTTCTCCTTGAGCTTGATGTTGTTGCAACAATGCTGCGATCGCTCTAACTTGTTGATCTAATTGTCCATAGGTAAGGGGTTCGCTTTCTTTTTTGCCATCAATTAGAAAAGTATAAGCATGTCGATCTGCCTGATTAATTGCTCTATCTCTTAATAGTTCAATTATAGTATTAGGTTTTTGATTAATAATTTTAGGGTGGTCTAGACTTTGAGTCATTGTTAAATTTAAAATATTTTTACTATCGGTTGGCAAGTTTTAATCAAGAATCTTTTTAGTGATTTTCGTCTAGTTTTTAGTCATAAAAACTCAAAATAATTTGAGTTAATCCTTGACATATAAATAGAGATATATATTTAGGTCTATTTATTAAAAATTTTGTCATTCCCTAACTAAAATTGTCAGTACTTTGACGGATACTTTATCAAATCATTAAAATTAAATTAGTTATTTAAACGTTAATTAAAAAGCCTGAAGCTCTCTTATATCAATTATTTTAGCTATTTTGATCTTGGTGAAACTTCAGTTTTTCCACCTAACAATTATGTGAATTTTTAATGTTGCTTGAATTAATAGTATTGAAACATACACCTAAAACGATAATTAAATGCTAATAAAATTTATAATTGAAGCTTTGGTTAGCCTTATCTTGACTATTATTTCAGGTGTTGTAGATAACGAGTCTGGGTTAAAATTAAAGTAGGCTGTAACATAATCAGCAACTTAGGGGGAAAGAGGAATGAACAGTGTCAAATTAACGCAACAAAATATTGCTGAACTAACGGCTGAAGATGTAGCAAATTTAGCTAGTCGTTTAGAACAGGATGATTATAGTAACCCCTTTGAAGCTTTAGAAGATTGGCATTTACTTAGAGCGATCGCTTTTCAACGCCAGGAATTAGTAGAACCTTATTTTTATCTCCTCGATATTGAAACCTACGATGAAGCTTAAATAAATTTGATTTTGGTTGGTTTAACAAGAAGTTTTAACGAGTCTAGATAAAGCGATCGCATAATTAATTAAGTAGCGATCGTTTTTTAATAATGGGAACTATGGTTATAAAGATCTAAGTTCTCTAAATTTATGGCTTTTTACGCACATACACCACCACAAGATTCTGAAGATTTTCATCTTCTTAAGAAGCATTTAAGTAAAGTAGCTAACAAAGCGAAAGAATTGGCAGCTAAATTTAATGCTAGTGAACTCGCTTATTATGCTGGACTTTGGCACGATTTAGGCAAATATAATCCAGAGTTTCAAAAATATTTAGAACAATGCGATCAAGCTTCAAAAAGCAATAGTTCTGAACCTAAAAATCGCGTTCCTCATGCTATTTATGGTGCTAAACTTGCTGCGGAAAAGTTTCAACCGATTGCACCTCTGATCTATGGACATCATGGTGGTTTGCCACAAATGCAGCACATGAAAGATCGCCTAGCTGAAATTAAAATTGAAACATATCAGCAGATTTTAAATAATGCGCGATCAGAGTCATTAAATTTAGAAATAACTCCAGAAATAAATCAAGAATTAATAAATCTGGTTAAAGATAATCTTGGTTTTGAATTATTGTTGAGAATCTTATTTTCTTGTTTAGTTGATGCCGATTATCTCGATACAGAAACCCATTTCGATCCAGAAAGTGCAGCCATTAGAAAAACCAATAAAAACCGAGAAGATTTAAAAATAGATCGTTTTTGGCAAACACTAGAGAAATCACAAAAGAAATTATTAGCTAGTGCTGAAAATACAAAAGTCAATCAAGTGCGATCGCAAGTTTACCAAGCTTGTGTAGATGCTGCACAATTAGAACCAGGAATATTTCGTCTAGCAGTGCCTACAGGTGGAGGTAAAACCCGTAGTGGATTATCATTTGCCCTAGCCCATGCAGAAAAATATCATCTTGATCGGGTAATAGTAGCAGTACCTTATACCAGTATTATCGAGCAAACTGTAGAAGTATATCGCGCTATTTTTGGGCAGGATGCAGTTTTAGAACATCATAGCGCAGTCAAACCAGATGAAGGAAATGAATCAGATGCGCGATCGCGTCAAGCTATGGCAAGACTAGCAACTCAAAACTGGGATGCGCCCTTAATTGTGACTACCACAGTTCAATTGTTTGAAAGCTTATTTGCCAATCGTACCAGTCGATGCCGTAAATTACATAACATCGTGAATAGCGTTATTATTCTCGATGAAGTCCAGACATTACCTGTCTTCCTACTAGAGCCGATTTTAAGTGTATTAAAAGAATTATGCAACCGCTATCATGTTAGTGTCGTTCTGTGTACGGCAACTCAACCAGCATTTGAAGGTAATAGTCCCTATTTAAAAGGATTTCCATTTGGAAGCGTCAGAGATATTATTCCGAAGGAATTAGCTAAACAGCATTTTTCAACTTTGAGTCGTGTTACTTACCAAATTCCCGATCCAGCTTGGAGTTGGCAAGATTTAGTAAAAGATTTAGAAAGACGTGAAGCATCGCAAGCATTAATTGTTTTGAATACTCGTAAAGATGCTCTAGCTGTTTTAGATGCGATTGACTCTACAGAGGAAGACAGTTTATTTCATCTTTCTACTTTATTATGCGGTCAACATCGAAGAGAAATATTACAACAAATACGCGATCGCCTGAAAAATAAACAACCTTGCATTCTAGTTTCTACTCAAGTTGTTGAAGCGGGAGTAGATTTAGATTTTCCTTTACTATATCGAGCGATCGCGCCATTAGATCGAATTGTACAAGCAGCAGGAAGATGTAATCGAGAAGGAAAATTAGACAAGGGAGAGGCGATCGTATTTCAGCCAGAAGACGGTAAAGTTCCACCAGGAGAATATCGTAAAGCAGTAGATGAAACTATACATTTACTGAAACGAAAAAGTTTAGATTGGCACGATCCAAATATTTTTGCAGAATATTTTCAAAGTCTCTATCAAGGTTTAGAAACAGATGGTAAAGAAATTCAAAAATATCGAACATCTTTAGATTATCCAAAAGTAGCAGAAGAATTTAAATTAATTCCAGACGATACCAATCCCGTTGCGATCGCGTATGATGATCGCGCCAAAGAAGTTATTCAACGTATCAAAAAACGAGGCTTAAAATGTGGAGATTTAAAAGCACTGCAACCTTATTTAGTAAGTCTTCGTAGTAGAGAGTTCAAGCAAACAGAAGAATTAAGAGAACAAATTGCTGCGGGTATTTGGTTATGGAATGGGAATTATGACTCTATCAAAGGAATTGCGATCGGTGACCAAGCTATCGTTTACGATCCAGCAGATTTAATCTTCTAAAATTCTAAATTGTTGACTTAAACTAAAAAGGAAGCCTCTCAAACACAAATTTATAAAGCTTCCTTAACAAATAAATATTGCTATTTAGGACAATAACACAATGTCAATAAATATTGAAACCGATCTCAAAGAAATTCTTATAAAATTAGATAATAGACTCGAAAAAATTGACCAGCGTTTTGAGAAATTAGAAACTAAAATAGACGATCGCTTTAATAGGGTAGAGCAACGTTTTGAAAAAATAGAAACCAAAATTAACGACATACAAGTATCTGTAGCGCGACTTGAAGAAAAAACTGAAGGATTATCCAAACGCATAGAATCTCAAGAATTTGTTAGTCGAGGCGTATTAATTGGGTTAATTGTTGCTATTCTTGGTGCTGCTGCTAAATTATTTGGTTTTGCTGGTAATCCCTAAAATTTTTCCAACTACATATTTTTGAAATAGATTGGATTTTTCAGCCCTGAACTTTAGTTCAGGGTTTTGATGTGAAAGGTTCAAAATTTCAGTTTAAAGAGAGTTCAAACAAATAGAAGAATTACAAGAACAAATTGCTGCGGGTATTTGGCTTTGGAATGGGAATTATAACTCTATCAGAGGAATTGCGATCTGTGACAAAGTTATTGCTTTTGATCGAGCAGATTTAATCCTCTAAAGGAGTACATAAAATAATGACAACAAATCTACCTTTAACAGTTAAAGTCTGGAGTGATTTGGCTTGTTTTACCCGTCCAGAATTTTGCGCTGAAAGAGTTAGCTATGAAGTAATAACACCAAGTGCAGCTAGGGGAGTGCTAGAGGCAATTTTTTGGAAACCTGAATTTATTTGGAAAATAAGAGAAATTCAAGTTCTTAAGCCAATTCAACACTTTTCTATTTTTCGTAATGAAATAAATAATTGGCAAAGCGATCGCTCTGCTAAAGATCCAGAATACCGTTATTTTGCCGATGACGATCGCGCCCAACGGCATACTTTAGGATTGCGAGATGTGGCTTACATTATCAAAGCGGATGTTCAGCTTAAACCTCATGCTAACGCTAATCCTGCTAAATATCGCGACCAATTTCGTCGTCGGGTGAAAAAAGGGCAATGTCACCATCAACCCTATTTGGGAACTCGTGAATTTAGTGCTTTTTTTGGCTTACCAGAGTCAACAGATAAACCGATCGATCATGTCGATCCTTATGAATTGGGGTTAATGCTTTTAGATGTTGATTTTATAAACGATTCAGCAGGATCGACCATACAATATTTTACCCACGATGAAACGGGTGGGAAAGTTATCAAAGGCAAAGCACAACCGAAGTTTTTTCGGGCGCGTTTGGAAAATGGCGTTTTGCGAGTACCCGAATCATGATTCTTACTAAATTATACGAATATGCTAACAATCGCATGACTTTACCACCTGCGATGTATGGTGTAAATAAAATCGCGTGGTTAATCGATTTATCTCCCGATGGTAAATTTGAAGGATTTGTTTGTCTAAAATCCAAAGAAGCCAAATGGGGAACAATTATGACAACGCCTCATATTGGGCGTACTGTAGCAATAAGCCCGAAATTACTGGCAGATACAGGAGAATATGTTCTCGGTATTCCAAAAAAAACTTCAAAACCCGAACGAGTTAAAGAATGCCACGAACAATTTAAAACTTTAATCCAGCAATGCGCCGATGAGACACAAGAATCTGTAGTCAAGACAATTGCCACATTTCTTAATTCATCAGAAATAGAAAAGGCTAAAGTCCAAATACCTAAAGATTTCGATCCTGGTGAAGTGGTAACGTTTCGAGTTGGTAACGCAATTCCTTCCAACTCTGGTGAAAACTGGCACAAAATCGAAGAATTTTGGGCAAAGTATACCTCTGGAGAAACTTCTGAAGACTCAGATAACAATAATCCAGTAATGCCTTGTTTAATTACAGGTGAAGTTACAACTGTAGAAAAACGATTGCCTTTTTTAATTAAAGGTGTAATTGGCGGACAACCTTCAGGTACGGCGTTAGTTTCTGCCAATTCTTCGGCATTTATGTCCTATGGATTGCAAAACTCTCTAACTTCTCCAATTTCTAGAGATGCTGCTGAGAAATTTGCTAAAGCCCTGAATTCACTGATTGCTAACGAACAAGGACAATCGCGCATCTATATTGGTTCGACTGTTTATGTTTTTTGGACGAGGGAAGAGACAGGTTTTAATCCTCTGGCATTTCTAGACAAACCCGATCCGCAAGCAGTTGCCAACTTATTAAAATCTCCATTCACTGCCAAACAAGCATCAAGCTTGAATGAAAATCAGTTTTACGGATTGTCTTTAACTGCTAATAATGCGCGTACAGTAGTCAGGGATTGGTTAGACACTACTGTTCCCAATGTAGAAGATAATCTCAAACTCTGGTTTCAAAAACAAAAGATAGTAGATGCCTATGGCGGAGAACATCGTCCCCTCGGTGCTTACACTCTAGCAGCTAGTGTATATCGAGATGCAGCCAAAGAAATGCAGCCAAAAGTACCAACTGCTTTAATTCGTAGTGCATTGCATGCCGATCGCCTTCCCGATGAATTATTACTCAAACTGGTACGACGCAATCTAGTAGAAAGAGAAATTACCTATCCTCGCGCCGTATTAACTAAATTAATTTTCTCCAGTGATTCTAATCGAAACCCAATGATGACCGATATGGAACAGTTAAATCTCAATCCCAATTTAGAAGGTGGCGATCGCGGTGCTTACTATTGTGGACGTTTATTAGCAGTATTAGAAGCAACTCAGCGAACAGCCATTGGTTCGGTTAATGCTTCTCTCACCGATCGTTATTATGGTGCAGCATCTAGTACACCTGCTAATGCCTTTCCTTCCTTAATGCGAGGTGCGCGATCGCATTTAGCCAAGTTAAGAAAAACTATGCCAGGTGCTTGTAAAGCCTTAGAAGAAAGATTAGAAGAAATTACCGTTAATTTGCCTACCTTTCCCAAAACCTTAAATCTACAACAACAAGGTTTATTTTCTTTAGGTTACTACCATCAAAGGGCAAGCGATCGCGCTGCTGCAAAAGCCAATCAGAACAAACGCCAACTCACCTAAGTAAAAGCGAACTGCTGTTCGCCCCTACAGGAAATACACACCCATATAAACTAAAGGAATTAATTATGACTCATCATCTCAACCCTAGCTACCGTCACGATTTTGTTTTATTGTTTGATGTTACTGATGGTAATCCCAATGGTGATCCAGATGGCGGAAATATGCCTCGTACCGATGCCGAAACTTCTCATGGATTAGTTACAGATGTGGCAATTAAACGCAAAATCCGTAACTATATTGTTACTTATGCGGAATATGAAGCCACAGCAGAAAAAAAACGATTAAAGATTTTTGTTGAACATCGCGGTGTACTTAATGACCAAATTCGTCGCGCTTATGTTGCAGAAGGTATTCCTGTTGGGAAATCTATTAAAGAAGTTGTCAAAGAAGAGAAAATTATTCCTGCTTTACGAGAATTAAAACCATATTTACCAACTGCCTTTACTTTCGTCGATAACGATGACGAATCGGGTGAAGTAGATGCAACCTTAGAGTACAGTGGTGAATTATCTGAAGATGAATTAAAAGACTTTTACGGGTTAGATGAAGTTACCGAATTATTTAACCAGAATAAAGCACTGAGTAAATTTGTCAAAGATTTGGTCAAAAAAGCAGGAAAACCAGATAAAAACCGTGCTAATGCAGAAAAAGCGCAGAAATGGATGTGTGCCAACTTTTATGATGTAAGGATATTTGGTGCGGTAATGAGTACGGGTTTAAACGCTGGACAAGTAAGAGGTGCGATGCAACTTACTTTTGCGCGATCGCTTGACCCAGTTCAACCTCAAGATTTAGCCATTACTAGAGTTGCTGTAACAGATGCTAAAGATCGAGAAAAATTACAAACTATTGGGCGTAAAACCATGATTCCCTATGGTTTATATCGAGGATATGGTTTCTACTCTCCCTATCTTGCTACCCAAACAGGCGTAACCCAAGAAGATTTATCTCTATTTTGGGAAGCATTATTGAAAATGTGGGAATGCGATCGCTCTGCTAGTCGAGGAATGATGGCACCACGAGGTTTATATGTATTTTCCCACGAATCTAAATTAGGAAACGCTCCAGCACACAAGTTATTTGAACGAGTACAAGTACAACTTAAAGAAGAGATCTCAGTACCCCGTCAATTTAATGATTATCAAGTCACAGTAGATGAAATAGACTTACCAGCAGGAGTACATTTGACAAAATTAATCTAGTTTGTCAGTTAATTTAAACTAAAAAAGAAGCCTCTCAAACACAAATGTAGAAGGCTTCTTTAAAAAAATATCACTTAATTAGGAAGATAACACAATGTCAATCAACATCGAAACCGATCTCAAAGAAATTCTTACCAAAATAGATAATCGATTAGATAAGATAGACCAACGTTTTGAGAAGCTTGAAACTAAAATAGACGATCGATTTAATAAGATAGAAACCAAAATCAACGAAATACAGGTATCTGTAGCGCGACTAGAGAAAAAAACTGAAGGACTATCTAAGCGGATAGAATCTCAAGAATTTGTCAGTCGCGGTGTATTAATTGGTTTAATTGTCGCAATTCTTGGCGGTGCAGCTAAGTTATTTGGGTTTGTAGGAAATCCTTAGAAATTGGAAATATCTGCTGCCATAATAGTACAAAAGCTCCTTATGTTTGCAGCAGATGAATATGTAATGCTCAGTGCGCTTCAGCATTTTGCTTTTTGCCCCAGACAATGCGCCTTGATTCACATTGAACAAGCTTGGGCAGAAAATATTTACACTCTCAGAGGTTTACGAGTACACGAAAAGGTACATCAACCAGGGGATGAGTTAATTGAAGAAGGAATCAGAATAGAGCGATCGCTTACCTTATATTCCCATCAACTCGGACTTAAAGGTATAGCTGATGTAGTGGAATTTTTACCTGATGGCACGCCTTATCCTGTCGAATATAAATCTGGTTCTAAAAAATCTCGATTAGCAGATAATATTCAGCTTTGCGCCCAAGCATTATGTTTAGAAGAAATGCTCGATCGCCCTGTACTAAAAGGTGCAATTTTTCATCACCAATCGCGCCGACGAAGAAAAGTATTGCTGGATGATCGGTTGCGATCGCTTACTCTTCAAACAATTGAACAGACGCGATCGCTTTTAGCTTTGGGAAAATTACCTCCACCAGTCAAAGATAAACGCTGCGATGATTGCTCTTTGATTGAAACCTGTATGCCTCATGCAGTTAATTATTTCACTGAATCAGCACACCAAAATAATCCTTTTCTCATCAAGTAACCATGAAAACAATTCTCAATACTCTCTACGTACAAACTCAAGGTTCATATTTGCGTTTAGATCATGAAACACTCAAACTAGAAGTAGAAAAAGAACTAAAATTCCAAATACCTCTACATCATCTTGGTGGGATCGTTGCTTTTGGTAATGTTTTACTTAGTCCATTTTTAATCCATAAATGCGCTGAAGATGGACGCAATTTAATTTGGTTAACTGAATACGGACGATATAAAGCAAGATTAGCAGGATCGACAACGGGAAATGTATTGCTGAGAAGATGTCAACATCAAGCGGTCGATTCTCCCGAATCAACTCTAGCGATCGCCAGATATATGGTAGCAGGAAAGTTACAAAATGCGCGATCAATAGTTATGCGGGCAGCAAGGGAAGCAAAAGACAAAACAGATAAAGATATTCTCTCAAAAACTGCTCAAATTCATGCAGAATCAATCCAAAATACAGAAACAGCGTCAGATTTAGACAAACTTAGGGGAATTGAAGGTTATGCAGCTAAAGCTTATTTTGGCAGTTTTACTCAAATGATTCGCCAAAATCGAATAGCCTTTACCTTCACCGAAAGAACCAAAAATCCTCCCCGCGATCCAATTAATGCTTTATTATCTTTTGTCTATACTTTACTCACAAATGAATGTATTTCTGCTTGTGAAAGCATCGGACTCGATCCACAAATGGGATTTTTACACGCTTTACGTCCAGGAAAACCTTCTTTGGCATTGGATTTAATGGAAGAATTGCGATCGCCTTTAGCAGATCGTTTAGTTTTGACTCTAATCAATCGCGGACAGATTAAACCAGAGGATTTTACCGAACGTCCAGGCGGTGCAATTTATCTATCTGAAGACGGGAGAAAAACAATTCTTGCTGAATATCAGAAACGCAAACAGGAAGAAATAACCCATCCTATTGTTGGTTCTAAAATTCCTCTGGGTTTGATTCCTCACGTACAGGCGCGGTTGCTAGCGCGTCACCTACGGGGAGATGTACCAAGTTATCAACCTTTTATTTTGCGAGGATAAGTGATGGATATTTTGGTGACTTATGATGTAAATACGGAAACTAAAGAAGGACGTAGTAGACTACGTAAGGTGGCAACAGTTTGTAAAAACTATGGTCAGCGAGTTCAATTTTCTGTGTTTGAATGTCGAGTTAATGAAATGCAGTATGAAACTTTTCAAGCACAATTAGTGAAAATCATTGATAAGCAAAAAGATAGTATTCGCTTTTATCGTTTGCCATCACCGCGAGAAAAATATGTCCAGTCTTTTGGGGTGGATGATTATACTGATTTCGATCAACCATTAATTTTTTGATCATAACGCGAACCTATAGCGAGGGGTATTTTTCTAGGAGGTTCGCGATCGCTTACAGGATAAGACTTGGATGATAATTTACAGGAGCAAAATTTCTCTTCGATGAGTTACCAAATTAGGGGTTCGCGAAATTATCACTGGAAATCTTTATCTAAATTGAGGTTACAATAGGTGCTATTGCGATCGTCCTTCGGGGCGATCGAGGATTGAAACTGCCAAGGAACAAATAGCCATTTTCCGCCACCAGATTGCGATCGTCCTTCGGGGCGATCGAGGATTGAAACAAGGTTTGCATACAAAAAAGCAGAAACAAGAGTTTCTGATTGCGATCGTCCTTCGGGGCGATCGAGGATTGAAACTTTCGCTCCAATGCTCCAAGCAGCTTCGGTAGTATATTGCGATCGTCCTTCGGGGCGATCGAGGATTGAAACTACTTCTTTTGCTCGTGATTTTTCTCTTTCTTTTATTGCGATCGTCCTTCGGGGCGATCGAGGATTGAAACTGAAAGTTCTACTTATCTTTATACTTATGAGGCTGATTGCGATCGTCCTTCGGGGCAAGAGTTCGCTTTGCGGACGAGGATTGAAACTCTCAAGGTAAGAAACTTCTAGCATTCGATGAGCAATTGCGATCGCTCTTTAGGCGAGAGGTTTGCTTCGCGTGCAAGGATTGAAACAAATATTGATACTAGGTTGTTTTGACTTTTGCCTTTTTACTTTTTCGGTTGCGATCGCTTTTTTCTCATTCAGAGGCAATCTGAATAAGTTGCCTTAATTTTTTTTGTGTTTTACTGGGATGGTTTGTTTGCATTTGAATCACAATGAATCGTCACAGTTGGACAATTTTTTGTTTAGCTTATCTAGTAGGTTTACTATCTACAGGTTGGTTGACTTTTTCTGATGCTGAAGTAGCAAAAGAAAGTTTAATTAAAGTTGGAATTGGATTGGGCGGATTGACTTTAATATCTGCTTGGATTATTGGTCGTTATGTCCATGTTCGTTTGAGAAAAAGTTTTTGGTTAGAGGTATTTATTATTGCGATTTTAGCGGTAATTTATTTTCAAATCAGAGTACCTCAACCAAGTGTTAATGATATTAGTAATCAAGTTCAAGGAAATAAGAGTCAGATAGTAATTGTTGCAGGAAAAGTTTTAACTGAACCAAGATTAACTAGTGAAGAAAAAGCTAAGTTATGGTTTAAGACAACTGAAATAGAAACAGAGACAAAAATTAAGCAAGAAGTTACTGGTAAGTTATATGTAACTTTGCCTTTGTTACAAGCAACTAGTCTTTATCCTGGTGAAAATATTAAAATTCAAGGTATTTTATATAAACCTCAATCTCCTAAAAATCCTGGTGCATTTGATTTTAAAAAATATCTTAATTATCAAGGTTCTTTTGCTGGTTTAAAGGGTTGGAAAATTATTGAAGAAAAAAATCAAAGCGAATCAATTTGGGGTTGGTGGAAAATTAGAAGAAGAATAGTACGTTCTCAACTTCAGGGTTTAGGAAGTCCAGTAGGACAGTTAGTCAGTTCAATTACTTTAGGAAGAAAGGCAGTAGATTTACCTGAAGATTTGGGTAGTAATTTTATTCAAGTAGGATTAGCTCATATTTTGGCTGCTTCTGGATTTCATGTCGCTTTATTGTTGGGATTAGTTTTAAGAATAACTCATCATCTTTCTGGGCGATCGCAATTAATTATCGGATTAATTATTTTACTTATTTATCTTTGTTTAACTGGATTACAACCATCAGTAATTCGAGCAACTTTAATGGGAACTTTTGTTTTAGTTGCTTTGGCGAAAAATAGTCAAATTATACCTTTAGGTTCTTTATTATTAGCAGCAGTAATTATTGTATTATTCAATCCTCTTTGGATTTGGGATTTAGGATTTCAACTTAGTTTTTTAGCAACTTTTGGTTTAATTGTCACTGCACCAGTGCTTTCTCGTTATTTAGATTGGTTACCACCAAGCATTGCTACAGCGATTTCTATTCCTCTGGCTGCCTCAATTTGGACTTTACCTTTATTGAGTTATGTATTTAATACGGTGGCGGTTTATAGTCTAATTGTAAATATTTTGACTACTCCTTTGGTAACTTTTATCAGTTTAGGAGGAATGATTAGTGCAGGGGTAGGTTTATTTATTCCGTGGCTTGGTAGTTTACTCTCTACAATCAGTTATTTTCCTACTATTTTTTTAATTGAAATCAGTAAGTTTTTCACAAATTTACCAGGTAGTACGATTGCTGTAGGTAAGGTTTCTTTGATTATTTTAATTTTAATTTATAGTATCATTGTTTTGATTTGGCTTAATAGATGGTGGCAAAATTATTGGTGGTTAGGTTTAATTTTAGCTGTAATGTTGCTAGTATTTCCTATTGGTTATCATCAATTAAATTTAGTTCAAGCGACGATTTTAGCAGCTAACGAAGAACAAATTATTGTAATTCAAGACCGAGGCAAGATAATTTTAGTCAACAGTGGGGAGCCTAAAACGACAAAATATACAGTTTTACCTTTTTTGATTACTCAAGGAATTAATCATATTGATTATGCGATCGCTTTGAATGATTTTTCTGATGATCATGGTTGGTTTGAGATTAATAACAAATTAAGTATTTATAATTTTGTCAGTAACACAAAACCTACGTTAGAAACTATTAAAAAAGCAACCAAACTAATTTCTTCACCAGCAAAAATTACAACTAAAAATTTTCAAATTAAACTTCTAAACAACCAGCCTATTCTATTAGAGTTAAAGACTAAACACCAGACTTGGTTAGTAATTGATCCAACTAAAATCAAAGATAATTTAGCTCTCAATCAATACTTGCAAAAAAATAATCGCGGTCATAATCCAGTAATAATTGTTTACTCTGGTAAGAAAATTGAACCTGAGTGGTTTAAAGAGTTAAAACCTCAAATTATCATTGCTACTACTAATGAAGTAAAAAATACTACTAAACAACAACTACAGTCTCAACACACTCAACTTTATATTACGGGTCAAGATGGTGCAATTAGCTGGCAACCTCAATCAGGATTTCAGACAACTTTAGTAACTGAAACAGAAAAAAATACTTTTCTCTAGAAGACTAGTCAATTGTCAACAAATCTCTGTAAAATAACGAAGTATGCCAAATTTATGGAGAGAT
The DNA here is from genome assembly GCA_002355455.1 of Stanieria sp. NIES-3757. Classification (NCBI taxonomy): domain Bacteria; kingdom Bacillati; phylum Cyanobacteriota; class Cyanophyceae; order Pleurocapsales; family Dermocarpellaceae; genus Stanieria; species Stanieria sp. NIES-3757. The sequence goes on from AP017375.1 coordinate 2,945,787, forward strand.
GGCAGAGTGGTTGAATGCGGCGGTCTCGAAAACCGCTTCGGGGTTACGCCTCGACGTGGGTTCAAATCCCACTCTCTCCGCTTTAATAAGCTTTTAGCCATTTTAGAGTCGCAACAAAGACTTAAAATACACATAGTGAAATTAGTGAATTTTAGGAAAATTGGGAGCGATTTTGGCTCAATACAATAATAAATTAAGCAAAATCAAAATATTAGTTAGAAATTTAGCGATCGCTATACCTAAAAATCATACTTTAATCCAGCAACGCCTATGTAGTCGTTAACTTGCTCGTGACTCGTTGATTGCTATTGACAACCCAATACAGAAACACGATAAGCGTTATTGCGAGCACTGTTAACGTTAAAGTTAATTTGGTATGGTTGTCTTTCGCTGGGAGACTCGAATTGGTCGGAGACTCGCTCGAAGCGTTTAAGAGGGAATGCCTTCTCAAAAACACTAGCATCACTGCCATCGCTATACTTAAAATAAACTTTCACGTCATATTTAGCATTATTTTCCCCTAGCAATTGAGGAATATAGTAAGTAAAATTTTTTCCTGCGGGTACAGCAAAATCAGTATTTTGGTTGCCAAATTTTACTTGTTTTCTAATTTCAATTTCTCCAGTTGAAATTTCCTTCAAGTAAACACAATTATCAGGTGCGCTTGGAAGCTCTGGAGCTTCTGTAGATTCGATTGAAGGCTGGCTTGGAAGCTCTGGAGCTTCTGTAGGTTCGATTGAAGGCTGACTAGGAGCTTGTGCCTGTAGATTATTAAATGGCATCAAAATTGGCAGACTTGCAATAGCAGATACACATAAGACAAGATAAAATTTGCTCATAAAAATTAAACCTTTACAGAAAAGAAACCTTTACAAAAATACTCACATCGTTTGAGACTGTTTACCATTAAGTAATTTTACGGTTAAAAAAGTTACTTGATCAATTTTGAAAAGTACAAGAGCAATTTTTTTGAAGTACCCTAATCTACTTCGCTGAGAGTGGGGATTCCCAACTCAACTTAATTCGAATTTGTCTTATACACCACTGACACAGAGGTTTATCTGAGACTGAAAGCGATAGCAAAGATTAGGCATACTTCTGATGAACTATAGAGCATTTCAGCTTAGCTAGATAGCAACAAAAATAATATATCATCTCTGAAACGCTTACTATATAAAAATTCTGTATCAAAAATGTAAACCTTTTGCCCCCAACTTCATTTGTTAAAAGCGGAAAGTCAAACTCAGATACGGTCCATTTTGATCCAAGTTCACTAGTTGCCAATGCCTTTACGTAAAATGCGCAAATATTAAGACAGCATTAAGCAGATTCTGAAGTCTCACTAAAATACTGTATAATTTTTCTCCGCAACCATATTACATTTTTTTCATTGGCAAAATCATGGATGCATCAAATTAATTTAACTTTTATTTTTGGCGTTGCTGATGATCGAGTATGAAACTGAGAGTCATACAGTTGGTAGCTCTTAGCTCGTTCGGGGGCTTGAATTCGATTCAAGCGCGTGCGGTGAGGGCTGAAGTCAGAAGCTTTCTCCGAACGTACATCTGACGCCTCGGAGGAAACATAGGGCAATGTGTCCTCTTGTAAGCAGCCCGAAGGTGCCTTCCGCACTTTTAGCTTGTAAGAACTGATAGATACGGTAATACAGTATTTTTCCTAACCACCCTGAGGCAATACCTTATTTTTTTTTGAAATATTAGCTTCATTGTCTAATGCATAAGCTGTTATGCAAGGGTTTTGGTAGCTAAAAAATCTTACTGCAAAGATTTTAGGCTTCAAAAGTTTCATTTAAAATGCGTATAAGCTTATAAAACTTTTTGGCTGGAGTGTATTATGATATCTGACAACTTTAAACTGACAGTTATTTGCTTTATTTTAACTATTATTTTTGCTAGTTTTTTGGAATATTGGCTTCATCGTTTAATGCATATTTTTCCTTGGTTTGGCAAAGTTACTTCTCACTATACTCATCATTACAACAATCGAGGTGCAGGTGTAATATGGGAGTTTAAAAACTACTGCACTGTCGTTCTCATTTTGTGTCTGACATTTTTAATTTCCCAATCGGTAGGAATAAGAGTAGTTTTTAGTGGCATAGTTTATGCAGCTTTTAGTGCTTATGCTCATCAATTACAGCATGATAACCCAACTAAATGTTTTTGGATGAAGATGCCCGTACATTATATCCACCACAAACACAACCAGTGGCATCATAATTTTGGTCTTGGTGTAGATTGGTGGGATGTTATTTTTGGCACCTATAAAAAGGTAGAATGGCCAACTGAAGAAGAGCTAAATCAAACAAAACGAGGACTCTTGCAAATAAAATGGTGGTGAAGTAATTTTTTGGTAAAAATAGCTATACTAATAGCTTAATTAATAACTACCCTCAAGGCTGGGATATCTACACCCTATTTGGTATTTTTATTTATATGTCTAAGGTGATGTAACTAAGGACGCAGATCGCGAACAGGGAGCAAATTTTGCTAGTAATAAGTTCGGGAAGATCGATATAGCGATCGCCAAAAGAAAAAGCGAAATTATTTTGACAGGTTACGGCAAATTAGCTGTTTGGCTTAAACGTTATTTACCTAGATTGCTTTCTTGGTTGTTGTCATTAGCTGAATGTGGCTAAAATCAGATTGAGCTTGGTAAAAGTTAAAAGAATTACAGGTATCTCTTTGAGATAATTAATTAAGCTTTGTCGCCGTTTTTTAAAGTAAAAACCAAACGCTTTGAGGAATCCGATCTTGAAGACCTACCGCAACCCGCTTCGACTGTAGGTCAATGATTTCTTTCAGTGATTGAATAACGGGCTTCTATGTTACAAGGTGAATTACTTCTTAGCCTAGAAGAAGTAACTCCTGATGACTACGCCAACGAAGTTGACCAGGATCCGCAGTTGTGAGGCTTAGAATCGAACAATGAAAAATTTTGTTGCTAAATTGACTATAAATTTCTCTTTTTATTTATTATTTATCCCATACTAGTAAAACTCACATTTTATTTCATTATATTGGGAGAGCCAGGAAATATAGCAGTAAGCTTTTAGCTTAGGACAAAAAACTCGGTTCAACTGGAACTAACAAGCTTTCAGGAATGCGACGTAGGAGACACTGCCGCTGCGTGGGGCTTAGGTGACTAACCGATTTTGCCGCACAGCCCTTGCATAGTGGGACGCGTAGAAAACTATGTCATAGAAACATAGAAAGTTGAGAACGGGAAACAAAAAATTTCCTAATATTTTCTCGTATTACTACAAAAGAGCAAAAGCTTCATCCGTATAAATTGTTCCCAACTCTGGCGCATCCTGATTTTGGCTCATACTACAAACTTTATAAATATAAATGCCTACAAAAAAACCCTTAAATTCATCTGTCGCCAAAAACGCTAAATAATTCATAGTTTGAAGTAAATATTATGTGGAAAAAATTGTCACTGGTTCTTGTTGGTCTGGTTTTGGCAATTGCGCTACCTCGTACTGCAAGTGCTGAAACTACGATGGAGAAAGTCGCCCGAACCGGAATATTGACAGTTGGCACTAGGCTCGATTTAGTTCCCTATTCCTACGTCAATGACCAAAATGAATTAGTCGGCTACTCGATTGATGCGATCAACCTGATTAAAAAACGGCTAGAGGAACAACTAGGCAAAGAGATTACCATACAAGTAATTGCCGAAGAAGATTTTGCCGAACGAATTCCTAAATTAGTCAGTAGACAAATCGATATTTCTTGCGACACGGTTTTTACCTGGGAACGAGATCGATTTGTGGATTTTTCAGTCAGCTACGGTATTTCTGGTATCCGCTTGGCAGTCCCTAAAGACAGTCCCCTTAGTTCTCCAGAATCTCTAGCGGGTCAGCGTATCGGTGTTACCCCCAATACCGTTGTTGAACAGACTATTAAAGTGGTACAGCCTCAAGCCACACTCGTTCCAGTTCAGAACTTGGAGGAAGGATTTACCGCCTTACAGGAAGGACAGATAGATGCCCTCGCCGGAGATACAGTGATTCTGGCTGGCGAGATTGCCAGAAGGGAATCGGATGCTTTGATGCTAACGCCAACCGAACCCTATGCCCGTTATGGCGTTTCTTGTATGGTGGCGGAAAACAATTCTAGCTTTTTGAATGCGATCGATTACGCTCTTGTTAAGATGATGCAGGGCTATGTGAATGGAGAGCCTTCTTCTGTAGAAATGGTCGGACGTTGGTTCGGTCAAGAGGGAATTGTCGATTTACCTCCCGAATTAATTCGTGCCTTTTTTCAATCGATTATCATCACCCGCGAACAAATACCTCTTGCCGAGGAATCTCCTGCTAGTAGCGCAGGTCAATAAAGGTTTTTAATTAAAATTGACAATTAAAACTCAATTTTCCCTTAGAGTAACATTGGGAGGAAAAACTTTGAAGATAAATACAAGAACCAGTTTAGTTGGCTTTCTGTTAGCTATATCTGCCTTAAATATTCCCGCAGCAACAGCAGCCAGCGAGCAAACTGCAACACCAGTTCAACAGACATTTGAAGAGCGTTTAACTAAGCTAACAGCCGCTATTAGGGAACGAAAATCTCAACTTCCAGATTCTGCTCTTAGCGAACCCGAACAAAGATTAGCAAGAGGTTGGGCGGATGGTTCAGGGAGAGATTGGGTCAACGGTCGGGGTCGGGGCTGGGCTGATGGTCAAGGCGGTGGCTGGGTCAATGCAAATCCTTGGCGCAACGGTTGGGTTGATGGTGGTGGTTTCTATAATTATCGCTACTAAGTAGTCGGATAAAATTAACTTCATTGTGGAGAAAGGTAAATAAGTAATAGGTAATAAGTAATTATGACGATCGCCAAATCAACCCCTACCTCTGAGTCCGCGATTTTCTCGAATGAGGATTTCGCGATCGCTCTATCTCAGTTTGGTCCGATTAGTTTGGTTGTAATTCAACCCACATCCTTTTGTAATCTCAACTGCGATTACTGTTATTTGCCCGATCGCCATCTTAAAAATCGGCTTTCGCTCAATTTAGTCGAACCAATCTTTAAAGCGATTTTTACCAGTCGCTTTCTCGGCGACTATTTCACCGTTTGTTGGCACGCAGGGGAACCTCTAGCGGTACCCATTTCTTTCTACGAAGCAGTGTTCGAGCAGATCGAAGAGGCAGAGCGTCAGTTTAACACTCGACAAGCTTGCCTCATGCACTCGATTCAAACGAATGGCATCCTAATCGATTCAGCCTGGTGCGATTTTTTTCAGAAGCACGATATTCATGTAGGAATCAGTTTAGATGGTCCTGCCTTTCTCCACGATACTCATCGCCGAACTCGCAAGGGTTTAGGCAGTCACGCCAGCACCATGCGGGGAATTGCTTGCTTGCAAGAGCATAAGATTCCCTTTAGCGTTATCTGTGTCATTACGGCAGATTCCCTCGACTATCCCGATGAAATCTTCAACTTTTTCTGGGAAAACGGCATTACCGATGTCGGATTCAACATGGAAGAAACCGAAGGAGTGCATCAATCCTCGTCGTTAGAGCGAGCGGGAGTTGAAGAACGATATCGCGCCTTTATAGAACGGTTTTGGGAATTGACTGCTCAGACTGACGGAGCTTTTAAAGTACGAGAATTTGAGAGTATTTGCAGCTTAATCTATAGTGGCGATCGCCTCGACAAAACAGACATGAATGCTCCTTTTGCGATCGTCAGTATCGACCACCAAGGCAACTTTTCCACTTTCGATCCGGAATTGTTATCTGTCAAGACAGACCGCTACGGAGACTTTATTCTGGGTAACGTGCTGAAAGACACCTTTGAATCGGTCTGCTACGGGGAAAAATTCCAGCAAATTTATCGAGATATAGCAACAGGTGTTCGAGAATGTCGCCATACTTGTCAGTATTTCGGGATTTGTGGGGGTGGTGCAGGCAGCAATAAGTATTGGGAGAATGGCACCTTTGCCTCTAGCGAAACCAAAGCCTGTCGCTATCGTATCAAGGCGATCGCTGATATCGTTCTCGAGGAATTAGAAAATGTGTTTTCTGGATAAACATCCCCTAATTAGAGCAAGATGGAACGGGTTTATCTTCATTGACCTCACGGGGTGACAACCCCTTGGAATAGAAGATGAACAGTCAGGAGAGCGGGAAGATGGTAGAAAAAAGGGGTCGAACTTCTTGAGAAAAACCCCTAAGCAAAAATGTTGCCAAAATTCTATCACAAATGCTTCTCTAAGTTGTTAACTTCAAGGCAATATACTACGTTACAAATAATTATTTTCTTATTGCAAAGTTACAGAACAATTCAGATTGAGAAATTATATCGTTTCTTAAAAGTCGCTAGATAGATAACAAGCCTGAAATAAGGATATATCAAAAATTTAACTCAACTAAGTCTCCAGTTGCTTTTGAGAATTGGTATTAGCTGCTTTACTACCAATTCCCATCAAATATGAGAGCCGTCGTCATCTTCAAAGATTGTTAATCTCACCTAAGTTGAGGCTAAAATGTCTTTGGGTTCCTATCCTCAAAAAATGGCTAAAAATCAATCAATCTCCTAATAAAATAGCTTATGTAGCCATAGATAGAACCAGATGGCAAGAACGAAATTTATTTGTAGCTAGTCTCATCCAAGATAAAAGAGCAATTCCTCTACATTGGCTCTTGCTAGATAAAAAGGGCAATAGCAATTTTCAAGAACAAAAGAGATTACTCAAATTAGTCTTACGGCTGTTAGATGGCTTCAAAATTGTCATTTTAGGTGACCGTGAGTTTGGTCATATATCATTGGCAGATTGGCTCGAAAAACAGGGATGTCAATACGTTATCAGAACGAAAGACAATAAATACATTAAGCAAAAAGAAGAAAATTATCAGTTATTAAAATTTTTAGGACTTAAACCAGGAAAATCTTTTTATTTACCATCAGTTAAACTAACCAAACAAAAAGGTTTTGGTGTAGTTAATCTTGCTGGATATTGGTCACAGAAGACCAAAAAGAAGCAAAAAAATGAAGGATGGTATTTGATTACAAATTTACCCAATTTAAAACAAGCGGTATTCGCTTACCAACATCGTTATGGAATCGAGGCAATGTTTAAAGATTGTAAAACAGGAGGTTATAATTTAGAACAATGTCATGGCAATGACCAACGTTTACTGGCTTTAGTTTTATTAATAGCAATCGCTTATACTTGTGCCATTAAAAGAGGTAAACAAATTAAATCTATGGGGATTCAAAAGTATATTTGTCGTCTAAAATCAGCTAGAAGAACTACAAGACGACACAGTAATTTTTGGATAGGTTTGTATGGTGGATTATGGATTAAAACCTATGAATTTTGTCATGATTTGGTAGAGCAGTTAATGAGATTTACTCCTAATAAGTTACCTTTCTAGCAACAAGGTCTGAGGGCTAAAAGACTCATTCAAACTGCTTTTTAGCTTGGTTGTCACCCCGTAAGTTCATTGACAATAAAAAACTCCAGAAAGAGCTAAAAATACTCAAGAAATATTAGAGAATATCTATTAATAAAATATTAAATGCTCTCGTAGGATGGGTTAAGCGGAATTTATTTATCGATTAGAAATCCGCCGTAACCGATCAATCCTAATCAATTAAGCTCTTCTTTAGATTTATTTTATAGATACATTTTTACAGATTAAAGTTAGAGTTACTGCACTAGTGGAATGCTTCCAGCTAGACCAAAATTGACTACTGCATCCATTTTGTTTTCCAACTGAAAATATCGAGTGACTTTTTTGGCTGGCAAAACTTGGCTGAATTGTTCCACGTAATTTTTTTGAATCTCTAGCTTTTGTTCCTCAAGTTCCAGATAGTCAGAAAGCATTTGTTGAGCCTGTTCGTCGGTAAGATTTTGGCTTTTATAGCTAGCTGCGTAGTCTTCTATGATCTTGAGAAGCCGATCATTGATTTGGTTGACTTCCGAGCGGTATTGTTCGTAGAGAGGCCAAAATTCTTGACTTTCCTCTTCGGTAAGCTCCATAGCTTCAGTAACAATACTCTGTCTCTCGTTTTGTACAGTAGAGCGAGTTAATTCAATTTCCTCCATAGTGCTGTTACTACCTGAAGCGTCACTGCTGCTATTTTGAGCCATTAGCGAGCTACTCAGCGTAGTTCCCCATAAAGAGAGAACAGCTACTAGAGTTAGCATGCTTCCTTGTTTAATTTTCATAAATTTGTGGTTCTTGATAGGATAAATTACAACACACGAATGCAATTTTATCAAGGTTTTAAAAAAAAATGCTTAAAAAATACTTAAGTAATTAACAACATTTGATGAGGTCAAATATAAGGTGGCTAATATTCTTAACTCCTTATCAGAAGATGTTATTCATTCTTTGACTGGTTAGCAATATATTTTAGAGGTTTTATCTCTCTAGCCACTTTTGAGAAGTGTATAACTTTTAAATAGTTTTGTTTTTCTATTCCCCTGAATTATTTATGAAAATATATTCTTGGTTTAATATTTTTATCGCCCTAATATCATCTTTGATAGCAACTGCACCTGGAATAGCAGGCTTATTTGATCGCCCTGATTTTTTTGAGCAGGGTCAAGAGCAATTTGAAGAAGAAATCCGTAGATTAGAGCAACAACAAAGTATTCCCAATGCTTCACTGACAGTTGATGAAACTGCCATACCTTGGTCACGAGTTTTAGTTAAAGAAGTGGGATTTACTGTGATGATGCCCTCTGGTGCAATTACCGAAGAAAAGGAAACCATCGAAGCTCCCAAAGGAGAGCTTAACTTCGATATTATTGCTACCCATCCCTCATCATCTCGATATGTGGTCGCTTACTCTGAAGAAGTAACTCCAGAAAGAGCTAAAAATACTCAAGAAATATTAGAGCGATCGCGCGATTATATAATCGATAACAAAGCAGGTTTTACCAAAACTGCTGACGACGATATCATTTTTGAAGATTATCCAGGCAAACAATTTCAGCTTCAAAACCCGGAGGAAACTATTGTCTTTCGCTTATTGCTTGTAGATCGACGACTGTACATTTTAGCAGTCAGTCAGAAAAATGATGCGATCTCTGCCAAATTAATTGATACTTTTTTTGATTCTTTCAAGCTAATTAATTAGGGTTTGCTGAGTATCATCTTCAAATAAGATTTGCTCATTAGGATTTACAGATATTGCTGCCCCTTGAGAAGCTGCCATCACTTCATCTTCGCTCATATTCCAGCGAGTGTACTGTCACTCTGTTCGAGCGGGTAAATTAACCATAACTTCCTAATTTTTATATTTAGCGTTTTAATCTCTAATAAGTTGACAAAATTTCTTAAAAAAATAAGAATTAGAGACGAATCACTCGGAATTTTGACTCAGCTAATTTTTTGCATGGTTAAGGTAAAAAAAACGGATGCAAAAATTTTGTTATCGACTTTTTTTGATACGTATATTAATTTTAGTTCTGGGAACTGCTTGTACTAATCTACTTTTAGCCATTAATGTTCGAGGGCAATCTTTTTCCAACTCGACTTCAGCCTTATCAAAAGATAGTTCTTTTTCTACTAAAGCAGTCGATTTACTGTTAGAGTCTTACAAAGCTGTTCTCATAAAAAACACCCAGTTTTTTTTTGAAGGGACTGTTGAGAGCGAACAAGTATTAGCTCAAGAACAGAAAAAGCAAGACCAAGTTATACCACCTGGGGAACTCGTATTTGACGTAGGTGAAAACTTCGGTTTTGGCTCAATAATCGAGCCACCTACTGCCTTGAATGGATTAACACGCAAAGGTTTTATCTTGCCTGGTTCAAGTACCTTTAATACTTTACCAATAACTATAAATTTTCAGCAGAAGGTAGGAGATTCTCAACGATTGCTGATGCAAGCAATTGGAGTAGATCCCCAATTATTTGGCGTAGATATTAGTTATACTCTTGCCCCTAAATCATTGCCTGGAGCATTTTCAGCCAATTTTATTTATCAAAGTACGCTCAATCCTGCCTTTGAGAGTGAGGATAGCGATCGCAATGTTACTTTACCTCAAGGGGGAGATGCTTGGGTCAACGGTATTGGTGGAGGAATTGAATATTCCCAAAATCTTGCCCCTAATCTAGATTTAGCTGCTGGAGTGAACTATCAAAGGGTTTCTGTCCGCAGCGGTATGTTTAGCAACGAAATTGAACCAGTGGACGAACTGGACAATTCCCTTACTGTCAGCCCTACAGGACAAGACGATCTTTTAACGCTGAATTTGGCTGCCTTATACACAAATGTCGATAATCCGAAGTATCCAAATCGAGGTTTTAAGGCCTATTTGGATCTAAACCAATCAATTCCAGTAGGAGAAGCTAATATCCTGTCCACTCTCTTGGCAGCTAGCTTGACTCAGTTCATTCCTTTCGGTTCTGGTCAAAACCCCAGCTCTTTAGTCTTAAATATTCAGGGAGGTACCATTCTTGGGGACGCGCCGCCTTATGGAGCCTTTAACCTGGGTGGAGGTAACTCGGTACGCGGATACGATACTGGAGGAGTTAGTACGGGTAAAAGTTTTATCCAAGCAACTGCCGAGTATCGCATTCCGCTTTTTTCTTTTGATTTCTTCAAGCAGCCTAATGACGTGTTAGGGAGTTTGTTTTTTGACTATGGAACCGATTTGGGGACGGCAGATGAAGTTATTGGCGAGCCTGCTGTAGTGCGCGATAAACCTAGTGATGGTTTTGGTTATGGTCTTGGCTTACAATGGCGCAGTCCTTTTGGACTGCTCAGGCTAGAAGGTGGACTGAACGATCGAGGAGACGGCACGATCTTTTTTGGCGGAGGCTCTCGCTTCTAAGCTACAGAAAGCTGTATTTTCATCTATTTCACACTATAACCACGACCCTCCATACAGGCGGTAAAGGCGCGATCAAATTCATTCTTGTGTCCCTTTTCTTCCTGATTTCTAATACCGCCACTAACACCGCCAACTGCTGCACCAATGGCTGCCCCGGTTCCAGCATCGCCTGCTATAAGTCCGCCGATCGCTCCGATCCCAGCACCGCGAGCTGCACCCCGTAAAGCCCTATCCGATACTATCTCACCAGAACTACTGTTACCAGAGGGTTGATATCCTGTTTGGCTGCTAGCCCAACTGCTACACTCCTGTTCATCACTTGCTTGCTGCCCATTACTCTGACCCTGAGCCGGGTAGACTTGTTGTGCCTGAGCCAAGTTAGTGGTTGTGGCTGCTATTGTCAAGCCTACTAAGACTATCATGAAGTTTTTAGCTGTATTCTTTGTATTCATCTGGTTATCTACCTCATTATTTACAATGCTAATAGGGAGTTACCCGTACCAACTCAACCTCTTTTGCATCGGCTGGTGGGGTGAAAGTAAACTCATCTTTGGCTACTTGAGGAGTCAAATTCCAATCGTCTATAACAGCCAGATATCTGGGTACGCCCGGTTTATCTTTGTAGCCAACTGCTACTTTTCGGGGTAAGGGAGTATCGCTGTCTTCAATCCAGATTTGCCAATCGATATTATTTTGAACAAAAACTAAATGATGACAAGGTACGCCATCAACTTCACTTAAACCAAAATAGTAACCTGCTACCACGTTTTTGGTTAAACCCTCATAAATATCGCTGTACAGTAGATCGGCTAAGGGCATACTTACTGCAAATTTTTGGCTCAGAGCATCTAAAGTAGCATCAATAGTATCGGGTGCTTCTCTGGTGGCATAGACACCCCGTTCAGAATCTAATAAAGCAACGGTGGTTCCATCGTACCAAAATTGACGTTTGACCAGATCGCCAGAAGTCTGTACTTTAAATTGATTGGGGCGATTGACGACAACATCAACGTCCTGGGCAATTTGGACTAAAGCACCATTGGAACTCATTACATCTCGTATGGTGTTGGCGGTAAACTGAAATTGATTTTGGGATTTGAGAAAATCAGACATTTCACGCAGAACGGTATCTGCCTGTTCCTCAATATAAGGAGCATCGTTAGCTGCAATTAGCGATGATGCACTCAGCTTTGCTGCGCCTTCGGCGATCGCATCATCTTTGCTTGTAGTCAAGTTCTGGAGAGTGAGATTATCGGCAGATACAGATAGTGGTACAGTAAGCACCGATATCCCCAAGAGCAAAGTTCCCCAGCCCCATTGGCTTAATTTAGTCATGCTCAATTTCCTTAATAAAAGTAAAATAAGAAAAGTTTAATTTTAATTATTTTGCGACGTATTACTCAATAAATCTATGTATTACTCTATAAATTTATCACTAGTCTATCTCAATTCACATCTACGTCAATAGTTTTTTATTTATTCCCTAATCCTGAATGCGATCGCTGGTGTTTTAATTTATTTTTCATACCCATTATGAGGCAACGCCAGCATTTTTACTTACTGCGGTGTCGTAAAAAATCCGAGAAGCAACAATGCGGGAAATGATAGACATCAAAGTTTTCCAAAGGCTTGCCATTGTAAAAAACACTGGGTTTGTGGGAAGTAAGATTCATGTAGCAGCGCAGGTAATCAATAACGCGCATTTCGTGACCTCTAGCTTCTCCAGCTTCCTTGAGGCAGCGAGTGGAATAGAGAGTGGGATATTGGGAAAGAATGGCAATTTTCATGATTAGTTCTAGAGAACGGTTACAATTTGACGACTGGCGCACTCTCTAAAAGCTTGTTGGCAACTGCCACCAGTGGTTCCATAGGCATCTTGTTCATGAAAGTAGAGTAAGTTAGCAGAGCGAGCAAATAGCGGGGATCGCTTACCCAAGGAGGCAGATAGCGGGGTGCTTGGCACAATCCCATTTGATAAAGCTCGCAGAGGGCGGGAATGTCCAAAATATCCAATTTCCCGCAGAAGAGCAACTTCAGGCAGTCGGAGCGACCAGAGGCAAAAAAGGCTCGGATAGCATTGCTGACTCCCAGTAGACCGAAGAGATAGACAACGTCTTTGGTAAACGGTGCGCCACCAGTGATGACACCCCCCCTGAACACTCGGCGGGCATTTTCAAACGCCTGAGCCGGGTCGCCAACCCGTTCTAGAAAATAGCGGTACACCTCCAAAAAATCGGCTCCCTCGACCGCCATCTGGATGGCGAAGACTCGATCTGCCAGCCGCCGCATCCGGTCTAATTCCATCGAACCACTAATAATTTCTGCAAAAACCGCCAGCCCTTCCTGAGTTCGAGTTGTGCCTGGATGCCCCGCCGCCAAGATAGGAAGGTCAGTCTGGGCTTGACCATTGAGGGAAGTGGCAACGTGAATGTAGGCTTCGTGGTGCAAGAGTTGACTGGCATCGCGATCGGTGAAGCGAGCATCGCGACGGATTTTAATAGCACTCGCCGTTGCCAGGGCATTGGCAGAAAGCTTATCGACCAACTCTACTTTGGGTGCATCTTCACCAAAATGCTTTTGAACCGCTCGTTCGATGTCCACGGTCACTTCCTCAGCAGTATGATAGTCTGGCGGTGCAATGTCCATCTCGATTGAGGTAAGTTGGGCGATCGTATCGCAAATACTCTTGGACAGTTCTAGAGGTGTGAGGGGAAAGTAGCGCAAGGGAACAGTAGGTTCGCCATAAAGCTGGCGGGCGTACTCAAAAAAAGCAGGAGTCCCCACAGTTGCGAGCATTCGCGCACCCCGTTCGAGTGCATCTGCTTGTCGTTCCAGCCACAGATCGATAGAAGACATCGGCACGATTGAGCGGCGTGCCTCGCGCACGGCTTCGAGGACAGGGGTGGGATCGATGGGTGTGTAACTCACTTGAGGAAGTTCTCGGGCGTTGTTAGCAAAGAACTTCTCCTTAACTTCGCTCGACCAGGCAATAGTCCGCAAAATACGAATCGGACGGCTGGCTTGGTACAATAAATTTGCTACCCGACGAATTCGGTCTTTTTCACGATCGCTAGTTTGAGTATTCATTATAATTTCCTTTTAATCTTATCTATTTGGGCCAAAATTATTGGTATTGAGCTTTATTATTCAATTACCGAAACAGTGGGATTTTAATCCTTCTATACCCCGAAATGATTTATTTATCATAAAAACAGCTTTTCCTCCGCCAATGGGTAGTGCCTATTTTTTTCCGGTTATCACATCAAAAACTTATTGCTTTCAACTTTAACTACTTGATGTGGTTGGCTGTGAGCACTCGCCACCGAAAGCCTTGCTTTTATCCTATCAATTATGAATGTCGCTAAAAATTTCGGCGAACGGGTCAAACAAAATCCGCAGTTTGCGGAATCTATCGGCTTGACTGTCTTATATGAGCTTTCAACTAAAAATACGCCAGAATCCGCACGAGTAGAAATGTTTGAAAGGATTGTACGAGGAGAGCCAATCTCGTTTACAGCAGTTTTCATATTGGTAGATCGCAGTAAAAACAAATAAACTTTTAGCTTTTAGCTAAAACCAGAACCACCACAGCAATTAATCAAGCTTTGAGCAAAATTATCAATTACCGCAAATTTCTTCTGATGACGCTGTTGGCTGGTTCAATCATTGTGGTCTATTCATTTGAATATCTCTGTAAACAAGCTAAAGCGCTCATAGCAGCTAAAAAAAAACGGACAACTTCCTACTTCCGATGTCGAACCAAAAACACCAGCTCTGGTAATCTCGATAGTTTGACCATCGAAAACTTCGCAACAACCAGAACCTGTTCTCAATTGGTGGAAGATTATCACTACCTAGTCAGAAATAATCCACGGAACTAGTCAACCCATGCAGGAGCAAATGCTTGAGAATGAGAATGTTGATGTAGTTTAATTTATAAAACAATCACAAATGAGCTAACGTTAAACTTTGAACTTTCAAACTCCAGTTCTCTACTTGGACGAAGTTTAATTACGGTTCGACTGTTTTTTCACTCGTCAGAGACTCTTCGGCAATCGGCGTACCGTCTTGTAAATCGAGAATTCTCGATACAGCCACCCTATCTCCTGCTTTCACTCCCGAAACGACTTGGTAATCTTGACCTTGAATATCTCCTACTTGTATGGGCTTTTGCTTGGCAACTAAAGATTGCTCTCCATTTTGGGTTTCTCTTGGTGCAGCTACAAAGACAAATCGCTGTCCGCCAAGGGTACTGACAGCGGTAGTGGGAACTAACACGCCTGGCTGTTTATCCCAAATAACCCTCACTGTTACGTATTCGCGATCGCGCAAGCTGCCATCGTTATTAAAAGATACTTTGGTATGAATAGATTGTGTGTTTTGATCGACTAAAGGTGCAATATAGGTAACTTTACCTTCAACTCCTTCACTACCCTCTCCCTCGATAATTTTTACCGACAGTCCCGTCCGTAGTCGGGAGCGGTATTCGGTGGGAATATTAATGTTTAGCTCGAAAACTTCATTATTTGTAATGGTAGTTAATTCTTCGCCGCTATTGATAATATCCCCTATTTTCCTTTGGTCAAAACTGGCAACAACACCGTCAATGGGAGCAACAATCGTGTTGCGCTCCAACTCTTGACCTACCGCTCCCAATTGTCCTTCAGCTTGGGTAACCGATGCCTTTTGAGCGTCTATGTTCGCTAGAGCTTGTTGAACTCGCTTTTCTGCTGCATGGAGAGACTCTTGTGCCGCTTGCAATGCTTTCTCTCTAGCATTAAGCTGGGCTTTGCTAGTTTCGAGGTCTCTAACTTTATCATCTAAATCTTGCTTGGGGTTTACTCCTTGCTTTACTAAAAATGAAGACCGCTCATGATTGACTCTTGCCAGAGCTAACTGAGCTTTGGCATCTTCTACATCGGCTCTGGTTCTTTCTAACTCAGCCGCAGTACGGGCTTTTTCTGCCTCTGCTGCCTGATATTCGGCTTGGGTTTGTCCCAAGCGAGCTTTTTCTACATTAACTTGAGCAGTAGCTGCATTTACTTGCTCTTGTTGTTGGGTGGGTTCTAATTCGGCAATTTTCTGCCCTCGTTTGACTGTATCTCCCTGTTGGACAAAAATACTCAAAATTCGACCGGTGATTTGGGGTGCTAGATTAACTCTTCCTTTAGCTTGTAGGGTGCCAACATATTCGCTGCTGTCAATTAAAGACGCGGTTTCCAATGTTTGCAATTTAACGGGAATAGCTTGAGGAGCAACAGCTTTTTCTTCAGTACCACAGGCATTGGTTAGAAAAGAAAGTGCTACAACCGCCCCTAATAATTTTCTAGAAAGCAGACCGCTCATGGCTAAATTATTTAACTATTTGTTGGTTTTTTGAGAGCATATTAATTACAATACCGTAATGTACTACTATTCTTGAAATTTGTATATAATTCTCAACTCAAGTTTTATATTTTTATAATAGCTCTAATTACTAAGAGCTTGTATTATAAAAATGAGTATATAAAAATAATGATATAAATCTTTTCTTTCTTTAATTTTTTGTTAATTGTTTCTTGAATTAACAGGCGAGCTTCCTATTTCTTTAACTCATACCAATTTTTAAAAGTACCGATCAAATTAGTCGCTCTGAGAAATAAGTTTATGCTACAGCCGAAAACCATACAGAATAAATATTCTTTATTACTATTTACACTAATTTTACTTTTTATTATCGGTCCTTTTTTTACTGGAATAATTGGACAAATTGTAACAGAATTGCTTTTTTTTGGAATAATTCTTTCTATAATTAGAACCTTTAATTTACCAAAAAAGAACTTTTTTTTATATGTCGGACTCGCGGGACTGGCATTTTTTTTTAATATTATTTCTGACATTTATATTTTATCACAGGGATTAGAATCTAATTTTGATAAGTTATTAATTTTAATTTCCGATCTAATTAATTCGGTATTTATTATTCTGGCTCTTTTATCAATAAATAAAAAATTATTTTTAATTCAAAAAGTAAATAATAACATTATTAGAGGAGGTATAGCTGTTTTTTTACTTATTGGTCTTTTATGGACTTTTATTTATCATATTATCTTTCTTTTAGATCCCAATGCTTTTTCTTATTCCCGAGAATTACAAGAATTACAAGAGGAATATAACTATTTATTTTATTTTAGTTTTACTACCTTAACTACTCTTGGTTATGGCGACGTAACTCCGATCAATCAATTTGCTATGAATTTAACTAATCTAGAAGCAATTGTTGGCATGATGTATCCTTCAATTTTTATTGCCCGATTAGTAAGCTTATACACCGCAGACGAACTTAAAGAGCGAAATTAATTTTTAATAAAATATATATAGGACTTACGCATTCAGAATAAAAAAACGCCTGTAAACCACTATTTTCCGTTCCCTCAAATCTTAATGTTTCATTTTACTGCGTAAGTTTTAATATATATATAGCAATCCTAAATCATTAAAGTAATCTTTCAAGTAACAGAATGCCTATCAAGATTCGTATTTTTTTATTAGGCTTGCTCTTATTAGGGACGATGGCTACAATTAGCTCTGATTTATTTCCTTTTGGAATGACTGGTTTAACAGGATTTTGGTTAGCTTATCTCTCTAAAGGTATGAGAAAGCATCGCCCTAAAATTATCGCTAAACCATAACTACTTTACAATCCACAAGCCAAAAGACGAGCTAAGAAAAAATTTGCCATTTTCGCTCCATAAGGAGATCTCCACCAATTTCCTGGTAAACCCCCTTCAGGCGCAGAAAGAGAAAAATCGAAATCATCGTATTCAATCAACTTATCATTCTTACGCCATCCAATCGTGTTGCTAGTGCGTGCCAAAAACTCATTACTTTGGCTTCTGATTGTATCGATACTGCCGCCCAAACTTTGATAAAGGGATAACTGCACAGTAAAGCCAAAATGATTATTACTATATTTGGTCCAGAGTCGGTCGATCACGCGAATAGCACTGCAAGGAAAAATTTGAATATCCGCAGGAGTGACTTCTTCTTGGCGGTCTTTACCAGTTATCTCGATCATAATTTTAGTCGTCTCTAGATCCGCTTCTTTCCATTTACCTGCTGCTAGCAAATCCCGTAACTTTCCGTATCTATAAGTATCGGGAAACAGCATGAGAGCTTCCTCTAATCTTTCTTCTAACTGAGAAACTCGTTTTGATAAAGATGATTCGAGCTGTGAGATACGAGCAAGCAGTTCAGTTTCGTTCTCGGGATTAGACATAGTTTTAGGAATCTATCGAGATAAGTTCTTTGTCTAGTATTATCTCTTAAAAACAAATCAATCTTGCAAACACTCCCATTATTGTTCTCTGAAAAGTTCTTCTTTATTAATACTTATTGCTTTTTGATAGAGCGATCTCGAAGAGAACGCTTCGCGATCGCGCAATTTAAAAATATTGGCATTCAAATTAATTTCTCCATCTGGTTGCGTTACTCGAAAATATTCGTCATCAGTAGCTAAAATACCACAGTTTTCGCAGCAAAAACTCTCATCTTCAATCGAATAAAACCAATAAGTACAAGCGTTACAACGAGGACAATAATCTTTTTGATATTCGCTCATGACTCTGCCTCTAAATATTCAATATGCTTACCTCTCTGGTGCTGACCTCGAAGATGCTTAACTAATTGGTACTCAGAATCGAACTTCTTCTCAAATTAAATTCGCTTGTAATTGAGAACGAGTCATCTACAAAGAAGGCAAAAGCAAATAAAATGTTTGAACTAATATTTCTGCGGAATGAAACGCATCTCTTCTGAAGAAAGCCGGTCGTCGTACTTGTCTTTAAGATCGCGCTCTCCTAGTTTGACTTTTTCCTTTGGTAAATCTTGATAAGGAATCAAACTGAGGAAATGAGAAATGCAATTAAGACGGGCGCGTTTTTTATCATCCGCTGGAACGATATACCAAGGGGCATAATCCTTATCCGTGGCAATCAGCATATCGTCCCTGGCTTTGGAATAAGCATACCAGCGACGGTAGGACTCTACGTCCATAGGGCTTAATTTCCAAATTTTACGCGGGTCATCAATTCGGTCTTTAAAGCGTCGCTCCTGTTCTTCCATACTGGTATCGAGCCAATACTTAATTAGGATCATACCAGAATCTACGATTGCCTGTTCAAATATGGGCGTGTATTGGAGAAAACGGACATATTCTTCCTTCGTACAGAAACCCATCACTCGCTCTACGCCAGCACGGTTATACCAACTGCGATCAAAGATGACGACTTCGCCAGCAGCAGGAAAATGGGTTAGGTAACGTTGGGCATAGATCTGGGTTTTTTCGCGGTCTGAAGGAGAGGGTAAGGCAACGAGACGAAATACCCGAGGGCTTACTCGTTCGGTAATGCGTTTAATGATGCCTCCTTTGCCGGCTGCATCTCGTCCTTCAAAGACAACAATAATTTTTAGTCCTTTTTCTTTGACCCAGTATTGTAATTTAACGAGTTCGCCTTGTAGTTTAGCCAGTTCAGCTTCGTATTCCTTGTTCGACAGTTTCTGATGCTTGTCTGAATTATTTTCTTTGTCTTTCCCCATATTATTTACCTCTATTTATTACGTCGCGAGCAATTTTTGTTAGGAAGTCAACTTTAACTACTAAAAGTAATAAGTAATATTTATTTGCCTTTTGGTGGTTTTAATTAAACGAAAAGTAACGATGGTAGTCTTTATATAGTTCCTATTTAGATTCTGCGGCAAATGTCTGATTTTCTCAAATCTCAAAATTAATTTAAGTTCAGTGCCAATACCATAGATGTATTGAGTTTCAATAGTATTTTAGTCCAAATTGCCCTGGCTCGATCCAATAAGTTGGCTAACCAGCGAATTTGGTCTTTTTTGCGATCGCTAGTTTGAGTATTCATTTTAGTTAACCTCTAATTTTATTAGATCATCAAAAATAGCTGAAATACATCCAGAGTTTAATTGTTGTTGCCGTCAGTTAAGTTAAACTAGAAGCTTAAAAAAAGTGGAAACTAAAAGCAACCAGATATGGCAGAAAATTTGACAGTAGACAAGTCTCAACAGAAGCAAATTTTTGATTATAATTCTTTGGAGCCAGACACCTCAAACTTTTTGGAACAAACAACCAAAGAAATTAAGTCGTTGTTAAAGGTCACAGTCGAAAGTGTGGTTAAAATCGGCGAGAGATTGCTGGCAGTCAAGCAAAAAATAAATTTTGGCTACTTCTTAGTTTGGATTCGAGCGGAGTTTGAATGGAGCGAAGATACTGCCGAACGTTTTATGAATGTCGCTAAAAATTTCGGCGAACGGGTCAAACAAAATCCGCAGTTTGCGGAATCTATCGGCTTGACTGTCTTATATGAGCTTTCAACTAAAAATACGCCAGAATCCGCACGAGAAGAATTGTTTGCAAGGATTGAACGAGGAGAACCAATCTCGTTTAAACAGGCTAAAGCACTCAAAAAAGCGCACATAGCAGCTAAAAAAAATGAACAACTTCCTGCTTCTGATGTCGAACCAAAAACACCAAATGAGGTAATCTCGATAGTTCAACCGTCGGAAACTTCCCAACCGCCAGAACCTGTTATTAATTGGTGGAACCTAACAGGTACGTTTGCCATCGAGGAATCTTTAGGCGAGGCGAACTCCCAGAAAAAGACCGACCAAAAATGGAAGTTTCAAGCCAATCATCTTCTATTTTGCGGTAGAGCAGATCGAGCTGAATTTCAGCAGAGGCTACCCCAAGAAGTGGCACTGTGGTTAGATTTTGCGCCTTCATCACACCAGTGGAAGACTATTCCCATCCCACCTCAAGTAAGATTCGCACTTTCTTTTACTACGGGAGAAAAATTCGATTTGGGAAAAATACATCTCAAGAATTGGCTCGAATCGGTTGAAGAAGCACTTCATGTGATGCTTGGCTGCTTTGCACCGGGAGACATCCTTGTGTTTAGCTATTTGCCTTATCCGCATTTACTGGAGTTGATTAATCTTTACGAACTAAATTGTCTGATTGCCGAACCAGATAGAAAAAGTTGCCAGCGGATTATCACTACCTGGTCAGAAATAATTCACGGAACTAGTCAACCCATGCAGAGGCAGATGCTTGAGAACGTCGAGCGTGATTTCTACGCTGCTGTTGGTTGAGCAATGAAGCTGGATTGACTGAATGAATCTTCTGTCTTTCACTAAACTAGATGCTTCTCTGCGATTTACTGAGGTTATGATTACCAACGCCTAATTGAAACTGATGTAGCTGAATTATATTAAATCCGTTTAATTGCCCATGATATAATCAAGCAGAGAAAATAACCAAATTCAATTGATGCCGAAACGAATTAGAATCGAACCTCATTTAAGTATAGAGGAACTAAAACAACGATATCGTAATTCAAGAGAACCACGAGAGCGAAGTCACTACCAAATTATCTGGTTGTTAGCAGAGGGAAAGACTACAGAACAAGTAGCAGAGATAACTGGCTATAGCCGTAGCTGGATTTACGAACTTGTCTGGGGTTACAATCGCTTGGGGGCAGAAAGCTTGGGGGATAAAAGAAAAGAGAATCAGGGAGCCAAGCCACTATTGGATGAACAACAACAAGCCTTATTATGGCAAGCCCTTCAAGCAACACCAGAGTCAGGAGGATTATGGAGCGGAACCAAAGTAGCAGCTTGGATGAGTGAGTTATTAGGCAAAGAGATCGCACCTCAAAGAGGATGGGATTATCTTCGAGGACTAGAATACGTCCGTCGAAGACCAAGACCTACTCATGTCGAAAGTGATCCCGAAGAGCAACAACGCTGGAAAAAAAACTGGCGCAGACTGCCGCAGCAATTAAACAACAATATCCTGAATCAACGGTAGAAACTTGGGCTGAAGATGAGCATCGAATCGGATTGCAGCCAGTAAATCGAATCATGTGGATAGAAAAGGGTCAGCAACCGATAGCCAAAGTTAATTGGCGATTTCAATGGTTGTGGTTAGCAGGATTTGTACATCCTGGTTCAGGAGAAACTTATTGGTGGATTGTACCCAAGTTGAACACTAAAGTTTTTAGTCTTTTGTTAGAAGATTTTGCTCGGCATTTTGAGATAGGTGAAAAAAAGCGAGTCATTTTAGCGCTCGATCAAGCATCTTTTCATACTACTGAAAAGCTAAAAGTTCCCAAAGGAGTACATTTATTCTGGATGCCTCCCAAATCACCAGAATTACAACCTGCCGAAAGATTATGGCCTCTGACTAATGAAGCAATCGCGAACAAAACTTTTGACACTCTCGACCAATTAGAAGAAATTATGATTCAAAGATGCCGTAGTCTACTTCGACAACCACAATTGATTCAAGGATTGACTAACTATCATTGGTGGCCTGAAGACCTGATTTAATTATGGGTATTCAAACGGATTTGATATTATTAGACTTGTCGGGTAAGAACGAGAAAAATCGCTCAAAGTGTTACTACACCAAGATTTTAGAAATTTCTGGTTAATCGTTCAAAACTCTTGCTGAGTAAAACTTTCAAGTCTTGCTCGTCTTGTTTCCAGACAACTCTATTGACAAAATTACAAATTACCTTATCTAGCTCTAAAATCCTCGAGCGCTTGTTTTAAAGCTGGCTCGGAAGCACCACTAATCAGATAGACTTTAAACTTTTGATCTTGACTGAGATAAGCATCATAGGAAGCACTCAAATAAGGACGATATTCAGCATTCTTGGCAATATAAACCTCGAAAAAAGAAAGCACTGCCGAACGGCCATAGCTTTTGAGCAAGCTTGGCTCGGGTAGGGTCAGATTGGGGACAGAATCTAGCACTTGGGTTATGCCAGCATCTAGTTGGGAAAAGTCAACGTGCGCCTGCCCTTCAGCGAGAGCCAGATATTTGTTCGGCGCGGTCAACCAGATAAAAGAACGAAGTTGCTCGAAGACAGCCGGGGTAGCCGGATCGTAGTTGCCACTAATGAAAAAGACGGGGATTTTAATCTCCCTCAGTCCTTGTTGTCCGAAAATGGCACTGTTGACTGGATTTGCCCCAATTACTGCCTTAACCCTTTCGTCTCGGAAGTTGTAGGTTTCACGAGGCAGACTCAACGCACGACATTGAAGTAACAGAGCGGTATTCAGTCCTCCATAAAGGCGATCGCAAATCTGTTGCAGATAATCAAAATCGATAACAGCCCCCGCCACGGCTAAAGCCGTGTATCCGCCAAAGGAATGTCCCGCAACGCCAACGTTTTCTAAATCCAATCGTCCGCCAAACTCGGACTGATTGCGCCGTTCTAGTTCATCAATGACATAGCTGATATCTTTAGGGCGATTGATAAATTCTTGTACGTCAAAAACTTCCCTAGAGTATCCTTTCCGTAAAGCTTGGGCTTGTTTCGTATCGCTGCCCGGATGTTGGGGTATGGCAACTACATAGCCGTAGGAAGCTAGATGTTGCGCGAGATCTTCAAAGCTCTCCGGATTGGAAGCTAAACCATGAGAAATAACGACAACAGGAGTTTTTCCAGTCCGCCACTGTTGGGGTTTGTAGAGAATGACATAAAAGGTTCGGTTGCGGGAGCTATCGGTCAGGGTGAGCATTTCTTTGGTAAAACCTAAATTTCCCGGTTGCCGAAGATCGGGAAGCTGGGCAAAATTTACCTGGGTTTCTGTCTTTGTTTGTTGGGCTGATAGTTTAGCCATTTCTTCAGTATAGGCATTCGTTGCCTCGACCACTCGCTCGATCTCTTTGGCAAGCCCCAAAATTAATTCTCCTTGCAACTGCATATCAGTAGGCAACTTACGCAAGACATTGAGCAAGGTCAGTCCTTCAGAATCTAGAGCCGCTTGAACGAAAGCTGCTCGCAGGGCATATTTGCCATTACGCCCTCCCAGAATGGTGATGCCTTTGCCAAAACGAGTTAGAATGTCCTCACCAATTTCGGTATTGAAAAAGCGAGATAACAAAATGGGTTCTATATAAATCCGTTTGAGCAGTGCTTCGCGGAATTTTGCCTCTTGCTCTGGGGTGGTTCCTCGCAGATAAAACTTTAAATTCTTATTAATTGTGCCATCTTTAGCAAAAGTTTCTAAGGATTCAACCCGCAACGACGGTAACATGAGCCCTCCATAAGAAAAATAGAGTTTGTCAGCCGCTCGCGCTGGCAGTATCGATAAGCTGGTAGACAGCATTGCTAGTGTCAGAGAGCCAAGCGCAGATTGTTTAAATTTTTGGTATTTTAGATAGCTTTTCATATTTTTTTGTTTGAACTGTGGAAAAAAGACTTCCACGATCTCGAAGCAGATAAAGTCAAGTAAATAGCTCTTAATTACTTATTACCTATTCACTTTTCCAACTAAATTTAGTTCAACTATTTTTATTTATAAGTGCGAGAATGGAAACCTTCAATGGCGGTGTGCAAAGTGGGATAAATACGATCAGCCCCAATACTCTCGACCAATCCTGCTTTTTTAAGCTGAAGGTAAAGATCCTGTTTGACTCGTGCCAGCGCAACAGTAATATTTCTAGATGCTAATTCTCGACGCAATTGTTCCAACACATCTGCCGCCGTAATATCAATTTCTACAATCGCCTCGGTATTCAAGATAAACCACTCAACGGAATCTTTCTCTGACTCGATTGCTTGCATGGCTCGTCGTTTGAAGTTTTCGGAATTAGCAAAACAGAGCGGAGCATCATAGCGATAGATAACCAATCCTGGAATCGTTTTTGCACCCTCCCAATCTTCAATATCATGAAGTCCTGATAAATTAGGAATCTCTCCCAACACTGCATCGTGGGGATTTACAATCCGAGCAAAAAGATCGATTACCGATAACCCGACTGCTATCCCAACTCCGACCAAAATATCTGTAGCCAACACGCCGATGATAGTAATCAATGCTAACCGAAATTCACTGAGCTTAAAGTATCGTAGTCTGATAAATTCAGGTATTTCAATCAATCGAATCGCTGCATAGATAACAATCGCTCCTAAAGCTGCTTTGGGAAAAAGTACCAGCAGGGGACGCAAAAATAGCAGTACCAAAATTACGACTACAAAAGCCACTAGAGAAAATAGTTGTGTCTTACTACCCAAAGAATCCCCGATCGCCGTTCGACTCCCACTACTGCTGACAGGAAATCCTTGCATCATTCCCGTTCCTAGATTGGAAGCCCCCAAAGCGAGTAATTCCTGATTGGCATCAATTTTATAGCCGTTTCGATCAGCAAAGGCTCTCGATGTCAATACGTTATCGGAGTAACCTACAATAGCAATCCCAACAGCAGCCGTCGTCAGATAAACTAAATTGTTAATGGAAGTACTCGGAAGAGTAAAATGAGGCAATCCTGCAGGAATTTCCCCAATAATAGCAACCCCCTGTTTTTCCAGATCGAAGATACTAACCGCTACAGTAGCTAGTAGTACCGCGAGCAAAGGTCCTGGTGCGATAGGCCATCGACGCTGGACAACCAGTAAAAAGACTAAAATACAAAGGGCTAAAATGAAGGTGGGCAGATGAATTTGATTAAGATGGCTGAAAAATTCGGCGATTTGCCCAAAAACTGTTTCAGACTCTATTGCAATACCGCTAATCTTGCCCAATTGACCCGCTATCATAATAACTGCTACACCAGCCATATAGCCTACCAAAATTGGTTTGGAGAGCAAATTAGCTAAAAATCCTAGTCTCGCGAAGTAACCAATCAGACAGATAATCCCGACGAGAACTGCCAGTAAACTAGTCAAACTGGCATAGTTACCTGCTCCTTGAGCTACGAGGGGCGCAATTGCCACCGCCGTCATCACAGCCGTAGTTGATTCGGGACCGACCGAAAGTTGGGATGACGAGCCTAACAAAGTATAAACAATCATCGGTGGCAGAATTGCCCACAGTCCAACCACAGGCTCTACACCTGCTAATTCCCCGTATGCCATACATTGAGGAATCAGATAAGCTGCCACAGTTATTCCGGCTAACAAATCGCCCCGTAACCAAGAAGGTTGGTAAGATAATAACTGCTTCAGTCCGGGTAGGAGTATTCTATTTTTCACAGATGTTCTAGAGATTTATCGATTTGGATATGCTTTTTGAGGCGAAAGTTTTTCGTCTGTCAATTAGTTTAGACTATTTATTATAATTGAGATCGCTGTTGGGAGGAAGTAAAAATAAGAATTTTGGGTCTGTTTGCATTTTTTAGTACAGTTACAAAAATTAAGAGAAAACCTAGCTTGTTTAGACTCGCTCGCTAACAGCCAAAACTTTTTTGAATAACAAGTAGATCAATTCTCCCTCGAACGCTCTATTCTTCTTGGACGGCAATTTCAACCGACACTTCTTTACTAATACTAAATGGCATTCGATAGAATCCAGCTAAGGTTAGCAGGGGAGAAAGCATTATCATTTTGACAATTTCTTCAAACAAAGAATATTTATTGCCACTCTGCCTCCTGCCTTATTTTAATGATAAATATTCACGCCGATTTACTAACTCTAGGGAACATAAACATTAAAAGACAGTATGACTGAATTAATATTCTAATTGGAGAAAAAGATAAAATTTGTCCAATTATCGAGAGGCAAACTAAAAGATGCTAACAACTCAAATAGCCCTTTTGCTCCTCCTGCTGATTGCCTGCCTAGCAGCGATCGCCCTCAAGCGCCTACAAGTCCCCTTCACTGTCGGGCTGGTCATCATTGGCTTGGTGGCAGGCTGGCTAGCGAATAAGATTCCTGGGTTAGCCATCTTACAGGAAATCACTTTATCCCATGAGCTGATTCTATTTTTGTTTGTCCCGCCCCTAGTGTTCGAGTCGGCCTTAAATATGAACAGCCGAATGCTGTCTCGCAACCTGAAACCAGTAGCTATCCTGGCTGTTCCTGGCCTACTGCTGTCTACTGCTATCATCGGCATCCTGCTGAATTGGCTAACTCCCCTGGATTTTCCCCGAGCCTTGCTCTTCGGTGCTATGATTTCCGCTACGGACCCCGTTGCCGTGATTGCTCTGTTCAAAGAGTTTGGCGTACCCAACCGCTTGACGATCTTGATCGAGGGAGAAAGCCTGTTTAACGATGCATCGGCAATCGTCACCTTTAACATTATTCTGGCAGTAAGCGCTTCTGGAGTCTTTGGTGCTGCCACCATCGTGCAAGGCTTGTTCCAAGCTGTCGTCGTCTTTGCTGGAGGAATCTTGGTGGGAACTATTCTGGCAGGCATGATGGCTTATATTCTGACTTTGGCTGAAGATAACGCTCTGTTGCAAGCTACTGTTTCTGGCATTGTTGCTTATCTTGCCTTTATTATTGCCGAGCATGGATTCCACGTTTCTGGCGTGATTGCCGTGATGACGGCTGGGTTGATTGTCGGGTGGCTCAAGGCTAACCGAGTCAAGCCAGAAGTTAGAACATTTCTCCACGAATTTTGGGATTATGCAGCTTTTGTTGCCAATAGCCTAATTTTTTTGCTCATTGGCTCGAGTACGGCTATTTTGCTTGCTATGACCGAGCGAGAATTATATTTGGAAAGTTCGATTTTTTGGGCGATCGCATCTGCTCTCTTGGCTCGCGCTGCAGTCGTTTATACGTTAATTCCTTTCGTGAATTGGCTATCAACATCAGAACCCGTTGACTGGCGCTACCAAACGGTGAGTTTCTGGGGCGGCTTGAGAGGTGCAGTTGCCCTGGCTTTAGCACTGAGTTTAGCTCCTGATTTTCCCGATCGTGATTTGATTATGGTGATGACTCTCTCAGTTGCGCTGTTCACCATCATCAGTGGCGGTCTGACGATGGGCAATCTCATACACGCTTTGAAACTCGACCGACCCACAATTTTAGACCGACTGGAAGACTTAGAAGCTAGCGTTAAGGTCAAGCGGCAAGGTTGGCAACAGCTCGCGAAGTTAGAAAGCCTGCCGATATTTTCTCAATTGGCACTGACCAATCTCAAGCAGGAGTACCAGCAAGCCGTCGTTGACGCTGAAACAAGGTTTGTTGCCTTCTGGTCTGAGCTAAATAGCAACCCTCAACTGATTCGTCAGGCAATTTGGACTCAGGCATTATCGATAGAAAAGCAGCTCTATCAAGAGATTTGCGACAGGGGAATCATCTCGCAGATGAGTCTTGATCGCTTAAAACATTCCATCAATTTGAAGCAGGATGCGCTCCTGGCTGGAAACATCCCACCGCCTCAAGAAGCTCAATTTCCGGCTGCATCTGGCTGGGAAAAGCTAATGACTACCTTGGTTAGAAGATTTATTCCGCCCGAGCAGTTGATGGGAACGCAGCAAGAGTTCAAAATCAGCTATGAATACCATGCTGCCGTTGCCTACGCCTGTGCCAATGTTGCTCAAAGGATAAAGGGTCTAGCCGAGCAAATCGCCACTAAAGCTCTCGAACTGCCGGGGTATGAGGGGTTAGATGCGACAGTTGTCGAAGAGTGTGCCCAAGCTTACCAAAATTACAGTGCGGCTGCTTTGCAAAGAATTAAAGCCAGAACCGAATATTCTCCCGAACTCATACTTGCCCTCCAGCAAAAACTCGCCCGCCAAACCATCTTGGCAAGTGAAGAAGAGGCACTCGCTCAGTTCATCGCCGAGGGAGTAATTTCTTCTTCAATTGGAGATCGACTTCGTCATCATCTCGAAGTTGCAGAACCGTTATAAAGGTTTGAGGGATACAGTCTGCCGGGTTTTCATTTTTTAATGCGACCTCACCAAAGTTTGGTCTTCGTCGATGCGCCGACGAGTCTAGGTTGGATTGACACAAAGAAATCCTGCCATATTGAGGTTGCTGTGAGGCTTGACTCTTGCTAGAGCGCGATCGCCTTGAATCTTGTAGGATACGTTATTTACTATCATCTAGATCGCGCTGGATTTTGGCTTGTCTGAGGTATTCTTGTCCGGCTCCCACAAAAAAGCCGATCCCTCCCCCCAGCAAACCATAGGTACGGAACAAGCGACGATAGGATTCAGTTTCGTACTTGATTTGCTCCTCACCAGGTTGTCCAAACTTAACCAAGCCCAAACCGACGACAAACCCGATCATTGCCGTCATAATTGCTGAAAATAGGATGCGTTTCCCATTCATATAAATTCATGAAAGAAGCTGTAAGTAGATTTTCTATAATTGTTATGATAAACTTAGCTTCTAAAAAAAATTAAATAATAAAGATAAAAAGTATTGAATTGAGCGTAATAGTAACTCCACAACCCTAACCTCATACCTTAATATAAATGTTGCTCAGTATCTCAAACATCTTTATCAAACGCCCCGTTTTAGCAACGGTTTGCTCTTTGCTAATTATCTTAGCAGGAGCGATCGCCCTTCCCTTGCTTCCCATCGCTAAATTACCCCAACTCGCCCCCACTCAGGTCAAGGTGACAGCTACCTATATAGGTGCGGACGCGAAAACCACCGAAGATACGGTAACGACCATCATAGAGCGGGAAATTAATGGGGTGGAAAACATGAAATACATGAGTTCCAACACGGGTAACAATGGGGTCGTTAATATCAATGTTGCCTTTCCTACGGAGATAGACCGCAATCAGGCACAGGTCAATGTTCAAAACAGAGTCGGTGTAGCTGAAACCCAATTGCCTGATGTAGTCCAACAAACCGGGGTTGAAGTGGATAAAGCTTCCCCTAATATCCTTCTCGTTTATGCTTTCTACTCGGATAAAGACGAACAGGGACAATCCTTCTACGATCCGATTTTCATGAGTAATTATATCGATTTATATGTCATAGATGAAATTAAACGGATATTTGGGGTAGGTTCTACTACTATCTACGGCGAACGCAAATATGCGATGCGGATTTGGCTCGATCCAAATAAATTAGCTGCCCGCAATCTCACCGCCAGCGATGTAGTGCAAGCAGTTCAGCAACAAAATATTCAAGTTGGTGCGGGACGTATCGGTCAAGAACCCTCTGTTCCAGACCAACAGTTTGAGATTCCTTTACGAAGTTCGGGACGCTTCAAAACCGTAGAAGAAGCGGGAGATTTGGTCGTTAAGATGGGAGGAGACGGCACTTTAATTAAGCTAAGGGACGTAGGACGCATCGAACTGGGGGCAGAAACTTATGAAACTTCAGCTATTTATAATGACGAGCCAGCAGTGGGACTAGCGGTGTATCAACTGCCAGGAACTAATGCGCTGGCGACGGGGGAAGCGATCAAAGCCAAAATTGCTGAATTACAACAAAATTTTCCTCCCGGTCTTAAAGTTGATGTGGCTTTTGATACCACAACTTTTGTGGATGTGGCGATCGAGGATGTAAAAAGTAATACCATCGAGGCGATCGTTTACGCTATTATTACAATCATGATCTTCCTGCAAAACTGGCGTTTGGCAATCATTCCTGCCATTGCCATGCCCGTAGCGATGATTGGTGCTATGGCTGCCGTACTGGGGTTTGGCTTGGAATTGAATCTTTTAACCTTGTTTGGCATTATTTTAGCCATTGGAACCGTCACAGACGATGCAGTCGTGATTGTAGAGGCGGTGCAAGTTAAAATGTCCCAGGGAATGAAACCACTGCCAGCAGCTCTCGATGCCATGGATGAATTGGGAGGGGCAGTTATTGCCTCTGCTTTGACCCAATTAGCCGTATTTATTCCGGTTATGTTCTTTCCCGGCACGACGGGTATTGTCTATCGCCAATTCGCCATTACCCTTGGCGCTGCCATTGTTTTTTCTACCTTCAATGCGATTACCCTCTCCCCGACTTTAGCTTCCCTCATCCTGCGTCCCCCTGGTTCTCCAAGGGATCCAATAGATCGAACTTTCCACTTTTTATTTGGTTGGTTTTTCGGGTTCTTTAATCGAGTTTTTGGCTGGATCGAAAGGCGTTATGGTCAATTAATTGAGAGGCTAACCAGTATTAAAACGATAGTTCTGGCTATCTTTATCGGAGGTTTAGTTGCCACAGTATTTATGTATCAAGTAATTCCCTCTGGTTTTATTCCTGAAGAAGATCAGGGCTACTTTTTTGTTTTGGGAAATTCCCCTGCCAATACGTCCTTGAATTACGGTCGCCAGCAAGTTGCTGAAGTTAATGAAATCGTGCGCAATATTCCTGAAATGAACTCAGTATTTGCGGCAGCGGGTGCGAGCTTTGAAGGAAATAGCTACAACAAATATATTTTCTTCGGTCGCCTCAAACCATGGCAAGAGCGTCTCAACCCCGATCAATCGGTTTTTGCTGTTTTGAAGAATCTCAATACTCAACTCAGAACCCAGATTTCAGGCTCTAGGGCAGTGGCGGTTAATGCTCCTGCAGTGGATGGATTGAGTGCCACTGGTGGCTTAGAATTTCAGCTACAAAACCGAGGGGGATTGCCCATGGATACGATGATTGAAGTGGCGCAAAAATATATTGAGGCGGGAAATCAACGCCCCGAACTGCAAAATGTCTTTACCCAGTTTACTTTCTATACCGATCAACAGGAAATTTCGCTGGATAGAGACCAAATTAATGCCCTTAATGTCGATGTTGCCGAAGTTTTGCGAACCTTACAAACTTATCTTGGCTCTAGCTACATCAATGATTTTGTCTTTGCCAACCGTCAATATCGCGTTTATGCCCAAGTCGAGCCAGAATTCAGATCAAATCCTTCAGATATTAGCCGTTTTTATGTCAGGTCTCGTGATGGCTCTTTAATTCAATTGAGTAATTTAGTCAACATAGAAGAAATTAATTATCCTCCCACCCTGACTCACTATAACGTCTATCCCTCGATTAAAATCCAAGCTGCCCCCGCTCCTGGTTACAGTTCCGGTCAAGCTATTCAGGCAATGGAAGCCGTAGCAGAACAAACTTTACCCAATGGTTTTGGCTATGAATGGACGGGAAGTGCTCTAGAAGAACTGTCTGCTGGAGGGGCGACCATTCTCATTTTTGGACTCGGTTTTGTCCTCGTTTTCCTGGTATTAGCAGCCCAATACGAAAGTTACATCGATCCGACGATTATTATGCTCACCGTCCCCCTATCTACCTTGGGAGCTTTATTAGCTATCTGGTTTCGTGCCAATGTTTTGCAAGCGGGTGGATTTTGGCCCATCATCAGCAATGATATCTACGCTCAAGTGGGACTGTTAATGTTGATCGGCATGGCTTCTAAAAACGCCATTCTGATTGTAGAAACCGCGAATCAATACCGAGAAGTCGGGATGAATTTTACCAAGGCAGCGGTAGAAGCAGCAAAATCTCGTTTTCGCCCGATTATGATGACTTCTCTGTCGGGGATAGTGGGCTATATTCCTCTAATGACTGCTTCTGGGGCAGGTGCTCTGAGTCGTTGGTCGATTGGAACTGTCAGTTTTGGTGGTTATTTAATTGCCACTCTCTTAAGTTTGGCAGTTGCCCCCATTTTGTACATTACGATCAAGACGTTTGAAGATAAAGTTCTTAATTCAAACAGAAAGCAGGATGACAAAGTTGAAAGTCCTCCATTCAAAGAGAAAGCAGGAGGACGGAATTGACAAGTTGCCGAAGTTAATTCGGCAGACAGCTCCTGCCTCCTGGAGGCAGGAGTTATAAGTTCGTTTTTGTTCTCTATTTCTGATTACCTATAACGATGACAACTGAACGCTGGCATTATCTCACCGAAGAACAGGTCTTAGACCTATTAGAAACTCAGACCGAGCAAGGATTGCATCCGCTTGAAGTCCAAAATCGCTTTACCCGATACGGACTTAATGCCCTAACCCAGAAAGAAGGGAAAAAGCCCCTGACTATCTTCCTCGAACAGTTTAACCAGCCGCTGGTTTATATCCTAATGGCAGCAGGGGTCATGACCGGACTTCTGAAAGAATGGGTAGACATGGGGGTGATTTTCGCCGTCGTCCTGCTTAATGCCATTGTTGGATTTATCCAAGAAGCCAAGGCAACACAAGCGATGGAAGCATTGGCTAAAACGATGCAAAGTGAAGCCACAGTGGTTCGCGCCGGGCAAAAGCAAAGGATTTCCGCAACCGAGTTAGTGCCTGGGGATATTGTCCTCCTCCAGTCGGGAGATAAAGTCCCCGCCGACCTGCGCCTGGTGAGCAGCCGCGACCTCCAGATCGATGAATCTGCCCTGACCGGAGAATCGGTGCCTGTCGAAAAGTACTCAGCCAAACAGTTGCCAGATGACACAGTTCTGGCAGAAAGGAGTAATATTGCCCACACTTCTACCCTAGTCACCTACGGCACGGGGACGGGAATCGTAGTAGCCACTGGAGACAGTACGCAAATCGGTCAAATCAATAAGATGATCACCTCGGCTGAAGCACTGGAAACTCCTTTGACCAGACAAATTGAGCAGTTCAGCCTGGCTTTGATGAAGGTAATTCTTGCGATCGCCGGATTAACCTTGATGGCGGGGTTAGTCCGCGCTGAAGTCGTCACCCGCGAGGTATTGAAAGAAAGTTTTCTCGAAGTGGTAGCCCTAGCCGTGGGAGCAGTTCCCGAAGGATTACCTGTGGTGGTAACCATTACCCTGGCGATTGGCGTGTCTCGCATGGCAAAGCGAAACGCCATTATTCGCAAACTGCCAGCAGTAGAAACTTTGGGGAGTACCACCGTTATCTGTACCGATAAAACAGGAACCCTAACGCAAAACGAAATGACCGTTCAGGAAGTTGTCGCCGGCGGAGAAAGGTTCGATCTTTCTGGGATTGGTTACGGGTTTGAGGGAGAGTTTAGTAAAGAAGAAGTCCCAACCGCTCCCCAGTCTAATCAAGCTCTAATGGAATGTTTAAAGGCCGGACTACTGTGCAACGATTCTCGGTTAGTTGTGACAGCAGAAGGCAGCCACGTGGAAGGCGATCCGACAGAAGCTGCTTTGCTCGTCTCAGCCCAGAAGGCCGGTTTAAGCAGAGAAAACCTCGAACGGGATTGCCCGAGAATTGATTCGATCCCCTTTGAGTCCCAATATATGTACATGGCTACCCTGCACGATCGCGGAGATTATCAACCGCACCTCGCCTATGTCAAAGGGTCAGTGGAGCAGATTCTGCTTCGCTGCAAAGATGCTCTCAGTAGTTCGGGAAACATTATCCCCTTGGATAGGGGTGCGATCGAGAGGTCTATAACTGAGATGGCAGCTCGAGGATTGCGGGTGTTGGCATTTGCCCGAGCAGAATTCTCCCCTGAGATGTTAGGGATTACTCACGACAATATTGCTGGTGGATTGACGTTTCTAGGGTTGCAAGCGATGATTGACCCGGCTCGCCCAGAAGCGATAGAAGCGGTGAGAACCTGTCAGAAAGCGGGAATTCGGGTGAAGATGATCACCGGAGATCACTTGGGAACCGCCGCTGCCATTGGTAGAAAGATCGGGCTGGAGGGCGCTTCTGGTAAATCCCTGGCACTAAGCGGGCAAGAAATAGCCCAAATGTCGGATTCCCAACTTATTGACGCTGCTGAACGGGTGTCCGTGTTTGCCCGGGTTGCCCCCGAACAAAAACTCCGTTTGGTCAAAGCCTTGCAAGCCAATGGCAATATTGTAGCCATGACAGGAGACGGAGTCAATGATGCCCCAGCATTGCGACAAGCTGACATTGGCACCGCGATGGGAATTACGGGAACCGAAGTGGCCAAAGAAGCTGCTGAGATGGTGCTGTTGGATGATAACTTTGCTACCATTCGCGTGGCGGTGGAGGAAGGACGGAGGATTTACGACAATATTATTAAAAGCATCATTTGGCTGCTGCCTACCAATGCCAGTTTGGGCTTGATTATTGTCATCTCCTCCTTTTTCAATCTCGGCATGCCCGTGACTCCCCTGCATATTCTCTGGATCAATACCATAGCAGCAGTTCTGCTGGGAACGACTCTCGCTTTCGAGGTAGCAGAACCGGGCATCATGGAACGCCCTCCCCGTCCGTCCGAAACCCCGCTGCTGCAAAGACCCGTGGTCTGGAGAATTTTGGCCATTGGAGCCGTGCTGTGTGCGATCGCATTTGCCGTCTATGAATTTAAAAGATCTGACCCAAATACTTCTCTAGCCGCCGCGCAAACTGCCGCCGCCAACGCGATCGTCTTCGGACAAATTTTCTTGCTGTTCAACTGTCGTTCGCGGCGTTACACCATGTTCAAATTGGGGGTCTTCTCCAACCGTTGGTTGCTTATAGGTGTTGTTTTGATGGTGTTGGCTCAGCTACTGTTTACCTACACGCCGATGATGAACAAACTCTTCCGCACTGATGGGATTGGACTTAATGACTGGGCTATTATCATTGGAGCTTCTGTTGTATTCTATCTTATTGTAGAAATGGTTAAACGTTGGCTGAAATTTAGTGAATCAAGGTACTCAGTTCGCACATAAAGTTATATTAAATCCTCTTAAGCAACCATAATAAATATCGGTGGAGAAAGGCAGGAAGCAGTCAAGATGAAAAAATTTCACCACCATGAATGAAAGTAGTTCTTGTGTTTTGCTTTGGTTACTTTCAGGTTAGAAGGAAAAAAAGAATTAAAGCAATCAAGCTCACGGGGTGACAACCCCTTGGAATAGAAGATGAACAGTCAGGAGAGCGGGAAGATGGTAGAAAAAAGGGGTCGAACTTCTTGAGAAAAACCCCTAAGCAAAAATGTTGCCAAAATTCTATCACAAATGCTTCTCTAAGTTGTTAACTTCAAGGCAATATACTACGTTACAAATAATTATTTTCTTATTGCAAAGTTACAGAACAATTCAGATTGAGAAATTAGCTGCTTTACTACCAATTCCCATCAAATATGAGAGCCGTCGTCGTCATCTTCAAAGATTGTTAATCTCACCTAAGTTGAGGCTAAAATGTCTTTGGGTTCCTATCCTCAAAAAATGGCTAAAAATCAATCAATCTCCTAATAAAATAGCTTATGTAGCCATAGATAGAACCAGATGGCAAGAACGAAATTTATTTGTAGCTAGTCTCATCCAAGATAAAAGAGCAATTCCTCTACATTGGCTCTTGCTAGATAAAAAGGGCAATAGCAATTTTCAAGAACAAAAGAGATTACTCAAATTAGTCTTACGGCTGTTAGATGGCTTCAAAATTGTCATTTTAGGTGACCGTGAGTTTGGTCATATATCATTGGCAGATTGGCTCGAAAAACAGGGATGTCAATACGTTATCAGAACGAAAGACAATAAATACATTAAGCAAAAAGAAGAAAATTATCAGTTATTAAAATTTTTAGGACTTAAACCAGGAAAATCTTTTTATTTACCATCAGTTAAACTAACCAAACAAAAAGGTTTTGGTGTAGTTAATCTTGCTGGATATTGGTCACAGAAGACCAAAAAGAAGCAAAAAAATGAAGGATGGTATTTGATTACAAATTTACCCAATTTAAAACAAGCAGTATTCGCTTACCAACATCGTTATGGAATCGAGGCAATGTTTAAAGATTGTAAAACAGGAGGTTATAATTTAGAACAATGTCATGGCAATGACCAACGTTTACTGGCTTTAGTTTTATTAATAGCAATCGCTTATACTTGTGCCATTAAAAGAGGTAAACAAATTAAATCTATGGGGATTCAAAAGTATATTTGTCGTCTAAAATCAGCTAGAAGAACTACAAGACGACACAGTAATTTTTGGATAGGTTTGTATGGTGGATTATGGATTAAAACCTATGAATTTTGTCATGATTTGGTAGAGCAGTTAATGAGATTTACTCCTAATAAGTTACCTTTCTACCAACAAGGTCTGAGGGCTAAAAGACTCATTCAAACTGCTTTTTAGCTTGGTTGTCACCCCGTAAGGCAATCAAGTTTATCACAACTAATTAAACAGATTTCATATTATAGCAGCCGAATTATAGGTTAGGACAAAGTATTTAACGTAAGGGCGAATGGCCATTCGCCCTTACAAAATTTATGCGTCCTGATCTTTCCTTCGACGGCTATACCAGCCAACCCCAACGATCAAATCGAAAGGACAACAAAAATAGATCGGTTGTCCGAGAAAAATTAAACAATTTTTGTCGAGCAGACGATCGCGGTTAGCGTGCTAAGTCTATGGTGGTAAGGCAGCACTCGCTGCGCGAGATCGCTTCATTCTACTTTTTCTAGTTTATGAACAACTGAGCAGTGCGTACCCACCTCAACTCATAAATAGGTAACCATAAACACCAATTGATCGCCTTCATAATAAGGAAGATAGTAGGTACCAGCAAATAGGTAATATTCCGTACCTTCCCGCTGTACCTTGGTATAGCCTTCGGGCAAATAGGGCACTATAGCATCCGCTGGGGGATTCACGACCACGTAATTACCTGTAGCCTCATCGAGGATATAGAATGTACCTAGATAATAATAGTAAATCTGGTCGCCTACCGGTGTAGTAATAAACCCTTCGGGTAACGAGGTAACACTAGTACCAGAAGGGGCTGAAACAACCGTATAACCACCCCCATCGTCCCCTTGATAGTAAACACCGTTATCATAGTAAACGTCGTTGGCAGCATCAACCAAGATCGCGGTAGTAGTAATCGTAGCAAACCAGAAGCCGGGCGGATAATAGCTATTCCAATAACTACCGCCATACCACCAGCCATCATCCCAACCGTAATATCTATTGTCCTCTAAGAAGTCTTGACGGTTTTCTTGACGCTCTGTTCTCTGCCCCTGTCTCTCGCCTTGCCGTTCCGTTCTCTGCTCTTGTCTGGTGCCCTGGAGTTCTTGACGCTCGCCTTGCCGTTCCGTTCTCTGTCCTTGTCTCTCGCCCTGACGTTCTGTTCTCTGTACTTGTCCCTGGAATTGGTCGCTGCTTATCTGACGGTTTCCCACGCTCGACGAGCGATTAGCACCCTGTATACTACCGCCTTGGCGCGTAGTTCTACCGCTGCGTGAGGTTGCTGCGCCTCCGGATCTACTAAAGCCACCCGACCTCTGTATACTTCTTCCTCCGCCTCCAAATCCCCCTCCCCCTCTTCCTCCTCTTCCTCGAGCAAAGGCTTCGTCAGCCAACATGCCACCAGTGAAGAGTATCAGCAAAAGAGCAATGGTCGAACGTTGCAATATTTGAAAATAACTTTTCATAGTGACCCATCCTAGTTGTAAATATTAAGCTAATTAAGCTCTACTGCTGCGGTAAAAATTCAATTTCACTTGCCCCCTCAGGTGCGACAAATCTGAACAGGCGATCTGGCAAACGTGGAGAAAAATTCCAATCAGAGAAATAAGCCGTGTACTGTGGTGCTTCTGGTAAGTTTTTGTAGGTAACGATCAACTTACAGGGCACGATTTCAAACCCGTCCTCAATCCAGATTTGCCAGTCAACGTTATCCTGAGTAAAGGCAAGATGGTGACAAAGCCGATCTCCAACCTGGTGTAACCCCAAGTAGTCGCCAGTTTGTACGTTGGCGATAACACCCTGATAAAAATTTCCCGTCAGAAAGTCAGCTAGGGGGGCAGTAATGCCGCGATCTTCCAAGAAAGGTATAGCTTCGTTGAGCGTGTCTGGAGTATCGATATACAAATAATGATTTAAATCCCGATCCAAGAGGATAAAGCGATCGCCATTAAACCACAGATTGCGATTTTGTAAATCTCCTTCCTGATTAACAAAAAGTCGATCGGGTCGCCGCACTGCAATGTTAAAGTTGCTCGTATATTGAATTTTCTGACCCCGAGGTGACACTTCATCTACTTCTACTTCTGCTTGGAACGTAAATTGTTCGGGCTCATCAATGTATTGACCGAGTTCTTGCAGGAGTTCATTGGCAACAGGGTCAATTGTAGGAGCAAGATTTTCAGGACTTTGTTGTGCGCTAACTGGGCTAACCAGAATAACAAATGTCAGTACTACTCCTTGCCCAAAACTATTAGTAAAGCACTGAAAACGCTGTTTTAAATCAGTCATTTCTTGTTGTCTTCGATTTCGTAGCGTGAATGGAATTGGAGATAACTCAGTCTTCATTTTTTGAACTTTGAACAAAAAACAGAATATTTCGGCTAAAACAAACACTAATTACAGCCGAAAAAGTGGTCTTGTGTAGTACGCGCCTTCAGTGAGCGGAACTGAGAAGATAGCTCCTGCCAATATTACTGCTTTCTCAATTTTGCGATCCCTAGTACGATCTAATTTTAACCTATCCCTAATCTAAATTTCTAAATAATAAATATGTACTAAAATGGCAAAATGGACTGAAGGAAGACTTTACCCAGGCTGTAGATTTGGCAGAGCAAATGCCAGAAAAACTCCAGGAGATGAAAGATCTAGCAAAGTACAGTGTCTTGCCTCTCGATGGTCGTAAGACAGAGCGTTTGGACGTAGCCAATCGTCCCAGCCTAACCGAAGGACGAACTCATTTTGTCTATCCCAAAGGTATTCGACTACCTGAAGGTTCTACTCCCGATCTCAAGCACGTCAACCATACCATCACTGTCGATGTAACCATCCCAGATGAAGGGGCAGAAGGAATGCTAGCGACGTTGGGAGGACGCTTTGCTGGCTATGGATTATTCATTCAGGATAACAAGCTAGTGTATCATTACAATTTAGCTGGGGTAGAACGGTACGATGTCGTTTCCGATCGCGATGTGCCGACAGGAAATATAACTTTAAAAGCAGAATACAAAACCGATGCCGATCAACCCTATGCAGGTGCGACGGTAACTCTCTATGCTAACAACCGTAAAATCGGTCAGGGTCGGGTTGAAAAGACTCTTCCTAACCGAATCACTCTCGATGAAACCTTTGATGTCGGCTTTGATACGGGGACACCAGTGAAGGAAAGCTATAAATTACCCTTTACCTTTACAGGTAAGCTCAAGCAAGTGGCGATCAATCTTAACGCTTAGTTTTAAGAATTTGGGGAAGGGTAAGCTTTCATGTTTCCCCTTTCCCTCAACCTAAATTATTGCTTTGCGATCTAAGAAAAATGAGTACTGAGAAAAAGTAACAATGTTGCCAAGAATCTGGAAAGTAACAATCGCCATTGCGATCGCCCTGACTTTCATCTTTCAAACTCCCGTATTGCCCGTTTGAGCGCATACTGTCAAAAAAATCAACATTTTAATTATCTGGGGCGACGATATCGGCTAGTTTAAGACTGTTCTCCCTAGATGAAGTTCTAAAAATTAACTCGGAGGTTCTCGACTCATGAGCATTATCAACCCTAGTAATCCTTTGTTTCGGGCGTTCGTATCGATAACTATTTTTACGTTCGTTCTTTCTCTAGGAATGAGCTTGTCACTCGCCCAACTGCGAGCATTTTGGCAGCATTCGGGATTGATGATACGAACGTTGGTTGCCACGGTAATTTTGCCGCCTTTGCTATTGGCACTGTTGATTTTGACCGTCGATTTGCCCAAACCCGTACCCATCGCTCTGGCATTGCTAATGGCTGCCCCTGGTCCTCCCCTGCTTACTCAACGTATTTCCCAAGCAGGGGTGAGTCGAGAACTGGCTTTGGATATGCAGGTGACTTTGGCTCTAACCACAATCGTATTTACTCCATTAATTCTCAGTCTGTTTCAAGCCGGATTTCCTGACGCTAGCGATGTCAGGCTCGATATCTGGGTAATTGCTAGAAAGGTAGCTTTCGTACAGTTTTTACCCCTTGGTATAGGCTTTGCCATTCATCAAATTCAGGCAGAGTGGGTAGAAAAATTAACGGTGATTCTTAATAAATTGTCTCAAGTACTTGTCTTAATTTTAGTGCTCGCTCTTTTAATATCGCTCGTTACCTCAAAGCTGCTGTTAACCTTGGGCTGGGCGCCTTTTTTGACGATTGCACTGTTTAACGTGTTGCTCTTGGCAATAGGTCATCTCTTGACTACTGGTTACGCAAAGCAGATCCAGGCTAGTGTCGCCATATCATCGATCGCTCGTAATCTAGGATTGGCGATTTTTATTGCTACTTCTCTCAGACGAGCCGATGCGATTTTAACTATCCTAGCAGCTCAAATCGTTGGTATTATTATCAATTTACCCTATACTCGATGGATAAAACGCAGGTGATTTCTAAGGTTCTAGGTCTAAAATACTCGTACTACCAGCAATTTAGCTAGTGCGAGCTTCACTGACTAGCGATCGCTAAATTAATTTTACGGTCGGGCTAAAAATTGGGAATAGATCGAGTTTCGGGTTTGCTGTTTTCTCCATTTCCATCTGAATTGGTCAGTTTAGGAAGATTAGCTTCTTGTTTGTTTGCGACATTTTTTAATAACGCTATCGCAGAGATAAGCAGTACAAAGAAAGCCGCGATCGCAGAAAGTTAATTAGATTAAAGTTTTTGGCAATAGACCCGATTTTTTCTTTAAAAATCCCTTACTCCTGCGACTTGGGAAAATCAATCCCCACAATTTTTCCCAACGGATTGAAAATAATCATAAAGCTCCGGTTCTCTCGTTCAAACTCAAGATCTATCAGCACGACGTCAGAACCAGAAGAACTATTCACTACCCGAGAACTCATACGCTGCCTAAAAGGCCCTGTTGCTGCTATAATGTCCATCCACCGCTGCTCGATAGTTTCGGGCAAGATGGTCTTTTTTAAATCGGGAGCTAAGTAACCTCTTGCCACTCCATATTGTCCATTACTCACAGCATCAACAAACTCTTCTGCATTATTTTGAATATTGTCAATCCAAAGAAAGTCAATGGCAGTAATTTGCCGATTGCCGTCCAAGGTAACCACAAAATCGGAGATTTTGTTTTTAAAATTGGCAGTTACCAAAACCGTATAGGTATCGAATACTTCCGTCGGTCGAATTCCCCTGTATTGAACGAAAGCTCCCATGTCATCCAATATTTGTTGCCAAGATTGTTCTAAGTCTGTAGCAGACAAATATTCCTTTAAACTCGGACTGGCATACTCTCTAGCTTGCTCGAATTGCCCGGCAATTAGCGCGTCAAAAAAGTCTTGAGTGACTTCTCTAGCCTTAATTAATTCATTAGACTGAGTATCATTAGTTTGAGAAACTTGGGCGATTGTCTTCGTTGAGAGAGGAGTAAAAATCGCCTCGCCTAATATTGTTACAAAAATAACGAGCCAAACAGAAAAGTAAAGTATTCTTCGTATTCGATAGTTCATAATTATCAATTGTTTTCGTCTTTCATTTAATAATAATCACATAAGCTCTGGCTTTAGTTTTGGTTTTAGGATCGACATTAGTGTTTATTTCTCTTATTGCTTTTTAAGACTATTAGTCGGTTGAATGGGCCTCGTAATAGTGCATAAGGAATTATAGATAGGAAACAAGCAACAATGACGGCAGTCATCAGATTCAGCGATCGCAAGGCGATAAATTGGTAAATGAAGTCTAGTACCAAAGCGAGGATAAAAACTTTAGAAATTCCTTTCCAACCATCTTGGAGTAAAAATCGGCGATGTTCGGGGTTAGTTAAGATTGTCCAACCGTAGGGATCTCGTCCTTCCTTTGCATCTCGGCGACCATCGCGGAAGGCAAACAATGTTGCCATAATTGGTTGTAGGAACAATCGAAAGTGCAAAGGACCATCAATACGAGTGACTAGTTCGCTTGCCAAATTTGCCAAAATCATTTTCATGGTTAGAAACTTCTTAAAATTTACACTTCGGCAATTTATCCAAAAAAATTTGAGAATAAATTATTCTAAATGTCCCGTACTATAGTAAAAAAAGTCTACAACTAAGATGTAAGAGCGAAATAAATATTTATAAGAAAGTTATAAGGATTCAACCTATTCAAATACCTTAAAAGCGATCGCTTACTGAAGCTAAAAAAAATAATCTCTTTGTTTGAGTAGTTATTGAAATTAGACAAGATATTTAATGGTAAACCAGTACTGGTCAGACAATTAGGCATCGTCGAACCCTTTAACGTTGGCGCTGGTAAGCCGATTAATATTCAGCTTTATATTGGCAGACCGCCCATTCTGACAGGGGGCAACAGCAATGGTGACATCGAAATGATGGAATTTGCCGCAGCCAGTGGCAAACCGTTTTTAAACCTACTGGTGCATCACGACGACGGTGATCGCGAATACGCCTACGATCGCAGTGCCGAACGAGCGTTAGTAATGGCAAAAGAGCGTAACTGGAACATCATCAGCATGAAACGAGACTGGTTACGAATTTTTCCTTTTAAAGAAAGAAATAGTTAAATATTGAATATATATCGTATTGCAACTACTCTTCCAATACTAATAAAACTAATATATTAACAATGAATCTGGGAAATCTTACCAACCGTTTAAATCAGTGGCTCGCTCGTCGCCAACAGCGAGTGCTTGAAGAAGCCTATCAGAGCGCACGGGTAATTTCGGAACTAGAAACTCAGTATTTTAATGGAGAGAAAATTGCCTCCAGTCACGATCGCAGTAAAACAGTATACGACTATGTTCGGAGTTTACGCGATCGCCAACTACTCAATATTCGCTCTAACCTGATTCAGTTCGGTGCTGGGAATTTTCTTTTCAATCACCAACATGCTAACCAGGAGTCGCTCGATCCTTCAGGGAATTCAGAATTTCAAAGCGATGAAATTATTCAAAAACTAAACTACATTGAATCTGTTATTGCCAAGTATCGAGAAGATAACTTTCCCGATGCCGAATTACTTAACTCAAAAGATACAATTCCTACTAACGAAATTCCCGATCGAGCCGATGCAGACCCTGCTAAATCTGAGGGAACGATAGCCTCAGTCATCGATCCGCCAATTATCGAAGCTGATTCTCACGCGAAACAATCGCGGTCTTTATTCAGAAAGCTAACACCCTTTCGTTCTGAGGTTCGAGAAGCGGAATACGAGCGACAAGCAGTGATTAATATTCGTCTCCGCCGCCAACAGAACCAAATTGCTACTCGGTTTTTAATTATTATTATTCTGGTTCCGTTGTTGACTCAGATTTTGGCAAAACATTTATTATTCGACCCTATTTTAGGTAACTATAGCGATCGCAATCCCGAACAGATCCAACTTACTCAGGCAATCCGGAAAAAATTTGACGAGGAGTTACGTTTGGT
Organism: Stanieria sp. NIES-3757; assembly: GCA_002355455.1. Classification (NCBI taxonomy): domain Bacteria; kingdom Bacillati; phylum Cyanobacteriota; class Cyanophyceae; order Pleurocapsales; family Dermocarpellaceae; genus Stanieria; species Stanieria sp. NIES-3757. Next base: position 2,989,527 of record AP017375.1, read on the forward strand.
AAACGCTCGACTCGATGTCGAAAATTTGTTGGGAATAATACCGGAACTAACTCCAGAGCTCAAAAGGGAAAAACTTAAAGAAGCTGCCGTCGAGCTTTGGCAGGAGTCGCGAAACGAAGCATTAAATGGATTAAAGAATCTATTAGCTGACGGAGTAGCTTTAGTAGTTTTCGTAGTACTGGTTTATTTTGGGCGTAACAAAATCGCTATTTTACGCATTGCAGCCAATCGCTCATTTCTCAATTTATACGATCCAGTCAAAGTTTTTCTCTTTATTTTATTTACGGATATGTTTGTTGGCTTCCATTCAGCAGAAGGATGGGAAGTTATTTTAGAAAGTATTGCCGAACACTTTGGCATTCCGGCTAATGAGACATTTATTAAAGGATTTATTGCCACAGTGCCTGTTTTTCTGGATTCCTGGCTCAAATTTTGGATTTTTACCTATCTAACTCGTTTCTCACCCGCTTCTTCAGCAATTTACGAACGCATGAATACATGAGGTACGCTCTTTAGAAAGAGAAGATTATTTAGAGCGATCGCCCCGTTCTTTAAACCTAGGGCTCGTAGTCAGTTCCATTACGCTCTATGGTTTGATTGCCTTCGTTGCAGCTTTATTAGTTCTTCCCTGGCAATAGTAATCATTGGGTTTGGTCGAAAAAAAAAGTAGAAATTATAGGAGTGAATATGATGTCTATATAGGTCGCAATGATGTGTAAGATTGAGTATTAAACCGTATTGTTAAATTGCTAAAATTTTAAAAAGAGGTAATAAGCATGAAAAAATTTAGTTGGATACTTTTATTTGGTGCGTTCGCTACCGCTAGCTTTGGTCTACCTGGTTGGACACAAACTGATGCCCAAGTAGATGAGCAAGGTGAAGATATAATCGAGTTGCAAACGATGACTTGCAGAGAAGTTTTGAAATCAGATGGTCAAGACCGAAACAACATCATGGTTTTTATGCATGGTTATATAACTGGAAAAAAAGGGGAAACGAGCGTAAATGTTCCAGTTCTAGCTGATGGAACAGAACGGATTCTCGACACTTGTATCGATAATCCCGAGCGAACATTACTTAGTGTTTTTGAAGAAACTCTCCAGTAAAGCTGCGTTTACGTAATAAGTAATAGGTAACAAGTTTTTGCGACACGATTTTCTAAATTTTCTAAATATTGATTTTGACTTTAAGATACAAAAATTTATTTTATATATATGCCTAGCTCAAAGGATAAATACGTTATGATTGCTCCATTAATTAAATTAGACGCAATCGGAAAGGTAAGCCAATTTTCGCTCGTCTTTCGTTTAAAAGTAATACTGACTGCTTTTCTAATTATTGGTTCTGGTTTTATAGGTGCATCTGTCATAGCCGAAACAGAGTCAGAAAATTCCTCGGATACTTTCTCAGAACCTATAAGAGTTGATGTGCAGGAAGAAAAGAACGGAACTGAAGTTCAACCACGAATCCCTTCCAATATTTCTAGCGAATCTAAGGAAAATAATCCTTCACAGATTGGTGACATTATCGAAGTTAACCCCCGCAGCGAACAATGGGAAGATATTCATTCAGGAGATTTAAGTAGTGGCACAATCAAATTTAGATTGAATAGATAAGTAAGCTACTTTCTGCTTATTTAAGTGAATGGTTCGGACAAACGAGCAGCAATAACTCCTTAATCACAAAGGTTTGAGTAATTAGGATGGGATTTAATGCAAGTAGGGTCTAAATTTAACTTGTCAATAAATCTTTCGAGTAAATGAAAATCAAGTTTGGTTAAGTCACGAGCCTGACAATCAGCCAATCCAGTAAATTGTTGACTGTCACGAAACATAAATTCGATTTTATTACTCAATTCCTTAGACAGGGGAGAAGCTGCTGTAATTCAGTTGGCTTTGCATAAAAATATTCAAACTGTTTGTATTGATGAAGCGGTTGGCAGAAGAGTTGCACGTCTTAGTGGTTTGTCTTTGACGGGTTCGATTGGACTAGCAGCAGGATTTAGTTTCTATCCTAATAAAAATCTTGGTGCTTTTGGTAGTGGTGGCATGGTTGTAACTAATAATCTAGCGATCGCTGACAAAATACATAGTCTTCGTAATTATGGCGCACCTCGCAAATATTTCCATAGCGAGTTAGGAACTAATAGTCGTCTTGATACTTTACAAGCAGCTATTCTTAACATCAAATTACCGTATTTATTTGAATGGAATTTAACCATAAATAAAGCTACTCAAGTTTACGGTCTCGCTCTTCAACCATTAGAAACTCAACAAGTTGTTCCGATTAAAAATTACAGTCAATTTTGTCATGTTTATCATCTTTATGTGATGGAATCATTGGTATTCCTTTTGCTATTGATATTAGTTGGAGCAAGCGGAAAAAATGGAAAATATTGCCCGATCAAAGTCATCTTTTAGGAGCTATATTATTAATTATTGGTTCTATTTTTTATTTAACGTCAAATCAAAGTGTTTCTCAATTATTTAAAAATTTTGTTTAATATTTCTTAATTTTTTCCTATTAACTAAATATTTATTCAGGCTTGACAAAAATTACTTAAAGCACAGTAATAGAACTAAGCTCAGATTTTATTAAATAGCCATAAAAATAATTCTTATTGATTTATTCTTGGATAACTTTAATGTCAATTAACTATCAACAAAAATTATGGTTTTTTGCTTTCAGAGCATCAATATAACGATCCCTATAAATTGTATTTTTTCTTTTTATTGGTCACTAAAGAAATAAATCCTGCTTGTTTTCTATATTTGTCCCAAACTGGTTCTGATAGAGCTAAATTTAGAAACTTTCGTGGATAGAGATCGATCGCTTTCTCTAAACAATAAATTGCCCAATTAGTATTCCAACGAGTATTTTTTAATAAAGAATAATTCTCACCTTGACGATACCAAGCCCAATCAAATTCAGAGTCGATTGCCACTGCCCGACTAAAACAAGCGATCGCGTCTTGATAAAGTTCTAATTGTTGGAAAATAATTCCTTTTTGATACCAAGTCCAACGATCTTGAGGTTTAAATTCTAAAGCCTGGTCATAACTTGCCAAAGCTTCATCTAGCTTACCCCACAGTTGTAAAGCTTCACCACGACGATAATAAGCCCAAAAATCGTGGGGACGTAGTTCTAAAGCACAGTTGTAATAGTCTACAGAGCGTTCGTATTGAGCCAGTTTACACCAAGCCTCTGCTAATCGATAAACTGACCAATAATCTTGAGGATGAACAGTTAAAGCTTGTTCAAAAGCTGAGATCGCTTTTTGATACTCTGCCAATTCTTCTAAATAAAGACAACCACAATCGTACCAAGCCCAATAGTTGTGAGAATTTAATTCTGTTGCTCGTTGATAGTCAACTACAGCTTCAGAATAACGACCTATTTCTTCTAAGACGGAAGCTTTACGATAAGTAGCCCAATAATCATGAGGATGATATTCTAAAGCTTTTTCATAGCAAAATAGAGCTTCCTGATAACAATGCTTCTCCCGCAAGACATTGCCTTGTTTGTACCATGCCTGATAGGTATCAGGACGACATTCTAAAGTTCGGTAGATCATGTTCGCGCTTTAATTAATTCCCTATTATGAATTATCAGATAAATTCCTAGATTCTGCGCTTGAAGATTCGTGTTTTAGTTGCCTATGTTACCTTCAGAACTCTTGATTTACCGTCAAAATGGGGAAACAGTAGTCCCCAAAAAATTAGCAATTGATGACAGAACTTGTGGTCTGGCAACAGAACAAATTGATTGTTTTACCGAATGTCTTGGTAAAACCCAAGGAGAACTTAATCAGAAATTATTAGAATTAGAAGGAAATAGTCCCGAATATCGAGTTAAACGAGGATTAGCTCAACTTTTACGCAATCATTTCTCTACTTTTGAAATTATTAGTCCGATTGAACCTCAAACCCTCAGACAAAAAGTATTTGCTCAAGCGGCTAAAAATTATCCCATTCCCCGCCAACGAAATCAAACCATTGAAGCGATCGCTCATAATTTAACTCAGGAATTAAAACGTCGAGTTACCCTTGAAGAAATTGAAACGGGTTTATATGCCGATCTTCAAGAAAATCGGATTTTAACCCAATTCGATCCACCTATTCCCGAAGCCTTAATTCATCGCTACAATTTGGCTCAGGTGCAAGGAATATTTTATCGCGCTAGTAATATTGTGATTAATGCTCATCGTAACGATCCAGGCGAATATAAACTGCTGTTTCGTTATCTCAAATTGTTTCAGTTAATGGCATATATTGAAGGAGATGCCGATACTGGTTTTACCATTACTATTGATGGCCCCGCTAGTTTATTTAAAGCTAGTACTCGTTATGGATTAGCTCTAGCCAAAATGATACCTGCTTTGCTCCATGTCAGTAAATGGAGTTTGCAAGCAAAATTACAACAGCGAGATCCCTATTCGGGTAATACTAGAACGGGCAGATTTAGTTTAAGTAGCGATCGCGATCAATTAGTTACCCATTATCCTCCTGGTAAACCCTACGACAGTATGCTAGAAACTTCTTTTGCCAACAGTTGGGCAAAAATGAAAACGGAATGGAGACTAGAAAGAGAAGTAGATTTAGTACCTCTACCTGGTAGCGTGATGATTCCCGATTTTCGTTTAGTCCATCCCGATGGTAGAAATTTTTTATTAGAAATAGTAGGTTATTGGCGACCAGAATATTTAAAGAAAAAGTTTTCTCAAGTTCGTCGTGCCGATGCCGATAATTTGATTTTAGCTGTCTCAGAAAGATTGAATTTAGAAAAAGCAGGAGTTAAATTTAGTGAATTACCTAATCGATTAATTTGGTTTAAAGATAAATTATCTCCTAAAGCCGTTTTAGAAGTATTGGAGTAAAAAATATAGCGGTTTTCAGATTAATGAGATATATTCAAGACCCTGGTTGAGCGTTAATTGTTAATAGTTGATTGTTAATTGTTTGTCCACAGATGAACACAGATGGAACAGATGGAGTTGTTGGTTGGTATGATTTTTTTGTTGATTATTGATGGTTAATTGAAAACTGATAACTGATAACTGATATGAGTGTTTCCCCAATCGAAGAACCTGAATCAATCATTATCGCAAGTCAGGTTGAAAAATGGTATGACAATAACTTTCACGTGCTGCGAGGAGTCAGTCTTGAAGTTAAAAAGCAAGAAGTTGTAGTGATTATGGGTCCTTCTGGTTCGGGGAAATCAACTTTTATTCGTACCTTTAACGCTCTTGAACCTTATCAAAAAGGGAGTATCATCATCGATGGGATCAAACTTTCCCATGACCTCAAAAACATTGAAGCAATTCGCCGTGAAGTGGGAATGGTATTCCAACAGTTTAATCTGTTTCCTCATTTAACCGTCCTGCAAAACGTTACTCTTGCACCAGTTTGGGTAAGAAGATGGTCAAAACCCCAAGCTGAAGAAATCGGCATTCAACTACTAGAAAAAGTAGGCATTCTCGAACAAGCACACAAATATCCAGGTCAACTTTCTGGGGGTCAACAACAACGAGTTGCGATCGCACGGGCTTTAGCCATGCAGCCTAAAATTATGTTATTTGATGAACCTACTTCTGCACTCGATCCTGAAATGGTTAGAGAAGTGTTGGATACGATGCGTAGTCTAGCGAATTCGGGAATGACAATGGTTTGTGTAACTCATGAAGTAGGATTTGCTAGAGAAGTAGCAGATCGAGTAGTGTTTATGGATGAAGGGATCATTGTTGAAATTGCCACGCCTGAAGAATTTTTCAACCATCCTCAAGAAGAAAGAACCCAAAAATTTTTAGCTCAGATTCTCTAAAACAAATTCCATTGTCTATCGATACAGCAGTTTTTCATTTATAAATCGATTTAGGAAAGAAAAAATCGCAAATAGTACGATCGAATATTGCCAATTAATCTAGCATTTTGTAGTTTTAGCTACAATAAAAAACAAGAACTCCTCGTGTATGGGAGGGACATATGCACAAACAAACTTTAGATTTTTTTGATTTATTACTCATCATCATAGTTCTAATTTCTGCTCCAACTCTTATTTCTTGTGGTAAGACCGAGTCAACTTCAGAACACAAAACTATTAATGCGACTGATAATACCACCACAGAAATTGCTCTGGAAAGATTAGGTATTAATGGTGAATACGATCAAAGTGGTCTAGCAAAAAGGGTATTAGCAGCTTTGGAAGATATTCCTCAGTTCAAAAAGTCTGCTCGAGTCTATGTAGCGCAAAACGGTAATACTATTATTTTCAAGGGAACTGTTCCCAACCGTGCTTTTCTAACGAGACTGATTGCGGTAGCCGAAGATGTTAAGGGTGTTAAAAAGGTTAATAGCGAACAAGTTTCTGTGCGATAGTCTATACTGTGGAAATCCAAGCTGAAAATATGAAAACACCAGCGATTGTGTCGCTGGCTTCTTAAATTGTTGTTGTTGTCGTATAATCCTGGAGAAATCCTAGCTGCGCGTTCCTTCGATTGGCAACTATTGAAATTTCCTAATAAGAATTGTAACAGTAGATACGATAAATTGTAAATAAAAATTAAAGGGTAACTTTGCTAAATTTGTTATACTAAAATTTTTTTACTTTGTTGCGGACGACCCCAAATCACTGTTTCCCTTTTGTAGATTGCCATTCCAGGTTTTGCCCCTTTGGGTTTGTAGACATTTTTAGGTTCAGTATAGACAACTGGAACTTGTTCGCTTTCTCTTGCTTGACTGTGGTAAGCAGCTAAATCAGCAGAAAATTGTAAGTCAGCTCGATCTGGTACTGCACCTGGTTGGAGTCGGAGTAAAACGTGACTACCAGGAATTTCTTGAGTATGAAACCACAAATCATAATCTCCAGCAATACGGAACGTCAATTGTTCGTTTTGACGGTTATTTCTGCCTACCCACAATTCAAAACCTGAAGGCGTTGTATAACGATAGGGCTGGGAATCTTCATCAACTGAACGGTTTGGTTGTCGTTCTGCTTGTAAGTATTCTTGTTGAATTAATTCTTCGCGAATTTCGGTTAGGGTTTGAAGATCAGTGGAGTTTTGATAATTTTCTATTTGATTAAGCGCAGTTTGAACTTGTTGTAAATAGTTAATTTCTGACTCGACAGCTTCTAATAGTGGTTGAACAGTAGTTTTTGCTCGTTTGAGTTTCTGATGGTTTTTATAAAGGAATTGAGCATTTTGGACGGCATTTTTTTCAGGATTAAGCAGAATTTTAACTGGTTCACCTGTAGCAAAATCTGCCAAAGTAATCGACTTCATCCCAGGTTGCCATTGCTGAAGATGCGCCATCAATAAATCAGCTTGGGAACGATATTCTTCAGAACGATCCGATTGTTCTAGACGTTGACGGAATAGATCGGCTTTTTGCTGAAGTTTCTTAAGAAGATTAGTTATTTTTTGGCTTAGTTGGTGTTTAATCTGCTGAAATTCTTGTTTTTCTAACTCCTGAGTATAATATTTGTCTAAAATATGATGAATATTGTCTGCAGTTACTAAATCTTGCCAACCAAGAACGGTGTAACCATCTTTGAGCCAACCAGGTTGAAAGGCAGAAGAAGCTAAAGTTTTTAACCATTTTTGCCAATAGATAAATAATTGTTGCCAATCAGAAGAGTGTAAACTCTCAGTGCTTTGTTCTGGAGACAATTTGGCTGCTGCAATTATTTCGGAAGCAACTTTAGGACTTAAACCCCGATAAGAATTGAGTAACTGTCGTTGAAGCTTACCAGGAATTAAACTTACTCTAGCTTGCCAACTTGACTCTGATTCTTGCAATTTAGGTACAGTTCCAGTTAAAGGTGGTGGTACCTCGTATGGTTGTCCCGTTTGAATTTGACGCAGACTAGATTGGTTCGCATTAACTTGATGAGCAGCCGTTACAATTTGTCCACTAGCATCAACTAGAATGACGTTACTATATTTGCCCATAATCTCCACATACAAATGCCAAAGCGGTTCTTCTCCAGGACGTTGAGCAAATTGTAAATCTAAAACTCTTTCCCACGGTGCAAGATTAACAATTTCAATTAAAGCCAAACCATTCAGTTGGTGTCGCAATTGATCACTAAAGGTAAAGGTATCAGGAAGACGAGGAGGAGGAGAACCAAGACAAATTCTAGCTGCTTGAGGATGCCAACCAATAGTCAACCATTTTCTAGTTTTAAGATTACGGAGAGCTAAATTAATTGTATAGCGATCGCGTTGATAAACTTGTTCGATTCGGGCTGGTAACCAATTACTTTTTAGTTCGCTGCTAACAGCCATTAAAGTGGTATAGTCGACAGGTTGCATAAAAATTAATCAAAAATTAATCAAAAAAATCAATCAATAGCAATTTAACAGGTTCAAGCATTGAGTTTGCTTAATCAATCAAGGATTGAACTCAAGACGGTTGGAAGAAAAACTGAAAAAAAGCTAAAAATTAGTTAAATATCATTATTTATATGACTTTTAAGCTTGTAAAGCTGGATTTTTATCTATAACATTATGATTATATTTTCTCAATTGCCTTCATTACAGCTAACGGCAGTTCAAAATTATGGATATTCAATTAATCAATATTGGTTTCGGAAATATAGTCTCGGCTAATCGAATTATTGCTATTGTCAGTCCTGAGTCTGCACCAATTAAGCGGATTATTACTGAAGCTAGAGAAAGAGGACAATTAGTAGATGCTACTTATGGTCGTCGAACTCGGGCGGTAATTATCACTGATTCTTCTCATGTGGTATTATCAGCAATTCAGCCAGAAACTGTAGCACATCGCTTTGTGGGAAATAAAGATTCCCAAGCTAATAGCAATTAACGTATGGTAGCAGGAAAACTCATTGTCATTACAGGTCCTAGTGGTGTCGGCAAAGGGACAATTGTGCGATCGCTCCTCAAGCGACACCCTGAGATTTATCTCTCAATTTCAACGACAACCAGACAACCCCGTCGTGGGGAAATCGATGGCAAAGATTATTACTTTGTCAATAAGTCTCAATTTGAGACGATGATTAATCAAGGTGAACTCCTAGAATGGGCGGAGTATGCAGGTAATTATTACGGTACTCCGAAACTAAGAGTAGAAGATCAAATCAAGCTCGGTAAACTGGTTTTGTTAGAAATCGAATTACTTGGGGCTAGAGCGATCGCAAATATTTTTCCTGCTGCTCAACGTATTTTTATTTTGCCTCCTTCTTTAGAAGAGTTGGAACACAGAATGAGAAAACGCGGTAAAGATTCAGAAGAAGCTATTATTCGTCGTTTAACCAGAGCAAAAGAGGAAATAGCAGCCCAAAATGAATTTAAATTCTGTATTGTCAATGACGATCTTGAGGCTACGATTCAAAAAGTTGAACAGTTAATTTTTGGCTAGAAAGCAAGTCAAAAGTATCAAACTCAGTCCTAGTAGTGATTATAACGTTTTAAATTATACAAATTAAATGAGGAACAGCTTATTACTTACCAATTTCACATAACTGGTGTACGGCACTGCCTTGCACCCTACTGGTAACTGATTTAGTTACAATCAAAACAAACCGCAATAAAATAAAACTTCATGATTCCTACAGTTATTGAAAGTTCTGGTCGTGGCGAACGCGCTTTTGATATCTATTCTCGTCTGTTGAGAGAAAGAATTGTCTTTCTTGGACAGCAAGTTGATGATGACATTGCCAACTTAGTAGTTGCTCAATTACTCTTTTTAGAAGCCGAAGATCCAGAAAAAGATATTTATCTTTATATTAATTCTCCTGGTGGTTCGGTTTCTGCTGGCATGGGAATGTTTGATACGATGAATCAAATTCGTCCCGATGTCTGTACGATTTGTATTGGGTTAGCTGCTTCAATGGGTGCATTTTTACTAAGTGCGGGTGCCAAAGGTAAGCGCATGAGTTTACCCAATTCAAGAATCATGATTCACCAACCGTTAGGTGGCGCACAAGGACAAGCTACAGATATTGAAATTCAGGCAAAAGAAATTCTTTATCTCAAACAAAAACTAAATCAGCATTTAGCCGATCATACGGGACAGCCTCTATCAAAAATTGAAGAAGATACTGAAAGAGACTTCTTTATGTCTGCTGAAGAATCAAAAGAATATGGTTTAATCGACCAAGTTATTAATCGTCGTCCTTCGGCTTCTAATCCTCCTGCTTAAATAAATTTAAGTGATTTTTTTGATTAACTATCACTCTTGTCTTCAACAACAAGAGTGATTTTTTGTGATTAGTTTAATGATACTGTTCTAGAAAATCTAAAGCTTGATTGCGGAGATGATAATATTCAGTTGATTCTTGAAGTTGATGGCGATCGCGTGGATGGTCAAAAGGTACGGTTAAAATTTTGCCAATTTTTGCTTCGGGACCATTAGTCATTAAAATAATGCGGTCGGACATATAAATTGCTTCGTCTACATCATGGGTGATCATCATGACTGCTTGTCGATGACTTTCCCAAATGTCTAGCACCTGTGCTTGCAATTTTCTTTTAGTTAAAGCGTCTAATGCACCAAACGGTTCATCCATTAGTAACATTTTTGGACGAGTAATCAAAGCACGGGCAATTCCTACTCGTTGTTTCATCCCCCCAGAAAGTTCATCAGGATATTTATCGGCAGCAGCCGTTAAATTAACCATTGCAATATGCTCATTAACTAAACTAACTTTTTCCGCACGGGTAGCTTTTTTCAGGACTTCATCTACTGCCAGACGAATATTATCTCGGACAGTTAGCCAGGGTAGTAGGGCATAGCTTTGAAAAACCATCATCCTTTCTGCACCGGGCTTACGAATTTCTTTGCCTTCTAAAGTTACTAGTCCTGAGGTGGGTTTATCTAAACCAGCAATGATTCTCAATAAAGTAGATTTACCGCAACCAGAGTGACCGATTACCGAAATATATTCTTCTGCACCAATAGTTAAATTAATTCCGTCGAGAATTACTGTTCGACTGCCATCAGGTTTCGGAAAAGATTTAACTAAATTTTCAATAACTAAAAAGTCTTCTGGATTGTAATAAGTAGAGGTATTGCTTGTGGCAGTGCTAGAATAAAACATTTTGAACTCCTTTAAAAATTAAAATATTTTTTAGTAAAAAACTTAGGATATAAAGAATGAGCGAGGTGCATTTGCCCGAATCTTAAAACTGTTGAGATAACCAACGGGATCGCTAGGATCAAATGCCTTATGATCAATAAATGCTTCCGCTGGCTCGGCTTTGTAATCTTCTGTCGGGCATTTTATACCCATTTCACCCGCAATCTCTCGATATAAATCCGTTCGCCAAGCTTGACTGGCAATTTCTTCCGCATTCTTCGGAAATTGACGAATTTGTTGCCAGCGTGTCGATTGAGTCATCAACCAAAGATTGTGCGACTGCCATAAAAAAGTAGAATGATCGTTGGGAATAGTCGAAACTTCAGGAGGAAGATCGAAAAAGAGGGTAGTTGCTAGACTTTTGACAATGCGCTTTTTATCATCAAAACCACCATAGTTATACTCGCCAACAATGGCTGCTCTAGTTAATTCTGGTTTTGCTCCAGTAAAAGAACGCTCGGAGATAATTTGCGCTACTTCTTCGAGATTTTCTGGTTTACTGCAATATTGACAGGCTTCGATCATCGCCTTGACTAGAGAACGATAAGTTTTAGGATTCTCATTAATAAAAGACTCCATCACTGCCAAAAGGCGATCGGGATGTCCGCGCCAAAGTTCTCTACCTTGAGCAAAAGTAAAACCAATACCCTCATTTCCTGAAATAGCACGGGTGTTCCAAGGTTCTGCCACCATATAAGCTTGCATCGCCCCGATCCGCATATTCGTAACCATTTGCGGTGGTGGAGTAATAATAATGCGAAACATTTCGTCAGGATTTAATCCAGTAGCTGCTACTAGATAACGGGCAAAGTATTCATAAATAGCGGAACTAAGTACTACAGCCCAAACTCGCTTTTGTTCGGGAGCTTTTTGGAAATAACCATCAAAATTCCTGCCAAACTGCTCTAAATCTCCTTGATAATCTTGCCAGGGACGAATACCTGCATCCCATAATTCTCTGCTCATAGTCATAGCGTTACCATGACGGTGAATAGTCATGGCAGCACATAAAGGAGCATGACGCGCTCCTTCAGCACCTGCTCTAGCATTCATTACCGCGCCAGAAACGACAGGAGAGGCATCGAGGCGACCGAAAATTACACCATCACGAGAATTTGCCCAACTTGCCTCTCGACTGAGAGTAACATTTAATCCATATTTGCGAAAAAAACCTTTCTCCCAAGCTATAGCAAAGGGCGCACAATCATTAACGGGGACATAACCAATAGTTAGATTGGGTTTTTCTAAACTTTCAGGTTTGACGATTGGTTCGACGGCTAAAGCTTCTTCGGTCAAAACTTTGGGAGCTTTACTACCACTAATAGCACAACCAGAAATTGCCATCATCGACGCAGTTGCGGATAAGCCTTGTAAAAAGGCTCTGCGTTTTAGTTTTTGATTCATCTCAATACTCCAGATTATCTTTTGACCAATTGTGGTGGCTACGAACTAGCAGGACGATGAGTTACCCATGTTTGGATTAATCCCAAGAGGTAGTCAAGGATCAAGCCAGTTATACCAATGACAAATACAGCCAAAAACACTGAACTAAGATTGAGACGACTCCATTCATCCCAGACAAAAAAGCCAATACCAATTCCACCTGTGAGCATTTCTACTGCGACGATTACTAACCAAGCAATTCCCAAACTAATCCGTAAGCCCGTAAAAATATAAGGTAGGCTAGCAGGCAGAATAATTTTGACAATTTTTTTCCAGGCTGGCATCTCTAACATTTGTCCTACGTCTTGATATTCTTTTGGGACACTAGATACTCCTAGAGCAGTATTAATAATAGTTGACCATAGCGAAGTAATAAAAATAACAAAAATAGCAGAAGGATCGGCAATATTAAAAATAGCTAGGGCAATCGGTAACCAAGCTAAGGGAGATACGGGTTTAAGAACTTGAATTAGGGGATTGATCGCTAGCATTGCGCTTCTTGACATCCCAATTAAAAATCCTACAGGAATAGCTACCACAGCCCCAATTAAAAAACCGATAATAACGCGTCGTAAACTAGCTAGTAATAACCAACCAAGACCTAAATCTCCCGGTCCTCTACGATAAAAGGGGTGAAAAATATAATCTAAATTGGCGATTAGTGCTTGTGGAGGTGTAGGCATTAGTTCTGGACGAAATAACGCTATTACCCACCAGACAGCAATTAATCCTAAAAATCCTGCTGCTGGTAGTAAAACAGTATCTCGAACAACTACAGGCTTAATACGTCCCCAAGCCACTTGCCCCGCTACAGCAAGGGTTGATAAATTCATATATATTACCCCCATAAGTTAAAAATAGATTCAACCAAACAGTACAATTAAGGAATACTGATGAGGATAATTTGTTAAAAGATTTTCCGTCAGTTTCCTCTCAAAGCCGACGAGGTTAGCTGACGGGCTAGGACTGAGAGATGCCCTTCTCTACCGAATCACTATAAAGATTCGCCCCTAAATTGGTTCCCCCGTTTCTGTTTCAGAATTAGGCTTATTATCAAAGTATAATATTTGCAACTTTTTAGGCTGCATATAAGCAATTAGATAGATTTCGCTCGGCTTTTGGTGGAGTGTCATTCTGCCAACCAAGCCATTCAGTATATAAATCTTCTACTACTGATTCGGTTACTGTAGGATTCAATAATCTAACTATGATAGTGGTCAAGTAAAAATCATTAACAAACTGATGTCCATAACCGATGACTGTACCTACTTCACCAGTTGCTTTATGTCGAACGCGATCGCTAATATTAAACATTTTTCGATTCTCCTAATGACTAGCTACGCTATCCTAGATATCATTTAGAATTATCCCAATCGAGATAATCTTCAGAACCCCGAGACAGCTTAATGTAGAGAGTATTTAGCAGCCAAGGATACTGACAACAGCAATTTGCTATCTGTTCAGTCTCCTCTCAAAGCCGACGAGGTTAGCTGACGGGCTAGGACTGAGAGATGTCCTTCTCTATTTACATCGATAGAGATACGCCCCGAAGTTGGTTCCCCCGCTCTTGCCTAGTTAATTAAGCAAGGATTAGGCTGACTTACTCTAATTCTACTGAGAAGTCTAACACAGTTTTTGTAAATAGGTAGTCAAATTTGCTACTTATTTTTTTAGTTAATTTTGACTTTTGACTTTTCCTAATCGGTTTCTTCTCCTATACACGCTCCCCCACCAAAAACTAAATATTGATGCAGGGATTCAAAATTAAAGACATTACCACGAGCTTTTGCCACAAAAGTTCTTCCTTCCAAATATTCATCAACAGTTGTTTCTCGACCATAAACTTCAAAATCGATCACCTTTTTGCCTCCAGAATAGCAACTCAGGCGATCGCTTAGTTGGGGCTGACTTTTGACTGTAACTGCACCACGGTCAATAATACATAGTCCACCAGCAAAATTTAATTGATGTTCTCCTTGTTCATCTACGACTTTAACTTCATGAGCGAATTTATATTCATCAGCAAAAGGACCTTCAATCACAGTTTTGCGGACAATTTCTCGACCGCCAGAGAAACAAACTAACACTGCATCGTTTTTAACTGGTTTAGCCTCCACTGGCTGAAGGTAAACACAAAATGTAGCAAAAATAACAATAAAAAATAATAAAAAAATTTTGTTGATAATTGTTTCTCTTTTACAAACCATAAAGCCAAGTAATGAGTAAAGGAGTCATAATTGTGAGAATTAAGTTTAAAGGTAATCCTACTCTAGTAAAATCTAAAAACTTATAGCCACCAGGTCCATAAACCATTGTATTAGTTTGATAGCCAATCGGTGTCAAATAACTATTAGAAGCAGCAAAAGTTACTGCATAAATAAAACTTAGGGGTTCTAATCCTAAAGTTTTAGCTACTTCAACAGCAATAGGAATCATTACAACAACAGCAGCACTATTGGATAAAATTTCTGTTAAAAAAGAAGTGATTAAATAGAAAAAGGTTAGTACCCAATAGCCAGAAAGATTGCCTCCTAAACTAACTAATCCTTGTGCCAACCATTCAGTTGTTCCTGAATTTTTCATGGCCGTACCTAGAGGAATTAAACCGGCTAAAAGAAAAATAATATCCCATCGAACAGCCCCATAAATTTCCCCCGGTTTGAGACAGCCAGTAATTACCATTAAGATTACTCCCATTAAACTAGTAACCAAAATTGGCTGGATATCTAAAGCAGCAACAATAATAACGCCCAAAATAATAGCTAAAGCAATCCAGGCTTTATTTTGTCTGAGATTTTCTAGATTTTTTTCTTCTAAAACCAATAATTCTCTGGTGGTTTGTAACCCAATAAAACTTTCTCTAGGTCCTTGAACGAGTAGTAAATCACCAAACTTAAAAGGAACTTTTCCTAATCTATCTCGAATTAATTCTTCGCCACGACGAATTGCTAAAACAGTTGCATTATAACGCTGTCTAAATCGCAAATCTTTAAGAGTAGAACCAATCAGACGAGAGTTAGAAAGAACTAAAATTTCAGCGACTTTTTCTTCTCTTGAAGTCAGTTCAGCTTCTACAGATTCAGCGCTAAATTTAACATCAGGTAAAATGTCTACTCCTCTTTCATCTTTAATTTTGAGGACATTTTCTCGACTGCCTCTGACTAATAGAATATCTCCAACAGATAAGATTTTATCGGCTAAAGGTTGAGGAAAATGAGTGTCTTTGTGAATGATTTCTAAAACGTCTAGATCAAATTTACGCTGAATACCACTTTCCCGAAGAGTTTGCCCAATCAAGCTTGAACCAGAACTAATGGTAATTTCGCTGACATAATCTTCTAATCCATAAGCGCGGTCAATACCATTATCACTAACAGGTTTACGTTTCGGTAAGAGTCGAGGAGCAAATACTGCTAGATAAATTAAGCCTACAACGAAAGTAATTAAACCTAAAGCTGTAAATTGAAATAAGCTGAATTGTCCATAGCCTAATTTTTTGGAAATACCGCTAGCCAAAATATTAGTAGACGTACCAATTAGAGTAATCATCCCTCCCAAAACTGTCACGAATGAGAGAGGAATGAGCAATTTAGAAACAGAAACTTTACGGCGTTTACACCATTCTTCTACAATCGGCAGAAAGATTGCAACTACAGCCGTATTATTAATAAAAGCGGTAATAGGCCCGACGATCGCGCCCATCACGAAAATTTGTTGACTAGGATTTTTTCCTCCCCATTTCAGCAGCCAATCTCGAACTATTTGAATTACGCCTGTACGAGTAACTCCAGCACTGAGAATAAACATTGCCAAAACGGTAATAGTGGCATCGTTACCAAAACCAGCAATTCCTTCTTCTGGAGTTACTAATCCCAGCAAAATTAGAACAACTGCTACTACTATTGCCGTTAAATCGACTGGTAGCCATTCCGCCACAAATGCTACTAAAGCAGCAATTAAAACACTCAAAGTTAGAATAATTTGAAATTTCATGACATAGAAAAATGAAGATAGAAATACGCTTACTGTCTAATTAGCAGCGATCCTATCTTCAGATGTATCTGTTGTCAAATTAACTTAATTTTCACTCGAATTTCAATTCATTTAGAAAACAATCAAGGTTTTCTGCCAAACCAACGATACACTAATTTCTCTAATTCAATCCAAATAAACATCAACATACTAAAACCGACACATATTCCTAATTCTGTAGGACTTAACCAATGGGTGTTAAAGAAGTTACGTAAAGGCTCAACGTAGATCAGGAGTAATTGCAAAACAGTAGTTAAAGTCACTGCCCCTAAGACATAAGGGTTGGAAAAAGGATTAATTTGAATAGTTAATTGAGTATCAGAACGAATTGCCAAAGCGTGACCCATTTGTGCTAAACATAAAGTTGTAAAAACCATTGTTTTCCAGCGTTCTGGATTACCATCAACTTGAGCGTGATTATAAGCCCAAACCATTAGCGCAATCGTCAGAATGGCAAAGATAATCCCAATTCTGACCATATAAAGTCCCAAACCACGAGCAAAAATACTTTCTCTTGGACTATAGGGTGGGCGTTGCATGACATTTGGTTCGGCTGGTTCTACTGCTAATGCTAGGGCTGGTAAACCATCGGTAACTAGGTTCATCCACAGAATTTGTAAAGGAGAGAGTGGCACACCACCCAAACCAATTAAGGGTGCAGCAGCAATAGTTAAAACTTCCCCAATATTACTGCCCAAAATATATTTAATAAAACGACGAATATTGTCGTAAACTACCCTACCCTCTTCAGTAGCAGCAACGATAGTAGCAAAATTATCATCAAGTAAAATCATGTCGCTGGCTTCTTTACTGACATCGGTTCCCGTAATACCCATAGCAATACCGATATCAGCTTGTTTAAGGGCTGGCGCGTCATTGACTCCATCCCCTGTCATTGCCACAAACTTACCTCGTTTTTGTAGTGCTTGAACAATACGGAGTTTGTGTTCTGGAGAAACTCGAGCATAAACACTTACTTGATCGACGGCTTCTTCCAATTCCAAGGTAGACATGGCTTGTAATCTTTGTCCTGTCAATACCTGTTCGTAGGGAGTAGCAATACCCAATTCAGAAGCGATCGCCATAGCGGTTAATTGATGATCCCCTGTGATCATTACAGGACGAATTCCTGCACTCTTACAACGCTTGACTGCTTCTTTAACTTCGGGACGAGGTGCATCGAGCATTCCCACTAAACCCAACCACACTAATTCTTGTTCGCTTTGGGCTTCATCTGCTGCGTCGGGAACGGTGGGGAGAGGTTTGTAAGCAAAACCAAGTACTCTTAAACCATTACTAGCCATGCCATCATTTTGGGTCAAAATGTGCTGTCTTTGTTCGTCTGTAATAGAAACTAGCTGGTCTTTCAACCAAATGCGATCGCAACGTTCTAAAATTAGTTCTGGTGAACCTTTGGTAAACATGGAGTAAGAGCTTCCTCCTTCTCCATTATCAACAATGACAGACATCCGTTTTCTTTCAGAAGAAAAAGGAAACTCTCCCATCCGAGGCATTTTATGATCAAGATTTTCTTTAAAAATTCCGGCTTTACCAGCTAAAGCGAGTAATGCGCCTTCCGTTGGATCGCCTAAAATATTCCATTCTGTCTGTTTTGGGGTTTTTTTCTGTTGTAGCAAGGCATCATTACAGGCTACACAAGCAAGCATTAGCTTCTGGACTTCGGGTTCTGTTTCAAGTTGTTGATGCTGCTTACTTAAAAATTCTCCTACGGGGTTATAACCCTCTCCTGTCACATTAAAGTGATAAGAACCTGTCTCGACTTTCTGTACTACCATTTTGTTTTGAGTCAAAGTTCCCGTTTTATCAGAACAAATAGTAGTTACTGAACCTAGAGTTTCTACTGCTGGCAGTTTACGGATCAAAGCATGACGACGCACCATTTTTTGGGTACCAATGGCTAAAGTAACGGTCACCACCGCAGGTAAACCTTCTGGAACAACTGCAACTGCCATACTCAAAGATATTTCTAGAAGCTCTTCAAAAAATTGCCACCCTGCTCGTAGTACACCTCCAATTACCACTAAAGCAACTAAACCCAGAGAACTACTAACCAAAACATTGCCTAATTGGGTCATCCTTTGTTGCAAAGGAGTCGGTTCGCTTTCTACGCTCTGTAACATAGTAGCGATATGCCCGATTTCGGTATCCATCCCCGTTTTGGTGACGACTACTTTACCTCTGCCTAAAACTACTTCCGTTCCCTGAAAAACTAGGTTAGTGCGATCGCCTAAAGGACTATCATCAGGTAAAATTACATCTGCTTGTTTGAGGACTGCTTCTGCTTCTCCCGTTAAGGTTGATTCTCGTATTTGTAGGTTTTGAGCTTCTAGCAAGCGACCATCGGCAGCAAGTTGTACTCCTGCTTCTAGCAGCATAATATCCCCTGGTACTAAATCTTTGGCAGGAATTTCTGTAGTCTTGCCTTGCCGAATTACTCTCACTTGTGGAGCAGAAAGACGTTTAAGGGCTGCTAAAGCTTTTTCTGCCCTACTTTCCTGTAAATAACCCAAAATTCCGTTAACAATTACAATCGCAAAAATTGCTACTGCGTCTTTAGGAAATGTACCTTGGCGAAAATCTAAAACTGCCGATACTATTGCTACAGCAATCAGCATCACTAACATGATGTTGGTAAACTGTTCCCACAAAATCACTAAAGTACTACGACCGCCCGTTTCTTTTAGTTCATTAGTACCAAAAACCTGCTGTCGTTGTTCAATTTGCTCTGCTGTTAATCCTTGATTGGAATCACTGGTAAGAAGTGCTAAGGATTCTTCAATGTTGAAAGTATGCCAATCCTTAATAGTTTCAGGAATTGAATTAGAAGGAAATGAAGAAGTTTTAGGAACATCCATAGGTGACAATTAATTTTTTAGCTCAATAAATTGGGTAATAAGTGAGGTGCTTGCCAAAGGGCATAACCAATAAAACCAAAAAATAAAGTATTCAATACAGTTAATCCATAACCAACAAATATCAACAAACCATCAGCTTCTAAAGTAGCTACTGCCAGAATTAAAATTGCGCTGGCAGGAACAGGGTTTGTAAAAGGAATTGGCAACATGAGCAAAATTGTTAACCAAGTAATACACAATCCATTAATTCGCCAGACAGAAGAACTTTCTGCAATTGACAACCAGCGATGACGAACAACTTTTCCTAGCAAATTATTTACTCGCTTGGCATTTTGTAGTAGTTGTAGGGTAAATTTCCTCGGAAATTTAAATCTGGCGATTTTTTTAGGTAACCAAGGCGATTTTTTCCCCATTGCCATTTGGATTGCTAAAATTAAGCAACCAAATCCCAAAATAGTAGATAATCCAGGGGGCATAGGAAAAAGAAAAGGTAACACCAGTAACCCTAAACTTAGACTAAATCCTCGTTCTGAAGTTTCTGCCAAAATTTGTCCTAGGGTTAGAGGCTGATCAGACAATCTTTGAAGAAGAGATTCAATATCTTGGGAAAATCTAAGATTCATTGTTATTTTTTATCATCAGGCAATTTTAGCTATGTATTAAATATTCAAACAATTTGCGTTAGTTGAACTCAATCTATAGTTAAAAGGATAATATTTACCAAAATACTTTATTTAGAGAAAATGCTTATTTTTTTTCAAATGTTTAAATCAAAAGAATTTTCTTTAAGCAATTGAAATAAGAAAAAAACTCTCAGTTTTTTTGAATTTTTAGACAATAAAATGCCAACAAAATAGCATCAATTTTGCTCAGGGATTGTCTAAGTTTACTAGCTAAATTCAGTGTAATTTCATGAACAACGCCTCAAAATCGGTACAAATAATTTAGGATGCACTGAAACAGGTTGAGACATTACTTAAAAAATGCTTTACCTTCAGTCTCCTCTCAAAGCCGACGAAGTTAGCTGACGGGCTAGAACTGAGAGATGTTCTTCTCTTACTAAACTATCGAGATATGCCCCTAAATCGGTTCCTCCGTTTTCCTTAAAGCTAGGAAATTAAGCTGACTTACTTAAATAAATTTAAATAGGGATTATAACATAATTTTCTTTGGCAACATCATTTGAGTTGCTCGAACTAATACTAAGAATTTATACTCTAAATTCTGACTAGTTACTTTCAAAGTAATCTTCTCGAAATTTTTTAATTATGAATATAAGTTAATTAATTTAATTAACTAACAAATTTGTAACTTAATGCTAATCTATTTAAAATTGATATAGAGATATAAGCAATGAAAGTCAAGCTGAGTTTAATAATAAGTTTTATATATTATTTGTCTTTAACTAATACTAATAGTTTATCGGCAATAGCTCAAGCCAATCAATCTCAACCTCAAACTAACACTTATCCACCAGAATACATCAAAGAATATTTGCAAAATTGCCTTAAAACTTCTATGCAAGAAGGATTACTTCAGCCAGAAGCAAAAACTTTATGTGACTGTACACTTAATAAGTTTCAACATAAATATACTCTAGAAGAATTTAAACAATTAACAGCAGCTTCAAAAACCGATCAAGCTGCTGCTGATGCTTTAGTTGAAGTAGGACAATTGTGTTTTGAAACGATTCTCTACGAAAATTAGTTGTTCATTTGAGTAGTAATAAATTTTTTGCTCAAATCTAATTCTGATGGTGAAATTTCATGTCCCATTTCTAATTCATGATATTCAATTGTTAACCCAATTGCTGCTAATTCGTCTCTAGCTGTTTGGGCAGCTTGTACAGGAACTACAGGGTCATATTTACCATGTACAATCAGAGTTGGAGGTAAAAAAATGTCTTTTTGTTGGGGATGATAGTGTAAATAACCACTTAAACTACATAAAGCAGCAAAGGGAAGTGATAATCCTAAATCTAAAGCCATCGCTCCTCCTTGAGAAAAACCAGCTAAAATAGTTTTTTCTGGCGGTATTCCCGTGCTAGCTTCTAAGGATTGTAACCACTCAAATAAAATTGTTCGACTTTCTGCTAAACCATCATATTCACTAGTTTCTAAGGCATACCAAGCTCTTCCTCCTGGTACTTGAGGATGAGGAAAAGGTGCATTGGGAAAAATATATTCAAACCCAGGCAAATTTAACATTTGAGCTAAGGGTGCTAAATCTTGTAAGTTAGCACCCCAACCATGAAGCATGACAAGTAAATTAGTTGGTTTTTCACCGTTTTCAGGAGCAAGAGCAATAGCATCTAAGGTTTTACTGACTTTCATATTGGCGCAATCGCTCAAAGAATAAAGATTAAACTAGAAGTTAGCAACTGATTGAACGCATGGGGAAAAATATTTATTTTAAATTAAGAAAGTTTTCGACTAATTTAAATTTTTAGTTATATAGTGTTTTTTCTACTCTGTTAAAGCCAAAAAATAGTTTAATTTTGGTTGAGTAATTAATTGACAAACTATTATTTAAAATATTTCTTGTTGGTCAGGAATTTTTATTTAAATAAAAAACTATTAATTAATGATTAACTTGAGTTTAATTTTAATCAACACTGATTAACCCCAAGCTAGCATTGCTCTGAATAACACATTATTAGGTTAGGTATAAACAGCTATTGTAAACTAGAAATATTTTTTAAAGCTAAAAAATTTTAACGCTCAGGAGGTTGAAGCTTTTAATCTCACTAAATTTTAATCAAATTCACATTTTTTTTAGTTCAAGATATTTTAATTATCTCATGATTAACATAAATTTTGTCCATTTTCAGGATAAATTAGATATCGTGAGACTAAGTCAGTCGATCAATCAAAAATAATTGACTGACAGTTCACAGTTCGTGGGACTTCGAGGTATTGGTTTTTGGGCTAATACCTCTTTCTTCTTGACAGAATATCCAATAATATTATTGACAATCTTCCGTTAATTTACTCAAGAGGTTTCAGCCAATCTGCTGATTTTTCTGGAACAAGAAATTAGAAAAAGCTTAATTTTTGCCAGTTTACTGATAGTTCGATCATATATTTTTTCTCACGAACAATCAAAGTTTAAGGTAGTCTATCCTTACAGAGGAGAATGGAATTCCCCAACTTCTGAACCAAGTTCAGGCGATTATTCCTTGCCTGCTTGGACTTTATTCAACTAACTCTCTCTTTCTTCCTATAATAGCGACAGATGATTCAATTTAATCATAGCGATCGCAGAAAATAAGTTTTTTGACCAAAGCCATCTTCGTTCAATCTAGACAGTCAAACCAAAAATTAATTACAGGTGAAACAGAATAAAGCTTATTTTCCGCATTCAAAATTTAAACAGTTACCAATTATTGGTTGGCGCGAAACAATTGCTCTACCACAACTAGGCATCAGCCGAATCAAAGCTAAAATTGATACAGGTGCGCGGTCTTCTGCTTTACATACTTTTCATGTAGAAGAATTTCGACGAGATGGGAAACAAATGTTGCGTTTTCAAGTCCATCCTTATCAGCGAAATAGTAGACAGACTGTAACAACAGAAGCTGAACTATTAGAATATCGACAAATTAGGAATTCTGGTGGACATGCCCAGGTTAGACCTGTGGTTTTAACTACAGTAGAATTAGGTGGTCAGCAATGGCAGATCGAATTAACTTTAACTAATCGAGATGTGATGGGTTTTCGGATGTTATTAGGTCGGCAAGCGATTCGTCATCACTTTTTAGTCGATCCAGGAAAATCTTTTCTTCAAAGTTATCATCATCCAGAAAAATAGTAAGAGTAGAAAAAACAATTTAAAAATGAAAATAGCTATTTTGTCACAAGATCCTTCTCTCTACTCTACTAAACGTCTCAAAGAAGCAGGAGAGCAACAAGGACATGATATGCGGGTAATTAATTATGTCCGCTGTTATATGAATATTACGTCCCATCGACCATCGGTTGTGTATAATGGCAAACCTTTGGAAGATTTTGATGCAATTATTCCTCGGATTGGTGCGTCAAAGACTTTTTATGGTACAGCAGTAGTACGCCAGTTTGAGATTATGGGTGTTTTTAGTATGAATGAGTCTCAGGCAATTTCTCGTTCTCGTGATAAACTGCGTTGTCTGCAAATTCTCGCTCGGGAAGGAATTGGTTTGCCTGTGACAGGATTTGCTCATGCTACCCAAGATATCGATGGTTTGATTGAAACTGTAGGAGGCGCACCTTTAGTAATTAAATTGTTAGAAGGTACTCAAGGAATTGGTGTAGTTTTAGCTGAAACTTATCAAGCTGCTAAATCAGTAATTGAGGCTTTTCGCGGGTTAGATGCCAATATTTTAGTGCAAGAGTATATTAAAGAAGCTCAAGGCGCGGATTTACGCTGTTTTGTGGTGGGTGGTAAAGTAATCGCAGCCATGAAACGTCAAAGTGCAGAAGGCGAATTTCGTTCTAATTTACATCGGGGAGGTAAGGCAGAAAAAGTAAAATTGACTCCTGAAGAAAAAAGTACAGCAATCAGAGCAGCTAAAGCCATGGGTTTAAGTGTGGCAGGTGTGGATCTGCTTCGTTCTAATCATGGGCCGGTAGTAATGGAAGTAAATTCTTCCCCGGGGTTAGAAGGAATTGAAAAAGCTTCAGAAGTGGATGTTGCAGGCAAAATTATCGACTTTATTGCCAAAAATGCTTCCCCTACTAATAATCCCGAGCTACTCCGCAAGCGTGTACGCGATCGCATTCAATATTAAGGTAAAATCATAAGTTACTTTGCTACTAAAGGTGGCAAACTTGCGCGGTTTTAACAAAAGCCGTGTTTTTATTGAAACGGTCAGTTAGTTAGGATAGCAATTGGAAGTCAATCTAATTGAAATTGCCAAGGAAATTATTGAACCAGGACAATTACGTCGACTCGATATCCCTGTCGGTCGTTTGCCTACTCAAACAATGTTATCTTTACCAGTTACGGTAATTAATGGCAAACAAGCAGGACCAAAATTATGGTTGAGTGCAGCTATTCATGGTGATGAACTCAATGGAGTTGAGATTATTCGTCAGGTAATCGAACAAGTTCAACCAGAAAAATTAGCTGGGACTTTGATTGCTGTCCCCATTGTTAATTTGTTTGGTTTTATCGAACAATCTCGTTATCTTCCTGACAGAAGAGATTTAAATCGTTCTTTTCCTGGTTCGGAGAATGGTTCTTTAGCTTCTCGTTTGGCTAATTTATTTATGAGGGAAATTGTCAAGCATAGTACTCATGGAATCGATCTTCATACCGCAGCCATTCATCGCATGAATTTACCCCAAATTCGTGCCAACCTGGAAGACTCAGAAACCTATCGTTGCGCTCAAGCTTTTAATGCACCGATTATGATGCACGCCACCACTAGAGATGGCTCCCTGCGTCAAGCTGCTACTAATCAAGGTATTCCCGTCTTACTTTATGAGGGAGGAGAAGCCTTACGTTTTGAACCTTCTGCTATTGGAGTAGGAGTCACGGGAGTTTTAAGGGTGATGGAATATTTGGGGATGGCTCAATTTCCCCAACTTCCACCGCCCATTTTTTCAGTAGAAATTCGACAAAGTAAATGGATCAGAGCTTTCCGTGGGGGAATTTTTCACCGCGAAGTCAGTTTAGGTGAACAGGTAGAAAAAAAACAACCATTGGGTTTTATTACTGATGCCTTTGGTGAAGATAAATCGGTGGTTCGAGCTAGCGTCAGAGGCATTGTAATTGGTTATAATCAAAACCCTTTGGTTAATCAAGGAGATGGCATGATTAATTTAGCCATTTTAGAGCGATCGCAAGAAATGCTTTAAAAGATTGATTACAAACTATTCAAATAATAGCTGTAGATAGTAGCGAAATTGCCTGGTTGTTCTGGCAAGCAACTCTACATCTTGTAACGATTTTGATAAGATAAATCCTCCTTCAATAATGCACATAATTGTTTCTGACATCTCTGTAGGATTGACCTCCACTTTCGGAGTATATTTTTTCATAATTCTTTCAATGCGATGTTCATAAATGGCTCCCCACTTTTTGAAGCTCTCGGCAATGAACTCCTTAATTTCTTGATCAAACTGTTGACTTTCGTAGATATAAGAAGCGAATACACAACCTGCGGGTGGTTCGTTGAGTGCTTCAATAAATTCTTCAAATAATTTTAGGAAAATTAGCATTGACTGGAGCGGATCGTCACTAAGTTCATCGGCTCGCTTTGAAAACTTCTCAAACAGTTGATAATCTTGTGCTGCATATCTTTCTACTAAGGCGCGAGCTAGTTCTGCTTTGCTTTTGAAATGATAAAAAAATGCTCCTTTAGTAATTCCCGTTGCTGCAAGAATTTCATCAATCGAAGTACCTGTAAAGCCTCGCTCTAGGAGTAAAGCTTCGGTGTTTACCAAAATCTGTTCTCTTGTATTTTTTCGTTTTTTTACCATAGTTTTTTTGATTCATCAAAATTATTCTACCAACTAGTTTGTAAATAAATATTGCATTTTTAATTTGGGTTTTGAATTTAAAGACCTTATTTGGCAGGAGTTATAGCCGATATATAACAGGATAATTATTTTGTCGTATTTTATTTATTTCAGCTACAATTTTTATTAAACAGACCAGTTGGTATACAAAAATATTGTGGAGAATTAACCATGACTGTAACTACTCAGCAAATCACTCTTAATGGCGTAGATGTTAACTATATCGCACAAACTATAGAAGCAATTGAGCAAGATCCGAGCATTGCCGAATTTAAATTCCGAGCTAAAAACCATTGGATTGATGGAGGACACAATCGAGCAACTATCGACGGTTATTATGGTGCCAAGCAGGAGCATCAACGCTCTGAACCATTTGTGATGGATGCCGATGAACCACCCATTTTGGCTGGTAAAGATCTGGGTGCAAATCCTGTAGAGTATCTATTGCGGGCGTTAGCAGGCTGTTTGATGACAACAATGGTTTATCATGCTGCTGTTCGGGGAATAAAAATCGAAGAATTAGAAATGGAGCTAGAAGGGGATTTAGATTTACGAGGTTTTTTAGGATTATCTAATGAGGTTCGCAAAGGATATGAAAACATTCGTGTCAACTTTCGAGTCAAAACGGACGAGCCAAATCTAGATCGCTTAAAAGCACTCAGCAAGCTTTCCCCAGTTTACGATGTGACTGCCAATGGAACCAATATTGATATCAGTGTCGAACGAAAATAACACAATCAATTTAGTATCTACTTGTTAATGCCCCAAAATCTAGTTTTAAACTTGGGGCATTTTTGGCAAAAAACATTAAAACTCATTTGATACTTCCAAGGGTATTTGCCCCATCGCCCCTGTGCGAAAATCATGAAGTAAAAGACGAGCTACTCTTTCTTTATCTCCTTGATAAACTTTATCTGCCAAATCTTGGATAAAACTTTCTCCTGTAATTGCCAGAGGATCGAGATGATAACGAGATTGTAAGACTTCAGCAAAACCCAATTCTACCAATAAATCGACAAAAACCGCAGCTACTCGTTGATTATCATAGGCAGCTTCACCAATATCATCACAAATAGCTAACTTAATTGCATCATGTTGATTTTCCAATCGCCAAGGAATCACTCCAGGGGCATCCAATAACTCAATTTCATCGGAAATTCTCACCCATTGCAACTGACGAGTTACTCCTGCTTTACGCGCACTAGCAACTGCCTTACGCCCTACTAAACGATTAATCAAGGCAGATTTACCCACATTGGGAAAACCAATTACTACCGCCCGTACAGGACGAGGACGCATACCGCGATCGCATCGGCGTTGATTCATGGCAGCCCCTGCATCTTGAGCCGCATATTTAACTGCTTTAATTCCAGTTCCTGCTTTAGCATTTGTCCAATAAGGTTTTTCTCTTCGTTCTTTAAACCAGGTTATCCATTCCTGTTTTACTTCGGCAGGAATCATATCAACCCGATTTAAGACTAATATTCTTGGTTTCTCCCCAATCCAATCAGCTACTTGGGGATGATGGGAAGCAACGGGAATCCTTGCATCCAAAACTTCTAACACTACATCAACTCGTTTGAGTTGTTCTTGGAGTTGTTTTTCAGCTTTAGCAATATGACCTGGATACCATTGAATTGGAGGAGAAGACATAAAAAAAAGACAATCAATAACATTTAAACAAATCTTAAGTGATTGTCGGTCTGATTGTTATTTATCATCGGACTGGATCACTTTCGCTGTTGGTGTGAGGAAAAGTTATCCATCAAACAGTGAGTATAAAGGAAAACATCATGATTGCAACAGCACAGTCTGTCAAAGTCTTAGCAGCAACGCGATCGCTCTTGCCTAATATCTGTGGTTGGGAAGCAGAAATCGAACAGGTAGTAAATCACAACGAACCTATTTTTTTATCCCAGACAAATTTAAACTTGGATCGAATAAAAGCTGGTTTTGCCTGCGCTCTTCATATGCACCAACCCACTATTCCAGCAGGGGCAAATGGAGAATTAATTAGTAATCTCCAATATATGTTTGAACATCAAGGAGAAGGTGATAATCACAACGCTAGTGTCTTTGCTTGGTGTTACAGTCGCATGGGAGATTGGATTCCCGAATTGGTTAATCATGGTTGCAATCCTCGGATTATGCTGGACTATTCTGGTAATCTTCTTTGGGGTTTACAACAAATGGGACGTAATGATGTTCTTGACAACCTCAAAAAAATTGCTTGCGACCCACAATATCAACCCTATGTTGAATTTTTAGGAACTATGTGGAGTCATGCTGTAGTTCCCTCAACTCCTATTCCTGACATTAAACTTCAAATTCAAGCTTGGCAACATTATTTTGCTGCGGTGTTTGGTTTTGATGCCCTGAAACGGGTAAAAGGCTTTTCTCCTCCAGAAATGCACCTTCCTAACAACCCTGATACTCTGTTTGAATACATCAAAGCCCTTAAAGAATGTGGTTATCGCTGGTTAATGGTACAGGAACATTCGGTAGAAAGATTAGATGGTTCGGGATTATGGCACGATGATAAGTATGTTCCTAATCGTTTAATTGCTCGTAATTCTCACGGGGAAACTATTAGTATCACTGCTTTAATTAAAACCCAAGGTTCAGACACTAAATTAGTCGCCCAAATGCAACCTTACCACGAAGCTAAAGGTAGAGGTAAACAGCAACTGGGTAATCAGACTGTTCCTGCTTGCGTTACCCAAATTGCTGACGGCGAAAATGGTGGTGTAATGATGAATGAATATGCCCGTGATTTTCAACCTGTTTGGCATCAAATTAAAGATAGTAATAGTGATGTGGTTGGTTTTAATGGTACAGAATACATTGAATTACTAGAAGCAGCAGGCGTAAAAAAAGAAGACTATCCTACCTGTCAAGCTGTCGGACAACATAAAATTTGGCAAAGAGTAAATCCTAATCAAGCTACCCCAGAAGCAGTAACTCAAGCAATTCAAAAGTTAAACGAAACCGATCATCAATTTCACATGGATGGGGCATCTTGGACAAACGATCTCAGTTGGGTAAGAGGTTACGAAAATGTCCTCGAACCAATGAA
Organism: Stanieria sp. NIES-3757; assembly: GCA_002355455.1. Taxonomy (NCBI): domain Bacteria; kingdom Bacillati; phylum Cyanobacteriota; class Cyanophyceae; order Pleurocapsales; family Dermocarpellaceae; genus Stanieria; species Stanieria sp. NIES-3757. The sequence continues at coordinate 3,018,554 of AP017375.1, forward strand.
TCAACTTAGTGCCATGTTTCATCAAAAATACGATGCTTTGGTTACTGAAGATCCTTCTATTACTCAAACCCCTGAATATTTGGAAGCTTTGTTGTATGTAATGCTACTGGAAACTAGTTGTTTCCGTTATTGGGGACAGGGAACTTGGACAGATTATGCCAGAGAGTTATATCGACGTGGAGAAGCATTATTGAAATAATTTAGTTGATTGAGAAAGTGGGCATTTGCCCACCCTCTCAATCAAAACAAAAAAACTAGGAGATTTGTTCAAATTCGCGATCGCTCATCGCATCTGCTGCATCTTGCTCGGCTCTAGGTTCCGCAAAAACAGTGTGGTAACACCATCCTGCTAAAAGTGCGCCGAGAATAGGTGCAAACCAAAACAGCCACAACTGAGCAATGAATTCTGTACCAGCAAACAAAGCAACTCCGGTGCTCCGAGCGGGATTGACTGAGGTTTTGGTTACTGGAATACTAATTAAATGAATCAGAGTCAATGCTAAACCAATGGCAACGGGTGCAAAGCCAGCAGGCGCACGGCGGTCTGTTGCACCTAAAATAATCATTAAAAACATAAAAGTCATGACTATTTCAGTGATTAAGCAACTTAATAAAGAATAACCGCCAGGAGAGTGCGCTCCATAACCATTCGCTGCCATGAAATTTGAGCCAGCTAAACTAAATTCAGGATTGCCACTAGCAATCAACCAAATAATAGCTCCTCCAAGAATACCGCCAAGCACTTGAGCCACAATGTAAGGAAGTAATTCTCTACCAGAAAAACGTTTACCAGCCCATAAACCAAAGGAAACAGCAGGATTGAGGTGACAACCAGAAATATGACCGATCGCATAAGCCATTGTCAATACACTTAAACCAAATGCTAAAGCTACCCCTACAAAGCTAATACCTAAAGGGAAATATATATCTTTTCCGATGACAGCTTTGTCAGAAGTAAATACCGCAGCAAGTACAGCACTGCCACAACCACCGAGAACTAGCCAAAAAGTTCCCATAAATTCTGCAACATACTTTTTCATAATGTCTGTATATATTAGTTAATAAAGGTCTGTTATTTTGTCCCAAATATTACCTAATAATATGAGCTTTTGATTAAAACTTGATTATTTTTTAATAAGTTTTTAATAAAGCGTAATCTACTCTTACTTTATTATGATTAGGTTAAATAAAGATCAATAATTTAAATAAATAGTTATTGGTTAATAGCAAAGTTTTTAGATATTTAATAATTAATTTATTGTGAAAACTAATCACCAATTGTTTTTAATATCTCTTTGTTAAAATAATTTTTTGTTACATAAATTGTGTTTTTGCAAAAAAAATATTATCAACTCGGTATTTTGATAACTCACTCAGTAATTTTGTTAGTAGCTACTTCAAATAGAGTAAATATATCAATCCTATTTGCGTCATAAAAGTTGTCAAGAAGCAAATGCAAAAGCCAGAAGGACGGGGCGTACAAAGTGGGGACTTAAATTCCGCACACAGCCCCTCCAGAGGGCAGAAGTTGCTTTCATGAATTATTTAGGATTGCTATAGATAGGTCAACTTAATTTTCAAGTAATTTAGGCTTCTTTAATTCTATTTCGTTTTATTAATCGAGAAAATAAACCCAATCCTAAAAAACCAAAAATTAGAGCCACAGTATTATCTGATTCGGGAACTTTTTGACAAGGATTAATACTTTTTGGGGCTTGGACACAAGATTGATTGCTTGTCACAGCAACTAATTTAACTTGAGTAGGATTAGCAAAGAAATTTTGGTATCTACCAGCTAAAATAATTTGACCAAATTCTCGCTCAGTTCCAAAAGAATTATCAGCAAAAAAATTGGTTATAGTAATATTAGAAGTTGCTCTAGGGTCAAGAAAATCATTATTAAATCCCTGAGCTAAATTAGTGGTTAAGTTTCCTAGGACTCTTACTCCTCCTAAAAAAGCTTCATTAGCACTATCAAACAAAGAAAAAGAAATCCCACTAAAAGTAGTAATACTACCATCAAGTAAGCTATCAATTTTATTATTAATATCTAAAGTTAATTGAAAATTAAAACTCAAAATTTGATTAGCAGCAATGGAAAAGTTGCTAGTCGCTTCAGAAAAAGTTGTTGCTTGACCATAATATTTGAGTCCCTTTCCAGTCGCATCAGTTTGAAAATTAGTACTTAAAAAAGCAATTGGGTTATTAATATCTTGATTATCAATAACAAAGTTTTGGATTCCATCAGCGTTACTATTAACTAATGCGCTAGTGTCACCAGAAATAGCTACGGCATTGCGACTGCTTTGGGCTGTCGGATTAAAAGGCAAAATATTAAAGTTAGTTATAATTAAACTATTTTGTGCTGAAGAAAAGGTTGCAGCCTGGACTGATAAGTCTCCTATAAAAGTACTACCAAAAGAAATAATTGTTAATAAGCAAGTTTTGCTTGATAATTTTATACTTGGCATGAGTTTAATGTAGTGAATTAGCATTTTAATTATTTTAATATACCTAACTAGGTAAATTATGACTTAATTATGCAGAAAATTTTTCATGAATAACAACAGCATTACTAATATTTTTTGCAACGAAATTACTTTACAATTTTGATAATTTATTGGTTGATACTCAAATACTTGATTTATAATTAATTCAGCTTAAAATTTTTCGTTGTTTTAATGTGTATGTGAACTATATAGGTTTTTATTTCATCAAAACTTTATCTATAATTGAGTTAAAAAAAGTCAGATAAAGTTAAATTAAAGTTTTCAAAACAGGGACTATTAACTTAACATTTGATTTACAAATCAATCGTAATTTCAATAGTTATTCAAACACTAAAAACCTAAGTAAAATAATTTGCCTTTTCAGAACGTGATTTTGAATTAAATCAAGTACAGTTCAACCTCTTGGCTTTTTGTTGCTGCTCGATCAACTACTATTATCTAAAGTTATCTTCCTGATTCAAGAACAACTATACTAGATTATCAAGATTAATTATTGGTTAGCAGCAGATTTAAAAGTTAGTGGTAAATTGGTTCAACATCTAGGTAGGATAGGATTTGCCCTCAACAGACCATCTCATCACAAGGAGCAAGAGATCGATGCCTGATAATCGTAGAAGCCAAGTCGTTACTAAAGGTGAACAGCGATCGCCCAACCGAGCCATGTTACGGGCTGTCGGTTTTGGAGATGATGACTTTACTAAACCTATTGTCGGACTTGCCAACGGCTACAGTACTATTACCCCTTGTAATATGGGGATTAATTCCTTAGCACAGCGAGCCGAACAAGCTTTATTTCAAGCTGGTGCAATGCCTCAGATGTTCGGAACTATTACCATCAGTGACGGTATCTCGATGGGAACAGAAGGAATGAAATATTCCTTGGTATCCCGTGATGTAATTGCTGACTCAATCGAAACTGCTTGTAATGGACAAAGCATGGATGGAGTGTTAGCAATTGGTGGTTGCGATAAAAATATGCCTGGAGCGATGATTGCGATCGCGAGAATGAATATTCCTGGTATCTTTGTTTATGGCGGTACGATTAAGCCAGGTAAATATAATGGACAGGATTTAACTGTTGTTAGTGCGTTTGAAGCGGTAGGTCAGTACAGTGCAGGTAAGATAGATCAAGAAGAACTAATGGCGATCGAACGTAATGCTTGTCCTGGGGCTGGTTCTTGTGGTGGGATGTTTACGGCTAACACCATGTCTTCCGCTTTTGAAGTGATGGGGATGAGTTTACCCTATTCTTCAACTATGGCAGCCGAAGATGCAGAAAAAGCTGATAGTACTGAAAAATCTGCTTTTGTTCTGGTTGAAGCGATCCGCAAACAAATTCTTCCCAGCCAAATTTTAACCCGCCAAGCCTTTGAAAATGCTATTTCAGTAATTATGGCGGTAGGTGGTTCGACTAATGCCGTGTTACATTTACTAGCGATCGCAAATACGATTGGTGTTCCTCTTACTCTTGATGATTTTGAAACAATTCGCAAGCGTGTACCTGTAATCTGCGACCTTAAACCTTCTGGCAAATACGTTACCGTTGATTTACATCATGCTGGTGGTATTCCTCAAGTCATGAAGATGTTATTAGTTCATGGCTTATTACACGGGGACGCACTAACAATTACAGGACAAACTATTGCCGAAGTTTTAGCAGATGTTCCCGATACACCTCCAGCTAATCAAGATGTAATTCGTTCTTGGGACAATCCTGTCTATAAAGAAGGACATTTAGCCGTATTAAAAGGAAACTTGGCGACAGAAGGGTCTGTAGCGAAAATTAGTGGTGTCAAAAATCCTCAGATTACAGGTCCTGCCAGAGTCTTTGAATCGGAAGAAGAATGTTTAGATGCGATTCTGGCTGGCAAAATTAACCCAGGAGATATCATTGTTGTCCGCTACGAAGGACCTAGAGGCGGCCCTGGTATGCGAGAAATGCTTGCCCCAACTTCAGCAATTATTGGTGCTGGGTTAGGTGATTGTGTTGGCTTAATTACCGATGGACGTTTCTCTGGTGGTACTTATGGCATGGTAGTCGGTCACGTTGCCCCTGAAGCAGCCGTAGGTGGTACGATTGCTTTAGTTGAAGAGGGAGATAGTATTACTATTGATGCTCATCACAAACTTCTACAACTTAATGTTGCTGAGGAAGAATTACTCAAACGTAAAGCAGCTTGGCAGCCTCCTCAACCTCGCTATACCAGAGGTGTGCTAGCAAAATATGCAAAATTAGTTTCTTCTAGTAGTTTAGGTGCAGTAACAGATCATAATATTTTGTAAGCATATTCTAACTCTTCATCAAAGCTGAGAATAAACTCTTATAAAGAGATACTTTTCAGCTTTTTTTTATTAAAAAATATATTTATAGTTTTGTTTTTTACAGTATTTTTTGTCTATAGATGTAAAGAAATAATTGAAAACTGCACTTAATCAAACAGAATTATCTAAAATTACAATTAAGCTTAATTGATTCCTCCTCAATAGAAGAAACCAGCAGAGGAAATGAAATCTACACACCTAATTTCTCAATCTAGTGCGATCGCTTTATTGAGTACGATTTGCTGTATTTATCCAAAAGCAGTGACTGCTCAAATCGATATTCCTCAAATGTCTGCTGAAACTTGTGCGGTACTCTCAGGTAAACAAAAACCCGATAGTCGCACACTTCAGTATCTATTATTGCTCGAAGAAGATTTTGCTGATCCCAATCCCGTGGCAATCGCTCTTTATAAACAAGTCATTCAGCAATGTCCTCAAGCCTACCTAGATTATCAACAACGCAAGCGAGCAAGTAATCCTTTTGCAAACAATCCAATCGTAAATACTGATTCCACTCCCTTATCAAATTTAACAAATACCGAGCCTAATAATACCAATACATCTCAGACCAACGAGCAACAGGAGATGGCAAAATATGATGAAGCGATCCGTCTTAATCCTAATGAGGCTAAAGCTTATTTAGCAAGAGGTACGGCTTATTATGACCGCAAATACTATCAAGAAGCGATCTCAGATTATACAGAAGCAATTCGTCTAGAACCTAACAATCCCCTAGGTTATGCTAATCGAGCTTTGGCTGAACAATTTTTGGGAAATAAACAAGAAGCGATCGCGGATTATCAAATTGCAGCTAAATTATTTAAGGCTCAAGGCGATCAAGATAATTATCAAAGAGTTTTAAAGTTTTTGCAAGAACTTCAAGGAAATAGTAATTAAGCAACTAAATAAATTTAATTGCATTTGTTTTTTAGGCTCAACGTAATTAAAATTTAAGTTTGAAAAATATTCAAAAAATATGTCTGAAGAAATAGAAATTAACTTTGGTGGTACTTTAACAGAAAAGCAGTTTCATATTTGTCAACAATATTATCTGCCAACATGGTTCAATTTTATTTCTAAATTCGCGTTTTGGTTTTATTTGGGCTTAATGATAGTTAAATGGTTAATGATATTTATAGGACTAGAGAATCCTGGAGATATACCATTAAGTTCCCGTGAGGTCTTTAGTGCGGTTTTTGGTGATGTATTTATTCTTCTATGGTTATGGCTACTATTTCAATCTACAAAACGAAATAGCAAAAAAGTTTGGCAATCTAATAAATTAATTCATGGAAATTTCTCTGGAGTAGCAACAGAGCAAACGTTGTTCTGGAATCATTCTTATGGAGAATCAAGGTTTCCCTGGCACGTAATGCTGAAATACAAAGAAGCTAAAAATATAATGATGCTTTACACAAGTATTAATCAAGCACTGATTATACCTCGTAACTTTTTTAATTCTGAAGAAGATTGGCAGCAATTTCGTCAGTTAGTTGCCAATAAAGTTCCTAAAAAATAATAATTGTTTGTTGCTCAAATATGACAGACCAAATCTTAAGCGATGCCACAGGCAACCGCTTCGCGGATCGCTATCTAATTCAAAAACAATTAGGCAAGCGAGGTGGACGAGAAACTCTTTTAGCTAAAGACATACAAACTGAAGAATTAGTAATAATTAAACTTCTTCAATTCGGTTTAGACTTCCAATGGGAACAACTTAAATTATTTGAAAGAGAAGCTCAAACTCTCCAAAATATTAATCATTCTGCCATACCTAAATATCTAGATTACTTTGAAATAAATTTACCAGAATATCAAGGATTTGCTTTAGTTCAAACTTATATTCAAGCTCAATCTTTAGCAGAACAACTTAATAAAGGTAGAACTTTTACTGAAGCAGAAATTAAACAATTAGCTGAACAAATTCTCAAAATTCTTATTTATTTACACTCACAAAACCCTCCCATAACTCATCGAGATATTAAACCCAGTAATATCTTATTAACAAATCGCTCTGGTAATCATGTTGGAGATGTTTATTTAATTGATTTTGGTTCGGTACAAAATGTAGCAGCTAAACAAGAAGGAACAATTACAATTGTGGGAACTTATGGTTATATGCCTCCCGAACAATTTGGCGATCGCTGTGTGACTGCTTCAGATCTTTATAGTTTGGGAGCAACTTTAATTAATTTAGTTACCAGAATTGAACCTGCTGATTTACCTCAACAAGAGGGAAGAATTCAATTTGAAAGGGTTGTTAATCTCAGTATTCAATTAAAAGCTTGGTTAAAAAGAATGATTGAACCAAGTTTAGATAAACGTTTTAGTTCTGCTCAAGTTGCTTTAGATAATTTAATTAATTTATCTCAATCCGAATCAAACGATTTAAATGTTGTTGAATTAAGTGATAGACAAAAATTTTATGTGCATAAAAGTGTAAATAAATTAGAAATAATTATTGAGCCAAAAACAACAAATTTATCATTATTAGATTTTACAATTATAATTATAGTATTTTTAGTTTTCGTTGTATTAGAGCCAGGTGCATTAGCAGCTTTAATAATATTTATGGGAATTATATGTATTTCATCTGTATATTATATACAAGACAATCTTTTACCTTTATTTGTTAAAAAAAAGTTAATTATTGAAAAACAAAAAATTGCTTTAACTTATCAAGTATTTAAATTTAAATACGATATTATTCCACCTACCTCTAATTCATTTATATATAAACTAGATAAATTAGAAACAGATAGATTTGAAAATATTGTCTTGAATAAGATTATTATTTGGGCTGGCAGAAATAAAAATGAACTAAAAAAATATGAAATCAAAGGCTTAAATGAAGCTGAATCAAATTTGTTGTCTAAAGAATTAAGTGATTGGTTACAACTACCAATTGAGCAGAGATCGCCTTTGCTGAGAGTTTGAACTTCAGTTAGTCTAATTCATAAAAATAGGGATATAGCCTACTATATCCCTACTGATAACTGATCACTGGTAACTGATAACTGTTCTAATCTACTCCTTCAATCGGTGCAAAACCCTGACGTTGAATATTTTCTGTTACGACACGAGGTTCTAAAAATTGTAGTAAATAATCGGGACCTCCTGCTTTGGAACCAACTCCAGAAAGTTTAAACCCACCAAAAGGTTGTCGAGCTACGATCGCGCCTGTAATGGTACGGTTAATATATAAGTTTCCTACTTCAAATTCTTGATAAGCTCGTTCGATATGATTGGGAGTACGGGAATATAAGCCTCCAGTAAGAGCATAATCTGTACCGTTGGCAATGGTTAAGGCTTCATCAAAGTCATTGGCTTTAATTACGGCTAAGACGGGACCAAATATTTCTTCTTGGGCGATAGTTGCATCAGGAGAAACTTCACTAAAAATAGTTGGGGGAATGAAATAACCACCGTCGGGGGCAGACATCGATAAAGCAAGTTGACACTCTTGCTTACCCTTGGCAATATATTCTAAAATGCGATCGCGTGCATTGGCATCAATCACTGGTCCTACTTGGGTACTGGGTGCATCTGCTACCCCAACATTGAGGGATTTGGTTGCTTCTACCAATCTTTCAATGAAAGTGTTGTAAATAGGTTCGAGGACGATTACCCTAGAACAAGCAGAACATTTTTGACCAGTGTAGCCGAAAGCTGATGAAACTACTCCTGCCACAGCTTGGTCTAAATCAGCACTTTCATCTACAACAATGGCATTTTTACCACCCATTTCGGCAATGACTCGTTTGAGGTGTTTTTGTCCTGGTTGTAATTTAGCTGCCTCGGCATAGATGCGACAACCAACTTCTCGCGAACCCGTAAAAGCAATCACATGGGTATCGGGGTGTTCAACCATGTATGCGCCTACTTGAGAACCTTTTCCAGGCACAAATTGAATAACACCATTGGGAATACCAGCTTGAACTAGAATTTCGATAATTTTGGCCGCAATTACGGAAGAAGTTTCCGCAGGTTTAAGGAGAGTACAGTTACCCGTTACTAAAGCTGCGACTGTCATCCCAGTTGCGATCGCAACTGGAAAGTTCCACGGAGAAATTACTATGGCAATTCCTCTCGGTTGATAGAAGTAGCGGTTGGTTTCTCCTGCAATGTCATAGATGTAACCGCTATCTAGCCTTTCCATTTCGTCGGCGTAGTATCTACAGAAGTCAATCGCTTCGGATACTTCGGCATCAGCTTGAGGTAAAATTTTCCCTACTTCTAAACAGATCCAGGCATTAAGTTCGTGTCTTTTTTCCTCCATGATTTGGGCTGCTTTTCTTAAAATTGATGCCCTTTCTGTAGCGGGAGTTTTTTGCCAAGTGGGAAAGGCTGTTTTAGCTGCTGTCATGGCTTGTTCGGCTTGTTCGACGGAAATTAAGCCAATTTTGCCGACTATTTCACTCGATCTTGAAGGATTGACTGAATCGATATATTCGCTTGTTTCAACGTATTCCCCATCAATCAAAGGTAAATAGGTTTTGCCAAGAGAATTACGAACTCTTTCTAACGCTTGTTGTCCTTTTTCTCTTAATTCTGCCTGGGCATAATCTGTATCTGGTGCATTGGCAAATTGATTATTTGATGAAGATTGTGGGCGAATGGTATTCGCAGATACAGAATTTGGTGGTGCAATTAAGGCTTCAATGGGTTTTTCTTCCAAATTTTGCCGTAAAAAAGAGCTATTTGCCGTATTTTCCAATAAACGACGAATTAAATAAGCCATCCCTGGTAATAGATTACCGTAGGGACAATAAACTCTAACTCGATTCCCTCGTTTAACTAAAGCTTTTGCTAATTTATCTCCCATGCCGTATAGAACCTGCATCTCAAACCGACGGGCAGGAATTTGCAGAGTTTCAGCGATCGCACAAGCTAAGGCTTGGGAACGAACGTTATGACTACCAATAGCTGCATATAAATATTCGTGATTTTCGAGCAATAAACGGGTCATTCGTTCAAAATTGAGATCTGTTTCTGCTTTATCGTTATAAACTGGTTGTTGCCAATGATTTTGTAAGGATTTGATGGTTTCCTGATCCCAATAAGCCCCTTTTACTAATCTCACCGTTACGGGATTACCCCGTTGTTTTGCCCAAGCAATTAAATCCTCTAAATCTTGATAAGAATCACGCAAATATGCCTGTAAAGTAACACCTAAATCGGTGCGATCACGAAATTCTTCTTCTACTAATAATTCTTTTAAAATTGCTAAAGTTAAATCTTTATAAATATACTGTTCCATATCAAAATGGATCGCAGCACCCAACTCTTGGGCTTTTCGTAATAAAATTCTAATGCGATCGCAAACCCTAGCTTTACTACCTTCAGGATCGAGAGGATCGAATTGGGAATAAAAAGCTGTCAACTTAACCGATACTTGTACTTGAGAAATTTCTTCTCCCTCAGCTAGATCTATGCCTGGTTGTCGCGTCCAAGTTTTGGCTTGTTGAGATAACTGTTCAATTAATTCGATATATCTATCTAAATAAGATTGTGCCTCAGCTTCAGTAATTACTGCTTCCCCTAATAAATCTATCGTAAACGCCATACCTTCTTTCCGCAGACGTTCGATAGTTTTAATTACTTCATTAATATTTTCCCCAGCAATATATTTATAAGCTAGAGTTTCTACAGCCTTAGTAATGGTAACAGCAGCAGTCTGGGCTGGAAAAGAATTAGGATCGGTAAAATTAAGAATACCTTTTAATGCCGAGGGTAACTCAACTGACTCATCTCCTAAATATTGTTGCAAATGACGGGCTACTTCTGCTTTACTTTGTAGAGCAGGAATTGTATCGATAAAGCGGAACAATTGCACTCGCAAACCAGGATTACTCATTGCCCAGTCAAGGAGTTTATCATCCCAACGCATTCCCTCCCGCATTTGGGCAAAAATGTTACCTTTTTCTCTAGTAACTTTGATTAATTCCCTAGCAATTTCCTGGGTTTTCGCTTCGTAGCGTTGGTCGGTATTAGTTTGAACAACCACAGTTAGCAGACTCCTGTACTGGTTAATGCCTTTTTGGCAACCTTCGATTATAACTTTTTCCCTCAATTAAAATTTAACGTAAAAGTCAGGAATAGTTAACTTTTGATAGCTATTTTTTTCCACCTAAATTACAAATAATTAATCACAACAATTTTAAGTAATACCATTGTCTAATTCAGTTATTATTAATCTCTCGTTTCTTTTAGCACAACCAACAGGAATAAGTACTTATGCAGCTAATCTAATTCCTTATTTGCGCCCACTCGATCCTCTTTTATTAACCGCTAAACCCATTGAAGCATTTAATTGTTATCCAATTCCTCATAATTTAACTCCTGCGGAAGGTAGTATTGGTCATTTTCGTCGTTTAGTTTGGACTCAATTTTTCTTACCCAAAATTTATCAAAAACTTCAAGCAAATCTACTGTTTTCTCCTGTTACAGAAGCACCTATTTATTCACGATGTCGCTATGTGGTAATGTGTCACGATTTGATTCCTTTGCGTTTTCCTAAAGCTACTTCTCCCTTAACAAATTATTTTCGTTACCTTGTTCCTCAAATTTTAAAACAAGCAGAACATATTATTTGTAATTCTCAAGCTACAGCTAAAGACCTTACTGATTTTTATGGGATTTCTCCTCAAAAAATAACTCCAATTCTTCTTGGTTATGATGTTAATAATTTTTTTCAATTATCACCAGATAAATTAGCGAAAACACCTCAAAGCTCATCTTATTTTCTGTATCTTGGTCGTCACGATCCTTATAAAAATTTGCATCGTCTCATTGAAGCTTTTGCCAAACTACCACAGTGTAAAGATTATCAATTATGGTTAGCAGGTTCTGCCGATTCCCGTTATACACCTCAATTAAAACAACAAGCAACAGAATTAGGAATTAGCGAACAAATTAAATTTCTTAACTATGTTTCTTATCAAGAATTACCAATTATAATTAATAGAGCGATCGCTTTGGTTTTTCCCACTTTATGGGAAGGTTTTGGTCTGCCTGCTTTAGAAGCAATGGCTTGTGGAACTCCTGTAATTACTTCCAATTTAGCTTCTTTACCAGAAATAACTGGAGATGCTGCGATTTTAATTAATCCTTATCAAGTCCAAGAAATTACAGCAGCTATGTCGGAAATTGCCACCAATTATCAATTGCGATCGCATTTAAGTGGCTTGAGTTTAATCCAAGCTAGTAAATTTAGTTGGCAAAAAACAGCCGAGACAACTCGACAAGTTTTAGCCAAATACTATTAAATAAAACCTATATTTCAGATTCCTCAGTAGTTTCTAATTCTTGAAGTAAAGCATGAATTTTTTCTACTTCTTTAGTCTTACCTTGAATTTGATACAATTTTAAAGCTTGATTAAAAGCACTAATTGCTTCATCGGTTCTTTCTCGTGCTTGCAGAGACATTCCCAAATAATAATAAGCATCAGGATTTTTAGGATCGATTTCTGCTAAACGACGATAGGCAATAATTGCTTGTAAATAATCTTGTTCGTTAAAATAAATTTTGCCAATTTCTTGTTGTGCTTCTATCAAATCGGGCTTCAAAATTAATGCTTGATAATAAGCTTTTAATGCTCCTTCTCCATCCCCTTGTAACTGTAAAACTTTACCAATTTTGAGATGAATCAAAGCATTATGTGGTTCTAATTGTTCGGCTGTTTGTAAAGCTTGTAAACCAGTTTTTAATTCTCCCTGGTAAAGTAAAACTATCGCTAATTGTAATTGTAAATCACTACTGCGAGGAAACTTTTTTGTAGCTGTTTGTAAAAAATCAAGTGCTTCTTCATATCTTTCTTGCTTAATCAAAGCAGTTGACATAATTTGATAAGCTTCTTGATTATCTGGTTTAAGAGTTAGAATTCGATAATAAGTATCAATAACTCTTTCATATTCTCCCTGACGCAGCAAAACTACACCCAATCCAAGATAATTATTAATATTACCAGAATCAAGCGCGATCGCTTGTTGATAAGCTGCTGCTGCTTTCACATTATCTCCAGCATTAGCCCAACTGTAACCTAAAGCATAATAAAATTCCGCATTACTCGGTTCAATCGTCACTGCTTGTTGGTAAGCTGCTGCTGCTGCTATATAATTATTTTGGAGAGCTTGAAGATAACCAATTCCTGAAAAAATTCTGGCATTACTTTTGTCTAAATTAGCTGCTTGTTGATAATTAGCTAAAGCCTTAGCATAATCTCCTGCATTCAGATATTCTTTCCCTTGACGCAACAAATCTTCAAGTTGTTGGTTAGTTGCTTGACCAATTACCACAGAATTAGTTTGAGCAGCTACAGGAAAAACGATTGTTACCCCAGTCAATAATAAACTGCCCATCATAGACAACAAGACTTGACGCAGCATCCCATCACACCATAACTAAATAATCGATCTTAGTTTAATCTTTAAATCAAAAACAAATCATTATATAAAAAGAACGACCGCCCTTTTTCTGGTTTAATGGCGATCGCTATTTTTCTTATTAAGCAAAATTACTTATTTTTTGCCCCAAGCAGAACACTAAAATGTCAAATTGATTCGTTTGGCTTCAGATCATAAAAATTTAATTTATAGTTAACGGTAACGCTTTTTCCTTCTAGCAACTGCTTTACGTTTACGTTTTTCTATCGGAGTTTCAAAATGGCGACGACGTTTAATATCGGCAAAAATTCCTGCTTTTGATACCTGACGTTTGAATCGACGTAATGCTGATTCTATATTTTCATTTTGTCCAACAACCACTTGGGTCATTAAATATCATCCTCCTAATGTTTTAATGTAATAGTTTAGTTGATGTGGTTCAAAACCCTCTGATTAATTTTTCCCATCAGCCCGAACTATCAGGCTAACAATTAATAGGGATAGAGATTTTAGTATTAAAACCTGTTATGGCGTAGATTATCCCCATCCTACACTACAACCTTTCAATCGTACCATCTTTAATTAATATTTAGTGTAAAAAGTGTCGAACTCCAGTCAACACCATGACTATACCTAATTCATTAGCAGCAGCAATTGAATCTTTGTCTCGAATTGAACCACCTGGTTGAATAATCGCACTAATTCCTGCTTCAGCAGCAGTACGAACTGAATCATCAAACGGAAAAAAACCATCGCTAGCGAGTACGCCACCTCTAGCTGAATTTCCTGCTTGTTCGAGAGCAATTTTTACCGAACCAACTCGATTCATTTGTCCTGCACCAATACCCAAACTAACCCCGTCTTTAGTTATCACGATCGCGTTAGATTTTACGTGTTTGACCACTTTCCAGGCAAATAACATCTCTGCCTTTTGTTCTGAGGTAGGTTTTTTTTCTGTAACTACTTCCCAATTAGCAGGATTTTCAATTTGATCGTCACTAGCTTGAACTAATAAACCACCTGCGATCGCTTTAAGCGTCTGTTTTGGACCAACAGCTAAATCTGGTAACAGTAAAACTCTAACCTTGCCTTTGTTTTTGAGAATTGCTTCTGCTTCAGGATCGCAGCCAGGTGCAACTACACATTCTAAAAAAGTTTTAGTTAATTCCGTAGCGGTGGAAGCATCAATTGACTGATTGAGAGCGACAATTCCCCCAAAAGCCGAGACAGAATCGGCATTAAATGCCTTTTGATAAGCTTCGACTAAACTATTACCAACTGCTACTCCACAAGGATTAGTATGTTTTAAAACCGCTGCTGCTGGTTGTTGAGCATCAAATTCAGCAATAATCCGTCTCGCTGCTTCTAAATCAACCAAATTATTATAACTGAGTTCTTTTCCCTGCAATTTCGTTGCCGAAGTCCATCCTGTAGCTACACTACTTGTCTGATACCATGCAGCAGGTTGATGGGGATTTTCTCCGTAGCGTAAGATTTGTAGTTTTTTACCCGAAATAGCATAGTGATCGGATGACTCTTCTTCACTTTCTAAACTCGCAAAATAAGCGGAAATTGCCGAATCATAAGCCTGGGTATGAGCAAAAGCTTTACCTGCCATCTTTTGACGAAATTCTAGCGATATCTTACCTTGAGAATTACGCAATTGAGTCAAATACTCTTGATATTGTCCTGGCTCGCATAAAACTGTTAAATAAGCAAAGTTTTTGGCTGCTGCACGTAGCATTGCTGGACCACCAATATCAATCTGTTCAATGGCTTCTGCTACAGTAACATTCGGTCGAGCAATAGTTTCTTCAAAAGGATAAAGATTAACTACTACTAAATCTAGGGGACGAATTTGGTTAGCTTCAAGATCGTTATGGTCTTCAGGTAAGTCTGGTCTAGCTAAGATACCTCCATGAATACGAGGATGTAATGTTTTGACTCGACCACCTAAAATTTCTGGTGAACCAGTATAATCGCTGACTTTAGTAACCGATAAACCAGCTTCCTGTAAAGTTTTAGCCGTACCACCGCTACTAATTAATTCAAACTCAAATTCTTCTACTAGCTGTTGTGCTAATTCCACAATTCCAGTTTTATCAGATACGCTTAGTAATGCTAAACGCCCCATAGGTAATCTCTCCCGTAAAATCCAATCTCAATTTTTGCAGCACAATTATTATGCCTGCTTTCCAGCAATTTTTTTTAAACTCCGCCAATTAATCATCAAGATAAAAATTGCCGTCAACTTAATCCTATTTAAAGATTAAGAAGAGTATCTCCATAATTTCTTTGATTAAACTTAAGATTTTTCCAAGGGTTTAATTGCTAAACTATTAAACTAGTCAGAAGTATAATAAAAAAAAGAAGTACACCAACCAGATGCACTTCTGTTTGACTATATTACCGAGTTGATAGTGATGCAATCATGATTTACAGTCACCAACTTTATTTTTCCATACTTGATTGATAATTTGGTTAGCTTTACCCAATCTTTGCATAAACTATATCGTATCTACATATTCTTACTTGGAAGTTTATTTGAGATTTAAATCGGCAGCCTAAAGAGATGGGGCAAACCAGGAATTTTGCCCAACATTCTACTATCTCCGTCAGAAACATTGTTACCTTCTCAATTATTAAACTGCTGCTTGCTCGTTATCTAAACTAAGCTGTTCGCTACTTGGTAATTCTAAACAATAACCTGCACCATAAACAGTTTTAATATAACGCGGATGACGAGGGTCTGGTTCTAGCTTCGTGCGTAGATGGCGAATATGAACACGAATAGTTTCAATATCATCATCAGGATCGTATCCCCAAACTTCTTTAAGTATCTCGCTAGGCGCAACTGTCTGTCCATGACGCTGTAGTAAACAGTGCAATAACTCAAATTCTAAATGAGTCAACTTGACAGTCTCTTCAAACCAAATTGCTTCAAATCTTTCAGGAATTAAAGTTAAGGGACCATAATTAAGAATCTCTGAATGCTTGGCAGCTTGAGGAATACGGTCAGTCCGTCGCAATAAAGCTCTCACCCTAGCAAGCATTTCTTCTACTTCAAAAGGTTTGGTGAGATAATCATCTGCACCTGCATTAAAACCTTCTACTTTATCCTGAGTTTGACCTAAAGCAGTCAACATCAAAACTGGGATATCAGAAGTGCGATCATCTCGACGCAATCGCTGACAAACTGTAAAACCATCAACCTTGGGTAGCATCAAATCTAGCATAATTAAGTCTGGTTGTAGTTGGACTGCTAATGCTTGACCTTTGATCCCATCTTCCGCCTGATTGACGTCATAGCCAGCCATTTCCAGATTGATAGATACCAATTCTGAGATTGCGGGGTCGTCGTCAATTACAAGTATTCGTGGCATGAGTATATAATTTAATAGTTATCTCGCTTTGTAAAAGTAGACTAAGAAAGTTTAGGATAAATAAAAATTCCTGTACTGATTATAAGCACGAATCTTAAAATTGGAGGAATTTGTAGATAACTTTCCGTAACATTACAATTAAATTAAATTTTCTGTCAAAAATATTGATAGTTTAAATTTAAATTCATTAAATTATCTTATTAAAAACTAGCTTTTCTTCTGAGCTAACCTACTCTTAATTAATTGGACTTTTAACTGTGTCGGATTACAATTCAAGCTTGCGTAAATATTCAGAAGGCACAGCATCAACTAGCCAAACTCCATTTGCCGAGCAATAAAATTGATAATTAGCTTGAGACATTGCTAGAGCATCAATCTGAAATATTATAGGTTTACCTCTTCTTGCACCAACATTTCTCGCTGTATTTAAATCTTCAGATAAATGAACGTGATGTCGAGACATTTTGCGCAGTCCTTCACGTTCTATGGCTGAAACTGCACCTTCATGAGTACCCTGATAAAGAAGACTCGGAGGTGTAATTGGTTTTAGTTGTAAATCTACTTGAGAACTATGTCCCTGGTTCGCACGAATGAGAGTTCCTGTAGCATCCAAGGAAAAACGTTGTTTATCATTTTGTACCACAACTTGTTGCAACTCGTTGAAACTAATGAGAAAATTATTTTTTTTAGCTGCTGATAGTAATTTTTCTACTTCTACCCAACCACCAGGAGCTAAAATCAAACCCAATTGCTCAGGGTGATGACGCAAATGATAGCTCAGATATTTACTAATTTTTACTAAACGAGATTGTTTCACCGAAGCCAACCGCTCATTGACTATTGATTAATTACCCAATTAATTTAATAAACTTAACATGAAAAAAACTATTGAAGTCGCCTTAAAGTATTGAAAATCGTATTTTTCAAGTTATTTGCTCCGTTTGATGTAAAAATTCTTAATAAAAAGTCTCATTAAATCGGTTTACTCTAGCCAATTAGGCATAGAATTTTGATCTTTTGTAAAAAATCGTATATCTGTTGTTCATCATAAGAGCAGGAATTTGAGCATGAGCGTTAATTTAGCTACTATGTTACGAGAAGGGACAAAAAAGTCCCACACAATGGCGGAAAATGTTGGTTTCGTTAAATGTTTTCTGAAAGGGGTAGTCGAAAAAAAATCCTACCGCAAATTGGTCGCTAATCTTTATTTCGTTTATTCTGCAATGGAAGAAGAAATGGAAAGATTAAAAGACCATCCTGTAGTCTCAAAAATTTATTTTCCTCAATTAAATCGCCAACATAGTCTTGAGCAAGATCTATATTTTTATTACGGCCCTAATTGGCGTGAAGAAGTTACTCTATCTGAAGCAGGCAAAGCTTATGTCGCCAGAATTAGAGAAGTAGCTAATACTAAACCAGAATTGTTAGTTGCTCACTCTTACACTCGTTATTTAGGAGATTTGTCTGGAGGACAAATTCTGAAAAAGATTTCTCAAAGAGCAATGAATCTTTCTGATGGCGAAGGTACTGCTTTTTACGAATTTAAAGATATTCCAGACGAAAAAGCATTTAAAACTGAGTATCGTCAGACGATGGATGAGTTACCTGTCGATTTACAAACAGCAGAAGAAATTGTCCAAGAGGCTAATGATGCTTTTGGCATGAACATGAAAATGTTCCAAGAATTAGAAGGAAACTTAATTAAAGCTATTGGTAAGATGTTGTTTAATACTCTTACTCGTCGTCGCACTCCAGGTAGCACTGAACTAGCTACTGCTGAGTAAATTAATAATTTTGTTTATTCCTCTTCAATAATCAATCCCATTACTCAAAAAAAACAACCCGAGAAGCTGGGTTGCGGTTTTAAGAAAAATCGTTATCAAGCTTTTGGGGTTGTTTGCTATCTAGGCGTTGGGAAGGTTGGTACTGGTATAAGTATCTAAACCATAAGCTGGAGTTCTTTGAGCATAGTCAATATCTTTACCTGTGAAAACTTTGGCTAGTTTTTCAAAAGATTGAGATTTGAGATTGCGTTCGTGAATTGGTTTGGTTTGTTCACCTAGAAAATAAGCTTGTGTACCTAATACAGCAGCAGCAGTCCAACCAATCAGAAATAATCCAATTAAAATAGTCATAATTTATTTTTACCTCTTTGTTATAAGTTTTATTTCTATCTGTAAATAAATGTAACGATTTTTATTAATATACGTCAAGGTAGTGTAATTACGGTTTTCTACACCATCTAATCGTGAGATTAAGTTTTTTACTTAAGCACTAAGTAATTTGTTTTTTTAAAAGTCGAAAATAAGGATAGTCAAGCTTATGTCTTTATCTCAAACAGAAGCTAAACAATTGTTAGAACGTTTAATCTTTGACGAGCAACAACCTCAAGAATGGGTACAGGATGTTTGGGGGTTAAGTCCCATGTTAGGAGATAGTGCAGCCAAATTATTAGAGGTTTTTGAAGCTTTGATTGAATGTTGCCCTCAAGAGCAGTTAGACAATTTGTTACAAAGCTATTATCAAGAAAAAGTTGAATAAGTTTAAGTTAGATTGAACTCAATCATGTATGATTGACTCTAAATTGAATTAAAGACCAGCATAACGTTCTTCTGCCCAAGGTTCTCCTCGGCGATGATAACCATTTCGTTCCCAAAAACCTAATTCATCGTGGTCAAGAAATTCTAAACCATTGATCCACTTGGCACTTTTCCAAGCATAGAGATGAGGTACTACTAAACGCATGGGACCACCATGGTCTGCGGGTAAAGGTTCGTCGAATAAAGTGTGGGCAAAAAAGTTTTCTTCTCTTAAAAAGTCTGCTAAAGAAATATTGCTAGTGTAACCGCCGTAGCAATGCTGCATCAGATGAGTTGCTTTGGGGTCTAATTCAATTAATGCCATGAAATCAGTAACTTTAACACCAGTCCATTTGACATCTAATTTTGACCAGCGAGTTACGCAATGAAAGTCAGCCGTAAAATCATGTTGCGGTAGATTTATAAAATCCGACCAACTCAAAGTTTTTTCTGTCGCCAACCCCCAAACTCGGAATTTCCACTCGTCTGTACTAATTTGCGGAGTTTCTCCATAGGTAAGGACAGGAAAACCCTTAGCTAAATATTGACCAGGAGGAACACGAGGATCTGCATCTGGTGTTGGTTTTTGAAAAAACTTGCCTAACATAATCTACTTTCAGTCACAATACTACTTTTTTAATAGTCTAGCTAGCTTTGCCCCAAAAGTATTTCACTTGGATGGCTAGCTAGAGACTGAAACAAGTGGTTTATTCGTTGTCTTCTTCCTCTTCTTCGTCAGTGGGGTAAACAAAGCTATTAGAACGTCCAGTTAAAACTGATTTACCTAAAGAAAGAGCTTTTTGAGCTTCTAGGGCAGCTTTTCTTTTCCAGTGAGCTTTGCGATGATTGCGTTTTGAATTAGAAGTTTTCTTCTTAGGAACAGCCATAGGATTAAATGTAATATTAATGCACAACCTTTCTATTGTAATTCCTTAGTTCAAAAATTACATAGCACCGACGGGAAAGATACTTTCTTCTTGAGTAAACTGACCGATATTTCCTTCTGCTAAAAACTTTTGATTAACTATTTCACGAAAAGTCTGCAAATCGGTTTGCCAAAAATTTAATCCTTGAGCGAGTCTTTCCAAACGTTGTTGTGGATGATCACTAGCGATCGCGTAATTAAAACTTCCAGCAAATAAAAGAGCAAAAATCGGCTCTTGCTGAGGTTGCTGTAATCGTGCTTCACTAATACTTAGGTTTAATTGGCATCGGTCTAATTGATAGACTAAATTAATGCCTGCTTGTACTAATCCTCTACCAATTTCGTGCCAAGAGCCTGGAGCTAAAAGAGTTTTAGTTAAATATTTATAAGGAATTTCTCCATTATTAGGAAATGGAACAATAATCTTACAACTAAAGCTTAGGGCTTGATATTCGGCATGAGGTAATTTTTCTACATATTTTCTGCTTACCAGTGGTGATTGTATTTCATTAATGCTTTTACCTGTAACAGCTTCACTAATGGTAATAGTACGAGGTTGAGCAATAATATTAATCCCATTTTGAAAGTTTAATTGAGCCAAGGTCGGATTTAAAATTGGTTCTTGGGACAATTCCCAATTTTGAGGAATAATACCACTAAATTTGAGAAAATCTTGACTAACCATGGTTGGAGTTAAGTTTTTGGCAGCTATGATCATGCCAATTTCTTCAATAAATTTGATGGTTGTAGCGGATTGCCGAGAAATGTCAAAATTTAAAGATTCCATAGTTATAACTAATATTTACTAGAAGTCTTTTTACTTAAGAACTTAGAGTTCTTGCTTTTACACTTATACGTATAGACTTCCCGAAGCATCAAAGAAAATAACTATTAAATTGCAGAAAATTAAAATAAAAAAAAGTGGGCATTGCCCACTCTCTGGTTGCAATATTTATAGAGACAAAAACAGTTTTTAACCTAAATAATTTGCTCTAGAGCAACTGAAGCAGTAGATCTGCGTCTTCTGCGAGCAGTAGATTTAACAGCCGATTTTTCGGGTGTTTGCAACAAAAAAACCACCAACGGTTTACTTCTTAACTCTCTGCTAATTAATCGTTGTAAATTACCTTCAATTTCAATCCGAATTCCTGTCCAATCTACTTCGATTTCACCATCGATGATCTGACTAAATTCTGACCAGCGATCGCTAAAGAATTTTTCGATAGTTCTAACAATTAACTGTTGTAATAAAGATTTTTCGACTGTGGTTACCACCCCTCTTAAATGAACTGTGGGAGGAGTAATTAATTTGCCCGACCAATCAACAGCAGTAGCGACAGTCACTACACCATCTTCTGCTAATTGTTGTCTTTCTTTCATGACTGTATCGTGGACAATTCCGGCACTATCAACTAATTCAATTCCAGAAGGTACTTGTCCTGCAATACTAATACTTTCTTCAGTTAATTCGACAATATCACCGTTATTAATTACCACCGTATTTTCGCCGGGAATACCCATTGCCTGAGCTATTTCAGCGTGTTTGACAAGCATCCTATGTTCACCATGAACGGGAACAAAAAATTTGGGTTTGGTTAAAGCTAGCATCAGTTTGTGGTCTTCTTGCGCTCCATGTCCAGATACATGGATACCTTTATCTTTACCATAAATGACTTTAGCTCCTTGCATCATCAAGCGATCAATCGTATTAACAACGGCAATTGTATTACCTGGGATTGGATTGGCAGAAAAAACAATCGTATCTCCTGGTTTAACTCGAATATGTCGATGATCTTTACGAGAAATACGAGTCATGGCAGCGAGAGGTTCACCTTGAGAACCTGTGGTTAAAATCACAACTTGTTCATCAGGAAGACGATTGAGAGCTTTAAGTGGTTCAAATAAATCGTCTCGACATTTGATATAACCCAAATTACGAGCATGAGCGATCACATTTAGCATTGACCGCCCCACTACTACTACTTTACGTTGATGTTTTTGTGCCAGTTGCAAAATAATATTGACTCGATGAACTGAGGAGGCAAAAGTTGTGACCATTAACCTTCCTTCAGCTTGAGCAAAGATACGGTCTAAATTAGGATAAACAGCACTTTCTGGAGGTGTATGTCCAGGAACTTCAGCATTAGTAGAATCACTCAGGAGACACAAAACACCTTTTTCTCCGTGTTCTGCCAATTTTTGTAAATCATAAGTTTCGCCATCAATTGGGGTATGGTCAAATTTGAAATCTCCCGTATGAATAACTACCCCTAAAGGAGTATTAATAGCAACGCTAAAGCTATCGGCGATTGAATGAGTATTGCGAATAAACTCAACCAAGAAAGATTTTCCTAAACGAACTATTTCTCTGGGGGCAACGGTTTTGAGAATTGTGCGATCGCGCAATCCTGCTTCTTCTAATTTATCTTCCAGCAACGCCATCGCTAAACGAGGTCCATAAATAACTGGAATATCAAATTGTTTTAGATGATAGGGAATCCCACCAATATGATCTTCGTGACCATGGGTGACAATCATTCCTTTGATTTTGTGGCGGTTTTCCCGTAAATAGGTCATGTCGGGCAATACTATATTAATCCCATGCATTTCATCGGTAGGAAAAGCCAAACCTGCATCTAATAAAATAATTTCGTCTTCATATTCAAAGACACAGGTGTTTTTGCCAATTTCATGTAGTCCACCAAGGGGAATAATTTTGAGAGTTGGTTTGTCATTTTTGTTCATGTTTTTCCTGATTAAGTTAGTGAATTAGGCTTTTTGTCAACTAATGAGTTAGTTAAAATAAAAAGATTTTTATTGGATTTTTAGTTGATTGAATGTAAATATTTAATTTTAGATAAATAGAAGCAAACAAGTAATCAGAAAGCAACAAGCTTCTGCTGACTAATTGCTAATTATTATTTGATTTTTTAAAAAATTTGTTTAATTTTAAATTGAAGATTTATCTGTATTATTATATATAACAGCTTTTATAGGTTATGAGTGGAAGTTTATCTCTATGCACTAATAATAAACTCAAAGTAAACTTAATTCCTTAAGAATTGCTTTTAATTTTTCGGTTAAATCTAATTGTAACTCACAAAGAGGCGGACGCAAACTACCAACCTGCCAACCCTGTAAGTTTAAGGCTGCTTTGACAACAATCGGGTTAGTAGTAGCAAATAAAATTTTAAATAAAGGAAAAAGTTTTAACTGAATTTCTTGAGCTAGTTGGTTATTGCCTTGAGCAAATGCTTCAATCATCTCTTGCATTTGTTTCCCTACTAAATGACTGGCGACACTTACTACCCCTACACTTCCTACAGTTAACAAGGGTAAAGTTAGGGCATCTTCCCCAGAATAAATAGCAAAAGAATCGGGTGTTAAACGGCGAATTTGACAAGCTTGTTCCAAATCTCCACTGGCTTCTTTAATCGCAATAATATTATCAATTTCGGCTAATCGTGCAACTGTTTCAGCTTCAAGATTGCGACTTGTACGACTTGGCACATTGTATAACATCAAAGGTAGATCGGGACAAGCAAGGGCGATCGCCTTAAAATGCTGATACAATCCTTCTTGGGGTGGTTTATTGTAATAAGGAACTACTTGCAAAGAACCATCTAAGCCTAATTTAGCTGCCTTTTGAGTTGCTGCGATCGCTTCATGGGTTGAGTTTGAACCAGTTCCTGCAATAATTTTAGCGCGATGTCCTACAGCTTTTTTAAGCACTTGGAATAATTCATACTCTTCATCCCAAGTTAAAGTAGGAGATTCTCCTGTGGTTCCACAGATTACTAAACCGTCATTGCCATTGTCTACCAAGTGAACAGCTAATTTTTCTGCTACTTCATAATCTACACTCCCGTCATCTGCAAACGGAGTCACCATTGCCACTACTACTCTGCCAAAAGGTTCATAACTCATAAGGAATCAATACGCACAATTTCAAATCAGCAACTAGGGTTTTTTCTTTAGAAAAGAGAAGCTAAAGTACAGAAAAATCTGGTTACTTTTCCCGTCAACAATCAAATAAAAAGTTATTGTTTTAGACTACAACTTTTTTATCATTAGCTGTCTTCAACCAATTTTTTTGAAGGAGTAATTCAGCAATTTGAATGGCATTTAAAGCTGCTCCTTTACGAATTTGGTCGCCACAAAGCCACAATTCTAAACCACAAGGGTGAGATAAATCTTGACGAATACGTCCCACTAATACTTCATCTTTACCTGTAGCATCGATAGGCATTGGGAAATAATTCGCTTGCCAATCTTCGACCAATTTTACTCCTTTGGCTTTGGCAATAATTTCTCTAGCCTGTTCAACCGCAAAGGGGTGCTCAAATTCTAAATTGATAGCTTCAGAGTGCGCTCTTAAGACTGGCACGCGGACACAAGTGGCACTCAAGCGTAACTCGGGAGCATTAAAAATTTTTCTAGTTTCATTGATCATTTTCATTTCTTCTTCACAATATCCTTGCTCGTTGAGAGGAGAATTGTGAGGAAAAAGATTAAACGCTAAAGGATAAGGCAAAATTTCAGGTTGAGGAGTTTCGCCAGCCAAAATAGCTTTAGATTGAGTTTTTACTTCTTCCATTGCTCTAGCACCAGCACCAGAAGCCGATTGATAAGTAGATACTACCACTCGTCTAATCGGTTGAACTTGGTGCAGAGGGTAAATAGCTACTCCCATCAAAATGGTGGTGCAGTTAGGATTAGCAATGATACCTTGATGTTTTGCTGCTGCTTCGGGATTAATTTCAGGAACAACTAAAGGCACTTCTGGGTTCATCCGAAAGGCACTAGAGTTATCAATCACAACTGCCCCTGCTGCTACTGCTTTGGCTGCCCAAGTTTTGGAGGTAGAACCACCCGCCGAAGCTAAAACTAAATCTACATCCTGAAATGAATCTTCGCTAACTACTTCTACTTCAACTTCTTCCCCACGGTAGTTAATTTTTGTGCCTGCCGAACGAGGAGAAGCCAACAATTTAAGATTTTTTAAAGGAAACTGACGAGTTGCTAATAATTGAAGTAGTTCTTGTCCTACTGCTCCGGTTGCTCCCAAAATAGCGACATTAATTCCACCAGACAATGATTTAAACCTCCCCTTGAGATTACGTTCTCAAATATGCCTCGCTAAAAGCGAGAGCGTGATTACTATTTAAGTTTTATTTTATGAAT
The DNA here is from genome assembly GCA_002355455.1 of Stanieria sp. NIES-3757. Classification (NCBI taxonomy): domain Bacteria; kingdom Bacillati; phylum Cyanobacteriota; class Cyanophyceae; order Pleurocapsales; family Dermocarpellaceae; genus Stanieria; species Stanieria sp. NIES-3757. The sequence goes on from AP017375.1 coordinate 3,043,842, forward strand.
TAGCAATGATGATTAAATTACTCTTAAGCTATATTGATTAAAGCTAATTTTTTAATATTTGTTCATCTTACCAGATGGATTAGCCTCTCTAGTTCACTTTTACAGTCTGCAACAATTCTTCAATTTGCTTGTTTGCCTGATTGACAAGAGTTTAGATTAATTTAACAGCAATGGCTCAGATTAATTTTTTTCTTTCTAGACCACAGATGTAATATTATCAACTATTGGTCAAGAGGCTACCACTTTGAAAAAGTAGAGCTAAATCAGTCCATTTAGGCAACAAAAAATCAAAATTTCGCCAACTTAGTGGAATCAACCTACTTCAATTGATAAGATAGCATAGCTACGAGGAGTCTTAAGCTAATTTTTAAGTTAATTACTCCTCGCTTCAAGACATAATTAAACTAAAGTAGTTACTAAATAGAACCATCGATGAAAGTAACCCAGGAAAAGCTTCCTGACAGCCAAATAAAATTAGAAATAGAAATTTCAGGAGAAACTTCTCGCAGTACCTACGAAAAAGTGGTACAAAACCTCGCCCGTTCCAGCAATATTCCTGGGTTTCGCCAAGGTAAAGTCCCACGGCAAGTTTTGCTACAAAGAATTGGTACTCAAAAAATTAAGGCAGCAGCTTTAGAAGAATTAATTCAAACCAGTTTGGCAGAGGCAATCAAACAAGAATCAATTGAAGCGTTAGGCAACTATCAGCTTCGTTCTAATTTTGATGAATTGATTCAAAAATATCATCCTGGTGAACCAATTGTTTTTTCGGCTGCGGTAGATATTCCTCCTTCTATAGAATTAGGGGATTATCAAACAATTGACGTTAAAGCAGAAGAATCAGTTTACGCTCCCGAACAAGTAGACGATTTTATCGAACAACGTCGGGCGCAACAAGCTGATTTAGTTCCAATTGAAGATCGTCCTGCCGAAATGGGAGATCTTGCCATTATTGATTTTAGTGGCAAACTCATGTCTGAAGGAGAAGAAGGAACTGAGATCGAAGGCGGTAGTGCTACTAACTTTCAAGTTGAGATTGCCGAAGGTAAACTTATTCCAGGCATGGTGGAAGGAGTTGTCGGGATGAAACCCGAAGAGACTAAAGAAGTCTTGGTAACTTTTCCCGAAGATTACCCTAAAGAAGATTTAGCTGGCAAACCTGCCGTTTTTTCTATTACGCTGAAAGAACTCAAAGCTAAAGAATTACCAGAGCTTGATGACGACTTTGCTCAAGAAGTAAGTGAGTTTGAAACCTTTGCTGAGTTAAAAGAATCTTTGGAGAAACAATTCCAAGAAAAAGCAGCCAATGAAACAAAAAACAATATTAATGCTGCTATTGTCAATGCTTTAGTTGAAAAAAGCACCGTAGATTTACCAGAAACTTTAGTTCAAGAAGAAGTAACCCAAGTACTGACTCAAACGTTGGTACAAATGCAACAAATGGGTTTAGACGTAAAAAGGTTAGTGAATGCTGATAGCATTCCTAAAATGAGAGCCAATGCTCGCCCAGAAGCGATTGAAAATCTGCAAAAAAACTTAATCATCTCAGAAATTGCTAAGCGAGAATCTTTACAACCTAGTGAAGAAGAGATTGTTACAAGAATGGCAGAAATTGAGCAAGAACTTGCGGGTCAAGATATTGATCGCGATCGCTTAAGAAAAATGGTCGAAGAAGAGTTTACTAGGGACAAAACCCTTGATTGGTTGAGGGAAAAAGCTCAAGTCGAATTAGTTCCTAGTGGTTCTCTTTCAGAAGTAGAAGCACAAGCTGAAGCAGAAGAAGAATTAGAAACTGAAGTAGAAAACAGTTAAGTTAATTAAAGGAGAAGGGATTCAACTTCTTCTTTTTTATCTAATCAACTAGGCTAATAACTAATTGGCATAGTGGGGATATCCCCACCCTACTGTCTGCACAATTAAAGTAGATAAGGCATAATATTCAACAGAAGGATAAACTAAACTCAGAAAAATTACGCAAAAATTACCCAACAATTATATTAGACCAAAATAGTTAACAAAAATATATGTGGGAATCGCGATCGCCTTATAACTACTTAACTAGCCAACGTAACCAAGAAGCTTATTCCTTGAGTAACGTTGTCCCGATGGTAATTGAGCAATCTGGCATCGGAGAAAGAGCTTTTGATATTTACTCCAGACTATTGCGAGAGCGAATTGTTTTCCTCGGGACACCAATTGATGATAAAGTTGCCGATTCGATAGTAGCCCAGTTATTGTATTTAGAAGCAGAAGACCCAGAAAAAGATATTCAATTGTATATCAATTCTCCAGGCGGATCAGTATATTCTGGTATGGCGATTTATGATACCATGCAGCAAATTCAACCAGACGTTGTAACTATTTGTTATGGTATAGCTGCTTCGATGGGGGCGTTTCTCCTTTCTGGTGGGACAAAAGGCAAAAGAATGGCATTGCCAAGCTCAAGGATTATGATCCATCAGCCTTTAGGAGGCGCACAAGGTCAAGCAGTAGATATAGAAATTCAAGCCAGAGAAATTCTCTACATTAAAAAGAGACTTAATGACTTGATTGCTGAACATACAGGTCAACCTTTCGAAAAAATAGCTGCTGATACAGAGCGAGACTTTTATATGTCAGCCCAAGAAGCTCAAGAATATGGCTTAATCGATCAAGTAATCATTAGACAACAACTAGCAGATCCTAAAGTCCCAGTAACATCTCTCTAACCTAGCAAGAGGCGCATATGTCTAAATACGACTCTCATCTTAAATGTTCGTTTTGTGGCAAATCTCAGGAGCAAGTCCGTAAACTAATTGCGGGTCCTGGGGTTTACATTTGTGATGAATGTGTTGAATTATGTAACGAAATTTTGGATGAGGAGTTGATTGAAGAAGGAATGCCGATCTCCCCGGCTGCGCCTCGTCCAGATAGCAAAACCCCGAAAAAACGCGATCGCGTAGGTGGGATTTCTTTTAGAGATATTCCTAAACCTAGAGAAATCAAACGATATTTGGACGAACACGTGATTGGACAGGAAGAAGCTAAAAAAGTTCTTTCCGTAGCAGTTTACAATCATTACAAGCGGTTGAGTTTAGCAGGAACCGATCAAGAACGCGGTGAAGATGCAGTTGAGCTACAAAAATCGAATGTCCTGTTAATGGGTCCAACTGGTTGTGGTAAAACTTTACTAGCTCAAACTTTAGCTAAAATCCTGGAAGTACCTTTTGCGGTAGCTGATGCTACAACTCTTACCGAAGCTGGTTATGTCGGGGAAGATGTCGAAAATATTTTATTACGTTTGTTGCAAGTAGCAGATTTGGATGTAGAAGAAGCACAACGAGGGATTATTTACATTGATGAAATTGATAAAATAGCCCGCAAGAGCGAAAATCCTTCCATTACTCGTGATGTTTCAGGCGAAGGCGTACAACAAGCCTTGTTGAAAATGTTGGAAGGAACAGTAGCTAATGTACCGCCTCAAGGAGGAAGAAAACATCCTTACCAAGATTGTATTCAAATCGATACTAGCAACATCTTGTTTATTTGTGGTGGGGCTTTTGTTGGTTTAGATAAGGTGGTAGAACGCCGTCTGGGTAAAAAATCGATGGGCTTTATCCAAAATGGGGAAACTCCTTCTAAAGAAAAGCTGGCAACTGATATCTTACAGCAACTTCAACCAGACGATCTGGTTAAGTTTGGCATGATTCCAGAATTTGTCGGACGTATTCCCGTCAACGCAGCTTTAGAACCTCTAGATGAAGAAGCATTAGTAGAAATTCTTACTCAACCTCGCAATGCTTTAATCAAGCAATATCAAAAGCTATTGCGAATGGACAGCATTCAATTAGATTTTGAAGATGAAGCAGTCAAAGCGATCGCACAAGAAGCATATCGTAGGAAAACTGGTGCCAGAGCTTTACGAGGTATTGTCGAAGAGTTGATGCTGGATATCATGTATGAGTTACCTTCCCGTAAGGATGTACGTCGTTGCGTCGTAACCAGGGAAATGGTAGAAAAACGTTCTACTGCTGAGTTATTGGTTCATCCAACTTCTTTTAGAAAACCAGAATCGGCTTAATCAGTTAATCAGTTATCAGTGACCAGAAAGTAATAGGTAATAAGTAACAAGGTCATAAATTTTCTGCTTTCTACTTTTTACTTTTTATCCATCAACCATTAACTATCAACAATGAAAAATTACCAGTTATCAACTAATTGTTAACTAGATGGAAATTACTGTTGAGTGAGTATTACACTGAGTAGTTAGTAGTCGATAGCTAATAACTGCAATGCCTCTGATCGATATTCGTGGTGTAGAGCATTATTACGAATGGATTCATCAAGGAAACTTGGGTACCAAACCAGTCATGGTGTTTATTCATGGTTGGGGAGGATCGGCAAGATATTGGCGGGATATTGCTACCGCCTTATCGGATCGATTTGATTGTTTGCTTTACGATTTGCGTGGTTTTGGACGTTCTCTTTTACCTTCTATTCCTGTAGATGTGAGTTATGAGTTAGAGGAATATGGGGAAGATTTAGCTATTTTATTAGCTTCTTTGGGCTTGGATGAAGTATTTATTCATGCTCATTCAATGGGTGCTTCTGTCGCAACATTATTTATCAATCGCTACAGTGAGAAAGTTAAACAAGCTATTTTGACTTGTAACGGAATTTTTGAATACGATGAGAAAGCATTTGCTGCTTTTTATAAGTTTGGTGGTTATGTAGTTAAGTTTCGCTACAAATGGTTTTTAAATATTCCCTTTGCCGACAGAATGTTTATGGCAAGGTTTTTAGCTCGTGCGATCGCGCCTGAAGAAAGGCGTGCTTTTTTAGAAGATTATTTAATGGCAGATTATCAAGCAGCGTTGAATACTATTTTTACTTGTGTCAGTAAAAAAGCTGTAGAAATAATGCCTCAAGAGTTTGCTAAAATTTCAGTACCGACTTTGATGATTTCTGGTGAGAAAGATATTATTATTCCTGCGGTAATGGGAAAGCAAGCAGCAGCATTGAATGACAAGATTGAATATGTGGAGATTGCTAATACGGCGCATTTTCCTATGTTGGAGGATCGGGAGAGTTATTTGCAAGTAGTGAACGAGTTTTTAAGAGTTGAAAGTGTAGTTTGATTTCACGCAGAGGCACAGAGGCACAGAGAGAAAATGCTTTACGATCAAGATTTTTATGCCTGGACAATTGCCACAGCTAAAGCTTTAAGGGAACGGGATTTAATTAATCTAGATTGGGATAATCTAATTGAGGAGATTGAGAGTTTGGGGAGGCAGGAAAAAAGAGAGCTAGTTAATCGTTTAATTATTTTAGTGATGCATTTATTGAAATGGCAGTATCAGCCTAATAAACGCTCGCGTAGTTGGGAGTTAACTATTAAAATTCAACGACTTGATGTGGAAAATTTGCTCTCAGATAATCCTAGTCTTAAACCTTATCTAAAAGAAGCAATTTCGTCTGGTTACAATAAAGCAGTTTTGAAAGCAGCGCAAGAAACTGGATTGGCAAGTGAAGTTTTTCCTTCTGTTTGTCCTTACTCTTGGGAAGAGTTAACAGATACTAATTTTTTACCTAGTTAATTGTTAGCAATTTTCATCAGGCAAATAACCATGCTCAAGAGTATTTTCAGGATTAAATGGACATTGTTGAGGAAAATGTTTTTCAGGTAGTCCAGTTTCAGCAGAAGCTAATTCAATTGCATCCTGGTAACATTCATTAAAAACTTCATCAAAATAACGTTTTAAAGAGGGACTAATCTTGAAAGATTTTAGTATTCTTTTACGATGTTCTACTATAGTATATTTCCAACTATTACTTCTTTTATCTGGTTGATATTTCCATTTCAACAGGTGCATTAACAAAATTCTTAAATTACTTAAGAGTGCTGATTTTTGACTGTTCCCCATATCCTCGATTTCTTCAATGAGGTTAGTTATGTCTAGTTCTGTCAATTTTCCTTCTCTAAGTTGATTGAGAGTTGCTTCAATCCATAACAAATAATCTTGTTCGTATAAGCTAGCAGTTGTGTTTGGTAATAGAGTAGTCATCTTTTTAACATAAATTTAATGTTTGTTTTTTTGAATAAGCTATTACAGTTTATTGTACAAATCCTTCAAGCGATCGCCTATACAGTGGATAAGATCATAATAAATCTAAAGCAATTAGTACGGCAACAGGATTCATTAAGTAGTAAAGCTATTCTGCAACCAACTAGCTTATGGCAATTTGTGCTTTCTTTGGCTAGTTTTGTAGGTGGCTATCAATTATTTACTACAGGTAGATTGAATATTTAAAAAGCATAGATGCGATCGCACTTTTCAACTATTGGTTGTATTTTTATTGATTATTGGGGAAAAATCAAATTAGATAATCAATTACTTTTTAAATCACTTGAGTTTACAAAAGCTGAATATTCAAGATCATTATCGAAGCGATCACAATAATATTATTGATGATTTTTATATTCCTTGTTTATCACAAACAACTTTATACAGTCGGGCTGTAGGTTATTTTTCTAGTACCTCAATAATTACAGTTTCTCAAGGACTTGCTGGTTTAATTAATGCTAGTGGCAAAATGCGTTTAGTAGCATCGCCTTATCTTTCTTCAGAGGATATTGAGGCAATTAATAATGGTTTAAAACAAAGAGAAGCGGTAATTAATCGGGTAATTTTACAAGAATTTGAATCAGTCGCTGACGATAGATTAGCTTGTTTATCTTGGTTATTAAGTCAGGGCGTACTAGATATTAAATTAGCAGTAGCTAAAAATTTTAATGACCCAAGATTATATCATGAAAAAATCGGTATTTTAAACGATAAAGATAATAATCAAATTGCTTTTACAGGTTCTATTAATGAAACGAGATCGGGACTGGTCTATAATTTTGAAAATATTGAAGTGTTTTGTTCTTGGCGAGAAGAAGATAAAAAAAGAGTTCAACGTATAGCAAGTGATTTTGAAAAGCTATGGGAAAATAAAACTCGTAATGTGGAAATAATGAGTTTTCCTGAAGCAGCTACTCGTAAGTTATTACAATATTGTCCAGATACTAAACCAACGGTAAATTATTCAAATAAACCAAAACAAAAATCTTTTACTGTCGCAGAAAAAAGCAAAAATTATCAGATCGATAATGAGAATAGTTTAGATAACAAACAATCAATTCGTGGTCTAGATATCAACTTAAGATCGTATCAAGAACAAGCATTAATTAATTTCAAAAATGCTAATAATCAAGGTATTTTAGCAATGGCTACTGGTGCAGGTAAAACTATTACTGCCTTAGCTAGTGCTAGTAGTATAGAAGATTTAGATTTAATTATTGTTGTTGTTCCTCCAAATAAAAATTTAGTTGAACAATGGATGGATGAATTAGATAAACTTACTGACTTTTATTATCCCATTGCAGCAATAGAAAAATCTGAAATTTGGAGAAATATTTTATATAGGAAATTACGTCTAATTCACGGCAATGTACAAACAGTGAAAAGACTGCCGACTGTTTTAGTGGGTACTTATAGCGGTTTATCTAAGTCAACAGTAGCAGAACTGATCGAAGATGCTGGAGGTTTACCCGAAAAATCTTTAATTATTGCCGACGAAGTACACACCGCAGGGGCAAAAGAATATCGCAGAATATTGAGAAATGATTTTACTTATCGCTTGGGTTTATCTGCTACCCCCATACGTCCCTATGATGAAGAAGGAACGGAATTTGTTTTAGATTATTTTGGCGGTATTGTTTATGAGTTAGGGTTAGAACAAGCTATTAATTTAGATATACTTTGCCAATACAAATATTATGTCTATGTTGTTACTCTAACTGATGCAGAAAATGAAGAGTATCAAAAATTAACTAAGAAAATTGCTAAATCATTTAAGAGTGGTAAAAGTAAAGCCAGTGAAACTATAAAAAGTTTGACTAGAAAGCGATCGCGTATTATTAAATCTGCTAGTGATAAAATTAATATTCTCAGTCAAATTATTCAAGACCATCCTCTAAAAAAAGGCATGGTTTATTGTGCTGATATCAACCAAGCAGACATAGTATGTCATCGACTATCCCAACAAGGAATGATAGTTGCCCGCTTTACTTCTGAAGAAGATAAACAACGCCCTCAAATATTAAATGATTTTAGTCAAGGTCGTCTTGATGCTTTAATAGCCGTAAAGTGTCTTGACGAGGGCGTAAACATACCTGCTGCCCAAGAAGCGATAATTTTAGCCAGCGATACCTCAGAACGACAATTTATCCAACGTCGAGGCAGAATTTTAAGAAAAACACCAGGAAAAGAAACAGCTATTTTGATTGATATACTTGTAGTACCACCAATAGGAGATGAACGAGTAAAATTAATTACATCTGAAGTTAAAAGAATTAAACATTTTGCCAAAACTGCTAGCAATAGAGCCTCAGTTATTACTAAGCTAGGAAATGAATTATCTCATTATGGAATTACTTACTCTGATTTAATTTAACTGTTTTAAAAAGTTACATATGGAAGAAAAGATCAAAGAACTGGCTAAAAAACATAACATTCCTACATTCTTACTAAAAGAAGTAATCCAGATGGAAAAGGAAAAGGTTGTTTTGAAAAATCGTCAGTTAGTTCCCAAAATAGTTCAATTGATTGAAAAATACTCTGAAGGATTAAGTTAATTGAGGATGGAATTAGGTGACGCTACAAATTAAAAAAATCCATCTACAAAATTGGAAATGCTACGAAAACCAAGTTATTGAATTTGATTTAAACACAGATAAAAATATTTGGGTTATCTGGGGATTAAATGGCTATGGTAAAACTTCTATTTTAGAAGCAGTTTTATGGTGCCTTTATGGTAACGAAGTAATCTCGCCTCAGAAATTAATCAAAGCTGCAATCGATACGCAAAAAGAATCAGAGGAAAAACAGGGTTACTTTTATTTTCCTAATGTTAAAACAAATCCTGAATTGGAACTATCGGTAAGCATAACGCTACAGAAAGAAGACAAAACTTATATTATCAGTCGAACAGCAAAAAGAGTCAAAAAAGGAAGCACTTTCTATGCTGAAGTATTAGAAGCTTCTTTTAACTTCAACGGTAAACTTCAAATTGATTCGCGAGAACGTATAGATTTGCTTTTACCTAGTTCGTGTAGAGAATTCTTTTTCTTTGATGGTGAAAAAATCAAAGAGTACTCTAACATTACTCAAACGACAGAAACTCGTAAAGCAATAGAAAGTATTTTGGGGATTCCTGAAATTGTGAATCTTAAAAAAGATACTGAGAACGCAGTTAAAAAGGTTGAAGAAAAAATTAACCAGGCTAAGTCTAATGATCGAAAATTGCAAGATATCAATACTAAGTTATTTCAGCTAACCCATGAAATTGCTACTAGAAAAGATCGACTACAGACAGCAATTGAAGAATACACTCAAGGGCAGAAAATACTTGATGATATAAAAGAAAGGGCTAGTCAGGTAAAAGAATTTCGAGATAAATTAAATAAAATCCAAGAATTAAATATTGAACAACAAAGATTAAGAGAACAAGTTGAAAAAGCTGATAAAGATATCGCTAGAGTTCTAGAAAATGCTTCTATTCCCATGATGCGGAAATTTGTCAAGGAAATGGCAGATGATTTACAAACTAAAACTTTAACTAATACTAGAATCTCTATATCAGTTAATCAATTAAGAGAATTGCTTCAAGCCGATACTTGTGTCTGTGGCAACTGTATTGGCGAAAAAGAATATAATTTTATCTCTCAACAATTGAAAAATATTGAAGAGGCAGGAATCATAACAGAAGAAAATTCTCGTATTGAAAGTTTGCGTATTGATTTAAACAGAATTTCTCAGTATCAAGTTCCAGACTTAGATAAACTTCTATTAGAACGAGATCGCCTTGAAGATGATATTGAAGAAATTAACCAAGTAACAGAAAACTTAAAAAAAGATACCCAAGGATTATCTGAAACAGAAGCTAATGAAATTTGGCGTAAAGTCGGTCAGCAAGAAGAATTTCTAAAGGAAACAGAACGAAAAATTGAACGTTTGCGTCATGAAATAGAATCTTTGGAAAAGCAGCAAGATGAACGAAAAAGGCAAAAAGGAGAATTGTTAAATAGCGATCGCGAAATGTCGATGCTAAATAAACAATATCAATTAGCCCAAGGACTTAATGAAGCAGCAAAGGATTTAATTGATTGGTATTCGGAAAACTGCCAGCAAACTATAGAAGATCATACTTCTCGCCTTCATAGTTTAGTTACTAACAAACCAGATAAGTATGATGGGGTAGTTCTTAGAAACGGCTACAACCTTAGAATTAGACAAACTAACGGTGATATTGTGAACCCTTCAACAATCAGTGAGGGGGAAAAAGAAGCTTTAGTATTTGCTTTCATTGCAGGGTTAAATTTAGCTTCTGGTAAAGCAGCCCCTTTGATGATGGATACCCCTTTTGGTAAACTTGACGGAATTCATCAAGAAAATATAGTTAAGTCTTTGCCTCAGATACCATCTCAAGTGATATTGTTAGCAACAGATAGGGATTTACCCGACCATCTTTTAAATCAGTTAAAACCCAATATCGCCCAAATACATAAAATTAAGTTATTGGAAGGAACAAAAGATGGTTCTGTTGTTGAGGTTGAGGAATGAAACGCATAGAAATAACTCAAAAATTTGTGGCTACATCTGAAGCTAAAGGTTATTTGGATTATCTCAAGAAAAAACAGATATTTAAACGGGCAATTGATGCTTACGCTTTTGCTGCGACTTACGCCATGAAGCAAAATGCAGCTATCTCTCAACCTCTAACAAGTAGGTCTAATAGTTTGGCAGAAGTATTTCGCCTTGATGAAGATGTTCGCCTAGCTTTAGAAGCAGGAGTTCATGTCATTCGTAAACGCAACAGTCAACCAGAACCAAAAGATAGTGCTGAAGTATTAGAAATAGTGACAAAATATGCAGAAGTAGGTATTCAATTATTACAGAAAAAGTGGCAGGATAAAACCTCTGCATCTCAAATTCAAAAAGATATCTGGCAAATAATCAACGAATAATCTAGATTTTGATAAATCTTAATAATGAAAACAAAATCAAAAGTAGAACAACCAGAATTAACTAAGCGTACTACTGAAGACTTGATTGAAGACATAGACTCTTTAACACAAGAAATAAAAGAGTTGTATTGTCAAGATGATGTTCCATTTGTTGTAGGCTGGAGTGGAGGAAAAGATAGTACTTGTGTACTGCAAATAATCTGGAATGCGATCGCTTCTTTACCAGTAAAAAAACGAACTAAAACAATTCACGTTATTACTAACGATACCTTGGTTGAAAATCCAATAGTTACAGCTTGGGTAAATAAATCTCTAGAACGCATGGAAATAGCTGCCCAACAGCAAAAAATGCCAATTCAACCGCATTTAACTACTCCAGAAGTAAAAGATAGATTCTGGGTTTGCTTAATAGGTAAAGGATATCCAGCCCCTCGAAATAGATTTCGATGGTGTACTGATCGTCTTAAAATTCAACCCGCAGACTCATTTATTCGTAACATTATTAGAAAAAGCGGTGAAGTAATATTGGTTTTAGGAACTCGTAAAGCAGAAAGTGCTAAACGGGCAGCAAATATGGAAAAGCACAGACAGTGGCGAATTCGCGATCGCTTAAATGCAAATCCTAGTCGTCCTAATTCGTTAATTTATCTTCCTATCGAAGATTGGCGTACTGATGAAGTCTGGATGTATCTAATGCAATGGGAAAATCCTTGGGGAGGAAATAACAAAGACTTATTTGCCATGTATCGCGGTGCGACTGCCGATAATGAATGTCCTCTAGTGGTTGATACTTCCACTCCTAGTTGTGGTGATTCTCGCTTTGGTTGTTGGGTATGTACGATGGTAAGTAAAGATAAATCGATGGAGGCGATGATTCAAAACGATGAAGAGAAGGAATGGTTGCAGCCTCTACTAGATATACGGAATGAACTTGATATTCAAGATGATAGAGAGAAAAGAGATTTTCGCCGTATTTATGGAAGAGTAGAACTATTTGAACGAAACAAAGAAGGAAAAACTTCCATTGAACCGATTCCGGGACCATATACTAAAAAATGGCGTGAATATTGGTTGAGAAAAGTATTGGAAGCACAAGTGCAGGTACGACAAACTGCACCAGAAGAATATCTGGATCTTACTTTAATTACTTCTGAAGAATTGAGTGAAATTAGGCGCATTTGGTTGGAAGAAAAGCACGAGTTTGATGATAGCTTACCTCGCATTTATGAAGAAGTGACAGGAGAAACTTTTGTGGATGTACGAGTTGGTGCCGATGAGAAATTATTGGGTGGTGATGAATGGGAAATTTTAGAAGAAATTTGTGATGATGAAATGCACTTGGAATTAATGTCAAAATTATTGGATACAGAAAGACAATTTTATACTAAGTCTCGTCGGGTTGGTATTTATGAAAAGTTAGAAAAATGTTTTGAAAGTAGTTCTAGAAGAAAAGAAGACGCGATAGAAAATGCCCATCAAAAACGAGATTTAAAAAACGCTGCCCTTGAAGGAAAAGTGGAAGAAGTGAGGGAAAAAATTAAGGAATTGACCAATAAAAAGCAATTATCAAAAGAAAAATCCGAAACAGTAAAAGCAACTTGGGGAGATATTAAGTTTGCTAGTAAACCAGATAACTAAAATTAAAAGTTTGCTTGATTAATTTCAATCTGGAATTTTATCGCAATTCTATACTAATCCATAACTCCATCTGTGTTTATCCGTGTTTATCTGCGGATAATATTTGGTTCAATGAATAAAATACTTAGTTTAATAATAAGTGTAATTTTTACCTTTGGATTAATTTCTCCTGATAGTTTAGCCCAAGAAAAATCACCAATGATTGCAGGTACAAAAATAAGTCTAATACCACCACAAGGGTTTGTGCCTGGGATTCTTTTTCCTGGTTATCAGCAGGAAGAAACTAATAGTTCAATTGTCGTTACAGAAATTCCTGCACCTATTTCTGAGTTAACCCCTGGTTTAACCAATTCTGAAGAATTAGCAAAAAAGGGAATGGTATTATTGCAACAAGAACAAGTTACAGTAGATCGAAAAGATGCAATTTTACTGAAGGTTCAACAATCAGCTTATGGTATAGATTTTAATAAATGGATTTTGTTATTAGGCAATCAAAATGAATCTGCTTTAGTAACCGCTACTTTTCCTCAAGAATTGGCATCAAATTATTCAGAAAGTTTAAAAAATAGTCTTTTGACAGTTCAATGGCATCAAACGCAAACTGCTGTTGCCACTGATGGTTTAAAATTTACTCTAGAAGAAACTGGAGATTTAAAACTGGCTCAAAGATTAGGTAATAGTTTAATTTACACTAAGAATGGAGTTTTCCCAGTTAAATCAATTAACGATCCTTTGTTTGTAGTTGCGCCTTCGGTTGCGCCTCAGTACCAAGAGTTAGAAGATTTTGCTCATCAGCGTTTGTTTAAAACCGATAATTTAACTGAAATTGAGATCGAAACTGGAAATAAAATTGTAATTAATAACCTTGATGGTTATGAAATTATTGCTGTAGGTAAAGATATTAGATTTAAAAATCCAGTAGCAATTTATCAAGTCATATTATCGGATCAAAATGCTTACTATTATTTAATGCAAGGACAAGTTGATACTCGCTATAATTCTCAATATTTACCAATTTTTAAAAAGTTAGCTCGTTGTTTTCAAAGAAAATAAATTTATTTTTACTTTAATAAATATCATAATGATTTTTACTGAATTAATTTTAGAAAATTTTGGAGTTTATGCAGGTCGTAATTTAATCGATCTAAGACCAAAAAATAATGATAGCCTCAGCCCAATTATTTTAATTGGGGGTATGAATGGTGGGGGAAAAACGACTTTAATCGATGCAATTAGATTAGCTTTATACGGACAAAGAGCGCAATGTTCGACTAGAGGTAATTTAGGTTATGGTGATTTTTTAACTCAATCGGTAAATAGTCAAACTAGTTTAGGAAAAGTTACCCAAATTGAATTAAGTTTTGAACATATTGTAGAAGATCGTTGGCAAGAATTTAAAATTATTCGTGCTTGGAATAAATATCCTCAAGATGGTAAAGACAGCTTAAGTATTATTGTTGAAGGTAATTATGATAATGGTTTAGCCGAAATTTGGGATGAATATGTTGAAAATTTATTGCCTTTAGGTATTTCTAATCTATTTTTATTTGATGGTGAACAAGTCAAAGAATTAGCTGAATTAGAAACACCACCCCAAACAGTAGTAGATGCGATTTCTACTTTGTTAGGTTTGGAATTGGCAGAAAAGTTATCAGTAGATTTAGAAGTTTTAGTTAGTAGAAAAAGAAAAGCTTTAGCTAATCAAGAGCAGTTAGCAACTTTGCAAGAGATTGAAGAGCAATTAAAGCAAAAAGAACAACAAAAAGAAGCGGTCAAACAACAGTTAAAAAATTTAGAAAAGCAATTAAAATGTGCTTACAAAGAAAAAGAAAAATCTTACAATAAATTTAGAAAAGAAGGTGGTAAAATTGCTGCTCAAAGAAGTCAGTTAGAAAATAAGATTAAAAAATCAACTGATGACGCAGAAAAAGAAAGAGAAAAGTTAAGAGAATTAGCTGCTGGCAGTTTACCTTTATTATTAATTTCACCTTTACTATCTGAAATTAAAACCCAAGGAGAACAAGAATTAAAAATTCAACAGTTTAAACAAGCTAAGAATATTTTAGATAAACGCGATCGCAAGTTATTAAATTATTTAAATACAATTGCTTTACAACCTCAGTATATCGAGCAAATTAAATCTTTTATAGCAGAAGAAAATCAAGTTTTAGCTCTTTCTATTCAAGAACAAGGAACAAATTTACTCGGTATTGACGAAGATAATTTAAGATTGTTAACTACTTTAATTGAAGAACGTTTACCTCAGCAAAAAAAACAAGCCCAAGCAAGTTTAGAGCAATTAAAACAATTAGAATTAGAAATAGATAATACAGATAAACAGTTAGCGATCGCAGCTTCTCCTGAAGATTATCAAAAATTAGATCGAGCCGTTCAAAATGCTCATAAAAAAGTTTGGGAATGTCAAGCAGAAATTGACCTAGTTAAAAATAATTATAATAATCTGGAAAGAGAAATTGAACTGATTAAAAAAGAACTAAAAAATTATAGTGAGACAATTATAGATCGTACCAACGATGAACATATAATTCAAGCAGCAGCTAAAGTACAACAAACCTTAGCATTATTTAAGGAAAGATTAATTCTCAAAAAACTCAACAAATTAGAAATTGAAGTAACAGAATGTTTTCGCTATTTACTCCATAAATCTAATCTAGTTCATCGTGTAGCTATTGATAATGGAAGTTTTCGTTTGTCTCTCTACGATCCTAATGGTTTGCCTCTACCAAAACAACGTCTTTCCGCAGGAGAAAAACAATTACTCGCCGTTGCTTTTTTGTGGGGTTTAGCGAGAGTATCAGGCAAAAATTTACCAGTTGTTATTGATACTCCCTTGGGAAGATTAGATTCTTCTCATCGTCATAATTTAGTAGAAAGATATTTTCCCACTGCTTCCCATCAAGTTATTTTACTCTCAACCGATACAGAAATTGGCAAACAGGAAGTTCAACAATTAAGGGAAAGTGATGCGATCGCGGTAGAATATTTACTCAAGTATGATTCTGAGCAACGTCAGACTACCTTGCAAACTGGCTATTTTTGGTGAGTAATTACTGCTAAAACTTAGATAAATTTAAGACAAATCCAGGTAAATAAAGTATTTTCTCCCAATAAATTAGCAGGAAGTTGAACTATTTCCACCGCTTGATTCAAACGATAAACGAACACTTGGTTATTTTGAGGATCAATTAACCAGCCTAGCAACAAACCACTATTTAAATATTCTTGCATTTTATCTTGTAAAGGTTGAAGAGCATCGCTTTGAGAACGCAATTCAATCACAAAATCAGGACAAATTGGAGGAAAACCCTTTTTTTCTTTGTCTGTTAAAGCATTCCAGCGATCATTTCTAATCCAAGCTGCATCGGGAGAGCGATCGCCACCGTTTGGTAAACTAAAAATAGTTGAAGAACTAAAAACTATACCTAATTGTGTTTGACGATTCCAAAGATTGAGATCAGTAATTAAATCTGCTTCTCGCTGTCCACTTTCTCCTCCTACAGGTGGCATAATTACCAATTCTCCTTTAGCAGTACGTTCTAAATTCCAGTTTTGATTGACTTGACAAAGAATGTAAAACTGTTCGTCTGTCAATCCAACTTTGTCTAAATTTAAAATTACTGCTGTCACTCTGCTTACCCTTAATTTTTAGTTTTCATGCTAAAAAATTAAAAATTTTTTGTTTTTATAGATCAAAATCAATTCAACTATTAATTTGTTACGCTTACGCCACTGTATCTATTTCTTTAACGAATAGTCACGCTTAAAGTTAATCCTGTCATTCGCCAAGTTGTATAACATTGTTGAAATAATTCCTCACTAGCATTCTTTAAATCTCCATCAGCATCAACAATTCCTCCCCGAATCAATTTTCCGCCATTAGTTTTTAAATTCAATCGCATCTCACCATTTTCTTCTCGATCTAAAATTAATTTTCCTCTGGCTAAAACTTGTCCTGCTCGACTAACAATTGCGCATTCCATAGTTTAATTTAAGAATATTATAAAATTATTTTGTTTATATATATTATCAATTATTGAATCTTGTCAGACGTTTTATGAAAATATTTTATTTCATTCAATTTTATAATTATTTTTTAAAGTTTTCTCCATATAATATTGCTTAAATTTACAACCATTATATAATCTTTCTTGCTCTCTAATGACAACAAATCCCTTTGCTTTAAAAAACGGCATAGCTGTAACACTTGCATTCAAGAATAATAAAGAAATTTGATTTTTTCTAGCTTCTAATTCTATTTGTTTAATCAGTAAAGAACCAACGCCTTGA
Organism: Stanieria sp. NIES-3757; assembly: GCA_002355455.1. Classification (NCBI taxonomy): domain Bacteria; kingdom Bacillati; phylum Cyanobacteriota; class Cyanophyceae; order Pleurocapsales; family Dermocarpellaceae; genus Stanieria; species Stanieria sp. NIES-3757. The sequence continues at coordinate 3,060,838 of AP017375.1, forward strand.
CCTTGCCATTGATGATGCACATAAAAACAATCAATATATCCTGTTGGTTTAAAGTTAGTAAATCCAACAATAATATGATTTGCTTCTACAACATAAACTAGATAATTACTAAAACGTTCCTGCCAAAACGATTCATCTTTAATTTCTCCAGCCCAGGCTGCAATTTGTTTCTTGGTGTAATCTCGTGAATTAACTTGATGAACAGTATTATAAAATAAGCGAGAAATTTCAGATAAGTCTGATTTTTGATATTCTCTAACTATCATTATTGAGAATTAAAACAACTATTTTAAGTAGATTGGGTTTGAATTTGTAAATTCTAAAAATCAAAATTTATTTCTCTTTTAGTAAAAGGCAACTCATGATTAATTGCATCTATTTCTTCCTGTTCCATTTGATTAATCTCATCAATATAATTACGTAAAATTTGATTCATCCTGCGATTATAAAAGCGATGTAAACTGTAATTAGGAGTGGCAGGAAAACCTCTTCTTTTCTTATGACTTCCTCCCGCACCAGGGTCAAACATGGTAATACCATTATCAATTGCCCATTCAATTGGTTTGTAATAACAAGCCTCAAAATGTAAACAATTATATTCCTCAAAACAACCCCAATAACGCCCGTATAAATTGTTGCCTTTAGTCAGACAAAAAGACATTCCTACAGGTTTTTTATCATCGCCTTCTTGATAAGCTGCAATTAAGACAACGCGATCGCTATAATTAGGATAAAGTTGTTCAAAAAATTTGCGAGTGAGATATTTACTGCCCCAATAAAATTTATCGCAAGTACTACTATAAAAACGATAAATTAAAGGATATAAAGAACGAGGAATTTCTTCTCCTGTCAATACTTTCATTTCTAATCCAGCATTAACTACCGCTTTTCTCTCCCGTTTAATATTGCGACGCTGGTTAGCATTAAACATCTGAAGATAATCATCAAAACTCTTAAAATTTTGATTGCCCCAAATATAACTATGATGTAACCAACTACTAAAACCATAATTTTCCATTAATGTTCGCCAGTCAGGATCGACAAACAGAAAATTACAACTAGAAATTCGGTTGCGATCGCAAAAATGATCGATTGCTGCTACCATTAATTCAGTCAGTGCTTCTTCATCTTCTCCAGGCGCAATTAAAAATTTGTATCCAGTTGCAGGAGTAAAAGGAGTCATCCCTACCAACTTAGGATAATATTCAACTCCCAAACGATAAGACAAATCAGCCCATTGATGATCGAAAACAAATTCACCGTAACTATGGCTTTTAAGATAAAAAGGTGCAGCAGCAATTAATTGTCTATCTCGCCACACAGTCAGGTGACAAGATTGCCATCCCGTCCGAGGAATAGCACTACCAGAAGTTTCTAGATTATTGAGCCATTCCCATTCCAAAAAAGGTGTGTTAAGCGGTAGAGCTAAAGCATCCCATTCTGCTTGAGGAATTTCAGCAAAGTGTGAGATCCAGGCAACAGAATATTCAGGTTTGATTTGTTCAACCATAACTACAGAAGAGGAAGATTACCAAGTTAATCTTAAGCCTAATCTAATCTTCCTTAATGTTGCAGTTACAACATCTCAAATTCATCAAAAATTCGGATAGGAAATTAATTTATTATTAATCAAAACAAAAAACATTTTTAAGTTGTGTAAGCAATTATCTTCTTACCGAAATTTCTCCTTATCTCAAAAAAGATAAATATTAGATAAGTTATTTAAGTTACCATTTGTATTTTAATCAGCAGTAGGGAACTTTTATTAAAGTTTATCCGTCATCACTTTGATGCCGAATACTTTTGAAGATTCTTAATTAAGATTTTAAGCAATCAAACTATTTTTTCCTATATATATCTAAGCTGTTGCTAATCGAAATCTTTACCAGATAGCAATGGATTATTAGTTTGTAGTCTAAAAACATGAGGTGGTTACAAAAGTAAAAATATTAGTTAAATTATGTAAAGCACACTCAAAACACATTTATTTTTTTTGAAAATTAAATTTGTCTTTTTACAAGAAATTTACAGATACTTTGTAAGTTTATTTTTAAGAGCCTAACTATAATTGAACTTTATGCAAACAGTTAAACCAGTATCATCATCTAGAGAGGATTTTCCTCTCTTTGTAACTCGTAACTCAGGCTTCCGCTTACATCAAGCGACCTTAGTTATACTTGTTATGATCGGTTTTTTTGCAGCAATTTCTCTTTCCTGGTTATTCGGTAATAGTCACGTCACCGAATTGTTTGCTAGTTTGCAGATAGTTCAAGAAAATCCTCCAAGTTGGTTGATACCACCAGAGTTAGGTAATAAATATTATCTTTTAGTACCAACACTGGTACTGTTTTTTTTGGCGCAAGGGATCATGAGAGTGTCACCTACACCACAAACTTGGTCACGCCGAATAGTTGTTTCGATTTTATTGATTTTACTCGTTCGCTATTTATTATGGCGAGTTTTATCTACCCTGAATCTTGCAGATCCTGTCAATGGAACTTTTAGTTTGCTGTTGTTGGTAATGGAATTACTAACTATATCCGGAGCAATTATTCAATTACTCTTGATGTTCTCAATTAAAAATCGTCATCGTGAAGCAAATCGATACAGCGAAGCAGTTGAACAAGGTAGTTACGCTCCCTCTGTAGACATTTTAATTCCTACCTATAATGAACCTGACTTTATCTTGAAACGAACTATCGTTGGGTGTCAGGCTTTAGATTATCCTCACAAACAAATTTATCTCTTAGACGATACCAAAAGATCGCAAATCAAACAATTAGCACAGGAATTAGGTTGTCACTACATCACTAGACCTGATAATTCTCATGCTAAAGCAGGAAATTTAAATCATGCCCTTGCCCAAACCCATAGCGAATTAGTTGTAGTTTTTGACGCTGATTTTATTCCCACTGCTAATTTTTTAAAACGCACAGTTGGATTTTTTCAAAATCAAAAAATCGGTTTAGTTCAAACTCCTCAAAGTTTTTATAATTGCGATCCTATTGCCAGAAATTTAGGCTTAGAAGATGTTTTAAATCCTGAAGAAGAAGTATTTTATCGTCAAGTAGAACCAATCAAAGATGGTGTTGGTAGTGTAGTTTGTGCCGGCACTTCTTTTATCGTTCGTCGTAGTGCATTAGAAGAGATTGGTTATTTTGTCACTGACTCTGTTAGTGAAGACTACTTCACAGGTATTCGTTTAGCTGCCAAAGGCTACGAATTGGTTTATTTAGATGAAAAGTTAAGTGCAGGTTTAGCAGCAGAAAATATTTCGGCTCATATCGATCAAAGATTACGCTGGGCTAGAGGTACTTTACAAGCATTTTTTATCGAATCTAATCCTCTAACTATTCCAGGATTAACCTTCTGGCAAAGATTAGGTCATTTAGAAGGCTTATTACACTGGTTTACGCCTATACCTCGTTTATTTTTTCTATTTATCCCGATTATCTATATTTTCTTTGGCATCAATCCGATTCAGTTTAGTGTAAGAGAATTAGTTTATATTTTTCTGCCCTACTATATTATTCAGCTTTCAGTTTTTGCTTGGCTTAATCACAGATCTCGTTCGGCAATTCTGGCTGATTTATATTCTTTAGTTCAGTGTTTTCCTGTTTCTATTGCTATCGTTAAAATCATTCTGAGTCCTTTTGCTAGAGGGTTTAAAGTGACTCCCAAAGGATTAGCGTCAGACCGGTTTTATTTCAATTGGACTTTAGCTTTACCTTTAGTCGGATTATTAATTATCACTGGAATTAGTTTTGTTCTAGCTGTCTTAAATTTCTCGTCTCAATCCACTTTCAATCTCGGTTTATGGTGGAGTATTTATAATTTGGTGACTCTTAGTGTTGCTTTATTGACTTTACTCGATATTCCCAAGCCTAGCTTTTACGAATGGTTTGCTTTAAATAAACCTGTTGCAATTAATTTTGATCAGAAAGACTTTTACTACGGAATAACTAACAAATTATCTGAAGAAGGTGCAGAAATTGTTTTAGAAACAAATGCCGAATTACCTACCAAAATTAATTTAAAATTAATTGAAGAAGATTTACAATTTAATGGCTACATCACCCATAGTTATGTTCAAAATACAACAACTAGAATCAGAATTAAATTTAAGAATCTCAGTTTAAATCAACAAAAAAGTCTAATTAAAATGCTTTATTGTCGTCCAGGACAATGGCGAAGAAAAAATAGTCCGGGGGAAATCAAATCTTTACTAATTATGTTAAAAGTTTTACTCAGACCCCTAACATTATTACGTCATAAACGAGCTATAGCCTACTATCAAAATAAATTCATTTAATTTAAATTAGCTAACTAATTGCCTGAGATTAATTTAGGCGATTTTTTTTATTGATCAACTGCTCGATAAATTGTTTTGGGTGACACTTTTCTTGGTCTTGTACGTCTTTAAGTTTGATAACTTTGCTACAGTCAATAAAATAGTAAAGTTATCAAAGTGAACTCAAGCCTCACCTCAAACAGGTGACCTACTGTTCACCCATGACTAAATTATAATTTTTGGACAATCCTATGATTTTTAAAAGATTATCTTATCGAAGTTTATTAACTACCGTAGCTTTGCTGAGTTGTTCTTTTGGTTTTTTGCCAATTGTTACCTATGCTCAAAGTAACTCAGGTTTAACTATTTTTAGCGGAGTAGAAAGAGAAAATATTCTGGATTATCATTTGGATTTTGGTGGTAATGCTGGTTCTTTTGACCGTTATCGTTTACGTGTTCCGGGTAAGAAACTGATGCAGGGTGTCTCTAAGTTTTTTATTTCTTACCCTGATTACTATAAAGGAAAATTTGATACCGACAAAATTGAAGTTAGAGTTAAAGGAAAATCTCTTCCAATTAGAGAAGTAATTTGGGATAAAGAAAGTTATCTGATCGAAATCGATCTTGAACAACCACTTAAAGAAAGTAATAAGGTAGAAATTGTCTTTTCTAATGTTAAAAATCCTCGGTTTGGTGGTACATTTTACTTTCAATGCCAAATTTTACCCGCTGCAGATTTACCAATTCGTCAACACTTAGGTACTTGGATTTTAAGTATCAATCCTTAAATTAATTATTGAGTGACAGCCAAAGGTAGGAGAATTGTTTTAATCCTCAAAATCTCGACAGGCTAGTAAAAACAATTTATTAAGTGGCTTTACTCTTGGCTATTTGAATGTAGTACAATTAGAGATTGTGGCTTTTTATTTGTAGCTTAATTCAAGAAGGAGAAAATAATCAGTGACTCAACGTACCCTAGGCGGAAGTAACCGCAAGCAAAAAAGAACTTCAGGTTTTCGCGCTCGGATGCGGACTAGTAACGGGCGAAAAGTAGTTCAAGCTCGTCGTAAAAGAGGACGTCATCGCTTAACTGTATAACCAACAAACAAATTTGTGGTAATTAGCGTGAAATGTGGGATTATCAAAAGCCAATCGGCTAAAACATCGGCGTGATTTTCTTGCTGTTTATGAACAGGGAATCCGCCGTCATAGCCCCCACTTAATTTTAAGGGCATTATTAGAAGTTTCGGAAGATAACTCTTTAGTTATTCAACCAACTTGTATAGGTATTTCTATTAGTCAAAAAGTTAGTAAAAAAGCAGTAATCCGCAATCGGATCAAAAGACAAATTCGGGCAGCTTTTCGAGAACTACTTCCTTATCTTCCTAGCGGGTGGAAAATTGTGATTGTAGTCAAACCCAAAGCAAACGAATGCAAATATGAACATTTTTTGCGAGAATTAAAGCAGTTATTAATAGAAGCAGAAATAATCGATGGGTATTAAAGAAGAAGTTTATTATGAAGGCGGTCCCCATATTGGCGATTTAATTATCAATATTTTGCTAGCGTTTACTGTTATCTGTATTCCTTTAACTGTAGGAGCAATTGTTCGTGCGTTGTGGTTGCGCTACCGAATTACCGATCGCCGTATTTCTGTGACTGGTGGTTGGATGGGGGGCGATCGTACTGATATCATTTATTCAGAAATAGTTAAAGTTGTTAAAGTTCCCAGAGGAATTGGTTTATGGGGCGATTTAGTCGTGACCCTGAAAGACAAAAGTCGCTTGGAATTAAGAGCAATGCCTAATTTTCGAGAAATCTCCAATTACATTGCCGAAAAAGCAGCAGCGAAAACTGGTAAATCAGTTGAATCAATTGCTGGTTAATTAAATTCGATCTGTAAAGAATAATTACGAACGCGATCGGGTACACTAGACTGAGAAAAAACTACTGCCCACAGGCTGGACTTGTTGAATAATGGATTTTGGTATCGGCTTTATTTCCAATAATATTATGTTGCCAATCCTAGATTTTTTCTATGGGATTGTGCCTAGTTACGGTTTTGCAATTATTGCACTAACCTTAGTAGTTCGTTTTGCTGTGTTTCCTCTTAGTGCTGGACAAATTCGCAATATGCGAAAAATGAAAATTGTTCAGCCTTTGATGAAAGAAAGACAAGAAGAAATTCAAAAACGTTATAAAAACGATCCTGCCAAGCAACAAGAGGAAATGGGGAAACTCATGCAGGAGTTTGGCAACCCTTTAGCTGGTTGTTTGCCTCTACTTTTGCAGATGCCTATTTTGTTTGCCTTGTTTGCTACTTTAAGAGGCTCGCCATTTAGTAATATTAATTACACTGTCGATTTACAAGTTTTTCCTCAAGAACAAATCGAACGAATTCAACCACAAGCTTTTAGTACTAAACCTCAAAATATTTATATCCAAGATGGGGTTCATGACAAAGTAGCAGCTTTATTACCTGCTGGTAATAAGTTGGTAGTAGGAGAAAAAACTAAAGTAGATTTTCAAACAGTTGAAGGAAAACCTTTTCAAAGTCTGATTGCAGAAAATGCAGAATATAATTTACAGCCTCATTGGGAAGTAACGAAAGGCTCGGAAAGGGTAAAAATTAATGACGATGGCACTATTGAAGCTTTAGAACCAGGAGATGCAACTATTCAAGGAACTATTCCTGGAATTGCAGCTAACAAAGGTTTCTTATTTATTAAGGCTTTAGGTCAAGTTGGTGTAACTGATTCAGAAGGTAAGATCAATTTTGACATTTTGGCAATGGTTTTACTATTCGGTGTCAGCATTTACGTTAACCAACAATTGACTGGTGGACAACAAAATAAAGGCTCAAATGCCGATCAACAACAAGCTGTTAACCAACTGATGCCCATTATTTTTAGTGGGATGTTCTTGTTTTTCCCTTTACCAGCAGGGGTGTTAATGTATATTTTAGTTGCCAATCTGTTCCAAACTGGTCAGACTTGGTTTTTGATGCGAGAACCTTTACCTGAAAACCTACAAAAAATTGTTGAGCAACAGGAAAAAGCAGAGCAATCAAGAGAAACCCTTCCTTTTGAACGCAAACGTTCTAAGAAAAAAGAGAAAACCTCTGGCTAGAAATTAATATGGAACAACAAGTCCAACTAGGGCAAGAATGGTTAGAAAAACTTCTGGAATTGATGGGGTTTCCTACTTCCGTCAGTCCAGAATTACTTGATAAAGTACCCGCCGAAACCGATTCTTGTTGGTTAGCGATTGAAACTACTAATCTGACCGAGCAACAAACTCGGTTATTGATTGGTGATCGAGGTGAAAATATTGATGCAATTCAGTATTTAGCTAATACTTTACTCAATCTTAATCCCGAATCGGAATTTCAGGGTTCTGTTACCATAGAAATAGATGGTTATCGAGTTCAACGATATCAAGAACTGATGACCTTAGCAGAACAAGCAGTACAACAAGTTAGAAACACGGGGCAAGAAGTAGAATTAACCCAATTATCTTCTGCTGAAAGACGACAAATTCACAGTTTGTTACAGAATTCTGAAGATATCCAAACCGAAAGCCGTGGACAAGAGCCAGACCGACGCTTAGTTGTGCGACTGCGTGAATAAAATCCAGAAGTAGTCTCAAGATAAAGTAATGGAAGCTATTTATATCCCTCGTTTACTTAAACTACCGGAGCGTAAAGAAGAGATTACAATCCAAGAATCAATTGCTGGTTTAAATACTCTTACTCCAATACGAGGATTAATGGTGATTAAGCATGGTGGGAACTATTTAGAAGTTGTGGCTAAGGCAGAAACTATTGTAACTTTAGTTTGCGATCGCTGTCTTAACCACTACAATCATCGTATTTCGATTAATACTTCCGAATTAATTTGGCTAGAAGCAAAACAATCTGAAGATTTTCCTCAAGAAAGAGAAGTGGCAGTCGAAGATCTTTCAGAAACTTTATCTCCTGATGGGTATTTTGAACCAGAAACTTGGCTCTATGAACAACTATCTCTAGCCATGCCTCTACGTCAGTTATGTGGTAAAACTTGCCAGGGAACAGAAATAACCCCTGCGGTAGTGAACTCTAGTATTGATAGTCGTTGGGCTTCTCTAGCTAATTTAAAGAATCAATTATCTTCAAATAACGAATAGTAGCTCCTCTCAGGTTCACTTTCAGAGTAAACGAGTTAAGCATGATTTTGATGGTAGTATCCTAGTCTATCTCTCGATTTCTTCTCGCTCTCGCGGTTAAATATATCTGTATTTAAAAGCAAAATATTTATCCAGCTTAAGCGTTAGATCTGTGAAGATAAAAGAACAACTAGGATTAAGAACTATCGATCTATCAAAATCAATGTTGAAACAGTCCGCTCGTCCTCTAGCAGATATTTTAGTGATCGACGATACTCCAGAAAATTTGGCTTTACTTTCCCAAATGTTGACGGAAAAAGGCTATAAGGTTCGTAGTGTTACTAAAGGTTCTAGTGGTATCAGAGGAGCGCAAGCAGTACCGCCTGATTTGATTTTGCTAGATGTTAAGATGCCTCAAATGGATGGCTATGAAGTGTGCCATCAACTTAAAGCAGATCAACGCACTAAAGATATTCCTGTAATTTTTATTAGTGCTTTAGGAGATGTTTTTGATAAAATCAAAGCTTTCCAAGCAGGTGGAGTAGATTACATCACCAAACCGTTTCAAGTTGAAGAAGTTTTAGCCAGACTCAATACCCATCTAACCATTGGTAGATTACAACAACAACTTCAAAAACAAAATCTACAGCTACAACAAGAAATTGCTCAACGCGCTGCTGCTGAAGAAACTTTTGCTAAAGCTTTTCGTTCTTGTCCTAATCCTATTGCGATCGCATCTATAGGAGAAGGATGTTTTCTTGAGGTAAATAATAGCTTTTTACAAATGAGTGGCTACAATCGTGAAGAAATTATCGGTCGTAGTATTACAGAAATTAATTTAGAGTCCGCCTCAGCAATTTATAACCAGGTTGTTCAACAGTCTCTTCAAAAAGGTTTTGTGCGTAATCAAGAGTTTCAATTTTTGACTAAATCAGGTACAGTCAAAACTATTTTACTATCAGTAGAAATTATTGAATTAGCTGGGAAGCAATGTACTCTCAGCATTATGAATGATATTACCGAACGCAAACGCTTGGAAAATGAATTTATTTCTCTGGTTAGTCATGAACTTCGTACTCCCATGACTTCAATGATGGGAGCTTTAGATCTCCTTAGTTCAGGTCAATTAGGAACACTAACTGAGCAAGGTCAACAAGTCCTCAGTATTGCTACCAACAACACCGAACGATTAATCCGCTTAGTTAACGATATTTTGGATTTAGAGCGGATGAAATCAGGCAAAATTACCATACAACCAACTAATTGCGATTTAAATCTTCTTTTGACTCAAGCTAGGGAAACCATGCAAGCTATGGCAGATCGAGCAGGTGTAGAACTTGAATTAGAGTCTTGTCATGTGGAAGTATTCGTCGATCCTGATCGCATTCTTCAAACTTTAACCAATCTTTTAAGTAACGCGATTAAATTTTCCGATGCCAAAAGCAAAATTTGGCTAAGAACAAAAATAATTAATAACTGCTGTCAAATTGAAGTACAAGACCAAGGCAGAGGAATTCCTGCCGATAAGCTACAAACAATTTTCGAGCGTTTTCAACAAGTTGATGCTTCAGACTCTCGTAAAAAAGGTGGAACTGGTTTGGGACTCACCATTTGTCGTCATATTGTTGAACATCATGGGGGCAAAATTTGGGTTGAAAGTAATTTTGGTCAAGGCAGCACTTTCTATCTAACTTTGCCCTTAAACGAGCAAAAAGTATCTTACTTGTAGGTAAATTCAGGTTTCGCTCATTCTTCGTAAAGGGTTAGTGATTGAGGCGGTCGAGATTGCTTAATTTGTACGGAAATACCGTGAGCTTTTTCTTCCATCAAATCTTCTAAATAGCCATATTGGGATAATTGCGCTTCTTTAGCATTACTAAAAGGTCCAAAATAATAAGTGCAGTAAGGAATAGTAGTTTGAATTATTACCCACCAGGGAAGTCTTGTCTTTTTAATGTTTGAAGACGATTGTTGGCTAGTTAAAAATGAAGTTGACTCAAACATGCTTACTTTACTTCCTACATGGTAATGGGTTGATTTTGGGTGGATAAAACAGACAATTTAATACGCTCTACTTTTGTTTTTGTTTTTGTTTGATTTAAATCATTTAGGTTTGGCATTTCTTGTCCACAATTAGAACAAAACCAATACGTTTTTTGCTGATTAATATGACAAAGAAGCTTGGATGAACAACAAGGACAATAATTCATATCAACACCTAAATCTAAAGTTTTTATTAAAATCTTTTAAGTTAAAACGGCACAAAAACAATCATGCTAGTAATTGATTGAATCTTTTTGAAATATTTAAACAAAAACTAGTTGATTTTAAATCAAAAACTCCTCGCTCTTAGGAAAAGCTTAAATATTTTTCTAGATTTTATATTTTTTTTAGAAAAAGCTTGGATGTTAAGAAATATTAAATAATGTTATTGATATTTAAACATAATAAGATGTTTAAATGATTCTCAAACTAAAATAATAATTACATATTTTTTATAAATTTGTCTGTAAAGTTTATGACATTTTTAAACAATAAATTTAAGCAAAAATACTTAAGGTTTATTCTTGAAGTAATTATGCTTGTTATTACTAAATATTCTTTTTTAAGGTTAAAGTTATCATGATTTACTAAACAAAGAAATTTTTGAACTTAAGAATCGTAAACGAATTAAATACTTTGACAATATTATTAAATTTATAAAAAATCAATAAACATTACTTATGAATAGGTTTTAATAAGAAAATTATTAAGTAGTTAAACTTTCTTGATGTCCATATTTTTTAATGAATGAAGACTTTTAGAATATTAATAATTAAAATTTTTAAACAGTCAAATTAACTAAGTAATAAATTTTGTTAGTCTTCTTCCCATTCTTCATGGGCTAAAAGCTCGCCTATTTTATCTCTCAAAAGATAATCATTTTTTTCTAACTCTAATTCCACACAAATCCATTCTCTTGGTGCAATATATCGACATAGCATATAGAGGGGTTGCTGCCGTTCAAGAAGACCTTGAGCGACTAATTGACGAGCTTCAGATTTGATTTCTTCAAGGGAGTAAGGAATTGTTTTAATCATGATCTACCTCCCTAAGTAGATAGGTGGGATTCATCTTTAATGTAAAGGCAAATGGTGAAGAATTTGTGAGGAAATTAGTTCAAGATTAAATAAATTATGTTTGTCTTCAAAAAGAAACAAAAATATCTAAAAAAAAAACTCACAGCCAGATTTTTGCGTTGGGACTGACTGAGTAATATTATTGAGCGTTATCTAAGGTTTGCCTCTATCGACTTGAATATCTTTAAAACGATAAATCGGCTGGTCATTCCAATTGTTAGCCTTATCAAAATGATATCAATATCATTTCGCAAGATTAAAAAGCGATCGCTTTATCTTAAAAAGAAATAATGGAGAGATCGGGAAAATCAATATTTAAATTTAATAGTTGTCAGAAAATTAAATTCTTCAAACTGATAACTGGTAACTGATTACCATCCCCAACTATCAACACTACCTTTAAAAGGGCCAACTATATTTTTAGTAATCCAACCGCCATAAAAATCTCCAGGTTGAGGCTGAACTTTTTCTTCATCGATATAACAGGCATCCATACGACTAGGATAAAAAGCGACATAATTTTTGAGCGCAGCAAATTCATGAGTAGGATCGGAATAAAACCAAGCTGCATTTACTTCTTGGCGATCGCCTGCTTGGATCGTATAGTAGTTAGCTGTTCCTTTCCATTCGCAAAAAGACTGTCGGGGAGTTTGATGAAGATACTCCATTTGAATATCTTCGGGAGGAATGTAATAAACTGGGGGATGGCTAGTTTCTAAAACTCGATAAGTGCGGTGACTATCAGCAATGGTAATCTGATTGAAAATTACTTGAATATGTTGGGTAGAACTTTCTAAACGAGGAGGACGAGGATAATCCCAGACAGATTCTTGATCGGGTTGGGGTGGAATCGGTTTTGGTTTAAACATAATTAATTATTTTGCTTTTGAGTTGAATTAGCTTTTTGCCAAGGGTTAAGAATTCGGAACAGCATTACTCCCGCAGTCATGGCTAAAATTATCAACACCCGTAATTGAGTTTGCCAATTCCAAGTTAACTCTCCCAAATAGTGAGAACCAATTAAAATAGTATGACCAGCAGCTAGCAGTAAGGCAGGGAGAGAAAACAAATGAATTTGTCGCCAATGTCTACCTAGTATATGTTGCCAACGATCAAAACTGGTTAAGGCTGCGGGAGTCATTAAACATAAAGCAATCATTCCCATCATTAAACCCAATTGATGCTGAGGAATCATAAATGGCAATGACTTTAGATTCCAATTGAGGGTATGGTCGAACATATGGGCAGTATGAGCGATCGCTAAAAAATATGCTCCCACACCAATCACGCGACGGTATTGTAGAGGTACTGACCACCATTTAGCAATTGGACGAGCAATTAAGGCTAACATTAATAAAAATAATGCTCCATGTCCCGTATAATCGATCATGGCATCGGTACGCCACAAAGTTAACACTCCGATCGCGATAGTAAACCAACCTCCCAAACGAGTTAATTGACTTCTGCGATCGCGACTTAAACGAGAAGCTGATAATCCTACTGCTACCATAGTAGGCATTGTTCCCAATCCAAAAGCCAGCATAATTGCCATTCCCCACCAGATATTATGGGATTCTGCTGCTTTAATTTGTGCTGCATAAAGAAAACCGCAGGGAATTAGACCCCAAAAAATCCCTAAAATTGCAGGAGTCCACCAAGAGGTTTGGGACGCAAGACGACTCATGATTTGACTCAAGCGATCGTGCAGTTTTCCTTGGAAAGGGTGTAAGATGGGTAGATTGGGTACCAAATCTGGCTTAATCCGCAGTAAACCCAACCAAATTAGGATTAAACCCATCACAATTGCCATTAATTGACGGATTGTCCCTGTAAAAATCAAAGAACTAATACTACCTAAAGCTGCACCTATCAAAGCATAGCTAGTAATTCTACCGAGATTAAGGAGAATATGAAAAACTAAACTTGATAACCAAGAAGATTTAGCTTGATTTTGCTGTGACAGAGAAAAAGAAATCGCTAAAGGGCTACACATTCCGGCACAATGACCGAAACTACCTAGAAATCCGATGCTAGCAATTAAAAGTAAATCTAACACAGCTTATCAAGGCAAAAGTCAAAAAAAATTAAAAATGAAAGAGTCAAACTCATTCTTGGTTATGCTTTTGGTTTGTTTGAATTATGCCAATTAAATGTGAAACTGCTTAGTGCAAAAACCGTTGTTGTTTTCTGGCTTGTTTTAATTGACTCAAGAGGAATTTAAGTTAAACAATTTAAGGATATATACTGATCCTTATCTTAATACTGAGTTGTATTCAATTGGGTTTCGTTAGTTCAATTTGGTTTAAAGTTTGTTGTTAGAGCTAATTAAAACAATTTATGTCTTCTCTAATCAAACCTTTCGTTGTAGCCCATAATATTAAAGCAGATGGTACCCTAGGCGTAACTTTTCATATCGAACCAAATCATAGCCCCAGTGCAGGCGAAAATGCAATCGCTTGGTTTGCTTTGACTCGTCAAGGTGGTGCATCAATTCCTTTGAGTCAATGTGATTGTAATTTAGCAGTCTATCGACAATCTTCTCCCACTCAACCAATCTTAAATCCCACTTTACAATCTCTAGATCCTGAAGCTCAATATCAAGACGTTCCTGGCGCAACAATTATTTTTCCCGAAGCAGGTACTTATCAATTAGAAATTAGTGGGAAACCAAAAGCAGAAGGAGATTTTGAACCTTTTAAACTTACTTATACAGTAAATGTTAGTCCTGGAATTACTCAAACACAACCAGAAGCTACCCAACCAAATCCAATTATTGCTCCAACTAATAATCAATTATCACTGAACTTTTTACCTTGGTTATTTACCGCGATCGCAGGTATTATAATTATCGGTATTATTTTCAAAATTAAGAAATCCAAACCCGCATCTTCTACTGAAAACTCAGCTACTCAACAAAAATTAATCAATAAAAAATAAAAAGCCGTTCTTTTTAAAAAAAACTTTTAACCAATCGCGCTAACTTTTAAAAAACTATTAAAAAAACCTTCGATAATAGCACCTTAAAAAAAAATAAAGTGTAGTATTAAAGACAAAACACGTATAAATTCTAGAAATTTCCGTTTATTGGTCTGGGAATTTTTAAAGAAATTCTAATGGTTTGAGGAGTTTAATTTTAAAGGGTTGAATTAGTAATGTTTTGAACGTGATTTTGGCACGATTGCTACTCAAACCCTATTACCTAATACAGTAGATAAAATTTCTGTTTAGACGCGGTTATTTAGTATCTACATTTTATAAAATTGGAGGCTATTGTTATGTTTACTTCCGATAGCAATCTTGTATTTAATCCTCCTATACAAAGTACGACAATAGAAGCTTTAGCGGGTAATGATACTCTAGTAATCATCGGCTCTGGTAGCCAAGATAATATTATTTATGGTGAAAGTAAAGATGAGCTAAGCGGAGCAGTAGTAGCAGATGATGACAGACTGATAGTTGTTGGCAGTGACAATAACAACAACATTATCGTAGGCGATGCAGCAAATTTAATCAATAATGCCAGAGGTGGAGACGACCTGTTATTTATTAAAGGAGATAACAGCGATCATAATAAAATTTTTGGCGACGCAGAAATCAGTTTATCCAAGTCATCTGGTGGTGACGATCTCCTAGTAGTCTTTGGAAATGATAGTAACGACAATAATATTTATGGCGATGCACCCTTATTAGAAAATAATTCATTCGGTGGCGATGATCGTCTAGAAGTCTTTGGAAGCAACAATACAAATAATACCGTTTCTGCTGATGGAATTCTTCGCAACTCACAAGGTGGAAGCGACTCTGTAATCATTGAAGGAGATGGCAATAATAACAATACTATTTACGGTGAAGGAGAGGAGATAGAAAATTCAATTGCTGGCAATGATAGCATCACAATTGCTGGCGAAGGTAACATTGTCTATGGTGACGCCCTTAAAATGATAGGCAATTCCCAAGCAGGAAATGATACCTTAACTGGCTCTGGTGGAGTTAATACCTTTTATGGTGATGCCTTAGATCTGGGAACGAGTACAGGTGGCAAAGACACTTTTGTGGTGAGCGGGGGATTTAGCGATCAAGATGGTAGTGACGGCGAATATAATATCTTTAAAGATTTTCGTTCTGGAGAAGATATTATCGGTCTTGCAGGTGGTATAACATTCGACGATCTGACCTTCGGAGTCAATGCAGATACAACCATCGTATCTATTGCTAACACTAACGACGTGCTAGCCTGGGTTGAGAACACAGTTGAAGGCGATATCACTATCCTAGGAACAGATGACTTTATTCTCGTATAGCGATTTTATACGAGCTGTAAATACGAGCTAGCTTCTGTTGAGAAGGCAGAAGCAGTCAAACTCTGGCTTGAATAATATCAAGTTCGCTTGAATAGTTAAAGGTGATGATTGACGAGGGGACTGGGGGATACGGAGAGAATTATATTTTAAATGATTATCAGAACTTGATATAAGACGTTCAAGCACACGAGCATTGCTATCGGGCGGACGCAGGAAAAAACCTACTCGCCCGCAGCCCAGGAAGAATATCGCTCTTATAAACTATAAACAAATTCGCCTTACTCATTATCCTCAATCACAACAGAAAAATCCGCTCTGCTCTGCGAGGATGGGAAGCCTGCGATTTATCGCAAGAGGATGTCATGTTAGCTATAAACACTCACCAATAAAATTTTCCAATTCAGTTTTAGTTAAATTAGTAATAATAAATACTTCTTGGACAGTTTTTCCTTGACGTGCAATTAATTTATATCCACCGCGAATTGGGACAGAAACTCTTAACTTTAATTTAGGACAATGACCTCTAACCGAACTCAGTTCTCCTGGAGTAATCGTTTTAATTCCTTGACAGGTAGTCAATTTTTCTAAAATCGGAATTAATCCTTGTAAATGAGTAGAATGATTCCAAACTAACCTACCCCCAGAAGAACTATTCATAAGTTTAAGCTTCCTCCAGAGGTGCCATTGTTAAACCAGCACGTTTTAATTGTTGATGATATAATTCAGCTTGTTCTTGGGGACCTACCCAAACGATCGCTTGTCCTTCATAATGAATTTGATTGGTTAAATCCCAAGCGCGATCGCTCGTCATGCCAGGAATATAAGTCATTAAACATTCAGCAACGTGTTGAAATGTATTAAAGTCATCATTAAGCACAATTACCTTGTAGTTTGGATAAGGCTTGCTAACAACTTTACTTTCCTTTTCTTTAATTACCGTTGGTGAAGCAGTCATCTTCTAAACTCCTGCTGACAGGCTTGTTTTAATTGAATTACAATTCAAAATTAAACTTTTTAAGTTAAATTTTTGCTTTTGAGTCTTCCATAGTTTAGCTTTTTTTAACTTTTTCTTCAAAATTATTTTTGGGCAATTGAAACCACTAAATTTTTATCCTGATTCAATCGGACAAATACTCAAAACATCCAATAAAATTATCCAAAAACGCTCATATCTTGATACTATCTGCCATAAGAATATTGAAAAAACTTTTAGTTAAATTGCCGATTTAAGTTGTTAAACGTTTAATTCAAATCAATAATGGCTAAATTAGAACTACAAAATCTCCAAAAAAGATATAGTTCCAAGGTAATTCCCGTTAAAGATATTTCTTTAGAAGTAAAAAATGGTGAATTTTTAACCTTATTGGGGCCTTCTGGTTGTGGTAAATCTACTTTACTTCGCTTAATTGCAGGTTTAGAACAACCGACTCAAGGAAACATCATTTTAGGAGAGAAAAACCTCAACAAAATTGCTCCAGGCGATCGCAATATGGCGATGGTATTTCAAAGCTATGCTCTTTATCCTCACATGAGCGCAGCAGAAAATATTGGCACTGCCCTTAAATTACGAAAAATGCCTTCAGAAGAAATTAAACACAGAATAGCTGAAGCTGCTCACAAGTTAGAATTAACTCATCTCCTCGATCGCAAACCAGGTCAAATGTCTGGAGGACAACGTCAACGAGTAGCTTTAGCTAGGGCATTGGTTCGTAACCCTGAAGTGTTTTTATTAGATGAACCTTTAAGTAATTTGGATGCCCTACTGCGAGAACAAGTCAGGGCGCAGTTAAAACAATTGTTTAAAGAACAAAATAAACCCGTAGTTTATGTTACCCACGACCAAACCGAAGCAATGACCCTCTCTACCAAAGTAGCAGTTTTGTACGATGGGTTAGTCCAACAACTCGATCCACCAAGTAAAATTTATACCCATCCTGCTAATCAATTTGTAGCTGGTTTTGTTGGCAGTCCCCAAATGAATTTACTGACTCTCAAATGTCAAGGCAATGCTGCTATTTTGGGCGATGCCAATCTACCGCTTCCGACTTCAGCTACTATTCCTCCTCAAATCATGTTGGGAATTCGTCCAGAAGATGTTCAGTTAGCCCAATTTGCAACAGACACAACTGTTACAGGGGAAATTTATCTAGTCGAACAATTGGGAAAAGAAAATCTTATTAGTATCAAAGTAGCCAATTCTAATCAGATCCTACGGGTCTTATTACCAATCGACCAGAAGTGGGAAGGAGATACAGTATTGTTAAATTTACCAACCGAACATTTACATTGGTTCGATCTAGCCACAGGCGATCGCATTTTCAGTGACCAGTAGGGACAATTCATGAATTGTCCGTACACCAGTTATCAGTGTCACAGTTAATTTTAATCAAGGCATCACCTTAATTAGAACTAAGCACTTCTGGGACTATTGGTACAAGTTGTTCTGAGCTGTCAAAAGTAAGATGATGCTCGGTACAATCGACAAAGATGGTATCTCCTTCAGAAAAAGTATTGTCTAAAATTTTAGTTGCGATCGGATTTTCTAATTCTCGCTGAATTGCTCGTTTTAATGGACGCGCACCATAAGCAGGATCGTAACCAATATCGACGATATAATCTTGAGCCAAAGTTGATAATTCCAATCTAATTTTTTGTTCGGCTAATAAGTTTTGAATTCGTTTAATTTGAATCCGAACGATTTGACGTAATTGTTCTCGCCCAAGCGTATGGAAAAAGATTAAATCATCGATACGGTTGAGAAATTCTGGACGAAAATGTTTTCTTAAAGCCTGAGTTACTTGTTTTTCAATAGTATAGTAGTCAGTTTTTTCCTCCATCCCGCTGAGAATAGATTCACTACCAATATTGCTAGTCATGACAATAATAGTATTGCGAAAATCAACTATTCTGCCTTGAGAGTCAGTGATTCTACCATCATCAAGAACTTGCAGCAAAATATTAAAAACATCTTTGTGTGCCTTTTCTACTTCGTCCAATAAAACTACCGAATAAGGACGACGGCGTACCGCTTCTGATAATTGTCCTCCTTCTTCATAACCAACATATCCAGGAGGCGCACCCACCAAGCGAGAAACAGCGTGTTTTTCCATGTACTCGGACATATCAATCCGCACCATGGCATCTTCGCTATCAAAGAGGAAAGCAGCTAACGCCCTAGCTAATTCAGTTTTACCTACCCCTGTTGAACCCATAAACAAAAATGAACCAATCGGTCTACTGGGGTCTTTCATACCTGCCCTAGCACGCCGAATTGCTGCTGCTACAGCTTCGACAGCTTCTTTTTGTCCGATTACTCTTCGTCCTAAATGTTGTTCTAGTTGTAAAAGTTTTTGCTTTTCTGACTCTAATAAACGATTAACAGGTATTCCTGTCCAATTCGCGACAATTTCCGCAATATCGGATTCTGAAACTTGTTCTCTCAGTAAAGCTGCGCCTTCGGATTGAATTTCTAGCAGTTTAGTTTCTTTAGCTTCTAAATCTCGCTGCAAGATTTCCAGTTTTCCGTATTTCAATTGAGCAGCCTTATTAAGGTCGTAAGCCCTTTCCGCTTGTTCTACTTGTAAACGTAGTTGTTCTTCTTCTTCCTTAAGAGCGTTAATTTCATCCAACAGTTGTTTTTCTGATTGCCATTGAGAAGAAAGTTCGGTTTGTTTACTTTCTAATTCCTTAATTTCTTCTTGAATCCTTTCTAATCTTTCTTTGGAAGCGCGATCGACTAATAAAATACCAGGACGTTGACTTTCTCCTTCTAAGGAAAGTTTTTCCATCTGTAACTGCATCAATCGACGGTCGATCGCTTCTAATTCTACAGGTTTAGAAGTGATTTCCATTTTTAATTTTGCTGCTGCTTCGTCCACCAGATCGATCGCTTTATCTGGTAAGAATCTATCAGTAATATAACGATGAGAAAGAGTGGCTGCTGCAACTAAAGCAGAGTCAGTAATTTTAACTCCATGATGAACTTCATAACGTTCTTTTAATCCCCGTAAAATAGAAACCGTATCTTCTACCGTTGGTTGTTTGACATAAACCTGTTGAAAGCGCCTTTCTAAAGCAGGATCTTTTTCAATATGTTTGCGATACTCATCTAAGGTAGTCGCCCCAATACAACGTAGTTCGCCTCTGGCTAGCATTGGTTTGAGCAGATTTCCGGCATCCATCGAACCTTCACGAGAACCTGCACCAACTACGGTATGAACTTCATCAATAAATAAAACAATCTGTCCTTCCGATTGAGTTACTTCTTTCAGTACCGAACGCAATCTGTCTTCAAATTCCCCACGATATTTTGCCCCAGCAATTAAACTGCCCATATCTAGAGAAATTAACTGACGGTTTTTCAGTGATTCTGGTACATCTCCATTGACAATTCGTTGTGCCAATCCTTCCGCGATCGCAGTTTTTCCGACCCCAGGTTCACCAATTAAAACAGGATTATTCTTAGAACGACGGGAAAGAACCTGAATTACTCGACGAATCTCTTCATCCCTACCAATAACTGGGTCTAGTTTGCCATTTTTAGCTTGTTGAGTTAAATCTCTACCATATTTTTCTAACGCTTGATATCTTTCTTCTTGATTCTGTTGAGTAACTTTTTGACTTCCGCGAATCGATTTAATAACTTTTTCTAAGTCTTGGGGGTCTAAGCTAAAATTCCGTAGGGTACGCTTACCAATTCGATTATCTTCGGCAAAACCCATCAACA
This sequence comes from Stanieria sp. NIES-3757, assembly GCA_002355455.1. Lineage (NCBI taxonomy): Bacteria > Bacillati > Cyanobacteriota > Cyanophyceae > Pleurocapsales > Dermocarpellaceae > Stanieria > Stanieria sp. NIES-3757. The sequence goes on from AP017375.1 coordinate 3,081,418, forward strand.
AATGTTCGATAGAAATAAACTTATCTTGCCAACTGGCACGACAAGACTCGGCACGATCTAACATTTCATCTAAAGCACGACCGAGATACAGTTGAGTTGCACCAGTTTTAGGTTGGCGATGGGTAAATACTTCTAGCTGTTGTTTGAGGCGAGCAACATCAATATTAGCTTTACTAAAAATAGTTTGAGCTAATCCCTCTTGTTCCACTAAGGCGAGGATTACGTGTTCTACTTCTAAATTTTGATTTTGAAATAATTTGGCAAATTCTTGTGATTTGACGATCGCATCCCAAGCTTGTTCGGTAAATTTACTAGAATCGGTAGGCTGCATTCTTAATTTATGATAAAGACTCTTTATTATCTGTAGTTTTAGTGCTTAGTATAACAAGCTAGACGCATCGGACGAGGTAGTCGAACCTAGCAAAATAAGTTAATTTATCTTTTTTTTAACTTATAACAAATATATTTAAAGCTTTAATAATTTTTCCGAGGTTTTCTCTATATTAAGTTATGACTATCGAGCAAATAGCAAACATTAAAATAGAACATCAACCTAGTCAAGAGCGTTTACAGCAATTAGGTGTGTTTACTTGGTCGATTTGGACTAAGGAAGTTTCTGAATTTCCGTGGACTTACGACGAATCGGAAACCTGTTATTTTCTTGAAGGCGATGTCATTGTTACTCCCGAAGGTAGCGAACCAGTCACAATGGGCAAAGGAGATTTAGTAACTTTTCCTGCGGGTATGTCTTGCACTTGGCAAATTAACAACGATGTCCGCAAGTATTATCATTTTGGTTAGTTTTGGAGCAATCAATTTTCAGAGGCTAATAATCTAATTTTTGTTCTACTCGTTCTAAAGCATCAATACCTATTTGCCAATTAGGTTTTAAAACAATAGCTCTTTCATAAGCTTGAACTGCTTCTCGATATTGTTGTAGAGCCTCTTCAGTTAACCCTTTGCCAAACCAAGCTTCATAAGAATCGCTATTAACTTCAATTGCTTGATTATAAGCCAAAAGAGCCTCCGAATATCTTCTCAATGCTTTTTGAGCATTTCCTAAACCAATTAAAGCAGGTAAATAATCTTCTTTAACACTAATAGCTTGCTGATAAGCATTAATCGCTTGCTCGTATTTTTGTTGCTGAAAATAGATTTTACCAAGGTTATTCCAAGGAACATAACTTTCTGCTTCGCCCAATTTGATAGCAGCTTCAAAATCTGCGATCGCATTATCAAGTTTGCCTAATCTAGTATAAACTTCGCCTCGATTGTTGAGAGGAACAAAAAAATCTGGTTTTAGTTTAATTGCTTCATTATAAGACGCGATCGCTTCCTCGTAGCGTTCTAATCCTTCTAAAGCTAAACCTTGACAATTCCAAAAATAAACATTGTTAGTTTTGTGCAATCCTTGCTGACAAATTTGCAACATCTCATCGTAGCGTTTTAAATGACTCAATGCTTGAGCTTTACGCAACCACGCGCCTTGAAATAAATTAATTTTACCACTTACTTTTTGAATACCGCGGTCATAATATTCAATTGCTTGTTCATAACGTTGATATTGCAATTCTAAATCAGCTTGTTTAAACAAAAGAATTGCTTGATATTGCAACCAAAAATATCTACTAAAGAAAGTCAGCGTAGTTAAGGAAATAAAAATAATTACATATTTATGCCAAGGTTTAATTTTTGACTTAAATCTAAGTTTTTTTAATGATTTTAAAACCTGTTCTATCGATTGGTAACGCTGTTGTTTATCCAAGCGTACCATTTTATTTAAAATTTTACTTAATTCCGAGCTTACCCTTGTTTTTTGTTGCCAAATTACTTCTCCAGTGTTGGGATTTTTAGCTAATTTTTCTGGTTTTATGCCCGTTAAAGCATAAATCGCGGTCATTCCTAAAGCATAAATATCACTACTAATTATCGGTCTTCCGGCAATTTGTTCAGGAGGTAAATAGCCAGTTTTAGCATCAGGAAGATAATTAGTAATTTCTTGAATAACTCCAAAATCAATTAAAACTATTTTGCCATCAGAACTTCTTTTAATTAAACTAGAGGGTTGAAGATTGGCATGAATAATTTTATGTTTATGAATATCTCTTAAAATCTCACCAATATTTTCTAATAAATCAATTATTTCTTCTTCATTTAGATTAAATTCTCGATTAATAATTGTTTCGAGACTTTCTCCCTCAATATATTCTTGAATTAAATATATATTTTCTTGGCTGATAAAATATTCTTTGGTTTTAGGAATGCGGTCGAGATTATTTAATTTAGCTAAATGCCCTAATTCTTGTTTAAGATGACGAAACGCATTTTCTAAAGTTTCCGATTCAATTTTTTGAAGTTTTAATAAATTTAAAATGTATAAAGGTTGTGGAGATTGCTGCAAATCTTTGGCTACATAACTATAAATTCCTCTTTTACCACCTAAATAGCTAATAAGTTGATACTTATCTTCAATAATAGTTTCTACTAATAAAAGAGGCTTGAGAGCTTCTAATAACTCGGTCGTATTTTGATAACGTTCGCTAACCTTAGCACAAATCATACGATTGAGGATCCCAATTAATTGCGGACTTACTTTATTCAATCGTTTTTGCCAACTTTCTAGATCTTCTGCTTCAGTATCTTCCCATTCTAAAGGCGATCGCCCTGTTAAAGCAAAAATAGCTGTTTTTCCTAACGCATAAATATCACTAGCATAACTTGGCTTGCCATTGTGTTGTTCTGGAGGCATATAGCCTGGTGTACCAATAATCTGAGTTTGAATTGTCTCTCGATCAAGATCGAACGCTAAAGTCCCAATTTCTTTGACTGCACCAAAATCAATTAAAACTATTTTTTGATCGCTACGTCGCCGAATTAAATTAGAGGGTTTAATATCACGATGAATTACCCCTTGATGATGAACAAAGTTGAGAATTTCTAAAACATCACAAAGAAAGTGAATTAAGTCAAATTCTGATAATTGCAACCGATGAATTTCTTGTTCAAATTCTTCCCCTTCAATAAATTCCTGAATTAAATAAAATTGTTGATTTTCTTCAAAATGAGCTAAAAGTTGGGGAATTCGGTCATGATTACCAAGCCATTGTAAAACAACTGCTTCGGTAGCAAATCTTTCTTTGGCACTTTCCCAAATTGCTGGACTATTAAACCTAGGTTGTAATTGTTTGACAACACATGTAAGCTGAGATTGTGATTGTTCATCTACAGCTAAATAGGTTGTAGCAAATCCTCCACTACCTAATTCTTTAACAATACGATAGCGGTTGCCAATGAGATCTCCGGCATTAAGAATTCTATATCCATACTCAATTTTGGCTGAATGAGAATGAAATTCATTTGATTGAGAAACCGGTATAGTGTAGTCTGGATCTGACATAGCGTGCGCTTAACACGAGGTGTTTAAATTCTAGCGAAGCTTAAGCTCCAAGTAGTTGTCCCAGAAAAATTTACCCACAAAAACTATAACAGAGTGTAGGATCAAGACTTCGCCCCAATCTTTTCTTTTGGTCATCATAAAATAAAATATCGACTTTCTTACCTGGTTAATGATAACGAAGTAATCCTTCTGAATAACTAAAAAATTTTTTTCTACTGATTTTAGGCTAACTGTTAATTTTTTTCCTAACACTCACTTTTGTAGGTGAGAAAGCTAAAATTTCCAATTTATTTCTGTCTTAAAAAGATTGTTTAATAGTTTACAAAAATGTCTAAATTCAAGCTAAAATTAGGTAAATATAGCAAACAATATCTAAAATTTAAATTAAGCAAACAAGTTTTTTAAAACCTACGTAATTAAGCAAACAATGAATTTTTTTAGACAATACCTTACTCCTTTACTAACAATTTTGATTTTCTTAATAGCTTTAGTCGCAGTGAGTGCGCGGATCTTTTTACCATCCGATTTAGCTGCTCCAGCGCCTATTAGTTCAGAAGAATTAAATTCCTTAGTACCAGAATTAATCGATTACACTTTTTCTTAAATACAAGCAAAAGCTTTAGTGACTTCTTGCCATAATGACTCTATGCAGTTCCTCATTTTGAGATACTGATAGCTGAATTAGTGATGAATCTTAACATAATTGCTGCTCAACAACCAAATTATTTGCCGATAAATCTTATTTAGGTCAATATTTCATGGATGCGGACTTACTCCCAGGCTATCAACTACGGATAGGAACAGGCAAAGACCGCGCTTTGTTAGTTAAGTTTATGACTTTGACTTATCAAGAGTTATTTCCTAACCAATGTTCCTTTAACCATTTAGCAGAGACAGTTAAAAAATATTTTTCTGTCGAAACTACCTTATGGTGGGTAGAAAATTTAGCCAAACAGCCTGTTGCCTGTTTATGGATGGGAACTGCGATCGATCAAGCTAGTGGCAAAACCTATGGTTATATTTTTTTGCTAATTGTTTTAGCTCAGTACCGTCGTCAAGGCATTGGTACGGCATTAATTGAGCGAGCAGAAAAATGGGCCAAAGCTAGAGGAATTAATGGAATTGGGTTGCAAGTATTTTCTCATAACCAATCGGCTTTACAACTTTATCACCAGCTTGGATTTCAAACTCAGTCATTATCAATGATTAAATATCTTTAAGAAGGATCAATCGCTCACTCGACTTAATTGTGGTTATCGGGAATTGCTCCTGTGTCCATAATTAATTTGTTGTCTCTATTTCATTTGTCAGTAATTATTTTTGTTCTGCATTTGAGAAATTACCAAAGATAAGATAATTTAATCAATTATGTACAATAATGATGAATTAAGTCTCTTAGATACTGATGAAGAACTGCTTAGTCCTCTGGATGAAATTGAGCCAGTGGCAACAGAGCCAGAACTTCCTCCACCAGATCCAGAAGAAATGTTGACGCTCTTGTCTCATTCAGAAGCGTCTCAGCGGATGTTGGCAGCACGAGCCTTTTGCGAAATTCACGAACAACGTTCAATTCCTTATTTGATCGAGTTACTCAAAGATATTTGTCCTTTGGTTAGAGTCAGTGCAGCTTATGCTTTGGGCAGAAATACCAGTCCAGAAGCTGTTTCACCTCTAATTGAATTGCTCGCTCAAGATTGGAATGGTTATGTTCGTAAAGGCATTGTCTGGGCATTAGGGAATAGTAACGATCGCCGTGCCTTACAACCCCTAATTCATGCCCTTAAAACTGATATTTCTGCGGTTCGTCTTTGGTCTGCTAGTGGTTTAGCTCAAATTGGTAAATTAAAATACGAAGATGCGATCGCAGCAATCCCTCCTTTAATTGCAGGGTTAAGAAAAGACATTACCGCAGCAGTGAGAAGTAATTGTGCTTGGGCATTGGGACAGCTATGTCGTGAATTACCATCTAATGTGGTTTATGCTACGGCAATTGATGCTTTGATTGAAGCGTTAGTAGAAGATGAAGATGTGGGAGTAAAAGAAGATGCCAAAACTGCCCTACTCAAAGTTGGCGATCCTAGAGGACTACAAATGATTGAAGATTTAGAATTTGAAGGTTTAATTTAACCAATGATCAAACCTTTAATAGTAGGCGTTAGTGGCGCTTCAGGACTGATTTATGCTGTTCGTACCCTTAAATTTCTCCTGGAAGCAGATTATCAGATCGAGTTAGTAGCCTCACGAGCTACTTATATGGTGTGGCAGGCAGAACAAAATATCCGTATGCCAACTGAACCAGACCGACAAGAAGAGTTTTGGCGACAACAAGCAGGAGTTAGCGATCGCGGTAAACTGATTTGTCATCATTGGGGCGATGTAGGAGCGAATATTGCTAGTGGTTCATTTCGGACTCTAGGTATGATTATCATTCCTTGTAGTATGAGTACAGTAGCTAAAATAGCTGCTGGTTTGAGTTCTGATTTGCTAGAACGAACAGCCGATGTCCAAATTAAAGAAAGTCGTCCTTTAGTGGTTGTACCTAGAGAAACTCCTTTTAGTTTGATTCATCTGCGTAATTTAACCACTTTAGCTGAAGCAGGAGCCAAAATTGTCCCTGCTATCCCTGCTTGGTATCATGCGCCTCAAACTGTGGAGGATTTGGTTGATTTTGTAGTTGCTCGCACTTTGGATCAGTTGGACTTAGATTGTGTTCCCCTCAATCGTTGGCAAGGACACTAAGATATAAAATAAATATTGTTCAACCAAGATTATGTTTTCTATTCGTTTTAAGCTGCTGTTGCTCCTGATTATTGCAGGAGTCTTAGGTATTTTATTTGTTCAGAATCAGGAGTTAATCGCACTCAGATTTTTTTGTGGCGATCTTAATCAAGCCTGTCTATATCGTTCAACTAATTTACCTTTGGCAGCATGGCTGGGAATATTTATCTTCGCTGGAGTGCTTACAAGTCTAATTTGGCAATTTTTCAATAGCTTGGTTACTAATACTCAATCAGAAAGAATTCCTTCTCAACGCTATACTACTGCGAGAGAAAATCCGACCGGGATCAATGACCGCTCCGGTTATAGAAATAATCCTCCAGATTGGGAACAACAGGGTCAAGATGACTGGAATATTGAAGAAGCACCTCCAGAACCTATGATCAGAGATCTCAACCAATCTGAGGCACGGAGCGCGCGCGCTTTTCCCCGTGATAATTTTGAGCAGGATACTTCTCGAACTGAGTATTCTCAACCAAAAACTAATTATGAAGTTCAGCAGCAGCCTACTAGCGTTAAACATTCTGGCTCAACTTATTCCTATAAATATCGGGAAGCAGGAGCAAAACAGTCAGAAAAACCAGAGGAAACAGTTTATGATGCCAACTACAGAACCATCAATCCGCCTAATCAAGTAGACACTAATGAATCATCTTTCAATGAAGATGAAGAAGATTGGGTTTAAATTAGTTAAATTAATAGCTTCGAGAGGAAATCAGGAGTTCGCGAGATTCCTGTTTGACTTTACCAAGCATGGCAGCCTGCTGCAATAAGATGAAGGCTTCAAAATCTTCAACTTCATACTTTCTTTTCAGCATGCTCCGTAGTTTTTCTTCCGCTTCGACCGTCAAATAACCAGTTTTTAGTGCATGTTGCACTACTTCTCTAATTAGCTCCACAAACTTCCCTCCCGTTTTACTTACACCTACGTACAACTGAAATTAAAGTATAATATTTTATAAGTATATCTACTACTTTGTGTGAGTGGTGTGATTTTGTACGATTGATTGATATTTTTTATTTAGCTTTATTCTGATTTTATTAAATTTTAATAAACTGTGGGTAAACTTTCTGTAATTTAAACAACTATTTCTTGTGAGTATCTTCACAATGGTTTAGTTAAATTAGCTTATTTATTAACATTGTTAATAAAAATAATTAAGTTGTTTTGCGCTTGCGTTTTTAATTGCTTAGAGCTTTTACATAAGATATCTTTAAGTCAAAATTGCCGATTAAAACTATATTGTCAGCACTAGTAGCAGTTCTTCTGTAAAAGTTTATCTATCTAACGACTTATATAAATATATACGTTGTTTAGTTGTGAGTCGGGAAAAACCTCAAGAAATTAATTGTTGGGAAGCAGAAAATGGTAGAGTGCAAAGTCTTTATTTATCAGGTTTAAATACTCAGTCTGTTCTTAAGTTAGTTTACAAGATTTGAGTGGGTCTTACTTAGAAAAAGAATATTTTGTTAATCATTACACTAATAATCCATTAGCGATTAATTCGATTTCGCTAACAATTAAAAATTTATTTTAAGGTAATCTTACGGAATTTTTAGGAACTAATGGTCGTTTAGTCAGTAATATTCGCAACTTACTGGCAGAACATCTCAATCGTCTATGTGAAGAAGAAAAAAAGCTGATTGATGCGATCGCCGTTAACGAACAACTCATACCAATTTTCTAAACTAATGAGAGACCCGATCAATGTCGAAGGATTGCTGCGAGCAGATGTAAGTTTTAACCTATTACTTATTACTTATTACTTATTACTTATTACTTATTACTTTTTTTTATGCAATCTCTCTCACAATTAAATCAAATTGGTATCAAACAATTACGTGGAGTTGGTCAAAAAGTTACTTTTAATCTTTCGATGAGCAAACAATTAGAAGTCGTCGAATCTTTACAAAGGCGATCGCTGATTCAATTGAATTCTCTACAATTCTGTCAAGAATCTCTGCTTCGACCCTATATTCTGGAAAAATTAATAGAGAGGGTAGAATCAGATCTGTTAGACCGAGAATTGACTACCCTAGTTCAACATATTCTTGCTGAAGCTTTATTAAGAAACCATAATTTGCATCGAACTTAGAATGTCAACCTCAATTGAAAAATCATTACACGGAATTAGTATTTACCTAATTGGAATCATGGGTGTAGGTAAAACTACGATTGGAAAACTGTTAGCCCATCAATTGGGTTATCGTTTTTTTGATACAGATGTTTTAATTGAACGAGTTACTCAAAAAAGCATTCCTGAGATTTTTGCTGAGTCAGGAGAGGATAGCTTTCGCGAATTAGAACACAAAGTATTACAAGAAATATCCGTTGAAACCAAAAGCGTAATTGCTACAGGCGGTGGTATTGTCGAGAGGCAAATCAATTGGAGTTATTTGCAACAAGGTTTAATTATTTGGTTAGATGTAGAAGTAGAAGTTTTAAAAGAACGTTTAGCAGGAGATGAGAATCGACCCCTAGCCGACAAACTAGAACTATTGCTCCAAAAACGTTCTTCTTTATATGCTCAAGCTGATTTACGCATTAAAATTGCAGCCAATCAAACCCCTGAAGATATTGTTGAGCAGATTTTAGAACTTATTCCTACGGTGATTAAATCTGAATCAGAGCTTTCTCATTGATAACTGTTAGTAGTGAACAATTGAGTAAGTCCTCGATCTTGAATAATCAATAACTGGTAATTCCTAATCAAATTTAATATGTCAAGCGATCGCGAATACATTAAAGAAACAGAAGCTAACCGAGTTCGAGTTTTAAGCGAAGCACTCCCCTATATCCAGAAATTTGCCAATCGTACCGTAGTGATTAAATACGGTGGTGCAGCAATGAAAGATAGCAATCTTAAAGATAAGGTAATTAGAGATATTGTCTTTCTTGCTTGTGTCGGAGTTCGCCCTGTAGTTGTTCATGGTGGAGGACCAGAAATCAATAGTTGGTTGGATAAATTGGGAATTGAACCTCAATTTAAAGATGGTTTGCGCGTTACCGATGCAGCGACGATGGATGTAGTAGAAATGGTCTTAGTCGGTCGAGTTAACAAAGAATTAGTATCTTTAATTAGTCAAGCTGGTGCATTGGCAGTTGGGTTATGTGGAAAAGATGGTAATTTCATTAAAGCTCGTCCGGTCGATCAAAAGGGAATTGGATTTGTTGGCGAAGTTACCACTGTTGATACTCGATTAATTAAATCTTTGGTTAGTAACGGTTATGTTCCTGTCATTTCTAGTGTGGCTGCGGATGAAGAAGGACAAGCTTACAATATTAACGCCGATACTGTAGCTGGAGAAATTGCTGCTGCATTAGATGCAGAAAAATTGATTTTATTGACTGATACTCCAGGTATTTTGGAAGATTATCATGACCCTAGTACTCTGCTAACTAAATTGGATATTCAAACAGCAAGAAAATTAATTGAACAGGGAATTGTCTCTGGGGGAATGATTCCAAAAGTTAACTGTTGTGTTCGTTCTCTGGCACAAGGAGTCCGCGCTGCCCATATTATTGATGGTCGTATTCCTCATGCTTTATTACTAGAAATTTTGACTGATGAAGGAATTGGTTCGATGATTGTGGCTTCTGAATATATGAATATCTGATTGAAAGTCTGAACTAACTCCGACACTGATCCGCCAAGTTCTAATAAATAATTCCTGAAATACTTAAGCGAGTAACTAATCGGAGTACAGGCATGAATGATTATTATAAAGAAGATCTGGCTTACATTCACGATCTTGGTCATCGTGATTATGCTCTCAAATCTGCTCCTGGCATACTCAATATTCTGACTCAAAACCACATTCGAGAAGGCTTAATCGTTGATTTAGGTTGTGGCAGCGGATTATCCGCATTAGAATTAACCAAGGCTAATTATCAGGTTTTCGGAGTCGATCTTTCTGAATCTTTAATCGCGATCGCTAGAAACCGAGTTCCCTATGCTGAGTTTCAAGTTGAGTCACTGTTTAAAACCAGTATTCCTTCTTGTCAGGCTGTAATTTCTATTGGAGAATGTCTTAATTACTTGTTTGATCGAGATAACAACTGCCAAACGCTGCTTCAACTTTTTGAACGAATCTACAACGCATTAGCTGTCGGAGGTGTTTTTGTTTTTGACATTGCAAAACCAGGACAAGTAATCCAAGAAAATACAACTAAAAGTTTTACTGAAGGGCAAGATTGGATAGTTTTGGTAGATAAACAAGAATATCCAGAACAATTAAGCTTAATTCGTCGAATTATTACTTTTCGTAAGGTAGGAAAGTATTATAGACGAGACGATGAAGTACATCATTTGCAGTTATACGAGGCAACTACTATTGCCGACAAACTGCGTCAAGTAGGTTTTCAGGTTCAGATTCTACGCAGTTATGGTCCATACCAATTACCAAAAGCTCATGCTGTCTTTATTGCCTGTAAAATTTAGGCTTTAAATCAAGGACAAGTTTTTAAAAAAAGTAACTAAAAAAATTCAAGGTTCGACAATGCCAAACCCTGATTAATAAATTCTGGATAGTAAGTTTTAAAATTTGTCTTGATATTTAGACCATGCCTCAATAGAAACTGGAACTATGGGACTAATTAATTCTAAAATCGCTTGAGCATAAGCTCCGATTTCAGTTTGCGCGCCAGCACCCTGACGCAAACCAACAAAGTGTAAAAGAGCCTGTAGTGAAACAGTCCAAACCCACGCGGTATAAACTGAAGGAACTAAAATCCCTCTGGCTTGTTCCCTCCCAACTCCTAGTTCTAATAACTGCTGATAAGCTTGATAGCTATTTTGACATTGTTGTAAATAAATTGATTGAGCTTGAGCATTAATCTCTGCCTCAAGGTTTCCTTCAGTTGCCTGTTTATTACTTTTAGCTTGTTGCCGAAAAATTTCTGGAATATAAAATTCATCACTATCATCAATTGGTACATAGCGAAAACTTTTTTCATTCCATCCTAATTGTTCATCGTTATGATTACTAGCTATGACGTGTTTCCCAGATTTGTTACAGAGTAACCGATTCCGCTACTCCTCTTTATCTTTCGATAAAGCTCAGACTATATCATCATCTACTTGAGATGTCGCGCACTTCGGAGTCTCTTGACTCCTACTCCCTAACGGGATAGTCGTTGCACCTTCCGAACGAATTTTACTTGTATTGGTTTACTCAAAAGATGAGTTTTTTGGTTCGGCTTGGCTCAGAGTTGCCATATTCTCAACAGCGTTATTCTGTAAGCTCCTTGGAAACCTCGGCACATCTCACGCTCAATTAAAAGAACGTAGGTTTTCTCTGAATTCACGCGATACACATTTAGAATCTCTTCTAAACGGGGCAGGTGATATGTTTAAGTAGTGTGGTTAACTTTTTGTACTGGGCAAATTTGTTTAAATTTAACTACTTTGTAACATATTATGTTTACCACTGACGACACACATATAAGGGGGCTTTGACTTTAAACTTAAAAACAACTCCTCTAAAAGGAGAAGTATGTTGGTGTTTGATTAAGTAATTAATCAATTTAATATCTTTTTCACTTAATTGTTGAGAACTCTTTTCAAAGCTTGCACGAGCATCATTGACTACGCTTAAATCACTGCCCATCGAATCAATTAATTCGATTCTACTTTTGCCATCTTTTAATGGGTCTATCCAAGCCATAATGGTTGTTTTGTTCCTTAATAATTGATCGACATAGTTAAAGAGATTATTTTAAGTAGAAAAACTTAATTAGACACTCCCTCAAACTTGCCAAAAATTTACTATACTTCAATCCCCGCATCTTATAACGTAATGTTTTGATTCTTGTGATCCAGATAATTGATTCAATCTACTGACGAAAAAAGCTAATTTTAAATGGCTTGATTTAGAAATTAAAAGCGATCGCTCTTAGCTCAGGAAAAATCCGTTAAATCTGTCAAGATGCCGTTAAACTGCCGATTTCAAATCTGGACAAGAGTTAGCTTTGTGTTCCAGTTGATTTTTTCGCCCACTCGCTCTATCTTCAGCATCTCTTTGTGCTTGGTTGGTCTGTTGCTGTAAATCTAGAGTAGTACGAGCATTAATTTCTAATTCTGCTTCTATCTCAAACTGTCTTTGTGCCTCAACTAAAGACTGTTGAGCAAATTCAACTTTTTGACTAGCTAAGTTAACTACTTCTAATCTTCGTTGAAGATTTTCCTGGGATCTTTTTAATAACTTGTCTGTATTTTTAATTTTTGGTTCTTTACCAGATTCTGAAGCTTGGTCTAGTTTAGTTTGGGTCTGAATGACGATTTGACGGGCTTTTAAGGCTTTTTCTTGGGCTTCTTTAAGAGTTAGATCAGCTTGGTTTCTAACTATCTGTGTCTCCAGAATAGCTTTTTGGGCAGCTATTTTTTGCCGTTGTAGTTTTAAATCGAGTAACTGTATAGCTCTGATTGCCTCTTTTTCCTGGGCTTCGCGGATCAAGTCAAATTTTTGTTTTTCTAATTTTTGTTGCTCTAGTAATAAATCAAACTCTCTCTTATGCTTTTTTCGTTTGATTCGGTTTAATTCTTCAATTAATTGTCTGTGTTCTCTTGGTGTTTTGGCTTCTTCACTATCTAAGCGTCGTTTAATTTGTTCTGTTCTTTTGAGTTCATTAAGTTCAATCTCAATTTCAGTAGTAGTCAAGCTATACCAAGCTTGCTGTACTTCAGCTTGAGAGTTGATTAATCTGATTTTCGTTTCTAAGTCGCCAATAACTAATTCTTGAGCTTTAACTTTTCTCTCAATTTGAACATTAATTCCTTTTAGTAGCGAGCGCTGTTCTTCTAATTCAGCAATTATTAGATTAATGACGTTGTTTGATTTTTCAACTGGGGGATGCTCTGACCAAAATGACGCTGGGGGTAATTTAATATAATTGTGTATCTTTTGGAGTTCGAGATAACCAGATTCAAAAGTTTCCTTGATATCTTGTGTAGTTTCTACTTGATTAACGGAAGCATCGGCTTTTTTCAACAAAAGTTTTTGCATTTCTCTTACCCCATTACGTCAGAATCAATGTAAGTTTGAACCTACAGAAATTCATACGAGCGAGTCTGAATAATTATGCAATTTAGAGATTAATTTAGGTGATCTCATTACTCAAATCTTGAACTTACTTCATTTTTTATCAATTTTCCCGATTAGCGGGGAGTAAAATGAGAAAGAATTCCTGAGTAAGGTTTAGCAAGAGGATAGGCAACAGCAGATGCGATCGCTCTGCGCCTCGGCAAAGCCGAGATCGCGCCAATTTTTTCGGTCATACTAACAGTAATATTGGGATTAATTATTTTAATTTTCATCAAAAAAAAGTCAGCTAGGTGCAAGGCAATGCCTTGCCCGCACAAAAGGTAAAATTTTTTAAATCTGATTATTTTTAATACAAGTAACTATCTCTTCAGGATTATTACAGAGATAAGTCGCTCCTGCTGCAATTAATTCTGCTGAAGTTCCAGAGCCATAAGTTACACCAATTGAATTAACTTGATTTTGTCGTGCGCCTAAAATATCATTATAGCGATCGCCAATAAAAATATTACCATTGGTTACTTCTTCCTGTCCTGCAATCATCCGCAAGGCTGCGGTTTTTCCGCAACGACTAGGATCATGTAAGCAGCAATAATATCCTGCGGGAATCTTTAAAGTTACATTTTCTACCGCTGTAAACGAACCATATTTTTTGGTCACAGAAATAATCGAAACACCAGCAGCAGCATTTTGTAAAGCTTGTTCGATCTGGGACTGATTTGTTCTTGTTTTTGCTGTTGTGGTAGTAACAATATTAATATTCATCATTTGTTAGGCTCTAAAAACTTAAAAAAAACTAATGAATGAAAAGTTATGCTCGCTCCCTAATACAGTATTTAAATAATGTTGATACAAAAAAAACTAAGAATATCTTTTATTTAATAATTTTTATTTAAGAAAACTGTATACAAGCGAAGGAACAAGATGAGATTAATGTATTTTTATATACTTTTTGGCAATTTTTAAACTTTTAATCAAGACAAAAAAAGCATAAATAGCCTAGATTTAGCTAAATAATTTAATTTTTAATTTCAATATTTATGAACGAGCAACAAGAAGATCCACCGGTTACTGTAGTTATTTCACGAAGAGTTAAACCTGGATGCGAAGAAGCTTTTGAGAAATTTATATCAGGAATTACTGCTGCTTCAATGACTTTTGAGGGGCATCTTGGAGCTAACATTTTCCGTCCTAGTACTCCAGGAGATACGGAATACCGCATTATTTTCAAATTTGATCGCAAAAGTAATCTAGAACGTTGGCAAAAATCGGAATGTTGTCGTCAATGGTTAGCTCGCGCCGATAGTCTAATCTTAGGGCAACCAGTAGTTGAAGTTATTACAGGGTTAGAAACTTGGTTTACCATACCTTTATCTAAACCCATCGTGCCTCCTCCACGTCACAAAATGGCTGTAGTTACTTTAGTAGCTATTTTTCCCCTAATTCAAATAGTAAATATGGCGATCGCACCTTGGTTTAAATCATTTCCGCCATTATTGAGTAGCTTGATTTTGACCGCTCTAATTGTGCTACTCATGACTTATGTAGTAATGCCTCGCATGACATTATTGTTTACTAGATGGCTCTATCCCCAAACTAAACGAGCAAAATCGAGAGTGCGTACAAAAAAGAAACATAAAAGCAAAAATAGATTTTTGTCACTCAAGAAGTAATTATTTTCAGTTTATTTATAGCAATTCTTGATTAAGTTAGGTACACCTTGGCTATGTCTGGGGAAAGGGTTAAAGAGAAAAAATTTCTACCTCATAAGTATGAGAACCACTATAGATTGACATTAATTTTTTATTAAATATTTGTATAACGAGCGAGTTCAGAACAGAAAGCTTATCCCAAATTAAAAAAACAATTTTTAGAATTAGAAGCAGTCTCGAAGTAAAACTTGAATATAGTAGTTTGTAATAGACTTAATTTTATGGCTTATCCTAGAGATTTAATTGGTTACGGTCGTAATCCTCCTAACCCTAGATGGCAAAATAAGGCTCGTCTTGCCCTACAATTTGTCATCAATTATGAAGAAGGTGGAGAAAATTGCATTTTGCATGGAGATACAAGTTCAGAAGCTTTTCTATCAGAAATTATTGGTGCAGAACCTTTAGCTGGTTCTCGGCACATAAACATTGAATCTATGTATGAATATGGTAGCAGAGCAGGATTTTGGCGACTTCATCGACTATTTAGCGATCGCAATATCCCTGTTACCGTCTACGGCGTAACCATGGCATTAGAACGCAACCCAGAAGCTGTAGCAGCCATGCTAGAAGCTAATTGGGAAATTGCCAGTCACGGCTATCGCTGGATTGATTATAAATATTTTGGCGAAGATTTAGAGCGAGAACATCTGCAAAAAGCGATCGCTATTCATACAAAAGTTACTGGCAGTCGTCCTCTAGGTTGGTATACAGGGCGTAATAGTCCCCACACCAGAAAACTGGTAGTTGAAGAAGGTGGTTTTCTCTATGACTCCGATAGTTATGCTGACGATCTGCCTTATTGGGTAACAGATTATGGCAAACCCCACTTGGTTATTCCCTATACTTTAGATAATAATGATATGCGTTTTGCTACTGCACAGGGTTTTAACTGTGGTGAGCAATTTTTTACTTATCTGCGTGATGCTTTTGATTATTTGTATCGCGAAGGTGAAACTGCACCCAAAATGATGAGTGTAGGATTACACTGCCGTTTAGTAGGTAGACCAGGTCGAACAGCAGCTTTAGCCCGTTTTCTCGATTATGTCCAAAATCACGATCGAGTTTGGATTTGTCGTCGCCTTGATCTTGCTTACCATTGGCTCGAACACCATCCTTATTCGGCTTTTTAACTTTTCCCGGTGGTGGACATTATGACGGTTCCTATGGAGTTTTAGCTGGAATAGAAGTAGTTCATACTCTCTAAAAAAATCAAATTTTACTAGCTCATCCCTTAGTAGTAATTCTCTTTACGGATGAAGAAGGCAGCATGATCGGTTCCAAAGCTATTTCTGGAAAAGTTGTCAAAAACTATCAAACATTGATTTTTTATGGCTCAAACTTTTCATAAGCAGCGACAATTTTTTGTACCAAAGGATGACGAATTACATCAGCTTGAGAAAGATAGCAAAAAGCAATTCCTTCGACAAATTTAAGAATTTTACTAGCCACAATTAAACCTGAATCTTGATGAGAAGGTAAATCGGTTTGGGTAATATCTCCTGTTACCACCATTTTTGAGCCAAACCCTAAACGAGTTAAGACCATTTTTAACTGAGAAGGAGTAGTATTTTGTGCCTCATCAACGATTACAAAAGCATTAGATAAAGTACGCCCACGCATATAGGCTAAAGGGGCGACTTCAATTTTTCCTCTCTCCATTAAATCGGGAATTTTTTCGGGGTCGATAAATTCGTATAAAGAATCGTATAAAGGACGCAAGAAAGGATTAACTTTCTGTTGTAAATCTCCAGGTAAAAAACCTAATCTTTCCCCTGCTTCTACCGCTGGACGAGTTAAAATAATGCGATCGCATTCGTCTTTGAGTAAGGCTTGTACGGCAAGTACTGCTGCTAAAAAAGTTTTCCCTGTCCCTGCTGGCCCAATACCAAAGGTAATATCATGGTTTTGGATTGCTTTGACGTATTGTCTTTGTTTGAAAGTTTTTGCTCTAATTAGTTCTCCTCTCCGTGTACGAGCCAGAATATTAGTTTGCAGTTCCTGATATTCTTCTGTAAGCCCTGTATCTACTGCCTGAAAAGCTGTCATTAGCTCGGCTTCTGAGATGGTTTTTCCTTCTTCCCAAAGATGTTTAAGAGACTGTATTATTTGAACGCAACGTGCTACAGCTTTCTCTCTTCCCAACAAAATTAAGTCATGTCCTCGTAATACGGTTTGTACCCCTGTATGCCGAGATAGTAATTTCAGATTTTCTTCTTTGCTTCCAGCTAGAGCGATCGCGCTTTGATTGTCAGGTAAGGAAATGGTTTGGGAAGTTTCTGTCATTACAGTTTTTTTAGTTACCAATTAAACAGTGTAATTTCTAGGTTACAAAATTTCTTGGTTAGAAAGACAGTAGTTGCAAAATTAGATCTAGATCGATTATTTATAAATAAAACTTGTAGCAAATTGCCAATTGATTGGAATTTTCTTTGTAAAGATTAAAAAAATATTAAGAAAAATTTGATAATTATTGTCAATAAATTACGAAGTAATCAGTGTTTTGGACTATGGTTACTTATTGAGAATCGTGTTTCAATAAGAAAAGATATGATAGGTATTTTATAAGCTTTTTTCAAATTTAATTTTTCGTTACATACTTAAAAGACGATTTAGTCAACTGTTGAAGGTAACGAGATTTTTTTTACTTAATAAAACTTCAAAATTTAGTTTACATAAGAGCGAATTGCGTTTTTGCAGACACTTGACAAACAAGTAAAAATAGAAATCAAAATTTAAATGATTATCTTAAGAGTTAATTGCTCATCCAGAAAGCCGTAAACGATTGTAATCGAAAAGTTTTAAACACGAGCCACAATTACAATAGAGAGATTATCAAGTTGGTATAATAAAATCTCGATTTATCATGGACAAAAACAGGATTGTTAGTGTTAGCAAATGAAGTGTCCTAGATGTGAATCGAGTTCATATCATAAAAATGGTCGGATCAAAGGTAGACAGCGTTATTTGTGTAAAGTCTGCGGAAGACAGTTTTTGTTACCAGTCCCTGTATCAAACCATGATTATTGTGAAACTATTAGTTCTCAAACTTTAAAATTTAACCCAATTGTGTCTTCCGCCACTGCAAAAACTGGCATTGCTATTTTATTAATTGATGCAGAAAATATTCGACTAGATTTAGCAGCAGAAAACTTTTTACAAGAAATTAGTGAGCTACCACTACAGGTAAAAATTGCTTTTGCTAACTGGCGTAATTCTAGTATGGCAAAAAGAGATTCAGAACTCCACGATCGCGGTTATCAATTAATTCATGTTCCTGAAGGTTCTAATAGTGCGGATGGCAAAATGATTGCGATCGGTTCATCAATTTTTTTACAATATCCTGAAACAAAAGAAGTTTTTATTTGTTCTAACGATCTAATTTTTACTCATCTTTGTACTGAGCTACAAAATCGAGGTTTAATTATTCATCGGGTGCATCGAGAAAATCATTGTTTACAAGTTGAACATCGTCATACTAATAAAGTGAGTTCGTATTCATTTGAGTTTAATAGTTCTGTTCCTTCTTTAGAAAAATTAATGATATCTCTAGAAGAAATTATTAATTGGAAATATGCTACAACTACGGAAATGCAAGATAAATTGTCCAATCTAACAGCTTTGTGGCAAGAACGTAAAAAAAATCCTTTACAGTTTTTATTTGATTCTAAATTCGATTTTGAGCCAGAGCATCAATTAGTTCAAACAGATTCAAGTCAAACTATTCTTTCTCAGCAACAACTAGAACAAGCAATTATAACTATTATTCAACAGTATCAAAGTTTGACTCCCGCACAAGAAGTTAGTATTGCTACGGTTAGTAACGAATTGAAAAAAAAATATGGAGAAAGTGGCAGCCAAATTGTAAAACGATTAAAATTAAAACCAAGTTTTACGAAATTCATTCAGTCTTCTCAGTTATTTGCTACACAAACAATGGGGAAAACTTACAAAATTATTTTACAAAATCAAGAAAAACCAGAATTTCATAATCCTCAATGGTTAGAAAGAGCTTTACTAAAGATTTTGCAAGAATTACTTCAAAAATCTCAATCAAGCCGTATTCATATTTCACGATTGAGTGACGAATTTAAAAAACAATATGGGCTACCGACTTCAACAATTTTAAAACAACTAAAACTGAAGAACTCTTTTCTGGCTTTTCTTCAGTCTTGTTCAGTATTTAAAATAGAAGAAATTGACAAAGTTTATCACGTTGCGATCGCTTCAATAGGCAAATAAAGAGAAATTATCCAAATAATCTTAATTTTTAAAGTTAAAACTAAGGTTTCTATTTTTTTAATAGCAAAAGCTTTGTTTCAGCAAGATGTTTTAGATTGTTTTTGCTCTTTTTACTGCTAGCCTCATTTGCAGTATTTTTTCATCTCTAGTTTTATGTAATTAACAAATTTTCCGTACAATTGTTGGGTTAAGTCCATATCATTGGTTGTTTTTCCGCAAAAATACGCAGGAATAAAAGCTTATTTTCAGTGTATTCTCTGAAGTATCGAAGCAATTCTTGAAAAATTTTGAACCCAAATATAAGATTAACGTTTTTAATACTTGCTTATGATTCGTATTTTAATAGTAGACGATCAAAAATTCTCTAGAGAAACAGTACGGAATATTTTGGACGCTGAATCTGACTTTGAAGTAATTGGTGAAGCTGATAATGGATTTAAAGGAATTGAATCTGTAGAAATGCTCAAACCAGATCTGGCTTTGGTTGATTTAGAAATGCCTGAAATGGATGGATTTACCCTGACACGGCTGATTCGTCAGCGTTTTCCAGCAACCAAAGTTTTGATCTTAAGTAGTAAGGATGATGAAAACAGCATTAATCGTGCAGTACAAACAGGAGCAAGTGGATATTTATTAAAGAGTAATTCTTGGGAAGAAATAGTCGAAGCCGTACGATATGTTCAAAGAGGTTATTTTCAACTTAGTCCTGGTTTATTTGAAAAACTAATTTTTTATTTGATCAATAATAAAGAAAGTACTTC
This sequence comes from Stanieria sp. NIES-3757, assembly GCA_002355455.1. NCBI lineage: Bacteria > Bacillati > Cyanobacteriota > Cyanophyceae > Pleurocapsales > Dermocarpellaceae > Stanieria > Stanieria sp. NIES-3757. Next base: position 3,101,346 of record AP017375.1, read on the forward strand.
AAATCAACTCATAGATTTAGAAGAAAAGTTTAATAGCCATTTTAATAGTTTAGAGCAAGAAATTATTTGTAAAAATGAACTTAATCGTAATCAACTTTTAGAGGAAATTGAAGTACAGATCAACCAAATAAAAACTGAGTTTGAAGTAGGACTAAAAACGTTCCAAAGAAAAGTAACTCAGCAGGTACAGATGGGCTTAGATGTTTTTATTCAGCAATATCAACCTAGTCAGTCAGATAGAAAAATTTTTGAAAATGAAATTCAGCAATATAGTAAACAACAGGTATTAATTAATCATCAATTGCTGAGTACAAAACAATCCGTAACCAAAATAGAACAGCAAATAAAATTAATAATTTACGGTTTAATTTTCTTATTTATAAATTTTATTACTTTGGCAATTTTTAGCAATTTAAACAATTAAATACTTTTTTTTGTAGAGTTAAATGTTTTAATTAAGTATTCCAACTTCAATTTATATCTTTATAAGATAAAAAATAAATATATAATAGCTTAAGTTTAGCTTGCTAAAAATCTTACCAATAGTAAAATTTATTAGATTAAAAATTACACGGATTTCAATCAATAAAAATCGAAATTGAGTGCAACTTGGTGTTATTTTGATACAATAAGCTTACTTTCTGGGAAACTCGCTTAAGTATCAATGACAGAAAAAATAATTAGCTCATCAGAACAACTGCTATTAGAACCAGGAACTTTATGGACTAAAATAGTTCAACAGACTGACTATGCGCGTAACTGTGGTGCTTTGCAGTCGATTGAAACCCATTATCAATTTATTCAACAACATGGGATTGATTTTTTAGTTCGTACTTTAGCGAATTTAACCAGAAAAGAACAAGCTAAACAAAAACAAAAAACAGACAAAAGTTTTAATCCCTTTCTTCCCTATGAACAAGATTTATTTGTCTGCAATCTTTCTCCTACTCATCTTTGTTTATTAAATAAATTTAATGTTGTTGCTCATCATTTATTAATTGTTACTCGTATCTTTGAAGCCCAAGAAAATTTACTTAATTTACAAGATTTTTTAGCCTTATGGACTTGTTTAACAGAAATTAATGGTTTAGCTTTTTATAATGGCGGTCAAGTGGCGGGAGCTTCTCAACCACATAAACATTTACAACTCGTACCTTTACCCTTTATTCCCCATCACTCTCATTTACCGATAGAACCTGCCTTAACTCAAGTTGTCTTTGATGGTAGTGTAGGAAAAATTCCTCATTTTCCTTTTCATCATGCGATCGCTGCCTTAGAAATTGCTCCCAGTTGTTCTGTTACAGAAGCAGCCGAAATCTTATTAGACTCCTACTACACCTTGCTTAAGGCTGTGGGTTTAACTGTAGCACCTGAACAGATCCTTCAACCATCTGCTTATAATTTACTCGCAACTCGTCAATGGATGTTGCTCATTCCGCGATCGCAAGAAGCTTTTCAATCAATTGCCGTTAATTCCCTAGGTTTTGCTGGCTCTTTATTTGTCCGAGACTACCAACAAATGCAACTTCTCAAAGAATTAACTCCGCTTACAGTCTTGACAAAAGTTGCCTATCCTTTATAAGCCTAAAATTACTCTAGCGATATTAAAATAAATTAGCACGCCCAACACATCTACTGCCGTAGTAATAAAAGGTGCAGACATCAAAGCAGGATCTAGCTTGAGAGAACGAAACAAAAAAGGCAAAGCCGAACCAGCAACTGAAGCGAGAAGTGCGATCGCAACTAAACTAATTCCCACCGCTAGAGAAACAAAGAAATTTCCTTGTAACCAATAAGCCCAAACTGTAGCTACAACTCCCAGAATTCCTCCGAGTAAAATACCTGCTAAAGCTTCTCGAAAGATCACTTTTCCCGGCCCTAAATCCGTAATTTCTTCGGTATTCAAACCCCGAATCACTACCGTAGAAGATTGCGCCCCTACATTACCACCCGTACCAGTCAATAAAGGAATAAAAGCTGCTAGAGTGACAACCTGTTGAAGCAGTTCTTCTTGAGAACGAATAATCGTACCTGTAACTGTATTAGTAATTAATAAAACAAATAACCAAACTACTCTGCGACGAGCAACCGTAATTAAATTAGTCTGAAAGTAATTATCTCGGTCTGATTGAACGCCACCCAAAGCATAAATATCTTCGGTCGCTTCCTGTTCCAAAATATCAATCACATCATCAACTGTTACCACTCCAACCAAACGATCTTCTCGATCTACTACAGGCACAGCCAAAAGGTCGTATCTTTGAATTGTTCGGGCTACTTCTTCTTGGTCTGTATCAGTATGAACCGAAACAACATCGCGAGTCATAATTTCGCCTAGAGTTTTTTCGGTTGAAGAAACTACTAAGTCTCGCAGAGAAACTATTCCTGTTAAATGACGAGAAGCATCTGTTACATAAAGATAATAAATAACTTCCGAAGCATTAGCTAACGAACGAATTCTGGTTAAAGTTTCGCTAACGGTTAAACTCTCCTTTAAAGAAATATACTCAGGGGTCATAATTCGCCCTGCGGTATCTTCTTCATAACCAAGTAACAAAGCTGTTGCTTGACGTTCACCAGGACTTAATTGGGCAACTAGACGACGAACTACTTTAGCTGGAAGTTCATCAAATAATCTCGCACGGTCATCAGGAGACATTTTATCAACAATATCTAAGACTTCCTGACGTTTGAATTCTTGAATTAAAGCTTGTTGTACAGCAGAATCTAAATATTCATAAACTTCAATCGCTTCAGCTTTGGATAATAACCGAAAAGCAATTACTTGTATCGACTCAGGTAAACCTTCAATTGCTTCAGCAATATCTACAGGTTTGACCGGAACTAATAAAGCTTTTGCGCCTTCTAAATTACCTTGATTTAATAATAATTCTAATTGGCTGCGAACAAGCTGTCGTAACTCGTTGTGTTTGGTTCCATTTGCTGTCATAGACCTCCCCTTGATCTAATTAAATATTTTTTAAAATAGGGTTTTTATCCTCATCTCTAGTTTTTAATTTCAACAAGTTATTAATTTGCATTTTTTAACATTGTCCTCTATCTTTGCATTCTTTAGTAAGCTCAAGCTATGTTAACCTACTAGAAAAAGAGTTTTTATTCGGTACAGCGTTTGTTTCAATTGGTTATGAGCTTTCTGCTATGGGTATTGGCAAGGTTGTTTCCGAACTCTATTAATCTGATAACTACTTCTGATTGAGGAGACAATCTATGTCTATTTATGTTGGTAATATTCCTTATGAGGTTACTCAAGAAGACCTCTCTAGTATTTTTGCTGAATATGGGACTGTGACAAGAGTTTATTTACCAGTAGATCGTGAAACTGGTCGGATGCGGGGTTTTGGCTTTGTCGAAATGTCAAATGAAGCAGAAGAAGACCAGGCGATTGACACTTTGGATGGTGCAGAGTGGATGGGCAGAGAACTACGAGTTAATAAAGCTCGCCCTAAAGAAAACAACAACAATCGCAATTATTCTGATGGTAATCGTCGTAGTAATAATTTAGCACGAAATTACTAAAACAAAATTAAAGATTATTTGAAATTTAGTTAAATAAGACTCAGGGATGGTGCTTGAGTCTTATTTCGTTTCTTAGCTAAATTTACGGAAAACTTTACAAGATTTTTATAGACGATCTCAATCATTTTAGTTATTTTACTTAAAAAACAGTATTTATAGGGACAATTTTGGGCAAATAAATTTAGTTTAAATAGCATAAATAAGGGAATTTTCGGTTTGTATTAACTGGCAAAATTATTAAATTTGTAAAGGAAGAAAGCTTAAGAAAAACTTAAAAAACCTCAATCAAAACAAAAATTAATAGTCAAATTATTAAGCTGTGACCTATTTAAACCAAATCAAGATTGACTAAATTGACGAGATGCAAATGCTGAACAATTCTTGACTCAGCAAAAAAAATTAGACCATTAGGATATTGCTTTTTTGTGTTTGAGATAATTAGCTTCCGTAATAAAAACAATAAGGTTAAGCTCAATGATGAAAACGAATGAGATTAATAATTGGTTGCAGTCAGGGTTGTCTCAACAGTTAACTACCATAAAATTGTTTCAGCTATTGCTTGAATATTCACCCCTTGCGATCGCAATACTCGACCGTCAAATGTGTTATCTAGCAGCTACGGAAAAATGGTTGAAAGATTATCAACTCGAACAGCAAGATTTGATTGGTCGTTCTCATTATGAAATTTTTCCTGAAATTTCTGAGTATTGGCAACAAATCTATCAACGTTGTTTAGCTGGTGCAACAGAACAAAGAAATGAAGATTTAATCGAACATAGTGATGGCAGAATTGATTGGTTGAAGTGGGAAATTTCTCCTTGGTATGAGAATTCTGGAGAAGTGGGTGGGATTATTATTGTTACAGAATTAATTACTCAAGTTAGACAACTAGAAACTTTTTTTAATCTCGCTTCAGATTTATTGTGCATTATTGGGATGGATGGCAACTTTAAGCAAATCAATCCTGCCATGACCAAAATTCTTGGTTATAGTCAAACTGAACTAATCGGACAATCCTTTCTTAATTTAGTCCATCCTCAAGACCAAATTCAAACTCTTGAAGAATTAGCCAAATTAGTTACAGGTAAAGCCATTACGCGCTGGAAAAATCGCTGTCTTTGTCAGGATGGTTATTATAAATATCTAGAGTGGCAAATTGCATCAACTAATCAACTAGGATTAATTTATGCGATCGCTCGTGATGACTCTCAATCTCAGCAATTAAGCGAACAACTTGCTTGGCAGACTACCCATGACTTACTAACAGGATTATACAATCGTCAGGGATTAGAACAACAAGTGAATGAAGCTATTTCTCTTTGTCAGACTAGTTCAAACCCAGCAGTTTTTTGTTATCTAGATCTAGACCGATTTCGCTTGATTAACGATCTGTGCGGTTATGTGATGGGAGATCGAATTTTATGTCAGATCGCTAATATTTTAAAACAACAAATTAATCCTCAAGATATTTTAGCTCGCATTGGAGGAGATGAGTTTGGCATTTTATTTGCTAACTCTTCCTTAGAACAAGCAGAAGTTATTGCCAATACTATTAGACAACTAATTCAAGAATTTCGTTTTCAATGGCAAAATAAGACTTTTACAATTGGAGCTAGTATTGGCATAGTTGCAATAGATAAAAATAGTCGTGATTTTAGTAATCTTCTGTCTCTAGCAGATATAGCTTGTCATGCAGCTAAACAAAAAGGGCGTAATTGTATCAGGGTTTATCGTCCTGATGACGAAGAATTAAATCGACAAAGAGGCGAAAGACAATGGATTTCTCATCTTATTACTGCATTAGAAGAAGACCGTTTTGTTTTATACAGTCAGAAAATTGTTTCTTTAAAAGAAAAGAACCTCAACCATTACGAAATCTTATTACGTCTGTTAGATGAAAAAGGTAATTTAATTTCTCCAATGGTATTTATGCCCGCAGCTGAAAATTATGACTTGATGCCAGCAATTGATCGCTGGGTAATTAAAAACTTTTTTTTCAATTATTCCGATCATTGTCAAAGGCAAGCTGCTGAAGAAATTTCTCCAACTATGTATACAATCAATTTATCAGGAGCAAGTTTAAATAGCGATCGCTTTTTTGAATTTTTAAAAGAACAGTTAGCAACCTATCCCATTGCTCCTCAAAATATTTGCTTTGAAATTACTGAAACTGTAGCTATTTCTAATCTTTCTATCGTTGCTCAATTTATCCGCGAGTTAAAAGAATTAGGTTGTCTATTTGCTTTGGATGATTTTGGTAGTGGCATGAGTTCCTTAGCCTATCTCAAAACTTTACCAGTAGATTATTTAAAAATAGACGGTAGTTTTGTTAGAAATATTGTCAACGATCCCATCGATTGTGCCACAGTAGAATGCTTCAGCAAAATTAGTAATGTTATGAATATTAAAACAATTGCTGAATTCGTTGAAAATCAACAGATATTTACCAAATTACAAGAATTAGGCATTGACTACGCTCAAGGTTACGGTGTTGGTAAACCGTTACCTCTTTGTTTTGAAGATAATTAGTAGCTTGTTATGATTAAACGTGTAATTATGTCATAGCTAATGCTGTCTGTAGATTTATTGATAAAATCTGAGGCAAGTTGCCAACCTCAAAACCTCATCATATAAGTATAAATAAAGGACTAAATATAAAAAATACCTTAGTCCCAATTTCAATGATTGATTAAATTATCTTGTCAAAAAATAACATTAAGCGTTAGGTACAGTTTGTACTGCCGTTGCTCCTTCAACACGATTCGCCACTTGTTTTGCTTGATTTAAAACATTTTTGGCATCTTCATTATATTTTAAAATTACTGTACTTCCTTGTTGTGCAACCCACAAACCTACATTATCTGAAATACCAGCATCATCTAATGCTTTAGCTACACGTTTTGCTAAACCACTCTCGTCAAAGCTGCCATCAAGTCCAACTTTTTCTGGTGGAATAGAATTTTCTTTAGCTTTGGTTGCTACAGAGAGATTTGGTGTTGCTGCTGCTTTTTCTTCTTCTTTTTTGCCAAAAAGCTTACTTAGAAATCCCATTGTTTTTTCTTTAGAAATTTAGGTTAGGAGACAATTAAAATTAAACTTCAAACAATCAAAGCTCAACATCTGCTATTAGTCTGATTAAATTAAATCGCTCAATTTATAAGGCTTTTGGGTTTTTCCTGATGATTCAACTATCTTTACGCTCGTTGTTTTTATAACTGTTAAGAGCAATTAGATAGCTCTGAGCATAAAATCCGAACCCGTTGAGTAATCTCTTGCCAATTTCTTGCTACTAATAAAGATTTGGGAAATAAACTACTAGAAAGACCAACCGCTAAAGCACCAGCAGTTAGCATTTCTTTAGCATTGTCCATTCTAACTCCACCCGTGGGAATTAAAGGAATATGACCTAGGGGTGCTTGTAAACACTTAATATAGTTTACTCCTCCCACAGTTTCGATCGGAAAAACTTTAACTGCACTAGCACCACCTTGCCAAGCATTAATAATTTCTGTAGGAGACAAAGCTCCAGGTACAATAGGAAGGTGATAATGTTCTACTGCTGTTGCCACAATCGAAGGATTGTAGTGAGGACAAAAAACAAATTGCGCTCCAGATGCGATCGCATCTGCTAGTTGTTCTAGGTTTAAAATTGTCCCGACACCGATGTAACAATGGGGTAATCGCACTCTTAGTTCGGCAATCAATTTTTCAGGTTGATCGCTATTCCAAGTAATTTCAATGAGGCGAATGCCACCATTAGCTACCGCCTGCGCCATCGCTAATCCAATTTCTTGATTAGGAGAACGAATTACTGCGATCGCTTTATGTAACGATAATACTTCTCGCCAAGAGTTAATTAGATTAAGCGATGTATCCAACCTAGACAAAGTAGTTTTACCTCATCACTACAAGATAGAGCTAATTCTATTTTTATATGCTTGAGAATCTAAACCCATCCCAACGTTAGCAGTTTGAGGATCTACTTTGGCGTTTAAGGCTTTGATTCGCTCAGAAGTAGCAGGGTGAGTGCTTAAAATATTGGGAACCGAACCACCTTGTTTGAGTAATTTTCCCATAAAGCTGATCATTCCCGAGGGTGCATAACCAGCTTTTTTGAGATTAGCTAGTCCAAGTTGATCTGCTTCTAATTCATCTTCGCGACTGTTGGGACGAGATAGTGCTAAATCAACTCCAATTTGGACGGCTGCGCTGCGATTTAATCCTGCTGCGGTTAATACGCCTTGAGAAATTGCTTGTTGACGCATTTGTTGAATAGCATGACGACCAACAATATGACCAATTTCATGTCCAATTACACTAGCTAATTCTGCTTCATTGTCGGCTTTTTTAATTAAACCAAGATTAACGTAAACATAGCCACCCATAGTGGCAAAGGCATTAATGCTATTATCGTTCACTACTTGAAATGTATATTTAAGATTTGGACGTTCACTAGTTTTGGCTAAGCGTTGTCCAATTTCATTTATATAATTGTTGATGGTTTGATTGCGAGAGATAGGTGCTTTTCCCGAACTAATTAATTCCTGATTAATTTCTTGACCTAATTGAGACTCTTGACTATCAGAAATATTTGATAATTGAAAGATTTGCGCTCCCCTCATTAATAATTCTATCCACGGAACACCATAGCTAGGCAGAGGTTGAGCGATCGCTATACTTAGACAACAGACTAACGAAACTAACCCATACAACCAACGTCTGTGAGAATACCAAAGAAATTTAGAAAAATGCTTCAACATGATCGAGACAATACTAAAAAGGAGACGATTACTACTTGTAGTAGACGATAGTTTTTTCTGCCAAGTTGCCGTCTCTACCCCGATCCTAATCTAATTTTGTGATAAAAATTACTTAACTGCGCAAACTTTGATATCGATAGAAGTTAAACATATCGAATAATCCGCCCACTACACTGCCAACGATACCTAGAATAATTACACCAATTAGTGGTTGTCCGTTACCAAAAACAGCTAAAAAATTTAAAATTCCAATTGCGCCAGTTTGCCCTAATACTCCAACACCAGGTATATGACTAACAATTAATAAAATTCCTAACATAACTCCGAAAAAAATTATGGGAGTACTAAAACTCATTAGTGCGGTTACTAGAAGAGAAATTAGGAAATTATTTAAAATTCTCGTATTGTAACTTGTCATGTTTTTATCGCCTAGGTTAGCTTTTTGTGCCTATTTACTACAATAGGCGTAAAGTCTACATCGGGATGGAAATTTCAAGAATCTTAAATTTTTCTTAAAAAAAATCTAAGACTTTAGTTACTTATTTGATACATTTAGATCGATTTGCAAAAAAGTATCTTAAATTACATATAACCTAAAAAATTGTACTAGACAGTATTGCTGGTCACAACTCAAACAAGATCGCAGTCTGGCTTTAAAGTAGATTAAATAACAATTTCAAGCAATAAATCAGTGCTGCAAAGAGTTTTACAAGCTCAAAAATTAAGCATAATTATCTACAAAGTCTGACAATTTACAATCTTACATTGAATGATTTACATTTAATTAAATGAATCGCTCTGTTTTTATTGCTTTACTTTGGGGTTTAATTTTAATTACTTTATTTATATTTAGATTTAATTTTGTATCAATTGCAACCTTGTTTTTGTCGGGATATTCAAGGCGATCGCAAAATGTTAATTATTAATATTGGTCAGGCTTTTATTGAAGAAATTAACTTAGAAATTAAAGGAGCTAATTATGGTTGAGGAGAAAGAGAAGGTACATGGTTAATCACAGAAGAAAACGAAAACGTTTTATATCCTTTACCAGAAAATGATCGCCAGTTTAACTATATTTATCCCGTAGCTCAATAGGACCATGATCGACCAGCCAATATTCAAAGTAAATACCTAGTCGCGATCGCAGGAGGATATGTTTATCGTGGAAAAGCTATTCCTGAATTATTTGATCAGTATATTTTTGCTGATTTTGGTAGAGATGCCCGCTTTTTTCTCGTTCCTGTTGATGAATTAATCTTAGGTAAACAAGCAACTATTAAACAATTAAGAATTATTCAAAATAATCAAGAAATTTCTTAGTTAGATTGAGTCAATCAACAACGTTCTGATGTTAGTTTGGAAGTTGATGAAACAGGAAAGATTTATATTACGTCTAAAAGTGATGGCAAAATCAGAAAAATTATTGCCAAAGAATCTTCAACTTATTAAGAAAAACTATGCGGTTCAATTATCTGCTGTCCAAATTTCGTTACGTGATTGTGATGGGAATAGTTATGATTGGTTTGGCTTTACCCTTTAAAGCAAGTGCTGCCGAACAAGTAGTTTCTACCTTAACTGTCACGGGACAAGGAACTGAAAAAATAGCTACTACTCTCACCAATATTCAATTAGGAGTAGAAATTCAAGGTAAAACTGCTACCGAAGTCCAACAACAAATTGCCGAACAAACTGATAGTTTAGTTAAATTTTTGCGATCGCGTCAGGTTGAACAGCTACAAACTACAGGTATTCAACTACAGCCTAATTATGACTATGGTAATGAACAAAGAAAACTAATTGGTTATGTGGGCATTAATACCCTTAGTTTTCGTCTCAGCACGGAAAAATTAGGTGATTTAATCGACCAAGCTGTTCAAGCAGGTGCAACCAGAATTGATAGTATTAGTTTTAGTGCTAGTGACGAAGCTGTCGCTAATGCCCAAAAACAAGCCTTAACCAAAGCAGTTCAAGATGCTCAAGCTCAGGCTGATGCTGTGTTACAAGCCTTAAATTTAACTGCTAAATCCATTGTAACTATTCAAATTAATGGAGCTAATCCTCCTCAACCTCTAATTGTTCAAAATGCAGCCTTTAGCGATCGCGCTCAAGCTAAAGTTAGCACTCCTATTATTGGTGGAGAGCAAGCAGTAGAAGCGTCAGTAACTCTCCAAATTGGTTACTAATTGGGATTTAACCATGATTGATTTAATTAGAAAATAATTTTTTCTGAGGGGTCTAGATTCAAGGGTGTATTTGCTAATAATTTATAATTTTTTTAACAACCACCTCAATAAAAAATCATGGTTCCCTTAAAGGATGAAAATCCAGTTAAAATTACGCCTTACCTCACCTATACTCTAATTGCGATTAATATCATTGTTTTCTTCTATGAAATCAGCTTAAATCCCAGACAATTAGAAATCTTTTTTCATTTATTTGCCGTTGTTCCCAAAGAATTAACCGCGAGTTTTAGTGGAGTTACATTAGCTCAACCCGTACCAGAAAGCTTGACTCTAGTTACCTCCCAGTTTCTTCATGCTAGTATTGCCCATCTGGGTTTTAATATGTTGTTTCTGTGGATTTTTGGCAACAACATCGAAGAAGAACTAGGCAGGGTCAAATATTTGATCTTTTATTTAAGTTGTGGCGTTTTAGCTGCCTTAACTCAATGGTACTTCTCTGCAATGTCTAATGTTCCATCTTTGGGTGCTTCAGGTGCGATCGCAGGGGTAATGGGAGCCTATATACTTAAATTTCCTTCCGCCAAAATTATCACCGTCATCCCCTTGGGTTTCTTTTTTCCTACTTTTCGAGTCTCCGCAATTTATTTCTTAGGTTTTTGGTTCCTCGAACAAGCTTTCAATGGTATAGCTTCTTTAGAAGTTAATACTAGCGTTGGCATGGAAAACGGTGGCGTAGCTTATTGGGCGCACGCAGGCGGTTTTATTTTTGGTGCAGTCTTAGGTCCTCTTTTAGGATTGTTTTATGAGCGTTCAGAGCAATATTAAAAAATGTATTGACAATTAACAAATAATAAGAAATACTGAGCCGATCAGAAAACTTTATTTAACCCATGCTTGCTAAACGAATTTTACCTTGTCTAGATGTTAATGCCGGACGAGTAGTTAAAGGTGTTAACTTTGTCGATCTTAAAGATGCTGGTGACCCTGTTGAGTTAGCCAAAATTTATAATGATGCAGGAGCAGACGAATTAGTTTTCCTAGATATTACTGCAACTCATGAAGACCGCGACACAATTGTTGATGTAGTTTATCGTACAGCCGAACAAGTATTTATTCCTCTAACTGTCGGTGGTGGAATTCAATCCTTAGAAAATATTAAAAAATTGTTAAGAGCAGGGGCAGATAAAGTAAGCATCAATTCGGCTGCGGTTAAAAATCCCAACTTTATTAATCAGGCAAGCGATCGCTTTGGGAAACAATGTATCGTCGTCGCAATCGATGCTAGAAGGCGCAAAGACTCTAACAATCCAGGTTGGGATGTCTATGTTAGAGGTGGAAGAGAAAATACAGGAATAGATGCGATCAAATGGGCAAAAGAATTAGAACAGCGAGGTGCAGGAGAACTCTTAGTTACCAGCATGGATGGCGATGGAACTCAAGCTGGATATGATTTAGAACTCACTCGTACCATTGCCGAACAAGTAGAAATTCCTGTAATTGCTTCTGGTGGTGCAGGAAATTGTCAGCATATTTATGAAGCTCTTACTGAAGGTAAAGCAGAAGCTGCTCTATTGGCTTCCCTATTACATTATGGGCAATTAACTATTGCTGATGTCAAAGCTTATCTACAGCAACATCAGGTTTCAGTTAGAGAAGTTTAACACCCTTGGTTTTTACAAAAGTTAAAAACTTAGAAAATATAACCCCTTTGCTAAAAATTGTGTATTAAAATAGACTAAAGTTTACATTTTGTAAAAAATGCTGATCCCTATTCTCATATTTGATGTTGCTTTGGTTGCCTGGTCACTGCATTTGATGCAAGAAGCCCTAGCGCAACAAGAATTCTCACTAATGTTAGCAGGTATGCTGGTTGCTGCTTCTGCTGCTGCGATGATGGTTGTTTATTTTCTCATGGGCAATTGTTTAAGCCATTTAATTTAACTTTCTTACTCTTGACTAAAGTCGTCTTTTTAAGGCATGATAATATACGCTACTCAAGGGGCTATAACTCAGTTGGTAGAGTGTCACAATGGCATTGTGAAAGTCACCGGTTCGAGTCCGGTTAGCTCCATCTGTTGTAAATTCAATTATTAAATGTTGTGTTGTCACTGGAAGCATAACTTTTCCGCCACGGAAAGCTTATACTTCTAATGCACTGCGGAAATCTTATACTTCCGATGCACGATAATCAATACTTAGATAGAAATATTATAGTTAATAACTAAAAAGGTTTCTGGTATCGTGCGTTGACGCAGTGGCTCGCTTTGCGAGATCGCAACAAAAGGCAAACTAAAATGATAACTGAAGCAATTATTTAAAATTTAATTCTTGTTTTGCTTTGGTAAAGGCTTTTTTCACTTCCTCATATCTCAATAGTCCAGGTCGAGAAATTAGCTTTTCTACTTTATTGTGACTGGGATATTTCCCTTCACTATGCAGTTGTTTGACAGCTTCTCGTACTTCCTGACAAGAACTCTCGATCGCTTGTCGATGTGTGGCTTTTCTGTGTTTGGTGTAGTTGGCTGAGATTACTCGACATAGTTCAGGAAAATGCCTGGATATAGTCCGTCGCTGAAATTGTAAATCTCTTGCTACTTGTTCCATAGAAGGAGGAGGTATAGTTTCTTTTTTTATGACTTGCTCTAAATATTCTTTTATTTTATCGAGTTCTAGAACTTTACTCTTAGCTTTTGATTTTAACTCAGGTGGAGAAGCGATTAAATGTACTTTTTCTGATTCTATTAAATTTTCTTGAGTCAAAAAATTCCAAACTGATACTTTTAAACCATAACAAATACGTAATAACATTTCTAAAGTAGGCTGATTTTTTCCTTTACACCATAACCAAACAGTATTTTTTGGCATTTCTAACTGACGGGCTAAAGCTGCAATATTTCCCTCAGCGTTTTGTTGAGCGTATCTCATCAAAGATTGACTAATAGTATTTTTAGACCAGGTAACATCACGAGATGAGTTTTTTATCAGTAACTCTTCAAGATTTTTACTAACCCAAAGATGCCAATTTAGTGTTTCATCTTTTTCCTTAGCCAGTAAACTTTGATCGTATGCTTTCAATTCTCCTAGCCACTGTCCACACTGAGAACAGTAACCAGGACGAGTTTTCCAAGCAAGATGATAATTTTTTTTTAAACAGTAAGGACAGAATTCTTGAAGAGGCAAATTGTGAATAGAACATACGGCTACAGTTTTTAATTTCCAAATCAAAGGTTCGTATATTTCTTCGCTGCGTGTGTGACAATTTCTATAGCATTGAGGACACCACAATTTATAATCATGAAGTAATTTTCGTGAAGGAATTAATTCTGATAGATTTGTCAAAGTTAGTAACGAAAGCCGATTTTGAAAAGTAAGCTTTTCTAAAGCATTAACAATATCTAATCCCATTACACCAGTGCCATTAATAGCATCAGTAAAACTATATAGCTTATGTATATCAGCACTACTATATTTTTTATCAATAACCGAGCTTACAACCCTTTCCATTAAAATTCCAGGATAAACACAATGAGCTAATGCAAGTCGAGAAATGTAACTGGTAAGACTTTCAATTAAGGAATTGCCTATCCCTATAGGAGTAATAGAATACAACTTGCTAGACCTTTCAGGTGTACATTGTAATTTTAGGGAGCGATATTTTTTGAAGATTTTATCCTGCATCTTTATCTATTCCTACTCGATCGCGTTTAGCTCTACGTTGACCGACAGCTTGTTTAGATTTTGGTTTTTGACTAGCTGTTTGATTTGCTCCTGAATAAGATTGAGATATTGGTTGTGTCCTAGAAATAGGCTCAATACCTAATTCAAGCTCTGTACGAAGTTTTTCAACTTCTCCTTCGATCGCAGCGTAGTTGTTTTCACCCTCTTTGATTTTTTTGAGGATATTGCGACACTGACCGATAGACAAAGCTCGTCGTTCTAAATGCTTAAGAGTAACTGTTTTTGCTTCGTCCTCCATCGCATCGGCAAAAGCATTTCTTGTCCAATTTTTAAGTATTCCTACACAACCCAAACTTCGCTCATAAAGATATTCCCAATCAGATACAAAATCTGGCTCTTCTTCAATGGGAATCTGAGTCTGAAAATTCCAGACAATACTTTGCCAATCTTCTCTATCTTCAATAAATTTGGCATCATAGCGAGGTAAGTGAATGTAAAGACTTCTTCTGCTCAATTGATCGCCAATATCATGAAGAGTCAACAGATCGTATGTACCGATCAATCCATGTAAAACTTCTGTTCGGTTAGCCAAAGACTTGATCGCTTCTGGTACTTCTGTCAGTTTACGTCCACTGGCAACCGCCAGCATATGATGAGCCTCGTCTATAAAAAAAATCTGTGGATGGCGGTGTTTTAAAGCTTGCTCTAATGCCCAACCTAAATCGGTTTCTAAGATTCTCGATTTAATTGCCAATTTTCCTTCATCAGTCCGATAAATACCATCGACCCCATAATTAATTTTGTTTTTGATAAATTCTTCTGGTTCGTGAAGAGCATACAAACAGCGTTTGAGGTGGTCTTTGGCATTAAATAAACCCGATTTTTGCAATACAGCTTCCACACTGGCTACTGCTAAGTGACCCATATTACTTCTAATTGATTCCCATAGTTTCTCTAAAATCCATTTTTCAGTTAGCTGTCTCAATTTAGTCTTGCCGACTCCTGTTGGACCGACAATGAAAATTAGCCTTGTTTCTCCACAATGCCGAACTAGAGGCTTGAGGTCTTCAAAAGCTCGATCTAAGAAAGGATGAGCCATTGTATATTCATCGTAGTAATTAAGACGATGCTCTTTATTGGCTTTTAATAGCTCTAAAGGAAATTCTCTTTCTGAAGACATGATTAATATTTTTTAAATCTTTTAAATTTGGGAGGCTCGATCGCATCAGATGAAGACTTCTCTTCTACTGGCATATTTGGTTTCGAGCGAGTGTTAACAGTTTCCTCGACGGTTATCGTCGGAGAAGTAAAAGGTAGAACATTGGGCGTGCCTCCCTCAATAACTCGAAAAACTTCATGAGTCTGTTCATCGCGTAAACGCTGTTCTAGCAGTATTTCTTCTGTTTCTGTTTTGGCTAAAAAATTTCCTAATTGCTTGGCTCTAATTTTGTAATTGCCGTGGTGATTTTGATGGCGTTTTTTCAATTCAGCAGTAGCCAAGCGAATCTCTTTTTCGGAACGTCCTCGAAATAAAGGATAATATTCACTAATACATTCAACCCACTGACCTCGAACATAAACGTAAGCGATTCCCGCATTAAAAGGGTCGTATCTAACATCGACCCAATTGTTTTCTATTTCGGGATCGCGCAAAGCATTGTGCCAGTAATCTTTGTACTCTATCTTTACGCCTTTTCCTGGTCTAACTTTGGCTTTTCCTTGGGATGTGGTGGGTAGAGTTAAAATTTTAAAATTGTTGTCGTAAGCAATTCGCCGAAGATCGCGATTACCAAACTGTTTGACCCCATTAATAAATGCTTCTCTCGGGCTATAACCATCTAGGGCAGGATGTTCTGTTGTCTCGTAAACTTCGTATGCCCACTCACAAAGATAAAGATATAAAAGACCAATATTCCAAAGAGATAGGTTTTTGGGATTAACCGATTTAGTGGCAAGTCTGACTTTTTTGGTAATTTGAGTATTTCCTGCTAAATTGTAGAGCAACTGTTGATTAGTAGTTCCAAATAATCTTTCGCAAACCCCACTGAATCTGGATTTTGCAGCAGGACGATGCTTAAGAGTACATTCAAACATAGCTAAAAGAGTCTCAAAATAAGTGCTATGAAACTCTTTACCGTTATCTGTAATGATTGTTTGAGGCAATCGCCCATGACGTTGTACGCAGATTCTTAAAACCATCATGCAAGAACGGTATGATGGCGGGTCGTAAGTAATATAAACAGCTAAAATGCTACGAGAAAAGGCATCTACAAGAAAAGTAATCCAAGGTCTTCCCAAACTTTTTCCTGTTTTAGAACATCTCAGTTCAATATCCGATTGTGTGTGATCTATGTGACAGATATGAAAAGGGAAATCACCATGACGAGGGGTAGTTAGATTTAATTCCCAGTAAAATTGCTCTAATTCATAAGCAGCCCGAGAACCTGCTCTTTTGAGAGTTTGTTCGTATCCAGAGTGTTTTTTTATTTCTTTGATAAAAGTTTTATAGGTGGGTATTTGGCAATCGGGAATTCCAGCTTGAGCGCAAAAATTAGCAAAAGCTGCATAGGTCGATTGTTTTGTTGGTTGTTTTTTTGTTTCGTAGTGATTTTCAATAAAATCGTCGATTTTATCTAAAATATTTTGAGGCAACCTTCTGTTACGGTTTCCTTTTTGGTGTTCAAAACTAAGTAATCCAAGATAACCATAACCATACTGATGTCGAGCTTTGTTATATGCTGACAACCAGTTTCTCAAAGACCTTTCTTGAGGAGTATCTCTTCTAATAGGCTCACCATTTAAATATGGCTGAATTGAATGATAACGATAATTGGCATCTTTTAAGTCTTTTTCGCTAGCTTGTTGTAATAACTCTAAAGCTTGAGGATCGATTTCATTAGTTTTAGTCTTTTGGAAGCTAGTAATTTTTCCTTGGCGAATTAAATTTTCAAAAGTATCTTGAGGAAACTCAATAGACTGATTTTCTGCTGTTTGCAAAAGTATATTATCTTCGCCAATTAAAGCAATAGTTAGAGCTTTACCATTGTAAATAACAATATTTCCCACATTAAGGTCAATTATTGGAGAAATAACTGTATTATTTGTGGCTTGAGAAGCAGTAATAGCACTATAAGATAAAGCCGTAACGCGATCGCAAAATAGTAAACATTTTTCAGGTTCTACTAGAGGGGCAACACTTAAATCGAGGTAAATTGTTTCTTGGGCGATCAAATGGTAAATGTCATCAGCCTCGATATTTTCAGAGACATGAAATAATTCTAATAAAGTAATTCCTGGTTTAGCTTTAATAATTGAAATAATTGCAATAAAACTAGATTCATTAAGTTTTTTTCTGCCTCTTAGTCGATAGTAATCCTCTAAAAATTCTAAGTTTCGCTGCATTGTCCAATTTACGCTAGCACTCGACCAAATAGAAAAGTCCCACCCAAACCGATTGGCATAATCTTCGGCAGAAGGACAACGCCAATGATTATCATCATCTAAAAAATAACGATTGGGATTTTTTTGGGCTAATTTCTGGAGGTTTTCTTCGGTTTTACATTCCCACCAACCTGCACTATCTGTGCGGATTACAAAAAAATCTGGAGTATAAAAAAATCCAATGTTTTTTCCAGACTCAGATTGATAGCTCAGTTTAAAAGGTGGCGGTTGATCGTAGTATTCCAGAACATCTTCATCGTGTTCTAGCTGATAAATGAAGGGCAATTCTACTTTATGCGATTCAAACTGAATCGTAACGCCCATTTTTTGGCTTGAATACCTTCCAGAAACACTTCGCTTTCCTCCTCCAACTTTACGAGAGGGTTCAGATGAGCGAATAATTTGTATCTCTTGCTTTGCTTCCTCTGATATTTTGTTGCGATCGCACCAATGCTGAAAATCGTTTTCGGACAACATCGAACTATGTCCTTGTAATTCTGCTATTTAGATCATACACAATTTTAATACGTATAATCTAAAAGATTTGTAAACATTACTTTACTGATGAAAACGGTTCGTCAAACTCAAATAATCCAGCCCCAACAATTGCAAAAAAACCAATGTAATAAAATATTGAGAGACTCAATTGAGTCACAATTAAATTAAAAATCGAGACTAAACTAAAGAAGTTTTCACCAATTTTTTTGATTAAAAAACTTGTCATAATGCCTAAAGGACAAAAGAAATCGAAAGGAGTCCCAGAACTTCATGATGAAGTCAAAAAGAGAGTAAATTTGTCCTTAACGCCAACTGCGATCGCGGGGTTAGATCGACTTTCTCAGGAACTCAATTTGTCGCGCTCGGAATTAGTCGAACAAGTAGGAAGAGGTTCGCTTCCATTAGCCGAGCAAAGTAGCTTATCTGAAGAGTTTGTAATTTCCCTAACACATTCGTTATCTTTAACAGAACGCGATCGCTTACCAGAAAAAATGGGTGCATTTTTGGCAACAGATTTTGCTCAGTTTGCCTACTTGGGTTCTAGTTCTAATTTAAAAAAAAGATTTGCCGAGCAGACTTTTATCGAAAAACTAGAAAAAATTAAAGCTAGTAAAACTCCAAAAAGCTCCGATATTCAAGTCATTTGGATCGAATGCAACAACTACAAAGTATTAACTAGAATCGAACAAGAATTATTAGCTCAGTTTCGTCATCTTGTTTTTGTTCAGAATCAATCGTCTAGTCAGGGCAAATTTCTTTAAGACCGCAATCTGTCAACTTAACTATTTGTTAAAAAAATAATTGAAAAAGCTCTATTGTTTATTTGTAATAACCAAACTCAATTGTTACCGAATTAATTTCTGAGGAACGACAAAGCTAATCGAACTTCTCTCAAATTCAAAATTTTGATTAAATAGGATTTATCAGTAATTGAGGGTAAAAACAGGCAAATAAGAGCAACCTTGCTTTGAATCTCCTTAATATTTCCGCAATTACCCGAATTTACGTTTCTGGGAATGAATAGTTATATTCGGGAAAAATACGGCTGTTACAAAAGAGCGATCGCTCTGGAGGAGTAAAGTATGGCGTTTGAGCAGGAACTGGACATTTACTTAAGATCGCGCTTTACTCTAATGATCTTGGTAACGCCAGAGGAAGAGAGGGCATTACAGAGCGTCAAGCAGGTATGCGAGGGGTTCGCTCTTCGCGAGCGCACTCAGCGTTCCTGTCTCAGTTGGGATGTCGCTGATGGGTTTAGTGCGGTAACTAATTGGCGGGGTTCGATTCCTTCAGCTAAAGACCCCCTTTCGGCATTGGAACAGGTGGATAAAGCTGAAGGAGATAGTTTATTTGTACTTAAAGATTTTCACGACTGTTGGACTAATCCCCAAATTAAACGTAAACTTCGCAGCGTCGCCCAACGGCTTAAGTTTAGTAAGAAGTCAATTTTGATTACTGCCCCTTCAGGGAAGATTCCCGTGGAATTGAAAGATGAAGCGGTTATTTTAGAATATCCCTTACCCCAAAATGAGGAACTAGAAACCGTATTGCAAAGATTGACTCAAACCCTATCATGCAGCCAAAGCCAAATTAGAAGAACAGGGATTTTCTCTCATCAATGAAGAAACTCAAGAAGGCGATCGCATTCATCTAGTGTTACGACGTGTAGTATAGGAGCTAATTAACAATGGAACTTCAGGAAATTGATGTCTTTATCGAAAAAGACGGACAGGTAAAGATTGAGATACGGGGAGTTAAAGGAATGTCCTGTCTGGATTTAACTAAAGATTTAGAAGCGGTTTTGGGTAATCAAATTGCAGCACGAGAAATGACATCCGAATCTCAGGAGGTAGAACAAGAGCTTCAACAACAGCAATGGCAGTGGGGATAAATGAGAAATTATTTTTTATTTTGCGATCGCCTATCTAGAACAATTTAGATATTATGCGATCGCGAATCTAACAACCTAATAACTCGCTTGGTTGACCGTGATAAGTAACCAAAACTTCTTTCTTAGCGCGAGTAGCAGCGACGTGAAGCAAACAGCGATCGCTTTCTATCAAAGACAAACGCGCTCTATTATCTGACAAGCGATCAAGTATTCTTTTTGGTGGAAGTTCGTCTTTAGTCAAACCTGCTAAAAGCACGTATTCAAACTGTAATCCCTTAACTCGGTGCATTGTGGCTACTCTTAATCCTGGAGTTGTCAGATCGTCCGCTTGGCTTCTATGGATTTGGCAAGTTGTGACACCAAGAGTATTTAAAGCTTTGGAATAAGAGTCAATTAAAGATTTGGTTCGTAGAATTAAACAACTACTGGATAAAGTATCTTCTTCTCGTTCGATACGTTGAAGTTGCTCGGTAATATATTTAATTTCATCGTTAAAGGTTGTAAATCCCTTAATTGACGGTTCTTTGCCATGAAGTAAAGAACGATAGTCATTCAAGTCGTTTTGTCCGCCGTCTAAATCGTCAAAGATAGAACCAATTAAAACTTGAGATGCCCATTTACGAATTTCATCGGTCGTTCGGTAATTTAATCTCAATCTGCGAGAACGTCCCCGTATTTCAATACCAGAATGACTTAAAACAACTTTATGTTGATAAATGCGTTGGTGAGGATCGCCAACTATAAATAGGTCATTTGGTCCTACTGGAATCATCGCTCGTAGTAAGGAAAAAGCTTCTGTACCCATATCCTGGGCTTCATCGACAATTACTGCTTTAAAAGGTAAAGTTTCTCCCTGCTTATTTTTCAGTAAGCTACAAGCATCTCTCAAAGCAGTTTGTCGATCTTTCCAGCCTTTTTCTTGAAGGAGAGAGTTAAATTCCGCAAATACACCCCAGATTTCGGCTTTCTTGGCTCGATTGAGTCTAGTACCCCTACCTACTCTTGGTGCTTTTAAATATTCTTTAAGTGTTTTAACTTGGTAGGGTTGAATTACTTCACGCCATTCATCTTGATAGAAAGCTAGGGAAAATTCTGGCGCAAGAGTATAAGCTTGTTCCCACAATTGCTCTAAATCGTTTTCGTAAACAATTCGGGCTTTAATTCCTTCTTGTTTGAGAAAATTCACTACCCAACTATCGATATTTTCTACATGAATCCGACGCATTATCTCTGGAGAACAGATTTTGCGTAAGTTATTTTCAATATCGATCGCTAAATTGCGAGTATAAGTAGTAAAGAAAATACGATCTGTAGATAAGGTAAAACGATGTTCTGCTAGCCATTTAGCTCGGTGCATGGCTACTACAGTTTTTCCCGTACCCGCGCCCCCTAATACTCTTACTGCCCCATTCCACTCTTTTTCTACCAAACGACGCTGAGTTGGATGGAGAAAGACGCGCCATTTTTCTAAAGGTGCAGCCAGCATTTCTTCTAATTCGGCATCATCTTCGACGATATAAAATCTACGCTTACTATCATTTGTTTCCAAAGCTGCATCGAAGTCTTCTGTATTAATTTGGCGATCGCTTTTTTTGTCCTGTAGATTTAGCACATCATCTAGGGAGTAACCAGCAGCGAGTAATAAAATAGCGTCGGCAGCTTCTTCTGGTAATTTGGAAATTAATTTATCTACATCATCATCGGTAATAACAGACCGAACTGCTGCTAATAATTCTTCGGGTACTCCCAAGCGTAATAAATGGCGATCGTGAATATCTGCAAATCTTTTTTTGGCGGATGTTTTAGCCTTTGCTTCTATTTCTCTTTCAATCGCTGCTACTTCTTCGACATCAATAATTTGTAATGCACCAGATTCGGGATTAATTTTACAAACTCTTCTTTGCGCCCATTGATAAGCTCGATCGTGATTATCTACCCATAATAGTAGATAAGTATTACCAGTTTCGGGTTTGAGAACGATCGCTCGATAGCTAACGTCGATTCTGACGGATTTGAGATTTTTATCGGCAGCATTTTGGATTGATTCGTAGTTAATGCCCGAACTAGTAGGATTTTGTTTAAATTTACTAATAAAAGCATTGGTTTTAGCTTGAGTCTGTTTGGTTAGCTTACTAAAAGCATCTAAAAAGTCAGTAGCGATCGCCATTCGGATATTGTGGTTTAGCATCTTCTTTTAAGTAATAAGTAATAGGTAATAAGTAATAAGTTTTAATTGGCTAGATGTTGATGATAAAAGGCTTCTGGGTTATTTAAGACTTCGGCTATAGTTAGTGTTGTCCAGTTGTTTTGGGTAAAGATTTCAGTTTCGCTTGAATCTATTACTAAAGCTAAGTAGCGATCGCTCCAGGCTAATTCTGCTTCGGCAATAACTGTATCGGTATCATCGGTAAGTTCATATCCTACTTCGGGTACTTGCCAGTTATGGATTGCCATATAATCAATTAAAGCGATCGCATCTGGCTCGAAGACAAGGGTTTTAATCTGTTCCCAAATCGGATCGCTATTATTTGAAGGTTTTTCCCTATCTGTAGGAGGCGGAAGCCAGAATTGTCCCAGTTCTGTTTCGTCTTCAAAACCACTGGAGGTAACTATATAGCTGTAATCGAGGAACTGGAAGAGGTTGTATTGCCGTAAAACTCCAGTCCAAGCTTTGACTATCTCATCATCGATTTCGCGAAAGCGATCGCTAAGAGATATCACCATTAAAGAACTCTTACCGTCTTTAGAATTAAACTTCTTCGGATTAATCGCTATATAAGATTTAATCAAAGTATTAGATTGTGCTGAATTCCAACTCAAATTAGCTAAATAATCAGAAAGATCGAGACCGAAGCTATTAATTATTTTTGAGTCTATTAAGTTAATTACTTCTTGTTCCCAGAGATGGCGATCGCTAAGATTTTGATATTGCTCTTGTTGAATATAAGCAAAACTTCTTAATAAAGCCCATCGCTGCCATAATTGACGCTCGGGATTGCTCAGATAATGGATCAGCCAAATAAAGCTATCTTTGTCTTTTAAATGCCGTAACTGTTCGCAGTTGGATTGTTGATAAAGTTTATTTTGATTACTGCGAAATTTTTCACTAAGCTCTTGGGTTAAAAGATTGACATAAGCCCCTGCTTGGGAATTGAACTGAGACTCGACATCAGACCAAGTGAGTGACCAAACGTGAAAATTACTACTTTTAGCGATCGCCATTCTTTGTTGAAAATCTTGTGATAAGCGATCGCTGTGGTATTCCCAACCATCGGTAAAGATGGCGATGGGTTTGATGTTGGGCGATTCTTTAACAGGATAAAAAACAAAATCGGCGCGACTGGGAATAGCTACTCCATGATTCTGGTCTAGTTCTACTTGAGGTTCGATCTGCCAGTTTTGTTCGCCAATAGAAAGTAAATAACCAGGTTTACCATTAATTACTTCTTTACGGAGAATAGTAGGTCGGTCTTGATAGCGATAACGGCTTAAAGCATCGATAAAACGCTGTTCGAGAACGCTATCGAATAGGGCATTTAATTTAACAGTAGATAATCCCGACTCTAA
This sequence comes from Stanieria sp. NIES-3757, assembly GCA_002355455.1. NCBI lineage: Bacteria > Bacillati > Cyanobacteriota > Cyanophyceae > Pleurocapsales > Dermocarpellaceae > Stanieria > Stanieria sp. NIES-3757. The sequence goes on from AP017375.1 coordinate 3,124,901, forward strand.
AGTAGTAATTTTGTTTTTACGGGTAACAATGGCATTGAGAATTGCGATCGCACTACGACGGCTGGTTTTATCTTGTTCAAAGTTATTGCGATAGGCAAATACGCAGTCATAACAGCCATCTTCACAACTACAACTGCGAAGAACGGTAAGAGCTTCTTCAAATACAGAAATCAATTCATCCCGATTGCGGAGTAGTTGTTTGAGATAACCAGTACCTCCTGGTACGGTGTCGTAAAGGAACAGAAAAGGTCTGCGTAGGGAACTGTTGGGAGAAGGTTCTTCACTAATAAGAGTCCGCAGGTGATCTACTCCTCCTTGAAAGTGAAGTTTTAAACCCAACTGTAAAGCAGCAATAAATGAATGCAGTTGTATGGGAGAGTTCAACGTATCGACTGGTAACAACATCCGAATTGCTTCTGATTCAAATTGCCGAAATAGATAGAGAACATCCATAAAATGGCGCGGATCGTCGCTATTTTTATGAATACAAGCAAGAGTATGATTTGGGCGTCCCGCGAAGCGGATCTCTTCGAGATCGCCTCCATTTTGGACTTTGCCACAACTGCGACAGACACTAAAACCAGACCTGGCACGGGCTACGCCAGCAATTTCTACGGTTTCTGCCTGGCTGGTAATTTGACCGAAGTTGATTTCGCGGAAGGTAACTCGCGAGAGAAATTCAAAGCCAAAGGGAAATTCTTCTTCGTCTATCAAATAAGACTGTTCCCTAACGATGGGGTCGAAATCTGCTAGTAATTGTCTGGTAAAAAAAGCTGGAGTTCGTTCGTCTCTGTCGTCACCAATACGACTATCGCGATCTTTAGTAGTTGCCATTACTTGACGCAGCCGTACCATTTTACGTTTGCGCCCTTCATCCGACCACATTACATCACCACAACGGGGACAGGTTCGCTGTTTGGCTTCTTGGTAAATATTGGGAACGGCGTAACTACAGTTACGACAAAATCGCCATTCTTCTATTTCCGAAAGATTGAGATCGATTTGATCTACGTTGACGCGACGACCTTCGGCGTAAAATTTTCCAGAAGGAACGAGTTCCCCAATTGCTAATGCGGATGGACGTTCGTATTCAAAGGTAAAGGTTTCATATTTACCCGTAGAACTATTTCCACTAGTATTTCTGCGTCGCCAGATAATTGATTTGAGAGTTACCCCAGCTTCAGGAAAAGCATAGTTAGGAAGTAACCCTTCGTCGGTGAAAAAATTGAGGGTATTTTTGTTGTTGATTCGCTTCACCAAATCCATGAAGCCCTTTCGTTCTCGTTTTAACTCTTCCAGTTCTTCTTCGTGGTTTTGGGATTTAGCACCATTTTCTTTCTCTTTTATGCGACGAGCGAGCGTTCTAATTTGATTTTGCAGTCTTTTTCTTTCTTCTACTACTTCTTGAAGTCGGTTGAGAATGCGCCAGCGTAACCCCCCTTCATCTCGTTCTCCTTGGGAGATAAACATTTCTAATTGCTGTTGAGTGCGATCGCCAATTTCTTGGGCAAATAGTCGAACAAAACCATTTAATAGTTGTTCTCTTTCGCGATCGATAAAACTCAACCAAGTGTAGGGAAATCGATTGAGGTCGCCCTGTTGTACTGATGCTAAAACCCGATTGAAAATTTCTGGTAAGTCTAAAGTATTTCCTTCCCGTGCAATCCAACAATCCAAACAATAAGCAGTTAATTGACGCTGGAGAATTGCCGAAGCATCTAAATAACAACCTGGGGTTTCTACTCCTCCCGCAATCATTTTGAGGGGGTCAGACCAAAAGTAGAGGTCGTGATTGGTACCGTTGGCAATAGTAGTAACAAAGGCATTGCCATCTCGTCTTCCCGCCCGTCCGATTCTCTGTTGGTAGTTAGCTTGTTGGGGAGGAACAGAACAGAGTAAGACAGAAGATAAATCCCCAATATCAATCCCCATTTCTAGGGTAGAGGTGGCAGAGAGTAAATTGGGGTCGGAACGATTTTGACTGTTAATAAAGCGACGTTCTAGTTCTTCTCTTACTTCTCTTTCTAAAAGTCCCGTATGTTCTTGAGCGAAGATATGCCAGACATTGCCTTTGGAGTAGAGATTTTTATAGAAATTTAGTTGTCGATTATTGTCTATTTGATACCGTCCCTGACATTGGGATTGCAGACAGGACATTTCTTGCCAGTAAGCTAATTCTGTAGGCGAACTGACGATACTATGACGGCAATGAGAACAAGAGAGATGAATCGTTTGGGTATCCAGTTGCAAGGCTGCTAAATTAATTCCCCAAACTTTGGCGTTTTTATTAGTATAGCGATCGCCTAAAATTCCCAATTCAACTAGAGTATTAAAAGTATGTTGATAGATTACTGGTATTTGTTCGCCAATTAAAGTAGCTTCTTGAGGATCGAAGAAGTTTTTAAATGCCCAATTTTCCCACCAAGGAGTAATTTTTTGTATAACTGGTTCAAACTGTTCATGGCTTCTCGCTTCTATGGGATAAACAGGTTTTATCGAAGCTGGTCCTATACCAGGCATGAAAATCTGATTTTGCAGAAGGTAAAATTTTCCATCTTGCTGAATTGAGATATCTAAGAGGCGATGTAAGATTCCGCCTTTTTGCCTGATGTGATAAATGATGCCTAAGATAAATTGTTTTATCTTTTCATTTCCAAGATGATGCAGTCCTAGTTCATTTTTGAGTTTAATTAATACTTCTGCTGTAGCTCGATCTAATTGTTCGAGATTAATTCCTATTGCACAAGTACCCGTTTTTTCTAAAGAACCGCCAAAGGAAGTTTTGAGACTTAATTCGGAAATAATTTCCCAATCCAAACGGCGATCGCATAATTCTTTGAGATTGGCAGAACAAGTTCCTTTTTGTTTTAGTTCTTCCCATTCCCCCAACCACTCTAAATCCGAGGGAATAAAGGTAGCGACATAATCGGTATCCGAACCTAATTCTTGTCGCCAATAAGTTTTAAAATCGGGAATAATTTGCTCTAAATTCTTGCCGTTACCCTGACGGTCTAAATACTGTTTCAGGGCAGTACGTAAAGTAGTACGGAAGGTACGGGCAGTAAAAAAGCCAGCACGATGGGCTGCATCTTGTACCGAATCGGAAAAGGTAATTAATTTGCGATCGTCGTTGTAGCTAGAAGCAAACAGTGTGCCAATGGCAGCACTAGCTAAACTAGCAGCGCGAGAACCCAAGATGGCTAAATTGTTTTTTGCGCCACAAATAGGACAATCATGACTGGATTCGCGCCATCTCGAACCGTTACGGTTAACTTCTCGAATGAGGTTGGGTTCGGTTACGGATAATAACTGCTGGCTACCACAGGTATGACAGTAGGTGGCACTAGAAATATTTAAACTGAGGCAATTAGAACATAATTTCTTTCTTTCTCCTTGTTCCTGTCGCCGTCTTTCCATATCTTCTTTAGCAGGAAAAATAAAAGAAATCAGAGGACTTTTACTAAAAAAAGCCTGGTAAAAATCTTTTAAGTTACAGCCAATTTGGCGATCGCTTTGTTTGCGACGCAATCCACCCCAACCAGTAGCACCGCATTCGCGACAGTGGACTAAAGGTAAATTGCGCCCTTGTTCCTCATTGGTTAGATCGTCAGCAAAAGTTAGTTCGGGGCGATCGCTGATATTAGCTACCATACGCCGTAATTCCCTCAGCCAGAGTTGAATGCGGATATTCGCCCAAGGACGGTTATTAATATTTCGTGCCAGGGAAAATAAAGCTGCCAAACTCGTAAGTAAAGCGGTTTGATATATTGTAGGGGCGATTGGCGAATCGCCCTTACTCTCAGGAAGACGCATTTTGCGACTCAACTGCGCCCAAAGAGAAGGTAAAGAAGTAGGTTCGCCTGAAAGGATTTTTAGTAGGTTATTAACTATGGGTAGAGATTTTAAGCGATCGCCTAATTCAATACGCCACTCCATTTCTTGCCAATCATCGGTAAGTTCGCGATCGAACCATAACTGATATTGAGCGCGGATGTATTTTTCTACACTGTCATAGTTTTGGGGTAGTAAAGAGTCTAGTAACTCTGGACTGGGGACTGGTTGCGGATCGATAAAGGCATCGGCTAAAAATTCGGCTGCACTCAACCTATCTTCGGTAACGATAGCGTTATTATTGAATGTCTCATTAAATATCTTTCCTGCATAGCTTATTAATTCATTCCCCGTGTCTTTATTTCCGCCTAAAGTTGCCGAAGTTCCCACACAAGCCAAATGATTCGCGGGTGTTTGCAAACGAGCCTTGAGACGACGAATCAAACAGGCTAAATCTGTTCCCTGTGCGCCATCAAAAGTATGAATTTCATCTACAACTAAATAGCGTAGAGTTTCGGGACTATTACCAACCCATAACCCTTGGTCTTTAGGACGAATCAGCAGATAGTCCAACATTTTGTAGTTGGTTAACAAAATATCTGGGGGACTTTGGCGCAGAATATCTTTACTGGTAATTACTCCCGTTTCTGTCATTACCGAAGTGGGTTCGCGATCGCTTTCCCCCACAAATAAACCAGCCGTAATATAACCTTTGAGGTTGGAATTGTGCCAAATTAACTGTGCTAACCTTTTAGCTTGGTCGGTAGCCAAGGCATTCATGGGATAAATTAAGATTGCCTTGATACCTGGTTCGCCCCGATATTTAAAACAGTGGTCAAGGATCGGCATCATAAAACATTCAGTTTTACCCGAACCCGTACCAGTAGCGACGATAGTTGACTGATAATCAGGGTGTTGCAGTCGCCCGAATGCTTGTTCTTGATGGCGATGGGGAGGAAAAGCCATCGGTACGTCGGGAAAATAATCGATTCCCGAAGTTCCCGATCTAAAAGGCAGACTGGCAGATAAATATGGTCCTTTAAAAATTGCTTCTGGATTATCTAAAAAGCGATCGATTAAATCTTCAAAACCAGGAGAAGACGAGCGAAATTCGGTCTTTAAAAAATCTGTAATGCTGGCTTGGATTTCTGTTGCTAATACTGAAGGAATCATTTAATAAAGTAATAAGTAATAGGTAATAAGTAATAAGTTTTTAATTTAGTTTTCTTTTAGTTTTTTAATTGATGCGGTCAATATTTTGATTATTTCTTCTAGTTCTTGAAGCATGGGAGTAAATTTGGATTCAGTCACGATTTGCGATTTAATCATTAGATTTATCCAGTACCTAGTTTCATTTGCTTCTTTGAGAGATATTGAATATTTGTGAATAAAATCATTTCTTGATTGGGCATAAACAGCTTCAGAACAATTTGCTCCAATAGAAGTGCCAGAGTGTAAAAACTGTTTTGATAGAACTTTTCCCGCATCATCGTATTTTCTTTTATTGAGTTCCACATAAGCTTTAATAACTCTGATTGCAAAATTTTCTGCTCTTTCTTGTATTGATAAATTTGAATCACTCACAACAAATTTACTTATTACTTCAAACCCCTTTGTTCAAAAGCTGCCCAGGCAATACGATAATCCTCTTCGCGATCGCAAAGATCGAATGGGGCTTCATACACAATTGTTCTGGTAACAGCACCTCCTGGTAGAGTGTTATCTTCGATAGTGCGTTCTACTGTTCCCGATGACCTATCTTTGATATCTTCCCAACCCGTTTCTCCTCTGGGTGCAGTACGAGGGAAACCTACCCCTGGAAGTCCTTTACTGGAAGTGAAGACAATGCGCCCGTTTTGGTCGTACCAAGTATCTTTTTCGTATTGGCGCATCACGGGGAATTGCACTCGGTAGATGGTGATCAGTTCGTCTAGGGTCAAACCCAGTGCCATTGCTGCGAGTACGTCTATTTCTACTAATGCCTGTCGGCGATCGTAGTCGGTGCGGAGGGCGACGTTTCTTTGCCAGTTTGGGGTTAAGTTTTGGAAGAATTGGTTATTTAATCTGGGGTCTTGTTTTGTCCAGGTGTCTCGATTGAATTCTTGGGTATAGATTGATTCCCAAAGTTCGGCGTAGTAGCTTGTTAAGCAAGTTAAAGATAATGCTCTTAAATGTAAGCTGTATTTGTATTTAGAGTCAGAAGATAAAACAGGTAATTGTTCTATCAATGATATATTTGCATGACCCATTCCTGTAGTTTTAACTCTAAAATCGAGAGGAACAGATAATGCCAAACTATAAAAACTAAGTAAAATTTTATTTGATTTAAAAGCTGTTCCTAAACAAGTATGAATATAGGTATTATCTTTAGTTAGAATAGTTGAAATCAAGGTTCTTTCTCCCGATTGAGAAAGCATTTCTCTATTTAAGAAACGATAATACTCAGTTACTTTTTTTGGTTCGCTTTCTTCTTCTTCAATCCAATTAACTCGTGGTATTCGATTTTGATACTCATTAACATTACAAGCAGGAACATAATTAGTACGAGGTAGATAGTCATCGGGAATGGTATTTAAATCTAAAACATCATAGTGTCCTTTTTCTGCACAAATTTCTCTTGGTGTTTTACTTAATGGATTTCCTATATGAAAATGAGGACCCGAAAGAATTAATTGATCTGTCGATTCAGGAAAACAAGTATTTCGCTTAGTTGTTCCGTCGTTTTGAGCATTAGTTTCATTCCAGCACTGTGTAGTAAAATATTTTTTTTGAAAATCACTTAGATAAAGAGATTGTCTGGCAAATTTTTCTAATACTTTAATCAACTGTTGAGAATGAATTGCTGGAAGACGAGCTTGCAAAGCAGGTGTATTTTCTTTGTCATAAAGCTTTGCAAAAAAAGCTAGTTGATCTTCATTAACCCTGATAATTCTTTTTTGATGACCTTCTAGATTCCACTCATTGTCATCATTTTTAATTCCACCAACTTTTCCTGTTCCATTATGTTCGTAACAAGCATCAATTGTTTTTGCAGCAAAAAGATTAGAAATATTTATAAAATCAGCTTGTTCTTGTCGTCGCCCAAAAATATTAATACTGTATTTATTTCTATCCCCTATGGGAAAAAGTATAAATTGATTCTGAAACTGAAAATGATTTCTCAATCTTTGATAAATATGGCTTCTTAAAATTCCTCCTTTTGGATCGTCGTAAACTCCTTCGGGATGCAAAAAACTTTGAACGGCATTTTCGTTACTATTAGACCAACCTTGAGGAAGAAAACACTTGAATAAGTTAGTTTGTGTTCCTTTTAATAAGGGATAATTTTGATAAGCATTTAGAAAATTTTGCGTTCCTTCACAACCTTCATAAACATTAAAATAATCAGCTTGTAACTGAAAATATTTAGTTAAAGTCTCTTCTCTTAATTTTCCTAACTTACTCGCAGAAAATTTACGCAGTATAAATAAAGGTTCGGCATCGCCTAATACATCACCTTCTTGCCACTCCACTTTGATCCAAGGTGGATTTCCTAAGATAAAATCAAAGCCATTATTATCCGCAAAAATATCGGCAAATTCTAATTCCCAGTGGAAGAATCTTTTTTCTTTGGCTATTTCTTCTACTAACTGCAATCTCTCATAACGGCTACAGAGTGTTTTTAAGTCAACCGAACCATATTGATCGATAAATTCTTTTGCTTCTGCTTCTGGTAAAGTTTCAGGAAATAAAGGAATATCTAACTGTTTTTCTGGGACGATGGGTCTTTCGCCTAAAATGACGAAAAGCTCCATTAAATACTCACTACGAGTAGGTAATAAATCCGCTTTTTCGACGCGCCAAAACCATAAAGCACACCAATAATCCATTACCAGTTTTAATCGCCGATAAGCACTGGAATTACCCACACCTTCGGACATTCTTTCTTGAGCCACGATTTTGTCTTTCATGGTCAAGGTGCTGCGCTGTAACTTATCCTCTTCTTGTCCAAAAACAGCCAAAGGATCGGTGGTGCGATTTCGCATATTACGCTGTTCTTTGACATGACGTTGCCAAAGTTCGTCAATTTTTTTGCTTAAGCTAACTAACTGTTCGATTTCAAATCCTTCGTAAGCTTCTTTACACAATTCTTTCTGCCAATCTTTAATTTTTTTGATGTTTTCTGGTGCTAATTGTTTAATTACCTTGTCGGTATAGTTAGCCATCCCAGGATCGGGTAATAGGAAATGAAAGATAGATTTTGCTGGAAGTTCTTCTGTTAATAAAACTCGCTGTGGCTCGTTGTCATACCAATAGTTTTTGTGCCTGTTACTTTGAGGAATTAAACTGGTATCGTAAACTTGACGACGCGCCCCAATTAAAGAATTCCCGCAGTGTAATTGCATTCCAAACCAAGGTACGTGCGCTCCTTGATAAATGGAATTAAGCCATAAGGATACTTCGGCTAACTCAACTGCTACGGGATTTAAGTCAATCCCAAATACATTGCGATCTGCCAGCAACATTTTGACTTTCTGTTTTTCTTGCAGATAATCTTCTTGTTTAATGCGCCGATCTAATTCTTTTTGTTTGAGTTCTAAATAAGCCTCGGCTAATTGATTAATCGCCTCATTCAAAAACGCTGCGCTTCCCATAGCTGGTTCGCAGATACGTAGCTTGAGAATATCCTCAGCAGTTTTATCTTTGAGTAACTCTTTGAGGGAATATTTGACCAAACAACGAGTTAGAGATTCGGGAGTATAGTAAGAAGCGGAATTTTGTCTATCTCTTCCTGCTAAACGATAGATAAAAGTACCTTTGGGGTAGCATTTAGGCGTACCATCATCATTGAAAACTCGTTCTTTATCGGTATAGTTTTCTAAATCTGGTAACTTAACAAAATAAGCTACCTTTAGTTCATCAGTGTTTTTATCATCGGCTTTCTTGACTTCATATAAATCTTCTTCGGCAAAAAAGCCCCGAAAACACAGTAAAGCTTCGTAAACCGCGCCTAATTGGTTAATACCTAATTGAGCATAGGAAATACGTCCTCTTCTCTTACCGCTACTCGCCCTCGAAAGAGACATTAATTCAATTACCCGACGCAAAACTACATTACGAAACTTGACTTTATTGAGTAAAGATAAACGCGCAGGATCGAAGAGATGACTTTTTAGGGGCTTTAGTTCAAACGTATCGTGGGTAATTTCTTGTTGTTTTAAATCGAAACTCAATTGTTCATAATCCTGTTCGGGATACCCTTCCCAAACCAACTTAAACAGCTTTTTAATCGAAGCATCGATAAAATAACCTTCTGTATCTTCAGTAGTGCGTAGATCGACATTCTCTAAATTCCGCAAAAAGTCCAAACTGTACCCTTGGCGGTAAATATCCGAATTCATCGGCGCATAACCCAATTCCTGTCGCGCCTCAATATAAAACAAAAACAATAAGCGATACATATACCGCAAGCATTCTAGGGTTAACTGTCCTTCATCCAGTTTTCCTCTATATACCCCTTCGTGAAGCTTGTTTTGCTTGTACCAAACCGCTTCGTTCCCTAATAACTCGATAGACTCCCGCAAAGCATATTTGAGATCGTCGGAGACAGAAAAAGCGTGTTTGTGAGAATTTTCATCTAACTCATCGAGTAAAGCCGTTCCCTCATTAGGACAGGTATGTTCGCGATGGAGTAAAATCGCCTTAGCTTGCAGAGCATCATTATCCAGACGAGAGAGAATTTCTCCTAAGTCAAAACGCAATAACCGCGAAGCATTCCACTTAAAGCGGTCTAACAAAACTATCTGATGAATACCAGCCAAAATAACCCAACGAGGAGGATCGTTTTGAGCAAAGATATAGTCAGAGATTAAGTCTTCAAAGTCGATGTTGAGTAGTTCTGGATTCGGCTGAGGCGATCGCTCATCATTACCAAATTGAACCTGATTCAAGCTTAGAGAAAGAACATCAACTGCTTCTTCTGTATCGGAAACAGCTTCAATAATCCACAGTAAAGGCTGTCCGTTATTCTTATTAACTTCGGCAACTATCGGAATTATTTCGTCATCATCCAAAATTTTCTCAGTCGGTTTAAACTCATAACCCAATACTGAGAAAAATCTACTAAACCATTCCCTTTGAAGCAATAATCGCTCTTGAATGTCTTTTTCTTGACCGATCTGACTGCAAGTTTTAAAGTAATCAGTCTTCAAAGATGCGATCGCTTTTGGTGGAGATTTATCTCCCGTTTCTTCTTCTCGTTCCTTCCAGCGTTTGACAACATCTTTGATATCTTGCTGCAAAATAGCATCTAAATAGTGATGCGAATAAAATTCGTTTTCGTTGTTTATTCCAGTTAAAATAGCCATCTTTTTTAAGTAATAAGTAATAGTTAATAAGTAATAAGTTGGAGTTATTAATCATCCACTACTGCTTAAAACTGCGACTATTTTGATATAGAACCCATTTGACATCTTCCAAGTATGGACTTAAAGTTCTCGAAAGTATCAAAATTCATTGACCATGAAGTATTCCAGTAGCCTTAGCGATGAAGAATGGGAAATTCTAGAACCCCTGTTAGTTAAGATATTGCCGACTAAGAAGCAAACCCGACCTGCCAATTGGACAAGGCGAGAAATCCTTGACGGAATACTCTATCAACTCAAAAATGGTTGTAATTGGGCAGACTTGCCCAAAGATTTACCTCCCTACTCAACTGTCTATTGGCACTACAAGCAGTGGCGAAAGGTAGGGGTGTTTGAAAAGCTCATGAATGCCTTACATGAACAAGTACGTCAGCAGGTTAAAAAAAACCTAAGTGGACAACATTAATAATCATTGACTCTCAAGCCGTGAAAAATACCTGTAATGCCAGTGTCGCTTCCAAAGGCTTTTGTTTTTACAAAGCCACGAATGGGATTAAAAGACATCTGGCAATTGATACACTGGGATTTCCTTTCTTTACCCACTGCACACCAGCAAATGTCTCGGATGATGCAGGATTGATTGAGATGCTGACGCTAAATATTGACTATTTCCAGTCAAAACCCGTTAACCTTCCGAAGCTCACTATTTTGCTAGACCACGGATATCATCCCGAACATTTGACTGAGCAATTGGAGCAAGTTTATCCCGAGATCATGACGAAAATCAAGTTTGAACTGTCCACCAAACCCTCGAAACAAGAGAAGGCAGCGCAAGGGAAATCTGGATTTGTTCCTGCTGTTGCTCGCTGGGTGATTGAACGCTCAAACGCTTGGATGGAGCGTTGTAAAAGTTTGGTTAAAAACTTTGAGCGCGAGATACGCGGAGGTTTCCTCCGCTTGTAGAATCGCGCTGTTGAGCGAACTTTATCTCATGCGACTGCCAAGATCGATCTCTGCTTCGTCAGATTAATGCTTAAGCGGCTTTCAGTCTCTTCGTGAGATCTCAAATGGGTTCTATAAGGAACTTCTTCTGTAATGGTGCTTTCCTGTACCCAGTTGTAATAGTCATCGAAAATGCGCTCGATACGCTGTTGGGCTTTTTCTTTTTTGCTCTTAGTTAGGCTGTTAGTATTCTCAAACTTTAGTTCGAGTTGTCGATTATGTTCCCACTTCAATTGCTCTAAACGATCTAACTGCTGCTGTAATATCGGGTCGATGCTCTGGTTATATTCTCGATTTGCTGCAAGAATTACTTTAGTCGCCTCATCCACAGCTTGAGATCGCAATTCTAATAAAGACTCGTCTATCGGTTGATTGGTATTGGGTATGGGTTCTTTCCCTAAGTTAGTGCGATCGCGTGTAGTAGTAAATTCTTCAACTCTGACAAATTTTTTCCCTTCAAAAACTACTCCCAACCACTTATTAATCAACGGTTGTCCCCTGCGGTTGGGAATTACCCCAGAGATGATAAAGACAACTTCTTTGGGTGCTAATTTATCCGCTAAAGTGATTACTGGAGCTTGGTGACGACCGAATAAAGTTACTCCCCTGTCATTAAGCCAAGTAACTATGGGGTGTAATTCCCAGAGATATTGCAGCGAAGACCAACTATCTTCAGCACGTCTAGCTTCATCTAAAGCACGAGCGATCGCTATTTTATCCGCCGATAACCTCAATGGTTCGTTCTTGTCAGGTAAAATCTCTTTCGGGAAGCGATCGTAGCGTTGCCGTAACTCTTGAGGCATGGTTAACTCGATCGACAGTTCCTCTTCAATAATATTTAGCTGTAAATTTTGCTCTTGTCTTAGTTGCTCTAGTGCAGACTTTACATAGCTAAAATCATCCTCAAATAAGCTCGGCATTTCGGCGAGATTATTTTCAATATTTACTGCTTGGCTTATTTCTGGCTCATCGAATAAAGCAAAGAAGTCAAACTCGTCATCTTCAGGTTGTTTTGGTTCGAGGGAACTAGCAAAATCTTCTGCCGATCTTCCCGACTCAATAGCTTCCGAAGTAATTTTTATTTCCTCATCAACATCGAACACACCCATAAATACAGAAGGATCGCCGATATTTTTAACTGCTTGTTCATCCTTATCCAATAAAACCCGAATAATTCTCTCTACCTCATCCATACGAGAATTATTAGAACGAGTTAGCAAATAACGAATTTGTGGTTGTTCTTCTTGTCCGTAGCGATCGATCCTGCCATTGCGCTGCTGTAAAGCCATTAACGACCAGGGAATGTCGAAATGAATAAGACGATGAGATAAATAATGGAGGTTAATCCCTTCCGAAGCTACATCCGTAGCAATTAATAACCTAAGAGGAGACTGTTCATTACCAAACTCTTCAATAATCTCCATCAGATCGACATCGGACATACTTCCATCTAATGTGGCGATCGCATTTTCTTTTAGTGATAAATCCTTACTTAAATTCTCTTTGAGAAAGCGCATTGTTTCCAAACGCTCGGTAAAGATTACAATACGGTCTTTAGAATTCGTCCCTTTCCACCCAAACCCGTTGTTATCTTTTTCCCCAATTACAGACAGCAGTTGTCGATATTTAGAAAATTTAGAAGCGGTAATTTTCTCTAATACCTCCTGCAAACACTTCAATTCTTCAATATCTATTTCGTTCCCCCGTCTTTCCTCTTTTTCTAGTTTTCTAATGCGTTTAACTACAGTCTCCAGACAAGCCATCGGACTAGATAACATCGCTTTAAGCAAAGTTGTCTTAAACAACATTCCAGCTTTAGCTTTGGTATCGATAGAAGAAAGTTTTAAACCATCGAGTATCTCAAAAGCTGATTCTTCCAAACTAGAGGCATTACTTTCAATTGCGATCGCGTTTCGTTCGGGAAAGTTCTTGGCTAATTGGTCTTTGACATCCTTTTTGAAACGACGGACGTAGAGATCGCGAATTTCGTCTTTGCTGTAGTCTGACTCAGATGCGATCGCTGTCGGATCGAGCATATTCATCAAAGAAGCAAAACTCTCTGCTCGTCCATCATGAGGCGTAGCCGACAGCATGATTAAACTATCAGAACGAGTAGCCAATCTTTGCGCTAATTTTGCTCTTAAAGAGGTACTTTGTCCCCTTCCCCGACGTGCTACATTATGAGCTTCATCAATGACAATGATGTCCCAGTAAGCATTTTCAATGTAGGTACGATACGAGCGATCTTGCTTGAGAGTATCTACAGAAACAATCGCTCTATCGTAATAGTGAAAGGGATTATGATTAGTCGGAATACGCGATCTAATCCTTTGAATTCCTACTGAATCCAAACGTACTAACGGAATAGTAAAACGCGACCAAAATTCCTTCTGAAACTGGGTTAACATACTTTTAGTCGTCACGACTAAAATACGTCTGCCTTTACCCCGTCGAATCATTTCCGATACTAAAATTCCCGCTTCCAGAGTTTTTCCCAAACCTACCGCATCGGCAATTAATAATCTTTGACGAGACATTTCTAAAGCTTTCAAGCTTGGGTCTAATTGAAAAGGTAAAACATCCATCGCTGCCTTATGCCCAATGTAGAGATTTGAGTCAGTAGGCGCAGTTTGTTTTAGATTAGCTTCGATAAATAATAAAGACTTTAAATAACCAGAAGAATCATCTACGGTTAATTTAGTTTCCTTTGGGTCTAAAACAACTAAATCTTCTTCTAATTCGGCAATAAATTGTGCCGTTTCATGTTTAATAAAATCACTAACACCAACAAGTTCTATTACTACTCTACTTCCCGCCGAAGCTTTGAGAGTTTTACGAACTAGCCATTCCGCATCTCGAACAACAACTCTTGCCCCTGGCGCAAGTACAGTGGAGTTAACCATAAAGGCAAATCTAAATTAATGATTAATTCCGACTTTAACTACTAATAGATAAGTAACGTAACGTTAGTATTACTTAACTTGATAAAACCGCATCAAACTAATTTGAGAACACTTTATTTGTTTAAGAGAATTTTACAAAAAATTGCCAAAAAAAAGTTGTTTAAATTACATATTAGGTTAAATTACTTAAGTATAATTCGCCTTACAGGGAATCAATTTTTAATATTTATTGTGTAAACAATTAATAAGATAAAAACAATTTAGTTAGATTAGTTTCACAATGCCTGACGACATCTAATCTGGTTACAGCAAACTTGGGATAAGCCACCCCTGGGGCAATTTCCGTTCACAACGCCTGACGACATCTAATCTTGTTGCCCTTGCGGATACAATAACTGCGGATAATCTCGTTGATGTTCACAACGCCTGACGACATCTAATCTGGTTGCCCGTCGAGTCCTGTCACTTTCAATTCATACTTAAAACTCTTGTTCACAACGCCTGACGACATCTAATCTGGTTGCCCTGCAACCTCTAAATTGTTGACTGTGAAATAACTCTGAAGTAAAAAATCATGAATTGTACTTGTAATCAAAATAATACAAAACAATCTTTTTAAAATTAGTCAACAGTACACTGCACGACTCAATCATCTCAGAGGTCGCAGCATTTTTCAAGCATCTCAATCGCTCTAAAAAAAACTTAACTGCATAAATACCAAGGCTTTAAGCCAATGTGACTCCCCAATATAAATTAACAATTGTATATCCTTGCAAAAATTATTTGATTTACGGAGCTTGAATCTTTGTCCATGCAGAATGAGGAGGTTGCTGAACTTCTAAAGCTTCAAGGGAGTAGTTTAACCAACGAGTCTTGCTCGAACCGACACGATCGACCCAATAAGGTAGAGATAAATAACCGTAATCATCTTGAATCAAATATTGTAGAGGTTGCTCGAAATCTGTTGTAGCTAATAAATCGATGGAATTAACTAAATCTCTACTTTCTCCCAAACATAACAAACCAAATCGTTGAACCGATCCTGGATTGGCAAATGCTCCCGTTATGCGATCGCACAAATCAGGTTGAGCTAGATCGTCTCCAGTATCAATCCAAACAATAAATTCGATTCCTGTAAGTATTTCTTGGAAATCGGGTCTAGTATTTTCTTTGTGGTCAATTTTTTGAGATTTAAATCTTCGAGTTTTTCTTAAAGTTATTGATTTAGCAGGTTCGGATAAAAGAGCGAGCGCAATTTTGACTCCACAGTGTTTGTATCGATCTGTTTCCCCTACTAAAGACAAGAGCATTCCATAAACAGTTGAAGGAGGAGGAACGGGATAAGTTTCGCGGTATTCTCGACTGCGGGAAGTAGGAAACGAAGCGATGGGAACATCAACTCGAAGGGCGATCATCATCTAATTTTCTCCTCTATTGGTTTGATCGAGAAGACAAAATTGCAGATCGCAAGCAATTTTCTGTTTCAACGCATCTACCATAGCTTTAATTCCTGAAAATTGATTAACTTTTGAATATTCAGAACCCTGTAAATTTTCGGCTATTTTACCTGAGATCCAAAATTCTGTAGGCTCGAGATCGCCACTTCTTATTTGCCTTAATAATTCAGGAGTGCAAATATTATCCATTTCGTCTTCTTCAAAGCAATAAAGAAAGCGAGGGGTAAAATCAGATGTCCAACGCAAAACAATACTTTCTGGGGCAAAATCAAAAAGAAACCTACCATGATTACCACCTACCCGACAAATAGAAACTAGCGCATCTAATAAAGCCAAAACTCTAGATTTATCCTGACAAGACTCTGGAGTAATACCTAAACCAAATTGATAGCGGGTTGCGTGAAATTCTGTTCCATAGATTGATGTTCGAGTTTTTGTCCCACTTTTAGCATTAAAGGTCACGTTACCGTCATAGGGTAGAAGCGAGATAGCACGAGTTACATCTAATCTGCCTTTTCTATGGGTTACTGAGCCTTTTGGTTTGAGTTTTTTCGGTAGTTTCTTCTTGGATTTTGACTGATTGGTGTTCTCTAGCTTGGCATTCTCTGGCTGTGGTTCGTTATTAACGTTTTCTGACTGTGATTTATTAGGAGCATTCTCTGGCTCTTTTTTGGCACTTTCAGCTTCAAAAAACCCTAACAAATCGTCATCGATAAAATCTAAGGGATTGAATTTAGGGTCTTGCCAAGTATAGTCGTTAACTTCGTCATCCCAAACTCGATTGACCTGATAACCTGCTTTTTGCCAGTAATATCTAATTGCCCAACGTATTGCTTCTGCTGAGATTTTGGTATGTGTTTCTCCTTTCCAAAGTAATTTTTGTAGAGTACTTATATTGCCTTGATTTTCACCACGATTATTGGCTGCTACTCCATAGAAAGTAAGGATATTTCCATACAAATAGAAGGTCATGTTTTACTCCTCCTCAGATAATTCTTGGGTTTTTACAGTAGAAGAGGATGTTTCCTCTTGATCTGGTTTTCTATCTTCTACGTCTTTTGGTTTCTCTTCTTGAGATGTTTGTTTGTATCCCTCTGGTGTTGTGTAGCTAGCTAAAGCCAATAATGCTAAATCCCTGGCAAGTTTCCAGTTGCTTGGTTTAGTAGTTAAAGGCATCAATTGTTGCCAATGTTGTGAAAGGAGGGAAATTATTCCTGCTTTGCTCCAGAATGTAGCCAGAAAATGACGTAAATCTTCTGAATTTTGACAACGGATCAAACTAGAACGGATGCGCTCGTTTTCTCGCTCAAATTGAACATACTCGTCTTCTTTAGCTTTACTAGCAAGTTTGCCACGTATTTGATGAAGTGCTTTATGACAGGCTTGAACGAATAGTTTTTGAGCCTCTTCATCCCAATCGGTATTTTTGACCATTTGTTGTAATCCTTTCTTTTCGTAGCTAATTAATCTAAATAGCTTGTTACTTCTGACAGTATGAGTAAAGTTATGCCACCAAGAAAATCCTCTGGCTAAGTTTTCGGCGATCAGTTCTCGGACAATGCTTGCAGCGATGAAGTTACCGTCTTCCCATTCGACTACTCGGTTCTTAAAATAGCGATCGCATAATCGATAGTTTTTGATTATCTTGTCGGTTAGTTCGATTACTTCAACGTTTTTACGAATTTTCTGAAATCTCGTCCATTGAGTTTGACCAAAGGTAATTATTTGGCAGCGTTTCAGGTTGTTTTGTTGAAGAATGCGTAGAGTAGCTTGTTGGGTAAGGAGGCGAAAACCAGCATCACTGTATCCAGAGGCTAGAAATTGTTGATAATTCCAATTATTCAGCTTTTGTCGTTGTCGTGGGTAGGATTTTAAATCAGTTATTTCGGGAATAACTAGGCAATATTGAGTTTTGGTGTCGTAAAGATAAGATTTAGGCGCAATGAAGTAGAGACAAGCAACAGGAGCGTATAGTAGAGCGATCGCTCTTTCTAGAGTTTCGGTGAATTGGGTTTCTTTTTGGTAGGCATAGTGCTTGACTGTTGCACCGGGATACAGCCAACCCGTTATTCCTACTACATTTTGCTCTAAATTACCTCCTTGTCTAATTTCATACAGAAATAAAAATCCAATTAGAGTGTAATGAATAAAAATAAAAAGTCTTAATTTAGTAAAGATACGTTTGAAATTAAGTCGTTCTATCGGACATAGTTGTTCGGCATAGTATTGATGTGCGTAAGACTTAACTTTTTTGTACTCAATCTGAACTTCCAGATTATCGATGGTTAAAGATTCAATAGCATCTTCTGCCGATCTAAAGAATTGATTGTGTTGCAAAAAAGTATTTTTAATCCCAACATGAATAGCTAATTGAGTTTCCCAATTGGGAGATTGTAAGCCTGTCAGAGAAATTAAACCATCGCTACTAATTTGAAATGATTCACTAAATAGCCAGTCTAATGCTTCGTAATCGTTTCCCTTCCAGTTGAGGCTAATGCTATTTTTCGTTAAAGTCCATTGGAAATTACCTTGCCGAGACTTCAGGGTAGGATAACGTTTGGCTAAAGCTTTTAAACTCATGTAAAGTCCTGCAACTCCAGCACGATGTAGCATGGTCATACCAGGATCGCTTAAACTTATCTCTATTTTCGGTTCATCTGCTTTAACAATCATGTCCCAATAATTTAAACAAACACGCCACAGCCCATTTTGTGTTTTCCTCCCAATCCTTTTTCTTGAAGGGTTATAGAATCTGCTTCGCTTAAATGATTTGCTTCAATCCCAAAACCGACTAAAGTTTGTTTGACTGCGATGGTTTTGCGCTTGGGAGTGCCATCTTGGTTGGAGATTAGTTTAATGTCTGCCTGAATATTTAGTGCATCTAATTGTCTTTTGGCTGCTTCTAAAAATGTCTTCGGTTCTTCATATCCTCTGATAACAACAATATGCGATCGCATTTTCGACTTTGGTTGCAGAAAATTCATGTTTGGAATTCCCAACCTAATTTTGTGGTTGCCGATAGTTAAAGATTTACCACTAAAGGAATAGACAAAAGGTACTTTTTCCGAGGGAAGACGAACTAGTAGTTTTGAACGGTTAGTTAAGTTTATTTCGTTTCTTTTGTGGCGATCGCATTTTCCTGAAATTGTTTTTATGCTGATGTCATCCCAATCTTTAAGTTGCATCAATCGGTATTTCAATGCCGAGTATAGCTGATAGCCGTGATCGATGGGCAAGCTTGTTCCCATTACAGGAAAAGCTAATTCTATGTAGGGATTTTGGATGAGTTCGATTTCTTCATGCTGTTCTTCTCTACCTACTTGAGCGATCGCCATTTTTCCAACTTGATAGCAATCACCTTATTTTATGATGTCTCGGTCAATACAAATTTATTAGTTAACAGAATCAACAACTCGCAGACAAATGAATTAAAACTTAGTACTTTTTAACTATCTATCCTAAAAATTTGTGTAGTGAATTTATAATTTAGACAATCTAGCCTATAAAATTTTATAATCAGTTTCAATATTTTGGGCTAATATCTGAGCCAAATTCTCATAATTATTTTCAAACAGTTGCGATACTGATATTTTGGCTTGTTGACAGACGGGAATGATTATTTCGGTTAAATTTATTGGTTTAAAGTAATTTTGCTTTAAATCTATTTTCAGCTTTTCAATTAGTTTAATTAATACAACATATTGACCTAAATCGTGATGAATAGCTCGCTCAAAACAAAATAAGATTAGCTTAAACTTATGCTTTAAACTCTTGAGATTAGGTTGATGCTTTAATTGAGGGGTCAAGGCAATCAAATCTCCAATACCTTGAAGTATAAAATGGTTTTGTTTAAAATCTTCCTGTAATGATGATTTAGTATTATCACTTTTTCCTAGCCAGTGTCTGCATCTACTGCAATATCCAGGTACGGAGAAGTCAGAGATCGCTTTTTGGAAAGAATCACAGTGAGGGCAGCGATCGCATAATTCACATTGATGTTCGGGACAAAAATCAACCTCCCGAAATGACCAGAGTAAAGGCTCATAGATTAACTTTCTTGCTTGTCGCCAAGTTTCAAAACAGAGAGGACACCAAGCTTTATACTGACGAAACAAACCGCGATCGCTAATTATCCCTTTCCAAGTTACACAAGATAAAAACCGCAAATCCTGACGTAGAGTTAGCTTTTCTAAGGCATCAACGAGCGATCGTGTCATCTCTCTCATCCCATTGATAGCTGGTTTGGCATCACTGTTGCCAAAAAGAGAACTGACATTTTTGGAGAATATTTCTGGAGCGTATTTATCACCTAAGATCGTAGGCGCAATTTCTCCCATGATTAGCTTTTGAGGAGTAACACAATGCTCTTGAGCTAATCTATTTAAATAACTGCTGAGACTTTCGGTATAAGGCGTTCCAACTGCAATTGATTCGAGTGAGTATAAACAACTTGTCTCGGGAAAATCAATGGGATTAGAAAATATAAGGTGTTTGTATCGATTTAATTTTCCTTCTTCAGCCATTATTGGTCGGTTATATTTATATTTCTCTTGAGATGATTCTACGTTTATGAATTGATGAGATGAAAAAAGTTACTGCAAAAATATATTATCCTAAAACAAAAACCAATTTAGAAGCTCGATCTTGAGAGATAGACCTGCGGAAAGCTTATGTTTCTATTTTTGACTTGCAGAAATGTTATGCTTCTACAAGGTCAAAATTTTACAAAATAATTAACGTCAAAATAGCAATATTTGATTGGATGGCGGAAATATTATGGTTATAATTGCCGAAAAGTTATGCTTCCAGTGACAATCAAGCTTGCGAGTAAATAAGAAAAAGAATGTCCGTCCGCCCAACAAAATTGCCGACCACGAACGCTTGAGCCACGACCTCAAAGCAGGAATGACAATAAATCTATTCATTTAATAGCAAAATTTATTTAGAGTCGGTCGTTATTTTTTTTCCTGTTGTTATTTTAGGATAAAATTAAATGAACAGTATGTATAAAAAATTAATGATCGCGCTTTTGTTTGGGTAGTTATAGCAGTTCTCATACTGGTGAGGTACAAAGTATTTGGATTTAAGGCAAGAGGCAGAGGGCAGGAGGCAGGTGGTTAAGTGTACCTCGTGGATTCGAGAAACGCTATATCATCTTTTTAGCAGCGATCGGTTTTAGAGCTGATTTGTAAAGTAAATCTTAAGAAGTCTGAAATTTATGACCTAATTATCTTACAGCCACTAAGTAGTTCAAGCGTTATATTTTGCTGGAGCCTTATCTTACAAGAATTACAGCTAGTTAATAAATCAGCTCTTAGAGCTATAGAGTTTCAGTCATTGATTGTCAGTGATTTTATAAATAGATTAGTATAAAACACAGCAGACAATCGAAGACTGGAAGATATCATTAATGATTTCTGACCAATTCAGATTCTAATGATTGAGCCAATAGTTGAACTTAAAGGTATTAGTAAGTCTTTTGGTAAAAAAATCATTTTTAATAATCTAGACTTAAAAATTTATCCAGGAGACGCTTTAGGGGTAATTGGTCCTTCCGGTACCGGCAAATCAACAATTTTGCGCCTTATTGCTGGCTTGATGAGTCCCGATGCCGGAGAAGTTTACATCCAAGGACAAAAACGGCAATGGACAGTCGAAGAAGGTGGCGAATCGATGGATGTCGGTATGGTATTTCAGCAATCGGCTTTGTTTGACTCGTTAACCGTCAATGAAAATGTTGGCTTTGCCCTGTATCGTTACTCTAAGCTCCCACCACCACAAATTAGGGAACAAGTAGATCTAACATTAGAAATAGTTGGTCTTCCAGGAATTGGCGATCTTTATCCAGCCGAGCTATCGGGGGGAATGCGCAAGCGGGTGAGTTTAGCTCGTTCGATTATCACCGATCCTCAAAATACTAGCGAAGCTCCTCATATTATCCTTTACGATGAACCAACCGCAGGTCTAGACCCTGTTGCCTCAACAAAGATTGAAAATCTTATCTGCGATCTACTTAACCAGCACAATATCTATAGTACCTACACCATAGTGACCCACCAAGATAGTACGATTCGCCGTACTACTAAGCGGATCGTGTTTCTGTATCGGGGTAAAATACAATGGGATGGTTCTACAAGCGAGGCTTATACTTCCGATCATCCTCTGTTGAAACAATTTTTCAGCGGTAGTGTCGAGGGGTCTATTCAATAAACTTGCTCTTTTTTCAGACTATATTTCTCTTACCGCCATTGAGAAGAAGTAAATTATGCAGAATCTTCGAGAAGGTAGAAGAATATCTCCATCCAGACAACAAAGTACAATTGGTCTAATGCTCCTCTTGGCTTTAGGCTTTTTAGGTTTTTTTATACTTTGGGTGCAAAATTTTAGTTGGCGGGGTCGCAGTTTTCAAGCTACTATTCTGTTTCCCAATGCTGGCGGGATGACTCCAGGGACAAATGTATCTTACCGTGGAGTCAATGTTGGCAGAGTGCAGAGTGTCGTACCAGAACCAGAAGGAGTAGTGGTCGAGATCGAAATTTCGCCAGGAGACCGTCTAATTCCAGCAAATTCTCAGATTGAAGTAGTTCAAGCTGGTTTGGTCGGTGAATCATCGATTGATATCACTCCTCTTCAATCTCTTCCGGCGGAAGAAGTTAAGGCTAAACCTTTAGACCCAGATTGCGATCCGACAATTATTATCTGTCAGGGTTCGCGCCTAGTAGGTGAAGGAGCACTGGATGTAAACTCACTAATTCGTTCTCTGTTAAAGATTTCTAATCTGATTAGCTCTCCTCAAGTGACAACTGCCATCAGTTCGGTCGCCCAAAAAGCTGACAGTAGTTTGGGGGAACTATATCTTTTACTCAAGGACGTAAGACAAACTGACACTCTCCAAGATTTGGATACGACTTTGAAATCGTTAAATCTAGCTTCAGCTGAAGTTTCTAGTTTACTGGCACAGCTCAGGCAAAGCGGCACCGTTAATAGTTTAAACTCCACTTTAACTTCCTTAGATGATGTAGCAAAGGAAGTTAAAGTTTTTATGGCAGCTAACCAAAATAAATTAGCTGTTACTCTCGAAACAATTACCCAAACTAGCGAGCAACTTCAGGTAACTGCTAAAAACCTCGACCCGATTCTCAGAGAGGTTGAGGGAGGACAATTAATCAATAATTTGGAAACCACGTTTGCCAATACGGCTGAGTTAACAGCTAATTTGCGCGATTTCTCCAAAGATCTTAATGAACCGACAAATAATCTGTTATTGGAACAACTCCTCAATTCTGCTCGTTCTTCTTTTCAAAATCTTGAAAAAATTACTTCGGATGTGGATCAAGTGACGGGTAATCCCGAATTACGCGAAGCTATAGAGAAATTAATCAAAGGTTTGAGCAATTTAATCTCTTCCACCGAACAACTTCAGCAACAAGTTGAGTACGATCGCGCGCTGAATCGTCTTAGTTTAGAAATGAGCGAACTCAACTCTCAAGGGAATCTTTCTGCCGATCCTGCCAAACAATCTGTTCCTACTCAACCAGAAAACCAAAAGCCATCAAAACTTCACCCATGAATCTCGAACAATTTTCCCGCGCAGTTTTGGCTATGATGGCGATCGCATTAGCTCTCTCCATAGGGGGGTGTAATAATTCTCAACCAACTTCAGATGTTTCCAATTCAGAAACTTTAACTCCTCAAACCCCGACTACTCCTACTACTCCTAGTCCCTGGCAAAAAATCCAACTTTACCGCACCATAGAAGCTCATACAACTCCGATTAGATGTATTGCTATTAGTCCCGATCGCTCGACCCTAGCTAGTGGTAGTTTTGGTGGCGAGGTAAAGTTATGGAAGTTCCCAACTGGCGAACTACTTCATTCTATAGAAATGAATACGACGGTAACTTCGATTAACTTTAACCCTGACGGTCAAATTTTTGCCACGGGAGATACTGAAGGCGATGTCAAATTATGGCAACTCAGTACTGGTAAATTAGTTGGTAACTTCCAGGGACATTCCTTTACCGTACAATCTGTAGCCTTCAGCCCCGATGGACAAACTCTTGCCAGTGGTAGCTGGGACAAAACCATCAAACTCTGGGAGACAAGGACGGGAAAACTACTTTACACCTTAGAAGGTCATAAAGACATAGTTACATCTGTAACCTTTAGCCCAGATGGAAAAATGCTCGCCAGTAGCGATTTTGAAGGCACGATCGAGCTGTGGCAAATAGACCAAATAAAATCCTCGCGTCTTTTTGTTCGTCTCCTTGACTCAGTTGAAACTATTAGGTTCAGTCCAGATGGGCAGAGGCTTGCTAGTGCAAGTTCTGACAACTCTGCCAAACTGTGGGATGTGTCCAGTGGGAGAATAATTCACGCTTTTAGTCATTCAGACGTAGTAACGGATCTTGCTTTTAGTGCCGACGGACAAGTCCTCGCCAGCACGAGTCGCGATCGCACTGTCAAGCTATGGGATGTGTCTAGTGGCAAAGCTATCGATACTCTTGAAGGTAATTTTCGGACGGTTATTAATATTAGCTCAGACAATCAGTTCCTCGTTACTGGAGATGAAAATGGTCAAATTCAGATTTGGCAAATTGTTGAGTAAGAATTAAGTCACCAACTGTCATCCTTATCACTCCTAGCTAATTTGACAATACCTGTGAATACATCCGACAGCTCAGGTAATTCTGCACTGGCAATTCCCAAAACTTTCGTGACACCGGGGTCCATTAAATGCACATAAACAGCTGCCATCTGTTCGGCGGAGTAAGGTTTATTGTTGTTTAGCCACCAAACAACCGAGCCAAGAAATGCTCCTGCTACATAATGTCCTACAAGATTGGTCGAAATAAGAGTTTGAGGCTGCTCAACTGACTTTGAAATCACATCTTGCCCAGCAATTTGTTCAGCAATCTCGCTAACAATTTCAAGGAGTCGAGGGAATACCATCGCAGCTCCCTTTTCAGTTAGAAGAACTCGATACAATCGGTGATGATCGCCAAAATGCTGGAATAGCAGGCGTGTTGCAGTGCTATAGTGTTCCTCTCCCAGTGTCTCAGAGAGCGGAGCGATCAAATCTTCCAGTTGAGAAAACATTTCCTCCAGACTTTCAACTAATAATTGCTCCTTGTCCTGGTAGTGCAGATAAAACGTAGCCCGCCCTACATTTGCTTGTTCAGTAATGTCATTCACGGTCAGCGAGTCATAGCCACGCTCCTCAATCAACTTGAGTAGAGCAGTACTAAGCAACTGGCGTGTCCGCTGAATCCGTCGATCTTCTTTAGGTTGAACCATCTTAAACCTTAAACTACTATGTTTTTAGACATTTAGTCTATTACTGAATATTTTAACCATAAATAGCTTGACAGTCTAGTGAGCAAGTAGTATATTTATAGACATAGAGTCCAATAAAAAAAGAACTGCTAAAACGCTGCTGGAACAAGCCCTGCGTTCAATCGAAATACGGTCGCTAGCTGGCTTAGTTTTAGCAATAGATGATGAGGGCAAGTCTTCAAAAAACAATTCCCCGCTACTCATTTCGCGCATCAGTCTCTAATTTCTCACAAGTTCCTCAAATTGTTTTCATAACCTAGAGGCGCATAATAATATCTAATGTCATTGTCTCAATAGCTTGTGGAACCTCTGGAACGTTTACAGGTTCAGGCACCTAATACATCTTTCATGACTGACATTAAAGACTTTTTGTTTAAGCAGACTTTGAACGATCCTGTGAATTGACCCAAATAGCCTTAACGCTCAATATTTTTCAGTTGTGAAACCTAAGCCTAACTCACAAAATCAGAATAATTCAATTGTATCATGTTGCAGGTAATTTGCCATGAAAATTCCATCTATCCATATACCCTATCCACCACGGAAACCATTAAAACCAAAGTTGATAACCACAGGCATCATCCTCAGTATCGGCTGTGCGGGAGCAGGTTGGTGGTTTTGGCAGCAGCAGCATATTACCAAAACCGAAACTCCCTCTACTATAACACTACCGCTGACTGTGCAAACAGTGGTCGTGCATAAGCAATTAGTACCGGAAAATCGAACGCTGACTGGAACCGTGGAAGCGATCGATGCCACAACGTTGACCTCTCGCGTGACTGGACGAGTTGAACAACTCCTGGTGCAGGAAGGAACACGGGTAGAAAAACGACAGGTCATTGCTGTCATTGATGTCTCTGATATTCGGGCACAACAACAGCAAGCAGCAGCCCAAATCATAGCAGCACGGGCAGCCGTTGCAACCGCCCAAGCCAATCGTAGCAGTGCCTTAACCCAGGTGGATACGGCACGGGGAAAACTCAGCGAGGCAGAAGCATCATTACTGGAAACCCAGGCAGAACTGGCGGATGCTCAATTGAACCAACGACGAGCGGCTTATCTTTATCGGGAAGGAGCCGTTCCAGAATTCAACCTAGATACGGCAAATACGCGAGTTAATGTATTGCAGGCAAAGATTCGCCAGATCGAGGCGATGATCGCACAGGCATCATCATCGATTAAAAGTGCGGAAGCTGCCGTTGGAGAAGCGACTGCCAGTGTAGAACAGGCACAGGCACAAGTTTCCCAGGCAGAAGCCACGGCACAAGAGGTTGCCGCCAACTTAGACTATGGGGTTGTGCGAGCGCCGTTTGCTGGAGCGATCGTGAAAAAACAGGTGGAGATCGGTGAGATCGCAGGAGTCAGCCAACCGTTGGTGACCTTGGAAAGTAGGGATCGTCTACGGTTGAGTGTGGCAGTTCCAGAAGCACTAATCGATCGCGTGCAGTTAGGGCAATCGGTGACGGTACACATTGATGCGTTGAATCGTGAGGTTTCTGGACAAGTCAGCCAGATTATTCCGGCTGCCGATCCCCAGGCACGCAATTTTACGGTCAAAGTTGCACTTGCGCCCACAGCCAATTTGATTTCTGGGATGTTCGGTCGGTTGCAGTTAGAAAACACCGATCGCACTGCTGTGATCATTCCCCCAAGTACGCTAGTTCAGCGTCTGGGCGTCTCTGGTGTGTTTAAGGTGGTCGATGGTAAAGCCCAGTTTCAAACTGTAACGGTGCGTCCCATCAATGGCGATGCAGTAGAGGTGTTTGCTGGAGTGAATGAAGGCGATCGCTTGATTCTCAATCCAGCCCCAAGCTTACAAGAAAACACCAAAGTGAGTGAATCAAATTATCAGCAATATAGCCGAGGAGCGTCCCATGTCGAATGACACTGATGCTAAACCCCGTGGGCTAGTGGGTCACATCACCGCCTATTTCATCAACTCGCAACTGACAATTCTACTGGTTATCGCCCTCGCCGTGTTCAGCATTGGCACCGTCATCCTGGTGCCGAAGGAAGAGAATCCCCAGATTAATGTGCCGGGTGCAGCAGTGACTTTCAGCTATTCGGGTGCACCTGCCGAGGTGGTGGAAAGGAGCGTCACAACCATTATGGAAGGGCGCATCCGGGAATTGAAAGGGATTGACCATATCTATTCCACGTCGGTCAATTCAGGCAGTGAAATTGATGTGCAATTCTTAGTTGGAAGCGACTGGGAAAAATCGATCTTTAATTTGCAGAATCAAATATTTAATAGTCGAGACCTGTTACCGTCCGGTGTCACCTATGAGCTCCATTCCAGCCGCACGGATGATGTGCCAATTGTGACCCTAACATTAACGGGAAAAGACTACAGCGACAATCAACTGCATCGCGTCGGCGAACGCATCTTGGAGGAATTACGCAAAATTCCGGATACCGGAGTCCTGACGCTTAACGGGGGTCAGCCCCGCATGATCGCAGTAGACCTAAACCCGGATAAGCTGGCAAGTTATCAGCTATCCCCCAGCACGATTGCCCAATCCCTTGAGGCTGCGAATACCGAACTGCCTGCGGGAGATGTGTCGGATGGGCAAACTCGCTTATTTATTGAAGGCGGCTCTCTCTTTCAGTCTATTGACGATATCGCTCAAATTATTGTTGGATTTAGCAGCGATCGTTCTCCCATTTACCTGCGCGATGTTGCCACCATTCGAGATGATTTTCGCGATCGCACCTCCTACTCTCGGATTCACTTCCGCCCCGATTACGAGTTGAGTTCGCCCCATCCCCACATTAAGGACCGACCTGCTGCTGCCTTTGTCAGTCAGCCCGCCATTACCATCGGCGTCGCTAAGAAGGAAGGCACCAATGCCGTTACCGTCGCCGAGGAAGTCTTCCATCGCTTAGAAGAACTCAAACCCCAGTTGCCGGCTGGCGTGGAAATGGCAGTCACCCGCAATGACGGTTACTCGGCTGAAGCCACCGTCGAAAACCTGTTCCACGAATTAATGGTGGCGACGGTGGTGGTGGTGGTGATGATGATGATGTTTCTGGGATGGCGAGATTCTCTGATTGTTGGGGTGGTGATTCCTCTCACCTTAGGTACCACTATCGGCATTGGTTATCTGACGGGTCACACCATTAACAAAGTGGCGATGTTTGCGCTAATCATCTCGATTGGGATTCTGGTGGATGATGGGGTGGTGATCGTTGAAAATATCCATCGTCGGTTTGAACTGAAACCACACTTAACTTTTAAAGAAAAACTGGAAGAGGCAGTTGACGCGGTCAGTGAAATCGGGGCACCGACAGTTCTGGCAACCTTGACGGTGGTGTTGGCATTTTATCCCCTGCGCTACATCACCGGATTAATCGGTCCCTATCTGGCTCCCCTGTCCTTTAATGTGCCGATTGCCATGGTTTTAAGTTTTATTCTGGCAATCACGGTCACGCCCTACATGGCAGTTCGGATGATCAAGCTGTCTCATGCGCATGAGTCACAGGATTTGCACTCCACGCGCATTTACCGCTGGTATTCTGCAATCATGCAGCCGTTAATGGACTCTCGCCGCCGCCGCCGGTTTGTCATCCTGGCTGTTTCGGGGTTACTGGCAATTACGCTGACTTTTCCATTGACCCAAGCGGTGAAAGTGCGGGTGCTGCCCAAGGGCAACGATTCTAACTTTCTGGTGCAGATTGATATGCCGTCGGGAACTGGATTGGAGAAGACGAACCAGGTGGTGCAGGAAGTTGAAGCCGTTTTGCAACAACAGCCTGAAATCATCAACTTTGAAACCTATGTCGGAACCTATGCTCCGGTGGATTTCGCTGCCATGTTCAGAGGCACGTCTAACCGAGGCGATAAACATAATGCTGAGATCCGGGTGCATATCACCGATAGCAAGGCACGAGCCATCACCACCGAAAATCTGGTGCTTCAGTTGCGTCCGCTGCTCACAGAAGTTGCCAATCGGCACCAGGCGGTGGTCAAGTTCCTGGAAAAGCCACCTGGACCTCCGCAGCGAGCGACCGTACTGGCAGAAATTTATGGACCCGATTACACGCAGCTGCGGGAACTGTCAAAACAGATACGACAGGTCTTTAACGGTACGAAGGAAGTTGTGGATATTGACGACTCGACCCGCAACCAAATTCCACAAATGCAGTTAACGGTCGATCAGGACAAGGCAATGCGAGCCGGGATCACTCGTTCAGATGTTGCCCAAACCTTAAATGTGCTGTTGACCGGGGAGGATGTTTCGACCCTAAAAATTCCTGGTGAAATTCTTCCCGTTGGGATTCAACTGCGCTTTGCAGAACAATTTCGCCGCAATTTGAATGACCTCGATCGAATTCAATTGCCCAATTCCACAGGGGCGCTGGTGCCGTTGACCGAGTTAATCAACCGACAATCCACGATCGTAGACCAGCCCATCTTTCATAAAGACCAGCAACCCGTGACTTATGTCACTGGAGAAATGGGAAACCGTTCCTCCATCTACGCGGTCTTCGATCAACTGTTCTACTTCCTGCGCCATCCCTTGCCCGCTGGCTACTGGATCGAGTGGGACGGGGAATGGAAAACGACTGTAGATCTATTCCGCGATATCGCTCTGGCTTTGACCGCTGCCACGGCAATGATTTACATGCTGCTGGTCGGACAATTCCGTAGCTTCAAAGTTCCTCTGATCATCCTGGGTAGTATTCCCCTGTCTCTGATTGGGATCTTAATCGCCTTTGCGCTAAATGGCGCTTACTTGAGTGCCCTGTCTCTGATTGGGGTTATTGCCCTAGCGGGTATGGTAATCCGAAATTCGATCGTCCTGCTGGAATTTATTCAGGAACGATTGCGGGAGGGAGCCGATTTACAACACGCCATCCTGGAAGCGGGAGCAGTCCGATTTCGTCCGATTTTGCTTACCAGTATGGCGGCAATTTTGGGTAATGCTCCGATTCTGCTCGACCCCATTTGGGCAGGTCTGGGGTGGACCATTATTACCGGGATGATGGCATCTTCAGCCCTGACGATGGTGGTGATTCCGCTGATCTACTATGGCGATCGCCTGAAGCAGTCAAAACGTTCAAGCGTATCCGAAGACAGTGATCCCACTCAAGACACGACTGGAGGTGAAAGTTATGCATCCTAATGTGTTTAATCATATCAACCAATGGATTGTGAAAACGCCCCTGCGATCGCTATCTGAGGCATACAATGCAGCCCTGGCAATTCAAGCGATTGAAGAAAAGCACTTTGTCGGTCGAGCGATCGCCAAAGATTCAAATCACACCGATGCTACATTCCGTTACTTCCGGGACAAACGAGATTCCTATCTTCAAGTCATCCGAGTGCGACTGGCTGAATTTAGAAGCAGTAGCTTAATTTCAAACCTGCTTCATGCCTCACCTGACAAAAGCTTGCCTGGAGAGATGAGCCAGGACAGCGACGAGAGCACAATTCTGGAGAAATTGAACTTAATTGAATCGGTTTTGGCTAGATACGAAATTCAACGGCAATTAGAAGCAACCGTTTTTCCCCGGAAGCAAGACCAGCAAGTCAGTCAGCCCTTCCAGGAAGCCCCTTTTGACTTTGATGAAACCTTTAATCAAACAGATTCACTTCAAAGAATTCGCTCGGGTTCAGTTTTCGATACGGCAAATCAAATTAAGAAAGAACTGACTCCCGAATATGAACGGGAAGTTCTATACGAACTGCGTACTGCTCGTAAGCGAACCATAAGAGCAAGTCGGTTCTTGATTTTGCTCATCGTCATCCCATTGATGGTTCAGTTTGCAGGTAAATCGCTCCTGATTGAGCCATTAATCCATCAGTTCAATCATTCTCCCCAAATCATGTTGACAGGTGAAGCTAAGCAACGGGCAGTGCACGACCTTGCCCAGTTTAAGGAAAGCCTAGAATTTGACACCTTGGCGAATGACAGCCATCAAAGCCCGAATTCAGAGCAATTGCTCAAAGCCGAAGCCCATCGTTTACAGGAGCGTTACAGCGAGGAAAGTACGGAAGGCATCAAAAATCTAATGGCAGATGGGTTAGCATTCGTGACCTTCATCGCGCTAATGTATTTCGGTCGCCAGCAAGTGGTCGTGCTTAAGTCTTTGATCGACCGAGTTTTTTTTGGATTGAACGATGCAACCAAGGTGTTTCTGATCATTCTCTTCACCGACATGTTTGTTGGTTACCATTCGTCTCATGGTTGGGAAGTTTTACTGGAAGGCATTGCAGAGCATTTTGGGTTGCCCAGCGATCGCAATGCCATCTTCCTGTTTATCGCCACAGTTCCTGTCATGTTGGATGCAACGTTCAAATACTTGATCTTCAATTATCTCACCCGGAAGTCACCTTCAGCCGTTGCTGTTTACAGAACCATGAATGAGTAATAAACATTTAAAGGAGGCAATTGTCATGGAAGTTGAAGATTTCTCTGCTCAAGAACTTTCACCGGAAGACATCAAACAATTGGAAAAATTTAGGAGAATGATTGAAGCGTCGGTTTCAGATGGCAGGATCTCTCTCGCCGAACAGGAACGTCTCAAGAAAATCATTTTCGCAAACAAAAAGATAATCCCAGCAGCAATACACCTGTACTCGACGCTTGTACTCGACAAAATCAATCGGGGCGAGCTGGAGTATGAGTGGGAATAAACTCCTTTAATAGGTCGCTTTGAAAATGCTTGGGAGAAGCGAAAGTGAATTCGTAACAATACCCAAAGTTCAATATTTACTGTTCTGGGTGAAGATTATGCATTGGTGTATTTCTTGCCAGAAGACCCTGAGGGGTGTGCTCGTAAATACGATCATTCTTAGTTTGTTGGCCTTTGTGTTAAGCATCGCATGGGCATCTGCTACATCTGCACAAGTACCACCTACCCTAAAGCCAACTACATTGCCTCAATTCGAGCCTAGAGGGGTTGAGCATTTAGGAAACATCGAAGTGGCTCCTATTAAACTAGATGGTCAGATCCTGTTTAAAGTAGCTTCTCCCCCAGTTTTAGACCAAGATGAGCAAGTAGATCGAATTCCGGTTGAGATACGAGCAAATCGGATCGAGGCAAATTTAAACCGAATTATTGGTAATAACATTATCTATCTATCCCCACCTTATGGAATTGAAACAAGTACTGCTTACGATCCCAAAACTTTAAAGGTTTATGTAGCCAAGCTAAACAATACAACAACCATTTTTGCCAGAGACAATGCTCATCCCTTACCGTTTCCTTTACTAACGGTGACGCAATCGGATGCAGAATATTGGGGGTTGCCAATCGAACAAGTGGCAGCGTTAATGCAGGATAAAGTTGAGCAGCACTTGCATCAGGCTTTAGAAGAGCGAACAACAGCCCACCTTAGTTTGCAAGCACTGAAAGCAGTCCTGATTACTTTGGGTATGGTAACTGGAAGTTCTGTATTATGGCTATTAGGTAAACTGCTGCGTAAGAGAGATAAATTTCTAAAGGCACGACAGGCGGATGAAGCCGAACAAACTAGCCTTATTTCAAGTAAAGCACTGCATGAAAACGATCCAGCTTTGCAGCGGCTGAGCGCTTT
This sequence comes from Stanieria sp. NIES-3757, assembly GCA_002355455.1. Classification (NCBI taxonomy): domain Bacteria; kingdom Bacillati; phylum Cyanobacteriota; class Cyanophyceae; order Pleurocapsales; family Dermocarpellaceae; genus Stanieria; species Stanieria sp. NIES-3757. The sequence goes on from AP017375.1 coordinate 3,157,316, forward strand.
GCAAAGACAGAAATATCAATCAGCTTTAGAAAGACGACGCAGCTTTATTTCCTTTCTAAATTGGCTTTTAGTTTGGGCGTATATTGTTCTCTCGATTGTAGGAATTCTCCTTATTTTATCGCTATTTCCCTGGACAAAACCACTTGTTTGGACAATTCTTAGCTTGCCAATCAAACTTTTGGGAATCTGCTTTGTTGTTGGTTTAATAAACTTGCTGATTGATGCTTTATTAAATGGGCTAGAAAAGGCTTGGAATGATTACCGCATCTTTGCATCAGAAGATGAACAGCGAAAGTCTTTAAGACTTACTACGACAATTAATGTGCTCAAAGACTCCAAGATGGTAGCCATCTATTTAATTGCCATTATTTGGGGTATTAGTGTCTTAGGTGCGCCAGTTATTTCAATCTTGGCAGCAAGTGGATTGCTCGTTGTCGCACTATCCTTTAGCTTTCAAAATCTTGTAAAAGATTTAATAACTGGTTTTCTAATTCTATGGGAGGACCAGTTTGCCATTGGTGACACAATTACCATTCAAAATACTAATGGTTATCTTGCATCTGGGTTAGTCGAAAACATGAATCTCCGAATTACTCAGCTACGTGATATAAGAGGACACTCGATCACTATCCCTAACAGCACCATTACTCAGGTACAGAACATGACCCGTAGTTGGTCACAGGTTGACTTTTCGATTGAGATTTCTCATGGAACAGATATAGATAAAGCGATCGCAGTGATTGAAAAAGCTGCTCAACTTCTGCTTGAGGAGGAGGATTGGAGAGAGTCAATTGTAACCTCTCCTCAGGTTTTGGGGATTGATTCTGTATCTTATTCTGGGTTGTTGATTCGAGTTCTGATCCGAACGAAGCCTGGACAACAATGGAGAGTGGAAAGAGAATTCCGTCGTCGAGTTCTCATCACATTAGGTGAACATAACATTCCATTGGCGAAATACTGTTTAACATCCTAAAGCCTTTGAAATTTCGTTGTTACTGAGCAAGAAATGATTAAGTTTTGTAACTCATTCCACAGTAGGCATTTTAAACGTTAAGAAATAAATCGCTAACAGTATCAGAGAAGGTGTCACCAAGAGCCAAGTAGCTGAAAGCCTTGTTCTGAATAACTTAGGGGAGTTAAAAAGTCATGAATACAAAGATTGCTGCTAATCCGCTGTTCAAAAAAAGATTTATACAGACAAGCATCTCTCAGTCAAGTAATACTTGTCTATTTACACTTAGATGGTTCTCGTCCTTCAAGCCAATACGACTCCTTACCCTGGGAACTATTTCAGTCTTGTTATCCGCATTGCCAGGAAAAGCAGCAGAAAAGATTTATTTCAAATATGGCCCATTTATCGAATCACTAGATGTTAGTTCTCTAGAAAGTTTTGCTAAAACCGGGAAGATTAACTCGGATTTGAAATTCTACTTCACGCTCGCTAAAGCCAATGATACAACCAAGCAGAAGGTTCGAGAAATTTTGGTTCAACGTGCAAATATTAAGCCTTTCGAGGTGTCGCAGTTTTTCAACAGTGAACTAGGTTATAATATTCTGGAGCGATTTGGTCAATATATCCAAACTCCGAGTTGGTTGAATGGAAAACAATCCCTTCGGGCAGGTTTAGTGCTAGCTGCATTCGACTCGAAAGGATTAACGCTGCTCAACTTCCTGCAAAAGCTGCCAGTCGATGTTTATATTGATGTGAAAGTTGTTCTGAAAGGATTTCGATCGCTGGAACGGGTAAACAAGGCAACGAATTTTTTCATTCAGAAAATGTCATCCTTTTCCAATGTGGAGTCAGTTAGTGGAGCCACCGTAGATTTTGCGAAATTACCAGATTTACGCCAGATGGGACCTTTGGGTGTTCAGGAAAAACGCTGGGTATTAAAAGATGCCAATCATAATCGCCAATTTTATGTGTTGGTCTTTGAGCCGCAGCAGTGGCGTTTCGGAAAAACTCCCGTACTGATTTTGTCTCATGGTTTAGGCTCTAAGCCTGAAGAGTTTGCAGCACGAGCAAAGCATTTAGCCTCCTATGGCTTTTTGGTAGCATTACCGCAGCATCCCGGAAGCGATACACAGCAGGTACAAGAACTCAAGCAAGGGCTGTCGTTGGCTTACTTTTTAACCAGCGAGTTTATTGATCGACCACGCGATATTAGCTATGTGATTGATGAACTGGAACGACGGAATCATGCAGAGTTTGGTGGACGGTTAGACTTGCAATCTGTAGGAGTGGCTGGGCATTCCTTTGGTGGCTATGGAGCGTTAGCCGTTGCCGGTGCCACAATCGATTTTGAGCATCTGCAAAAAGAGTGCGATGATCGCCAGTTTGAGTATCTAAATAACTCATTAATATTACAATGCCAAGCTTTGCATCTGCCTCGGCAAGCCTATAAATTCCGAGATCCAAGAGTAAAGGCTGTTTTTGCAGCAAATCCAGTCAACTACGCAATTTTCGGTCCTAAAGGATTGGGAAAAATTACGATTCCGGTATTTATGATTGGGGGTAGTAAAGATCCAATCACTCCGCCAATCTTTGAGCAAGCCCGGTCTTTCCCGTTGTTGAACTCCTCCGTTAAATATCTAGCACTTGCAGAAGGGCAAGCCCATATTACTAATTTGGCGGATTTAGATATCTGGGTTACCCACGCTCTAGGTTCCATTCAAAGCTTAGGTCTGGCTAGTCCTTTTTTACTTGACAGTTATGCAGATGCTTTGCTGTTGGCATTTTTTCAGACTCATTTAGCTGGAGATTCAGCCTATCAACCGTACATGCAGTCCGCTTATGCCAAGTATCTAAGCCACAATCAGAAATTCAAACTGTTCGCGATCAGTGCAGCATCAGACAATGCTTTCAAAGCTGCGATCGCCGAATTCAGAGCGAAGCATTAAGGAATTGAATAAAAGTTGTAAATCGCGGTATGGCATTTATTCTAGAGGAGGAGTTTATTATGGAGCCTGGGCAATTCACTATTATACTCTCCATATTTCAGCTTTTTTGATAATGAAGCAATTCTCTTAATCTCTCTCGTACTTGCTCCATCTCTTGATAATTTTCTTGAGCAGTCATCTCTAGGTAAGCTAACTCTTCTTTCTCATAGTTAGGATATTGAACCTCTACTGCAATTCCATCTACTCTTTGACCATTTGATATTGCTGCTGTAACTACTGTTTGGTAACAACTCCAACATCGATTTACATAGCCATAGTTTTCTTTAGCTGCGAAGATTTTTTCACTATGAGGATGATATGAGAATGTCCAATCCAACGCAATTATTTCCCTGCCTTTTCCTTGATGTATGCGAGATACCACCTTCCTCTGCTGCTGCATCAATTCCTCATACTTCCATCCTCCTTCAAATATAGACTCATGCATCGCCCGACGACTTACTTTTTCTGTCTCAATTGGCGATAATAGCAAAATAAATTTTTGTTTCATTCTGGCAATCTCACAGAGCCTTGGTTTCGATTTGTACCAAATGAAGCGTTGCTGAAACGACAAAAGATAAAGTGCATGAAAATAAATGACACTTAATTCTTTAAATCCAAAATCTTAGAATCTGATTTTTGACAAATAATTATTTAAATTGTTTTTAATACTCTAGAGTAAGTCAAAATGGCTTAAATGGTCGTGCAGTAAGAGTTTCAAACTATTATAATTAGTGACAATAATTCTTTAAATTGGACAAATAATTCTTTAATGTACAGATATTGTAATGACTCTGGTTTAGTTGCTATTCGACACTCAATGCTTTTAACACTCATGACTTGAGCTTTTATACTAATACAAGCTTATTAATATACTAGGCGATCGCCAAAATGAAATCAAAATTTTTTAGTCACAAAATAGGAGTAATTGATTTTGATTAACAATCGGGAGATAGGACTATTTTTCTAATTTGATTTAATTGATCTGCCAAGCTCAGAGTACGTAAAACATGGTCGGGATGTTTCTCAAATTTATTGCCCCAATTATTAATTGTTCTGGGGCTTAAACCAGTGGCTTCTGCAATTTGTAGTATTCTACTTAAAACTAAAAGCTCAATAAATATGGAAAAACTATTTATTTTAAGACAATTTTTGTCTTGGGCTCTTCAAATTGTCTCAAGAACTAAAAAGCTTTGTATTGAGTTGCTCGGTGTCACCAAAATTATGGTGCTGACAGCCATCTTGATACTGTTTAACTTTCTAGGTACTTGGGGAAGTACCGTGGCTCTGGCAGCAGACTATTCTTCTAGCAATTTTAAACCCACATCGCGGGAAATTGCTCAAGTAAATACTACTCAAAGCTCCAATAAACCCAATATCGTGATTATTTGGGGTGACGATATCGGACAAAGCGACATTAGTGCCTTTACCAAAGGTTTGATGGGCTTCCGTACTCCCAATATAGACCGCCTGGCAAAAGAAGGAATAACCTTCACCGACTACTACGGCGAGCAAAGCTGTACGGCAGGGCGAGCAGCTTTTATTACTGGACAGAGCGTTTTCCGCACGGGTTTGAGTAAAGTAGGTCTTCCCGGTGCCGATTTGGGTCTGCGAGCGGAAGATCCCACTATTGCCGAAATGCTCAAAGCTCAGGGTTATGCTACTGCCCAATTTGGGAAAAATCATTTGGGCGACAAGGATGAATTCCTGCCTACCGCTCATGGGTTTGATGAATTTTATGGCAACCTCTATCACCTAAACGCCGAAGAGGAGCCAGAACTGCCTGACTATCCCAAACCAGAGGATTTTCCCAACTTTAAGAAAAATTACGGTCCTCGTGGCGTACTCCACAGTTTTGCCAAATCTGGTGGAGGACAGGAAATAGAAGATACGGGTCCTCTAACTCGCAAGCGGATGGAAACAATTGACGATGATGTTGCCAATCGCTCTGTTGAATATGTCAAGAAAAAAGCCCAGGCGGGAGAGCCGTTCTTTATGTGGACTAATTTTACCCATATGCACTTCCGCACCCATACTAAGCCCGAAAGTTTGGGTCAAGCAGGACGCTGGCAGTCCCCCTACCACGATACGATGATCGACCACGACAAAAACGTCGGTCAGATCTTAGATGCGATCGATGAGGCAGGAATTGCCGACAACACGATAGTCATGTATAGCACTGATAACGGCCCTCACATGAACTCTTGGCCCGATGCAGCAATGACTCCCTTCCGTAGTGAGAAAGATACGGGCTGGGAAGGTGCTTTCCGCGTTCCCGCTTTTGTGCGCTGGCCCGGTCATATCGAACCAGGTTCGGTATCCAACGAGATTATCTCTCACCTAGATTGGATGCCCACTCTGTTGGCAGCAGCAGGGGAACCCGAGATTAAAGATAAACTATTAAACAATTACCGAGCAGGCAGCAAGAGATTTAAGGTACATCTTGACGGCTACAATATTTTGCCCTATCTCACGGGACAGGAAGAACATAGCCCTAGAGAGTCCGTCTTTTATTTTTCTGATGACGGCGACCTGCTAGCAATGCGCTATGACAACTGGAAAGTACACTTCGCCCAACAGCGATCGCCTGGTACTTTAGCTCTCTGGGGCGAGCCATTCGTGGCAACCAGAATCCCCTGGCTCTACAATCTCCGCACCGACCCCTATGAGAAAGCTACTATTACTTCTAATACTTACTGGGATTGGTATCTCGACCATATTTTCTTACTGACACCTGCTCAAAAGTATGTAGGCGATTTTCTGGCAACTTTTAAAGAGTATCCTCCACGCCAGAAGGCAGCTAGCTTCACCATCGACCAGGTACTTGAGAAACTACAAAATCCCAGTGGCTACCAGTAAAGATTTGGTTATTGGTTACTGGTCATTTTTCATTGGTCATGGGTTTCGTTTTTCAACAAAAAAAGCTGAGAACTAATGATTTTTAAGCAGGAAGATAGGAAGCCTCTTTCCTGCTTTTTTTATTACTCGCGATCGTTTTATTTTTTCTTCTCAATTTTTAATCCCGTATTGAAATAAATTGGTTTTATCGATATTACAAGCTGAATTATAAAAAGTGAAATGTTAAACAAGAACTTATTTTCAAGCCGATTAATTGGCTTCAGTATCGCTATGGCGATCGCCATAGTTGGTTTATTGAGTTTTCCTTTACCAGTTAAAGCTAGCAATGCTTCTTCTTGCCCAGACGGTATGGTATTTATCTCAGGAGGTTCTTTTACCATGGGAGAAGACAACTCTGGGTTTGTGGAAGAACAAGCTGTTGAGGACATTTCAATAAGTCCGTTTTGCATTGACAAACACGAAGTAACCAACGCCGAGTTTGCGAAGTTTGTCGAAGAAACAGGATACGTAACCATAGCCGAACGTCCCCTATCTAAAGAACAGTTTCCCGACTTGCCTGACGAACAAAGGGCAGCGGGTTCTTTGGTCTTTCAGCCTCCTGCCGAAGATAGCAAACAAATAGCCTATCTAAGCTGGTGGCACTGGACTCCCGGAGCCAACTGGCGACATCCTTATGGCTCAGATAGCGACATCAAAGGCCAAGAAAATCATCCCGTAGTTCACATCGCTTATGAAGATGCTTTAGCTTACGCCAATTGGGCGGGTAAAACGCTGCCTACTGAAGCCCAATGGGAATTCGCAGCGCGGGGAGGATTGCAGAATAAGAAATTTACCTGGGGGGATGAATACTCTGCCAAGAAAGCCAATACCTGGCAGGGAATCTTTCCCTTTTTCAACACCAAAGAAGATAACTACGTGGGAACTGCTCCTGTCGGTTCGTTTCCTCCCAATCGCTACGGTTTGTACGACATGACTGGTAATGTCTGGGAGTGGACTTCCGACTGGTTTGCTGTTAGCCATGCTAACAAAGCCCACAGCAGCGATCCTAAGGGACCCGCCAAAGAACAGAGTTTCGATCCCAAAAAACCTGCTGACGGAGCCATGCACGTAATTAAGGGCGGTTCCCATTTGTGCGCCAAAAACTATTGCAGTCGCTATCGCCCTGCAGCGAGAGAATCTCAGGCTCCCGATACGGGAACTACTCACATCGGGTTTCGCGCAATTTTGGCTTTAAGCGAACCGTAATTGTTAAAGATTTCTTCCCTTGGTTGTAAAAGAATTGCTCTAGCGCGGAGAGTAAAACCTGTTGATGGTTAAATTTCAAACCTACAACTTTAATACATAAAACCTCAAAATTATGAAACATTCCTTTTTCTATCGATGCGGTAAGTCAATTGTCGCGATCGCCCTTACTGTAGTCTTACTGCTGATAGGTAATTTGCCTTTTAGTAATGCCGCGATCGCCGCTAACTATTCTGCCAACAAATTTAATTTCAATAAAGCCCCTCAGACGGTTACCCAACTCCCCAAACCCGACCCTGTATTTAAGGGCAGAGTCGGCAAAACCTATAAAGATTCCGTTCCTAGCTACCCACCGCCATTAAAGGCTCCCGAAGGGGATCCCAATGTGTTGATAATCCTGCTGGATGACGTGGGTTTTGGCATGACCTCTACCTTTGGAGGACCCGTACCTACTCCAAATCTAGATAAGTTAGCTAGTAACGGAGTTTCTTACACTCGCTTTCACACTACGGCTCTTTGTAGTCCCACTCGCGCAGCCTTGCTTACAGGACGCAATCATCATAGCGTCGGCACGGGAGTCATTACCGAGATGGGTACGGGTTATCCGGGCTATACGGGCATCATTCCCAGAAGCACTGCTCTAGTCTCAGAAACCCTCAAAGACAATGGTTATGCTACGGCTATGTTTGGCAAGTGGCACAACACACCAGAGCCAGCCATCAGCCCCGCCGGGCCTTTTGACCGTTGGCCTACAGGTCTGGGTTTTGACTACTTCTATGGTTTTAACCAAGGAGAAACTAACCAATATTATCCAACTCTTTACCGCAACACCGTTCCCGTAGATCCGCCCCAAACTCCCGAAGAGGGCTATCACTTTACTACGGATATGACCGATGAAGCGATCGCCTGGACGCGCAACGTGAGAGCTGCTGACCCAGATAAGCCCTGGTTTGTTTATTTCAGCACGGGAGCAGTTCATGCTCCCCACCACACTCCTCCAGAATGGCGAGAAAAGTTTAAAGGACAGTTCGACCAAGGTTGGGACAAGCAAAGAGAAATGACCTATCAGAAGCAACTAGAGATGGGCATCATTCCCCCAGAGACTAAACTCACCCCCCGTCCAGAGGAAATTCCCGCCTGGGATGAAGTACCGGAAGATGCCAAAACTGTATATACCCGACTAATGGAGAATTATGCCGGATATATGGCTCACACCGACTATCACATCGGTCGATTAATTGACTCCTTAGAGCAGTCGGGAGAATTAGACAACACGCTGATTTTCTACATCCTTGGCGATAACGGAGCCAGTGCCGAGGGGGGACTAGAAGGAACCTTTAGCGAACTTGCTAGTCTGTTGGGCATCCAGTTGGGGCTAGAAAGCACTATCAATCGACTCGACGAAATCGGCGGACCAAAGAGCGAACCCCACGTGCCTGTAGGTTGGGCATGGGCGATGGATTCTCCCTTTCAGTGGACGAAGCAGGTCGCCAGTCACCTAGGCGGAACTCGTAACCCGATGGTGGTTCACTGGCCCCAGGGTATCCAGTCTAAAGGCGAAATTCGTACCCAGTTTCATCACGTTATCGACGTAGTGCCGACAATTTTAGAGGCAGCTAAAATTCCCGAACCAACAGAAGTTAACGGTATTGCTCAGAAGCCAATGGAAGGCGTTAGTATGGTTTATTCCTTTGACGACACTAACGCTAAGGATCGGCGAACGACTCAGTACTTCGAGATGTTTGTCAATCGGGCTATCTACGACAATGGTTGGATGGCTTCCAGTCACTTTGGAGTTCCTTGGGATACGGCGAGTCGCTATAGCGATTTTCAAGATGCGCCTTGGGAGCTTTACAATCTGGAAGAAGATTTCAGTCAGGCTAATGATCTTGCAGCACAGAACCAGGAAAAACTGAAGGAATTGCAGGAGAAGTTCGTCCAGGAAGCCAAGAAGTACGATGTTTTTCCCCTCGATCCTCGATTTGCCGAGCGGTTGGATCCCAAACTCCGTGTGGGTGGTGAACCGCCAACTAGCTGGACTTACTACGGTAACAACGTCCGTCTGCCAGAGCCAATAGGACCGCAACTATTTCCCAGGGGTCATATTATTACTGCCGATGTCACCATTCCTCAGAGCGGTGCTGAAGGGGTGATTACCTGCGCTGGAGCTTTTTCGGCGGGCTGGTCTTTATACGTTAAGAATAACAAACCTAACTTCCGCTATACGGTCTTCGATATTGGGGATGTCACCATTCCTGGAACGGTTACCTTGCCCAAGGGCAAAGTTACCCTCAAGTCCGAGTTTACCCCTGATGGTTCTAAAGAAGGAGGTGGCACCCTCAAGCTATTCGTCAATGACAAGCCAGCAGGAGAGGGCAAACTAACCCGCTCTTTGTTCCGTCACGGTTTAGAACCCTTTGAAGTCGGACGCGACTCGATTACTGCGATCGCTCTTGACTATAAAGACAAGGGTAAGTTCGAGTTTACTGGAAAGATCGACCGAGTTGCCTTCAATTTGAAGTAACCTCAATTACTTTTGGGTCGGGAAATCCCCGACCTGCTCTATTAGTAGCGAAAAACTTAATTTCGTTTAGAGAGACTCACAATGTTCAAACAAATCTGGAAAATTATGATCGCATTGGCGATCGCCCTAACTTTTATCTTACAAACCGCCATATCCCCGGTTTTAGCACAGGAAATTTTACCCCATCCTCCCAAACCATTTAAAGGCAAAATAGGTCTTACTTATAAAACATCCGAACCGATTAAGTCCCAACTCAAGCTGCCCGAAACTTTTGGCATCGAAAATGCTCCCAACATTCTGTTGGTACTGATCGATGATGCCGGTTACGGACAGTTTGGCAGCTTTGGCGGCAGCATTCCCACCCCGACGATGGATCGGGTGGTTAAAAATGGACTGCAATATACTCAGTTTCATACCACTGCCCTTTGTTCACCCACTCGTGCTGCCCTGTTGACGGGACGCAACCATCACTCGGTAGGCAATGGAGTGATTACCGAAGGAGGTACGGGATTTCCTGGTTATTCTGGCGTAATTCCCAGTGATGCAGCTACTTTTGCCCAAATCTTACAGGCGAATGGCTATGCTACGGCTTGGTTTGGTAAAAATCACAACGTTCCCGACTGGGAAAGCAGTATGGCTGGTCCTTTTGACCGCTGGCCCAGAGGACTGGGTTTTGACTACTTTTATGGCTTTGTGGGTGGTGACACCGATCAGTACACTCCTGCTTTAGTAGAAAATACTACTCGTATCGAACCTCCCAAAACCAACGCCGATGGCTCTCCCTACCACCTCACCACCGATTTAGCAGACCATGCAATTAACTACATTCAGCAGCTAAATGCCGTCTCGCCCCAAAAACCTTTTTTCACCTACTTTGCTACAGGTGCTACCCACGCCCCACACCAAGTTCCCCAAGAGTGGAGCGACAAGTTTAAAGGGCAATTTGATATGGGCTGGGACAAATACCGCGAACAGACTTTCGAGCGGCAGAAAAAACTGGGGGTCATTCCTGCCGATGCCCAGCTAACACCTCGCCCTGACTCATTACCGGCTTGGGATTCTCTGTCTCCTGAAGAACAAAAAGTCTACGCTCGGATGATGGAAGTCTTTGCTGCATTTACCGCTCAGACAGACTACGAAGTGGGACGAGTCATCGACGCGATCAACAAATTAGGTAAATTAGACAATACGCTGATTTTCTACATTGCTGGCGATAACGGTTCTAGTGCCGAAGGTGGTTTTGAAGGATTGCTCAACGAGATGACCTTCTTTAACGCACTTCCAGAGAGTTTAGCAGACAAGGAAGCAGCGATCGATGATTTAGGCGGAGCGCAATATTACAACCACTTCCCCGCTGCCTGGGCGTGGGCGATGGATACTCCTTTTCAGTGGACGAAGCAGATTGCTTCCCACTTCGGCGGCACTCGTAACGGCATGGGAATTTCTTGGCCCGCACGGATTAAAGATAAAGGTGGCAAACGCTATCAATTCGGTCATGTCATCGATATCGCCCCGACGATTCTAGAAGCAGTAGGCATCCCCGAACCCGTACAGGTAAACGGTATCGGTCAGAAGCCGATTGAAGGCACTAGCTTAGTATATACTTTTGATGATGCTAAAGCCTCGACTCGTCACACCACCCAATATTTTGAAATGCTTGGTAACCAAGGTATTTACAGCGATGGCTGGATGGCGAGTGCCTTGTGGAGCGAACCTTGGAATCCTAACCCACCAACAGACAAAGATCTTCTCAATCTGGATTGGGAACTTTACCACGTCGATGAAGATTTCACCCAGGCAGTGGATCTGGCAGACCAAATGCCAGAGAAACTCCAGGAGATGAAAGATTTATTTTACGCCGAAGCAGCCAAGTATAGCGTCTTGCCTCTCGATGGTCGTAAGACAGAGCGTTTGGACGTAGCCAATCGTCCCAGCCTAACCGAAGGACGAACTCATTTTGTCTATCCCAAAGGTATTCGACTACCTGAAGGTTCTACTCCCGATCTCAAGCACGTCAACCATACCATCACTGTCGATGTAACCATCCCAGATGAAGGGGCAGAAGGAATGCTAGCGACGTTGGGAGGACGCTTTGCTGGCTATGGATTATTCATTCAGGATAACAAGCTAGTGTATCATTACAATTTAGCTGGGGTAGAACGGTACGATGTCGTTTCCGATCGCGATGTGCCGACAGGAAATATAACTTTAAAAGCAGAATACAAAACCGATGCCGATCAACCCTATGCAGGTGCGACGGTAACTCTCTATGCTAACAACCGTAAAATCGGTCAGGGTCGGGTTGAAAAGACTCTTCCTAACCGAATCACTCTCGATGAAACCTTTGATGTCGGCTTTGATACGGGGACACCAGTGAAGGAAAGCTATAAATTACCCTTTACCTTTACAGGTAAGCTCAAGCAAGTGGCGATCAATCTTAACGCTTAGTTTTAAAAATTTGGGGAAGGGTAAGCTTTCATGTTTCCCCTTTCCCTCAACCTAAATTATTGCTTTGCGGTCTAGGCTGAGTATCGTTAGTTTGAGAAACTTGTGCGATTGTCTTCGTTGAGAGGGGAGTTAAAATCGCCTCGCCTAATATTGTTACAAAGATAACTAGGTAAACAGAAAAGTAAAGTAGTCTTCCTATTCGATAGTTCATAATTATCAATTGTTTTCGTCTTTCATTTAATAACGATCGCATAAGCTCTGGCTTTAGTTTTGGTTTTAGGATCAATTTATCTAGCAGAAAATATATTTTGAACAGTAGAAAGAAAATTATGCGAAAAGCTATTTACTTAGGGAACAAGAGTTGAAATTGAGTTCGCAAAGTCCAATCAGCACCTCCATCGGGTTTAGCAGCATTCCAGTAACCTTGAAGAGATGCATTAACTGGTTGCTTGCCAATAGAAAAAACTCTTCCGAAACCTCCCCCAATAGGCACAGTCCATTTATTGTCAGATGATGCCTTCCAATTAGCTGTAATAATTGGAAGGATGTCAGATTTAGTTTTTAAAGAAACTGGTAAAAGATATTCAGCATTAGTGTTTATAAGTAGGTTGTGTGTGGGCAGAGCTTTTTCTAGCTCGAGTAATATAAGGGAACCACTATCATCAATAGTGTATTCTTGAGCATCTGTTAAAAATTGTTGGAATTTCGGTACACTAGCTACTGAATTTAAATCTTGCTGAAACAAGAGAAAATCTTTCTTCTCTTCAGACTATATTGCTTCGTTAGCGATCGCTGGTGCTAGTAAACTATTTAACAATGATTGGCTGTAGGAACAATCGAAAGTGCAAAGGACCATCAATACGAGTGACTAGTTCGCTTGCCAAATTTGCCAAAATCATTTTCATGGTTAGAAACTTCTTAACATTTACACTTCGGCAATTTATCCAAAAAAATTTGTGTAGGACTTGCAAAAAAGTAATGACGGCGATCGCGATCACTTACTTAAATTTTGATAGCGCGAACTTCCCTAGTCCGCTCATTTTTTTCTAAAATGGAAATTCCCGCAGCGTTTTTTAATGGTAAGCCTACAAAATAATCCATAATTGCCTGCCATTCTTTAATCTCTTTGTTTGCATTATCAGTCGCTGCCATAGAGTTGTCTAAGTTAGCATTAGCAGGTAACACATAGGGACTGGTAGATTCTCTTGGGTCAGCAACCGCTTCTGTACGAGTATTAATAGGCGTGCCATCGGCTTTTTTAGGTTGTAGCGGCAACGCACCCTTGCTGAGTTTGGGGATAGCTGCAATAATAGTTCCGCCAAACAGACTAGTGGTAAAGCTGTAGAGTGTGGGAAAATCTAAAGCGATCTCCTGATAGCCGTCATCGATGTTGCCCAATTCCAGTGCTGTTACTCGGTCAAAGCGGGGACGACTGGGGTCATAATAAAATCTCAAGCCCGATACTCTGGGAAAATATTCCCCAGGATGATGGGGGTCATCTACCAGGAAAAATTCCAGGATATTTTTCAATTCCGCTGCTGTAAAATAACCTTTTAATAAAGCACTCCCTGCCGTCGGATCGACAACGCCACCGCCCAGCGGGGCAATAGCAAACACATCGTAAACGGTTTGGACTCCACCGCTGTTACCTTTGATTAAACCGGCTCTAATTAGACCGTTGGCGGTTAGAGCTATCTGACTGCCTGTAGCTTGGCGTAGAGCATCCGAGACAACATTTGCTAACGGAGTTCCCGATTCAATATCGAGATAATTCATCGGCCAATCTTCCGAAACTACCACCAGTGGTTGCTTAGTTTCGTATCCCCGTGAAGCAAAGGCAGCAGTTCCAGATTCCCGTAAAAAGTTCTCAACCTGAGCTTGAATGTTCTCATCTCCCTTAATCCGGTCGTCGATAGGAATTAACCGATAAGATTCGACCCGAACTCGACCGTTTTCGAGATTTAGTATTAGTTCGCCCAGATTTTCACCGTATTTACCCGTCTGTACTACAGGACGATTACCGACTAACAACGGCTCGTGCAACTCGGTATGAGTATGACCGCCAATCACCAAATCTAGTTCTGGTACACCTTTCAAGAGGTTAATGTCTTCCCCAACATCGAACTTGCCGCTCGAACCTTTAGACACTCCTCCGTGGTGCAGGGCGATCGCTACATCAACTTGTTCTTTTTGTTTCAGCTTTGGAACTAAATACCGAGCAGTTTCAATAGGGTCGGCAAAAACTACCCCCCCTGGGTCGATAGCATATCTAAAGGCATCATAGCCAATCAATCCCAATATACCAAACCGAATTCCTCGGCGTTCGATAATTTCATAGGGCTTAATTATGCCAGCCTTAGCTAATTTTTTAAGGTCTTGCAGACGCTCGGTGTCAGCACTAAAATCGCTATTAGCTGCCAACAACGCAGGCACTGTTCCCGCCATTGTTGACTGTTTAATTGCTTTTCCCAGACTATCAGGACCGAGATCGAATTCGTGATTGCCAAAGGTAGTGGCATCGTAGCCCATACGCCCCATTAGCTGGAGTTCGGCACCTAGTTCCCGACAGGCGGCAGCTACGGCAGTCCCCATGCTGAAATCTCCAGCATCCAACACCAGCACTGGTCCTAGCTGCTTCAGTTCCGCTTTGCGCTCAGCAATTAAAGCGCCTAATCGAGAATATCCGCCTCTGGTCTGGTCATCTCCTAGACTGAGTGGGGTATAGTCACACAGGGGACCGACGCCCACCACATTGGAGTGCATATCGTTGGTATGGAGAATTGAGAAGATCTGCTTACCATGAGTTTCGGCGATCGCTATAAGCGCATCAAAGTTAATGAGACCAGTGCTAAACATTAAACTGTTTCCTAAGAAAGTCCGTCGAGTCGTCATTGGCAAATCAACCACTACAAGGATCAAGAACTTGCTAAATCAATTTTGGAGATAGGGGTACAATTTTAAAGTGCAGGCTGACCTGACATGCAGCTATCCTAGGAAGAGATTAACACGAAGAAGTAAGAGTGAGATAAGAAATTATAAGGGAGTTGTAAAGACTGAATTAATATTAGCAAGCCCAACTCGCGTTCGATTGCACGATTTGGATCGGCAAGCCTTCAATCTAATAGACGCTCATGTGTTGAGGCGATCGCCAATCGCATTATTCTAGAAATTAGAAACTTATTTTTGGTAACTGTTATATTACTCATGGCATTCCTAGGTAACTGAGTTAGGAAACTGCAATTTTGTTAGAGCAAGATTTGAATTAGGCTCGAATAGCAACTGTTCCACTTTTTCTAGTTGAATTCTCAATTTCGCGCACCGTACTGAAGTGAGTCCACGGAAAGTTTATAACACAAAAATTAAGAGCGAAATAAGAACTTATCAAAAAGTTATCAGGATTGAACCGATCGTAACAACAGTTGCTCTCTAGTTCTTCCGAGCAATTTATTATGAGGAAGCCGCGATCGCGAAAAGGTAACTTATTAGAATCATTATCTTTTTAAACTCGTGGCTACGGATCGTTTTAGTGTTAAGGTGATTATTAGTTTGGCGATCGCTAGACTTATGCGATCTTTTTAACAATTTATGGTTATTCCTTTATCTTCCTGGAATGATACGCCGACCAAACAAGCAATTTTAGAGTTTGTAATGGCGGTTAAAGATAAATCTCACGCCAATTACGTCGAACCTAAAGAACGAATTGCTACTTTTGACAATGACGGTACTCTCTGGTGTGAAAAACCAGTAGTCAACCAACTGGCAAGAGTATTAGATCAAGTTGCTGCCGATGCCAGGGCAAATCCCGATTTACTCCAAAAACCCCTTTACCGAGCGACCGTAGACAATGATACCGCCTGGTTTGAGATGTATTCTGCTAGCGATAAGCTCCAGGAATTGATCGCCATGATTTTGGAAATAGGAGTGGGCTGGACGGTAGACGAAGTGGAAACTAGAGCCTTAGCCTGGTTGGAAACAGCCCGTCATCCGCGTTTTAAACTACCCTACACCCAGGTTATCTATCAACCGATGCTGGAACTGATTGATTATCTCCATGAAAACGATTTTCGGGTGTTTATTTGTTCTGGTGGTGGGATGGACTTTATGCGCGTATTTGTCGAAGAAATCTTTAACATACCTCGCGATCGCACCATTGGTTCTAATATGAAACTTGCCTGGGAATATCGAGATGGGAAACCCTTACTGGTCAGACAATTAGGCATCGTCGAACCCTTTAACGTTGGTGCTGGCAAGCCGATTAACATTCAGCTTCATATTGGCAGACCGCCCATTCTGACAGGGGGCAACAGCAATGGCGACATCGAAATGATGGAATTTGCCGCAGTCAGTGGCAAACCGTATTTAAACCTACTGGTGCATCATGACGACTGCGATCGCGAATACGCCTACGATCGCAGTGCCGAACGAGCGTTAGTAATGGCAAAAGAGCGTAACTGGAACATCATCAGCATGAAACGAGACTGGGCGCGGATCTTTCCTCAATAGAATAAAAAGAATTTAAACTCCAGAGGCGATCGCTACGCTCGACTTTCTATTATAAAACAAATAAATTATGAATATTCAAACTAAAGATGACGAACCAACATCTAAATCAGAAATGCCAGTGTTATTAAAAACGCTTTTTTTCTGCCTCCTGCCTTCTGCCTTGTTCAAATTAGGTAAGGCTGGTTCTATACTTTAGGAAAAAGTTTTTAACTAAGCTATAGGCTGCTCGGCAACTTCTTTCAGTATCGACGATATTGTGTTTCAGCTACTTTTCCACTGCTATTAATATAGCTAATGCATTAACAATGAATTTGAGAGATTTTACAAACCGTTTGAATCAATGGCTCGCTCGTCGCCAACAGCGAGTGCTAGAAGAAGCCTATCAGAGCGCACGGGTCATTTCGGAACTGGAAACTCAATATTTTAATGGAGAGAAAATTGCCTACAGTCCTGACCGCAGTAAAACAGTATACGACTATGTTCGGAGTTTGCGCGATCGCCAAGTACTCAACATTCGGTCTAATCTAATTCAGTTCGGTGCTGGGAATTTTCTTTTCAATCGCCAACATGCTAACCAGGAGTCGCTAGATACTTCAGGGAATTCAGAATTTCAAAGCGATGAAATTATTCAGAAACTAAACTACATTGAATCTGTTATTGCCAAGTATCGAGAAGATAACTTTCCCGATCCCGAATTACTTAACTCAAAAGATACAATTTCTACTAACGAAATTTCCGACCGAGCTGATGCAGACCTTGCTAAATCTGAGGGAACTACAAGCAGCAACGAACTTGCCATAACTCGCACCAAGCTAGCAGAAATTCGCACTGACTTGGCAAAAGACCGCAATCGACTCGCAGCCGAACGCACCCTCATGGCTTGGATTCGGACTTCTCTATCGATGATTAGTTTTGGCTTTGGCATTGATCGCTTTTTTACCTATCTCAAGCAGTCGCAAACTGGAACCTCAGTAAATCAACTTACCGAAGAACGGGTTTTGGGATTGGGTTTAATTGTCTTGGGCGTAGTTGCTCTAGCGGGAGGCACTCTCAACTATTGGCACGTACTTAAAAATCTGGAACGACCTCAATTCAAATATACCTATGCTTCCAACCGCTCCTTTGCCATCACCATCGCGATCGTTCTCGTATTTATCGGACTAGCCAGCTATGTTCCCTTAATTACCCAAGACGTTAGTTTTAAAGAGATTATTACCCTCAATAGTCAAATTGTGACAACTCTTGTCTCCTTCTCGGTGTTTGCTATCATGCTCTCCCTGGGGGCGGCATTATCCGTATCGGACTTGCTAGCCTTCTGGGAACAGCCCGCTCTCGTAGCGCGATCGCTCTTTGCCATTATTGTTATTCCGCCTTTGATATTGGCAGCTATTCTTTCGGTTTTTAATCTTCCCGAAACTTTTGTCCTGGCTCTAATTTTTATGATTGCCTCACCGGGTCCCGCGCTGCTGACCAAACGAGCAGGAACTGCGGGGGCACGCCTGGACTTTACCCTCAGCTTGCAAATAACCCTGGCACTACTCGCGATCATGGTCACTCCTCTAATCTTGAAGTTCTTCGCCGTCTTCTATTCTAGTTCGCAGCTAACTGTTAATGCCGTACAAGTTGCCAAGCAAGTGGGACTCGTCCAGTTCCTACCGCTAGGTATTGGGGTTGTCATTGCAACTATCTGGAAAGACACAGCAGCAGAGATCGTGGAGCTAATAAGTACAATCGCCAATACACTATTTATTATTTTGGTACTGATTATCCTCATCATTAGTTTAGACATCGTTCCCAATTTAGGGACGACAATACTAATTGCCACCGCTCTAATAACGCTACTCGGTTTAGCCATTGGACAGATTGCAGGCATTGGCTTGGCTCCAGATATCCAGTCGGGAATTGCCACCGCCACCATCGCTCGTAATGCCGGACTGGCGATCGCCTTAGCTGCCCTCAATGGACAGGCAAAGGTCATCCCCGTCATTGTCGGCGTGCTGATCGTTGGCATTATAGTCGCTGCACCTTATTCTGCCTGGATGAAAGGTAAGGTTCGACCGGCAATAACAACTAGTGCGGCAAGTACACCTTCTTGATGTTGTCAGTCATTTATTCTCGGTCATTTGTTTTTTGTTCTTGGTAGAAAAATTAATTACCAACAACTAACGACTATTAATTTAATTGGAGTTAATCATGAACGAACCTTTATTACCTTCACAACCCCCCAATATTCAAGCCGAACTTGCCAAAGAGCGCAATCGAGCAGCAGCAGAACGCACTCTTATGGCATGGATTCGTACCAGCCTTTCTCTAATCGGTTTTGGCTTCGGTATTGATAGTATAGTTAGCGCGATCGTTAGTTTTCAGGCAGTTCAGGATATCAACCGAGTACGCTTCTCCCGTTTTTTGGGATTGTCATTTATTGGACTGGGAGTATACGCTCTGGTTACTGCCGCGATCGAACATCGTCAAGAACTGCGGCAAATTCAGCGCCAAGCCGATTATATTTATAAATCCCGTCGTTCTTTAGGATTGACCGTAGCTACGGCCTTGATTTGTATCGGTGCCTTCGCCTTTATTAGCATTTTATGGAAAGCAGTAACTTAGATAATTTGTCCGATGATCGCTTTTAGCCTGATATTTAATTAATTATGAGTTCAACTCCACCCAGACCTACTAATGTCACTACCCAATTAGCAAAAGAACGCACCCGTGAAGCTGCCGAACGTACTATGGCAAGCTGGATTCAAAACTGTATTGGCATTATCGGTTTTGGTGCGGGGTTCGATAGTATTGTTGTTGCATTGCATCAGACGTTTTCAGAAAGGAGTCCGGCATTTGACCTAAATCTTGCTCACATCATCGGACTGATGGCGATCGCCATCGGCATCTTTTTGCTAGTTCTGATGAGGTTTGTCTATCAGCAAGAGGTACGCTCTTTAGAAAGAGAAGATTATTTAGAGCGACCTACCCGTCTCTCGAATCTGGGTATCCTGGTTAGTTCCATTACCCTTTATGGTGTAATTGCCCTCGTAGCAGTTTTGTTAGTTCTGCCCAGGTAATGGCTATTGGTTGTCGAGCCCAGACGTTATAGGCGTTGCTCAATGAGTAAATGCTGACATTTTCCACCAAAAACTTCTCTTTAAATAAAAAGCGACGTATAAATTTTGAAAAAATAAATCTTACGACAATTAAAATGTGAAATTTTTTTTTGTTAAATTAATTACAACAAAGATTTAAACTAGCTAAAATCTTTGTTGTCAAACAATTAATGTACATTTATTTAACGAGCGTGGAGGGAGTCGAACCCCCGACACACAGAACCGGAATCTGTTGCTCTATCCACTGAGCTACACGCCCCTACGATTATTAAGAATAACACGTCTGAACTAAATTTAAAGGTGTTGCTGATGAGCAAGTATAAAACCGAGAGTAATATGATTCAGCTATTAGCTTTTAAGAACTTATAATCATTCCCAACAGTTAAATAACCTGCATGAACAGGATTTAGGATAAGCTTTTCTGAAGTTGAGCAAGACATCAACAGATAGTTCGGCTTTGAGACGCAACTATGACCAAAGATTAATTTGAAGAAAATCTGGGCATATTAGTAGCACATTGCTTTTTGAGTAATGTTTTGCCCGCTTAATTTCTTAAGGTAATGGCTACTATAATTTCTCAAGGCTCTACCATTTCGTTAGCAAAAATTTTTGGCTTGTTTACAATTTGCTTTTATGTTTTGTTTACTCTATTAGCTGATAGCCACAGCTTGATGGTTCTTTATCCTGTGGTTTTACTTTGGCAAATAGGTTTGATGCTGCCTATTTTGTGGTTATTAATCCTAGTTTGGCAGAACAAAAAAATAGCTTTAGGTAATAATTTAGATTGGCTAGTTGGATTGGGTTTAATTGGAGTCATAATTTCTACAGTTTTTGCTCAATTTAAACCGCAAGCGATTTGGTATGGTTGGGCAGCTTTTGGGTTAATAGCTGTTATTTATTTAGTTAATTATTATGGTGATAGTCCGCAAATTAGAGCTCAAATTTTAGTCAAGCAAGGTTATTTAAATTTAGCATTGATTATTGTTAGTTTATTTTTATGGACAACTCAAACGTTACTACCAGAGTTAGCTCGTCTTCAACAACTTAAACAAGCTGGAATTAATTTAACTTTTGATTTTTCAACTATAGAATTACGTAATTGGGCTCCTTTTGGACATCAAAATTATGTTGCTGGTTATTTAGTTTTAGCCTTACCTTTATTAATCGGCTTGACTATTTTGGCAACAGATTGGCAACGTTGGTTATGGTTGAGTGGATGTGTTTTAGGATTGCTCGATCTTTATACTACTAGTTCGCGGGGTGGCTGGTTAGCAGTAATTGCAACTTTCGTGATTGGTTTATTAATTCTGTTATGTTTTAGTTCTTTACCCCGTCTGTGGTTAATTTTGGGGGGAATAAGTAGTTTTATCGGTCTTAGTTTGGTTATTTTAGTTAATAACCGTTTTAATACTTTGATTATGGCAGTCATCAAAGGAGAAGGAGGCGGAGAATTAGCTTATCGCACTATCAATGCGGTAATCGGTTGGCGGATGGGAATTAGCCACCTTTGGACTGGGGTAGGATTAGGTAATGTCGTCTTACTTTATCAAAAGTATCGTCCTACTTGGACAGGAAGAGAATCAGAATTAACCTTTCAATTACATAGTACTCCAGTTCAGCTTTGGGCTGAAATAGGTTTTTGGAGTGTGTTGTTAGAAGTAGGCGCGATCGCATTTTTGGGCTTTTTCTTATTGAAACTTTTGCGTGAGGGCAATAATTTAGTTAAGAGCGATCTTATTTTGAGTTGTTGTCTTTGTACTAGTTTATTTGCTTATGGCGTGATGAGTCTGACTGACTATCAATTAGATAATATTGCAATTAGCGTTACTTTAAGTTTATTTTGGGGTATTTTAGCTGCAATTTGGCGATCACAATCTTCTAGACAATGGCAATTAGCAAAAGTTCAATCAAGTTTGGGTTTAGTAGGATTGGGAATTACTTTTGCTGTAGTTATTTGGTTATTTCCTGTACATCGTGCTTGGCAACTTTCTAGTCAAGGTTTTATGGCACTAAATCAAGGAGATAACAATACTTTTATTGAAAAATTAACTAAAGCTAACCAATTAGCACCTTGGGAACCTTATTATTCTGCTCAATTGGGTTGGAATTTGGGTGAATTTGCTTTAGCAAGTAGTAATCCTGAAGAAAAACAGCAATTATCTCAAGCAGCAATTGAATGGTTGCAAAAATCAATCACCGCATCACCTTATTCAGAATTTGGTTATAGTAATCTTGGTTGGTTAGTTTTAAATGGTAATCCTTCAGCAGCAACTCAAGCTTTTGTTCAATCAGCAGAATTAATTCCAGCTAAACGTGGTGTTTTCTATGGTTTGGGAATTAGTTTATTAGTGCAAAGACAAATAAATTTAGCGACAGAAGCTTTTGTTTTAGAAATTTTACGCGATCCTGTTTTTATAACTAGTCCGATTTGGCAATCTCCTTTACTACAACAAGTTTATCCTTTAGTTTTAAATCGCTTAGAAACTAAATATAGTGAGTTGATTAAACAAAATCCTGATAATTCCTTTTGGCATCTTTGCCGAGGCAGTTTGTATTGGTGGGTAGGAAATTTAACAGCAGCAAAACAAGATTGGCAACCTTTAGCTAATCCTTTAATGGAAATATTGCTCGAAATTGATTCTGAATCACAATTAAAAACGAAGATTAATGATTTACCAGAATCATCAACTAAATTATTTCTTAAAGCTTGGTTTGAACCAGAAAATCGACCTCAATTACTACAACAAGCTTGGTTGCTACAAAAAAATCATACTCAAATGCCTTCTTCTTTGCATCAAGAATTATTAAACTCAATGGCACAAGCAAATAGCTTGAGAGAATGGTTAACTAGCAAAAATCCTATCATTCCTTATCGTCGGGAACGTTCAGGATTTGGTGTAGTCAGTCGTCATATTGATGGTACTATTCCTAATGATTTTCTAGTCGTAGTTGATAATATAGCGATCGCAACTTGGTTTGATAGTATCTTTCCTTCACCAGTCTATTTTCCCGATCTTGATCGCATTTTACAACCGCAACGCGATACTTTATTAAAAACTATCTTGGCAAGTAAATAGTTAAAAAGATTTTACATATTTTCAGCAACTCACTTGAATGCGATTGTATTCAAGTTTTTTATTTTTTTCATAACAAATAAAGTTCTCATACCTAATCTAAGTATGAAAACTATTCTCAAAAATTAGCTAGCTGACAAAATTTCTTCATCAACTGAAAAATCTATTTCGGATCGCTCTCTTTCTGAAGCTAAATAATCGTTTTGGAAAGAATCTTTTAACCCCGAAACTAGATCGTATTTTGGTTGCCAATTTAACTCAGTCTTGGCTTTATTAATCTCGGCAAAGAAGTGCTGTGTACGTATAGGAAAAGCTTTGCGCTTACCAAAATTAAATTTACTTGGGTCATAATGAACTAGTTTAATCTCATCAGCAGACTTACCAGCAGCTTCGGCACAAGCATAAGCCAAACCATTAAACGTAACATAGCGCTCGCCTGAAATATTATAGATTTGCCCAACCGCTTGTTGATTACCTAAGACGGCTGCCATTGCGATCGCTAAATCTTCAACATGACCGAATTGAGTTAAATATAATCCATTACCAGGGATTAAAATGGGACGATTTCTGACAATGCGATCAAAAAACCAAGCTTCAAGATCGTTATAATTTTGAGGTCCATAAATATAAGTAGGGCGAATTGAAGTCCAAGGAATACCAGATTGGGCTAAATAAGCTTCGGTTTCATGTTTGCCTTTGTGACGACTTTTGGGGTCAACTAGATCACCTTCTCGATGAGGCATTTGTTCGGATTTTAAATAGACTCCTGCCGAACTTACATAAACAAAATGTTGAATTCGATCCTTAAATATTTCTACTAAAGGCTGAGTATCACTTAATTCCCGACCATTATTATCAAAAACTGCATCAAAACTTGTTTGTCCTAATTTTTCTTTTAGTAAAGCAGTATCTTTGCGATCGCCTTGGATTTGTTGTACTCCCTCAATCGGTGCAGGTTTATTACCGCGATTAAATAAAACTACTTCATGACCTTGTTGAACCAAAATTTTAGTTAAATAAACCCCGATAAAACGAGTACCACCCATAATTAAAATTCGCATATTTCCTCCTGACTGCAATCTCCTACAACCTTAATATCCTATAACGTTCATTCAACCTAACCCAAACATCCCTTGGAATAAAAAAAAATCCCCTAGCCGAAAACTAGGGGAATACCAAAAAACTTTTTACTTAATGCCTTAATAAGCATCTTGTAATTCGTAAAAATCAGGCGAAATATAATCTTTACGCAATGGCCAACCAATCCAATCTTCTGGCATCAAAAGGCGTTTGAGATTAGGATGTCCTTCATAGACAATGCCATACATATCGTAACTTTCTCGCTCTTGCCAATCAGCAGCCTTCCAAATCCAATAAACCGAAGGAACTTTAGGATTATCCCTTGGTAAAAAGACTTTGAGACGAACTTCTTCAGGGCGATCGGCATCATCACTAACTTTGATTAGATGATAGAAACTGACCAATTCTTTACCAGGACCCAAATCATAAGCACCTTGACACTGAAGATAGTTAAAGCCATAGGCATATAAAGCCGTAGCGATCGGAATCAAAAATTCCGCCTCAACTTTAATCAGTTCAACCTTGCTAGTATCTACAGGTAACGCTTCATTATCAAAACCATTTTCTGTCAGCCAAGTTGCAACTTTACCCGCAGGGACTAACTCAGATGCCTCTTCTGGAGTAGGATTATCTGTTTTTGGTTCTTCAGCCACGTTCTACCTCCTCTTCAGTTGCTTGGAGTGCTGGAGATACAGGCATTCCCATTGCTTCGGTTAATTCCTTCGGTGGGGCTTGTCGCGTTGCTGACTGGAGATATTGACCAGTCAAAATTGGTGCAACTGTCTTCATATTATGAGTAGTGCTGTAATAACGATGAGTTTGTTCTAAAACAGCAGAACGTTCTTGAAGGGATTGATTAGCAATTTTTTTGCGTAACTTAATAATTGCATCAAAAATTGCTTCGGGACGAGGAGGACAACCTGGAATATAAACATCTACAGGAATTAATTTGTCTACCCCTCTGACTGTAGTAGGAGAATCGACACTAAACATTCCTCCTGTAATGGTACAAGCACCCATCGCAATCACATACTTAGGCTCAGGCATTTCTTCGTAGAGACGTACCAAAGCTGGTGCCATTTTCATCGTAATTGTACCTGCTGTAATAATTAAATCAGCTTGGCGAGGACTGGAACGGGGAACTAAGCCATAACGGTCAAAGTCAAATCTCGAACCAATCAAAGCAGCAAACTCAATAAAACAGCAAGCAGTACCGTATAACATGGGCCAAAGGCTAGAGAGTTTTGCCCAGTTGTAAAGGTCATCTACGGTAGTTAAGATAACGTTTTCAGACAGGTCTTGAGTTACCTGACCAGATTTAATTGGATTAAGAATTTTTTCTTTTTGTTCTTGTTCAAAAATTTTAGAAGTCATGACCATTCAAGAGCTCCTTTTCTCCACGCATATACTAGAGCAACCACCAGAATGGCGATAAAAATTAGTGCTTCAACAAATGCTAAGAGTCCTAAACGATTAAATGCTACTGCCCAAGGGTATAAAAATACTGTTTCTACATCGAAAACAACAAACACTAAGGCGAACATATAATAGCGGATATTAAATTGAATCCAAGCACCGCCAATCGGCTCCATTCCAGATTCGTAAGTAGTTAGTCGCTCAGGACCACCGCTTTTCGGTCTGAGTAATTTGGAAGCAGTTAAGGCCAAGGCGGGAACTAAACTACAAATGAGCAAGAAGCCCAGGAAATATTCATAGCCATTGAGTACAAACAATTTTAAGCTATACTCCTCTACAGAAAGGACTAGATCATATATTAAGTTTATTGTAGTATTATTTACCCATTCTCTCTGGTTTCAATAACAGAGAATTTGGCTAAGATTGACGAGGAAATTTCGGTAATTCTACTGCTGCTAAAGACTTGGGTTTTTTCTCGGTATTAACGGTATTGATTACGGGTGAAGGCCAATTGGTTTCTTTTAATGGTGGTTGATTGCTTTCTGAGGAATTAGAGTTTTTAAAGGGAGTAACATTGGATGGCTCGCTTGATTTTAAGGAAGTTACACTATGCTCTTTTGCTTCCCCACGAGAGCGTTCCGACCAAGCTTGAATTGGTTTATTATTGGCTTTGATTGAATTGGTTGGGGTTGAGTCTACCGAACTAGAATTAGCATATTCAATGTATCGGTCTAAAGCTGTTTTATACTGCAAAGTATATCTTTGTTGGCGATGGAGTCGAGCGTCTAATTCTTGAGCTAGTTGTTCTTTGGCTAGCAGTTCATGAGTTTTATTATTGTAGTTTTCTTGAATTAAAGCACATTCTCTTTCTAGTTGAGCTATTTGTTGTTGAGAAGCTTGTAGCTGTTTAGAAAGGTTTTCATTGAGTAGTTTTTGATTTTGTTCTTCTTGTTGAAGAGTTTCAATTTGAGCAATTAGGTTGGCTATTTCTTCTTGATTTTGATTGAGTTCTTTGGCTTGTTGGGCAATTAAGGTATCTGTATTTTGCGATCGCTGTGTTTGTTTTTGAACTAGATTCGTAACTTCTGCTAATTCTTGTTCTAACTTAAACACTTTTTTGAGTAGTTTGCGGTTGTGTTCTCTCAGTTTATGGGCTAGTTTATGCCAATCAATTTCGTTGACTTGTGACTCATTAGGATCGGATTCATGATTTTCTCTAGAATCTTCTTGTTCTGAGCGATTAGGCTCGACCACCAATTCAGAGTTCGATCTATTGACAAGTTCTTCAGAAGAATCTTCAGCATTTAAGGAAGCAGAATTATAGTTATGAGCTTCAGTCATGGTAACGAATTAGATAGTAAATATATTAATAACAGCGGATCAGACAAAACCGAAACAATTAAAAAATCAATTTATTTTCATGGTTTAAAGAAGCAAAAAATTAAGCTATTTTACGCAACGTAATATAGAACACTAATTTTTTTTAGCAATACTCAAGTTTGAGTTTGCTTTCGATTAGATATAGCTTATACACTAGTTTGGAAATTGACTAGATTTGTTCACAATATTTTTCACCGCAGCATTTGATTTAATAATTCTTGATGCATTAAAGCGCGATCAATTAAAGAACGAATCTGGGCAGAATCAAGGGCATTTCCATTAGCATAATAATTAATCCAAGCTGTGCTAATTTGATTAGCATTTTCTGGTAGTTGTGCTAGTTCCCATCCTGGTAAATCTAGTTCTGACATTAATTGACTAACTTTTGGATCGTAGCTAAGAGCAAAACAACGACATTCTTCGGCTGCTGCCATAATTAAGCTGTGAAGGCGCATGCCAATTACCATTTCTACGCCTTTGAATAATCCTTTTAATTCTTTGGGATTTTCTAAAGTAATGATCTGATGTTCTCCTGGTAATTGAGAAGCTATTTTGCTTGCGATCGCACTATCTTGAGACGGTTGAAAAGGAACTAGTAAAATGCAGGTTTGAGTGCTTTTTTGAAAGTCGATTAAAGCTTTAGTTAGTATTTCTAAACGGGCTGATGTTAATTGGGGATGAGGTCGTAGGGTGACTGCAACTCTAGGGGCTGGCAAATCCCATAAACCTTTAACAGGAGTAGCTTCTAAAGCCCAAACAGGATCTGGGGCAATCAATGGGGAGAGTTGCCAATCAGCTAACAGTTTGGCAGAGGCATAATCACGAACGCTGATTGCTTGACAACCCAATAAAGTTTGTTTCGTCAACCAACGAGTAAAAGAACGTTTGAGAGGCCCTATTCCCTGCGCCCAAGCGATGGTTTTTAAGCCTTGTTGTTGTGCTAATGCCATTAATCCTGCATAGTAAATCGGGCTACTGATGCTGGTAATATCTTGCATTAAACTTCCCCCTCCCCAAATAAACCAATCAGATTGTTTGAGGACCTTTAAAATGGCAAAAGCAGAACTGCGATCGCAACTAGTAACTCCGTAACGCTGTTGGGTTTGTTTAGGATTACCAGAAAGAACAATTGGCTTGACTTGTTTGGGCAGCATTTGCAGCAGAGACATTAATAAAGCTTCGTCACCGCCATTATCTTTGCCATAGTACCCACAAATTACTGCCTTAATTTCACTCATTTTAATTTGTTGATGTTACTGATAACCCAGTATAGTCTCAACATCTTTTGAAGTACTCAAGCGTTCAGAGTTATTTTGATTAATTTAGTTAAAATATTCAAAATTCTTTGAGTAAGTTTAAATTAGTTACCGCAAGAATAGTAATATTTTAAGCAGAAATTTGAGTGGATTGAGAAGTGTTGGGAAGATAATAAAGATATGCTCCTGGTAACCAGCCATAAGTCTCGGCAATCTTATCCATGACTTCTGCCCCTGGAATATAATTGGGGTCGTTGTAGAGTCGATAAGCAGTATCTCTGTTTACCCGAGTATCTTTCCAAAAACGATATCTAGTAATCTTCTGAGCATCCATCAAGGCTTTGAGGTTATTTCTGATCATTGATTGCCTTAATTTTAAAGATGATTGTCAATTTTTTATTTATACTTTGATCGTAATATAGAAAGGTAAAAATAAGAGCTAGGTGGAAATGATCAGACTAGCTTGATTATCAATTAACTTAGGCTGTTGCTCAGATGTAATGGCACTATACTGCTGAAAATAATTTCTGAGTAAGGGGGGGAAATCAGGAAAATTAAAACAAGTATCTCCTTGAGCAATATCTGCCCAAAAATAACGCAATTGTTCTACATATTCTTGTGCTTCTGGAAGAGATAAATTTAAGGGTGGTGAGGTTAATAATTTGACCATAAATGGATAAGAGCGATCGCCAAGCCATTCCCTCGAAATCTGAGGTAAATTTTTCCAACCAGCAACAGATGTAATACGATGAGATTCAATATGTAAATGTAAGCTGTCACGCTTCTGAACGTTAACCACGCGATAAGGATGGGGATAACTCACTAACGAACCAGTACAAATTTCGTAGATTTCTCCTAATTGAGCTACATCTTGAACATGCAAATGACCTGTAAAAAGTAGTTTTACATTGTATTTGTTTAAAATTTCTAATAATACTGGGGCATTACCCAACATATACCGTTTTCCTAAAGAATGCTGAGATTGTCCTGGTAAATGTTCGATAACGTTGTGATGAATCATTACCAATACCAGTCGCTCGGAAACTTGTTGTAGAGTATTTTCAAGCCAAATTAATTGTTTTTGGTCTAAATAGCCAATTTGTTGACCTTCAGCATCGAATTGATTAGAATTAAGGGCAATTAACTGGACTCCTGGTAAAATTTCCTTAGTGTAATAGAGTTCCGAGGGATTTTGATAACCACAAGCTTGATAATAACGAGGAAAATGATTAAATCCGATGGAATTTTCGGTTGCTAATAAAGTAGGAACATCGTGGTTACCTGGAATCACATAAACAGGAAAAGGTAACTGTTTCAATTTGCTTGCTAACCATTGATGATTTTCTGGTTCTCCATCTTGGGTCAAATCTCCTGGTAATAAAAGAAAATCAAGTTCTAAAGTCGCTAAATGTTCTAAAGCTTGTTCTAGGGCAGGAATACTGACTTCTACCAAATGAAATCTGTGGGCATGATTGTTAATTGTTTCTGGAACAGCGATATGTAAGTCACTGATAATACCAAAGCGAAAATCAAGATTCATTAGTTCAACCCAAGATAAATAATTGATTAGTTTGATCGGACGTTAATTAATCTCACTCAAGTTTTAAAATCTCAAGTGCGATCGCGTGATTTTTTCTTTCGCAACCAATTTACAATATTAAGTCAAATAATGCTGGTAACAGATGATGTTTATGTCGGTAAAATTAATGAATTGCGCCTACACTTTTTTAATTGAGTATAAGTTCAGTTATTAAATATTTATATCCTGTTAATTTTTTTTTTATAACATCTTGGCACTTCAAGCTTTTTTTGTTAGTTTATTGTCTGAATTAAATGACTGATTAAGTATAAAAATAGTAAGAAATCTACGCAATTTCAACTAGATTGTCACGCCTAATATTTTTAATTTGAGAATGATTTAGAATATAAAAATTTCCCAATTAAAAACAACAATGTAATTGTTAATAGATTCTTTTTGATTTAAATAGCTCACCAAGACAGGAAAAATAATTTTAACTGATTTTTCAACTAATAAAAGAGTAAGCAATATGACTTTAACTATTGATTTGTATGGCGATACTTTTGGCTATAGTTCTCAACAACTCGATCTAAAAAGTATTAATGGCTCGGTCAAGGAAAACAATCTAACTTTAACTTTTAATTTTTTTAATTCCATAGCTCCAGCTTCTTATTATCAAGACAATTCTGTTAATGGCACAATTTATTTAGATTTAGACCAAGACGCTAGTACAGGTACGCCATTATATTCAAATGTAGTTTTGCCTAATCAGGAAACAGAAATTGCTTTAGGTTATGAAGTTTCTCTCGATCTTTACAGCGAATCTTATCAACCTGGTTTAGTCAATTTATTTGATGAAGAATATGCAACTATTGGACAAGTTCCGATTGTTTATGAAGAAAATTCCTTTCAAATTAAAATACCTTTAACACTTATAGAAGATGATGGCGCAATAGACTATAGCGCAATAGTAGGTGGGAATTATGAATTAAGTGATTCAATCCCCAATCAAGGTGCGGGAAAAGTTTTATTAACAGATACAGAAGAAAGTGAACCCAATGATGCGATCGCCTCTGCCATCGATACGGGACTAAACTCGGATCGGGTTGGTCATTTCTTTATTGTTGGAGAAATTGGTAATAATCCTAATGTTGAACCTGCCAAAGATGTCGATTTTTATCAAGTTAAGCTAGAAAAAGGTGATTATTTAACTGTTGATATTGATGCTACAGTTTTTGGTTCAAACTTAAATTCAAAAGTAGAATTATTTAACTCTCAAGGTGATTTAGTCGCTGTTAATAATGGTTATTATGGCTGGGATGCTTTCCTCAATTTCACAGCTAATACTACTAATACTTACTATGTCAGTGTTAGTGGAGTTGAGTATGACTATCCTATCCCCTTAGATGAGAGTAAAGATAAAAGTATTATTTTTCCTCCAGGTAGTAGTACGGGTAGTTATAACCTTGAAATTACCTTATTCTCTCCCAACTTTATTACAGGCACAGCAACAGATAATGTTTTGAATGGGACTGAATTTTATGACGTTATTTCTGGTTTAGAAGGCAACGACGACATTTTTGGGTTTGATGGTGAAGACCGCATTAATGGTGGCAAAGGTAACGATTTTATTAGAGGAGGAAATGGCAAAGATGTAATTGAAGGCGATCGCGATAATGATGTGATTTTTGGTGATGCTCACGAAGACAAAATTAATGGTGGGGATGGTTTTGATGTAATCTTTGGTGGCGAAGGTAATGACAAAATTAAAGGTGGTAACGACAAAGATCGTCTTTTTGGTGGCAAAGGAGACGATTCAATTTGGGGAGAAAATGGTAACGACTTTCTGAATGGGGGAGATGGTTTAGATCGAATCGTTGGCGGTTTGGGTAACGATGTGATTTATGGCAAAAGTGGTGAAGATACACTTTATGGACAAGATGGTCACGATTTAATCAAAGGCGGTTCAGGTTCTGATTATATTTATGCTGGTTCTGGTAATGATACTTTAAGCGGTGTTGATTTATTAGGATTAGGCAGTTATGAAGTTGATTATTTAGCGGGTGGTTTAGGAAAAGATACTTTTATTCTAGGAACTGTTAATCACGTTTTCTATGATGATAGCAATTCGGCTTCTACTGGAGAATCTGACTATGCTACTATTACTGACTTCAACTCTAGTGAAGATAAGATTCAACTCCACGGTTCACCTGAATCATATTATTTAGACTTCTTTTCCTATAGTTATTATGGTGCTGCAAATACCAATGTTGCTATTATGCGTGATGGTGGGGTTAGCCAAAGAGATGAACAGATTGCTATTTTAGAAAATGTTTCAGCAGATTTGACTCTAAGGGATTCTGCTTTTGTTTTTGTGTAAAAGGTAGAGCTTTGGGAATTCCAAACCTTATTTTGGCATTGCCTCATGGTAGGTATGAAAAATACTAAATTATCTATCGTATCAGTCTACTTTTTTTAAGTTCACTTGAAACTAAGAGCTAAAAGCTAAAAGCTAAGACCTAAAAGCTAAAAGCTAAGACCTAGAACAAAATTACTCTCGGTTTCATACTTCAAATCAGCAACGCCCTTATTTTTTATTTTTTGACATTATTATTTGAGATTCCACATTTGTCTCTTGATCAACCATTCTCCTGAGTCTTCTTTGTGGAGAAGCCAAGTCTTCGTAGCTTTGAATGAATTTGTCTTCCCATCAGCATGGTTAACAGTAGTTACATCCGCGTGCGCGATACCATATATCCATTGGTCATTGATCCACAAAGCGTCAATGGGTCTAGATTGAACACTCCATTTGGCAATATCATAGTCTTTGTGTTCACTCTTGGAAATCTCATCCGGTCCGTATTCAGGTTCTGACCCCGGTGGAATCCGAATTGCGTCTGTGGCAAATAGTTTTCCATAGGCTACCGAATCATTGGCACTGACGGCTGCTTGGTATTTTTCACACATTACCTTGAGAACTTCGTTTGCATCGATCATAGTTTGTGCCTCCTTGGTTAGTTTGCTTGTTCCTGTCGTATAGCAGACAAGCAAGATTGATATAACCGAAGCTGACTTTTTACACCAGTTTTTTTAGCAAAATTTGCACTTTGCCTAACTATTTTATTAGAAGAAAACTGTTTGAATATGAGTTAATCTAGCTATCTTCAATCATAATTTGCATTAAGTCTTGCGAAATTAATTTAATTATATTTCTTAAAAATTTGTGCTAACGCTAGTGTGTTTACTTACCAATATTGTGCGTTAGCTCTTGTTTTACAGATTTTCTTTGTCTCTAAACAACTAAAACATTGCCTTAAAATATTCTCTCCGCATCATAGCGATCGCGTCAATCGAAATTCCTTTGGGACAAACGGCTTCGCATTCACCGTGGTTGGAACAGTCACCAAATCCTTCTTTTGCCATCTGTTCGCTCATCTTTTTGACTCTTAACTTACGTTCGGGTTCTCCTTGGGGTAATAAAGCTAGGTGGGAGATTTTAGCAGCAGTAAACAGAGAGGCGGAAGCGTTGGGACAAGCAGCGATACAAGCACCACAACTAATACAAGTAGCATAATCAAAGGCGCGATCGCTTTTTTCTTTGGCAACGGGAATGGTATTAGCGTCAGGTGCTGCACCTGTATTAACGGAAATATAACCACCAGCACCAATAATGCGGTCTAAGGCAGAACGATCTACCACTAAATCTTTAATGATAGGAAATGCTTTAGCACGCCAAGGTTCGATGACTATGGTATCGCCATCCTGAAAGCTTCGCATATATAATTGACAAACCGCAGTTTGTTTTTCAGCACCATGAGCAATGCCATTGATTATAAAGCCACAAGAACCACAAATTCCTTCCCGACAGTCGTTATCAAATTCGATTGGTTCTTGATTAGTTTTAATAAGTTGCTCGTTGAGTACATCAAGCATTTCGAGAAAAGACATCTCAGGATTGACTTCAACTGTATAGTAAACAAATTGACCTGATTGAGATGGGTTTGCTTGTCGCCAAATTTTAAGATTAATTTTCATAATTATATTAGTCTTGAAACATCACTCCCTTTACAGTTAGGATATCTAAGCGCATTGATATTTGGCATCCACAAGAAGATTATGACTGATCATAATTTTACCGTTGGCGATCGCGTTAAGTTAATCGCTTTACCTCCTTACTTAAAAACAGCAGAACCAATGCCGATGTTACGTTCTGCTAATTTGTTAGATCTAGGTGATGAAGGCGTAATTATGGATCGCCGTCCGGGAGGATATTGGGGAGTCAGTTTTGATCGGGGTGCTTTTTTATTAGAAAGCAAATATTTAAGTAAATTGTCATAAAGGCATTGCCTCATAGTGGGTATGAAAAATACTCAATTATCGTATCAGTCTACTTTTTTTAAGTTCACTTGAAACTAATAGCTAAAAGCTAAGAGCTAGAACAAAATTACTATCAGCTTCATACTTGCTCATCAGCAACGCCGTCAGAAAATCAATTCACAATTAATAATTCATAATCAACCATCAACGATCGACAAACAATTCACAACCGATAAATCATCTGTGTTCATCTGCGTTCATCTGTGGACATAACTTTTCTAATAAATTTTAATCACTCTTAAATCTCCACACTCTTGAGGAGTTCTGATCACTGATTTGATTGAATAATCATAATTTAACTCAGGATGAAAATAAGAAGAATACATATAAGTTTTGCGATATTCCCAACTTTTATTGACTAAACAAACAGTTTCTCCTGGCTGAATTAGACGAAGAGCAGCAGGAGCAACAAAGGTTTGAAGATGCTTATCAAGAGTATAAAAATTAGGTTTGATATATTGAAAATCTGTTTTAGTAACAACAATTGCCAAAAATAATAAACAAATTAAGGCTAAATTTTGAACTTTGATCAGTTTTGGTATCTGAGGTAATCTTTCTAAATGAGTAATTAGAAATAAATTTAACGAGACTAATATTATCATCCAATACAGATAATAACGCAGTTCATGGGATTGGGGTGCATTGGCTGTTACTACTGAAATAATAATTAAAGTTGCTATTGCACCTAGGGTTTCACGACTGCGCTTTTGAAAACATAAATATCCTAATAGCAATAAATTAAATATCACATAAACACCGAAAAAACCACCGAGACGACTTTTATTAGGATCGGCACTCCATTGTGCGATTTCCCATTCAGCACTGTTAATTTCAAAAATAGAACGAAGCCATTTTAGTGCTTGAGGCATATCTTTGATCGCATCCCCTGCATAGGTGTAGAAATCTACTTTATGATTAAGGACATGACCAAAGATTTCCATTCTAATCGGGTAAAACGGATTACCATAAAAAAGTACATTTTTGAGAGGAGTAGCAAAAATTAAGAGGCTACTGAAGAAAATTAGCGGAATTAGGACTAATAATCGAGAAGAATCAGTATTTCCTGCTTTGATTTCTCGCCACCTCAGCCAAACAATTCTAATCAAAGCAAAGCAGAGGACAAACACAACTAAAGGAACTAATTGTAGTTTGATGTTAGCAGCAGCAGCAGCAGATAATAAAATAGTCAAAATATTGCGCCAGTTGTCTGCTTCTTTGTCTGATTTGATATAGAGTAAATAAGTAGTTAAAGTCAGAATAGAGAAGCATACTGCTCCTGGTAAATCGACATAGCAAGAAGTAGCATGAATCTGCACTAAGGGAATAGCTAAAAGTGCGATCGCAGAACCATAAAGCGGAACTTGAAAATAGCTTTTCAGATAAACACAAATTAAAATTAAACTAAAAAAGTCAAACAAGTTTGCTGCTTGGATGTGTTTGGTGAGATACCAAAATATTCCTTGAAAAAAGGATGCTAATAAGGGAAAACCATCGTAGCGAACTTCTAGTTTTTCATAGAAAAAATGAGCCTCTTCGGGAATAATCCCCCATAGTCTAGCTGCAAAGGGTATATGGTAAAACCAAGTATCCCAAGATTTATCTACATCAATAATTGCCTTGCAAAACATTGAAATTATAATAACTAAAGCAATTATTTGTAACAAAAGTGTTAATTTATTCTGTTTGACAAAGATATTTTTATAATTGACTAACATTCGCTAAATAATGTGCAGTTGAAATAAAATTTTAAAATTAATTTTAGTATTTTTTGGTATATTTATATGCAGTGGTAATTTTTTACAAACTACACGATAAATTATCAATATTGATATTTTTTGAAAATAAACAATTGATTAGACTTGAGGAATTATTTTTCTATCTCCACAGTTTTGCGGATTAACGGCAGCTTTAATTGAATAATCATAATTTAATTCGGGATGAAAATAAGCAGAATATAAAAAAGTATGTTGGATAGCTGCAAAAGGAACTTGTGAAGGGTCAATTAATCCTGGTTTACCAATCAAACAAATGCGCTCATTTGGTTGGATTTGCTTGAGAAGTTCTGGTTTGACTCCTATTTGTATTTGTTGTTTTAGATTAAAGAATTGTGGTCTAGCATAAAAATTTCCTACTTTAATTAATACTATGATTAAAAATACAGCATAAATTAAGCCTAAGTATTTAGTTTTTAACCATTTAAGTTGGGCAGATTTTTGTTCATAAAGAGAAATTAAATATAAATTAATTGATACCAAAGAAATCATCCAAAACATGAAGTAGCGCAATTCATGGGATTGAGGAAAATTGGCAGGGATGAGAGACATTGCAACTACAAAAATAATTGCTTTGGTAATTTCGGGGGTGAGATTCTTTTTGGAAACAGTTTGATTAAACTTTTGGTGCAAAAATAAGAATATAAGTAAGATGAGGTTAAAAACTACATAAGCTCCAAAAAAACCTCCTCCTCGATCCATATATCTGTTATCTCCTCCATTCCATTGGTCTGCTGACCACCAAGGGGGTGTATTAATTTCTAAGACGGAATTTAGCCATTTTTGTGGACGAGAACCTTCTTGATAGGTGGCTGGAGTTAATTTATGGTTGAGAACGATACCTGCAACTTGAACTTTGATTGGATAAAAAGGATTACCATAAAGAGCGATATTTTTAATTGGTGTAGCGAAAATCAGCAGAGAGGCAATTAAACTAATTGGAACTGCTTTAATCAACCATTGTTTAAAGTTGGGTGTTAGTTTGAAATGTAGCCAGACAATTCTTAAGCCTGTAAAAAAAAGAATAAAGAAAGTTAGGATTTGTAGTTGTGGTTTGGTATTTACCGCAGCAGCAGCAGCAAGAAAAATGATGATTAAATCTTGTTTGGTTGGTAATTGCGGTCTTTGATAAAGCAAGTAAGTCATCATCACCACTATAGAAACGGCTATGTTTCCTGGCAAATCGACAAAACAACTGGTAGCATGAGTGATAACGGCTGGAATTGCTAGTAGTGCGATCGTAGATAAATAAAGCGGAACTCGACAATAGCTTTTGAGAAAATAAAGATATAAAATTAGACTGCCAAAGCAAACTAAGTTAGCACTTTGTACTCGCTTGGTAAGCCACCACAAAAAACCCTGAAAAAAGTTTGCGAGTAGGGGAAAACCTTCAAACCGATATTCAAGATTATCTTCTGCCAAATACATTTCTGCGGGTACGATTCCCCAAATTCTTGCTGCAAATGGAAGCTGATACCACCAAGTATCATAGTTAGTATCGATATCAATAATGGCTTTGAGAAAGATCGAACTAAAAATAATAAGTGCTACTAACTGTAGCAAAGTTTCAACGCCAAGATTTCTTTTGACTAAGTTCATTTTTTTTGAAATAGAATCGGTCTAACCCAAAACTAAACCAACAACCCAGAGCAATAATAATAACCGCAAATACACCCAAAATTCTCTGTACAACCGCAAAATTACTGGCGACTAAAGCAGGAACTCCTAATAATTCTAATCCTCCAATCCAACTCCATTCCATAAAACCTAAATTGGCAGGAGTAATACTAATAATCATCGCAGTTTGCACTAAATTAATTGTAAAAGCGATCGCCCAAAAACTAATTGCAAATTTTCCTGCTAGTACCACAAAGAAACTGCGTAACATCCAATTGGCGTGTCTAATTACCGAAATCCAAAATACTTTGAGGGTAAATCTAGTTGATAAAATTGGGATCTCTTCTGCTGATACATCTAACTTAAGATTTTCAGGTTTTTTAGCAGCTTTATGTTTTAAACGTTTATACAATTTAAATAATAAAATTGCTAACGGTTTGTGCCAATTTAAAATAATGATATGAGTCCCAAGCAAAATACCTAGTGAAAGGAAAATTGCTAGCGATAAAGATACCTTATTTAAGAAGAGGAGTATGGTTGGTGGTAAAAGTAAAATCGGAATTAATAAATTAAAAAACTGGTCGTAAAGAAGGGAAAAAAAGCCTTGAGAGAAAGTACCAACTTTATGCAGTTTAATTGCTAAACCTTGAACAACAGTTAAACCAATTTGATAAGGTACAAACTGAGCAATTAGGTTAGCAAAAACAATATAATACAAATAAAATTTTTGTGGAGTATGATGATTAGTTGTTAATTTTTGAGCAATAATCTGCCATTTATAGGAAGTAAACCACAAATGAACAAAAGTTGTAATTACTACTAAAACAACATAAATAAGATTGAGATTTTGTAAATTATTAACAATCTGTTCTATCTCAAGTGGGGTTAGTTTTATTAGTAACCAAACTAAAAAAATACCAAGACTAGAAGATAAAATAGCATAAACTAAATTTTTAGTAGAGATCATTTTTAAAATAGTTTAATTAAATTAAATTTCATCATAGCCCCATTGCTTAACTAAATCTACGCCCAGTAATTCAGAAATTTTAATTACTTCTGGTTGGCATTTTTTCATGAGTTGAGCTTTAATTTCTCTTGGCATTGAAGATTTAGGAGCTTCACTCCAAAAAAATCTTTCGACAATTTTGTCTCGGACAAATTCATTAAACTCTTGAGAGAAAATAGTTTTAGTAATATTTTTAATAACTTGATTATTAGCTAAATTATTTAAGGCTTTAAATTTTACTTCTTTGTTGACATTAACAACATCATACTCAGGAGAGAAATTGGTATCTACACTTAAAAAATTTAAAATATCTTGATAGACTGCTTCGTTGTTATCTTTAAAATTCTCAAAAAGAATCACTTTGATTTGTGAAGCATCAAATAGATCGTAATAACGTTTAACTTGCTCGTAATATTTAACCCGTTGTGAATAATAGAGATAAGAAGGAGAAGTTACTCGTGGACTTAGAGATTTGCCTGCTTTTCTAACTGGTTCTAACGCCAAAGCTCGAACAAAATCTTGTTCATTCTCTTCAGTAAATTTAACGTAGTGGCTATGTAGAGAATATAAAAATGTAGCTGGTTCTCTTAGAATAATAATTATTTTTGCTTCAGGATTAAAATCATAAATTGCTTGAGCTGCAACTTGGGAATATAAATAATTAGTTGAAGACTCACCCGCTATTTTTGCTCCCTCAGCTTGAGCAAAAAGTTTTAAATAAGCTTTTTCTTCTCTAAAATCAAAAAATAAACGAGTCTGATAGTAGCGATCGCTTTCTTGATGAAAATCGTGACAAAAAAAATGTGGCTCTTTAATACTCGTCATATAAATTTCTGGATGTTGTCCGAGAAACTGATGTAAAGCTGTTGTTCCAGATTTTGGTTGTCCGACGAGCAGAAGATTAGGTTTGTTCATTATCGATCTTGTAATTTTAATTAACCTCAACTAGACGTTGTTTGTAAACGAGCTTTTAATCGAGCCGAAACTCTTTCGATAATTCGAGAATCGCGCCAATAACGATACCATCCTCTCGGTGTTAAGGAAACAAATTCTCCTCCTAGTTTCCATAAATTGGTCTTTTCGCCATGTACCATAGCTGCTAAAGCAGTATTTACTTTCGTAGAAAACAAAGCTACTTTTCTAATTTTGAGTTTGTTATTGATACTGGTTTCCCATTTAGCTAAATGCTGTTCAAATACCGATCGCATTTGCTGCTGAAAGTCACTTAAACTAGAACTTCGGCGAATTGTCTGGGAATTAGGATGAACCCTAAAAGCAGCCAGGGGTTGAGAATGATAGATTGTATCTCCACTAGCAGCTAATTTTAACCAAAAATCCCAATCAGCCGTATACCAAAGTTCCTCATTTAAACCACCTACATCAAGAGCTACTTCTTTTCTAAACACTGGTGCAGGAATAGCAATAAAATTTTGGATTAACAACCTCTCCATCATCAATTCAGCTTTAATTACCTCTGGATAACTAGGTAAGGGACATCGCCAAATTCCTAAAGGCTTGCCTTGAGTGTCGATAAACAGAGAAGAGTGCAAATATAAATTAGCTTGAGGATGGAAAGCGATCGCTTCTTTAACAGTCTTTAAGCGATCTTTGAGCCAAATATCATCTTGATGCAAGAAACAAACGTACTCACCTTGAGCGAATGATAATCCGTAATTAGTATTGGTAACCCAATTGCCGATCCGATTTCGTTTGACAACCTGGAGAGGTAGTTTGTCTTGATAAGAATCCAAAATTGAGAGAGTGGTATCAGTAGAGCCATCATCTACCACAATACATTCAATTCCAGATTCTTGTTGCATCACAATCGAATCGAGTGAAGCAGCTAAATAATCTGCGCCATTATAAGTAGGGATGATAACCGATAACCAAGGTTGATTCATAACAAAATTAAGTCAATATTGGCAGAGTAAAAAGTTTAGTTGGTTTTAACTATGTTTTAATCCCAAAATACTTAAGAAGAAACTAGAAAAAACAACTTGAACCCCCAACGCTAAACAAGTAATTCCAGGGATAACAATCTTCATTACTTGAGTAGGATCGAGCGAACCAAATAAATTCTGTTCCCAAATCCCAAAAGCATAGACCGAAGCAGCCACTCCAGCTACAAGTAGTATTCCGCCACAAATCAATCCAGATTCAAGGTTGATATGACGCATCAATCTCTTCAAACGACGATCCTCTGGCAATAAACCTTCTCTAATCGCAAAAACTTTAGAAAATAAAGCAAAAGTAACGATCTGAAAACCAATAATGGTTGCTATTGAAGAATAAAGTAAAGTGTGAACTTTCTCAGTAGGTAAGAGCCATAAATTAGCTAGTACACCCATTACCATTAAAAGAATTCCTGGATACAAAAACAACCAACGAGGACTGTACATTAATAAAAAGCGTAAATGTCTCCAGCCATCGCGCCAGCTACGTAAATGAGGAGGACGACTACGTCCATCAGGAGATAAAGTTGTTGGTACTTCTGTCATCCGCATTTTGTGTAAGGTAGCTTTAACCACCATTTCACTAGCGAATTCCATTCCTGTGGTGCGTAAATCTAATTTATCAATCGCATCTTTTCTAAAACCCCTTAAACCGCAGTGGAAATCATTACAAGGGCTAGCAAATAAAATCTTACCAACCCAGGTTAAAACAGGGTTACCTAAGTATTTATGGTGTAACGGCATTGCTCCTGGTGCAATTCCACCTTTGAAACGATTACCCATTACTAAATCGTAGCCTTCGCGAAGCTTGCTGATAAAAGGCATTAAATTAGTAAAATCGTAACTATCATCGGCATCGCCCATGATGATGTATTCCCCAAGTGAGTTTAAGATTCCGCCTCTCAACGCACTGCCATAACCTTTTTCGTATATATGGACAACCCGCGCCCCTAAACTTCTAGCAATTTCTTGAGAACCATCAGTGCTACCATTGTCAGCTATAATGATTTCTCCAGAAATATTATTTTGTTTTAACGACCATTGAGCTTTTTTGATACAAGTAGCAATTGTTTCTGCTTCATTTAAACAAGGCATCACAATTGAAACTTCAATTTGATTGGTAAGATTAGTGCTAGTAGGATTGATTTGTGTTTGTGGTATATTTGTTAGCATTTTTTGATTTACTCTCGAAAAGTTCAGTTAATTTAGTAGTTATTTATTCACTACTTTTTTATAAAAAAAATCCTGCCGATTCGATCTTTTAGCTGTTTGCTTTAGCGACTTTTAATGATCGCTGAATCACAGCTAGTTCTAGAGTTTTTAAATATTATTTTTTAACGATAATAGAAATGAGTAAAAAATTGGTGAATATACTAAAGAAATAAATTAGTAAAAATCTCGGTAATAAAATTCAAAATTTTAATCAAGAGTTGCTTGGCTTGAAAGATGCTGTTTTCTAAGTTTGAGGAGTCAAAAAAAATTAAAAGTTCAGCTATCTGAATATCTCAAAGAACTGTTAGCGCAAATTATTCTTGTTTATTCTGTAATGATAAAATATTTTGCTCTGTTATTCTTATTTTTTAAAATACTAATAGCCACTATCTTTAGGTAGATACTTATTTTTTGGGTTTAACTTAAAGTGGGATTTCTTCAATACCTGCGATCGCCGAGATTAAATTTTCTGTTAGCTGCTGTTTACTAGAGATTTCTTCAGTAAAAAAGTATTCAGAATAAGAACAGCTTTTTTGACAGTTAAAGTTATGAGGGAAAGAGCTATTTTGCTCCCAATAAGCTGCTAACCAATCATCTAACTTTGTCAGCAGGTTCATTAAATCTTGCTGAGTTTTTTGATGCTGTTTTTGATTATAATTAAATGTTAAACTTTGGGGTTGCTTAGGCAATTTGACAAACCAATAAGTCATTGAAATTTGGTCGGGTAAATATGATGAAGTTTCGGCTAACAAATAAAGATAAAGACGGGTTTGCCAATTTTGAGCCAATTTAGTCTTATTTTGAGGTTTTAAATAGGTTTTCCAATCAAAAATTCTTGCTTGTTGTCCATCTGCAATTAAAAGGTCATAAATTACTGTCAACAAATAACCATTTAAACTTAAAGTACGAGTATGTTCTGCCTCTCGCCATTGATTGGAGTCTTGCAGTAAAATTTCGGGTGCAGCTTCAACCAAAGCTTGATAAGCTTGATTT
Organism: Stanieria sp. NIES-3757; assembly: GCA_002355455.1. Taxonomy (NCBI): domain Bacteria; kingdom Bacillati; phylum Cyanobacteriota; class Cyanophyceae; order Pleurocapsales; family Dermocarpellaceae; genus Stanieria; species Stanieria sp. NIES-3757. The sequence goes on from AP017375.1 coordinate 3,199,581, forward strand.
AGCTCTTCATTTTCTGTCAATAAAGATGCGATCGGCAATCCCAACTCCCTTTGCTGCATCAGTAAGTGAAAACATTTACCCCAAGTTTGGGTTTCTTGTTGTTCTGGATGAGGAAGAGAAGTAAGCCGATCTAAATACACTTGCTGAAATCTAGGCGGACAAGTTGCCAATAAATTAAGCTGTCCTTGAGATAGACGCATCTTAAAATAGTTAGTTCCCATTGTCATCAAAATTTAATTGTCAAATAAACTGTCGTTACCTCGATGGAAATGTAATCTTCCTGGACCTAAATATAAACCACGAGGATTATTACCTGTGGGAAAAACTGTAACTCCAAATAAATACTCTCCTTCGTAATCAGGATTCCTTTTTGGTTTCAATCCTACGGTAAAATTGTTTCCTGGAGGAATAGGATTAGACAACACTACTGTAATTACTTTTGTATTTTCATCCTGACTAACATTTTTAATAGCTAATTGTTCTTTTTTATGCCGATGATCGCCAAGATATGCAACAGTTTCTTCTAGATTGAAATTAATTTCATCCATACCTCGCCGTTGATTAATAGTTATTGTTTGTAAATAATTTCCTGCATCTGCTGGTATGGCAAGATCGAAATAATAAGTGGCACTCCACATCCTGACACCACTATGAGTAGGGAAAGCATCTAACAAACGTGGAGATTTGCGGAAGAAAGATGGTGTTTGAGATTGAGAAATTGTTGTTTGGGCTGAAATAAGCGTAGGAATGACCGATAATTCTAAGGTTACGATTGAAATGAGCGTAACTCCAATTTTTAGCAAGGCAGAGTTAATCTTTGGCATTTTCATAAAAACCCATTCCAAAAATGCTTTTATCATTATTTTCTCTAATTATTGAGATAAAAATCTAAACTTCAATATAAAATTTGCATTGAATATTTACATTTAAATTAGAAAACAGAAACAATGGGTAATCAAGGTAAAAATTTTGTTGCTGAATTTAATTGGGAGCAAGCTGTTAAAAATTCACTCAAAACTTGGCAAGCATAAATTGCTCACAAAAATCATAAATTTCTTAACTAACTATCAAGTTTCTGCAATCGATCCTGCCTCAAATAAACGACCAATCACTTCTTCAATAGGTGGATCGTTAACATTTAAATCGATTACTTCAAATTGAGCAAGTATTTGAGAGATAGTAGTAGTTAAATTTTCTCTTTGGACGATAAAACGAACTTCTTGTCCTTCAATAGCTTCTATTTCTCCAAATTGTTTTAATTTTTCTGGTGATACTGCTTGAGCGAGTTCAACTTTTACTTCTCGATAAGGAGCAAAACGTTCTAATAATCCATCTAGACTACCATCATAAATCAATTGTCCCTGATGAATTAATAAAACGCGATCGCATAAAGCAGTAATATCTGCCATGTAGTGACTAGTCAGAAGAATGGTAGCCTGATAACGTTGATTATATTCTTGCAAAAATTCTCTTACTGCTACTTGAGCATTGACATCTAAACCTAGCGTAGGTTCATCCAAAAACAAAACTTTAGGATGATGCAATAATGCTGCGAGTAACTCTGCTTTCATCCTTTCGCCTAGGGATAATTTACGGACTGGTTGAGTCAACTGATTTTCTAAAGCAAGCATTGAAGCTAACTCGTTCAATCTTTCTGTAAAAATGCGATCGCTAATATTATAAACGGCAGCGTTAATTCTTAATGAATCTAAAGCAGGTAAATCCCAGAGTAATTGTTGTTTTTGTCCCATTACCAGGCTAGTTTGTCGTAAAAACTCTGGTTGACGACGAAAAGGAACATAACCTGCAACTCTAACCTGACCATTAGAAGGATGGATTAACCCTGTTAACATTTTGAGGGTAGTAGTTTTTCCCGCACCATTTGCACCTAGAAAACCCACAATTTCGCCTGGTTCGAGATAAAAGGTGACATCTTGCACTGCTTTTATTTCTCGATAGGTACGATGAAAAAAATGGTTAAAAGTACCTTTAATTCCAGGTTGTTTAATTGCGACTGGATAAATTTTACTGAGACGTTCAACCGTAATAATGGGCATAAATTATTATAAAATGCTGGAATTAGTTAACAATCTCTCAAACTATTAATTTAAACTAAATTCCAGCAAGTTTTTCAGATCACTGACAAGTAGCTAAACTAGATTTTTCTTCATTACCATAGAGAATAAATCCCTTGTAGGGATTAGATATTTCTACCCACGAACTACCGTTTAAACCTTGTTTGATTTGGGGATTTCCTTGAGGATCGAGATTAGCTAAAGTAATTTGGGAGCGAGCTGGAATAGTTCCAATCTGACTAGCTTGTTCGTTAGGCTTATTCCTGACACTTAAACTAGCAGGAGATTCTACAAAAAGACAATGTTGAGTAACAGAATTTTCAGTTAAAACTGGATTTCCATTTCGTTCTATGGTTAGAGTACCTTGATTTTCTGGCGTTGCTTTTGACTTAGTTTCATCAATTGCGACATAATAGGCGACGTTACCATTATCGGCTCGATAAATTTTCCCTTCATCTAGTAATTGGGCAGGAATAAAAATTGAACCTACATTGGTCTGTTTGGCTTCTCCTAAATAAAAGTAATTTTCTCCTTTGCGACAAATATTGATATAAAAACTCGGAGTTTCAAAAGCATAAACTTCTTGATATTTCTTACCAATATGGTCGCAGCTACGCCAATCTTGTGTCACTAGAAAAGTATACTCAGAGTTAGAAGTGTCTGCAATCACTGGATAAGCAATCAAAGTAGAAATGCTGAGGAGTGTGACAACAGCAGCGTTTAGTTGGGGGAATAATTGATTGGTCATCTCGCTGACTTACAATTTTTAGTCAAAGGTCCACCTATGTTAAATCAAGGTTTTGCAAGATTATTTGGTTAAATTCACCTTGCCTTTTCCTTTGACAAGATTTGGGGGTCAATCATGTGACTCAAAAGTCAGAAAATAGTTCCTTGATTATTAAACAGATCAAATATTTAAAACATCCAACCTATGGTAGAAACTACTCTTCTTTTTTGAGACTATCTAGATTTAAAGGTAGCAAAAAGTAAAGGTTAAACAAGTGATTTGAGTCAAGGAAAAATTAATAGGGTAATTTACCTATTTTTTGGGTCGTTAAAACCGTATCTCTAATTTCCTAATTTTGATTAAGATCGTAAGTAGAGGGAGCGAAAAAAGTTAACTAAAAGTTAAGGAAAAAATCCCTAAAGGAGGTCTTAGTATGTCGATTATTCGTTGGCAGCCTTTTCGAGAAATTGATTCTATCCAAAAAGAAATGAATCGTTTATTCGATCAACTGACACCTCATTTTGATGGAGAAAAAATTGGTTTAGGATTTGTACCTCCAGCCGAAATAACTGAAAATGAGGATACTATTCATCTCAAATTAGAAGTTCCAGGCATGGAAGCAAAAGATATAGATGTGGAAGTAACTGCTGATTCGGTTACTATTACTGGTGAACGCAAATCTGAAACCAAAATTGAAGAAAAAGGAATGACTCGTTCTGAATTTTATTATGGTCAATTTCGTCGAGTAATTCCTTTACCAGTTCGCATCGATAATCAAAATGTCAAAGCAGAGTACAAAGATGGCATTTTGAACCTTGATTTACCAAAAATAGAAGAAGAAAAACACAAAGTTGTTAAAGTAAATCTTGGTTAATTAACTAATTTAAGTGTTGTTTGGCTTCGTTCTTAGTTGGTTTTAGTTTTTTAATGCAGTATGGAAAAAAGTACTGCATTTTATTTTTTTTTAAGTCTTTCTTAGTTTAACTTTTGTTTATTTTTAGGTTATAATTCTGATCAATTGAAAATCCAACTAGTTTAATTAACTTTTTAAATAAACTAGTTACCAGTTGTAATCTAACTTAATTAATTAATGAAAAAGAGCCTCTCATTCAAATCGACAGTATTTTTGGTATTTGGAATTGAGAGTTTGATGATGAGCATCGCCATTGGTAGAGCAATCTTGCTTGAGCGGAGTCCGATGCGTTATTTTGGTGAAAATGGGTTTATAACATGGCTCTCTATTTGTCAGTTATTATTTATTGCTTATCTCTGTTGGAAAATTAATCGCCTCCGCTTTCAAGAAAATTTTCAAGTAGTAAGCTGGAAAAACCCTAAAATATTTTGGCAAATTCTAACCTTAGGATTTATCTTTTTAGCTTTAGATGAGTATTGGGAATTTCATGAAAATTTTGATAAAACTTTACACATTTTTTTAAATTTAAATGATGCTGGAATTACTGGCAGAATGGACGATTTTATTGTTTTATTATATGCGTTATTTGGTTTATTTTTTCTACATACTTTTAAAAATGAGTTTCAAAAATTTATTTCAGCTTCAAGATGGTTTCTCACAGGATTTAGTTTAAGCTTTTTGACGATTTTTTTAGATATGCTTAGTCATAATAGAGAAATTCTATCTCTCTGGATCAAAAATCATGAACAATTAAACAATGCTCATCATTGGTTTACCACGATAGAAGAAATCCCAAAAATTTTTGCTGAAGGAGCATTTATTATTGCTTTTTATTATTGTTTGCTCATTGCTAAAAAACTAAAAAAAATTAAAGTCGAATCCAGTAAAAACTATTCTTTAATTAAATAAATTTTAACGAGTTGCAATTTCAAAATCTAACTTCTGAATTCTCCTAAAGTCAAATTCTGTCAAAATGAAAAGACCGATCGCGTTAAGATTTTCAATATGATTTCTTTGTAAATTAAATTTTCAACTCAGATGACTAATGCGATCGCACAATTGCCATCTCTACTCAATTCTCCAGTTGAATTAGTAGCGTTAAGCGAGGCTAATTCTATTTGGCAAGCTAAACTTCAACAAGTAGGTGTTGCTATTACAGATTCAACCTATCTTGCTTTTCCTAAAACAGTAGAGACTTTATCGGAAATAGTCAAACAAGCACAACAGCAACAATGGCGCATTCTCATCTGTGGTAACGGAACTAAATTAGACTGGGGTGGGTTAGTTACAGAGATTGATTTAGTAATTAGTACGCAAAAATGCGATCTTATCATCGATCATGCTGTTGATGATTTGACAGTTACTGTAGCAGCAGGAGTCAGATTAGCAGATTTACAGGAAAAATTAGCTTTGACTGGACAATTTCTACCAATAGACCCAACTTTTCCTCAACAAGCTACGATTGGCGGTATTATCGCTACCGCAGATACAGGTAGTTGGCGACAACGTTATGGTGGTATTAGAGATTTGGTTTTGGGAATATCGATTATTCGCGCTGATGGCGAGCTTGCTAAAGCAGGAGGAAGAGTTGTTAAGAATGTCGCTGGTTACGACTTAATGAAGCTGTTTACTGGTGCTTATGGGACTTTAGGAATTATTTCTCAAGTAACTTTGCGGACTTTTCCTTTACCTGAAGCCTCCCAAACTTTGGTGTTAACGGGAGAAGCGGATCGTCTTGCTAAAGCTGCACAGACTTTACGTAGTTCTAGTTTAACTCCTACTAAAGCGGATTTAATTTCTAGTTCTGCTATGAATCGCTTAAAAATTACGAAGGAAATGGGATTAATTATTAGGTTTCAAACGATTCCTGCAAGTATTAAACAACAATCGAATCAATTAAAAGCGATCGCTCAACAATTAAATTTACAAGTTAGCTACTATCAAGATCGAGATGAGTCTGACTTATGGCAAAGATTATTAGAAATCATCCGTATCCCTTCCTCTCAGGAGGCAATTATTTGCAAAATAGGAATAGTACCCAATCAAGCAGTGAAGTTACTAACTAATTTAACTGATGGGTTGGCAATGATTCATCTTGGTAGTGGTTTAGGACATTGGCAGTTAGAACAGGAAGATTGTGCTATGTTAGCAACAATGCGATCGCTATGTAAACAGAATCGTGGTTTTCTAACTATTTTGACTGCACCAAAATCAACTAAACAACAATTAGATGTGTGGGGATATAACGGTAATTCACTTAAAATGATGCAAACAATTAAACAACAATTCGATCCCAATCAGATTTTAAATCCTGGTCGATTTGTCGGCGGAATTTAATCAAAGGAAATAGAAAAAAATAACTCATAACTGAAATGCCTTCTTCCAAACAGCAAATTTAATAATTGAACTTTTATAAATAATTAATAATCAGCAAATAAACCTTACCTAATGACTAATAATTTCGATCAAAAAAATCCTCCCAAACAAGAATTAATTGATACCTGCGTCCATTGTGGTTTTTGTCTTTCTACTTGTCCTAGTTATCGCGTTATTGGTAAAGAAATGGATTCTCCTAGAGGTAGAATTTATTTAATGAATGCGATTAGTCAAGGAGAAGCTGCGATCGATGATGCTACATCTCAACATTTTGATTCTTGTTTAGGTTGTTTAGCTTGTGTAACTACTTGTCCTTCAGGAGTACAGTACGATCAATTAATTGCTGCTACTCGTCCTCAAGTCGAAAGAAATCAACCCCGTAATTTATCAGACCGATTAATAAGAACTTTAATTTTTAATCTTTTTCCCTATCCTAATCGTTTAAGACCTTTTTTACCTTCTTTGTGGGTTTATCAAAAATTAGGCTTACAAAAACTTGTTCGTCAAACCAAAATCGTCAATAAAATATCACCAAGATTAGCTGCAATGGAATCAATTTTACCCACAATTACTGTTGATTCATTGCAAGATAATATACCAGAAATTCTTCCTGCTCAAGGTGAACAACGCTACCGAGTTGGAATGATTTTAGGTTGTGTTCAAAGATTATTTTTTGATTCAGTAAATCAAGCTACTATTAGAGTTTTATCCGCTAATGGTTGCGAAATAATTATTCCTAAAAGTCAAGGTTGTTGTGCTGCCTTACCTGCCCATCAAGGACAAGAAAACCAAGCAAAACAGTTAGCTAAACAAATGATTGATAGTTTTGCTGATACCAAAGTAGATGCAATTATTATTAATGCTGCTGGTTGTGGACATACTTTAAAAGAATACGGTCATATTTTAGCAGATGATCCAGAATATAAAGATAAAGCTCAAGAATTTGCAAGCAAAGTCAAAGATGTACAAGAATTTTTAGCAACTGTTGGATTAACTGCCAAACTATCACCTTTAACTCAAGAAAAATTAAAAATAGTTTATCAAGATGCTTGTCATTTATTACACGGACAAAAAATTAGTTTACAACCCCGTCAATTATTAAAACAAATTCCAGGAGTTGCTTTAAAAGAACCAATTGATGCTGCTTTATGTTGCGGAAGTGCAGGTGTTTATAATATGTTGCAGCCAGAAGTAGCTGATGAGTTGGGACAACAAAAAGTTACCAATTTAGTTAATACTGGTGCAAATTTAATTGCTTCTGCTAATCCTGGATGTTCACTACAAATCATCAAGCATTTAAAAATTCAAGGAAAAGAAATTAAGTTAATGCATCCCATAGAATTATTAGATTATTCTATTCGAGGAATTGAATTAACAATCAAGTAGAGCTAAGTACAGGACAAAAATTGTAAAGAGTGGCAAAAGTCATCAAATTTTAAATCTAAATCAGTAAGAATAGAGCGAAGATAATCGAAACTATAGCGAAAAATACTCGCTTGCTGTCGTCCATGTTTTTTAATTTTAAGAGGACGATCAGATGATAGCCAATTTCCAGTTTTGATAGCCCAACCTCGGAGAGTGACAAAAGAGGGATAAGTTTATTTGTTGTGATTTCCCGCATTTTATGAGTGGGAAGTGTCAATTTGTGCTACTATAGGTAAGATAAAAAGTCAGATAAATTATGCTATGGCAAAAATATCTATTTATTTGGATCAGAGTAAGTTAGAACAAATAGATCGATTAATCGCTAGTAGTGCCGATATAACCAACCGCAGTGCTTTAATTAGTCATCTAATTGAAAAAGAAATTATTGCTCAAACTAAATCAAAGATGTTAGAGGGAGCAAAGTTATTAGATGAACTCGATCTTGGTTGGACGGAAGAGGAACAAGAGTGCGCGATTATCGACAAGGAAGTATCTGGTTAGTAAATTTTGAGCCGTCAATTGGAACTAAGAGTAGAAAAACTAGACCAGGATTAATTATTTCAGGCTCTGATTTTAATAAGGTTAGGAAAAAAGTAACTTTATTACCAATTACTTCTCAGGTAATAGCTAATCCTCAACTTGCTGCTGTAGTGGTTCAGCTAAAAGCTACGCCAAATAATGGTTTGGATAAGGATAGTACGGTTATTGCAATCGAACCCAATACTTTTGACAAAAGAAGATTGATTAAGTATTTAGGAGAAATTGAGATAGAAAGTTGGGAAGAGGTTAAACAAAAATTACAAATTTATTTGAGTTGATAATAATAATCTTAGTACAGGACAAAAAAGTAATTACACTTGAACAGAAACCCTATGAATAATATTAGCTTGCTCCGTCAAACCTTGAAACCTCACTTAAAATGGCACGGAGCGAGATTAAGTGTCTTGGTGCGCGTTCCCTTTTTCTGGCTTTATTTCTAATTGCCTTGTTTCGAGTTAAGACAGTTAACCTTTCAGACTTATCAATAGGGTTCGTGGGAAAAGCTAAAACAGAATCTAATTAGGTAAGTATTACACAATAAAATATTTTTTCTAATCACAAAAAAGGCACGTTATTTACGCACCTTAAATTAACATTTATTAGATTATTTATCTTTAAAACTGTTGTAAAAATCTTAAATCGCTGGCATAAAGACGACGAATGTCATCAATTTGGTGTAGTACCATAGCAAATCTTTCTACACCTAAACCAGCAGCAAAACCAGTATAAATTTCTGGGTCATAACCTACTGCTTTTAGCACATTAGGATCGACCATTCCGCAACCCATTACTTCTAACCATTTACCTTTCCACTGCACATCTACTTCGGCAGAAGGTTCGGTAAAAGGGAAGTAACTAGCACGAAATTGCACTGTAATATCATCACCAAAAATACGCCGTAAAAATTCTTTGATCGTACCTTTCAAATCAGTAAACTGTAATCCTTTGTCTACTGCTAAAATTTCAATTTGATGGAAAGTTGCCGAGTGAGTTGCATCTACTGTATCACGCCGGTAACATCGACCAGGTGCGACGATCCGAATGGGAGGTTGGCGGTTTTCCATGTGGCGAATTTGGACAGAAGAAGTATGAGTACGTAACAGATGACCACCTGGAAGATAAAAAGTATCTTGCATATCTCTGGCTGGATGGTCTGCTGGTGTATTAAGGGCTTCAAAATTATAATAATCGGTTTCGATGTGAGGCCCACTTGCTACTGTGTAACCCAAACCAACAAAAACATCCAGAATGCGATCAATCATACCATTAAGAGGATGAATATGACCAAGAGGACGACTGACTCCTGGCATAGTGACATCCAGAGTTTCTGCTTGTAATTGGGCTTCGATTTCAGCTTGTTGTAAAGTTTGTCTGCGACTATCTAGCTGATTTTGAATTTTTTCTTTAACTTCGTTGGCTAATGTCCCAACAATAGGTCGTTCTTCAGGGCTTAATTTGCCCATTCCTCTTAAAATTTGGGATAAGTCGCCTTTCTTCCCCAAATATTTAACTCGGAGTTGTTCTAGTTCTTCTAGATTTCCCAAAGCACCTATTGATTCTAATGCTTGCTGCTCTAATTCTTTTAATTGAGTCTCTAACTGATTGGGGGATGTACTCATGCTCGATCGCTTTTCTTTTCAGGATAACCAGCTAATTCATTAAACAATATTCTTATGGCTTTAATCAAAGTTCTTCTGAAAATACTGTTGAATGTGACAGGAGAAATATTTGATCAATCGCCATTGATAAAATGATTTGCTTCAAAATCGGGCTTTAGTAATGAGAGAAATCGATTTAGCTTCTTCAATCCATTGTTTTACTTGTTCTAAAGAAGGAGATAATTCTTTGGTTTGCATCGTAGCTATGTGTAATTTTACAATTTGACGATGTAGACGAGGAAAAGATGTCTGACTTAGTTGTAAGACGGAAGCTATTCCAGAATGCAATAATAATCCACAGTACTGACAACCCACACTAGGAAGACGGGCTAAATCTGCTAAAGCAACCCATTTACTAATATATCTATTACTTACTTTAAGTTGATGAGCTAAAGTTTGTTGAGTTTGGGGGTTACTTGCGATCGCGAGTAATTGTTTGGTAGTGTTAATATCAAACGCTTTGAGTAAATTTTGTTCTTCTGGTTTGATTCCAGGTAACTTATCGATAGACCAGTAGCAAAGTTGCATTGAATTAAAAGAAAAGATTTGATTAGAGCAAAACCGCGAAATAAAAACATCAACAATATTGCTGATTTAAGTAATAAGTAATAGTTAATTACTAAAGCAAGCCTTAATGAGTTAAGAGAAAAATTAAATTTAAAATAATTGTTCCAATTTCAAATTTTATTGCCATCAACTATTAACCAAAAATATTTATTTTCGATTCTTACAATTTAATTAAATAAGACTGCTATTGTTTCTTTAGTTAGCGAATTTAGACAATGAACCTAGACATAACCATAGAAATTGACAACTCTTTATCTATTACTCTACAACAGAGAAGACAAAAATTAGCTGAGTTAATTGATTATCCCGTTATTTTGTGGTCTGGAGAAAGTATCGGGCGCAATTTTCCAGCCAATCGCTTTCCTTTTCGAGCTAGTAGTCATTTTCTTTATTTTGCGGGTTTACCTTTAGAAAAAGCTGTTATCAGATTAGAACAAGGGAAATTAACTTTATATCTCGATGATACTCCACCTGAAGCTACTTTATGGCACGGACAAACACCAACCAAAGATGAAATTGCTGTCATAATTGGCGCAGAGCGAGCTTATCCTCTAGCAGAATTAGTTAACCATACGGCTAATGCTGCCACAATAGCCGTACAAAATTACCAAACCTATCAACAACAATGTCAATTCCTGAATCGTCAGCTTACTCCTGCTCATGCACCAACAGAAATAGATCAAGAATTGACCAAAGCAATTATCACTTTAAGATTGTCTCACGATCGCTTTGCTTTAGCTCAATTAACTAAAGCTGCCCAAGTCTCAATCAAGGCACACCAAGCAGGTATAAAGGCGACTTCTCAGGCAACCACTGAAGCAGAAGTCAGAGGTGCAATGGAAGGAGTAATTATTGCTCATAATATGAGTTGTGCCTATGGCAGTATTGTCACGGTACACGGGGAAGTACTACACAACGAACAGTATCATCATTCGTTACAAACAGGAGATTTATTATTAGCTGATGTTGGTGCAGAAACTTCATTGGGTTGGGCTGCCGATATTACTCGTACTTGGGCTGTTTCAGGTAAGTTTTCTAGTACTCAACGAGATATTTATCAAGTAGTTTTAGCTGCCCATGATGCTTGTATTGAAAAAATTGCTCCAGGAGTAGAATATCGAGACATTCATTTATTAGCAGCTACGATTATTGCTGAAGGATTAGTAGATCTGGGTATTTTAAAAGGAAATCCTGATGATTTAGTTGCAATGGATGCTCATGCTTTATTTTTCCCTCATGGAATTGGTCATTTGTTGGGTTTAGATGTTCATGACATGGAAGATTTAGGAGATTTAGCAGGTTACGAAACAGAAAGAGTTAGAAGCGATCGCTTTGGGTTGGGTTATTTGAGATTGGATCGTCCTCTTCGTCCAGGAATGTTAGTTACAATTGAACCAGGTTTTTATCAAGTTCCTGCTATTTTGAATCATCCCGATTTTCGTTATAAATATCAAAAGGTAGTCAATTGGGAACGACTGGAACAATTTGCTGACGTTAGAGGTATTAGAATTGAAGATGATGTTTTGGTAACCGAATCTGGCTCCGAAGTTTTAACTGCTGCTTTACCTACTACAGTAGAAGAAATTGAAGCTTTGAGTAGCTAGACAAGCAGAAGTGATAAACATATCAAATTTTAAAGAATTTTTTCTAAAATGTGGATTAGCTTAACTGTCTACCACAAACCTCTTCTACCGTTCGGTAAAACTGTCATCCAATTAGTTTTGGCTTCTTTGAGTTGTTCTTCTGTAATATTGGCATTGGAAAGATTAGCACCACAAAGGTTTGCGCCTTTTAATTTAGCTCCTGAAAATTGGGTAAAACTTAAATCTGCGCCTCGTAAATCCGCTCCTTCTAAATTGGCAGAATAGAGATAAGCTCTACACAGATTGGCATTGCGTAATAAAGCTTGTCTGATATCTGCGCTACTTAAATCTACTCCTGTCAAATTCGCTCCTTGTAAATTTGTTTTAATAAACTTCGATTCATGAAAATGCGCTCCAGATATATTAGCTTTTTCGAGATTTTGTTGACTGAAATCTTTTAGGTTAAAATCTCTTCTACCAGTGGAATAAGAATCTAATAAAGCTTGAGCCTCTAATTTAACTGGTCTATTAGAATCATAAGCACTAGTTCCAAAGGAAGTTGATTTTTTTAGCTCGGAGCTATTTCGACCAATAGAAGTTCCTCGACTGAAACTATTTCGATTACCTTGAATTTGAGTTTTTTTATAATCCTGACTGGCAATAGTCCGTTTAGCAGCAGGGTTAATACTAGTGTGACGAGAACGAAGATTATCAGCCATGCGAGAGCGATTACCTCGACCTGAAGAAGAGTTACTAAATGGATCGACATTACCACTAGGATAACTAAACATACTTTCTGATAGGCTATCAAGATGGTTTTCGATATCTAATGCTTGTAAAGCTTCATCGGCAGTTTTGTAGCGATTTTTAACCGATACTTCCAGCATAGTATGCAAAATCTGGGAAAAACTCTCAGACACATTAAGATATTTGTCCCAATTAATTTCTCCTGTTAGGGGGTCACACTCCATATTTTTTGGTGCTTTACCTGTCAGCAGGTAAACACAAGTAACCCCAAGAGCATAAATATCGCTAGCATAAACAGGACGCATAGCTAGTTGTTCTGGAGGAGCAAAACCTGGTGTACCAACAGCAAAAGCAGTTAAAGCAGTGTTGTTATTATTGGAAGCTACCGTATTAACTTGATTTTTAACTACTCCGAAATCAATCAAGACCAACTTATCATCTATTTCGCGACGAATAATATTGGCTGGCTTAATATCTCGATGAATTACTTTTTGATTATGAATATCTTTGAGAATAACTAAAATTTCTTTGAGAACTTGTCTAACTTTTTCTTCATTAAGAAGACCATGTTTTTTAATTTCTTGCTGGAGATTATTACCTTTAACAAATTCTTGCACTAAATAGAATTGTTTACGGTCTTCAAAATAATCTAATAGTCTGGGAATCTGAGGATGACTCCCGATTCGACCTAAAGTTTTTGCCTCTCGTTCAAATAATTGTCTTGCCATCGAGAGAAAACTAGGATTGTCTGTATTGGGACGTAATTGTTTAATCACACATAGAGGGTTGCTAGGAAGAGAAATATCAGCAGCGAGAAATGTTGCACCAAAGCCTCCTTTCCCTAACCCTTTAACTAAATGGTAGCGATCGCGCAATAATAGTTTTGAACCACAAGCTCGGCATATTTTTGCCTTGGGGTGGTTGATTGGTTTTGGACAAGAAGGATTTAGGCAGTAGCTCATTCAATATACCTATAAGGCTCTGTCTAGCAATAAATCTCTAGTTTCAGCTATTCAATCACAAGCATATCCTAATTTTTTTTAAATAGCTAAGAGATTGAAAATAAGAAATTGAAAAGTATACCTTGACTAATTTGTCCAAAAAAAACCATAAAATCATTGAAAATTGAAAAGTTTTCTAAGTGTTTTTAGGGAGTTTTGATTAAGAAAAACTACTCAAAAAGCTTTTTTTTAAAGCTAATAATTAAATATTTTCAGCATATTTACTTAAGCGCTTGAATTATTAATAGTTAATTTACTTAGATTAAAAACTAAGTTAACCAACAATAAAGTTTCAGTAAATTTACTTGCTAGAGTTAAAATATTTAAGCTAAAGATTGACTGCGAAATGTACCGAGACTTCCTCGTTTTACAGAATCGTGGTGTTGAGGGTGGGGGACGGCGAATTTATTCGTTATCTATGTCCAACCACCGTATTGACAAATCAAGAAGAACTAAATGCTCGTCTCTCTAAATTGGCTCAAAGAATTAGTAGATGTTGACCTAACGGCAGCAGAGTTAGGTAAGATATTGACCATCGCAGGTTTTGAAGTCGAAGCGATTGAAGACCTGCGGACTTTTGCTGATGGAGTAGTCATTGGCAAAGTAATCCAAAAAGAACCTCATCCCAATGCAGATAAATTAAGTGTTTGTCAAGTAGAAGTGGGAGGAGATGCGCCCTTAAATATAGTTTGTGGCGCAAGTAATGTGAGAGCAGATATTTTTGTTCCTGTGGCAACTTTAGGAACTTATTTACCTGCTATTGATCTCAAAATGCGCCGAACCAAGTTAAGAGGTGTTCCTTCGGAAGGGATGATTTGTTCTCTAACCGAATTAGGATTGGAAAAAGAATCCGATGGCATTCATATTTTTAGTGGAGATAACCTCAAACCAGGACAAGATGTTCGACCTTTATTAGGATTGGATGATGTTATTTTAGATTTGGCGACTACTGCTAATCGTGCTGATGCTTTATCGATGGTAGGAATAGCTAGAGAAGTAGCAGCTTTAACAGGTGCAACTTTAAAACTTCCCGATCTTCCCCAAGATGAAGTTGCACAAATCCAAACTCTTCAGATCGAGGTTCAAGATTCTCAAGCTTGTCCAGCATATATAGGTACAGTTATTGAAGGAGTAAAATTAGCCCCTTCTCCTAATTGGTTGAAATGGCGATTACAGGCAGCAGGAGTGCGTCCGATTAATAATGTGGTAGACGTGACTAACTACGTATTACTGGAATGGGGGCAACCGCTTCATGCTTTTGATCGCGAAAAATTACAAAGGGTAGCTGGAAACAATTCTTTAACGATTGGGGTGCGTTTTGCTGAGGTAGGAGAAAGCTTAACTACTCTTGATGGTCAAAATCGGGAACTAACTCCTCAAAATCTTTTGATTACGGCAAATGATCGTCCTGTAGCTTTAGCTGGAGTTATGGGCGGAGAAGAGACGGAAGTTGATGATCATACAGTTAATCTGGTTTTAGAATCTGCTTTATTTGAATCAGTTAGTATTCGTCGTTCCTCACGGAGTCAGAATTTACGTTCAGAAGCTTCTACCCGTTATGAACGAGGAGTTAATCAAGTAGAATTAGATTTAGCTGTAGCTAGAGCGATCGCATTATTGCAAGAATTAGCTGGAGGTGTGGCAGTTGCTCAAACTGTGGCTGATGCTCGTCCAGATTTTGCTAGTCGTGGTTCGATTGAGTTACGTTTAAGCAGAATTAATCAGGTTTTAGGTCAAGTTAAGCGGGAAAATGGTTTTGGTGAAATTGAAGTTGGCGAAGTTGAGCAAATTCTCACTGCTTTGGGTTGTCAGTTGGAGTTAATTCCCGATCAAGAGAGTACTTGGAAAGTAACTGTACCTTCCTATCGTTATCGGGATTTGGAGCGAGAAATTGACCTGATTGAAGAAGTAGCTCGTCTTTATGGTTACGATCGCTTCTGTGATACTTTACCTGCTAAAACTGAACCTGGTTATCTTTCTTTTGATTATCAGATCAAAAATAAATTACGAGCTTTATTACGAGGTGTAGGATTAACTGAAGTAGTACATTATTCTCTGGTTAAACCCACAGGAGGAGAAATTACCTTAGCTAATCCCCTGTTTGCTGAATATTCGGCTTTACGAACCGATTTAATTACTGGTTTGATTGATGCTTTTGAGTACAATCAATCTCAAGGCAACGGTTCACTCAATGCCTTTGAAATTGGACGCATTTTTTGGAACTCTGAAACAGGATTTCAAGAAGCAGATGCCGTAGCAGGAATTATGGGCGGAGATTTTTATCCCCAAGGTAGTTGGACTAGAGGCGGAAAACCTGCCCCAATGAGTTGGTACCAAGCTAAAGGTATTCTGGAAAGTTTGTTGACTAATCTTGGTTTGACAATTGAATATCGTTCAGATAGCACAGATTCCAGACTTCATCCAGGGCGCACCGCTTCTTTGTGGTTAGAAGGGAAAAATCTGGGTATATTTGGGCAATTACATCCTCAATTGCGACAACAACGGGATTTACCCAATGAAGTTTATGTCTTTCAATTAGACTTCAATATTTTACTCACTGCTTTGAGTCAGGAAGAAGTAATTACGCCAAAATTCCAAGTTTATTCTGCTTATCCTGGTACAGAGAGAGATTTAGCCTTTTTTGCTCCTACTAATTTATCCGTAGCCGAAGTAGCTCAAGTAATCAATCGGGCAGGGGGTAAATTATTAGAAAAAGTCGAATTATTTGATGAATATAAAGGTCAAAATGTCCCTGAAGGACAACGCAGTTTAGCTTTCAGCCTAATTTATCGCTCAAGCGATCGCACTTTGACTGATGAAGATGTCGAACCTGTACATCAAAAAGTCCGTGATACTCTCGTCAAGGAATTTGAAGTAACTTTACGAAGTTAAAAACAAACTATTTATAATAAGGGTCTGGCATTGCCAAACCCTCTTTTTTTGATTAAGAAAGTCATTTTTCATTAACGGCTTGACCTGTAGAACCACCTGTATTCTTTTTAGCAATTTGCTTATCCCGATTTTTTGCCCATTTTTCCGCTTGGGCAGTAGCGATTGGTATGGCACGTCCTTCTTCATAACCATCATCTAAAAGTGCATTAGCAATATCAATTGCTTTTCGTCGTACCTCTGCGGTTAGATTCTTCATAGAAGTTGGATAATCATCATAAGTCCAAGGCATAGAACTATCTCCTTGAAATCAAAATTTTGCGGCACAGTTGAGCCAAAATTGAAGGGGTAGATATCTCTTAGCAATTACATTTATTTAAAACACTATTTGATCGATTAACATCATCCACAAGAGAGAAACAGTAGCTAGAAGTATCGAACCCGTTCATCAAAAAGTCTGCGATACGATACCCTAGTCAAAGAATTTAAAGTTACTTTGTTGAGTTAGAACAAATCAGGGCAATTGAGCGGTTGCCCCTACTGTTGTACCAAGAGTTTTTGATTTAAAATCAAATATTGAGACGACCTGTAGTAAACAACTGATATCCACCGATAAAACTAGCTAAAGAAAAAACAAATTGCCAAAGACTAGTAGGATTTAAGATAGCTCTACTGCTAGCAAAAATTAAGATAATCCCAATAGCGATCGCGAAAAAGCTTAAAAGTTTATCTCGGCTAGGTAAAACAAAGAACATCAAAACTCCTGATGTAAGAAATAAAATAGAAGTAAGTAGCTCCACCTAAAAAAAAGTAAAATAGAAAGAAAAAGATTCAGCTTAAACAATCTAAGAATGCCAGCAGGATTAAAAATAACTCTAACAAAGGAAGAAAATAAAACACTACAAGAGCTAGAAGTAGCAGACTGTGTGCCTCGAAGAACGGGCGCAAAGGGCAACGGCACTTCGTTTAAATGCAAGAGGATGGAAAGTCAAAGCGATCGCCGATTATCTAGAATGGGCAGAATCGACAGTAAGACAAACAATTCATCGCTGGAATCAACGAGGATTAGCGGGTTTATGGGAAGCAGAAGGCAGAGGACAAAAACCTTCATGGACAAAGGAAGATTGGCAAGCTTTAGAACATTAGAACAATGGTTACAAGAATCTCGTAGCAGCAGCTCTAGACAATTAAGTCAAAGATTAGCTAGAGAAAGACAAGTAGTTTTGGGTGCAGAACAAGTCCGCCGCATACTTAAAAAAAAACTGGCGTTGGAAAAGACTGAGGCGAAAACCTCCAACACCTAAAAGTAAAGAGTTTAAAGAAGCAAAAAAGAAAGATTGGCAAACCCTGAAATTATGGGCAGAACAAGGTGTAATTACTTTGCTGTATTTGGATGAATCAGGATGTTATCCAGAGAGTCCTCTAAGTTATGGTTATGGTCGAATAGGTCAGCAAAAATCAATTTCTCAAAAAACTAGAAAAGGAAGACGAATCAAGATTATGGGTGTTTGGGAAGTAGAACAAAAATTTGAATATGCTTTAAAAGTAGGAACTTACAAGACAGAAAATTATCTTCGTTTTATGAACTGGCAAGCTGAACGTGCCATGAAACGACTGTTTGAGACAGGAAAGCCCACAGTAATCATTCATGATAATGCTTCAATTCACCGTTCAGAATTAGCCAAACAACGTCATCAACTGTGGTCAAAACTATGATTTGGCTCTCGCTATTATTGATGGCATCAAAAATCAAAGTTAACAGGGAAATTATACTGTTGAACGTTTAATGTTTAATTAAGTGGAGCTACTTAAAAGAGTTATAGTACATCGGAAAAGTAGTAGGAATAATTCATGAATTATCCCTACTGGATGTGTCGTGATCAATTACACTGTTTGTGCTTCTTTATAAAAAGGAAAATCAGTATATCCTTCTGAATCGAACGAATACCATATACTTTGTTCGGCTGGAGGATTTAATTCCCAATTGTTGGCAAAACGCTCGACTAAATCGGGATTGCTAATATATGGTCTGCCAAAAGCAATTAAGTCTGCATGACCTTCTTGGATTGCTGTTTCGGCGGTTGCTTGGGTATAGCCACAGTTGCCCATTAAAGGTGCATCAAATACTGAACGGAACTCTGCTAAGGTCATTTGTTCTCCCAGTTCGTGGAAACCAAAAGCTAAACCATCGACGAGATGCAAATAAGCCAATCCATAGCTGTTTAATTGTTTTACTACGTACAGGAAAGTTTCGCGAAAGTCTGGCGAACCCATATCATTATAATTACCGTTAGGAGATAAGCGGACGGCAACTCGATTAGCAGACCAGACAGTTAAGATAGATTCAACAATTTCTTGCAGAAAACGGTAGCGATTTTCTATACTACCTCCATAGCGATCGCTTCTATGATTAGTTTTAGATTGCAAAAACTGATCGATTAAATAGCCATTGGCAGCATGAATTTCTACGCCATCAAAACCAGCCATTTTAGCTCTTTCGGCAGCAAGACGATAATCTTCGACTATGTTTGGAATTTCTTCAGTTTCTAAAGCTCTAGGCGTTTCATGAAACCGTTTACCATCTGGAGTATGAAGACCTTCTCCTTGAATGGCGATCGCGCTTGGTGCAACTGGTAATTGATTATTTTCTTGAAAACTACGATGAGAAGCTCTGCCACAATGCCAAAGTTGTAGAAAAATTGGTGTTCCTTGGGCGTGAACTGCCTCGACAACCTTTTGCCAAGCTTGAGCTTGTTCGTCAGTGTAAATTCCAGGGGTCTGTTGCCAGCCATTTGCTTGTTTGGAAATCGTGGTTGCTTCCGTAATAATTAAACCAGCTGAAGCTCTTTGCACGTAATATTCTGCCATCAAATCGTTAGGAAGACGTTCTTTTCCTGCACGCGATCGCGTTAAGGGAGCCATCGCTACCCGATTTTTAAGAGTTAAATCTCCAAGTGAAAAAGGACTGAGTAAATGGGGAGAATTTGTTGATATAGGCATTGGTTTAGACAACTTGATATGATTTTGTTGAGAAAAGATCAACCATAAATCATTATGCCGAAATATATTATGTGGGGTAGTTATTGCGATAACGCTTTGGAAAAACGAACTCCTTATCGTCAGGCACATTTAGACGGACTTGCCCAACAAAAAGAACAGGGTATTTTAATTACTCTTGGGCCAACTAAAGATAATACTAAGGTTTTTGGTATTTATGAGGCAGAATCAGAAGATGTTGTTAGACAGTTAATCGAATCAGATCCCTATTGGCAAAACGGGATTTGGACTGAATATCAAATTAAAGAATGGATTCAGGCGTTTTAGCGAGCTTTGCTCCATTTGGTTAAGGCATCTTTTACGTCTGGCGGTAGTTGACGCATCACTTTACCTTTCTCGCGATCGACTCCTACTAACGTTACTCTTCCTGTGACATAAAGTTCGTCTGCTTCAGGAGATTGAATTTGATAATCCCAGTGAATTCTGACTCCTTCGGTTTCGGTAAGACGAGTTTTGACTACGGCGGACATGCCTAAACGGACAGGACGATGATATTTGAGTGATAACTCTACTACTGGCAAATCACAACCAAGAGCTACTAGATCTGCAAACTCTATCCCGATTGAACGAAGGCATTCTACTCTAGCTGCTTCCATCCAGGTAAGATAAGTACCGTGCCAAACTATGCCAGCGTAATCTGTATGATGGGGTTGAGCTTTCACTTGATATTCAAACCAATGTTCGGTAGTTGCATTAATACCTGGATCGTTTTCTATTGCTGAAGTGGGTAATTTTGGTAATTTGGGTTCGTTAACTTGCGTGTCTGACAATTGTTTGCTCCTCTCTGCAATCTAGCAAATAACTATTTTGTCTTGTTTGTAAGTGATGCATGTGATTGAATAATTGCCAGCAATATTCCTCTGACAATCCACAGGTAATAGCACCACGTAAGACAACTTGAAAATACCAGTCATTAGGGGGAATTTCTTGAGTCAGTTTATCAATTACTACATAAGTGCGAACTTGTTCGTAACATCTACTATGACTTTTAACTGTGACAAATTCTTGTCGATAACCTCGACGAGGAACTTCTTCTCTTTCATCTAAGCGATCGCTCAACCGCCAAGGTAAGTAATATAATACTCCCTCGATCTCAGATTTAGCATCAGCAATAATGTCTAATACTCCACAGTTACGTAGTAGAGAACGACGATAAAATCCTAAACGATATCCTGAAAGTACAGCTTTACCAACTACATAATGATGGGTATCTTCTCCTAGCGATCGCTTTAAATCGACAGGACACATACAAGAACCGTAGGCAAAGTAGTAGAAACTGGGTTCTCGCTCTTTTTTCAAGGAATGCTTGCTTGAAGACTGTTTCTGCTGCCAGTTCATAAGTAATTAACATAACTTAGGCTATTTTATGCTAATTTTACTCAGCTTAATCTCGCGATAAAGTAATACCTAACAATCATTAACAAATTTGAATTATTAAAAATGTTAACGCACATTAATAATTAATTTATGCTGGAGAGTACCGCTACCACTACTTTGTTGAGTGACAGTATTACCAATTCCAGAAAATTGAATGGTTACGTTAGCATTACTCGGAGAATAATTACCTGCAATTTCAATAGTATTTATTCCTTTGACTAAACGAGGAGCTAAGTCTAAGGAGGTTTCAGGATTATTTAAACTAATTAACTTGCGATCATTAACTGTAATTGTACCTGTAATTTTTGTACTATTGGTAATAATCTTTAAGTAATGTGAGCTAGATAAATTTCTACTATCTAGAGTAATGCTGGTTGAGTTTTGTTGCACTGAAGTGTTAACAGTTCGATTGCGCCAAAATTGATCGAAACGTCTCATAGGATCTATTTGAGCTAAATTAACTAAACTATTGGTTGGTTTGACTATTAATTCGCGATTAACGACAACTGGCAAATTAATAAGATTAATAATTGTTACTATCCCGATTAAAGTAGCCGAGATTAAATTCATGTTGCTGAAATTTGCATTAATAATTTAATTATAGAAAATAGCTAGTCTGGTCTAATTAATCTGAAACTGTTCTCAACAATTAAATGACTTTAAAACCACAAAAAACAACTATACTTAGCAGTCGATTTGAAGAAGCTTTAGTTTATGCTACTCGTCTCCATTCCCGACAAGTGAGAAAAGGTAGTGGCGTTCCTTATATCAGTCATCTTCTTAGCGTTGCTGCCTTAGTAATAGAAGATGGAGGAGACGAAGATGAAGCGATCGCAGCTTTATTACATGATGCCATAGAAGACCAGGGTGGAGACAAAACCCGTCAAGAAATTCGGGTGTTATTTGGAGAAAGAGTAGTAAATATTGTTAATGCTTGCACCGATGCCGAAGTTATCCCTAAACCGCCTTGGCAAGCAAGAAAGCAAAATTATATTGAGAAAATGCGCCATGCTTCTCCCCAAGTGCGAAGAGTCTCAATGGCAGATAAATTACATAACGCTCGTTCAATCTTAGCTGACTGGCATCGAGGAGAAAATGATATTTGGAGCCGTTTTACAGGCGGCAGAGAAGGAACTCTATGGTATTATCGCTCTTTGATTGAAGTGAATCGACAAGCTGGTACTAATTATTTAACGGAAGAATGCGATCGTGTAGTCAAACAATTAGAACAAATTTGAATTTATATTGACTATTACTAATTTTTTCTATGCTCAATAGAATGAAAAGCGAAATACATCTATCAGTTACTTTTATTCGGTTCAAAACTCAAATCTGACTATTTTATAACAATATTTTATTTAACATCTTTTTATTTTTAGGACCCCATCCCACAGTCAACTTATTGCCGACATAAACAAAAAAATGACGAGTATGACCTTTAAGGGGGATAGATAAAATATCTCCTACTTGAAACTCCATATACTTAGAAACAAAAATATATTTTGTCTTTAGTATTCCCAAATTGGTCTTAATAATTTATTTTGGATTTGATTTTGTCTTTAATGTTTTAAATCTAAGGTGATCGCGATCACATTTTAATCATCACATCAGATATCAGTTTGCCTAGCTAAATAAAAGATTGTTATTGTTAAAATTCAAATAGAGAGCGAGGTAATTCAGATTGCCTAATAATTGATCTTAATGTTCCAATTTTAATTGAAGAAGGATTAGGAACAGGCACAGGAATAGTAGAGTTTTCACTATGCTTTTGCATAATTATATGACTACCTCTTTGTCTTACTTTAATAAAGCCATTTTGTTCTAAAATTTGGCAAACTTCCTCACCAGAAAAAATCCCTAGTCTACCTAACCTTTACCTCCAGTTGAGTAATAAAAGTTTCTTTTTTCAAGCGTCTTGCTATTTCAGAAGTATCAGCAACTTCCAAAAATAACTCAATCGCTTCTACTAAATTTTGTTTGGCTTCTTCAATTGTAGAGCCTTGACTAGCAATGTCTAACTCTGGGCAAAGAGAAACATAAACATCATCTTCTTTTTCAATAATTGCTGTAAATTTTTGAGTTTGTTGCATATTTTTTTTAAATAACTATAAATCGTTTTACTATAAAACTAATTACATTTAGCTTATCAATTGAATTGAGCAAAATATTAATTTAGGATATTATCAGCGAAATAATTTAATTATCTGCAAATAGTCTTCATCAAAACCTTAAGAACATCACTGCATAAAACTGAGATATTACACCTAGAGATATATACTGACTTTAAAAGTAACTGGTAAGATAATGTGTCCTCGTGCTGTTGCAAAACGTCGTCCGAAAGCTATTCCTAAACAGGAAGTAGCGAAACTCTGGCTTTTTTTAGTTGGAGTCAATCAGTATCAGGATCAGAAAAGTTTACCATCTCTGCAATATTCTGCTTTAGATTGTCAAGGGTTGGGAGAGGCTTTAACCGAAGCTACAGAAACCTTTCCTGCCAGGGAAATTATAGTTCATCACGATTTTGCTAACCAGAAACCAACTGTTACTCAGGTACGAAATACTTTAAATTACATTGTTAATACAGCGCAACCGCAGGATACAATTTTATTTTATTTTTCTGGACATGGAATCTTAGAAGCTTCAACTCAAAAAGTAGTTCTTTGTCTAACTGATACTTATACAGATAAATTATTAGAAACAGGATTACCTTTACAGGAATTATTGCAATGTTTGGGTCAATGTGCAGCTAGTCAACAGTTAGTTTGGTTGGATGCTTGTCATAGTGGTGGGATGACGTTGAGAGGTACGGAAGGGGCGATTTTACCTAATCCTACTACGCAATTGGTACAAGTTTTAAGAAAAAAAGCAGCCCAGAGTCAAGGTTTCTATGCTTTGCTTTCTTGCGATCAGACTCAGCAATCTTGGGAGTTTCCTGAATTAGGA
This sequence comes from Stanieria sp. NIES-3757, assembly GCA_002355455.1. Taxonomy (NCBI): domain Bacteria; kingdom Bacillati; phylum Cyanobacteriota; class Cyanophyceae; order Pleurocapsales; family Dermocarpellaceae; genus Stanieria; species Stanieria sp. NIES-3757. Next base: position 3,223,459 of record AP017375.1, read on the forward strand.
CACGGCGTATTTACTTATTATTTAATGCGAGGTCTACGAGGCGAAGCAGCGGATTCTGTTGGGATGATTGAAGCTGATGCTTTGTATCAATATGTTTATCATCAAACTCTGCGTTATATCGATAAGACTAATCAACAAATTCGTTTGATTAACCAACAAAAAAGTAGCCGAGGTGAAAGGCAATTAAACTCTGAATATCCCTTGCAAACTCCGAAACGCATTGTCGAAGGTTTTGGTAAGGTAATTTTAGGTAAACGTACAACCGAGCAGAGTTTTAGCAATCCTCGTCAGGCTTTGGTAATTGATGGATTGGGGATTAATCAGACGACATTAGACTTAAGTAAGATATTAAGGGGTACTGGTGGCTTTAATTTAGAATATTTCCCGCAAACAAACACAAACTGGACTGAAGTACGAAGTGCGATCGCTCAATGTTTGGATGCTGAAGTTTCTCAGAATACTGTACTCCAAACCGATCTTAGTACGGTATTTCTGTACCTCCGTGGCTTAATTAAGGAAACGGAAACAGGAGAGTCTTGCTTATTTCTGAGAGATGGAGTTAAGTTATCTCGTTCTTGGTTGAGAAAGATTTTACGTAATTCTCGTGCTTCTCAACAGATTATTATTTTAGATTGTCCTGGGGCGAGTTCCATTGCAGAATGGGTAGAGGATTTAAGATTGGAATCGGATCGCGGACAGTGTTTGATTGCTGCTGCTTCTAATCTATCTAATTCGCAACAATTTACCCAAGCTTTATTAGAAACTCTGGAAAAGGCGGATCGACAATCAGGGTTTCCTGTAGCTGCTTGGATTACTCAATTACAAATTCAATTAGCTGGTACAGAAGTAATTCCCCAGATTTGGTTATCGGGAACTAGAGGTGTAATTGAGGTTTTACCAGGGAAAACTAATAATGGTAATAAAGATGATTCGGGAGTATATGACCTGGGTATTTGCCCTTATATGGGCTTAAAAGCTTTTACTGAAGAAAATGCCCAATATTTCTATGGTAGAGATGCCTTAACCCAAAAATTACTGCTTCAAGTTAATCATAGCTCGACCATTACTGTGGTTGGGGCTTCTGGTTCGGGGAAATCTTCGGTAGTTCAAGCAGGATTAATTTCTCAACTGCGTCAAGGAAAACAAGTACCAGGTAGTGAACAATGGTGGATTGGTTGTTTACGTCCAGGACAAAAACCCATTCAAACTTTAGCACGGACTTTGGTTGATGGTGGTACAGAAAAAGAAAAAGCCCAACAACAATTACAAATCGAAGGTTTACTTTATCAAGGTGTAGAAGGTTTTGTGCAATGGTTACGGATTCGTACCGAACCAGTTGTGATGCTAGTCATCGATCAATTTGAAGAAATCTTTACCCTGGCAGGAGTTACCGATCGCATTAACTTTTTAAAATTAATTTTAGGAGCGATTAAATTTGCGAGCGATCGCTTTAAATTGATTTTAACAGTTCGGGCGGATTTTGTGGCTACTTGTTTAGAAATTCCCGAATTGGCACAAATGCTTCAGCAATCTAGTGTTTTAGTTCCTCCCTATTTAACCGAAGATGATTATCGAAGTTCGATAATTAAACCTGCTGAACAGGTAGGGTTAAAAATTGAATCGGGATTAGTAGAATTATTATTACAAGATTTAGATCGTTCTGCTGGCGACTTACCTTTATTACAATTCGTTCTTCAACAATTATGGGAAAATCGTCAGGCGGGAAAATTAACCCTATCCGCCTATCAACAACTGGGTGGCATGAAGGGTGCGTTAGAAAAACAGGCGCAAGAAGTCTACGAAAATCTCGATCCTGAAGCCCAAGCTTGTGCTAGATGGATTTTCCTTAATTTAACTCAATTAGGAGAAGGAACAGAAGATACTCGCCGTCGCATTAGTAAATCAGATCTAACTGTAGCTAAATATCCTGCACCTTTAGTAGCTAGAACTTTACAAGCTTTGATGGCTGCTAAATTAATTGTAGTTAATCTCGACCAAGGAATTCACTCAGGATCGGGGCAAAGTCGTAGTGGTGATACTCCTGCCAATGATGATGAACTCTTGTTAGAAGCTATGAAACAAGAAGCTACTATCGAAGTAGTTCACGAAATTTTGATTCGTCATTGGTCAACTTTACGTTGGTGGTTAGAGGAAAACCGAGCCAGATTAAGAGCGCAAAGGCAAATCGAACAAGCAGCCCTACTTTGGAGTCAAAAAGGTAAATCTCCTGACTTTTTGCTCAGAGGAGTTAGATTAGGAGAAGCGGAAGAAATTTATATTAAATACACCGATGAATTAACTGAAGTTGCCAGAGAATTTATTGAAGCAGGTATTGATGCTAGAGAAGCTGAACAAAGAGAAGCGAAAAGAAGGTTACGACGCGCCCAACTTACCGCAGCTACTTTAGGAGTTTTGGGTTTAGCAGCTACTGCTTTCGGTGGTTTAGCTTATCGTCAAAAAGTTTTGGCAGAAATTGAAAATATTAATACTCTCACTAGTTCGGCAGAAGCTTTATTATTATCTAATCAACAATTAGAATCAATTCTGACTAGCATTAAGGCAGGAAAAGAATTTAATAAAATTGGCAATTGGGGTCAAACTTTTATTGGTAGAGATAATTGGGAAACGACTAAAGTAAAAACAGTTAGCACTTTACAACAAGCTTTAGATAATACTCAAGAATTGAATCGTTTACAAGGTCATAGTCAAACAGTTAACACTGTAAGTTATAGCCCTGATGGTAAACTGATTGCTACTGCTAGTGATGACAAGACTATTAAAATTTGGCATGAAAATGGTGAATTAATTGCAACTTTAACAGGACATCAAGATCGAGTTACTAATTTAGCTTTTAGCAACGGAAAGATTAATCTTTCTGATTTAAATCAAGAAGAAACAACTTTTTTAGTTAGTGATGAAAACTTATCACAAAATAATTACGTCTTGGCTTCAGCTAGTGCAGATGGAACTGTCAGATTATGGCGTATTCACAACAATCAAGTTCAACCTTTAAAAACTTTAACAGGACATCAAGATTGGGTGACTGATGTTGCTTTTAGTCCAGATAATCAAATCATAGCTTCTGCTAGTCGCGACAAAACAATTAAATTATGGCAATTAGATGGAATTTTAATTACTACTTTATCTGGTCATAATGGTTGGGTCAATACAATTGATTTTGCTTCAGATAATTTACTCGCTTCTGGTGGTGAAGATAATCAGATTAAACTATGGGAAATAAACAATCAAAACAGTAAAGAAATTCGGACGATTACAGGAAATCAAGACCGAGTTACTCAAGTAAAATTTAGTGCCGACGGTGATGAGGTAATTTCTGCTAGTGGCGATGGTGAAGTTAAACTTTGGCAAGTCAAAGATGGTCAAGTAATTAATTCTTTTCCTCATCAAGAACAGGTTAATAGTCTTGCTTTTACTCCCGATAATCAATTAATTGCTACTGCTACTGCTGATGGCAGAATTAAGATTTGGCATAAAGATGGTCTTCTTCAACAAGTTTTAGTGGGGCATGGAGGAGAAATCACAAATATTAAGTTTAATCCTCAAGAAGTAAATGAAGCAAACAATCAAACTAATTCTTATTTATTAGCATCAGCTAGTGTAGATAAAACAGTCAAAATTTGGCAAGTGAATAATTTAGGTTCACCAGAAGCAGGAGGAATTTATAGCGTTGCTATTTCTCCTACCTCTCCAGAAATTTATGCTGCTGCCGGTTGGGATGGCAAAATACAATTGTGGCAAAAATATCCCGATCAAACCAAAGAATTACTTCGGACTTTACCAGGACATCAAACAACAATTTCTGATTTAAAATTTAGTCCTGAAGGTAAAGTTTTAGCTTCGGCAAGTTGGGATAAAACTATCAAATTGTGGCAAATAGCAGATGGAAGTTTAATGACTACTTTAAAAGCTCATCAAGACGGAGTAAATAGCATTGCGTTTAGTTCTAATGGTCAATTCTTAGTTTCAGGTAGTGAAGATCGAACGGTTAAAATTTGGCAACTGAATAATAATCAAGCTGAACTATTAAAAACCCTCAAAGGACATCAAGATAGTGTTAAAAATGTAGCCATTAGTTCTGATAATAAATTAATTGCTTCTGGTAGTTACGATAAAACTATTAAAATTTGGAATGTAGAAGGTAAATTATTAAAAACGTTATCAGGGCATAATCTTGCTATCTCATCTTTAAAATTTAGTCCTGAAGGCAAAGTTTTAGCTTCTGGAAGTTGGGATAATACAATTCGTTTGTGGAACATTCAAGAACAAAATCCATCCTCACAAATTTTAAGCGGACATCAAGATGGTATTACAGGTCTTGACTTTATTGATCGCGACGATATCCTAGCTTCTAGTAGTGCTGATGGTACAATTAAACTTTGGGATTTAACTAATAATAATTTATTAAAAACTTTACAAGGACATTCCTCACAAATTAATAGTTTAGCTATTAGTAATAACGGTCAAACATTGATTAGTGCTGACGAACAACAAGGTTTATTTTGGTGGGATTTAAACTTAGATAATTTAGTTACTCAAGGATGCGATCGCGTTAATAATTATTTAGAATATAATCCTAATTTAACCAAGCGCGATCGTTTAATTTGTAATTGAACCTAACCTAAAATAGTTATTAAAAATATTAATTGAAGCAAAATATTAATGGAGACAATTTCTATTCCCAAAGGATTTCGTGTTACTCCAGAACAGTTTGAGCAATTAGCATCCGCCGAACAACTAGCGCGATTGGAGTTAACTAAAACTGGAGAATTAATTATCATGAGTCCCACTGGTGGAGAGGCTGGAGAAAAAAACTTTAATCTTTATATAGATCTAGGTATCTGGAATCGTCAAACAAAGTTAGGAAAAGCCTTTGATTCTTCTACAGTGTTTGTTTTGCCCAATGGAGCAAGAAGAAGTCCTGATGTTAGTTGGATTCAATTAAAACGTTGGGATACTCTAACCCCAACACAAAAAAAAGGATTTCCTCCCATAGCTCCTAATTTTGTGATTGAATTAGTCAGTCCTAGTGACCTTAAAAATCAGCGATACGAAGACCTACAAGCAAAGATGCAAGAATATTTGGACAATGGAGTCCAGCTTGGTTGGTTAATCGAACCCGAAGCTAAAACAGTAGAAATATATCGTTCCCCAAGTTCAGTAGAAATTTTGAATCATCCTCAAACCTTATCAGGAGAAAATATTTTACCTGGGTTTAGTTTAGATTTGACCGAAATTTTCAGCAATTAATTTAATTAAAACTCAAACTTGTTGCAGTCTTCTATCGATCCATTGTTTTGCCTTTTTTATTGCTTCGAGCCGACTAACTGCACTCGGCACAGCAACTGCGCAACCCCGATCATAATTTGCCCAGGCAGCATAAATCACCTGTCCGTCTAACTCCGTGCGGTCAATCTCTATTTTGAAGCCACGATAAGGAAAAGAAAGAATAATTTTAGGATAATGAGGATCGGTCATGATTTTGATAATTCCATGACTAGAAAGTCAACCAGGGAGGGTAAAATTAATACCCCACCCTTAGTTAGTTTGTATCTATGCAGCAGCCAAATTTTGAGCTACAAAATCCCAATTAATTAAATGAGCGACAAACTCATCAATATAAGATGGTCGTTTGTTTTGGTAATCCAAATAATAAGCGTGTTCCCAAACATCCATAGTCAGTAGAGGAACTTGTCCACTAGTCAAAGGATTATCAGCATTTAAAGTTTTGGTAACCTTGAGCTTACCGCCATCTAAGACTAACCAAGCCCAACCACTACCAAACTGAGTTGCACCTGCATCTTTAAAAGCCTTGACAAATTCTTCAAAACCACCAAAATCAGCTTCAATCTTTTTAGCCAATTCTCCCGTCGGAGTACCTCCACCATTAGATTTCATACATTGCCAATAAAAAGTATGATTCCAGGCTTGAGCAGCGTTATTGAAAAGTCCTGTTTTACTAGAATCTCCTGCGATCGCTTGAATTACTTCTTCAATAGATTTATTGTCTAGTTCTGTTCCTTTGACTGCATCATTGTATTTACTAACGTAAGCAGCATGATGTTTATCATGATGGAATTCTAAAGTGTTTTTGGAAATATAAGGTTCTAAAGCTGTGTAGTCATAGGGAAGAGATGGTAATTCGTATGCCATGATTGTTCGTCCTCTCAAAATAACTTAGCTAATCGGGAAAGTAAGACTTGGAAATATATCTCTACTTGTAAGTAACTCCGTAGGGAATATTGACCAAGTTCAAACAAGCTCAATTCTGGCGAGATTTACTGAATTGCCTCGCAGTCAGATAGTATCGCAATCTGGCACAACAAAAAATGCCAATCCTGGGGAGGGGGATTAGATACTTGTCTTAGTTACTGAATTAGAACTAACCCCCAAGAAATTTAAGAGTCAACAATGTTATTGTAAATTTTCTGCTAAAAAAGTGGTTGTTTCAGACCAAGCCTTCTGGGCAGCTTCTGGGACATAGCGATCGCCTGAAGGATTAGCAAAAGCGTGTCCTGCATTTTCATATATTTGAATATCTGCTTGCTTCCCTAATTCTTTTAAAGTCTTTTCAAACTCTCGCACTGTAGTCAAAGGAATACTTTCATCTTTTGCCCCAAAAATACCTAAAATAGGCATACTCAAAGTACTTAATTGCTCTCTAGTCGCTTCACCGATTTGACCTCCATAATAAATCACCGTCGCATCTAACTCTTCAGGAAATAACAGTGCAGTTTGTAAAGACCAACTACCGCCCAAACACCAACCAATCGAACCTACTTTTGGTGCTTGTAGTTTTTCTGTCAGATAAGTGTAAGCTTGTTGTAAATTCTCTTGAGCGAGAGCAGGATTTTGACTTACTTTAGTCATCAATTCTTTGGCTTGCTCTGGTGATTGAGCAACTTGCCCGTTATACAAATCTACCGCTAAAACCTGATATCCCTCTCCTGCTAATCGTCTAGTTACTGCTTCAATATTGTCGTTCAATCCCCACCATTCATGAATGGCAATCACACCAGGTAAACCATCCATTGCATTTTGAGGACGAGCCAGATAACCAGTTACTTTTTGCCCATTAACTGTGGCATATTCAACTTGTTCAGTTATTACAGGAGTAGCTGGTTCAGTTTGAGCCAAAGCTGTCGGAATAGGACTGTCATTTTGATGCACTGCTGCTAAAGATAGTGCTTGATCACGACTGCTATTATACAGATTGATACCAACCAGAAACACAAGCGACAATAATCCTGTAACCAGGAATTTCCAATTAAAAAAGCGAGAATTGATCATAATTGCAAGTATAAATAACTCAAAAAGAATATCTAAACCGAACTGAGCGATTAGAGTTTTCCCTACTCATTCTAATTATTTTTGTTCGGGAGGACACGGGGCGCGAATTTAGTTCGCGCCTTTAAGATGTCCGTGCAGAAAACCCTACTAGATAAGGGAAAACAACCACACTTACAAATTCTTTTCTCTCTTAATAACATAAGAATTGAAGTTAAAAATAGTTGACTCAACAAATCAATTAATCGAGTAAGTATCAATTTTTAAGGAGAAAGAGTTATGGCAATTATCCGTTACAATCCTTGGCAAGAAATAAATTCTTTACAACGTCAACTAAATCGCCTTTTTGATGAAAACTCGATGTTTGAGGTTGCTAATCTAGCTAAATTTCCTGCTGCTGAATTGACGGAAACTGAGGATGCTATCCATCTCAAACTTGAAGTTCCTGGTATGGAAGCTAAAGATTTAGACATTCAAGTAACAGTAGACCATGTTTCAATCAGTGGCGAACGTAAATCAGAAACTAAATCGGAAGCAAATGGTAAAACTCATTCTGAATTTCGTTACGGAAAATTCCAAAGAGTGATTCCTTTACCTGTACGAATTAAAAATACCAATGTTACCGCCGAGTACAAAGATGGTATTCTCAATTTAACTTTGCCAAAAGCGGAAGAAGAAAAAAACAAAGTAGTCAAAGTAAATCTTGGTGACACTACTGTGTAATTTCTCCAAAAGCTAGTTAAATAATTTAGTTTTTTGAGGTGGTAGGGGTGATGTATAAATCGCCTCTACTTATTTTTATTTTTGCTCTAATATTCAATTAAATAAAAAACCGCCTCTAGATTTGGGCGGTCTGAATAAGCAATCGGAGGGTAATACTAGCTTAGGCTTTAATAAAGAAAGTTTTTGTAGCAAATTTGACTAAAAATCCTCTGGTATGACTCATTTTGAGGTATAAGTCTTGATTGGTTCTTTGATAAAGCGAATATAAAAATGTTTAAAAGTGGAACGAAGTACACGAGGTAAACCAAAATCAATCGGCATCAGAGCGTCAGGTAACTTCCAATCGGCAATCTGTAAATCTCTGGGATGTTGATGAGGAAATTCTATCTTAGCTAAATCTGAACAACATCCTAACTTTGATTGAGCCACAATTGTCGGAACTAATTCAGGATTAACATTAAGAATTTCTGCGATCGCTATATCTAAGGCAAATACATCAGCCGATGCACCTAAAACACCTAATTGACGAGGTTCTCCACCACTAGGGCCATTTCCTTCATGACCGATAATCCCATCAACAATGGTTAAATTTGGTGCGATCGCTTTGGCTGTTTCTACTAGCATCTCACCAAAACGGTGGGCATCTTTTCCTGCTTCCATGTGCCACCATGCTTTCATTTTACCTGGCACACAACCGAATAGGTTTTTTACTCCCATAGTTAAAGTTAGTTGCAGATGGGATTTGATTTTAGGTAGATTGATCACTACATCTGCATCCATAGCTTCTTTTGATAATCGCAAATGATCGAAATCGTTACTTTCGATTGGATAACGATGACCGTGAAATTCCACAATCGGCAAATTTAATTCTTCAACAAGAGGTAGATAACCATTCGCTTTAGCAACTCCTTTCGCACTACCAAAAGCGGGACTATCCCCTAAAAAAGGTTTACCACCAGCTTCTTGTACTAATTGAGCAACACAATAAACTATTTCAGGACGAGTAATACATTCCTTAGTCGGACGACTACCTGTTAATAAATTGGGCTTTAATAAAACGCGATCGCCTTCCTGAACAAAAGCGTTAATTCCTCCTAAAGGTTCGAGTAGAGATTGGAGCTGATTGCGTAATTCTTTTAACTCGTAGGATTGAGCGCGGATCAAACTGACAGTATACATTAGGACTTATCAATTAATAACGGAACTTATCAATTAATAACCCAAGTTGCTAGTTATTGAGATAGAAGTTGTTTTGTAATGAAGTTTAAATCTTTTGTTAATTCAAAAAAAACAAAATAAATTTGAAATTGTGTTTGAATTTAATTATAATTCATCTCAACAATATATTTAGCAAATAATAAAAGTAATGCAAAAACTGTTCAAGCTCCGAAAATTCTTTTTGATTGGGGTAATTGTTAGTTTGGTCGTTATTTATTCTGGCTCGGCTATCAAAACAACTAGGGCTACTGCTGACAACGGCGTTGAATTAACGCTGGTGTCTTACGCCGTTACCGAAAATGCCTACAAAAACATCATTGCCAACTTTACTAAGCAATGGCAGGAAAAAACAGGGCAAACTGTTAACTTCAATCAAAGTTATGGAGGTTCTGGTTCGCAAACTCGTGCTGTTATTGATGGTTTAGAAGCAGATGTAGTTGCTTTAGCTCTTGCCCTCGATACCAAAAAAATTGAAGAAGGAGGATTAATTCAACCTGGTTGGGAACAAGAATTCCCAAACGGTTCAATTGTTACCAAGTCTGTTGCTGCATTGGTCAAACGCGATGATACCATTGCTGTTAATGGATGGTCTGATTTAGCTAATGATGGGATTCAAGTAGTTACTGCTAACCCGAAAACCTCTGGTGGCGCACGTTGGAATTTTCTGGCACTTTGGGGTTCTGTGACTCAAGCAGGAGGAAGCGAACAACAAGCTACAGATTTTATTAGTAAAGTATTTCAAAATGTACCTTTACTACCTAAAGATGCTCGTGAAGCTAGTGAAGTTTTCTTTAACCAGGATCAGGGTAACGTCTTAATTAATTATGAAAATGAAGTACTTTTAGCCAACCAACAGGGTAAAAATTTACCTTATTTAGTACCTACAGACTACAATATTTCAATTGACAATCCAGTTGCCATTGTTGATGAAAATGTTGACAGACATGGCAATCGGGAAGTAGTAGAAGCCTTTGTTGAGTATTTATTTACGCCTGAAGCACAAAGAGAATTTGCTAAAGCTGGATTTCGTTCTGTCGATCCGACAGTAGCTCAAGAGTTTGCCTCTCAATATCCAACCATCAATAATCTGTTTACGGTAGAAGATTTAGGTGGTTGGGACTCAATTCAAAGCAAATTCTTTGAAGATGGAGCTATTTTCGACCAAATTGTGGCTCAAGCAAGTAAATAGTAGCTTTAATTAGCTAAAAAATTAGTAATATTCAATTTTATTTACGATTATTCCTCATAATCACGACATTTGCTTCTCACACATATTACCGAGTTGATTGTGATTAGTGATCAGCTCTCAGCTTTAATTTTTTCCCTCTGCTCTTTATTACTTATTACCTTTTATCTTTTACTTACCTTATTTGTCGGAGATGCCTGATGACATTCGAGCAGTTACGAATTTTTTTGGCTGTAGTAGAACATTTACACTTTACTCGTGCTGCCGATGCTCTTTATATTACTCAACCTGCTGTTAGTGCTGCGATTCAAAATTTAGAAGCAGAATATGGTGTCAAGTTATTTCATCGCATTGGTCGTCATATTGAAATTACCGAAGCTGGAAAACTCTTACACACAGAAGCACAAAAAATTCTCGATCAGGTAACGATAACAGAACGAGCATTAAAAGAGTTAAATGATTTGCAAAGAGGAGAGTTGAGATTGGGAGCAAGTTTTACTGTTGGCAACTATTGGCTACCAGAAAAGATTCGCAAGTTTAAACAAATATATCCTCATCTTTCGATTAACTGCACTCTTGCTAATGCAGAAAAAATTGTTAAGGGAACAGTAACAGGACATTTAGATCTTGGTTTATTAGCTGGAGAAGTTAAACTATCACTACAAAATAATTTAGAACAAAAAATAGTGGGAAGCGATCGCTTGCAAATTGTGGTTGGTAAATCTCATCCTTGGTTTAAACGAACCACAATTAATGTTAAAGAACTAACAACTACAACTTGGATTATGCGAGAAACTGGTTCAGGAGCTCAACAAATGTTTGAGCAAGCTTTACAAAAATGGGGAATTACGCCTAACAAACTTAAGGTAATGTTTGTTTTAAATAGTAGCGAAATGATTAAAACATTAGTAGAAAAAGGTGTTGGAGCAGCAGCAGTTCCTGAGTTAATGGTTCAGAAAGAAATCCAATTCTCGACACTCAATTGTGTCAAGATCGAACATCCAACTCAAGATATAACTTTTGATATTATTAGACCTGTTTTATTAGTCAAACATCGTCAACGCTTTCAAACTAAAATATCTAAAGCTTTTGAGGCAATCTTGATAGAACAAGAAACTAAGAATATTAGAGCTTTATTAGAAGCTAGAGAACACGAATAATTAATAAAATTAATACATTTTTTTACTTTTATTTGTCACGATTTTTCATAAAATTATCTAATTCTAACTCTAATAATTTGGTATGGTCATTACCCATAATTAAAGGTAGTTTACCATCCCATTTTTCAATCGCTTGTTTTTTCAAAAGTTCATTATTTAAAGTTGTACGGATTAATCCTTGAGCTTCCGCTTCTCCTCTGGCTAAATTGACTTTGGCTTCGGCTTCTTTTGCTGCTTTAATTGCCATAAATCCCGCTCGTTTAGCTTCCTGTTCGGCAATTTGTTTTGCTTCTACTGCTTCGCCAAATCTTTCAGAAAAGTGAACATGAACTAGAGAAATATCATCAACCGCAAGATGATATGGAGTGAGTCTTTCGGTTAAAAAAGTATCTACTTCGGCTTTTACTGCTCTTCTTTTAGTAATAATTTCTTCCGCTGTATATTCAGCCATCACTGCTTTAAGTACTTCTTCAACGGCTGGATTGATAATACGGTCGACAATTGACTTTTTGTTACCAATTTGTTGAAAAATCAAATTACTTTCTTCTGGATTAATATGCCAATTAAGTGCTACATCAGTAAAAACATCTTGGAGATCTTTTGAAGAAGCTTCCGCAGAAATTTCTTGTTTTTGAACCCTAACACTTAATTTTTCAACAGTATCAACTATTGGAATGATTATATGAATACCTTCGTCTAATACTCGCTCTTGGATTTTACCAAATGTCATTAAAACCCCTCGTTCTCCTGCATGAACGATTACCAAACAATTAGCAAGAAAAAATGTCAAGGTCAAAACTAAAAATATTCTACTGGCGAGAAAGGTATCTTTATTCGTTTTTTGATTGGATTTTAAATTTTTCTTTTGCTCATTCAATTCTATATTCATAAAAAGTTGCTATTTGTTCGGTCAGATTATGTGACTTACATAATTTTAAAATTAGTTTTAAATCTCGTAGTACCATACTTCTTCTTCTCGTAATAAAATTTGACGCAGCGGAAGACGTTCGATCATTCCTTGTTCTTCCAAATTTTTTAATGCACGAGTAATAGTTACTCTAGTTGAACCCAAGATTTCAGCCATGTCTTGATGAGTAAGTTGAAAATCAATTAAATATCCAGTTTCTATTTGACGACCAAATTTTTTAGCTAACCAAGCCAAAAACTTGATCAATGCTATTTCAATTCTTTTATGACTACGAATAATACTTAATTCTTCTAATTGATTGATATGATTAAATAGATTGACTGTTAAGTTATCTTCCTGTTGCCAAGAAAAATTAATAGCTTTTACTTCTGTAAGACACTCTATTGTATAAGGCTCTATTTTTGATAAGGACTGCCCAACAATATCTCCTTCTCCCCAGATACCTAAAGTTACAATCGAACCATCTTCAAGCCACGTTAAAGTTCTTACTACTCCTGCTTCAATTTTCCAAACATTATATGTACCATCGGGAAAAGTGACATGGCGTTTAAAGCGATGATAAATTCCTTTAGCTACAAGGTTAGATAAAGACGAAGAAGAAAACATATAAAAATAATTGCTTAATTTTTTATAGTGAATTGAATTCGATATTTGATAATTTTTAACTAATTATTTAGTACACATAGGCGTAAACACAACTATAATTTAGCGTCAATAAAAAGACCGTAAAATATTTTTTGATGTTGGTACAGACGTAATATTAAATAGAAAAAAAATCTATAAATGGTTTGATCATAGTTAAGTTTGGTTAGGAACTAAGAGATAGAAATAATTCTTACCAAAGTTAACGTTTAAAAATTTCATAGAAAATCTTACGTCTCCACTTTATTACTTAAGAGCGAACAAAAGATTTAGTTTCTTTCAGTTTAATAAAAACTTTTTGTCCTGTTTGTAGAGCTAACTCACTAAACTTATCACGACTCAATTGAACATTTAAAGGTAAACTATCATCAATCATTAATTCGGCTTGAACTTGATAACCTAAATTAATCACTCTTTGTAATTTACCAGTCGCTACTTTTTCATCAGGAGAAGTTAATAGTTCGATATCGTGGGGACGTACAAAAACTTTATTGTCATGGGTTGGTAACCCCAGCTTTTGGCAAAAGTCGACATGATCGGGCAATACATTTACTTCTCCAATAAAACTCATCACAAAAGGACTAGCTGGGCGGTCATAGATTTCTTCTACTGTTCCTACTTGTTCGATTTGACCTTGATTCATGACCACAATTCGATCCGCTACTTCCATCGCTTCTTCGCGGTCGTGAGTAACTAAAATCGTAGTAACGCCAACTTGTTCGTGAAATTTACGCAACCAAGCACGAAGTTCTTTGCGAACTTTAGCATCTAAAGCACCAAAAGGCTCGTCTAATAATAGAACTTGGGGTTCAACAGCTAAAGCACGTGCGAGAGCAACTCTTTGTCTTTGTCCACCAGATAGTTGACTCGGATAGCGATCGCTGAATCCTTGTAACTGGATTAAGTCTAATAATTCTTCTACTCTTTTTTTTATAGCTGAAGGAGAATACTTGCGAATCGTCAGTCCAAAAGCAATATTTTTCCAGATTGTTAAGTGTTTGAATAAAGCATAATGCTGAAACACGAAGCCAATATTGCGCTTTCTAATATCAAGATTAGTAGTATCTTGCTTGTTGATAAATATCTTGCCTGTATCAGGAGGTTCAAGACCTGCGATCGCTCTTAACAGGGTAGATTTTCCCGATCCCGAAGGACCTAATAACGCTACTAAACTCCCCGAATTTACTTTTAAATCGATCTGATTTAAAGCTTGAAAATTGCCAAATTGCTTTGATACTTTTTCAATGACAATACTCATGAAAATTCCTATTTAGTTGACTAATACTGTTGATTTGCTAAAAAAAACAAGCAAAAATAAGTTACTTAATTTACAGATTAAGCTAGTAAAAAAAATCTTTAGATATCTGACTTGGACTTTTAAGCTATATTTTTACGCTATCGATAAAAATCATATTATCGTGTAAATCGCTAAAAAAAACACCAAAAAAGCTTTCAATAAATTTTATTTATTAATTTAAAAAGAAAGAATATTTGATTCTATTAAATAGTTTTTCTAAAGTGAAATAGTCCCTAGAAAGCAAGTCGGCCAGAACTAAAACAGGGTCTAAAAGTTAAATTTTGGGTCTTTGCATCCCATTGAGAGAACCATGAAGTAGAGAAACTAAATTATGACCACCAAAATCAAACATAGGCAAAACACTCATGGTTTAAAGCCTGATTGCCTATCCTTTAAAGAAGTTCTAGCTCAATCTTTTGCCGTTATTGCACCTACTACTATACCAGCATCTAACCTCGGTTTAATAGTTGCCCTTTCAGGCAATGGTACTTGGCTTAGTTTTTTAATCGGCTTAATCGGTTTAGTCTTGGTCAGTATTAATATTAATCAGTTTGCCAGTCGTTCCGCTTCTCCAGGTTCGCTTTATTCTTACATCGTACAAGGATTAGGTCCAACAGCAGGAGTTATTTGCGGTTGGAGTTTAGTACTGGCTTATTTATTTACAGGTATGTCAGTTTTATGTGGATTTGCAAGCTTTAGCGGTGTTTTATGCGGTCATCTGGGCATTCACCCTTCTAGCATAACTTTGCTGTCAATGGGCGCAGGAATTGCTTGGTATGCAGGTTATAAAGATATTCAACTCTCAGCTATGGCGATGCTGTGGATAGAAGGAGTATCTCTGTTGCTAATCCTGATGTTAGGGTTTGTCATTTGGCAACACCACGGTTTTGTCTTAGATATGTCTCAATTAACTCTTGAAGGAGTAACACCAGGTCATTTGGCAACAGGACTAGTTTTGGTTATGTTTGGTTTTTCTGGTTTTGAAAGTGCTACTTCTTTAGGACATGAAGCTAAAAAACCTTTAAAAACGATCCCCAAAGCAGTTATGGGTAGCGTTATTTTGGCAGGTTTGTTCTTTATTGTGATGACCTATGTTGAAATTTTAGGTTTTAGTAGTACAGGAATGTCAATTACTGAAGTCGAAGAACCCCTTGGCTTTTTGTCTCGTGAGATGGGAATCGGTTGGTTAGGAGAATTAATTGGATTTGGAGCTTTATTTAGCTTTTTTGCCTGTGTCTTGGGCAGTATCAATCCCGCAGCCAGAATTTTCTTTTCGATGGCGCGTCATGGTTTGTTTCCTGCTTCTTTAGGCACAACTCATTTAGCTAACCGCACACCTCACGTTGCTGTCACCATTTGCTCATTTTTAGTCTTTCTGGTTCCTGCTGTTCTATCTCTATTTGAGATCAAACTGTTTGAAAGTATGGGTTATTTAGGAGCAATGTGCAGTTACGGATTTTTAACCGTCTACATTTTGATTTCTCTTGCTGCACCTATCTATCTACATAAAATTAGAAAACTTCGTCTTCAAGATGTAGTCTTTTCCATCAGCGCGATCGCTTTTATGATGATTCCTCTTCTGGGAAGTGTGGGAATTCCTGGTAGCAAACTTTTCCCACCTCCAGAAGCTCCTTACAATCTTTTTCCTTATTTATTTTTAATCTATATGACTCTAACTTCTGGCTGGTTTATCTTTCAAAAATCTCGTTTCCCAGGGATCACAAGAGCGATGAAGCGAAGTATGGAAGAAATTCAAGAACAGTTGGCTACTCCAGAAACAGTTCCTTCAATGCCAACCAGAAATTACCCATACGAAGATTAAGGAGCAACAATAATGAGTGAATTAGTTACGGCAATTCCCACAGGTTTAACTGCCTTTTGTGCCACCAATCTAGATGATATTCTTATTTTGCTACTCTTTTTTTCTCAGGTAAATGGTTCATTTCGTCGCCGACATATTATAGCAGGTCAATATCTTGGTTTTACTACCTTAGTTTTAGCAAGTCTACCTGGTTTTTTTGGCAGTCTAATTTTACCAAGACCTTGGATTGGATTATTAGGAATTCTTCCTGTTGTCATTGGTATTAGTCGTTTATTAGAGCAAAAAACTGATGATTTTGAAGAAGAAGAAGAAATAGAACCAGTTTCAAAAGACTCTTTTTTGAGTTTTCTTTCTCCTCAAACCTATGGGGTAGCAGCAGTTACTTTTGCTAATGGAGGTGATAATATCGGCATTTATGTACCATTATTTGCGAATAGTAGTTGGTCGAGTTTACTGGTAATTATTGGTGAGTTCTGGTTATTGGTAGGTATTTGGTGCTACGCTGCCTATAAATTGACTAAAACTAAAGCGATCGCGGAGTTATTAACTCGTTATGGCAACAATTTAATTCCTTTTGTCCTGATTGCTTTGGGTGTTTTGATTTTGTTGGATAGTCAGACCTTATCCAATCCTACCTTAACGGTAATAGCTCTACTTGCTAGCAGTTTTGCTTTGATGAGTTTAAATAAAAACAATGAGCAACTTTGTGAAATTACTTCGTCAACAACCCAATTAGACAAGTAACTAGGGAGGTAATCACTACTACATCATGAGTTGGTGGGTAAGAACTGTGATCGCAGGAAGTACAGCGTTTGTTGCAACTAATATCGATGACATAATTATCTTAATGCTGTTTTTCTCCCGAACGAATAGCTCTTTTCGTCGCCGACACATTGTAGTAGGTCAGTATTTAGGTTTTGTTGCCTTGATCGTAGCGAGTCTTCCAGGTTTCTTTGGTGGTTTAATCGTACCGCGAGCTTGGATCGGATTACTCGGGATCGTTCCTATCATCATTGGAATTAGTCATTTAATGAATGGCAAGGAAGATGAGCAGGAAATCAAAACAGTCTCAGATGCTCACCGCCAAGAAGGAAACAAATCATTTTTTAGTAAGGGGATCGCTAAAAGCTTACTCGTGGTAATTGCACCACAAACTTATCAAGTTGCAGCAGTCACCTTTGCCAATGGTGGAGATAATATTGGTATTTATGTACCATTGTTTGCTAGTAGTAATCTAGCCGATTTAGGAATTATCCTTTTAACTTTTTTTGTTTTAATCGGAGTTTGGTGCTACGTAGCCTATCAATTAGCCCGTCATCCACTGATTGCTCGTGCCTTAACCAAATACGGTAAGCGTGTTGTTCCCTTTGTCTTGATTGGATTAGGAATTTTCATTTTGGTAGAAAGTGGTACTTACCAACTCTTATCTTCATTTCAATTCAAGTAAGTAAAAGTTTTGCCCTCGTTCAAATTGTTTTATCTTCGTAACTTAATTACGAAGAACTAATGACACATAAGTAATTAAATAAGGAGAAAATCCATGAAACTCTGGAAAACTATTTTATTAGGTTTATTACTCTGTTTCAATTTTGCGATCGCTAAACCCGCTTTAGCAGACAGACCAAATTTTAAAGATAATCCCGACTACATTGAGATAACCGAGAATCTCAACAAGTTATTAGAAGCAAAACAGAAAAATACTTTGCCTGAAGGAGTAAATGCCAGCGAAGTAAACCAAACAATTGCCCAACTGCAATTTGAGAAATATATTATCGAGAATGGCGAAGAAACTACAGTATGTCGCAACGAAACAGGAAAAAGTTTAGTTGTTTACGGTTCCAAATCTAAAAAAAGTGATTCTACTTACGATAATGCCCTTTATCTCTTGCCAGATGGTCAAACCACTGATGATGACTGGAATTGTGAGGGAGTTTACTTACCTAATGATGTTAAGGTAGCCGGTTTAGATTTGAACAGTGCAGCAGCAGTTAAAACTCTCAACGGAACTAATTTAGTAGTTAAAGCTAACCCCGACACTGGTATTTATCAATTAAATCTTCCTCCTGCAAAAGTATTTAAAGCTGGAGAAGCTAATTGGGATATTCCCGATTTATCCCAAGCAAGTCTTGATATTCAATACCCCAAAGCACCTATTGACGACTAATCTAAACAGTTATCAGTTAGCAGGGAATAAAGAAAACAAATAAAAACTTCTTCCTTTTCCCCTGCTACACCAACTTTTTTGCAATTGATATAAAACTTGAAGAGGTTTAATTAATGCTGTTACTATTCAAACCTATTAAAACTGAAAAAGATCGAGAAAATTTAGAGAAACCAAAACGTCGAAATTCTTCCCGTGTAAGAGATCACTTGGCAAACGAACGCACTTATCTAGCTTGGATGCGGACGGCGATATCTTTAATGGGTTTTGGTGTTGTTATTGTCCGCCTACGCTTTTTTAAGCCACCCATAACTACTACTCCTGGTAATGGCTGGAAGTTAGGATTGATCTTTTCTTTGGTGGGTTTAGTAACGGTATTACTTTCAACTCATCATTACTTTGCCGTGCGCCATGACATAGATGAAGATACTTACGAACCACCAGATCGTTGGGTATTACTGTTTAGTCTAGCTGTCGTGCTTATGGGCGCAGGTATTATTTATTATGTTTTTACCTTGCCTCTTAGTCCGATTAACACTCTTGTCTTTGAATAATAAAAATTTCTAGGAATTATGTAATAGGAAGAAAAGATGTGGTATGAGTTAATTAAATCGATGGGTGCAATTTTATCTTTTAGCACTCTAGGAATTTTGATATCTTTAATTGCTTTAGAAATAGTTCTTTCTGCTGACAATGCTATGGCTTTAGCTGCTCTAGTTCAGCATCTGGAAAACTCTAACGAACGCGATCTTGCTTTAAATTGTGGTTTAGGATTAGCTTTTATTTTGCGCATCACGTTAATCTTAACTTCTACTTGGGTAATTCAGTTTTGGCAGTTTGAACTGTTAGGCTCTTTTTATTTATTATGGCTATCAGGCAAGTATTTTTGGCAACGTTTTTGGGTAAGAGAATTAAATTTTGACGCTATTGAATCAAATAATTATCAATCTAATTGGTTGTGGCAAATTATTCCCGCTATTGCTCTGACAGATCTAGCCTTTTCTTTAGACAGTGTAACCACAGCAGTTGCTCTTTCTAGTAAAGTGTTTTTGATTTTAGCAGGTGGTATTATTGGAGTTATTGCGCTGCGTTTTTTAGCTGAATTGTTTGTCCAATGGCTGACAGAATTTACTTATCTGGAAGATGCTGCTTACTTGACAATATTTTTTGTCGGAATGCGATTGTTTGCTAAAGTCTTAGTTCCAGTTTACGTAATACCAGAATGGTTAATGATTATCTCGATCATAACTCTTTTCTCCTGGGGATTTTCCAAGCGTGTTTTTCCTCAAGTAGCTACCATCACTTCTAGTTATCATTTTGAAAAAAAATAATATTTGTTTTGAATTAGTGGTCATTTTTAACTAACATTTTCACGGACAAGCGATCGCTGTTTAATAAACTTCGTCATGAGTACCAACATCTAACAAAGCTATAAGTGTTTCACCGCTTTCTTCTTCCGTTTCAACAGCAAAGACAATTCGACAGTCATACCCACAAGAGCAAGATAATAAACCCGATAATTTTCCTTCCAGCTTATGAGTACCTAAACTCAGACAATTCAGCAATTGCTTTTTCAATCTGTGCTTGCAACTGTGTATTACGGCGGGCAAATTTGCGAAATGCTCTCTTGAATTTATTGGAGACGACTATTTTGCTCATTATTCATGCTGGAGGAATTCTCGAAGAGATGCGATCGCTTCTTCAGCACTTTGCGCTTTTAATTTGCCTGCTTTAAATTCAGCTAGAGAAGTTTTAGCATCAGTAGCAATTTCATCTCTGCGTCGCTCTATCATACGACGTTGTAGGATTTGTATCAACATTTCCTGTTGTTCAAGTGGCAAATCCATTGCCTCATCTAAAACTTTATCTAGGCTTGTCATTACATTGACCCGACACTCTATCTGCTATTGATGATAACAGCATGAAGATCAAAGAACTGCTCAAAAAAAAATGAATCAACTTCAAAATAACTTTCTCTTGATTTTATTCTATAGTAATATCTAGACAATTAAGAGCGATCGCGAATGCGCCAGCGAAGCTGTCCGCTCCGCGCCTCGCCAAGGGCGAGATCGCAACTCTTTTCTCGTGGGGATTTTCCAAGCGTATTTTTCCCCAAGCAGCTATAGCAGTACAAGTAAAGATTAGGACGTTATTAATCGTAGGGGCGAATGGCCATTCGCCCTTACAAAATTTTTCTGTCTTAATCTTTTTACGTAACGCTATACCATCACTTCTAGTTATCATTTTGAAAAAAAATAATATTTGTTTTGATTAAGTAGAAACCATAATATTAAGTTCAGCAACTATTGAAGATATCTGACCATAGCCATCACTTCCAATCAGCTTCAACAATAAAGAATTATCTCAAAAATTTGTCAGCATATCTAAAAATCTAAGCCCTAATCTTAGGAGAAATCTAATGAACACAAAATTTTCCCAAAAACTAACTCAGGTTTGTTCAACTATATTTTGTCTAGTACTTCTAATCACATTATTCTTGTTTAACCAGCCTAATGCTAACGCTGTGACAAAATTGAAGCAAACTTTCTCTGAGCCATCTTATCAAAGTCCAATTTCTTCAAAGAGAGAGATCCCATCTCCTGAACCTACAGTTACTGAGTCTACACCAATTTCAACTCCAGAGCCAATTATATCTCCAACAATAGTACCTAGAGAATCTGTCTCCAGTAACGTGACTCGTTTATTACAAACCAATGAATGTGTTGGTTGTAATCTTGCTGGCGCATCTTTAAAAGATACTAATCTACAAGCAGCCAATTTAGAAGGAGCTAATTTACAAGGTGCAGACTTAGAAAGAGCCAACTTACAAAAAACCAACTTGATAGGTGCAAACCTACAGGGAGCAGACTTAGGTAAAACCAATATCGCAGGAGCAAATTTAGAAAGAGCAAATCTCTTTGATGCAGATTTAGAAAAAGCAAATTTAGAAGGAACAAATTTGGCAGGCGCAAATTTACAAGAAGCAGATTTAGAAAAAACTAACTTAGCATCCGCCAACCTGCAAGGAGCAAACTTGAAAGGAGCAGATCTAGAAGATGCAATTTTACCTACTGCAATGGTAATTCGTTAAAGAAAAACATAAAACAATTTCATGTCTGAGAGATGAATAATTTTCTTCTCTCCTTTTTTTTTGATTGTTTAAGATTTTTCGATGATTAATCCAGTTAAAAATAACTTGACCGTCAATACTACTGCTATTGTCCAAGCTAGTGCAATCATCCAACCTGCCACAATATCGCTAGGATAATGAACTCCCAGATAAAGTCGCGTCCAAGCAATACTGACCACAAATAAGCTACTAAAAATTACAACTAACCAACGCCAGGAGCTATTCCAAGTCAAAATTATTAAAATAAGAGCAAAAGACATACTAGAGATAGCATGACCGCTAGGAAACGAATAATCGGTTCCCACCTGATAAAATAATTCCCATAGACGAGGTCTGGCTCTATGGATAATGATTTTCCCTGTATAGCTAATGCTAATAGCACCTAAGAAAGTAATGACTGTATAAATCAAGAAATTCCAGCGTTTAGCAATTAAAAAACTTAAAGCCATTCCGATCACTAAAGGAGTAGTCGTCCAAAAACTACCTAAATTAGTTAAAGTTGCTGCTAATAAATTCAATTTTTCTCCCGTTTGATCATGAATTGTCAATAGGATGGGTAATTCCCAACTCAAAGCACCTTCATGATTATGTACTGCAAGTAACAGTATGATAAAAATTTGTAATGGGAAATAAACGCCCAACAACAGTAATATTAAAGCTTGATTTTGGTTCTGTTTCAGCAAAGTATTCAAATCTAGATTTCGATTAAATGTTTTTATTTCAAACTGGAGCGACTAACTTCCAGCTTACTAGCTCTGAAATTACATAAGTAGCAAATCTGAGTAACCTTTGAGGTGCTATCTGACAAACTTTTGTACCTACTAATACTCCTGGGATTGATCCCATCTAAATTGGTATGACTAAATTTCAGTCAAATGTTGAAAAAGTTAGTCGATTGGCAAAAATAATTTGATATTGAAAGATTGTCCTTCCGCAAATAAATCTGGAGTGTTGAGGATATTGAATTGTAGTAAAAGCAAAATAATTATCGTATAAATAGTAGAAGACGCTAATCCCATCAATAATTCTTTTTTGAAATTGCGTTCTTGAGATTGTTCTTGAACGACATCTAACACGCCTATTTGCATTAACAAAATTCCCAACACGTTAGAAAGCCAATATCCCGCGATCGCACAGGGTAAAAACAAATTGGCAGAAAATTTACTACAGATATATCCAAAAAAATAAGCAAGGGGCAAATTGAAAAACAGATCGTTCCACCAAGAAAGGGGCGACAATAAAAATCCTAATCCTACTAGTATCAAGCCTTTTAGTTTTCTCAAAGAATTTATTGTATTAAAGTTTTGAAGCATTTATGCAACTAAAATATTATCTATTTGTATAATGATTGTATTTTAAATCGATTAAAATACAATGTCAATTCAAAGATAAGGTTTGATTTAGATTGTATAGAGCTATAGCAGTACCAAGAAAGATTAAGACATTTCCTGTTCCCTATTCCCAAGGGTCTGTCACCTGAATTCGATTCAGGCGGGGAATCCGTCGCCAGGTTCACGTGAGGTGACCTCACGTGAACCTGGCGATGCTTGTAAGCCCCGTTGTTCGCTGTTACGTTGGTTTAAGATTACGATGTTCTAACTATAGTTCGCTTGCTATAACAGTTTGTAAAAATAAAAATAAACTTCCTACCCTGTAACAGATAGGAAGTTCTCAAAAGCAAAATTTAATCAGTAACAGCTTAAGCAAACGTACCAGACAAAGACTGTTCTTTAAGCAAAGTTGCCTTGTCAGTTTTTTCCCAAGGTAAATCTAAATCAGTTCTACCAAAATGACCATAAGCGGCCACATCTTGATAGAAACGACCACCTCTTTCGGAAGGTAAATGACGCATATTTAAAGTCTGAATAATCCCAGCAGGACGAAATTCAAAATATTCTTTAACTAGCGTCAAAAGTTTCTCTTCTGAGACTTTACCCGTTCCAAAAGTCTCTATAAAAATACTTACAGGTCTAGCTACACCGATGGCATAACTGACTTGTACTTCGCACTTATCAGCTAAACCAGCAGCTACAATATTTTTTGCTGCATAACGACAAGCATAAGAAGCACTGCGGTCTACTTTAGTGGGATCTTTACCAGAAAAAGCACCACCACCATGACGAGAATAACCACCGTAGGTATCAACAATAATTTTTCTGCCTGTTAAACCAGAATCTCCTTGAGGTCCACCAATCACAAATTTACCCGTAGGATTAACTAAAAAACGAGTATTTTGGTCTGGTTTGACACTCAAATCTCCAAAAACAGGCTGAACTACTGTTTCCCAAAGGTCTGCTTTGATTTTTTGCTGAACTCCACTACCTTCAGTAATTTCGCCAATAGTTTCGGTATGCTGAGTAGAAATTAGAATGGTATCAATGCCGACGGGTTGTCCATCTTCATAGATTACAGAAACTTGAGTTTTGCCATCAGGACGCAAATAAGCCAATTCGCCAGTTTTACGTACGGCTGCTAAACGACGAGACATCCGATGAGCCAAACTAATCGGCATCGGCATTAATTCAGGAGTTTCATTGCAGGCAAAACCAAACATAATGCCTTGATCTCCTGCACCAATTTGGTCTAACTCA
This sequence comes from Stanieria sp. NIES-3757, assembly GCA_002355455.1. Taxonomy (NCBI): domain Bacteria; kingdom Bacillati; phylum Cyanobacteriota; class Cyanophyceae; order Pleurocapsales; family Dermocarpellaceae; genus Stanieria; species Stanieria sp. NIES-3757. Next base: position 3,247,622 of record AP017375.1, read on the forward strand.
TCATCACTGAGTTGTTCGCGTTGTTCGTGAGCAGAGGTTACACCTTGAGCAATATCTGGAGATTGTTCGTCTAAGGCAACTAAAACAGAACAGCTATTAGCTGCAAATCCATTTTCTGCATTGACATAGCCAATTTCAGCAATTTTTTGGCGAGCTAAATCGACATAATTAACATGAGCTTGAGTACTAATTTCTCCAGTAATTAGCACTAAACCTGTGTTGACAACTACTTCTGCTGCAATGCGACTATAGTGATCTTCTGATAATAAAGCATCGACAATAGTATCAGAAATTTGATCGCAAATTTTATCGGGATGACCTTCGGTGACAGACTCCGAGGTAAATAAATAACGACGAGACAACTATATTACCTCACTTAAATACAAAAAGAACATAATCTTTAATTAGGTTAACCTTATATAATAATGGTTAAATTGATTAATGCAAAACTTGAATTTGTTTCCAACTTGTGATAAGAACATCAGCTTCTGCTAAATAACTCGGATCAAAGCCATTCCAAGCAATTCCAATCGTACCGACTGCACCTGCTGTTTGAGCCATAGTTATATCTCCTTGAGAGTCTCCAATCATAACCGTGCAATTAGGTTCAACTTCTAATCTGTGACAAGCTTGAATAAATAATTGGGGATCGGGTTTAGTTAATCCGCGATCTGTACCCATTGCTAGTTGAATATAATCAGAGAGTTGATGAATTTTCACAAATTCTTCTACCTTAGCTGTAGAATCAGCAGAAAGGATTCCCAATTTTAACCCGACTTGCGATAATAATTTAATTATTTCTAAACTGCCTGTAAACATAGGCGCATTAACCGCGGTTTTCTGACAATATCGATCTGCTTCAACAAAAGCATTAGCTGCAATTTGTTTTGACTTAAACCAACTACATCCAGTTTCCGCAATATAAGCAGCAGCAGCAATTTCGTTTTCCTGACGACTGCCAACTGCCATTAATCCTGTTGGATCAAGCACATTGCGATCAATTCCAAAAGCCATCAACAAAGGTTCACCAATCCCAGGAATTTGGGCATCAATGATCCGCGCTCTGGTAATACCTAACTCTCTTAAAAAATTATGAGAATCTTCTAAAGTACCATCTTTATCAAAAATAATTGCTTGAATATTGTGCCAGGCGCGATCGCCACATTTAATGGTCACCAAAAATTGCTTTCTCCTCTTCAAAAAGTTTTAATAAAAAAAGAGGGATCGATCCCTCAATAATTTTTACAATAACTTTAATTTAAAATTAATCTTTTATTCTTCTACCGCAGCAACCATTTCTTCTTCAGAAAGTTCTTCAGTTGCCTCTACCGCTGCGATCGCTTCCTCCCCTTCTAAGGTTAACCCTTGGGCTTCAGCTAGTAGTTTTTGACGGTATTTTTCAGCCATTTCTTCTGCTTTTTCAAAGACTAAATCTCGATTCTTCAACATATCTCCTGCTTCAGGTTCGAGTTGCTTCGTAGATAAAGAAATACGACCTCTTTCCGCGTCTAAGTCGATAATCATCACTTTCAGTTCATCATTGACATTGAAAACGCTATGAGGAGTATCAATATGGTCGTGAGAAATTTCTGAAATGTGTAGCAAACCACTCACGCCACCAATATCAATAAATGCACCATAAGGCTTGATTCCACGAACTGAGCCTCTAACAACTTGACCGACTTCTAAACCATTCATCTTGCGTTCGACTAATGCTCGACGATGACTTAACACAAGACGATTACGCTCTTCATCTACTTCTAAAAACTTCAGTGGTAAATCTTGCCCTACTAAATCTTCTTTAGCTTCTTTAGCACTAATATGAGAACCTGGAATAAAACCTCGCAATCCTTCGATTCTCACTAATGCACCACCTCGATTAGTTGCAAAAACATTCGAGCGTACGGTAGCATCTTCTTGTTGAAGTTGTCTTACTCTTTCCCAAGCACGCATATATTCAATACGGCGAATCGAAAGAGTTAACTGTCCATCTTCATTTTCATCAGTGAGAATAAAAAATTCTCTAGTTTCATTAGGCTGGAGTACTTCAGCAGGATCGTCGACTCTATTGATCGACATTTCTTGAATGGGAATATAGGCAGCTGTTTTAGCACCAATGTCAATCAGAGCGCCTTTAGGTTCTACGCTAAACACTGTTCCTGGTACAACATCTCCAGGGCTAAAATGATAATCATACCGATCTAAGAGGGCAGCAAAATCCTCGTGTGTAAAACCAATATCCTTCGTGACGTTTTCTTTCTGATTGATCATGTGTGTTTATTGTCCTTGTGATTATTATCTCCTTGGTTAGCGTGCCTCCTGCGGATGTACACTCACTTTATACTGTGCAGCCTACACCTACATTGAGTTTTTTACCAACTTCTCTATCCCAACAACATTGGAGAACGATATATAAATTAATAGTTTGTACTCAATGAGAAGAATTGTAGCAAAACTCTATTTTTAATCTTACCTTGTTCTGATATTCATAACAGTTTTGATAAGCATTTTAAAAGTTAGCAGGATATGTGCTGGCATTGGCTAATTAGCCTCGATGTCAGATAGTTCTACTAACCTAACTGGTAAAGTAGAAGCACAGAATTACTATCATATCCTAAAAATAACAGTTTTTAATCTTTATTTTTGTCAACCATCTAACCTAAGACTACAATTTGCTTCAACTAAGCTGGAGATTACTCAAGAAATGCAATCTAATAAAGGAGTTGAAGTATTTTGCTGTTCTAAATTTTGCCAAATGTTATCGTCTTCTGAATTTTCTAAATCTTCTTTTTGTAAATGATTGAGAGTTTCAACAAAATCTTTAATGCCTTTAAACTTACGATAAACTGAAGCAAAGCGAATATAAGCTACTTCGTTTTCCTGACGCAAATACTTTAACACTAACTCACCAATTTCATTGGTACTAAACTCTCTTTCAAAACTTTGTTGTAATTGAGCTTCTATTTCATCTACTATTGATTCAATTCTTTTATAAGTTATTTCAGTTTTTTCACAGGCTCGAATCATTCCACGGACTAATTTAGAACGATCAAATGATTCTCTACTACCATCTCTTTTGATTACCGTAATTGGTACAAATTCAATCCTTTCATAAGTTGTAAAACGATGTTTACAGCGTAAACATTCTCTTCTTCTGCGAATACTTTGCCCACCTTCTGTAGAACGAGATTCTAAAACTCGACTTTCGGTACTTTGGCAATAGGGACATTGCATGATAGCTACCAATCTAAACTACCGTCAGACTCCGATTTAGTTTTTTATTTAGATTGCCTAAGCAATTAATAATTTATTAAAACAAAATCTGAGCCGTAATTATATCTTACTTCTACCTAGAAGATAAAAAGTAAAAAACGGCTCAGGCTATTTAAGCAAATTAAAACTGTTTAGTTTTGATTAAGTTGTTTATTTTTCAATGCGAGGAGGTTCGCGAAATGCTATGGCAAAAAAGAGAACAGCTAATGCCATAGTTAAAATTAAAATATATGCAACGCTTTCCATGGTAAAAATTTCCTAATTGCGTCAATTAATAGTCTATCAAGAAAACAATCAAGTAGTTGGCGAGCTACTAAGTTTAGTCATTACTTTTTCTAAAATTGAGAGAGAAGTAAGCTAAACAATCAAGCTTATTACTTACTACTCTCCCCCATATTAGTAGGTATTAATCTGACAACAGAAAACCCATTTTAAATAGGTTGTCCGCGACGAGTACTTTTATCTCCAACTTTTTGGTAAAAGCCCCATTCTACTTGTTCTGCTTCTAATTCTGGGTCAACACCAGCAAAAACATCTCGATAAAGAGTACGAGAACCATGCCAAATATGACCAAAGAAGAATAATAAAGCAAAGCAGGCATGACCAAAGGTAAACCAACCTCTGGGACTAGTGCGGAATACACCATCAGAATTTAAGGTTTCAGTATCAAATGCAAAAGCTTCTCCTAACTGAGCTTTACGGGCATATTTTTTAACAACAAAAGGATCGTCAAAGGTTTGTCCGTCTAAAGCACCACCATAGAAAGTAGCAGTAATACCAGCTTGTTCAACACTTAGTTTAGATTCAGCACGACGGAAAGGAATATCTGCTCGAACTACACCATCAGAATCAGCTAAAACGACAGGGAAAGTTTCAAAAAAGTTAGGCATCCGTCGGACGCTTAACTCTCTTCCTTCGCTATCTTTAAAGACTGCGTGTCCTAACCATTCTTGAGCAATTCCATCACCACTATTCATTGCTCCAGTACGGAATAATCCACCTTTAGCAGGACTATTACCTACATAGTCATAGAAAGCTAGTTTCTCAGGAATTTTTGACCAAGCTTCAGAAAGTGTATCGCCCGCAGCTAGGTTGTCTTCTACACGGCGTTGAATTTCGGTTTGGAAATAGCTTTGATCCCATTGATAGCGAGTAGGCCCAAATAACTCGATGGGAGTTGTAGCATTACCGTACCACATAGTTCCTGCTACTACAAAAGCAGCAAAGAACACAGCAGCAATACTACTGGAAAGTACAGTCTCAATGTTACCCATTCTCAATGCTCGATAAAGCCTTTCTGGAGGACGAACACTGAGGTGGAATAAACCAGCGATAATTCCAACAACTCCAGCAGCAATGTGGTGAGCTACTACACCCCCTGGATTAAAAGGATTAAATCCAGCTGGTCCCCATTCAGGTGCTACTGGTTGAATGTGACCAGTTAGTCCATAAGCATCAGATACCCACATACCAGGTCCCCAAAGACCGGTTAAATGGAAAGCTCCAAAACCAAAGCAAAGTAGACCAGATAGGAACAAGTGAATCCCAAACATTTTGGGTAAATCGAGAGCAGGTTGACCTGTACGAGCATCTTGGAATAGTTCTAAATCCCAATAAACCCAGTGCCAAACTGCTGCTAGGAACAATAAACCAGATAAGACGATGTGCGCAGCAGCAACGCCTTCAAAAGACCAAAAACCTGGATTGACTCCAGTTTCTCCAGTAACGCTCCAGCCACCCCAAGAGCCGGTAACGCCTAGACGGGCCATGAATGGTAGTACAAACATACCTTGACGCCACATGGGGTTGAGTACGGGATCGCTAGGATCAAAAAGAGCTAGCTCATAAAGAGCCATAGAACCTGCCCATCCTGCTACAAGAGCAGTATGCATCAGGTGTACGGATATTAAACGTCCTGGATCATTAAGAACGACTGTATGGACTCGATACCAAGGTAGTCCCATTGACTACGCTCCTCCTGTTGAGTGTTTTTGTCTACTTAGACTTTTTTTATCTGTAAGTTGGTTTATACACTAATCTCTTACCTGAAAACAGGATTTTGATTGTCAAATTCACCTGGTGTAAATTAAGACTAGTTGTTTTTGACTCGATCAAAATGCAAGAGTTTAGACTTATCAAGGATGCCTTGAAATTTCTGTTTATTTAAAGAAGTGTAACTATTGTTAGAACCTAATGCAAGAGTTATGAATTCTGATCGCGCAAAGGTCAAGAATTATTACAAATATAAAATTAAAGTTTATTTTGATTTGAGGCTGAGTTAACGAGAATTTCTGATTGAGATAGAATTTCAATCGCCTGCTCGGCGGTGATGAGACGTTTTAATACTACTTGTCCAATCGTTGGTGAAGCTCCATTAAGATTTTGATGAGGTTTAACTTCGACCATAATGACTGCATCTTCTACTTGATAAAGCCATAAAGTTTCTTGTTGTTGAACAATTCCACAATTAAGACGTTTAATTTGTGGCTTACGTCTCCAACTGTTTTCATCCCAAAGTCCGCCAAATTCCCAGACTCTGGTATAAGTCCATCCATCTGATAAAAAAAAGTATTTCACTTTAAATATTTACTGAGTGAGACTATGATTTAAGAAAAAGTTTGAAATTTAACTTATCTGAATATAAGCATAAAAGATAGTTATTAAAAAGATAATTATAAGCATTAATCAAAGTAAGTAATGCTGATCAAGTTGTAAATATATTAATTTTTTAGTATTTTACTGTTCTTAGAATTACAAATAAAACTTTTTTATTTTTAACTAGTTTATTTTTAACTAGCGGTTTCTTCAAGCTGACGATAATAGGAAGATAAAAAACTAGTTAAGTTATAAGCCGAAAGAGGTTTACTAAAGTAGTACCCTTGAACTTCGTGACATCCTTGTGCTTTTAAATATTCAAGTTGAGCCGAATTTTCAACTCCCTCAGCAGTAATATGTAGGTTTAAACTTTGAGCTAAAGCAATAATTCCTTTGGTCACAGAAGTATTATCGGTGTTAGAAGGTATATCAAATAAGAAAGAACGATCTATTTTAAGAGTATCAATAGGAAACTGTTGTAAATAACTTAGTGATGAATAACCAGTTCCAAAATCATCTAGTGAAAGATTAATACCTCGATGTTTTAATTGTTTTAATAGTCTAATTGTTTGTTCAAAGTTTTCTACAAATAAACTTTCAGTAACTTCTAATTCTAAATAATTAGGATTAAAATTAGTTTCTGCCAAAATTTCATCAATTCTTTTGATTAAATTACTTTGTTTAAATTGGTTAACTGATAAATTAACTGATATTCGCAAGGCTGGTAAGCCTTCTTGTTGCCAAATTTGTTGTTGAATACAAGCACTTCTAAGAACCCATTCTCCTATAGATACAATTAATTTACTTTGTTCAGCAATAGGAATAAACTCTGTGGGAGGAACAAGCCCTAATTGAGGATTTTGCCAGCGTAATAGGGCTTCTACTCCAACAGGATAATTGTTGGTCAGATCGAGCCGAGGTTGATAGTGTAGAAATAATTCTCCTCTTCTGAGAGCGTATCTAAGTTGGTCTTTGATTGCTAATCTTCTTTGGAGTTTGGTATTATTTTTAATTGAATAAAATTGGCAGTTTTGATGTTCTTCTTGGCGAATTTGATAAAGGGCAGTGTTAGCATTTTGTAAAAGTTGTTCGGCTGTAATGCCATCAAAAGGATAGACAGTAATACCAAGTTTTGGATTAGTATTAATTTCTTTCCCAAACAAAGAAAAAGGCTTATTTAATAATTCTATTACTTCTTGAGTGAAAAAATTCAATTCATCAAAGCTCTTAAAATTCTTTTTAATAATTCCAAATTCGTCTTCGGATAGATGAGCAAGTATATCAATTTTTTTAATTCGATTTGCTAGTCGTAAAGCAATTTTTTTTTGTAATAAGTTGCTTATTTTCCGACCTAAAATACTATTAATATCTTTAATACTACTTAAATGTACAATAATTACACCAATTTGTTGATTATTGTTAGCTTGAGCTAAGGTTTGTTGGAGAAGATTTTGAAATAAATCTTGATTTGGTAATCCAGTTAAATTATTGTAATTGGTTGTGTAACGGATTAATCGATCTAACTGTTTAATAGTTCGATTAGTATCTGCCATTAAAGTACCTACCTCATCATTAAAATGGGTTGGTAAGTTAGGTAATTTTTGTTGTTCTAAATAATGCTGTAATGCTTGTGAAGTTAGCTTGACTGGTGCAAGCAGATAATGTAAGGCAAAAAGAGTTGCGATGGTACCAAGTAAAGTAGCAATTAAAGCGATCGCCAGAAGATTAATAGTTGTAGCTAAAGTTAACGAATGAGAGAAAACTACATAAACCAACATCGATAAAAGTGGTATATGAGTGCCGATAAAGGCAATCAACATAATTTTACTTTTATAAGTTTTGACACTTTTAAAGCCAGAAATTAAAGCATAGAGGCGTAGACTTCTGTCATTCATGTTTTAAATTAAGCAAAAAAACTGGAATACAGTGATATTTTTTCTATAAAATAGCTTTGACGAGCCATTAAGGAGCTAATTATTAATTAATTGTTTAGGATATTGGCTTTTTTCTTACCAATTCCACATTACTGGATTACTGTCAAGATTGTCTGTAACCTGCCTTCCAATTGCATCGATGGTTTGAATTTCTGCTTGAGATAGTTTAATTTCGGTGGCTTTAGCATTAGCTGTTGCTTGAGTGGCATTTCGTGCGCCTGCGATCGCGCAGACGCCTCGCGAAGGCGAGATCGCATTGGTTTGTGGTTGAGCAATTAACCAAGCTAGAGATAATTGAGCTAAAGTACAATGATGGGCTTCAGCAAGAGGACGTATTTGATCTAAGGCTTGTTGAGCGCGTTGATAGTTTTCTCCTTGGAAAAGTTTATTTTTGGCGCGGTGATCTCCTTCGGCAAATTGATGATTACGGTTGAATTTACCTGTGAGTAATCCTTGAGCTAATGAAGAATAAGCTAAGATAGAAATATTATTTTCGATACAGTAGGGCATGGCATCAGTTTCTACTTGTCGCCAAAATAAGGAGTATGGTGGTTGTAAACTATCGATTCTGCCGTATTGCGAGGCTTCTTCTATTTGACTACGAGAAAAATTAGAAACACCGATCGCACGGATTTTTCCCTGTTCTTTGAGATAATTTAAGGCACTCATGGTTTCTTCAATGGGGACTAATTCTGTCTTAAAAGAACCAGAAGGCCAATGAATTTGATATAAATCAAGATAATCAGTTTTAAGGTTGGTTAAAGAGTGATCGCAAGCCTTGATTACTTCTTCGTATTTGAGGTGGTTGGCAAATACTTTAGAAGCGTATACTACTCGATCACGGACATCGGATAAAGCCTGTGCTAAGATTTGTTCTGAATGTCCTTCCCCATAAACTTCTGCTGTATCGATAGTAGTAATTCCTGCTTCAAAAGCTGCACGGATCGCTTTGATACTTTCATCATCTTCTATTCCTACCCACATTTTTTGACCGGCTTGCCAAGTTCCCATCAGAATGGGGGTAATGTAGACATCTGATTGTCCAAGTTGTCTTTTTTCCATGATTTTATTTTTACTTGAAATGTATATATGCTAGTAAATAATTCGTGGAAGATGTTATTTTCGAGTTGGTATAATTTTGCTGAATTTGATTGATGTTTAAATAATTAAAACAAGAGGAAGTCTCACTTTAAACAATTAAGAATAGTCAGTTATTTCAAAGGGGAATTGTTTTTTTTGCGAAGTAAACGAATTGTAAAGATACTTCCTCCTTGATGAGCTTGCACAATTGTTAATGCGATCGCTAGCCCTAAATCTGAACCATCTTTCTGTCGAGAGCGATCGCTATTAACTCGATAAAAACGGTCAAAAATCAGTTTTTGTTTTGAGATGTTGCCATTGTTTTTGATTAATAATTAAAGCTAAAATTTCTGTTTCTCTGCTGGCTAAAGGATTGTTTTCGCTAGTTTCGTTGGCAACAACAAACACTAAGATTGGAATTTATACAAATATCATGATAAAATACATAGTTTTCTAAATCGTTCAAAACCTAGGTCTGACAATAAACGAGCAAAATTTTTTAAAATCGTTGTTTGCATGACGAAGTTGAGAAACTGGTAAGAACAATCTCCAGTGAGAAACTTAAAAAGTACTTACAAAAAAAGGTTTTATGTCTTCAAAAACACTCTTCGATAAAGTTTGGGACTTACATACAGTTGGCACACTCCCTTCAGGTCAAACTCAACTATTGATTGGCTTACATTTAATTCATGAGGTTACGAGTCCTCAAGCCTTTGCCATGCTTCGAGAAAGAGGCTTAAAAGTCTTATTTCCAGAACGTACTGTGGCAACAGTAGATCATATTGTACCGACTGAAAATCAAGCACGTCCTTTTGCTGACGATTTAGCAGAAGAAATGATGCAAGCGCTAGAACACAATACCAAGGATTTTGGGATCAGATTTTATAATGTCGGTTCTGGTAATCAAGGCATCGTTCATGTCATTGCACCCGAACAAGGTTTAACTCAACCAGGGATGACAGTTGCTTGTGGCGACTCCCATACTTCTACTCATGGTGCGTTTGGCGCGATCGCTTTTGGGATTGGTACGTCCCAAGTGAGGGATGTTTTGGCTTCGCAAACCCTAGCTTTATCCAAACTCAAAGTCCGTAAAATTGAGGTTAACGGCGAATTACCTCTCGGAGTTTATGCCAAAGATGTCATTCTTCATATCATTCGTAAACTAGGAGTTAACGGCGGTGTCGGTTACGCCTATGAATATGCAGGAAGTACCTTTACTGCTATGAATATGGAAGAAAGGATGACTGTCTGTAATATGTCCATTGAAGGGGGTGCGCGCTGCGGTTATATCAACCCCGATCAAGTTACGTTTGATTATCTTAAAGGTAGAGATTTTGCCCCAAAAGGCAAAGACTGGGACAAAGCGGTGGCATGGTGGCAAAGTATTTGTAGCGACGAAGATGCTGTTTATGATGATGTCGTTACTTTTGATGCTGCTGAGATCGAACCTACTGTAACTTGGGGAATTACTCCAGGACAAGGTATTGGTATTAGTGAAACTGTTCCAACTGCCGAGAGTTTAGCCGATAGTGAAAAAGCGATCGCATCAGAGGCGTATCAATATATGCAACTGACTCCAGGCAACCCAATTAAAGGCACAAAAATCGATGTCTGTTTTATCGGTAGCTGCACCAATGGGAGAATCAGCGATCTTAGAGAAGCTGCCAAATTTGCTAAAGGACATCATGTCGCAGCAGGAGTCAAAGCTTTTGTTGTTCCTGGTTCAGAAAGAGTCAAACAACAAGCAGAAGCAGAAGGATTAGATCAAATCTTTACCGAAGCTGGTTTTGAATGGCGCGAACCTGGTTGTTCGATGTGTTTGGCAATGAATCCCGATAAACTTCAAGGCGATCAAATTAGTGCTTCTTCTTCCAATCGTAACTTTAAAGGTCGTCAAGGTTCAGCTACTGGTAGAACTTTATTGATGAGTCCAGCAATGGTAGTTGCTGCTGCTGTCAAAGGAGAGGTAACAGATGTCAGGGAATTAGAACAAGTTAGCTAATCAAAGAGAAATAAAGTTTTAGAGCAATTTAAACGGGGTAAATTGACCATTGGGCTAACTATAACAGTTCTAACCTCTCGTTTTCTAAATCTTAGTTGCTCTTACCTGAGAAACAGGATATTATTTTTACAAAATTTTTCGATCTCAATCGCGCTAAAATCCTATCCTAGCCTTATAAATAAATCTAGCGTAAAAAATTACTGCAATAAGGAGATAATAAATTGAAAAAAATTGAAGCAATTATTCGTCCTTTTAAATTAGATGAAGTAAAAATCGCTTTAGTCAACGCAGGGGTTGTTGGTATGACAGTCTCTGAAGTGCGAGGTTTTGGTAGACAAAAAGGACAAACTGAAAGATATCGTGGTTCAGAATATACCGTCGAATTTCTCCAAAAACTCAAAATTGAAATAGTAGTCGAAGATAACCAAGTAGATATGGTAGTAGATAAAATTATTGCTGCTGCTAGAACAGGTGAAATTGGTGATGGCAAGATTTTTGTCCATCCCGTCGACGAAGTTATTCGTATTCGTACAGGAGAAAGAAATCTCGAAGCGGTTTAATTATTAATTATTAATAAACTACGTCATATTCAATCCCAGTTTATCAATGACAGGCAACTGCATCAAGATAAGCTGACAGGCGTAGTTCATCAAAGTGTTACATAATCAGCGGGGATGAGAAACTATATTTAATTCTCATCTCCAATCCTCACGGTTAGACTTATTAGAGCATAATTCTCGAATCAATCAGAAAGCTCTTAGTTAATCGACCAATAAGACACTTGGTATAGAAAACCTCTCTTGAAATTTCTAAGTTGACACGCATTTAAATTGGGATTTTTGAAGGCTAGACCTTTTCCATTAAAGCTTTCGGGCAATCAAAATAAATGAATAAAAGCTTATAAATAGTTTTTGTTCTACTCGACTACAATTTTCCATTCATGAAGTTCATATTTGACGCAATTATTTTTTATTAGAGGATCCTTCGCTACTATTTCCTTAGCCTCTTCTAAAGATGAAGCTTCAAAAATTAGCATCCCTCCCCCAAATTCGGCCCAATATCCAGTACGAGCTTTATGCCCTTTAATAATTAAATTGCGAACGTATTCTTTATGAGCAGGGACGTATTGATCAAAAGTTTTTTTATCAACAATTCCTTTTTCAATTTTGACAAATATAGGCATTTTCAGTTATCAGTCAGCAGTTATCAGTTATCAGTTAATTAATTCCAGTTACTGTTAAAATAAATTAGCTAATATTTTTCAAAAAAAGTATTTTTAGCCAAGAAAATAATGAAGGTTTAAGTAAGCAAAATTAACATTAAGCGTTAACAATTTTGACGGTTTTAGCTGCTTCCTCTGCTTTTGTTCTCGCGTCTTCTAAAGTTTTTCCTTTGGCTAAAGATACTCCCATGCGACGATAGGGACGAGAATCTGGTTTACCAAATAATCTAATTTCTACATCTGGAGTTGCTAAAGCTTCGGCAACATTAACAAAACTAATTTGCTCTGAATATTCACTAGCTAAAATTACTGCACTAGCAGCAGGAGAAAATACTTCAATCTTGGGAATTGGTAAGCCTAAAATTGCTCGCAAATGTAACTCAAATTCATTCAAATTTTGAGAAATTAAAGTTACCATTCCTGTATCATGAGGACGAGGAGAAAGTTCAGAAAAAATTACTTCATCTTTAGTAATAAAAAACTCTACTCCAAAAATTCCTGCACCACCTAAAGCATCCGTAACTTTAGTCGCAATTTCTTCTGCTTGTTTAATTTTTTCTTCAGATATTTCCGCAGTTTGCCAAGATTCTTGATAATCTCCTCTTTCTTGACGATGACCAATTGGTGGACAAAAAATTGTTGGTGCATCCCATTGTTTAATGGTGAGTAAAGTAATTTCAATTTCAAAATCAATAAATTCTTCAATAATTATTTTTTGGGTATCGCCTCTAGCACCCTCGATCGCATAATTCCAAGCTTTCTCGACTTCATCGGCAGAAGATACCACAGATTGACCTTTTCCTGAAGAAGACATCACTGGTTTAACAACATTAGGAAAGCCAATTTCTGCTGCAACTTTTACCAATTCTTCTAAAGAAGAAGCATAGGCGTATTTAGCTGTTCTAATTCCTAATTGATGATGAGCCAAGTCACGAATGCGATCGCGATTCATGGTATAATTGGTTGCTGCTGCTGTGGGGATTACAGTCAAGCCTCTTTGTTCAAATTCAAGTAATTTTTCTGTCCGAATCGCTTCAATTTCGGGAACGATAAAATCTGGTTGATATTGTTGCACTACTCTTTCTAGATCGTCACCATTTAACATCGAAATTACTTCAGAGCGATCGGCAACTTGCATTGCAGGTGCATTAGCATAACGATCTACTGCTACCACAAAATTACCTAATCTTTGGGCTGCAATTACAAATTCTTTACCTAGTTCTCCTGAACCAAGTAACATGATTTTTTGTGGTAATTTAAGATTTTTTTTCATTTCCCTTCGATGCACCTACAACAATCTGAGAGTGATATTGTAAGGCAAATTCAGAAGTAGAAAAATAAAAATATTTATTAAAGCTTGCTCTTGCTGTCAATTCTCAGTTGAGGAGAACTCCTGGTGAAAAACTTTAGACTTTAAATAAATGTCTACCCAATTGAAAACTGTGATAAATAGCGACTACCGAAGGTAGCAGCGAAGCGATCGCTTTAGAATTAATATTCTCGATCTGATCGATGTTTCTCAATAGTATGAAGTACAGCAAAAATATTATTTCGAGTTGATAAGCGATCATAGCGTCTTATCTATAAGCTATGAGTTATGAACTATGATTGGGTGTACGTCACTCATTGAGAAATGCTTGATTTGACTGCTACTTTTGTTTAGCGCGATCGCTCGACATTCTAGAAGTATACACTCGCTCAACCTTCTTAACAAAATTGAGCTTATCTAATCAAATTAATGATGCTTTCAGATTCTTTTCTTAAGCTTTTTAATCGTTTTGGATTGCCACTCAGTTTTAAACTGTCACGCCTTTAAGTTACTAATTTAAAAAAGGCAGACGCTTTAAAAAAATATGCAGTTTTAATGCACATCAGCTTAATTAAAGTGTTACTCTCGATTCTACGTTAAATTGGAAGTTAATGGGATTTCGCTAGCTTCCGTTGTTCACAGCGAGTCATTTGAGAAAGCATTTGCTTAATCCGAGAGTCTTCTTGTCCTAATCGATAGACCATGCAAATTACTTGACGTTGGCATTTTGTACAAAGCATAATTCATTCGTCCTTGCTCACTATAGCTCTAATTTATACTTGGCACAAAACTAAATTTGTTACTGATAATCTTTTTGATTATTTAAGATTGATTACAATTAACTCTGTTACATTAAGAGTTAACCAGCGACTAAATTTGGTTTGAGTTTAATCGAGAAGCTATTGTCTATTAGGTTTTGGCTTTCAGCTATTGATGTCTTTTGCTCTTGTTCCTTGAACAATTTAATTTTGGCCGAATCCAATCTTGATCGCACTTAAATATGTTATCTTAGTAATTGACCCGGACTCATGCGGTTGTAACGCCTAAACCTTGTCAGAACCGGAAGGTAGCAGCAATACAGGATGCTTACAACAGGCTTGAACTTCGGGTCTTTGAGTATGTATACAGTAACACCGCATCAAGATTTTAGATAGCTACAAAAAATCTCTACTTTTTCCAAACTTATTCTCAATTTTCTCACCCAATTCTTATCAATTTTTCAGCTATTCATCATTACTACCTCAGTTAAGTCAACGATTCTAGTAATTACAAAGAAATAACAGACTTTAAGACTTAATTAATCGAGGAGAAAATATCATGAAACGCTTACTAGTTGGTATTTTATCGGCAATTACACTCTCTTCAATAATTACTCCAGTATTAGCAGGAGAAGTAGCAGCAGTTAAAAATACTTCTATGCGTAACGTAGTAGAAGTTACCCCTTTCAATTTAGTTACTCACGGTTATCAAGGATATTTTGCTAATCAAGGAATTCCCAGTAATGCCGTATTTTTATCTGGTATTAAAACGGGAAAAATCAATGCTCAAACTTTAGTTAAAGCAGGAATTGCTAGAGGAAGATTAGCACCTGAAAAAATTGATGATCAAACCTATCTTAATCATGTTGAATGGGAGTTATCCAATTTCGATAACAACTAAAATTTAACTAGATTTTTATGGTTTAAATTTTGATGATTAAGACCTAACAGGAGCAGTTATTAGCTGCTCCTTTTTTAATTTAGCCAATTTTGAGCAATTCTACGTCAAAAATGAGGGTAGCATTAGGAGGAATTACTCCACCAGCACCTCGCGCACCATAACCTAAGTCAGGGGGAATGATTAAAGTACGTTGTTCACCAACTTTCATGTTACCAACTCCTTCATCCCAACCTTGAATGACTTGCCCTACACCAATTTTAAAAGAAAAAGGACGATTGCGATCGCGAGAACTATCAAATTTAGTTCCGTCTTCTAAGGTTCCTGTATAATGAACTGTTACTGTTTGACCTGGTTGTGGTGTTGCACCATTGCCTTCTTTAACAACAACGTATTGTAGTCCAGAAGGAGTGGTAACAGCATTAGACAAATCCATAGTTTTATTTCCCTGTTCCGATTTGATGTTTTCAGCAATTAATTGAGATGAAGTGGTAGTCTGTTGGTTTAATTCTGATGCAATTGCGTTTGATTGATTGCCACTGCCAACCAGAGAAGAAACAATTAACACTAAAGCACAGATGAATATTACCCCAACACTAACGATAATTTGATTATTCAATTTTTTGACCACCTTTGTCATCGCCTAAATTTTATCCAGGGATATTGTACACAGTTCTTAGTAACCAATAACAAATTGTTGATTAACTGTTAATTTAATTAATCTTTACTTGGGGTGATCTAAAGTTTTTTGTTTGTAATTATTTAAACATTGTTGTTGGTTCTTTGCAGGATTATAATTTGCTTTCCTACTACTGGAGTACGAGCGATTAATTTACCGCTAGTATCTTGAATAGCTAATTTTTTAAAGTCTAACTGTTGAGATTTTTGCAAGATTTCGTTAGCGAATTTATCCTGTTCTGATTGATTGAGATTGTACCAGTGATCGCTTACTTTAACAAGTAAATTACTTTGTAAAAAATTAGCTTCGACAGATAAAACTAGATCATCAAAATATTGATTGCTAATGTCTGACAATTTGGTAGAAATAGCTGCAACTAAATTTTGTTCTGGGGTTAATGGTAATGGTTTAGGTTGAATAAAATTTTCTGGTGGTAATTGAGGTTTTGTTTCAGATATTTGGGGTGTTTCTAATTGTTCTGTTGGCGAAGTTTCAATTGCGGGAAGAGTTTCTGTTTCAACTGGAACTTCAGGTAAAGTAACAATTGCTGGAGGAATTTTAGTGCTAGGTTTAGTTAGATTTTCTTGAGATGATTTTTCTTCTTCAGGAATAATTACTTCTGGTTTTTCTTCTGCTTCAGGTTTGGGTGAATTAATTTTTTCTGGAGAAGTTGTTGTAACTGTAATTGGTTGAGATGGAATGGTAACTTCAGGAATAACAACAGTTGATTTTTCTTCTGTTTCTGATGAATTAATTTTTTCTGGAGAAGTTGTAGTAATTGTGATTGGTTGAGATGGAATGGTAACTTCAGGAATAACGACAGTTGATTTTTCTTCTGTTTCCGATGAATCAATATCTTTTGGAGGAGTTTCGCTAGAGGGGGGTGTTACCAATTCTTCAAAATTAGCAGAATTTTCTTCTGGGATTGGGGTTGGTTGAACTGCCAGTTTTGTCTCAGTTGGTTGATGAGATAACCAAAATATTGACGTAGAAATAACTAAAATTATTCCAGTAGCAACAATTCCTGTTAAAACTAAATTAGAACGAATTTTGTTCAACCAATTATTCGATGATTGATTAACATTTTTAGACCGCTTAACTGCTCTTTGGGAAGTTGATTTTACTTCGGAAGATAGGGGTTTAACTACTGAAGAAGTAGGGTCAGGAATAGCAATTGTTTTTATCTCTTCAATCTTATCTAAATTGTTGACTGTAGTTGCTAATACTTTAGTTATTTCTGCCAATTTGTTAACAGAAGCTGAGGGTAAATTTTTAGTTGATCTCACCTTTAAATGTTCGACTACTCTTTCTAGCTGACGAATACTTTCTGTTAATAATTCAATTGTCTCTGGTTGAGAAAGACCGGTTTCTGAGGAGGTTTGATTACTATCGATTGATTTATCTGAATAATCTTCTGTGGTCATGGCACTTAAGTCCTACTGTAAACAAGATTTTTAACATATAGTTTTCTATTTACAATTTTGCGATCGCCTATATTAATAAATTGTTACTTTGTTTTCGGGTCTAGATACAATTTTTATTCTTCATCAATAATGCTATCGCGGTCTAATAATAATAAATTACGCAATTGATTAGTATCTAATTCAGTTAACCAATTTTCCCCTGCATCTACTGTTTGTTCAGCAAGTTCTTTTTTACTTTCAATAATGTCATTAATTTTCTCTTCTAATGTTCCAGTAGAAATAAATTTGTGTACTTGAACATTTCGTTTTTGACCAATCCGAAAAGCGCGATCTGTAGCTTGATTTTCTACCGCAGGATTCCACCATCTATCAACATGAAAAACGTGATTTGCTCTGGTTAAATTTAATCCTGTGCCTCCAGCTTTAAGAGATAAAATAAAAATTTGTGGGCCATTAGGATCGTTTTGAAAACGGTCAATCATTTCCTGTCTTTGTTGACGACGAGTTGCACCATAAAGAAACAAAACTTCACCTTTTAATTTGCTTTCTAAATAAGGTTGTAATAATTTACCCCACTCAGAAAATTGAGTAAAAATTAAAGCGCGATCGCCTTCAGTAATTAATTCTTCTAGCATTTCTTCTAGACGTAATAATTTACCAGAACGATTACCAAATTGATTAATATTTTTAGTGGGATTAATTGAAGTGTTTTTAGCATTTAATAATTCTGGGTGATTACACAATTGCTTTAATCTCAATAGTAAAGTTAAAATTAGTCCTCGGCGTTTAATCCCTTCGGAAGATTCAATTTGGGCTAAAGATTCTTCTGCTATCTGTTGATAAAGTTGTGCCTGTACACTAGATAAGCCACAGAAAACATTCATTTCTTGTTTCTCTGGTAAATCTTGAATAATTTCTTTGTCAGTTTTAAGGCGACGTAAGATAAAAGGTTGAACTAAAGAACGGAGAATTTTTAAAGAATCTCTGTCACCATATTTTTCAATTGAAATAGCAAATCTTTTTTGAAAAAATGTTTTTGTTCCTAAAAAGTCTGGATTGAGAAAATCCAAAATTGACCATAATTCTAACAAGCGATTTTCTACAGGAGTTCCAGTTAAAGCAATTCTAAACTTAGCTGGTAATTGTCTTACTGCTTGAGATTGTTTAGCTGAAGAATTCTTGATATTTTGGGCTTCGTCTAAAACGATTCCTTCCCAATCTATATTTTTCAGAGTTTCTAAGTCTCGATAAACTAAAGAATAGCTAGTAATTACTAACTGTTTATTTTTGACTTCTTTAGCAAATGTTTTGCCTTTACTACGATTGTCTCCATGATGAATTAAAGTAGATAAATCAGGCGCAAATTTTTTAACTTCTCTTTCCCAATTATTTAAAACTGACGTAGGACAGATCACTAAAATAGGCTGTTTTAAATCATAATTTTCTTTTAAATGAAGAACAAATCCAATTAGTTGCGGTGTTTTTCCTAATCCCATATCATCTGCGAGACAAGCACCCAAACCCCATTTTTCCAAAAATGCTAACCACCCAATTCCTCTAGCTTGATAAGGACGTAATTCACCAACAAATCCTGGAATATTAGTAATCGGTTCAACTGATTTATTATCAGTTAAATTATTAATCAACTCTTCTAAAACACCTGTCGCTTTAAAACTCACTACTGGTAATTTAGCTAAAGTTTTAGTGTCTCCCGTCGATAAACGTAGTGCATCTTCTACAGATAAATTCATTGCTTCATTAGCCTGATTTAAGACAGCTTGTGCTGCTTTTACATCAGCAGGTTGTAAAGCTAACCACTGTCCATTAATTTCTACTACAGGAGATTTTTGGGCTAATAATTTTTCAAAGTCTTGTTTAGAAACTGTTTGATTGCCAACAGAAATTTCTAATTTATATTTAAGTAAACTCTGTAAATTTAAACGTTCACCTTTTTTCTGAGCAACTTCAGCAGTAATTTGAACACCTAATCTTTGTTCATTTTCGCCAGGAGTTAAGCCAGGAGGTAAAATTACTCCTAAACCATTGTCTTGCAATTGCCAAGCAATTGAGCGCAAAAATTCGTAAACTTGAATTGGATTCAAGTCACATTGTTGAGGAGTACTTGTTTGTAAACTATCAGCAATTGGTTGATAGATTCTGCTAGCTAATCCTAATCCCTTAAGAAAAATTTCTTGGGCTCTGGGAATAGTTCTTCCTTGATCAGATAAAATTTCATTATCATGTTGCCAAATTGTTTCAGCATTTATAATAAAGTCTGGATCATCTAATGCTTGAAGATAGTATTTTAATTGCCAATCATTTTGTTCCCCATTTTGACTATTTTGGCTAGGTGGTTGAAGAGAAAAACAAGCGTGATATTGATTTTGTCCTAAATTTTTATTTTCTGGAGTTAGTAAATATTCTTGAATTGGTAATGTCCAATTATATAAGGCATTTTCGAGACGATTAATATTTTTAAGCTCGGTATCTAAGGTAGAGTCCGATTCCGCAAGTGAAAGTAAATAAGGTTGGATAGTTAAAGTTTTAGTTGAACTAAAATTATAATCAATCCAATTACGTAACTTAGCATCAAGGATACTAGTTAAAAAGTTTAATAATAGTTCTTGAGAGGTTAGATTTTCTTGTTCTACTTGATAATTAAGACAAGCACGAGGCATTAATTGACTAAATTTAGCAAACCTTGCTTGGTCAACAATACTATCTAATAATGGTTGCCAATTGCCATGAAATTTATCCTTGCTTTTGGCATTAATACTTGGTAAAAACTTGCGTCTAACAATCAGATCGAGAATCCAACGATATACTTGTGACCAAAATTTTAATTCTCCTCCTAAAAAATTATTATCTTGATTAAGAGGTAAGGCTTGTAAAAAATCAATAGTTTCTGTTGCAGTTAAATACAATCCTTCAACTTGCCAAGAAGATAATTCTAAAACTGTTGTTTCATTACCAATATTTTCCGAAAATATTGGTTGAATAGTGTTATTTTTAGAATTAACAATACTGGGAATATTTATTATTTTACTAAGCC
The DNA here is from genome assembly GCA_002355455.1 of Stanieria sp. NIES-3757. NCBI lineage: Bacteria > Bacillati > Cyanobacteriota > Cyanophyceae > Pleurocapsales > Dermocarpellaceae > Stanieria > Stanieria sp. NIES-3757. The sequence continues at coordinate 3,267,848 of AP017375.1, forward strand.
ATCTATTATTTAGCTTAGTTTCTTTGCCTAAAATTTTATTTAAATCTAAATTATTATTCTTTAATAAAATTGCTATTTGTTCAAATGATAGACCAAAAGGATTAATTATATTTTGATCCTGGGTAGTGAATTCTACATTAACTAAAGAACGCCAAGCTTCTCCCCAAACAAAAAAATAATTTTGTTCTGACTGTAAAATCCAACTACCATGAAAAATTGACATTAGCTATAACCTAAATATTACGAACAAAAATAAGTTAAATTTTAATTCTTAAACACACAAAACAAGCTCACAACTTAATTAATAAAAAAGATTATTCATTGGGACTTGAAATGATTAAGTAAGTACACATCAATCAACTAAACGTTAAATAAAATCCAGAATGATCTTTTTTGAGTTCAATTAAGCAAAAGCAAAATTAGATGTTTCCTTACTCAACAGTTCTCAAATAGCAAGGAATACACATGCCTAATCAACATTCTATAACTAATTATCTTCTCTATCCTAGAGAAGCTTCGTTAATGAAAATCCTAAATTGGAATTACTGGGATTTAACACGGTGGCTAACTTAATTTAAAATTTTTAAATGTTTGGTAGAAATAACTGAGCGCAGGAAGATTAGCAACTCCCTCCTACATAAAGATATGTTGCGCTCAAACCACAACTTAATAGTACCTCTGAAGCAATAAATTTTTCAGGTTTAAACAGACCCGATCGCCTTAGAATTACACAAGAGAAACAAAAATTTAGTAAAAATAAATGACAGCATTAAAAATTGCTACCGCCAAAGTACAAATTGTCAATGGCGACTTGAAAATTGATGCTTATTTAGCTACTCCCACAGAAACAGCAACAAAGTATCCAGGGATTGTGGTGATTCAAGAAATTTTTGGCGTTAACTCCCATATTCGAGACATTACTGAAAGATTAGCCCAATCAGGTTATGTTGCGATCGCACCTGCTATTTATCAGCGTCAAGCACCTGGTTTTGAAACAGGTTATAGCGATGAAGATATGCAGCTAGGTAGAAAATATAAAGAACAAACCAAAGCGAAAGAATTAATCAGTGATATTCAAGCAACTATTAATTATCTTTATACTTTGCCCGAAGTTAAACCAGAAGGAGTAGGAACTATTGGTTTTTGTTTTGGCGGACACGTAGCTTATTTAGTTGCTACCCTAGAAGATATTAAAGCAACAGCATCTTTTTATGGCGCAGGAATTACAAACTCTTGCCCTGGCGGTGGCGAACCAACTATTACTCGAACCAAAGATATTAAAGGAACAATCTATACTTTCTTTGGCACTGAAGATCCGTTAATTCCTAACGAACAAGTAGATAAAATAGAAGCGGAATTGAACAAAAACCAAATTCCTCATCAAGTTTTTCGTTACGAAGGCGCAACTCACGGTTTTTTATGCGATCAGCGTAGTAGTTATAATCCTGAAGCTGCCCAATCTGCGTGGCAGAAAGTGCTAGACTTGTTTAGCCAAATTCTCAAATAAAAAATAAATTATCACATCAGACAAAAATATTGCCATGAGCGATTCAATCTCCACTAAACAATCCTTTTCAATGGATGATTTTGCTAAAGCTTTAGAACAATTCGATTATGAATTTAGCAAAGGAAAAGTCATTAAAGGAACAGTCGTTCAATATGAGTCGGAAGGGGCTTATGTAGATATCGGCGGGAAATCTCCAGCTTTTGTTCCTGCCAGAGAAGCTGCCTTGGGGACAATTGAAAATTTAGCCGAAGTGTTACCTCTCAATCAAGAATTAGAATTTTTGATTATTAGAGAACAAAATGACGAAGGGCAAGTTACTCTATCTCGCCGTCAACTGCAACTTCAAGCTGCTTGGGATAATGTAGCGGAAATTGCTGAAAGCGGTAAATCAGTCCAAATTAGGATTACTGGAGTTAATAAAGGAGGAGTAACAGGAGAAATTGAAGGATTAAGAGGATTTATTCCGCGATCGCACCTAGAACAAAGAGATAATCTTGATAGTTTAGTCGGGCAACTGCTTACCGCTACTTTTTTAGAAGTAAATCCCGATGATAAAAAACTAGTACTTTCTCAACGTGGTGCAATTCAAGCCAAAGCCATGGCTAAAGTTGAACAAGGAACTTTGATGGAAGGCAAAATCGTCAGCATCAAACCCTATGGTGTTTTTGTCGATCTTGATGGTGCAACTGGTTTACTTCATATCAAAGAAGTAAGTAACACTCATATCGATTCTTTAAATACAGTCTTCAAAATCGGTCAAATCATCAAAGTTGTCATCGCTGAAGTAGACGAATACAAAAACCGTTTATCTCTCTCAATTAAAGTTTTAGAAGAGTATCCAGGCGAAATCGTCGAACATTTAGACCAAGTTATGGCAACTGCTGAGGAACGCTGGCAGAAAGCTAAAGAACAATCTCAGGAATAGGAGAGGAAATCACTTATCAGTTACCAGTTATTAGTTCAAATTTTCAACCAATGATACTGTTGACTGTTGACTGATTAGTCTGCCTCTCTGTATTCAGCTTTTAACGGTATTTCCCTTCTGTCTCAGGACTATCTAATTTGGGTAAGCCCATACTATAATTACGTACGCGACTGCCCAAATTATAGGTAATCTCGCCTTTTTGCAACAAAGAACGAATAAAATGCTCTAAATCAGAACCAATCAGGCGCAGATTATATTCACTCAACTCTTGACCGCTATTTGCTTCAACTAAATCATCAAACTTGCGATAAACCTTCTGTAAAGCATCATCCTCCCAGTTAAATTCATTATCAGGATCGATATCGAGAGTAAGAACTTTATCACTAGGAACTAATTCGTTATTTTTTACTTCGGCAGTGTAAATCCGAACGTGGCGGGTAGTAGATTTAACGAGCATAGTTATTTTAAAAGAAAGAAAATTAAACCAACTAGGCTGGGTAATTACCCAACCCATATTTTGTCACTTTAAACTATTTGTAAGCCTTAATGCACTTTTCTACCAAGGGTTTAACTTGGTCTACATCCTGCCAACCAAGAATTTGGGTGACTTTTTTCTCTAAATTTTTATAAGTTTTGAAAAATTCGGCAATTTCATCCAAACGATGAGGTGCAACATCTTTGAGGGAATTAACGTTATGATAACGAGGATCTGCATCAGGAACACAGAGAATCTTTTCATCGCGATCGCCACCATCAATCATTTCTAACATACCAATGGGTCGAGCAGCAATAACACATCCAGGGAAAGTTGCTTGATCCATCAATACCATTCCATCTAAAGGATCGCCATCATCTGCTAAGGTATTAGGAACAAAACCATAATCATAAGGATATTGTACAGAGGAAAACAGAACGCGGTCTAAAGCAAAAGCGTTCATATCCTTATCAAATTCATATTTATTTTTACTACCGGCTGGAATTTCAATTAAAACATTAATTAAACCAGGCTTAGGTTGAGCAGGAATAAGAGCTAAATCCACGCAGTCTCTCCGAATGCTAACTACTGATTGATAATAGGAATAATTTCCAAGGGATGATGACCGAGTAATTAATCATCATGAAGCATTCTACCTGAAGAGATGATTATTAACCAAACTTTACCTTTAGTAAATTAGTTTTCTTAAATTAAATTTTAATTAGATTGTCGAGGCTGAGATGTTGAATTAATCTCTTTAAAATCCATCTCAGCTTGGCTATTATTTTCCCTTTCCTAACTTAATTTTTACTGACTTAAAGTTCTAAGAAACTTTTGCAGATTACCTAAAAAGCTAGGTTTTTGGCGTGAAGCAACCTCATTCTTACTTTCTTGATTAGGATTAGTTAATTTTATCAACAGACGCTCTAAATCTTCCCCCATCGGTTGATTAGCTAACTCCATCGCTAGTTGATATTCTTCCTCTTGTTCTAACCAAATCTGCCATTGAGAAGGATGACAACGTAAAATCGCAGCTTGTTCCAAAGGACGAAGATAATAGCAAGAGTAAAGACTTTTAATAAAACGTTCTCTCAATTGACGAGCAGTATAACCAATCCCTACAAAGGCAATATCTTCTAATTGGGGAATCAACAAAACTACTGGGCGATCCTCGGCAGCATGACACAATTTTTCTACTTTTTCCACTTCGATCGCAGCAGGAGCAACTACAATGAAGATCTGGTCTTGTTCGCTTACTTGTGTCTCTACAGCCGTAAAACGGCTACCCAAATCAGTCACCTGAAAAGGAACTTCTCCCCAATCTCTTTTGGCTAGGGCTGCTGCTCCCGAATCAGGAAACATTACTTTTAACCCCGAACCATATTCAGCGAAAATTGTCGCAAATTCTAGAGCTAATGCCTGAGCTTGAAGAGTAATTTCAGGAATAATTAATTCTACTTGAACACGATTGTAACCATCAGCTAGAGCAGCTAAAGTGGCTTCTTTCGCTTGACTAACAGCTTCTTCTAAAGAGGTGGGAAACTTATTCATAGTTAAAAAGTTTGTTGATCTAAGTCATTTTTACTTTACTTGGTTATTAGTTATTAATTATTGGTCATTTGTTATTAGAAATTTTTAAACCATTTGTAAATTTAGAGCTTGGCTAGACTAATTGCTTTTGCTCCTCTGCTTTCGTCTTTCCTTTTAGCCCAAATATCCAGACTACATAACGAAATGATTTCAATTTTTGGTAAAATCTACTATAATAGTTTTGGTAAAATTAACTATAATTGAAAACTAAACTTAAATTTAAAGAAAGGATTTTTAACTACTGTGTTCGCAACTGCGTTATCCAAACCCGACTCTACCTTACATAATATTCCCAACGATTTATTTGCAGCGATTAATGAACTAAAACAAGAATTAAATGCTGTTATCTTAGCTCACTACTATCAAGACCCAGATATTCAGGATATTGCAGATTATATCGGTGATTCCCTTGGTTTATCGCAACAAGCAGCTAATACTGATGCCGAAGTAATTGTATTTGCTGGGGTACATTTTATGGCAGAGACAGCTAAAATTTTAAATCCCAATAAATTAGTTTTACTACCAGATTTAAATGCTGGTTGTTCCCTAGCAGATAGTTGTCCACCAAAAGAATTTAAAGCTTTTAAAGAAGCTCATCCAGGTCATCTAGTAGTTTCTTACATTAACTGTACTGCCGAAATTAAGGCAATGAGCGATATCATCTGCACTAGTTCTAACGCAGTTAAAATAATCAAACAAATTCCCCAAGAACAACCAATTATCTTTGCTCCAGACCGAAATTTAGGTCGCTACGTCATGGAACAAACAGGCAGAGATTTAGTTTTATGGCAAGGTAGCTGTATCGTTCACGAAACTTTTTCTGAAAAGAAAATTATTCAACTTAAACTAGAACATCCCCAAGCAGAAATAATTGCTCATCCTGAATGCGAACCACCAGTACTGCGTCATGCTAATTATATTGGTTCGACTACAGCTTTATTAAAATATTGTCAACTCAGTGAAAATCAAGAATTTATTGTTGCCACTGAACCAGGCATTATTCATCAAATGGAAAAAGCAGCCCCCCAGAAACGCTTTATTCCTGCACCAGCAATCAAGAACAATTGTGCTTGTAACGAATGTCCTCATATGCGCCTCAATACTCTAGAAAAGTTATATTTGGCAATGAAGAATAAAACGCCAGAAATTATTATTCCAGAGGATATTAGGCTAGCTGCGTTAAAACCAATTCAAACAATGCTGGAAATGTCTTAACAATTCGCCAAAATATTAATTTTTTCTATATTTAGTTGAGTTTTTGCTGTTCGATCTACGTAAATAGAATTTCAAGAGAAATTATTTAATTGTTGCTCCCTCTCTCAAATGCGAGGCACTTTACAACGTCTAAAATTGTAAAATAGTGTGAACAATGAGCCAAACTCAAGAACTAAGATATAGGTTTTATCACGAATTAGAAACAATTTATCATCGCTTTTTTGATGAAATTGCTCGGGCAAACTTAGGAGATGGAGAGGCAGGAAGACTAACTCAAGCCGTGCTTCTCTCTCGCCAGGAAGGGTTAAAACAGCTTGTTTCTCCTGACGAAATGGCTGATTATTTGGCAATTTATCCTGAAGATGCCTAAAATTAATCGAAATAGGGAGATTGTTCGGCAAGCATTTTCATAAAAATATCTCGACTAGGAAGCGAAGGCTGCGCCCCTGGTTTAGTCACTGCTAAAGCACCTGCAATATTCCCCCACTGTACAGCTTCTTTTAAGGATTTACCCGAAGCTAAAGCAGCAGCTAATGCCCCATTAAAAGCATCTCCAGCAGCAACGGTATCAACTACCCTAACAGGAACTGGTTTCACCCAATAATTTTCGTCTCCCGTACTGCAAAAAGCTCCTTGATTACCAAGGGTAATTACTACATTTTTAGCTCCCATTTGATGTAAAAAAGTAGCTGCTTGTCTAGCGGTAGTTACGCCATCAACGGTAAACCCTACTAACTGACTAGCCTCTATTTCGTTGGGAGTAATTAAATCGACCAGAGAATACAATTCATTGGGTAAATTAGGCTGGGCTGGTGCAGGATCTAAAATTACCCAACAATCACTCTTTTTAGCTGTTTGGGCTGCTGCTATGACAGTCGAGAGAGGAATTCCCAATTCTAATAAAGCTACTTTTGCTTGGGGTAGTAAAGCTTGAAATTGCCGTAATTCTGCTTCTCCGACTAGATTATTTGCCCCAGCAGCACAAGCGATGATATTATCACCTCTTTCTTCTACTACAATTGAAGCTACACCCGAATGAGTATGGGGATTAATTACAACTCCTTCGGTGCCTACTCCCAGATTATGGAGGTTTTTGAGCAAAATTTGTCCGAATTCATCGTCACCGATTTGACCGATTAAATGAGCCGGAATACCTAATTTGGCTACTGCCACTGCTTGATTAGCTGCCTTGCCTCCTCCCGCAGTGAAAAAACGATGCCCAATCACGGTTTCGCCCCTACTTGGTAGTCGAGGAACTTCTACAACTAAATCAATATTAATACTGCCAAAGACAACAACTGTCATTCTGTTTTGAAATTTGAATTTTTAATGCAATTAACAGAGGTAAATGTTTTAGATTGACTATTCTTCTCGACAAGAAGTATGGTGAAATTTTACCCTGCTGTCAAGAGAATATTGTTTGATTAAGAAATCTTTTTTAATTTGATAAATCATCTTTAAGAATGAGGTAAGAACATCTTGAAAAGTTGCATTTAAACATATTAGTTTGCTTGGATGAACTCTAATACTAATTAGCATTTCATTGGTTAAAAAAAAGTACTATATAAAATCAGAGGCACTCCTTAAGAATTAGGATGACTAGGAAGTCATCGCTGATGGGGTTGTATTATTTATGCAGACTGTAAGCTATTTTACCTCCGAAAACCAACATAGATTCAGAGAACTACAAGCTCAATTGCGCGATCGCTATTTAAGCATCGATATCTTCGATCAAGATGATTATGATATTTTAGTCGTTCCTTCTTATAGCATCGATCAGCAAGTTGGGCAAAAAGTCCCTGGTTTTCTACATTACGAAGAAAGATTATTATTTTCTTTAATTCGGTTACGCAACCCTCATACCAGGGTAATTTATGTTACGGCAATGCCTTTGTATCCGATTATCATTGATTATTATCTTCAGTTATTACCAGGAATTCCATTTTCTCATGCACGCGATCGCTTGTTACTCGCTAGTACTTATGACGCTTCACTGAAACCTTTAACTCAAAAAATTTTAGAACGACCTCGTTTAGTTGAAAGAATTCGTCGGGCTTTAAGACCAGATAAGTCTTATATGGTCTGTTTTAATTCTACCTATTTAGAACAAGAATTATCACTTCAACTGGGAATTCCTTTACTAGCTGCTTCCCCAGAGTTACTTTATTGGGGTTCAAAAAGCGGTAGCAGAGAAATTTTTGCTGAGTGTAATATTCCGCATCCCGATGGCAGTCAGCAAGTAAATAATACTAAAGAATTATTAATTGCAGTAACAAAACTCTGGCAAAGACAGCCCCATCTACAACGAATGGTAATAAAACTTAATGAAGGCTTTTCTGGTGAAGGAAATGCTTTATTAAATTTACAGCCAATCAAAAATTATGCTCCTCATCTAGTCAGTGAATCTGAAACGATGGCAGTTGTAGAAAAGCATTTAGAAAATTTAAGTTTTCAATCAGAGGGAGAAACCTGGGCAAATTTTTCGCGTCGAATTCCCGAATTAGGTGCAATTGTCGAAGCTTTTATAGAAGGAGAAGAAAAACGTTCTCCCAGTGTACAAGGCTATATTAAACCATCAGGAGAAGTGGAGATTCTTTCCACCCACGATCAAATTTTAGGTGGTCCCGACGGTCAAATTTACTTAGGTTGTTATTTTCCTGCCGACGAAGCTTATCGACTCGAATTACAAGAGTTAGGGCTATCAATTGGCAAAGCTTTAGCTGCTAAAGGTGCGATGGAAAGATATGGCGTAGATTTTATTGCTGTACATCATCAAGATACTAAAAAATGGGAGCTGCAAGCAATTGAAATTAATCTTCGTAAAGGTGGGACTACTCATCCTTTTATGACTTTAAAATTGCTTACTAATGGTTATTATGATTATTCAACAGGATTATTTTTAACGCAACAAAATCAACCCAAATATTATTTGGCTACTGATAATTTACAAAAGCCTCAATATCGTGGATTATTACCTAACGATTTAATGGATATTATTGCCCAACATCGACTTCATTTTGATAGTAGTAATCGTACAGGTAGTGTGTTTCATTTGATGGGAGCTTTATCAGAATTTGGGAAATTAGGCTTAACTAGTATTGGTAATTCTTTAGCAGAAGCAGAAATGATTTATCGTCACGTTGAAGAAGTTTTAGACCAAGAAACTCAATCAATGCTTAATTCAGAAATTCAATTTCAACCTTCTACTTTGCCGATTAATTGGTAATAGGGTTGAATATAATCCATTGACAATTACAATTGTGGAGATTATTGGGGATATTTTTGAGGACTGGCAAATAAATATCCTTGTCCATAATGACATTGTAGTTGTTGTAGTATATTTACATGCTCTTCTGTTTCTATACCTTGGGCAATAACTTCTAGTTTAAGATTTTTGCAGAAAGCTAAAAGAGCACTTACAATTTCTAAGCTTTTAGAATCTCGATTCAGTTTCCCAATAAAAGAGCGATCAATTTTAATAAAATTGACTGGAAAATTATGCAAATAACTTAAAGAAGAATAACCAGTACCAAAGTCATCTAGATATATATTAATCCCTAAACTTTGTAATTTTGTTAGGACAGATATAGCCGATTCAGGATTTTGTTTAATTGCATTTTCGGTAATTTCTAATCCTAAGTTATGAGGTTTTAACCCAGTTTCTTCAAGAAAATTAATAATGTCTTCAATTAAATTGACCCGTAAAAATTGTTTACCAGAAAAGTTAACATTGATACTGATAGATGAATTAAATTTACCTTGTTCTTGCCAAATTTTCATTTGATTACAGGCTTTTTGTAACACCCACCAATTGAGTGCCATAATTAATTGACTTTTCTCAGCTAAAGCAATAAATTCCGTAGGTAAAATTAACCCTCTTTGAGGATGTTCCCAGCGTAATAATGCTTCAAAACCAACAATTTGGCGTGTTGCTAAAGAGACAATTGGCTGATAATAAACCAATAATTCATCTCGTTCAATAGCTCGTTGTAAATCGTTTTCAATTTGAGAAATAGTGATTATTTCTTCTCGGAGACTAGGCGCAAAAATTTCGTAACAGCCTCTACCTTTGGCTTTAGCACGATACATAGCAATGTCAGCATCGCGAATTAGTTCTTCAATGTTGTCATAACTAGTTGAACTTAAAACAATTCCGATACTAGCACTAGTAGATATTTCGTGTTCTTTTAATTTCAATGGTTGATTTAATTCTTGTTGAATCCGTTGGGCAATTTTGATAACTTCATTAGGATTAGATAAACTTTCTAGTAGAATAGCAAACTCATCTCCTCCTAAACGAGCAACTGTATCAAGAGGGCGTGTAGATTGTAAAAGTTTAGAGGCAACACCTATTAAAAGACGATCGCCTACCAAATGTCCTAGAGTATCGTTAATTACTTTAAAGTGATCGAGGTCTAAATATAAGACAGCAAATAAATAATCAGGATTTTTTTTAACTCTTTCTACTGCATCGGTGATTCGTTCTCTAAACCAAGCGCGATTTGCCAAATTAGTTAGGTCGTCATAAAATGCTTGGCGACGTAATTGTTGTACTGCTATTTTTTGCTGGGTAATATCTCGGAAAATACAGACTACACCAGTAATTTTTTCTTCGTATCGATCTTGCCTAATAGGCGCGATCGCATCTTTAATTGGTATTTCTTGCCCATCTTTTCTAATTAAAATAGTTTCTTCTGGCAAGTAAACAGTATCACCAAGATTTAACACTTGTTCGATTAAATTATTAATTTTACTGGAACTAGATTCATTAACAAGCTGAAATACTTCTGTGAATTGTTTACCAATTGCTTCATTAGATAACCAACCTGTTAATGTTTCCGCAGCAGGATTTATAAAGGTAATACAACCTTTATTGTCAGTGGTAATGACTCCATCTCCAATACTTTCCAGAACAGTTGATAGCCATTGCTGATGTTCTTTGAGTCGCTTTTCCGTTTGATGTTTGTATAAAGCAACTTCAATAGTGGTATTTAATTCTTTTTCTTGAAAAGGTTTGAGAATATAACCAAAAGGACAAGTTAATTTAGCTCTGGCTAAAGTTTTGGCATCTGCATGAGCAGTTAGATAAATCACAGGAATATCAAATTTTTCTACAATAGTTGCTGCTGCTGAAATGCCATCCATCTCCCCAATGAGTCTAATATCCATTAAAATTAGATTGGGATTTAGTTCTGCTGCTTTTTGAATAGCTAGTTCGCCACAATCAGTAATTTCTGGTACATCATAACCTAGAGACTCAAGAATCATTTGTAAATCTTGAGCGACAATACTTTCGTCTTCGACTATCAAAATCGTGGTTGTCATTTTAATAAATAATGTTTTCCAGTTTTGAGTGAGATTAGATCTAAAAATGTTGAAAACAAATAGATTCGCCTAAGAACAAACGACTGTTCTAGTCAAACAAGTTACCTCAATCGCTCAAGTTTTCACAGACTTGAATTTAATTCATTGTCTCTGGTAAACCATTTACGCCAGTCGCCGACTGTATAGGATATATATTGTATTTTTTTTTAAAGCTTATATTAGATTATAATTGTTCTTAATTAAATCAAATACAGCAGATATTCTGATTTTTTTATAAATTTTAAATTTTAGCTTCCCTCGAAAATCAAATTTTTGTATAAGTTTAAAATATTAATTATTTACAATTTTTAACCTGTTGATGAGGTTTACATTACTTGTTCCCAAGCTGCGCTATTATTTTTTATTCTAGTTAAAATCATTGTAAATCTAGTTCCTATATCAGTATTTATTTCCATTTGACCTCGGAGTTGGTTAATTAAATTTTTCACCAATTTTAATCCTAAAGTTTTGCTTTTTTCTATTTTTAAATCATTAGGCAATCCTTTACCATTATCCTGAATACTTAAGATTAAGTTTCCTGCTCCATCTGCTGTAACTTTAATTAAAATTTCTCCTTTGTCTCCAGTATCAAACGCATATTTAAGAGCATTAGAAATTAATTCATTAATAATTAGTCCACAAGGAATTACTGTATCCAAATCTAAAAGAAAATTTTGTTTGATATCAATAATTAAATTGACTTTTTGACTTTCTAGTATATAACAACGAAATAAATTATTAGCAAGCGCGGGAATATATTCTGCTAAATTTATTTGAGAAATGTTTTCAGACTGATAAAGTTGCTCATGAACTAAAGAAATAGTCAGAATTCGATTTTGAATTTCTTTAAATTTATCAATAATGGTTGGTTCTTGTACTAATCTAGATTGAAGATTAAGTAAACTACAAATTATTTGTAAATTATTTTTAACTCGATGATGAAGTTCTTTAATCAAAATTTCTTTTTGTTGAATCGCTCTTGTTTGTTTTCGTTCAGTAATATCTTCAGCTATATAAGAAAACCATAAATCCTCAAGGGATAATTCCTGAATCAAAGAAATAGTTACTGATAAATAAATGAAATTTGTATCAGTTTGGTGAACGTATTCAAAACAATAAGAATTACCTGTTAATTCATTTTTTTGATAGGATTTAATCCACTCTCCCATAACTTGGGAAAAAATGACTATTTGGCTGGTTGATTGCTCATTGCCTGTTTCTGGAAGCAATTCAAAAAAATTGGCTGCGGTATTATTATAAGAAATGGGAACAATTTGCTCATCAACCAGTTTGACAATTCCCATCATCATCGAAGCATTATGATAAAAACTACGCAGAATTGATTCTCGTCTTTGTAAAGCTTCTGCGATTTTTTTTCGTTCATGAAGTACAGCTTGCTGCTCGGTAATATCTCGTCCGACAGATTGAAACTCAAGAAAATTACCTTGCTCGTCAAAAATCATTCGATTGATCCACTGTGTCCAACGTATTTCTCCATTAACTATCACCCGATTTTCAACTTTTCCAACAGGATTATCGTAGGTTAAGGAATTAAGAAGTTCGTCGATTTTGGGCTGATCTTCAGGAAAAACAACTGGTTGATAACTTTTAGCAATCACATCTTCTTTTTTTTGTCCAAAATAACGACAATAAGCATCATTAACAAAGGTTAAAGTTCCATTGGATTTAAATCTAGATATTAATTCTGTTTGATCTTCAACAATCCTTCGATAGCGTTCTTCACTTTCTTGCAATGCTTTCTCTGTCTGTTGATGTTTAATTATTTCTTGTTCTAGCTGTTGATTGACAACTTCTAATTGAGCAGGACTAGGAAGAGCAAGAGCTTGAGGAATTAAAGGTATAATTTCGCAAGCAGTATCAATAGAAACTATAGCAGTTATGGCTTTAATCAAACCCGATACCCAATAATTGGGATGCCAAAGCGTCCAAATTCCCATTACATGGGTAGTGCCACAGCAGATAATAAAAGCTGCGAATAGAACAAATATCCGAGGATAAGGTAAATCAGATCTTTTAAAAACAAAATATAAAAGAGCGATGGGAATCGAATAATATGCGATCGCAATTAATAAATCAGAGGTTATATGAAGCCCAACAAGATTAGATTTCCACAGATAACAATGTCCATGAGGAATAAACCTTGTCATTGCTAAAATATTTATGTAATTTTGTAGCATACAATTGTGCCATTATAAATTAGCAAATTATTGAGGTTGCCTCAAAACAATTTTCTACCTTTTTTGGGAAATATATATCAAGCATTCATTTCTCCCAGTTAACAAACACAATGATTAACTTGCCAACTAAGCTGACAAAATCTTCAAACAATACAAGTTTTGTTGTAGCCTAATTTTTTAATTGATTCACAAAAAATTACAATAATCTAAAATTATTTATGTCCAAACCATATTTCAATTTTTACAGTTTGCCCAATAAAATTTTAAAAAAACACAAAATTTTTGTGAAAAAAATATTTTTAATTTTAATTTCACTTCTATTCTTTACAATCAGTATTATTCTAGGAAATAAACTTGCCCAAGCTAAAAACTCGCTCTTAGCTCAAAATAACAATTCTCAAATCGCGCAAGAAGTATATCTTAAAAATTGCGCTAGCTGCCATACTCCAATTCCTGCTGAAGTTTTACCAACAGAAACTTGGCAAAAAATCCTGCAAACACCACAGCAACATTATGGGGAAACTTTACCCTCAATCGACCGTATTTCTGTTCGGCTCATGTGGAATTATTTAAAGACATTTTCTCGTCCTTTATTACCAGGTGAAGCTCAACCAGAGTATGTCACTAATTCTCGTTATTTTAAAGCTCTCCATCCCCAAGTAAATTTACCCCAACCTGTTACTCATAAAAGTTGTCTAATTTGTCATCCAGGTGCAAGACAATTAGATTATCGTAGTCTTAATCCAGAATGGCAATAATTCAGTTATTAGTAAAGTTTATTACTATAATTCTTTAAACATTTAATAAAAAATAAATATTTATTTTTTTAATCAAGCAGATTAGCTAGCCTGAGTAAGAGAATATGCTCAGAAAAAATGCTACATCTTAACTTATGTTAATTAATCTAATTGCCGACTATGGGATTGGCGATCCGGCCTTTGCTGAAGTAACCCAACGCTTAAATCAAAAACTGCCCTCAGCACAAATTCACTGTTTAAGCGTTCCTCCTTTTAGTACTTTAGCAACAGGATTTTGGAATGCTCAACTTGGTCTTAACCCTGGTGCGCCAGAACGTCTAATTTATCACAACTGCGCTCCTCGACAAGACAATCCTGAAGCCAGATTAAATAATGAAGGAGAAGGACTGACTTACGTTAAACTCAAAAATGAGGTTCAAGTAGTAGGCGTTTTAGCTGGTTATACCCTTTCTTTCCTCAAAGAGGAAGCTTCACAAATTAATACTGTTCGAGTGTCGCGAGGCGGTTCTCAGTTTCGTTCCCGAGATGTCTTCCCTCAAGCAGCAGCGGCGATCGCTATTGGTGATTATAGTTTATTGGGAGAAACCATTTCACCAACCGAAATTTCAGAGCCACCTTCAGACCGTGTAGTTTGGATTGATGGTTATGGAAATATTAAAACTACTATACCAGCAAGTAGGGTTGACCTTCCTCTCTCAGCTAAAGTGATAGTCCGAGTTGGGGATGTAGTTAGTGATGCTATTTATTCTGATGGTAGTTTTAGAGTACCAGAAGGAACTTTAGCTTTTGCACCTGGTAGTTCTGGTTGGCAAACGAGTGACGGCAAAAAAGTTACTTGGATGGAATTATTTTTACGTGGTGGTAACGCTTGGGAACGTTTTGGTAAACCAAAGGTTAATCAAATGGTTACCTATACCATGTCGGCATCTTTGTAGAGAAGTCAGAAGTCGTAGAGACGTGTTACGTCTGTACAAAAGGCAAAAGGCAAAAGTAAAAATTAAAATTCACCGTCGTCAAACGGCGGTGAAAATAGCAAAATGTTTGGGCAATCAATTCAGTTTAGTGGCTTTGCCAAGCAATTTTTAAACTATTTGGTTGACCAATATTACCCGTTAAGGTAATTCCTCGCTTATTAGCATGAAGATGACGAACAATTTTGTAAACCGTTTCAACTTGTTCTGGTGCTTCAGCTTGAGTTGCTAATTCTGATAAAGAGAGTGCGCGTTGAGATTTTTGAAGTACTTCGACCACACATTCTTGTAATGATAAGATTGACGCTGCTGCTTTTTTGCCTGCTTCTACACCAGGTTGATGATAAGCATTGATATTAATTAAAGAAGCATATAAACTAACTGCCCGTTCGTAGAGTGCAATTAAAGCACCAACAGTAGTTTCGTTGACCTCTGGAATCGTGATTGTAATCGAATCTCGTTGTTTTTCGTATAATGCCTGACGAGTTCCCAGTAAAAAACCAATTAAATAGTCGCCTGAAGTAATTCCTGGTTCTATTTCTACTGAGGTTGCATTTCTGTCTTTTAAGACTTCGATAAAAGTCAAGAAGAAATTGTTAACTCCTTCTCTCAGTTGTTGAACATAAGCGTGTTGATCCGTTGAACCTTTGTTGCCATAAACGGCAATACCTTGATTAACGATGTTGTCATTCAAATCTTTTTCTTTTCCTAACGATTCCATAATTAGCTGCTGTAAATAACGGCTAAATAGCAATAAACTATCTTTGTAGGGAAGAATTACCATGTCTTTTTCTCCTCTGCCATTACCAGCAAAGTACCAGGACAAGGCAAGTAAAGCTGCTGGGTTATTTTTGAGGTCAGGTTTCCTAGTCAAAGCATCCATTGCTTGAGCACCGTCTAGCATTGCCTGAATATTAATTCCTTGCAGTGCAGCAGCAACTAAACCAACAGCAGATAATTCGGAAGTGCGTCCTCCTACCCAGTCTCGCATCGGAAAAGTAGCTAACCAACCTTCTGACTTGGCTTGATTTTCTAATTGAGAACCTTTACCTGTGATAGCAAAAGCGTGAGCAGCAAAATTCAAATTATGGTCTTCATAAACTTTTTTGACTTCCAACATTCCGTTACGGGTTTCTGGAGTTCCTCCCGATTTAGAAATAATAGAAACTAAAGTACTATCTAAGCGATCGCCAATAACTGCTAAAACCCGATCTATTCCTTCGGGGTCTGTATTATCAATAAAATAAATTTTGAGGGGTGCGTCTAGAGGTGCTAAAGCTTGAGCAACAAACTGAGGTCCTAAAGCCGAACCACCAATTCCAATCGACAAAATCTGAGTAAATTTACCGCCACTAGGAGGAGCAATTTCGCCATTGTGTATCTTGTGAGCGAAATCAATAATGCTTTTTTTAGTATCAATAATATCTTGTTTTAATTCATTAGTAGGAGCTAAATTGGGATCGCGTAACCAATAGTGACCGACCATTCTTTCTTCATCGGGATTTGCGATCGCTCCTGCTTCAATGGCGGTAATATCTTTAAATGCTTTGTCAAACTTTGGCTTCATGGTTTCAACAAAAGCATCATCAAAGCTCATTCGGCTGACATCAAGATAAAAACCTAATTTCTCGTCATAGTAAAGCCAGTCTTGATAGCGTTGCCAAAGTTCAGCAGTATTCATAATCTATTAATTTAAGCGCGAGGTTTACGAAGTGGAAGAAGCTTGTGCCAGAAAAACCGAAGTTTCTTCCTCCTGTAAGTTTAATTTACGCTATCTCCAGACCTTGTTAGCTTTTAGTTTTTTTCTAATTTCTTGGAAAAAGTCTTGTAAAATTTTCTGCTTATGACGAACAAAAAGGCAAAAAAGTTCAGTAACTAATTAAAGCTACTGTTATTGTTTGGAAACTACAGTTTATTTATATTTATAATAGTCTTAACGATGGAAGATTATCGATTCTACAATACCAACTTAGATGTTCATTTTTTACACCCTCAGCAGTAGAAAAAGATTTTGCGATTGATGATTTACTTCAATATCGTCAGGAAGTAATTGGTGACGTTGCTTTTTCTGCTTACGAATATGTTCCTAATTCTTTTATTTAGTGGCTTAGTAACAATAGCCAGGCAGAAATAAACTTAAGACAGATTATTTAAGATTTATCTATGCTTCAAATTAGAGTTTTTTCTAGCTAATTTTGACTAATTTAATTTCGATTGAGGCGCGACACTGATATATTTGGTTATTATATGTTAACACTGTCTTATGCCAAATCCTATTGTTAAACCCCATCTATAATCAGAAAAACTATAAGCTAAACCAATCTATTAAAAAAAATTGGGTACTAGGAACAGGATTTGGTATTCAATAATTGTTTCTCTCACCATGATCTCTAAATAGAAAGCTCGTCGTGAGACAGAACTCGGTAAAATCAACAGAGGGAAATTAATTCATCGCTCGTAAAAAGGTAAATTTAATATGCTTGCGTTGTCTCTAATTAGTTTAGGAATTGCTACTGGAGCAATTTTTATCAGTTATAAAATTCAAGATGATGTCTTTAAAGTAGCTATGAATTCTACGGCACTCTTGTTTTTTGTAATTACCTTAATTTGCGCTCCTTGGCTTCTGAAAATGATTGTAGCAACTATTCCTTTCATTTTTACTCGTTTAAATCCGTGGTTTATGGAAAAAATGAATTAGCGCAATTGACTAGATTGAAGCAAAATTGACTATGATGGTTTTTTGCACAAGATTTTAAGATTTTCGGCAAATTCCTAGCAAAATACGGTAAAGTTACGATTAAAAATATATTGCGATCGCGTTATTAAGTTGTGAAAATAGGATTATTAGGAACAGGTTTAATGGGTCAGCCGATGGCTTTACGTTTGTTAAAGGCTAACCTTTCTGTCATAGCTTATAATCGTACTCCTTCTAAACTAGAATCGCTCAAACAAGCTGGTGCAACTATTGTTAACTCTCCAGAAGCAGTTATTGCAGCTTGTGATTGTGTTATTTTAATGCTGAGTGATGTTGCAGCTATCAAACAAGTTTTATTATCAGAATTATCTCTTCCTCATTTGGCTAATCGTACGGTCATTCAAATGGGAACTATTGCTCCTGATGAGAGTAAATCACTTCAAGAGGCGGTAATTGCTGCTGGTGGAGAATATATAGAAGCACCAGTTTTAGGTAGTATTCCTCAAGTACAAACTGGTGAGTTAATTGTGATGGTAGGAAGTACGAAAGCACAATTTCAGCAATGGTCACCATTATTAAAAAATTTTAGTCCAGAACCGATTTATCTTGGTTTAGTGGGGACGGCAGCAGCAACTAAATTAGCTTTAAATCAATTAATTGCCAGTTTAACCAGTGCTTTTGCTTTGAGTTTAGGGTTAATAGAACGTCAAGGCGTAGATATAGAGCAATTTATGGCAATTTTACGTCAAAGTGCGCTTTATGCTCCTACTTTCGATAAAAAGTTGTCTCGCATGAGCGGTCGCAATTATAATAATCCTAATTTTCCTACCAAACATTTATTGAAAGATACTAATTTGTTTTTAACTCAGGCGCACAATTTGGGTTTAAATACGGATGGTTTGGAAGGAATCAGAAAAGTTATTCAAAAAGCAATGGAATTGGGTTTAGCTGAAGCTGATTATTCGGCTATTTATTCAGCAATTAATCCAGAATGATGATTGAGAACACCAAAAGATCACTTTCTGATTAAAATAAAAAACTATTGTCCTCTTGTTCACACAACTACATGGAAGTACAGTTTCGTGAATTTAATCCCTTCGATTTGTGGATTTGGTTGGAATTTGAAACTGCTCCCTCAATGATGGAGCAACAGTATATTGAAGAATTGTTTAACTCTTGGTTTTATTTAGGAAAATTGGGCGGTTTTAATGCGGAAAATCTTCAAGTACAAGATACTGGCGTAGAAATCAGTTATATGGAATACAACAATGAAGAAGCAGAAAATATGCTGATGTCGCCGATGCACAATATGAGTGAATTTGAATATCTAGGTACTTGGGGACGTTGTTGGTTTGATTTAGGTACGAGTGATTTAATTGCGATCGATATTTTAATCAATGCTCTTTATCAGCTTAGTAAAGAATACGTCAAAATCAATAAATTAGTTATTGGTGGCGAAAATGAAGATTGGCAAATAAACAGAAAAACTCAAACCATTTTTTCCGATAATTCTGATATTTAGAATTATTGTTGATTAAATTAGTGAAATTATTTGACTAACCCTGTCACGGACTAAATTGATTGGCTAATGCTAAAACGTTTATTTTTCGTTTTCAATCTTCCTCAGTGAACAGGGCTAGTTTATTTAACAGACTTTAACGGTTTTTCAAGAGAAAATTGGCTAATTAGGGCTTATTTTCAGGAAAAATCTCTCTAAATTCAAAAATTAACTCATCTAGCTCCTCTAAGGCTTGATTAACGTCAACTCTAATTGTTCCTAAATTCGGTTGTTCTAATAGCTTGAGTAATACTTCGCGTTTGCTTTCGATTTGAATGATTCGTGCTTTTAAAGTAGATTGATCCATAGGTTTGCTGATAAAGCTTTTTCTAGCTCTAGAATAAACAATATTGACTAAAATATGTAATCAAGTATTAATTCTAATGTTCCGTAAGATATCTTTGAGTTCTCTTGGTTTAACTGTGGGCAGTATTTTAACTGTAATTGGTTTTATTGCTTATGCCACTGGAAATGCTACTTTAAATTTAGCTGGTTTGTTTTATGGTGTTCCTATTTTACTAGGCGGTCTTGCGCTAAAAGCTGCTGAATTAAAACCAATACCCTATAGTGTTCCTACTTCTCCAGAAATCATCGCATTAAGAGAGCAACAGGCAACCCCTACTCAAAATCAGTTGCGTCAAGATGTAACTCGTTTTCGCTATGGACAAGAAGCTCATTTGGATGAATCTTTAGAAAAAATTGGTTTGAGTCCAACTGATGAAGAAAGACCAGAATTAATCGGGTTACGAGAAACAGCTACTGATGGAGTTTATACTTTAATTTTAGAATTTGCTTCGCCGTTTATTTCTTTAGAACAATGGCAAAATAAACAAGAAAAAATTGAAAAGTTTTTTGGCCCTAATATTAAAGCAAACATTACTCAGCCTGAAGAGCGAATGATTGATTTGGCTTTAATTAAACAAGATTAAATTTAAAACAATTTTAATGATTTATAGATGGGTTTGAAAAAAATTAAAAATTACATTTTTGAACCCATTTTTTATTAACTAATTAAGCAACTAACTCAAATAATCCCAAACAAATTAGTAAAAAACCACTAATAAATTCTAATTTTCGGCGAGATAAAATCGAGTTAATTAAGTCACCAAAAAGATTACCAAGACTAATCAAAATTATACTAGTTGCAGAACTAAAAAGACTGGTAAAAAACAAATCTAATTGAGCAATACCTGCACTGATACCAGTTCCCAAATTAGTAATCGTCAAAGCCATGCCAATTACTGCTGCTTCTTTTAAACTCACATCTTTGTTTGCTTCTGACTGCAAAAAATTGTTTGCTTGAGTCTTGCGATCGCCATTGGGTTGAAAAAATTTTATCAATGTTAAACAACCAATAATCATTAAAATTGACTATATAAAATAATATTGATAGTTTATCGCTCATCGACATATGGGTAAAAAATCACGACTCAAAAAAATGCGCAAAGAATCTGACTCTAGCGAAACTCAAAAGGTACAGCGCGATTCTACACAATTTGTTGAGCAATTAGAAAGGTTAGGTTATCGATTAAAACAAATCCAAAGATCTCCCGATGTACCTCAGCAAAACATCGAACCGAAAATATAAAGTCTAATTTGATTGGCTTGAGTGTAAAATAGCCCCAAACTTAGCTTTCGTGATAACCTGTTTCTAAATTTTCTGGATTAATAGGTGCAATTTGTTGTGATAATTTAATTTTAGTTTTATGACGACGTTTTACCTTAGCTTTACTAAGTAATTCAATTGCAGATAGAGGTAGAACTATCGGCCAAAAGAAAGGAGCGATTAGTAGAACTATCCACGATAAAAGATGATTGTTGGGAGTAGTATTGTCCTTTAAAAATAGTCCAAACCAAATACAAAAAACTATTAAGGCGATCGCTAGATACCAAACTAATATATTATTTAGCATTATTTTCGTTTACTTGTTCCGATAATTGGCGTATTTTGCAAAATTTATGAATAGATTTATCTTCTTTTTTTAATTAAATTATCAATAAGAACAACAAAAAAAACTTCAGTAAATTTACTGATTGAAAGCCTAACTATGCTTCAAACTAAAAGTTTTTACAAAAAAATACTTAATTGTAAATTACTATAACAGTGTTAGTTATTTTGTGAATAACCATAAAAAATCGATAGGTTTAAAAAGCTGATTTTTTATGATACACCACTATTTATTGCCTTATTATAAGCCTAATTTTTTTTAAATATTTTTGATTGATTTGATTGAAAATAAGCTAATCTCAGACCCCAAAATAATAGATGAGGTTCTAGCTTAGTTTTTGAGCCTATTTCTGGAATAATTATCTGTAAGTTTTTGAATAAATAGTGAGCATCGCCACCAGTAAAAATTACTGGAGTATCAGGAAATTGTTGCCACCAATCAGTCATAAAATTAACTATACCTGCCAAAATTGTATGTATAATTCCACTTTCAATGGCAGTTGTCGTATCTAAAGCCCAACGAGGTGGTAAGATTGGAGTTAATTCAACCTTTGGTAAAGCTGCGGTGTGTTGACCAAGAGCTTGAAATTGTAATCGTAAACCAGGTAAAATAGCTCCACCAACTAAACTGTGATTCCCATCTACGCCTGTAAAAGTTAAAGCCGTACCTGCATCAATTACTAAACAGGGAAAACCATAGGTATCTCCTGCACCCCAAACTGCTAAAGCGCGATCGATACCTAAACTACTATAGAGATTAGTTAGAGGAATATTTGATAAAGTAATAATCTGAACCTGTGAAGTGTCTTGCCACAATAAAGTTTGTTCGGGAACAACAGAAGCTATACATAAAGGTAGTTGGGATAAATTAACTGAAACAGAACTAACTGGTAAAACCTCTGGAGGAATCTTACGCCCGCGTATAGGCTGAGTTAAGTGCTGACTATCCCAAGCAAGTTGAAGTGCTTCCCCACGAAACCAAGCCCAATGTAACCTAGAGTTTCCAATAGCTAAAGCTATCCAATCTTGTTTGTTCTTGTCGTCGATCATTTGTTACTGATAATCTTGATTATCTTTCCAATCAGAAGCAATATCCCGTGTCACAATAAAAAAAATAAAAGAATATAACAAAGAGTAAAGGAGAGGGGAGATGGTAGCAACGTCTATACCAACCCAAAAGAGACTTAGTATTCAAACTGCCGAGGTTGCCCCTGAGACTATAACGATTCGTTCTTTAGATTGGGATCGCGATCGCTTTGATATTGAATTTGGCTTACAAAATGGTACAACTTATAATTCATATTTAATTCGTGGCGAGAAAATAGCTTTAGTTGATACTTCTCATGAAAAATTCCGTCAGTTATATTTAGATACCCTTACTGGTTTAATCGATCCTAAACAAATCGATTATTTGATTATCAGTCATACCGAACCCGATCATAGTGGTTTAGTTAAAGATTTTCTTCAATTGGCTCCTCAAGCCATTGTAGTAGGAGCAAAGGTAGCAATCAATTTTTTGGAAGATTTAGTTCACCAACCGTTTCAGAAACAGTTAGTTAAAAGCGGTGATACCCTAGATTTGGGTAAGGGTCACATCATTGAATTTGTAAACGCACCTAATTTACACTGGCCGGATACAATTTTTAGTTACGATCGCGGCACAGGGGTATTATTTACCTGCGATGCCTTTGGAATGCACTACTGTTCTGATGCCACCTTTGATGAAGACTTGGCAGCAATCGAACCAGACTACCGTTTTTATTATGAATGTTTAATGGCCCCCAATGCTCGTTCAGTCATCTCGGCGATGAAGCGGATGGACAAGCTAGGAGAAATTAATCTCGTTGCCAATGGTCACGGTCCTTTATTAAAACACAATTTAACCGAATTACTCAAACGTTATCGTGATTGGAGTCAGGCACAAGCCAAAGCCGAGAAAAACGTAGCTGTTTTCTATGTCTCCGACTATGGCTATAGCGATCGCTTGAGTCAGGCAATTGCTAGAGGTATTACTAAAACTGGCGTTGCTGTAGAAATGGTTGACTTGCGTTCCACAGAAAATACCGAAGTACAAGAAATTATCAATCGTACTTCAGCTATCGTCTTAGGAATGCCTCCATTATCGGGAAGTAATCTCAAAGAAATTACGGCAAATATTGGTACTATCCTCGCAGCAGCTAATGAAAAACAACTAGTTGGGATGTACGAATCCTATGGTGGTGACGATGAACCAATCGATCCGATTTTGACCAAATTCCGAGATGTGGGATTAAAACAAGCTTTTGCCTCAATTCGGATCAAAGAAACACCAAACGAATCAATCTATCAACTTTGTGAAGAGTCAGGGACAGACTTAGGACAACTGTTAACCCGTGACAAGCTGGTACAACAGATGAAATCTATCGACCACGACTTAGATAAAGCGATGGGACGTTTGAGTGGTGGACTATATATCATTACTGCTACTAAAGGCAACGTCAGTAGTGCCATGCTAGCCTCGTGGGTAACTCAAGCTAGTTTTGAACCCCCTGGTTTAACCATTGCCGTAGCTAAAGATCGGGCGATTGAATCTTTAATGCAGGTAGGCGATCGCTTTGTTCTCAATGTTTTGGCAGAAGGTAAATATCAGTCTCTCATGAAGCACTTCCTCAAACGGTTCAAACCTGGTGCAGACCGTTTTGCAGGAGTCAACACTCAAACCGCTGCTAATGGTTCGCCAATTCTCACTGATGCTTTAGCTTATTTAGAATGTGAAGTAGTTAGTCGGATGGAATGTAGCGATCATTGGGTTGTTTACAGTAAAGTTGATGTCGGGCGAGTCTCCGATCCTGAAAGTCTGACGGCAGTACACCATCGCAAAGTAGGCAATCATTATTAATAGTTTATTTCGGGGCGAAAAGTATTCGCCCTAACTAAAAAATCTAATTTTTAGTACGATGATTAAAGTTCAATACGAAGAAGACTATTATTTGTGGACTCAAGCAATGGTCGAAAGGCTTAAAAACAAAGATTATTTAAATATAGATTGGGATAATCTAATCGAAGAAATTGAAGATATGGGGAAAAGTCAAAAACGCGCTGTTGAAAGTTTATTGCTGCGTTTGACCGAACACCTATTAAAGCTTAAATATTGGGAAACAGAAAGAGAAAGAAACAAAAAACATTGGCAATCAGAAGTAGTTAACTTTCGGGTTTTACTGCGTAAAAGACTTAAAGAATCTCCTAGTTTAAAAAACAACTTAGCTGAAATATATGAAGAAATTTTACTTGATTCAAAGCGATCGATGAGCCAATTATTCGATCTCCCAGAACAGATTGAATTAACCTTAGCGCAAGTTTTAGATGAAGATTGGTTTCCTAATTAAATAAATTAAAGAAATTATTAAATAATTAGAGTTTTAATGTCAAGCTCTATTCTAGTAAATATTAGCTATATCGATAATAGAAAAGTTAGTCTCTGAAGAATAAGCATCATCGGAAGAGGAAGTTTTTTCTTTATCTTGGTCTTTCTTATTTTTATTATCTAATTGAGTTTTTTTGTATGGCTTAATTTTTTCAAGCTGCTGCTTTTCGTCATAAAATTCAATATCTTCTTTATATAACAAATAAAAATACTGATTAGAGGAAATTACGTTTGAATCCGATGGAGTTAACCATCCCTTTTTTATAGATTCATACGTTAAAAGCCATTTTTCATCAAACAATGAATTAGTCGTTAAGTCTAGTTCTAGCATTGAAACATCTAATTTTTTAGAAATAAGATTGCAATTCTGCATATCTAAAATTATTAGTATAGAAATAGGATCGCCAGAGTTAACAACTTGCTCTGCTATACTATAATCAAGGTTGATATTCAAACTTCTTAAGAGCCAAAGAGACCAGGAGACTTCAAAAGAATGCTTTTTAAAACAGTGATTTTGTATAATTTCTTGAACTAGTTTTGCGACTCGTTCTTTTGAAATTTTGTTTTCGTTACTAATGAAAATCTTAACAACTTCTGGAAGAATAGATGGCTCACTAAGAGCAGATTTAAGCACTAAAGCTTCAAACATTTTCCAGTTCTCAGGAAAAATTTCTATAGATTCCAAACATTTAATAGCATATTTTAAAACATGATCTTTTGGATTTTGGTGGGTATATTCAAAAGCTAAACTAAAATAACGATACAAATCTGTAGCCTGCTTGTCTTTGCTTTCTCTAAACTCAAATCTACTTAAAAATATTGCCCAAGAATTTTCAAATGGTATTGGAAATCTTTCAATTTTAGTTTTTTCTTCATTAATATCAAGATGATAATTGGCAAGAATAGATTGTAAGCATTTGAGAGTTTTTTCTGCGCTGGTATAGTCATTAAAGAATAAAAGGTAGTCATCATAATACCTAGCACCATTTAAATTATCTATTTGCCTAGCCAACTCCTCATCAATTTTACACGCTATTATCTCTGAAATGATTAATGAAGTAAGAGGGCCAGTAGGAATACCCATTGTTTGTCCAGACTGAGTATTTCTGACATCTCTATCTAAAATATTGCCAAGACGAGAATAGTCATTTCTTTTTTCTTTAGCAACATTTTTACCATCAATTACCCAAGGAATAATATGGGTGTAAATAGTTGAATAGTATCTAGATATATCAGTTTTCATCTGAAAAATATGATCGTAAGAATTAAGAATACATTGTTCTTTAAATTCTTTATAGTTGTTTTTTGTTTTTATAGATTTATTTTTTGAATCAAATATGGGCTTACTAGTTGTTAAAAGAGAACATGAATATATCTTTTCAATTTCTTGCCAACTTTCACATATAGAATTAGATAAGATCGATTGATGTAATGGATTTGGTACAGAAATTATTCTTCTTGAAAATCCAACTTTAGGAATTGAGAAATATATAGATTTAGAATCATTATAAATTTTTCGTTCCGTTTTTGAAAGATTGGTATAAATAGAATTCCATACTTGATTAATATGTGAATACTTCTGAGCAAAATTTTTACTAGTAAATGGTGGGGGTAATTCTTTTGGAAAATATCCTTTTCCAAGTAAGTTTTCAATTTTAAACATATAAATATTTATTTTATTTAGATACAATTTTTTTTAGTATAGTCACCTTGCATAAAAGCTGAGATATATGAATTTTTCTAAATATTTCTCGATAATAACTTACAGTTTTATTAATGTCATTTGAAATCATAATTACTGAAAAAATGACTATTTGTGACTGAATTTCAGCAATGTATATTAATTATTAGATGTATCAAACCGAAATATCTCGGCAAGGCGCATCCGCGAGGAGTTCGCTCCTTGCAGTCGCGATCGCATTCTTTTTTAGAGAACTATTACAAAGTACACTCAGTTAAATCGCAACTATCCTACCCATAATTGGAATTTATTTTAAGATTTACTTCAGACACAGTTTCTTTAACAAACTCACAATTATTTTTACTGTTTTAACAAATAACTAATACTATGGCTTCTTTAACAACTAGCGATTTTGCTAACACCACTAAAATCTGGAATTGGCGTGGTTATCCAATTACCTATCAAAGCTATGGTGAAACTGGTGCTGCGGTAGTATTAGTTCATGGTTTTGGTGCTTCTTGTGGTCATTGGCGGAAAAATTTGCCAGTCTTGGGACAAACTTGCCGTTGTTATGCTTTGGATTTAATTGGTTTTGGTGGTTCAGCTAAACCTACTCCAGGAGTCGGAATCGAATATACTTTTGAAACCTGGGGACAACAAGTAGCAGATTTTTGTCGTGAAGTAGTGGGAAGTCCAGCTTTTTTGGTTGGTAATTCGATTGGTTGTATTGTAGTCATGCAAACTGGGGTTGATTATCCAGCTCTAGTATTAGGAATTGCAGCGATTAATTGTTCTTTAAGACTTCTTCATGATCGCAAGAGAATAACCTTACCTTGGTATCGTAATCTTGGTGCATCTTTTGTCCAACAATTGTTGAGTAACAAAACTATCGGTAATTTATTTTTTGCTCAAATCGCCAAACCAAAAGTAGTCAGAAAGATTCTCTTACAAGCTTATCGTCGTTCGGAAGCAGTGACAGATGAATTAATTGAGATGCTGATGAAACCTGCAACAGAAGTAGGTGCAGCCGATGTTTTTTGTGCTTTTACTCGTTATTCTCAAGGACCTTTAGCAGAAGATTTGTTACCTCGTCTTAATTGTCCCACTATTCTGCTTTGGGGAAGCGAAGACCCTTGGGAACCAATTACTTTAGGTAGAGAATTGGCTAATGTCCCTGCGGTAGAACAATTTATTCCCCTAGAAGGTTTAGGACATTGTCCTCAAGATGAAGCTCCTGAAGTAGTTAATCCAATTTTACAAGACTGGATTAGACAGCAGTGGGAACGGAAGCTAAGATTAACGAAAAATAATTAAATTTGGAGATCAGGATGAACAAGGAAATACTAACTGTTTTGGGTTGTTCTAGTTCTCTAGCTTTAGCTTTAATGACAGCCAATTCTGCTGAAGCTAATACTGCTAAAGAATATGTTTTTACTGCGCCTAATCTCAACAACCCACCAGTCGCTTCTAAAACAGACTATCCTTTTTATGATTGTAGTTGCAGTGAATACAATCAAGCAGATGTAGAGAGAATTGATCGCGAAGGCGATCAAGCAATCTCTGTCTTTGGTTGTGATTGTGCTGGTTGTCGCAATCTTGTCCGTAATCTTGAAGAAACCCCTCAATCGGCACCGCGAATTTAATTAGAAAGGAAAAATTAATTGCTTAACTGGTTATCTTCAGCTTTAGAATTATTCAATCTTAGTAGCCATCGCATTGTTTGGAACTTATTTTTAGCTTTTATTCCTTTACTATGCAGTTGGTTTTTATTCCGTCCATCGGTTAATCCTTCGATTATTTGGTGGACTTTTTTCTGTGTTTTTTTAGCTTTCTTGCCCAATGCACCCTATATCTTGACAGATACAATTCATTTGCTTGAAATAAGTCAACAAGGTTATCCTCTTTCTTTGATTATCCTTGTTTTAATTCCTCAATATTCTTTATTCGTCTTAGCTGGATTTGGAGCTTACGCGATCGCTTTAATGAGGTTAGATCGTTATTTAATCGAACGAGGACAAGCCCAATATGTTGTCTCAGTTAATTTAATTATTCACGCCTTATGTGCAGTCGGAATTTATTTGGGTAGATTTGAAAGATTTAATAGTTGGGATTTGCTAACAAATCCCAACATAATAATGGCGAGTATTAGCGAACATTTATTAAATAAATGGCATTTATTGAGTATTTTAGTCACTTTCATTCTTTTATCTGGTCTTTATTGGTTATTAAAACCTTTAAAACCTCAAATTCTTGCCCAGCTTCCGATTGATGACTCTCAATCTTAATTATTAATTTTTATAACTAAAATCAAAACAGTAAAATTTGTTACAGAATTATGATATATTTATGTTAGCAAAAGGAACTAAATAAAATAGATTTTTAAAATAAGCAACTCGGAGGGTTTATATAATTATGTCTACTCAACAACAAGCTCGTGCGCTCATGATGCGTCATCACCACAATATTAAAAATCGCCAACAATCAATGTTGGGTCGTACCGCCTCCGAAATTGGCGTGGAAGTGGATCAGGAGTATTGGAGCAATATTCAAGGACAAGCTCATCCTACTTTTCGTAAATCTTACGACCGCAGTGGTGCTTCTTTGAGCTAAAAAAACGATTAAAACTGTTATTATTTTCAACTTTGTTCAACAACCAAAGATTACGTATTTAATTTCTGGCAAAATTTGAGAGTTGGGTATTCTTAATTCAAGAGTACCCAATTTTTTTTGATGGCAATCAACTATTAATCCTTACACTCTAATGACAACCGCCCCTAATTCCCGTCAATTGGCTTTTATTGCCTTACAAGAGATTTATCAAAAAAAAGCTTATACAGATATTGCTTTAGATCGAGTTTTGCGATTTCCAGAACTAAGTTCGGTAGAAAAAAGTTTAACTTGTGAATTGGTTTATGGAATTGTACGCCGTCAAAGAACTCTCGATCGTTTAATCGACTTACTTGGCAAAAAAAAAGCCCAGCAACAACCTCCTAATTTAAGGATTATTTTGCAAATAGGTTTGTATCAACTGCGATATCTCGATCACATTCCTCCTTCCGCAGCAGTTGATACTAGTGTGGAATTAGCGAAACAAAATGGTTTAAAAAAACTTGCTGGTGTAGTTAATGGTTTATTAAGAGAATATCTTCGTCAAGCAACCGATTCCGATCCTTTAAAATTACCAAACAATCCCATAACTAAAATTGGCATTAACTATAGTTTTCCTGACTGGATTGTAGAAACTTTTTTACAACAACTACCAGCATCAGAAGTAGAACAATTATGTAGCTGGTTTAATCAACCTGCCCAAATCGATCTGAGAATTAATTTACTCAAAACTTCTTTAGAAACTGTAGAAAAAGCTTTTCAAGACCAAGAAATAACTACAGTACGTGTACCCCATCTACCTCAAACCTTAAGATTAACTAGCAGTGTAGGAAAAATCGATCGATTACCTGGTTATGAAGCAGGTTGGTGGATAGTGCAGGATAGTAGCGCGCAATTGGTGACTCATTTACTCGATCCCCAACCAGGAGAAACTATTGTAGATGCTTGTGCTGCACCAGGAGGAAAAACTACTCATATTGCTGAATTAATGCAAGATCGAGGGATCATTTATGCCTGCGATCTTTCTGAAAAACGCCTCAAAAAAGTTCAAGAAAATGCCCAACGATTACAACTAAAATCAATTAAAATATGTCCTGGAGATAGTCGGAATTTAAACCAAATTTTTCAAAATGATAGTTCAGTAAAATTTAACTCTAAATTTTTTGGCGATCGCGTTTTGTTAGATGCGCCCTGTTCTGGTTTAGGTACGCTTCACAAACGTCCTGATATTCGTTGGCGACAAACCCCAGCCAAAATTCGGGAACTTTCTCAGTTGCAACAGGAACTATTAAATCAGGCAGCAACTTGGGTTAAACCAGGAGGTATCATAGTGTATGCGACTTGTACCCTGAATCCTTTAGAAAATGAAGTAGTCATCGAATCTTTTCTTCAGTCTCATCCTGAGTGGCAAATTACTTCTCCAGCCTCTGACTCTCCAGCTAATCATTTTGCGACATTCCCAGGTTGGATTAAGGTTTTTCCCCACAGACAGAATATGGATGGATTTTTTATGGTTAAGTTACAACGAGAGTTTTAAGATGCAAATAAATTGGAAAAAAATCGGAAAAATGAAACAATTACTCAAAATTTTAATCGGTGCTGCTTGGATTGATGGTGTAATTCAACCAGAGGAAAGAAAATATTTTCATCGTATTGCTAGTGATTTTCAACTGGCTGAAGACCCCGAAATCAGATCTTTATTGGCAGAACTAAAACCGATCAAACCAGAAGAATGTTACCAATGGTTAGAAGAATATTTAGGAAAAAATCCTACTCAAACTGACTATCAAGAATTATTTGAAAAAATTAGCGGTTTAATTTATAGCGATGGAGATGTAGATATTCGTGAAGTCAAACTAATTGAAAAACTTCAACTCCTCGATCCGACTCACCAATCTCGTAAGTCAGCATTTGATAAAGTTCTCAAAAAAATTCAGAAATTATATCAACAAGCAGTTCATGAACAAGCTTAAGTGTAATTATTAGAAAAACAAAATAATCTAAGCTCAAAGTCGCTTGGCAACTCTTGCCATCGACTCATATAAATTTATGAAGAGGAAATTAATAGAGCGTCGCTATAAAATAAATTAGTACAGTTAAGCTAAAAAGTAAGTTAAGCATCTGCATCAAATTATGCGATAGCAAAGTGAAAACCAGCATTACTGATTTACGTCACAAATTCAAAGCAGTAGAAATGTCTGTAAAAATATAAACTAAGCTATTACCTATGAACTATTTCAAAAAATATATAAAATTAAATTATGGAAAAAATTGAAATTAAAGATTTTGTTGGTATTAAAGACATCACTATAGAAATAAAACAAATCAATATTTTAATTGGACCTCAAGCAAGCGGAAAAAGTATTGTAGCTAAGTTACTATTTTATTTCAAAAGTTTTATCTTTGAAATGATTAGTGCAGCAAAAGAATTAAAAAGTGTAAGAGAGTTAAACAGAGATTATAAACATAAATTTAAAACTTTTTTTCCTTCATCTTCATGGGGAAATCAAGACTTTACTATTCGATATTCTATCGATCAAGAATTTATAGAAATATATAGAAAAAAATCAAGCTCCAAAAATAAACCATCAGAAATAATTTTAAAATACTCCGATTTTTATCACAATAAATTCACTAGTTTAAGAGATGATATTAAAAAACAAAATAAAAAAATAGCAGAAGAAGAAATAGCTCTAAGTACAGGACAAAAATTTTAGGGAGAAAAGAAACTCGTTTTGTTTCAAGTCTAAATCAGTAACAATAGAGCGTAAATGATCAAGACCATAACGGAAAATGCTCTTTGCTAGTCTTCCATGTTTTTTTATTTTAATTGGGTAATTTTGGTGCAACCACTCTCCTGTTTTGACAGCCCAACACAGAGCTAAAGCCATCAAAGCCAACAATTTACTCAATCGTTCAGAATTATTGAAGTGAGTCGATTCTAGACAAAACCCTCTGGTCTTAAACATTCCAAACAAGGTTTCAATACCCCATCGCTGTCCATAGTCAGAAATTGCTGTGTTACAAAAGTCGGGAGTAATCACAATTAGTAACTCACCATTATCCAGACGCAAAGCAGAAACATAAACCTTACGTCCCCAAACCAGTTTTTTTCCCGATAAAACTTGAGTCTGTCCAGGTTGGAGATGAGCAAAGATAATTGATGCTCTGAGTTCTTTTCGTCCCTCATTAATGCGATCGCTTGCTCTAATTCTCAATCTAAATCGAATTGTTGGTTCAATCAAAAGATACGAGAGCCAAGGCTTGCCAATAAATTCGCGGTCGCCAGTAAGATAAGCTACCTTCACATCGGGGAATATAGAGCAAAAACGCTCAAGTAAGTCCATTCTTTCGTCGCTATTAGAATTTCCTTTCTTCTCAAGCATTTCCCAAACTAGAGGGTATGCAACGCCATTATGTACCACTCCCAAGAGGAGAACATTGAATCGTTTCTCTCCGAAAGACCATTCAGTACGATCTATACTCAGAACCCAAGGTTGAGGTATGTTCATCAATATAACGATTGCTTTGGCAAGAACGACATAATCTAAATCGAAATTACGGAAGAACCGTTGTAGCCTTTTATAATTGGATTCTGTTTTCGCGTTACTCCTGAAACCAGTTGCCAGCTCTGCTAGGTTAATTGTCTTTACTCTTAGTAATGCTATGAGAAACAAAGCTAGAAAATTTAGCCTTGCGCCATGCCACCCTAAAAGCGGTTTCAAGGTTCGTCGTAGTAAGATAATCTGATTCATAGGGTTTGGTTTGAGTGTGGTTACTTTTAATCAAACCCTTTTCTTGTCTTCTTTTGCAAGCTTCTGTTTAATTTTTTGTCCCGTACAGAGCTATTCAACAATTAACTGCCAATAAAACTGTCGAAAAATTTGGTTATATTGCCAGCAAAAGATGCCCTATTAATTCAACTGAAATACAAAATTTAAAGAAGAAATTTAAACAAAAGTATAATGTTAAACTAACTATTAAAAATGGAGAAGTAACTCACAAAGTAGAATTTACACAATAATACAATTTAGATTTTTACTACTTTAAAACATTTTATTAGCAATCTCCTTTTTTTATCATAGTTTGCCCTAAATAAAAAGCTACACAATAAATCTAGTTAACCTGATGTTGCCAGAACAAAATTTCTTGACAAATTCGAGCGAGTCTCTTGCAGAAATAAGATTTCTTAATGGGTTACAACAATTAACAAAAAGCGATCGCGATTTAGCTCAAATTTTAGATAGATTAGGCAATCCTCCGAGATGGAAGCGAGAACCTGGTTTTCCTACTTTATTACAGATTATTTTAGAACAACAAGTATCTTTAGCAGCAGCTAAAGCTGTTTATCAAAGATTATGTAATCTTGTTCAACCTTTGACTCCAGAAAACTTTTTTGCCTTAGATGAAATTCAATTAAAAACGATTGGTTTTAGTCGTCAAAAAATTAGTTATGGTCGTGCTTTATCTGAAGCAATTGTTAATCATAAAATTAATCTCGATTGGTTAGCCGAACAAGAAGAAAATATTATTAGAACTCAATTAAAACAAATTAAAGGAATTGGTGATTGGACAATCGATAATTATTTATTAATGGCTTTACAACGCTCAGATGTTTTTCCCAGAGGAGATTTAGCTATTGCGATCGCGGTACAAAAAATTAAAAATCTTCCTACTCGTCCTACACCAATGCAATTAGAATTAATAGCTGAAGCTTGGCGACCTTGGCGTGCTGTTGCTACTCAAATTTTGTGGCATTATTATTTAAATACAAAATAAATATTTGTTTACTAAAAACTTCACAGTTCATTAAATTTAAGCGAGATTTGCTTGCAATTGTTTCAACACAGCTTCAACATGACCTTTAACCCGAACTTTGTCCCAAATATAAACAATTTTTCCCTCTGGATTAATTAAAAAAGTTGATCGCACTACTCCCATATATTCTTTGCCCATAAATTTTTTGAGTCGCCAGACACCATAAGCCTCAATGGTTTGATGTTCTGGATCGCTAAGTAATTGAATTGAGAGTTCGTGTTTATCGATAAACTTGCGATGAGAGATTTCTGAGTCAGGACTAATTCCAACAATTCTTGCCTTTAGTTGCTCAAATTGATTTTGATAAGCACTAAATTCTTTGGCTTCAGAAGTACAACCAGGAGTATTATCTTTAGGATAAAAATATAAAACTAACCACTGATTAGCAAAATCTTGAAGACTGATTAAATTCCCATCCCGATCTTTAGCCGTAAAATTGGGCGCAGATTGACCTATTTCGGGCATGTTACTCCTTATACTATTTTATCTAAGCAATTCAAACATCGTAAAACCTGTTACCGACCTATCTTGACAACCGTCAAAACTTAATTAAAATTATCTTTCGAGAGATTCAGATATCAAAAAGAGGTGCTAGCCTGAAAAAGCATTAACCAAACAGTTGTTTTGGCTTGAAAAAAAAGGAGCAGCGATAATGGAATCCCCTCTTGATTGTACAAGTGCTAACTTTGAGAAAGTTGCGATCTCTCGATTCCGCTCTCTAATCAAAGAACTTCCTGAAACCATAAAGATTTTTCGCGAACCTTGGGGTTGTTCGACGGTAATTTGTCTTGATTGTGAAAATTGTCCTCAGTGGTGTTCGTATTTGCAAGAAAATTCCAGTTTTCTTGTCCAAGCTGTTAGTCAATTGGGATTGGCTAATTCAATCATCTTCAGAATGGGAAAAAAAACTCTTGGCTGGATCAGAATTGATCGCGATTAATTATAGCCAAGCTGCACCTTTGTTTCTACAAATTAATTGAGGACTTAAAAATAGAAATCAAGCTAAATTTTAGATGCTCTAAGCATATGGTAGGTAATTAATAACTGAGTTAAAGCAAGAGGATAACTTTGGAGTGTTTCTCCTGTTGTTCCGATTACTTTACCAATTTCTTGATTTCCTTCTAGACTACAAAATTGACCTAAGTAAGGAACATCATTACACATAACCCGTTCTAGTTCTTTAACTTGCTCGACAGTGGCATGACCGTCAATTTCTAAAATATCAACAGGTTTACCCATATCTCGGTCTAAATCAAGTCGAATAGCAGAGCCTAAATGATTACCTTCAGCAGTTAAAATGCGAGTGAGATCGGGATGGGGAATAGTTGGTCTGAGAATCAAGCGAACATTAAGTAAGAGATTGTTTTGCTCAGATTCTTTACTAGGAGGATAAAAACTAACTACTACATCAGCCCATTGACGTTGAGGACGAATATAAGCTTCTGAATCGGGTTCTCGTTGTCGTAGTTGCTCGATTACTTGTTCTTCAGTATAACCACGTTTACGAGTATCTCGTTTAATTTTCCAGGTTGCACGTAAAGATTCTGGAGGAGCTAGATAAACTTTGACATCGTAACTATCACGCATCAGACGACTGGAATAGCCTAGTAATCCTTCTACAATTACATACTTACTAGGTTTGATGTATTCTGGGGGATCGAATTCTCCTGTACTGTGATTGTAAATTGGCTTCAGGATCGATTGTCCATTACGCAATAAATTAAGGTGTTGCTCCATGATGTCTACATAGTTACAATCTGGATGTAGTGCAGATATTCCTAGTTCGGCTCTTTGACGACGGTCGTAACGATGATAATCATCTGTACAGATTACTGTCACATTTTCTTGTCCTAAGACTTGAGCAATTCCCTGTGTAAGAGTCGTTTTTCCAGCAGCACTATCACCAACAATACCAAGGATAATTGGTCGATTATTCATCATTCCTCCTAAACACAGAGATAAGCTTTATAAATAAATTTTGAGATTAGTAATGATTGTAAGACAAATAGGAAACTATAATTAATTATTAATAAAATTTTGAGAGCGGCTGTTCAAGATTTTCTGTTGATTTGTGGTCTATTTTGCTAAAAATCATGATTGGCAATCTTTGTAAAACTCAATTGGTTGAGTTATAGAACTTAATTATTTAACTAGCCTTGAGAGTCAGAGGTAAACATTTCATGGCTGGAAATTTATTAGTAATAAGCTCAATAAGTTGCTGTTGACTTGAGTAATCTTGGACAATAAATTGTCCAGTCCCATCGCCTTGAGAACCTACTCCTTTACCCCCAAAAATATAAGGTTGAATTGATTGCTCATGAAGAAGTTGATGCAGAATTGGGGCAGTCAATTCCGATGGACAAGCAGGCATCACATAGCGATCAAAAGCTTGTTGTGCTTGTTTCATTAAATTTCCAATTTCTAAGGCATTACCCTGTTGTAAAGCGATCGCAGCAGCTTGAGTAATTTGAGTATTGATGTGACTTAAATATTGTTGCACATTTTCTTGAATAGAATTACGAGCGATCGGGTAACATTGATTGAGTTGTTTGAGAATTAGTTGAGTATTTTTCTGACCTGCTAAGTCAACTATGACAAAAAACAAATCACAACCAACCTTAATCGACTCAACCGTAACCAAGCTGCCATCAAAAGTCATTAAAATTGGTTGATTGCCATAGGCACAAGCTTGATCCATCCTACCGCACTGACTTGAGGTACTTCTTTCTCCTCGATAAGCTAGTTCCATTTCCTGCCGAACCGTCAGGTTGAGATTATATAATTTATTAAAAGCTCTTGCTACCAATACACAGATAGCTGCACTAGAAGATAATCCTTTTTTAATTGGCAAATCGATTAAATAATTGTCAATTTCTAATCCTCCAACTTGATAATTAGTTAAGGCTTGATAAGCAACTCCTGCAACATAACTAAACCAGCCTCCTCGACTAGCTTCTGCCTCTAAAACTTCCCGCTTCATCGGTAATTGCAGTGTCTTTTGAACAGTTTCTAAATCAGCAGGTGTATGTACAATCAATTGCTGAGGATGAGGTTTAATCTCAGCATAAATACCTTGATTTGTGCCAACTACTAAAGCAATTCCTGGTAATAATTGAGAATTTTGCAGGCGATATTCACCAGCCCAATCACTATGTTCACCAAATAAACAAAGACGACCTGGAACAAACAACTTCATAAAATTATTTTCCTATAAATCATTAGTGCGGTTGGCATTAGGAAAAACATGAGACAAGATTGATACAGATTATTGCTTGGAGGAAAAGCTTATATTTGTCTTGCTCAACAGTATCTTGTCTGCAATAAACCGAGCAAGATTGACTCCGAAAAAAAGTCATTTTTTGTTATTTATCACCAAGATTTAACCTAATTCATTAAATCAGTCATGGTCAAAGCAAAACGTCGAGGAAAACAAAAATCTCAGACTATCAAACCCAGCTTAAGTCTCAAAGAAAGATTAATTCAAAAACGTAAAGCGAGACAAGCACGACAAAAATTAATCAATCTATCTGTTATTTGTATTTTAATCGGTTGTGTAATTGGTTTACCTTTAGCGTTTTTAGTCGATCTTAATCTTGGTTTAGTTGTTACTATACTTATCCCTAGTTTAATTCTTTCTTATTGCTATCCTCGACAAGCTCTTTGGTTTTTTCTGATTTATATGCCCTTTAGTGGCACGGTTACATATTGGATTGGTGGTGGTAATGCTTTATTTCAGCTTAGTAAAGACTTGTTTTATTTTCCTGCTCTGCTTGCTCTCATTCAAGAGTGCAGACGTAAGCGTAAACCGATTATCGTCAACAAGCAATTAATTTTTACTTTGGCTATTGTTTTAGCTTTTGCTTTAATGACTTTATTTTTAGTCAATGGCAGCCAACAATTATTGCCCTATTGTAGTGATTTGAGTGAATATGAGAAACTGCTTCGCGCTCCAGATGGTTCTTTACTGCTCAATCCAACCACAGGTCTTGTTATTAGAACTCCCTGTAAGGAAGGAATTCCCTTTTTCCAAGGTATTTTAGGGCTAAAGGTTTTTTTAGGCTATATTCCTCTAATTTTTTGTGCCTATTACTTAATTGAAGATAAAAAACAACTTTTTTTCCTAGGAAGATTATTAGTTGTTTTAGCAATTATCTGCTGTACTTTAGGTTTAATTCAATATTCTATGTTGGCTACAGGCATCTGTGCTGGAACTAGAAATGCTGTAGCTTCAGATTTGTTTAAAGCTAGTATTGACGCTAAATGTTTTGTTGGTGGTTCTCTACTCTACAGTCCTTCTCAAGGACAAATTCGTTTACCTGGAACATTTGTTTCACCTTGGCACTGGGCTTGGTTTTTGATTGGAAATAGTTTTATTACTTTTACTGTTGCTTTTACTGACACTTCTTTTCTGTGGCGGACTACTGGTTTAGCAGGTTTGGCATTAGTATTTATTAATGCGGTTATCTCTGGTCAAAGAATTGCTTTAGCAATTGTTCCAGTTGCTGTGATCGTTTTATCAATTTTGACAGGACAAATAGTCAATTTTAAAAGATTTATTCCTATTGGAATAGGACTAGCTTTAATTTTGGGAGTTGTGGCTACTTCTAACCCAGAAATAGTTCAACAAAGGGTTGATAGTTTTGTTAGTCGTTGGAATACTTCTCCACCTCATTTGTTTATCGAACAACAATTTGACTATGCAGTTAGACAGCAAAAAGGTTTGTTGGGTAGAGGTTTAGGTAAAGCAACCAATTCCGCTCGTTCTTTTGGTTCTGTTTCTTTAATTGAAACCTATCATCCCAAAGTTTTATATGAGACGGGGTATGTTGGCTTATTAGCCTTTATGATTTTTGTGACTCATTTAATTATCGTCACTTTTAAAAGTTATCGTTCTACTAAAACACAAAGTATTCGGAGTTTTGCAGCCGGGTTTTGGGTGTTTTTATTAATTATTAGTTATTTTCCTTATTGGTATCCTTTAGATACCGATCCAGTTTCAGTTTATTATTGGCTGTTTGCAGGAATTCTTTTAAAGTTACCTGTGATTGATCGCCAAGAACAAGCATTATTAAAAATTGATAACGAATCTAACTTCAAACCAGGTCACAAAATCAAGCGAAAAAAAAGTGAAGGTGAGCCTTCACTAAGCACATCTATTGATGAATAATTACAAATGTACCTACTGTCGTCCAATCAAATAACCATTGAGCATTATGAACGGGAAGATTAATGCAACCATGGCTAACAGGCGTACCAAAATTTTTGATTTGTACCTTCTTTTTGGAAGTGACCCAAACCTGCTTGAGACAGGGTCATCTACAATTTCTTTTAACTTCAAACTAGCAAAAAAGTTTGAATCAATTGTGAAGACTTTTTTTGACTTAGTTCAATTAGATTGAGTTATTTATTTGTTGCTACAAATAGTGACTGGGTTTTTCTGTTGAAGACGCGATCACTAGATAGTTAGTTCAACTATCAAAGGTAAATGGTCTGAGCCGATAGCAGAACCAGTATAAATATCAACCACTTTAATTTTTGGACTTACCAAACAATGGTCTATAGGTATAGATAATATTAGCTGCATCCAATCGGGAATAATATTTTTATAAGTAGTCCTTGTCGGCCATGAAGGTAAGCTCCCAAAACCTTTACGAGCATTAATTAATTTTGTATCTCTAATAAATTTTTTATAGTAAGGCGACCACATAGTAGTATTTAGATCGCCAAGCACGATAACTGGATTATGTAGATTTTTTATGTATTGACTTATTTTACTAAGTTGCAAGTTACGGGAATGAAAAAATGATGGTTTGAGAGGTGGTAATGGATGAGTTGCTATTAAAGATATAATTTTTTTATTTATCTTTAAATCTGTCAAAATCGTATAATTTTTAGAAGTTCCAAATAGATTGATTGTTGGATTATTCAAAGGTATTTTACTGTAGATAACTATACCAAGATTAAAAGGATTGGCTCTTCCAAAAGAATAGGGCAGTAGATCTTTTAGTGAATCTAATTTTTCAATCCACTTTTTATCGACTTCCATAAATAAAGCCAAGTCTGGTTTTGTCTGCCTTACAAGAGATATTAATTTATCGTACTCGTAGTTCTGTGTATTAACATTCGAGCTAATTATTTTTAGATTAGAAGCTGAATGAGTCGATAGAGCAGAAGCAAAAATATAAAAAGATAAAATTTGCGTAGATGTTATTGCTATACAGAATAAAGCAATGGTAATTAGTTTCCATGACGAATGAATTATTATCAAAAAAGCGAATAAGATTAGCGAAATAATTAAATATTGAACTTGAAAATGAGAGAGAATTTCTAAAACTATTTTCCAGCCAAAATAAGAACTAAAAAAAGCCATAAAAGTTATAGCTATAATTAAGCTTAATAATAAGTAACGAAGCATAAATAAAAACAAGCTGTCGTGTTCATATATTTATAGCTTTCTGCCAAACAATTCGGCAAAATAAAGTTTTCATTCAGT
Source organism: Stanieria sp. NIES-3757 (assembly GCA_002355455.1). NCBI lineage: Bacteria > Bacillati > Cyanobacteriota > Cyanophyceae > Pleurocapsales > Dermocarpellaceae > Stanieria > Stanieria sp. NIES-3757. The sequence continues at coordinate 3,308,054 of AP017375.1, forward strand.
TAGTTTCTATATGCTTCAATACTTTGCTCTAGCTCTTTTAAATCATCTCAGATGATAGGCGGAATCTCACTTCTTCCAAGGCAACTTCGTACCCATTTCCGTCATCGCTGAAAATACTAGATAGAGAATCAGAAAAGCTACGCCAGCTAAAAAGGGAATTAAATCGTCATTCATTGTTTGTCCTCAACTCCTTATCGATCTATTCTCCCAGACTTTTATCAACTCGTCCTATTCCCGATCCGTTTTGGGTGGTTTATCCTCAACCAGTTCTACTATTTTTACTGGGGATTAATTTGTTTATTTTGATAGTACTAAAAAATTCAACCATTTATTTAGTAAAAGATCGTAATGACCTGCTTGTGCTGAAGGATATTTGCCTTGCTCGATCGCATCAATTAAATTAGATAAGGCAGCGATAAATTCAGGAGTATGTTTGGCAGGATGAATTGTCCATGCTTGGTCACTGATTAAATCTGCTCTGACATAATTAGTTGTTGCCAATTTTTTGCTAGTCATGGGTTCAAAGGATTCAATTGCTCCTTTGACTGGTCCTTTTTTTCTAGTTAATTGACGTTCTAATTTAGCAGCAATTGGTTGTAATGATTGGGGTAAATATCGAGATAGTAAAGGGCGATGCTTCCACATTAAAGGAATAGGAGAAAGTTCGGCGAAACGATTACGATTGAGTAAATAAGCTCGCATACTAAAAAATTTGTGAGCTAAAAAACCTCTTTCATCTTGACTAAAACTGTGAGGATGGAAAGCTTTTCCTGCTAAATGGGGAGGGCCACAACGAGGACGAATTGCTGCAATAGTTGGAACTGATTCTGTTAGCTTAATTGCTTCACTAATCCAATTATAATTAGGATTTTGATAAAGCAGCATATCAGCATCAAAATGTAAGTAATAATTGCTAGCAGACGCTTCTAAGCAATAAAGAGAAGCATATACTGTTGAGCCTTTCCAATTATGAGTATGGTCTAGCATTTGTAAGGCTTGTTCTAGACCAAAATATTTTGTATAAATTTGTTTAATTAAAGCCTGATTGTAGTCAATTTTAACAATGCGATCAATTATTCCTTGTTCTACTAAAGTTTGACAAGCAGTTTCTAATTGTTCTTGAGTACCTGTATCGTATCGATAACGTTTATCTCCTATTAAAGGTGCTGTATCCATTGCTAAAACTTTTTCAACAAAAGGATAATTACAAGCTCGAATTTGATGAGGAATAGTTTTTAGCATATATGGCACATCCGTTCTTGCCACAAGAATCCAAAGAGAAACAGGGGTTCTCATAATAAGTAATTTAGTTAATTAATAATTAAGCCAAAAGCTTAACAAAAACAATACATGAATTTAATATTTGATTATGTAAAAATTTAGATAAATTTTCTTTTCTAAATTGTAAAGAAGAATTTGCTAATTATTAAATCAAGATAATTCTTAAAATATTAAGTTTGTTATTAATTTGCTTGAAATTTATCATTTTTATTGGGTCAGGCAAATTGAATAGTAACTTAATTATCAATTGCCTATACTTAAAGCGATCGCTTTAAAAATACCAATAATTTTAATCAATTTTCTTAATTAGAAAGATTAGATATTATTACAAAATTTAATAATTTATTCAAAGCTTGTTTAACTGTCAAATTAAATTACCAAAGCTATAATGGTCGACACGATTTAGTTGAGGTTAAATATTAATGAGTGATTTTCTGCTTTAAAAATTTTAATATGAATAAAAATTTTATAAACAAAAGATTGATTTGGCTCGATCAAATCAAAGGATTAGCTATTTTGGGAATTGTTTTTTTTCACTTTTTTCAAAATTATCCCAAGTCTATTCCTTTAGTAAATATTCTTTACTTTTATGGTACCAAAATAGGTTTTGCAGGAGTAGATATCTTTTTTTTATTATCGGGGTTTCATATTGGCTATAAATTAATTAAATCCAATACCTCATCTTGGTGGACTTGGCTAAATCAAAGAGTGATTAGAATTTATCCAACTTACTGGTTAGCTATAGTTTTTAGTATTTTGGTTTATTTAATTAGTAATTATTCATTCAAATCAATTAATTTTAGCGACTGGATTTTAATTTTTTCTGGATTTCCCAGCTATGAAAGATTTAAACTAATCAATCCTGGCTTTTGGTTTGTTTCGGTAATTATTCAAGCATACTTAGTTATGCCATTACTTTTATTTAGCACCAACAAGAAACCCAAACAGATATTATTACTAGGTATTAGCTTGGGAATTTTAAATAAAATAGTTTGTTGGTGGGCAGGAGCTACAAATAATTATGAATTATATTGGTTTTTTTTACAAAATAATTTCTTAAGTAGTTATATATTTTCTTTATGCTTGGGTATTTATTGGGGGTTTATTTATAGTAACTATCACAGTTTTCGTAAAAGAGATTGGCAAGTAGCAACTCTAGCTTGTCTTCTAGGCTTAATAATTCAACTAAATGCTGCTCTAGTAGATTTTGATTTTCTTTATAAATTAGGCTTGGATTTATTTTATACTCCTTTAGCTTTTTTATTATTGTTCTATTTTTGCGATCGCTTAATTAATAAATTATCATTAGTAGAAGAGAAACTTCAATTCATCGGCTTGTATTCTTATCAAATTTACTTAATTCACCAACCGTTATTTTTTGTTTTATTAAATCCTTTAGCTAGCCAACTCAGTTTAAATCCTTATTATTCTTTAATCCTAACCATGAGTATTATGATGATTGCTTTAAGTATATATGTTTACTTATTTACTCAAACTGATGTTGTGTTTAGAAAGCTAATCGGGAATATTTATAAAAATGCTTAAATTTGTTTAAATACTGATAACTACAAAAAAGATCGACAATTATGCAATCAGCGAAAATTTCTGTTCTTATTCCAACTTATGGCAGAGAAGAACCTCTTAAAAAAAGTATTGATGATGTTTTAAAACAAGACTATTCAAATTTTGAAATTTTAGTGATCGATCAAACAAAAAATCATGAACCAGAAATTAATAATTATCTAGAACAACTCCATCAAAGTGACAAAATACAGTGGTTAAAATTAGATTGGGCAAGTCTACCAGGGGCAAGAAATTATGGAATTAGAAGAGCAACAGGAGACATAATTCTTTTTATTGATGATGATATTGAACTTCCTACCAATTATTTACAAGCTCATGCTAAAAACTATCAAGAAAATCCAGCAATTGGTGCAGTAGCAGGAAGAGTTTTTGACCGCATGAAACTAGCTGATTCTCGTCAGGAAAATGAAAAATATTCTACTTATACGATTGATTATTTACCAACAGAAGCAATGGATCCAGGTATTGCTTGGTATCATATCGATTTAGTTCATACTACTAAACCTCAACGAGTTATTTCTGTGAGGGGTTGTAATATGTCTTTTAGAAGAGAAATTTTTACTAAATATAATATTTGGTTTGATGAAAGATTCCGTGGTAGTGCGGTTAGAGAAGAATCAGATTTTTGTTTGCGATTAAGAAAAACAGGATATCAGATTTGGTACGACCCCGAAGCGAATTTAGTACATCTGGGAGAAGAAACAGGAGGTTGTCATGATATTAGCACGCGATCGCTTGAATATCAATTTACTTTTTATCACAATCATTTTTTAATGGCACTTAAAAATCTTACTTTAGGTGAGCAATTGCGTCTATATATTAAGTTATTTGATTGTCATGTTTTAGGTCATCCTCCCTGTAATAAAAGTGGTTCTCCTTTTAAAATTTTAACTCGTGGTCTTTTTTTCTTTCTAGGTTTTTTAGATGCACTATCATCTCAAATTAAAGGGATTTGGGATGACGGACAAATTTATACAAAAAGAGATTTAAAAACATCAGAACTAAAACTATAAAAATCATAAATAAATCCATGAAAATTTTAGTTGCCAGCCATACTTATATAGTCGATCTTAATTGTGAAAAATTAAAAGAACTTGCTAAATTAAAACCAGAAATTCAGGTAACAGTAGTTGTCCCTAAACTTTGGCGACCAGGGGGAGTACAAAATAAACTAATTGAAACCAAACCTAAAATAGATGGGAACTTCCGTGTAATTCCTCTTCAAAATTTTAGTCAAAATAATCAAGGCTTACTTACCTTTGGGCAAGAAATTATCAAAATTTTAAAAGAATTTAAACCAAATATTATTCAGGTTGAACAAGGAGTAAAATCTTTAGGTTATGCTCAACTAATTACTTTGAATAAATTGTTAAAAATTAAAGCAAAAAATGTTCTTTTTACGTGGTGGAATCTTCCTTATCAGAACAAATTTCCGATTGATTTGCTAGAAAAATATAATCTCCATCATACCGATGGTTTAATTGTTGGCAATCAAGACGGGGCAGATATTCTTAGAGAACATGGTTATAAAAACCAAGTAGAAATTATGCCTCAGTTAGGAGTAAATGAACAATTATTTTCTACTCACACTCAACCCGAATTAGCAGACAAATTGAAGATTAAATCTCAGGAATTTGTGGTTGGATTTGTGGGGAGATTCGTACCTGAAAAAGGAATTTTAACTTTAATTAAAGCCTTAAGTTTACTTACTTTTTTGCCTTGGAAATTATTATTATTAGGTCGCGGTGAACTAAAAGAAACAATCGAGCAACAAGCTAGAGAAGCAGGAATAGAAGATAGGTTAATTATAATTGAAAGTGTACCTCATGACTGCGTACCAGATTATATTAATTTGATGAATGTTTTAGTTTTACCATCAGAAACAACTTATCAATTTAAAACTTTAACTGCTACTGGTTGGAAAGAACAATTTGGTCACGTTTTAATCGAAGCAATGGCTTGTCAAGTACCTGTAATTGGTTCTAATTCAGGTGAAATTCCTCATGTAATTGGTGATGCTGGTTTAATTTTTCCAGAAGGAGATGCCACAGCTTTAGCTCAAAATTTAAAACAATTAATCGAACAACCTCAATTATGCGATCGCTTGTCTCAACTGGGCTATCAAAGAGTAATTACTAAATACACTAATACAGCTTTGGCAAAACAACAATTAGAGTTTTATCAGCAATTATTAGCTTAAATTTATTATCCCGATTAACTATGTTTAATTCTTTATTGGAAATCTTCAAGACACAAGATGCTCGTCTTACTGTTAGTACTAGCTTTGATGATAAATATCTTAATTATGGCAAGATTTTATTAAATTCTTTACTGAAAAATTCTCCTCAAGTTCAAGTTAAAGTTTTAGCTATTAATCTTGCTCAAGAAAGCCTACAACAATATAATCAATTTAAAAATATAGAAATAATTTATGAAAATAAAGAATTTACTCATGCCTATGAACAGAGATTATATTCAATTGCCAGACGAATTTTTTTTATTAATGAACTGAGGTCTAATCCAAAGATAGAAAATTTACTTCAATTAGATGCTGATACAATTATTAGAAAAGATTTAAACAAATTTGGCAAATTATTTAAACAAGGCGATCTTTGTATTTTTGCTAGACCAAAAATGAAGCATGAAGCCTTAAGATTAACCATGAATATTATAGGTTTATCTAATACTATGGTAGCCAAAACTTTAACTCAGGAATGGGTTGTCCAACTTTGGAATTTATTAGAACAACCTCAAGATAGCAAATATATCGATCAATTAACTTTATGGAAAGCTTATGAAAAAATCAATCATCAATCTAATATAAAATTAGTTAATTTAACTCATCCTTATATTGGTAGAACAGGAAATACTATTATTAGAGCTTTTGCTGCAACTAAAGATGCTAAAGGAGATACTAAACTCTTACAAGAATTGAATCAATATAGTTCTAATTTACTTCAGGATGCTCCTAGTAATGCACCTAAACCACCTGAAGATCAAAGTATTTTTCTCCACAAAGAATTTTTAAAAGAACAGTTTTCCCAAAGCGGTTTGGTTTAATTTTTAAATCAGGTGCAACAGGAGAATTTATTAATAATAGGTTTTCGTTTGCCCCTTTGCTCCCACTTTAAATGCAACGTCGTTTTTTAGTGTTCTTTTAAACTTAACCTACTACCGATAAGTCTGACACAATCATTGAAGGAGTATAACAAGAACCATTCCAAGTCAAATCTTCACCTAAAGCAACAACTTGCTTGAGAACCGTATAAACATTACCAGCAATCATTGTATCTTTAATCCTTCCAACTATCTCTCCATTTTCCACACGATAGCCCAAATCGATATTAATAGAAAAGTCGCCAGAAATATCCGCGCCACCACCAAGAATTTGATCGACAATGATGCCATTATTTAACTGATTAATTAAATCAAATAAAGAACCATTTCCAGGTGCAACAATTAAATTAATTAAAGAAGGAGTAGGATAACTACCTAACCCAGGACGAAAACCATTACCTGTACTACCTATCCCTAATTCTCTACCAATAGCGCGATCGCAGTAAAATTGTTCTAGTCTTCCACCTACGATCAGATTAAGAGGTTGAGTGACAACGCCTTCATCATCAAAGGGGCAACTATAGGGTTCTTGATCTGGTTGCTGAGTTAGGGTAATCAATTCCGAAACTACTGCCTTACCTTTGCTTTCACTCCAAGGAGAAGAACCTTCTAAGACTCGTTTACCACTTAAAGCTGCGGAAACTGTTTCCCAGAACATAGTAACGGCATTGACTGTAAATAAAACAGGTACTTTTCCTGTGAGTGGGGTAGTATTAGTTTTTGCCCAGTTAAGACGTTGGATCATTTGCTGGACAATTTGTTCAGGATTTAATTTTTCTCGACTGTATTCGCCGTCATAGATGCCTAAAAAATCTTCTCCTCTAACCAACTCTGCACCGAGATAATAACTCAAAGAAGTATCAGTATATTGACAATGAAGTCCCCGAGAATTAATTAAAATAGTAGTCTCTTCTTCACATTCAAATTCTGCCGAACAAACAATTTCTGGGTAAGCTTGACGAAGAGTTGCGATCGCATTTTGACCCATTTCGATGAAAGTTTCCACAGGTAAAACTGTACCTTGATTAGAAATAATCTCTGTTCGTGCTTCAGTTAATTCAATAGTTTCAGGTTCATTTAATTGAGAAAGGGCTAATGCTTTATCTACCAAAGTTTCTGCATCTACCTGTCCATAAGCTACAGCTAAACCAGGACAATTATCTCGCCAAATTCTTAATGCAGTTCCTTCTGATTGAGAACTTTCTAACTGTTTGAGGCGATTCCCTTCAAAAAAAACTGGGCGAGATTGCGATCGCACTTGGTAAACTTCCGCGTTTGTTGCACCCTTTTGTTTTGCCAGTTCTAATAATTGTTCTAGCTGTTGCATGAAGATTTAAGTTAGATGTATCAAAAATTTTATTCTATTTACAATTAAATAAAGAGCTTTTTAAAAGCCGAATAATCATACTACAAAAAGTGTAAAAATAAGCATCAAAATTACCAATCAGCAACTGCTATCGTTTAGTTTAGTCTTTATTGCTCTCGATTAATTTAATTAACCATAAATTGAATTCTTCTATGTAGGAAAAATTACGTTTTATTATCTCCTTAATTAAAATCTTTTCTGGATGATTGACTAAATAATTCTTAGCTGCTGCTTGCCAGCTATCCCACTTCAGTAGCTCAATCGTATCAAGATACAGCGAATGCTCAATTTCAAAATCTGGCTGCTCGAACTCAAAACCAATTGAAGAGTGCAATTCTATCAATGGTAGACTTCGATGCTGAATATAGTTTCTTAGTCCTTGAATGAAACTATTCTCAGCGTTATCCTTGAACATTTCTCCTTTCTTGAGTTTTATCTCAGACAACAAAGATGTGTCGGTTAGCGATTTTTCTGCCGCATAAGTTTGTTCTCTTAGAGAAAACCAAGCGGATAGATAGTTATGGAGTAAACGAGCCGTCTCCTTTTTAAATAACTCAAATTTCTCAGTTTGATGTTGACGTACTGCCAAGTCAAATGCTTCAACATCTTGCTTATATATCTCTTCAGTATAAGCATCAACTGCTTTCTCAAAGTCAAGAAAATTTTGCTTAAAAATATAAAAAGTGTACTTACTGACTTCTTCTAGTGATTTTATAGACATTATTTCTTCAAATCAAAGAATTTCATTTAAATCTAAAATAAATCCAGGTAAAACATCTTCTCCTGATAGAGTTTGAGGATGATTTAAAATTTCTATTTGTTGCCCAAATCGATATATTTCTACTATTTTTGCTGATGGTTCGATTAACCAACCAAGTTGAACGCCATTATCCAAATACTCCTGCATCTTTGCTTGTAAGTCTTCATATCGCTGATTTTTGAGATCGCTAGGACTGACTAATTCGATCACAAAATCGGGAGCAATTGGAGGAAATCCATCTTGTTGAGCTTGAGTCAATTGATTCCATCTTTTTAGTTTAATCCAACTAACATCGGGACTTCTTCTTGCGCCATTAGGTAAGACAAACACTGTAGAAGAATCAAAAGCTTGTCCTAATTTGGTTTGACGATTCCAATTTCCTAAATCTAGGTACAAGTTGAAATTCTTTTTTCCTGCGGTTCCACCAGTGGGACTCATGACAATTAATTCTCCAGTTGCAGTTAACTCCATTCGTGCTAATTGTTCGGCGGATGCTAGTTGCTCGAATTGTTCTGGAGTTACTCGAAATCCTTTAGGAATAGCGATCGCTTCCATCTTTTTTGTTTTAACTGATTTCTTTGATTATTATTTTAAAGCTTTTGATCTGGTTCAATTTTCATCAAATGACTACGCAGTAGCAGCAAAGCGATCGCTTGCCTCAATTAAAGCAGTACGAATTCCTGGTTCAGTCATAGAATGTCCTGCATCGGGAACAACTATAAATTCTGCTTCTTGCCAAGCTTGATGTAATTCCCAAGCGGTAATCATCGGACAAACCACATCATATCTACCTTGAACGATAACTGCTGGTAGATGACGAATACGGTCAACATTGTCTAACAATTGATTGGGTGTTTTAAAAAATCCTTTGTTAACAAAATAATGACATTCAATGCGTGCAAAAGCCTCCGCAAAATCAGCTTCACCAAAACGTTGAATTGTAGTTTCTGAAGGAAAAAGTTTACTAGTACTTCCCTCCCAAACTGACCAAGTGCGGGCAGCTTCCAGACGAACTTGATGAGCTTCGCTAGTCAATCTTCGGTAATAGGCAGATAACAAATCGTGACGTTCTTCAACAGGAATCGGTTTGAGATACTCTTGCCAAGCATCAGGAAAAATATAACTTGCCCCTTCCTGATAAAACCAATGTAACTCTAGAGGACGCAACATAAAAATGCCCCGTAAAATCAAACCCAAACAACTTTCAGGATGAGTTTGACTATAAGCAAGGGCTAAAGTACTACCCCAACTACCTCCAAAAACAACCCATTGTTGAATATTTAAATGTTTTCTCAGTTTTTCAATATCGCTCACTAAATCCCAAGTAGTATTCTCTCTTAACTCTGCATAGGGAGTACTTTGACCGCAACCACGTTGATCGAAAATAATAATACGCCATAAATTCGGATCGAAATACTGCCGATACATCGGTGTAATACCACCACCAGGGCCACCATGCAAAAAAATTACTGGTTTACCATCAGGATTTCCAGACTCTTCAAAATGAATTGTATGTAACTCAGAAACCTGCAATTTCCCTTGGTTATAAGGTTCAATTGGCGGATATAATTCTCTCATTTCTACCCCTGTTCAAACTAAACTCTTGTTATCCTAAAATCAGTCTCCTGCAACCAACAACAGCACTGTTATGACTGATAAACAACGTATCTGCATCCTTGGTGGTGGCTTTGGCGGTTTGTATACTGCCTTGCGATTAAGTCAATTACCTTGGGAAAAAGAACAACAACCAGAAATAGTTCTAGTAGACAAAAGCGATCGCTTTTTATTTGCACCTTTACTCTATGAGTTAGTTACAGAAGAACTACAAACTTGGGAAATTGCCCCTCCCTTTGAAGAAATTTTGGCAGACACAGGAATAGTATTTTATCAAGCCTCGGTGACAGATATCGATCTTGAGGCAAAAAGAGTCAAATTAGACCACTCCTCAGAACTGACTTACTCTAAATTAGTCATTGCGATGGGCGGAAAAACTCCTCTCAATAACGTTCCTGGGGCGATTCTTCATGCAATTCCTTTTCGTACTCTCAATGATGCTTATCGGCTTAGAGAAGAATTACGATTATTAGAACAATCAAATCAAGACAAAATTAGGGTTGCAGTGGTCGGTGGTGGTTACAGTGGTGTGGAATTAGCTTGTAAAATAGCAGACCGCCTCGGCGACAAAGGTAGAATTAGAATTATTGACCGCGGAGACAAAATCCTTCAAGATAGTTCTCAATTTAATCAGGAAGCAGCTAGTAAGGCGTTAGAAAAACGGAAAATTTGGTTAGATTTAGAAACCGAAGTCGAGCAAGTCGAAGCTGATAGTATTTCTTTAGCTTATAAAGGAAAAGTAGATACTATTCCCGTAGATTTGGTGTTGTGGACGGTCGGAAATCAAGTTTCAGAATTAATGAGAAAACTGCCTCTACCTCAAGATTCTCAAGGTTTGTTAAAAACTAATGCCAATCTACAAATATTAGAACACGAAGATATCTTTGCTTTGGGAGATATCGCTAGTTGCCAAGATGCCACAGGACAATTAGTACCTGCCACAGCACAAGTCGCTTTTCAACAGTCAGATTATTGCGCTTGGAATATCTGGGCTAGTTTAAGCGATCGCCCGTTATTACCTTTCCGTTATCAACCTTTAGGCGAAATGATGACCCTAGGGGTGGATAATGCTAGTATTAGCGGTTTAGGTTTAAACTTAGATGGTTCTCTTGCTTATATCGCCCGTCGTCTAATTTATCTTTACCGCTTACCTACTCTCAAGCATCAGCTTACAGTGGGATTTAATTGGATCACTCAACCGCTAGTTGAGTTGTTGACTTAACGCAAAAGTTAGTTAGAACAATGAACACGAGGATAATTAAGCAATTTGGAATTAAACTAATAACTTTGGTAATGGTACTACTTGTTGGTAGTATTAGTGTTTTGGTAGAGCCTACCTGGGCAGTAAATTATAATAATCGCGCTTTGATTGATACTGACTTTTCCCATCAAGATCTCAGAGACGCTTCTTTCGATCATGCGAGTTTGCGTGGTAGTGACTTTAGCTATTCAGATCTTAGTGGAGTGCGTTTATTTGGTTCTAATCTGTCTAGGGTTAATTTTACAGGGGCAAATCTTTCTAATGCAGATTTAGAATCTTGTCGTCTGACACGCGCTAATTTTACTAACGCTATCTTGACGGGGGCTTTTATGACCAATACGTTATTAGATGAAGCCATTATCGAAGGGGCTGATTTTACTAACGCACTGCTTAGTCCCATTACTGAAAAAATTCTGTGTGAAAAGGCTTCGGGTACTAATCCTACTACAGGACGCAATACCAAAGATACTTTGTTCTGTCCTTAATTTTAGATTGTTAGTTGACGTAGCCTGCTACGTCTCTACCACTCCTAAGCTTTACTCCAAAAGAAATTGATTATAATTGTCAAGAAATTGAATTAACCAATAATTATTGTGTTGCCAGGTGTTTAGAGACGATTCGCTACAATGCTGGTAAACACCCAATAGCTATGAATAAACACACTCGACGCAACTTTCTGATTGGTGGTGTTGCTGCTGCGACTGCAATTGGTGGAAAAACATTGACACAATCTCATTCCCAAACAACCCAAGCGTCAATTAAAATAACTCAGACGATGCCAGAAAGAGTTTTGGGTAAAACTGGAATTAGTTTACCGATTTTTGGGTTAGGTGGTGCTGGACAAACTCCTTTATCTAATCAAGGAAAAGAATCAGAAGCGATCGCTCTAGTCGAAAAAGCTTTATCTTTGGGAATCCGCTATTATGATACCGCTGCCAGTTATGGCCCTAGTGAAGCAAATTTAGGCAAAATTTTACCCGCTTATCGCCAGCAAATCTATCTTAATAGTAAAACTGCTGCTCGCGATCGCGATGGAGCATGGCGTGACTTAGAGCGATCGCTAAAAAATCTCAATACTGATTATTTAGATGGTTGGCAATTGCATCATGTTTCTTTTATGGAAGAATTAGAACAAATCTTGGGAGAAAATGGCGCAATTAAAGCCTTTGAAGAGGCTAAAGAGCAAAAATTGGTCAAATATTTAGGTATCACTGGTCACCACGAACCCGACGTGATTGCAGCAGGATTAACCAGATATCCTTTTGATACTACCTTAATTTCTTTAAATGCAGCCGACATTCATCATCCTCGCCCCTTTTCTACGACTGTACTTCCTGTTGCCCAAGCCAAAAATGTGGGTGTGATCGCGATGAAAATTCCAGCTTATGGACGTTTGTTTCAACCTGGTCTTTTAGAAGGGATGCATCAAGCAATGGGTTATACTCTTTCTTTATCAGGAGTACACTGCTGTGTTATCGCTGCTGAAAATCCCGAACAATTAGAAGCTAATTTTAAAGTTGCCCAAGCTTTCCAACCTCTTGAGCAAACAGCCATGAAAGATATTGAACAACTGACTGTTAATGCAGGAGAAGCAGGTGCTTTTTTCCGTCAATGGACTTGATAGTTCAAATTTACTTACAGCTATTTTCAGTTGAATAGAACCACAGTTATGTAGTTTTGTTCTTCTGCCTTTTTACTTTTTACTTTTTACTTCCTGCCTTACTTTCACAAATAAATTTTGTAGCCATCGAATTCACGTTAATTAGGTTCTTACTTCCTCGGAACTAATGAGATCGACTTTCATGCTTGTCAGACTTTCTGTCAGATAAGGTAAAAGTGCTGCTTGAGTTTCTACTAGATCGCTTGCCAAAAGAATTTGATTGCGATCGATGATGCCCAAAACTTGCCTAGGGCGATCGCGTGAGACTACAGGTAATAAATATAGTCCTCTTGTTCCCATGCGTTCTACAACTTCTTTCAAAGATTCATCTGCATAAGCATAAAGAATTTCTAGAGTGCAAATATCGGCAATCTTTTGTTCAAATAGAGAAAAATCATCAGATTGCTGTTGTAATTTAAAAATTGCTTTTTTAATATCTGCTAAGGTAACTACTCCCATTAGCTTATCTTGACAATCAAATACCAAAGCAGTGTGACATTGAGTTTGAATCATTTTTTGTCCTGCTGCTAGAGTATTAGTCCCTTCCGTTAAAGCAAGATAGAAAGTTTTCATTACCTCAGCAACAGTTACTTGTTCTAATTTATCTACTTCATCTTGTTTATCTAAATTCATCCCCATTTGTTGGAAATTCAAACCTGCCACTGCACTTTGCGCTTCGATTTGTTCAACCATCCACACAGCCACACCAACAGTTACCATCGCAGGTAAAATAATGAGATAGTTTCTAGTCAATTCAAACAATAAGATAATTGCAGTTAAAGGTGCTTTGACACTACCAGCAAGTACCGCAGCCATTCCTACGATCGCATAAGCTTGAGGTGCAATTGTTAATTGATCTGGGGGTAAGAAGTTATTGAGAAGATTACCATAAATTGAGCCGAGACAAGCCCCCAAAAACATGGCAGGGGCAAAAACTCCTCCGACTAAACCACTACCCAAACTAATTGCTGTGGTTAGTAATTTAACAATTAATAATAAACATAATAAAGAAAGGGAAAATTTTTCTCCAGTTAAAATCACCTCTAAAGTGCCGTAACCCACACCCAGAATTTGAGGTAATTGCAAAGCAATACTACCTAATGCCAATCCACCTAAAACTGGTTTAATAACTGTAGGTAAATTACTCAACCACTTATCCTGAAAACAAGCTTGAGTTAATTTAATTGCTTGGGTATAAGCTAGGGAAATTAAACTGGCAAGTAATCCTAACCCCAGATAAAATAGCCATTCCCAATGACTATTAACCTGATAGGCTGGTACATTAAAAGCTGGATGAACCCCTAAAAAAATCCGAGACGCGATCGCACTAAAAACCGCCGAGAGTAAAATTAAACCAACTGCTGGTGAAGTAAAAGATGTACCCAATACTACTTCTAGGGCAAAAAACACACCTGCGATCGGTGCATTAAAACCTGCTGCTAATCCTGCTGCTACACCAGCACCTAATAATAAACGATAACGTTCTTTAGATACTTGGAACAACTGCCCCAATAAAATGCCAATATTTGAACCTATTTCTACCGAAGGACTTTCCGGCCCTAAAGAAGCCCCTGTTCCCAAAGAAATTGCTGCTGCCAACATTTTCACAATTGGTCTGAGGGGAGAAATAACTTGTACTCTAGGATTAGTTAATAAAGCAGAAAATTCTTGACCTAAAATCTCTGGATAACGCCAGCGCATCAAACCAACGATTAAACCACCTAAAATAGGAATTGAAATTAAAGTCCAACCCCCCCAGACTGAAATTGTTCCTAATAACAGATCGAAACTTAAATGTTCCCAGAGGTTAATCAGTTGATGAAACAAAACCATGGTCAAACCCGAACCACCACCAATTAACAAAGCTGCAATTAGTACTATTAATTCGGACGAAGGCTGTAAGCGATTAAGTAAACTAGTAAAACGATCTGAGAGGGAAAATTGTTTTGATTTGACAGGTAAAAGTACCTTCGACTCAGGAATAGTAGTTGTCATCAAAGGAACAAAAATAAGCGAACAAGCAGCTTAATCTAATTGTTAATTTATTTGAGCAGGCTTGAGCTAAATTATTAGACAAATACTGACCATCGTGAAATCAGGAAACAGCATAACTTCACTCGCCTTGTGGCTACTGAATCCTGACTACTTTTGTTCGATCTGTTTATGATTTAATTTCTGCCCACCTAACTAAATTATATAAATATTCTGGGTAGTAGAGCACAATCACTTTACTGCATTTTCTGTAGCATCAATTGTCTCTTAATATGTTGTATTCCATCTCAATACTTCCCAGTTTTGTGATGGTGAGCAAAAATTATTTTGAACTAATTTGATTTGTTATTCGACTTGCTGTTGAAAATACTGAACAAGGTCTAATACTTCTTTTGCGATCATTTGTGCTACGTCACCTTCAAAAGAACCATTGCAGTTCATCAAAGCTTCGATCAAAAAAGTACCATCTTTGTTTTCGATAGTTTTTCTGCGTAATCTTTTATTAGTTCGCCGATAATAAAGAACATCAACAGTTTCTGCGATTACATTTAAGTCATGGTCGTCTGGTCTTAATACGTGAAGCAAATTTATAACTTCTAAAATCTCCTGTTTTGTCGGGGTAACATAACTCATTTTTTAAATCCTTTAAATTATCGATCGTTTAATTGCTTGATAGTCAAAGACGAGCTAGTCAATGTAGATCGAGATATCTACTACCGCTCGTTTGTTTTGACCTAATTTAGCACAAAAAGTTTTTTTACCAAAGCAAATTTTTAAATACTGCCCCAATTCTTCCGATTAAACTTTTATTTAATGTTTTTAAGCAAAAAAATTATCTAAATTTTTTCAATTTAGTAAAAAAATATTTTACTGCTGGCTTCATTCCGAGTGACTGTTTATCTCATTAAGCTGAGAATTACCATATCATGGAAAAACCCAAATTTACAGCTTGATTAATGATTGAAAACTTAAATTGTTAATTATTTATCTGACAAACTAACCTGCTTCGGTGTAGAGCATAATTTACTAATTATAACTGAAGAGTAAACAGTAAAAAACAGCAATAAGAGTGTAAATTGATAGTTAGTTTGCTAATTTAATAATCTGTATTTTCTATACTGATCGGCTTAAACGATAGCTACAAGCAATAATAAAACAAATAAAATAAAATTAATAGTAGTTAAACGATCTGTTTCTTGCATTTTTTTTACTCAATGATTTAATCAATTAGAAAAGTTATAGTTTATTTGAATCATTGTTTTAGGAACAAAAATAAATTCGCTATAATCAGCTAAATTATCTATTCCAATTAAATTGAGAATAATTTCTGCTACCAACCAGAAAAATATTTTAACTAATAATTTTTGCCAATATATCTGAATCATGATGCTTTTCCTCATTAATATTAAGGACAAAAGCGATTAATCAGTTATTTAAAATAACTAACTACCGTGAGAATGAGAGGTATTAACTAATAAACATTTACTGTAGCTAACACCACGATAAACAAAGTAATGAATCGAACTTTTATACTGCAAATTGTTGATTTTTTGTCCAGCTAAAGACTGATAATTAATTCCGCGATAAGTAAGTTGCATGATGGTTATTTCCCTTAACTCTAACTACACTTTTAAGTTAAAAAGCGATCGGGAATAACTAGAGAGAATCCCCTAAAGTTTGTTTAATTTCAATCCAGCCATCTTTACAAAGATCGCAAATTGGATCGCAGTAGCCAACACCAGATTTATAAAGCCTGTGTAACCAATAACTCGCGTCCCTATGACAAAACAAACAAAGATGATTGTGTGACCAGTCAATTGGATCGATTAGTACATGAGTCAAGATCGGCGTTTTCATTATGGGGTTACCAGTTGCCTTAATTGTTGTTGAGACTCTTTCAAATCATTTGCTATCGCCTCTAAATTATCAGTTGGTTCGATCTTTTCTATGACTGGTTGTAACTGCTTTAGTGCCTCTCCATTGGTACGAGCGAGTAATTTGTCATACTCGGTTTTGAGCTTAATGTATTGTTCTTGCTGCTGTTGGAGTTTAACCGTTGTAGCTTCTAATTGAGATAATAAATCCGATGCTTTATAAATTTCATTTGACACTTCCAGTCTGGTATTAGCAACGGCGATCGACACGTCGGAAGAGCGGACTATTTTAACAGCAACAGCCATTGAAATAATTACACCACCAAGAGCGATCGCATTCCAACAACAACGAGGAATATTTGAAGCAATTAAAGTTCTCATGAGACGATCCACCGACGATTTTTACCCAAATCGACATGAACGAAAGAAAAATATCGCCCCAAACCACCGTAATGAGCCAAATCTAGTAATTGATAAATTTTGTGGGAATGGTAATAATTTGAGCGAATATCGGCAGCTAATCCGCAAAGATGTTGACTCCATTTAGCACCGCCGACAGAATTATTAACAGCGACAGGACGATACCACGAATTAACAATTATTGGTCGACCACCTAAAGCAGCGCGATATAAATCTAATTGTTGAGCGCATTTAATAATATTTGATTCGAGCTGTCGGGCTGACAAAACTAACTTTGAATCGATAATTAAATCTTCTAATTTACGAGTGCAATTTTTAGTTGCTTCACCCCAGGTAAAAGCAGAATTATCATAAATTGGAGTTGAAGGATTAACAGTTTTTCCGCTTGGTAATTTCATATTGATTCAACATAATTAATATTTGGTTATCAAAAGTAGTATTAATTTTTAACTGCCAAATACCAGACATAAAAAGCATCTATAATAATTGGTCAATTTTGTCTTCTACGCTAATTAGTCTTTCTCTTATTTCGTTGTTAATTTCTCCGACGTATTCCCACACTCTAAGAGTTAAATCTTTAAACCAAGATGGAGGATCGAATTGTAGTTTGTAGGGAATAGCTACAGGATTTTCAATAATTATTAACTTTGTTCTTCTTATCCTTAAAGAAAAACCTCGGTTAAATATTTTGTCGGTGTCTACATAATATAAAGGACTAAGCGTTCCTCCATATTTCCAAGTACTTTTTCTATAATTTGCTGTAACCTCAGCCAGAAGAAAAAAAGAGGTAAAATCAAGTCCTAAATCAAAACTATCCATAGGTACATGACTGTTTTCTCCTGTTGTTTCTGCCTGTTTAATAGCTGTAGTTCTCAGTTGCCAATTTTCAGGATTATTAGGCTGTATTAAATCAACACAAATACTCATTAAAGTAAACGAGCTTTGATTAAATTTTGCTCGGTATTAATTAAATAATCGTCAATATTTACTTCGGCTGTTTTCAGCAAATCTAAATATTCTTCAAAGGTAATCTCTTGAGCCAAAAAAGCATCTAAAGCTTCTCGACAAATATCTAAACGAATTAAAACGTTTTTGATGTCATTGTCATTATGATCATTTAAAGCCTCTATATTTACCTCTAGCTCAAGAAGATCTTTGATCATTAAATTTGCTCGTTCATAAACTTAACTTTACTTTTGTTGCCAGCTAGAGCTTTTACGGCAGTAGTTACGTCTTTTTTAACTTCTAAATATCCCTTACCTGTTGTAGCTCCTAGAGGAACGACGTAAACATTTTTGTTGACAGGATCGTATTTAATTCCAGTGAGTTGGCTATCTTTTTTGTCTGTTGTAGTTTGAGTAGCACTAATAAAGCTAACAGTAGCCTTAGCAGGGACGAACCCTTCGAGCTTAGAGTCTGTTTCTAGATTGGTTGCTGCATAATTAGCTGCCGTTCTAATCGCCTCTATTGGAGTAGCTTCAATCATTCTTTGGCTGACTTTGATAATTGCTTTTGTCGTACCAGCATTAGCAGCAACAGCAAAAGGTAAGATCGATCTTTCGGCCAAAGATTTGACTTTCGATCCTTCAGCTTTTGGATAAGATAAATCGATTTCACGACCAAGATATTTTTTAAATTGTTCTAAAGCTGAACCTGCTGGAGGCGAACTTTGTCCTGTAGGTTTTCCATTAACCATCGGTTTTGTCAACTCAAGTGCGCGTTTTAAAGCGGAATAGCGTCTTTTACCCATAACCAGTTGTTATATTTTTTAACACAATGACATCTCGACTATAAATCGCTATTTTTGCTGCTACTCCTTCCCGAAAGGTCTATAGACTTTCCAAAAATCTACAAGTTATGACTCAACAAGAGGATCGAAATATGTCAAGCTGCGATCGTAGAGAATTACAGGTTGTTTTCTGGCCCAAATAGAACAATAAGCATATTGAAAGCGAACGCGAGCTATTGGTCTAATTCTCGGTTCTCTAGTAATTTTTCCTAAAATGGTTTGAGTACCTGGAAGCGTTGGATAAGTGCTTGTAGGTTCATCTGCTTCCTTGTAGCTTAAATACTTCCAATCAGGGACATCGCTGTTGGTTGCTAGCACTCTAGTTACTAAGTCTTTAGCATCGGTTTTATTTCTAACTAATAGTTGAAACTGATATCCTTTGTTTTTTTCTACGTAGCTCGCTAAGTCTTTGCCTTTGTCCCACCTAAAAGCGTTATCACCATCTCCACCACCAAATTGAACTTTGATTTTATTGGCTATGCTTGTCAATTCTGCTTTGGTAATAGTCTCGGAACTCTCGTTCATTAACCTATAACTAATCTGACCTTCAACCGCCTCATAGTCTGGATCGATATCTTCCATGTCTTCTTTGAAAAATAAAGTTATTTGTGGCTTGTGTTTCCTTATTGCTTGGTCGCTGCCTATAGGTAATCCGTAAACATGAGGTCGAAGGTGCGATCGCTGTACGACAAATCTAAAATTAAGAACTTTGAGTAAAGCCGAGTTTTGAGATTCCTTTGGAAGTATTAGACAAGCTCGTTTGGTGTTGGCTCTACCTGTAGTGTTTTCTGGAAATTCGTCAGCTATATCCTTGAACCATTCGTTAACTTCTCTGTTGTAAGCTTTCCTCAAAAAACTCCTCATGTTTTCCCAATTTCTCGATACTGCCATGGTTAATCATCATCCTCTTTTTTATTTAGGTCAGTGTTGGCTATATCTGGTGAGGCACTGGCAGTTTTTTCAATTGTCTCTGCTGTTTCCTTGGGTTCGTCAAATTCATCTACTAATTCCAGTAAAGTTTTAGTGTTGGTCGTAGTTTCGTTAATAGCTTCGACAAATTCAGTACTGTTGCCAACTAAAGAGCTAACCTGTCCTACTGCGTCTTCGTAGTTGTCTAGTTTGTCGACAAATTTACTATGATGCTCTCTAAATTTTGGTTCTTCGTCCATCCAGTTATAAGAACGATCCTCGAAATGCCCTTGCGAAAGCATATTGTTGCCTATTTTAGCTATCCATCCTCCAAGCACCTCGCCGACTTCGCTGGCTGCATCTTTGGCACTTCTAATTGCCCAGACAACCCCTTGGGCTGCCTGTAATATCCTGTTTGCCTTGTTAAAGGTTGAGGTGATATCTGTATAGGCTTCTTGTCCGATGACGGCGGTTATAACGGCTGTTACTTTGTCACCGATAATCTGGTTTACGTCTAACGGCTGGTCTTTTTCATCCTTAATTCCAAACGCATTTAATACTTGGCTTGTAACATCTCCCAAACTTTCCCCTAAATTGCGAGATAACATCATTGCGTTATGAATTAATAACACTGTATTAAACGCTTGCAAAACTTTGTCCAAATGTAATGACTTCCACGCTGTCTCGGCAAAATTCTGAGCAGCCTCTAATCCATATCTGGCATTTTTAACTATTTCGTTGGTGCTTTTGGTAAAAGCAAATATGTCTTTGAGGTAAACCAACTGACCAGCATTAAGTCCTGCATTTAATCCATCAGCCCAACTTGGTTTTCCATTAAACATATTGCTTAAACATTGACCAGGAGAGGTTTTTTCGCAGACTGCCTCCCCTGTTGCTTCCTTAATCTTTGTTTTACTAGTTTGATCGAGAATAAGAGCAAGGGTTGAGCCTAAAGCCGTGATCAGGTTATCCGTGTTAGATGGTGTTGGTACGTCTATTACAGGAGGATTTGACGTAGTAGGAGGATTAAGAGGTGTAACTCCACCGCCTGAAGTAACTCCCCCTTGACTGCTAGGTTTAACGCTTGCTGGAGTTTTCAGCCCCAAATTATCAACCCCTGGAGAGTAAGTTTTAATTCCTGGTGTAGAACCCCAAGCGTCTGAACCAGTTTTGGTATAAGTTCTGGTGTAAGTGTTATCTGAAGAAGCAGGAGCGGTATTTATTTTTGGAACATCTTTAGCAGGGTCAGTTATTGGAGGAGCTTGTGCAGGAGCTTGACTATTGGCATTAGGAAAGGTTTCACCTGTCGGAACAGGAGTTATTTGAGGAGGTGCCGATTTGCCTGGAACAGGGGGAGCGAATAAATCAGAATTCAACCTCGGAGGCGCGCCAAATTTCTTAAAAAACTCATCGTTAGTGTAAGGCGGTTCGCCACTTACTACGGGATTTTGTGTCCCTTGCTCCTGCGCTCCTGGGACTATTGGTGGTGGATTGACATCCGCTCCTACGTCCTGTTTAACCCATCCCATCGGCTTAGCTTCATTGTATCCAACCCAAGAGATTGAGCTAGCTACGCCATTGTTGTAAGTAAAAGGGATATTCCAGTTGTAGGAATATAAACCTGTTGTGCTATTTTGCCCATGATTAAAGGTAATAACAGGTGTTCCCCAAGTGCATTTTCCCGTGTAAGTTGGACCAGAGTAATAATCTTCGTAGTTGCCGCTAGAATACCTAAAACGAATATGCATCTTGTATTGGCTACCACTTACACCGCCTCCATAGTAAGGCGCAGGCTGTTCAAACGCAGTATCCACGAGCTTGCTTGGATTGTAAGGATTTTTGAGCTTCCTTAAAAACTCATCCTCTCCTTCATTAGCTGGTGCTGGTGCAATTAATTCTTTAAGTAAAAATAACCCTATCCCTCCGCCTATCCCAGGAGCGACTTTAGCAGCGTTTTTAACAATTCCTCCAATGGGAGCGGAAAGATTTTTAATGGGAGGTAGATTAAGAGGTTTGGGAGGAGACAGAATAGGAGAGGCAATCATAATTTACGCGCGCTTCTATGATGTAAAGCCAGTCGGTAAAGAAACAGTTCCTAGCTCTTGAGCTTTGACCCATAGCTTTGTCGCTGCGTTTTCTGCATAATCAGCACTAAGAGCAATTGAAATTCTTCCTACTAATCTAGGTACACCAGTAGAGTCAACAATTATCCCGACTTGTACCGCTCTTGTGGCTACCCCGTTTTCTTCCAGCACGTCAATATCTGGGTTACATCTTCCCATTGCCAATAATGCCCAAGCGGTTAATTTTTCTAAGCTAGCGGAAGCAGAAGTAGGGATAGAGGCTGCGGTAATTGTGGTCATTAGTTTTTATCCTTATGAATTTAAATAACTTGGTCTGGGTCGAATGCGCCTGATGTATCGGGTACAAAAACATCAACAGTGAAGCTGTACTTGATTAGAGGAACATCGTTTTTAACAATAAATTCTCTTTGAGGTTCAGAAGCTATTACACCAGCCGTTTCATCTTCTGCACTTGTTGCGGTACTGACTGACCAAAAATCCAAAATTGCTGCTGCTACTTGAGAGGGCGAGGCGTTTAAAAAATTATCTAGCTTGCCCAAATTTTGTAAGTAAACTGTTAAAATTCCTTGCGATAAACTTGCACCAGTACCAAATAATTGAGAAAGAATTTGAGCCATAAAACGATTATTAACTATTAGTATTGATTCAAAAATAACCGCGTTTTTAATAATAAAAAACTGTGTATTTTATACAAAAGACACAGCGGTAATTGTGAGCTGTAACTATTGGCAAAACCAAATCACAGCAATTTTAACTAGTAATTATTTTTTTGTAATTGGGTAATCTAATTGCTAAATAAACTAAAAACACAGTCGAACCCGTGAAAAAAAATAGAGTTGGTAAAGCTGCAATTTTTGAAGATCGTGAAATCAGAAAAATTAGAGAAAGTTTTAGCCAGTTTCATCGCGCTATTTTTGAGATTGCCTTGTTTACTGGTGAAAGAATGGGGGCGATTATTCAGCTTCGAGTAACTGATGTTTATCTCGATCCGCAAACTAGAAAACTACACCAGGAAATTACGTTCGCAGCGAGAACTAGAAAAGCGCGTCCAGATGGCAGTAGAGAAACTAGACAAATCCCCATTCAACCAGACTTGAGGAGTTTTTTACTCTCTTATCAACCCCCCAGGTCTGGCTATCTGTTCCCAGGAAAAGAGAGCGATCATATTACTTACAACGCGGTCTATGATTACTGGTCTAAAAAATTTGCTTATCTAGGGCTAGATCATCGTGGTTTTAGCACTCATTCGACCAGGCGATGGTTTATTACTCAATTGGCTCAAAATGGAATTGATATCAAAACTATTCAAGCTATTACTGGTCACAGCAATATCAATGTGCTGATGGGTTATGTCGATGCCTCACCAGACAGGATTAAAAATGCTATGGCTACTCTATCGATCTAAGAATGAGCAAGTAGCACATGGGAGCTAGCCCTACTTGCTCAAGCTCAAGCTTGCCTACTTACATGGAATAGTGATAGTTAGATATCAGTAGTGGTATTTTAAGCCAAAAGTTTTAAATGACATTCACTATCTTTAGGTAAAATGCCATCGTGATTAAAGTTTTGAATAGTATTTACTATTTCAAAGTAAGTACGACCAGAGTTAATCATCTCTTTAATTTCTCTAGCTCGAAGTTGAGCAAGTTGATTTAAGATATTACCGCCTGGGATGTGATGGTGTTTCATCTTGTTCCCGATTCTGATCGAGTAACGAAAATATTTTGATTTACGTTTGCCTGGTTGATAGATTCCAACTACACCATTACTATCATTATCGTGTTTTCCCAGAAATCTAAGCAGGGATTGCAATTTAGGTTCGCTATCACTGTTTGATAGCGAACATGGTTGATTAATTTCTGGTTCGCTAAATAGAGTAAGTTGAGTGTTCATTTGAAAACGGGGAAAAGAGAAAGGTTATCTATAGAGTAGTAAGAAAGTACTCTATAGATAAGGAACGATCCACTTTTAGCTTATACGTTTAGGCAGTTTGCCAGAGCAGATTAACAAATTGCCTCAATTCACCCAAAGAACCAAATCGAGGTAATTCTGGTTGATAGTAAAGATCAAAACCATCTTGCCAGCCATATTTGAGAGCTTTAATCAAAAAGCCATGGGGTTTAGTTACTGGATCGTTGGAGTTATGACGATAGAGCATCAATTCAATTGCTTGCTTGATTCTCTCGATACTCTTGCCAGCTAGTCGCCAAATCATCAGTAAAGCAGAGCGATCGTATCTCAATCCAATTCGAGAACATAATTCATTGATTAGATCTAAGTTTTGCTGCTGCTGCTGTTCCCCTTGCTTTGGGTAACCATTGAAATCTCGTCGTTTTGAGAGATCGTCATCATGAGTGCATCCCGATTTTTGGGCGTTGATCTGGTCTAAAAAATATATCGGTCTGACTATCAATTTATGAATCGACCAGGTATAACTTTTCCAGATGACAATTAAGCCATTAGTTAAATCATTCAATTGTGCGATCGCTTCTTTGAGAGTTTTTGGATCGTATCCTCCAAGCGATCGCTTTTTGGCTACCCAATTGTTAAACTCTTTGAGGTCAATTTCAATTTCTTCTGCTTCTAATCCTTTAACTTTGCGATTAATCCACCGCCAAAGCAGTCTAGTCGATGGTCTGAGGTTGAAGCGTAAAGCTGCTTCATCGTGTTTCTTTGTCCAGTTTGCCATAGTACAATATTTGTAGTTATTCCAGTCAGTTACTACGAAGTGACTGATTATTTTTTGGGTTTTTTGTTCGATACTTCTTCATCGTCTGGAATGTCTGAAACATCCAAACCTATAGCTTGTGCAAGAGTTTTAAGAGAAACATTAAGCTCACGGGCTAATGCGATCGCATTATCGAATCTGGGAATTTTTGTTCCGTTTTCCCAATGGCTAATAATGCGAATACCACAATGTAATTTTTGACTTAATTCTGGTTGAGTTAAACCAGCAGCTTCTCTTAAAGTCTTCAATGGTGATTCTTTCTTTTTGGTTTGATTTTGAGTCATATTTTAGCACTAAAGTACTTGTACTCAAGTGCTTGACAAGAAAATTATATTGCACTAAAGTACAAGATTGTAAACAATAAAAAACACCGACATAGATTGACCGTCCCTGTCGATGTCTTTATTGTCTAGTTAATTGCCGTCCCTCAACAGTGATACTAAATTTCTATGGCAAAGATTGGGATGAAATAGCATCATCTGATGGAGTTGTGCGCCTATACTTGCTTAATTTATTTACAAACAAAAATTACAACTTGCATAAATAAATGAAAGTAGAAAGAATAACTTACAAGAGAGTTAAAAACCTCGGCAATTATGAATCTGAAACTCTAGAATTGAGCGCAATTTTAGAGGATGATGACGAACAATATGATGTTGCTATTGGCAGACAAATTCAAATGTTAAAAGAAAGAGTTCATCGTAGTTTAGATTTAATCAAAGATAATCAAGAAATTGAATTTTAAATGAAGTGTCAAGAATCAAACTGTTTAAATGAAGCAATTGAATGGTTTTATTATTCTGAAGAAGAAAAAGCTAAAACTATTTTGTGTGAAGAACACGCTAAAGAAGCTGGCTTTTGTTTAGGTTATGGACATTTTTTAGGAGGTACTAGTGAATTAGAAGAAAGTCCAGGTTATCAATATGGTTATTGCTCGGAATGTTGGGAAGATTTAAGTTACGAATTAGAAGATTGTTACTACGAAGATGAAGATTGTCATCCATATTAATTAACGCGCAATGAATGATTTTTTACACTTACCAGGATATGGCGAATACTTATCACGCTGGATTAATTTATCCTATGTTGAAACGGTTATCAAAATGTCAGAGGATAAAGTTCAAATTATTTATTCAAATTACCGCCGAGAGACATTTAGTGGTATTTGGGCAAGAATAATTTTAGATTATTTGGGTGAAACCGAATATCAAGAAATGCTAGCCAACACCAAATATTTTGATGAAATTGAGCATGGATAAACACATTAAAAAGTTTTTATTAGCAACAGAAAATAAAAATTGTCCTTTGTGCAATAGTAAAACAAAAAAAATATTGCACAGAGAATATGATAAAAATTTTAAAGTATGTTTAGCAAACATTAATTATAGTTGTTCAAACTGCCACAAAGTTGTTTTAATTTCTTCTGTTGAGAAAAAAGATTTTTTTAAAATTCAATTGTTTGATAACTGAAAAAACCGCCTGATGAGTCAATTAATAATGACGAAACATCTAATTAAAAACTTATTACTTAATTAGATGTCGCGGTTTCTCCGCAAGCGTAACGATTGAGCTTTTAGAGAGAAGTAAGCTGTTTTGCTTTTTACTTTCACAAGCTCAAACTACGCTTCTTTTATTGAGACAAAAACTTACACATAGAAGTAAGAACAGATTAACTGTTTTTGTGGGAGATTCAGAAGAATTTGTCTCTAATTGTTGCTCTTTATAAGTTTGTTGATTACAGGTCAACAAGCTAATTTTATCATGCCTAAAATTATCGGATTAGATGTCGGTCAAGGGTATGCCGTCGCGTGTTTACTCGACCATTTCCCCGTAAATATTCAACAACATTTTAAGCAGCTACAAAAGAACCGTCAATTTATCAAACTCAAATGCGATCGCGCCTCAGTAGAGAAGCTTCTCTCACTCCAACCAGATGTTATAGTACTTGAACCGTCTGGGTTTTGGTATTCAGCCTTTTGGGCAAGAGTTGCCGAAGTCCACCATGTTGAGGTTTTCTGGATAGGTCACGCCGATCTATCCCATACCAGAGGTAGCTATGGATTTACAAATAAAAGAGATGATGAAGACGCTTTATGCCTCGCTGCTACTTACTTCGATGACAGATTTATTGACGTTCATGGGCGTAAAAGGTATTTACAACATTACCAAAGTTCAGAAATCGACAACGCGCGATCGCTTTTCTTGGGCAAAGAGCAACTAGCTAAACTGCGATCGGGAATGATTGCCCAAATCAAGCAGAGATTGAGTTACGAATTTCCCGAAATGGCAAGTAAGACTTTTACTATTAGTCGGGTTCAAGGATTTACACCATTTTTAGGTTGGTTAGGTGAGGGGTCGTCTCTTGAACTTGGTTCAAGAGCTTGTGAACCCCGTGATATAAGTTCAAATTCTCGCTATGACAAATTATATGAGAGTTCAATCGCTCTTTCTCTTGATATTTCAATCTCTGACTACACCAGAGAACACGCGCTAACTATTACTCAATTAGAAAAGAGAATAACGATCGCTCTTCTGGAATTGGAACATATTTTAAATTTTCCCGAATTTGTGAAATACTGTGAAGTCTTTAACCGCTTTGGTTTTGGTTTGTCGACTAGTGTTTTATTGTTGCTACACGTTTACCCATTCGAGAAATTTCTGGTGTCGGGGTTACCGTGGGTAGATTACGAGCTATCAAAATCTGACAAACTCGTTAAACGACATCGCAGTCTGAGAAATTTTCAAGCATTTTTAGGTTTGAGTTACAGCATTGCTCAATCTGGGGATAGGACAACAAGAGCGTTTCACGGTTCGACAATGATGAGAAGTCATCTTTATGCTTGGGCATTGTGCCAAATTTGCCCCAAGAATTATAAAGTAAATACTGAAATTGGTAGGGCATTATCGAACCACTACCAACAGTTGAGAAAGAGTAATAAAGGAAAAGATTCAATTATCAGGATATTGTTTAAGGCTACTAGAATGTTATTTTATGAGTTGAATAAAGTTATTACATAGAAAGTAAGTCTTTAATTAAAATAGACGATTGAAGCTATTGCCTAGGTCAGATAAAGCGATCTCGCCTTCGGCGAGGCGCGTACGCGAGCGCGTTTATCTCAAAATTACTTGCTCAATTTTCTGATCGTGCCATTATTGCTACTGAGATTATTCTCAAACACTCTTCTACTGTAATAAACCTCACCCAACAGAGTTTAATCCAAGTAAATCGCGATCGCAGATGTGATGATTATATGATCAGTGTGATCGGGGAACTTCATAATGAAGCTCTACAAAGGCATTGCCAAAAACTCTTGCAGATAGAAGTTTTAATGGAGGTGTAACAATCTGACGTGGTAGCAAAGATGCTCCGCTACCAAGTGTTACTGACGTAATCTGAACAATGATTTCATCCAGCAGCCCTTGATCGTGAAATTGACCAACCAAGTCTCCACCGCCCACAAGCCAAATATTCTTGTTGCCTGCGATCGCCCTCATCTCTTGATGTACGGGGCGGACATCTCCTTGGACAAATCTGACATCTGCTCCCGGTACAGTTGGTAATGTGCGAGAAGTAAAGACCCAAACTGGTTGCTCATAAGCCCATGCTTGTGGATGATCGGCTCCTTCATTAATCTGATGCTTTAAAATCCATTCGTAAGTTGTCGAACCCATTGCTATGCTGCCAACTTCACGGATGAAATTTGGATAGCTGCTTTTTTCGGGGTCACCGAACTGAAAGAGCCACTCTAAAGAATTTTGTGAATCGGCAATGAAGCCATCTAAGCTAGTAGCAGTGTAATACTGAGTTTTCATTGAAGAAAGTTTAATTCAACAAACGATACTACAACATAGCTTACTTAAATTTAGAACAAGCAATATTCTAGTTATTGCTTACGATCGCTATTATATGAATTGGGATTGAAGAAATAATTAGATAAAAGCAGCAATAAATAGTATTTTTAACTTTAAGAAGATAAGTGATCTAAATCTAATGGATCGCTTTCAACATAGTCTTTTGCTGTTATATCTTCAAGAGTCACAACCAAACCATAAACCTCTTGAAAACTTCCAGATTTAGGTATTAATTTTAACCATTGTTCCAGTAATTGATTCCATTCTAATCCTTGAAAATCAACTTGTTGTTCATCACGAATAAACCAAAACATTAATTTAATATTAGGAGAATTCCAAGAAGGTGATGCTCTTACCCTAATTTCGCGCAAAGCACGTAAAGCATCACCCTCATTGCTTGATTTATTATGCTTCTTTTTAATACGGTCTTGAAGTTTACTAACAAATTCAATAAAGTCATCAGGAAAAGCAAACCTAACCCGTTTTCGCGCTAGTATTTGACCTAATGCTCTAATTTCCTCATCAGTTCCACATCCCTGTTGACGTTCCCATTCAGCAACAACAGCTTTTTCCACTGTCATTACGCGATCAAGATCGGCAACTAAATTAAGCTCTGCAACTCCTGGAATATAAGCATATTGAGGTCTTCTAGCTTTTTGAATTTCAGATATTTGTTGTTGGTCAATTTCAACAAGAGGAACTACCTCAATAAAAGGACGAGAAAGACAAGAACGCACAATATCACAAGTTTGTGTAACTACCACGAAGCCTCGAACTTTGCATTCAGCAAGACCAGTTTCTTCATCTACAGATTCTGTGGATACTGTTAAAGGTTGATTGGGATTACAACGCTGGACAAACCAATGTTCTCCCAGCACATAATCCCCCTGACACCATTCCTTAAGAGCAGCATCTATTTCCTGAAACCAAATATCACGCTCATTGTCCACTACTATTCTTGCGACTCCTTACTGATTTAGCAGGTCTAGAACGACCAACTTCGCGATGAATAGGCTCTTGTAAAGCATCAACCAGATTTTCTGGATTGATAGGTGTACGTGATTTAATAACATCTTCGGATAAAGGATTGAGCTTGGGTCTTTGAGGTGCATTGCCCGAACCTAAAAGATCCTTAACTTCTGGGTATTTACCAGCTATTAATAAATCAAAAGGAAGTGTTCCATCGCTATTAGGCTTTAACAAGAGATCGCGATTGAGACTAGCACTGCCTTTATCAATAGATCGGATAACACCCAACAATCGATTAAGTTTTTCTTCATTAAAACTGTTTATTTTTTGTCCACTTGCCCAGAAATGAAGGGTTCTGCGTGAAACATTAAATAATTGAGCAAGCTGTTCCCAAGTTAATCCACTTAGTCTTCTGAGTTCATTAATAGACTTTTGCGTATTATTTTCATGTTTTTGAGTTGATTGAATAGAATCAGAAGTCGCAGATAGACCAACTGCATTTGCTGTAGGAGCTAAAGCTATCAACCAATTAAAATCAACAGTTGTATACAAAGAATAAGTTGTTTTATCTATTGCCAAAAAACCTCTAGGAATAATTCCTTGAGATTGCGAGTGTACCATAGAACCACCCGCCGAAGTGGAAATCAATTCTGGTGGTTTTTTCTCTAAAAGAGTATTCATAGTTCACCTCCAAAACGTCGCAAAAACTCATCCGTTACCGACCATCGGAAAAGGGTATAAAGTCTTTCTGAAAACTGTTTAGCTTCTCTCATTAGTTCTGCAATATTAAATTCTCGATTTTTAGAAAGAGACATATCTAAATCTAGTATCCAACTGGTTTTTGTAATGGGTTCAATCGCATCTGGATCGAAGGTTGTACCACCAGATATTAGTCCCCACCTAGCAATAATTTGTCCACCTTCATCAGGAACAATAAATAAAGATTCGTTAATACTTTGGCGAATATCATCTCTAAAATCAGCACTTATAACACCAACTATTTCAGGTTTAACAAGTAATGATATATCTGTTAAATCTTGACCAACAAGCCGATCGACATATCGTAATCCAAATCTTTCAATAATCGTAGGATTAAAATTTTCTTGAAGTGCTGCAACTATATTTTCTAAACGTTCTAAAAAGTTACTACGACTTGAGTAAGCAGTTGTTTCTAGTGCTACAAAGTTAGAAGATAGTGATACCCTCCAGTTGCCAGTTATATCTATAAATCTCCAAGCTATTTGAGTTGAAGTTTGTATATTTCCTTGAGGGTCTAAAATAAAACCTTGTGTTTTTTCTGGTTGTAATATTGGATATTCATCTCGGATTGCCTCTTGGAATGTACCCACAAATTCTTTTTTTTCAATTGAAAGAATGGGGGGAAAGCGAACTTGAGCAATCACGCGAACAAGAGGTGCATTTTCTAGAGGCACTTCTGGAGGTGGTGGATCGATAAGTGGATTATTGATATTAACCACTTTTCACATCCTTTTGACAATTTTGAACTAAGACAAGCATGTTAAGTACTAGAGAACTATATTTATAAGGGGTTTAGTATTTATATAAAACTATTTTAATTCACTAATGTGAAGTAGAGTGTGAAGTGTAAACAAAATTTTTTAATAATGCTTAGAGCATAATCAAATTCAAAGCAATTTCTTTTACTTTTTGCACATCAATGATTTGGGTTAACTCATCGCGATCGTGCCTACCCTCAAACGCTTCTAATGCTGCCCTTTCGATCGCAGCTTCAAATGCTTCATCAATAGTTTCCATTAATTCCTCTTCGCTGGCATAATAACCACCAGATTTGCGTCGTTTATTAGTTCTTTTAATTTCTCTAACAGAGTTATTAATCGAAACATCCCACGATCGCGTAGTACGCTTTTCAGCTTGTTGTTTAATTAAATGAACTAAGAGGATAACTGCATAGCTATAAATTTTGTTGAGTTTATCCTCTTTGGACATCTCCTCCAATTCACCTACAAGTTCTAAAGCTTTGATGTAATCTTTTTCTTCGATGTATTTTCTTAAAGCAATCAATTCTTCCATCGTTAAATTTTTTTTCTCTACCTCAATTTTGCACCAATATAAAAACAACCAAAAAATAAATTTCCTGGCTAACAGCAAAAGTTTTTTTTAATAGACTTTTTATGTAAGCCTGAAACTTGAGTTCCAGGCAGTTAGGCGAAGTACAAAATTTGAGTCTACATTTTTTAATGTAGATGAAGAGAAAAATTAGGTGGTTTGAACTGGTGGCATCACTACTTTTTTAGCTAAACCGACTAGCTTCAGCACCCAAATCGCCCACCAAGTCGGGTCATATTCCCACCAACGCCAACCAGCTTTTGCTACGTTGGGATGAGCATGGTGATTGTTGTGCCAACCTTCCCCATAGGTTAAAATCGCTGCCCACCAAAGATTGCGGGAGTTATCATTGACTTCAAAGGTTCGATATCCCCAAACGTGAGTTACCGAGTTAATGAACCAGGTGCTATGCCAGAGTAACACGGCTCTCAAACACATACCGTAGATGACAAATGACCAACCACCGATCGCGTAGAGTAGTAATCCTAGAGGAATTTGGAAGAGAAGAAAGTAGCGATCGAGCCAACGGTAAACGGGATCTCTTGCTAAGTCGGGAGCATATCTCTGATAGCGATCGTACTCGAAAAATTCTGGACGGGGATATAACATCCACAGCATGTGACTCCACCAAAAACCTCGTTGAGCGGAATAAGGATCTTTTTCGGTATCTTCTGTATAAGCGTGGTGTAAACGATGTCCAGCTACCCAAAAAATCGGCCCTCCTTGTAATGCCAAGACTCCGATCAAGGCGAGGGTATATTCCAGCCATTTAGGAATTTCTAAACTGCGATGGCTTAAAAGTCGATGATAGCCCAAACAAATACCAATACTGCCAAAGAGCCAATGAAGAAGTATGGTTACGCCTAAAGCACTCCAAGAGAAAAACCAAGGTGTTAGCAATACTGATAGATGAACGATCGCAAAAAAGATCAAACTAATCCAATTGAGTTTTAAGGGTTCTTGACTCCCATTTTCAGGGGAAACAGATGTAAATGTCATAAAATTTTTCTCAACCACAAGTTAACTTAAAAACTTATTCGCTATTAAGTTATTTCACTATACAGCCATATAGCGAATCAAGCAAAATTTTATTTTTTCGGTGCGATCGCTTGATTGTAGAGATGATTGAAAGTAAACGCGATCGCTTGATTAATTTGAGTTGTTCACTCACCACCGCTAATATTGATATTTCTCAGTTAAATAAGTTACGTAATCCTCTTTAGCATCTAACTCTTCTGTAGCTATCGAAATTTTGGCAACCTCTCGCAACCGAGATAGATTTGCCCGTTTCGTTGAGTTGTTAATCTGATATGACTACCTGTCTGGCGAGTGACTTGATAGTCAAGGAGTGAAAGAGCCTTAATTAAATCTTTACCTCATATATCTCGTGGTAACTTCACGAAGCAATAACCTCATCGCGAACAATATGTAAGCGAATTATTTTGGGTTTTTCTTCAGCTTCAAAATGAGGCGTTGGTGAATGAAGGTATGATAAAGGAAGACAAGAGAGCGCTAAAAGTCTGGGAATTTTTCGACATAGCGAACAGGGACATCCCAAAATTTAAGATAATGGATTAACAACCGAATCGAATGTTCTAACATGACTTTCGATTTGGAATAACAAAGAGTTTTTCGGTGTAGTCGAGCCAGATAATACCTGAGACGAGTATTTTCCCCTTCAACCTGCGGAAGGCAGGCGGACGGCGCACAGCTTGAGGCGACCTCAAGCTTGCGTACCGCTCTTGTCATATAAGTTTTACTAACAATTTGATTGCCGTCAGGAGATAAAGTTCGGGTAAACTGTCCAACCATCTGTAACATAAAAACAACATGCCCATTGACTAACCACATTTCACATTAAATGTTTCCGCACTATGGTCTCCGATTATCCACCCTAAAATACCCTGTTTAAAGTGATCTACCGCTGTCCAAATCCAAAACTTGTTTTGTCTTGGTGCGCGTTCCCTTGCGGAGGTTTCCTCCGCGGGGTCGCACCGCTTTTTGAACCGATAAATGTTTCCAATTCGTCTAGTTCTCCCACTTCGGGGATTGTTGCTGGATTGTAGGCATCAGGTAGAATTTCTCCTACTTGTTTGATCCAATTGATGATTGTCGTGTGATGTATTCCCTTAACTCTTGCTATTGCTCTGAACCCCATTCCATTGACATACATTTTTAGGCACTCACGCTTGAATTCATCGCTATAACCTTTCTGTCTTTGATAACAGTCGAGAAATTGTCGATCACATTCAACACAGAGATAATTTTGTTTTCCTTTCTTAATTCCATTTTTATTGATGTGAGTAGATTTACATTCAGGACATTGCATCAGATTGATCAAAGAATAAATTGGCTGAAATTGGCGATCGCTTATTTAGTCAATCATACTCTGATTCACCAACGCTTCCTGAAGTAGATAGCAAACACCTTGGTTTTAGTAGACTTGATTTTTAGAGATTAAAGAGTAATAATTAAACGCGATGCGATCGCTGACTCTCAATCCGTTAAGACAACGGAAAAAAGCGCACCACCCGCGCTGAGGTTACCTCAGCGTAAGGACGGAGCAAGCAGGGGGCGGTCTGTGGCTTTGATGGTGGCAAAAAAGTTAAAGGACGTAAACGGCATATAGTAGTAGATTCTCAAGGACTACTAATTGGAGTCTTAGTGACTGAAGCCAATGGCTCAGAGCGACTTGGGGCAGTTGTTGTTTTGCATGAAGCAGTTGAGAAATTAAGCAAATTAAAAGTAGTTTGGGTAGACCAAGATTATTCAGGAGAAAATTTTGCTCGCGCAGTCAAACAAGTTTGTAGTGATTCAGTTCAAGTAGAAGTGATCGAAAGACAATCAAAGAATTTTGAAATTTTACCTAAGCGATGGATTGTGGAAAGAACCTTCGGTTGGTTAAATCGTTTTAGACGCTTAAGCAAAGACTATGAACTAGATACAGATATGAGTACAGCGATGATATACGGTTCATTGATTCGCCTAATGACACGAAGATTCACAGCTTAATCTTTTGTTTACAAATTAGCTCTTAATGATCTAGGTTTTTAACTTGGATATCCATTCGGGGGTTATTTTAACTCTTCATTTTAATACCCTACCTTTATTCCTCAACCTGCGAAATCCCCGTTCTAAGTTACCGACAAATTTAGAACTCTCTTCTACATTTTAAAATTTCTAGAGTTTTTGTAATAATAAATCTTGGAAACATTAAGCAAAAATTAAAATTTTGCAGAAGCAACTTTTTTTACTAATTATAGGAACTCTTGCCTCAGTGGGAAGTTTTGTGCCAGCTCAAGCAGCACAAACGATTAACTTTCTCACTCCTAGTCCCCTTAAGTTTTCCCTGAGTATCAGTTCCTTAGAAATCTTCGCCGCTGATGGAAAAGTCGATCGAAGCTTAGCCGACTATATGAGGTTTGCTAGGGCAAATGAGGAGGAAAAAGAACGATTTCGAGAGGTCCTGCTAAAAAGAGCTGAGATCGATCCTATTTTGTTTTCCCGCTTGTTGAGAACCGAGATGGGCGAAGATATGCTTAGTCGCTGGGGTCAGCATATTGCTATTCAGGGGGGGAGAAATGGCAAATATGCTTTACGCGGAGCATTAATTAAATCTGCCTTTGATGATAATGGATTGAGTCTAATCAATATCCTTCGCCATCTTCCAACAAATATTGAGATCGATCTGCGACGAGCTTTGTCTTTAGCGAATAGAGTAGATTTAATCATTACAGCTACCAACTTCTTTCACGATGAAATATTCCGATTAGCTCAACAAGAAGTAGTTAATGCTTCCCCCGTGGACTTCACAAAACTTCCTGATTTGCGTCTACCAGGAGAATTAGGAGTAGAAAAGAAACGATGGAGACTGAGAGATTCCAGTCGAGATCGCAACTTTGAGGTCGACCTTTATCAACCAAAAAAATGGCGCGCTGGGCAAACCCCGGTGGTCATCATTTCTCACGGTTTAAGCTCCTCACCGCAAAACTTTGCTGATTATGCAGAACATCTGACCTCTTATGGTTATGTAGTGGCAGTCCCTCAACATCCTGGCAGTGACAGTCAACACCTTCAAGATCTTAAAGCCGGTCTTTCTCGTCAGATATTTCTCACCAGCGAATTCATTGACCGTCCTCAGGATATTAGTTACGTCATTGATGAATTAGTACGCCTCAATCAGAGATATTTTGCAGGAAAACTTGACCTAAATCGAGTAGCAGTAATTGGTCATTCTTTTGGCGGTTATACAGCTTTGGCGATCGCTGGAGCAACTATTGACTTTGACCATCTAAAAAAAGAATGTGAGCGCCACTTGAATTTATCGCTACTCTTACAATGTCGGGCATTGAGCTTGGAGTTAAAAGCAGACAACCTAAAAGATGAAAGGATTAAAGCGATCGGTATTACTAATCCTTTAAAAAGTGCAATTTTTGGTCCTAGTGGATTAGCATCAGTTTCCCTGCCAGTATTTGTTCAAGCTGGAGTTTACGACCCGCTTACTCCTTTTGTTCTCGAACAAGTTCGGCCTTTCCCTTGGTTAAATACTCCCAATAAATATCTGAGTGTACAAGAAGGAGATATCCATGTGAACATCTCGAACCTAGATGCTGGTATTGGAAGTTTAATTGATTTTTTTGCCTATTTGTCTCTTCCTGAGTCAGCATTGCTCACGAGCTATAATCAAGCATTTTTATTGGCATTTTTAGAAGTACATCTACTGGACAATGAAGATTTTCTTCCTTTTATGCAATCGGCATATGCCGAATATCTTAGTCAAGGAAAAGAATTTAAAAATTTTTTAATTACCAATGCTTCCACCAAGAGTTTAGAAGAGGCGATTACTCGGTTTCTAGACCAACATCCTAGTTTTGATTTCTGAGAATTGATAACATCTAATACCTGAACTTCCTGCTAAGAAAAATAATGAAAGCCTTCATTTAATGAAACGTACAATATATTTTAGTTTTTCTGCTTGTGGAAACAGTAATCTAGGTCAGAGACTGCTTGAGGAAAATATTCTCCTAACCATTTGTTTTGAATTTGTTTAGCTTGTTGGTTGATAAAAAGGTTAACTGTATTGTGCCATTGGCGATCGCCTTGAGTTAAAATCAGTCCATAGAAATCGCACGTTAAGGGTTCTTTTGGGACTAACTGATAATTGTTTGGTGGTAAATTCTGTTGCTCAATTGCTCCTCTGAGCAGAATATCATCACTAACAAACGTATCGATGCTGCCATTAGTAACTGCTTTGATTCCTTCGCTTCTTCCTGTTTGTCCTTGAAAATAAACTATTTCTGCTTCAGGATAAGTTGCTTGGATAAATTCAGCAGTGGTGGTGTTTTTAAGAACTCCGATCTTAACCCCTTCCAGACCTTTTGTAAGATTAAATTGAGCTACATTCCCATTAGTCACTAAAAAACGAGTACCGCCGACAAAAAAAGGATTGGAAAAGCTAATATCTTCTCGCTCTTTGCTGATGGTATTGGGGCCACATTCGAGATGAACTGTATGGTTGCGAACAAGTTCAAAACGATTTTCTAGATTAGAAGGTAATTTTATAACCTCGATGCCAGAGGTAAGATTAAGTTTTTGAGTTAAATAATTTCCGAAAGAATCGGCAAAATCTACACAAAAACCAGTCCATAAAGCTTGTTTACTGTCGAGATAGCCAAAAGGAGCAGCATCACTTCTAATAGCTACTTTTAGGGTTCCAGTTTTCTTAATATCAGCTAAAGCATTTTCTGCTTGAGTAGCAGAGAGAGCAACTATTGATTCGGGAATAGGCGCATTAGGAGGTTTACTACCATAGGCTTGTTCTAGTTGGGCTGGTGTCAAAGATTTAATTACGTGCAAAGGTAATTCTTTTTTACTAATAGTTTTACTATAAGCATCAGTGAGATAGGGTTGATAATTTTTTTGACCGCGTAAATAAACGTCAAAAAAAGCCACACTTAAGGCTTTAAGGTAGCTTTTACCCAAGTCTAGACTATGAGTTCCTCCAACTACCGTACCTAAATACTTATTGTGATTTTTTAACCACAGAAAAGGATGCACTTGTTCCTGAATGAAAGGAGCAGTGAGGTCTTTACTTCCTGCCCAAATCATGGTGGGAATAGCTATTTTTCCCATTCCCTCTGGCCCTAAAATGGAACTGGTCACAGGATTAACTGCTATTACTGCTTTGATCCGAGGATCTCGAAGATTGTATTCTACTGGAGGTAAATAACTAGCACGACACTGTAGCAACATTGAAACGTTGAGAGTGGGTCGATTTTGCTGACATACTTGCTTAATTCTTTCTTGGTTAAGAGTTGCACCAGAGGCTAATAAGGCAGTGGTACCACCAAAGGAGTGACCCATAATACCTACCTCTTGCCAATTAATAAGTTGCTTGAACTCTGAATTATTTTCGATAGCGTTGAGGAGAGAGGTGATTTCTTGGGGACGACTATAAAACTCCGAGGGACTAACATCAACGTTTAGTTCTCCCCGTAAAAAAGTTTCTTTGTATTTGCGATTACTACCAATGTGTTCGGGAACGAGAACGATGTAACCATAAGAAGCTAAATGTTCTGCTAAATCGTCAAAATCGGAGCGTTCTGAAGTAAAACCATGAGAAATTACTACTAGAGGTGCTGGTTGCAATAGACCTTCAGGTAGATAGATATCTGCATCAATATTATAAGAATTAGCAAAACCTAATGAGGTCTGACGAACCCGCTCAATCTTAAAGGTAATCGTTGTTTGCTTAACAGGATAGGTTCCTGGCTGACGTAAATTTGGTAACTGCCCAAAATCGATCTTTGGTTGGGGGGTAACTTCTCGGTTTGCTTCAGACGCGATCGCTTTAACAGTAGTTTTATTATAAGCTAAAAAATTGGCTGTCTCTTTGATCAGGGAGAAAAGCAACTTAGTATTAATTTGAATCTCCTGAGTGGGAAAATGACGCATCACATTGATGGCAGTTAAACCCTTTGAATCGACTGCTGCTAAAATGAGAGCCGAGCGAATTGCAAAAAGACCGTTACTATTTGGGTGAGTATAAATTACTTCTCCTATCTCCTTAAGAAACTTTTCTCCCATTGGCATATTAGTGAGCCGATAGACCAGAATAGGATTGACATCAAGCTTTTGTTGTAATGCCTGACGCAATTGAGTCACAGTTTGCTGGTCTAGACGACTGGTATATAGTTTAAGGTCGCTAGCTATTTCGCCTTCTTTGGCAAATAATTCTAAAGAATCAATCGATACATGAAACTCACCCAAAACAGGAAGTGAAAAACTAATTCTTTCTGCTCCTAAAATAGGTTTGGGTTTTATTGATAGTGATATTAGGGCTAAACTGGTGAATAGACATGTATAAATTATTTTTAATCTTTTTTTGTTGCTCTCATTCACATTAAATTGCTTCAGCTTTAGTAGATATAATTTAACTGGTTGTTAAGGCAAGCTCAAAAATTAAACTGATAATAAACTATCAAACAATTAATCACTTAAGCTCTGGTCCGATGTCAATTACGTTATTAGTTTGACCTGGCTGAAAATTAATCAATCTACCTGTACTTATTGTTAATTCTTGTTGAAATTCAGGTGCATCGGAACGATTAACATTGAGGATTGTTGCGGTTTCTTCTCCCGCCGTATCTTTGTATTTGATAATATATTGTTGATAATCCCGGTCTGGTACTAAAATCTTCCCAACTAGATTGATTGGGCCAAGTAGGGTTTGACTGACGATGCTACTAGAGTCGGAAAGCAATTTTTCAGCATATTTTCCTGAAGCAATTTCTTCAATACTTTGACCTGCAATAGTTTGATTATTATCCTGATATTTTTCTTGTTTAAAGTTAATTACTAACTTTTTTTGCTGGAAATTAACTTGACAGGATTTAAAATTTTGCTCTTCTTTTTCCTTATTAATGTAAAGACACTTACCTTCGTAGGGTTTTTCTCTAGCTATAGCACTAGATAACCAAGCAGGAACACTAAAAGCGATCGCTAAAAAAAAGAATAAGGGTTTGTTCATTTTCCGAGTTATTCAGATAATTTTATAAGTTATCATTAGAGGTTAGGGGTTATCCATTTTGACTAAGTAACTCTGAAGAAATTGACTATGGTTCAAAGCTCGATCTAGTCTGTTGATTTTGCGCTGGAGTAGTAGCTTTTGCTTCAGGATTAGAATTGCTACACCCTTTAGTAATATTAGCAATCAGAGCTATTCCCAATAACTTGTGAGGAATTGAAATATTCACTGTTGCTTACAAATTGACTGAATTTATATAAAAACAGAAAAGTACTATTGCGATCGAGTCTTTCTCTTCATATCAAAAAAATATCATTCATTAAAATAAGTAATTCGTAATTTTTTGTTAAAAAAAGTACTTTTGTAGCTAAGAAATGAAGTATTGATTCTATTTAATTGGCTCGATAGTTTTTATAGTTATAAATCAATTAAATAAAATTTTTAGCTTTTCTTTTAAGGTAAGGTTATATTATTAAAGCTGATATAAATTAGTTAGAAATCAAATTGAAACAAGAGTTTAATTATAGCAGTTTATTTGTTTTTAGTTGTTAAATTTAGATAAATTTAGGGAAAGCATTGAGAATTTTAGCGAGACAATGATATTTGCTATTAAAATTTACAGCAACAAAACTAAACAATATGTAGCCAATTAAACATAAGATTGCAGGTTACAACCGATAATTACATTTCGTCGCTTTGGGATTTAATATTTTCATTTTTTCAATATGGAGAGTAAACGTGAGGAAATTTCAAACTTGCTGTAAAGTAGCTGCACTTCTTACAGGATTGATACTTAATTCACCGATTGCTACGTTTGCAGAAACGCCAACGTCTAAAGAACAAAATCCTAGCATTATAATTGCTCAGAGAGATGAAGTCATAAACAATCCTGCGATCGATGAGAAAGCCGATAAAATTCTCCGTCAATTGATGCTACTTTAGATGCCCTGAGCCAAAAATTTGCAGTAAGTATGCCCTTAGCCGATCTAATGTACAGCGATATTTATGATGGTTTAACCAAAAACGTGGTAGCAGGTTACTATTTTGGTTTAAGTGAAGTTGATGGCGTACCTTGTCATCATTTAGTTTTCGTTCAAGATAATATCGATTGGCAAATCTGGATTGAAGACAGCGATACTCCCTTACCCCGAAAAGTAGCAGTTGGCTACAAAGATAAACCGGGCGTACCCAGATATCTGGCTGTTATAGACGATTGGAATATGACTCCTCAAGTAGCCAAAGATGAGTTTACTTTCACCCCACCAGCCGATGCAAAAGAGGTTGAGTTGGTACAGGTAACTCCCTATTAGCATCGTAAATAATGAGGTAAATAACCAGATGAATACAAAGAATACAGCTAAAAACTTCATGATAGTTTTGGTAGGCTTGACAATAGCAGCCACGGGCAATAGTTTCGCAGAGGCGCAACAAGTCTACCCGGCTCAGGGTCAGAGTAATGAACAGCAAGCACGTGACCAACAGGAGTGTAGCAATTGGGCTACCAGCCAAACAGGATACCGACCCTCGGGTAACAGTAGTTCTGGTGGTATCGTATCAGATACTGCTTTACGGGGTGCAGCTCGCGGTGCCGGTCTCGGAGCAATCGGCGGACTTATAGGAGGCAATATTGGGACGGGAGCAGCCATTGGTGCAGCAATTGGCGGTGCTGATGGCGGTATTAGAAATCAGGAACAAAAGGGACACAGAAAAGAATTTGATCGCGCCTTCGCTGCCTGTATGAATGGTCGTGGCTATAGTGTTAAATAGATAAAAATATTCGGCAATGACACAGCAAGTATATCCGCAAAGCTGAAAAAGTTCTCAACAGCAGCAAAGAGATGAAATCAGTGTAGCAGTTGGGCAACTCAACAAACCGGAGATCGACCTCCTCTTAGCAGTAGCTCGAGTGGTGGCAGAGTCTTACGAGATGCAGCTCGTGGTTCTGGTATAGAGGCGATCTTGGCACTGGTGCAGCTATTGTTCGAGCCGTAGAAGGCATTAGTAGTGGTATAGGCGATCCTGATGAAAAGGCACAAAGAAAAGAGTTCTAGCGCGCTTTTGCTGCTTGCATGCAAGGGACAGAATACGATGTAAAGTAGTTAAATAGATACCCAATGCATCAGTTAATTTAATCTTTGAGATAAGTAGTAAGTAACAACTATCAGGCAACATTCTTTAATATAACTCTAATGATTTTAGATGAAAATATATTTTTGGCTAACTATTACTATTTTTGTAACTTTATCTTCCCTAATAACTGACCCTGTAATAGCAGGTTTATTTGATCGCCCTGATTTTTTTGAAAACGGTCAAGAGCAATTTGAAGAAGAAATTCGTAGATTAGAACAGGGAGAAAGTGTTCCTAACCCCTCTCTCAATGTTGATGACACTGCTTTACCTTGGTCGCGAGTTGTGATTCAAGAAGCAGGATTTACTGTTATGATGCCTCCTGGAGCTATTACCAATGAAGTCGAGACTGTTGAATCTTCAAAAGGCAAGATTAACTTTAATATCATTGCTACTCATCCGTCATCTTCTAGGTATATGGTTGCTTATTCTGAAGAAGTAGCTCCAGAAAGAGTTAAAAACCCT
This sequence comes from Stanieria sp. NIES-3757, assembly GCA_002355455.1. Classification (NCBI taxonomy): domain Bacteria; kingdom Bacillati; phylum Cyanobacteriota; class Cyanophyceae; order Pleurocapsales; family Dermocarpellaceae; genus Stanieria; species Stanieria sp. NIES-3757. The sequence goes on from AP017375.1 coordinate 3,350,020, forward strand.
CAAGAAGTCTTGGAGCGATCGCGAGATTATATTATCGAAAATAAAGTAGGTTTAACCAAAATTGCTGACGATGATATTTTTTTTGAAAATTATCCAGGCAAACAATTTCAGCTTCAAAATAAAGATGAAACTATTGTCTATCGCTTATTGCTTGTAGATTTACGTCTTTATGTCTTGGCAGTGAGTCAACAGAATGATGCCATCTCCGCAAAACCCATCGATCTTTTTTTCGCATCTTTCAAGCTCATTTAATTACAGCAGTTTTCAATTGGGTAGACTACATCGAGCGATTAGCGATCGCCATAACTAAAATCCCAACTATGTCAAGGAATCATAAAAATAATCTCATCGATATTGCTAACAACAAGTACAATCGATTGCTGCCTTTTCTATTTTTTATCCTAATTGCTGCGCCTTTTTCAAAACCTAGTGGATTTTTAGGATTGTTGTTACCTCTGATTTTTTTGGGGTTACTAATTACCGCTATTTATTCATTCCTGAATTTCAAAACATTATTCCTTTACTTAATTCTTGGCGGTTCATTTTTTCTTCTACGAGTGTTTGCTTGGTTAAATAATTTTTCAGAAGTAAATAATCTTAAACTAGCCATAGTCATTAGCTCAATCAATGCAGTATTTATGGCTTTATCTATCTATTTTATAATTGAAGAAATTTTTTCGAGAAAAATAATTACAGTTGATGTAATTAAAGGAGGAATTGTTGTTTATATTTTGTTGGGATTACTCTGGTTTGAATTATACAAATTAGTTAATTGGGCATTTCCTAATTCTTTCTCTAGTAATGAAGAATTTGAACTACTTCATTTCAGTTTTATCACCTTATCAACAGTAGGTTATGGCGATATTTTACCAATCAGTAAATTTGCTAAAATTCTAGCTAATTTAGAAGGAATTGTTGGTGTACTTTATCCAGCTATATTTATTGCTAGATTAGTCAGTCTTTATGAACGAGACAGATTATAAGTTAATCAAGCTTTAGTTTATTAATTAAGGTTAATAAATAAATGTAACAGGTTTTAAATTTTATTTTAGTATTTTCATTCCCTTAAAATACACAAAAATCTAATTAAATCAAGAGCTTATTTGTATTAATTAATTTTTTGAAGTTGTTAAATTTAGATAAATTTAGGAACGAATCTCAAACTTTAGAGAGATGATTATGGTGAGACAACTGGTATTAAGGTTGATAGTAACAAAACTAACAATTTGTAGCTACTAAAACATAACAATTGTTTTAGTTATAAACTAATCTAAATTTATCAGTTTATCTAAATCAAAAGCTTTAAGGAGAGATATTATGAAAAGTGAACGTCTCAATCAAAGAGAATTAACTCCTGAAGAAAAGCAAGAACTAGAAAAACTCAGAGCAATGATTGAAAGTGCTACAGCAGATGGTGTTTTAACTAAATATGAAAGAGATAGAATTTCTGCTGCTATGCGTGCGGATGGGAAAGTAACCGTTGAAGAATTAGAGTTGGTAAGAACGTTGATGCAAGAGAAAGCAGCAACAGGAGAGATAAAACTAGATTACTCGTAAAATTTAGTGAGCTAATCTTAGTCTTGCACTCACTCACAATTCAATTTTCCGAAAGTTGAGGTCTATATCTAGTCCTGAGAATACCTCTAGATATTTATTTTTATACTCTCGTCACAGCATCAATAAGTGCAAGTAATTGCCATTCAGAAAAAAATGGATGCTCTACAAATTGAAGCAAATAAACTCTGCCAAACAAATCCAGATTTACTTGATGTTGAAGCTGAACAACTGCGCCAAGAGTTATTAGATATAGAGTTTACAACCTATACTGAATTAATGCGCTTGGGACGTTTGACAGAGAAATTACCTTCTCTATTGGAAGATATTTTAAAACCACAGCAGGAGAAATCAATAATTTAGCAATTAACCTTTGAAGTTTACCCAATCTTGAGGTTGAAGGAACACTTCGGTTAATTTTGCTTCTGGTGTGCCTGGTTCGGGTTGATGGCAGTATTCCCAACGCACCAAAGGAGGTAAAGACATCAAAATTGACTCGGTGCGTCCCTTAGTTTGTAGACCAAAAATTGTACCGCGATCGTAAACTAAGTTAAACTCGATATAGCGTCCGCGACGATAAAGCTGGAAGTTACGTTCTCTTTCCCCGTACTCATTATCTTGTCTGCGTTCTACAATCGGAACATAGGCAGGTAAGAAAGAATTACCGCAACTTTGGGCAAAAACAAACAAATCTTCCCAATTACGAGTTACCTTACCAACTTTATTACTATATTCGGCAGCAGCACCATCCGGATTAGGGCCACAATAAAGAGGACTATTACGATCTTGATAATCAAAAAAGATTCCCCCAATTCCCCGCGCTTCTTGACGATGTTTTAAATAAAAGTATTCATCGCACCAACGTTTGAAAGCTGGATAATATTCTGGATGATGAGCATCGCAAGCTTGCTTAATAGTTTGATGAAAATGAATTGCATCTTCAGCAAAAGGATAATAAGGAGTTAAATCTACACCGCCACCAAACCACCAAACTGGACCAGCTTCAAAGTAACGATAGTTTAGGTGTACAGTAGGAACATAAGGATTACGGGGATGCAATACCATTGATGTTCCCGTAGCGTAAAAACCATGTCCTGCTGCTTCGGGACGTTGAACTAAAATTGAAGGAGGTAAAGTATCACCCCAAACTTCAGAAAAGTTTACTCCTCCTTGCTCAAAAACTCTCCCGTCTCTAATCACGCGAGTACGTCCACCACCGCCTTCTTCTCTCTGCCAACTATCTTCTCTAAAGCTAGCTTTGCCATCGAGTTGTTCTAAACCAGTGCAAATATTATCTTGTAACTTTTGGACAAATTGTTTAAATCTGGTTCTAGAATCTGCGGGAGGTAAGTTTTGACTTGCGGTTACGACCTTACTAGCTGTTTCAATACTCATTACAATTTTTTGATTAACTTTATCTTACGATATTTAACTATATAGCAATGAATTTGATTTAAATTTCGACTTCACAAAACTTAATTGCAATCAAAGGCGTTTTGAGTAATAACTATATTTATAGCTATTTAGTTATACATCTAAGCAATTATGGTCAATACTGTATCAAAGCCCGCTATCAAAAAAACCTCTACAGAAGAAACTTTGCTCTCGCCTCGCTTTTACACTACAGATTTCGATGCGGTAGCAAACATGGATATTTCCTCCCAGGAAGAAGAATTAAAAGCGATGATTGCAGAGATGCGAGCAGACTATAATCGCGATCACTTTTTACGAGATGAAGATTTTAAACAATCTTGGGATCACATTGATGAAAAAACTCGTAGAGCTTTTATCGAGTTTCTCGAACGTTCTTGTACTTCAGAATTTTCTGGTTTTCTTCTTTTTAAAGAATTATCCCGCAAAATCAAAGACCGCAACCCACTTTTATCCGAAATATTTCACCTGATGGCGCGAGACGAAGCTCGTCATGCAGGTTTTCTCAACAAAGCGATGAGTGATTTTAATATTTCCTTAGACTTGGGATACCTAACTAAAAATCGCACCTATACATTTTTTAAACCAGAGTGGGTAATTTACGCCGTCTATCTCTCTGAAAAAATTGGTTACTGGCGTTATATTTTGATGTATCGTCACTTAGAAAAACATCCCGAATATCAGTTTTATCCCCTCTTCAAAAAGTTTGAAAGCTGGTGTCAGGATGAAAACCGTCACGGAGATATCTTTAATGCCTTATTGCGATCGCAACCCAAAATGTGGCAGGGTTGGCAAGGCAGATTATGGGCGCGTTTCTTCCTATTATCCGTATTTGCCACCCATACCTTAACCGTACACGAACGGGCTGACTTTTACGCCTCTGTCGGCTTAGATGCTCAGGAATACGATCGCGAGGTAATTCGTAAAACTAACGAAACATCAGCCAGAGCATTTCCTACCATTCTCAATGTAGATCATCCTGAGTTCTTTAAACGTTTGGAATGTTGTGCGGATCGCAATGAGAAGTTAAAAGCGATTGAATCAAGTAAAGCACCGAAGATAGTTAAGTTTTTACGCAAGTTACCTTTAATTATTGGCATCTTTTGGGATTTGTTAGTTCTGTATTTAATTAAACCAATTGATGCGGAGTGTTTAAGAGGTACTGTGCGTTAAAATGTTTATATTAGCGATCACTTAAAATCTGAAACTAGATAAGGCGATCGCTCTACTTTAGCTGTAGATAGTTTATTTAAGTTGAGAGCTTCTTTTGCTGATAATAAGACATCGTTTAACCTGCGACCAAAACTTTATCGGATTGAGAAGCTATTTTGATCGTTAAAGTGTTGATTTACAAACTAAATTGAAGAGATTAGAACCCCAGAATATTAGAGCAAAAACTATAAGCATGATAGTTAGTGAAAATGTAAGAGGAACTTTATCTCTAAAAAAATTGAATTTTTTCTGTTCATCTATCCAGTCAATTTGAACCTGCCAGAAGAATTTGTAATGTGCATACCAATCACTAAATAGAATCTGTTTGCTTATACTAATTTCGTAGTATCTACTTTCAATATCGTTTAATTTTTTCTTAAGATCGGGCAACGCATCATTGTTTGCGCTCTTTGTACTTCTGTAAAGTTGGCGAAGTTCATTAAAAAGCCTTGTTAGTGCTACACCTGCTTTTTCATAATCGCTTTTTTTTGAATCATAAAATGAAATATATAAGCCAATAATTCCAAGAACGATAAACGAAGCGGATAAAAATTTAGTTGAAAGCCCATCAAATACTAGAGCATAAGTTCCAAAAGCCATTGACAAAAAGCTGATTAGTCCTGGTGTCTTATCAACAATGTCATAAGTTGCAAAGTGCTTTCTCCCGCCAAATCCAACATTGTACCCTGTCTCTGCGATATCTTTTAGTAAACTATCCTTGTCCATAAATTGCTTATTCAATCGGCACGTCTATTCTGTCTTTAGCAATTACAACACCATTTTGAACCGCATAACATTCAACAATATGCTCTCCTCTAAAATTTGTATGCTCTACTGTACTTTTAAAACCTGAATCCCGAACAATTTGACCACGAATACAATTTCTTTTTCTTGCTACCTCACCTCGATTTAAAACTTTCCAGTAAACGTCACTGTTATCTGGAAAATCGTACTTTGCAACTTTAAATATTAATTTCTTATTCGGCTGAAGGCGTAATTTTTTTTGAAGAAAATAAAACAAAGAATGTTCTCTAAATCCATTTTGTAATACATCACAATCAATTTCTAAATTGTATCGAATATCAATTGGGTATAAATCTTCAATAAACTGTTCAGTGTTATCCCAAGATCGCTCTGCAAAAATAGCTATAGAATCTTTAGCATCTTGAACAGTCTCTGGTTTTTCTGGGAATGGTCTACCATAAACCTTCTTCCATTTGTCGTAAACACTGTTTTTACCTTCGGCTTCAATAGCTTTTAGGCAAAGCTCATAAGCTTTTTTGGCTTTTTTTTGAAATTTCTTTTTAACTCTGACTCTTTGACAACTACCTAAAGCTGCATAGTAATCTTGTGTTGATAGATCTTTTAAATATTGAAAGAAATCTCTGCTCATCCAATCGTAATAAAGATAGCTTTTATTATCATATTCAGTAGTGGACTTAAGAAAGTTATAAGCTAATGTGTCAATCAACAACCCACCCATACTAACACCATGTTTGTTTTTCCATGCTCTAGCCATCTTGCAAAGCCGTCGGAGATTCTTGTTTTTCTGGGTATCAAATTCCGACATTGCACTTATCTCTTCACAAGGCTTGGTTATTTTCCAACTACCACCGTTGTAAGTATCAGGATATTTAAAGCTTCCATCATCTTGTTCAAAAACTGGCTGAACCTCAACATGGAAATTTGTGTAAAGAACTCTTACAACAAGACGATCAACATATACAGTTGTCTTAGGATATCGAGCTTTAATAGCATCTTTGGTATCAGTTAAAAGCTTGAATTGTTTTCCAGCTTTATAATCGTCCCATTTACTTTTGGGCATGATATAAAGCATATCCAAATCAGAAATACCTTTAATAGCCGTCCAACGTCCGTATGAGCCAACTTGTAAGCTATTTGCTGTTTTTGATTCTGTAGCTCTAAATTTTTTATTTAACGAAGCTGTAATTTCTCCATATCTAAGACTAATTTGATCGGCATTATCTATTGCTAAATTGGAGATAAAGTCACGGAACATTTCTGATGTAGTCAACTTAGAAGTTTTTTATCCAAAATACTAATGTAGTAGTACAAAAACTCAATTGTTACATATGATTATCTGTATTTGCCAACTAATCACCAAAACAATTTGAAATTTCGTCTATTGAATCATGTAACAGTAGGTAAAAACAGAGAATGATAAACAGTAAACAGAGTCATTAGAGTTACCAACGCTAATCTTGAAAAGACGACAATAAGCAATCTTTGCAGAAATTCTTCCCCGTGTTCTCAGTCTAAATCTAAAGGAAATATCCTGACTACAAAGTGATGGTATTTATGAGAATGAGGCGTAATCTTTAAAAGTGCTGTTTTTAAAATTGCCTTAGTGAGATCCCCTTACTTGATTTCCAGTTTAAGGCGATCGCTTTTCCTCAATCTTGACTATTAAAGCGATCGCAAATCAAATATGTCTTCTCTAAATTATTGTGCTAATTGAGCTTTAGCTCGCTGCCAAAGAGACTCTAATTCTGTAATGTTGTAATCTTCTAAAGGCATTTCTGCAACTGACTCCATCATCGCGAGTCTTTGAATAAAACGTTGATTCGTTCCTTGTAAAGCTGCAGAAGGATCTAGTCCATACCAACGAGCGATATTAATTAGAGTAAATAATAAATCTCCTAATTCTGCCTGTTGATGTTCTTTATCGCCTAAATCGATCGCTTCTTCAAATTCAGCTAATTCTTCGTCAAACTTTTCCCATACTCCTTCAGCATTATCCCATTCAAAGCCAGCAGCAGCAGCTTTTTTGGATATTTTCATCCCTGCCATCAGAGGTGGTAAACTACGAGCATAACGATGCAACTTTCTACTGAGTAATTGTGCTTGTTCGGGAGTTTCTCCTTTTTCCGCTGCTTTGATTTGTTCCCAATTTTGATGAACTTCATCCACACTGTTAACTTCCACCTCACCAAAAACATGAGGATGGCGACGGATTAACTTTTCAGTAATACCTTGAGCAACTTCTTGTAAAGTAAAATGCTGATATTCTTGAGCAATTTGTGCTTGTAAGACTACTTGTAACAATAAATCGCCTAACTCTTCCGCGATCGCTATTGGTTCACCCGAAGTAATCGCATCTACCGTTTCATAAGCTTCTTCAATTATATAAGGTGTCAAGCTTTCAGGCGTTTGTGCTAAATCCCAAGGACAACCACCATCAGGCGATCGTAATTTAGCTACTACTTCAATCAATTCTTTTAAAGCAACTAATGTAGATGTTTGTACTGATAGCATTGTTTCCTGTGATTCAACCATAGCAAAATTTGTTTAAAATCCTTAAATGTTTTTAACTAAATTCGTTTAGTGTAACGAAATCCTTGTGATGAAAGTATTAATCATTTTTAGGCAATTATTTTATAACCTTTTTAATTGAAATTTACCAATCAATTTCTCCGTATTATTACTGAGCTTAGGAGTCAAAATAATCATTTTTGCATTAGACTGGTTTATTACCTAAAAAAATAAATTACACTTCCTCCACAGCTATGTTTTCTCCTGTATTTAAGCTTAACCAGAATAAGTTTATTGAGATTTGCTGTCTTGCTTTGATAGCGTTATTTCAACTTAAATTACTGGAATTATCTGTAAATCATGAACTAATTTATCTTATTTTTTTGTATTTTTTGGCGATTCAATTATTATTCACCAAAAAAGATCACGATCAGCCTCATCAAAATACTCATTTGTTAAATTATTCTTTTGCCATTGCTTATCAAAAACGCTTGCGAGATTGGGATACTCAACATCTAATTAAACGAGTCCAATATTATCTCCTTCCTCAAGAAAATATTCAAGAAATTTTACTATTCTATCAAAATAGCTTTTACCGAGTGAGCTATGATACACCTTTATCTCTGGGAGTATTAACTCATAATCGGATTATTGTACTCGATCTAAATTTTCCTGAACCATATTATCCTCAAATTATTAACTCTCATGAACTTTTATCAATAGAAATTAAAGAAGGAAAATATTTTGATACTATTAAACTTTTTGCTCGCTCAAAACATCTAAAGATTCGACATATAATTAAAGGAAATACAATGAACTTTGTTCAAGCAACGGCAAAACCTTATCAAGTTCAAGCTTGTTAATGAACTAAGTTAGCATCAACAAACTAGGGTTATTAGCTCAATGGTAGAGCAGGTGACTCTTAATCACTTGGTTGGGGGTTCGAGTCCCTTATAACCCATTTTCTGAAATTTTTACCTTGTTTAAATTTCACCTCTTCTATTGTCTTCGCTAATCTTTAAAAACAAAAAAATCATTAAATAAAAATATTTTCTAGAAAAATTAAAACTTTTAAACTTTATCCAAAGAAAAAAACTATATTGTCTTTTTATTTTGCTCCATAAACAAAATTATTTAATTTACTGACTTGGATAAAAATCTATTATTAATTTTTCAATTAAAATTATGGTAAATTGGTGTCAATGAAAATAGAAACGCCTATAGAAAGAAAAAGGTGTCGAAGCTGCTTCTGCACCTTTCTTACTTTTAATTTGCTTATTTTAAGTTAATTGTTGTCCAATTATTAAAAAGTTTATTAATTGCAAATAGTGTAATTGTTTAGCTTGATTAGACAATAATTTAACAAGTTGCAATATGCATGTAATTAGTTGTAACAAAAGGTAATTTTACTCAATTTATCTTGTTATGATTAAGATCACATAAAGATTTGATGAAGTAATTAAAATGTAGATCTGTCGTAGTTTATTTAGATTTAGAAAAATGCCTTTGTGGATTTTAATTTTGATTCTAATAATTACTTGGAAATTCCCAATCTGGTTTTTGTTAGGTTTATTGATTCAAAGCTTACCTTATATAATATTTCTAATCACAGCGTTTGGGTTAGTCTCAATCTTACCTATTTTTTTTGAATAAACTATCAAAAACAATATTAAAAAAGCTACCCATATACTAAGTAGCTATGTTTCTGTAAAATAAATTTTGATTAGATCGGCAGTAAAAAATGCTGCTGATTTTTTATATTTATTAAACTAAAAAGTTTTAAAAAGGAAAAGATTTTCGTAAAGTTACAAATGCGAGAAGAATGACAGTAGTTAAATAAATCCTTTTTAACCAAACATTACTTAAGTTTAAACTTAAATTACCTCCAATGATTCCACCTATAAACATGACAAAACCAAGAATAATGCCTAATTGATAATTAACAATTCCATATTTAATAAAAATAATAGTGGCAATAAAAGAGGAAAAAATGTTAATAAACTTGGTAATTGCTATAGCTTGAACGAAAGTCATAGCAAAAAAGATTACGTAAACTGCTGTTAGCAAAGTTACATAACCACCACTAAAAAAACCACCATAGATACCTAGTAAGAAAGTTACAATATATCCAATCAATTCTGCCATTTTTGAAGGCAGAATTTTTGTTGGAGCAATTCCAGCATTGCGGTTAATAATAGAAAATAATGTTATCATAATCATTGAAATAGAAATGATTAATGGCATTGATTTTGATGGCACAATTAAAACTAGTAATGCACCTAAAATCGAGCCTATTATTGTTAGCAAAACCAATAATGGTAATCGTCGTCGGTCAATTATTCCTTTACCAATAAAAGGAATAGTGCCACCAACACTCATTAAAGTTAATGCAAACATATTAGTAGCTAAAGCAGTACGTGGTTCAATTCCAAACTGAAGCATTACAGGTACAGTTATTAATGATGTGCTACCTGTGATTACGCTAATAATACTTACAATTAGAAAAATCACAACTAGTATAAATAGTTGATTAATATCCATTTTTTTTAGGCTGTTTCTTTCTTGAGCTAATTTTACTTTGATATTTTGACAATAAGAAAGCTGCTCAATTAGAGAAGCTAGTACATTTATTGGTGAGTTTTTATAGTGTTTCTTGGATTGATGAGGTACACTCAACACCTGCCTCCTGTCTTAAAGCTAAAAACTTTGTACCTCACCAGTATGAAAATTGCTATATTTCCCTCAGTTAATAGAATTAGCTAATTCTGTCGAAAACTTAACCTTTATCCGCTGATTATTTCCCAATTAATACGTAATTTACTTTACATTTTTCTTTGGCAAAGTTTTTCGCTACCAGAGTCAATATATTGATACTTGTTCAATCATAATTGCTAGACACATAGCGATCGCTATACTGGTTTTTTGATTTTTAAATGCATTGCAATCTAATTAAAAATGTATTACATTAAAAAGAAATTGTTTAGTTATTGTAGGAACTTGATTACTTTTGGTCTTACAAGCCAAACAAGCTTTACTAGCAAGATTGTTGTCGTAAAAATATTTTTATCAGAAGGATTCTGTTGAAAATGGTTAGTTCTTATATGTTGCAACTAGGCTCTTCTTACCCAAATCGTTCCCTGCAAGTTCATCTTCAGTTGAGAATTCCTCAAAAATATTATTTAGAACCAGTTATTTCTAGACTTGCTACTGATTTCAATTTAAAACTCAATATAATTGCTGCGATTTTAGGTAAAGATGGTCAAGGAGATGGTTGGTTTGATATAGAATTACAAGGTAATTCTCGACAAATTGATAGTGCTTTGATTTATCTTTCAGAATTAGATATTGAAGTTTGGCACAAAGACGATCAAGAAATAGATGGTTGGTGAAGTAAGACTGTTGGGAATTAAGTTCTCATAGTGCATAGTATGTATTATTGCTTTGTCAGTCGGCGCAATTGAGGTAGTCTATAGCCAATTACACCAACCAAAAACATAGCGATCGCAGTAAAAACATACAACAATGCCATTCCTGCACCTCTACCAGTACCAAAAATAGGAGCAAACAAAGAGTTTAAAAGACTTTGTGATTGCATAGCTGGTTCAAGAAAGCGATCGCTTAAAAATCCTGCTATTAGTGTTGCACTCGCACTAACTAATTCTAAAACTAAGGAATTAGCAGCAAAAACTCTTCCCTGGAGGTTGGGAGGAATAATTTCCATCCACAAGGCAGTTTCCGAACTACCCAAGAGGGGAAAATTAATTGAAGAAAAAAATTGAGCGGGTAACCAAACATTTAAACTTTGACCCCAACCAAATACTGTTTTGGCAATGCCTGCCCCCATAAACCCAGCAAGCATACCATCTATTCTTCGTTTTGTTCCACCCCAAGCAGTTAGAACTACTGCACCAGTAACTCCGCCAATACCTGCAATAGAAAGAATCGCACTGAGAACCTGAGAATTACTGTTTGAGCGAGCTAGAATCATTGTATCGTCTATGGTAGCACCCAAATCATGAGCAAACCAAAATAAAGTAGTGATAATTAGTAAAGTACGTAAGCTGGAACGCTGCCAAATATAACGAATGCCAAAAGTTATTTCTTGCCACCAAAGTTTTAGTCTACCTAATTTTTCTTCTTCACTTCTTGCTTGGGTTAGTTGTTGATCTGTTTCTTGTGGTTGGGGAATCCGTATCCAAAGTAAAGTGTTGATCGCAATGATAAAAGTTACCAAATCAATCGGTAAAATACCCTCTAAACCAATGATCGGATACAACACGCCAGCTAAAGCAGGAGCAATAATATTTGAGCCGTAGTGAACAGCAGAATTCATACTGTTAGCACGGGTATAATTCTGAGGCGATACTAAAGTAGTAATTGATGTGGAATAGGCTAGTTGTTGAATTTGACCAAAACCACCATTAATTGATGCAGCTACATACAGATGCCAGATAGCCAACTGTCCAGTGAGATGGAGAATTAAGATCATCACAGTAGCACAAGCTGCGATCGCGTCTCCTAACATCATTAAGTACTTACGGTTAACGCGATCGACAATAATACCAGCAAATAAAGCAATAAAAATGCGAGGCAGTTGAGAAAAAAATCCGATCAAAGCAAGAGCTGTTGCCGAACCTGTCATTTGCCAAGCCCAGAGAGTCAAGGCAAAATCGGTCATATAACTGCCAATAGTAGAAACTAATTGACCGAACCAAATCAGGATAAATTGTCGCACTAAATTTTTTGAATCAGGTAAAGACGTGGAAATCGAGCGAGATTAACCAGCTTGAATAGCTGGAATACGCGCAACCTGGGCTGACTGCAACACTTGAGGTAATTTGCTATGAGGAATAAACTTGCCTTTAGAATTAAGATAAAGTTCTGCAAACTTGACTAAAGCTTCGGGAATTTCTTGAAAAGGTAAATCAGTAAATAAATAAGTAGGTAGATTATTTGCACACAGAGCTACTACACAACCTCTTTCGCACATCCACAGACATTCCACTGCTTGAACCACAAACTTATCGGAATTAATTTCGTTGAGCCGATTTACCAGACTAACACCCAAAGGTGGCTCTAAATCTTTTTGAGAACTGACATTACAAGATTGACAGACAAATAAAACAGGTTTTGACATGGAAATGATTCCTCAATTTTTTTGTTTAAAAAAGTAAGTTTAACTATTTGGTTTTATAGTTGTTAACAGTAGATCGGGTAAGGCTTCTAAGATCAGTTTGTCGGTTAATGGTCCTCGAATACTACTACCCCAGAGTTGATAATCGACAAAAAATACTCGATCTTGCTGAAAAACTGACATTGAATTGAGTAAAGGATTTTTAGCCCATCTTTCCCTAACAACTTTTTCAGGATTGAATAAACTTTCATCAGTCGAAGATAAAACTAAAATAATATCTGTTTCAACATTGGGTAATATTTCAAAGGAAATTTCAGCATAGTCTTGAACTCCTGATGGTTGAACAATTTCAAAGCCAATTTCTTTTAATAATCTTCCTGTAGTGCTTTTCGGTGTAGAAGCAACGTAGGTAGTTAAATTAGAATTAATCAAAAACACACTAGGATAAGCTTGTAAAACAGGTTGCAGTGCCTTACGAGCTTGAGAAATTTGCTGGTCAAAAGCTGCTAACAGTTCTTCTGCTTGACTTTCTCGACCTAAAGCACGAGCAATTCCTTTGATGTCTTGCTGCCAGACTTGTTGTCCATCTGCTTGTTCGTCACTAAAAAGTAAAGTAGGTGCAATTTGAGAAAGTAGAGAATATTCTTCCTGGTGCAACCATTGTTCTCCCAAGATTAAATCTGGTTTGAGTAAAGCAAGACGTTCGAGGGAGGGGGATTTGCGATCGCCTAATCCGATTGGCTGTGTCGTTACCCATTTGCCGATATAGGGAATCTGTTTTGAAGGATTGTCGTAGGTTTGAATTTTTAAATTCTCTGTTTCAGCATAAGCCATCGGCTGAACTCCCAATGCCAACATACTATCTAAAATATGAGGACTAAGGGCAGCAACTTTCTGCGGTTGTCCACAAACTTCTGTTTCTCCCATCTCGTGTTGAACTAAACGACAGGATTCTGAATTAACCGCCGTAGCGCGATCGCTCTTTACAGAATCAGGAGAGCGACCGCAAGCTACGATGAGAACTAAGGTACAGATTCCGATAATCAGTAACGGGCGTAGTTTAGACATGAGCGGAAGAGGTAGAGGAAGCAGAGTTCGCTGTGGCAGAAAGTTAAAAGCGTATAGGGTATAGCTAAAAACTAACAACTAAAACTCATAAGAGGCAGAAAATAGCACTGTAAAAGGATCACCTGGGTAAACTCTGAGATCGTCGTCTGAAACTTCAATGTAGTCTACATCAAATAGATTTTGAAAATTGAGCGCAAGCTTCAATTGTTCCCGACGATAATAAATAGCTGCATCGGTTCTCAAATAATCACCAATCTGAAAAGAGTTATCTAAATCTCCTTCTCTTTCTCCAACATACAACAAACCAAAACCAAATCCTAAACCAGACAAATTACCCTCGGGAATTGTATAGGTATTCCACAAACTTACAGTGTTTTCGGGAACATTAGCCAAAGAGTTACCCACTGTAAAAATATTGTCTTCGGTAATTTTGGCATCGGTATAGGCATAATTGGCAATGATATTCCAACCAGGCAAGATTTCTCCTACTGTTTGCAATTCAATTCCTTTGCTGTTTTGTTCTCCTGTTTGAATTTCAAATTGAGGATTGTTAGGGTCTGATGTAGTTAAGTTGGAAAGGGTTAAGTCATAAAAAGCTAAAGTTGTAAACAAGCGATTATCTAGCCAGTTAGCCTTGACTCCAATTTCATATTGAGTTCCGCGAGAAGGTTCAAAAACTTCATTAGTAGCAGTTACTCCTGTTACCTGTTCAAAAGAGCGACTAAAACTGCCGTAGAGAGAAACATTATCAGCAATTTTATACACAACTCCTACTCTAGGGCTAAAGGCGGTATCGTCTTGAGATGCTTCTTCGGAAGCTTGATCGAGTAAGTCTTCTGATGAACTACTAACAAAATCGACTCTTCCACCAAGAACCACGATCAAGCGGTCGTCAAAAAATTTGATTTGGTCTTGTAAATAAATTCCTACTCCTTGATTTGTATCCCTGATTCTACCTAAAGAATCCTCAAAAGCTGCTCCTACCCCACCTGCATAAACTGGTTCAAACAAATCTATATTTTCTGCTTCAAAAAATTCAGACTCAAAATAATCTTCTTCAAAGACATAATCGATACCTGCCAATAAATCGTGATTGATTCCACCAGTCTTAAATTTACCAGTCAGATAAGCGGTAGTTTGATAATTATTAATATCGTCAATGAATAAATCGCCAGAACGTTCTAGAGTTCTTAAATCATCTTGAATAGCATTAACAAATGCTTCCCTTTGCTCATTTTGAAAATTAGTGTAACGAAAAGCATGACGCAACGACCAATCGTCGTTAAAACTATGCTCTAGATCGTATCCAATTTGGGTAATTTTGCGATCATTGCCATCAAAATTCGGTTCTCCAACAAATTGATCTCTAGGAATTTCACCATTAGGATTATCTAACACTGTTCCTTGGGCTGGTAATCCCAAACGTTGGGGAGTCCGCGAGTTAAGATATAGTCCTTCAAAGTTGATTTTTGTTTGCTCACCAATTTGCCAACTGAGGACTGGGGCAATCGAAAATTCTTCAATATCAACCTCATCTATATCAATTAAGGTATCAGAGTGATAAATAGAAGTATTTAATCGGTAAGCTACTGTTTTACTTTCGTTGAGTGAACCAGAAAAATCGAATGCACCTTCAACACTCTCAAAACTGCCATAGCTAGCCGATAATTCGTAGAAAGGAGATGATAGAGGTTGTTTGGTTACAACATTGACAATGCCTCCTGGAGAAATTTGACCTCCGATTACAGAAGCAGGTCCTGACAAAACTTCTAGTCGCTCGATATTATTTAAATCTCTTGGTGGTGTAAGGGTAAAAAACGATTCGGAAAGTCCATTTCTCAAAAAGTTTGAAGAGACATCAAAACCGCGAATCAAGACATTATTAAAGTTTGACCTGGGCGGACTATTAGTAACCACACCCACCGCATTTCTTGATAAGGCATCACGTAATTCAATCGTTCCCTGGTCTTCAATGACTTGACGAGGTATTACTTGAATAGTTCCAGGAGTATCAATAATTGGGGTATCGGTACGGGTAATCCCTGCATCGGGAACAAAGTAATCATCCTCTTGAGCTTCCCCAGTGGCAATAATTTCAATCTCTTCATCTGGTGTTTGTTGCGCCGTTGCTCCGTCAGGAGTCACACCTAAAACTAAATTATCTTGGTTAGAAATTACTTCTGCACTTGGTACTTGTTGTGTTCCAGTAATCCTAACTTGAATACTGCTTTCATTTACTTTGGTTACCGTTATTTGACTAATTCCTGGTGCGGGATTTTCTTCTTTAAATCCGTTTCTGAGGGAAAATCCTAACGTTGCGTTCAAGATATCGATAACTAAATCTTTTCCTTCAGGAAGAATTAATGGTACTAACTGTTGTCTGGATGGGGTTTCCAGTATCAATTCCAAGCCATTATCGGTTTGGTTAATTTGTACTCCTGTTACCTCGGCAATACCTCCATTTTCTCTTTGAACTAGTAAATCTTTAGCACTCAAAGAAATAGCTTGTAATGACTCATCTGGGTTACGATTTTTTGTTTTCTCAAGTAACTGCCTTGAGACTTGGCTGTTGCCAGAATTAATTTGATTTTCTGAAAGTACCTCCGCACTCACAGATTCAATTGATAAAGGAACTATAGCAATTAAACTAAATCTTATAGCGTTTGCGATTGCTTTTTTTTGTTTCAACTCAAAAATCTTCATCTACTAGCTTTTAATAATTCTTATAGATAATTATTTGCAATTAGTTAAGACGAAATTGAGTTTAAGTGATTGAGTGGAGGTAAGTCTATGTCCTAAAAGATAAATTTTTAGTCCTTCAAGATATTTTGTCCAGAACGACATTGTCCAGGAGTAACACCAAATCGACGTTTAAAGGTACGGGAAAAATAGCTTACATTGGAGTAACCAACCCGATTTGCTACGGTAGTTACAGTTAATTCCTCATTCTCCAAGAGAATTCGCGCTAAATCTAAACGGTAATTCTGAAGATAGCCAAAGGGAGTAGTTTGAAATACTTGCCGAAAACCCTGTTGTAGTTTGATGCGGTCTAATCCTACTTGCTGCGCTAGGGTAATGACAGAAGGGGGATTGAGATACTGTTGTTTTAAAATTGTCTGTGCTTGATACAAACACTCAATGTCTCTGGAGCGTAATTTTTGGGGGAGAGGTTGAATTTGCTCGGTTTTGAGGAGTTGATCAAACTGCAATGCTAGTAATTCTAAAACTTTTCCCTCTAAATACATTCGAGCGATCGCGCCTTGATAGGGATGATGCCACATCTGTTGAATTACCGTACGCATCATGGGGGTGATTTTCCCGACAGGACAATGAAACCGAGGTGCGCGATCGCTTTTAATTAAAGGTTGTAGTAATTTGGGAATATCTTCTAGTCCTCTGACAAAAGTTCTGAGAAAAGCTAAATCTAGATTGATTCTCACTTTTTGCAAGGGAGTCCCTGTAAAAAATTGTTCCTTTTCTGTAATATCAGGTAAATAAAACAAATAATTGTATCCCTGATTTTCACTGTATTCAGCGTCAACGTTCTCAATTCCAGGAGAAATTACACCTTGATTTCCTGATAAATAAAACTTCGAGACTAGCATCCGCAAGTCATCATGTTCGTTTTCAACACCGTGATTGCGATATATCGTTTCATCATCCAAATTTACTTCAATTCCAGAAGCAAGCTGACAGGTTTGGCAACTATCTTTAGACCACTTGCTTATACTCTTTCTAACTCGATCGAATCCCCGTACATTGTATTCTACTTGGTTAGATTTCAGGCTTTCTAACCACTGCAAATCAAATTCGGTTTCGGTTAAAGTTTCCATAATTTTTCATTTATGATGTCGATTTAATTAGAAATTTTCTCATTAATTGAGTCTAACTAATCGCTCATCAGCATTAAAACTCCCATAAAGCCGTACCAATAATCGTTTGAGGCGTGATTTCTTCATCTTCTACCCCTGCATCAAAAATATTCTGTAGGCTGATTGCAGCTTTAAAATTATTTTGAGTATAAAAAATCGCTAAATCAGTTTGTAGGCAGCTAGGAAAATAAAAACTATTTTGAGCATCTCCTGGGCGATCGCTTTGAATAACAATTCCTCCACCAAAACCTAAACCTCGCCATGTACCTTCGGAAATTTGATAGCTAGTCCAAAAACCACCCCGATGAGGTGCTACCCCTGCTACTAAATTCCCGATTGGGATATTTCGATCTGCAATGACTTGAGCATCGGTATAAGTATAAAATCCATATAACCACCAATTAGGAGTTATTTCTCCTCTTAATTCTCCAGTCCATGACTGACTTATTTGTCGATCAATTTGTAAGTCGAAGTCTGAATTGTTGGGATCGATTGTCGTAATATGATTTTGGCTTTCACGAGTAAAAGAAACCGTTGCCAACCAGTTATTACTAAGTTCAGTTTCAATTCCTAATTCAATCCCTCGATATATTTCAGACTGTAATAGTTCATTTTTCGCATCCGTTCCTGTCATCGGTTCGGCAGCATAGTCAAAACTAGCAAACAGCCAAATGCGATCGCTTAACTGATAATCAAGTCCAATCTCAGGATAAAAATTATGGTTTTCAACTGGTTCAACTAAAGGTATTTCAGGAAGATCTGTAGTATCCGCGATCGCTATATCTAAAGTCCCTTCAAAATTAATTGACAAGCGATCGCTTAAAGAGGTTTCATGTTCAATAAATAATCCTAAATAGTTCTTTTTACTAACCAAATCAGCAACTAAATAAGGCATAGGTAGTAAATCAGTATTAATAGCTGAAGTTGTAGCAGTATCCAAGTCACTCTCTTTACCAAACAGAGTTAAAGGATTTTTATTGATTTCGATTCCAATAGTTGTTTGTTGTTCTAAACTGCTAATTTGAAAATCTTGATTTGTTTCTAAAACAAGGTTATAGAACTGTTCTAAACTAAAGTCATCGTAATCAAAATCCTGTTCAGTTGTTGATTGAAATGTCGATAAATTATTCGTCCAATCCCAACTGCGATAAGCTGCACGGAAAGAATTAGTTATTGTCCATGCTTGAGAAAAATCATTTTTTCTCTTATCTGAATCTTTCAGGCGAGTGCGATTAATAAATCCCTCAAATCTCAGGGAGTTGGCAACTTCCCCCTAGATAACCCATCGAAAGAAATAGTTGGATAAGAAATACGCCAAGATTCTAATTTATTCGGATTAGCTAATGTTGGTGGAGATTGGAGTAGAAAAGTTAGATAAGTGATTGTGAGTGAAAAAATTGAGATAGCGGTTTTAAAACTGTTTAGTATCAACATCAGTAAAAATTTATTGTTTTATTAGGCTGGTTGAATTAAGTCACAAAGTATAGCAACCGAACTATCAATCAAAACAAGATATGTGTGTTCTAATCTTTGATTTGACTGCTATAAATTTAATCGCTTATTATTTGCAATAGTCTAAAAATACCTTTCAGTCTTTACTCGGCGCTCATTTTCTACTGTAGTAAATTCAATTTCAGAAAAAACGCAGAATAATGTCTCTAAATTTCAAATATACGGGGATATATAAGATCTGACTTCAATGAATATATACTATTTTCTTTGTCAATTATTTTTTTATTTGTTAAGAAGAACGAGAGATTCGCTCATGCTTCGCGAGCGCAAATAAGAATTATTTGCATTAAGTTACAAAAAGCTGTACAGTAAAATTGCTGAATAATCAAACCAGTCTATATGAGTACAAAGCAATACCGTCTATTAATCTATCAAGGGTAAATTAGAGTCAAGTGCGCTCTATGCAAGGTGTAGGGTTATGCTCAAAATCAATCAATTAACAATCGACAGATACATAGGTGCGTTGATTAGCTCGGCGTTACCACAGCTTTATAGATTAAAATCGCAACTTCGTTGATTTTCTTTTATTAATAAACTTTGTCCCTACTAAATTAATTGTCGGGTTTTTCAACCACTGACAAAAAACTAATCAATTTTTGCCAACATTGTAATTGCAAAGATGAATCAACTCGCCCATAGCTTCGTAACTAGTTCTCATAACTACTTTTCGGTTGTCCAACTTCTGCGCCAGCAAAGTCGTAAACAAGCTAATGCTGATGCTTTTATTTTTTTAGAAGATGGGGAAAGTCAAGAAACTAAAGTTACTTATCAAAAGTTAGATCTGCGTAGTCGGCAAATTGCTGCTCACCTTCAAGGATTAGGATTAAGAGGAGAAAGAGCCTTATTACTTTATCCTTCAGGATTAGATTATTTAGCAGCTTTTTTTGGATGTTTGTATGCAGGAGTAATTGCTGTTCCTGCTTATCCTCCAAAAAATCAAAGAAATACGCCTAGGATACAAGCTATTATAACTGATTCAGAAGCTGCGATCGCTTTAACCACAAAGACACTTGTACCTAAAATGGAGTCTTGGTTAGGGGATTTACAATGGCTGGCTACAGACGATTTAGAGGCAGGGATTGAAGAGAATTGGCAAGAATTAGATTTAGACCGAGATACAATTGCTTTTCTACAATATACATCGGGTTCGACAGGTACACCGAAAGGAGTCATGGTAAGTCATGGCAATTTACTGCACAATGCAGAGATGACTTATCGTTGGATGGGACATTCACCGAAGAGTAAGTTTGTTTCTTGGCTGCCGATTTATCATGATATGGGATTGATTGGTGGGATTTTGCAACCTTTGTATGGTGGTTTTCCCTGTGTTTTGATGTCGCCTACTTCTTTTTTACAACGTCCTTATCGTTGGTTACAAGCTATTTCTAAATATCAAGGAACTACAAGTGGTGCACCCAATTTTGCGTATGAACTATGTGTGAGAAAGATTAGTGCTGAACAACGTTCCTGTTTAGATTTAAGTAGTTGGCAGGTAGCATTTAATGGTGCCGAACCTATTCGCCATGAAACTTTAAAGGAATTTGCTGCAACTTTTGCTGAATGTGGCTTTCGTGAGGAGGCTTTTTATCCTTGTTATGGGATGGCGGAAGCAACTTTGTTGGTTTCTGGAGGAGATAGGGAGAAAAAGGGAAAAAGAGACAAAGAGGTTTTATATCGTAATAAAGCTGTAGATAAGTTGGCTTTGACTGAAGATCGAATTATAGAAGTCTTTGAAGAAAATAGAAATAGTAAAACTTTAGTTGGTTGCGGTAGTAGTATTCCTGGGCAAAAAATTGTCATTGTTAATCCTGAAACTTTGACTCGCTGTGAAAATAATTGTGTCGGGGAGATTTGGGTTACTGGGGATAGTGTTGCTAAGGGTTATTGGAATCGTTTAGAAGAGACTGAAGAAGTATTTCACGGCATAGCGCAGAGACGCAAAGAAGAGACAAGGAAAGAGAATGTAGTTGAAAAAAGCCAAGGGATTTCTGGGGCTGATTTTCTCCCCGTCTCTCCATCTCCTTATCTCCCCACCAGCGATACTGATACATCTGTTGAACAACATCATTTTTTGCGTACTGGTGATTTGGGTTTTCTAGATGATTCGGGGGAGTTGTTTGTTACTGGTAGACTGAAAGATTTAATTATTATCAGGGGGCGTAATCTTTATCCGCAAGATCTTGAATTAACTGCCCAAAGAAGTCATAATGCTTTGCGTTTGGATAGTAATGCAGCTTTTACGGTAGAGATAGACAATGATGAAAAATTAGTAATTGTACAAGAGTTAGAGTTTCGCGCTAAACCTAATCTGGAAGAAGTAATTACATCTATTCGTCAAACTGTAACCGAAACCCATGAGATAGAAGTTTATGGCGTAGTTTTAATTAAACCAGGTTCGATTCCCAAAACTTCGAGTGGTAAAATTCAACGTCGGGCGACTCGGAGCAAGTTTTTAGAGGGTAAATTAAATACAGTTGCTAGTAGTAGTTTAGAAACTCAAGAATTTGTTGACACAGAAAATAGTTTAACTAAAGAAGAACTTTTACAGTTTTCCCCACAAGAATTTTTAACCCAATATCTGCAATTACAAATCGCCCGAGTACTAAAAAGATTACCTCAAGACATTAATTTAGATAGTTCTTTAACTTCTTTAGGACTTGATTCTTTAAAAGTCTTTGAATTAAAAAATCAGATCGAAGCTGACTTAGAAGTAACAATCGCGATCGCGGATTTGTTTTCTGGATTAACCACGCGATCGCTTTCTACTAAAATATTAGCTCAACTGGAATCAACTAGTTCTTCAAAATCAACATCTCTTCAAAAAATTAGTACTAGTAATAATATTCATCCAGTTTCTTTTGCTCAAGCTAGACTCTGGTTTTTAGATCGTCTTAAATCTGGTAATCCTGCCTATAATATCTCGTTTGCGGTGCAGATTGAAGGCAAACTGGAAGTTCAGGCTTTAGAAAACTCTCTTAATCAGGTTATTGCTAGACACGAAATACTGAGAACTTCTTTTGCTACATCAGAAGGGAAACCCGTACAAGTAATTCATCCTCATCTAAGAGTCACTTTGTCAGTAGTTGACGGGCAGAAACTTGATTGTTTTCCATCTGAAAGTATTGGGCAAAAATATCTTGATATTAATTTAATTACAACACAGGAACATCAACAGCCTTTCGATCTGACTCAAATACCTCTGTTACGACTGAAATTATTACGGCTTGCTTCAGAAAAACATCTTTTACTGTTGACGATGCATCATATTATTGCTGATGGTTTGTCAGCAGAAGTCTTCATGACAGAAGTTGCTCTACATTATCAGAGATTATCTGTACCAGAATTAGCAATCCAGTATAAAGACTTTGTTTATTGGCAACAGCAATCATTTCAAGAACAGAAATTAATTGATTATTGGAAGCAAAAACTAAAAGATGCACCGCCTCTGTTACAACTACCTACAGATCGACCTAGACCACCAGTACAAACTTATCAAGGCAAAAGTCAATCTTGGGAATTACCAGCAAGCTTAACGCAACAGCTAAAAAACCTTGCTAAACAAGAAAACGTCACCTTGTTTATGTTGCTGCTAGCAGCATTCAAAACCTTACTCTATCGCTACACTGGGCAAGAAGATTTGCTCGTTGGTTCGCCTATTGCTAATCGCAACCATGAAAAATTACAAGATTTAATTGGCTTTTTTGTTAATACTGTAGTTCTGCGGAGTAACTTAGCAGGAAATCCCAGTTTCCTAGACTTATTATCACAAATCCGTCAGATAGCACTAGAAGCTTACGCCCATCAAGATTTACCTTTTGATAAATTAGTAGAAGTATTACAACCAGAAAGAAATTTAAGCTATACACCTTTGTTTCAGGTGATGTTTGCTTGGCAAAATGCACCTCAGTTACCAACAATTCCCGATTTAACTTTGAGTGAATTTAAAGTCGATCCTCAAATAGCACAATTCGATCTCAGTGTATCAATTGAAAATGCAGCAGAAAGATTAATTGCTACTTTTGAATACAATACGGATTTATTTGATGATGAAACTATTAGGAGGATGGTAAGTCATTATCAAAACTTGTTAATTGGAATAGTAACTAATCCTCAAGCCAAATTATCAGATTTACCTTTATTATCGAACCAAGAAAAACAACAAATACTAATTGATTGGAATCCAACCCCAGTTGATTATTCACAAGTTTCAATTCAACAACTTTTTGAAACACAAGTAAAGCAAAATCCTGATGCTGTAGCAGTAGTTTTTGATAATCAACAATTAACCTATCAACAGTTAAACCATCAGGCAAATCAACTAGCTCATTATCTACAAGAAATCGGTATAAAACCAGAAGTATTAGTTGGGGTTTATTTAGAACGTTCTTTAGAAGTTTTTATTGCTGTTTTAGGAATTATTAAAGCAGGTGGTACTTATCTTCCTCTCGATCCCGAATATCCTACTGAAAGAATCGCTTGGATGTTAGAAGATGCTTCTCCATCGGTTATTTTGTCGCAAGAATATCTAAGAAAAAATTTACCAAATCATTCGGCTAAATTTATTTGTTTGGATTCTGAATGGGACAATATTAGTCAGAAAAGTTCAGAAAATTTAGAAATTCAGATCACATCAGAAAATGCTGTCTATACAATTTATACTTCGGGTTCGACAGGTAAACCTAAAGGCGTAGTTTGTACCTACGGTGGTTTAGTTAATACTTATCTAGCTTGGCAAAACTCTAACTTGTTACCTGATAGTAATAACAATTGTTTTTTACAAATGGCGAGTTTCTCCTTTGATGTTTTTACAGGAGATTTAATTAAAGCCTTATGTTCGGGAGCGAAATTAGTAATTTGTCCTAAAGAGTTGCTCTTAGAACCAAAAAAATTTTATCAATTTATGCTCCAAAAAAAGGTTAATTGTGCTGATTTTGTACCAGCAGTATTAATTAATTTAGTTAACTATTTGGAGCAGGCAAAACAAACTTTAGATTTTATGAAATTGTTGATAGTTGGTTCTGATAGCTGGTACGTCAGAGACTATCAAAGAGTTAAAAACTTATGTGGTTTAAATACTAAATTAATTAATGCCTATGGTGTTAGTGAAGCAACTATCGATAGTACTTATTTTGAAGCTGAAAGCTTAGATTTATCAAGCGATCGCATTGTTTCTATTGGTCGTCCTTTTCCTAATACCCTAGTTTATTTATTAGATCATAATTTACAACCAGTTCCCATTGGAGTTTGGGGTGAAATTTATCTCGGTGGTGTTAGTTTAGCTAGAGGATATTTAAATAATTCTGAATTAACCAAAAAGAAATTTATTCCTAACCCGTTTTTGAACGTAGGAATATTTCATGAAATATCCCTAAAGAATTCAACATTATACAAAACTGGAGATAAAGCCCGATATCTACCTGATGGTAATATTGAATTTTTAGAGAGAATTGATAATCAGATTAAAATTCGAGGTTTTCGGATTGAAATAACTGAAATTGAAGCAGTTATAAATAAATATCAAGATATTAAACAAGCTGTAGTTATTGTTGACAATGAAGACTCAAATAACAAAACTTTGGTAGCTTATCTAGTTCTACAACAACCAGAAACAGATAAATTAACAGAAGAATTAATTCAAAAATTAAGAGTTTATTTAAAAGAACATTTACCCGATTACATGATTCCTACTAATTGGCAATTATTGAAAGAATTACCTTTAACTGCCAATGGTAAGATTGATCGGAAGTTTTTTAAAACAATTAAGCTCGAGAACAATTTACAAATTACCCCTACTACAAATTTACCTCGTAATCAACAAGAGCAAATAATCTCCCAAATTTGGCAAGAAATACTTCAGAGAGAAAACATTGATGTTAATGATAACTTTTTTGATGTAGGTGGTCATTCTTTACTGTTAGCTCAAGTACAAAAAAAACTAGAAAGTTCTTTCCAAATAAATTTAACTATTACGGATTTATTTAAATATCCCAGTATTAGTTCTTTAGCTACTTATTTAAATCAAAGAGAAAATAATTCTTTCACAATAACTAACCGCAATAATTCTGAGCAACTTATTAATCGCATTGACAAACAAAAAACCGCGATCGCTCGTAGAAAGCAAGCACGGAGGGCAAGCAAATAATGAATAGTGTAGCAAGTTTGAATACTGAAGAAAGTATTGCAATTATCGGTATGGATGGTCGTTTCCCTGGGGCTAAAAATATCGACCAGTTCTGGGAAAATATAAAAAAAGGTAAAGAATCAATTACCCATTTAACTGACGAGCAATTATTAGCTAGTGGCGTAGAGCAAACTGTTATCAATGATCCGAATTATGTTAAAGCAGGAGCATTTTTAGAAGATATTGATCGCTTTGATGCTAATTTTTTTGGTTACAATCCTAAAGAAGCATCCGCGAGCGATCCACAACATCGTATCTTTTTAGAATGTGCCTATTCTGCTTTAGAAGATGCTGGTTACAATCCAGATAAATATACGGGTAAAATTGGTATTTTTGCTGGAGTAGGTTGGAATAATTATTTATTATTTAATCTCAATCCTAATGAAGATTTTTTCAAAACAGCTTTGGGTTATCAAACAGTAATTGGTAACGAAAAAGATTTTTTAACGACTCGTATTTCTTATCTTTTAAATTTAACAGGAATAAGTATTGATATACAAACAGCTTGTTCCACATCTTTAGTTGCTACTTCAATGGCTTGTCAAAGCTTATTAACTTATCAATCTGACATAGCTTTGGCAGGAGGAATTAGTATTTCTCACCTCAAGAAAACGGGATATTTGTATCAGGAAGGTGGCATTTTATCACCTGATGGGCATTGCCGTGCTTTTGATGCCCAAGCACAGGGAACTGTACCAGGAAGTGGGGTTGGTGTAGTTATTTTAAAACGATTAGAAGATGCTTTGGCTGACGGCGATTGCATTCATGCCATCATTCGCGGTTCGGCTATTAATAATGATGGTGCTAGTAAAATTGGTTATACTGCTCCTAGCATCGATGGACAAGCAGAAGTAATTGCCGAGGCTTTAGCTTTAGCAGAAGTTGAACCCGAAACGATTTCTTATATTGAAACTCACGGTACGGGGACTCCTTTAGGAGATCCGATTGAAATTGCTGCATTAAACCAAGTTTTTCAAGATCACACTGATAAAAAAAGTTATTGCGCTCTTGGTTCAGTCAAAACTAATATCGGGCATTTAGACGCAGCAGCAGGAATTACGGGATTAATTAAAACTGTTTTGGCACTTAAACACAAGCAGATTCCTCCTAGCTTGCATTTTCAGCAACCTAATCCGAAAATTGATTGGGCTAATAGTCCTTTTTACGTCAATACTGAATTAAAAGAATGGAAAACCCCAGGATATCCTAGACGGGCAGGGGTTAGCTCTTTTGGGATTGGTGGTACTAATGTTCATGTGGTATTGGAGGAAGCAATCGTTGAGGAGACGCGGAGACAAAGAGACAAAGAGAGGGGGAGAAAATCCGATCTGTTGGTGATCTCTGCAAAAACCGAATCTGCCTTGGAAACAGCAACGGATAACTTAGTTAAATATTTACAAAAACATCCTGAATTAGATTTAGCGGATGTGGCGTATACCTTGCAGGTGGGGCGTAAGGAATTTAATTATCGTCGCATGGTAGTAGGGAAAGATGTTGCAGGTATTGCGATCGCTCTTGAGTCCAGAAATCCTCAACGAGTTTTAACTCATTGTACCCAACAGGAACGTTATTCAATTGTGTTTATGTTTCCTGGACAAGGTTCTCAGTATGTCAATATGGGTAAAGAACTGTATGAAACTGAACCTGTATTTCGTGAGTGGATTGATCGCTGTTGTCAATTATTAGAACCTGAATTGGGTTTAGATTTGCGATCGCTATTGTATCCCGTAGGGGCGATTCACGAATCGCCCTTACCCAATTCGCCCCTACAGCAAACTGAAATCACCCAACCAGCTTTATTTGTAATTGAATATGC
The DNA here is from genome assembly GCA_002355455.1 of Stanieria sp. NIES-3757. Lineage (NCBI taxonomy): Bacteria > Bacillati > Cyanobacteriota > Cyanophyceae > Pleurocapsales > Dermocarpellaceae > Stanieria > Stanieria sp. NIES-3757. The sequence continues at coordinate 3,377,073 of AP017375.1, forward strand.
CTTAGCTCAATTGTGGATGTCTTGGGGAATTAAACCCGAAGCTGCCATCGGACATAGTATTGGGGAATATGTAGCTGCAACTATTGCAGGTGTGATGTCTTTAGAAGATGCCCTGCATTTAGTCGCACGAAGGGGTAAGTTAATTCAGCAGATGCCTCCAGGTTCGATGTTGGCGGTTTCTTTATCGGAGACAGAAGTATCGTCCCTACTTAATGATGAATTATCCCTAGCTGCTAGCAATGCTCCTAATTTGTGTGTCATTTCAGGTAGCCACGAAGCGATCGCAAAACTGCAAAATCAACTCAATGAGCAAGGAATTGAATGCCGTCATCTCCATACCTCTCATGCTTTTCATTCCTCAATGATGAATGATGCGATCGCGCCTTTTCAACAGGAAGTTGCTAAAGTTAAATTAAATCCGCCTCAAATGCCTTTTATTTCCTGTGTTACAGGAACTTGGATCACCGCAGCGGAGGCAACAGAGCCTCATTATTGGGCAAAACATATTAGGGAAACAGTTCGTTTTGCTACGGGAGTTAATAAATTATTACAAGATTCTCATCAAATTCTACTAGAAGTCGGTGCAGGAAGAACTTTATCTACTTTGGTTAGACGCAATTTTTCTCAAGCAACAGGGCAAATCGTTTTGTCTTCCTTACCTCATCCCAAGGAACAAGTTTCGGATAATGCTTTTATCTTAAATATGTTGGGTAGGTTGTGGCTGGCAGGAGTAGAAATTGATTGGTGCAATTTTTCTGCTCATCAAAAGCGTCGGCGAGTACCTTTACCTACCTATCCTTTTGAACGTCAACGTTATTGGATCGATAGTAAAGAGGCAGGGGTACAGAAAAGCCGAGGTGCAGAGGAGAATATCTCTAAAAAAATCAATATTTCTGATTGGTTTTATGTTCCTACTTGGAAAAGTGTACCTTTAGTTCAAACAAATAATCTTAGTCAAGAAAGATATTTAGTTTTTGTAGATAGTTCGGGAATTGGTGAACAAATAGTTGAACAATTAAGGCGAAACGGAACAGAAGTAAGTGCTGTATATTGTGGAGACAAGTTTAGCCAAGATGATCGTAACTATAAGATTAATCCCACTAATCCAGAAGATTATCATTGTCTGTTAGAAGCAATCTCCCTTACAAACAACATACCCACCAAAATTATCTACTTGTGGAGTTTTTTACCCCCTCGCGCTAGCGAACGTTCTCTCCCTATCTCCCTATCTCCCAGTCATCCCTACACCCAATCTTTCTACAGTCTTATCTACCTCACTCAAGCACTCGAACAAGAACAACCCAAGCACAAAATTCAAATTGTGATTGGTACAAATAATCTTTATGACATCATTGGCAATGAAACCTTGTTTTATGAACAAGCAACCTTATTAGGTGCGCTCAAAGTAATTTCCCAAGAGTATGCTTACCTCAATTGTCGTCAAGTGGATTTTGTTATCTCAGAATCGAAGCCAAATTCCTCGATCAAACAATTAATTACAGAATGTACCACTGATAGCAAAGATCGAATTGTTGCTTATCGAGGTAATCGTCGTTGGGTACAAACTTTTGAGCCAATTCCCCTTGCTAAAAATACTCAGGAAAAATCAAAGTTACGACAAAAAGGCGTTTATTTAATTACAGGCGGAATGGGCGGTGTTGGCTTAGTTTTAGCTGAATATCTAGCTCGTACCGTCCAAGCTAAACTTATTTTATTAGGACGTTCTCAATTACCTGCTAAAGATACTTGGGATGAATGGTTAAGCACTCATAATGCAGAAAATTCTCTTAGCCAAAAAATGCTCAAAATTAGAGATTTAGAGGCTTTAGGCGCAGAAGTGTTACCCCTGACGGCAGATATCTGCGATCGCACCTCTATGCAAAAGGCGATCGCTCTTGCTTTAAAACGTTTTGGTAATATCAATGGAGTTATTCATGCTGCTGGTGTAGCTGGTGGTGGCATCATTCAATTAAAAACACCAGAGGTAGCTGAGAATGTCTTTGCGCCGAAAGTAACAGGAACATTAATTCTTAATAAGGTTTTAGCAGAAATAGACTTGGATTTTCTCGTGCTTTGTTCTTCTCTTAGTTCTGTTGTAGGAGGATTTGGACAGGCTGATTATTCTGGGGCGAATGCTTTTTTAGATGTTTTCGCTCGTTGTAATCATAGTAATTGCCATACAGTAGCTATTAATTGGGATGCTTGGCAGGAAGTTGGGATGGCAGTAAATACCGAAATTCCCCCAGAAATGAAGCAATGGCAAGCAGATAATCTCAAAAATGGATTGTTGTCTGCTGAAGCAGTAGATGTATTTGAGCGTGCTTTAAGCAGTGAGTTGGCACAAGTGATTGTCTCGACTCAAGATTTAGCCACAGTAATCGAGCAAAACAATAATTTTCTGGCTACTTATATTCAAAAACCTGATTCTATCCCTGCTGCTGCTCAAAATCCGAGTAAAAATTATGTTGCTCCTAGTAACAAAATTGAAAAAACTATTGCAAAAATTTGGCAAGAAGTGATAGGGTTTGAAAAGATTGGAATTCATGACAACTTTTTTGAGTTAGGCGGGCATTCTCTGCTTGCTGTGCAGGTTACTGCGCGCTTAAGAGAGGTTTTTCAACTAGATTTGCCCTTGCGGACACTTCTGTTTGAAGCTCCTACCATTGGTCAACTAGCTGTTGCTATAGCGAATCAAATCACGCCAGCAGCAGAAAGTGAAGAAATTGAACAATTATTAGCAGAAATCGAGAGTCTTTCGCCCGAAGAACTCGAACAAGAACTTGCCCAAAAATCTTAAGTGAGTTAAACAGTATGCTTTTTGCTTCAGTTTATTGATATTTATTCTTAAAAAACTTGGAAATTAAATATCGCAATTGATAATTTGTCCACAGATAAACACAGATAGAGTTATCGATTGGTAGTGTTATTTGTTGCTGGTTGATTGCTACTTATTAACTGGTAACTGGTAACTGGTAACTGGTAACTGTTTTGTACCTCACCAAGAATATAACGATTCGATAGGACATGATCTGAGATGGAATTTAGCCTACTATACTTTTCTGGAGATGGATCGACAACGAGAACTGATAAATACAATCTGTTGCTGGAAACAGCTAAATATGGGGATATTCAGGGTTTTAAAGCGATTTGGACTCCAGAACGTCATTTTCATCCATTTGGGGGGCTATATCCTAATCCTTCAGTAATATCTGCTGCTTTAGCTATGGTGACCGAAAAGATTCAACTGCGATCGGGTAGTGTGGTCATGCCGTTACAAAATCCTGTTAGGGTTGCAGAAGAATGGGCAGTAGTAGATAATCTTTCTAATGGTAGAGTGGGTATTTCTTTTGCTTCTGGTTGGCACGCAGATGATTTTTTACTGCAACCAGACAATTATGCTAACCGCAAAGAGGCGATGTGGCAGGGAATAGAAGTATTTAAACAGCTTTGGCAAGGGGAAAAAGTTCAATTTTTGGGAGGAACGGGAAAACCTGTTGAAATTCAAACTTTTCCTCGACCAATACAAAAAAAAGTACCAATTTGGATTACTTGTGGGGCTGATGAAAGTTTTATTGGTGCGGGCAAAATTGGTGCAAATGTTTTGACTTCTTTATTGTATGAAACAACCAATAATTTAGCCAGACAAATAACTCTTTATCGTAATTCTTTACAGGAACACGGTTACGATCTTAAACAGGGAAAAGTAGCTTTAATGTTACATACTTTTATTGGTGACGATGAAAAATCGATTAGAAACCAAGTTAAAGAACCTTTTTGTAATTATATAAAAACTCATTTTGGTTTAGTAGAAAAATTAGCTAAAAAAATTGATTTCCCTGTCGATCCAGATACATTTACCGAAAGCGATCGCGCTTGTTTATTTGATTTTGCCTTTGAACGTTATCTTCAAGGAAGAGTGATGATTGGTACAAAGGAAACTTGTTGTCAAACAATCGAACATCTCAAAAAAATTGGTGTAGATGAAATTGCTTGTTTGATTGATTTTGGTTTAGATTTTACTTCGGTAATGAATAGTTTAGCTAAACTCAAAAATTTAAAAGAAGAATATCAAAGTAAACAATTAGTAGGGCAATATTCAGCTTTAAGTTTTTTCTAAATAAATTTATATGAGTAATATATCTGAAAGAATAGCTGCACTTTCTCCAGAACAGAAAGCTTTATTAGAACGTCGTCTTCATCAAAGAAAGTTAAATAATTTAAAATTCCAAGCAGAAATCAAGCCTCAAAAAAAATCTGATGAGGTGATTTTGTCTTACGCTCAAGAAAGACTCTGGCTCCTTGATCAGTTACAGCCAGAACTTCCTTTATACAATGAAATTAATCTTTTTAAGCTAACAGGTTCTCTCGCTCTTTCATTATTAGAAAAAAGCTTTAATCAAGTTCTTCAACGTCATCAAGTTCTGCGTAGTAAGTTTATCACCAAAGATGGAAAACCAGTTGCTCAAATTGTTCCTCTTCAATGGGTAACTTTGTCTGTTGTAGAAATCGAGGAGCAATCAAACCCTGAAGCTAGAGCGATCGCTTTAGCTACTCAAGATGCGCGAATACCTTTTAATTTATCGTATTTTCCGTTATTTCGTCTGAGATTGTATCAGATATCGCAACAAGAATATCTTTTGCTACTGGTAGTTAATCATATCATCTGTGATGGTTGGTCGATGGGTATTTTTATCCGCGAAGTAGTTACTCTTTATCAAGCTTTCCTGGAAGGAAAACCATCACCTCTACCAGAATTATCGATTCAATATGCAGACTTTGCTTGGTGGGAAAAACAGTTACCAGATAATATTTATGCAACTCAACTGAATTACTGGGAGAAACAATTAAGCGGTAGTTTGCCTCATCTAGAAATTCCTACTCTTCATCAAGAAATCAAAACCAACAAAGTAAATTCTTGCCGAGGTGCAAGGGAATCAATTTTATTATCGCCACAACTAAGTCAGGCACTCAAAACTTTAAGTCAACAACAAAATGTCACTTTGTTTATGTTGCTCTTAGCAGCATTCAAAGTTCTGTTATCTCGCTATACCGCTTTAGAAGATATTTTAGTTGGTTCTGTGATCGCTAATCGAAACCGCCCAGAATTAGAAGATGCGATCGGTCTTTTTCTCAATACCTTAGTACTACGAAGTGATTTATCAGGCAATCCAACTTTTATCGAGTTACTTCAACAAGTTAAACGAGTAGCTCTTGAAGCTTATTCTAATCAAGATTTACCCTTTGAAAAATTAGTTGCTCATTTACATCCCGAAAGAAATACTAGTCAGTCGCCTTTATTTCAGGTGATGTTTATTTTGCATAATCTGCCAAGTTCCGATTTAAAGCTACCAGGGTTAACTGTAGAAGAAGTCGCGATCAATAATGGCATGGCACTATTTGATCTTACCCTAGAAATTAAAGATAGAGAGAGTGGTTTAGAGGTTTGCTGTGAATATAATTGTGACCGCTTTGGGGTTGATCAGATCAATAAAATGTTACTTCATTATCAAACCCTGTTGGAAAATGTGGTTGTCAATCCCGATTTGCATCTATCTCAAATTAATCTGTTAACTGAAGCAGAAAAACAGCAATTATTGTTTGAATTTAATGATAATAGTCGAGATTATCCTGTCAACCAAACCATAGATCAATTATTTGAGACTCAAGTAGCCAAAACTCCCGAAGCAATTGCAGTAATTGATCGGCAGTCTCAATTAACTTATCGCGAACTGAATGCTAAAGCCAACCAACTAGCAAGATTACTGCAAAGTTTAAATTTACAACCAGGAGAATTGGTTGGTATTTGGCAGGAAAGAAGTGTTAATTTTGCGATCGCTATCCTAGCAGTATTAAAAGTAGGTGGGGTTTATGTTCCCATCGATCACACTTATCCACCAGAAAGAATCACCTATCTACTTAGCAATAGTGCAAGTAGGATTGTACTAAGTGATGATTTATGTCTCAAGAATTCTGTTAGTATTTTAGAAAATTGTCCTCATTTAAAATATGTTGTCTCGGTAGATAGTTGGAATTGTTCTGATGTTCCTATACTTCAAAGCTCTACAATCTACACTACAGAAGATTTTCAAACATTACCAACAGAAAATTTAGAACTTGATCTGACAGGAATTGAGCCAGCATACACGATTTATACCTCTGGTTCAACAGGAATGTCCAAAGGAGCGATGATTAGACATGGTGGCGCAATTAATCACATCTATGCTCAATACGATGCCCTTCAATTAACCTCAAATCTAACCTTTCTACAAAGTGCGCCCGCCTCATCCGATATTTCCGTCTGGCAATTCTTAGCACCCCTTCTAATCGGTGGCAAAACCATCATCATCGACACCGAAACCGTCTGCGATCCCCCCAAGCTATTTCAAACCATTCAACAACAACAAATTACTTTAGTAGAATTAGTACCCCAAGTACTCAAAAACTTACTGCAATACCTAACAGATTTATCTCCCCAAGCTAGACAACTACCATCTCTAGAATGGATGATGGTAACAGGAGAATCAGTATCCGTAGAACTAGTCAATCATTGGCTGCAATTATATCCCAACCTACCAGTAGTTAATGCCTATGGCCCATCAGAAGCTTCTGATGACATTACTCAAGAGATTATTACTCAACCCCTACCAACAAATCAAAGAAGTGTTTCAATTGGTAAACCTCTAGCCAACTTAAACCTCTACATCTTAGACCGCAACCTACAACTAGTACCAATCGGAGTAGCAGGAGAAATCTGTGTCTCAGGTTATGGAGTAGGGATAGGATATTGGCGCAATCAAGAGAAAACCAAAGCGAGTTTTGTTCCCAATCCCTTCGTAGGGGCGATTTGCGAATCGCCCCTACCCCATTCCCTGATTTATAAAACAGGAGATTTAGGGCGATGGTTACCCGATGGCAGGATTGAATATCTAGGTAGAATCGATCATCAGGTCAAAATACGGGGATATCGGATTGAATTAGGGGAAATTGAGACTGTTTTAAGTCAATATCCAGAGATTAAAGATTGTGTAGTTAGCGATCGCGAAGATAGTTTAGGAGATAAAAAATTAGTTGCTTATTATCTTGCTGAAGAAAAATTAGAACCAATAAAACTAAGGGATTTCCTCAAATCTAAATTACCAGAATATATGATTCCTTCTGCTTGGGTACAATTGAAGGCGTTTCCTTTGACTCCCAATGGCAAGATTGATCGCAATTCTTTACCCATTCCTGATTTTACTTCAACTACTACCCAATATCTTGCTCCTCGTAATGCTACAGAGGAAACTTTAGTTGGGATCTGGCAAGAAATTCTTAACGTTCCCCAAGTAGGTATTGATGATAATTTCTTTGAATTGGGGGGACATTCTCTACTAGCGACTCAAGTTGTCTCTAAGATACGTCAAAGTTTATCGGTTGAGTTACCTCTACGGTGTCTGTTTGAATATCCAACCGTCGCTCAATTAGCTGATCAAATAGCAAGCAGTGTTGCTCAAGAAATACCTCCAATTAAACCTGTAGCTAGAGATCAAGATTTACCTTTATCCTTTGCTCAACAACGTCTATGGTTTTTGGCTCAATTAGAACCAGAATCCTATGCCTACAATGGCTCTAGTATTTTAGAACTCAAAGGTGAACTTAATCTAGAGGCACTTACAGCAAGCATCAACGAAATTGTCAGAAGACATGAGGTATTACGAACGAGTTTTACCGTAGTTGATGGGCAACCAAAACAAAAAATTGCTCCTGAGTTAAAAATTAATTTAGCGATCTCACCTTTACAAAAGTTATCGCCAACTGAACGGGATGCCGAAATCAAAAGACTGATACAAGTTTATACCCAACAAGTATTTGATTTAAGCCAAGCTCCTTTATTTAGACTTAACCTTTTTGAACTGGAGACTAATCAACATCTGTTGTTACTTACCATGCATCATATTATCTCCGATGCTTGGTCAACAGGGGTATTTATTCAGGAACTTTCGGCACTTTATACAGCTTTTGTTAATAATCAACCAAATCCTCTACCAGAATTAGCCATTCAGTATGCAGATTTTGCTGTGTGGCAACGGCAATTATTACAGGGAGAGTTTTTAGCAACTCAGTTGAATTATTGGGAGCGACAATTAAGCCATAATCTTTCTGTATTAAATTTACCTACTACTCGCTCTAGACAAGAAGTTACTACTAACCCCAGTGCGCTGGAAACCTTTTTAATTCCTGTCGAGTTATCCCAAGCAATTGGGGAACTATCTCGTCGAGAAGGAGTAAGTTTGTTTATGACTGTGTTAGCAGTTTTGCAGGTGTTACTCCAACGCTACACCAATCAGGATGACATTGTAGTCGGTACAGATGTAGCTAATCGTAACTGCTCGGAAATCGAACCTTTAATTGGTTTCTTTGTCAATTTATTGGTTTTAAGAACAGATTTAAGCGGTAATCCTACTTTTACGGAGTTATTACAAAGAGTACGCCAAGTAACCCTAGGAGCTTATGCTCATCAAGATTTACCTTTTGATCGTTTGGTTAAAGCTTTACAACCCCAAAGATATTTAAGTTATACCCCGCCTCTATTTCAGGTTTTATTGGTAATGCAAAATACTCCGATGCCTGTGTTTGAGTTACCCGGATTGAGTTTAACACTGAGGGAAGTAGAAGATACCACCACCAGATTCGATTTGGCTTTGTTTTTGAAAGAAACTGAAGCTGGAATTGAAGGGGAATGGCAATATAACGCCGATTTATTTGCCCAAACTACGATTATCAGCCTGTCAACTCACTTCCAAAATTTACTCAACAGCGTGACGGAAACACCCGATGCTCGCATTAATAATCTCAAAATGTTGAGCGATCAGGAGCAAGAAGAAATAAATCAAGCAAAACAACACAAAAAACTTTCTAAATTAAATAAATTTAAAGCAATAAAACAAAACTATTAACTTTTTACTTTTTACTTTTTACTTTCTGCCTACTCTTTACTGACTATCTAGGATTTTAACTTTATGCCAACTCCAACTCTTCAAAGTTTTCAGCTTTCACCTCAACAACAAAGACTGTGGTTGTTACAACAAAATGATGCGAACTATGTAACTCAAGCTGCGATCGCGATTGAAGGTAATTTACGGCTAACTAGATTAAAGGAAGTTGTTGAACAAATTGTCGCTCGTCATCAAATTTTGAGGACAAACTTTTGTCGTTTACCTGGTGTCAAACTGCCAGTAATGACTATCAGCGATCGCAATTCCTTTGGTTGGAAAGAAAAACAGTTGAGCGATCGCGAATTCAATCTTGAGGAGTTGTTTGAGTTAGCTAGAAAGCAAGAATATAACCTAGAAAGCGAGCCAATCTTACGGTTAGTTTTATGCCAAGTGGCAACAAATAGCTACATCTTACTAATTACTTTACCTACTTTATGCGGCGATCGCTGGACGTTGAAGAATCTGTTTAACGAGATTGTTGATGGTTATTCTAACTCTCTAGATCTCTCAGAGGATGAAGTTGTACAGTATGTTCAATTTTCTGAATGGCAAAATGAATTACTGACAGATGAAGATGCTGAAACAGCACAACAATTTTGGCAGCAACAACAACTTCCTTCGGTGAGATTACCTGGAGAGCATAAGTCTGACAACTCATCACCAATGGTGATTAAGAGTTTAGAATTAGCGATTTCTTCAGAGTTAACCACTCAACTAGAAACAATTGCTCAAAAGTATCAAACTTCCACTGAATTAATTTTATTAGCCTGTTGGCAAATATTGATTTGGCGGATCACAGAAGCACAAAATCTAGTAATTGGGATGGAATGCGATCGCCGAGAATATGAAGAAATGCACTCAATTATGGGATTATTGGCTACCTGGCTGCCAATTAAGAGTGATTTCACCCCAGAGCTAACTTTTACTGACGTTTTAAAATTAACTAAACAGACTTTAGAATCAGTTCAAGAATGGCAAGATTATTTTGTACTAGAAGAGGAATTCACCTTTCCTATTGGCTTTGAGTTTCAAGAATTTCCCACTCCCAGAAATACAGGAGAAGTATCTTTTACTCTGGTAAAACAATGCAGTTGCATTGAAAAATTTAAACTCAAACTCTCTGCTATTCTTCACGATACATTACGGCTAGAAATTAATTACGATCGCAACTATTTCTCTCCAGAAAGCATTACGGCAATTGCTCAACAATTTCAAACCCTGTTAGCAGATGCACTTCAAAATCCTACTACCAAAATCGATCAATTAAATCTCCTTACTTCAAGCGATCGCCATAAGCTACTCTACGAATTCAATCAAACCCAACAAGATTATCCTCAAGATCGATGTATTCATCAACTGTTTGAAGCACAGGTAGAAAAAACACCCGATCACATCGCTATTATTTTTGAAGAGAAACAGTTAACTTATGCTCAACTCAATCAAAAAGCCAATCAACTAGCTTCCTATCTACGCCAACGAGGTGTTAAACCTGAAGTTTTAGTAGGCTTGTACTTAGAAAAATCTCATCTAGCAATTGTCGCGCTGTTAGGAATTCTCAAAGCAGGAGGCGCATACTTACCTTTAGATCCTAACTTCCCTGTCACTGCCTTGAGCGATCGCTTAGAAGCAACTGAGATAGTTGTAACTGATCAAAAATTAGCTTCTAATTCAGCTCAATTTACCAAAGAAGTAATATGTCTCGATCCAGACTGGCAAAAGATTGAGAATCAAAGTAATGCCAATCTCCCCAACGAAACACACAGAGAAAATCTAGCTTATGTGTTGTTTACTTCTGGTTCGACGGGAAAACCCAAAGGAGTCGCCATCGAACACCAACAACTCCTTAATTATTACTATGCCATCTCAGAGAGAATCAATTTAGCCAAACATCAAAGCTTTGCCCTGGTTTCTTCCCTCACCGCCGACTTGGGCAATACAATGATTTTTCCTGCTTTGTTAACTGGGGGATGTCTGCATATCATTTCTCCAGAAATAGCAACTAATCCCGAAGCCTTTGCGGATTATTGCGATCGCTATGCTTTGGATTGTCTGAAAATTGTTCCTTCTCACCTCAATGCTTTACTGAGTGCAGCCAAACCGCAGAAAATCTTACCGAAAAAATGCTTAATTTTAGGCGGAGAGACTTTAAACTGGCAATTAGTCAATAAAATCCGACAATATCAACCTCATTGCCAAATTTTCAACCATTATGGCCCTACAGAAACCACTGTTGGCGTTTGTACTTTTGCTGTTACCAACGAAACCACTGTCTCACCATCTGAAACAGTTCCGTTAGGTAAAGCGATCACTAATACTCAAATTTACCTTCTTGATTCCAATTTACAACCAGTACCTATCGGTGTACCAGGAGAAATCTATATCGGTGGTTTACAGGTGAGTAGAGGTTATTTACATCAGCCTCAATTAACTGCTGAAAAGTTTCTTCCTAACCCTTTTTTAGAAGTCAGAAGTCAGAAGTCAGAATTCAGTTTCATTCCTTCTACTCTCTTATACAAAACTGGAGACAAAGCCCGATATCTACCCGATGGTAATTTAGAATTTTTAGGTAGAATCGACCATCAAGTTAAAATTCGGGGTTATCGCATCGAATTAGGCGAAATAGAAGCGACATTACAACAACATCCTAGTATAAAAGACGCGATCGCTACAGTTACAATTGACAAATCTGGAACTAAACGTCTGGTTGCTTATCTCGTTCCCCAACCACAGCAAAAATTAAGTGACGCAGACTTGCAAAATTTCCTCAAACAAAGATTACCAGACTATATGGTTCCTGGGATATTTGTTCAGTTAAAAACTTTACCTTTAACCCCCAACGGCAAGGTAGATAGGCAAGCATTACCCGAACCAGAACGAGTTAAATCCCAGTCAGAAAAAGAGTTTGTTCCTCCTCGTAACCCCACAGAGGCAATTTTGGCGGATATTTGGACAACTGTTTTAGAAATTGAACGAGTCAGCATTCATGATAATTTCTTCGAGTTAGGAGGAGACTCAATTTTAAGTATTCAAATTGTTGCCAAAATTAATCAAGCAGGGTTACAAGCTACTCCAAAACAAATCTTTGAATATCCTACTGTCGCTAGTTTAGCAGCCCAAATAACGACCAAGAAACTTACCCAAGAAATTGAAGTAACTTCTCAAGAGGAAAATAATTATGAACCTCTTTTACTGGAATTAAAAGATAAAATTGCACCGAATTTATTAGAGTCAATTGAAGAGATCTACGAACTGACACCCATACAAAAGGGTATCCTGTTCCACAGTTTATATGATTCTGAAAACGGACTTTATTTATTCCAAGCTACCTTTACTTTAAAAACCTTACTTGATCGCAATGCTTTTGAACAAGCTTGGCAACAAGTAGTCCAAAGACACACAATCTTACGCACAGGCTTTTATTGGGAAGATGTGGAACGACCCTTACAAGTTGTTTACAAACAGGTAACAGTCCCATTTGAATATCATGATTGGCGAGAAGTCGAGCAGCAACAAGATCAAATGAACTCTTTCCTGGAAAGCGATCGCTCTGATAGCTTCGATCTAGCTCAACCCTGTCCGATGCGTTTGACTTTATTCCGCTTGGCTGAAGATATCTACGAACTGGTTTGGACTAGACATTTTATTGTTGCAGATGGTTGGTCTGCCCCGCTACTGTTAAATGAAGTAGTTCAAATTTATTTATCTATCTGTAAAAAACGAGAGTTATCTTTAGCTCCTAGTACTCCTTTCCGCAGTTACATTGACTGGTTACAAAAACAAAACCCATCTAAAGCAGAGCAGTTTTGGCGCACGATGCTCAAAGGAATTAAAACTCCTACTCCTTTAGATAATTTATATGGTTGTGATCAGCCAGATCCAGAATACGAAGATCGACAAATTGCTTTATCTCCAGACATGAGCAACGCGCTCAATGAGTTTGCCAAACAAAATCACTTAACTTTAAATACTTTAATCCAAGGAACTTGGGCAATCTTACTAAGCTATTACAGTAGTCAGACAGAAGTGGTCTATGGCTGTACTGTTTCTGGTCGTCCGCCTGAATTAGATGGTGTGGAATCGATTGCAGGGATGTTACTTAATACTTTACCTGTCAGAGTGAAAGTTGATCCCAATGAGACTATTTTACCTTGGCTCAAACAACTCCAAAACTTATTAGTGGAAATCCGTCAATACGAATATAGTCCCTTAGTAGAAGTAAAAGCTTGGAGTGAAATTCCACCAAATTTACCTTTATTTGAAAGTATTGTTGTCTTTGAAAATTTACCAGAACCTGAGAGTTTACGGGAAGATAAAAGAGAAATAGAAATTACTGACTTCAACACTTTTTATAAAATTAATTATCCCATTACTATCGTTGTCGTTCCCGTTTTTCCTTTATTAGTAGGAATAAACTATGACTTTAATGTCGTTGCTCGCAGCACAATTGACGCGATTTTAACTCATTTTGAAATTTTACTCGACTTTATTGTCAATCATCCTGATAGTTGTTTGAAAGATATCTCGCTCTTAACAGAAAAACAAAAACAAACTATCGCGAGGTTAGAACAACAAGTTACTTTTAATTTTTAAATTCATTTTTCTTAGAGACAAAATAACACTATTAAAGTCAAAGGCGAATGGCCATTCGCCTCTACAAAAAACTCAACCATTCATCATTGTCAAACCATGAAAATTTTTGAACAATACGAATCAAACGTAAGAAGCTACTGTCGCAATTTTCCCACCGTCTTTAACAAAGCCAAAAACTCAATCGTTTACTCAAGCGATCGCGAATATATTGATTTTTTAGCTGGTGCTGGTGCTTTAAACTATGGTCATAATAACGATTACATCAAACAACAAATTATTGCCTATCTAAATGAAGATGCGATCGCTCATGGTTTAGACTTTCATACTTCTGCTAAAGAAGAATTTATTAGCAAATTTCAACATTCAATTCTCAATCCAAAAAACCTTAACTATCGCCTACAATTTTGTGGTCCAACTGGAACAAATGCGGTTGAAGCTGCCTTAAAACTAGCCAGAAAAGTTAAACAAAGAACAGGCATCTTTTCCTTTATGGGAGCATTTCATGGCATGACCGCAGGTAGTTTATCAATTACAGGAAATAAAGAATTAAAGGCTGGTATATATGGTTTAACTAACGACGTTACTTTTATGCCTTATCCCTATGGAAACATGGCAAAATTTGATACTTTAGAATATTTAGAATTAGTACTAACTGACACTCATTCAGGTATCGATAAACCAGCAGCAATTATTTTTGAAACCGTACAAGCAGAAGGAGGAATTGTTGTTGCACCAATCGAATGGATGCAGCGATTAAGAGATTTATGCGATCGCTATGATATTTTATTAATTTGTGATGATATTCAAGTAGGTTGTGGTCGTACGGGTTCTTTTTTCTCCTTTGAAAGAGCTAATATAGTTCCTGATTTAGTTGTTCTTTCTAAATCAATTAGTGGTTATGGTTTGCCGATGTCACTATTATTAATTAAACCAGAATTAGACATCTGGAAAGCAGGTGAACATACAGGTACTTTTCGGGGAAATCAATTAGCATTTGTTGGTGCAACTGCTGCTCTTGAATATCGAGAAAATATTGAACTTGAGAAAGAAGTAAGACTTAAAGAATTCTTCTTAAAAAGTTTTTTAAATAAAAAAATTCAACCAATTGATGAGAAAATAGAAATACGCGGAATTGGAATGATTTGGGGAATTGATGTTAGTAAATTTAACGATCCTACTTTAGCTAAAAAGATAAGCGATCGCTGTTTTGATTTAGGATTAATTATTGAAAGAGTCGGTAGAAATGATACCGTTCTAAAAATTTTACCTCCTTTAAATATAGAAATGTCGGTTCTTCAAAAAGGTTGTTCGATCATTCAAAAATCTTTGAGTGATTGTTTAGCTAAAAATACGTATAGAGTCTCAGCTTGAAAAAATTAGTAGGGATAATTCATTAATTACCCCTACTGACTCCGAATTTTGATAATATTATTTGATTTAATTTAAACCAATGATTGCTATTAAGGATAGTCCTAATTTACTAACTAACGAAGAATTATTTTTTCATAAAGTTTATTGGTCAAACCAATTAGGTGGAGAACTACCAGAGACAAATTTAATTCTCGATTATCTTAGACCCACATCTTATACAAAAAAAGACCGAGAAGTTTGTTTTGAACTTTCTCCACAAGTATCACAAAAGATTCTGCAAATTACTCAAGGTTCTCATTTTTCAATTTATTTATTACTTTTAACAAACTCGGTGATTTTTCTTCATCGATATCTTGACCGCGAGGAAATAATTATTGGTTCACCTAGTTATCGAAGTGAATTAGATCGGGTTATTCCTTTACGTTTTAAACTTGATTCAAAGCTTACTTTTAAAGAGACATTAGAACTAGTTAAAAATACAACAATTAAATCTTATAGTTATCAAAATTATCTGGTTTTAGATTTAGTTCAGCAATTACAATTTTCTCAATCAATTAATAAATGTCCGATTTTCGATTTGGTTATTGCTTTAGAAAATATTCATCACTTAATTCCCGAATCAATTAACAACGACATTACTATTAATTTTTCGATTGAACAAAATTGCATTAACGGAAAAATATTTTATAAAAGTTCTCTTTTTAAAGCAGAAACTATTGAATTATTTAAGCAATATTATTTAAATGTTTTAACTAAAGATATTAACGAAATTCAAAATTACCAGTTATCAGAAATTGAACTAATAACTGAAAATGATCGCTTTAAACTTTTACATGAATTTAATCAAAACAGTCAAGAATATCCTGTTAATAAAACCATTGCTACTTTATTTGAAGAACAAGTAGAAAAAACAAGAGATAGTATTGCTGTAATTGACCGAGATATTTGTTTTACTTATCAAGAATTAAATAAAAAAGCGAATCAATTAGCTAGATTACTTCAGCAATTAAAGATAAAACCTGGAGAATTGATTGCTGTTGCTAAAGAAAGAGATGCCAACTTTTTAATTGCAATTTTGGCGATTTTTAAAGTCGGGGGAGTTTATGTACCGATTGATCGCACCTATCCACTTGAAAGAATTAAATATATGGTTACTAATAGTCAAGCAAGGACTATTTTAACCGACCAACCTAGTTTAGAATCGCTAACCGAATTTCTGAGCGATTGCCCTGAAGTTAATCATCTGATTTGTTTGGATGGTGAAATAAACGAAAACAATTACAATAATTCTATAAAAATAAGAAATCGCAATTCAATTGCCCAATTTTCCTCAGAGAACCTTGATTTTGAAGGCGAAGGAACAGATTTAGCTTATACAATCTATACCTCTGGTTCAACAGGAATGCCCAAAGGAGCGATGATTAGACATGGTGGAGCAATTAATCACATCTATGCCCAATACGATGCCCTTCAATTAACCTCAAATCTAACCTTTCTCCAAAGTGCGCCCGCCTCATCCGATATTTCCGTCTGGCAATTCTTAGCACCCCTTCTAATCGGTGGCAAAACCATCATCATCGATACCGAAACCGTCTGCGATCCTCACAAACTATTTCAAACCATTCAACAAAGCAAGATTACCTTAATTGAATTAGTACCCCAAGTACTCAAAAACTTACTGCAATACCTAACAGATT
The DNA here is from genome assembly GCA_002355455.1 of Stanieria sp. NIES-3757. Lineage (NCBI taxonomy): Bacteria > Bacillati > Cyanobacteriota > Cyanophyceae > Pleurocapsales > Dermocarpellaceae > Stanieria > Stanieria sp. NIES-3757. The sequence goes on from AP017375.1 coordinate 3,393,706, forward strand.
TACCTCCCCAAGCTAGACAACTACCATCTCTAGAATGGATGATGGTAACAGGAGAATCAGTATCCGTAGAACTAGTCAATCATTGGCTGCAATTATATCCCAACCTACCAGTAGTTAATGCCTATGGCCCATCAGAAGCTTCTGATGACATTACTCAAGAGATTATTACTCAACCCCTACCAACAAATCAAAGAAGTGTTTCAATTGGTAAACCTCTAGCCAACTTAAACCTCTACATCTTAGACCGCAACCTACAACTAGTACCAATCGGAGTAGCAGGAGAAATCTGTGTCTCAGGTTATGGAGTAGGGATAGGATATTGGCGCAATCAAGAGAAAACCGCAGCTAGTTTTGTTGCCAATCCGTTTCCTGAAACAGCTAAACCATTACCAGGAACAGAGGTAGAGGCAATTCATGAAATATCCCTACTATACAAAACAGGAGATTTAGGGCGATGGTTACCCGATGGCAGGATTGAATATCTAGGTAGAATCGATCATCAGGTCAAAATACGGGGATATCGGATTGAATTAGGGGAAATTGAGACTGTTTTAAGTCAATATCCAGATATTAAAGAAGCAGTTGCCCTAGTTGTAGAGGATAATTCAGAAGATAAAAAATTAGTTGCCTATGTTGTTCCCCATCATAACAACTTAGTAAATAATCGCGAACTGATTCCACAACTACGTCAGTTTCTGGAAGCAAGATTACCCAAACAGATGATTCCCTCTGCTTTGATGGCTTTACCCTCTTTTCCTTTAACACCCAGTGGCAAGATAGATCGACGGGCATTACCAGCAATTGAAGCAACTCCCAAAGAATTCCTGCCACCCCAGACAGAAACAGAGAAGACAGTAGCAGCAATTTGGACAGAAGTCTTAAAACAAGAACAAATTAGTAATGACGATAACTTTTTCGAGTTAGGGGGACATTCTCTCTTAGCAACCCAAGTTATTTCCAGATTAAGAGAGCAATATCAACAAGAAATACCTCTGCGTAGTTTATTTGAACAGCCAACCGTAGCTCAATTAGCTAACTACCTTGATCAACTGCAAACCCTACAAAACCTACAGACAATACCCACAGAAACCAACAGCGATCTCGCCAAAGGCGAGGCGCGGTGCGATCGCGAGGAAATTGAACTATGAAAACTATTAATGAGTTCTTATCCCATCTTAATAGTTTAGATGTCAAACTCTGGACTGAAACTACCCCAGGAGCTACTTCAGAGATTCGCTTGCGCTGTAATGCTCCTAAAGACGTACTAACACCAGACTTAAAAACAGAACTAGCTGAACGGAAAGCAGAAATTTTAGAGTTTTTGCAAGAAATTAACCAAACTTCGGCTTCTATCCAACCCGTTGCCCGAACTGGGACAATTCCTTTATCCTTTGCTCAACAAAGATTGTGGTTTCTTGACCGCTTAGAACCAGGTAATCCCTTTTACAATCAACCCTCAGCTTTTCGTTTAACTGGTGAGCTTCAAGTTGCCATCTTAGAACGAAGTTTGCGCGAAATTATTAAAAGACATGAAATTTTAAGAACTACATTTACCACAGTTGCAGAACATCCTGTTCAAGTTATCTCACCCACAGTAGATTTTCGTCTTCCACTCATCGATTTAACAACTTTATCCCCTGGCGAAAAAGAACGAGAAATTAAAAAACTTGCTCAACAAGAAGCTCAATCTCCCTTCAACTTAGAAAGAGATTTATTACTGCGAGTTACTCTGATCAAATGCAGTTGCCAAGAACATATTATTTTATTTACTACCCACCATATTGTTTCTGACGATTGGTCTACAGGAATTTTAATTCAAGAAATAGCTACTCTTTATCAAGCCTTTTTGGAAGGTAAACCATCACCTCTACCAGAATTATCGATTCAATATGCTGATTTTGCCGTATGGCAACGTCAATGGTTACAGGGAAAAGCACAGCAAACTCAACTCAATTACTGGAAACAGCAATTAGGAAATAATTTACCAGTCTTAAACTTACCCACAGACTATCCTCGACCAACTAAATTAACCTATCAAGGAGCTACTCAATCTTTCACCCTCTCCCCATCTTTAACTCAAGCTCTCAAAGCTCTTTGTCAGCAGCAAGGAGTTACCCTCTTTATGCTATTGCTGGCAGCTTTTAAAGTGTTACTGTATCGCTACAGCCATCAAGAAGATTTGATAGTCGGTACTCCCATCGCCAATCGCAACCGTGCTGAAATTGAAGGCTTGATTGGTTTCTTTGTCAATACCTTGGTGTTGCGAACTAACCTAGAAGGCAATCTCAGTTTTACGGAATTATTACAACGAGTCAAACAAATCACCCTAGAAGCATATAGCCACCAAGATTTACCCTTTGAAAAGCTTGTTGAAGAATTAAAGCCAGAGCGTCACCTCAATCACAATCCTCTGTTTGATGTGATGTTGGTGCTACAAAATGCTCCCGAAACAGAGTTACAGCTACCAAACTTGAATATAAGTTCTTGTACCGAAGATAGTCACAGAGTAAAGTTTGATTTGACTCTTTCCTTAGCCGAAACCGAACAACAAATAGCAGGTTTTATTGATTATAGTACAGATTTATTTGAATTCAGCACGATCGCTCGTATGGTAGGGCATTTTCAAGTCTTGCTAGAGTCAATTGTAGAGAACCCACAGCAGAAGTTATCGCAACTATCACTTTTAACAGCAGCAGAAAAACAGCAACTTTTAGTTGAATGGAACAATACTGAAGTCAAATATCCACAAGATCAATGTATTCATCAATTATTTGAAGCACAAGTAGAAAAAAACCCAGATGCAGTTGCAGTTATTTTTGAAAATCAACAATTAACCTATCAAGAATTAAATACTAGAGCCAATCAACTAGCCCATGATCTCCAGAAACTAGGAGTCAAACCAGAAGTAATAGTTGGAATTTGTTTAGAGCGATCGCTTGAACTAATAATCGGTCTTTTAGCCATTCTCAAAGCTGGTGGTGCATACCTTCCGCTCGATCCGAGTTATCCTAGGGAGCGATTAGCTTTGATGTTGGAAAACTCTCAAACACCTATTCTGATTACTCAACGGCAAATTGAAAAAAATCTTCCTCTTCATCAAGCGCAGGTAGTATTTTTAGAAGAGAAGCAATTAACAAACACAGCAGAAAGTACCACTAATCCTACTTGTAATTTGCATCTAGATAACCTGGCGTATGTCATCTATACTTCTGGTTCGACAGGTAAACCCAAGGGTGCAATGAATACCCATCGAGGGATATTAAATCGTTTACTGTGGATGCAAGAGGCTTATCAATTAACCACAGAAGATTCTGTCTTACAAAAAACTCCCTTCAGTTTTGATGTTTCCGTCTGGGAATTCTTTTGGTGCTTAATGGTAGGTGCGCGTCTAATCATCGCTAAACCAGAAGGACATCGCGATCCCAATTATTTAATCAATTTAATTCAAGAACAAAAGGTAACTACCATACATTTCGTTCCTTCGATGTTACAGGTGTTTCTGGAGGCAGAAGGATTAGAAAATTGTCAATCTCTCAAGCGAGTTATTTGTAGTGGCGAAGCACTATCTTTTTCTTTACAAGAAAAGTTTTTTGTTCGGCTTAACTGCGAGTTATACAATCTCTATGGGCCAACCGAAGCAGCGATAGATGTTACTCATTGGCGTTGTCAGAAAAATAGCTCTCGTTCTATTGTTCCGATTGGTCGTCCAATTGCCAATATTCAAATATATATTTTAGACCGAGATTTACAACCAGTTCCGATTGGGGTAGCTGGAGAGTTACACATTGGTGGTGTGGGTTTAGCTAGAGGGTATTTAAATCAGCCTCAATTAACTAAAGAGAAATTTATTCCTAACCCGTTATTGGGCGTAGAGATATCTCCTGAAATAGAGGGGCTGTCCCTCGAATTAAATTCGAGGACGGGGTGCATAAACGCCTGGGGTAACCCCAGGCGACGACCCCTTGTTCATACGCCCCGTTCCCTACATAATTCAACATTATATAAAACTGGAGACTTAGCTCGTTACCTACCAGATGGCACAATTGAATATTTAGGCAGAATCGATCATCAAGTTAAAATTCGGGGATTTCGGATTGAATTAGGGGAAATTGAGGTAGTTATAGCTAGTTACCCGTTAGTTAAAGATTGTGTTGTTGTTGCTCATGAGGATACTACTAGAGATAAAAGATTAGTTGCTTATTTTGTAGCTAAAGAGGAAGTAGAAGTTAAGCAACTACGGGAATTCCTTAAATCTAAATTACTAGATTACATGATTCCCTCAGCCTTCTTTGAGTTAGAAGCTTTTCCTCTGACTCCTAATGGTAAATGCGATCGCAATTCTTTACCCATTCCTGATTTTACTCCAACTACCACCCAATATCTTGCGCCTCGTACTGAGACAGAGGAAACTTTAGTTGGGATCTGGCAAGAAGTGCTGAATCTTCCCCAAGTAGGTATTGATGATAATTTCTTTGAATTGGGGGGAAATTCTCTACTAGCTACTCAAGTTGTCTCTAAGATACGTCAGAGTTTATCGATTGAGTTACCTCTACGGTGTCTGTTTGAATATCCAACCGTCGCTCAATTAGCTGATCAAATAGCAAGCAGTGTTGCTCAAGAAATACCTCCAATTAAACCTGTAGCGAGAGATAGGGATTTACCCTTATCCTTTGCTCAACAACGTCTATGGTTTTTGGCTCAATTGGAACCAGATAACCCAGCTTATAATATCCCTGAAGCTTTACGTTTACAAGGAAAACTAGATGTAGAAGTTTTAATTCAAACCCTTCAAACGATTATTGAGCGACACGAAATCCTCCGCACCAACTTTAAAGTAGTTAATGATGAACCGATACAGGTTATTCATTCCCAGAGTAAGTTTCAACTAACAACAGTTGATTTAACTAGTTTATCTAAAACAGAACAAGAACCAGAAGTAATCAAACTTACCGAAAAAGAAGCACTACAACCATGTTACTTAGAAACAGATTCTTTACTCAGAGTTACCTTAATTCGGTTGGATGATTTAGAACACGTCATCCTCTTTACCATGCATCATATTATCTCCGATGCTTGGTCAATAGCAATTTTAGTTGCAGAAGTTGCCACACTTTACAAAGCTTTTGCTCAACAACAACCCTCACCTTTGCCAGAATTACCTATTCAATATGCAGATTACGCTGTTTGGCAACGGGAATGGTTACAAGGAGAGGTGTTAGAAAAACAACTCCACTATTGGAAACAAAAACTGGGTGGTAAATTACCTGTGTTGAAACTGCCATATCAACAACCACCCCTAGTTAAAACTAATCGCAGTCTGAGTCATAAATTTGAACTGTCTCAAGAGTTAACTCTTGCTATACAGCAACTATCTCGCCAGCATGATGTCACTTTGTTTATGGTTATCTTGACGGCACTAAACGTTTTACTATATCGCTATACCCAACAGGATGATATTGTCGTTGGAGCAGACATTGCTAATCGCAATCGGGCTGAAACAGAAGGATTAATTGGATTTTTTGTGAATTTACTGCTTTTACGCACCGATTTATCAGGTTTTCCGAGTTTTAGAGAATTATTAAGCAGAGTCAAACAAGTAACTTTATCAGCTTATGCTCATCAAGACTTACCTTTTGAGCGACTCGTTCAAGAATTACAACCATCAAGACAACTAAATCAAACACCTTTATTTCAGGTGTTATTAGTTATGGATAATGTTCCAACACAAACATTAGAACTTCCTGGTTTAACTATTTCATCCATCAAAGAAATAGATAGTCAAGCCAAATTCGATCTCGTTTTATTTATTTCTGAAACACCATCAGGAATTGTTGGGACTTGGACATATAATAGCGATCTTTTTGACGGTAATACCATCAGTAAATTGTCAGGGCATTACATAACTTTGCTACAAAATATTGTTTCCCAACCCGATACCCGAATTAACAATCTAGCAATTACTACTCAAGCAGAACAAGAGGTACAAACAATGGCAGAAGTAACCCAAGCAAAAAGTAAGTTTAATAAGTTTTTAAAAGTAAAACCCAAAGCAATTACCTTACCATCTTCTGAGGAATTAATTAAAACAGATTTTTTACATTCTGGACAAACTTTACCTTTAGTAATTACTCCTGCCGTCAAAGATTTAGATATTATTGATTGGGTCAAAAATGAGAAAAAGTTTTTAGAAAAGAAATTACTTCAACATGGTGCAATTTTATTTCGGAATTGCCAACTTAATTCCATTACTGATTTTGAAAATCTAGCTCAAACTATTTGCCCAAATTTATTTGGTAATTATGGCGATTTACCTCGTACTGGAGTAAGTGATAAAGTTTATGGTTCAACTCCTTATCCTGCCAATAAAACTATCTTATTTCATAACGAAAGTTCTCACCTTCATTGTTATCCTCAAAAAATTTGGTTTTATTGTGTCCAACCAGCCCAAGAAGGAGGCGAAACTCCGATTGTAGATTGTCGTGAAGTTTATCGAATTCTCGATTCTAAAGTTAGAGAAAAATTAGAACAAAAACAATTAATGTATGTTCGTAACTATATTGAAGGTTTGGATGTAAGTTGGCAAAATTTCTTTCACACCGAAGATAAAAAAGTAGTTGAAGAGCATTGTCGCCAATCAGAAATGGAGTTTGAATGGTTACCTAATAATGGTTTAAGAACTTCTAAAAAAAGACCTGTGATCGCGTTACATCCCATCACTAAAGAAAAGGTATTTTTTAATCAAATTCAATTGCATCATATTTCTTATCTCGATCCTCAAGTTAGAGAGTCTTTACTATCAGTATTTGGCGAAGAAAATTTACCACGTAATGTTTATTATGGTGATGGTTCTCCTCTAGAACCAGAGGATATTGCTGAAATTAATCGAGCTTATCAAGCAGCTACTATTAGTTTTCCTTGGCAAAAAACTGATGTCTTGATGTTAGATAATTTATTAACTGCTCATAGTCGCAATCCCTACAAAGGCGAACGAAAAATTGTGGTAGCGATGGGTGAAATGATTGATTCAAGTATGAAATAATAGGTAATAGGTTAAAATGAGAACGGAAACTTTACAGGGATTTCAATTATCTCCTCAGCAAAAACGTTTGTGGTTATTACAACAAAATAACCGTGTTTATTTATCTCAAGTTGTAATCCTGATTGAAGGAAAAGTTGACTTAAAAGTTTCACAAGAAGCTGTTGATAAAATTGTTGAGCGTCAGGAGATCCTACGGACTAATTTTTATCGGCGATCGGGTATTACTATTCCTTTTCAAGTTATCAATGAAACGAGTAAACCTTTATGGAAAACTATTGATTTAAGTTACCTAACGGAACAGGAAATTGAATCAAAACTGATTGAGTTATTGCAATTAGAAAAAACAGCTAATTTCAATCTAGAACGCGATTCTCTTTTACGTTTATTGTTAATAAAATTAAGTGAAGAAAGCTTTTATTTAATTGTAACCATGCCTTCTCTCTTTGCCGATCGCTGGACAATTAATAATTTAGTTAGAGAAATTAGTCAAAGCTATTCTTTTGGCTCACAAGGAAAAGATTTGTTTGAAGACCCAGTACAATATATTCAATTCTCGGAATGGCAAAACGAATTATTAGCAGAAGAAGCAGAAACTGGACTAACTTATTGGCAACAACAGCAATTTAAAAATGGAAATAATTTAAGTTTACCTGGTGAAATAACTTCCAATCAAAATCCCAAACTAGACACAATTTCTTTAACAATAGATTCTAAACTACTCAATCAAATTAATTTAACTATTACTCAATTCAATACCAATCTTTCCACCTGGCTTTCAGCTTGCTGGTATATATTAATTTGGAAATTAACTAATCAATCAGAAATCACCGTTGCAAATTTATTTACTGGCAGAAAATATCAAGAATTAGAAAATACCTTTGGATTATTAGCTCAATTTTTACCTGTAACTTCTGCGATCGCTCGCCAATTTACTTTTTCAGAAATTTTATCTACTCTAGAAAATAATTTATATCAAGCAGAACAATACCAAGAATATTATCTAGCAGAAAATAATCAGCAAGTAGAGTCAAACTTCTCCGTCGGCTTTGAATTTGAAACATTACCCAATCCATATCATGCTGATGGTGTATCTTTCTCTCTCTATCAAAAAAATATTCAATTAGAAAACTTTAAACTTAAACTGACTTGTTGGGAGCGACAAAATGATTTAATTACAGAATTTCACTACGATACCAATAAATTTGATTCAGAAACTATTACTAGATTAGGACAACAATATCACACCTTAATTGAAAGTATTATTAATAATCCAGCAGCAACCGTAGAAGAATTAACTATTCTGGATCGTCAACAACTCGAGCAATTATTAATAGAATTTAACGACAACCAAACTAACTATCCTCAAGATCGATGTATTCATCAGTTATTTGAAACCCAAGTAACTAAAACACCCAATAATATTGCTTTAGTATGGGAAGGAAAGCAATTAACTTATACAGAATTAAATCAAAAAGCCAATCAATTAGCTAATTATTTAAAACAAAAAGGAGTCAAACCAAATACCCTAGTTGGTTTATATCTAGAGCGATCGCATTTAGGAATTATTGGCTTACTTGGTATCCTTAAAGCAGGTGCAGCTTATTTACCTTTAGATTCTGCTTTACCTACAGAAGGATTAACTTTTCGTTTACAAGATGCTGGCGTATCGATCCTCTTAACTCAGCACTCTCTTTTAGCTACCATTCCCCCTAGTACCGAACAGATTATTTGCTTAGATACAGATTGGAAAACTATTGCCCAAACGAAACCAAATAATATACCAATTACAGTAAAACCAGATAATTTAGTATATGCCATCTATACCTCTGGTTCGACTGGTACACCCAAAGCAGTTGCCATCCAACACAAACAACTGGTTAACTATTTCTACTCCATTGTAGAGAGATTAAATCTATCTGAAAATGCTACCTTTGCCACGGTGTCTACCCTGGCAGCAGATTTAGGCAATACTATGTTATTCCCTGCCTTGGGTACTGGTGGATGTCTGCATATTATTCCCCAAGAAACGGCTTCCGATCCTCAAGCTTTTACCAATTATTGTCAAAAGCATCCCATAGACTATCTCAAAATTGTTCCCTCTCATCTATCTGCCTTGTTAACTTCTTCAGAAGTAGGCTTTTTACCACGAAAGCAGCTAATTTTGGGTGGAGAAGCTAGTAATTGGGAATTAATCGCCAAAATTCAACAGCAACAACCAAATTGTCAGATTTTTAATCATTATGGCCCGACAGAAACCACCGTCGGAGTGCTAACTTACCAAATACATGAGGTTGACGGGGAGACTAGGAGGCAGGGAGAAGAGGAGAATATTTTTGCTTCAAATCAAAAAATTAGTTTGCACAGATACAGTAGTAGCATTTCAAAAACAGTACCCATTGGCAAACCTTTACCTAATACTCAAGTTTATGTCTTAGATGAAAAATTGCAACCAGTACCCATCGGCGTACCAGGAGAATTGTATATCGGTGGCGCACAAGTAAGTCAAGGTTATCTCAATCGCCCAGAATTAACCAAAGAGAAATTTATTCCTAACCCTTTTTTAGAAGTCAGAAGTCAGAAGTCAGAATTCAGTTTTATTCCTTCTACTTTCTTATACAAAACTGGAGATAAGGTACGTTATCTACCCAATGGTAATCTTGAATTTCTAGGAAGAGTAGATCGCCAAGTCAAAATCAGGGGTTTTCGCATTGAATTAGAGGAAATTGAAAGCAAGTTACGACAACATCCAGGTATTCAATCAGTAGTAGTTACTGCAACTGAAAAATCACTCAATCATCAACGTTTAATTGCTTATGTAATTACTAATCCTGAGTTTCGTCTGCGCCATCAAAATCAAGAGACAGCGATCGCTAGTGAATTAAGAAGTTTTTGTGTCGATCACTTTCCAGAATACATGATTCCTTCCGCTTTCGTGGTGTTGAAAGCATTGCCTTTAACTGCTAATGGTAAGATTGATTATCAGGCATTACCAAACCCAGAACAAAATCGTCCAGAATTAAAACAAGTTTATCTTGCCCCGCGATCGCTTTTAGAAAAACAACTAGCCGAAATTTGGCAAGAAGTATTAGGTTTAGAAAAAATTGGCATTCATGATGACTTCTTTGAGTTGGGGGGACATTCTCTTTTAATTACTCAACTGCTGGCAAAAGTAAGAAATGCTTTTGATGTTGACTTACCTCTCAAAGATTTATTCAATGCACCTACTATTGCCGATTTAGCGGAGAGACTGAGGGACACGGAGACTGGGAGACACGGAGACACGGAGACTGGTATTGATCTTAACTCTGAAGTAATTATAGACGCTGAGATTGTTCCTGATCATTATTCTCCTTATATTCCAACTAAACCCAATCGTATTTTCTTAACAGGTGCAACTGGTTTTTTAGGTGCATTCTTATTAAATGAACTTTTACAACAAACCTCCGCAGACATCTATTGTTTAATTCGCGCCGAAAATATTACTCTGGCTCAAGAGCGGATCAAAAACAAATTAAAATCTTATTTATTATGGGATGACAGTTTCAGTCAACGCATTATTCCCGTAGTTGGGGATTTATCTCAACCACTGCTTGGACTATCAAACGATTACTTTGCTAAACTAGCCTCTTTGGTTGATGTCATCTATCATAACGGTGCTTGGGTTAATTTTACCTATCCTTACTCTCAACTCAAAGCTGCTAACGTTTTGGGTACTCAAGAAGTTTTAAGATTAGCAGTTCAAGATAAACTCAAACCAGTCCACTTTATTTCTACCATTGGTGTAGTTAGTGCTGCCGATCGCGAATTACCAATAATTCAAGAAGATACTCCCATTGATCGCAGTGAACAAATCGACAGTGGTTACACTCAAAGTAAATGGGTAGCAGAAAAACTAGTTACCATTGCCCGCGATCGCGGTATCCCTATCAGTATATATCGACCAGGACGCATTTCAGGACATAGTAAAACAGGTGTATGTAACCCAGACGATCATACCTTCAGAATGATTCGCGGTTGTATTCAACTTGGTAGTGTTTTCCAAGATGACTCGCTGGTAAATTTAACTCCTGTAGATTATGCCGTAAGTGCGATCGCTCATTTATCCAGTCAACCAGAATCATTAGGTAAAACTTTCCATCTCTTTAACCCTCAACCCACCCCTTGGCAGGAAGTAGTTAACTCCGTTATTTCTTTGGGTTATCCACTCCAACAACTTGATTATCAACAGTGGCGCAAACAACTACTAACCACAGTAGCAAAACACGCAGATCATCCTTTATCTCCACTGATAAGTACGTTTACCGAAAGTGAAAATAATTCCGAAGAAAGCATTAACCAGAAACTAGATGCTCACAATACTAACTCTGGATTAACAGGAACTTCAATTATCTGTCCACCATGCGATCGTAAATTATTGAGTATTTATCTTTCCTATCTTGTCAATCAAGGCTTGTTATCAGAAAACACCAAAATTCTGTAAGGGCGAATCGCCCCTACTATTCAATATCTTGTCTTAATAAACATACTTAAAGCTATAAATCTCAAAAATCAATAAAAACCAGCACTAACATGACTAAAACTCTTACTTATTCAGCATACGATTCTTTTGCTCGCATTATTAACGAAAATTGGGGCCCAGAAGTTAGTGAAACTTTATTTCCTGATATCGAACAATTATTACTTAAACATCTTGCCCAATCAGCTTCCATTCTCGATCTTTGTTGTGGTGCAGGGCATTTAGCACAAAAGTTACAAGATCTAGGCTATCAAGTTACTGGAATTGATGGTTCAACCGAACTATTAACTTACGCTCGCCAAAACGCTCCCAACAGTAAATTTATTTTAGACGATGCCCGTTACTTTAAACTACCAAACTCTTTTGACGGAGTTATTTCTACCGATTATGGTCTTAATCATATAACTACAATAGAAGAATTAACGTGTGTCTTTCACAACGTTTACACTGCCTTAAAACCAAACGGTTTATTCATGTTCGATTTTAGTTTAGATCGACGATATCAAGGCGACTGGAATAATTCCCTACTAGGAGACGTGCAAGACGAATATGCTTGGGCATTAAAACGTATCTACAATCCCGAAGAAGAAAGAGGAGATATTTACATTACTATCTTTGAATTAACTGATCATAACTGGAAACGTTCTGATCTTACTTGGTCAGTTAAAGGATATCATCTTGAAGAAATAATTTCCGCTCTACAAAATGTCGGATTTACAGACATCAATTATTACAACCAAGAAGACATTTCAGAACCCACAAAAGAAGCCAACATACTTTACTTTGTTTGTCACAAATAAACTTTAATTATTCAACCTCAAACCCAATCCTTAAATTCATCTGTATTCATCCGTGTTCATCCGTGTACACTTTTCTTACCACCAAACTCCATTTAAATACTAAAAACATGATTACAACTAACCCACCAACAAACTTAGAAAATCTCACCACAATTTTCTCCCAACTCGACTTAACTCGCCGCCAACAAAAATATTTAACAGACTTTATTACTCGCTATAACCAGAAAACAAAAAAATCCAAAGAAATTGCTCAAGCAAATCGTTCAATTTTAGCAGACAATAAAAGTTTTGTAGATTTTCAACTACCTCTTAAAGAACTATATTATCCTCTGGTTACGCAACAATCTTACGGTTCAAAAATTCAAGATATCGATGGCAACGAATACATAGATTTAGTTATGGGATATGGCGTTAATCTTTGCGGTCATAATCCTGATTTTGTAAAACAAGCAATTGTAGAACAACTAAATAAAGGAATCCAATTAGGTTCTCAATCAGAATTAATTGGCGAAGTTGCTAACTTAATTAGTGAACTAACAGGAGTAGAAAGAGTTGCTTTTAGCAATACAGGAACAGAAGCAGTAATGACAGCAATTCGTCTGGCAAGAACCGTAACAGTACGCAATAAAATTGTCATGTTTTCTAACTCTTATCACGGTCATTTTGATGGCACTCTTGGTAAAGTAAAAACTATCAATAATCAACTCCAAACTGTTGCCATATCGCCTGGAATTCCTACTAGTTATCTCCAAGATATTTTAGTTTTAAAATACGATGACGAACAATCTTTAGAAATAATCAAACAACACTCTCAAGAAATAGCTGCCGTCTTAGTCGAACCAGTTCAATCAAGCCAATTAAATTTACAACCAAAAGCCTTTCTTCAACAATTAAGACAACTTACTCAAGACTTAAAAATAGCTTTAATTTTTGATGAAATGGTAACAGGTTTTCGTATTCATCCAGGTGGCGCACAAGCTTGGTTTGAAATCGAAGCAGATCTAGTTACTTATGGCAAAATTGTTGGTGGTGGTTTACCCATTGGAATTATTGCAGGAAAAGCTCAATATTTAGATGCGATCGATGGTGGAATCTGGCATTATGGAGACTTATCATCTCCTCAAAGCCAAACTACTTTTTTTGCAGGAACTTATTGTAAACATCCTCTAGCGAGCGCTTCTGCTCATGCAATTTTAGTACATTTAAAAACCCAAGGTGCTACTTTACAAGAACAATTAAACCAACGCACATCTAATTTTGTAGCGACACTTAATGATTATTTTGAACAAGAAGAATTACCAATTTATCTGGCTAATTTTGGCTCGTTATTCGGTTCTTCTGATTTAGAAACTGATGAATCTGCTGAAGATAATTCTGAATTATCTTTGGTTTTTGACTTACTTTACTATCACCTTTTAGCTAAAGGAATCATGCTTAGAGGTAACGGCGGATTTTTATCAACTGCCCATACAGAAGCAGATCTTAACTTCATTATCCAAGCAGTTAAAGATAGTATTTCTGAATTAAGAGAAGGCGAATTTTTACCTTGAATAAAGCTTTTATAGTGATTGTCAGATTAATGAAATACAGTTCATTTCCCTCGTTTTTGTTGATAGTTAATGGTTAGTCGCTCCGTGCGCCTTCAGCTGATGATGACGCGTCATCATCGGGGTTGATTATTCATCCCTCATCATTCATAACTTTTTACTTTTTACTTTTTACTTCAAAACCATGCCACTTACTCCTACTATTAATTCTTGGATTACTTTTCCCAAACCCAATCTTTCTGCTTCCCTGCGTTTATTTTGTTTTCCCTATGCAGGTGGTAGTTCTTACTCTTTCCGTTCCTGGATTGATTATTTTCCTAAAACTATTGAAATTTGTCCCGTAGAACTTCCAGGCAGAGGAAGCCAAATACAATTAACTCCTTTTAATCAAATCGAGCCTTTAGTTAAGGCGATCGCTTTAGAAATTTTACCTTTTTTAGATCGACCTTTTGCTTTTTTTGGTCATAGTATGGGAGGATTAGTCAGTTTTGAATTGGCTCGTTTACTTCGTCGTCAATATAATTTAGAACCAGTTCATTTATTTATTTCTGGTCGTTGCGCTCCTCAAATTAATAATTTAAAAACTGTGATTAATAATCTACCTAAAGCAGATTTTATTCGAGAATTACACCAACTTAAGGGTACACCAGAAGAAGTATTAAATAATGATGAATTAATGGAAATACTACTTCCCATCCTGCGAGCAGATTTTTCTGTTTTAGAAAATTATACTTATACTTCCGAAACTCCTTTTAATTGTCCAATTTCTGTTTTTGGCGGTCTACAAGATCGAACAATTGAACTAAAAGAACTTGAAGCCTGGAGAGAACAAACTTTAAATTCTTTTTCTTTAAAAATGTTTTCTGGTAATCACTTTTTTATTCATTCATTTCAGTCTTTTCTGCTTCAAGAATTAATTCAACAGTTAAATGCTTATCAATAATTTTAGCTTTGGGAAATCTTTTAAATCTGTTTTATTTTTAATTAGTTTGCTCATAGTTTTATTAGTAGGACAAACCAATTTATTAAGTAATCCTAAAAGTAGCGAAATTCTTTGGGATAACTATGATATTCCTCATATTTATGGCATTGATGATCGAGGTGCATTTCAATCCTTTGGTTGGGCGCAAATGCACAGCCACGGTAACTTACTTCTTCGTCTTTATGGTCAAGCTAGAGGACGTGCTGCTGAATATTGGGGAGAAGATTATCTAGAATCAGATCGATGGGTTGTCACGATGGGCATTCCTCAACGAGCAAAAACTTGGTATCAACAACAAAATCCAACTTTTCGTAGTTATTTAGATAGTTTTGCTACAGGAATTAACACTTATGCAGCAGAACACCCCGAATTAATCGACGATGAAGTCAAAACAGTTTTACCAGTCACAGGAGAAGATGTTCTCGCTCACGTTCAACGAGTGCTTAATTTTACCTTTGTGGTAGATCCAGAAACAGTTACAAATCTTCATCAAAAACCAAAACACTCCAAAGGTTCTAATGGTTGGGCGATCGCACCTGCTCATTCCGCTAGTGGTAATGCTATGTTACTAGCTAACCCTCATCTACCTTGGTCAGATTTATTCTTGTGGTATGAGGCACAAATTACTGCACCAGGAATTGATGCTTATGGTGCAACTTTAGTTGGTATTCCCGTTCTTGCGATCGCATTTAATGATAATTTAGGTTGGACTCACACGGTTAACACTTTTGATGGTTGGGATCTTTATGAATTAACTCTTTCCGATCAAGGTTATCTATTTGATGGTAAAGTTCGTGATTTTATGACCGAAACTGCTGAAATTAAATTAAAACAAAAGGATGGCACTATCCAATCACAAAAACTTACCATACAAAGTTCTGTTCATGGCCCTCTGATTAAACAAGAAGAAGGCAAAGCCTTAGCATTAAGAGTGGTTGGTTTAGATCATCCTGGTGTATTAGAACAATGGTGGGATATGGCAAAAGCTAGTAATTTGAAACAGTTTGAAGCCGTACTCCAACGCCTACAGTTACCCATGTTTACTGTAATGTATGCCGATCGCGAGGGACACATTATGCACCTATTTAATGGTCAAGTTCCCATTCGCTCTCAAGGCGATTTTGCCTATTGGCAAGGTATTATTCCTGGCGACACTTCAAATACTCTCTGGACTAAAATTCATCCCTATCAAGATTTACCTCGGATCGTCGATCCAACTAGTGGTTGGCTACAAAATGCCAACGATCCTCCGTGGACAACTACTTTTCCCAGTGCTATTGCACCAGAAGATTATCCTCCTTATATTGCACCCCAAGGGATGGATTTTCGAGCGCAACGTTCGGCTCGAATGCTAGCGGAAAATTCTCAGATTTCTCTCCAAGAAATGATTACTGATAAACATTCAACCCGCATGGAAATTGCGGAGCGTCTCCTTGACGATCTCATTCCTGCCTTGCGTCAAGACAATAGTTCATTTGCTCTACAAGTAGCTGATGTCCTCGAACAATGGGATCGTCAAACTGATGCCAACAGTCAAGGAGCAGTCTTATTTGCTGCTTGGTTAGAAGAAATCGACTTTGATACCTTGTTTAGTCAACCCTGGCAAGCAAGTTCCCCTCTCAATACCCCCAATGGTTTAGGGGATCCTCAACAGGCAGTCAAAACACTTTTAGCAGTAGCTGCCCAGATCGAACAAGATTATGGTGCAATAAATGTATCCTGGGGTGAAGTTTTTCGCCTTAACGACGGTAATCTAGATTTACCTGCCAATGGTGGGCCGGGAGACTTTGGTATTTTTCGGGTAGTTAACTTTATACCTATGGAAGACTCCAAACATTTTCAGGCTTTTGATGGAGATTCTTTTGTCGCTGCGATTGAGTTTTCTCAACCAGTCAAAGCAATGGCTCTAACTAGTTATGGTAATGCTACTCAACCAAATTCTATTCCCACCGAAGATCAATTAGAATTATTTGCTCAAAAACAATTGCGTCCCGTTTGGCGATCGCGTCAAGAAGTGGAAGCTCATGCAGTCGAGCGTAAAATTGTGTCAAAGTCAAGAGGTAGCATGCTACGTCTCCACAATTCCTAATGATTAATTGTTGTTAATTCTTTTGATGCTGGTCAATTCGCTCTCTAAATTTCTGTAACATCTCGTCGTCTGCTTCAGTTTCTAAAGCAGGCAAAGGTTTGGGTTTAGTTTGGTTATTTGGAATAGGTTGCTGGGAAGGTTGGAATTCTGTCTGTCTTTCTCGCTCTAGCTGTTCCCTGCGTGCTTTAGCTGCTCTTTCCTGTTCTAATTGTCGTTGCCTTGCTGCCTCTTGCTCTGCTCTTTCCTGTTCCAATTGCCGTTGTCGTGCTGCTTCTTGCTCTGCTCTTTCTCTTTCTCTTTCTTTTTGTTTCTGACGAGCAATGCGATCGTATTCCGAGCCAGCTACAGTAAAATTAATGGTTACCTGCACCGAAGCACTACTATTACCAGGAGAACTGAATTTCATCTCTCTAGCTGCTAACAAAGCCTGACGATTAAGCTGGCTATTGCTATGTGGAGAAACAAGTTCTGCACCGATAATATTACCCTGAGCATCAATAGTCAGTTTTATTCCTGCACTACCTTCTGCTCCTGCTAAGGCTGCGGGATATTCAGGTTCGCAGTTACTAATACAGCTAATACCTTTATCTTCACTGACTTGAGGACGAGGTGGTTCACTACTAGCAGCAACTGCACTTGGAACCCCTGAACTACTGCCGGTGCTACTGCCTTGATCTGATGAACCCTCTACTGTACTATTTGCTGCCTTAAAATTACTATTTAACGACGAAGTTGGGTTATCATCTGAGATTGCTCTAGAAATAATTGGTTGTGACGGTGCTGGTGTAGGAGAGGTTAGAACTCTCTTGGTTGAAAGTTTTGGTGGGGTTGATTGAGGTTCAATTGGCTCTGGTCGTTTTACGGGAGGTGGGGGTGTTTCGGTTTTGACTGGTTCTGGTGATTTGACAGGAGATGGAAGTGTTTCGGTTTTGACTGGCTCTGGTTTTAGCTCTGGTTTTGGTTTAGGCTCAACTATTGGTTTTGGTTCGATTTTGGTTTCTGGTATTGGTTTTGGTTGTGGTTTGGGCTGCTCGACAATAATCAACTCCATCGATTTTGCTACTTTGGGCGATTCAACCGACCATTGAGGAAGAGCCAAGACAAGTATTCCATGAAGTAATGCCGAACTTGCAAAACCAAAGGTAAGAATTTTTTTGATTTGCTGTTGTTCTTGTTGGCGTTGTTGAATACAGAACTGAGAAGTAGACATGGGTAATGATTGTAAGACTTAGGAGCAAAATTAGAGGTAGAACTGAAGCTGGCTTATTGATAATTACTTTAATTAAAAAACATACCATGAAAAATTTAATTTTATTGTTAATTATTATCATTTAATTGATGCAATTGAGTGGAGCGACAGCTATGATCGGAAATTTAGACAAGGTCTTTCCGAATTCATTTTTTGACCTCTATCTTAAGGTAGAAGTAAAAAAAATTTAAAATTTAATTGAATAGAATTATTGATAAGCTGTGGTAAACTGCTTAAGCAGGAAAATGATAATTATTTGCAATTACTTTGAAAATGTAGCTTATGCCTATCGATAATATTTGGACAGCGGGAGGGATAGTTAGTTTTCCCTTGCTAGGATTTTCTCTCTTAGCAGTAGCTTTGATAGTTGAAAGGATCGTCTTTTGGTTAAGGTTAAAAAGAAAACAGCGCAAAGTAGTTAAGGAAGCCTTTTCGTTATATCGTTCCGATCCTTTTGCAGCTATTAAAAAGCTCAAACAAAATGCCCAGTTACCAATTGCCCGTATCTTTTTAGAGGCTTTAGAATTAGAAGAACCTACTTCTGATGAGTTTCGTTTGGCGTTAGAAAGTGCTACTCAAGCAGAGTTACCCATTTTAAGAAGATTTAGTACAATTTTCCAGACAATTATTACTGTTTCTCCTTTATTAGGTCTGTTAGGAACAATTTTAGGCTTAATTCAATCTTTTGCTTCTCTAGAGATTGGTAATGTTGCTAATAGTAACGCTACGGGAGTCACGGGAGGATTAAGTGAGGCATTAGTTTCAACCGTAATGGGATTGGTAGTAGCAATTTTCACTCTCCTGTTTGCGAATGCTTTCCGAGGCTTGTATTTACGAGAGCTAGCTTTAATTCAAGAATATGGTGGTCAATTAGAATTGATGTACCGTCGCTTATACGAAGGAACCAGAACCTATGCGTCTACCAAATGAACCAGAAGAACAGTTTGAGATTAATCTCGTCTCGATGATCGATGTGATCTTTTCAATTTTGGCTTTCTTTATTATCTCAACTTTATTTTTATCGCGATCGCAAAGTTTACCCGTCAATTTACCTTCAGCACAAACCTCAGCAGCAGAAAAACCAGAACAGGTTAACATCACTATTGAAGCTGATGGAGATATGTTTTTAGATCGTCAGCCAATTGAACCCAACGCACTTAAAGGTGCATTGACTAAAAAGATTGCACCCAATTCCGAGTCATTGGTAGTGATCAATGCCGATGAAAAAGTCGAACACGGCGTAGTAGTCAAAGTAATGGATAGTTTGCGACAAATACCAGGAGCCAGAATGGCGATCGCTACTGAACAAGAGTAAAGATTTCCAGATCATGACAGTTACTAAAAACCAATTGCGCTCAGAGAAAACCAAAAAGCAGTTTTTACTTGTTTTTGGCTTGCTCTTGGGGGGATTAATTTTATGGCTGTGTTTGATTGCCAGTATTACTTGGGGTGCAGCAGAGATATCTTTTAAGGATATTTATCAGGCATTTACCGCTTTTGATGGTTCTAGTAATCACCTCATTATTCGTACGGTTCGTTTACCGCGATCGCTGATTGCCCTGTTAGTTGGTGCAGCTTTAGCCGTAGCAGGAGCAATTATGCAGGGACTAACTCGTAACCCTTTAGCATCACCTAGTATTTTAGGAGTCAATGCAGGAGCAGCTTTGGCTGTAGTAGTAGGAACATTAATGCTTGGCAGTGTTTCCTTAAACTTTTATACCTGGTTTGCTTTTGCAGGTGCAGCTATTAGTGCAGTTACAGTATATTTACTCGGTTCAATCGGTCGCGGAGGAGCTACTCCCTTTAACCTAACCATTGCTGGTGCAGCATTTACCGCTTTTATTTCTTCGATTACGAGCGGAATTTTAATTTTGAGTCAACGTACCTTAGAAGAAATTAGATTTTGGTTAGCTGGTTCAGTAGCAGGTAGAGATTTGAATCTGTTATTGCAAGTTTTACCTTATCTCTGCATTGGTTTAATCTTAGCCTTAGCCCTTAGTAAACAGATTACCATGCTTAGTTTGGGAGAAGATACCGCTAAAAGCTTAGGACAATCAATTGCTTTGACTAAAATTTTGGCAGCCATAAGTATTATTTTACTAGCAGGTTCTAGTGTCGCGATCGCAGGACCGATTGGGTTTGTGGGTTTGATCATCCCTCATCTAGCTCGTTTCCTAGTTGGGGTCGATTATCGTTGGATTCTGCCTTATTCAGCTATGTTTGGTGCAATTATTGTTCTGATTGCCGATCTGTTTGGTCGTCTTATTATCCGTCCCGCCGAGTTACCTGTAGGCTTAGTAATGCCTTTAATTGGCGCGCCTTTTTTTATCTATTTAATTAGATGGAAGCTGAAGAAGTAGAAAGGAGCAAACAATCGCTAATGATTAATTCTCAAAAATTACCAATTTCCTTCCAAAGCGATCGCCAAGTTATTAAAGTGTTGCTGATTCTGACTTCAATAACTCTTGTGGCAATGATAATTAGTATCGGCTATGGAGAATATCCAGTTGCCCCCCTGGATGTGATTAAAACACTGTTAGGTTTGCCCACAGCTAAAGAAGATTATACTTTTATTATTATGATCTTACGCCTACCACGAACTCTAGTTGCTTTTTTAGTCGGGGTAGGACTAGCGATCGCAGGAACGATTACTCAAGGCATTACTCGCAATCCTTTAGCTGCTCCCGATATTATTGGAGTCAATGCTGGTGCAGCTTTGGCTGCGGTTAGTTTAATTATTTTACTACCCAATACTCCCGCAGCTTGGCTTCCTTTCGCTGCTTTTACTGGTGCGTTGACAGTTGCATTCTTAATTTATCTTTTAGCTTGGCAAGGAGGTAGTTCACCAATTCGGTTAATTTTAGTTGGCATTGGTTTCGAGCTAATTGCTGCTACTTTGACCGACATTATGATTACCTATGGAGAGATTAATACCGTTTCTCAAGCTTTAGTTTGGTTGACGGGTAGCGTTTACGGACGTACTTGGTCACAAGTATGGGCTTTAATTCCCTGGATTGTTATCTTTGGTTCAGTTGCATTGTTTCTCGCCAGAGAGCTAAATATTTTAAATCTGGGAGATGACATTGCTCGCGGTTTGGGTAGTCAGGTTGAATGGCAACGAGGTTTATTACTCTTAACCAGCGTCGCTTTAGCAGGTGCTTCAGTTGCAACAGCAGGTACAATTGGTTTTGTCGGCTTGATGGCACCTCATTTAGGAAGACAGTTAGTCGGAGTTTCCCATCAAGGATTGATACCTGTAGCTGCGATGATGGGGGGAATGTTGGTCGTGTGTGCCGATTTACTCGGCAGGATTATGTTTGCACCTTTGGAACTCCCCTGCGGTATTATCATTGCTGCTGTTGGTGCGCCTTATTTTGTCTATTTATTAATTCGCAATCGTTAGCATGAATCAAAATCCTTTTACCAATCATCTAGAAACCAAACAACTTACTCTTGCTTATGAGGGTGCGCCAGTAGTACGCAATTTGGATTTAGGCATTCGCGCAGGTAAAATTACAGTCTTAGTAGGTGCTAACGGTTGTGGTAAATCTACTCTATTGCGAGGATTAGCTCGACTTTTAAAACCCAAATCGGGCATAGTTTATTTGGATGGCAAAGATATTGTTCGCCTCAATAGTAAAACCGTCGCCAAAAAACTAGGAATGCTGACTCAAAGTCCCATTGCCCCTGAAGGTTTAACCGTAAGGGATTTAGTCGCGATGGGTCGCTATCCCTATCAAAATTGGTTGCAGCAGTGGTCTAAAGAAGATGAACAGAAAGTAGCAGAAGCGTTAGAGATTACCGCAATGAGCAAACTAGGCGAGCGTGCCTTAGATAAACTTTCTGGTGGACAACGACAACGAGCTTGGATTGCAATGATTTTAGCTCAGGATACAGATATTTTACTGCTAGACGAACCCACAACTTTTTTAGATTTATCTCACCAAGTAGAGTTATTAGATCTATTACAAGAACTCCATGAAAGTAAAGGCAAAACCATTGTCATGGTACTACACGACCTCAATCTTGCTTGTCGCTATGCCGATTATTTAGTAGCAGTACAACAGGGAAAAGTATATGCGACTGGAACTCCAGAACAAGTCATGACTGAAGAGATGGTACAAGAAGTATTTGGCTTAGAATGTCGCATCGTTTCCGATCCTGTAGCCAATACACCAATGTGTATCCCAATAGGACGTAAAATTAAATTGACAAATTCTCAAGAAATTTCTTTTTAATGCTGAATTAGGGCGATCAGCTTCGCGCTTCGCATACGCGATCGCAATTTGGGCAAAATACTAAAACAAGATTGATAGAAACTTGAATAACTTCTTTGATTGTTGCAATAAAAGCTTTTTTATCTTCATTTTTTTTTATTGCTTTCAATGAGATAGAGACAAGCAACAGAAGCAGACAATAGAGCGAGCGCTCTTTCGATGGTTTCGGTGAATTGAGTTTCTTTTTTGTAAGCATAGTGCTTGACTGCTGCACCAGGATACAGCCAACCTGTTATTCCAATTGTCTTTTGCTCTAAATCACGTCCTTGCTTAATGTCGATTAAGAATAAAAATTCTTAATTAAAGGAAAATACAAAAGGAACAAATAAAATTTTAATCTTTAAAAAAATCTTTTAAAAACTAATATCTATATCAGGATTTTCTTGATATCCTTGCTTGATTGCCCAAATATAATGCCATTTATAGATTTCACAATGTTTAATCACTACAAAACCTAATTGAGATAAACTTGAAACAAACTTTTCTCGGTCATGTTGTTTAGCAGGATGATAAATAATTAATTGTCCACTAGGTTTAAGAGTTCTATAGGCTTCAACAATATAATCTTTAATATTTAAACCCATTAGTGAAAGACTAAAAATTGCTGCATCTAACGTTGTATCATCTAAAGGTGTATTAATCATATCGCAAGCAAATACATTGCGATTAATAGCTATGTGATCGAAAGAGTGAACAGTATGTCTTTCTTCAAGTGCTTCTGCTAATTTGGCTTGTCCGCAACCAAAATCAGCCACTACAGAACCTAATGGAAGATTATCCTTTAGATGTTTGATATATTCATCTCTTGGCACAACTTCCCATTGCTTTTCAATTTCATCCATTTTGGTATGGTAATAGCACCATTCTTCTGGATTTTGACGCAAGCGTTCATTGGTAGTATTTGAGTAGGCTTTATTCCATCGTGCATTTAATGTAGCAAAGTCACCATATGCTGCAAAACGCCTTGAAACTTCAGCTTGATCCGATTTATCAAGTGGAACTCGGATTTGCTTTCTTTCAATTTCATACAAACCTTCTTCGCTCAATCTTTTCAGCCATCCCATCCAATATTGAGTAGCTTTATCTGGTGTTAGTTGATCATTGCTATCAGGGATTTCTCCATCTACAGCAGCTTTGGCAATATCTTTTTTATTTTCTATTCTTAAAAGCTTGGATTCACACCAACTCCATTCATTACCATTATTGAGAAGAGCGTATGTTTTGGGAATATGAATATTGAGTTCATCAAAGACAAAACCTTCTCTATCAAAACGACCAATTGCTTGTTCGTAATCAGTACTTGTCCAAGGTAATGTAGCAAAAATAACGTTATTTGAGACAAACTGTAAGCCATCAACACCAGTTCCCAAGCAACGTATTGAAGCAAGTAGTATTTCTACTTTGCCCTTGAGAAACTGATCGAGCATATCATCATAACCTGCTTCAGTGGCATATTTATTATTACCCGTATACACTCCTACCGAGATGCCTGTCTCTCGTATCCGTTCTACTAAGTAAGGAACAATATCTTTGACATATTCAGTAAAGACTACCGTTTTTGGTTTAAGATGTTGCTGAATGATTGACCATCTAGCTTTCACAAGAATTGTTTCTACCTGCTGAGGGTGGGGACGATAACCCAAAGCAAATAATTCTTCTAAATAAGGAGTACAATTTACTGGATGAATATGTGGAGTTCGAGATTTTTGATGTTGAGGCATCATCCGAAAACCCATCGTGGTAAATTTTTGATAGATTTTCATACAGTTAGGAACTGTTGTAGTTGTTCCAATATCATCATGATTGAGACTACTGACTAGTTCAATTAAAGATTTGCCTTCCTGAAGATTATTAATAATTGGAGTTGCTGACATTCCTAAAACTCTAGGTTTTGGTCTATCATCTGGAATATCTGTGATTAATCCATTAATTAAACGCCGTCTTTGAGTTTCAGAATTTTCATCTCTTTGCTTTACTTGATGAAGTTCATCAACAACGACAAAATCTATGGGATTGTTATTAATAAATCTTTTAATTGCTCCTTCATACATATTTTGGAACATTTCATGATTTACTACTAAATATCGAGGTAAATTATCTTCTGACCAAGCAACCATCCATCGTGTAGGCTTAGCAATTACTTCAGATTGGGGAAAAGCATTTTCAATAGTTTTGACCCAACCTTTAACAGTGGAGTTAGGACAAGCAATAACTGTCAGTTGTGCGCCAATAACTCGACTAGCAATTACAGCAGATAAAGTTTTACCCGTACCAGTACCACTTAAATTTAAAACACGACTCTCTTTTAAAACTCGATAAGCTATCAGCTTTTGCATTAACTTAGGTTGCCTAAAAATTCCTCTGTCATCTTTAAAAAAATATCCTTCTGGTAAAGGTAATTGTTGACATCGAGTATATTCATCAATAAAAGAATCACGAACTTGTTCGCTATAAGTATTTCCTTTGTGTTGTTTGGCTTCCGCTAAAGCGTTTTCTTCATCAACAAAGCAACGTTTCCATAATTTTGCTTTTGCTTTAGCGATTAAAAAATCAATTGCCTCTTTATCACTAGAACTATTGATCAGTATGTTAGTAGTTTTAGATAAAGAATCAAGAGTATCTATAGCTCTAGGTGTTGGTAATTCTGAATTTACATCTTCTTGATATGATTCATCTTGAGGATTTTCTGCTTTAGTTTTGTGTTGAGTTTTCTTAAAAGCTTTATTGACTTTCTGAAAAGCTTCCTCAACAGTTTCATTTGTAGGATCTAATAGTGTTTCTGTAAGATCGCTTGATTGACCATTTGCCCAATTCTCAATTTCTTCTCGTGGTAAATTCCCTGATTGAATTGCTTGAACTAAATTATCAAATGTTCTACTTCTGTGAGTATTGACCCCAGTTTTATTAATACCTTGTTGTTCAAATAAAACGTAAATTTCAGCAGGGGTAAGATTGTGCAGAGTATTACCTAGAGATTTGACAAACGAACGAATATAGGCAAGTGTAACTCTATGATAGTCAGTGTTATACCTTAGTCCGTATTTCTGAGCAACATCAATCCAGCTTAATGTTGGTTCTTTAGGTGTAAAAGCACGAGTAAAAATGCTAATAATACTTGCTTTTTTATTATGGGAATGTTGAACGCATTCGGCTTGTGTAGGCATCCAGCCAGGATGACCTTCTTTTTCAGCCACATCATATAAAAAAGCTCTAATTCTTTAAGAGTTGAACCTTTTTTTCCAATAAAGTGTTTCTTGAGAGATGATAGAAGTTTAGAATTAAAATTGTTAATCTCCTCATTTGAAGGCAATATTCCAGTTTCATAATGGGAATCAAGCAGTTTTTTTAGTTGTGTAAGACACCAATCTTTTGAACCCACCTCATAATAATAATTTCTATACCTTTCAATTACTTGACGGATTCTTTCTCTTGTTAGATTTAGTCTCCTGCCAATTTCCGCTAGGGTTTGACCTTCAAGATAAAGTTGAATTGCTTCACCATGCCAGCAATTTTCTTTTAATAAATTTTTGATTAATCTTCCAGTTTTCTTTCTTTCTTCAACAGATAAACTTTGATATTGTTCAATAAGTTGATGAAAAATACCTGGGTATTTAGCTTCTAGCTCTTGACAAATATCCACCTTGGAATTTCCTAGTTACTAAGTTCACATACTTAGCATTCCCAGATGAACATTATAAATTTTTCAAGATTGATAATTTTGCTTAATGGCGGTCGCCATACCTAACTAAATTGAAAAATAATTAGGTATGGTGTATTATAAGACTGTATTTTTAATTAAAATGCGACAATTAAGCTAATAACAGCAACTAAAACATAATTTTACTACTCAACAGTAACGCTTTTCGCCAAATTTCTCGGCTGATCGACATCTAATCCCTTAATCGCTGCAATGTGATAAGCCAATAGCTGCAAAGGCACAACTGCTAAAATCGGCGAGATCAACTCTTCAACTTCAGGCACAGTCAACACATCATCAAAGGTTGCAGCAGCTTCTTGAGCATTCATGGCTGAAGTTACCCCGATTAACCTAGCATCTCTGGCTTTTGCTTCCTGGGCATTAGAAAGCACCTTATCGTAAACACTACCAGGCATTGCGATCGCGACTACAGGAACTTTGGTATCAAGTAAGGCGATGGGACCATGTTTCATTTCGCCAGCAGGATAACCTTCTGCATGGATGTAACTAATTTCTTTCAGTTTTAATGCACCTTCTAAGGCGATGGGGAAGTTAATTCCTCTGCCGATAAAGATAAAGTCTTCGGTTTCTTTGGTAAATTCGTGTGCCAATTCTTCGATGTAATTAGCTTGACTTTCTAAGGTTTTTTCTATTTGAGTGGGAATTTGATGTAATCCAGTAATAATTTGTTCGATTTGTTCGAGAGGTAAAGTTTTACGCCGAAAAGCTAAATCTAGAGCCAGGAAATAAAAGCTCATTACTTGAGCGACAAAAGTCTTGGTTGCTGCTACCCCAATTTCAATTCCTGCTTGAGTATTGATAATCTGATCGACTAATTGAGCGATGGTGCTTTCGGGACGGTTGGTAATACCTAATAATCGTGCTTGTAGCTTGGGTTCGAGGTTAGCACGTCGCTCTTTTTCCATTTCCAAGGCAGCAATGGTATCGGCAGTTTCTCCTGACTGGGTAACACCGATAGTTAAAGTATTGGCGATGACTGGTTTGGGAGAGTAGCGAAATTCGGAAGCGTAATCTACTGTGGTGGGAATTCCTGCTAATTGTTCTAATAGATACTTACCAATTAAACTCGCGTGCCAACTCGTACCGCAAGCCAGAATTTGAATGTGTTCTAAATCTTCGTAGAGTCGGGGTGATAAACTGAGAGTTACGGGACTAAAATCGGGATTGTCTTGGGCGTGCCAGTTGGGATTAAAATAAGCTTCTAAAGCAGTTCGTACTACTCCTGGTTGCTCATAAATTTCTTTGAGCATATAGTGGCGGAATCCCTGTTTTTCGACTTGAACCAGATTCCAATCCAAAGTACGGGGGAATTTATTTAAGCGATCACCTGCAAAATTATAAATCTCTACACCCAAAGGAGATAATCTTGCCATTTCTCCATTATCTAAACTGAGAACTGTATGGGTATGGGGAACTAAAGCAGTAATATCGGAAGCACAGAAAAATTCCCCTTGTCCAAAACCGAGGATTAGGGGAGCTTGTTGACGTGCTACAACTAATTCATAGGGATGATCGGCACTAATAACCGCGATCGCAAATGCTCCTTCTAAACGGGGAATGATCTGTCTGACTGCATCTAGTAAGGAAAGTTGGGAATTTTTCAAGCAATCAGCAATTAAATGGGGAATAACTTCTGTATCAGTTTCTGACTTAAATTCGTAACCTTTACTAATTAATTCTTCTCTTAACTCACGATAATTTTCAATGATGCCATTTTGAACTACCGCTACACCCATCGCTGCATCCATATGAGGATGGGCATTATGTTCTTCTGGTTTACCGTGAGTTGCCCAACGAGTATGTCCGATGCCAATTTGGGCAGGATTAAGATCTCTTTCTACTTTTTCTCGTAGATTATGTAACTTGCCTTTAGCACGAACACAGTTAATTTTTCCTTCTAAAACTGTTGCCACTCCTGCTGAATCATAACCCCGATATTCTAGTCTTTCCAAACCAGATATTAAAATTTCTGTTGCTGCTTGAGTTCCGATATAGCCGACGATTCCACACATAATTCTAGTTACCAGTCATACGCGATCGGTTAACAGTTATCATTTGTAACGTAATTTCCCGAATTCTGCGACCGTGTACATATTTGTTTATTTTTTATAGTAGGTGATCTTAATCCTTATTAATCAAAAATCACAAGCATATACTTGATTGGAGTAGCTTATCTTCAATCATTTAAACATTTAAAAAAAAATATTATGTTCGATCTGGGTTTTATTTTTGGTGCTGCCGATCTAGTTTCAGATTTTGCAGGAGTAAAACAGCGTCAAGCTAGACAAATTAAGTTTTTTCGCTATAAAGAAGGCAATCTTGGCATTGCTTTTTTCGATAATCAAACAATTCATGGAGAATATTGGATTGAAAATATCCCAGTACCAGCTACATATGAGATGAAATTTAAATCTAGCGGGTTTAATCTTGATACTAAATACGAGCTTCAGTTTTTTGGTTTACAACCTTTTAATGCCGCTCACCAAGTATTGCAAACACCAGCTATTCAAAAACGAATTTTAGAAACTATATTTAATAATATTTAAAATAAATAATTTTGTAATTAAAAATTAAAAATTAATACAATAAATATTAATTTAAAGTGAGAGCAAAAGGCTCTCATTATTTTTATATAGTTTCAAACTACTATAATTTATAAAATATTAATTCTGAGCTATGAATACTTACATCCTTACACCTGATTTCGGTTTAGAGTTAATGTCATCTACTGAAAATCTTCAGAATATTCAAGAGAAAATACAGAAATATATCAATAATAAAGTTCGTCTGGGTTGGTTAATCGATCCTGAAAATAAACTTTTATCTGTTTATTTTCCAGGAAAGATAAAAAAGTATTCAAAAACTCAAATACTATCATAATCGCGAGCTTTTACCTGTATTAATTATTGAATTAGAATCTATATGAGAATAATTTTTCTAAATAATCTTTAAGAATAAAACGATTAATTATCCACAGTTTAAAAA
Source organism: Stanieria sp. NIES-3757 (assembly GCA_002355455.1). Taxonomy (NCBI): domain Bacteria; kingdom Bacillati; phylum Cyanobacteriota; class Cyanophyceae; order Pleurocapsales; family Dermocarpellaceae; genus Stanieria; species Stanieria sp. NIES-3757. The sequence goes on from AP017375.1 coordinate 3,422,908, forward strand.
CTATCCGATTCAGGTCTAGCACCAGAAGTTCCAGGTTTATTTAAAAATAAATTTCCTGCTGCGTCATTTTGATAAACACAATCGATATTAGGAGAACTTTCTAAAACACCAGTAAAAGCAAAAGTATTCATTCTTCTCTTACAATCTCTCACTTGGTCGTTACTAACTAGTTTTTGTTGTTCGAGAATTGACCAGTTATTTTGTCTTAAAACACATCCTGGTTGCATTGTCGGTTGGGTCACAAAGACATTAAAAGGATTTAAAGTTAAAAATACTCTCATATTAGCTACAATCGCACTAGCTCCAAATTGCTGACATAATTCCGCATTAGGAGCTTGCATATCGATCTGAGAACGAGATTCAATCCGAGTAGGGTCAGAATTAGTGCCAAAATTTAAGGCAATACCCACTACAATTCCCAAAATAAAAACACTAGCTATAATTGCGATTTTGGTAGGATCAAATAGCTTTTTTTCAGCAGTAGAAGCATAACCTCTAGAAGCAGGAGGATCATAACGGTCGTAATCGTATTTATTTTTGCGTTTCATAGGAATTTTTAATTGGCATTTGTTCTAGTTTACTAAACTCATTCTTACTTTGACGGATTTTACTGTTTTCCTTGAAAAGAAGATAAAAACACTTATTCGGTACAGCAATCTCTCATAAAATTGATTAAATTGTTTTTAGTCCAAAATTTTCCATTGCTATAACAATTAAAATATCGATCTTGTTGTTAATGGTAGTTTTTTTGAATAATTTTTAAACGCTGGAGTATGTTTCCAGCGTCACAACTAAATTAACTGTTTTATTCTCAATAACAAAAACAACTTTTTCGATAACTTCTGCGGTTGTCTAATTCTATTCTAAAACCATCTATCTTAGAGGATGCCTAGAAAGTCTTAATTGTTTAACCACCGTCATTCTGACGTGTAGTGAAACGGAATGACGGGGTGTTTAAACGCTGGAAATAAATTCCAGCGACAACCCCTCAAGAATCAAGGTGTTGACATTTTATACTTTTTAGATAACCTGTCAGATAGAGTCGAAGTCATTGATTAGATTATGTATTCATCCTATTTACAACCGAGAGACTCACGGGTATCTACTCCAGTTTTAGGATTAACTCCTGAAGCATTAGCGCAAAGTTGCTTGACTTGCCATTTTTCTAACACCGCAAAGGTAAAATCGGCATTTTTGATTTTAGCCCCTTCAAAAGTAGAAAAAGATAAAATTGTTTCTTGAAAAATTGCATCGGTTAAATCTGCCCCATCAAAATTAGTTAAGTAGGCAAAACCATAACTAAAGTCAGCCCCCTGTAGATTAGCATTAGCTAGATTAGAAGCATTAAACACCGCTCCTCTCAAATCTGCATTGCTAAAATTAGCTGATTCCAAATCAACTTTGGCAAAATCAATAGATTGTAAATTTTTACCTGTAAAATCTTTATTTCTAAAATCAACTTCACTAAAAGTTGAGGGAGTTACTGCCGATGAACTAGCAGCTTGTGCTGGTGAAGGAAACCACAGCAAAATTAACAACAACAAAAGAGTACTTAGTCGGAGAAAATACTTCATAGCTCAACTTTTAAGGTAGGATATCTAACTGTCAAAGAATACCTAATAGATTTTAATTCTTCTTTAACCTCCAGAGGAAATAATCCAATTTTTACTCGAAACTGATGGTACAACAACTAAACCAAATCACTTTAGATTTACCAAGCCTCCTACAACAGCTATTAGACAAACAATCTCTCTCGCAAACTCAAGCAGCTCAATTGATGGAAGGATGGTTGCAAGAAGCAATTCCTCCTGTCATTTCGGGAGCAATTTTGGCTGCAATTCAAGCTAAAGGTGTGTCAGCAGATGAATTAGCTGGCATGGCACAAGTCTTACAAAATCAATCCGTACAACAACAGGAAATTCAACATGATTGTCCTGTTATTGATACTTGTGGTACAGGAGGGGATGGAGCTTCTACTTTTAATATTTCTACAGCAGTAGCTTTTGTGGCAGCAGCAGCAGAAGTAAAAGTTGCTAAACATGGGAATCGTTCTGCTTCGAGTAAAGTAGGTTCGGCTGATGTTTTAGAGTATTTAGGAGTAAATTTAACGGCATCCTCAGCTAAAGTAGCAGCAGCTTTAGATGAAGTAGGAATTACTTTTTTGTTTGCGCCTGGTTGGCATCCTGCGATGAAAAGTGTGGCACCTTTAAGAAAAACTCTTCAAGTCAGAACTGTATTTAATCTTTTAGGTCCTTTAGTTAATCCTCTACGTCCTACTGGTCAAGTTATCGGTGTCTATGACTCTTTATTTTTAAATAGTATGGCAGAAGCATTAAATAAACTAGGAATACCGAAAGCGATTGTTTTGCATGGTAGGGAAAAACTTGACGAAGCAGGATTAGGTGATAGTACAGATTTAGCAATGTTAACTGAAGACCAAGTTAGTTTAGTTAACATCAATCCTCAAGAATTAGGTTTAACTCCAGCACCTCTGAGTGAATTAAAAGGTGGTGAAGTTGAAGAAAATGCAAATATTTTGCGGAATGTTCTTCAAGGTAGAGGTACACAAGCTCAACAAGATGCCGTAGCTTTAAATGCTACTTTGGCTTTGCAAGTAGGAGAAGTTGTTCCTTTTGGTAATCATAATCAAGGTATTGAAATGGCAAAGGAAATTATGTCTAATGGTGCAGCTTGGCTGAAGTTAGAAGAATTAGTTAAATTTTTAGGAAGTTAGTTTTTTTGATTGCTATTTTTGCTACTCGTATCGCGATTGGGGAATAGGCATAAACCTCAATTTGTAGCAAAGATATTGCAGAAAATGAAAAATAACTATATTCAATCAGATTCATCTGTCTCTGATGACCAATAATTAGTCACTGTACAACTGTACATTATTCAATGGCTCGGGGCAGATTTGAACTGCCGACCTTGGGCTTATGAGTCCCCTGCTCTAACCAACTGAGCTACCGAGCCGTTTTTGGCAACCACACTATTATATAACAAAAGTTCATTTTTTTTTAAGATAGTTCTAAAAATTTGGATTGAGATGACTTAGAACAAAATAGATACTACTAAAATCCCTTATCTGAAAAGTTTTAAGAGCATTTCTTCAATCTTGGTCACGTGCGATCGCGTCTGAATAATAGTAAAATTTTTACGCTCATGGCGATCGCGTCTTCAAACTCAAATTAACAGTAACGCGCTCACGAAGTGACTCGCTATGCGAGATCGCGTTTTGTTGACTAGAAGATAAAGTTTTTAACCAAGCGATCGCCTCTTTGAGTAATCGCGTCATTTGGGTTGTAGTTATAGACAAAAAATTTTGATGGTTTTATCTTACTAAAGCGATCACATCTTCAAACTAAACTAACAGTAATAAGATCACAACTACTTAGCTTTCTTTAAGACATATTGAAATCAATCAATAAATCTTAAAAAGAAGAATAAGTATGGTTAGTCAGCTTCCAAAAGTGAGTCCAATCAAGCCTAATTTTGATTATATTAAAGATGTTTATGAGCCTTGTTTGGAAAAATATCTTTCTTGTAACAATCAAAGTTGCGTAAACTGGCAAACGGTTCGGGATGCAATTCAAAATGGGAGAAAAATTATACAATCTGATGATGAAGTAGATACTTACATCGCTTTTTATGGCGCACATCATTACTATAAGTTAGTAGAAGCTTTCGACGCTTTAGCTATATCCAAATTTTGCGATCAAGAGTTAGAAATTATTAGTTATGGCTGTGGTGCTGCAACTGACACTTGTTCTTTAATAAGTTATTGTCGCTCAAAAACAATAAATTTACCTTTTAACACTCTTACATTGATTGAACCTTCCAGGAAGGCACTTGATAGAGGAGTTAAATATATTAAAAAAGCTTTATCTGAGGACGAATTAAACAAGATAAATATTAAACTAGTCAATAAGACTATTAGCGACTTAAAAGAAAATGATATTTATTTAAAGTCTGAAAATATAAAACTACATATATTTTCCAATGTTCTTGATATAGAAGAAATCGACTTATATGATTTAACTAAACTTCTCAAAAATACTCAAAAAGGAAATAATTACTTTGTATGTATTAATCCAAAAAACTCACAAAGTCAAAAGAGAATTAATAATTTTTATGAAAAAATATCAACCTTGTTTAAAATACAAGAAATTTGTACAAATGATCGAGAAATTAATGATAAAACAATTTGGATGATGAAGACCTGTAAGTATGAGAATCGTTCGATCCCCAGATATCATAGAATTTTCAGGACAGATGCTGCTCTATAATTTATCTTTTAAATCTTTGAAATATTCTATAGAATAGTATGACTCAACAATTTAGTCTTGATTTATTTGGGACAAAGCAGATTGATAATCGAAAGCATCCTGAAATTATAACTTTGCCATCAGATAAAAATATGTCTGATGGAGAGGTAATTATTTATCAAAACTTTTTTGAAGAAACAGAAAGTAATCAATTTTTTAAAGAGCTATTAAGTAATATAAATTGGCGACAAGAGAAAATGAAAATTTTTGGGAAGGAAGTTGACTTACCTAGGTTGACAGCTTGGTATGGAGATGAAGGTAAATCCTACACATATTCAGGTATTACAATGAGCCCAGATCCTTGGATACTACCAGTACTTTCAATTAAAGAAAAAATTAAAAAAGTAATAGAAACCAATTTTAATAGCGTTTTAGTAAATTTATACCGCAATGGAAAAGATTACATTTCATGGCATACTGATGATGAGCCAGAACTAGGAAAGAATCCAACTATAGCTTCTGTTAGTTTTGGGGCAACAAGGCGTTTTCAGTTAAGGCATAAATCAAATAAAGATTTAGATACAGTTGAAATTCCTTTGACTCATGGTAGTTTACTTATTATGAGAGGATCTACACAACATTTTTGGAAACATCAAGTACCAAAGACTTCTAAAATATTAACAGAAAGAATTAATTTGACATTTAGAGTAATTAATTAAATAAATTAAGATTCTCTCTCAGCTAATTCCATCCATCTTTCAGTAGCCAGCTCGATCTCTTCATTCAATGCTACTAGTTGTTCCGATAATTCTTGAACTTTACCAAAACCACTGGGCGGATTATGATAGAGAGTTTTTTCTAATTCTTCTTTTTGTACTTCCATCTCGGCAATTTTAGTTTCTAAAGTTTCAAATTCTCTTCTTTCGTAGTTAGATAAACGACGAAATTTGTTATTAGCAGAAACAGATTTTTCAGGTTTAGTTACTGACTCTTTTGGCTTGGTTTCTTTTTCCTGTTTTATTTCTTTATCTTCTGCTTGTTTGTAATCTAAATAAACAGAATAATTACCAGGATATTGACGAATATTACCACCAGGTTCAATTGCAAAGATAAATTCTACCGTGCGATCGAGGAAGTAGCGATCATGAGATACTGTAATTACACAACCATTAAAATTTTCTAAGTAATCTTCCAAAATCGACAGAGTTTGTACGTCTAAATCGTTAGTCGGTTCGTCTAAAATTAAGACGTTAGGCGCACCCATCAATATTTGCAATAAAAATAAGCGACGCTTTTCGCCTCCAGAAAGTTTGTGAATTGGTGCATACTGCTGATTGCCAGGGAATAAGAATCTCTCTAGCATTTGGGAAGCACTAATTTGAGTACCATCGGCAGTAGTAACGAAAGCTGCGATATCTTTGATGTAATCGATTACCCTCTGGTTTTGATCGATCGCATCTAATAAATCTTCGGAATGTTGATCGAAGTAACCGATATGAATCGTACTACCAATTTCAACTGTTCCCGAATCGGGTTCAACTCTGCCTGTAATAATATTCATTAGGGTAGATTTTCCCGCACCATTACCACCAATAATCCCAATGCGATCGCGTGGGGTGAATTCGTAGGTAAAATCTTTAATTAAAGTTCGTTCGTTGTAAGCTTTGGAAATATCAGTCAGTTCGATTACTTTTTTGCCGATGCGTCTTCCTGGGGTATCGATTTCTACTCTACCCTGTACTTCTTTAAACTCTTGATCCTGCATTTCATGAACGCGATCAATCCTGGCTTTTTGTTTGGTACTACGCGCTTTTGGCCCTCGTTTCAACCATTCTAACTCTCTCCGCAGTATTCCTTTATGTTTTTGTTGCGTTGAAGCTGCTGATTCTTCTTGTAAGGCTTTTTTTTCGAGATAATAAGAATAGTTTCCTGCATAGGTATATAGATCGCCTCTGTCTATTTCTAAAATACGATTAGTAACTTTATCCAAAAAATAGCGATCGTGAGTAATTAATAATATCGCACCGCGAAAATTATTTAAATAATCCTGTAACCACTCTACCGATTCCGCATCGAGATGGTTAGTCGGTTCATCCATTAATAATAGATCGGGTTCGTTCATTAATGCGGTTGCTAAGGCGATGCGTTTGCGATATCCCCCCGATAAATCTCCTACTCTCGCCTCAAAATCTTCAATTCCCAACTTACTAAGGATAATTTTGGCTTTGGTTTCCAATTCCCAAGCATTAGCTGCTGCAATCTTTTCTGTAACCCGAATTAGCTTTTCTGTTAATTGATTCTGTTGATCTCCCGATGCGTGTGCAATTTTATGAGTTAAATTTTCATACTCGCGCACCAGTTTCATCTCTTCGCTACTGTCTGCAAATACTTGATCTAAAACGGTATTGTCTTCGTTTACTTCTGGTTGTTGGGGTAAATAGACAATTCGCGCACCAGATTTAACAATGCGATCGCCACTATCAATCGATTCAATTCCCGCGATCATTTTTAGTAGGGTTGATTTGCCACCACCATTAACCCCAATTAGCCCTACTTTATCTTGTTCTTCAATGGTAAAACTAGCTTCGTGGAGAATTTCCTTGATACCGAAGTCTTTTTTAATTTTTTGTAGGGTTACGATACTCATGTTTAATTAAAAATAAATCCTATAGCGATCGCTCACTTAAAAGCTAATACATATCTCATAGTAGTGAAATAAATTGATCTATACTCAGATCGGCATCTCGAATAATAGCTCTTAATGTTCCTTTTGCTAATTCCTGATGATTTGGGACAACGACTTGAGCAAAGGGATTATCTCATCGCATAATGATGTGACTGCTTTCTTGTCGTTTTTTGTAGAAACCTATTTTCTGTAAAGCTTTGATGCAATCTTGTCCCGAAATATTTGGTAATTTGCTCACACCACTACTAAAAAAGTTTTAAAGTTTTCTTCAGGGATTGGTATTCCATCTTCTTCTAAAGCAGCAATGTAACCAGCGATCGCTTCTTTTATATTAGCAATAGCTTCCTCTTTAGTTTTGCCTTGACTGACGCATCCTTTGAGACTGGGACATTCTACGATCCAGTAGCCATCTTCATCTCTATACAAAATCACTTGCCTCATTTTCGCTCGATCTATTTTTACACACTTATCTTAATGTTAATAAATACCATCAACGTTATATCCATCAGCATATTGAATTGACAGTTTTTCTTTTGTGTATATTTTTATCGAGCGATCGCTAATAACATTTTTTTCTCTGCTATTTGTATTTGAAACAATCCTCAGTCTATGTTTATCGATAACTGAAAACTGAGAACTGTTAACAACATTCTCCTGGAGAACAACAAGATTCATTACTAATATCTGTTATGTTATATTCAGAACCTTTAGTTTCTCTAGGGTGACGAATTGCTTTACTTTTACAACTAAATTCTTGAGCAGATTCTAAAGGAATATTTTCATAAGGAGGAATAGGAATAATATCCTTGGCATAGGGACTATTAGTATTAGTTAACATCTGATAAGTCTTGTCGCAAACTGCCATTCTTTCTCCGCGACAAAAAACATGACCATCATCATCTTGAACTTGTTTCCAAGGTCCTTTATAAACTACCGCTTGCTTTCTTTCCCAACAAGCACCTTCTTTGCCTTTATAAGCACGAACTGTCATGGAACGAAATTCGACTCCATCAATTACCTGCCAAGGTTGTTCTTCTCTTTTTAAAATTTCAATGCCATAAAAACCTGCCGATTCAAACATTTTTAAAAATAAATCTTCTCGAAATGCACCTGCAATACAACCACTCCATAATTCAGGGTCATTTAAAATTTTGGGAGTAGGCTCTTCATCACAAACAATATCAGAAATTACTCCCCTACCACCTCGTTTCAGTACCCGAAATATTTCTGCAAATAACTGTTGTTTGTCTTGGGGACGAACTAAATTTAAAACACAGTTAGAAATAACTACATCAACACTACTATCGGCAATTAAAGTTTCTGATTGTCGCAAGCGATCGCATTCTGTTTCGTATTTACTTACACCATCGATAGAAGTAATTGGATTATTTTTTAACCAAGTTTCTACTCGTTCTAAGTTTAATCTTAAATCTTGAATTTTTCCTTTGACAAACTGGGTATTATTGTATCCAAGTTTTGTAGTAATTTCAGTTTGATACTTTCGTGCTAAAGACAACATTTCATCATTGAAATCAACTCCAATAACTTTCCCTATTGTACCAACTTTTTGTGCTAAAATATAACAGTTTTTTCCTGCGCCAGAACCCAAATCAACTACAGTTTCTCCTTGATTGACATAACGAGTAGGATCGCCACAACCATAATCTTTAGCAATAATTTCTTCTGGTAAAATTTCTAAATAATTACCTTCATATTCAGTAGGACAACATAAACTAGGCTGTTGTTGTTTAGCACCTGCTTGATATCTTTCTAAAACTTCTGACTCAATATCGTATTTAGTAGTTTGCTGTTGAGAAGTACCGATTTCAGTCACAGAATTTTAGTCCTTTTACTTGATTTCAACTATTGAATAAGGATAACTAAGTATGTATCAAAAAAATATCTTAAAAATAAACTAAACGGCTTATAAGTCCTTTTTTAACTCTACCTTAATTAAATCGGATTTAGATGAATTTTTTTTGAAACTATCCTTAAATTTTAGCTAATTTTAATTAAATAATTTTAAAACTTTGCTAATTAAGCTTTAATTTATGTCTTCCGATCTAGGAAGATCGATAAACTGTCACAGTGTTCAGAAACAAGTTAATTACCTTTTTCTACAATTAATCGCAAAATAACTATTAATAAACAAAACAATGTTTGGCAAATATCTTAGTTCTAGTATCGGTTTTAGCCTTTTAATTTTACTAATTGGTTTAATTTTGCAATGGTTGCACGTTCCCACAGGCAATTTACTAGACTGGTTAATTGGAATTGCTAGTTTTTGGTGGTTAATAATTATTGTTACTCTGCCTTGGAATATTTATTTTGATACCCAAGAAACAATTGCTGAAGCTGCAATCTCTCAACAAAAAGGAATTGCTATCGAACAGAAACAATTAAACTATGTCAAAAAGATTTCTCGTTGGTCAATTATCATTGCAATTTTACTACATATTGTTTCGGCTTTAGTTCTTTATTTACTTGCTGCTACAGGTATTAGTCAAGTTGGTTATATAAGTTCTGTTGCGACTTTATTATTAACAGCTTTGCGTCCGACAATTCGAGGTTATCAATATTTAGCTAGTAGACTATCAATAATTCGTCAACAAATTAAATATCCTCGTGAAGATATATTTGAATTACGAGATAGAGTAAGACAAATTGAATCATCTTTATCAACAGTTGAGTCTCAATTAAATATAGAAGATCCTCTTTCTTTGATTGCAAAACAACAACAACAATGGCAGGATACTAGACAAGAATTAAATCGGTTAAAAGCTTTTGTAGAACAATTGGCAGCAAAAAACAAGCTCGAACACGAACAATTAGCAAGAGAAGCAACCACTGCAATTTCTCAATTAACTGAAGATAGTCAATTTCTCAATCATGTTCGAGAAATTATTCAGTTTTTCAAGAAAGCATAAATTTAGTTAACTTGCCTCAGTTAAATATTTTTGAATTAATTATTTATTCTGGTGCAACAGGCGGTAATTCCTCTACTGGTCGAATAATTGTAGAATCAGAGTCAATATTAGGATTAAAAATTGCTTCTAACGCCTTCTGTAAATTTTCTGCCATCACAATTTGATTTTCATAAACTACAATTACTCTGGCTAAAGTTGGTAAACTATTTTGTTCCGCTTCAATATATAAAGGTTCGACATAGAGTAACGATTGTTCGATAGGAATAATTAACAAATTACCTTGAATTGCCTTTGAACCCTCTCGATTCCATAATGAAATTTGTTGAGAAATAACCGGATCTTGATTAATTAAAGCTTCGATTTGATTAGGACCATAAACTAATCTTTGTTTAGGAAATTTATAGAGTAACAATTTACCATAGAACTCTCCATCAGATCTTGCTGCTAACCAACCAATTAAATTAGGACGACTAATCGGAGTATAAGGATGAAGTAAAATGAATTCTTCCTTAGTCACCGTTGGTAATTTCATAATTAGATAATAAGGTTCTATCTGTTGAGATTCTGTACCGTAAATTTCTTGAGGAATTTGCCATTGATCTTCTCGGTTATAAAATACCTGAGCGTCAGTCATGTGATAAATTAATAATTTTTCAGATTGGATACTAAATAAATCCTCTGGATAACGAATATGACGACGCAAATTAACAGGCATTTCTTCAAGAGATTTGAATAAATTAGGGAAGATTTTTTGCCAAGTCTGAACAATTGGATCTTCAGGTTCAGCAATATAAAAAGTTACGTCTCCGTTATAGGCATCAATTACTACTTTGACTGAATTGCGAATGTAGTTAAAATCATTGTCTTCTGGATCTGAATAAGGATAGCGATCGCTGGTAGTATAAGCATCTATAATCCAATAAAGATAGTTAGGCTCTTGTTTCCCTTGATTATTTTCTAAATCTGCTACAACTAAATAAGGATCTCGGTCATATCTTAAGAAAGGAGCAATAGTTCTGACTCGACGATTGATATTACGGCGCAATAGCAATTTAGTATCGGCGGTGAAGTTTTGGGTAAAGATCATTTGCCAATCTTTGAGATATTCCGCAAATAATAATCGACGCAGATAATTGCTAATTCTGATCCCACCATTACCATCATAGGTATTGTAAATATTTTCTTCTCCACTAGGAAAATCAAACTCTCTAACTCTAGAAGGAGTCATAACGTAGGGATCTGTTAATTCTCCATAATAAATTCGCGGTTGACCGATGGGAATATTTTGACGAATTAAATCACTAGAAACAGTCAAATTTCCTTCTTCTTGAGTGCCTGTACCAATATCTTTAACAAAATAAAATGGTAATCCTCCTTGATCTACTTGGTTAACAGGAGATAGGGTAAAACCATAACCGTGGGTGTAAATTAAATGTTTATTGACCCAAGTTTGCGCTCTTTGAGGTACTGCGCTATAGTCTAATTCTCTAGGGGCAATAATGACTTGTTGCTTGTTATTTTCTGTTTCTCCGAGAGTATATCGGTCTATATCGGCATCAAAAAATTTATAATAAAGTCGAATTTGTTGCAGTTGACGATTAGTTTGCAGAATAGGACGGGTATCCCAAAGACGAATATTATCAATTGTTAGCTCATTTTTTTGAATATCAGTAGCAGTTAATTGATCTTGAGGAATAAAAATTTGATCGTCTATTTTATCTAGACCAAAAGCAGTTCTAGTCATCGCAATACTACGTTGAATAAACTTGCTTTCTTTGGCTAATTCATTCGGTTCAACTACTAAACGCTGTACAATCAGACCAGTGAGATTACCAACTACTAAAATTAATAAATAAATAAAAATTAACCACCAAGAGATAATTCTTTTTTTACCTAATTTGACTTGATATTTTTTCGGACGATAACTTATTAAAACTTGCAGTGATAACCAGATTCCAACTACAATTGCTGTCACCGTCAAAATTGTTTCTAAAGGCAGTTGAATTGTAATATCGGTGAAGTTTGCTCCATAAATAACTCCTCTTTCAGAATATAGTAAATCATAGCGGTTGAGCCAATGCCGTAACGCTACGATTAAAAATAAACCTGATAATAAACAAGCTAAATGCCAAGCTTGGTGAGTCGAAAATCCATTGAACTTACCTTCAGAAAGACTATTTCCTGATAACAAATAAAATAAAAAACAACTAAGGATTGCAAAACCGAACAATCCTAATAGCCAAAGATTTATTAACTTCCAGACAGGAAAAGTAAAAATATAAAAACTAATATCATTGCCAAATTGTGGGTCGAAATTATTAAATAAGCTACTATTGAAATATTGTAAAAATACTGTCCAATTTCCTGATAAAATTGAACTAAAAGATAGACTAATAATTACTGATAAGACTAATAAAAACAATTTGGGTTTAAAAATTAATAGTAAAGCAAGAAAAATAATGATAATGCTTTGTTCAAGATATTGTGGTTGTTTGATAGCCGTAAAAATTTTGACCACAGACAACCAAGTAAACAAAGAAGGCAAAGTAGGAATAATCTTAGGCAAATTGTAGTTATAATGCCAAGCATGAAAAGCAATTGTACTATAATAAACCACCAAAAATGCGATCGCTATGCTAGTAACGAAGACTAAGATGAATAGTAATGGCAGTTTGAGCGTTAAAAAAAACTTCTGATTTTGAGATTTAAGATCGGGTTTGTTTTCCCTCTCAGGTAGATAGGCAACTCCTAGTGAGTTATTTTCATGTTGAGGCAACCATCGCCAAGCTAAACGATTGGCAATAAACCAATTACTTAATAAAAACCCAATCGAAATTCCACAAGCAACAACCCACAATAGTAATTGCCATCCCCAACGTTTCAATAACACTGACAAATAATTAACTTCTTGAAACCACAAAATTTCCGTAACCACATGAGCGGTTAGATCGATTAATAGCCACGCTCCTATAATGATTACAGCAAGACGAAATATTCGTTCTGAAAGAAGTTTCGGCATAAAAAATTGATAACCTAAGCTGAAATTGTGCTAGATAGCACCATCCTTTCTTTATGTTAGTAACTGATGTTACGCAAAAGCTATAATACTCGAATGGACAAAAAGCTTTTGGAACTATACAGCGATTATATTATCAGCTCGTTTGGACAGATAACAGCGACAGGATTATCAAGAGTATTAGAAGGAAGTATCAGTCACGATAAAATAACTCGTTTCCTGTCGGCTAAAGACTTAGAGTCACGAGAGCTGTGGAAGTTAGTGAAACCAGTGGTCAGGGAGTATGAACAAGAAGATGGTGTGTTGATTGTGGATGACACCATAGAGAAAAAACCTCATACCCAAGAGAATGAGTTAGTGTGCTGGCATCATGACCATCAAGAAAACCGTTCTGTCAAGGGAATTAACATCATCAACTATGTTTATAGTGTCGAAGACATAAGCCTACCAATTGGGTTTGATGTCGTCAAAAAGTCCATAAAATTTTGTGAGGTAAAAACAAAGAAGGAAAAACGAAAAGCAACAGCAACAAAAAATGAATTAACACGAAATCAATTAAAAATTTGCTCCCAGAATCAACTCAAATACAGGTATGTGCTAGCTGATAGTTGGTTTTCCTCGAAGGAAAATATGGCTTTTATCTGTCAGGATTTAGATAAGCACTTGATCATGGCTCTCAAAAGCAATCGTACCGTAGCCTTGAGTGAAGAAAACAAAAAACAGGGTTGTTTTACCAGAATTGATGAACTCAACTGGTCAGAACAGATCTCAGTCAGAGGATGGCTTAAAGGACTGGACTTTCCTGTTCTCATCTATCGTCAAGTCTTTAAAAACCAAGATGGCAGTACTGGTATTTTGTATTTGGCTTGTAGTGATTTAAACTGTAATGTCCCTCAAATAGAAGCAATCTACCAAAAACGGTGGAACGTGGAAGTCTTTCATAAAACGCTCAAGTCTAATACTGGTTTAGCTAAGTCCCCAACTAAATGTCTTCGTACTCAAGGAAACCATATCTTTATGTCTATCTATGCTGCATTTCAATTAGAGTGTCTGAAATTGAAACACAAGATGAACCATTTTGCTTTGCGCAGTACTATTTATGTCAAAGCTTTGCAACAAGCTATGTGTGAATTACATTTACTCAAGAGTGCGTAACATCAGTTAGTAATTATTACTTCTTCTTCCCTACTCCCTTAAAATATTGGAATTAATGACTGGGAATTAACAAAAAGCATTATTATGGCATTTGTTGCCACAGGTGAGTGTCAATGCAAAAACAGCGCGCTTATTTAGTTTTGATTGTAGTTTTGGTCGCTGCTGCGATCGCAGTTTTAATTACGCTTCCTTTTCAGTTAGGTTTAGATCTTAGAGGAGGCGCACAACTAACTATTCAGGTTAAACCAACCGAACAAGTTAAAGAAATTCAATCTGATGATCTTAGTGCAGTTGAAAAAGTTATTACCAATCGGATCAATGCCCTTGGTGTTTCTGAACCCATTGTGCAAACGGTCGGTAATGATAAAATTTTAGTCCAACTTCCAGGTGTAACTGACCCCGAACAAGCAGAACGGGTTTTGGGTGGTACTGCACAATTAGAATTTCGCGAGCAAATTCAGGGAACTGAAGGCGATTTAGCAGCAGAATCGCAAGTTCGACAGCAATTACAGTTACAATTAGCAGCTTTAAAAGCAACAGGTAAAATTGCTGAAAATCAAACCCAAATAGCTGAGCTTCAAGAATCTTTACAAAAATCTAATGAAGCGATCACAGAATTATTTAAATCAGTTGATTTAACTGGTAAAAATCTTAAAGATGCTCGTCCTCAACCAACTCAGGCAGGTAATCTTTGGGAAGTTGCGATCGCATTTGATGATGAAGGGGGCAAAAAATTTGCTGAATTAACCAAAAATTTAGCAGGAACTGGACGTAGTATTGGAATTTTCCTTGACAATGAGTTAATTAGTGCGCCTGTAGTAGGAGCAGAATTTGCTGATACAGGGATTGCTGGTGGTAGAGCGGTTATTACAGGCAATTTTACCTTAGATAGTGCCAACGACTTAGCCATTCAAATTCGAGGTGGTTCTTTACCTTTTCCTGTTGAAGTAGTTGAAAACCGTACCGTTGGAGCAACTTTAGGACAAGATAGTATCCGTCGCAGTATCTATGCTGGGATGGCTGGTTTGATTTTGGTTTTGGTATTTATGGCAGTTTATTATCGTTTACCAGGAATAATTGCCGACCTAGCTTTAGCTATTTACACTTTACTGACTTTAGCTTGCTATTCTCTGATCGGAGTTACTATGACTCTACCTGGAATTGCTGGTTTCATCCTTAGTATTGGTATGGCAGTAGATGCCAATGTTTTAATTTTTGAAAGAACTAGAGAAGAATTACGCGCAGGAAAAACTCTCTATCGTTCCGTAGAATCTGGCTTTTATCGGGCTTTTTCCAGTATTTTGGATAGTAACGTCACGACTTTGATTGCTTGTATTGCCTTATTTTGGCTTGGTTCGGGATTGGTCAAAGGATTTGCACTCACTTTAGCTATTGGAGTAGGAGTAAGTATGTTTACCGCTCTTACTTGTAGTCGGACATTTTTACTATTGACTGTATTAGGATTTCCTAAAATCAGACAAAAACCCGAATTATTCTGCCCCAATCTTCCTAAATCAGTAAATTAAGACCAATGAATAAACTAAATGTCACTAAAACCCGTGGTTTGTGGTGGACTATTTCTAGCCTTGCCATCCTAGGCAGTATCATTGCAATGATCATTAGTTATACTCAACTTAATGCACCATTAAGACCAGGGTTAGACTTTATTGGCGGTACTCGCTTACAGGTAGAAAGAGACTGTTCTGTAGCAGGAAATTGCGATCGCCCGATTGAAGTTACTCAAGTTAGAGAAGTTTTAGATGCTCAAGGTTTGACTGGTAGTAGTATTCAGTTACTAGGCGATAACAAACAAATCTTATCAGTTCGGACGCAAAACCTCGATGTTAATGCCAGAACCGAACTCCAACAAGCTCTCAGCAGTAAAATTGGTCAATTTGACCCTAAAACAATTCAAATTGATTCGGTTGGACCAACAATTGGTCAGGAATTATTCTCCTCAGGATTACTCGCTTTAATTGTTTCCTTTTTTGGCATTATCGTTTATCTGAGCGTTCGCTTTCAGTTTGACTATGCTTTTTTTGCCATTGTGGCTCTTTTTCACGACGTTGTCGTAACTTGCGGAGTTTTTGCTGTTTTAGGTTTAGTTGCAGGAGTGGAAGTAGACAGTTTATTTTTAGTATCTTTACTGACTATTGTGGGATTTTCCGTTAACGATACAGTCGTTATTTACGACCGCATCCGTGAAACAATGACGATTAATCCCAATGACTCAATCGATCAAATTGTCGATGATGCCGTTAATCAAACTTTAGCTCGCTCGATCAACACTAGTTTAACTACTGTTTTACCTTTAGTAGCAATTTTTCTCTTTGGCGGGGCTACTTTAAAATATTTTGCTTTAGCTTTAATTATTGGTTTTATTGCAGGTGCCTATTCTAGTATTTTTGTTGCTAGTACTCTACTAGGTTGGTGGCGCAACAGTAAAAAAAACGAGTTAACCGCGATCGCTAATAGTTCTACTTCCGACTAGTTTTAAATTAGAATTATCATGACAGAACTCGACCCCAATCTACGGAAACAAGTCAAACGACTTCATCAACTAACCGTCTATGCTCGGTGGTCATTAGTAGTTTTTAGCTGGCTAACACTTGGGACTTTTGGACTATGGGGATTACGAGCAGAGATTCAACGCTTGTTAGATTATTTTACTTGGGCCGGTCTGCGTTATAGTCTGAGTTACAATCTTGGATCGAGTTTATGTCTGTCTGTTTGCATTGGTTTAACCGTTTCTGTCTTGGTGTGGCAAAGTCGCAATATTATTTGGGGATTACCACTTAGAGAACGCTATCGTCTTCAACAGCAAGTTAAAGAAATTTTAGCTTCAGGAACTAGTCATCCCCTCTGGAAATGGATCAATAAGTAAGTTTAAAGTCAGATAACTAGTAACTGATGTAGAGACGTAACATATTACGTCTCAACTGATAACTGATAACTAACAACCCTCAGCAAAATATAATCAAAGCATTTTCATCAAATTTGATAATAAATAACCAATGATCGTCAAACATACTCGTATCTCTACAACTCCTCAATTTAACGGTTGGACAATCGTAGTTTTGGTGGTGGCTATCATCATTGCCATGCCAATAATTTTTGTTTTTAGCAGCGTCTTTACTAATTCTGAAGGTGTGTGGACTCATTTAACTCAAACTGTTTTAAAAGACTATATTCTTAATTCTTTATGGTTAATGTTAGGAGTTGGTGCAGGGGTTTTAGTTATTGGAGTAGGAACAGCTTGGTTAGTTACTATGTGTCGCTTTTGGGGTAGTAGTTGGTTTGAATGGTTATTACTGCTTCCTCTGGCTGCACCAGCCTACTTGTTGGCTTATGCTTACACCTATATGTTGGATTTTTTTGGTCCGGTCCAAACTGGACTCAGAGATTTATTTGGCTGGACTAGTGTTCAAGATTATTGGTTTCCCAATGTTCGTTCTCTTTGGGGTGCGATTGTCATGCTAACTTTAGTGCTTTATCCCTATGTTTATTTACTTGCTAGAGTTGCATTTTTAGAACAATCAGTTTGTACCTTAGAAGCCAGTCGTTCTCTTGGTTGTAATCCCTGGCGTAGCTTTTTTACAGTAGCTTTACCGTTAGCTAGACCATCAATTATGGCAGGTTTAGCCTTAGCTTTGATGGAAACCCTTAATGATTTTGGGACAGTTGAATATTTCGGCGTTAGTACCTTTACTACAGGCATCTATCGTACCTGGTTGGGTATGGGAGAAAGAGCAGCAGCAGCCAAATTAGCTGCTTTTTTAATGTTATTTGTGCTAATTTTAATTGTTTTAGAAAGATGGTCGCGTTCTCAAGCACGCTATTATCAAACCGCTAGTGCTACACAGCAATTACCACGATATCAATTAGGTTGGCTTCGAGGCAGTTTAGCTTGGCTTAGTTGTTTATTACCAGTTGCTTTAGGATTTATCATTCCAGCAAGTTACTTACTACAACTGACCATTAGTAATTTTGAAGATACTTTTGACAATGATTTTTGGACTTTAACTAATCATAGTTTTATTTTGGCAATTATTAGTGCGGTCTTAGCTACACTTATTTCTCTCATTATGGCTTACGGACAGAGATTACAACCCAATTTAATTATGCGTAGTGCAGTGAGAATTGGTGCAATCGGTTATGCTATTCCTGGTTCAGTAATTGCTGTCGGAACTTTAATTCCTGTTGGTCAGTTTGACAATGCTTTCGATAGTTGGATGAAAGCTACTTTTGGTATTTCTACTGGCTTATTGTTATCAGGAACTATTGCTACTTTAATTTTTGCTTATTTAGTGCGTTTTTTAGCAGTTGCTTTTGGTTCGATTGAATCAAGCTTAAATAAAATTACACCTAATCTAGATGATGCGTCTCGTAGTCTTGGTTATGGAGCAACTGGCACTTTACTCAAAGTTCATACACCTTTAATGTGGGGAGGATTATTAACTTCAACCATGTTAGTCTTTGTTGACGTGATGAAGGAGTTACCAGCAACTTTAGTTATTCGTCCGTTTAACTTTGATACTTTAGCTATTCGAGTATATCAATACGCTTCTGATGAAAGATTAGTCGAAGCTTCTGCACCTGCCTTAGCAATTGTTTTAGTAGGAATCATGCCTGTGATCTTTTTAAGTTTCCGAATTGCTAAATTTCGTGCCAATTTTTAAAGTTTTTGTGATTTTGATCTGTTTGAGTTAGTTTTTGGGCATACTTGGCTTAAACAATTATTCAAATGGACTAAGCACAAGAGCGATCGCTCTTGTCAAATTTGATCTTGATCGGCAACATTAAGTAATTTACCTGCATTTAAAAACTATGACTTTATTTATAAAAAAAACAATAATTTTTATTAATATTTGAGACTGTTTTAATTTCAAAAAACTTTATTTTTAGTTTAATTTACTAATTTTTGCTATCTATAATTAATATGAGAAATAAAATTATATTTTCACTTTGATAATCAAATGTTTTATCTAAAATAAATGGATCTAAATTTTAAATAAAATTCAACCTAATTTATTTTTATTAATAATCTAATTATGAATAATTTAACTACATTTAAAGCACAATATCAACAAGGAGAAAAAAATTTTGCCAACATCAATCTTAGACAAGCAGATTTAAGGGGAATCAATCTTAGCCAGATTAATCTTCAAGGTTGCGATCTTACCCAAGCTAATTTAACCAATGTTTGTTTAGATGAGGCAAATTTAGATAATGCGAACCTTACTGAAGCAATTTTAGATCAAGCTTCTTTAATTAAAACAAGTTTAAATAAAGCAAATCTCACTAAAGCTTCTTTAATTAAAACAAAATTAGTTCGAGCATCTTTAAATGAGGCGATTTTAAGTCAAGCTAATCTTACTAATGCTTTTTTAACAATATCCTATTTCAACAAAGCTTTATTCACTGGAGCTTCACTAAAGCAAACTTCAATTAATGGAGCTTTACTCCTCGAAGCAGATCTTACTGATGCCGATTTACTTGGAGCTAATGTTCGTAATACTAAGTTTGATTCTGCTTATTACAACATCAATACATTATTTGATGCTGATTTCGATCCCATCAAGTTTGGCATGCAAAAAATTTTAGCAGAAACAGAAATTACAATTAGTTTATTGACTAAAACTTTTAATTCTTTATATCAAATTAGCCAACATTATTTAGGCAATCAAATGGCAACTAGATATTGGCAATCATCTCGTCCTGATTTTGATTGGTTAAAACAATTTCACATTGACAGTTTGGGTCAAATTAGTTTTCTGGGTGGAGAAAATCAAGTAGTTAGTCAAGAAAATCTTAAGTATTATAAAATATGGCTTGATTCTTTTATCAAATCTTGTTCACACATCCTTCAAGACTTTTCAGAAATTATTACCAGAAAACAGCTTATTGACGTTCAACTCGAAGTATTTTTAAATAAAAATTTATAAAAGTTATTAAAAAAAATTTATAGCATTATTTTATTTTCATCTGTTCACAGAATAATGGAAAAAGGCAAAATATAAACATCAACAGTTAATTTTAAAGACAAATAAATTTAACCCCTACAATTTAAAACAAAAAATTAACATAATTTAATTATTTTCATGTTTTTTTATATATTTTATTGGTGTTTTAATCAGAGTTTTTACTGAGGTAATTAAGTATTTACCCAATATAGAATTTAAATGGATTAATACCAATAAATTTCTTTTAATTATTTGGTTTAATTAAGTATAAAAATGGCAAATTCATTCAAAGTAACTATCAATTTACATTAAAACTGATAAGGAATGTCAGATTATGGTTTTTACTCCCTCAGAAAAGACCAGCAAATTAATCACAACTCCCGAGCAAACTAAACATTTTTTAAAAGCTAAATATCCTTATAAACATCATCATTATCGATTTGACGATTTCTTTTCCTTCGAGACGAAAACAGGAACAGTCGTTGATTGGAATGAAGCTCGGAATATTTTTGTAACAGAAGATTTTATTATTGGTTTGATCGAAGGATTAGAACAAGAAGTAGGCAGTGCTGCCTCCGTTGTCATGTATAACATCGGGAAAGAATGGGGCAAGCAAGATGCTACTTTCTTTCGTCAATGGTTTGTCACTGAGTACGAATACAAACCAGATCTCAGCGAAAAAAATCTTCAGTATGTCTTAGAAGCATGGTGGTGGCCCTTTGCTACTCAAGGCTGGGGAAATTGGGATGTCGACTTGAGCGAACAAAATAACGGATTTATGTTTATCAACATCTTCGATTCAGCCGTTGCTCGTACTTTAGGTAACGTAGGTAAACCTGTTTGTCATATCTATGCTGGATTATTAGCCGGATTTTTTAGTGATTTAGTTCAAAAAGACTTAAATTGTATTGAAATTCAATGTTATGCCATGGGAGAAACCTATTGTAAGTTTCTTTTGGGTAAAAAAGACCGCATCGATGCTGCTACCTTCTGGCATAACGAAGGAGCTAGTGCTAAAGATATCGAAAAAAGATTGCATAACGGAGAATATCTCGCATGAGCGATCGCTGGAAAAGTCTGAGTCTCGAAGAATTTTTTAGCTATGCCAACTGGCAAGGTGTTGTTGGGCAACAAGATTCCTCTCCTTTAGGAGTTCAACCTAAGTCTTTTTCTTCTTGGCAAAGTTGGAAAGTAGAAGAATTTTTTAGCCATGCTAATTGGCAAGGTAGAGCATTAACTCATGAAACTAGTCAGAAAGCTAATGGGACTTTTGCTCTGACTTTACCTGTAGAGCAGTTTTTTCGTTACTTTGTTTGGGAAGGAAAACCTAAAATTGCTGCTTTTCCACTGCTAAAGTTAAACGAGAACGTTGCTTCAGTTTCTAACCCAACAATGAACATTTCTAATTTGACAGAATTATTTTAAAGGTTAATCTTATGCATTCCGATCTTCAAGCTTTGTGGTATCAAGCAGAAGACCACTACTTACAGCCACAAGAAATCAAAGCTTTCAAACATCATACTGATACTCTGGCTCAACGTTTAAAAACTTATAAATGTATACGCGATCAAGAAATTGATATATTTCAGACTGTAGCTAATCAATTATTGAATGTTTTTCCCGACCAAGAAGAAAAAGTTTTAAAAAGAGCTTTACAACATTGGTTGTTAGTAATGCGGAACTGTAGCATGGCAATGCTTTTAAATAATCCAGAATATTTCCAACATCGCTTACTAGAATGGCTTGCCCCTCAAATCAAGGTTCATCAGTTGGAAGAGATTGAAACCAAACTTTATGAATTTTTACAAATGAGTTTGCTGCAATTTCTATCTCAAGAACAGTTTGCTTTATTACAACCTTTTTTGCTTATAGCGCAAACAACTCTGATCGCAGAGCCTACTCTAATCGAAATCGGGGGATAAGTAAGTTTGTAATTAAATCGCACCCGCAACACCTCAAAGCCGATCAAATCATGGGGAAATCTGAAAATAATTTTGCCGAGGTACTTAAAAGATGATTACAATTGCCGATCTTATTCAAGATAGTTCTTTCAAGGGAAACTATTTTGCCCCGGATGCTTATATTCAGGGTGACGTAGAATTTGGCTTACTTGAAAATCGTCAAGGAGCGCGTTTAATTGCTTTACCAGAAGTAATGTTGCAAGGGATTTACCAAGGCATAGAGCAAGAATTAGGACCAGCTACAGGGATAGTTTTATTTAATTGTGGTTCTTGGTGGGGTAAAAATTTTTATCGTCGTTTTGCTGAAGAAGTTAGCGAATATTATGGCAAACCTTTGGCTCAAATGGAAATGATTGAATTTTTACAATGCTTAAAGCAATGCTGGCAAACTCATGGCTGGGGAACAATCGATCTTGACATGGACTATTATCAACAGGGATTTTTAATTGTTAAAGTTATTAATTCAGCTTTTGCTCAAATGAAGCTTTCTGGTAATCGACCGATTTGTTTTGTTGAAGCAGGTATTTTAAGTGCTTTTTTTAGTCAATTAACTGGACAAAATTTACACTGCATCCAAACTTCTTGCGAATCTTTGGGAGCAGAGTGTAATCATTTTATTTTAGGTTTAGCTAAACGGCTTAAGCCCGTAGAAGCTTGGATAGAAGAACAACAAGACCATAGCACCATTCTTACTCGTCTCTGTAATAACCAAGTTCCTATTCAAGATTGACGTAATTCGAGGCTAAATCATTGTGGCTAAAGTCATTAAACTCGACCCTATTGGGCAAGAAACTTCAGTTAAAACTAATGATAATCTTCTCTCAGGATTATTAAAAAACGAACTTAATGTTCTTCATGAATGTAACGGTCGTGGTATGTGTTCTACTTGCCACGTTTACATCAAAGAAGGAATGGACAGTCTTTCTCCAATCAATCGTCGCGAACAAAGAACTTTAGGAGCTATTACTACCTGTCAAGTTAATTCTCGTCTAGCCTGTCAAGCTAGGGTTTTAGGAGAGGGAGTAATAATCGAGTTACCTACGGGGATGTACGTCAGCCAATTCGATGATTTGGAAACTTTAATTGGTCGTCGAGCCGAGCAAAATATCTTACACCCTATTTCAGGTAAAGTTTTGGTTGAACAAGGTAAGTTAATTACTCGTTCGATGATTACTCAATTACAGGATACCAAGGTGAAAGCCAGCGAATATCTTGCTAATACTCAAGAGGTTTAAGTAATTTACAATTTACAATCAAATTTATGCTAACCAAACTAGCTCGTTTAAGTTTAGAAGTTGACGGTCGTTATGCAACGGATCGAGAATTACAGTTTCTTGAAGACTATTTGGAATCGGTAGACTTGCGCATCCGTACCTACGAAAAAATTCGGGAACACGAAGCAGAAATTCTTCCAGAAGTTGAAGCTCAAATGCAGGCTTTAAATCAAAATAATCAATTATTTGTAATGGGAGATTATGAAATAGAAATTTGTAGGCGCGATCGCAAAAATGCGGTGCGTTACTCATCTGCTGCAATGTTAATGGATGACTTAGACCGCTTGCGTGAAGGCATACTAATCTGGGTTCAAACCATTGTCCGTGCGATTGGATGGAAACGATATGTTCAGAATCACTATCCTGTCATTCAAGAAGTGATGAAACAATATCTGCTTCCCGAAGAAGCCGAGTTAATTATGTTAGCTTTGCAACTCGACCATACTATTTTAGGTTCATAGTGCTTTTGTTAAAAATACTCTCCGAAGAAGCAGAATTAACTATGCCAGCCTTACAAATCGATCACAGCATTCTCAAGTTATAAATCAAGACTATTCATCTATTGAAGCTTAAGGATATTAAACCAATGAATACGATCACTAAAACTTATACTATTACTTTAATTAACGAAACAAAAGGAATTAATCAGACCATTCAAGTCAGTCCTGAAGAATACATTTTGGATGTCGCCGAAGCAGAAGGTATGACTTTACCCTATTCTTGTCGCAATGGCTCTTGTCTTGACTGTTTAGGCAAACTTGTTGAAGGTCAAGTTGAACAAACAGTTAAAGCCTTAGAGTTTTTAAGTCTTGAGGAGATAGAGGCTGGTTACATACTTACTTGTGCTGCTTGTCCTCGTTCCAATTGCACTATTTTTACCGATCAAGCTGAAGAATTATTTTCTTAAAAGATTAATAAATTAATTTTTGTTATTGGGATAGTCTTATGTCACAGCAAACTAATCAATCATCAGATTTACAAAATTATCATTGGCTAGATTTAGTCGAAATTATTTCTGTTATCGGTTCTGTTGGTGGCTCATTACTTGGCTTAGTTCTTCAGCAAACAGCTTTGAGTTCGATTCCTTTATCGATTTGTGTTGCTGTTAACTTGTGTAATCGCAATCGATTATTAAAAATCCAAAATACTCAACAAGCGATCGCTAGTCTAACGGCTCAGATTCAAGAAAACCACATTAATTTAGACCATGCTTTCAACCAAATAGCCACTGTTGAACAGTCAATCGCGAACCTTGATATTAGTACTCAGAAAATACAAGAACGAGATGAAAATATAGAACAACAATTACAACAACTTACTGAATTAGTTAAAAAATTAGAAAAAGTTCAGTTTTTAAATCAAACTGCTGTTGTTAGTAATTCGGCTGAATCTTTAAGAGAATTAGCAAGTCAGTGTCAAAGTTTAGGCGATTTTTCTAAAGCAATAGAATTATATACCGAAGTAATTAAGCATAATCGCAAAGATGCTAAAACTTACCAACAAAGAGGTATCCTCCGCTCTCAATTAAAAGATAAACAAAGAGCAATTCAAGATTTTCGGATGGCAGCTAAACTATATTTTGAGCGAGGAGATTTAGAAAATTACCAACACGCTAAAGACTTGAGTAACAAACTTTATGACCTTGATGATTCTACTCAAGATATAGCTAGTGAACCAGTAGTTTTAGGAAATTCATTTTCTTGAGTTATAGACATAACCAAGTTGTACTGATGAAAAAGATCGTAAATTTTATTAATTAAGCTTTTGTGGAAAATCGGCATTTCCATTACGAAATTCTTAGACAAATTGGTCAAGGTCAATTTAGTAAAGTTTTTTGTGCTATTAATCGTCAAACTGGTCAATTAGTTGCTCTCAAAGAACTGAATTGTCAGAATTTTTCTACCAAGTTGTTTTTACGCGAACTCAACTTTTTAGTTAGTTTGCATCATCCTAATATAGTTACTTTTCAAGGTTTAGAATATATTTCTAATAACCGATATTTAGTAATGGATTATTGTGAAGGGGGGACTTTAAGAGATTTAATTGAATATCAAGTAAGTATCAGCACACTTGATATTCTTAAGTTTATTAATGATATTTTATTAGGTTTGGAATACGCTCATAGTCGAGAGGTGGTTCACTGCGACCTGAAACCAGAAAATGTTTTGCTTGAACCCCAAGGAAATAGTTGGATTGCAAGAATTTCTGATTTTGGTATAGCTCGTTTATTGCAAGAAGCTGGTGTTTCAATTGTAGGTCTAGGTGCAACAGGTTCTCCTGCCTACATGGCTCCCGAAAGATTTTACGGTCGTTATTCTGTTGCTTCCGACCTCTACGCTGTTGGGATTATCCTTTATGAACTGTTGCTCGGAACTAGACCTTTTGATGGAGTACCGGGAGATTTAATCAAAGCTCATCTCAATCAAACAATTACAATTCCTGATTCTGTTCCATTTATTTTACACTCAACTATAATTAAGGCCCTCCAAAAATTACCTCAAAGACGATTTACTTCAGCTGCGGAAATGCGCAAATCTATTCAACTAGCGAGAGAAATTTTATTTCATCTGTAGTTAGAGTTTAATGAAAAACTGAGATTGAACATTTGATGATTGAGCTTACTATTAGCCTTTAACTTTTAGTTTGTAATTTTTTGATTGGTATTTATAATTTTTAACATAATAAAACCTCAGCTATTTACTAATAACTGAGGAATAAACATAAAGGATAAATTAATCAATTACGCCTAGCGCGCCGGCACCTGCTGAAGCTATAGCAGAAATTAAGGCAGTGAAAAATAACCACCAAGAAGCTGTTGCTGCTGCTTTACGAGTTTCTTCGGCTTGTTTTTGGACTTCAACTTTAGCTGCTTCTAAACGGAGTTGAGCTTCAGTTTGAATCCGTTCGGCTCGTTGTAAAATACGATCGCGTGTTCTTTCTACTTGAAATACTAATCTTTCGGCATCGGCTTGGGAAATATCATCGCGAGAACTTAAAACGGCAATTAAGGTATCTCGATCTACTTGGGAAAAACGATGTTTCAAGGCTTCAAAACCAGCTTGGGGGTCGTGAAAAAGAGTTTGTAAGTCGTGTTTGATGCCTTCGTAACCAAGTTCGGGTCGTTCTAAGCTATCGAGATAGGTGCGAATTTTTGCCAAGATACGGTCAATAATTGACTGAACTTGGTTTTGAATTGTTTGTAGTTGTGCCAAAACGCGATCACGTACTGATAAGATTTGGTCAATAATGCGATTAACATCTTCCTGGCTAATATCATTGCGTTGGGACAAGAGTGCAACTAAAGTATCACGGTCAAACTGAGCTAATCTATGTTGCAAGCTTTCTGCACCAGCGCGAGGATCGTTAAGTAGTAATTCAATATCGCGTTTAATTCCTTCGGGATTGAGTTCTTCTTTATCGGTAGAACGCAGATAATTAGCGATCGCGCTTTGGAAGTCTTGGACTTGAGCTTGAGTGCGTATGGCTAAACGGCGTGGTGCTTTGGCAAGAGTCCGTAGGGTAAACTGGACTTCATCAATAGCTCGGTTGATTTCTGCTTCATTGAGGTCTTGTCGTTGGGCTAGTAACTGAACCAAAGTATCTCGATCCATCGCAGCCAAACGTTGACGAATGGCTTTGGCTCCCAGTTGGGGATTATCTAACAGCAGAGTGAGATCCTGTTGAATGCCTTCGGGATTGAGTTCTGCCTTACCTGTATTACGAAGATAATTCGCGATCGCACTTGTGGCTGCTTCATACTGTTGTTGGGCTTGAGCAGTCAGTTTTTGAGGTGTAGTTTGAATTCGGAACCAAAGACTTTCGACAGAATCAATAATGTCTTCAAGCTGTTCTTGATTTAGGTCTTGACGCTGAGATAGGAGCTGAACTAGGGTATCACGGTCGAATTGGGCTAGCCTAGTTTTAAGAGCGTTGGCTCCTGCTTGGGGGTCGTCGACTAATAATTTTAATTCTGCTTCAATGGCTTGAGGATTGAGTTCGCTTTTTCCTGTATTCCTTAAATAGGATTGAACTTTGAGCCACTGTTGTTCGGCTAAACTCCTTGCTTGAGTGAAGTTAGTTTGTGACTCTTGTAAAACGCGATCGCGAGTTAGTTCTAGTTCTTGAATAATTTTTACTCTGTCTATATAGTCTAAATCTCCTCTTGATTCGAGCATTCGTTCAAAGGTAGGACGATCTAATTGTCTCAGACGACTTTCTAACTGTTCATAATTAGCATCAAAGTCTTCCAGGATTGGTTTAACGTTGAGTTGGATATTTTCTGGGGTTAAAGCTTCTTTAGGAGTAGTAACAAGATAAGATTCTGTTTCTGTTAAAAGAGTCAGAATTTTTTCTCGCTCAGAAGCTGCCTCTGCTGTGGAAATGACTTCTAAACGAATGGCTTCGAGCAAGTTAGCAGTAGATTGGATCTGTGTCCGAGTATAAAGTCCTTTTTGCTTCAGTAATTCTACAAAATTAGTACGATTAATTGTTCGTAATTCGGCAGCAACCAGTTCGGGATCTGCATTAGGATCATAGATTAAGTCCCGAAATTCGACATCGAGATTTTTGGGTTTCAATTGCCAAGGATAAGCATTGAGAAGATAATTTTCGATATCGCTACGGATCGTGTTGCGGGGTTCCGATTGTTTGACTCCAATTTGAGTAGTTATCTTATCTGTTTGTTCACCCAGATGCCCCTGAAGATTTTGTAATTGTTTGACAATTTTTTCGACATCAAAGTCAGATAGGTCGGTACGTCCCATGATCAACCCAATCAAACTGTTGAGTCCTAGAGTTGTAGCTTGAGTAATAGGGCTATTAGCTGGTTGATTTGCGGGTTTTTGTCGCATTTCGTTGCTCAAAGCATCTATTTTGCTACCGAGATCGCTACCAAGCAACTGTTCTTTAGTTGCTGATTTAAGATAGTCAGCAATATCTGCTAAAGAATTGCTCATCTTTGCTGTAGCTGACTTATTAGTCGTTTCTCGCCAAACAGATTCTAATTTAGCAGCAATGCGTTCTACATCTCTTTTTGATAGATTACTGCGATCGCTAATTAACTGAGCAAAAGTATTGCGATCGATATTGCGGAGGCTTTCACTATGAACAACTTCTTGTAAATCTTCTTCTTTAAGCAGTCGCTCAAAATCAGCAGAAATTTTTTCTAAATCTAATTCTGGTGTTTTAATTGATTGAAGCCATTCTTCAACATTTTCTCGCATGGTTACGGGGTCTATTCCAGCACCTAACTCTCGTTTAACTGCTGCTACTGCTGCTTCGGCGGTATTAACTATTTGTTGATTAGCTGCTTTAGCACCCAAGGCTGCTGTGGCTGTGCCAAAAATTGCCTGTAACCCAGAAGTTGCCGTGCTAAAAATCGAACCAAGTAAAGAACCAACTGCTGTAGAACTAAGCCACATCATAGCCGAAAAAAAAGTTGCCCAAATTACTAAGCCGATAATTGCTCCTGACGCTGGCGAGACAAACAAACTTAGTCTGACGGCTAAAAGACAAGCGAAAAACAGCGCGAGGGTGACACTGATTAGGGTACCTAAGCCTAAAGTAAGACCTACCTTACGAATAGTACTACCCAAACTGGCTGACTCTTTTTCTTCGTGGCGAGAGGAAGAAGAAGATTTTCCTAGCAGAGAAATTCCTGCTGCTACACCTAAATTAGTTAGTAATAATTGAAAGGCAAAAGCTAAAGCGACTCCAGCAATAAGCGCGCTAAAAAACTGCGGACCACTAAAAACTAAAGCAGCGTTTTCTGCTGTTTGTTGGATTGGAGGTTGTGCGGGTACCACAACTTGAGAAAAATATATTACTAAATTATATAAAGAGCTAAATGATAATAAATTTAACGCCATTTTCTGTTCCTAATTTTTTCATCTAAGTTATTGAAGATGTTTCGACTTGTTTGCAATTACTCGTGTCGATTGGTTGACAGTTATTAATGAAATTTCCACCCATTGCGTTGGTGAAATAATAAGTATTGCCTAAGTATCGATTAGATTTCGGTTTCCGACTTCTCTCTCCAGCTATAAAAATCTATCTCAATGTAGGAGAGAGACTATTTTGCTCAGGTAAAATTTTCTATCTTAAGTCTGATGCTAAAAAAAAATTAATGTGTAGCAGCAATTTTAAATCGGTATAATTGCAATCAAAAAATTAATTTTATAGCAACTTGATTAGTGAATATAAATAGCTTTTTTTGTTTGTATGCTGAAGAAAAAAAGAAGAAATTTATAATTAAAATTATTTTCATCTTATTTTTAATCAAGAGAATAAATTGATTAAAAAGTTTATATTTCTAGATCACTTTTTTAATTTTGTCCCTAAATTATATTTTTAGTAGAAATTTTAATTAAAAAAGAACTATTTTGATTTATACTTTTCATCTAGAAAAGAAAATTAATTTTGAAGAGCGACTAAAGTATTCCTAGAATTCATTACTAGAAAAAATGCACAGTCAAATTTATGATGGTGCCGTTTAGGCTAATTTGGAATGTAGAGTAAAAAATTAACTTACGCAAAAGCGATCGCGCTTAAGCATTGTCTTTGGTAAGACCGTAACCAACCCACCCATTAATCAAACCCAATTTAACCAAACTACTATTAAATATGCCTAAATTACCTGCTGTTTATCGAGGAGCATTAATTTTAGCCATTCCTCTGCTTTCAGTTATCATAACAGTTTCTGGCTGGATGTGGTCACGTCAAGAAGAAACTAAAGCAAATTGGTGGGTTAATCATACTGAAGAAGTGATGCGAGAAAGCAACGTTTTATTTAAATTGTTGTTAGATGCAGAAACAGGAGTTCGGGGTTATAAAATTACTCAAGAAGACGATTTTTTAAAACCGTATCAACAAGCACTTCAAGAAATACCTCCTCATCTTGATTCTCTAGATCGACTAACCCAAGATAATCTCCCCCAAAAACAACGCTTGGAAGAAATCAAATTACAAATACAGCAAAGATTAGACGTACTAGCACAAATTTTACAAAAAATTGAAACGGAACAACAAACAACATTATCACCGCAATTAAGGCAATTGTTTGAGGAAAGTCAACAAAAAATGGACATTGTTCGTAGTTTATTAGATACTTTCCAACAAGAAGAATGGAATTTGCTGAATTTACGTAGAGCTAATTTAGAAAAAGTCAGAACTGTTACTAATCTTTTACTTATTTCTACGATCGCTATTAGTTTAATCAGCTACTTTGTCGCCGTACAATTTTATCGCAGGTCAGAAGGTAAAGTAGAAGAAAAAGCTCAAGAACTTGCTTTAGTTAATGCTAGTTTGGCAGAAACCAACGCTAGTTTAGCTAATCGTAATCAAGAATTAGACCAGTTTACTTATATTGTCTCTCATGATTTAAAAGCTCCACTTAGAGCGATCGCGAATCTTTCTGAATGGCTAGAAGAAGATTTAGAAGATAGATTAGATGAAGATACTAGTCAACAAATTAAGCTACTACGTCAAAGAGTTTTGCGTATGGATGCGTTTATTGACGGGTTATTGCGATACTCTCGCGCTGGTAGACTTAAAGCAGAAAAAACCATTGTAGATGTCAAACAATTACTAGAAGAAATTATCGATTCTCTCAATCCTCCTTCAGAATTCACCATCAAAATTAATGGAGAAATGCCTGTTTTTCAAACCGAACCTTTACCTTTACAGCAAGTACTAAGTAACTTAATTAGTAATGGTATTAAACATCATCCTGAACCTAAAGGTAAAATCGAAATTTCTGTAAGTGATCGCGGTTTAGCTTATCAGTTTGCTATAGCGGATAATGGGGAAGGAATTCCTGCTAAATATCACGACAAGATTTTTGAAATATTTCAAACTTTAACCTCGCGGGAAGAAAAAGAAAGTACGGGAATTGGACTTTCTATTGTCAAAAAAATTATCGAACATCAAGGCGGAAAAATTTGGTTAGAATCTCAAGAAGGACAAGGGACAACTTTTTATTTTACTTGGTTAAAATAATGAAATTTAAAATTAATTAAGTTCAGATTTAATTAACTATTTGCCAACAATTAACTCAAATATTTACCTGATTTTACTATTTCAAATCTATTATTTTTTAACTATCAGCAGGATTTAATTTTGCCATTTCCCAAGTCACAAAAGTGCCGATAGGACTCCATAGAAGATAAGGAAGTAACAAAATAAATGCCCAACTCCGAATCGATAAAACTATTAAAGCAAGAATCAAACCCAGCACAAAACCTACTCCTCCAATGATAGTTCCTACTTTAAGACTACGGGTTTTACACATCACAGGAGTATAAGAAACAATAGCTATTTCTACTAATACATAAAAAGCCATTAATAACCAAGTTCTAGTAGTACCAGGATCTGCTTCCCAAACTATATAAGCAGACCAAGCACCACAAATAAATACAATTGTCCAAATTAGAGGAATTAATTTTTCAAAAGTTAGCCATTTAGGACGGCGTAAATGTTTAAACCAACGTCTATCTTGTTTGGAAAGAAAACCTGATGCTGCTGATACCACAAGGGTCACAAGCCCAATAACTAACCAAGAAGGAATTTCCATTTTATATTAAAATTTTTATTTAGAAAAAATTAAAATTACCTTAAAATAACCTATTTGCAATTATTTAACATTGTTATTAGAACAACATCTATACAATGAAGGATTTAAGATACTGCTTGAAAGTTTGATAGAATAAATTATCTTTAAAAGCGATCGCTTTCAATCTTGCTAGCCTCTGACCTCTTATCTAGCATCTCATTCCACAACCGCCTGAAATTTAAATTCCAGGTTTATAAAATCGATCTAGATCTATTCTATTAATTTTAATTGAGCTACAAAATCAGCGTTAACATCGAATAGTTTGCAAAATAACGCAATAATTAATCAAGAATCGTTTTAGTCCAACATACCCGTTAGCAAAATGGGCCGACATAGAAAGTAAGATAATTGATTTGAGCTAACTTATGAATAATTGGTTATTAGAAGTAGAAAATGTTTATGCAGGATATGTACAGGATTTAAATATTTTGCAAGGAATAAACTTTCGCATCGCTCCTGGGGAATTAGTAGCAGTTATTGGTCCTAATGGTGCAGGTAAATCTACTTTAGCAAAAACTATTTTTGGTTTGCTTAATCCTAATCAAGGAAAAATTATTTTTAAAGGAGAAAATCTTGCTGGTTTGAAGTCAAACCAAATTGTACGAAGGGGAATGTGCTATGTACCTCAAATAGCGAATGTCTTTGCTTGCCTTTCTGTAGAGGAAAATTTAGAAATGGGGGCATTTATTCGTAGTGGTTCGCTTCAATCTTTAAAAGATAATATTTATACGATGTTTCCCAGATTAGCCGAACGTCGTCGTCAAAAGGCAGGAACTCTTTCTGGAGGAGAAAGACAAATGCTGGCTATGGGTAGGGCATTAATGCTTGACCCCGATTTATTATTGTTAGATGAACCTTCCGCAGCTTTATCACCCATTTTAGTTAATTCTGTTTTTGAACAAATTAAAGCAATTAATCAAACAGGAAAATCGATTGTTTTAGTTGAACAAAATGCCAAAAAAGCTTTATTAATGGCAAATCGAGGTTATGTATTAGAAAATGGCAAAGATCGTTTTGAAGGCACAGGAAAACAATTATTAAACGATCCGAAAGTAGGAGAGTTATATTTGGGTGCAGCTTATAAAAAGTAACTTAATTCTAATTCAAGTAAAGTTTGAATATTTATGATCACTTTAAAGTCAGCACTAATTCGATGAGGAAAATTTTGTAAAAAAAAAGAGCTTAGATTAATCAAAAGATGTTAATCTAAACCCGATTAATTATAAAAGTAATTATAAATAGTTACTTTGATTAAGCTTGTTTTTTACGTTTAGCAGTACTATTAGCAGCTAATGCACCAACGGCTAATAAACCAAGAGTAGCAGTAGGTTCGGGAGTAGTTTTTGGTGTGGTATCAAAGTCAGTATTAGTTACAGTACCACTAAAGCCTTTGTTTGGGTTAACCTTAACATTTTTAGCTGCAATACTTGTTTGAGCAAAAGTAAAGTCGGTAGTATCAACACCATAGTATGAACTGAGGACTGAGTTAACTGAATCAATACCAATACCGCTAAAAACTGCAAAACTACCTGCGACACTTCCTACAATGTTTTCAGTAAATTGTCCAGTTAAAAGAGTACCATTAACAATTTCAGTTAAACCGTCTAGAATTTTTCCTGTAATTGTAACTGAACCTCCAGAAGCAAATTCATAGGGTGATTCAGAAATATTTGCTCCTGTAGCGAAGTTTAATTTACAGCCTACACAAGAAAGTGTTTTGCCATTGTTTGCAGGTGTATCAATTCCTAAAACGGTGTCTAATAAAAGATTTGTACCAACTAAACTGCCACCATTTCCATCATAAGAAAGAGTACCACCATTTACTGTTTTGTCATCAAATTGAATAACGGCAGCTTCAGCAGAACCAGCAAAAGAAACAATACTAGCAGTAGCAAGAGCAGCAATACCTAATACCTTGTTGGAAATACTTAATGTCATAGTTTTTTGGGAAGTTTTCTTTATTTTTTTGTTACTAAATTCAGAATAAACACGGAGAATAAAAACAGCAATAGTACTAGGTATAACTTCATTGAATCTTAAATAAGATTTGAATTTAAAAGCTATCAAATTATCTTTTCAATAACGGCTAAATTCTTTTATTTAAGCTACTTTTGTCAGACAATATTAATTTAAACTGCTTTAATAAGTATTTCGTTCAACCAGATTTTTCTTTATCTCAACTTTAAAAAAAGTAGTTTCAAAATAATTCCAACTGTGTTCTTAAGTGAAGTAAATCGTTCAAAATAATTTTGGGAAAAATTTCTTTAGGGAGTTAGTGTAACTGGTGTACTTAATCTTACTGTTGATTTTAAGTTATGTTTTTTATAAGCAAAAATCTATACTTGCTTGGCTCACTCTCCCCAAGGAAAAAAATAAGGATAATCCACAAATTATCCCTAAACAATATCTAAAAATATTGACTAATAATATAAAACTGTTAGATTTTATTATTTAACGGGCTTACTAAACCATTTGAAATAAGTAGAAACACAAAATTCTTTAATCGGAAATGCTAAATAAGTAAATGGATTAATTGTCACAATAATATTGCGAATATCTCTTTGTGCTAGATTAACAATTTTTTTGGCTACCCAATCAGCAGACATTACACCAATTGGATTCAGATTACTTTTGAATGGCCCTAAAATCAATTTACGGACAACACAAGGCGCATCAAGACGACGCAAAGTAATTAAATCTCCAAGGGTTCTTTTACTTAATTCATAAAGAGGACTAAAAGCTGGATTAACTTCTGCTTCGGAAGTGTTAACCCAAATTTCTTTACGAACTATATCTTCATTGGTTTGAACTGTGGTAAAAAATAATTCCATTAATCGCCAAGCAGAAAGAGCATTAATTTCATAGGATTTGGTAATTGCTGCTGCGTTTCTTTCTCCATGAACATTAATTCCGTGATTGATAATTAAAATATCAATTTTAGCTAATTCTGCTGCCAAATCTGACTCTTTGCCTATTTGCCAAGTTAAAGTTTTAATCGCAATTTCTTCTCCATTAATCTCTAAATTAATTGCTCGATCCGAAGAAGTTAAAGCTGTTACCTTTGCACCTTTAAGATGTAGTTGTTTTAATAAAGCTTTGCCTAAACTTCCTGATGCACCTGTAACTGCAATTTTTTTTCCTTTTAAAGATAACGCTGTACCCAAGACTTTATCCACTAAAGTTAAAGTTCCGCAGAAATAAGCATTTTGATTATCAAAGTGGTGTCGCCAATGATAAGGACGATTGACTAACCAACGCGCTGGTAAACTAGTAAAATCACCAGGACGATGGGTCACATCCGTAATTTCATCAGCATAAGGAATTCCACAGCCACGAGCGATCGCACCAGCTAAAAAAGATAGAGTATAAAGAGAACCAATCCATGCTGTCCATTGAGGAGATAGCTCAAAAGTATAAACAATTGCCCCAGGAATTAGGCTAAATAACAACATAACCAAAGCTTCAGGAACATCATTGTACCAGTGTGCTTGACGATAAATTGCTTCACTGACAACCGATAAATCTCGACGAAACACACGATGATGCCAAACGTGAAGACGATAAAGTGGTTGCCAAATATGGGCAAGAGTGTGATATAAATCTCTAACTAACTCAACCCAAATCACTGACGCAAGAGCGATCGCTATACCCTGATACCAATTGGACATATCTTAAGCTTTGATTTTATAATTTTAGATTAATTGAATAACAGTCAAAATATAGGGAATTGTCGATTAATTTAACGGAAAAAAGCAGCAATTCGCTACAGATAAGTAAAATAAATAACTTTTTTTCTCAAATTTAAATTCCAGAATTAGCCAAGAAAAATATTAAACTTCGATACAATTGAAACATTGCTTGCCCTGCTAATAGGTAAAAACGCACAATCAATTATTATGGCAGAGAAATACTGGTTAGAAAAAGAATCAGAAGACGAATTTGATCCCATTGGCTCTTTATTATCGGAATGGTCAGATCCAGAAGAAGAAGAGGAGGAGTTTAGAAGTGACTTTTTCCAAGGGCTAGAAGGACGCAGAAAAAAAGCTGCTTTCGTATTAATGGCTATTTGGGGAATTGTTTTAACTCTTCATTTAGTTGCTTGGGGATATTTAATTGTTTTTATTTTAACGGGATTAGTAGGTATTCATGCCTTCAGATTATCCATAGCTCAACCAGAATTACCTCCGACTTCCTTATCCGTTCAAGATTTAGCCTCTGCACCAAAGGTTTCGTTGCTTGTCGCTGCCAAAAACGAAGAAGCAGTAATTGGCAATTTGCTCGAACAGTTGTGTAATCTTGATTATCCTACCGAGCAATATGAAGTCTGGGCAATAGACGACCATAGTAGCGATCAAACTCCTGAAATTTTAGATCGTTTAGCCCAACAATATCCTCAACTGAAAGTAGTTCATCGTCCAGCTAATGCAGAAGGTGGAAAATCTGGTGCTTTGAATCAAGTTTTATCCCAAACCCAAGGAGAAATCATTGGAGTTTTTGATGCCGATGCTGGAGTTACTTCAGACTTATTACGGCGAGTAGTACCGATGTTTACCTCAGCAGAAATGGGTGCAGTCCAAGTTCGTAAAGCGATCGCTAATGCCGAAGAAAACTTCTGGACTAAAGGGCAAGCAGCGGAAATGGCTTTAGATAGTTATATGCAGCAGCAGCGCATTGCCCTCGGTGGCATTGGTGAGTTACGAGGTAATGGTCAATTTGTCCGTCGTTCTGCCTTAGAACGTTGTGGTCGTTGGAATGAAGAAACTATTACTGATGATTTGGATTTAACTATTAGATTGCATTTGGATAACTGGAAAATCGGTTTTTTAATGTTTCCAAGTGTTCAAGAAGAAGGAGTAGTCAAAGCAAGCTCACTGTGGCATCAACGGAATCGTTGGGCAGAAGGAGGATATCAACGTTATCTCGATTATTGGCGATATCTATTCCATAGCCCAATGGGTTTGAGCAAAAGATTTGATTTACTAACTTTTATTTTGCTGCAATACATCCTACCCACTGCTTGTGTACCTGATTTAATTATGGCAACGATTCGCCATCATTTTATTTTGCTCAGTCCCTTAAGTGGTGTGTTATTTTTCTTTGCTTATTTAGGAATGTTTCGAGGTATATTGCGTACCCGTACTACACAAAGACTCAATCTATTGGACTTAATTAATATTGCTTGGCAATCTCTTAGGGGGCTAGTTTATATGTTGCACTGGCAAATCGTCATGCCTTGTATTACTGCCCGAATGTCAATTCGTCCCAAACGTCTGAAATGGGTAAAAACCGTTCATGAAGGTGCAGGAAAAGAAAGTTTTGAATATTAATCGGATCAGATGTGGTTTAAATCTAATTCTATTCGAGTATTATTCGTTCTCCCTGCCTTCTATCGTAATGGTGCAGTCGTGTGTGGAGGCGTTATCAAGTGCAATTGAAAAACACTTTTTAAAGCCTCAACGGTTAGTGACAAAAACACAAGCTTCTGTACAACGATCCGAGCGAGTTTCAATGCCGACCTGCGCTGAAAAATACAGGGAATTGCTTCATCATTGTGTTGCAAAGATAAATTAAAAAAAGTGGGAAAAAATTTAGCAGGAAATAATGGGAAAGCAACAGCCAATTTTTTTTACAGATTAAAACTGATCGACAAAATTATGTCTTAATTAGTTTTGACACTGTATTTTAATAATTCTTGAGGAGAAGCAAGCAGTTTGATTTTGACTGCTTCAAGTTGCTGATTAGAATTAATCGTAAATTCCCAGCGCACATTAACACTAAATAAAGATGTGTGTACTTTACCTGTAACCTTAATTAATTCAAAATTCTCTTCATTATCTGCCAAATTTTCGCTAATTACGTGCTGAGGTTCTAATTTCATTCCTTTAGCTTCTTTTGCTAAATATGATGCGATCGCTTCTCGTCCTTCTAGAGGAGATTCAAAAGGAGCAAACAAAACCCCGTTTTCAGTAAATAAATTAGCAGTTTCAATAAATTCTTCTTGATTAATCGTGTTAAAATAATCGAAAATAGCTGGTTTAGTAATTCCTGCAATTTGTAAACTAGAGTTAATCATTAATTTTTTTTAATTCAACTTTCTTAGCTTAAAAAAAAGAACCGATTTTTACTTACCCCAAAAGAAAGATTTTGAACGTGAGCTACGTCAATATTTCTAGTTAGCTTTACAACTCATCAATCAAAGTTGCAATTTAAGTACTTCAGCAAATTTATGTGTATGTTTGTCTTTTCTCCTTTGCGTCTGAAGCTTTTAAAGCTTTTGATTACTCCTAGATACTTATGTCACAAAACCTTAACAGTGAAGATATAAAATCGGCAGCTAAGTCTTTTGGTTTTCATAAAGTTGGAATTGCTACCATCAACAACAACTATCAAGATGATGCAGTTGCCCATCTTCAAACGTGGTTAGCTTTGGGATATCATGCAGATTTAAGTTGGATGGCAAACCCGAAACGGAAAAATATTGCTGCTTGTATGCCTGAAGTACGTTCTGTTATCTGTGTTGCACTTAATTATTATACGCCTCATCAACATTCTAATCATCCAGAAGTAGCCAAAATCTCTCGCTATGGCTGGGGAAGAGATTATCACAAAATTATGGAGAAAAAACTCAAAGCCTTAAATAATTGGTTGACAGCACAGCAAGAAGGAATCAAAACTCGTTATTATGCTGATACGGGACCAATCCAAGATAAAGTTTGGGCGCAAAGGGCTGGTATTGGTTGGATTGCTAAAAATGGAAATGTAATTACGCGAGATTACGGTAGTTGGGTATTTTTAGGGGAAATTTTAACTAATTTAGAATTAACTCCTGATCGCCCTCATACTCAACATTGCGGTACTTGTACTCGTTGTCTTGATGCTTGTCCAACTAAGGCAATTACCAAACCTTTTGTGGTCGATGCTAATCGTTGTATCGCCTATCATACCATTGAAAACCGAGCCGAACAATTACCAGATGCGATCGCAGCTAATTTGCAAGGATGGGTAGCTGGATGTGATATTTGTCAAGATGTTTGCCCTTGGAATCAACGTTTTGCTCAAGAAACAGACGTTGAAGATTTTCAGCCCTATCCTGAGAATCTTAACCCGAAATTAACTGAATTAGCCGAAATTTCTGAACCTGAGTGGAATCGTCGTTTTCGGGCTTCAGCTTTAAGAAGAATTAAGTTACCGATGTTACAACGTAATGCTCTAGCTAATTTAAAATCAAAAAAGGAATAGGTCTTAGGATACAATTGAATTTCAGTCCAATTAGTAAATTTTTCTCCTCTTCATAAATACTTGCTTAAAATTAATTAGATGAATGGCAAATTAGTGTTCTTTGATTTTGATGGCACAATAGCTGATAGTTATCAAGCGATTGTTCAGATTAGTAATCAGTTAGCTTCAGAGTTTGGTTATAAGCCAATTAGTGACCAAGAAATTGCCTCGTTAAAAAATTTAAGCTCACGAGAAGTTGTTCAAAAATCAGAAATTTCTATTTTTAAAATTCCTTTTTTAATTAAAAGATTGCAAAAAGAATTAAAGAAGGAAATTATAAATTTAGAACCAATTCACGGTATTGATTTGGTACTACGCCAATTAAAACAACATGATTACCAACTAGGTATTATCACTTCTAATGCCAAAGAAAATGTAGTAGCTTTCCTAGAAAAACATCAATTAAATAATATCTTTGATTTTATTTATTCAGGAACAACTATTTTTGGGAAACACCGCATTATTAACAATATTATTAAACAACATCAAATTGAGCCAAATCAACTTATATATGTAGGTGATGAAACTAGAGATATTAGAGCAGCAAAAAGAAGTAAGGTAATAGCGATCGCAGTTACGTGGGGATTTAATTCGACTGAAATTTTAGCTCACTATCAACCAGACTTTTTAGTTACTACACCAGTAGAATTATTAAGTGCGATCGTTGAAGCAACAACTTCTTGCCAAGAGCAAAATCCAGAACAACGCATTGTTAAGTAAACAGCACTAAGGAGACTCGAAATTCCGCATTATTTAATTTAAATTACTATTATATTAAATAATCAAAATATTTCAGTTACTTAATCTTTAATTCCTAGATAAATATTAGTTTGCTTGCCTACAATAGAGTTATCAAATAATTTTTATAAATTAAACAGGAGGACAAGCCATTTGATTAAAAATCAAGTGCTTGCTAAATCTGTATGGAATCGATTTTAAGTATTTTGTTAGGCTTAGTATTAGTATTAGGAGCTAAAGGATTAAAAATAGATCGAGAATATGAGAGAGGTGTAATCTTTCGCTTAGGACGTTATCAAACTACTAAAGGGCCAGGAATATATTGGATTGTACCTTTGGTAGATCAAAAAGCTAAGATTGATATTCGTACCAAAACTGTAGATATTGCCCCTCAAGAAACTGTTACTGCCGATAGTGTAACGATTAAAGTAAATGCTGTCCTTTACTATCGTATTATCGATCCTTGTAAAGCAATCAACAAAGTAGAAAACTACAATATAGCAGTCTATCAAACTGCAATGACAACTCTCCGCAATGTGGTAGGACAAAATATTCTCGATGATGTGCTGCAAAACCGAGACAAAATTAATTTTAAAGTCCAAGAAATTGTCGATGAAATAACTGAACCTTGGGGAATAGAAATCGAAAGAGTAGAGATGAAAGATGTAGAAATTCCCCAATCTATGCAAAGAGCAATGGCGAAAGAAGCAGAAGCTGTAAGAGAAAAACGCGCCCGTTTAATTAAAGCAACAGCAGAACAAGAAGCATCCCAGAAACTTTCTGAAGCATCTCAAAAAATTTCTGAAAATCCCCTTGCTTTAGAATTGCGACGCTTACAAATGCTCACTGAAATTGGTGCAGAAAATAACACCACTACTTTGATTATGATGCCATCCGATGTGATTACTTTAGCTAAGGAATGGACAAATACACTTCAAACTAAAAGGCAAGCAACTGAAATAGAAAATCTAGAAGAAAAAAGTTAATTTTAATAAATTAAGAATAAATGATAAGAATTATTTGACGTAATTCTAATTACGCTATTTTCGTAATTTACAACTCTTATCTAACAGTTATTTGTTTAATCTATTTATCCCCATTGCCATTGCTGCTCTTGTTGAAGCTCTTGTTCTACCTCCTGAGCTTCGGATGTCATTTCTCTTGCTGCAATTTGATTACCCAAAACCGCTTCTAAATCTTTAGTTAAATCCAGACAAGACATTCCTTTAACTCCCCGTATCTCAATTTTTACCTGTCCGTCTTTTTCGATAAAGACATCAATTTCTTGAAGTTCCATGATTAAATAACTCCTATACTACACGTCGTAACACTAAATGAAGGCGATCGCCTTCTTGGGTTTCTTCACTGGCTAAAGAAAATCCCTGTTCTTCTAATTTGGCTTTGGCTGCATGATAGGCATAAAGTTGAGAAACCTGTTGTAAAAACTGGTCTTGCTTGATGTCTCGAATACCCCACCAGTCGGCGACGATTTCATAGGCATTATCTAACTGGCGAAAGCCAATCTCATAACCTGAGTTTTTGGTAGGGATTTTAATGGCTACAGGTGTTTGAATACCTTGATAACCGCGAATTTGGACATTGCCTTCTTGATAGGCATGACCGAGATCGGATAGTGCTTGTTTGAGATATTCTTTCTCGACTATTTGGGTTTTGATGCTAGTAAAGTGAGACATGGAAAATAGGTAATAATGATTAGTTCTAAGTTAATTTGACGACTGGATAGTCGCGATGGGTGTATTTCTGGGTTTTTAAGTCGCGGGAAGTCATTAGCAATCGTTTGTTACCGTCGATGGAAAACTCCACTTGAAATCTGGATTCCCCTTGAGTTGCTGGAGGTTGGGCATTGAGAAAGGTGGGACTGCTTTCATTCATCCAAAAGCGATCGCGATTGTCTTCTTCTTCGGGAGTAACGGCAGATAGTCTGGCTGCCCCAGAAGGGTCGAAAACTAACTCCATTGGTGCGCTGTTACTGTGTCGTCTACTTTCCCCCATTTCAAAGATGGCTAAACCTAACTGAGTTTGTCCATCGTAGGAAGCTTTTACTGTTAGTCGTGCTAGGGTTTCGGCGGTAGGGTAGGGTGTACCTCGCTTGACTAAAATTCGGTAATCGTAGTCTCCTTTTTCACGGTTGAGGAAGCGAATGGCGTAATCGTGTTGGATGTGGTCGTAAAAATCTACCCCTGCTACAAATGCTGCTGCACCTCTGGCTACAGCATCTAGGGGACGGTTGAGCATTACTCTTTCTTTGCCAAAGATACGTCTGACTGTACGCTGGATGGAGGGAATTTGACTACTGCCACCTACTAGTAAGACGGCTTTAATATCATCTTCCTGATAACCCCGTTCGCGGGCAGAATTAAGAGCGCGACGGATAGTTGTATCTATTTGATTGAAGGCTTCGTTTTCATCGAGTAAATCTTCAAATTTACTACGGCTAAAGTCTGCTGATAAGACTGCACCTGTATTGGGATTCATTACCGTAACATCAGCCCGTTCGTGGGTAGATAATCTGACCTTGGCTCGTTCGCATTCTACTAATAAAGCCCGACTGAGTTGACGCACTTCTTCATCGAGGTCGTCTCGTCCCATTTGTTTGAGTACGTCTTGAAATAACCACTGATCCAAAGTAGCACCACCGAGGTCTAAACCAGCTTTACCCAATACCCGACAGCGACGACCGACTTGGGATTGTTCCGATTCTTCGATTAGTACTACGGCTACATCCAATGTACCGCCACCAAAATCAAAGATCAGATAGACATCTCCTGGTTGAATGTGCGCCCCATAACCCAAAGCAGCAGCCGAGGGTTCGTCGATTAAACGGAAGCGTCTGATGCCAGCAGTTTCGGCAACATCCGCTAGCCAGTTTTCGTAATGTTCAAAGGCTTCAACAGGGACAGTAAAGGCAACTTCTTCATCACCGATATTTAATTCCGTGGCTGCAAATAGCAACACAGTAGATAAAAAATCTTTTCCTGCGTCAAAGTGAGAGATTTGTTTACCATCGAGTTTTCTCTGTACGGGACTGCGGTTGGAGATGTAGCGTTTCATCCAACGAAAAGTGCGATCGCTTTTGAGCAGGTTTTGTTGTTCGACTTGATAACCGAACCATCTTCTGTTGTCGCTGGCGTAGTGAATTTGGGAAGGAATGACGGAGATTTTTTCGTTATCCTGTTGATAGAAATAACCGTAATCGGGTAAGTGAAAGGGAATCCCCGTCTGTTGAGTTTCATCCCATAGGGCAACGACTGTATTGGACGTACCAAAATCAATGGCTAATCTTCCTGGCATAGTTCACTTCATTAACAAGCCTTCAGTTTTAGAGTTCCCTGGAATTAAGTAAAAATAACTTGCTTGGTTAAAGATCCCCTTAAATCTCCCTTAGAAAGCTACGGTCTAGACACAACTCATGTTTTAAGTTATCTGTTGAACTGAATACTGTGTCTAGCCCCTAAATCCACGCCAGTTCCTACAACGGAACGGGGCTTATAAACTCTTGAGGTTTCCTCAAGAGACAGCCCCTCGGGAACCTCCGCAACGGACTGGCTCCCCAAGCTTGGGGGACTTGTAACTGACTTTTAACTCTTTTCCCCCCAGAATTGGGGGCTAGGGGGGCAAAAGATGAGAGTAGCAAGATTTATCAATTTGTGTGTACAGGGTAGTTAGAAAGGAGGACTTTTTCAATATGTATTAGTACTAAAAAATCACAAAAGCCAGTTGTTTGGATCGGAAGTTCTTTGGACGATCCGAAACAGGACATAGATTTAATTAAAGAAAGACTCAAAAAAGCCAAACAACATTATCAAGATCATTATTCTTAAAACAAACCAAAAGGACAAAATTAATGACTGAAGAAATCAAAGTACAAGAAAGTAGTAGTAATGTCTTTGCCGATTTGGAATTACCAAATTCAGATGAGATGTTGGTTAAAGCAGAATTAGCCAGTAAAATCGGCGAAATTATTGAAGTAAGAAATCTAACTCAAATGGATGCAGCAGAAATATTGGGTGTAGATCAGCCTAAAGTATCTGCTTTGATTAGCGGTAAGCTAGCAGGTTTTTCTACAGAAAGGTTATTCAGATTCTTAAATGCTTTAGGTAGTGATGTAGAAATTGTGGTTAAACCCAAACCAGAGTCTCGGACAGCAGCTATAACTACTGTAATTGAGAATTGAATCAACAATGCCGACTAAAGATTATCAAAACGATTTACTCACACGACTAGCTAATCTTAAATATGCAGCAGAATATCTAAAAGCAGCATTTGATGAAACTCTTGCTGATGGAAACAAGGCAGCTTTTTTATTAGCTTTGAAAAATGTAGTTGATGCGACAGGTGCGATGCAAACAGTGGCAAATGAAGCTAAATGAAAGAGCTAAGAGGCAAAAGGGATAATATAGTGAAAAATAAGGATAGAATTCGCGGTACAACTCCAGAAATAGAACAAGCTGCCCAAAAATTAAGAAGAAATCTGACCCCAGCA
The DNA here is from genome assembly GCA_002355455.1 of Stanieria sp. NIES-3757. NCBI lineage: Bacteria > Bacillati > Cyanobacteriota > Cyanophyceae > Pleurocapsales > Dermocarpellaceae > Stanieria > Stanieria sp. NIES-3757. The sequence continues at coordinate 3,467,283 of AP017375.1, forward strand.
GAAGCTCGTTTGTGGTCGGAACTGCGAAATAAACAACTCGATGGATTACGTTTTCGCTGTCAGCATCCTGTAGGAAGTTTTATTTTAGATTTTTATTGCCCTTCTTGTAAGTTAGTTGTGGAAGTTGATGGAGAAGTTCACGCTTGTCAGGCTGAATACGACGATGCTAGAACAGCAAAATTAGCAGAATATGGTTATAAAGTTCTGAGATTTAGCAATGAACAGGTGATCAATGATTTACCAACAGTTTTAGCAGAGATTAGGCGTGTTGCTTTTGCGCTTCTCTAGCCTCTCCAAACTGGGTTAGGGTGTAAACACAACAGGTCTTTTCTATTATGGTTCAAGGCTTTTTTGCCCCCTAAATTTGCCAACTTTGGCTAAGGTGTATACATAACTCAGTTCTTAACTTATCTGTCTGATTTTCAAGTTAATTTTGCCCCCTAAATCCCCCAAATTTGGGGGACTTTTAAATGCAGTTCCCCCCAGCATTGGGGGGCTTAAATAAAGTATGTCGAAGTAAAATAATTTATGATAATACAAAATACCTAATTACAAATAATTTAGAATTATATAGACATATTTTGCTCAAAATAACTACGTGGACACCTCCACCCCCGCTTTACGAATCACCTTACCCTGATAAGAAATACCAGCAAATCTCACCACTACCTCCGTACCTTGAGTAATGACAGTACTGGTACTCAAAGGTTCGTGGAGATTGGAGTCAAAAGAGACAGTTTCCCCAACCTGACTGACTATAGTTAAACCATTATCTTCCAAAGTACGGATAAGGCGTTTGGCTACCAGCAAGACATCTTTAGCCTGTACTGGTTTACCTGCTTCTAATAGATGTGCCTGGGTGAGTAGTTGGGTGACGGGTGCAGCAGTATCGGTTAGTAGTTGTTCGATTTGGTTGCCAACGGCAGAGGAAATGTTGTTGCTTTCGCTAGTGCGTTGCTGTTCTAGCTGTTGTTTGAGTTGGTCGATTAATTGGTCGCGTTCTGTTAGTTCTAAACGAAAGTTTTGTATTTCACGTTCTAAGTCTAATACTTTTTTGTGTTCATCATTGGCAGGTGGTTTTTGAAATAATTCTTTTAGCCAGTTCCACATATAATTTAATTCTTATCAATTGCAATGCTTTTATATAAAAAACTTAGGGTAGAGTATTCGCCCAGTCTGTCAAAATTTCCTTTGGATAAACTAAAGTTCTTCCTTCTTGAAGCCAATTTTCGACTAAGTAAGAAATACTATACGTTTGACCATAATTTCGAGCAGCTTTTACATATTCTTCTACTAAATAAGATGGCATTCCTTCTTGTATTGCTTGGTAAGTTAAATTTAGTACTTGTTGACGAACTTCTTCTTTCTGTGAATTGGAAATCATAATTAAAAACAAATAATCGATTTTTTTAATAGTCTTATATTTTAGCTAATACTATTGTTTATAAAAAAATCCTGCCAACGTTTTATAACTTGGTTGGCAAAAGATAAAATTTCATAAATTTCACCTGAATTTAGTTCAATGTAAACTGTATATCCATTTATTGTAATCAAACTATCTACTGTTATCTGATCTTTAGAAACCTTAATTGATGAATTTTGAATGTTTGTTGCATTCGATTTATTTGGTGAATTTAAATAGCGGTGTTTACTAGAATTGCAAATATCTCCACATATACTCAAAATATTTTCATCTTTGTCATTATCTTTGTCATGCACATATTTTTCTACTGCTGTTTTCCAAGATTTATCTGTTTTTTCTTCTTTCAACCAATCTTTGATGTGATAAGCTGTGACTGCAAAATTAAAAATGCTATCAGCTATTAAATTCTGGTCTTGACTATTGATAGCATCTTTTAATCTTTTATATTCCCTCTCTAATTTATCAAGTAAATCTCTAGACTTTTGAAATTCGTATTTTAGATAGTCTTTATTCATTATTACTTTTTTCTTTCTTGGTTATTTAAATAGTGAACGACAAACTTAAAAATAACAATATTTAAATTACCCTTCAATCTTAATATCAAACTCGCCAGCGTTAATTAGTTGAGGTGCATCTTCTACTTCCACATCAAATCGACGATGCCAATTACTCAATTCCTGCATAAATTCCAGCCAGTATCGTTCTTCTTGAGTAATTTCTTTGTTTTTTAATGATTTTTGGATAAATTCTCTATCTTGTTCACTTAGCCGTCCAACAGGTAGATTACCGAGCCGAGGTAAATCTGATGTCCACAGCTTAATCATTCTGTCATTACCACAGCTAACTAGCAGTCGTCCATCAGAACTAAAAACTACGTCTATAACCCCATCAGTGTATTTATTGAAAGTATCAATAGGCTGACCACTGGGCATTTGCCACAGTCTGATCGTGTCCCAACTCCAACTAACCAGTAATTGCCCATCAGGACTAAAAATGGCATCTTCAATTAAATAGGTATGTCCAGCGAGAATAGTCAGGGGTTTGCCATCTGGCATCTGCCATAAACTAATGCTGTTGTTTTTCCAGTTCATTAGTAGTTGTCCATTGGGACTAAAAGTTGCACCAGAAGAATCAACTTGACCATCATACGTGGATTCAGTAAGATTGGCTAAAAATTTGCCATCGGGCATTTGCCACAGTCTGCTCGTTTTGTAACTCCAACCAACCACTAATCGTCCGTCGGGACTAAAAGTTAGATCGTAAATTGTTTCCCAAAACTCTTCATCTGCGGTTAAAGTGTTGAGATGCTTACCCTCTGGCATCTGCCACAGCCTTATCTCTATGTTCCAATTCCAGGCTAGGGGATCATAACTCCAACTTACTAACAGTCGTCCGTCGGGACTAAAGTATGCCTTTTTGTATTTTTTACAAGGAAAATTAGCGATGTGTTTACCGTCAGGCATTTGCCACAGTCTGATATCATCTTTATCTCGAGCCCAGCTAATTAATAGTTGTCCATCAGGGCTGAACTTTACCCCATCAATTAGACGAGTATGTTTTGTGAGATTAGCGATGTGTTTACCGTCGGGCATTTGCCACAGCGTAATAGTTTGATTTATACGCCCCCAGCTAACCATTAGTTGTCCATCGGGACTGAACTTTACCCCCCCAAACCATAATCGTGTTTGAGAGGAATTGTCTTGCAACAAACTAATCCTCCTATTGGGGGGATTTTTTTTAAACACTTTTGGGCAAATTGCGCTAATTTTTCAAACTCAACCTGCCCTTGTTCTTCTTGTGGTAGCCACTTTATCTTAGTTAACTGTTGTAATAACTTCTTACTCCAGATAGCAGGAGCTTGTTGTGCCAACCGCCACATTTCCTCCCATTGCTTATCGTTATTGAGAACTGCTAATGTCGTTTCCCATTCTGCATCGGTCATTGCTCCCAATCGCTTCTTTTGGTTTCCACCAGCAAGAACTTTTAGTAATTCAGCACGACCAGCTTTCCTGATCTGTTCTGTTATTCTTTGGCGTAGCTGCTCATTTCCATGTTCAAAGGCTGCTTGTAAATAAGTATGTTCAAAGTCTAAACTTTCGTACTTGTCCCATTGTTCGGTCAGAAAATAAAATAATGCTCTTTGACTCGGCTCGCGAGGAGCATATTGAGAAGCTAACGCAATTTCAAGAGCTAGTTGATGGTTTTGTTCAATTGCTAAACAGCACAATGCATCTTGTGTTGCCGAATTTTTTAAATCTCTCAATACTATCTGAGCATTTTTGGCAATAGTTCGATCTTTATCCCGATGAGCTTTAAATAAAGGTTATAATATTTCTGCTCTTTCTTGCTTAACGTTTTCTAATTGTTCTACTTTCAACGCCGTTAGAACTCTTACCTCAATCGGTTGTTTAGCGATGTATTTAGCCTGACAGATAATTTGTTCTAAAAGCTTATCTCTAGTTTTCGCCCACTGTTGAGAAATATAATCTATCGTATCAGTAGTGGTAAGAGCGATCGCACTTTGACTAGCTCGACTGGCAATCTCAGAATCTTTATCTTTCAAAGCTCTTATTAATGGTTCGACTACTTCTTGTCCACTAGTGGTAACGACTGCGGAGCGATCTAATTTCAATGCCGTCAGAACTCTTACCTCAATCGGTTGTGTGGCGATATACCGACCTTTTTGTAATGCTTCCGTCAAATGCTGCGCTCTAGTGTTAGCCCACTCATTACATAAAGCATCAATAGCAGATTGATTGTTTAGTTCCCCCAATAACATCTTAGCTTCAGTAGCGATCGCATTATCGTTATCTCGACAAGCTTGCAGTAGTGGGGCAATTATCTTTTCACTCTCGTTGGCAATGGTTTGACGCTTACCTGTCTTTAACGCCGTTAGCACTTTTACTTTAACTGGTTGCCTTGCTACATACTTACCCTGACAGATTACTTGTTCTAAAAGCTTATCTCTAGTTTTCGCCCACTGTTGACAAAGGTAATCTATCGTATCAGCATTGGTAAGAGCGATCGCACTTTGACTAGCTCGACTGGCAATTTCGGAATCTTTATCTTTAAAAGCTTCCAGTAACGGCTCGACTATTTCTTGTCCACCCCCAGTTATTACTGCTAACTTCCCTGTTTTCAAAGCAGTCAGTACCTTAACCTTTACTGGTGCAGAAGCAACCCAACCATTTTTAATTAGCAGATTAGCTAACTTCTGTTCCCGCGTAGTCTGCCAAACCTGACAGACAGCATCGATACAAACTGGCTTCCTAAGTTGACTCAATGCCTCTGAAATAATTGCTAAGATTTTCTCATCCTCAAGGCGCGTTACCCCTTGCGCCAACACTCTGGCTGCATCGGGCGAACCATCTTGGGCTAGTGCTAGGGCTGCCTTGCGCTGCAAGCATTTACCGATAATAGGAATGGAGAGAGGTTGGTATAATCTCGATTCCAAACTTTTTAATTGTTTTGAATGCATTGAAATTGAGTCCTTTTTAATTAGTTCTCAGCCAAATTCTCCGTGTCGTTATCTCACCCTGCGTACAGCTTTTTTAAGTCCTCTACCGTTTACACACAAATCTTTTCTGTTATGGTTCAAAACTTTTTTGCCCCCTAAATCCCCCAACTTTGGGGGACTTTCAATTCCAGTTCCCCCCAATTCTGGGGGGCTAGGGGGGTGAAAAGCAACAACTAAGCTTAAGTTATCTAGACTAGATCGGTAGACATGGTAGTTAACACGGGAAGAATAAGCCAAAGAAATCAAACAATTGCCCATCGCCTTTATCTCCCAATCTCAAACTGCAATGGTACAAACTGCTGCTCTGCTTCCCTTATCTCTTGGAAAGAAGCCGACTGCGCCCTGCCTTCTTTTAACCAATTCCTCAACCCTGCAATGGTTTCCTGCTGAGAAACCGATAGGGGAACTTGACGCTTGAGAGCAATGAAAAGATCGTTAGTAGTAAATTCCCGCCCCTGATTAAATCCCACATACATCCCGTCAATAATCGCCTGTTCGATTTCCGCCCCGACATATCCTTCTGACTGTCTGGCTAACTGGGCTACATCAAAGTCTTGAGGTAAACGATTACGCTTGCGAAGATGTACCGCAAAAATCTCCTGTCGCTCGGCTGCGGTGGGTAAATCGAGGAAGAAAATTTCGTCAAAGCGTCCTTTCCGCAGTAACTCTGGAGGCAAACTAGAAATATCATTAGCAGTAGCTACCACAAAACAGGGTGCTGTTTTCTCCTGCATCCAAGTTAGAATTGTCCCAAATACACGCTTGCTCACTCCGCCATCCATACCACCAAAAGCAAACGCCTTTTCAATCTCATCAATCCAAAGGATACAAGGAGCTACGGTTTCGGCTAACTGTAAAGCCTTTTGGGTTCTTTCTTCCGATTCCCCTACCAAAGAGCCAAATAACGAACCCACATCCAATCTTAATAAAGGTAACTGCCACAAACCGCCAATCATCTTGGCAGTGAGACTTTTCCCCGTACCTGGAATCCCAATCAGGGCAATACCTTTGGGGGCAGGTAAGCCATAGTTACGGGCTTCTTGGGAAAAAGCCCTTTCCCGTAACCGCAACCATTCTTTTAACACCCCTAAACCACCTACATCCCCTGGTGTTTCGTGGACGGCAAAAAACTCCAACGCCTGACTCTCGCGGATAATCTGTTTTTTCTCTTCCGTAACTAAATTAATATCCCTGTCATCTAATACCCCATCACTGACAATAGCTTTAGCAAATACCCGTTGTGCTTGGGCTGCGGTCAAGCCTAAAGCTGCCTGGACTAGTTTTTCCCTACCCAACCGCGTTAGATTAACTTTGACTCCTGGGGTTTGAGTCAATCTCTGCAATACGGTTTCTAGTTCCTCATTTTGAGGTAAGGGATATTCTAAAATAACCGCTTCATCTTTCAATTCCACGGGAATTTTCCCTGAAGGGGCAGTAATCAAAATTGACTTCTTACTAAACTTAAGCCGTTGGGCAACACTGCGGAGTTTACGTTTAATTTGGGGATTAGTCCAACAGTCGTGAAAATCTTTAAGTACAAATAAACTATCTCCTTCGGCTTTATCCACCTGTTCCAATGCCGAAAGGGGGTCTTTAGCTGAAGGAATCGAACCTCGCCAATTAGTTACTGCACCAAACCCATCAGCAACATCCCAACTGAGACAGGAACGCTGAGTGCGCTCGCATACCTGTTTGACGCTCTGTAATGCCCTCTCTTCCTCTGGCGTTACCAAGATCATCAGAGTAAAGCGCGATCTTAAGTAAATGTCCAATTCCTGTTCAAACGCCATACTTTACTCCTCAAGAGCGATCGCTCTTGGCTAATCGCCGTATTTTCCCCGAATATAACTAATCATTTTTAGAAACGTAAATTCGGGTAATTGCGGAAATATTAAGAAGATTTAAATAATTTTGGCAAATTAATCGCAAGTAACCCTAACGTAAGAGATAGGGATAATTAATTAATTATCCCTACTATTTAACTAGAATGTAAATCGGTTTATTTTTTATTTCCCAAAACCTTTGCCTCGGTTTTCTGAAGGAAGACAAAGACAATTTTCAATTTGTTCTCTTAAAGTATCATGGTCTAAATTTTGACCAATTAAAACCAATTGATTTTTCTTGTCTCCTTTCCATTCTTCATCTTCAATAGTGAATCTTTTGCCACTTAAATGAAAAATATGACGTTTGGGACTTTCATCAAACCAAAGAATACCTTTAGCTCGAAAAACATTACCTGGTAATTGATTGTCAAGAAAATATTGGAATTTTCTAATACTAAAAGGTTTATCAGTTTGAATTGAGAGAGAGGTAAAACCATCATTTTCTAAATGATCTGAGTGATGGTGATGATGGTCATGTTCATGATCGTGATGATGATGGTGTTCATGATGGTCGTGATGGTCATGCTCATGATGTTCAGGTTCAGATTCTATTGAATCAAAATACTTATCTGACTCAAATAAACCGACACTGAGAACTAGAGGAAGAGGTACTTGAGATTTTTGGGTACGGAGGATTCTGGCATCTTGTTTGATCTCTCTAATTTTGACTTCAAGTAAATCAACATCAGCTTCATCGACTAAATCAGTTTTATTAAGAATGATGACATCGCCGTATTGAATCTGACTAAAAGCAGCCTGACTATTAAATAAATCCAGACTGTAATTAGCCGAGTCTACCATCGTAATAATTGAATCTAAACGAGTCATCTCTCGTAATTCTGTACCCAAAAAGGTGAGAGCAACAGGAAGAGGATCGGCTAAACCGGTTGTTTCTACCACCAAATAATCAATTTTGTCTTCTCGTTCGAGAATTTTATAGACAGCGTTAACTAAATCTTCGTTGATGGTACAGCAGATACAACCATTATTTAGCTCTACCATGCTTTCATCAGTAGAGACAATTAATTCATTATCAATGCCAATTTCCCCAAACTCATTAACTAAAACAGCAGTTTTCAATCCTTCTTGATTCGTGAGAATATGATTAAGAAGAGTAGTTTTTCCACTACCAAGAAAACCTGTAATGATGGTAACTGGTAAACCGTGTTTTGAGGTTTCCAGTTGATTAGGAGAAACAGTAGTTTGAGTCATAGCGATCGCGTTAGTTTCTTTCTGTTAATTTCATTGTGTGAGGCTGTTGACTGAATAACCTCTCTTTTCTACATTATTATTTCGTATTGCCTTAAAATAACAAGTCCGATCAAATTGTCATGACCTTAACCGTTTACAATACTCTCACTCGTCGCCAAGAAGCATTTGAAACCTTGGAACCAAATCAGGTTCGGATGTATTGCTGTGGCATTACAGTTTATGATTATTGTCATTTGGGTCATGCCAGAACTTGTATTGTTTGGGATGTAGTTCGTCGTTATCTACAATGGCGAGGCTATCAAGTACAGTATATTCAAAATTTTACCGATATTGACGATAAAATTCTCAATCGGGCAAGGCAAGAAGGTACATCGATGGAAGATGTATCGGAACGTTTCATCAAAGCTTACTTTGAAGATATGGAACGTTTAAATGTTGGTCAAGCTGATGCTTATCCCCGCGCTACTCATACTTTGGATGGGATTAAGCGTTTAGTTTATGAGTTGGAACAAAAGGGTTTTGCCTATCCTGCTGATGGTGATGTTTATTATTCGGTTAGACATTTTAACGATTACGGAAAGTTATCAGGCAGAAAATTAGAAGATTTACAAGCAGGGGCAAGCGGTAGAGTAGAAGTAGCAGATCCTGAAGAAGCTAAGAAAAAAGACCCCTTCGATTTTGCCCTTTGGAAAGCTGCGAAAGAAGGGGAACCAGCTTGGGAATCTCCTTGGGGTGCAGGTCGTCCTGGCTGGCATATCGAATGTTCAGCTATGGTAAGGGAGAGACTGGGGGAAACTATCGATCTTCATGTGGGTGGCAGCGATCTAATTTTTCCCCATCATGAAAACGAAATCGCCCAATCAGAGGCAGTTACAGGGAAGCCTTTAGCTAATTATTGGTTGCACAATGGCATGGTGAAGGTAGGCGGGGAAAAAATGTCAAAATCCCTGGGCAATTTTACAACGATCCGCGATTTACTCGATCAACCAACCGATTCGATGGCAGTCAGATTATTTATTCTCCAGGCGCATTATCGCAAACCCGTTGATTTTACTGATGAAGCTTTAGAAGCTGCTACTAATGGTTGGCATACCCTCAAGGAAGGGTTGTTGTTTGGTTATCAATATGGACAGCAATTAGGTTGGAATCAAGAGTTTCTTAATTTGCCCACAAAAGCAGAGGAAAATGAATTTACGATTCGTTTCCGAGAAGCGGTAGATGAAGATTTTAATTTTGCAGGTGGATTAGCAGTTTTGTTCGATCTAGCCAAGAATTTGCGAAAAGAAGGCAATTTATTGATTCATCAGGGTAAAACTGAAACTGATCCTGAAGAATTACTTCAACAATGGCATTCTTTAAGAGAATTAGCAGGTGTTTTAGGATTTGTCACCCAACCAGAAACAACAAATAATAATGTTGAAACTGGAATCAGCGATCGCGAAATTAAATCCTTAATCCAACAACGTACTGAAGCCAGAAAAGCCAAAAACTGGGCAGAGAGCGATCGCATTCGAGATGAATTGAAAGCTCAAGGGATTAGTTTAATCGATAAGCCTGGTAATGTGACTACTTGGCATCGAGATTAGTCTGATTTTGCCTAAATAAGAACGAATCAGGAAAAAAAATCAGCTTGCTGTGTGACCAGTAGCCAATTCGCGTTATCATAAATTGATCTGTGGGAAGATTAGCCAAACTCGAAGCTATCTATCATTTTGTCTAACAGCTAAACTAATCTGAGTAAGCATATATAGGGATTAATCACAAGTGACTCAAACTAATTTAGACTTTCTTGCCCAAACAGATCCAGAAATTGCTGAAGTTATCAATCTAGAACTACAACGTCAACGAGATCATCTAGAATTAATTGCCAGCGAAAACTTTACTTCGGCTGCGGTTTTGGCAGCACAGGGTTCAGTATTGACCAACAAATATGCTGAAGGTCTACCAGCTAAACGATACTATGGTGGTTGTGAATATGTTGATCGTGCCGAACAACTAGCCATTGATCGCGCTAAACAATTATTTGGTGCAACAGCAGCTAATGTTCAACCCCACTCAGGCGCACAAGCCAATTTTGCTGTGTTTTTGGCTTTACTTGAACCAGGGGACACCATTATGGGGATGGATTTATCCCATGGCGGACACTTAACCCACGGTTCACCAGTTAACGTGTCTGGTAAATGGTTTAAAGTGGTTCAGTATGGAGTCAATCGTGAGACAGAAAGATTAGACTTCGACTCCATTAGAGAATTGGCACTCAAAGAACGTCCCAAACTAATTATTTGTGGTTATTCCGCTTACCCCCGTACCATCGAATTTGACAAATTTAGAGCGATCGCGGATGAAGTAGGGGCATATTTAATGGCTGATATTGCCCATATCGCTGGTTTAGTAGCGACAGGACATCATCCTAACCCAATTCCCTATTGTGATGTTGTTACTACTACCACTCACAAAACTTTACGAGGCCCTAGAGGCGGATTAATCCTCACTAAAGATGCCGAATTAGGCAAAAAATTTAATAAAGCGGTATTTCCTGGTACTCAAGGAGGTCCTTTAGAACACGTAATTGCTGCTAAAGCAGTTGCTTTTGGTGAAGCACTCAAACCTGAATTTAAAACCTATTCGGCTCAAGTAATTGCCAATGCCCAAGCTTTGGGAGAAGGTTTAAAACAACGCGGGTTTAAACTAGTATCCGATGGCACAGACAATCATTTAATTCTGGTTGATTTACGTTCGATTGGCATGACAGGAAAAGAAGCCGATCGCTTGGTAAGTGAAATAAATATTACAGCCAATAAAAATACCGTTCCTTTCGATCCTGAATCTCCATTTGTTACCAGTGGTTTACGTTTAGGTTCACCAGCCATGACAACTAGAGGATTAGGGGAGACAGATTTTACCGAGATTGCTAACATTGTTGCAGACAGACTGCTGAATCCCCAGGATGAAGCAATTAAAAGCGATTGTCTGCGCCGAGTCGCGCAACTATGCGATCGCTTTCCCCTCTACCCTCATCTCAAAATTCCTTTCCCCATGACTGTCTAGAGATGAGGGCAAATCTCTAGATTAATCTATACTTATTTACTTCAGATGCCTGTAGAATTGTACCATCTGATTGCCTTCCTTCTTTCTGTAACAGTTGTCTTGTGGACTATTCCTGATGTCAAGACAGTTGGATTGAAATTTGGCATAGTCGATCGACCCAACGCCAGAAAAATTCATCAAAGCCCCGTTGTTCGAGTCGGCGGGGTTTCTATCTTTATCGGTACGATTGTTGCCCTCTTAATTGTTTGGCGATTAGGCGGATTTTCTCAGATTTCACCTGAACGAGAGGCGGAAATTTGGGGAGTCGTTTTGGGAAGTATCTTGTATTTCATAATTGGTTTGGCTGACGATCTTTTTAATCTCAGTCCAATTTCTCGCCTATTAATGCAGATTACGGTAGCTGCTGGCTGTTGGTGGATGGGTGTTAGAATTGATTTTCTTTCTGTCCCTTTTGATGGTTTAATCCAAATCGGCTGGTTAAGTCTGCCTATCACCGTTATTTGGTTAGTCGGGATGGCTAATGCGATTAATTGGATTGATGGAGTTGATGGTTTAGCTGCTGGAGTCTCTGGCATTGCTGCCGTCGTGATGTTAGTCGTCACTCTATTTATGGATCAACCTGCTGCTGCTTTAATTGCTGCTGCTTTAGCTGGTAGTGCTTTGGGTTTTCTCCGTTACAACTTTAATCCTGCCCAAATTTTTATGGGCGATGGTGGAGCTTATTTTATGGGCTTTACTCTAGCAGGAGTGGGTGTAATTGGTTTGGTAAAAGGCACAGCAGTCACGGCAGTTTTATTACCTTATCTGATTTTAGCAGTACCAATTCTTGATATGTCAGCCGTTATTTTTTCCCGACTTTATAAAGGAAAATCTCCTTTTGTTGCTGATAAAAGTCATCTTCATCACTGGTTGCTGAAAGCTGGCATTTCTCAACGCCTCACTGTGTTATTTATCTATGCTTTAACTCTGTGGGTAGGTAGTTTGGCAATGGGCTTTTCTAACATACCCAGTGGTTGGGGATATGCTGTCGGGGCAACTTTGTTACTTGCTTATATTGGTTGGCAGGTTTGGCGAAACACTAAAAAACAATAATCTTGTGATAGTTAACTTCAACCAAAACCACAAAATCAATGAATGCAGAAATAATTTGTGTCGGTACAGAAATTCTACTTGGAGACATCCTCAACACTAACTGTCAATATTTAGCTCAACAGTTAGCCAGTTTGGGTATTCCCCATTATTATCAAACCGTAGTTGGAGATAATTTAACCAGACTCCAAGAAGCGATCGCAATTGCTGTTCGTCGTGCTTCTATTTTAATTTTTACTGGAGGCTTAGGTCCAACTCCAGACGATCTAACTACAGAAGGAATTGCCATTTTTTTTGCTACACCTTTAGTCGAACGTCCAGAAATTGTTCAAGATATTGAAGAAAAATTTGCCCAAAGAGGGCGAATTATGACAGCTAGCAATCGGAAACAAGCTTTAATTCCCACGGGCGCACAAATATTACCCAATCCAATCGGAACTGCACCAGGAATTATTTGGCAACCTCAAGCTGGTTTGACGATTTTAACTTTTCCTGGCGTACCTGAAGAAATGAAAAGAATGTGGCAAGCAACGGCTGTTCCTTTTCTTAAGAGTCAGGGTTGGGGACTAGAAATAATTTATAGTCGAATGTTACGTTTTCGTGGGATTGGCGAATCGGCACTGGCAGAAAAGGTTGCTCCTTTGTTTGATCTTACTAATCCCACCGTGGCACCCTATGCTTCTGATGGAGAAGTTCGTTTACGAGTATCTGCTAAAGCTAAATCAGAATCAGATGCGATCGCTTTAATTGAACCTATTGCTCAACAAATTCAAGAGATTGCAGGATTAGATTATTTTGGTACTGATGAAGATACCCTTGCTAGTGTTGTTGGTAATTTATTACGAAAGCGAGGTGAAACTCTTAGTGTAGCTGAATCCTGTACTGGTGGAGGTTTGGGATCGATGTTAACCGATCCTCCAGGTAGTTCTGATTATTTTTTAGGAGGAGTTATTGCTTATAGTAATGAAGTTAAAATGGCTTTATTAGATGTTAAGCTAGCTGATTTAGAAGAATTTGGTGCAGTTAGTGACAAGGTAGCGCAACAAATGGCTTGGGGAGTTAAGCAGCGTCTTGGCAGTAATTGGGGCATAGGAATAACGGGTATTGCTGGTCCCGGAGGCGGTACAGATACTAAACCTGTGGGTTTGGTTTATGTAGGAATAGCTACTCCAGAAGGTGAGGTGATGAGTTATGCTTATCGTTTTGGGGCAGAAAGAAGCAGAGCTTTGATTCGTTATTTGAGTGCTTGTAATGCTCTCGATCAATTACGAAGACAATTATTAAGCTAGAACTCGATCTTATTTTATTGCCTAGGGAAAAACGTAAAGCGGTCAGCTTCGCTGGCTGCGGAGCACAGATCGCCTTAAAGATATTTTAAGTTGCTTAAAATGTGCGCCTGTTTCGCAGATTACCTATCTGTTTTTACTAAAAAAGTTGTTCAGTAACTAAAATTTAATTTACTGTAACAAGAATTTCTAAATTAATTTACAAACAGATTTCTTTGAGCAATCTAATTGAGGAGTAAATGTACTTAAAAGTATAGTTGTTTCAAATAAGAATGAAACATTTTTTCGGCTGAAAGCCTTTCATAGCAAAAAGAGATGGTCTCACTCTAAATTGAAATGACTATATTCTTCGTTTTCTTCAGTAATCGTTAATTTTGTTACATTACCTTGTTCAAGTTTAACTGTAATTCCCTGGGCTTGTTCTTCTTTTAAATCGTGAACATAACCATGTTGAAACAACTTTGCTTCTAAAGGGTGATCGAAAGGGCCAAAAAAGTAAATGCAACGGGGTCTTATAGTTTCTATCTTCAGCCACCAAGGTAATTGTGGTTTAGGAATAATCAAAAAAATTATTAGTTTTTTGACTGCGTTTGTAACATTCTTAACTAGTAAATCAACTGCCGATTGAATTTTTGGTAATTTTTTTATAGTCATTATTAATAATTAATCTTATTCTAGTTGTGATGATTTAAGCTATTATTTTAAAAAAAAATTTTAATGATATCTGTATCACAAGATAGATAATTGTTTAATTAATCTTTTATGCTTTAAAATTATAGAAATTATATTGTTTTTACTGCATTAATAAGAGACTTATTAATGAGTCAGAAGGCGGGAGGACAGGGCTGACAAGCCGAAGACCTGAGAGCATATTAAATTAAGAAATGTAGAGACTTGTAATGTTTTGTCTGTATCGAGTTAAAAGCAATAAAATTAAACAATCTAACAGCTTTTTGTGATGAATTAAACAAACTTACATTCAAAAAATAATTAAAATAATTTACTTAGAGGAAACCGATAAATTATTTTTACCAATTGGTTTTTACGGAATTTTTTTATTGTTCCTATTAATTAATGGTAATACTAAATCCTATTACTAAAGCATACTTTTGGTTAAAGGTTTTAATAGACTCAAATACTCCTGCCTTCGGGTCGCTTACAGCCGAAGGAAACCTACGACTTCACCCCTCACTGCCTTGCTCTTGCTTTTAGGTATTGTATTTAAACAGGATTTAGTATATATCGCCCTCAACGTAAAACAAAAAGATAAAAAACTTGGTTTATATTAACCAAAAAAGAGCAAAAACTAATTTAATTTTGCTCTTTCTTGGACAAACATGACAATTATTTAGCTTAAATTAATTAATTCTCTGTTTGATTAACACGACGAATATTTAAAATATCGCTCATTTTCTTAATACGGTTAAGTAAATACTCAAATTGATTGCGATCGCGTATATCAATACTCAGAGAAATTATAGCAGGTTGATTGGGGCTAGTTTTAACTCCTGCATTGCGAACATTCACATTTTGGTCGCTGACTTTTGCCAAGATATCTTTCAGAACTCCCACTCGGTCAATTGCTTCAATTTGAATGTCTACAGGATAAGTTAATGGTCTACCTTGTTCATCAATCCGATTCCAACTGACAGGAACTAGACGTTCTCCTGGAATATTATCAACATTGTGACAACCTTGACGATGAATCGAAATGCCACGGGAACTACGAGTCACCACACCAATAATTGATTCTCCAGGTAAAGGCTTACAACAACCAGCCAAGTGATAGAGTAATCCTTCAACTCCAACAATAGGGGATTTACTACGAGTAGATTTAGACACTCCATGGACAGAGGGAGAAGATAAAGGTTCTAATTTGGGGACAACTTCTTCTACTGGTTGCTGTTCTTTAACTACATCTCGTAGTCGATTAACTACCTGGTTTAAAGTAATTTCTCCGTAACCTAAAGCTGCTAATAAATCATCTACAGTTTGATAATTACAACGCTGTGCCGTAATTTGCATTCGTTCCGATTTGAGTAAAGCATCTAAACCACTTTTACCTAATTCTTTTTCTAGCAGTCCTCGACCACGAAGAAGATTTTCGTCTCGATGAGAACGTTTGTACCATTGTCGGATCCGATTGCGAGCGGTTGGAGTAACAACAAAATTTAGCCAATCTAAACTAGGATGACTATTTTTTTGGGTAATAATTTCTACGATATCCCCGTTTTGTAAGGAACGGTCTAAAACTGACCAACGACCGTTAACTCTGGCTCCTTTCATGTGATTACCTACTTCTGTGTGGATGCGATAGGCAAAATCAACAGGCGTTGAACTATGAGCTAAAGCAATGACATCACCATCGGGTGTAAAAACATAGACATCATCTTCAAACAGATTATCTTTAAGACTATCAATGTATTCTTGAGCGTCTTTAAGGTCGTTCTGCCACTCTAGTAATTGTCTCAGCCAGGTAAATTTTTCGTCATCAGAATTAATTCTAGTATTACTAGAACCAGTTTCTTTATATTTCCAGTGCGCTGCAATCCCGTATTCCGCGATATGATGCATCTCTAGAGTACGGATTTGAATTTCTAAAGGACGACCATTAAGACCTACTACTGTGGTATGAAGGGATTGATAGCGGTTTGGTTTAGGTAGTCCAATATAATCTTTAAAACGTCCTGGGATCGGTTTAAAAGCATCATGAACTACTGCTAATGAACGGTAACATTCTTCATTAGTTTCCACAATAATTCTGACCGCAGCAATATCAAAAATTTCATGAAATTCTTTTTGCTGTCGCTGCATTTTTTGATAGATGCCGTAGAGATGTTTTGGTCTGCCTTTGAGTTCAAAAACATTAACTCCTAATTTTTCCAGACGCGAGCGAATAATTTCAGTTACTTTATCAATTCTGGTTTCTCGGTCAGTTCTTCTTTCGGCAACCAAAGCTTGAATTTCTCGATAAGCTTCTGGTTCAAGATATTTAAAGCTTAAATCTTCTAATTCCCACTTAAATCTACCAATACCTAACCGATTGGCTAAAGGAGCAAAAATTTCTCTAGTTTCTAAAGCAATGCGTTGCTGTTTTTCTGGCTTGAGATGCTCTAAGGTTCGCATATTGTGCAAACGATCCGCCAGTTTAACTACAATGACACGGATATCCTTTGCCATTGATAAAAACATGCGACGGAAATTTTCAGCTTGACGCTCGGTTTTACTAGAGAAGTTGAACTTTGATAGTTTGGTAACTCCTTCAACTAACTGACGTACATCGGTACCAAATCTTTCTTCGATTTCTTCTGGTGTAACCTCTGTATCCTCAACTACATCGTGCAGAAAACCCGCAGCAATGGTAACGCTATCTCCCCCCAAATCTCTTAACAGTCCAGCCACTGCGACAGGATGAGCAATGTAAGGTTCTCCTGACTTACGATATTGACCTTCGTGTAATTGATAGGCAAAATTGAATGCGCTACAAATTAAATTGGTGTTTTCTCCAGATTGCTGAGACTGGTTTTCAATTAAACAATCTTGTAACCAGTTGGGAAGTTCGAGTTCGTAAGTAGGTTGTTCGGCAAGGGTGATGGCGGTCATGGTTCGGCTGGTTGATAAAGTTCAGGGGTGGGAGAATGAGTAACAATCCTATGATGATGTTATAGATCTTATCTACTTCTTAGCCGTTTGCTGATGAAGTAAATTTTAAATCTAAATTGATAAATTCAATTGGAGTTGATTGTTAATGGTAATTCTCCGATTGTTTTTTTCGCTTGAGTTTTTATTACTATTGAAAAATAGAAGCTTTAAAAAAGTGAGCCTTGACCAGTTTCTACCTAAAAAATCAAGGTTAATTAATAAAATTTTATCTTATTTTAAAAAATATGTTACCTGCGTCACATAGTCAAGCATATCAAGAATTTTTAGTATTAATCCAGAAGTTTCAGATTTGTTTCGATAATCTTGATACAGAAGTTGAGCCTCTAACTATTAATCAACATTTTTCAGCTTTACAAAAGTTTTTTTATCAACGAATTTTGACATTAACTCAGGAAGAATTAGATAATTCGCTGACGCAAGTAAAATCGCTTTATACAGAAATTGGTCGGGAATTTAAATTATTAACTACAGATTTGCTATTTTTGCGCGCATCTCGTCAAACAGCTACCAAAGAGGAGCGATTAACGTCAATTCGCGATCGCATTACTAAGTTAATTGCTTATATTGAGGCAGTCTTAGCAAAAAGTTTAACCGAATCATAAAAGCGATCGCCTTGTCATTTAAGTTAATTAATAATTAATTCTCCATTTCCTTCAACTACTTGACCAATTCGATAACTACTAATTCCTTGACCAATAAACCAATCTAGAGTTGATTTAGCTTGTTGAAGCGGTACAATAACCACAAAACCAATTCCCAGGTTAAAAGTGTCTAACATTGCTGCTTGTGAGACATTGCCAGCCTCTGCTAACCATTGAAAAATTGGCGGAATTTCCCAACTGTCAAGATTAATTGCGATCGCTTGATTTTTATTTAAACACCGAGGCAAATTTTCAGGTAAACCGCCTCCAGTAATATGTGCCATGCCATGAATTTCTATGCCTGACTGTAACGCTGCTAAAACGGGTTTAACATAGATGCGTGTTGGTGTTAGTAAAACTTCTCCGAGACTATGAGGGGCTAATTTTGTTGGGGAATCTGACCACTTTAATTTATTAGTTGCAACAATTTTTCTTACTAAACTAAAACCATTACTATGAACTCCAGAACTTGCTAAACCAATAGCAATATCCCCTACTTGTACTTGCGAACCATCTAGCAGTTTACTTTTTTCTACTACCCCGACACAAAAACCTGCCAAATCGTATTCGCCCGATTGATAAAAACCTGGCATTTCGGCAGTTTCTCCACCCAATAAGGCGCAACCACTGATCCGACAGCCTTCAGCAATACCCTGAACTACTTCTGCTAGTTGTTGTGGATTTAATTTGCCAGTAGCTAAATAGTCCAGAAAAAATAGCGGTTCAGCCCCAGAAGTCAAAATATCATTGACGCACATCGCGACTAAATCGATCCCAACACTTGTATGATGATTTACTTCTTGAGCAATTTTGAGTTTGGTTCCTACTCCATCTGTACCAGAAACTAAGACTGGTTCTCGGTAACCAGAGGCTAATTGAAAATATCCTCCAAAACCACCTAGTCCTCCAATCACTTCAGGGCGATAAGTGCTTTGTACATCTTGACGAATTTGTTCAACAAACGTTCTTCCTGCTTCGATATCGACACCAGCATCTTTGTAGTCCATCTGTAATCCTGCTTAAACAAAAGTAATTGTACAAAACACTATCTCTGTTAAGTAATAACTGAGCTTTGTTTCATATTATCGCGTCTTAATCTTACTTAATGGCTTGATTTTGCCAAAATTATCGAATTTTTTACCAGTATAAGTTTTATATAAGTCAAGAGTATTTATACTTATGTTACTTTAAACGATTAATTAAAAATTTAATCATATTAATTAATCAATGATTTATTATTCTGAGCTTATTATCGGTAAATTTACAATTCATTGATAGTTTAAATCGCGATAAAAGTATTACAAGTACTTTTGTGAGGAGTCAAATCGGTTGATTTGATTGATTCTCAGTCAATTTAACTGTTGATTTGTAGATTGTTTTATGATTAAAAAAAATTCACTTGGCTTAATTACTACCCTAGTTGCTCTAGGAACTACCTCTTTTTTCAGCTATTTTACGCCTAGAGCTACAGCAGCTAATTTAAGAAAGAGTTTAAATACCAAACAAAATATTTCACCAGCAATTGTCGATAGAAAATTATCATCTCATCTTAAATCTCGCTCTAACAAAAATCTTTTTAAACCAAATCATAAACTTAAATTTTCTAAAAATATTTTTTCCTTTACCAATAAAACTAATTTGAATTTGCCCAAATCAAGTTCAACTATTCAAATTGCTCAAGCCGTTGCTAGTGGCGAAGCTTCTTGGTATGGCCCTGGGTTTAATGGTCGAACTACTGCAAATGGGGAAGTTTTTAATCAAAATGAACTAACTGCTGCTCATCCTAATTTACCTTTTGGAACAAAGGTCAAAGTAACCAACATGAACAATGGTCGTTCCGTCGTAGTACGAATTAACGATCGCGGTCCTTATGCAGGAGGAAGAATCATCGATCTTTCCGCAGCAGCAGCTAGAATCTTGGGGGTTATTACTAGCGGGGTTGCACCAGTACAGTTAGAAATTTTGGGACGTTAATTTTACGCTCTAATTTGGTCGACAGTCCTTTAAACTGTTAAATGTTAATTGTTGACTGAAAAAAAGTGCTTCTGTTTGAACAAATTACCGAGTTACGTTCTTATTTAGCATCCAAACGGTTTAAATCACAAATTGGTTTAGTACCAACAATGGGTGCTTTACATTCCGGTCATGTTAGTTTGATTCAAGCAGCGATCGCGCACAACGATCTGGTAGTTGTTAGTATTTTTGTGAACCCACTTCAATTTGCCCCAACCGAAGATTTACAAAAATATCCTCGGCAGCTACAACAAGATTTGCAACTATGCGAACAATTAGGAGTAGAAGTAGTCTTTACTCCAACTTCTGAGGAAATGGGCATTACTGGAGATACTGATTCTCAGTCGCTGACTACTACGGTTGTGCCTCCAGTAACCATGATTTCAGGATTATGTGGCAGATTTCGTTCAGGGCATTTTACTGGAGTAGCAACGATCGTTATGAAACTTCTCCAAATTGTGCAACCTGATCGGGCTTATTTTGGGGAAAAAGATGCCCAACAATTAGCAATTATTCGACGTTTGGTAGCTGATTTAAATCTTCCTGTTGAGATCAGGGGTTGTCCGATAGTGAGGGAAAAATCGGGTTTAGCTTTAAGTTCTCGCAATCAATATTTATCTGCGACAGAAAAGGAACAAGCAGCAGCTATATATCGCAGTTTACAACAAGCATTTTTAGCTTTTCAACAAGGAGAAGACCGAGTTGATGCTTTAATCGATCTAGTTAAACAAGAACTAGCTGTTGTACCTGCGATTAAAATTCAATACGTGGAATTAGTCGATCCCCAAACTCTTCAACCCTTAGATCGAGTAAAAGAACGGGGATTATTAGCCGTAGCTACTTATTTAGGTTCTACTCGTTTAATTGATAATATTGTGCTATTTAAACGTCAACCAATTATTGCGATTGATGGCCCTGCTGGGGCTGGAAAATCTACTGTTACCCGTCGCGTAGCAGAGCAATTAGGTTTATTGTATCTGGATACAGGAGCGATGTATCGGGCGGTCACTTGGTTAGTGATGCAAGCCAAGATAGCTATTGAGGATCAAACTAAAATTGCTGATCTTATTAAAGATATTCAATTAGATTTGATTCCTGCTGATTCTCCCGAACTTCCTACCAAAGTATTGATTAATGGTCAAGATGTTACTCAAGCAATTCGTACTCCAGAAGTAACTGCCCAAGTATCTGCGATCGCAGCCCAAGCACCAGTAAGACAAGAATTGGTTAAATTACAACAGTTTTTTGGAGCGAGAGGAGGAATAATTGCAGAAGGAAGAGATATTGGGACTAATGTTTTTCCCGATGCCGAATTAAAGATTTTTTTGACAGCTACAGTTGCAGAACGAGCCAGAAGAAGGGCGCAAGACTTAAAAAACTTAGGACATCAACCAGTCGAGATCGAACAATTAGCCCAAGAAATTCAGAAAAGAGACGAACAAGATAGTAGTAGAGCGATCGCGCCTTTGAAAAAAGCTGATGATGCGATTGAATTAATTACTGATGGCTTAACGATTGAACAAGTTACTCAAAAAATTATCGATCTTTATTCACAGTTAAATCTTAAATAATTACTTTTGTTGAGGATAGGCATTTGATCCCAGCCAAATACCCATCCTCAATTATCAAAATTATCCTTGCATTTTTTTTGCTTGCTTAACCATTTCAATTAGAGTGTGGTGAGCATCTTCAGCATCTTTTAAAGTATGCTCAAACTCAATCCGAACAGGAACAGTTTCTCCTGCAATAGTAGCAGCTAAATTCATTCCCGACGGCTCGATAGATATCATTTGAGCTTTTTCCGTCTCAGGAGCATTCCCAAAAGCTTTGGCATATAAAACTATTGCCTCCGCGTGATCTTCATTCATGTGTTGACAAATGCGATCGCTAATGGCAGGAGTAATTGCTTCAGACATAATTTTAATTTTTTCCTAACACAAATTTTTTCAATTAATACTCATTATTTCAAGCTACCAACTTAAGGCGGTAATATATTCTTCATTGCACTGGTCACTAGTCACTGATAACTGAAATGTAGTTATCCCTTAAGAGCTTTTTGAAAGTTCTTACGATAGGATTTATTAGTCAGGCATAAAGCAGGCCAGAAGACCGCTAACACTAATTTATTTGACAAACTAGGATTAAAATTGGTTCTTCTAAATCCTTGCCAAAATTTCCAGACTCCACCAAAATAAACGATTGATAAGATCAAAACTATTAATTGAGACATAACCTGAACAATGTTTAATGGATTAATTAGTTTAAAAATAGTATTTCTAAGATCAATTTTAAGCTAATCTCCGAATCTAGACCGCTGCGACTCCTTTAAGTTAAATCTTAAGAAAATTTGGTTTTCTCATCGCTTAAATGCAATTAATCAAATTCGCGACAGCTTAATTACAACAAAATACGAGAACATAAAAACAAGAGCATCCGATCAAGTTCAATTCAAACAGATTGAAATTAAGCAAGAGCAAGGAGGAATTATGCGTGCAGTGCTTATGGCTGGAGGTTCAGGAACGAGATTAAGACCTCTAACCTGCGATCTGCCTAAACCAATGGTTCCCATACTAAACCGTCCTATCGCAGAGCATATTATTAATTTATTAAAAAGGCATAAAATCAACGAAATTATCGCTACCCTTCATTATCTTCCTGATGTCATGAGAGATTACTTTCAAGACGGCAGTGATTTTGGGGTAGAAATGACCTATGCAGTAGAAGAAGAACAACCATTAGGAACTGCTGGTTGTGTCAAAAATATTCAGCAATGGTTAGATGATACTTTTTTAGTCATTAGTGGGGATGGAATTACTGACTTTGATTTACAAGCTGCGATCGCTTTTCATCGCGAGAAAAAATCAAAAGCTACTTTAATTTTGACCCGCGTACCTAATCCAGTAGAATTTGGAGTCGTCATTACCGATGAAACTGGTCATATTCGTCGTTTTTTAGAAAAACCTTCTCTGAGTGAAATTTTTTCCGATACGGTTAACACTGGTACATACATTCTTGAACCAGAAGTTCTTAATTATTTACCTGAAAATGAAGAAAGCGATTTTTCTAAAGACTTATTTCCGCTCTTACTAGATAAAAGAGAACCAATTTATGGTTATATTGCTGAAGGTTATTGGTGTGATGTTGGTCATTTAGATGCGTATCGAGAAGCCCAATATGACGCTTTAGAGGGCAAAGTTGCACTTGAGGTTGCTTACCAAGAAAAATCTCCTGGTTTGTGGGTGGGAACTAATACTTATATTGATGCTTCCGCCAAAATTGAAACCCCTGCTTTAATTGGTAACAATTGTCGTATTGGAGCGCGAGTCAAAATTGAAGCAGGCACGATTATTGGGGATAATGTCACGGTGGGAACGGATGCAGACCTAAAACGCCCGATTCTTTGGAATGGAGTAACCATTGGCGATGAAGCTCATTTAAGAGCTTGTGTAATTGCTAGAGGAACTAGAGTAGACCGACGCGCCCAAGTTTTAGAAGGTGCTGTAGTAGGGCCACTTTCTACCGTAGGCGAAGAAGCTCAGATTGCTCCTAATGTCAGAGTTTGGCCTAGTAAACGAATCGAGTCAGGGGCAATTCTCAATATTAATTTAATTTGGGGAAATACCGCGCAAAGAAATCTTTTTGGACAACGAGGAGTTTCTGGACTCGCCAATATTGATATTACGCCTGAATTTACGGTTAAACTGGGTTCTTCCTATGGTTCTACCCTTAAACTAGGCTCAACCGTGTTAGTTTCTCGGGATCAGCGTAGTGTTTCTCGCATGGTAAGCCGTGCTTTGATTGCGGGATTAATGTCGGCAGGAATTAATGTTCAAAATTTGGAAGCTACTGCGATTCCGATCTCTCGAACTATGACGACTATTCTCGCTGTATCTGGTGGTATACATGTTCGTCTCGATCCCGACCGTCCTGATTATATTTTGATCGAATTTTTTGATAAACACGGAATTAATCTTTCTAAATCAAAAGAAAAGAAAATTGAAGGTGCTTATTTTAAAGAAGATTTACGCAGAGCATCAATTCAGGAGATTGGTAATGTTGCTTATCCAGATCAAGTAATTGAAACTTATAGCCGTAGTTTTGAAAGACATCTCAATATTGAAGCGATTCGTCATAGTGCTTCAAGAGTAGTGATAGATTATGTTTACGCTGTCTCAGGTGCAATTTTGCCCCAGCTACTAGCCAAATTTGGTTGTGATGCAGTAGTACTTAATGCTAGCCTCAAACAATCAGCCCTTTTTACTACAGAAAAAGAAGTTTTACTCAATCAACTTGGGCAAGTGGTTGAAGCTCTCAAAGCCAATCTTGGTGTTCAAGTTTCGGCTAATGGCGAACAATTTATTTTGGTAGATGAATCTGGTTTACTGATTAGAGGTGAAACTTTAACCGCATTAATGGTTAATACAATTTTGACGGCTAATCCTCGTAGTACAGTAGTAGTGCCAGTTCATGCTTCTAGTGCTGTCGAACAAATTGCTCGTCGTCATGATGGTAAAGTAATTCGGACTAAAGCTAATCCTACTGCTTTAATGGAAGCCTCACAAACTAATCCTAATGTCGTCTTAGGTGGCAGTGGCGATATGGGCTTTATCTTCCCTCAACTCCATCCAGGTTTTGATGCAATGTTTGGCATTGCCAAATTGATCGAAATGCTAACTATCCAAGAGCGATCGCTAGCCCAAATTCGCAGTGAATTACCTCGCGTTTGCCATAGATACTATACTGTTCGCTGTCCTTGGAAGGTTAAAGGTGCATTAATGCGTTATCTAGTCGAAACTCATCCAACCAACAACTTGGAATTAATTGATGGAGTAAAAATTATTGATCCTCATAATGATAATTGGTTGTTAATTCTACCTGACGCAGGTGAACCTTTAGTCCATATTTATGCTAATAGTGAAGATCGTCAATGGGTAGATGATTCTCTAGCAGAATATCGCCAACGAATTCAAAAATTTATTGATCGAGAACAGGGATTAGTCAGAGATAGCTTATAACAGTTAAAAATAGGAGCGATAATTCTTATTTTGGGCTGCTCAATTGGTACAATTGTCCTAAATTACCGATTTAGTTTCATTTTGAAGCCAGTCAAATCAATGACAAATCGCTCTGGACAACTCAAACTCTGACCCAAATTTGAAGAGCGTGTCCTGCTCAATTTACGATAGGAGTGTTGCAATAATGAATAGCTGTATTTTAATGGCTCAAGTAGTCAGCGACCCAGAATTACGTTCAACGCAAGATAACCTCGCCGTTTCTTATATGATGGTTGAATTTGAAGGCTTAAGAGCGGAAGATCCACCAGCTAGAATAAGGGTAGTTGGATGGGGAAATTTGGCCTCAGAAATTAAACAAAAATATGGACAGGGTGATCAAATAATCATTGAAGGGCGTTTGTCCATGAATGTAGTTGAGCTTCCAGAAGGTTATAAAGAAAAACGAGCCGAATTAATTGCTTCTCATATTTATCCTGTACAGGGTCAATTGGAAGGATCGGCATCAAGATCTCAAAATCCTTCTTCTCAAACAACTTCATTCAATCAGCAAGATAATTTTGCTGCTTCAACTCCTTTCTCTCAATCTCCTACTGAACAATCGAAGGTAATGGAAATTGACGAGCCAATTGCTGCTCCTCAAAAATCAAGTAAAGCATCAGTTAATAGTTCAACTGCTCCAAATAATGAGGATTGGGATGATATTCCCTTTGTGCGAGCAGTTAGCTATAAAACCGACAGCGAGAAACTTTATGACTCATGGGAAATAGAGGCAAATCGTCCAGGCATCTGGCTGCATGGAAACAAAGGTTTATTTCTCTAAATTAAATAATTTAGATTTTGTTCTACTAAGCTGTTGTGCATTTAAATAAATTGCATTAACAGCATTACTTTTTTGGCAACTTGACGGGTTGAGTTAACTAATAGCATTAAAATTGTTTGGCTTCAGAATCAGTTTGTAACCAAATATTTAATTTTAGTATTGATTTTTCTACAGAGTATGTTAGTATAGAATCCGTGACTAAAACAGGGTTAAAACTAAGTTAAATCAATTTTTAAGCTGTTTTATTCTAAAATTTGGGACTGTAGTTCAGTTGGTTAGAATGCCTGCCTGTCACGCAGGAGGTCGCGGGTTCGAGCCCCGTCAGTCCCGTAAAAGATAGAATCAAAATTTTAGATTTATTTGCGGAAAAGTGATGCTTCCAGTGACACTTAGTTTAATTGGTTTGGCATTAGCTAATCTGGTTTACTTTTTTTTGTAGTAGTTCCAAATTTAAATTTTCTCTGCCAACAATTGTCTAGAAAAGATTTTGTAGGGACGTAGCTCTTACTACGTCCTCAAATCCTAAATTAGGGCGATCGCAGAGTAATAAATTTATTTTCTGGTAAATAATCACGAAACTCCCCGTGGTCAGCAAAAATTCCAATAATATGTAAAGGATAATCAGGTTCAATCTGTAAATCTGCCCAAGGAACTGATATCTCTAAACATTGATTAAAAACAGCATCGGCACGACTAGAGCGAATATGCCATTGATAATGTTCTTGGGCTTCTTGCAACCAAACTGATTCTGTGAGTAAATTAATTCCTAAATGATGATGGAAGAGATAATTTAAGGGAGCTTCATCAGGTAATCCTGCAATTGGCGCAGGACTATTATGCATCCCAATTTCTGGATAATACCAAAGCAGATGCAATTCGTTGGCTAGATTCTGACCTGGTTTTACTCCAGATTTAACATCAACCCGCACATAAAAATTAAGGTGGTCTAGACCATAAAAAATCCTTTGCACATTACTACTACGATGCATGGTTCCCCTGGCACCACCTACTTCAATGCGACCAGCTTTATCCCAATCTTGTTCGTTACCAATACCATTAATAATCGGATGAATAAAGCTTTGCGGAGCGCGATCGCCTGTAATTTGTCTTTTTTCGACTGGTTGTTTTAATTTAGGTGGAATTGGTTCATTTAAGGCATGATAAAGCGCACAAAGATGTTCGCGGAAAAGTTGGTCGAACATTTCATCTTGATTAGAAGAATGACCTTCGCCAAACCACCAAAACCAATCCGATCCTTCTGCTGCATATAACGCTTCCCAAGCTTCAGGATTATTTTCTTCGGTCGCTTCGGGATGTTTAGCTAAAGTCTCTCTCGCTTCTGTTAGTAGATCCCATGCCCTATTTTTGACAGGATCGCCTATCCAGGTAGTAAAATTGCCATCAACCCAAGAACCACTATGTAACCTATCAGCAGGAATGGTAGCTGTCGGGGGAAATTGTTCGATAAATTCAGATACAGTAACTAACTTGATATCTTTATCGTTACTTAGTTTTTCATATAAAGCTTCCAGGAAAGGTAAACCATCTTTTTGATAATATTCCCAACAGTTTTCTCCATCCAATGCAATCGTAACTAACCAAGGTTGTTCTAGAGAAGTTCCTTTATTTTGTTGATGGGATTTGAGAGAACGGGCGATCGCATCTAAATGTCCAATTAAATCTGATGCTGCATGACGGGGATTCATATTTCCGTAAGTAAAACCGATTAAATCTGATAAACGGTGATCGCGGAAAACAATTGCTAAATTACCTGAAGGTGTTTCGAGACGATAGGGACGATAAAGTAGTTCTGGTTCATAGACATTACCAGCTTCATCGCGATGAAAGAAATGTTGAATACTCCAACCCAAAACAGCTTCGTCAGAACAAATCCATTTAAAACCTTCTTTGGCGATATAAGGCAGAATTACAGGACTTACCGACTGTTCTGAAGGCCACAAACCACGAGGTTCGCGATTAAACCTTTCAATATACATATCCCAAGCTTTACGAAGATGACGGGGAATATCTTCTTCCCATTGAAAACGATGCTGTGGTAAAGCCATTTGGGGAACAGCTACTCTACCCGAATTAGTATCAGCCAGTAAAGGTAAAATTGGATGAGTATAAGGAGTAGTTGTAACCTCTAACTGTCCAGCATCCTGCATTTGTTTATGTTGAGGAATAATGCGACGGATGATCTCTCTTTGTTTAGAATAAATTCTCTGGCGATCGGCTAAAGTAAAGTTTTTGCCTTGTTTTAACCAAGTTTCAATTTCTGGATCGTTCCAAAAAATTGGATCGATCCAAGCTAAATTATGCCATGCCAGCAAATCGCTATAGTCTTGTAAAGTCCAATTTTTGAGACACCAAGTATATCCTTCCGCTTGTCTTTGGTGATATAACTGAGCGTAACGAGGATGGGGTTCAATCAAAGTATGGTAATGACCATCAAAAAAATGCTGGATAATGTATTGTTTTTGTGGTTCAGTTAACTGTGCTTCAGGAGTTAAAGCTAAAGTCAAGTAAGGATCGAAAGCAACACCCTCAGCATAATCTTCTAATTGCAACATTAACGAAGGAACAAGATTAACTGTTTGATGTAATTTAGGATATTTTTCCAGAATTAAAATCAGATCCAGATAGTCTTTAGTACCATGCAATCTTACCCAAGGCAAGCGGTATTGCCCGGCAGAATTCGTAATAGCTTCGCGAGACTTGTATAAAGGTTGATGTTGATGCCAAATAAAAGCGACGTAGAGAGGATGAGACATAAGAATATTGTTCACTCAAGAAGATGATTGGGGAGTTTTACTATCTACAAGTTCTCTGATTTGCTCCTCAAACTTTTATCTTAAAACTTTTTTTTATCTTATTTTGCTATTTTTTTAACTAGCAGTTTTTATTTATAGTATTTCTCACTTTTATGAGGTATACCCTAAGATACTGGTTTTTGTTGATGGTTAATTGTTAATAGTTGATTGATAACTGGTAACTGGTCACTGATAACTGTTAAAGCCAATTACCTACTAAAACATAAGCAGCCCAATAATAAGGATGAGGTGGTAAATTCTGAACTTCCTGGAAAGGAGGGTTTTGACGTAAATAGTTAAGTAAGGATAGTTGAGCATTTTGTAAAGCGTCTAATCTAGTTTGTTGAGGATTTTTAAGATTTTGATAAAATTGTTGCATCAATTCAGCCGTGGATGAATCTCTGACTGACCAAAGAGTAGCTAAGGTACTACTAGCACCAGAACGAACTGCTACACCTGCTAACCCTAAAATAGCTCTTTCGTCACCAGTTGCTGTTTCACAAGCACTTAATACTAATAGTTGAGGTGTAGTGACTGGTTGTTGGTTGAGTAATTCGCCTAATTTTTCTATGGTAAAAGGTTCACCATCTCCAGTAAGAATAAAACTTTGTTCTGGTTGGGAACTGAATAAACCGTGAGTGGCTAAATGAACAATAGTAAAGTTATCTTGCAGTCGTTTTTCTAAAGCTTGAGTGGTTAAGTTTTGATCTAATAAGATTTTAGTGTTAGGAAATAGTTGTTTAATGTGTTCTAGTTCTTCAGGAACGTTTGGTAGGGATGGAAAAATTCCTGTCTTAGTTGATAAAGATTGGCTCACCCCACCAGCAAAAATTTTGAGTTTGGCTCGATTTATTTTTGCAGGATTAATTAATTGCAAACTAGGAACTAAACCCACTCCATAGCGTTCAATTAGATATTGTTGTCCATCATAAAGAGCAGCTAAAGGAATTTGTTCAAAAGAACTATTACCAGCAAAAATTAAACGTTTAATTTGTTTGGCTTGAAGTTGCACGCTAATTGGTTCGATCAACCAATCATTCAATTGTTTTAATAGTGGTAAAAGAGTTTCCAGATTTGCTTGGATTTCTTCGGGAGTAGGGTTAGAAGTATAAAATATATTGCGTGCAGAATTATCAAGACTAGAATTATCTAAATTATCATAAAGTTCTGCAATGACCTGGTTGACTTGTTGTTCGGTTACAGGTACGGTAACTTGACGCAGAGATTCTCCTGGTAAGGAAAGAATAATTTCTAATCGATTGGGTAAGATAACAGGATAAATAAAGGCTGCTTGAGGATCGAGGTTGTCAATTTTAACCGAAGTATTGGTGGGAATTAAACAAAGATCCGCTAGTAAATTATCTAGTTCTGCTATTTGTAAGGATTCTACCACTCGACGAGCTAATTCTAAATTATCGCTACTGTTAATTAGATTGCGTTGAGAATCAATTAATCTAAGAGAATCCAATTCTGAAAGAGTAAATTGTGATTGTAGTAATAAATCAGCTAATTCTAAATAAACTGGTTTAACTTCTTGCTGAAAATCAAACTGAATATCTTTCAGATTACTATTTAAGTCTGCCCGTAGAGATTGCAAACTATTATAAGCACCAGCATAAGCTAAAAGTGCCTCAGACTGCTTGCCCTGTTGTTTAAGTAATTTACCTAATTGAGATTGCCACAAATAAATTACTTCTCGAACATCTTGAGTTACACTTTGTT
Organism: Stanieria sp. NIES-3757; assembly: GCA_002355455.1. NCBI lineage: Bacteria > Bacillati > Cyanobacteriota > Cyanophyceae > Pleurocapsales > Dermocarpellaceae > Stanieria > Stanieria sp. NIES-3757. The sequence continues at coordinate 3,497,428 of AP017375.1, forward strand.
CTTGAGCGAGTTTTAAGGCTTGTTTAGTTAAAGCGATCGCTTCGCGCCTCGCCTTTGGCGAGACCGCTCTCGGATTTTTATCCTGTTGTTCAGCAACTTTGCCCAAATAACCCAAGGTATAGCTAGTTGCTAAAGGATCTTTAATTTGATTTGCTCTTGTTAAAGCCGAATTAAGAACAGTTTCTGCTTTTTCTCTCTCAGCTAATTTGAGCAGACATTGAGCGTAGTTAATTAAAGTGTAAACAGAAGTACGGCTTGGCGGTAAATTTTTTAGAGCAGTTTCAATTGTTGGTTGTAAAACTTGTCGGTCTTGAACTAGCTTTAATTTGAGTTGTAAAAGGAATTCTCCGCCAATTTGGTTTAATTCTAATTGCTCAGTGTGAACCCAACTTTGGAGTCTTCGCTTAGTTTCTCTTTCCCACCATTTTTCCAGATCGATTAACAAACTAAACTGATTAAGTTGCGCTTGGACAGAAGCAAAAGAAGCAGCAGCGTTACCATTAGTCGCTTGTTGATAAGTAGCAATTGCTGGCTGATAGGGTTGTAATGCCTCCGTAATCGATTCAGTTTCAATAATTTCTGTAACTTTTTCGTAATTCCAACTGTCTCGCAGACGATTACCTAAAAATCTTTCTGTATTACCTAAACTCAGAAGGGTAGCATTAACTTCCTTTGAATTTTGAACAGCAGCTAAACTAAGTTTTAATACTTGTTTTGAGTCCTCTAACCTGCCTTGTTTTCTGAGCAAATCTCCTAAACTACGTAAACCAATACCTGTGGTTTGGGATAAAGCCTCTTGATTATGAGTATAAGAATTTAGTAGTTGGGAGATAGCAACAGCTTGAGATTGAGTTGGCTTACTCCCCAAAGCATCGAGTAAAGTTGTATAAGCTTGAGAATTTAAACCTAAGTCTTGATAAGCTTGAGCTTGATTAATTAAACTTTTTAGTCTACCTTCGCGAGCACGCAGTGCCTCGGCTTCGCCGAGACCGCCTTGACGCTCATAATTATCTGCTGCTTGTTGCCAAAAATCAATCGCTTCAGCTAATTTTCCTGCATTGTAATATTGTTGTCCTAACTGGGCTAAAGCCAAGGCTGACTTTTCTTCTGAAACGACAGTTGACAGCGCAGTCACCGCAGGTAAATGCTTTGACCAGACTGGTAAACTTACAGTAGAAACTAACCCGAATAATGCAGCAGTAGCATAAGTAACTACTTTACACCATAATTTACTAAAAATTGTTAACCTAGGCTTGTTCATATAGGAACGAGAAACACAAGCTCACTTTAATGACACAAGTTTCTCACATTTACTTCTTAGGGTAAAAGATATTTTTCCTATTCCTCACACCAAACAAAGCCATGTCTCGTCAACCTGAAATTCTTAACCAATTTATTCGTTTTCTTCAATCAGATTTAGCCATTCCTAAAGATTGCATTGCGATCGCAAGACGTAGTGGAGAGCAAGATCCCAATCGTTTATCTTTAATACTTTGGCAATATGGATTAATCACTTTGCAGCAATTAGATCGTGTGTTTGACTGGTTAGAGACGGTTTGAATAAATTAAATCTGGGTGCGAAGGATTAGATTGAAAAGCTACAATAATAAAGTTTTGATTAGCGTCATTCCCAAGTTCGATTCCTGCTTAGTCTTTGACTAAGCTTTTTTTTGCTCTTCAGATATACTTCCGATTGCGATACTCCACACCCTTAATCTGTAGTCATTTAAGCGTTTTTAAGTAAATGCTTAACTAAATTGTCTTTAACCATCATCTGACGAAACATTTCGAGTAGATATTCTTGTGCTTGTTCTCTACTTAATTCTTGCACTTGGTCTCTAAGTACCTGCAACTTAAATTGTTGCTCTAAAGTTAATTGTGCTGGTAAATCCATAACTTTAACTCCTTAAACATGAACGGGGGAAACAGTAACGTTCTTGTGATTTTCAATTAATGTAGCACTCACACATTAAAATGTCCACATTGTCAAGCAATAAATAATCTATGCAATAAAAATTAACAATAATTCTGATGAGTGAATAGCAACTTTGGTGTAATTTGATGCTGACAAAATAAAAAAAATTGTCTAGCCAAACCTTTTACACAATGGAACAAGTTGAAATACTCAACTTAAATTGGGCTAAACCTAGGACTCAAATATCGATATATTGATGAGAAGGGACGGTAAAACAAATGGCTGTCTGAGGAAGTTTCCTCTCAAGCTTGGACAAACCCGCTCCATCCAATCCCGATGGTGAGATATAAACAACAACTTAGGAAAAACAAGAAGATGGATAAAATTAAAGACGCGATGGAATTTTTTCAACGTAGTGCAGGTCAATGGCGATCGCAAAGAACCACTCATCATTTACCTTTTCGGCGAGCAGAAACGGGAGGTTCACAGATCAACGTTGAGTCGCTAGCAGCAGATCATCCCAAAATTATCGAAATTTGCCAAATGCACGATGTAAATTCGGTTTTGGCTATTGGCGGAGCTTTTGTGAGTTGGGATGGCTCAATGGCATGGGATAAAGAAGACGAAAACCACGAAGGAACCACTGTATTTGCTTTAATTCCTGATCCTCAAAATCCTAGAAAAGGAAGACTATTGCGAGAGAGAGGCTATGCTGAAATTGTTCCTGTTGCTGGATTGTACGAAATGGATCAAGAAGATGGATTAGTTTTAATTACCGAATACGAAACGATGAGTATTATCGAGCGTTTTTGGTTTGTCAATCCCAATTTACGTCTGCGTACCAGTACCGTACAAAGATTTGGTGGCTTTAATACTGCTACTTTTTGTGCCGAATCTAGGGTTGTCGAAGAAATAGCCACACCAACTTCAGCAACAGAAACCAAAACTAATGTTTATGCGATCGCTGGTTGGTAAAACTTATTTGTTATAGAAATTTTAAATGCCGAGCAATTAAGCGGAGAAATCCTTAAAAGCTTACTAATTAAGCCCTGATCTATAACTAGAGACTAACAATTAATGACCACCGCTCAATCCTAATCTGTAATATTTTGTAACCTTACTTAATTTTAAGTCTCTCGCTACCGTATGATTGGGATTAAGATTTTTAATACTTTATAAGGTATACGGAGGTTTTGACTTGTCTATTCCTCTACTTGGTTATACTCCCAAGTCGCAAAACGTTCGTGTCGCTGGATACGAAGTACCAGGAGATGAACAACCGAGAGTTTATTCGGTAGAAAACTTACTCTCTCCTACTGATATGGATAATCTGATTGAAGCAGCCTATCGTCAGATTTTTTTCCATGCTTTCAAATCAGACCGCGAAAAATTCTTAGAATCTCAACTACGTAATGGTCAAATTACTGTTAGAGATTTCATTCGTGGATTATTACTTTCTAATACTTTTAAAAATAGTTTCTATAACAAAAATAGTAACTATCGTTTTGTAGAACAATGTGTTCAAAGAGTATTAGGACGCGATGTCTATAGCGAAAGAGAAAAAATTGCTTGGTCAATTGTAGTTGCTACTAAAGGAATCGAAGGTTTCGTTGACCAACTTTTAAATAGCGATGAGTATATTGAAAATTTTGGTTACGATACTGTTCCTTACCAACGTCGTCGGAACTTACCAAGTCGTGACCAAGGCGAATTGCCATTCAATATTAAATCTCCTCGCTACGATGGTTACTATCGTGCGATTTTAGGTTTCCCCCAAATTATTTGGCAAACCGAAGTACGTCGTTATGTTCCTCAAGACAGAAAACCCAGAGCTGGCGACCCTTCTCTCTATTTAGATATGGCAAGAAGTTTGCCTCAAAGAGCTACTGTTCCACCAAAAGTTTCTGCGATGAATATTAGCTTGGACAAAGTTCCCTATCGTAAATAGACTACTAGGCGAATAATAGAGATTGAACTGGGATTAAGAGGGAGTCGCGGATTGGCAGAATAGTTTAGTTGCTCAATGACTGGATTGTGGTGTGAATCTGTGATTCTCTCTTAAGTTTTATGAAGACTTTTGAGTTTGGTGAAAAAAACTCAGTGTGGCAGCAAAGTTTTTAATCAATTTGTGCGTCTTTACTAGTCGTTAAATAATTGTTGTGGACTATCAGAAATTTGGTTCACCAAAAGTATAAAGAACTCAGCAGAATCAATCAAAAATTTGATCGAAAGAAAATATGTCTGAACTAAGTGTTGCCAAAGGTAGCTGCCTTTGTGGAGCGGTCAAGGTATCCACAGCCAGCATGAATCCTCATGTAGCAGCGTGTCACTGTAGTATGTGTCGCAAGTGGGGTGGAGGAGCTTTGTTAGGAGTTGAATGTAACGATGGTGTTAGTTTTGAGGGTGAAGAAAATATCAGAGTCTATCAATCATCAGAATGGGCAGAAAGAGGATTTTGTAACAAGTGTGGCAGCCATTTATTTTATAGATTAAAACAAAATAACCACTACTACATACCTGTGGGAATTTTTGAAGAGAAGGAAAATCTTGTGTTCGATTTACAAGTATTTATTGAAGAAAAGCCCAGATATTACTCTTTTGCTAATGAAACCAAGAACATGACAGGAGAGGAATTATTTGCGATGTTTACATCTTCATCAGAAAATTAATAACTTTAAATAAAGACTTGAGATTTGCCTAATGCGATCGCACATTGAATAGTTTGTGATGAATTTACGCTCCGTCACCTCCGCTGATTTGACTCTACTGCAACATTGGGATGAACAACCTCATGTAATTGCCTCAAATCCTAACGATAAATGGGATTGGGAAGTAGAACTTCAGCACAACTTTTTGGGTCGAGAACAATTAATTGCTGAAATTGAGGGTCGTCCGATTGGATTTATTGAGATAACCGACCCAGGGTGTGACGATAGTAATTATTGGGGTGATGTTGCAGTTAATCTTCGTGCCATTGATATTTGGATTGGGGAAGAGGCTGACTTAGGGAAAGGGTATGGAACAAAAATGATGCAGCTTGCACTTTCTCGATGTTTCGCAGACCCCCTCGTGACTGCGGTGCTTGTCGATCCACTTGCCAGCAATGCCCGCGCCCATCGCTTCTATGAACGTCTTGGCTTTCAATTTCTCGAACAGAGATGCTTCGGTCATGATATTTGCTTCGTTTATCAGCTAAACCGAGCAGATTGGCATCATAAAAAATACGTCTGATGTGAATTAAATTTTAGGGGGTAGATATAGACTCAAATGTAAGCACATCAATCCCAAATTGTTGACGAAGAAGAATCCGTCAAGTGTGAGCAGTGATTTTAGCTGCTATGTGAGTAGCAAAACCACAAACAGTTTTATTGAGCAATCTTTCTGGATTACGACCAGTATTCTCAATCTCATGAAAAACGCCTTCAATCCGTTGTCTAACCCGACCGCTCAGACGCTTAAGATTGGAGGAAACTTGTTGCTGTTGATTACAACGTTTGATTGTCCAAATGCGATTCCCCGTAGAGTTGATAATTTCTTGTTGCCAGTCGCTGCCAATAAACCCTTTGTCTCCGTAAATATCACATCCACGAACTACTTCGAGAACAGCTTCAACAGCTTCTCTTTCGTCAATATTGGCTGGCACTAGCTCGTAAGCAATTGGCAATCCGACCAGCGCAGCGTCGAAAGCATGACTAATTTATAGCCAAAGTATTTCATCTTCCTGGCAGCACAATAACCATAATTAGCACTACCATAAAAATCACTCTTATTCTTACTTCGACGATAACCGACTACTGGTAGTGGTTTGGTATCAATGATCAAACTCACTGCATTGTCACCACCCAATTGCTTAACCCATTTTCGACGTAACATCTCTAACATTTGTCCCAGTTTTCGCAAACGTCGGTTGAACTGGCTTTGGTCTAATAATTTGGGAAACCACTGTCCGTAATTAGCACGGATAAAGCCAATAAACTGAGTTTCTCCTGGGAATGGCAAATAGTCGATCATGATCGCTCAGGTCATTATTTCACTGTCGCTCATCTCGGCTTTTGCTCCTAGTGACTTACCTTTCAAAGCTTTTCCCTCTTGTTGATACCAGTCATCTACTAGAACAAAAATTGTGACTATCAGCGTTTCAAAGTCTATGCTATTGATGAGGAAAGATATTTGATGATAAGTGTGGTAACTTTCATCTTCTGTCTTTTCCTCATTTTTTCCTAATTCACATCAGGCGTAAAAAATAGCAATTTGCTCAAACTTAGTTAAACGATAATCTGTTCAACAGTGGAGTCCCTTCGACTGCTAATTCAACTCTCAAAATTTTCCGACAATGTTTCCTATTCGATTCTTTTCTACAATGACAATCAAGGAAATCGGTAGCAGGCCTGAGTTGAATTAAGATAAATCGATTAAAATCAAAACCAATGAAAGATAAAAATCGTTTTAAATGGGAAATAGGTAGACTTTGGGAAACCTTGACTTATTTTGAAGTAATTCCTTTAATCAGCAAAATTCAAAAAATATTATCTCCTCTGCAAGCTACCACAGTAAATCAGCCAGGACAAATTAAAATGAGAAAAATTTTAGTAGCAGGTGCAACAGGTGGAGTAGGAAAGCGAGTTGTAGGTCAACTGTTAGCTAATAATTATTTAGTCAGAGCATTAGTTAGGGATGTCAATCAAGCTCAAAAGTTATTTGGAGAGCAAGTAGAATTATTTGAAGCAGATTTTACGATTCCAGAAACTCTTACACCACAGTTAATGGAAGGAGTAGCAGCCGTTATTTGTTGTACAGGAACGAAAGTACAACCTGTAGAAGGCGATACTCCCAATCGCGAAAAATATTATCAGGGGATTAAATTTTATCTTCCCGAAGTCGTTGATACTCCTGAAATGGTCGAATATCAAGGCATTAAAAATCTAGTTCAAGTTGTTCGCCAGTATATTCAACCTCCAACTGAGAAAATGTTGTTTGATTTTACTAATTCAACTACCCAAATCAAAGAAATTTGGGGTGCAGTTGATGATGTCGTGATGGGTGGAGTTAGTCAAAGTAATCTTCGCTTGACGAGCAACCGAGCTATTTTTTCGGGCATGGTTTCTACAGATAATAACGGTGGTTTTGCTTCAGTGCGTACCCGCAATTTTAATTCTCCTCTCGATTTATCTGATTATGAAGGAATTGAATTAAGAGTTACAGGAGATGGCAAACGCTACAAATTTATTACCCGTTGTGAAGGAAAATGGGACGGGATTGGTTATTGTTATTCTTTTGATACTATTTACAATTTTCCTACGACAATCCGCATTCCCTTTGGAGATTTAATTCCTGTCTTTCGCGCTAAGACTGTATCAGAAGCAGGTGAGTTTGATTCTAGTAAAGTTTATTCAATGCAATTAATGTTGAGTAAATTTGAATACGATGGTCAACTTAATCCAAAATTTGAACCAGGCAGTTTCGACTTGGAAATAGAATATATTAAAGTTTACGGTGGTAAAGCTAAACCTCAGTTTGTCATGATTAGCTCGGCTGGAGTTACTCGTCCTAATCGCCCTGGAATTAATTTAGCAGAAGAACCACCAGCAGTGAGAATGAACGACCAATTAGGGGGAATTTTAACCTGGAAGTTGCAAGGAGAAGCAGTAGTCAGAAACAGTGGTCTTACCTATACTATTATTCGTCCCTGTGCTTTAACCGAACAACCAGGAGATAAACTCTTATGGGTTGAACAAGGAGATAATCTTAAAGGTCAAGTTAGTCGAGATGCAATTGCAACAATGGCGATCGCAGCAATCAATTCTCCATTAGCAGTAAATAAAACTTTTGAAGTTAGAGAAGAAACTCAATCAGGCAAAGTTGATTGGCAAGCACTCTTTGGTCAATTACAACCCGATAGTTAATAAAAGAAGCCCCCTGAGGGGCTGCTAGGTCTGAAGGAGTGGTGCAAATCCAAAATAATTTACTCGATTATTTGGTTAGCTATTGATAAATTAGTAGCTAATCGGGAAAAACTAGAGATGACAGACCCAAATTAATCTTGAATAATATCATTTTGCTATTTCAGAGAAGGAAAAATTCTATGAGTAAAATTACACAAATTTTCGGTACAGGAGTCCCTGTAATTGGAAATGACATCGATACCGACCGAATTATTCCCGCTCGCTTTCTTCGTTGTATTACATTTGATGGTCTGGGCGAACAAGCCTTTGCTGACGATCGCATCCAAACTCAAGGAAAACACCCATTCGATCTTCCTCAGTATCAAGGAGCAAACATTTTAGTAGTTAATGCTAATTTTGGTTGTGGTTCATCTCGCGAACACGCACCTCAAGCTTTGGCTCGTTGGGGAATTCAGGCTCTTGTGGGAGAAAGTTTTGCAGAAATTTTTTTTGGTAACTGTGTAGCGATTGGTGTACCTTGTGTAATTGCCGAACCAGAGACTGTGACTCAACTGCAACAGCAACTTCAAAATCATCCTCAAACTCAAATTGAAGTAAATCTTGAGACAATGTCCGTTCTTTGTGATGAGTTCACTAGCAAAATTACGCTCAATGAAGGTGTCAGACAAATGTTTATGACAGGAACTTGGGATAGTTGCGGTCAATTAGTCAATCAAAAGAATCAAATTCAAGCAACTGTCTCTAAATTACCTTATTTAAGTTGGCAAACTACATAAAAACTACTTCTCGATTGCTGTTATTTTTCCAATGCGATCGGGAACTCTATTGATTAGCTATGTTCAGATTTGGAATTTAGTCAATCAATTAAATAATCAAAATTATAAATTAATGAATGGTGAAGAACTGTTAAATCTTTATCAAACAGGAAAAAGAGATTTTAGTCGTGCTGACTTAAGTGGACTCGATCTCGTTCATGCTGATTTATCTGATATAAATCTGAGTCGGGCTGAATTAGATTGGGCTAATTTAAGTGGAACAAATCTCACTAGAGCTAATTTAATTCGAGCAGATCTGATCAATGCCCGCTTATTTCAAACTAAACTAATCGATGCTAATCTCAAAGCAGCAGATTTAACTGAGGCAGATTTAAGTTGGTCTAACTTGGAAGGAGCAAGCCTACCTAGGGTAGATTTGAGTAAAGCTAATCTTCATCAATCATGTCTCAAAAATACTGATTTTACCGATGCTAATTTGAGTGGAGCTAATCTTAGTGGTGTCGATCTAAGCGGAGCTAATTTGAGTCGGGCTGACTTAAGTGGAGCTAATCTTAGTGGTGTCGATCTAAGCGGAGCTAATTTGAGTCGGGCTGACTTAAGTGGAGCTAATCTTAGTAGTGTCGATCTAAGCGGAGCTAATTTTAATAAAGCCGATCTCAGTGAAAGTAATTTACAAAAAGCTGATTTACAACACGCAGCTTTAAAAGGTTCTAATTTACGGAATGCTAATTTACGAGGTGCTAATCTAACTGGTGCCATACTCAAAGAAATTAATACTAGTTTGGCAACTATTTCTGAATTGAATTTAGCAGGTATAAGTCAACCTAGTCGAGTGGATTTAAGTTCAGCTAACCTCAATAAAGCAAATCTTAGCGGAGTAAATTTACGTTGTGCTAACTTGAGATTTGCTTTACTATATCAAACCAATTTACAACAATCTAATTTATCTAATGCTAGTTTGATAGATATTTATTTAAGAGGAGCGGATTTGAAAAGTGCTAACTTAAAAAATAGTATTTTGAGTGGAATTAATTTTAAAGGGACAATTATGCCTGACGGTAGTGTTCATCCGTAATAAGCTATTATGCATTTAAATTACTGGTTCAGAAAAGCAGGAGAACGAGGCTTTCAAGTTTCGCCACCTGCGGGCGAAGTCAGCCCCTTAGGAAGGTAGCAGGCAGAAGCTTTAAAAGAAGATGTAGCATAACAATGCACATCAGCTTACTTAAAGCTTTAGTTATCTAAAATTATTTTGAGTATTAATTATTTCTTTTTCTAGATTTTTTTGCCTTGTGTCTTGTATTTGTTTAGCTATTTTTAATTCATTAGCTCGTTTTTTATTGATAGCATTTTGTTGTCTTTGTGCTTCTTTGATTCTATTTCTTCGTTCTTGCTCAAGTTGTCTTAAAATTCTATTTTGCTGTTGTTGGAACTCTTCTTTCTGCTGTTCTAATAATCGGTCTATCTTTTTTAAAGAGTCTGATTTAGGATAATTATTTTGAAGATTAATTGAATAATTTGATTGATATTTTTGAGGTTTGATTGCAATTACTGCTGATTGAGAAGTTGTAGTTATATTGCTTAGGTTAATTGGTAAATTTTGATTGGAGCGATTTATTTGAAAATTAGTATAATCACATTCCAGTTTAGTAAAATTATTATTTGGATTAACAACAAGTAGTTGAGGTATTTTAGTAGAAATTCTTGTCCAACTATTATCAACAGGAACAATGGGCAATGGATTGAAATTAGGTTGATGATTACTCCAATTAGATACATAATTGGGAATAGTTTGTTTGATTACAGTAGACATTGAAGTTTTTATTATGCCTGTATTTTCGTTATTTTCTACTAAATTAATATCAAAATCATAAACATCTTTATAAAGATTATTAAATTCTGTTTTGGCTAAAATGGGTATATGAGCTTCAGATAAATTATCATAATTAATTTTATGAAATTGTAATCCTTTCAAACTAGCAATTAAATTATTAAAAAGTTTTGGTTGAGTTAGATTTAAAGTAGTTAAATTAATTTTGAGAGGTCGCTCTAAGAAATCAAAAATTTTTTGTCTAGGTTGATTATTTAATAAATCTAAAGATGATAAAGAAGCTTCATTAAAGGTCAAGAAACCTAAATAGTTATCAGTTGCACTATAATAATCATTATTTAATTTAAAAGTTACAGCTTGAGCTTGATTACATTCTTGGATTAATAAAAATAACAAAATAAGTATTCTCAAGCCAAATTTACTTGACCAGTAAAATAATCTCATAGTCTGTTCAATAATTATGATTGTTATGATTTTTAAATAGTTAGATGGAGTCCTTAAATGTTTGCTATATTTGAGAGTGGTTTTGCTTTTAGGTCTTAACTTGAATCATATTATTGTTAGCCATTATTTTTTTTATATTTCATATTAATTTTTTGTTTAATCAAAATTAATTTTTATCTTAATTAATTTATGAAAAAAAAGATGATTTTAAGCCAAAAATCAAATCGAGAAAAAATTAAATTTTGGATAATACTTAATAGTTTTACCACGCCAAATAACTCTAATATTGAGGCAAAACTTATTCTACCAATTCTTGTTTTTACAGACTAACATATCACTTCCTCATCTATCAGCAATTTTTACAAGAAGAGTTTAAAGATTTGCAGTATTTATATGTAGTTTCTGTGTAGTTAGGCGAGCAATTTTTTGAGCTGCACCTTTTTCTCCTCTTACAGCAATTAAGCGATCGCGTATGTATTGTAGTTTTTCGGGATGATCTAAATAATCTAAAACCATCTCCGCAATTTTTTCTGGTTGTAAATGACCAATTAACTCGGGTACAATTTCTGTTTTTGCCCAAATATTCGGCCAGGCAAACAAACGTTTTTGTCTAATAACTAACCAATTAATTAACTTAGCAAAGCTACTGCCAATTCCTGGTAAATTCGCCAAAATCCCTGGTAAACCATCCCAAGCTCTCATGGCATCTAACTGTTGAGTAGGGAGTAAAACAATCATTGGGATCGCTAAAGAGCCTAGTTCGGCTGTGTTTGCTCCTACTGTAGTCAAACATAATTGACATTGAGTTAGCTCATCATAAGCAGGAAATTTGGTAATTAATTTGATTTTGGTTCCTCCAGTAGTAACCATTACAGAAGAATCTTCAGCTCGATCTGAACTAAGATGACCACCAACATTACCTAGTCGAGCGATAATGGGATTAAATTCGCGATCGCTGTATTGAGCTAAAGTGGTCAAACTTAAAGTAGGAGCAACAGGAATAATAAAAGTAACATCTGGTCGTTGTGCCTGAATTTTTTCTGCGATCGCCAAACACAAGGGTATTCCTTGAGCCAGTTTAGCTGGTTTAGAGCCTGGTAATAATCCAATTACGGGTTTTGGCGGAAGATTATTTGGTTCACTGCTCTGATTAATATCCGCAATTAGATCGCCTACCACTGTAAATTTATGGTGGTATCGAGCGGGGATTTTAGCCATCACTTGTGGTTGCATCACCGCAAAATGATCGAGCCAACGATACCATCTTGCTTCCCATTCAGCATAAACCAAGGTTTGATATCCTAAATGTCGACCAATAATTAAAGTGTAGAACTGATCTCCGCCCAAAAAGATTACTATTCCTCGGTCATACCAATCCCAATGCTCTGCTGTTTTACCGCTCAGAAGAAAAGAAACAAAATGTTCCGAGCTTTGTACTCGATCTACTCCTGGATAGCTTTTTGCGATCGCTGCTTCTTGACCCGTACTATGAGGACAAGGAGATAAAACTACTGAAATTCGAGCCTTAAGACACTCGCTTACAGGACTTAAATTTAATTCTTGACGCAAAGCTTGAACTACGGGACGCACCCAAGTAGTAATTTCTCCAGGGCCATTAGCAAGAATTAGAATATCTACTGGAAACATTCAAATATAATTGATTCTCTTCAATAATTTATTTTGCTCTAGTCGTCAATTTTTACATATTATATTACTCATAACTAACCAACAATTTATATGCAGTTAGAGTTGATTTGTGATAAAAGTTTACTGAATCGAGTAATTAGATGTAATTGCAATTATCATCTAATTTAAGTTCTTTATAGTTGAAAAATTAATTAAAATCAAAACTTAATAACTAATTAATAGGAAAAGCTATCTTATCTAAGATTAATCAATTTAAGATTTTGACAAAAAAATAAAGATTCATTAAAAATAAAAATTGGTTCATCAAAGTAGCTATCAATTAGTTTTAATTTGAATTAAATTACTTTATAATTTCTCAAATTATGCTTGCATAAATATTTATTCTTGGTCGTAACTATCTTTTAGAATAAAAGTAAAGATGGGGGACTAATGAAAGGAGTTTACATATTATGAGTATTAAAAATTTATCGCCAATTTTGGTTGTTGGCGCGATCGCTCTCAGTGCTACTACTGCCTTTGGTGAATCTACTCAATCATCTAATCGCAATGTTTTTTGCCAAGTAAATAATGGTACACACACTACCGTGGCAAACGTTCAAGGAGAAAGCAAGTCTATTTTTCACTGGCGTAGTGAAGTATTACCTAAATCTGCCAATGCCCAACAACTTTGTGAAAGTGTATCCGCTAAGTTAGATAACTACTCTAGCTTAAAAGGTTTTGGTGGCCATGACCAAGGTGGTTTACCTACTATTTGTGCTGAAGAAAGTCCAGGTGAATGTAGTTTAGTTCTTTTTACCTTAGCACCAACGGACAACGCTCTTGATGAAAGTGAACGTGTTCTAGCAGGTATTCTCGATCCAGGATTAACCCAAGACAAACAAGTATCAAATGCTCGAGGAATACAGTCTACTTACTATCCTGTAGATTTTTGGTATTTGCTCGGACTCAAATTCAACAAATAGCTTTATTGATTATCTAACTTGCTATTAATTAATTCTAATAACTTGACCGTCGTTTGATGGTCAGGTTGAATTTTATTAGCTTCTTCACAGTGTGCTTTAGCATCTTGGTATTGCTGCAACTCATACAAAGCTTTACAAATTTGTGTCCAAGCTAAAAAGAAATCGGGTTTAATAGCCAATACTTTTCGAGTTGCAGTAATTGCTTCGTCGTATCTTTTTAATTCTATTAAAATTTGTCCTTTATTAAACCAAGCATTAACAAAATCTTGATCGACAGCTAAGGCTTGATTAAATTCTTGTAAAGCATCTTCGTATTGTTTTAAATCTGAACGAGCTAAACCTCGACAATTCCAAGCTTCAGCGAACTTAGGCTGATAGGAAGTAGCTTGAGCGCAAGAAGAAAATTTTTCTAAATGTCTACCTAATTTACCTTGAGCAAAACCTCGATTAGTCCAAGCTTCAGCAAAGTCTGGTTTAATTTTGAGTGCTCGATCAAAAGCTTCAATTGCTTCTTCGTATTTATTTTCATTATTTAAAAGATTGCCTTGATTATAATAATTCATGGCTTTAATCACAGTCCAAACTCTTGGTCCGAGCCAAACTATTCCTAAGAGCAAAGGTACGAGCGTAAACACAATCCATCGTCGTGGAGGTTTCTTAGGATTGCCAGGATTATGAGCCGATAAAGGCTTTGGTTTGTTAACTCCTTTACTCAATGGCTGTTGTTGTAAATCATAGAGAACTTCACTGACGTTTTGATAACGTTCTCTAAAATCATTACAGACCATTTTATCGAGGATCTTGGCTAGAGCATTACTACAATTTCCTGCTCGTTCTCGCCAGCTAAGTTCTCCAGTTTGAGGATTTCTGGGTAGTTGGTCGGGATGAAATCCCGTCATAGCTTGAATAGCAGTTATCCCCACCGCATAAATATCGCTGTTAAAGCGTGGATCTCCTCTTTGCTGTTCGCTTGCCATATATCCAGGAGTTCCAATAGCAACAGTTAAAAGATTTCCCTGTCCTTCAGTTAAAGTCATATTACTAATTTCTTTAACTGCACCAAAATCAATTAGAACAATTTTGTTATCTGTAACTCGCCGAATTAAATTTGACGGTTTAATATCACGATGGATGACATTATGTTGATGAACAAAAGCTAAAATTTCTAAAACTTCTTCGAGAAAATTTCTAACTTTTTCTTCACTCCAACGATTATTAGGATTAATTTCTCCTTGAGATAAATCGTTGCCTTCAATAAATTCCTGAACTAAATAAAATTGCTCGTCTACTTCCAAATGAGCTAAAAGCCGAGGAATTTGAGGATGATTGCTCAATCGATAAAGAACATTTGCTTCATTGGTAAATAACCTTCTCGCTGTTTCCAAAACAAATTCCTCATTAGATTGAGGTTGAAGTTTTTTGACAACACAGCGAGGATGACCAGGAAGTTGCATATCATGTGCGACATATGTTTCACAGAAGCCAGTCTTCCTTAAGCAATCGATAACTCGATAGCGTCCTCCTATTAACTCATCAGACATAAGGTTTGGGAGTTGGGTATAAGTTACTGAATCAAAAAGTCGGTAGTTAACATTGTTAAGCAACACCGCCACTTAATTAATCGTTATCACAGACTAGATCATAAGGATTTTAGCCAGAACATAATTGTCTTCTTTAATTATTTTCCAACATCTTATACATATATGTTTGGTAATAGGCAATAGTTAGTAAAAATTCAATGATTACGCCTATTACCGAAATGTTTAAGTTAAGAAAAATTATCAATAATGGCTTGAGCAAACTCAGAGCATTTTAGCGGTGGTTCGACAGGAGGAGTCATCAACCGAGCTAAATCGTAAGTAACTTGACGATTAGCGATCGCGCTTCCCAAACCTTGCTGAATCAGATCCGCTGCTTCTTGCCAACCCATGTATTCCAACATCATTACTCCTGACAAAATCACCGAACCTGGATTAATTCGGTCTAAACCAGCGTGTTTTGGGGCTGTACCATGAGTAGCCTCAAAGATAGCACAATTATCACCAATATTTGCTCCAGGACTCATTCCTAGACCACCGACAATAGCAGCAGCAGCATCGGAAAGATAATCTCCATTCAAATTCATTGTAGCCAGAATCGAATATTCATCAGGACGAGTTTGAATCTGTTGGAAAATACTATCGGCAATGCGATCGTTGACCATCACTTTATCTTGCCATTGTCCATTACCATGACTATCCCAAATTGCCTCAAGAACTTGTTTGACTTCTTGGCAAATTTGTTGTTGTTTTTCAGGAGTTAAAGCATCGTATCCAGGATCGATTTTACGAGCATTTTCTTCAATAGTAAGCTCTGGATTAGCTTCTTGATTGCTGAGAATCCAAGATTCTCTTTCTGTAATACATTCGGCACGAAATTCTGTAGTGGCTAATTCATAACCCCAATCCCGAAAAGCTCCTTCAGTATATTTCATGATATTACCTTTGTGAACCAAGGTAACTTGTTGTTTTGACTTGGGGAGTCGCAAAGCGTGTTGAATTGATCTTCTAACCAATCTTTGTGAACCAGTTTTACTAATTGGTTTGATCCCGATCCCAGAATCAAAAGGAATTTGTTTTTTCCCGTGTTCGGGAGTAGCAGGAATTAAATCGGTATTGAGAAAATTAATTAATTTGTCAGCAATTTCACTTCCTTGTCGCCATTCAATTCCTAAATAAATATCTTCTGTATTTTCTCGATAAACGATGACATCCAATTTTTCAGGAGTTTTGTGAGGGGAGGGAGTACCTGCATAATACCTACAGGGACGAACACAAGCATAAAGATTAAAGATTTGCCGTAAAGCAACATTGAGAGAACGAATTCCTCCGCCTACAGGAGTTGTAAGTGGACCTTTGATAGCAACTCCGTATTCTTGAATAGCTTTAAGAGTATCTTCAGGTAAATATTGATAAGTACCGTACTTGTCGCAAGCTTCATCTCCTGCATAGACTTTAAACCAATTGATCTGGCGTTTACCACCATAAGCAGCGCTAACAGCAGCATCAATGACTTTTTCTGTAGCTGGCCAAATATCTACGCCAGTACCATCACCCCGAATGAAAGGAATAATCGGATCGTCGGGAACAATTGGTTTCCCATCTTTAAACGTGATTTTACTTCCTTGAGAAGGTGAGGTTAGTTTTTCGTACATAATGAATCAAAAAAATTAATTGTAGCTACAATAACAATTAAGTCAAAATAACATTTAAGGTAGTAGTACAATTTACTCCTTCAGTTTTTTCTAAAGATCAATAAAGATAACATAAGAGGAACAATATAATTAGGTCAGTATTGTCAGAGCTATAATAAACCTCTTAAATTGGCATAGACATAATGAAAAAAATTTTAGTGGTAGATGATGATCGCATTCTCCGCAAGGTTTTAAAGCATACCTTAGAACAACAAGGTTATCAAGTTAAGGCAACTGGTTCGGGAACAGAAGCTTTAGCAGGGTTTCAAGAGGATTTACCAGACTTGATTGTCTCTGATGTTTCTATGCCAACGATGGATGGTTTTGAATTTTGTCGTCAACTGCGTTCTCAACCTTCGGGACAGTTGATCCCCTTTATCTTTCTCTCTGCCAAGAGCGATTTAGATCATCGGATCCAAGGACACCAAATTGGTGCAGATGATTATCTGACTAAACCTTTTGAGATGAAAGAATTGCTAGTTAAAATCGAAGCTTTATTAGAGCGATCGCGGCGAATTCATAGCGAGATAGTTCATTTATTACAGCAGTTAGTTACTTTACAGTCAGTTAATTATTCTTTTGCAGAAATAGGTTTAAATTTAGCCAGTCCTCATCTGAGTCGGGAGTCTAAACCTGAACCTTTACCTCTAACTCCTGCTGAAGAAAGAGTATTTTGGGAAGTCATTCAAGGTTTTACTAACAAGCAAATCAGCGAGCGTTTGTTTATTAGTCCGAGAACTGTACAAACTCATTTAAGCAGTATTTTAAACAAACTTAATTTGGAAAATCGTACTCAATTAGTTCGTTTCGCATACGAACATGGTTATAAAAAAAATGAGTACTAACAATTAAGATTCATCACAAAATCTTTTCTGTTGAGGCTAGTCTAGCATTTGATCCTGAGTGTTAACTCCAAAAGAGTATTTCCAATCATACAATACCCATATACTGCCAAGGTTTTAGATCGCTGTTTAGATTGCTCCTAATTCGCTTTCATCCCTCTTCCTAAACGAGGAGCAATTCTCGCTCGGTTTTTTAAATTTCGATTCCTAAATCATGATAGGATTGAGCTTAAGACCGATAGCTAAGTAAAAACACTCAGGCATCGATCTCAACAGAAAGTCAAAAATCTTTCTATTTAATCAATCATTTTTGCTTACGAAAAATAATCGCTGCAATAGTAATTTTGTATGGAAGAGATTAGCGATTTAATCAGCCAGTTTGAAACCGAATCAGAAAAAAATCAACTTCAACTTGTGCCTCAGCTAGTTGGCACAGGAGAATCCGGTTTAGAAGTATTGATGGACTTTTTACACTCTCGTCAATCGGAACCAGCTAATCTAATTATGGGCAAAGCTTATCAGGCTCTGCTCCAAACTGATACTCCCAAAGTCCAAGAATTTCTCAAAACTTATTTTCCCAATGGGGTAGTTCCTCTCAAATCGGAAAGAAATATTGACTATCAACCACTACAACAACTTTTAGCACAACAAGATTTTTTAGGAGCAGATGTTCTTACTTTACAAAAGTTATGCGAGATAGCAGGAGAAGCTGCCATTAAAAGAAAATGGCTATATTTTACAGAGGCGGAAAATCTTCCCAAGACAGATTTACATACCTTAGATCGACTATGGTTAATTTATTCAGAAGGTAAATTTGGTTTTTCGGTTCAAAGACAAATTTGGCTATCGCTAGGTCAAGACTTTGCTCAACTTTGGTACAAAATTGGTTGGAAATCAGGTAATAATTGGACTCGTTACCCCAAAGATTTCACCTGGGATTTAACAGCACCAAAAGGACATTTACCTCTATCCAATCAGTTAAGAGGCGTTAGGGTAATTGCTTCAATTTTTGCTCATCCAGTTTGGTCAACTGACTCTAATTAATATATTTTTTAATAATTAGTTTGAAGGCTGAGAATAAACTAAGAGCTTAAATTAAAGGAAATCTTAGTTTTTTAGCAAACATAATCTTAAGAATCTCTGCTTAAAATGTTCGTTCAGAGAGTTTTTCGGGAACTTTAAGGGTAACAACTTTTAGAGAGACACCAATAGTTCTCTTTTCGCAAGCTGATGGCTTTAGAGAAGACGAAAAATCGATTTGCTCTCTTGGTTGTTGACAAAACAATCTCATTAAAATTCAGTGATAGAAGTGCAAGCAGTAGATTTAGGGATAAGAGTCACCAATATGACTAAACCGATAAATAGACTCTTTTGCCGTTTAGATGGTCTTTCTTCTGCGGCTAAAGAACAAAAAAGACTGAGCATTTTGAGTAAACTAGGTTTGTTAGCAGCAGAAACAGTTCCCGTTTTCGATGAAGCAACACAAACTGCTTCTAGTTACCTAGATGTACCAATTTGTATTTTAGGTTTAGCCGTTGAAAATGAACTTTGGTTTAAATCGGCAGTAGGATTATCAAAAATTGGTTTAATGAATCAATTAGCCTCAGACCGCAAAATTCAACTCTACGAATCTTTTAGTACTTATATTATTGATAGCGAACAGGCTTTAGCAATTGAAAATACCACTGTTAACCCTGTTTTTACTAATACCAGTTTAGTTCAGCATTATGGAATCAAATCCTATCTTGGCGTTCCTTTAATTAGTCCAGAAGGCTTTTGCATTGGTACGCTAGAAGTAATGGATTTACAAACTAGAGAGTTTAGCAATCGAGATTTAGATTTTTTAGCCTTGACTGCTCGTTGGTGTTTAAGAGAGTTTGAACGGGATTACTTAATTAAAACTCAAACCTCAAAAACTACAGAGAATTTGGGTCATTTGCCTGTGCTTAATCCTACTCAACCAGCTTGGCAAGCACCAATACCAACAAAATTAGAAATAGTTAATCCTCCAACTGATAATTTATCTTCTACTAATTTAATTAAAGTTAAACTACTCGCTCAATTAACTCAAGAATTAAGAACTCCTTTAACTTCTGTCATCGGGATGGCAAGTGTGCTACGTAGAGAAGTATATGGGCCTTTAACAACAAAACAAAGAGAATATCTCGAAATTATTCATAATAGTGGTCAAAATCTAATTACTCTCGTTGATGAAATTGTCAATTTGGGAGTTTTAAATGAACAAGATATTAATCTTCAAATTGCTTCAATCGATATTGAAATGCTTTGTCAGCAGGTTGTGAATAGTTTAGTCGACCTTGCTAAACAACAGCAGCAAACACTACGTTTATCTGTAGAACCTGGACACCGAATTTGGTCTTTAGATAAAGAAAAAATTAGGCAAGCTCTTTACTACTTAATTATTAGTGTTTTAGAGATGTCTGAAGCTGGTGGAGAAGTACGCATTCATGTTTCTCATCGCCATAGAGGTTTGAATATTGCCGTCTGGCTAACTCATCCGTGGCTGGGAGATGGCTTACCACAAATAGAATTGTATTCTCAATCAGTAACTAAAGCTCTTGCCCTAAATACATCTTCGGGAGGGCGTACTTTTGAACGTGGTATGGGCGATGTTTTATTGGGCAATCAAATTTTAACCTGTGCTGCTTTGATGACAGTGTTAAATGGAGGAGAAAATAATAATCATAAACATACTAATAAAATTTCACGAGACTTATTAGGGTTATTACTGAGTTGTCATTTAATCGAGCTTCATCACGGTCAAATTGCCGTTCAAGGCTCATCTGAGTCTGGTTATCGTTATATTTTACAATTACCAACTATTGAGTCAGAAGAAGAATATTAAGATTCCGATACAATGAGCCGTATTCTGGAAATTCAAAATTTAAAGTTTAAAATTATTTTGGTTAGTCAATTTCAGACTTAACTATCAATTATTTTTAGGCTCTATTCATGAAATCGGCTTGGACAAAAATAGTACTTTCCGACTTTAGTTTATATCAATGGCATAGTACCAGCTATCTTTATCGTTTTGTAGGTTGGTTTTCTTCTTGGCGACAAGGAAGCTGGTTGTTGCAGTGGAGTGAAGCTCTTGGAGCAGCTTTATTGAGTGTTTTGTTTGTGCTGGCTCCTTTTGGATCTACTGGTCTCATCGGTCTTCTGTTAGTTGCTTTGGCTGGATTCTGGATTTTGTTAACTATTTCAGAAGAACAACAATTAGAAGTAACGCCAATACATTTAGTAGTTTTAGTTTACTGGTGTATCGCTACGATCGCAACAGCTTTCTCTCCAGTTAAATCTGAGGCTTTGTCTGGCTGGATGATCTTGACATTATATCTAGTGATGTTTGCTTTAGCTGCTAGAGTCTTACGCTCGCCTCGCATTTGTAATGGGGTAATTACTGTTTTTTTGTTAGTTGCCTTGTGGGTAAGTACTTATGGAGTGCGTCAGCAAGTTTTTGGAGTAGCACAATTAGCAACTTGGAACGATCCTAACTCTCCTTTAGCTCAAGATACGAGGGTTTATAGTTATCTGGGTAATCCTAATTTATTGGGAGGATATTTATTACCTGCGATCGCTTTAAGTATTGGTGCAGTTTTTGTTTGGCGAGGTTGGCTCAAAAAAATTCTTGCTTTAACGATGGTAGGAGTTAACTCAGCTTGTTTGTATTTTACTGATAGTCGTGGTGCTTGGTTAGCAATGCTAGCTTTGATGACAGTGTTGTTATTATTGCTTTACTATTGGTGGAGAGATTATTTACCTCGTTTTTGGCAAGTTTGGCTGTTACCCTTAGTCTTTGGTACTTTAGCTGGATTGATTATTGCTGCAATTGTATTGGTAGAACCTTTACGATTAAGATTTTTCAGTATTTTTGCTGGTCGCGAAGATAGTAGTAATAATTTTCGGATTAATGTTTGGGAAGCAGTCTTTAAAATGATCCGTGATTACCCTTTAACAGGAATTGGTCCTGGTCATGATGCTTTTAATAAAGTATATCCACGTTACATGAACAGCCGTTATCCTGCTCTTAGTGCTTATTCTGTTTTTTTAGAGCATTTAGTAGAAATGGGTTATTTAGGCTTAATTTGTTTTATTTGGTTAATTATAGTAACTATTGATAGCGGAATCAGGCAAATTAGGCGTTTTAAACTGAGCAGTAATCGTCAAGGATTGTGGTTGATTAGTGCGATCGCAGCAATCGCAGGCTTATCAGTTCATGGCTTGGTTGATACAGTTTGGTATCGACCTCAAATCAGTACTTTATGGTGGTTAATGCTCGCGATCATTGCCAGTCAAATTCGGAGATTTCCCTTTAAACAGGCAAATACAGACTTTACCGAAGCCAAGCTGTCTCAGGAGCAATTTTAATATCTTTTCATCGCTCTCTCTATTTCTCTTTGATCTTGGCGACGTTTCATTGTCTCTCTTTTATCATGTAGTTTTTTACCTTTAGCTAACCCAATACTGACCTTAATCCAGCCATTTTTAAAATATAATTTGAGCGGGACTAAGGTTAAGCCTTTTTGTTCGACTTGTCCAATTAGTTTGCTAATTTCTTTTCGGTGTAAAAGTAGTTTACGGGTTCGGCGTGGTTCATGGTTAAAATATTGACCACTTGCTTGATAGGGGGATATGTGGACATTGATTAACCAAGCCTCACCATTACGAATCAAAGCATAACCATCTTTGAGGTTGGCTTTTCCTTCACGAATTGACTTAACTTCTGTTCCTGTCAGTTGAATACCAGCTTCATAAGTCTCTAATATTTCATAAAGAAAGCGAGCTTGACGATTATCGCTGATAATTTTAATGCCTGCATCTTTGTCGCCCATACTTTTTGACACTGCTATATACAGTATGTTCTGGTTACTAGTAGGATTTATCAGTATATCATTTGCTTCTAGTCGATCTAACTACCTTTCAAATAGCTTTTCAGTTTTAGAATTTGATTAAATAAGTATTTTTTCAGGATCCAAAGCCATGATTTTTTAGGGTTTTGATCAATTTTCAGTGACTCTGGGCATACTAAAGATCTGGACTAAGTTTTGATATTTTGGCAAGTAACAAATGATATTGCATCAGTCCGTATCTAATTCTTTAATTGCTCAAACTCCTGCTAATCAAACACTCAAACAAGAACAAATTTGGATGTTTAGTAGTGTCGGATTAATGGTAGTAACTTTAACTTTAGTGGTTTATGGAAAATGGAAATTTAATCAATTTAAAAAAGCAATTCAATATGAACAATGTAAATTAGAAAATTTACAAAAAAGATTAAATGTAGCACTTGCTACTATTCACAAATGGGAAGCCAATCCCGATTTAATTCATTCTCGTGATTGTAATCTTGATTATATTAGAATGCGAATGGAAGAAAAAATTTTCCATGATGCAATTATTAATCAAACTAAAGTTAAAGCTAAACAATTTATTAGTACATCTTTAAGAATTAATTTATCTCAAAATTCTCAGGCTGGAATTGGTAGTCGGGGGGGCTTTAAAATTGATGAAATTTTTGATGTTACCTATGACACTGATATTCAAGGTAAACTGACTAGGAGAGTGTTATTTCGGATTCAAATTAAACTGATGAAATTACCAACTCAATCTACTTCCAGTACAGTTAATCAAATTATTGAATGTATAGAAAATTTTCTTAGTCCTGCCGAAGTTAGAGAAAATTGGCAACCAACTATTCAAGGTCATATTGTAGCGATGAGTTGGAATCAAAAAGCCAAACCTACTCCTTTGTTACTTTTAGAACAACATGGCGAAGGAGTCAATGTCAGTTTTCGCACCAAACTTGCTAGTACATACCGTACTTTAACGACTAAAGGTAAAGAAGTAAAATAATTTAAAATTAAAGTAAATTACTAATCAAAACTGGCTTTGGCAAATATTTATGTTGCAATTCATCCTGACTTGGCTCGCAACAGCTATTTCTTTAGGGATTACGGCTTGGATTGTTCCAGGATTAACAATTACAAGTTTTACGGCTGCTGCTGTAGGCGCAATAGTACTAGGTTTAGTCAATGCTATTGTTAAGCCGATTTTGATCCTGTTTACTTTACCCTTAACTATTTTGACGCTGGGCTTATTTTTGTTGGTAGTAAATGCGATCGCTTTTAGTCTGGTAGGATATTTTACTCCTGGTTTTGTGGTGGCTGGTTTTTTCCCTGCTTTGTTTGGTTCAATTGTTCTTTCTTTTGTATCGGGAATTATTGGTCAATTTTTCTCTACTAACAACTAGTAAAATTATTCATTAATAATTCTCAACCCTTCACTTCTAATTCGATGTTTACAACAACTATGAACTATTAAGTTAGATAAGAACACCAATCACTCCAGCCACCTGGATAAAGTTTCGTCTGCTCAATTCCTGCTAATTTCAAAGACAATAAATTAACACAAGCAGTTACTCCAGAGCCACAATAAACAATAATTTCTTCTGCTGAAACATAGTCAGCCCATAGTTGCTCTTGATTGGAAAGAGGAAGTATATAGCCATCTTGATCAGAGACTAGCTGCCACGGAGAATTAACTGCACCTGAAATATGACCGGCGATCGGATCGATAGGCTCTCTGATCCCAGCATAACGGTCATGTTCTCGGGAATCAACTAAAACTATTCCAGATTTATTTTGACAAGCTTTCACTTGTTCGATCTCAACTATCCAATCATCATGGGATTGAGGTTCAAAAAAACCAGTTCGAGCAGGAGGTATTTCATAAGTCACAGGATAACCATTACTTTGCCACGCTTGCCAACCCCCATCTAGTAAAGCTATCTGTTCGTGACCTAAATAGCGCAACAACCACCATAAACGAGCAGCAAAAGCAAATCGAGAGTTATCGTAAGCTACTACTAAAGTTTCATTCTGTACTATTCCCATCGAGGCTAATTTGGCTCCTAACTGCTCAATGTCAGGAAGCGGATGACGACCACCATGAGTTTGAATAGCACTAGATAAATCCCGATCTAAATCTAAATAATAAGCTCCAGGAATATGACTGCGAGAATATTGAAGCCAACCCCAATTACGTTCACCAAGTTGAAAACGACAGTCTACTACAACTACTTGGGAGTTATTGAGATGCTGTGCTAGCCATTGACAATCGACAAAATATTGTTGATTCATGTTTGTTGAGACAATTGCTTAACAATTAAAAGACAATTGCGACCATCAGCAGTAGGATAATAGGCTAAATGGTTGGCAATTTTGGACAAAATTGCGATTCCTCGCCCATTTCCTAACCAACCACCCTTTTTCTTCTCCAGATCGTTGATAAAAGCTTGTAAATCAAAACCTTCTCCCCAATCCCAAATCCGAATTTCAAGAGAGTCTTCTGCTAAAATCGCTTCAATTTCAATCGTAAATTCCTCTGAAAGATTACGATGAGCATGACGCACTGCGTTTGTAAATCCTTCTGCTAAGGCTAATTGACACTGTAACCAAATTTGGTAAGACAAGTAATTTCGGCAAATCTGATTAAACTGAAGTAGAACTTCATCAAGTGCCTTCAAGTTGCTAGGAGCTTTGATCTGAATTTTTTTGAGGACTTTCAATTGCTTTCGCCTCGAAATTCCAACCGAACTATAATAAAAAACTAAATTTGTTTATGTCTTAGTTTAAGTTAACAGACTTTCTATGTTAGTTTAAGTTTTATAAATCAAACTAACCATTAAAAAAAACTTGGCAATTTAGCATTAATTGAGCGTTATTAAAATAATTATGCTTGTTTGAGTTAAATTTCTTTCTCATAATCAATATTTTTGCCTATTTCGATTAAGCTTAAAAACTATATTCAATTGCATAGTAATCGAATTATCTTAGGATGAAATAATTAAATCTTTGCTATCCGCGATGAGCAAACCAATTGACTATGGCTCAAATCTTAATTATTGATGACGACTCAGCAACACAACTATTACTCAAAAGAACCCTTGAAAGTCAAGGCTACGAGATTACCTTAGCGAGTGACGGAGAAGAAGGTTTAATCAAAGCCAAGTCCATTTGTCCAGCTTTAGTCATCTGTGATTGGATTATGCCTCGTATGAATGGGTTAGAGGTATGTCGTCAGATTAAATCAACTCCTGAATTATCAACCACTTTTTTTATTTTGTTGACTTCCCTTGATTCTGTCGAAGATCGAGTTAAGGGTTTAGACGCTGGTTCAGATGATTTTTTATGTAAACCGATTGAAATGTACGAACTCAAAGCGCGTATTCGTGCAGGACTAAGGATACATCAACTCAGCCGTGATTTGCAACGACAAAAGCAATTGTTAGAAGCTGAATTAATGGAAGCAGCAGAATATGTCAGTTCTATTTTACCAGAACCGCTTCAATCTCAATCTTTAGCTATTGATGTTCGTTTTATCCCCTCTAGACAATTAGGAGGAGATAGTTTTGATTATTTTTGGCTTGATTCTCATCATTTGGTTTTCTATTTATTAGATGTTGCAGGTCATGGTTTGCGAGCTTCTTTACCTTCGTTAGCGGTGATTAATTTATTACGTTCTCGTGGTTTAAATAATGTTAATTACTATCAACCTAAAGAAGTTTTATATAGTTTAAATCAAACTTTTCAAATGAGCGATCGCAATGATAAATATTTTACAATTTGGTATGGAGTATATAACCGTAAAACCAAAAGTTTAGTTTATTCGAGTGCTGGTCATCCTCCTGGAATTTTACTTACTTTTAATGACTCAGAGCAACTAACAGAAAAACGTTTAAAAACGCCTGGAGTTCCAATTGGAATGTTTCCTGAAGCGAAATATGTGAATGGTTATTGTTCAATTAGTTCGCGTTCGACTCTCTATATTTTTAGTGATGGTATTTATGAGGTTGAACCACACAATGGTTCTTTTTGGGGATTAGAAAAATTGATTAATTTACTCAAAAAATATCAAAGAAACCCTAAACGGAATCTCGATCAACTTTTAGGACATGTGAGAGAATGGCATCCTAATTTTCAGTTTGAAGATGATTTATCAATTATGCAAGTTGATTTTTTCTAAAAAATTTAAGTGTTACTTCCAAGATGTTTGAAAAGTTAAAATTTGTTATTTATTCAAACAGATAATTGCGTTCTTAACTTGATTGTCTACGTTAAAAGTACAATTTTAAATTAACCAAAATTATTTTTCTGATATAATAGATGATTAACTATTATTGAAATTTCTTTTCTACATCTTCTCGACTAGGAAAAATCTCAAAAACTCGATCCATACTGGTAAGCTCAAACAACATTCTAATTTGCTCGTTAATCGAACATAAAAACAGTTTGGCTCCAGCAGCCCGAACACTTTTGAGAGATAAAACCAAAGCCCCCAAACCAGAGCTATCCATAAAGGTTACATTATTAAAATCTACTAAAATAATATCTGCTCCGCTTTCGATACTTTCATTAATTTTTTGGCGGAATTCTTGAGCTTTAGTACCATCTAATATACCGGTAGGTTCAATGATCTCAATGACAGAACTCATATAAATTAGAGATTTACAAATTGGTAACCCTAAGCCAGTATAGCAAAGTCAGTTAAAATTCTCGATTAAAAATTTATTGCTAAAAATTGTCGTAAACTAAGCTCAGTAATCATTAGAGTTACTCTTCACCTTTTTATATTCGATTGTTTAGCAGAATTTATGGAAACTTATGACGTTATTATTGTTGGTGCTGGTCACAATGGGCTAGTGTGTGCAGCTTATTTACTTAAAGCAGGGTATAAAGTTTTATTGTTGGAAAAACGCTCCGTTCCTGGCGGTGCTGCCACTACAGAAGAAGCACTGCCCGAACAAGCTCCTGGATTTAAGTTTAATCTTTGTGCCATTGACCACGAATTTATTTTTTTCTCCCCAATTATTGAAGAATTACAATTAGCACGTTATGGATTAAAATATCTCAGTTGCGATCCTCATACTTTTTGTCCTCATCCTGATGGTAAATACTTTCTAGCCCATAAATCTTTAGAAAAAACCTGTGCTGCGATCGCTAGATATAGTACCAGAGATGCGGAAAAATATCGAGAGTTTGTTGAGTATTGGTCGCATTTAATGGGTGCGATCGCGCCTTGGTTTAATGCTCCACCCCAATCTGTATTAGCTATTGCCCGAAATTATACTCAAAAGAATCTGCTTGATGCTCTGAAAATGGTAGGTTCAAAAAACAAGGCATTAAATTTTATTCGCACGATGATTACTTCTCCTGAAGACTTACTCAATCAATGGTTTGATACGGAGATTGTCAAAGCACCTTTAGCTAGACTTGCAGCAGAAATTGGTGCTGCACCTTCTCAAAAAGGTATTACCGCGGGTTTGATGATGTTGGCAATGCGTCATCATCCAGGTATGGCAAGACCTCAAGGTGGTACAGGTGCACTAACTCAAGCTTTGGTTAAGTTGGTTACTGCTTCAGGAGGGGTAATTTTAACCGAGCAAATGGTTAAAGAAGTTATAGTTGATGACAATCGTGCAGTGGGAGTTAAAGTTACAGGGGGCAAAGAATATAGTGCCACCAAAGGGGTAATTTCTAATATCGATGTGCAAAGATTATTTTTACAACTAATTGAACCAGGAGTAGTAGAAACAGAATTAAGAGAAAAAGTTCAACGTAATATTGTTAATAATAACGAAACTATTCTCAAAATTGACTGTGCTTTATCCGAACCTCCTCGCTTTGAAGCTTATGAGCATCAAGATGAATATTTGATTGGTACAATTTTAATCGCTGATTCTGTAGCTCATGTCGAACAAGCTCATTCTCTGGCAATGATGGGAGAAATTCCCGATCGCAATCCTTCGATGTATTTAGATGTCCCTTCTGTACTCGATCCAACTTTAGCACCACCAGGTAAACATACTTTATGGATTGAATTTTTTGCTCCTTATCAGATTGCAGGTAAAGACGGAACAGGGTTAAATGGTACTGGTTGGACAGATGAACTAAAAAATCAAGTAGCCGATCGCGTCATGGATAAATTAGCTGAGTATGCTCCTAATCTTAAATCTTCTGTAATTGCTCGAAGGGTAGAAAGTCCCGCCGAATTAGGAGAAAGATTGGGTTCTTACAAGGGCAACTACTATCATTTAGATATGACTTTAGATCAAATGATTTTTTTACGTCCTCTACCCGAAATAGCTAACTACACTACACCAATCAAAAATTTATATCTGACTGGTGCAGGTACTCATCCAGGTGGTTCGATCTCTGGTATGCCTGGTAGAAACTGCGCCCGAGTCTTTTTACAGCAACAATCACCATTTGCTAAAGCGCAGCAATCAATTCAGTCAGTTTTTAATTCTGTTTTCGCTCAAGAATAAAGATCGGCTTTTCTTTTAAAAAGATACCTTTGTCATAATTAGCTAATCCTCGTCCATTTTGGACGAGTGTTTTTGTCTTATTTGCTGCAACTCGGAGCGATCTTTATTACTTTTTTTACATTTAAAAATGTTTTATTTTTAAATTTGATCATTTGGTTGCTAGATTCGGGAATTATAAATTTTGAGAGTCTATTCAACCTGGGAAAACCATCATAATGATCGAGCAGCAACAACTGTGTCATGTCCTAGTAACTCAATATCCTCAATCAAAAAGACCTTTGTTACTCGCAGGAAACACTGATTCTTTAGGTAAAGCTAACAATTCAATTTTGAAAGATGACTCTACTAGTTTTAATCAGAATTTTCAACAATTAGAATATTCGTGCAATTTTAATTATAAAGAAAAACAAACTTATATAGTTAGTTATCTTCTTGAAGCTATAAAAAAAAGCGATTTTTTGAGTAAACTAGGTCGCACCTATTCTGGTAGCTAGTCAAAACTTTATAAAAAAGCCTTGTAGATTAAAGATTTAGCAAATCTAAACTCAATTAAAATGGCTCAACATTTTTTTGCTTAATCTTATTAATAAAATAGTAAAAAACCTTTGATATGTATATAACTATCTTTTAATTTCTAATTTAAATATTGCAATGACTATTTTAGATGCCTCAGTAAATTTAATGAATAACTCTCAACAAATTTATCATGTCTTAATTTTAGAAGATGGTGACTTTAAAAAAAAGATAATTTTGAAAGAACCAACCTATTCTGTTGGCCGTCATTCTAGTAATGATATTATTTTGCTATCTCCAAAAACATCTCGTAATCATGCAACTTTATTACGAAGAACAGATGTTAAGACTAATAATTTTTCCTATTGGATTTTAGATGGTGACCTACAAGGAAATCGTAGTCGCAATGGGATTTCTGTTAATGGTAAAAAATGTTTAGTTTATGAATTAAAAGATGGTGACGTTATCAACTTTGGTAACGAAGAAAAAGCAAAATATCAAATTTTATCTGAACAGATTTCTGTACTTGATGAGATTAAAGAAAATAATTATAAACCTCATCGCTCATCGATTGACAAAAAAACTGTTATTAACAAAGATACAGTAATTAATTTTTCGGACAATCAAGCAAGTAATAATAATCATTCTTTAGAATTAGTTAGATTAGCATCTTTTGCCGAATTAAATCCTCATCCAGTCATTGAAATCGATCTTCAAGGTAATATTGCTTATCTTAATTCTTCGGCAATTATCGCTCTAAAAAATATTCAACAAAAAAGAACTAATCATCCATTAGTTGCTGACTTGATTGCTCATTTTAATCAAGAAAATAGTAAAATTTTGGTAAGAGAAGTCGAAATAGATGGGAAAATTTTTCTACAAAATGCTCACTATTTACCAGAAAATGAAATTATTAGAAGCTATTTAACTGATATTACGGATAAAAAACAATTAGCAAGTAGCTTAAACGAACAAAAAAATATTTATCAAGCTTTATCTAAGCAAATTAATGAAGGGATTGTTTTTATTGAGGAAACGAGCAACAAGATTCTTGAAGTTAACGATTATCTTTGTGACTTGTTAGGTTATTCAATTGAAGATATTTTAAAATTAAATCTCAAAGATATTCAAGAAGAAAATCATCTTTTGGCTGATTTAGAACAAAATTTCCGCGAAAAAAATAGTTTAACTGGTGAATATAATTTACGACATCGTGATGGTTCATTAGTTGCTGCGAAAATTAAAGTTAATTCGATCAAAACTTCCCAAGGCAATAAATATCTTTTAACTATTAATACTTTAACAGAAGAAATCGCACTATTTCTACAAGACCAAATTACTGGTTTGCCAGATCAAACTATTTTCAAAAAACAATTAGCTACCGCGATCGCTAATGCTAAAAGAAATCAAAAATTAGTTGCTGTCATTTCACTAAATCTTCAGCGTTTTGCTGAAATTAACCAAACGTTAGGTGAAGAATTGGGAAATATTTTACTAGCTAATTTTGCAGAAAGATTAAAAACTTGTTTGCGAATAGGAGATACAGTTTCTTATTGGGGAGAAGATAAATTTGGTATTTTAATGCCTCAAATTAGTGGGGTAGAAGAAGCTGCTAAAATTAGTCAAAGAATCATTGAATTATTAGAAAAATCTTTTAAAATTCGTAATTATAAATTCAGTGTTAAATGTAATATTGGCATTGCTATTTATCCTCAAGATGGTGAGGAAGTTAATGTATTACTTAAAAATGCCAATCAAGCTCTATATCGGACACAAGAACAAGCGAATAATTATAAATATCAGTTTTATAGTTATAGTATGAATTCTCAAGCTTCAGTGCAATTAAGATTAGAAGCTTTATTACATCATGCTTTAGAGAAGAATGAATTTATACTTTATTATCAACCTCAAATTAATGTTAATAATGGTAATATTCAAGGCGTAGAAGCTCTTCTGCGTTGGCAACATCCAGAATTGGGCTTAGTTTCTCCAGCAAGCTTTATTAAAATAGCAGAACAAACTGGATTAATTCTTCCCATCGGTGAATGGGTTTTAAGAACTGCTTGTACTCAAAATAAAACTTGGCAATCTTTAGGAATTCCTCCTTTGCGAGTATCAGTAAATTTATCTACTTTACAATTTCAGCAACCTAATTTACCAGGAATGATTGCTCAAATTTTACATGAAACTGGCTTAGAACCTAATTTATTAGAGTTAGAAATTGCTGCGGTTACTCTGATGCAAAATGTTGAATATTCTCAGAAAATTTTACAACAATTAAATGCTTTGGGAGTGCATATATCTATCGATGATTTTGCCAGCGGTTTTTCTTCTTTAGAGCATTTGAAAAAATTTCCGTTTCACACTTTGAAAATTGACCAATCTTTTGTTCATGATTTAAAGAACGATCCTAAAGATTTAGCTATTATTTCTGCTTTAGTTTCTTTAGGCAGAGGTTTTAATCTAAGGGTGGTAGCCGAAGGAGTAGAAACTCAACAACAAATTGATTTACTACGCAGTTTAGAATGCGAACAAATGCAAGGTTTTTGGTTTAGTCGTCCCTTAACAGCAGAAGATGCAAGTAAATGGCTACCTGTCGATTAACTAAAAAAGCAAGCATTTAATAAAATATCAGCACCAAAACGGACTGCATCAGTACAAGGAAGTCTAGTTAGTGTTTCAGTTGCTTGAATTTCTTGTTGTGCTGTTTCGAGATCGAGATGAAATGTATTAAGGGCGATCGCTTTAACTTTAATTTTGCCAAAAGTCCCTGCTGCACTTGCTACACTTTCATAAAGTTCGATTACTTCGGGTAAAGATGGAATAGGAATATCTGGAAAATCCCGAATGTGTTTTTGTCCAGCACGATGAACTAAAATTAAGCCTGTTGGTTGACTACCCCGCAGCAATGGTAAAGTAGCGGTAGAGCCTGGATGAAGCAAAGAACCTTGTCCTTCAACAATTAATAAATCGCATTCTTGTCCCAATTTAATTACTGTTTGTTCAACTGCACCCGCAGCAAAATCGACTCGGATCGCATCTAAAGGTATTCCTTGTCCCGCAATCATTAAGCCACCTTGTCCAGTTGCCATAAATTCGGCTTTAATTCCGTGACGTTGAGCAGTACGATGTAATTCTAGACTGGTAGACATTTTACCCACTGCCATATCTGTACCTACCGTGAGAATTCGTTCACAAGCAAGATGGCGTGCTTTAGCTGTACCAATTGATAATCCTGGTGGTTCCTTACGAATATCCCAAATCCATTGTTGTGGTTGCAAATGAGGAAACTGGGGTGCAAAAGGAGTATGTAAACCATTAACTAAAGATAATCCTGCTGCGATCGCATTTTTTATTTCTACTTGCCAACTAGGAGGTAATTGTCCGCCTGAAGGTGCAATGCCAATTAGTAAAACATCAGGATCATAAGTTAAAGCTTGATCGATATTGGCTACAATCGCAACCTCTTTAGCAATACCAGTTAACTCAACCAAAGATTCTCCTGCGGATTGAGCATCAATAATCACCACCACCTGAGCTTGACTATAACGTACAAAAGCTAATCCTGTTTTGCCATGACTACCTTTAATTCCTTCATGAAGCAAAATAGCTATTCGTTTAGCTGTTAGATCCACAATATTTAACTCCTAATCCTGGCAGATGATTGGGTAGCAAACGCCCTTCAGTCACAGTCGCACCCCGAAAAGGATCGTCAATCAAATTTAAATGACTGTCCAAATCTAAATAATCCGCTAAAGGTGCCAAATGAGACATAGCAGTGTTAGCTAAACTACTATCAGAATAGCAACCAAACATCACTTTTAAATTACACGCTTTAGCCAAATGAATTGCTCGCATTGCTTCAGCTAAACCACCCGTTTTCATAATTTTGAGATTAACACCAGCAACAGAGTGAGCAAGTTGAGGAATATCACAACTGGTAAAACAACTTTCATCAACAAAGATAGGTAAAGGAGATGATTGAGAGAGAGTAGATAATTGCGCTTCTTCTCCTACTGGTAAAGGTTGTTCGATATACTCCACTCCTTGAGTTGCCAACCACTGACACATAGTAATTGCATCAGTTAAACACCAGCCTCCATTAGCATCAACAGTTAACTTAGCAGTTGGGGCTATTTCTTTGACTGCTAAGAGCATAGCTCGATCCGCCTCAATTCCAGCAGGATTACCCAGTTTTACTTTTAAAACTTGAAAATCAACGACTTCTTGCCAAGCCTTAACTCTTTGTTGGGCTGCTGCTGGAGAACTAATACCCACAGTAACAGAAATGGGTACAATGCGATCGCGATTTAAACCCCACAATTGCCAGAGAGGTAAACCAACTTTTTTGCCCAACCAGTCATGCAATGCCATATCAATCGCAGCTTTGAGACTCGAAGATAATTTTGCGCGATCGCAAAAGCTTTCTATCTCTTGTCGTTGCCAAGGACTAAATTGTTGCAGTTGTGGAATAACTGACTCTGATTCTGTCACTAGTTGCGCCGTTGTAGTTTTTTCTCCCTGACGAATCGCAAAAGGAGAAGCTTCTCCCCATCCTTCAATCCCATCTGCTTTGAGTTTGAGCCAAATATTAGTAGTTTCGGAGGTAGTACCGCGACTAATTTGTAAAGAATATTTTTTGTGAACAGTAAACGTTTGAACTGTTACATCCATATTTTGAAACAATTATAATTTTAGACTTAATTATCAATATTATTAGTAAAAATTGAGCGCGATTAAAACTATTTTTAAACTTTTCTTAGCCCAGTCTTTATTAAAATGACTCACAATAAATTCAGGCATCATTTAAGTCAGTAGCCCTCACACCTGCTAGATTGTATTGAGGTACTACGTTCCGAGTCAGGATTTAAACCTGACTTTTTTGTAGAGCAATATTTTTTCTGATCAAAAGGCAGGATGTTAAATTTAAATGACTAAAATTCAGCCATGGAAAACAATTAATTCTCACTTCGTAATTAATAATCAATGGTGTAAAGTTAGACAAGACAAAATTCAATTACCCAACGGCAAAATCATTAATGATTATTTTGTTAATGTTCGACCAGACATCGCGCTAATTTTACCCATTACACCTGAGCAAGAAATAGTTTTTGTCCGTCAATATCGTCATGGAGTTCAAGAAATTTTATTAGAACTTCCTGCTGGAACTTTCGATCCTCAACAAGAAGATAGTTTAAACGCAGCCAAGCGAGAATTAGCAGAAGAAACAGGATACACAGCAACCAAATTTACTCAGATTGCTACTTTATATGACAACCCAGTTAAAGATAGTAACAAAATTCATTTATTTATTGCCGAAGATGCTATTTATTCTGGTCAACAAAAATTAGATGAGACGGAAGAAATTGAAGTAGTAATTATTCCTATTACCACGATCAAAGAAAAAATTAATCAAGGAGAAATTTGTGTTTGTGGTAGTGTAACAGCAATTTTGCTGGGTCTAGATTTTCTAACAAGAATAGCTCAACTAAAAATTTAAAATTTGATGACAATTAGCCAAAATTATGTAACTATTAATACAATAAGTCTCAAAAAAAATTGCTAGTTTACCAAGGTAACAATCCAAATATGGCTTCTAGGGTTCCGACTCAAGTATTTAACAATTATCGAGTGACTGGTCCAAGAGAAGCAGGCTACATTAGAAATTCTAAGTTTTGCTTAATTATTAATAACTTGGTAGCCACACGGCGGGATAAAAGCCCGGGAGGAACTGACACAGATTGATTGTCTGTCAGCCTCTTGGGTTTTTTGCATGGCAACAAAAATTTAGCTAGGAGAAGTTTCATGACCGAATTACCATTTCAACCTCCCAATGCCGATCGCAATGGATCTGATAGTGAAGCTCAACGCGCCTTAGACAAAGAAAGACAATTACCCCTAACAGGATGGCAACAAGAGGTAGATCAGGGTTTAAAGTATGGTTTAGAAGCAGCAGACAGTATACGCGATCGCACTATTCCAACTTTTTCTCGTGGTGAATTACCCCACTATGCAGGGATTAATACTTTCTTAAAAGCACCTTATCTAGAAGATGTTAGGCAAGTTGGCAACTATGATGTTGCGATCGTTGGTGTTCCTCATGATTCGGGTACTACCTATCGTCCTGGAACCAGGTTTGGTCCTCAAGGAATTCGTCGTATCTCTGCCTTATATACTCCCTATAACTTTGAATTAGGGGTTGATTTACGCGAACAAATTACCTTATGTGATGTCGGGGATATTTTTACCATTCCTGCTAATAATGAAAAATCTTTCGATCAAATTTCCAAAGGAGTTGCCCACGTCTTTGGTTCTGGTGCTTTTCCGATTCTTTTAGGAGGAGATCATTCGATTGGTTTTCCCACAGTTCGAGGAATTTGTCGTCATTTAGGAGATAAAAAAGTTGGCATTATTCACTTTGACCGCCATGTAGACACTCAAGAAACCGATTTAGATGAAAGGATGCACACTTGTCCTTGGTTTCATGCCACTAATATCGCCAATGCCCCAGCCAAAAATTTAGTCCAATTAGGAATTGGTGGTTGGCAAGTACCCCGTCAAGGTGTCAAAGTTTGTCGCGAAAGAGCAACTAATATCCTTACTGTTACTGATATCACCGAAATGGGTTTAGATGCTGCTGCTGACTTTGCCTTAGAACGAGCTTTAGATGGTACTGATTGCGTTTGGATCAGTTTTGACATTGATTGTATCGATGCAGGTTTTGTTCCTGGTACTGGTTGGCCCGAACCTGGTGGGTTATTACCCCGTGAAGCTCTTTATTTACTCAAGAAAATTGTCCAAAACGCGCCTGTTTGTGGTTTGGAAGTAGTAGAAGTTTCACCTCCTTACGATATCAGCGATATGACTGCGTTGATGGCAACTAGGGTTATTTGCGACACGATGGCGCATTTAGTAGTATCTGGACAGTTACCGAGAAAAGAAAAGCCAGCTTACATTCATCCCGAAGCCAAACTAGAAGCTGATGCTGCTTGGACTTAATTCAGTTATCAGTTATCAGTAACCAGTGAGCAATTAATCTATAACTAATCACTAATTATGCACGAAACTGATATGACTAAAGCTCTCATTATGACGGTGAGAGATTGGTGGGATAGTCAGCCCGAACAGCCAAAAGTAGAAAAAATTCATTTAATTGTTGGGCAATTTACTTGCGTAGAACCTGCTAGTTTACAATTTGCTTTTGAAGTACAAACTCGTAATACTTTTTTAGAACAAGTTGAATTAGTAATTCAAGAAACACCTTTGATTGCTTTTTGTCACACTTGTAGAACAGAATACCAACCACAACTAGGTTTGCAATACAATTGTCCTCAATGTCAGTCGGCAATGGAAGATATTCGCTCCGGAAGAGAACTAAAAATTGATCGCATTGAATATGCCAAAATTGCTAGTTAAATAGAAAATTATTTTCGATTTAGACAATTATTTTTTTTCTGTGGTTCGATCCCCTCCCCTAGTTCAGTATCTCAAAAACTTACCTAATCAAATTTAAAAGCTAATACCTATGCATCAAACATTCGACGCTGCTTTAGAACTTAATTTACTTCATGCTAATCAAGAAGGTGCAAATCATAACCGCGAACATTTTGACGAATGGGGTATTACTTGCCTTAATGTTATGAGTAGTCCGGGGGCAGGTAAAACTGCTCTTTTAGAAAAGACTATTATTGCTATCAAAGATCAATTAAAAATTGCTGTTATTGAAGGCGATATGACAACCGAATTAGATGCAGAACGTTTGCGTCAATACGGTGTTCCTGTTATTGCTATTAATACAGGTCGTTCCTGTCATTTAGACTCCAAAATGGTAGCAGGAGGAATTCATCAATTAGCCCATGAACATAATCCCGAAGAATTTGATTTAGTTTTAGTAGAAAATGTGGGTAATTTAGTTTGTCCTGCCGAATTTGAAGTAGGAGAACACGCTAAAGTTGCTCTACTTAGTGTGACTGAAGGAGAAGATAAACCGCTCAAATATCCTGTAATGTTTCAGGAAGCAGACTGTTTATTAATTACTAAAACCGATTTAGCTCCTTATTTAGAAATAGATTTAGAGCTTATTAAAGCTAATGTTAGACAAATGAATCCTCATGTAACCATTATTCCTATTTCTGCTAAAACAGGTGAAGGATTAGAAACGTGGTTCAATTGGTTAAAAATGCAAACAAAACAGGCTAAACCTTTTGCTAATTATTTATAAAATCAATAAGTCTACTTTAGATAATTAACAGGCTTGTTTGATTAACTAATTAATTAGTTGATTAGTTTTTGCTAGGTTCTAAAACTTACTTTTTATTAGGTATTGCTACTTTATTATTTTTTTCATTTGCTAAATTAAAGCAAATAAAATCAAATTTTTATTCGACGACAATTGCTTATCTAATCGTTAATTATTCAATTAAATTTATGATGAAAACTCGTTCTTTTTTATCTTATCTCATTCTTTTTATTTTTAGCTTAAGTGTAGTAGTTGGTTGTAATCCTGCTACTTCAATTAAAACTACCAACGATACAGGTTCTACTTCTTCTGGAAATACAGCTAGTGTCAGTTTAGGATATAGTGCTTGGCCTGGTTGGTTTCCTTGGCAAGTCACCCAAGAACAAGGAATTTTTAAGACTAATAATGCTTCAGTAGATTTGAAGTGGTTTGATGGTTATTTAGAATCGATTAATGCCCTTAATGCCCAACAAATCAATGCTAACAGTCAAACCTTAAACGATACTATTAGTGCCATAGCAGGAGGCGCGGAACAAGTTATTGTTTTAGTTAACGACAATTCTACTGGTAACGACAAAATAATTGTTAGTGAAGAGATTAATAGTATTGCTGATCTTAAAGGCAAAAAAATTGCTGCTGAAGAAGGTACAGTAGACCATTATCTGCTTTTACTAGGTTTACAAAAAGAAGGCTTATCTCCAGAAGATATTGAATTTATACCTTTAGAAACAGGTCAAGCAGCAACAGCTTTTGTTGGTGGACAGGTAGATGCAGTCGCAGTATTTGCGCCTTTTACCACTCAAGCTTTAAAACGTGCTGGTAGTAAAGAACTTTTTAGTTCTAAAGACTTTCCTGGGGCAATTTCTGACCACTTAGTGTTTACTCGTCAATTTGTTGAAGAAAATCCTGAACAGGTGCAAGCAGTAGTAAATTCTTGGTTTGCCACTCTTGATTATCTGGAACAAAATCAAGCACAAGCTTACGAAATTATGGCAAAACGGGCAAATGTCACTGTTGAAGAATATCAAGATTATGCTGACGGGACTACTATTTTTTCGGTAGAAGACAACCTGAAAGCTTTTCAACCAGGCAATGACGCGAGTTCTCTTCAGTATTCGGCTCAACAAATTAGTAAATTTTTAGTACAAGTAGGTTTAGCACCTCAAGTACCTGATACGAGTCAACTTTTTGATGATCGTTTTGTTAAAGCTTACGCAGAAAAAGCCAAGTAATTATGAATAATTGAAGCAATCAAACTAAATTTCACAGTTTCTTGCAGCTCTGCATAGGAAGTTACATTATGAGTCAAGCTGATAGCCCAAAGGTAATTGCCAGTCAATCAAGTACTTTGCCTCCAACTATTTTCTGGAGATTGGCGGAAGATATTCCCAAACCTCTATCTACTACTTTAGTGATTATTTCAATTCTTGCTCCTTTATTAGTTTGGTGGCTAATCACGGCTTTTGGTAATATCGACCCCAAATTTTTACCCTCGCCAGGAAAAGTAGTTGAAGCATTTGTCCGACTTTGGAGTACAGGAGAATTACTTAAAGATACACTAGCCAGTCTTTGGCGGGTAGTAGTTGGGTTTAGTTTAGCTTCACTCATTGCTATTCCTACAGGAATTTTGATGGGCAGTTTTGCCAGTATTAGGGCGTTGCTAGAACCTCTGTTTGGGTTGATGCGTTATATGCCAGCCCCTGCTTTTATTCCTTTACTGATTCTTTATTTGGGTATTGGAGAAGAACCTAAAATTGCTTTAATTTTTATTGGAGTATTTTTCTTTAATTCACTGATGGTGATGGATACAGTTAAGTTTGTTCCTAAAGACTTGATTGAATCTACTTATATGCTGGGGGGAAGTCGTTGGCAGACTCTAACTCAAGTAATTTTTCCTCATGTTATCCCTGGAATTATTGATGCTTGTCGAATTAATTTAGCTGCTGCGTGGCAGTTAGTAATTGTTTCAGAATTAATTGCTTCGACTGAAGGTTTAGGTCGTCGAATTAGTGTAGCTGGTCGATTTCTCAGAACTGATGAAATTTTTGTGGGATTGATTGTAATTGGAATTATTGGCTTATCTTTTGATTTATTTTTCCAATATCTTTTGAAAGTTTTTTGTAAATGGGCTTCTCAAAAAAGATAGTTAATCGATTAGTTTTGAAAAATGTGTTTTTGATTACAGCGAATAACTTCAATGAATTGATAGCAAGTAGTTATTAAATATCTAAAGGATGAGATTAATGTATCTACAAATCAATAGTCTTCATAAGCACTTCCAGACTAAGCAAGGCAATCTTGTGGTGCTTAAAGATATTAACATGAAAATCGCTCAAGGCGAATTTATTTGTGCGGTAGGGGCTTCAGGTTCTGGTAAATCCACTTTACTTCGGCAAATTGCTGGATTAGATCTACCTACTTCGGGAGAAGTAAAAATTGGTGACAAGTTAGTAACCGGGCCAGGACCAGACCGCGGTATGGTCTTTCAGCATTATACTCTTTATCCTTGGATGAATGTGCAAGAAAATACTGAATTTGGGCTAAAACTTCAAGGATTATCTAAAAAAGAACGACGAGAACAAGCCAGCTATTATTTGAGTGTAGTGGGCTTATCTAAATTTGCCAAATCATTACCTAAAGAACTATCTGGCGGAATGAAACAAAGAGTTGCGATCGCTCGTGCTTTGGCTTCTGAACCAAAAGTTTTGTTGATGGATGAACCTTTTGGCGCACTAGATATCCATACTAAAGAAGCGATGCATGAATTTATGCTAGACCTTTGGTATCGGACTAATCTAACAATTTTTATGATTACTCATGATGTAGAGGAAGCAGTATTTCTTTCTAATCGAATTTATGCTTTGGGCGCGCGTCCTGGTACAGTAAGAAAGGAAATGCTCATTGATTTACCAGAACGTACTCATCACATTAAACGCCAATCGATCTTTCACGATTATCGGGACGAATTAATGGATTTACTGCGCAAACATGGACAAGAAGCATTATCTGCTGCTTAGATAGCGAGATTAATTATTCTTCTAAGTTGTCCACATTTAAGTTGCTGGTTATAAAAAGGCAGGAGTTAGAGGGCAGAAGCTTGAAAAGAATATGCAGTTGAAATACACATCAGCTTACTGACAATTAAGAGGAACATTCTGACTTCGTTGAGGAGTATTAGGAATAGGTTCAGCAGTTAAAATAACTGTGCCATCTTGTTGACGCACGATTCCCTGGGCAGGATAAATTACGCCTTGAGAGGTAACTATTTTTAAGTCTTCTGCTGTTTGAGGATTAGAAGCATGACAATTTAATAAAGTTAATGCGTCAAGATTGAGATAGTTTCCTGAAAATTTTATTTCTTCGGTACTCAAGTCTACGTCAGGAACTGAAATTGCGAAAGTTTCATCTAAACCAATTACAGAATTACTAACAATATCATTATTATCAGAATTCTGACGACGTTGTTCTAAATTAAAAACTGAATCAACATTAAAAGTAATCTTGCCTCCATTGTTGGCAATGATATCGTTACCATTGTTTTGACTGGGAGAAGCAATCAAATATTTAGCGTTCAGATTAATCTCACTCCCAGGATCGCTAGTAAAGAGAGTGCTGTCGTTTCGTAAGGTGACAATACCATCAGTTTCTAAATTAATACTGCCTCCGTTACTGTTTTCAAGCTTGGTATTATCTAAGTTAAGGTTATCTGCTTGAATAGTAATATCTCCACCATTACTGATAAAGGAAGCATTATTAAGATTCAAATCTCCTTCCGCAATGGCAATTCCAATATCTTTTCGAGCATTTAAGTGAATTTTACTTTCTCGATTGTTTTCTGTAGAGCTAAGATTGCCTGTCGTAATTGAACCATTAGTACTAGTAAGATTGATATCTCCAGTTGCACTAAGGGAACCTGTAGTTAGATTTCCTGCTGCGGTTAAATCGATATCTTTAGCGACAAGATTGCCTAACTTAAGATTACCTGCTGTTGTAATGCTAATTGGTTGAAGATTAACATTAGATCTAGATAGGCGAACATTATTTGTTCCTGTTGCATCAGCATCAGCTTTGGAATTAGCAGTTAAAGATCTAGCAATCGGTGTTAACTGGTTAGTAGCTTGAGTAGTAGAAGCAACAAAGTTTAAATTCTCCGCACTTAAATCTTCTACTGCACTGAGAGAAATCACCCCATTTTCACCATTAGCATTAGTGTTAAGTGCAACATCATGGTTAGCAAAGGCGAAGACAGTGGTATCGTTATCAGCTACAGCATTGGCAACCGAAGAAGCATTGGAAGTAGTAAATAAAGAAGAGTCTAACTTACCAGCATTAATAGCACCACCACTCGACAGGATAATTGCACCACCATTACCTTCTAGATCACTATTAACATTGAGTTGAACGTTAGCACGAGCAGTAGTAGAATTATTTGTAGAACTCAATACTGGATTAGTACCAAAAACTTGGACTAAATTATTTACTCTTGCGATCGCGCCAACTGAAGATTGTACCAATCCTAAGTTTAAATCTCCTCCGCTGATTAAATCGACTGCGCCTGCTGAACCAATAGTTGCATCGGCATCAAGCTTGATTTGAGATTCACGATTAATACCATTGGTATCGATAGCTTGTACTTGGTTGTTCAAATTAAAGAAAGCAAAAACAGAAGAATCAATTACATTAGTAGTTAAATTACCATTGGCATTAATTTGAACTTTGCCACCATTACCAACATTAAAATTGAGATAACTATTAACTAAAGAAAAATTATTAGGATTTAGAATATTGGCAATTGTAGCGATAGAAGAAGAAGAATTTAAAATATTTAAGTTGAGATTTCCATTGCTTTTAATTTTGATTGTACCACCTTTACCAGATGTAGCCGTTGCTTGAGTGGGTATTACACCTAGAGTATCAGCTTCGCTTTGAACATCCGTAGCTAAATTAAAGCGAACTTGAGAAAAAGAACTCAAATTTTGACCGCTAATATCGCCATTAGCAAAAATTGTAATTGCCCCACCATCACCAGAATTAACTGTAATTATAGGATTATCGGGTTGATTAATTAAAGTTTTGATTTCAGTAGAGTTGAAAGCAAAAGAATCAAGATTTCCTTGAAGATTAACACTCCCACGAGAGTCAATAATCACATCGCCTCCATCACCAAAAGCATTACTGGTGTTAATGCCTCCTACTTGAATCGTTCCTGCTGGTATACTAGTATTCGGTTGATACTGATTAGTTAAAAAAACCGTACCGCCATTATTAGTAATATTGCCACCAATAATTAAATCTGCGCTGGTTGGATTTGTTACACTAAGATTAGAAGTAAAACCAGTAAGTTCCCCAGTGACTTCAGGTAGAGCGATCGCAGTAGTACCTGCTCTCAAATCTAAAGTTGGTTTGCTACTACCATCAATTCCAATTATCGTTTCACCATCAGAAAGAGTAACCTTTTCTTGAATTGAATTAGCTGTGGTATCTGTACCTGTAATGGTAATATTTCCAGTAACCTCAATTTTGCCACCAGCAAATATATGTAAAGATGCGCCTTGATAACTTTGAAAACTAACATCTCCCGCGGTTTTAATTACAGGATCGTAGAGACTAAATAAATTACTTAAGCTTCCATCTAATTGTTCGATGCGAAAGCTGCCTCCACTATAATAATGAGCATCACCATTGATAGCATTATTACTACGTAAGATTAAGTTACTACCAGAAACAAAACTACTATCAGGATGATTGAGGGTAAATATATCAATAACTTGATTACCTTCAATTAATAATTCACCACCAGCACTAGCAACAAAAGGATTAACTTCACTATCTCTAATCTTAACTGTATCAGTTGCTTGAAAAGTTAAATTTTCTCCTGCTTGAAGTTGCCCTTGTAAATCCAAATTTCCACCAGCAAGAGTTAAATCTTTAGTAACGTTTAAATTACCTTGATTCGTAATAATTGCCGAATTATTTCCTCTTAAATTTAAGCCGATTGGTGCATTAATAGTTAAAATAGGCGGGGTTTCAGTATCAACAGCACTAAATTCTGTACCATCATCAAACAACAAACCATCAGCCGTACTACTCAAAAAAGAACCACCAATATCTAATGAAGCATTTTTACCAAAAATAATTCCCGCAGGATTAATTAAAAATAAATTGGCACTACCATTAGCTCTCAGTAAACCATCAATTGAAGATAAATTTCCACCAGTAACGCGATTGAGAATATTAACTACATTAGGTGCATTGTTAAAGTATGCCTCATTGCCCGTAGGTACGGAAAAATCCTTAAAACTATGAAACAGATTATTGCCTGCTTCTCCTCCTCCAGTAATTTCCCAAACTTTGCCTTGAAGATTAATTTGGGTTGGTAGTGTGCCATCGGAAGAAATTTGT
Organism: Stanieria sp. NIES-3757; assembly: GCA_002355455.1. Classification (NCBI taxonomy): domain Bacteria; kingdom Bacillati; phylum Cyanobacteriota; class Cyanophyceae; order Pleurocapsales; family Dermocarpellaceae; genus Stanieria; species Stanieria sp. NIES-3757. The sequence goes on from AP017375.1 coordinate 3,541,481, forward strand.
GCTGAAGCTAAAGGCAAGACAAATAAAGAACCAATGGTAATCGTACCAGCTAGAGGAAAAGAAAACCAAACCTGTTTCATTATTCAAATTGGGGCAAATTAATTAAAAATTTTATAGATAATATCTCATAATTTGATCTTAGTAACAAGCGATTCATTTTTAGAGCTACTTTACGAACCTATAGTTAAATTAACTTAAATTAATGATTTACTTTGAGCTGTTGTATTTTTTTCTTTTTATTTGATTCAATAAATATTTGATTAAATTAACTAAAAAAGCTTTTATTTTAATAATAATTTGAGTTTAAAATAATACTTAATAAGACAAAAATAATAGTGACTAGTATCACTTGCACAATCAGCTAAAACCAATATTCTAATTCTTATAAGTTTAAATTTTTCAATCAATTACTTGGTTATGTTTAAAAAAGTCTTATCTTTCTTTTTATTAAATTTGTTTTGTTTAGCATTTCGAGTCGATTCTGTTTATGCTCAACCTGATGAAACTTGTGATTTTGCTTTAAATTCTGTGGCTGAACAAATTTATCAATCTGGCTCTTCAGTTAATATCATTCAAGCAAATGATGCCAATCAAGATCACATAGGTAATCCTAGTCAAAGAAAAACGAGAGTCATAATTATCTTAGGAAAATTAATTTATCCAATGGAAAATATTTTTATTTCAAAAGAATATGATTCTTCCTCTTCAAATGAGCTTAATGATATTGCTGAGAATATTTTAAACTCATTCCAATTACAACAAGAATGGGCAAATTATTTAGTCAAAAACTGTCGCGATCTAGCTGTGGTTGCTTTTGGTCAAGCTTATACTGATTGGATTAATGAATATGCGATTAATACTGATGGTTTGGCTAAAGCTAGAGAATGTATAGATAGTACCAATGAATTTAATAATTCATTACCTTGGAATTATCAGTTTTGTCTTTAAATTCTAAGCTTTAATGTAATCTCAAATGTTATTTTTTAAATAGCTTCTCTCAATAAATTTTTGACAGTGTTTACTGTTACGTTCCAATTGAGTCTAGTTTGATACTCATTAAAAGCCGAGAAAGCTAATTGTTGATATTGCGAATAATTAACAAACAGATCAGAAATATATTGGCAATATTGAGATACTTCAGCATCTTGATTAAATAGTTTGCCATTGATATTTGTTTTGATAATTGTGGGGATTCCACCAACTTTCCTAGAAATACAAGGAACACCAAACGAATTTGCTTCACAAAAAACAACTCCATAACATTCTGCTTTTGAAGGCAGAATCAGAAAATGAGACTCCGCAATGAGTTGATTGATTCTTTTTTTTCCATTAGCAGTAGACTTACTAATAAATCCCAAAGGTTTAACAAAGCTAGGGACAGTTCCATCCACAATCGGTTCACAGCCAACAACTGTTAATTCCGTATCTAAACCTGCATTATTCAGTTTTTCAGCAACTTTGAGCGCAATATCTCCTCCCTTACGATACCAATCAACACCTAAAAACAAGAGTTTGCAAAGATTTGAGGGTCTAGCTTCGATTAGATATTTAACCTCATCGAAAGTTGGTGAAGCATCAATATTTGCACCAAAGGGTACTACCTTCACTTTATTAAGATCTGCACCATAATACTCAATCGCTGTCTGGGCTGCCCAGTCAGAAGCGTAAATCGCTAATTTGCAACGATCTAAGGTATTTTGTTCCATTAAATGACCGTTTTTCAATGATTCTTTACACAAATTACTGTATTTTGGGTAAAAATCCACTAAGCTGGCAAAGGTAGCATCAGTCCAAAAAGCAATAGGTCGATCGCATTCTAAATGACCAATATGCATTGTGCCTGGACTAAAGACTAAATCTACATCTTTTAGTTTAGATAGATTTTGAACGGTTTTCTTGGCATACTGTTTGAGCAAAAGAGGTTCGCGATCGCATAAATAGCTTTGCTTTAGTAACCACTTGTATAAATATTCTTTCCCTTTTGCTGCTAATGAGACAGGTGAATATTTGTTTTTAACTGAACCAATTAACTCTACTTGCAGAGATTGTTTTCTTAAAGCTTGAAGAATATAAAAGCCTGTTCCCGACCAATTAGCAACATCTTCAGCATTGTAAGTAGTTACGTATGCTAATTTCATAATCCTTAATTGTTAAATTTCTTTAACCAAACGTTATCAAAGGAAGGTCAAGAAATAGTTAGTTATCAGTTGATTGATTTAAGCAATACTACCTCGCTTACGAGTTTCTTTAGAAGAAGTACCAACATTTCTAATCCCAGCACGAATCATTTGTTGTTCGAGGAGAGCAAAAAAACGGGCGCGATCGCTTCCTCTAACTACAGCTTGATTGTGGGCTTCGGCTAAAGCCACAGGATAACCATAACCTTTATGGACTTGTGCCAGCATAATACTAAGGGAGCGATCGAATAAAGCTGAATCTTCTGTTACCCAAGCAGGGACTTCAATCCGAGCAATTTCTGTGCCAACATGAACGTAGCAAAAGTAAACTCGTTGTGATTCATCGTAGAGTTCAAGGATGCGTAAAGAACTACGATAAAGCGGGCTTCTTTGCCCAGGCTGCAAGCGATTTGCCCAAAAAGTCGCATCCCGTAGAGGGTCAACTTTTTGACAGGGATATTTATCTACTAAATCACTACAGTTGGCATAACAATTAGGATGTTCGTGGATACAAGTGTGTAAGCGAAGAAAATTTAAGGCTTCGGTACTCCGAGAAGAACTAACATAACCCATTAAAGGTATTTGAGTTTCTTTTAACTGTTCCCAAGCAGACAAAATGGGGGGCAAAATTTGTTCTCTAGCTTCTACGGGTAAACCATCCAAAAACCAGTAGATCAGCGAACCATCTACCATCGCTAAATTGGGAATATCTGGATGTGCGCCTGGTGGTAAAACCCATTTACACGCCATCTCAGCTAACATTTGCGCTTCTGAAACTGTACGACGGTGACTCATCCATTCTTCGAGACGAATACCCCATTCTTTAGGAATATAAAGATCTTCTTGTTTGTAAAATACTTCGGGCAAACTATCTAATAATGGATGTAAACTTTGCCCATAATGCAGCATGATCCGCCCGACATTGATCAAATAGCAGTAAGCAATTTCGTGGTGAGAAGGGGCAATTTGAGAACCATCGGTAGCAAAAACACTGTGACTGTAAGGTGCTGCTTGAATTTCAATCGCCGTATCGAGAGGTTCAACAGGAGTAGCAACCGCAAAAATCAGGCGATCGCGCCACATTTCTAATTTCTCAATTAATTCTGCTTGTTGACTCCACGCTTGCTGAGTTAATTTCTCAGCCAATTCTAATCTCTGGCGAGAAGCAATAGTTTCTTGATGTAAATGCTGACTGATACCTGGAATTTGTCCAGCTAGCTTGTTTAAGTCGAGCATATTAAATTTATGATCGGCAGGATTTTCTTCTCAAATATACAATAGAGCTTTGGTTTTAGGGCGAGCTTCAATTCAAAACTTTGGTAATGTCAACAAAAATTGCTTTTGAGCCTCTCTTAATTCGGCAGTAGGACGTGCTGTTTGTACAAGCTGAGTTTGCTTTGTAACTAACTAAGTTGCTCAATGAGTTTGGCTACTCGCTTTTTGATTTCATCTCTGACACGGTGAAAAGTTTCTATTGGTTGTCCATCAGGATCATCTAATTGCCAATCTTCAAAGACTTCTTGAGTCACCCATTCGGTCGGTAAATTAACCCCACAACCACACATGGAAATAACTGCATCGTAATCATTGGCATTAAAATTACTCAAAGGATCTGAAGTTTGGTTACTGATATCAATTCCAATTTCAGACATCACCTTAATAGCAGTGGGATGTACCCGACTGGCTTCCAAACCAGAAGATGTAACTTCAATTTTGCCTTCTCCTAATGTTTTGGCAAAACCTTCTGCCATCTGGGAACGACAGGAATTTCTTTTGCACACAAACATGACTTTTTTCATGGCTATTTTTCCTCTGGATTCAAATTACAATTGCAGAACATCGACTTAAGGGAATCTGTTCAAACCGCATTTTTAGCAGTCTGAATAATTGCCTGATTTGTTTTTTCTTTTCTTTCGCTATAGCGATCGGTTAAGTAGTCTACTTGATCTCGCAGTAGCAGAGTAAACTTGTAAAGTTCTTCCATCACATCCACTACTCTGTCTCGATAGGGAGAATCTTTCATTGTGCCATCCTCATTAAACTCCTGATAAGCTTTCGCTATCGAGGATTGATTAGGAATAGTAAACATCCGCATCCACCTTCCCAAAATACGCAGGGTATTGACCGCATTAAATGATTGCGAACCCCCACTAACCTGCATTACAGCTAAAGTTTTTCCTTGAGTTGGTCTTACTGCACCAATATTTAAAGGTATCCAATCGATCTGATTTTTGAGAATACCCGTAACATTACCGTGCATTTCGGGAGAAGACCAAACTTGACCTTCTGACCATTGACTTAACTCTCTTAACTCCTGTACCTTGGGATGGGTTTCTTCTACCTGTCCCCTTAGTGGTAGTTCATGGGGATGAAAAAATTTAACTTCTGCCCCCATGTCGCTAATAATTCGGGCTGCTTCTTCTGCTAACAACCGACTGTAGGAACGCTCTCTTAATGAGCCGTATAAAAATAGTATTCTTGGTGGATGATTGAATGTAGTCATGCTTGGTGTTGCTCGATGAAATTATCGTAGTAACTCAGACAAATTAAATAAAAATTCTTTTTGTGCTTCCCTGAGTTCGGCTGTAGGACGTGCTGTTTCAACCAGGGAAATCGCGGTTTCTGGTAATTCTCCTTGCGCAACTAAATAAGCAGCAAGTAATGTTCCCGTTCGACGATTTCCACTGGTACAGTGAACTACTACTGGTTGATTTTCTTCTATTAATGGTTTGGCAAATCTAACAAACTGCTTGACTTGTTCGACAGTTGGCGGTTTACCCCCCGTAACTGGTAGCCACAGAGCTTGAAAGCCAGCCTCTTCATATTTTTTTATCCCTGAAGGCTCATCCATTACTGAAACAATACCTCGCATCCCTGCTTGATAGAGTTGGGGTAAATCCTCCAAAGGAGGGCGAGACATTCCTGCTAGTTTCTCTGGAATGAGCCACCAAATATAATCGGGATATAAAACTTGGGCTGACATTTATATATTCTCCAAGATATTGACTTAACAGCTAGCACAAATCGAAGTCGATTCATGAGGTTGAGTGCATCCGAAAGTACTAGAATCATCTAAAACCGTATAAATCTCCCAAGGTGAGTTATCGGGACCGCTGACCCAAAACTTATCTTGTACTGCATAACAGCAGGAAACTTGTTTTTCGGTTTTGGTTTTTAATCCTTTATCTTGTAAACGATGTTCTGCTGCTGTAACTTCAGCCGAGGTTTCTACTTCTACTCCCAAATGATTGAGAGTCCCTGCTTTAGGAGCATTTTCAATCAGCACTAATTTTAAGGGCGGTTCGGCGACGGCAAAATTAGCATAGCCAGGGCGACGTTTAGCAGGTTCAACTCCAAATAGTTGGCTATAGAAAGCAACTGACTCATCGATATTACTTACGTTAAGGGCAAGCTGAATACGTGACATAATTAAAACCTCCTCAAAGAGTTTTGTAAAAAAACTGAGGTTAATCCTCTCTAATTTCATAGACGGGGCACTCTATGAAAAGACGCATTAAATAGTCAGCAGCTTTAACAACCATTTGGTTTAACTTGATAATCAATAAGATTGCCCCTAACATCTGAGTTGTAATAGCAGCATTCATGAAACTTGTTTTGAAGCATACGACGACCTCTCTGTACCCGCGATTTGACTGCCGAATGAGATAGTCCTAGTTTATTTGCTAATTCCTTCTGAGATTTACTTTGTAAGTCCACTATCTCAATAGCTTCACGATATTTTTCTGGAAGTCGCTCAAGCAAGGGTCGAATGCAGTTAGTCAATTCTTGTCGAATTTGTTCGTATTGCTCTGGTTGTTCGTCCGTCAACATTGTATCGTTCACCTTGTCCTGGCGCGAAGTTTCCACACGGGACTTTCGATAATAATCAATTACAGTGTTCCTAGTAATTTGAAACAGCCACGAACGCAATTTTTCTGGCTCTTTGAGAGTGTTGAGATGTTGATGCGTTTTGATGAAAATTTCTTGAAGTAAGTCATCTACATCTGCTGAATTTTTGACTTGCGATCGCAAGAACTGTTGAAGGGGGTCTTTATATTGCTGCCAAAGCTGTTGAAATTTCATACTATATTACCGTAGAAGTATTTTATGTAATTTCATTGAAATTACCGATAAGGACTTGCACAACGAGGGTCAAGTAAGGTTGCTTTTTCGGGATGTCTAGGAAACCAATTAGCAGTACGCTTACAAACTTCCACCAGCATTAACATTACAGGTACTTCAATCAATACCCCAACCACAGTGGCTAAAGCTGCACCAGAATCTAATCCGAATAAAACTACCGCAGTTGCGATCGCAACTTCAAAGTGATTACTAGCTCCAATTAGGGCTGCGGGGGCTGCATCTTCGTAATCTAAATTTAGTTTTAGTGCTGCTACATAGCTAATTAAGAAAATAAAGTTAGTCTGAATAAATAAAGGAACGGCAATTAATAAAATGTGTAGGGGATTGTTAACGATTAATTCTCCTTTAAAGGCAAATAATAAAATTAAAGTCAACAATAAAGCTGCGATCGCAACTGGAGAAAGATAGTGTAAAAACTTTTCTTCAAACCATTGTCTTCCTTTATATCTAAAGATCCATTGCCTACTTAAAATTCCTGCTGCTAAGGGCAGCCCGACATAAATTAAAACTGACAAGACGATTGTTTCCCAAGGTACAGTCAGATTATTGGCAGACAGTAACCATTTTCCTAATGGCGCGTAAAGAAACAACATTGCTAGGGAATTAACCGCTACCATCACCAAAGTATGTCCTTGGTTACTGTAAGATAAGTAACCCCACATCAGTACCATCGCCGTACAAGGTGCAATTCCCAATAAAATCGCACCAGCAATATACGAATTAGCTAGAGTAACTTCTACACCTCTAATCAATTCGGTTTGTGATAATAAAGGCAGAAATAACCAGCCGAGAAAAAACTGAGCAAATGCTACCATTGTAAACGGCTTTACTAACCAGTTAATTACCAAGGTTAATAATACTGGTTTAGGTGACTTTGCTGCCTTCTTTGCCTGAGAAAAGTCAATCTTGACCATGATCGGGTACATCATGAAAAACAGACAAATGGCAATGGGAATGGAAACGTTGTAAATGCTTATGGCATCTAAGGATTGAGCTACTCCAGGAAAGGTTTTTCCGAGAATAATCCCCGCAATAATACAAAGAGCAACCCAGATAGTCAGGTATTTCTCAAAGAAACTCAGTTGGCTGCCAGCTTTAACCGCTCGCTTGTTGATTTCTGGACTTTCAGGATTCATAAAATTTCTAGTTAAAGATTAAAATCGGGCTTGTTTCCGTAATAGTTCGGGTATAGTGAGGTTGAATTGCGATTGTCCTTCAAACACAGTTCCCACTTCGCCTTTGTGAAAAGTAACTTTATCGATGTGATAAGCTTCTTCTGGCAGAGGAACATAACCGACTTGAGTTACTAGCTCTGGTGCTTGAGCAAGATAAAAATCGATAAATTCTCTCAAAGTTTGGTTTTTCTGCGCTGAAGCTGCGTTGACATATATAAATAAGGGACGGGACAAAGGTTGGTATTGAGCTTGTTCAACGGTTTCTCTGGAAGGTAAAATTGCTCCCTTACCACTATCGACAGCTACGGCTTTCATTTCATTGGCACGTTGCTCATAATAAGCTAAACCGAAGTAACCTAAAGCGTTAGGATCTTGACTGACTCCTTGAACTAAAACATCATCATCTTCACTAGCGGTAAGATCGTTACGACTTGAACCCGCTTCTCCTATAACAGCTTCAGTAAAATAATCAAAAGTCCCTGAATCTCTCCCAGGAGAATAAAGATTAAGAGGTTGGTCGGGAAAATCTGGTCTAACTTGATTCCAACGTGTAATTTTTCCCTCTGCCTCTGGTGACCAAATCTTGGCTAATTCCTCAAGAGTAATGCTTTCTAACCAATTGTTTTGAGGATTGACCACCACTGTGAGCGCATCAAAGGCAACAGGTAATTCGATATAACGAACCTCTGAGTTGTTACAGGCTTCCATCTCATCGAGTTGAATCGGACGGGAAGCGTTATTAATATCAGTTTCCCCACGACAAAACTTATCAAACCCACCTCCTGTCCCAGAAAAATTGCTCTCAATATTTACTGGTTGTTTTTGATTGGCTTGATACTCTTCGATGATTTTTTTAGTGATGGGATAGACGGTGCTAGAACCATCAACTTTTATTGATTGTTTTTCTTGAGAAGCCAGGGGAATGGCAACAGCTACCAGTGCTGTACCTACTCCAAAAGCTATGAATTGAGATAGCTTTAGCGGTATTTTGTTCAAAATATTCATTTTTTTCTCCACTCACAATTGTGGAACTGATTTTAATTTTATATCAAATAATCTTGATGCATCAAATATTTTTGATGAATAGAAGTAGCAGATCGCTAAAAGATCACCAAATTAGCCAAAACGACCACTGACGTATTCTTGGGTTGATTCCTCCTGGGGATTGTTAAACAGTTGAACTGTTGGGCTATACTCCACTAAATAACCAGAGCGTTTTCCTTCCTCAGAAGTCACGACATTAAAAAAAGCAGCCATGTCCGAAGCTCGACTTGCCTGTTGCATATTATGAGTTACGATCACGATCGTATAGGTTTGTTTAAGCTGCTGAATTAACTCTTCAATTTTGAGAGTAGAAATGGGATCGAGGGCAGAACAAGGCTCATCCATCAGCAATACTTCTGGTTCAATAGCGATCGCACGCGCAATACAGAGACGTTGCTGCTGTCCACCAGAGAGAGATAAACCGTTTTCTCTAAGCTTATCTTTAACTTCATCCCAAAGAGCAGCTTGCTTAAGCGATCGCTCTATCAGTTTATCCATATCTCCGCGATAGCCATTAACTCTTGCCCCAAACGCAATATTGTCATAGATTGATTTAGGAAATGGATTAGGTTTTTGAAATACCATACCGATGCGACGGCGCACTTCTACCGCTTCCATACCTCTACCATACAAATTGCGATCATGATAGGTAATTCGTCCTTCTACTCTTGCTCCAGGAATAAGGTCGTTTAAGCGATTTAAACAACGTAGTAGGGTACTTTTTCCGCAACCAGAAGGACCGATAAAAGCAGTAATTTTGTTTTTGGGGATATTCATGTTAACTTGACGAACCGCCTCGAAGTTACCGTAGTAAACCGAAACTTGTTCTAGTTGAAAAATTGCTTCTGCTACAGCATTTTCTAGAGTATTAGTGTTCATAAAAATTAAATTTTAAGTAGATCAATATCAATAAAAAAAAGGGAATGCTCAACCCAAGCAGAATTGGTACTTAATTTTGTTCAAATGCTTATCTCAAGATTTACTTGTCTTGTTGAAACTTATTACGTAACCAAACTGCGGTAGCATTCATCAACAGAAGTACTACCATCAGTACAATAATTCCTGCTGCTGCTAAGGTGTGAAAGTCCTTTTGAGGACGGGAAACCCAGTTGAAAATTTGGATAGGTAAAGCGGTAAATGGGGTTTGCAAACCTTCTAGAGATAGGGGAGGTAAAAAAGCAATAAAAGTTAAAGCTCCAATGGTAATTAAAGGCGCAGTTTCACCAATAGCACGAGAAAGAGCTAGAATTGTCCCCGTCAAAATTCCTGGAAATGCCAGTGGAAAAACCTGAGAACTAATTACTTGCCAGCGCGTTGCCCCTAGGGCAAATCCTGCTTGACGGAGACTATCGGGAACCGCCCGCAGAGCTTCTCTAGTTGCGACAATCACAATGGGAAGAACTAATAAGCTGAGAGTCATCGCACCTGCTAAGACGCTGCGACCACCAGTAATTGGCTCCATGACTCGTACAAATACAGCCAGACCTAGCAAACCGTAAATAATCGAAGGAACAGCAGCAAGATTACTGATATTTACCTCAATAACCTTGGCATACCAGGTATCTTTCACAAATTCTTCTAGAAAAATACCTGCACCCACACCAAGGGGAAAGGTTAAAATAGCAGTCATTAGCATTAGCCAAATCGTTCCCACTAAGGCTGATTTTAAACCCGCACGACTAGCGCGACGGGAGGGAAATTCACTTAAAAGTGTCCAATCTAAACGGGGTAAACCGTCAATAAGCACATCAACGAGCAAAACAACTAGAGCGACCAATCCAATAATTACCGCCGTCCAGCAGACAATTTGAAAAATGCGATCAATCATAAAGCGTCGGGACAAACCGACATCAAAGTTAGATTGATTTTGCTGCGATGAAAATTGGGAAGAATTATTGATGTTCATTCGTATTTTTGTTGAAAACGACGGACAAACCAAAAGCTAAAAACATTCAAAACTAGCGTAATTATGAACAAAGTCAAACCTACGGCGTAGATTGTTTTAAAGGCCAAAGAACCAGCAGGAGCATCCCCCAAACTAACCTGAACGATATAGGCAGTCATCGTAGCAACCGGGACGAGAGGATTAAGAGTTAGAGTGGGACTTTGACCCGCAGCAATGGTAACAATCATCGTTTCTCCTACAGCACGAGAAACTCCCAGAATAAAGGAAGCGACAATTCCTGATAGGGCAGAGGGAATTACTACGCCTAAAATTACTTCCCGTTTGGTTGACCCCAGAGCGTAAGCTCCCTGCCTTAAGCTATTGGGAACTGCATAAATTGCATCTTCACTAAGAGACGCAACCGTAGGGATGATCGCAATACCCAATACTATTCCTGCACTTAGGGAGTTAAACGGCTGCATACCTGGAATAAAACTACGCAGTATGGGAGTGACAAATAAAAGAGCAAAATAACCGTATACTACGGTCGGCACACCAGCCAGAATCTCCAAAGCTGGTTTGAGCCAGCGACGCAGAGAACGGGGAGCGTATTCGCTCAAGCAAACGGCAGAAAGCAAACCCAAAGGTAGAGCTACTGCTACTGCAATTACTGAAGTCAAAAAGGTCGCGCTAATTAGGACAAAAATTCCGTATTCTTTCTGGGTAAATAGGGGAGTCCATTGGGTGTCTGTTAAGAAATTAACCAAAGGAACTTCCTGAAAGAAAGGAATGGCATCCACCAGTAAAGTAATAACAATGCCGAATGTAGTTAAAACAGAAATTAGGGCAAACAATCCAAAGATGGCGACAATAGTTCTCTGTAGCCATTTGTTCAGACTACGATTTGGTCGCCACCTCTTACTTCGGTCGAATTGTTCAAACGAACTGATACTCATTAAGGTTAATTAAAAATTTTAGTAAACAGAAAAAAATTTCGGCTAACCCAGCTCCAACTATTTAGAATCGGAGTGGACTAGCCTAGACCTAAAATAATGATTTATTGAGCGAGTACCTCTGTAAGTTTTACTCCCACGGTAGAACCACCTTCAAAAACTGTTCCCGTGGTTTGATTTTCCAAACGAGTTTGCACTGCTTGATATACTCCTTCTGTTAAAGGAACGTAACCAACTTCACTTACTAGTTCGCTATTGGCAGGATCCATATAATAGTTGACAAAACTCTGCACTTCTGGACGAGACAAAGCCTCTTTTTTAACGTAGATAAAGATAGGACGTGCTAATGGTTGATAGGTACTGTCATCTACTGTTGCTACTCCAGGAGCAACACAACCATCTCCATTACTCGGATCTCCGTCGTCAATACTGATGGCTTTGAGACTGTTTTGGTTTTCTTCATAGTAAGCTAAACCAAAATAACCCAAGGCATTGGGGTCGTTAGCCACACCCTGCACGATGACATTATCATCTTCACTAGCAGTATAGTCACCACGACTAGCTCCTTCTTCACCGTTAATAGCATCAGTAAAGTAGTCAAATGTCCCCGAATCAGTACCCGCTCCGTAAAGAGTCAGTTCTTGATCTGGAAACTCTGGTCTGACTTGATTCCAGTTGGTAATCTTACCCTGAGCTGCTGGTTCCCAGATTTTTTTAAGTTCTTCAGTAGTCAAGCAGTCTAACCAATCATTTTGAGGGTTTGCTACCACTGATAGTGCATCGTAAGCAACTGGCAGTTCGATATACTCAATTCCTGCTTGCTGACAAAGTTCTATTTCTTCAGTTTTAATGGGACGGGAAGCATCTTGAATATCGGTTTCTCCCGCACAGAATTTTTTAAAACCACCTCCAGTACCAGAAATTCCTACTGTTATTCTAGTTCCAGGATTGGCTATTTGAAATTCTTCCGCCATTGCTTCGGTGATGGGAAATACCGTACTTGAACCGTCAACCGTAATCAATCCACCATCTTGCTGCTTATTAGCATTGGAAGCAAAGGATTGAGTGGCTACGCTACCAACAGATACACTGGCGAGCAAAATAGCTAGGGTTGAACTTAAAGGAAGCTGATATTTCTGCTTCATCATAAATTTTTAAATTCCTCTTTAACTCTTTTTAACTTGTGAGACTTAACTTAGAATTTGCATCACTATATAAGTCCCTTTAATCGCTCAAATATAAAAGTACTAATACTCGGTAACAAGGATAATATATCAAAAAAAGTTGATAAATAAAATATTTTTTTTAGTTCTTACACAATTTAGTTTGAATAAGAATTGAAGGAATTTATATTTTCTGTATTTTTTTTCTCAACAAAAAAAGTTAATCTTTAATCACAGCCTCTTGCTGGTAAAATATCTCCAAAACGTCGATATTCGGCTAAATACTGTTCGAGAACAATAAACTGAGCCAAATTGAGACTATAGTAAATCCAACGTCCTTCTTGTCGAGCGCGAACGAGATTGGCTTCCTTGAGAGTTTTTAGATGGAAAGAAAGTTTCGATTGATTTACCTCTAGTTTGTTACACAGTTCACAAACACATAACTCATGAGAGTGCAACAGTTCGATAATTTGTAACCTTAAGGGTTCTGATAGCGCGTGAAAACCAGCCCAAATTTGGGTTAAATCTGAAGTAGTAACTTGCATCAAATTTATTTGAAATGTTTTTTTTATTTTAGACTCATTGCTAACCAGGTTGCTAAACACATCCTTCCTGGCAATAAAAAAGGCATCCATTAAGGATACCAACAAAAAAAATTTTAGATGTTATTGTAATTTTACAGCGAGAAAACTTATCGAAATCCCACTGCTGCTTGCCAAACAAAAGCCAGTAAAAGGAAAAATAAGGGAATCAAGGGCAGAACATCTACTAAAGGGTTAAAAATAGCGTAGGCTTCTGGTAGCTTTGCTAATAGCATTGCTGCTTCCATATATCTATCTACCTTCCAAAAATTTTCTTAAAGATAGTAGCAATGGTATCACGATTTGGATATGTATAAACGCTCCTCTTACCAGTTACCAGTTATCCCTAAAACCTAATCTTTTTGTCAATGCCTAATTTTCTACTGTATCTTTAGCTAGCAAACTTTGAGCAGCATTAATTAAATCTACTTTAAGCTCTTTTAGATCTTCGCGGTTATTTAAATAGGTTTTTAGTGCAAAGATCGGATCGAGAGTGTTTTCTACTCCTAATTCTGGCAGACGCGGACGAGCTAATTGACTAATTAATTCAGGACGAATTGTGTAACTATGAGCAGGTTGAAGAGCTTGATAAAGTGCAGTTGTATTAATTAATTCTAATTGTTCAGAGCGGATTTGATAAATTAGTCTGACTACAGCATCTTCGATTGGTTCTTTTGCGATCGCATTTAACACTGCCTCTTGAGGATCTTGCGCGCTAGAAATATCTAAATTAATCGTACAAAAAGGACGAACGGGTAAGGGACAAAATTCCCAATTTACTTTTCCTTTCGCTATTTCTAATAAAACATAGCCTTTATCTTCTTTTTCTTCGCTAAAATCAACTCTTTCAATACTGCCAGGATAAATGATCGGAGGATCGTTAGTTTTGTTGAGATTTTGATGTTTGTGAACGTGACCTAAAGCGACATAATCAAATTCAGGACGAATTAACAACGATAGGGGAATGCTAAATCCTTTTCCTACGGCGAGTAATCTTTCTGCACCCAAATTAGCACGATCTGCCATCAAATGACCTAACAGGATCGTAGGCACATTAGGATCGAGACGACGAATTTCCGCTTCTAAAACTGGTTGTAACTTTTCGATTAATAATTGATGGACTTCTTCTAAAGATAAACCTTCGGTTTCAGGACGAGTAAGCAGCGTCGAACGATTCAACCAAGGTAAAGTAATAACTTGAAGACCACCATTAATAGTATTAATGCGATGGGTAGTAATGCGATCGCCCACAATAAATCCAGGCACTACTAAGGTACGATAAATACATAAACTCGCTCCTCCATTGCCTTGAGAATGTTGATCGTGATTGCCTACTAAAAGAATAGTAGGAATATTGGCATCAGCTAAACGGCGAAACTGGCTAGCAAAAGCTTCATGAATAAAAGGTGCAGGTGTCGCATCAGGAAAAGCATCTCCAGCAAATAAAACTACATCTACAGGTTCTGCGATCGCTCTGTCAATACAAATACTTAAAGTTTTAACAAAATCTTCTAAACGAGTATTTATTCCAGTTTCAGGATTGATTCTACCGTGAGAAAAACCGCTTCCCAGATGAATATCTGCCAAATGAAGAACTTTGATCATAATAATTCTCTTAGATGTTGTGGATAAAATCTTGCTGATACTATAAATTTTTAAACAAAAAACTCCAATAAATAAAGCAAATCAAATTATGTTAAAACTCATTATTATTACTCTAATTGCTGATAGGTTCCTACAAAAAACACTGCCAATCAATAACTCCATCTGAGTTCATCCATGTTCATCAATGGATAGATTTTTTAACCGTACTTAAATTTAAAATACAAAATTGTTGAAGCAAAAATAAAAGTCATAATATTAGCAACTATGACAGGAATATCTCCAACACACAAACCATAAATTATCCATAAAAATACTCCTGTACAAAAAGTTAAAAACATTCCCAAAGAAATATCTTTAGCTGATTTACTTTTCCAAGTTTTAAGAACTTGAGGAAGAAAGGCGATCGTTGTCAAACCACCAGCAAGTAGACCAATGACAGTAATAAAATTCATTTTTGTGCGAGCAAATAAAAAAGTTTTGCTTATAGTTTAATCAAGTTAATTGACAAAAAAAAATTAATCAACAATGATTACTGCTTCTGGATTAATTAATAATTTAACGCGATCACTATACTTCAAATTAGGAATAGAAGGAGCAATAATTTCTAACGTAGACTTATCTTGAAAATGTCCAATTTTAGTTTCTGGATGAGGATAATAAATCCAAGCATTGTAATTTTTTGTTTGAAAAATAATTTGACAAGCAGAAAAAGAAAAATCTTCCGCAGGATAATCAGGATGCCATTGAACTTGCTTAAAAGTATATTCTGGATGTTCCAAAATAAAATTAGCAGGTGCAATTGAAATATTTAAAGTACCTAAAAAACATGAGCTTAAATCTAATCCTCGCTCTTGAAAAAACGGTAATTGCATGGCAATTGTTCCACGAGGATAAGGAGTATCATTAGCTGAACCAGAAGCTACTTGATGTCCTGATTTAACCACTCCATTTATTGTTAACCAATTTTGAACCATTAATTTTAATCAAATGAATAAACCAGAAAATAATCAAACAGAAGAAGCACTAATTAAAGAAGTTTGTCGTCGGATTAGAGTCGCTCGAAGTTATTGGGATGCTCATAATAATCGCGCCTGTCGTCAGGAAAGAGAAAAAGCCTTAGCACTATATAACACTTTAACTAAAGCACAAAAAGAAAAAATACCCCAAGTTTTAAGAGTTTGGTTACGCTATCGCAGTGAAAAATATTTTGGTTCACATCAAACTCCACCTCAAGGAAATAAATCAAGTAATAAAAGTAAACATCGTAAAAGAACTTGATTGTTTGGTTTCATTAAATTAGAAATTATTTCAAATAGTCAGACAAGCAATTTACCTAAGTTTTTCTTGGACAAACTGGCTTAATTTTTCAATAACTAAAGCATTGCCTTGCGGACTTAGATGAATATGATCGCGGTATAAAAATTCTGGTTGAGGAAAATCTTGAAAAATAGGCAAAAAATCAAGATAAACAAAGTTTTCGGTGATAGCAAAATCTTGAAGCCTGTTTCTCGCTTTTTTTTCGTAATCTCGCATTCCCTTTGTCTCTGTCTCTCTCAGTAAAGGAGTCATTGCTAACATAAATTGAGTATTTTGTTCAGCAGCAAGGGTTTGAATTTCTTTAATTGCTGTTAAAATTTTACCAACGCGATCGCCTGGTTCTTGTTTAATCTTTTCTAATTCAGGAATCGGTTGATTTTGACCAAACTTTTGATTAAATAATTCGACTAACGCTAAAGGCGGTTTACTATCTGGATAATTCTTCTCTCTCCCAACAGGTAAAGCAGTTGGTGCAGTCCCAAACAAATCATCTGTATTAATTACCAAAATCAAAAGATCGGCTTCAAATAAGCCAAAACGACGCAAATAAGCCAGTTGATTGCGAGGACTCCAAGAATTAGCTGAAACATTTAACACTTCCACTGTTTGATTTTGAGCCAAATTAGACTCAATTTGCCGTTTCAGTAAAGTAGAAAGAGTTTCCTCTTGATCTGTCCACCAACCTCCATTAACAATCGAATCACCCAATAACATCACCCGAAAAGTATCAGTAGATTTGTTAAGTGCGATCGCTTTATTTCGCATAGAATATTGATTAATTACAATGCTATTACCCATCCGACGTAACTGCTGATTTGGTTTGAGTAAGTAGCCAATTTCTTCGTCGGGAATATATAAAGGAGGATTGCCTAATCCCCATAACAATCGCAAACCACCTTCGACAAAAATGATAATTCCCGTCACACTAGCAAGGATAATCAATAAGAGCTTCATCAAGAACAACCACAACCCAAATTAATCTTTATAAATCAATATCCCGAACAGGACTCCACCCTATAATATAAAGGTCAGTTATGATAACGTCATTACGAACATCTCAAGCTTTGGAACTTTATCTCCAAAGAAAAAGAAGTGTTCTCTAATTTAAATTCCGAGCAAACTAGCCTATTGTTTCGTGGCTTACAAGCAAATAGGAGCAATACACTTATGTCAGATCTAAATCGTGGAATTATGAAATTTGACGGAGCAGACAAACCAGTTGTTGTCGCAGTCTCCGCAGCTTTGATTTTTGGTAGCATTCTTGTGTTAATTATATGGGCAATTAATTCTGCTTACGCGATTAATTAAACTAACCGAGAAAATTTTTTTCTAAAAGTGAAAAAAATAGAAAAAGGTATGCTACTATAAATAACCGTGACGCAAAAAGGGTCGATGCCCGAGTGGTTAATGGGGGCGGACTGTAAATCCGCTGGCTATGCCTACGCTGGTTCAAATCCAGCTCGGCCCACCACAATTAATTTTGACAAGTTAATACAATTGCCCTTGTAGCTCAGTGGTAGAGCACACCCTTGGTAAGGGTGAGGTCACGAGTTCAATCCTCGTCAAGGGCTTTTTTATTTGTACAGTGACACTTTATTTGTCATCGGGGACACATTACTGTCATTGAGTCAAATTATTTGTCGTCGGGACTAATTGTTGTCTTTAAAATAGTAGTGACAAATTAATGTCATTTTTAGACGATAGATATTATTTATCATTCCTATACAATTACAATGACCAAGAGTGTGCTCCTTTCAATCCATCTTAACACTCAAAAAATTGACTATTCTCTAATAAGAATGATCATTAACATTGAAATAATTTAGAGAAGCTTTTTTCCTGCATTGCAGTTCTGTTTCAACCCATCCCTAGCTGGAATGATCGTTAAAACAGAAGTAATCAACCCACATTTAACGGGCGCATCCGTCTTTCAACCCATACCTATAAAGAAAAAATGAAGATGGATTCCTCCTTGCTCGGAGGTGAAGGGGTAGCCACCACTGTAATACATTTACACCACATATTGCTGGGGGCGCACCTTGTTTCTCATCAATTGACGACAGCATCAGGGCGGGTAGCTACCAGGGTCAGAAAGCACAACTGTCTACCGACAGTCAAACTAACCCAGATTTAACACAAATCAGAGGTTTGAAACAAACATGACTTGCGGCGCTGTTAATAATGCTATTCAATTTTCCAGGTTCGTAATTGATTTACTTTAATAATTTAAACGATTAGTATAAGCAGAAATTGCTATTTCCTTTGCTTGATCTTGAGGACTACCTCTAATTGACTGTTTGCTTTCCTCGATCACAATTCCTGCTTTGGCAGCCTGAGCCTTGATATTTTCCATTAATCTGCCGTAACTCCATTGATGAACATTAACTCTATACTGCTTGGCGTATTTTTTTTGTCCTTCTTTGTTGCCAGGAATTTTTTGTTCTGCTAAAGCTTGAATTTCGCTTTGAACTATTTCCCGCATATTCCCTAGTTTTGGTAATACTATGCTTCCTACTTGGTAAGTTTTAGCTAGATTAACGATCGCATTGGCTAACAAACGGTCTAAATGTTGACCTAATTTTGATTCTCCCAATTGATTGTTGGCATGATGTTTTTGATTGAGATGACGTTGGTGAGATAAAAAGCTTTTTTGTCGTCTCTGGCGATTGAGAAGTTGATAATTATCTCCCAGTAATTGTTTAGTGCTGCGATAAGTAATTACCTTTCCTGAGATGGCATCAATCACTGCTGCTGTAGCTGGTTTTTCTAGTCCCATATAAATACCTAATAAAATATGAGCTTGACCTTGATAAAGAGGTCGATCGGGACGAGGAAAAGGGTTGTTAATTCGAGAAAGACAAGTTTGTTTGCGTTTGACAAAAGCTTGTTGTTTGGCATTTAAATCGCCTTTTTCTTTCATGCGAGTGAGAGTTGTAGCAATTTCAGCAGCTTTTTCTTGTCTTACCTGTTCTGTTCCTTCAGCAGTTAATAAACGAGTACCTAGTGTACAGTAAAGAGTGAGATGATTGACATTCCAAGGTTCGCCTTTCCCTTCGCCCTCTTGCCAAGCAATTCTTGACGAGCGCAACAAAAATAATGCACTCGAATGAAGATTTTTACTAGCTTTTTTGACTTCTTGGTCTTGGTAAAAACGTTGAAATAAAGGTAGTTGGCGTTGGTCGCAATAAATTTCAAAAATATGTTCGCCCAAGCCACTAAAACGAACGCACAAGCGACTTTTTTCGTTTTTAGACCAAGTCATGTCTTCGTTGGTTTCGTAGGTAATAGGAAAAGGAACAGATTTGGGTTTAGTTAAGAGTATGTCTTGCCACAATTTAGCTTGTACTTCATCCTGGGGTACGTGAGTTGCGACAGTAATCAGAGTATCTAACCATTGTTGCCCAGTTAAATCTCTTCCTTTGGGGGTTTGGCTATTAAGCTTTTTGAGCAGTCGCTCGACCTTGATTTCAGTTTTACGGCGACGTTTGGCAAATTTTTTGGGGTCTTCTGGTTTTTGCCTCAATCTACAGCCATTTTTGATTAAGTAAATAATGGCACTGCGACGGAGAAGATTTTTGGTCTGCTCAAATTTCTCAAACAGAGTGTTGGATAAGGTGCTATCTTCACTAACTTTGAGCGATTCGAGAATTTCTTTAGCTGTGGCGCGAATTGTCTCTAAACTAGCCTGAGTTTCCTCTACTAATTCTTCATCGCTTTTTAGAATGGCTAGCCAGCGTTGTTGTCCTTGAAGTCGGTACTTTAATTGTTTCTGAAGCTTTAACCAAGACTTATAAATGTATGTGACAAGCGCGATCGCACTTGTATAAAACCTTGCGGGTTGACCGATGTAGCGAGGGTCGGTTTTAAGAGGTTCGCAAAGATTTTTAATTGTACCAATAGGAATTTTCCCTTTAGTTTTCCAGGTTTCAAAGTCAAGATAATTTGCAAAATTTTTACCGCAAAAAATAGCTTGGAAAATAATTTCAACAACAGACTAATAAGTTTACTTGGATAATTTTTTGTTCAAATTAAAGAGTGTAGATATTCCAACTGAGATAATAAATCTTCCTGATAATTGATCGAAACAGCCATATATCCAGTAACCGACTCTAAGTTTTCTCTTTGAACGCGATCGCGTTGTTGTTGTTCTGGTGAATCGTGAACCGAACCGTCACAGAAAATAGCTATTTTGGCTTTTTTATAAATAAAATCGGGCTTGCAGTTGGCTTCTGGGATTAATTCTTGAGCAGAATCAGGTAGTTTAATCCCCTGTTCATATATGGCTTTTAAAACAACTCGCTCGAATTGTGAATTAGGATCGGTTTGTTCGAGTAATGTTTGGTAATGTTCTAAACGAGATCGCGTATCTTGTTCTAAAGCTACTTGACTATGCTCTAATTGTTTTAAAAATTCGCTAATTAAATAACGATTGAGATGAGGATGGTCAAATTGATTGCGGTAAGACAATAAGCATTGATAACAGGCTTGAGCGCAACTATCTTTTGGTTCTAGGAAATGACAGATATCTAAAGCTTCCTGGGCGATTTTTTGAAATGAAGTAAAATCTTCCAAAATTTGAGACAATACACCTGCACCGCCTTCGGCTGCTTCCCAGAATAAAAGATATTTACCTTTTCCAACTCTTTCGGAAGCCAGTTCGTCATTTTCCAGTTTGTATAATGCTTGAATAGCTCTTTCTAGGGTGTATTGCAAGGTAATAATAAAAGCATCCGTATTTGTTTCTGGAAGACTCAGGGGTTCAATAACTAAAATGTTTGAGGTATCTTTAACCATCAGTTGAACATTAGTATCTACCGCCTCGGTAAGCTGCTCTTGTTCTTTACTTACCCACTGATGTTACGCAAAAGCTATAATACTCGAATGGACAAAAAGCTTTTGGAACTATACAGCGATTATATTATCAGCTCGTTTGGACAGATAACAGCGACAGGATTATCAAGAGTATTAGAAGGAAGTATCAGTCACGATAAAATAACTCGTTTCCTGTCGGCTAAAGACTTAGAGTCACGAGAGCTGTGGAAGTTAGTGAAACCAGTGGTCAGGGAGTATGAACAAGAAGATGGTGTGTTGATTGTGGATGACACCATAGAGAAAAAACCTCATACCCAAGAGAATGAGTTAGTGTGCTGGCATCATGACCATCAAGAAAACCGTTCTGTCAAGGGAATTAACATCATCAACTATGTTTATAGTGTCGAAGACATAAGCCTACCAATTGGGTTTGATGTCGTCAAAAAGTCCATAAAATTTTGTGAGGTAAAAACAAAGAAGGAAAAACGAAAAGCAACAGCAACAAAAAATGAATTAACACGAAATCAATTAAAAATTTGCTCCCAGAATCAACTCAAATACAGGTATGTGCTAGCTGATAGTTGGTTTTCCTCGAAGGAAAATATGGCTTTTATCTGTCAGGATTTAGATAAGCACTTGATCATGGCTCTCAAAAGCAATCGTACCGTAGCCTTGAGTGAAGAAAACAAAAAACAGGGTTGTTTTACCAGAATTGATGAACTCAACTGGTCAGAACAGATCTCAGTCAGAGGATGGCTTAAAGGACTGGACTTTCCTGTTCTCATCTATCGTCAAGTCTTTAAAAACCAAGATGGCAGTACTGGTATTTTGTATTTGGCTTGTAGTGATTTAAACTGTAATGTCCCTCAAATAGAAGCAATCTACCAAAAACGGTGGAACGTGGAAGTCTTTCATAAAACGCTCAAGTCTAATACTGGTTTAGCTAAGTCCCCAACTAAATGTCTTCGTACTCAAGGAAACCATATCTTTATGTCTATCTATGCTGCATTTCAATTAGAGTGTCTGAAATTGAAACACAAGATGAACCATTTTGCTTTGCGCAGTACTATTTATGTCAAAGCTTTGCAACAAGCTATGTGTGAATTACATTTACTCAAGAGTGCGTAACATCAGTTACCCATTCTCCAGAAGTAGTGTCGAGTTTAAACCCCTTTTCTTGCGATCGCGTTAATCCCTGATTGATTCTCCAGATATCGGCAGTTTCTCCATAAGTAAGGCGGAGTAATTTTGTCTCGTCATTTGCTGTAATAGTAGCTACTTGTTGTTTGTCTTTGGCATAACGGAAATGAGTAATTAATTTATAACCGTATTTGAGCCTTTCTTCTTCATCACAGGTAATACGATTGGTTCTACGGGCGATCGCGTTATCCATTTCTAAAACTTTGGGTAGTTTAGCAAGATTACCTTTATCGTTTTGAGATAGTCTTTGTCCGCAGTTGGCACAAGTATTACGAATAAAATCTTCGCCATCGTGAAAATATCCACAATGATGGCAAATAGCAACTCGGTTGTAAGTAACTCTTTTGACGGAAATACGAGTTTTACTAACTTTATATTTATTACCTTCGTAGTACAGAACATTAGTTGGGGCAAGTTCGCGGATGGCAATGATTCGGGGACGAGCGATAAATTCACCTTTATCTCCTGCACGAATATATGCTCTAACTGGAAGACGGGGAAAGTTAAACCCTGGTAAGAATCCTTCGGAAGCAAAGTAACGATAGGGATAAAAATCGAACTGACTGTTATTGTTATTTTGGGATTGACCGACTAATAAATCTTTTTGGCGTTGAGCTTCTCTAGCCATAGATTCAGCTTCTTGGCGTTCTTTTTCGGTTACATTTCCTCGGCTATGACGGTCGATAACTTCTCTAGCTTTAATTAGTTGATGTTCGGCATCTTTGTAAAAATCGCGCCAACGCTGACAAGCTATGTCAAATTCATGGAAAGCATTGTTTAGAGTATTCTTAAGCCACTCGGAACTATACCAATTGACGCGCTGTAAGTCATTCTGGCAAAAGCGATCGCTCAATACCCGATCTAAATCTTCAAAACACTGTTGCAAGCTATTTGGGTTCAGATTAAGTTGAGCTTTGATATCTTCTTTTAACGGATAACCATCTTTTTCTAAGTCCAAAATCTCATTCATGGAGTTTCTAAAATTTGCTCCTGTATAAGACAGCCAGAGAGAATAAACATGAGATTTAATTAAATCTTGATTGGCTAATTCTAGTTTTGGGGGAACTACTACCCCTGCTACCATCTGCTGTTGACGCTGATAAAAATATTGGTCGTGGGGACTACCCGCAGCAGCATAGGTTACAACTAAGGCATTTTGACCGCCACGACCCGCCCGTCCGCTACGTTGGGCATAATTAGCTGGAGAAGGGGGAACATTACGTAAATGAACGACACTGAGGTTAGAAATATCAATTCCTAATTCCATTGTGGGAGAACAAAACAGAGTAGATAGTTTTCCGTTACGGAATTTATCCTCTCTGTCTTTACGATTGTCGTAATTTACCTGACCTGTATGTTCCCGCCCCTCCATTATTTTTATAGTTTGGGCGTTACTACTATAAAAGGTTTGGAAAAACTGATTAATTTTGCGTCCCTGTTCTTCCTTTCCTTGGAGACGCTTGCTAGTGAGAATATCTACAGCAAGGCGATCGCTTTTACTTGACTTCCAGACTATCGAATCAATGCGTAATTGAATTTCAGTTTTACTATTTTGTTTGAGATAACCGTAATCTCTTAGGGTATTAATAAGTGACGTAATTAGCTGTTGATATTCAGATTCAGATAGAGAAATAGTTAACCACGACCAAGCGCGATCGCTTTTTAGGAAACGTCCGATCTTACTTTGCCCTGAAAGTTTGACTTTGCTTTTATCTTTGGAATCTCCCTTAGTAGTAGTCGCCCATCTTGCTTCATGAAGTCTTTCTTCAGGCTGCTTCTAATTCTTCGTATTCAATTTCTAGTAAGCCACACTGTTCTAAGTTTGGCTGAACGATCCGCCATCCTCTACGTAAGTCTTCATAGAGACGATATTCAATTAATTGCTCAAAAATCCTTTGATTGCGCCTTTTGCCCGCACCATGTTCTGCTGGTTGTTCGGCATATTCGCTTTGGGATAGTTCCATTTGCTGCACGACGATTGATGCTAAGTTTGCATGGGTAAGCCTTTGTTTCGCTTGTAATGCACCGTTAAGACTGGCTCTTAAAAAGCTAGTTTGCACAAAATCATTAAAATGTCCTGCTTGAAGCGATGCGTCTTGACGGTTATCGGTAAAGCTGAGAATTTTTGCCGAGTCTGGGGAAATAGCCTGAGTTTCTTTGAGTCGGGTGACTGAAGATAGGCACAGTAAGGTAGTAGAGGTGCTGCGTCCTTCGCTACTCAGACGGGCTAATTTAGTGTATTCGCTAGTTTTGCGATCGTAAAGAATACCACAGTT
Organism: Stanieria sp. NIES-3757; assembly: GCA_002355455.1. NCBI lineage: Bacteria > Bacillati > Cyanobacteriota > Cyanophyceae > Pleurocapsales > Dermocarpellaceae > Stanieria > Stanieria sp. NIES-3757. The sequence continues at coordinate 3,565,812 of AP017375.1, forward strand.
TAAACAGGTTAGAAAGGGTTTGAGAATAAACCAGAAAGGAATCGGTTGGTTAGCTTGGCTATCGGCAATTGCTCTTTTTTCAATTGTGCCATTGGGATAAATATATAGTTTTTGAGGAATGAATTTTTGATATTCCTTTTTAACGGTTCTTCCGTAGCGTTTAGTTTCTCTAAACCAATTATCAGGGAGTGAATCTAGATCGTCATCGCTCCAAAGATCGGGTTCATCTAATGTTAAATAACCTTCCTCTATATCTTCATCGCCGTCATTATCGATCGCAATAGGTAACAAAGGAGTTATTTCGTCTTTATCAGTGTTGTAGCGTACTGCATAATAATCTTGACCGCATTCGCGACAGAATACTAAAGGAAATAATAAGCGATCGCCTGTTGTTTTATACTGTCCTTCTAAAGTTAAATATCTTTTGTCTTTTGATTCCAAAGTGGCATAAACACTACCACCCTGAGAAATAAACTGATGTAGTCGAAAAGGTAAACCTTTATCTATTCGACTACTCCAAAAGAACATTTGTTTGAGAATGTCAGAACAACTTTCTTTTTTAATTCCAGTGATTTTTGATAATTCTTCACTTCCATTAGAGAGAGCAATAGGTTTTCGACGAATTAAATGACCATCACTTTCTTCTAAACCAAAATTCATCTCGATCCATTTACTGAGAGGATGCTGTAAAAATGCTTCTGAGGTTTGGTTTTCTAGGTCAGGTAGTCCATTCAAACATTCGATCAGTTCTTCTACAGTTGGTTGAGGTCTAGTAATAGCTGGTTCTAAAGTCTCATCAATAATATTGGTGGGTTTGACTTCTACTCCAAATAATTTACTGGCTACATCAGCTACAGTAGTTTGGCGGTTCGTGCGATCGCCTTCTGTAGACATGGTGGCGGAAGTACCGATACATAGAATGGGGATATTCTGACCTTGTTTAGCTTTGTAGGAAATTTGCCGTAGTTTTCTAATAACCAATGCTACATCTGCACCCTGGCGACCTCTATAGGTATGTAATTCGTCTAGTACGAGATATTTAAGAATCGGTGATTTAACAAACTTCTCTTCGTGGACGCGAGAAAGCATCAACTCCAGCATCACGTAGTTGGTTAGGAGAATTTGAGGCGGATTGTTTTGAATGTCAGATTTCTGGGATAGGCTTTCTTGTCCTGTATATCGGGCGAGTCGAATATGAGAATCTCTGCCAGATTTTTCTTTGTACTTAGTCAAAAATTTATTAATTTCTTCTTCTTGAGAATTAATGAGAGCATTCATCGGATAAACCAATATTGCTCTAATTCCCTTTAGCTGAGGATTTTGCAGTAAGTCGTTAATTATCGGTACGACATAAGAAAGGCTTTTTCCCGAACCCGTACCAGTGGTAACGACATAGGGTTCATTTCTTTTGGCGCAACGAAAGGCTTGTTCTTGGTGATAATAGAAGCGAAAGCCAGGAAAATATTTTTTACAATCCGAATGCAGAATACCTTCATCAATCAAGGCATTAATTGCAGCACCTTGTTTGTAAGCGGGATTAATTTGAACTAAAGGATCGCTCCAAAGATAACCCTTGTCTAGTTCTTGTTTAACGAAATCTGCTATATGGCGATCGCGTATTTCTAAAAAACTTTCAAGATAATTGCGGTAGTCACCAATGACTTCATCTCTAAGCTTGAAAATGTCTAAAGCCTTTTTCTCTTCAGCTTTATCCTTGAGAATGAGTTTTGGTTGAGGCTGTTTTTCTTGTCGAAGATTGCACCATTCTGCAAGTTGTCGTTCTAAATTATCGCTAATAGTATCGGCATTGTAGATAGTTTTTAATCGATTAAAGTCCCAAGTTTTAGGAAGATTGCCCAATATTTGCTCTAACTGTTCGGGAGTTAAGCTATCTATGCCAGTAGCATCCAAAATTACCATTTCTTGAGCAATTAATGTGCTAGTAGCTGCGATCGCGCTTTGGTTTTGGGCTAATAATTCCTGAAGTTTAACTGGTAGCTTCATATTCGATGAGTTGGTGAGGGTAATTGGAAAGTTGTAAAACTCTCAAATATTTACAACTGTTGTAGTTATAGTTCCCACTTCTTACGGACTATTACTTGTAAAAACAAACTTGTTAGCCTAATGTCTGTTTAAATTTGAAATGTTGTTGTTAAAACTCGATCTAATTGCTGAATTTGATTGATTCCTAATTTACCAATACGTCTAGTAATTAAACGGCGTTCGAGAGTAACTATTCTTGCTACTCTAACTTTAGAGGCAACTTTTAAGCCCGTTCCTGGAAATTCTGCATCGGCAGGATCGAGGCTAAATTCTTCTGGACTTAAACGAGTAACATTTTGTGATGAAATAAAACAGAGAGTAACATCATCACCTTTGCTATCTACCCACAACACTACAGCAGGGCGTAACTTAGTTGTACTCAAGTCTGTAAATGGAAAGGGAACGAGAACGATATCGCCTTTAGCTAATGGCACTATACAGGTTCTCCATCTTGAGAAGTGTAAATGTCTGGTTCATCTTCCAAAAAGTCGAATGAACTGCCATTTTTTGCTAGTTGCATCAATTCTTTAGTTGAAGGTTCCACTCCATCAACAAATAATTTTGTTTCTAATAAATTTCGTTCTTCTTGGGAAAGGGAAAGAATAATTTGAACTAGAGAATCGACCAATTTTGTATTCATAATATTTATTTTTCTGGTATGAGTTTATCTTTTCTAGATTTTATCGATTTATTGTTTGAGGATGTATCTGACATATCAAAATCCTTTTCTAATGCTGCGCCCCGTGTACACCAAGTGCGTCGAAGACTAGCGGATCTCTTTGAGATCGCTGTTTCTGGATTAATGAATCTTTTGATTTTTGACATTGCTGGGTTTTTATATTTATTTTCTGCATAATGACTAATATCATCTACGAGGATTGCGTAACGTTTATTATTCCAAAAAGCTACAAAATCAACTCTATACAAGTCATCAGCATAAGAAGAATTATTAGAGCGTAATTCATTTTTGCTTTTTGAATGCCACTGTATCCAAGCTTGAGGAATTAAAATTGGTAAGTTGTGATTTCTTCTAATATAATTCGTTAAATAATAGTTTAAAAAAAACTTTTCAGATGGTGTTTGACAAATATCAATTAAAGTTTCTTGAAAATCCCAACTATATAATATTATTTTTGTATGAGATAATGATTTAATTAATTGGGTTAAAGTAAAGTTAGGATAAACGTTATTTTTAATAACTCCAATTTCTGAAGTTTCTTCAAAATAAAAATATTGAGTTCCTCGATCTGGTTCAATAGCAAGATTGGGTTTTTTTAAACCAAATGGCATTCCTATAGGAAATTGTCTCAAAAATCAATCATCTATTTGAATAATTGAGCTATTATTAAATTCTAAAAAACTATATACAAGAGCAAATTGCTGATTTAAATAATTTCTACGCTCTGAATAAGTATGAAATTGATTTTTGATAAAATCCCAAAAATCTAGTGGTTTTCGGCAGTCTTGGATTATTTGAGGCAAATATTGCTTGATATTATAATTATTTAAAAGTTGCTGACGCAAAGCAATATACTTATTTTCGTCTACATATCTTCCAGTAGCTTGATTTTCTAAAATCCGATGAATTGCTTCCACTTGACTAAGAAGTTGATTATTCATTGTGTCTTTTTCTTTATTACCTATTACTTAAACATCCTGTCCCATGCCTCCAATACCAATCTTTGTGTCCGATATTCCCCATATTGATTAATTTCCTTATTCTTCAAAACTCGGAAAGTTTCGCTGGGAAAATCTTCGCCATAAACATCAGCAGGATCGAGAATATAACGCAGTTCATCGCGGGTAAGTCCGTAAAGTTTGGCGTAATATGCGTCTAATTCTGCTCTTAATTGTAGCGACCCGAAATAAAAATCACACCGACCCGAAATAACGGCATTTTTCGACCCAGATTAAATGACAATATAAAGAGGTCAAACCCACTCTTTATGACAATAGACCCAGATTATTCTGACACTGACCCACAATCATAATCAAGGGCCCACAATAACTGACAATAAACATTTCACAATGGAATACCAATTTTGAGAATCAGGTCTCTGAGATCTTGAGTTTTTTCTGGAGGAAGTTGACCGTGAAGAAATGAACGCACCTCAGCAGGTCTAACATTTAACAACCTAGCAATAGATTGGGTGTTGTAACCATGCCGAATTAAATTAGGTTCGAGGTCATCAAAGCCAATAGCCAAGACTGTTTCCATAAATTCAGTAGTAATTGGTTTCTGCCCTACTTGATAAGCCTCATTCATAGCTAAAGTGAGATATTGCTCGATTTGCAGTGGTGTAGATAATCGCTTTCCTAAGAAAGAAATAGTGGATGATTCCAAAATATCTGTAGGCTGAACTTTATCAGACGCAGCCATTCTCAAAATCCATTGAATATATTCTTCCTGATGACCTCGAATACCTTCTAAGGCAAAAATATGAGTGCGACCGCCAATTTCCTCCAAGGTCGGTCTTTTCAAATCATTTTTAAGTTTGGGATGTCCTGCCAAGATAACACTTAATTTGTCCCCATTATTGCGTACCAACTCAACTAACCGTTTCAAACTCACCAGAGTTTGATTGTGGAGTCCGTGAGCATCATCTACAAATAAAGCTACGGGAGAACGACATTTCTTCATTAATTCCAGCAAATGTCGTTCCTTTTTTCTAGACAGTTTGAGAAGGGTCTTATTGAGAAACAGTTAAAGCCAATAATAGGTAAAGCTTCTAGGCTATTGTCAATTATTGTGGGTCGATTGTGATTATTTCGGGTCAGTGTCAAAATAATCTGGGTCGATTGTCATAAAGAGTGGGTCTGACTTCTCTATATTGTCATTTAATCTGGGTCGAAAAACTTCATTATTGCGGGCCGGAGTGATTCTTATTTCGGGTCGCTACACCTAAACGAAATTTTTTTTATTTCACCAGGCACAATCAGTCTCTTAAAGATTGAAAAGCAACAAAGGCAGAAAAGAGAACTATTGGATAAAGTTTTCTCCTAGTTTTACATTTCCTACCTTTGTAACCCGATCTAAATTAAAGAAGAATTTTTTGCCGTAAGCCTCCCTCTAAGGATAGCTATTCTACTTCTCAAGTCTTCTCTTTAGGCTGACTAGTAGCAAAGGTACGTGTCACCTCTAAAGAGAAAATTAGTATTGATGATGAGGAATTTATTAAAACGACACTAATTTTGTTATCGATGACAAATAATTTGGCAATCGACAACTTAGTGTACGCAACAAACGAAAAAGCAACTTGAAAAAATACGGAGAGGGTGGGATTTGAACCCACGGAACCTTTCGGTTCACTCGATTTCAAGTCGAGCGCGATCGACCACTCTGCCACCTCTCCAGGTACAGCTTTAATATAATAGCAAAAATGAATCCACAGTTTAAGCCAAAAAAGATCGAATTTGCTGAAAAAGAATTTCTTCACTAATGACATTAAAGTCTCGATCCACCCAAATTAAAGAAGCTTGAGTTACTTGATGATGCTGTAAATGAACAAGAGAAAAACTTCTGTAGGAATCATTGTCTGTGTGTTTAATCCGAGGTACACAAGCAGAATTTAAATAAACAGTTCCTTCTGGACTTGTATTAATAATAGTTCTCAAGCGGTCTTTGCGATGGCGTAGACGATGATGCATGTGTCCGAAGGTAACTAGAGGGATTGATTTACCTAAGATTCGGATTTTCTCAATGGCATCAGTAAAATCAGGATCGCCATGATCACCACCAAGAGGTTGCCAATCTTTGCCACAAGAATCTTCTGGTAATTCTCCTAATCCTGTGGGTCCATTATGACCGATCATAATCACAGTATCGTAAAGTGTAGCAGCAGCAGCAGCTACAATGCGAGTAGTCGACTCGGCGAAATTATTCACTTGATAGCGATCGCGATAAAAGTCTTCGTTTTTCCATTCCGCACCACCCCAACTGAAGGGACGACTACCGACTATAGATAATTGAAATTGGGGCAAATCGAGTTTAGCAAAACCAACATGAGTTTCTCCTAATAAGTCTAGCTGCTGTTGGACTCGATCTTCTTTGCTGCGATCATAGGGTGCTTTGGCTCTTCCCCAAGGAGAAGCAGTGTACCAACAATCGTGATTACCTAAAATAACTGCTTTAGGAATATTAATGGCAGTAATTTGGCGGACTATTTCAATCGATTCATTACCAAAATCGCCTACAAATAAAACTAAATCTACACCAAGATGTTGTAACGCTTGTTCATCTGCTGCTTCCCATTGATCGTGAACATCTCCTACAATTGCAATTTTAAGAGGTGAGGTTTGATTCTCTGTTTCGGTCATTATGAAATTAAACTTTTTTCTTCTACTGAATATCCTATCCGAACTAATTGGAAAAATCAGCGATGACCGATTCTAGTCAACATTGCGGTTTTTATTAATGATTGATTATTGAAAAAGATTTTACTTCCCCGAGATGATAATAGGAGATACAGGAAAACTCAAGCTATTTAAAATTGTTAAAATTGGCGATCGCAGTTAGGAGAAAATATTAATTTGCCTTTGGCTTAACTCAACCTACTAGCTAGCGGAACTATAAAGTAGGGGGAACAAGTTTTACTTTATACTTGGTTAAAGCAAGTTCAACAAATTTTTCAATGTCGGCTGGAGAAGGAGGAACAGAAAGGTTACGCTTTTCTTTCTCACTCATAAGTAGATTTACTAGCTGTCCTATTTCTGCATAAAATTGCTCACCTCCTGGTGGTGTTACCCACATTAAGACTTTGGCAGTTGTTGAGCCGATATTTTTAAACCCGTGACCTTTACCTTTTGGAAAATAAAGGTATGTTCCAGGAATTGCAGTAATAGTCCGCTCGTCAAGCTGGTACTCAACTTTCCCTTCTAAAATATAGTGCGCTTCGTCTTCTTCATTAATATGTTGTGGTGTGTTGCTTTGGGGTTGCAGTACCATCTCTACTAGTGCATACTTTCCATCTGTATCTTCTCCCGTAGCCAGAAAGGTGTAGAGATCACCTAGTGCTAAGTATGTAGCACCTTTACCTGGCTCAACCAAAGTAGCTTTGAGATTGACTGTCATAATAATCGCCCGATTAAATACTTTACTTTCCTTTTGTGAACAGCCTAAATCTGGATAGATATACTTTTAACCCTACTGATGTTTTCTTTATTCACAAATAATAGGTAATAAAATTTAACAGCTTTATGTTGACAATATTAACGGTAGTAATTACAAGAGCTTTCAAATATTTACATCACGGAATCGTCCCACCAATTAAAAGGAAGTCATTGACAGAAATAGTCTGTTGGTTGGGTTGAGGGACGAAACCCAACAACTGCTGAAGATAAGATATCGGTTAACTTCTATGTAGTTCAAAAAAGATAGATTAATTAGGATGAAAATAGTCGTAAATTTCCTGAGCTAAACTATTACCAATACCAGGAACTTCTGTTAATTGTTTAAGCGAAGCTTCACGAATGTAATCAACCGAATGAAAATGGGCGAGTAACTGTTTTTGCCTGTGAAAACCCAAACCAGGAATTTCTTCTAAACGCGATCGCTTGTTTTTTTGGAGTCTTTGTTGGCGATGAAAACTAACGGCGAAACGATGGGCTTCATCTCGAACTCGGCGTAATAATTGGACTCCTGGTTGTTCGGAATTAGTAGTTAATGGTTCGGATTCTCCTGGTAAAAAAATCTCTTCTCTTTTTTTGGCTAAACTGACAACTTTGACTACTTCTAATAAGTTTAATTCTTGTAAAACAGCTACGACTGCTGATAGTTGTCCTTTGCCACCATCAATCATTACTAAATCAGGAAAATTTTCATCGAAATCTTCAGAAGAGGCAGCAATTACATTATCATCAACTGCATATTTACGAAAACGACGACGAATTACTTCCGCCATACTAGCAAAGTCATCAGAATGACCAATCGTAACCGTAGGATTTTTGATTTTATAGTGACGATAGTGTTGTTTAGCAGCAACTCCATCGATAAAAACTACTTGAGAAGCAACGGCATTAGAACCCTGAATATGTGAGATGTCATAACCTTCGATTCGTTTGGGAAGTTCTGGTAAATCTAAGATAGTAGCTAAGTCTTGTAAAGCTTGTTCATTGCGATCGCTGTTTTTTTGAGTGCGTTCTAATTCGTATTGGGCATTACGTTCGACCATTTCGATCAATTCGGCTTTGGTTTGTCTTTGGGGAACGATTAAATTGACTTTGCGCCCTTTTTGTTGGGTTAACCATTCAGTTAAGATTTCTGCTTCAGGTAGTTCATGTTGTAATAAAATTTCGCTGGGAATTTCTATCGAGTCGACAGAAGCATAATGTTCTTCCAACACTCGTTGTAAAATCGCCCCTGGTGTAGCAGATTTTGCTTCTGCAAAAAATCCCAATCTTCCCACTAATCTCCCAGCCCGAATTTGAAACAATTGAATACAACAATGTTGCTCATTACTTGCTAAAGCGATCGCGTCACGGGAAATGGTATCATCGGGTAGAGAAACTTTTTGATCGGCATTGAGAGCGTATAAAGCTTTAATTTGGTCGCGGAATTTCCCTGCTTGTTCAAAATTTAACTCTTCAGCAGCTTTTTCCATTTGTGTTTGCAGCATTTTAACTAATTCATCGGTTCTGCCTTGGAAAATCATCGCTACTTTTTGCATCGTTTGACGATACTCTTGAGGCGTAATTAAGCTTTGGCACACACCAGGACAACGCCCTAGATCGTAGTTGAGACAGGGACGGTCTTTAAATAAGGGTTTGGGACGCTGACGTAAAGGAAACGTGCGTTTGATAATATGAAGAGTGTATCTTAGTAGACGAGTATCTACATAAGGGCCATAATAACGGTCTTCTGGTTTGTTTAATTTTCTTTTACGGGTAATAAAAATCCGAGGATACTCTTCTGACCAAGTGATACAAACGTAGGGATATTTTTTGTCGTCTTTTAATAGTACGTTGTAGTAAGGTTGATGTTGTTTGACGAGATTGGCTTCTAAAGCTAAAGCTTCCGCTTCAGTATCGGTAACAATAAACTCGATCTCAACGATCTGACGCACCATCATTTTAATGCGATCGCTCAAACGATTGGTATCGCGGAAATAAGAACGAACTCGCGCCCGCAGTTTTTTGGACTTACCAATATAGAGAATATCTCCCTGGCGATCGCGCATGAAGTAGACTCCAGGTTCAGCAGGGATTTCTTTGAGGCGAGTTTCTAAACGTTCGGGTTCTTTAATTAAGGATTTGGTTTCTATCAGTGCAGTCATGAACAGACTTAAATTACTTCCTCTTTAGATCATAGAAAAATTTTGATTGTTGAGATCGACAGCATTGATAAATAGAGGCGAGATGTCTAATATGAAATACTTAAATTTTTGCTATGCTCAACAATTTTTCAAATTTTTTGAGCTTAAGTTCAGTAATTTTGATGAAGTCATAATTTTGAACCTTGATTAAATTCTACTAAATATTGATTATTTGAAGCTCTATAAATTATGGCAATGTTTACAATTTATAAAGGAACTAACGATAATGATTCTTTAGTAGGAGGAACTGGGAATGATTATCTTTATGGTTATTTAGGTAACGATACTTTAAAGGGATTAGCAGGAATAGACATTATTTCTGGTGGAGTAGGGAATGACTCTATTGAAGGTGGATTAGGTAATGATCAGCTTTCCGCAGGAAAGAACTATTATACGGTAGAAACAGGTAATGACACTCTCAAGGGTGGTAATGGAGACGATCTTATCTGGGTTAATGGTGGTATCGATAGTGTTGATGGTGGTATCGGTAGGGACTATTTTATTCTCGACTTATCCTACGCTACTGACGATCTAACAATTGATTATTCTAACCCGAACAATGGTACTTCTTCCAATGGCTCAACGTTTCAGAATATCGAAGGGATAACTATAGAATCTGGTTCGGGCAATGATAGCCTCAATGTACCTGGGATTAGTTACAGTCAAATATATAGTGGCGGAGGGAATGATACTCTTCAAGGAAGTTCTGGTGATAACAATCTCGAAGGGGAAGAGGGAAATGATTCAATCATAGGTGGTAATTCCCAAGACACAATCTACGGTGGTAATTGGCGTGATGACGATGGTGATAATGGGTTAGATACTCTGGTTGGTAATGCTGGTAATGACAGGCTTTTTGGTCAAGCAGGAGATGATAGCTTAGATGGCGGTGAGGGAGACGATCAACTCTATGGTCAAAAAGGCAATGACTCTATTGTAGGTGGGTTAGGTAACGATCTGCTTTACGCTGGGAAAAATATGTACTTAGAAACAGGCGATGATACCCTAAATGCTGGCGATGGCAATGATACTATTTACGTGGCTGGTGGTGTCGATAGTATTGATGGTGGTATTGGTACGGACGATCTTAATGTCTGGTTATCTAACGCTATTAACAATCTAACAATTGATTATTCTGACCCGAACAATGGTACTTTTTCTAATGGCATAACGTTTCAGAATATCGAACGAATAAAACTAAACTCTGGTTCGGGTAATGATAACCTCAATTTATCTGGGATTAGTTATAACAATTACTTGGGTAGTAGAGTATATAGTGACGAAGGTGATGATACTCTAGTTGGAGGTTTGGGTTATAACGATCTCAGTGGGGGACAGGGAAATGATTCAATTATAGGTAGTAATTCCAATGACAACCTCTCTGGTGGTAGTGGTAATGACACTCTCGATGGCGGTGTAGGTAATGACACACTATACGGAGGAAGAGGAAACGATAGTTTGGTTAGCGGTAATAATAACGACCTACTCATTAGTAACGAAGGTTCAGATTTATTATTGGCTGGTAGTGGTAATGACACTCTTTATGGTGGTGCTGGTAATGACACTCTTTATGGCAGTGTAGGTAATGATAGCCTAATGGGTCAACAAGACGATGATACTTACATTGTCGATAGCCTAAGTGATATCGTTACAGAGAAGTATGCTGGAGGTATAGATACGATTCAAACTGAACTTGACTACAGTTTAGCCTCCATTACTAACGTCGAAAATTTGCTTTTGACAGGGACTGTTGCTCTAAATGGAAGAGGAAACATTCTCAAAAATACCATTACAGGGAATAGTAACAATAATACTCTTAACGGTAGTTCAGGAGATGATACTCTCAATGGCGGTGCTGGTAATGACAGTTTAATCGGTGATTTTGGTAATGACAGTTTGAACGGTGGCTTAGATAACGATACATTGATTGGCGGTAATAATAACGACTTACTCAATGGTAACGAAGGTTCAGATTTATTATTGGCTGGTACTGGTAATGATACTCTCAATGGTGGTACTGGTAATGATACTCTCAATGGTGGTGCTGGTAATGACAGCCTAATTGGAGGAACAGGAAATGATAGTTTGGTTGGTAGTACAGGAAATGATGTTTTCAATGGTGGAGAGGGTAACGATATTTACTCTATTGATAGTATCGACGATGTAATTTTAGAAAATTCTGGTGAAGGAATAGATACGGTTAAAAGCTTGGTTAATTATTCTTTAACAGAAAATGTGGAAAAATTAACTCTGCTTGAAACAGATGCTCTTAGCGGTACGGGTAACAACCGCAATAATACCATCGTCGGCAATAGGGGAAATAATCTCCTTCACGGTGGAGAGGGGAATGATCTTATTCGCGGTAATGAAGGTAATGATGTTATTTATGGAGATTTAGGATTAGATAAGTTGTATGGTGGTGTTGGGACAGATACCTTTGCGATTCAACTTAATCTAGATAAAGATACTATCTATGATTTTCAAGTTGGTAGCGATCGCTTGGGATTATCTGATAGTCTTAGTTTTGGCGATCTAACTATTACTGCTAATTACAATAATTCAGCCACTTTGATCAAAGATAATACTAATAATGTCTTGGCTATTTTATCTGGAATAAATTCTAGTCTGATTACGCAAGCAGATTTTGTAACTCTTTAAGCAAAGTTAAATTAACATTTGATTCAGCAGTTAGTGGGAAAATTAGCCCACTTTTTTGCTTGTGTTATTAATTTAAAAATAAAAATAGTTTTTTGGTGCGATTTTTGTTAATGATTAATTTGCATCGCCGTCAGTTTTTGCTGACAGTTATTGGTTTAGTTATAGCGATCGCTTTTGCTACTGTTAATAACTTAATTGCGGTTAAAGCAGTTCCCGATGGTGTTAGCGATAACAAAGCCAAAATTGTGGTAATTAGCGATCTTAATAGCCAATACGGTTCGACTACCTACGAACCAGAAGTACATCAAGCAATTTCTTTAATCCAAAAATGGCAACCAGATTTAGTTCTTTGCGGTGGTGACATGATCGCAGGACAAAAATTAAGCCTAAGTACTACACAAATTAAAGCCATGTGGGCAGCCTTCGATCATCAGATTGCCAAACCCCTCCGCGATCGCTCAATTCCCTTTGGTTTTACAATTGGTAATCACGATGGTTCAGGGGCAATTTCAGAAGGAAATGAAATTTTTAAACGAGAACGAGAGTTAGCCTCGGCTTATTGGAACGATCCTAAACTTAATTATAATTTAAATTTTATAGATAAGGCTCAATTTCCGTTTTATTATACCTTTGAATATCAAGGAATTTTTTTCTTAGTCTGGGATGCTTCGACTAATGTTATTTCTCCACAACAACTAAGTTGGGTAGAACAAAGTTTGGCTAGTAATGAGGCTCAACAAGCCAAGATGAGAATTGCGATCGGACATTTACCCTTGTATCCAGTCGCAGTAGGAAGAGAGAAATCGGGAGAGTATCTAAAAGAAGCGGAAAAGTTGCGTAATTTGTTAGAAAAATATCAAGTTCATACTTATGTAAGCGGACACGATCATGCTTACTATCCAGGCAAAAAAGGTCAACTTCAATTACTCAATGCAGGAGCTTTAGGCAGTGGTCCAAGACAGTTACTTAATAGCAATTTACCACCGCGCAAAACTATTACTATAGTTGACATTAATTTATCGGCTTCCAGCACAGTTTATACAACCTATGACCTTCAAACATTAGAAATTATCGATCCTCTTTCCTTACCACCAATTATTTTTGCTCCCAATGGTAAAGTTTTACGTCGAGACTTAACTCAAGCAGAAAAATCCTAATTATTGTTGATCTAGATCGAGAGCTTTCTTAGTTTTTCTCTGTAATAATTTTTATTAGGGATAACCCAAGCATAGAGTAAAGAAGAGATGAATTTAAACAAATTGGGTGTCTATTTAGGAATATTAGCACTCGGTGTTAGTGCGGGGTTTTGGAGTAGTCGTTATTTACGGCAACCGATAAATATCGTCGAAAAACCTCAAACCTATTCAAACACTATACCAACTTTATCTCCAGGCTCAAATTTCACCAATCTCAATCAAAACGTTAACTTTATTGCTCAAGCTGTCCAAAAAGTTGGGCCAGCAGTAGTAAGGATTGATGCTGCACGTCAAGTTTCTTCCAGCATTCCCGAACAATTTAAACAGCCTTTTTTCCATCGTTTTTTTGGTAGTGATCAATCTGTCCCTGAAAAAGTAGAACGAGGAACTGGTTCAGGTTTTATTGTTAGTTCTGATGGTCGTTTACTGACCAATGCTCACGTGGTTGAAGGTACAAACCGAGTTCAAGTAACTCTTAAAGATGGTCAAATTTATGAAGGGGAAGTGTTAGGAGTTGATTTAATTACGGACATTGCTGTAGTTAAAATCGAAGGAACTAATTTACCTACAGTGACTTTCGGTAATGGTGATAATCTTACTCCAGGAGAATGGGCGATCGCAATTGGGAATCCTTTGGGTTTGGATAATACAGTAACAGTTGGAATTATTAGTGCAATTGACCGCTCTAGTTCTCAAGTGGGTGTACCAGATAAACGAGTAAAATTTATTCAAACTGATGCAGCCATTAATCCTGGGAACTCAGGAGGCCCTTTACTTAATGCGGAAGGAGAGGTAATTGGCATCAATACTGCTATTAGAGCAGATGCTCAAGGGTTGGGTTTCGCAATTCCGATTGAAACGGCTCAACGTATAGCCAATCAATTGTTTACTAAAGGTAAAGCCGATCATCCCTATTTAGGCATTCACATGATTACTCTCAATCCGAACACCAAAGAAGAGATTAATCTTAACAGCGATTATAAGTTTAATGTAACCGAAGACCAAGGAGTTTTAGTCGTTCGGGTTGTGCCTCAATCTCCTGCTGCTAAAGCAGGTTTACAAGAAGGAGATGTGATTAGTAAAGTCGGTAATTATCCTGTCGCAACGGCTAATCAAGTCCAGGAGCAAGTCGAAACCAGCGAAATTGGGACAGCGTTAGAAGTCGAAATAATCAGGAACGGTACAATAAAAGTTGTTGAAGTACGACCAGGAGCTTTTCCTCAATCAGAATTTGAATAGTGGATTGGTCGGATTAGTTTCGATGAGGCAATTGTGATTGAAGTAGAAGTTCATTCTTCCCTACGGGATTTTCTGCGAGAACAAGATAAAGAAAATTGGCCTCATCATTTAACTATGGCACGGTTGGTAGCTAGAGCTTTGCGATTGAGTCGTCCTGCCTTAATTCAAACTGGTAGTAGTGTAGGTAAATATTGTCTTAGCTATTTGATGCCCGCTTTAGTTGGAGATTGGTCGGTAATTATTGTCGCACCTGAAAAAGTACAGTCTTATCTGATTGAAGATTTTATTCCTGCGCTACAAACTTGGTTAGGTACTCAAAAAAATGTCAGAATTGGAGAGCGTTGGCAAAATACAGATCATTTATTACTAACCACACCTCACATTTGGTTAGGCGCTCGCTTTAATTACTCAGAAGCTTTTCCTGCTCATATTCCTACTATTATTGATCGCGCTGACGATCTGGAAGATTTGGTGCGCCAAGAATTAACTGTTAATCTGAACAGATACGATTGGGAAGAATTGGGTCAAAATGCACCAGAATATGCAGAATTAATTCGAGAATTCCGAATTAAGTTTACAAAAGCTATATTTTCTCGTCCAGCCAACCCTTATGAATGTTATTTACTTGAACCATCAGAACAAGAAAATCTGTTTCAGTTGCTGCAAACTTTAGCCAAACAACAATTATTAACTCCCAAACTGGATCAATTTTGGCAACAATGGCAACAACCCCACCCAATTCTTTGGGCTGCGATCGCTAGAAGTCGAGGAGAAATCAGCTTACATACAGCACCCGCCGACGTAGCACCTATTTTAAGACCGATTTGGCAACAACAACCGATAGTTTTGATTGGTAGTTTTCTGGATTTAGAAGCTGATGCGCCTATTTATCGACAACAATTGGGCATTGGTGAAATTTTATCTCTTAAATTTTCCCCCAATCGACAAAATGAACACATCAATCTTTATTTACCAGATCGTTTTCCTTTGCCTAATACACCAGAATTTCGGCAAGCTTTAATTGAACAAACTCGAACTTTAGTTGATTTAAGTAGTCAAGTTAATCAGCCTGTCGTAATTTTGATTAATGATGTTCCTCTCAAAGCTCAAGTAGGGACATTTTTAGCTGCCGAATTTGGTTCTCGAGTTCGGGTAGAACAAACTAATTTAGCTGTAGACGGAATTTTAATTAGTGGTTGGGAATTTTGGTGTAGTCATCAAGATCGATTGCCTACTCCCCAACTTTTAATTATTGCTACTTTACCTTTACCTTCTTTAGAAAATCCCCTCGTTGCTAGTCGAGTTGCCTATTATAAAAGTCAGCGACAAGATTGGTTTCGTCTTTATCTATTACCCAGTGCTTTAAGAAGAATTCAGCAAGCGATCTTACCTTTAAGAGAATCTCAAGGAGTAGTAGCTTTATTGGATAATCGAGTTAATTACCGCAGTTACGGTAAAACAATTTTAACTGCCCTTGAACCTTGCGCCCGCATTAATTTTATTGATCCTACTTGGTTTAAGTTGGCTATTTCTTAAATGTTTCCAGTCTGCTCTTTTTATTTATCTTCTTAATCTCCCTAATCTTTCTAACAACCAATCATTGCCTTCTTCAGTAATGGGATAGTTGGGAATTTTCTTTAACTTATTCAGTCTCTGTAGGATTGAGGTTCGTCTGGGTGCTTCATCATGAGAACGAACTTCGCTTCTACCATAAATGGATGTTGATGGAGTTTGTTCCAAATAAAAGCTACTTTTGGGTTTTACAGGTTCGGCTTTAATCGACGGTTTTTTACTGGTTACGGGACGAGGAGGAAAATTTTGGACTGGTAGATCTTTGACTACTTCTAACATGAATTTTCGCCAAGTTTCAGCAGCGATCGCACTAGTTCCGTGGGTTGGTTGATTATCGTCATTCCCTAACCAAATTCCTGTAGTGACTTGGGGAATATAACCAATAAACCAGAGATCGCGAGCCTTGTCAGAAGTTCCAGTTTTGCCTGCTACTGGTCTGCCAATTTGAGCGGGTATTCCTGTACCATTATTGACAACACCTTGTAACATCCAAGTCATCGTAGCAGCACTATCTTTATCTATGGCTGTTCGAGATTTAGATTTAGCTTCGTAGATAATTTTACCGTAGCGATCGCGTATACGTTCAATTCCATACCCTGGTTGATAAACTCCTTGATTAGCTAAAGTTGCATAGGCATTGGTTAATTCTAAGAGATTGACTTCCCAAGCACCCAAAGCTAGAGAATAGGTAGGAATTAATTCTGATTGAATGCCCATTTTCTTGGCAATTTCAATAGTCGGTTCCCAACCAACATCGATCAAGGTGCGTAAGGCAACCACGTTAATTGAAGCAGCTAAAGCATCATAAAGAGATACTTCCCGATGACGATATTTATCTCCATAGTTTTTTGGTTGATAACCATCGACCATATATTCAGAATCGAGATAAGATTTGTAAGGAGAAAAACCTGCTGCGATCGCTGTAGTATAAACAAAGGGTTTAAAGGTTGAACCTGGTTGACGTTGAGCTTGAGTAACGCGGTTAAATTGATTATTGCCAAAATCTCTTCCTCCCACCATCGCCTTAATGCCACCAGTAAGAGGATCGAGAGCGACTAAAGCAGCTTGCTGAAAAGTTTGCCACTTACCATATCGATCTAAAGCTTCGTTAACTTTCTCTTCGGCTGCTTGTTGCCATTTGTAATTGAGAGTAGTTTCGACTACAACTCCTCCTGCGTGCAAAATTTCTGGAGAGACGTATTGAGGCAGTTGCTTCTGAATATAATCGGTAAAATAAGGAGCAAATCTTTGAAACCGTTTGAGTTGATGAGGCTTGATTGTTAAAGGAGACGCGATCGCATCTTGGGCGATTTTACCATCGATTAATCCTTGTTGTGCCATCTTATTCAAAACGATGTTGCGTCTTTGTTTAGCTAACTCAGGATTGTTAATCGGAGAATAAAGACTGGGTGCAGGGACAATTCCCACCAAAGTTGCTACTTCTGATAAAGTTAACTCATCTAAAGACTTGCCAAAATAAACCCAAGCTGCATCCGCTACTCCATAAGCACCCGAACCAAAATAAACTGAATTAAGATAACATTCTAAAATTTCTTCTTTAGCAAAGTTTCCTTCAATCTGACTAGCAATAATAAGTTCTTGCAGTTTGCGCCAAATCGTTCTTTCTTGATTGAGATAAACCATCCGTGATAGTTGTTGGGTAATTGTACTACCACCTTCAACTACACTTCCTGCTAGTAAATTACTAGCAGCAGCCCTAGAAATACCGAAAAAATCTATGCCATCATGGTCATAAAAACGACGATCTTCGCTAGCAATAAAAGCTTGAGTCAGAATTTGAGGAGTTTCGGCAAGTTTAACTTTTTCGTGAGTAACTGCACCAATTTCTTGTAAGACAGTCCCATCTGCTGCTTTGATCGTTAAAGTATCGGGACGAACATAACTAGATAAATCACTAACTGTTTGAGGTAAGCTTGATTTTAATTGCTGCCACGACCAACTAAAAGCGATCGCGCTACTACTAATCCCAATCGCCATACCAATGTTGAACCAAAAGGGTAATTTATCTTTCAGTTTTGAGATTGATAATTGTTGTAAGGACTGAGATAGTAATGATGATGGAGTAGTGTTAGAAAGTTCTGGTTGACTGTTAGAAATCGGTTTCACGCTAGAAAAATCCTTAAGAGATTACAGCCAGCAAGACGCAAGATTGGCTATGAAACGGAAATGTTCCTGTTTTTTAATTAATTAAATTTTATTTGCCAATTTTTTCTGCTTTTTATCTACTCATTAACGAGCGATAATTTTGCTGCGGCTATTTTAGCCTCTGAGATTTTTCCTAGACAAAATCTTAACAGTTATGATACAGAAGTCATTTACCAGTAGAGACGTAACATGTTACGTCTGTAAACCATTTACCAATTATTATACCAATTCTCAAAAGTAACTGGAGACTTAGTTGAGTTAAATTTTTGATATATCTTTATTTTAGGCTTTTTATCTATCTAGCGACTTTTGAGAAACGATATTAGTTTAAATTATGTAGAGTTAATGGACATTAGTTGATTAAAAAGTTTGTAATTTTGATAAAAAATGCCCATTCTCTAGACAATCAATTTACTGGGAAACAGTAACAACGGTCGCTACTTCAGGTTCGACAACTTGCGGAAATAAGAATTTTTGAGCATAAATTTGTGGATTACCTTCGGCAAATTGAGTATAAGATTGACGAATCTGAGTATTAATAGCAACAGTTTTTACGTCATACATCTGAGTAGTCAACTTGGGATAAACTCCAATCCCAATAATCATAATTAGAAAACAAGCAGCAATAAATATTTCCCGTGGTTTAGCATCACTGTAATCTGCATCCGCTGGTAAGACACAACTCGTGCCAAAACATACTGCTTGATCGTTATTTTTATTTTTGAAACTATTATCTTCTAAAGTGCAAGCTGGTGCTGTATGAGATTGGTAAAAAACCTGTCTAAGCATCGAAAGTAAATAAATCGGCGTGAGGATTAATCCTACTGCTGCCAGAATAACAGTTACCGTACGGAAAGTAGAACTATAAATATCGCTCGTAGCAACTCCCACAAACACGGCAAGTTCACTAGCAAAACCACTCATTCCAGGCAACGCCAGAGAAGCCATTGCAGCTATAGTAAACAGAGCAAATACTTTCGGCATTGCTTGAGCTAATCCACCCATTTTATCCATAAATAAGGTGTGAGTGCGATCGTAGGTAACTCCTGTGAGGAAAAATAAAACTGCTGCGATCAAACCGTGGGAAAGCATTTGTAGCATAGCACCACTGATTCCTAAGTCAGTAAAAGAAGCGATGCCTAACAAAACAAAACCCATGTGAGATACTGAGGAATAGGCTAGGCGACGTTTCATATTGGATTGACCAAAAGAGCTAAACGCGCCATAAATAATATTAACCACACCCAAAGTAGCGAGAATCGGTGCAAAATAAACGTGAGCTTCGGGTAAAACTTCTAAATTGAGGCGAATTAAACCATATCCACCCATTTTTAAAAGTACACCTGCTAAAATCATCGAAACAGGTGCAGATGCTTCACCATGAGCATCGGGTAACCAAGTATGAAGAGGGAAAATCGCTAATTTAACCCCAAACGCAATTAATAAGCCTGCATAAACTGGTAATTCTAAAGCAAGAGGATAATCTTTTAAGCCTAATTCGGCAAGATCAAAGGTGACATTATTGCCGTAAAAAGCCATTGCTAAACCCGCTACTAAAATAAAGATTGAAGCTGCTGCGGTATAGAGCAAAAATTTAGTAGCTGCGTAACGACGCTTTTCACCACCCCAAATAGAAACGAGAAGATACACTGGAACTAGCTCTATTTCCCACATAATGAAAAAGAGCAGAATATCTTGGGCGATAAACACACCAATTTGTGCTGAATACAATACCAGCATCAAGAAATAAAAGAGACGAGGTTTGCGATCAACTTGCCAAGCAGACAAAATTGATAGGGTAGTGACAAAACCTGCTAATAGAACCAAAGGAGCAGACAAACCATCAACAGAAACTGCCCAGTTCAATCCTAACTGAGGCATCCAACTATACTTTTCTACCAGTTGAAATTGGGCATTACTAGGATCGTAATTTTGCCAAAATACGTAACACATTAAAACAAAGTCTGCAACGCCTACACCCAACGCATACCAACGTATACGCTTGCCTTCTTTATCCGGTAAAAAGGGAATAGCCAAAGAAGCGAGTAGTGGTAGTAGAGCGATCGCGGTAAGCCAGGGAAATTGATCCGCTATCATGATAATGAGCAAAAATACTTAATATCGTGGATGGGATCATTATATTAAATTTTGTAAACAATTAAACACGATTTTTTTCTTAGTTAAACATAGTATTATTTCAATGGTTATTAATTTATGATTGATTTTTATGAATCCAAAAGATAGTTTAAGTCAAATATTTTGGTACAGATTCTGAAGAAAATAGAAAAGAGAAGTAAGTGTAAATTAACCAGAACTATCGACAAGTGGTAGTAGTAGAAGAAGAACTACTTCTCATGACGCCACCACCTGTACTACGGTTGCTACTGTAAGTAGAGCTACTTTGACTACATTTGCTAGAGCTAGAAACCTGAGATTGAGAAGAAGTAGAACCAGAACGTATACTGCGCCAATTAATTAGGCGATCGATAAAAGAAGGAGAAGGGTTATTTCTAATATTGATGCCGTTATTATCGATAGAAACTTGTGTATGACCGTTTTTGACTTCGATATTATTGGCAGTAGCTACTCCAGCAGAAAGAATGATCACAACTGGAATTAAAAATAAAGACTGTTTGGTAAACATGGTTTGAACCACTCCCTTAAAAAAAATAGTAAATCTTGAAACATCCATAGATAACCGCTTGTAGAAACTTCTTATTTATTGTTAAGGTGGAATGCGGTATCTGGTAATAACCTTTCATTTATATGTCTGCTTAATTTTATTTATGCAGAAGATTTAGTTAATGCTTAGGTTAAATATCGACCTCACTATTTCAATACGTCTGCTGACTTTTTTTTATGCAGGGGTTTGCTCAATTGACTACCAAAAAAGTTTTTAGCCTCTTACAAAAACTAGCTATTGGCATCATCATAGCTAGCTTGATAATTACACCTGTTAATGCCCAATCTGTTCTCAAGCGTGCTGAACTATATAAGATTCGCAATCAAGTCGATCTTAGTCGTCAAAATCAATCTAGCTGGAATCCTGCTCAACAAGGGGAAGCAATTGTTCCTCAAGATGCCGTTCGTACAGGAGCTAATTCTCGCGCCGAATTACTTTTTAATGAGGGAACATTAGTTAGAACGGGGGCAGGGACTATTTTTCGCTTTGCTCCAGGTAAACGTAGCTTTGAGTTGGATAGTGGTGCAGCTTTAATTATGATTCGTCCAGGACAAGGACAAAGCATGATTACAACTCCAGAAGCAAGGGTTCAATCTCAGGGAACGGCTCTTTTCCTCCAACACGATCCTAATCGCAATGCTTCTCTAATTGGAGTGTTGACTAATAGTCCAGCAGGATTGGTCCAAGTCTCTAACGCTAATGGAGATGTTACAATTCAACTACAAGCTGGTCAATTTGTTTCTATTATTAATGGTGTGGTGGGATTAGTTGAATATTTTATCCTACCCATGTTTTATGAAAGTGTTGAATTAGCAGTAGGTTTGGGAACTGGACAAGAACAATTGGTCGCGCAAGAATCTCCTGAAGTTCAAAAAACAATTAACGTAGTTCGAGCAGAGGCAGTAGGATCGCTAAGAAATCAACTTTCTTGGTTAAATGGTTTTTGTCAAATTGAAGTTCAACCTCAGCAACTTGCACCCTTATTTCAATGGTTGGGTTTATCTGTTCCAGGAGAACAAATTGCATTAAAGTTTCCAACAACAGACTTATTTGTCACTCCAGTTCGTTCTTTAAGTGGTATAGCTTGGTTAGGCAATTATTGTCAAAACTATCGTAAGTCTCATCAAAAATAATATTAAGCAATCTGAAACTCGCCAAAATGTTAGAAACCTGTTGCAATTGGCTCAAAGTGTAACAAGATTTGCTCAAACGTTACAGATTATTACTTTGTTTCTAATAAATGAGACTGTCGTATCCTCCATCTTTTATCTTCTATATTGGTTGGTCAAACGAGTA
Organism: Stanieria sp. NIES-3757; assembly: GCA_002355455.1. NCBI lineage: Bacteria > Bacillati > Cyanobacteriota > Cyanophyceae > Pleurocapsales > Dermocarpellaceae > Stanieria > Stanieria sp. NIES-3757. The sequence goes on from AP017375.1 coordinate 3,587,975, forward strand.
ATTGACCGATACAGTAATCAAATTGCAATCGATCACAATTAAAGGAGAGCTCAATGCTTGACGCTTTTTCCAGAGCCGTAGTTTCAGCAGATTCTAAAACTTCTTGTATTGGTGGAGAAGAGCTAACTTCTCTCAGAAACTTTGTAGCTGAAGGTAACAAACGTCTTGATGCTGTAAACGCTATTGCTAGTAATGCTAGCTGTATCGTTTCTGACGCGATCGCTGGAATGATTTGCGAAAACCAAGGCCTAATCCAAGCTGGTGGTAACTGCTACCCCAACCGTCGTATGGCTGCTTGCTTACGTGATGGAGAAATTATTCTTCGTTATATTAGCTATGCAATCTTATCTGGCGATGCTTCTGTCCTCGAAGACCGTTGCTTGAATGGTTTAAAAGAAACCTACACTGCTTTGGGTGTACCTCTTCAATCGACAGCTCGTGCAGTTGCAATCATGAAAGCTTCTTCAGTTGCTCATATCAACAATACTAATACTGAAGCTAATGGTGGCAAAAGATTCCGTAAAATGGAAATGAAAGACGGTGATTGCTCCGCGATTAGTTCTGAAGCAGCTAGCTACTTTGACAGAGTTGCTTCTGCATTAAGCTAAAATTTTTCCCTTAATTAATGAAGCCAACGTTTATTCATAGTTAGCAGAAGTATATATTTAATAGCTTTTGTTCAAAGTAATTCAGGAGAAACTACAATCATGAAATCTGTTGTTACTACAGTTGTTACTGCTGCTGATGCAGCAGGACGCTTTCCCAGCACTTCCGATCTTGAGTCAGTTCAAGGTAGTCTTCAACGCGCTGCTGCTCGTTTAGAAGCTGCTGAAAAATTAGCTGCCAATATCGACAACGTGGCTAAAGAAGCTTATGATGCTTGCATTAAAAAGTATTCTTACTTGAATAACGACGGCGAAGCTAACTCTAATCAAGTTAAAAAAGATAAGTGTCTTCGCGATATCAAGCATTATATGCGTTTAATCAACTACTGCTTAGTTGTTGGTGGTACTGGTCCATTAGACGAATGGGGTATTGCTGGTCAACGCGAAGTTTATCGCTCTTTAAATCTGCCTACTGCTCCTTATGTTGAGGCTTTAACTTTTGCTCGTAATCGTGGTTGCGCTCCCCGCGATATGTCTTCTCAAGCTTTAGTTGAATACAATTCTCTGCTTGACTACGTAATCAACTCTTTGTCTTAGGCATAGTTGTTTTAAGTAAGCTGATTGGTTATTATGCTGATCGGTTAATGGAGACTCTTAGTCTGTTGCTTTGGCTTCAAATAGTTAAAGTTCCAGTCTGAGAGTCTCTAATCATTGTGATTGTACGGAAAAGTATTCAACCTATGACGCTCGACTCTTTGTTTGAACAATTAAAACATCCTAACCCCAATCTGCGGAAGCGAGCCATGCTAGAAATAGCAGAACTTAGAGATGAAAGAACGATTCCTCGCTTGATGAACAATTTAGAAGCAGAAGACGTTGTTTATCGGCGAGCTAGTGTAAAAACTTTAGGGGTGATTGGGGTAGATGCGGTTTCTCCTTTAGTAGACTCTCTGCTTAATAGTGATAATGCTACAGTTCGCTCTAGTTGTGCCAAAGCTTTAGCACAAATTATTGTGAATTATCCAGAAGTTCCTCTACCTAGTGAGGGAATTGAAGGCTTAAAAAGAGCTATTAATGACCCTAATCCTGTAGTTTATATTGCTGCAATTATGGCTTTAGGCGAAGTTGGTTCTCTCGCACTCGATCTTTTACTAGAAGCCTTACAAACAACTGATAATGTAGCGATCGCAGTAACTATTCTTAATGCTTTGGGTTCAATGGGCGATCCCAGAGCGATAGAAACCCTGAATCAATTGACTAACGATGAATCAGCCGATCGTTATGTCCGTGAGTCTGCGGTGAGTGCGTTATCTCGTTTAGAAATGGTGATGAAATATAATCAGGATTAATAAATGTTGGAGAAATAATGTTGTTAGAGCGATCGCATTTACTTAGTCTACATCGAGATTGCGTTTTTAATTAATTATCTAAGTGCTGCGTTTAATACAAAAGCTTTTACCACTATATTAGACTGAGATATTTGTTCTGCTTGTTGAGTAAATTGTTGTCTTGCTTCTTCGATATTGATTTTTGGAGCTTTACCTTTTCTGGAATCGCTATCATTCCATTGATCGCAGTTAAACCAACCAACTAAATAAAGACCGTGTTGGCAAGTACTATCTTTTAAATAGCGATTTACTAGCTGAGTTTCCATTGCTGTATTTAGTTCATTGTGCCAACAACCTTTAACTTCGATAATGGCAGTTATAGAGTCGAAAATTTCACCACTTGCTTTTTTTATAACAGCATCAACCTGAATATCAGTTATTTCGCCTCTTCTAATTTCAACTTCACGGTTAACCACAATTCCTTTTTGCCCAAGATAATCCTTGAGATAACGTACTATATAGTCTGACAATCTTTCCTCGTCTTTGGGAATATAGGCATTCCCATTGATTTTTCTCCAATTAATCTCTTTCCAAACATCAATTTTTAGAGTTTTTTCTAAACTCAACCATACTTTTAATTGCTTAACTAGAGAATCAGCTAGTTTTCTAACCTGAGTCCATTTAATTTCATTCCACAAATCTATAACGGCTGGTGTTTGAGCATGAAGTTTGACTTGTAATTCGTTCATTACTTCAATCAAAACATCTAATAATTCATTTCCATCATTGACTAAGCGTTTATTGCGATCGCTGACAAGTTTAAAAATCTCAGCAGATGTAGGAGGTTGCCAAGTTTTGATTCTAGTATTTTTCTGAGCATCAAATAGTACATATTTCAACCAATCTAACTGGGGAAAATGACTTATAATACGCTGAATTTCTTGACAGGCTTGAAGTGTTCCCCAATCTCTTAATCGATACAAGACATTATCTCTTAAATGACCAATGCTTTCTCTTGTTCCTACGAAATGAGCATTATCATAATCGGGATCTTCATTATGAGGATAATTTTCTTCTAACCAAATAAAAAAATCAGCAATTTGTTTTTCAGTTAAATCAAAAAACTCACCTCGTATAGCGTGATCCATCATATTTTCTAGAACTTCACGACCAAAGGTTTTATCTTGTTGAACTGTAGACCAAAAAACAGACCAAAGATCGCCAGTCGCATTTATCATTAAAACTTGGGAAGCTTTAATAGCCCTTTTTCTGGCTTCTTCTGCTGAAGGTAGAGGATGAGTAATTAAAGTTTTGACATAATCTTTAGCTGGAGAATAATTACGTTCCAAAAGCTCCTCTAGCAAATAATTCATACACAAAGGCTTAATAGAAGAATCTTTGGCTCGTTCCAAAACAACAGACATCAAACGTTCGTCCCAACACTTTTTAAATTGTCTGGTTGCAAAAATATAATCACTATCTTTATTTTCGCTATCAATAAGTATAGTTAGCGTATCAATAGCTTCAGATGGAGCTTTTTCGTAAGCTAATCTGACTAAATCAAAATAAGGATCTTTTCTGTTACTGTTATCAAAACTCCCAATAATCACAGGTGTCCATCTTTGCCAAATTTCAGAAGACAGAGAATTAAGAAAATCAGGTGATTCTTTTGATAGCAAAACAAGACTTAATAGTAATAATAATGCTTTTGAACCTGCTAATGCAGATCTACAATAATTGTTAGTACCTATCCAGTCATATTTAATATTTGTTTGTTCTAATAAATATTTTTTAGCTCCATTTATTATTCTAGTTTGAGTTTTACTATCAGCATTTTGCCATCCTGGGAGCTTTGTTAAATCGTACTCAAATTCTTTATCATAATATCTACTATCTGGCTCAAGAGACAGATCTCTACATAAAAGCCACCAAGATTCAAGATTTCCAGACTCTAATTTATCTAGCTGCATACTTATTCTTTCTTGTGGAGATGGAGCTAAGAAAAACGTATCTTGTTTTTGATTTTCATAACTTTGCATTTCCCTATAGATTGATTTTGCCCGTTCAGCTTGTTCTGAATTCAGTTCAATGGCTTCTAAATAATATTGAAATTGTTCTTTTAAAATTTGATTATTTTGACTGACAGAGACAATAGCATTTATTTGCTTTGCATCTTGAAGATTAAATTTTTTTTCAATTAAATACGCCCAAATTTTTTCTATTTCTTGAGATTCTGCTTTTTGTATTTTTTCTATCATCCAGAAAATATCTTTCTGTAGACATAAGTTTTCAGTTGCATGACTTAGCAAGATATTTGGATTAAATCCTGATTGAGATAGCAGTAAAACTAAAGCTTTAATTAACTTATGTCTTTTATCATTATCTTCAGCGATAAGTAACTCAAATTGTTTTTTATCACTACTACAATGTGTGATTATTCTCTGGTATTTTTTCAATTGCACCAAAGCTATTTTTGCAAAGCCTTTAACTATGTCAGGATTATCAAAATGTTCCCATGCTTTTAGAAGAATGCTATCACCTAGATATTCAAATGGATGTCCAAAACATCTAACACCTTGCTTTTCTAGCCAATTAAGAGCAATGATAATATCTTCTGGATTGAGCTTTGATACAATATCTCTTTGGATAAATCCCTGATATCCTCCATAAAAATTAGCTTTTTTGGGAGGAGTTAAAATCTCAAATAATTCTTTAGCGTTTAAATGTTCTGACCAAACTGCTCTTAACCCATATCCTTTTAATTGATCTTCTTCATCTTCTGGTAATTCTTTTACAGCTAGAGGTTTTAATCTTAATTTTGTATTAGAGTCACCTATTGAAACAATAGCAGCAGCAGCATTAGCTCTTAAATTTATCTTTTGAGTTTTATCTAATGCTAACTCAACTAAGTTATTTTGCAATTCTTTGACTTCACAAACTTCAGCTATATCGATCGCTTTATATCTAGAATTGAAGTTTTTATTTTTATCTTGAATATAAGGTTGTAATTGTTCTGCTAACTTAGGATGTTTAAGTTTTTTGTATCGTAAATGATTGCCTAAACCGCGATCAAATAGTTTTTCTTGTTCGTATTGTTCTAGTAAATTACCAACTATTGCTTCTCGAATATTTCTATCTTCTGATACATCGCTGTACAGCAAAACATCAGGATCGGTTGTCATTATTTTTTCTAAAACTTTACAATTTAGACTAGCCAACCACGCAGCAGTTTCATGAAGTTGAGGAACTAATTTTCTTTCGGCATCTTGAGGAGAAACGATTAAACTCATTATCTGCACTAAAGGTATTTGATGTTGAGTTAAATACCATGCTGCTAAAAACTCAGCATAAGTTTTGTGAGCAAAACCCATGCGATTTGTACCCCTCGAAGAAAATAATCCTGAAATAGATAAAACTTCTTCGATACAGGTTTTAGTAATATCAAATTCTTGTCCGTCAATTTTTTCTTTACCAATACATAAATCTTGTATTGCTATGTCAGATTCAGGCATTTCTGCACAATCTGGATTTGTCCAAATCGCAACTTTGTTGGCAAAAATATTTATAGCTGCAATTCTTCCTGCCACTATCAAACGCTTTTTATCACTTAATTTTCCTTTAAAATCACAGTCAAGACGATCTGAATTAACTTCCTTACATAGTTCCAAACAGCCTTGCTCGTATAACTCTTTTTGAGAAAGAGGAAAGCAATTATTCTTCTTATAAGTACTCAATAAAAATTTTAGAGTAATAGGTTTAATTGCTAACGGTACAGCTTGTTTATCAAAGAGTTCTTCTATAAACTTATTTGCATCAATATCTTGTTTTCCTGCTGCTTCTTTAACGTCTATCTGGCGCAAAGGACATAATTCATATATTTGAACATTATCTTTGCCCCATTTTTCCTGAAACTTTTCTGTTAAACTAACTTTCCATTCTGCCGTTCTACAAGTAATTCTTAAATAAAGGCGATCGCAAGGTAAGTTATCGATTTCTCGCTTAAGAATTCTAGTAAGTATTTTAATTGACAATAAGCCTTCATCAAGACTATCTAAAAATAGATGTAATTTATGAGTCCCATTAAGCCAATTTTTAAATTTATCATTTCTAAAAATGGCATTACACAAACTGTTATCGGAATCATAATCACCCAAACTAAACCACAAGCAGTCATCTTGCGATCGCTGTAACTTAGCTTCAAATTTTTCATATTCTTGTTTAGTCGCTGTAGTTTTACCAATGCCAGCTTCGCCTAACAAGATTAAACAAGGTATATCTGATATAACATCAAACTTAACTAGATCGGGATTATAAGAATCTCCATACTTTGACTCTGGATCGTAGAGAAAACCAGAATAATCTAAGTTTAAATTACCTGTAGTTGGACACCAAAAACGTTCCCAATTATAGACTTTTTCCTGCATTGCGCTTAACTAAAGAAGAGAACATCTTTACTAAGATAACTTTTTTTATTTTGGCTCAACAGGAAAAGATAAGATAAATATTTTTCACTAAAAACCTCAAATGCAAAACATTAAATCCTAAAAACGGCGTAGAAATTGCCATAATTTAGGTAAAAACTGATTTAATAATTGGTTTTTGGCATACTTTTGTTTAGTTAATTGTAAAGCAGCTTTATTAGTAACTTCTGAAAGAGTAGGATAAATGTGAATACCACCAAGAGCAGAAACTTTGAGATTATTAGCCATCGCTAAAACAATTTCGTGAATTAACTCTCCTGCTGATTCTCCTACTAAATGTGCGCCCAAAATTTCTCCCTTACTAGTAGTGATAATTTTGCCAAAACCTACTGTTGCTGCTTCGGCTTGGGCGCGGTCTACTTCAGCAAAGTTTTGTTTCAGAATGTAAATATCGTCACCATAGCTTTCTCTAGCTTGTTCTTCAGTTAAACCAACACGGGCTAATTCTGGTTCGGTAAAAGTAGCCCAAGGAATTACTCGGTAATTAGCCTTTTTACTAGGGAAAAATAAAGCGTTTTGAACAATTACACCAGCTTCATAACCAGCAACGTGAGTAAATCGATAACCTCCGATGACATCACCACAAGCATAGATACAAGGATTGCTAGTTTGTAGTTTTGCGTTTACTTTGATGCCTTTGTCGTCATAGTTTACTTTTGCTGCTTCTAAATTAAGAGAATTTAGATTAGGATTTCTTCCCGTAGCAACTAGAATTTCGTCCACCACAATTTCCTGATTTCCCGTCCAAAGATGTTTTTTGCCATCTTTCACTTCTACTTTTTCGGCACGGCTATTTTTGAGAATAGTAATTCCTTCAGATAATAATTGCTGTTCGACTACTGCTGCTGCTTCGGAGTCTTCTTTAGGTAAAATGCGATCGCGACTGCTGATAAGAGTGACTTTTGACCCTAAACGATGGAAAGATTGACCTAATTCGCAACCAATTGGCCCCGCACCAATAATAGCTAAAGATTCTGGACGTTCGGTAACAGAAAAAACCTGTTCGTTAGTCAGAAAACCTGCTTCCCTTAATCCAGGAATTGGGGGAATAGCAGGGTGAGAACCTGTAGCAATGACAAAACTACGAGCTTTAAGCTGTTTACCATCGACTTCAAAAGTACGATGATTGATAAACTTCCCCGAACCAAAAATTACTTCTACTCCTAAACCACGAAATCTTTCAGGAGAGTCATGAGGTTCAATGGCTGCAATTACTTTTTGTACGTGATTATTAGCTTGGGCAAAGTTGATTTCTGGAGGATTAGTATAGATACCAAAACGAGAACTGTGTTGGACTTCATAAGCAACTCTGGCAGCATGAATTAAAGATTTACTAGGAACACATCCAGTCCACAAGCATTCACCGCCTAGTTTATCTTTTTCAATTAGAGCTACTTTGGCGTGTAATTGTGCTGCTGCACTAGCAACTACTAGTCCACCTGAACCACCACCAATCACCACTACATCATAATCTACTGCCATTTTTTTACCTGGTTGAGTGTCTATTTATATTAAAGCTGGCAAAACTGAAGATGTTTGAGAGTTCAATGAAAGATTAATTAAAAAATTGATGCTTTAAAACCTAGACATTCAAGGTATGGAGAAATATTTCCCTAATCAAAATTAATCAAAATAAAATTTACCCTGCATAAAAAAATCGAACCCGACATACATAGATAGTGAAGACAAAAACCACCAAAAAAAACTTTCGAGGTCTATAAAAATGAAAAAAGTTTCCTTAATCATCTCTACTCTTGCTTTAGCTCTTGCTCCCGTCGCTGCTTTCGCTAATCCACAAGTTCAAACTTCTGTTCAAGGTGGCAGTAACACTGCTGTTAGTGTTGGAGCCGAAAACTACACCAATCAGGCAGTTTCTAACGATTTAACTCAAACTCAAGTTGGTGCTGATGGTTATTATGGTGTCGATCCTCAAATCCAACATTCCGTTCAAGCTGGTCAAAACCAATCTTTAACTAGTGGTTACGGAAATGTTACTAACCAAGGTGTTTACAATAGTGCAGATCAAACTCAAATTGATTTCCCTGCTTACCCTCACTACTAATAATTAATTCACTTTTCTTGAAAATCAATTGACAGGGGCGATAACTGCCCCTTTTGTTTTGGAAATTTTATTAGTACAAACTTAAATGAACTTTAAATAGAGATAGAAAAAAACTAGATAAGAAAAAAAGGTAGGTAAATAACCCACCTTTAATTAAATAATTGAGTAATAATTAGTGATTTAATTCATTTGAGATAACAAGATTTTTGTTTCTGATGCACCTGCTTGACGTAATTGTCGAGTCATTTGCAAACTAACTAAGGCGATCGCGAGCCATTGTCCTAGAATAGACACAATTACAGTAGACATAGTGGTGTATTCAGTCGCAATGGATGGGATAAAGGTAAACAACCAAATTAGAGGGGAAGAGTGAGGATCAAATCTACTAATCCCTAGAATAAATGGTGGTAAAACTATTAAACTAAAGATAGTGACAGTAGCCCAAATTGCTCTTCTTGGTGTTTTGATAGTTAAAAACCATTGAGCGATCGCAGCATACAATAAAATCATATTAGCAGTGAGTATTAGTCCCCACAATGCAGGTAAAGTTTTGTCTTCAAAGGAAAACAGAACTAAACAGGGAAGAGTATAAACAATAGCGATTGATAAATTAATACTAATAGCTACTGTAGAAGGACTTTTTTCACCAAAAACTAATTCTTGCCAAAGGTGTTTACCTTCTTTTCTGAGTTGATGACGATAACGCGCCCAATCTTGTAAAGTTTGACGATGGGGACTTAAGGCTGCAATTAATCCTAAAAACATAACTACTAGAAAACATTGCAGCATCGAAAAGTTTTCAAATAAGCGATATTCTTTAGTAGTTTGGAGAGTAAAACCTAAAGCAACTGCGGTAAAACAACCAGTAAACCAATAACTTTGTGTTTTATTAAATAAGGTACTAACGGGATTATGAAAACGACGTTTTAATCCTTGCCATAACCAATAAGTCCACAAACAGTAATTTAAGAAAACTAAGCCTATTCCCGAACTAGCTTTATGCCAAAAAGTTTGTCCATAAAATAATAACTCGGCAATGTTTTTGACCTCTAAAGAATAAACATCTTGGTGAGGTAGATAAGTAGCATCAACTAAATAAGGTAAAACTATGCCTGGATGAAATAAAGTCAACCAATCGCCTGGTGTATTACTAACCGAATAACTGTTGAAGATGATGATATTAGTTATGAAGAGAAAAAATAAAACTACGCCACTTCCTACCCAAGGTTTAAATCCCGGCAATTTACTATTGATGAAGCTAAATAGTAACGCAAAACTATAAAAGAAAGCACAACTAGCAACAATAACTGCATCAAAAGCTAACCATAAGCTAATGGGAATTTTTGCACCTAAACCTGCTACTAAATGAAAAGGTAGGACAACTAAAACAAATAAATAAAGTAGAATTGGTACTCCTAAAATTTTTCCAAGTAAAATACTCGTGGCAGATTGAGGACTTAAACGAATAAAGTTTAAAGTTCCTCTACTTTCTTCTTGAGTAACATCAGCAATTAATAAATAAGTACCGGCAACTAATAAACCAAAAATTCCAACTACACTTAAAGTAATAAAAATATCTAACCATAATAGTTGCCAATTAATCATCCAATTACCAACTAAATCGGTTTCACAAGCATAATGATTCCGATAATATGGGTCTACTATCTTAAAACAATAACGACTATATTGATCTAATTTAGTATTGCTACTAGGTAATTGACTAAAATAAATCAAACCAATCAAAGCTTGAGTAGCGATCGCGAGTAAAGCAACAATGACAACATTTCTAGTTTTTAGTCTGCCTTTAATCTCGCGGAATAACTGAGGATTCCCTTCTAAAAAATTATGCATCATCTTAGTTATTGGTTTCATGGTTCTAGTTCAATTTAACTAAAATAGGTTTAATCATTGTGATAAATTAATTACTCTCAACAACTTTTGTTTTTACTTTTACTTTTGCCTTTTCTAATAGTTTTTTGCGATCCATTATTCAAGAAGCTTGTTTATGTCCTAATTTAAGAAAAATACTTTCCAAATCTTCTTGTAGACAATGAAATTCAGTTACAGAAATACCTGCTTGAATAATGGATCGCAATAGATCGGCACTTTGTGATTCTCCTCCTGAAAAGTTAACTTTTAAGCGGTTTGTTCCTGGTATTATTTCCCATCCTTCTACTAAAGAATTTTTACTAAGTTCGCCAGAAAGTAAGTGCAAATCTCCTAAACTACCAACAATAATTTGTTGACGAGACAAACGCTGATATAGTTCTTTTAAAGAAGCACTTTCTACCAAAAAACCTAACTCCATTATGCCCACTGAGGTACATAATTCTGCCAAGTCACTAAGAACATGAGAGGAAATCAGAATTGTCATGCCCGCTTCTTGCAAAACTTTAATAATTTGTCGAAACTGCATTCGGGCAATTGGATCTAAACCAGAAACAGGTTCATCTAATAACAATAAAATTGGTTCATGAATAATTGTTCTTGCTAAACTGAGGCGTTGTTTCATACCCCGCGACAGACTGGAAATCAGACTATTGCGTTTATTTTCCAGTTGAACTAATTCCAATACTTCATAAAGCCGACGTTGACGATAAGGCTGCTTGAGACGATAAAGCCTAGCGAAATAATCCAAATAATCCCAGACATTTAAATCATCATACAGGGGAAAATCATCAGGAAGATAGCCCAAACGTTGTTTGATCTGAGGATTACTATCATCTCTTAAGATACGTTCCCCATTGATGTAAATTTCACCTTTAGTGGGTTCTTCTGCGATCGCCAACATCCTAATTAAAGTAGTTTTTCCTGCACCATTCGGTCCGATCAAACCATAAACTTCTCCTGGTTTTACTTGCAAATCGACTTCATTTACTGCCATGTATCGGTCAAATCTTTTGGTTAGTCCATAAGTTGCGATCGCTAATTCTTGCCCCATGTAAAATTTCCCGCTTTTGCTACTGAAAATTTTGTCTTGATCGCTAGCTTAACTTTTTCTGTAGAAGCTTGACCAAATCAGTTGACACTTACTGATTAATAAATCTTGCTTTTTAACTAAGCATAAATAAATACTTTTTACTTGATAAACTACTTCTGAAGTTATTTATAGGGGATAAAATCCGAAATATGGCAATTATTAACGAATTTATTGAAATAGAAACCCAACCAGAAATTAATATTCATAACTTAACCCCGATTGTTAAGAAAATCTTGGCAAATAGTTCAATTACAAATGGTTATGTTATTGTTTGTTGTCACCATACCACTACTGCGATCGCAGTTAATGAATATGAAGCAAGATTATTAGAAGATTTAAAAGTCTATCTCAACAAATTAGCCCCAGCTACAGACCGATATTTACACAATGATTTACATCTTCGAGATGTACCACCTGATGAACCAGCCAATGCTCATTCCCATCTCCTAGCGATGACACTTAATAACAGTGAAATTATTCCTGTGATCGATAGCAATCTAGCTTTAGGAACGTGGCAATCAATTTTATTTTTTGAATTAGATGGACCTCGCCGAAGAAAAATCTTAGTCCAAGTTAATGGAGAATAGTTCAATTTAATCAATCTCTTTCCGTACCTCAGTATACTTAAGACCGTGATTACGCCTAAGTAAAAAAAAGGCTTAAAACCATAGCAGTTGCCAGGACTCAGCCAATTATAACGGATTGTAAACTAAATTTAACTTAAATAAAATATTTCAAATAAATATTCTTACTGACTCAAGTAATCTAGCATTTCTTAGATTAAGATATTGCCAAAAGAAAAAATTAAGAGAAAATGCGGAGGATTAAATTTAATTATCAGTATATATTTTTGATATCTTTACAAAAGACTAAATAGATACCCCGAAAAGAGAGTAAGAATAATTGCTTAAATGCTATTACATATATATATTTGCAATTAATATCTTTTTACTCTTTAGGATTTGGTAAGACTGGCAACTTTTACCCTGGGTATATTACGTAATCAAATTGTGAGTTGTGAAAACAAAGGAACTGTGAGCAATTATGTGGAATAAAATTAAAGACATAATGGGAATCAACGAACAGTACGATCAAGACAGATACGACTACGAAGAATATCCCCCTGAACAAGAAGAAATGGAAGCTAATAATTATTCAGATAATTATGAGTCAGTCCAACCAAATTTCAATCAAGAAATGCTCGAAAATTATTCCAATAATCGCCGACCCGCACCCAAAAAACCGGTAGAGAAAATGCCCAAAAATAACGTAATTGGGATGCCTGGATTAACTAATGGAATTTCTGAAGTAGTGGTAATTGAACCCCATACTTTTGAAGAAATGCCTCAAGTAATTCAAGCATTAAGAGAACGTAGATCTGTTATTTTAAATCTTAATGTAATGAACCCCGAAGAAGCACAACGGGCAGTTGACTTTATCGCTGGTGGTACTTTTGCGATGGATGGTCATCAAGAAAGAGTAGGAGAAAGCATTTTTCTCTTTACTCCTAGTTGTGTCAAAGTTAGTACACTTTCTGGCATAATTCATAACGTAACTGAAACTCCTGAAAGTAAAGTTCGTCAAACTCCCAATAATGTGATCGATCATTGGGGTGAATCGACTGCAATGGCTCAATAATTATTATTTTGTAGGAATGAAACCCAAAAGTAGCAAAATTCATTTTGGTATGATTGGTGGCGGGGTAATGGGAGAAGCCATTTTATCCCGTCTCATTCGTCAGGGAATTTATGCTGCTGAGAATATTTTGGTTAGTGAACCACAAGCAGAACGAAGAGCTTTACTCCAGCAAAAGTATCAAGTTCAGGTAACCGATGATAATCAAGCTGCTGCTGAAGCAGAAGAAGTATTATTACTAGCTATTAAACCGCAAATTTTAAGCAAGGTAGTTGCTCAATTAGCCCCAACGACATTTAGTAATTCTCATCTTTTAATCATTTCAATTCTGGCTGGTGTTCCCCTCAATAAACTAGAATCAGCTTTTCCTCAACAGTCTGTAATTCGGGTAATGCCCAATACTCCTGCTACTGTAGGTGCGGGAATGACTGCGATCGCTACAGGAAAAAATGTTACAGAGAAAGAACTAGATAAAGCGAAAAATATTTTTACTGCTATTGGTAAAGTCGTAGAAGTCCCAGAATATTTGATGGATGCCGTTACAGGATTATCGGGATCGGGACCTGCTTATGTAGCCTTAATGATAGAAGCCTTAGCTGATGGTGGAGTAGCAGCAGGATTACCAAGAGCGATCGCTAATCAATTAGCAATTCAGACTGTTTTTGGTACAGCTAAACTACTGCAAGAATCACAACTTCATCCAGGCGAATTAAAAGACCGAGTTAGTAGTCCAGGTGGGACAACTATTGCAGGAGTAGCAGCATTAGAAAAAGCTGGTTTTCGTTCGGCATTAATCGAAGCTGTTTTAGCTGCTTATCATCGTTCTCAACAATTAGGACAATAACAGTTATCAGTTACCAGTCATCAGTCAATAGAGAATAGATAACAAGAAATAAGATTAAGTCTTCTATCTTCTGCCTTCTGCCTTTTATTCTTATTCTGTCGAGTTTAAATAAATCTAACTACACTAAGAAGAAAGAGATAAGAATTAACAGCTTAATTTAAATATGACTCAACCTCCCAAACTAAATATTCACCCATTAATTCAAAGATTAAGATGGGTTGCCGATCCTGTTGGTTATATGGAAACAGCAGCCCAACAACATCCTGATATTTTTGCAGCAGATGTAATCGGCTTTGGTGATGGGTTTATCTTTGTCAATCATCCTGAAGGAATTCAACAGTTACTTACCCAGGATCGTCAACAGTTTTTTGCTTCTGGTAAAGAAAACGCCATTTTAAAACCTTTACTAGGTGAATATTCAATTGTCATGTTGGAAGGTAATCCCCACAGGAAACGGAGAAAATTGTTGTTGCCTCCTTTTCATGGCGAAAGAATGCAAGCTTATGGAAAGTTGATTTGGGACTTGACTGATAAAATTTTTGCCAAGCTACCAATTAATCAAACCTTTACGGCTAGAAAAATTACCCAAGAAATTTCTTTACAAGTAATTTTAGAAGCTGTTTATGGTTTATATGAAGACGAAAAAAGCCAAAAACTAAAATATTTATTGACCAAGGTAAGCGATGTCTTTAGTTCTCCTCTAAGCTCTGCTTTACTCTTTTTCGACTGGTTACAAAAGGATTTAGGTGCTTGGAGTCCTTGGGGAAAGTTTTTACGTCAACAACAAGAAATTGATAATTTAATCTACAGCGAAATTAAGGAACGTCGGGCTAAAGACTATGAAAATCGCAATGATATTCTGTCTTTAATGATGTCTGCCCGCGATGAGTCTGGCAATCCAATGAGCGATCGCGAGTTACGGGATGAATTGATGACTTTGATGTTTGCTGGACATGAAACTACTGCCACGGCTATGGCGTGGGCTTTGTATTGGATTCATCGTCTTCCTGAAGTACGTCAAAAATTATTGGCAGAAATAGATAGTTTAGGTAGTAATCCCGAACCAATGGCGATCGCGAAATTGCCCTATTTAACTGCGGTTTGTCAGGAAACTTTAAGAATTAATCCAGTAGCAATGCTGACTTTTCCCCGAGTTGTCACCGAACCAATCGAATTATTAGGCTATCAATTAGAACCAGGAATGATTGCGATGGGTTGTATTTATTTAGTCCATCAACGAGAAGATATCTATCCTGATCATCAAGAGTTTAAACCCGAACGTTTTTTAGAAAAGCAATATTCTCAATACGAATTCTTCCCCTTTGGTGGTGGTGCGCGTCGTTGTATTGGAGAAGCTTTAGCCCAATTAGAAATGAAGTTAGTTTTGGCCAAGATTCTTTCTAACTATGAATTAGCCCTTGTCAGTCAAAGTCCAGAAAAACCTCACCGTCGCGGTGTTACCCTTGCCCCAACTACGGGAGTCAAAATGTTACTGAAAGCTAAACGAACTTCTCCTACTGCTACAGAAAAATCCAATCAAACAATTTTGACCAAATAATTAATTCTCCACGAGCAATTTCTTTGATCTGTACAAAACGTTATAGTAACGATTACTACAGATTTTTTTTTGCTCAATCCATGACTAAACAATGGCAACAAGGGGAATTAGTTGAACTAGAAATTGTCGATCTTAATAGTAGCGGTGAGGGAGTAGGTAAGATTAACGGCAAAGTTGTTTTTATTCCCGATACAGTTACAGGCGATCGCGCTTTAGTTCGTTTAACTAAAGTCAAAAATAAATATAGCTATGGGAAAATTGAGCAACTTTTAATTGCATCTCCCTACCGCATTCGTCCTCGTTGTATTGTTGCTGATAAATGTGGTGGTTGTCAGTGGCAGCATATCGATTGGGAATATCAACTCGATAGTAAACGTCAACAAGTAATTCAAGCTTTACAAAGAATCGGTGGTTTCTCGCAAGTTCAAGTCAAGCCAACCATTCATACTCCCTATGCCCTCAACTATCGCAATAAATCGACCTATCCTTTAGGAATTTCTGCTACTGGACAATTCCAAGCTGGTTATTATCGTCAAGGTAGCCATCAATTGATTAATCTCAATCAATGTCCCGTTCAAGATGCTCGTCTACATCCTCTTCTAGCCGAAGTCAAACAAGATCTTCAAGCTAGAGGTTGGACTATTTACAATGAAAAAACTCATCAAGGACAACTACGTCATTTTTCCCTACGCATCGGTAATCATACAGCAGAAATCTTACTAACGCTAGTAACTACAGATAAAAACCTCACAGGTATAGAAACACAGGCTCAAACTTGGTTAACTAGATATCCTCAGTTAGTAGGAGTGTGTTTAAATTATAATCCTGAACGCACTAATGTCATTTTTGGACAAGAAACTATTACTGTCGCGGGATCAAGTTACCTAAGAGAAATGTTTGCTGGAGTTGAATTAAATATCTTGTCAGATACTTTTTTTCAGGTTAATACTGAAGCAGCAGAATTGTTACTGAGTGACATTACCAAACAATTAAATTTAAGAGGTGATGAAACTATAGTTGATGCTTACTGCGGGATCGGTACATTTACTTTACCTTTAGCCAAACAAGTAAAAAGTGTTGTGGGGATCGAATTGCATCCAACTTCTGTTGAACAAGCGAAACAAAATGCACACATCAATCATATTACTAACGTCACCTTTCACCCTGAAGCAGTCGAAACTTATTTACCAAAACTAGAATTTACTCCTGATATTATTCTTCTCGATCCTCCTCGAAAAGGATGCGAACCTCAAGTTATTGAAACTTTAATTAATCTTTCTCCTTCTCCTAGGATTATTTATGTTAGTTGTAAACCTGCAACTTTAGCTCGAGATCTTAACCTTCTTTGTCAATCTGGGAAGTATCAACTTAATTTTGTTCAACCTATTGACTTTTTCCCTCAAACTACTCACATTGAATCCTATGCTTATCTCAGTCCGACTAGCTAATTTGGCAATTTTGATGCTCTTTGACGAAATCCTAGTATAATAGAGAAGGCAAGTTTTTATGATACTCAAAGAGGCAAACTATGCTATTAGTCGGTGAAATATTCAACAATAATACCGAGTTAAAAAAAAATAAAACTTGTCTAGATTAACGGTTTTTAGGGCAACTTTTAAGGCAATCAAAAGAATATTTAATGTAATATTGCCAAAACTAATTATTAAACTACCTACTTCAAGATTTAACTATTTGGTGTCAGAGTATTAATTATATATCTCTTAAATAATCAACCAAATGCTTAACTAAGTTATTTAAATTACACAATGACTGCTGATTTTTGTTCTATCTCGCTCGATTTAAGCATAATCGAATTTGCGAGAATTAAACCAGAGGTATAATCAGTGATTGCTATTCCTATTCCTTGGAATCGAAACAAATGGACGACCATGAGTTTTGCTTCTACTCTTTATCTCCATCCTATTCTTGAGTTACTTTTAGCCAATATTCCTGTCGAATGGCGAGCGGAAGTACGGCTAGGTTTACAAGAAGCTTTAGTAAATGCAGCTAAACACGGGAATAAACTCGATCCCAACAAGACTATTATTGTTCAGTTTTTAATTACGGATAGAGAATACTCTTGGATAATTACCGACGAAGGTACTGGTTTTGTTCCTGAATGTAGCTGTCATCATAGTATACAAGAACATATTCCTCCAGAAGAGGCAGAAAATGGTCGTGGTTTATGTATTTTGCATGAAGTCTTTGATCGCGTTCATTGGAATAGAGAAGGAACCCAATTAACTGTGTCTAAATCCGTCAAAAAAAATCAGCGCAAACAACCTTTGGTTAATTAACCATCAACTAAATTAATTTTTACTGCAATCCTATGGTACAACCCCAGAGGAAAAAAAACCTTAGAGAAAGTTTAAATTTATCTAAGCTAGCACTTGCTTATCCTTGGCTAACGTTGGGCTTTTGGTTAATTATTACAGTTGCTGGACTCTTTGCTTATAGTTCCCTTAAATACTCTCTTTTCCCCGATATTACTTTTCCCGTAGTTATTGTTAAAGCCGAAACTTCTCTACAAACAGTTTTAGCTACAGAAGAAAAACTTACAACTATCTTAGAGCAACCTTTACAATCTTTGACTGGATTAGATCAGTTAAATTCTGTTACCTATCCTGGACAAAGTATCGTGACTAATCTATTTTTCCCAGGACAAAATTTAGCATCGGTGCAACAAGAGGTAGAAAAGAAGTTGGCAGGAGTTTCCTTGCCTCCCAATACTGAGGTGGAGGTTATTCCCTTTAACTTAAATGAATCTACTGTAATTAGTTATGGAATTACTAGTAAGAGTAAAAGTTTAACTGAGTTAATTCCAATTGTTCAACAACAAATTATCCCGACAATCGAATCAATTTCAGGCGTTTTAAGAGTTGATTTGTTAGGAGATGCTAGCAATCAAGAATTGAATCAATCTTCAGAAACTTCCCTACCTAGTCCTAGTTTTCCTTCTTTAGTCCGTTTAAATGGTGTCAATGCTTTAGCCATTGCCGTAGTAAAACGTAGTGATGCGAATACTCTTGAAGTAGTCAAACAAGTACAAGCTGCTATTGGTAAAATGCAACCTGACTTAACAGACATTCAACTAACTTTAGCAGCAACTCAAGCAGACTATATTCGTGAAGCAACACAAGCTACTATTGAAGCTTTATGGGGTGCAATTGTACTGGCAGTGATAGTAATTTTGGGTTGTTTACGTAACTGGGCAGCTACCTTAATTACTGCTTTAGCGATCCCTATTTCTTTATTAGGGACATTTATTGTTATGGCGATCGCAGGATTTAATTTGGAAACGATTACCCTGTTGGCTTTAGCTTTAACAATTGGGATTGTAGTTGATGATGCCATTGTCGATGTAGAAAATATTGTCCGCTATCTGGAAGCTGGATATCAACCAAGACAAGCAGTAACTTTAGCAACTCAAGAAATTGGTTTTACTGTTTCCGTGACAACTTTAACCATCGTGGCAGTATTTCTGCCCGTTGCTTTTATGGGCGGTACTGTAGGGCAGTTTTTCAAACCCTTTGGTTTAACGGTAGCTGCTGCGGTAATGACTTCTTTGTTAGTGGCACGAACTTTATCACCTGTACTCGCTCTTTATTGGTTAAGAAGCAAAGTCCGTCAAGAAAATAATCACCATAGTTTTGAGTCAAGCTTAATGAATTTCTATCGTCGATTACTGCAATGGTCGCTTCAACATCGAAAAACGGTAATTGCGATCGCTCTTATTACTATGGTAGCAGGATTAGGATTAATTCCTTTAGTTCCTAAGGGTTTTATTCCTCAATTAGACCGAGGCGAATTTAATATTATTTATAATACTGCTTTACCGAAATTAGACCGAGTACCCCAAAAACAGGAAAGCGAAGGAAATTTAAGTAATCAATCAGAAACTAGTCAAAATTTTGCATGGTTGCAACAATTAGCTCAATCTCCTGCCAGAATTTTACTTAATAAAACCCTCCGAGTCGGCAAAGAAATCGAACAAGTTACCCTAGCTGCTCCCGAAGTCCAATCCGTATTCACTGTAGCGGGATTACAAGGAAAACCAAATCAAGGCAAGCTTTACGTCAAACTCGATCCCAACCGCACTTTAACTACTGCTGAAATACAAGCTCAATTGCGGACTCAATTACCTACTATTCCTGGAGTCCAAATTAGTGTTGAAGATATTCCTTTTGTGGATATCGAAAGTAAACAAAATCTGCAAATTGCTTTAGCAGGAGATGATCTTAAAGCTCTAACCCAAACTGCTAAACAACTGCAAAAAAAAGTTGCAACTTTACCAGGTTTTGCAGACATCACTCTGAGTAACGAATCAGAGGATATTAACAGTTTAGCCAAAATCGAACGTCGTAACGGTCAACGAGTAGTTTTCTTTAATGCCAATCTTAGCAAAGGAAAAACAATTGGTGATGCAACCGAACAGATTAAAGCGATCGCTCTTCCGTTATTACCTCAAGGTGTAAGCCTAAAGTTATCAGGTGATGCTGCTCTTAGTAGTGATGTCTTAGGTAGTTTTGCTGAAACTCTCACCTTAGCGATCGCTTGTATGCTTCTCCTCTTAATCTTACTGTTTGGGAGATTATTAGAACCAATTGTTGTTGCTTTATGTCTTCCTCTGGCTCTAATTGGTGCAATGCTGGCTCTTTTAATGACTCAAAACGATTTTGGCATGATTGCGGTGATTGGCACAATCTTTTTAGTCGGTTTACTAGATAAAAATGCTATTCTTTTGATGGATTATGTTAATCAGTTACGTCAAGCTGGTTTAACTCGCACCGAGGCGATCCTCAAAACAGGAATAGTACGCCTTCGACCGATTATGATGACTACTGGTTCAACTGTTTTAGGAATGTTACCCATCGCTTTAGGTTGGGGTGCAGGAGCAGAATTACGTCAACCAATGGCAGTAACAATTATTGGTGGTTTAATTACCTCTACCTTATTAAGCCTGATTGTTGTACCTGTAGTTTATACCCTACTCGAAGATTTCTGGACTCAAAAAGTCCGTCAAAAGCGGTCTGAGCAAAACTAATTTGACTTCTGTTGCCTAAATTTGATCAATTTAAATGATTATTATTGTAGAATAGGTAAGCGAACTTTTCGGCGGCATAGCCAAGTGGTAAGGCCGAGGACTGCAAATCCTTTATCCCCCAGTTCGAATCTGGGTGCCGCCTTAATGCTTAAAGTATATTAAAGAATTATAGTTGTTTCAATTAAGAATGAAACAATCTGAATAGCCTAAATCCAAGCGGTGATTAGATCATTCTGTCTCAAACTTATTTGGAATGACTATATTTGTCAGATTTAAAGAATTATTGTCACAAATATAATTTTAGTGCTGCTCGAGCAACGATGTTAAAGATCGATTCTACTTACGGTTCAGATCAAAACGGTCTGGTTTGGGGTTATCGGTTTATGCCCTGCCAACCCGGAGAGTCAATCACTGCGGAGGCTGCAACCGAGTTTCTGACGTTGCCCGATTCTGCCGACTCGAAAGGATTTGTTTGGTTGCATTTTTCCCTTTCCAATTCTGCTTCGGAACTCTGGCTACAACGAAACCTAAACTTGCCAGAACCTTTTTACGATACTTTACATGATGAAGTAGGTTCCACTCGTCTAGAGCAGGATGCGGACTCGCTGATAGCGGTCATTTATGATGTGCTATTTGATTTTGCCTTTGATGCTTCAGCAGCAGCGACGGCTAGTCTGTTTATTCAGCCTCGCCTGCTAGTAAGTGTTCGCCTTCGACCATTGCGTTCGATTGATCGCCTTCGGGCAGCAGTTCGGACTGGGCGAGTCTTTCGCTCGACGATTGAACTCCTGGCGCATTTATTACACGAGCAAGCTGATGTGTTAGTTGATATTTTGCGACAGTCTACTTTGCGAGTAGATAGAATCGAAGACAAACTGATGGCAAATCGCATTACGATCAGCCGAATTGAATTGGGTTCTCTGCGGAGAGTTTTAATTAGACTTCAAAGGCTTTTAGCTCCAGAACCTGCTGCTTTATTTCGTCTACTCAATCGTCCTCCTGAGTGGATTTCAGAAGCAGATCTTCAGGATTTACAGCAGGCAGCAGAAGAGTTTTCCGCAGCAGTTGGGGACGCAGCAGCACTAATCGAGCGAGTCAAACTCCTTCAAGAAGAACTGACTGCCCAAGTTAATGAACAAACTAATCGCACCTTATTTGTGTTGACGGTAGTGACAGTATTGGCGTTACCAATTAACTTAGTTGCAGGTTTGTTTGGTATGAATGTAGGTGGAATTCCCCTGACTGATAATCATTATGGTTTTTTTGCGATCGTGGGAATTTTGTCGATCTTAACGCTGCTTTCGGCATATTTAGCTTTTGGCAAACAGCGTAATTAAATACTAAAAATTAAAAAGTCTCGATTTAGATAAAAGTCATTCGGTTCAAGCATAAATTTAAACTAAATTTTTGAGCCATTTATCATTTCATTCAAAATAAGTATTGAGCGCGCTATCAGTCTAAGCTCAACAAAAAACTTAAAATAGATTCAATGGTAACTCATACTCGTTAAAACCATGATTCAAGTTAAGCCTCGGTTTCAAAGCTTTGAAGAATACTTAGCCTATGATGATGGCTCGGATAAGCTGTACGAACTATTTAATGGAGAATTAATCGAAGTGCCTCCAGAATCGGGAATAAATGTGCAAATTGCTAATCGTCTTTTTCTTATTTTTGCTCTGTTACTTGGTACGGATCGCTTAAGAGGACACGGGCTAGAGTTAGAAGTAAATGGCGAACCGAGAAATCGCTATCCTGATTTGACAATCTTACGGGAAGAACATATCGAACAGTTGGCAAAACGTAATACGATTCGTCTTACTATGTCTCCCCCGTTGTTGGTTGTTGAAGTGGTTAGTCCTGGAGAGTTACAGCGCGACCGAGATTATGTTGCCAAGAGAATACAATACCAAGATTGCGGTATTCCTGAATATTGGATTATCGATCCCAATCTGCAAACAGTATTGATATTAGAATTATCTGAAGGAAATTATCAAGAAGTAGGTAGCTTTTCAGGAAAATCACAACTACCTTCACCACAGTTTTCTACACTCAATCTCACAGCAGCGCAAATTTTTGGAGAATAACAGTAATTTCTGTTCCTCGATCGCATTACTAATTATTTACTCAAATAGTTCTAAAAATTTTCTAGCAGTAATTATTTTGGTTTTTATTAAGTACGTAGGCAGAATAATTTATAAAGTCCAAGCGAACACATTTACTTATCTCCTATGCCAAACGTTTTATAGCAGCTGAATTATAGGTTAGGACAAAGTATTTAACCTAGAGGCGAACGATGGTTCGTTCCTACAAGACTTGTGAGTCCTGATCTTTCCTTCAACTGCTATAAATCGGTGTAATTTAACAGTTTTACCCCTAATTTTGCCAGTTGGAGGCATAGTTCTTGCTCGAAGTTTTGGTTATGATGAATTGAATTCTTCTTCACTACAAATAGTTAATTCTTTTGGTTGACATTGTTTAAGCTTAATCGCAAAGAAGATAAATTTAAATAGTTCGATTCATCTATCGGTTCTATAATTTCAGTTTTTTTTTCTGCGTGGTTGATAATATTAGTAACTTTGCCGTTCGACTCTGCTAGATTGCGATCATAGATAATAGTAACCGAGCTATTATTTTGATTGATACGTATATTTTTAATGATAGGATTTTGTTTTAATAACTGGTTTAATGCTTGAGCATAGTTAGAATCTTTACCAATTTTGTCAATACGCAAGCGAACTCTGCCTGGAATTTGATGGACAATCTGGTAGTCAGTTTCTGTGGCTGCTAATAAAGTAGAAATATCTTCTCTTGGCATAGTAATTAGATGATTTTGTAAGTCTGAAGCTGATTTTTCCTTTTCTGGGGTTAGTGGCTCAATAACTTGACGAATAATGCCTGTAGTCAGAATATAAGTAGCGATAGATTTCCAACCTGTGACTCCTAACCTTCTCGTCAAGATTAGTCCTGAAATCGGAGGCAAGAGAGATAATAATTGATTAATGTTGACAGTATTATTTTGAGAACCTTCGGTTACGCTTTCCTTTAGCCCTTCGCTTTGAGATAAACCGAAGGGTTGTAATAAATCGATTAGTTTTTCCTGAGTAAGAATTTCGGAGTTAAAGTTAACTACTAAATTACCTGTCTTTTCTTTAATTTGGACGCTGGCAACTCCTAGCTGTTGACGGAGATGATGAGCTACCCTGAATAAAATTTCACAGTCGTCTCGCTCGACAAGCTGACATCGCATCCGTCCTTTAACTAGATGAACTACTTTGAGCCGATTTGGTGGCGGAGACTCTGTATTATTTGCCATCGTTTTTAGTCGATAATTGAATCCTGATGGAATTTAGCTGTAAATTAATTGGTTGCTTCTTCAACTTCTGAAGCTTTCGCTTCTGCTAGTTCAGCTTTAGCTTCTGCAACCATGTCTTCAAAGGTTTCTCCTACTTCTGCAATTACACCTTTACCTTTTTCGTAGAGGACAATTCCACCTTTAATAGTTGCTTTAGCTATGGGTTTACCAACTCCAGCAGCTACAGGGATTAACACTGGTAGTAAAACAATTGCTGCAATTCCAGAAACACCAAGGTCTTCTACTACATCTTCAAGGTTAGGCATAAAATGTTTGAGTGCCATTTTTTCACCCCCCTTTAACCTTGCGGTTAAGTTTTGATCCATTTTTAATTTATCTTTTTTAAGATTAGTTTTGAAAAAAAATCAGAAAAAGTATTTAAGAAATAATCTTTTGTATCAAAAGTTAATTTATACAAATGAAGATTCAATATTAATTAAGCTCCAAGTTTTTCTTGAATAAAAAAATTAAAATCAAGTTAAATTATATTTAAGAAAAAGTTAAGAAGATTTTTGGAAAATGCTTTGTGGATTATTTGAGATTGAAGAGTAAGCCTTAATTATCAATAATTCTGGATGATTTTAACTGATGATTAGCAACAATCATCAATTTTTTTGTTATCTTTGAGGTGATTAATTGTAGAATAAAGGTAAAAAAACTGCTATAGTAATTACACTTAATTTGTGAAGAAAATGTGTTTGAGCTAGTAGGTAAAATTTATAAATTTTATTTATCTAAAGTTCAGCTATTATTTTCGATTACTATATTATTTGGGTTAAAGATTATGAACAAGATATCTGACTCAAGAAACCAAAAGAAAGTCGTTGCTGCTCCTCCTCCGACTAATTCAGAAATTATTCCTTCAATTTATAGTATTGAAATTAATCTTGATGAAGAGGTAGAGTGGCAGTGGTTGAAGTTACCTGATGGCAACCGAGTTGTGATTGATTACAAAATTATTTGTCGAGAAAAGTTACAATCCTAAAACTAACTGAGCTACATAGAGATAAATCAACACACCAAAAACATCGGCTATAGTCGTAATAAAAGGGGTAGACATCAAAGCAGGGTCTAAACCCATAACAGAAAACAAAAAAGGTAGCATAGCACCTGTTGTACTAGATAGTACAGAAATCAACAACATACTAATTCCTACTACCATCGCAATTAGGAAATTTCCTTGGAGTAAATAAGCCCAAACAATTGTACCCAAGCCTAAAGCTACTCCTAATAAAACTCCAACAATGGCTTCTCGTTTAACAATCCTCCAAAAACTGCGATAATTAAGGTCTTGTATATTTAAGCCTCTAATTACAACGGTAGAAGATTGGCTTCCTACGTCACCGCCTGTATCGATTAATAAAGGAATAAAGGCAACTAGGACAATTACCTGCTTGAGAAGTTGTTCCTGTGCTTGAATAATTGCACTTGCCAAGGTAGTAATAAGAAAAACTACTGTTAACCAAAGAGCGCGACGACGAACAATATTGTAGAGTTTGGTTTGAAAATAATTATTTTCTCCTGATTGAATACCACTAATAGTGTGAATATCTTTAGTAGTTTCTGCTTCCAGGATATCGATCGCATCATCAACAGTTACAATTCCGACGAGGCGATTTTCGCCATCAACTACAGGCAAAGCTATAAAATCATAGCGTTGGATTAAATCTGCTACTTTTTTTTGGTGGGTGTTAGTATGCACTGAGATAATATGAGGATTCATAATTTCCCCAATCGTTTGTTCTTCGTTGGCAGCTACCAAACTTCTTAAAGAAAGATGTCCAGTTAGATGATGAACCTGATCGGTAACGTAGAGTGAATAGATAGTTTCTTTATCTGGTGCAACGCGACGAATCAATTCAAAAGTTGCAGCAACTGTCCAGTCTTGTTTGAGAGAAATATATTCAGGAGTCATGATCCTGCCTGCCGTATCGGGTTGATAACCCAACAACATGGCAGTTGCTTCCCTTTGTTGGTGACTGAGATGTATTAGGAGGTTGCGGACAACTTTGGCTGGTAGCTCATCAAACAATTTAGCGCGATCATCGGGCGACATTTTATCGATAATTTCCAGAACATCCTCGCGGGTGAAGTCTTCGAGTAAAACTTGTTGTACCGATACATCTAAATATTCATAGACAGTGATAGCTTCATCTTTGGCAAGTAACCGAAATGCGATCGCTTGCATTGGTTCTGGTAATTCTTCAATTGCTTCGGCAATGTCTACAGGTTGAACAGGAACTAGAATAGCTTTAGCTCCTTCCCAGTTTTTTTGTTCGAGTAAGATCTTTAGCTGAGAGCAAACTAGCTGTCTTAACTCTTGATGGGGGTTTAACTGATTGGTAGTAAAGTCAGAATGAGCTTCAGTCAAGTCTATAGAAAGTATTGAGCGTCAATTAAGCAGTTCTTGTTTAGATTCTTTTAACTGATGCCAAAGATTTTTGATTTCTTCATAGGCATCTTCTGTACTAATTTTACCGTTGGTTTGTAATCCACAAATATAGACAACTTTTTGAGCGAATTCTTGGAGATTGGCATCAAAAACTAAATTTTGAGGAGTAAATTCACCATAGTATTTGCTGCGAGGATATAAAAAATCTTCTTTATTAATATCCATAGTTTTATTATTGTGTTTTATCTGTTTATTGAGGTTAATTTAATTAAAAATTAAAATTGTCGTTAAAGTCGATCTGATCTAAATACTATCAACAATCGCATCAATTTAAATTAGTTTTTACTAAATAATAATTAACAATCTTAAGCTCCTGGTTTTTAGTACTTTAAGATTAAAAAAAGATTATTAAATGATTAATTTTTAGGAATAATAAAAATTGCAAAGTAACAGGATAGAGCTACTAACAACTGACTCTAAAATAAAAATAGTGCTAAGTTGTCATCCCCAATGATTTAACCACATTCAAATCGGGGGCAAAGAATGACTAAAACTAAGATTATCTCCTCAAGAAAAAAAGCTACTTTAGTTAAAACGCTTCATGCTACTGTCAAAGGAAGAGGTCGCTATAAGATTCAGGGGCTACTGCGGTCTCGGCACGACCGAGGCGCGGAGCGATCGCGCTTGCTGCAAAATTATTTAGAATTTAGGCTCACTAAAGAATCAGCCATTAAAGATGTTGATGCCAATTGTTGGACGGGTAATATTTTAGTAATATTCAACCACAAGTCTAGTCATCAGGAAATTGCTGTTTTAATTGAAGCTATAGTTTTAGACTATCAATATCAGCCTCAATTAGCAGAGAAACAACTAAGTATGGTTCAGACGAGGGAAATAAATATTCCTCAAACCACTTGGCATCTTCAAGAAGCAGAAGTAATTGCCACTCAACTCAACAGTTCAATTTCATCGGGATTATCAACCACAGCACTAGAACAAAACCTTCAAAAATATGGGGCGAATGTTTTAGTTCAAACTAAACCAAGAGCGGGACTGAGTATCTTTGTTGATTATTTTAAATCTGTTCCCGTGGCTTTACTAACTTTGGCAGCAGGATTATCGTTAGTCACTGGTGGAATAGTTGATTCGGTTGTAATTATGGGAGTGGTAGCGATTAATGCGATTCTCGGTTACGCCACAGAAAGTCAATCAGAACGCATTATTCATTCGCTGCAAGGTTTAGTTAATCCTTCTGCTTGGGTAATTCGCAATCTCTCTGAAAAGGAGGTGTATGGAAATCGCCAGTTAATCGAAATTAATTCTCAAGATATTGTCATCGGGGATATTGTCGTTCTTAAACCTGGGACTTATATTCCAGCCGATGCCCGTTTAATTGAAGCTGAAAACCTCAGCGTGGATGAATCTGCCTTAACAGGGGAAAGTTTGCCTGTGTTAAAAACGGCTCAAACTCTGACGGGTAAAGAGATTCCCTTAGCAGAAAGAGTCAATATGGTTTATCGGGGAACATTTGTCACGGGAGGACAGGGATTAGGAATTATCGTTGCAATTGGACAAGCAACGGAAATGGGACGCATTCAAACCCTGGTTGGCGAAACCACTGTACCTCAAACCCCGATGGAACGCCAACTAGACCGAGTAGGAGGGCAATTAGTTTTCTTATCTAGTGCTGTTTGTGGATTAGTATTTGCGATCGGTTTGATTCGGGGTTACGGTGGACTAGAGATGTTAAAAACATCGGTTTCCCTAGCTGTTGCTGCTGTACCAGAAGGCTTACCCACCGTTGCTACTACTACCTTAGCTTTGGGAATTGCCAAGATGAGGCAGCACAAAGTTTTGGTTCGTCGCCTCGAAGCAGTTGAAGCTTTGGGTTCGGTACAAACAATTTGTTTAGATAAAACAGGAACGCTGACAGCTAATCAAATGTCAGTAGTTGAACTTTATGTAGAACAGAAAAATATTACTGTTAATCAGGGAGAATTGTTCTTTGCAGGTGAACCATTTAACCCCTATCGCTACGAGCAGGTATTACAGTTAATCCAAGTAGCTGTTCTTTGTAATGAAAGTAAAGTCGGTCAAGATTCTCAAGGTAAGTATATCGTTAATGGTTCTGCTACTGAAAACTCCTTAATCGAAATGGCGATCGCGACAGGAATTAATGTGCGATCGCTCTTAAAGCAATATCCTCGCCTCGATATCAATCATCGTTCGGAACGTAAAAATTTCATGACCACGATTCATCAAGGGCAGAAGACAGAGCAGTTAGTAGCAGTTAAAGGTAATCCGAGCGAAGTTTTAGAATTATGCCAGTGGAAGCTAGAAAATGGTCAGAAACACCCCCTTACAGAAGTAGACCGTCAAAGAATTGAAGTAGAAAATGAACGCATGGCGAGTGATGCCCTGAGAGTTTTAGGAACAGCCTATGCTTGGGTTGAGAATAATAATGGCAATGGAGTAAAAGATTTAGTTTGGCTGGGATTAATTGGCATGAAAGATCCGATTCGCCAGGGAGTTAAACAATTAATTGGTTCTTTCCATCAAGCAGGAATTGAGACAGTCATGATTACAGGCGATCAAAGTTCAACTGCTTATGCGATTGGGAAAGAATTAAATCTTTCTTCAACAGGAGAATTAGAAATTCTTGATTCTACCGATTTAGCTGATCTCGATTCTGATGTGATGAAAACACTTTGTCAAAGAGTTCATGTCTTTGCAAGGATTAGTCCCGCCCATAAATTAGAAATCGTCCAAGCCTTACAGCGAGCGGGTAAAATCGTGGCGATGACTGGGGATGGCATTAATGATGCACCTGCCTTAAAAGCTGCGGAAGTAGGCATTGCGATGGGGCATGGAGGTACAGATGCAGCTAGAGAAGTTGCCGATGTGGTGTTAGAAGATGACAACTTGGAAACCATGATTATTGCCGTCAGTCAGGGACGGACGATCTACAACAACATCAGAAAATCAGTTCATTTTCTCCTTTCTACCAATCTCAGCGAGATTATCGTGGTTTTTCTGTCAAATGCTGGAGGAATTGGTCAACCCCTCAACGCCATGCAATTACTATGGCTCAATTTAGTTACTGACATTTTCCCAGGATTGGCATTAGCTTTAGAAGCACCTGAACCAGACGTTCTTCAAGTTCCACCTCGTTCCCCCGACGAGGCGATTCTTCAGCCCAAGGATTTTCAACGGATTGCAGTCGAATCGAGCGTTCTTTCCCTTAGTACGATGTCTGCTTATGGCTATGGTATTGCCCGTTATGGTGTTGGTCTTCAAGCTAGTACGATTGCCTTTATGAGTTTGGTGATAGGACAATTGTTACATTCCCTAAGTTGTCGTTCGGATCGACCTTTCCGTATTTTTAAGTCTCCTGCCAATCATTACCTAACCGTTGCTTTAGGAGGCTCGTTAACCCTACAATTGCTCTGCCTGGCTATTCCTGGTTTGGGTAATCTCTTGAAAGTTACCCCCGTTAATCTCCTCGATAGTGCCGTAATTGCTGGTAGTGCGATCGCTCCTCTGCTGATTAATGAAAGTACTAAAACTATTAAAGGAGGATAAGAAATATGAAACAAGAATTTATGTTTACCTCCGAATCCGTTACCGAAGGGCATCCAGACAAACTCTGCGATCAAATTAGTGATGCGATCGTTGATCGCTTTCTCAGTCGCGACCCCTATGCTAGAGTAATCACTGAATGTGCCGTTGCTACTGCGATCGTTTTTATTGCAGCCAGATTTGAAGCCGATACCTTAGTAGACTTTACCAAAATTGCCCGACAAATAATAAAACAGGTTGGTTACGAACAATCGTCTTTTAGCGCCAAAACTTGTAGTATCGTTACCAGCCTCAAAGAATTACCTACTAATGGCGATCGCTATATTGATGAAAAGAAACTCTCTGATGCAGAAATCGAAGCAATTGCCGTAAAAAACCAAGCCACTGTCTTCGGTTTTGCTTGTAATCAAACTCCTGTCTTTCTGCCCTTACCAATTTGGTTGGCACACCAATTAGCTAAAAGATTAACTCAAGTTCGAGTCGAAAATATCCTGCCCTACCTCACTCCCGACGGTAAAACCCAAGTCGGAGTTGAATACCGCGATCGCCAACCAGCCCGTATCCACAGTATTACAATTATTGCCAGTCAGTATCCCCGTTCTAATTCTCGCAGTCCCGATTTAAAGCAATTACAACAAGATCTGCGTGAGACAGTAATTAATCCCGTTTTTACTCATGAAAAAATCAAACCAGACAAAAAGATACTCGCATCTTTATTAACCCCGATGGATTATTAATTATCGGTGGTCCTGCTGCCCATTCTGGTTTGACTGGCAGAAAAAATGCGATCGATACCTACGGTGAATATTCTCGTCATGGTGGTGCAGCTCTCAGTGGTAAAGATCCCACTAGAATAGATCGAGTCGGTGCTTATGCAGCCCGTTATGCAGCCAAAAATGTTGTTGCTGCGGGTTTAGCTGATGAATGCGAAGTTCAACTAAGTTATTCTATCGGACTTGCTCGCCCAGTTAGTATTCAGGTAGAAACCTTTGGTACGGGTAAAGTACCCGATGAAAAAATTTGCTCTCTGTTAGAGCAACATTTTGACTTTCGTTTAGCAGGAATTATCAAGCAATTCAATCTCAGATTTTTACCAGCCCTATTTAAAGGAGGATTTTATCGCAAACTGGCAGCTTACGGTCATGTCGGTAGAATGGATTTGGGTTTAGTCCCTTGGGAAGAAACCGATAAGGTTGGAATTGTTTGCCTCTAAACTTAAAGTTCAGAAAAGTTAAATTGTTTATTTTTCTAAGCAAAAATCTCCGAACTTTAATAATCAACAGATAATAGAAATAGATCGTCTTGTACCACATCATCGCAACAAGGAGAAATCAAGATGGCATTAAAATTAGAAGATTTGTTTGAAGATTTAGGAGTTCCTGGAATAGCTGCAATTGTTCTTGCCCCTCTACTAATTCCTGCTGTTGCCAAAGCTGGTAAACCCCTAGCTAAAGCTGTGATTAAAGGGGGAATTGTTGCTTACGAAAAAAGTAGGGGTGTAATTGCTGAAACAGGAGAAGCCTTAGAAGACTTAGTAGCCGAAGTTAAAGCTGAATTAGCTGAAGATAAAGAGAATTTAGCCTTAAATTCAGTTGAAGATTCATCTCAATAAAATTTTTATTTCTACAACTTTTGACCGAAATGAGAAAAAAAAATATCTTCAAAACAAAACTGAAGAACGTCACAACTTATACTATTTCTCAAAAGTAATGAGAGCCTTAATAGAAGGAGTAAAAAATAAAATTAATTTTAATGTCTGGAGTATCAAAAATAGAAATAGCTGAGTCAGTAGAAGAATTAAAATTGCTGATAAAGCAACAGAAAACGGGATTAGGATATGCTAAAGTTCAAAGTCTCTATTTGCTGAAAATTAATGCAGTAGAAACCATTAAACATTTAGCAGTAATTATTGGTAGAGGAGAATCGACAATTCATGGTTGGTTACATATATATAAAACGGGAGGATTATCTCTTTTACTAAAAGAACCACTAAAAACAGGAAGACCAAAAACATTATTAGCTCCGATTAATGCCCAGATTGTTAGCAAAACTCCTGGAAGGGTTCGTTTTCGCCTCGATCATTCTCATCGTCATCAAAAAGTAATTGAGCCAATTACCGAGGCACTACGAAGCAAGTTAGAGATTTACCGAGTTAGAAGTAATGTGGCTAGTGGCAGTATTACTGTATTTCACGGACGTGAACTACTTGATTTCAAAGATTTGAGAGAAATATTAAGCGATTTGGGTATAATTCTCTCAGAAACAATCGAAAAACCTTTACCGTTAAATAGCAACCATTCTGAAGTCTCTGTTGCCATTAATCAAGCAGCTTTAGATTTAAATCGTAGAGTCAAACAAGCTACTCAAGGTTCAATTGATTTACGTTTTCTCCTTCCCTTTGGCTTTGGAATTTTAGCTCTACAACAGTTAAAAGTAAGAGGATTACAATTAGAATTTATTCCTTGGTATGTTTTAGCCTGGTACGCTTTTGATAGTTTTATTAAACTAAATCAAACTTCAGGTCAGAGCATAGATTCTAAAGCGTAAAGAAAAGTTTTGCAATCATAAGCGATCGCGTTAAATTATCCCGTTTTTCATACATTCATTATAAAGATTGGTATTGATATTATTTTAAATTACTGCATTTGCCAGAATTTAATAGTTTGATCGGCACTACTACTAACTAATAATTTTCCATTAGGACTAAGAGCAAGGTTATTAATAGCTTGTTTATGACCAAATAGAGTTTGTTTTATTTGTCCCGTTTTAAGATGCCAAATTTTAATTGTTTGATCCTGACTTCCACTAAATAAATATTGACTATCAGGACTAATAACTAGAGTACAAATTTCTGCCGAATGTTCTGTTAAATCATGTAAAAGTTTTCCTGTTTTTAAATCCCAAACTTTAATAGTGCGATCGCTACTACCACTAACAACCATATTACCATCAGGTGTAATTGCGACAACTTTTACTACTCCTTGATGACCTGTTAATGTTTTTAATAAATCCCCATTATTTAAATTCCAAATTCTTAAAGTATGGTCTTTACTACCACTAATTAAAGTTTGACCATTTGGACTAATTGCTAAAGAATGAACTCCTTGTTTATGTCCAAATAACGTTAAAAATGATTCTCCTGTTTTTAAATTCCATAGTTTAATTTTATGACTACCACTGGCTAGCCACTTACCGCGATCGCTAGAATAAATTACTAAAGAATGAATAATTTGTTTATGACCGAATAGAGTTTGTTCTAAGTTACCTGTTTCTAAATTCCAAATTTTAATATAGCTTCTGTTATTAGTGTTATTGGTACTAGCTAATATTTTGCCATTCTGACTAAGGGTAATAGCAATAATTTTGCCAGAATTTATTTTTAAATTTAAACTTGGAGATAAGGAAACTTGACGAGGTTTAAGCTGCCATACATCAAGGTTATTGTCATTGCTTTTACTAATCAATTGATAGCTATTATGTTTAATAAATACAGAAAAAACTCGACCAGAAATTTCCGTTAAGCTGTGGTCTAAAGCAAAATGAGTTTCTCGGTTATCATTTGAAGAAATGGGATTAGATATTTTTTCAGTTAAATCAATTACAATTTGTTGTAAGTTTGTCTTAATTGAGTTTTTTTCTAAAATTGAACAACAAACTTTTAAACTAATCAGATAATCCCAATCTTTAGCAGTAAGATTTGCACAAATATTTTCTAAATCTTTCATTGCCAACAATTGATGTTGTCGAAGCCAAAGCTGAAAGGAATATTCTAGTTGTTCTTGAGCTAAAGAAAAATGAGATAATTTGATTAAACTTTCGGCTAATTGAAGAGTAAGTTTAGGCAAAGAAAAATGTCTTGGTTCGTCTAGAGATAAAATTACTACTTGATAGAGAGAAATAGTTGTTTTAATTAAAGATTCTGTTAATTCAGGATGAGCAAGGTTATTGGTCAATAAATTTAACCAGTCTGATAAACTAGGAGCAAGATTTTTATAAACAAGATAGTGAATATCTGTAATCCAACCTGCGACAATACAGTGGCAAATACCCAAAAATCGACAAAGATAATCTAAGTCTTCTTGTTCAATTTGATAAGAAAAATTTAATTGTTTAGTGTCAATTCCCGCAGTTTGTAATTTTTCTATTTCTTCTAGTAAATTAAGATGTTTTTCATTACTGCCACCTAAATATTGAATTTCTTCAATAGTTTTTCCTAACTGAAGCAATTTTTCCCTAGTTTCTCGCCACTTTAAAGCACGTGCTTTAATTGAGACTTCGAGAATCTCTTGATAAGGCAATTTAAAAATAGTGCCATAAAAATATTGTTTTTGTAATGCTCCCCAGTAAGCCAAACGAAAAACTATATCTTGACCTTCTAATTCCGTTTCTAAAATTAAAATAGGTTCGCTTTTGAGAATATCAAATATACTTTTAATGCTAGCTTCACTTTTATAATGTTTATTTTGCCAAGCTTCTCCTAAAAATTCTGTAGGTTTTACTTGGTGATATAGAGAATAATTTTGATTAAGAAACTCACGGAGATGTTGAGAAATAATTTGCTCAATTTCCTGATTATCGATAGTTATTGCTGAAAATTTTTGTTTTAATCTTTGCGGAGGTGCAATCAAAATCTTTAAAGGAATTAAACCATTTCGAGCTTTAGTTGTTATTAATTGACTAGGAAGTAATTTTAGTGGCCATTGTTCAAGAATTTTATCTAGTTCTGGTATCTTAAGTTGATTTGCGTGGATTTGCTGATTTAATTGGAGAATTAATTCATTTTGCGACAAATTTAAACTAGAGTTTGGTGAAATTTGTTGGTTATTTGTGTCGGTTGTTTGATGTTTATCTAGATTAAAAATATAATCATTTTTGTTAATGCAATTTTGAATATGAGCGGTATGTTTTTCTTGAATACCAAAATATTTTAAAGCTAGTTTTGTTTGTTCTATCTGTTGGGCTTGAATATCTGTTTGAATAGTATTCAAACAGATATTTGCACCAGAATAAACTAAATTAGTCAAAATTGGTTTAGCAATTTGAATTAATAAATTAAACCAGGGTTCCATAATTTTATTAATTGAAATACCTTATTAATGGCTTGTTAAATTTTAATTTAAATTATGCTCCTGATAAATTTTTAGTTCAAATAACAACAAAATTTACTTTAACTTTTTTATATAGCTATTCTCTCTGTACGGGACAAAAAATTAAACAGAAGCTTGCAAAAGAAGACAAGAAAAGGGTTTGATTAAAAGTAACCACACTCAAACCAAACCCTATGAATCAGATTATCTTACTACGACGAACCTTGAAACCGCTTTTAGGGTGGCATGGCGCAAGGCTAAATTTTCTAGCTTTGTTTCTCATAGCATTACTAAGAGTAAAGACAATTAACCTAGCAGAGCTGGCAACTGGTTTCAGGAGTAACGCGAAAACAGAATCCAATTATAAAAGGCTACAACGGTTCTTCCGTAATTTCGATTTAGATTATGTCGTTCTTGCCAAAGCAATCGTTATATTGATGAACATACCTCAACCTTGGGTTCTGAGTATAGATCGTACTGAATGGTCTTTCGGAGAGAAACGATTCAATGTTCTCCTCTTGGGAGTGGTACATAATGGCGTTGCATACCCTCTAGTTTGGGAAATGCTTGAGAAGAAAGGAAATTCTAATAGCGACGAAAGAATGGACTTACTTGAGCGTTTTTGCTCTATATTCCCCGATGTGAAGGTAGCTTATCTTACTGGCGACCGCGAATTTATTGGCAAGCCTTGGCTCTCGTATCTTTTGATTGAACCAACAATTCGATTTAGATTGAGAATTAGAGCAAGCGATCGCATTAATGAGGGACGAAAAGAACTCAGAGCATCAATTATCTTTGCTCATCTCCAACCTGGACAGACTCAAGTTTTATCGGGAAAAAAACTGGTTTGGGGACGTAAGGTTTATGTTTCTGCTTTGCGTCTGGATAATGGTGAGTTACTAATTGTGATTACTCCCGACTTTTGTAACACAGCAATTTCTGACTATGGACAGCGATGGGGTATTGAAACCTTGTTTGGAATGTTTAAGACCAGAGGGTTTTGTCTAGAATCGACTCACTTCAATAATTCTGAACGATTGAGTAAATTGTTGGCTTTGATGGCTTTAGCTCTGTGTTGGGCTGTCAAAACAGGAGAGTGGTTGCACCAAAATTACCCAATTAAAATAAAAAAACATGGAAGACTAGCAAAGAGCATTTTCCGTTATGGTCTTGATCATTTACGCTCTATTGTTACTGATTTAGACTTGAAACAAAACGAGTTTCTTTTCTCCCTAAAATTTTTGTCCTGTACTTAGAGCTATTCTAAGTTAAATAAAATACATAGCTTATAATCAAAACGTGAACTATTTCAAACTTGCGATCGCTATGGAAACATCAGCAAGTTTTCAGCAATCTGCTCAAATGTCTAATCCCAATTTAGAGAAGTTTTTAGTTTGTGGACTGGGCAGTTTGGGTCAATGCTGTGTTGTAGCCCTCAAAAAATTTGGTGTTAGTGTAGTTGCGATTGAGTTAGTTAAGTTTGAGCGTTGGGAAATCGCCAATTTACCGAATTTGTTAGACGAGTTGATTCTGGGCGATTGTTCTGATAATTTTGTTTTAAACGAAGCGAGCATTCATTCTTGTCGAGCAGCACTGCTCGTTACTAGTAACGAAAGCATAAATATAGAAACTGCTTTAGCAATCCATCAACTTAACCCACAAACTCGTTTGGTGGTGCGTTCAGCTAAGGAAAATCTGAACGATTTACTCACTCAACAAATAAATAATTTTATTGCTTACGATCCAACCAAATTACCTGCAACTGCTTTTGCTCTTGCTGCTTTTGATTCGGAAGTTTTAGGATTGTTCCAATTAGATGGAAAAAATTTTCGAGTTGTCAAACATGGTATCGAAGATCAAAAGCGCGTCCGCGATGGCAAGACCTCCTATTTAGGTCGTTCGCTTTACGATCTCATCGGTCAAAAAAGACGGATTTTGATTCATTGTCGTGATGGGGAACCACTTTGTTTATCCTTTTATCAATGGAATCTAGAAGCAATAGTCAGTCTAGGAGACACTTTAGTTTGCTTAGAAATAGTCGAACAAGATTTATTCCAGCTTGATGCTAAGGCAAATGTATCTTGGCAGAAACAAAGACTATCCAAAGGATTTAATTTAAAGCGATCGCTCAAATCTATTCTCAAACTATTGGTTCGATTCTTTGGAGACAATCGTTCCTTCCGAGAAGATATCAGCAACAGAATCAGTCAATTTTGGCAGTCTAGTTTTCAACAGCGAGTACGTCAAGTTGTTATTATTTACTACCTGATCCTCTTATTATTATTACCCATTGGGACGCTACTCTTTCATGTTTATTATCCCGATATTTCTTGGTTGTCTGCCTTTTCTGCCACGGCAATTCTTT
Organism: Stanieria sp. NIES-3757; assembly: GCA_002355455.1. Lineage (NCBI taxonomy): Bacteria > Bacillati > Cyanobacteriota > Cyanophyceae > Pleurocapsales > Dermocarpellaceae > Stanieria > Stanieria sp. NIES-3757. The sequence goes on from AP017375.1 coordinate 3,625,287, forward strand.
TGTTAGGAGGGTATGGAGATTTATTTGGCAATTTATCCCCAACACTACCAATTCCTTCATGGTTGCAGTTATTTAGTTTACTCTTGGCTTTAGTTGGGACAGCCTTTGTCGGCGTTCTCTACGCTTTGATTACAGAAGCTTTACTCTCGTTTAGATTTCAGTTTGTCAAACGTCGTCCACAAATTCCCCAACAAAATCACGTCGCGATTGTCGGCATGGATCATATTGGTCAACAAGTTGCCACTCTGTTGCAAGAATTTCGCCAACCTTTAGTGGCAATTGCCGTTAATTCTGGTTTTGAGCAAGAAACTGAGCTACACATCCCAATTATTGTTGGCAATATTAAAGAAGCTTTAGCTAAAGCTAACTTGTCTAAAGCAAAGAGTATGGCAATTCTGACAGAAGATGAAATTTTTAATTTAGAAGTTGCTTTAATGGCGCGATCGCTTTCTCCTAATCTAAATCTTGTCATTCGTACCTGTCAACAACATCTCAACGAACGCTTTAGTTCTTTTTTACCGAACGCTCAAGTTTTGTTTCCTGACGCTACCGCTGCTGAGGTATTTGTTGGTGCAGCTTTTGGCGAAAAGATTATCAATCTTTTTCACCTTAATAATCAAACAATCTTAGTCACAGAATATCGAATAGAATTAGGCGATACCCTCAACGGTTTATTAATCTCTGAAGTTGCCTGTGGTTATGGAGTTCTTCCCGTTCTCTATCAAAAAATAGCTCAAACTGCGGTGTTTTTTCCTTCGGAAGATCTGAAACTTGCTGATAGCGATCGCTTGGTAGTCTTGGCGACAATTGACGCTTTACAAAGAGTTGAACGAGGAGCGATAAGTATGTACCCCAAACAAACACTTGTGAGAATTGATAAAGTTTTAACCTCGGATGCTTTATTTGACGGAGCTAATACCATTGCCAGGATTTCTGGGTGTCACCTCAGTTTGGCACGCAATTTAATGAATAATTTGCCTCAAACTCTACCTTTTCCTCTGTACCATTATCAAGCACAACGCTTAGTCAGAGAATTAAGAAAAATTTTGGTGCAAGCTCGAATCATTATTTAGATTAGTTATCATTACCAAGCTAGCTAACCTGAGTTCGGAATCAAAAACTAACTAAACAGAAAATTATTCTTTCATTAGAGAGAAGGCGAGTTGGTAGGATGAAACTAGGATCTTAGAGGCTGACAATAATAAATCAAAATTTAGATTGTTGCTCGACCTTTTCAAACTGAAATTTTGAATATGGCTTCTAAAAAAGAGTTGAAATCAAACGGGATGCCCTCTGCACCCATTCACAGACACAAGCCCCTACATTCTAAACAGGGGAAAACCCCTCACAAAAACACTAGCCCTAATCTCGATCGACAACCTCAAAAAATTGCTTATAGCATTGTTCACAATATTTCTGGGCGAATTCGTTTTCGGATTCCTCGGCTAGCTAACGATTCGGAGTATGCTGATCAACTAAAGCTGGGGATTGAGTCCGATTCTAGAATTACCAATGTACGTATTAACCCTACAACAGCATCGCTCGTTGTCAATTATCAAACAAGCAAAGATTTAGACAAACAAATGCGATTGCATTTAGTCAACCTCATTCAAACTGCACCGAAAATAGAAATACCAGCCCCAGTTACCACAAAATCTATTGTCAGAACGAGCTTTGACGCTTTAATTCATCTAATCGACGGTACCCGTAAAATAAATCAAGCGCGAAATGCCATTGTGCATCGCCAGTTCAAAAAAGACATTTGGGAGCGATTACTTTCTGGTGCTAAAAGCGTCATTAAAAAATTAAGATCGGTGGTTCTGTTTATCGTACCTAACAAAAAATGGAGAGCTTCTCATACCTTATTACAAGAAAAAGGCTTGCAAGTACAACCTCGTCTAGATAAGAGCATCGTTTCTACTTAATCTTTCAGTTACTAAATTCAAATAGATTGGACTTTAATTAAATAAAAATGGGCAATCATCTTAAACAATCTTCTCACGATCGCTCTTTGGTGCGACCAATCCACACTGTTGTCAAAGGAAGAGCTAGATATAAAATCGAGGGACTTGATCAAGAAAAGGCTCTTGAGAAATACCTGGAATCGAGATTGCCCCAAGAGGAAAAAATTTTGCAGGTTCGAGCTAACTATTGGACAGGTAATGTTTTAGTAATTTTCGAGCCAGAGATCGATTTCAAGGCGATCGCTTCTCTACTCCAAAATCTAGTTTTAGATTATCAAAAAGAGAGGAATCAATCATCTATCAAAAAACCTGTATTTAGCCCAGCACCAGAAACAACCAAAAATGCACCAACCAACAAAAGTAATTTGAATCGACTTGTAATCTTTAATCAAGAACAAAACTATGCACCATGGAGTAAGACCAAAAACTTCATGCAGAAACATTTAAATCGTTCAAGTAATCAAATTGTTTTGGGAACAAGTATGGTTGGGATGCTTGCTTTAACTACTTTACTAATGCACAGCACTGGTCTTGACACAGCTATTTTACTAACAATTCAAAAGCTACACACCCCTCTACTCGATCGCATCATGCTTGGTATCACTTTTCTCGGTGAGCCAATAGTTTTACTATCGCTGTGTTTGGTATCGGGGATGGGGTTGTTCTTAGAGCGTCGTTATCGTGAAGCAACAACCTTGGGCATAGTTGGAGTTGGTGCAATCGGTTTAAATTATTGGCTAAAACTGTTATTTGGTAGAGCGCGTCCTGAATTGTGGGATCGTCTCATTGATGTCGGACTACACAGTTTCCCTAGTGGTCATGCCATGGTTTCAATGGCTATCTATACTTTTCTCGGTTATTGTTTGGCGAAGCAATTTCCGCAACGGCCAAGAGAAATTTGTGTTTTAACTGCTATTTTAATTGGTGCGATCGGTTTTAGTCGGCTTTATTTGGGAGTACACTGGCCTACTGATGTAGCTGCTGGCTATGCGATCGGTTTAATGTGGGCGATCACTTGGATACTTAGTTCTCAACCTTTGCTGAAGACTAATGAAGGTAATTGGTATTAGGGTTTTAGGAATTGGTTTTGAAGCTTTAAGTATTACTAAAGGAGGGAACAACACCTTAATTACTACTGATGAAAATAGTAAAAATCTAACAGTAGTAAACATTTAGCAATTTTATACTAGCCAAATGAAATAAAGTTTAGAGGTTTTGAAACAAAAAAACATCAACTAAGACTATAAATCATCTAAAAATAGCAGTCTTAAAAATTAAATTAATTATAAAAAAAACTAAGAATAATTATTTTTAGATTCAATTTTTTGGCTATTTTTTGTTTAATTAGCCCAAAAGAGTTAACAAAATAATTTGTCTTAAAAAAACCGACTTATTTATCTTATTTGTAAAAAAAAATCTCTTGCTTAAGTCTGAACTTAAAATCAACATTTTTTCTACCTTAAGAGTGATTCTAAAAGAATTAAAAATTTATAAATTTATGAGTATTACTGACAACCAATAAATTGATTTTTGTTTTTGAAACTTTTCTCTCGCGCTCATGGTAACTTGACTGAGTTTTAGGAAAAGCATTAAGTAATAACAATTTATTGTTGCGAGATTTTAAGACAAGCTACAAAGACAAAATTTGGAATTTTTAAAGATTAAAAAACTGTATTTAAAGGAGATAATCTTTATGACTAGCAACCAGCAACCATTTGAAAAGATTGAACATGGTGACCCCACGGATTATGGGCTGATCGAACGTCAGTCAAGTGCCGATGAATTAGAAAATTCTCAAGAGAACCTTCCCACCGATAGCAATCAAAAAAGCGACCATACAGTGGCTCGTGTTGTTGGTGCTGCGGGAGGTGGCGTAGCTGGAGCAGCAATTGGTAGATTAGTCGGCGGAAAATTGGGGGCAGCCGTTGGTGCTATAGGCGGTGCAGTTGCTGGAGCAGCAATTGGTGAGCAAGCTGCTGAAGGCATTGACAAAAAAGTAGAAGATGCTGTTGAAGTAGTTAAGGATACGGCTCAAGGTGTTACTCATAGTCTCGAAGGTGCAATTGATTCAGTTAAAGAAAAAGTCGAGGAAGCTGATGTCAAAGCTGTAGTCGATTCTGTTCAAAATAAAATTGATGAAACTGATGTCCGTGGTGTTAGTCAATCAGTTCAACACAAAATCGATGAAGCTGATGTTCGTGGTGTTACTCAATCGGTTCAACGTAAAATTGATGAAACCGATACCCGTGGCATAAGTCAATCGGTTCAAAATAAAATCAATGAAGCTGATGTTCGTGGCGTTACTCAATCGGTTCAACACAAAATTGATGAAACCGATACCCGTGGCATAAGTCAATCAGTTCAAAATAAAATCAATGAAGCTGATGTTCGTGGCGTTACTCAATCGGTTCAACACAAAATTGATGAAACCGATACCCGTGGCATAAGTCAATCGGTTCAAAATAAAATCAATGAAGCTGATGTTCGTGGCGTAACCGATTCTTTGAAGGGAACAGTCCATGATGTCAAATCTTCTCTAGCAGATACAGCAGAACGTACCTCAAGAGTTGCACAAAATTTAGCCGATCAGACTAGACCTTCGGCACAAAATAAGATTGAGGCATTGTCTACAAAACCAGAAATCGAACCGATTACAATTGAAGCAACAACCGTTGATTGGCAACCTGAACCAAATAAACCAGAAGCAGAACCAACCTCTGAATGGGAACTTCATCAAAAACGAACTTCTTCGTAATTATTTATTTGATTGGATTGAGTAATTAAAAGTACAATTGTCTTCTTTTTAAACAATTAAGCTCGTTAACGCTCTCCGCTTTTGGGCATTTGATAATTGGTGATTAATTAATTTTAACAAATAATTGATTGGTTAATCACCTAATTTAGTTCAGACAAAGAAGGAGTAAGACTACTTAGATAAGTCTTACTCCTGATTAATTTATATCCCAAAATAGAGCGATCGCTATTTGATGATCGACCAAGCCTAAACGTTTTACTACTGTGGTACTTCCCAATTCAAGAAAAAAAAGTTATTATGATAAATCGTGAGTTTTTATGGCAACTATGAATGCAGAAGCGATTATTCGTTCCATAGAAGCTGAACATATCAGAACTGACTTACCCGTAATTCATGTTGGTGACAGCGTAGAAGTAGGTGTAAGAATCAAAGAAGGTAACAAAGAACGTGTTCAGCCTTACAAAGGTACCGTGATTGCTATGCGCAACGGCGGTATCAACAAGACTATTACTGTCCGCCGCATCTTCCAAGGTGTCGGGGTAGAGAGAGTATTTTTAGTAAACTCTCCTATCATTGCTCATATTAAAATTGAGCGTCGCGGTAAAGTTCGTCGTGCTAAACTATATTACTTACGCGATCGCGTTGGTAAAGCTACTCGGATTCAGCAGCGTTTTGACCGCCCTATTTAAAAAAAATATTAATCTAGTTTATTAACTAAAAATTACCAAAATACGGTAATATAAGGTAAATCAGGCTTGACACTTAAGTTAAGATGCAGCAAATGCGTCCTTAGTTCAGTTGGTAGAACGTCGGTCTCCAAAACCGAATGTCGGGGGTTCAAGTCCTCCAGGGCGCGTCAACCTTATTCGTACCGTGCTAGTTAAATCAGCTAGACTTAAGTTATCCAAACAAAGTAAAGTAGGGTATCAGTAGAATACTCTATTCTGGTAACTCCTGGAGGGTAAGATCATTGGCTAAAAACGATGTCGTCAAAAAAGAGGTTGAAATCACCAAAGAACAGGGTGATGGTTTTAATTTAAACCAGTTTACTAGTGAAACCAAAGAAGAACTAGAAAAAGTTGTCTGGCCTTCTCGTCAACAACTGTTGAGTGAGTCGGCAGCGGTAATTTTAATGGTAACTTTGGTTGCGACAGTAATATATTTAGTCGATAATTTCTTCGCTTGGGGAGCAGGAAAAGTATTCTAATGAATTTTGCAGCAGACCGACCAGAAGAAATAGAGCAACGACAACAATCGCAATTGCAAGGTAGACCTCGTTGGTATGCCGTGCAAGTAGCTTCTGGCTGTGAAAAGCGGGTAAAAACAGACTTAGAGCAGCGCATTAATACTCTAGAAGTAGCGGATCGCGTGCTACAAGTACAAATACCTCAAACCCCAACAGTCAAAATTCGTAAAGATGGTTCTCGTCAACACGGTCAAGAAAAAGTCTTTCCTGGCTATATTCTTGTTCAAATGATTATGGACGATGATGCCTGGCAGGTAGTCAAAAACACTCCCAATGTAATTAACTTTGTCGGTGCAGAACAAAAACGCAACTACGGCAGAGGAAGGGGTCACGTTAAACCATTACCGTTATCGCCTGGTGAAGTCGAACGTATTTTTAAACAAGCAGAAGGACAAGAACCAATTGTTAAAGTTGATATGGCAATCGGAGACAAAATAGCAGTTCTCTCCGGTCCCTTTAAAGATTTTGAAGGAGAAGTCATAGAGGTAAGTCCAGAAAGAAGCAAACTCAAAGCGTTATTGTCAATTTTTGGACGAGACACTCCAGTAGAACTGGAATTTAATCAGATTGAAAAACAAAGCTAGAAATGCCAAGAAAAGTTGTTGCAATTATTAAATTAGCTCTGCCAGCAGGCAAGGCTAACCCTGCACCTCCCGTAGGTCCCGCTCTAGGTCAGCATGGTGTTAATATTATGGCGTTTTGTAAAGAATACAACGCTAGAACTGCTGATAAAGTAGGGTTAGTTATTCCAGTAGAAATTTCAGTTTTTGAAGACCGAAGTTTTACTTTTATTCTCAAAACTCCTCCAGCTTCAGTCTTAATTAGAAAAGCTGCGGGAATTGAAAGAGGGGCAAGTCAGCCTAATAAACAAACTGTAGCTACGATTACTCAAGCTCAGTTGAGAGAAATCGCAGAAACTAAAATGCCTGATCTAAATGCCAATGATATTGAAGCAGCAATGAAAATTGTTGCAGGTACGGCAAAAAATATGGGCGTTGCGATCGCAGAATAATTTCCAAAACTAAAATCTAAAATTAATTAGGGGAGAGGCTTACAGCTTCGTTAACTACCCAAGGAGAGTAATCAAATAATGACAAAAAAACTATCGCGTCGAATGCGAGAGGCGTTAGCTAAAGTAGATCACGATAAAGCTTACGAACCTCTAGAAGCTCTAAATTTATTAAAAGAAACCGCAACAGCTAAATTCGTCGAAACTGCTGAAGCCCATATTCGTCTGGGGATCGATCCCAAATATACCGACCAACAATTACGTACCACAGTAACTTTTCCCAAAGGAACTGGGCAAACTGTACGCATAGCTGTCATTGCTCGTGGTGAGAGAGTCAAAGAAGCAGAACAAGCCGGAGCAGACATAGTTGGTTCAGAAGAATTAATTGATGAAATTCAAAAAGGCATGATGGATTTTGATATTCTGATTGCCACTCCTGATATGATGCCCAAAGTAGCAAGATTAGGGCGGATGTTAGGGCCTAAAGGTTTAATGCCTTCTCCCAAAGGTGGTACGGTTACGGATGATTTACCAACTGCTATTAGTGACTTTAAAGGTGGTAAACAAGAATTTCGTGCTGACAGAACTGGTATCGTTCATGTTATGTTTGGAAAGGTCTCATTTTCAGCCGAAGATCTTTTGGTTAATTTGAAGGCTTTACAAGAAACCGTTGACCGCAATCGTCCTTCTGGGGCAAAAGGTCGCTACTGGCGCAGTATTTATGTGTCTTCTTCGATGGGGCCTTCAATTCAAGTAGATATTAATGGTTTAAGAGACTTGAAAATGACTGAAGCAGCTTAGAATATCAAAGATTCTAAATTGTTTTATTCTAGTCCACCATGAAGGTTGTCAACTAAATATTAAAGTTTTAAACGACCTATACCAAAGACAGCGGGTGCTGAAATCAGCTTAATATCCTGCCGAGGTTAGATGTCCTAAAAAAATTCCCTTGCTCTGAAGATAACTGTAGCAATTAGGGAAAGACATCAGACGCGACCCCGGCATCTAGCTAGGGGTCTTGTTATTTGTCGAAGTAATTCCCACCAAATCTAAGGAGGTGAAACCAGAATGGGAAGAACCCTTGCCAACAAGCAAGAAATCGTAACTGAGCTTAAAGAGATCTTAAAAGAATCTCAAATGGCTTTTGTGATCGATTATGAAGGGTTGTCAGTAGCAGAAATAACCGACTTACGTAATCGTCTGCGTCCTGCTGGTGCTACTTGCAAAATCACCAAAAACACCCTCATGAATATTGCCATTGAGGGGGACGAAAACTGGCAACCTATGCAGCAGTTTTTGAGTAATGCCTCTGCTTTCCTGCTTACAGGAGAAGAAGTAGGTGCTGCTGTTAAAGCTTATAAAGAATTCCAGAAAGCCACCAAAAAAACCGAACTACGGGGTGGTGTTATGGAAGGTCAAGCCTTAACTAGAGAACAGGTTGAGGCGTTAGGAGATCTACCTTCTAAAGAAGAACTTTACGCTCAAATTGCTGGCGCACTCAATGCTCTGGCGACCAAGATTGCTGTCGGAGTCAAGGAAGTACCTGCTTCTTTGGCACGTGGTATCAAAGCAGTATCGGAAAAAGAAGACCAAGCTGCTGCCTAAAGTTTGTTAATTCTAAATTTTTCATTGTTAATTAAGGAGTAACTGAAATGTCTGCTGCAACTGATGAAATTCTCGAAAAGCTAAAATCTTTATCTCTGTTAGAAGCTGCTGAACTAGTTAAGCAAATTGAAGAAGCCTTTGGTGTTAGTGCTGCTGCTCCTGCTGGTGGCATGATGATGATGGCTCCTGGTGCTGGTGGCGGTGCTGCGGAAGCTGAAGAAGAGAAAACTGAATTTGACGTTATTCTCGATGAAGTTCCTGCTGATAAGAAAATTGCTGTTCTTAAAGTCGTACGGACTCTTACTGGCTTAGGTTTGAAAGAAGCTAAAGAATTAGTTGAATCTACACCTAAACCCATCAAAGAAGGTGTCCCCAAAGACGACGCAGAAGACACCAAAAAGAAATTGGAAGAAGCTGGTGCTAAAGTTACTGTTAAGTAATTATCACGGGGTTCACAAGCCTTGCCCTGCGAGGGTGGGGACGACCCCCTTACCATTTTTTTCAAATGAGCAGTCTTTCAGAGGCTGCTTTTTTTATTTTCAACATTTGATTGCCACCTTTTTGAAACTCGTAAGCTACTGTTTCAATTTGTACCTGATAGTCCAAAGAATACTCTTGGCTGTCTTTTGTTGAGAATTTAGTCTAAACTCCAGTAGACGAGCTTTGCCTAATGCTTCTGGATCTTGAAAAGTCTGCCAGACATAGCGATCACGCAGTGCCTCGCCTTCGGCGAGATCGCGATTTTGTTTGACTAGTGAAATAATAAATTGGTAACTTGCTTCAACTCGCTTTCTAATCTCTTCAGTCAAAAATTGATAAATTGGATCGATCGATAGATACTACTTGATAACCAAGTTGGTTCATTTCAGCATTAAAGCTAGCAGGACTATCTCCACAACCAAGAATTTTGAGATTTAAATCGGCATCCGAAAGGTTAAACATTAATTGATATTCTTTGAGTATTCTACCCCAAGGCGCAATATCGTTTAGTTTCATTATTTTTCTATTAAAAAATAAAATTAAATTTTATTTTTTTAGAACTGCTATATTGAACAATTTTTACTTATTTACCACTGGAAAAATTTCAGTTAAATCTAATAATAAATTATCAAAATTGGGAAGATTAATAACTTGATTCGGTAAAACAATTTGCCTGACTTGATAACCAAAATTTTCTTGACTAGATTGATAAAGATTACTATAAATTTCTAAATGATTTTCTACTAAATTAAATAACCAATAATTACTAATCTCTGCTTCAGCATACAAAGATAATTTTACTTCTCTGTCATATTTTTAAAGTTGAATCAGCAATTTCAATAACTAACAGAATATCTTTAGGTTGAGGATGACTAGCAAGATAATCATCATCTCGTTTACGAATAATAACAAGATCTGGTTCTGGTTCGCTATTAATTTTAGGTATACTAATAAGGTCTTGGCATCTTAAATCTGCAATATCTTTGAGTAGAATTGCTAATTCTTGAATCAATTGCATATTACAAGAAGTATGTGTCGTTCCTTTAGCGGACATTTCAATAATTTCCCCACGAATTAGTTCAATGCGATCGCTAGATCCAAAAAAGCCTAATTCTGTTAAACGGTGATATTCCTCAATGGTGAAGCGTTTGGGAGTAGCCAGAGTCATGATGAGATTGTCATTCAAACCAACAAAATTGAAGGCTGGCATTGCCACCTTAGTTTTAATTATGGACTAAATCTCCTGAATTATTCTTCCCATAATCGACGACGAGGTGAACCATTAAGCCTTCGATGAGTATCTTGTAATAGAGTAGGAATATCCAAATTTTCTGGACAACGAGGCAGACAATCACCACAATTATTACAACGATTGCCTTTTGTTCCTGGAAACCAATGACCAGCATTTTCAAACATCCGATAGCGGTATTGTCCGTATTCTGTCATGTCATAAGCTACGGATAGGTTACGTAAGCGCAATACTTCGGGAATATTAATCTGTTCTGGACAAGGAAGACATTGATAACATTGACTACAGTGACTGTCGACGAGACTTTTGTTTAAATGTGCTTCTAAACGCCTAAATACGTCTTGTTCTTGTTCGTTTAAAGACTCATCCCGATCTGCTACTTGTAAAGGAGTAATTAATTCTTCAGGTTTAGCAGCACCCACACTTAAAGTAGTAATTCTGCGATCGCTTAATAAAAATCGATAATTTAATTCTAGCGGGGAAAAAGGTTGACATAAATTGTCTAAGGTTTCTGGAGGAGTATACAGTCTGCCTCCTTTATCCGCAGGAGAGATAATAAACACTCCCATGTCTTGTTGATGAGCTAAGGCGATCGCAGCTTGATTGCGTTGCCAGAGATAGTAATAGTGAAGATTAACAAAGTCAAATAAATTAGTTTTAATCGCAGCTAAAATTAGTTCTAAGGAACCGTGCGTAGAAAAACCAAGATGCTTGACTTTGCCTTGACTGATTGCTTCTTGTATCGCTAACAAACAGCCTTCAGGTTGAGTTACCCAATCGAGATGTTCCCAAGTATTAATCCCATGAATTGCCAAACAATCAATATAATCTAGTTTTAATCTTGACAATGATTGATCGATCCATTCTTGCATTTGCGACCGCGACCGAAGGGAGTGAAACTCTGGCGAATCCGCCTGCGTACTCGGACACGAAGTGCGTCGAAGACTAGCAGATTGCTTTGGAATTGGTGGTAGCTTAGTAGTAATATAAAACTGATTTCTTGGTAAAGCTAGAGATTGTAAAGCTAGTCCTAAATACTCTTCACTTTTACCATAAGCTTTGGCGGTTTCTAAATGATTGATTCCAAGTTCAATTGCAGTTGCGATTGTCTTTTGTACAACTTCAGCAGACTCCAGACAACGCATGGTTCCAAGAGAAAAAACAGATAAATTGAGATTAGTTTTGCCAAACCGCCGATAACGCATGAAATGATTTTAAATTCAGAACTCAGTCTCTAAAAATTCAAAATTACTACTTCATACTAAGCTAATTGGGTAATTATTGATCGCTACTACTATAACCACCTCTTTTAATCAGTTCTTCTGGACTAAGACCAGCGACAAAATCTTTAAAGGCTTTTCTTTCTTCCTCATCAGCATCGCGATCAACTGGAATAGAAGCATCTGCAACTACTTCTTCCATGACCCAAATTGGACTATCTGTCCGTAAAGCAATCGCGATCGCATCACTAGGACGACAATCAATTTCTTTAGTGACTCCTCCTAAATTTAAACATAGTACAGCATAAAAAGTATTATCTTGAAGAGAATGAATAATAATTCTCTCTAAATCAATTTCCCAAGCATCAAAAATGTTAGTAATCAAATCGTGGGTGAGAGGACGAGGTGATTGCTGTCTTTCTAAAGCATTAATAATAGCTTTAGCTTGATCCTGTCCAATAAAAATAGGTAATGCGCGTCTTTCAGAACCATCTTTTAATAGTATGATAGGACTACGAGTCATCGCATCGAAAGCAATCCCAGCAACTTTCATTTCAATCATTGATTTAGCCTCTCAGTTAACATCGGCAGTAGTAAAACCAGAACAAAAAGATAAACAAGACAAATTTAATTGAGCTTGAAATCCGAAACTGAATTTAACTTTTTTAACAACCTTATCAGGAGAAAATACTTAATCAGGTCGCTTAAAATGGTACTGTTTAATCACAGTATGCCCTAATTTATAATTATTGCCTTAGCTGTTCAAGAAAAATTACAGATCTCGGCAGGCAAAAGCCACAATAAATATTCCATTGTGTTCATCGAAGTTTAGTTATATTGTCTCAAATTTAAGAATATGTTTACAGGATTAGTTCAGACTTTGGGAGTCATTAGTAGTCAAGGTCAGGATCTCTTTAAAATCGAAATTAAGGGTAATAATTCTGCCATAGTTTTAACAGATTTGGCTATTGGTGATAGTGTGGCAGTCGACGGAGTTTGTTTGACTGTCGAAACAATTTTATCCCATGGTTTTGTTGCCACTGCTTCACCAGAAACTTTAGCAAGAACAACTTTAGGAATGCGGATAGAAGCAGCAGATTATGTAAATTTAGAAACTTCGTTGCGTGTTGGCAGTAAAATCGGTGGACATTTTGTGACTGGTCATGTCGATGGAATTGGCTGTTTAATTGAATCGGTTTCTCGCCAAAAATCTTGGGAGATGACTGTTGGTCAACCTCCTAATCTGAGTGAACAATGGCAAAGTAGAATTGCTCGTTATTTGGTGACAAAAGGTAGTATTGCGGTGAATGGAATTAGTTTAACTGTTGCTGATTGTGCAACTGATGGCAGTTGGTTTAAAGTTGCGGTTATTCCCCATACTTACGCAGAAACTAATCTTTGTTATCTTCAACCAGGAGATTTAGTTAATCTTGAGAGTGATATTTTAGGTAAATACGTTGATAAATTGCTTGGTTTCCGTCTTTCTACTCAAGATCAATCGGAAGATATTAGTTTAGCTTTCCTTACTGAAAATGGTTATCTTTAATAAGTTGATTAACAATAGAAGTCAGTTTTTTTTATTTGGTTAGCTATTTTAAAAGCTTTCGGTGATTTCAATAATTAAAATTGTTTGGCTATCTCAAATAAAATTTTTGTAAAGCCCATTTAGTTGTTATTACTATTAATAAGTTGATATTTTCATTTAAATCAAGCTTAATTTTGTCTTACTAATATAAATTTCTAGTAAATTTTACTGAATAATAAGGTTCAAGTATAGTCAATTCTTTTGATCTATGTATAGATAGAATAAGAGTTAAGTTGCAATTAATTTTGTTTAATTTTTATTAATAATCAAATTTAAAAGCCGTGAATAAAGCGAAGAAAGACCAAATTACTCGTAATGTTATGGAATGCCTGGTCGAAGAGGAAATTGAACGACAAATTAGTCGTCTTCCTGTTGCGATTAGTCAATATATTAATCGTGTTGAAGTAGCTACCTATGCCTTAAATAGATTACCTCCTTTATATGCTTCTTCCCACGAAGGTTTTAATAAACAAAAGTTAAAAGGTAAAGCCGAATTTAATGCTGATGTTACTAAAGCAGTCAGACAAGGATTTGCTGCGGTACAAAAAGATTTATTGCGTAATTCTACTCCTTTAATTGCAGAAGAATATCGAGAATTAGAGGAAGCTAAAAAAGCTTTACAAGAACTAATAGACTTTCTGCCTCATCGAGAGTTTTCGTGGGTAAATCTAGTTAAACTAGTTAAGCCTGTTTTAATTAAATTAAACCAACAACAAAAACTGAAACAAGAATTAGTTAAATCTAAATCTACTTCTAGTTCTCTGTGGGATGATTCAGTTCATCGGAAATAAATTTTAGAAAACTTTAAATTGTAATAAAAAAAAAAGAATGCTACCAATAGTTTGATTTTAGATTAAGTTTATCTAATAGCTAAAAAATCCTCCAAACTGTAGCAAACATTTAAGTATTTCATATACAGTAGTTTTCAAGTAGGTAGACTACTTCTGGGTATTAGGCAGGCAGAAGAAAAAAGTCGATTAGTGAAATTATATTCAATTGAAAATCACTGTAAGTCACAAATCACAAGCCTTGTTTTAAGTAAAGCAAAGGTGTAGCAAATAAATGTTTGGCAATTCAAAAACTTTGCCTAGAAATAGGGTGGTTAATTTTTCATGGTTTGGGTTGTTTGTTTAGTTCTGGAATAGGAAAATTAGCAGAAGAATTTAAATGGTAATTAATTTCCTTTGCTGACAAACTATTTTTATTTTTTGATTCTAACTTAAGTGATTTTTCAGTCAGATTAAAATTGTCATTATCTGAGCGAAGAGATAACTGTTGTTGAACAGGCTCAAGTATTTGTGTAGTCTGAACTTGTTGTTCTAATTGTTCAGTTGAAGAAACTAAATTGCCTAAACCATTGATGAGATTTTTAACATTATTCACAAAAGCAGGATCGCCTGTAATTTGTTCTAAATCGGAAGTAATTTTTTGAGCATTAACAAAAGTTACTCTGGCAGAATCTAGAGTTTGTTGTAACGTTACTAAATTATTTGGGTTGCTAAAAGTTGCAGAGATGTCTTTGAGATTAGCTGAAGCTGCTGCTGCATTTGCGGTTAAAGTTTCTAAGTTTTGAACTAATTGTTCGGTATTAGTATTACCTAAACTTTTATCGATTTGTACTGTTAAATTTTGCAGGCGATCGCTAGTAATTTTAATATTATCTAAAGTAGCTACTAAATTACTACGATTTTGAGTAATTAGCTGATTGACACTTGTTGTCAGTTCACTAATTTGATTAGCTGTTCGTTGATACTGTTCGGCAGTAGCAGCAATTTGTTCTGAACTATTGTCGGCTACTTTGGTAATAGCATTAGCTGTGTTTGAAAAAGTATTTAGTTGTCCTCTCAGATCTTTTGCCAAAACCGAAAGCTCTCTACTCAATTGAGTTGCTTCACTTGCAGCCATTGAAGTATTTTGTACTGCTGTATTAATATTGTCAAAAAATCGCGGATCGCTGTAAAGAGAACTCATCTGGTACATCAAAGGCATCAGATCGTCAAGAGTAATTCCCGGTTGTCCTTCTAAGCGGTCGTTATTACAGATAATTAGACTTGAATCACAATTTTGACTCAAGGGAGTGGTAGCTTGAGCTTGTTCAGGGAGTTCGTTTTGGGGAATTATAGCCACAAAAGTTTCGCCAATCAATCCCGAACTACTAGCTTGAATCAGAGCATTTTTGGGAATTAGGAGATCGGAAGAAGAAATTTCCATGATTACGTCTACACCATTAGTTCCAGGGATAATATCGGTGATTTTGCCCACTTTCAAACCCCGATAACGAACAGAATCTCCAACTTGAATCCCATTGACATTAGGAAATTGAGCAACTATTTGATAACTTTTTTCACTAAAATTAATTCCTCGTAGCCACAAAGCAACCGCACCAAATAGAGCAATACCAATCAAAGCCAATAAACCAACAGAACCTTCTCGAATTGTTCGCGATCGCAACATCTTGAATTTCCTCCCACTGAAAATTTAGTTTAATCGATAATCCTAATTGGACCTTCAATACTGCCACTGAAAAACTGTCTTACTAAAGGATTATCTGTGGTATCAATTTCTTTAACATTTCCTTCCCACTGAATTTGACCGCCATACAGAAAAATAATTCGGTCAGCAGTACGACGAATGGTACTATTTTGGTGACTAACCATGACGTAGGTACCACATACTCCATCCATATATTGCAGATTACGAACTAAATCCTCGATCACAGTCGAAGCGATTGGATCTAGTCCGGCAGTAGGTTCATCGTAGAGAATAACTTCTGGATTTTCTTGAGGTGTTTCGGGATTGGACATAATGGCGCGGGCAAAACTAACTCGTTTCCGCATCCCCCCGGATAGTTCCGCAGGAAAGCGATCGCCTGTCCCTCCTAAACCTACCATTTCAAGCTTTTCTTCAACCAGTCTTCTAATCTTTTTTTTGGGTAAAGTGGAATGTTGATATAAAGAAAAACCGACATTTTCTTCTACACTTAGGGAGTCAAACAAGGCTGCTTGCTGAAAAACCATACTAATCCCAATCGGATCTTCGCCGTCTTCAATTAAGCCTGTTCGCTTTTTTCCCTTGATGTAAATTTCTCCTGTATCGGATGGAAGCAAACCAGCAATAATTCTTAAAATCGTTGATTTTCCAGTACCAGAAGGACCAATAATGACTAAAGCTTCTCCCTTCCGAATAGTTAAATCAACCTGATCGAGAATGACGTTTTTCCCAAAGGACTTACTAATACCCTTTAGTTCAATCAGAGGTTCTCTTGGTTGGTCTAAGTTTGCTGCCATAAAAGTCAATCAAGATTGCAGGTTATGCGAAGCTGCCAGTATAGATAATTACTTATGCAACTTAGTACAAACAAGTATCTATAAGGTAACAAGTTTTGACCTAAGATTTATTGGGATAATCCATCAGACAAACTTTTATTTTAGAGATTTTTTCTGAAAAAGCTGTAGCCAAAAAAAATAGACTCCTTCAGGATAGAAGTCTAAATTCAGGCAAATTTGCCCAGGAAAATGACGGGGTTCACAAGCCTCGCCCTTCGAGGGCGAGGACGACCCCTTACAATTATTGTGGCATTAAGCAAGCAACTAAATGATGAGTAAAAGATAAACTATCAATTACCATACCTGTACACAACAGCATCATGTAGAGAATTGAATACTTGAACAAAGAACGAGCTAGTTGTTTGTCTTGAGGTGCTTGTTTTAGTTGCCAAGCTTTGCGGAGAAAAATCACATTTAAGGTAAGAGCGATCGCACCATAAACTATGCCCAAGCTACCAATCGGATAAATCAATAATAAAGTAAACGGAATTACCAAAATTGTGTAGAACCAAATTTGTTTAACTGTAATTTCTTCTCCTTCAATCACTGGTAGCATTGGTACTTGCACCTGAGCATAATCATCTTTAATCATCAAAGCTAATGACCAAAAATGGGGAGGAGTCCACAAGAAAATAATTAAGAATAATAACCAAGGTATCCAGTTTAAATCACCTGTTACCGCTGCCCAACCTACCAAAGGAGGAATCGCACCAGCAGCACCGCCAATTACAATATTTTGGGTGGTATGTCGTTTAAGCCAGTGAGTGTACACCAGCATATAAAAAACAATTCCTGACATGGCTAGACTAGCTGCCAAAAGATTGACAAAGACGGCTAACAAGCCAAAAGAAAGTATTCCTAAAATGATGGCAAAAATTAAAGCGTGTTGAGTTTGTACTTTTCCAGAAGGGATCGGGCGTTTGCGCGTCCGCACCATCGTATAATCAATGTCTTGATCGTAAATACAATTTAAGACTTGAGCCGAAGCAGCAGCAAGAGTACCTCCTAACAAAGTAATAATCAACAAGAAAGAATCTACGTTCCCCTTTGAGGCAATCCACATCGAGGCAGCAGTTGTAATTAAAAGTAGAGGAATAATTCTAGGTTTGGTCAATTGATAGTAACTTTTGATTACTTCTAGAAAATTCTCATTGCTTCGGGCAACACTTGTCCCAGTCATTCTTACTATTCCCAAATTCTATATTAATAAATCAAATAGGAGCTTCTACAGGCATTAAAGCGCAAATCATGTTTTAAAGGCTTATTTTTAAGCTTTAGTTCCTAATTGCTTCTTTTTTGGTAACTTTGATTACCAGAGCGATCTCGTAAAGCTAAAACGGTAAATGCCACTAAGACACCTAGTAAACCTGCACCGACAGCTTGATGAGTTACAGTCAAGGGTTCGACTTGAAGATGTAATTTAAAAGTAGCAATTCCTAGTAAAATTTGTAAGGCAACTAAACCAGCAGCAGTATTAGCTAATTGTCTCAACTGTTCGGATAAAGCAGGGGTACGCCAAGCTAGCCAAACTAATCCGATAGTGGCGATGGTAGGAGGAAAAACTCCAACAATATGACTATTCATCACCAGACACAATTGAGAGTCGCTCAAACATTGATGTAAAGCCCAGCGTGAAGCGACTAAAGCTCCGATTAAACTTTGAAGATAAACTAAAATCGCTGCGCTTAAACCAACGAGCGCTAATTTTCCCGCTACTTGAGTACCTTGATAAGGAGTTAAACAAGTCCCGATCACAATCAAAGTACAGAAAAACAGTAAAGCTGTACCCAAATGAGCCGTGACAATATCAAAACGCAGTAGTTGAGTTACCGTTAGTCCACCAAGAATACCTTGAAATACGATTAAAAAAAGAGCAAAAGAAGCAGCCCAAGGTAGCCAAGTCGGCACTTTAGCCCGATACCACCAAGATAAACCGACTAAAGCGATCGCGCTTAAACCAATCAAAGCAGCATCTAGACGATGAAACCATTCTAGAAACACTTGGAGATTCATCTGTTGAGTGGGTACTAGTTGACCATAACACAAAGGCCAATCTGGACAAGCTAAACCTGCGTTCATTACTCTGGTTGCACTTCCTACTGCCATCAAGAGTAACGTCGCGATCGCTATTTTCCACACTAAACGACGTAGCCAAATCTGAGGTTGAGATTGAGAGAAATTTTGGTTACTTGGTTTAACTTGTGGCTGAAATATTGACTGTGCCATAGCAATAAATACGCTGATAAAACTTTATTAAT
Organism: Stanieria sp. NIES-3757; assembly: GCA_002355455.1. Classification (NCBI taxonomy): domain Bacteria; kingdom Bacillati; phylum Cyanobacteriota; class Cyanophyceae; order Pleurocapsales; family Dermocarpellaceae; genus Stanieria; species Stanieria sp. NIES-3757. The sequence continues at coordinate 3,643,984 of AP017375.1, forward strand.
GTTTCTGTGATTGCTCAATTGCAAAAGAGTCAAAAGAAAAAACAAATTTTTTCCCCTATCTATCAATCTAGCGACGTTTTTACTAGAGATAAATTCTTTTGGCTATTCTTCAGATTGACTTAAAATTTAATTAATAAAAATTCATCAAATTATAAATAAAAAATTAAAGTTATTTGTTTTTTTCTTGATCGCTCATCTGATTGTTTTAAAAATGCTAATCTTAACTTTAGTGATCCCAAAAAAAATCTAAAAAATAATCTGAGATTCTGTCTCTAACTAACTCCTAGCTAGAAGTTTGTCTTACCCTAGTACAAAGAGAGGTAAATAACTTAAATTCAATTTTTTGTAGTGATTGAACTAATTGTGTCTCCGTTATCGTAATAAATTCATTTCATTCCTAGCTAGCAGATTTAGAGAAGAAATACCCGTGAATATTCCCAGTAATATAGTTACTCTCATTGCAGGTATAGTACTAACTTTGATCAGTCTTTGGTACGGTCAAAATCATGGACTATTACCAATAGCTGCTTCTAATGAAGCAACTCAAGTAGATGAACTTTTTAATTTAATGATGACCATTGCTACAGGTCTATTTTTGTTAATTGAAGGAGTTCTAGTCTACATCCTGATTAAATTTCGTAGACGCGAAGGCGATACTACCGATGGCCCGTCAATAGAAGGAAACGTTCCTTTAGAAATTGTTTGGACTGCCATACCGGCTGTGATCGTTTTCATTTTGTCTATCTACAGTTTTGAAGTCTACAATGCCATGGGTGGACTCGATCCGATGGCTGCCCATGATATGGGACCTAAAAAGCTTGCCCACTCTCATCAATCGGAATTGATTGCTTTTAATTCAGAAAACCAACAAGTAGCTTTAGGTTTAGGGGCTTCTCCTGAAAGCGATCAAGGAGCTAATCCTTTAATTATCAATGTCAATGGCATTCAATATGCTTGGGTGTTTACCTATCCTGAAACAGGTATAATTTCTGGAGAGTTACACATTCCTATAGATCGTCCAGTCCAACTCAATATTTCTGCTGGAGATGTGCTACACGCCTTTTGGCTGCCAGAATTTCGGATTAAACAAGATGCGATCCCCGGCAGAGAAGTACAATTAACTTTCACGCCCACTAGACTTGGTCAATATCCCGTAGTCTGTGCCGAATTATGTGGAGCTTATCACGGTGGGATGAAAACGCAATTGTACGTACAAACAGCAGCAGAATACGACCAATGGGTACAGCAAAATACAATCGCAGATGGTGAAACTAATCAGTCTGTAGCTTTTAATTCTCAGTCTACAGAGCAAGATTTGTTAGCTCCTTATGCCGAAAAAATAGGTTTAGAAGCCAATTCCTTAGCAATACTACATCATTCTCATCATTAATCAAGTTTTAACTAGAGATCGAGCCAAACAGATTGACGAAGGCGAAGTACCTTCGACCTCAAAAACGGTTGTAAGTCTCACTATTTGGCGAACAAACATTCAAGATTTAGGATTTTATGAGTACATCAGCAGAAACTGCTACTTCTCAAGTCAATGGACATGGGGTTGAACCTCAAACTAGGAAGTGGCAGGATTATTTCACTTTTAATACCGACCATAAAGTCATCGGTATTCAATATCTAGTTACAGCTTTCTTTTTCTATTTCATTGGTGGTGCCTTAGCCGAAGTGATGCGCACCGAATTAGCAACTCCCGATCCTGATTTTATTCAGCCTGAATTTTACAATCAGACGATGACGATGCACGGATCGATCATGTTGTTTTTGTGGATTATTCCGGCAGGGGCTGCTTTTGGTAACTATCTGATTCCCTTAATGATTGGGGCAGAAGATATGGCATTTCCTCGGTTGAATGCCGTGGCTTTTTGGATGCAGCCGGTTGGAGGTGTCTTACTATTAAGTAGCTTTTTTGTTGGCCCTGCACAAGCGGGCTGGACTTCTTACCCTCCTTTAAGCTTAGTTGCTAGTAAATGGGGCGAAGAAATCTGGATTATGACCGTGTTGATTTTGGGGACATCCTCAATTTTGGGAGCGATTAACTTTTTCACTACCATTTTGACGATGCGCATCCCAGACATGGATATCCATAGTATGCCCTTGTTTTGCTGGTCAATGTTAGCTACTTCTGCCTTAATTCTATTAGGTACGCCAGTTTTAGCAGCAGCTTTGATTTTACTTTCCTTCGATCTGATTGCAGGTACCGCTTTCTTTAATCCGACAGGGGGTGGAGACCCGATTGTTTATCAACATATGTTCTGGTTTTACTCCCATCCAGCCGTTTATATTATGATATTGCCCTTTTTTGGGGCAATTTCCGAAATCTTACCAGTTCATGCCCGCAAACCGATCTTTGGTTATCGAGCGATCGCGTATTCCAGTTTAGCGATCTCATTTTTGGGGTTAATCGTTTGGGCACACCACATGTTTACTAGTGGTACTCCTGGTTGGTTGCGGATGTTTTTTATGGCAACAACGATGGTTATTGCTGTACCAACGGGAATTAAAGTTTTTAGTTGGTGTGCTACCCTTTGGGGCGGAAAACTCAATCTCAATAGTGCTTTGTTATTTGGGATGGGTTTTATCTCTTCCTTTTTAATTGGTGGTTTAAGTGGGGTAATGATTGCCTCTGTCCCCTTTGATATTCACGTCCACGATACTTATTTCATTGTTGCCCATTTCCACTACGTTCTTTTTGGTGGGTCGGTTTTAGGTTTGTTTGGTGCAGTCTATCATTGGTTTCCTAAAATGACAGGGCGTATGGTTAATGAAACCTTAGGTAGAATTCATTTTATTCTGACTTTTATTGGTCTGAATTTAACTTTCTTACCTATGCACCAATTGGGTTTACAAGGGATGAACCGTCGCGTTGCTTTATACGACCCCAAATTTCAATTTTTAAATGAGGTTTGTACGATTGGTTCTTATATTTTGGCAGTTTCGACTATTCCTTTTGTGATCAATGTCCTTTGGAGTTTGTATAAAGGAGAAAAAGCCAGTCGTAATCCTTGGCGCGCTCTTACTTTAGAATGGCAAACTTCTTCACCACCCATTATTGAAAACTTTGAAGAAGAACCTGTCTTATGGGCTGGTCCCTATGACTATGGCATCGATACAGAAAGTATTGATGGTGATGAATCTGTTGAAGATATGTTGGCAGAGGTAGGTGCAGAAGCACAATAACAGTTACCAGTTATTAGTAGAGACGTAACATATTACGTCTGTACACCAGTTATCTAATTGGTAAGTTGTGATCGCTAAACACTAATTACAGAAGGAATTTATGCAAGGTTCAACTATAGAAGAGTCGAAACTCAATCTTAATTATCACAAAGAAGCAGAAGCTCATCATGGTCATCCTGACCATCGGATGTTTGGAATTTTTGTCTTTCTGGTTTCCGATAGCATGACCTTTTTGGCCTTTTTTGCTGCTTTATTAATTTATCGCAGTATTATGCCTGCTTGGCCTCCAGAAGGTACTCCCGAATTGGAATTATTCATTCCTATACTCAACACAATTATTCTGGTTTCTAGTAGTTTTGTCATGCACCGAGGACAAACAGCGATTAAAAATAATGATGTGGCTGGTTTACGTCTTTGGTTTGGTATTACCGCACTAATGGGTGCTGCTTTTTTGATGGGGCAAGGCTACGAATATTTTCATGCCGAGTTTGGTTTGACTACGAACTTATTTACTAGTTGCTTTTTTGCTTTGACTGGTTTTCACGGTTTGCACGTAACTGTCGGATTGTTACTCATTTTATCCGTTCTGTGGCGATCGCGTGAAGCTAGCCATTATTCTAGTAGTAGTCACTTCGGTGTTGAAGCAGCAGAAATTTATTGGCATTTTGTCGATGTTATTTGGGTAATTCTGTTTGTACTAGTTTATCTGTTGTAGTTTTGGTTTAGTTGAAAAATTTGGTATTAATTTAAGGTATTGGTTGAAAATTATCCCAAAACCCGATTTGCCTATCTCCATATCTGTTTTACACGAAAACAAAACAGCCCTCGTCTTACGGTGGGGCTTTTTTTTTGTAATAATTGAATTTTTTAAATTTATATTAAGGAGTTAGGTTGAATACTAAAATTTTAAAGCGGGAGTGGTTTTTTAACACTAGACAAGATCTTTTGGCAGGAGCAGTAGTAGGACTGGCATTAATTCCAGAAGCGATCGCTTTTTCGATTATTGCTGGAGTTGATCCTAAAGTTGGACTTTATACTTCATTTATTATTGCTGTCATAACGGCTTTTTTGGGAGGAAGACCGGGAGCTATTTCTGCTGCGACTGGGGCGATGGCACTGCTGATGATCGATCTAGTTAAGGATCACGGTTTACAGTATCTTTTGGCAGCCACTTTTTTAACGGGAGTACTACAGGTAATATTTGGAGTCCTAAAACTAGGTCGCCAAATGAAATATGTACCTAGGGCGGTAATGATTGGTTATATCAATGCTTTAGCTGTGTTAATTTTCTTGGCTCAGTTGCCTCAACTAACTAATGTACCTGTAACGGTGTATATCCTAACGGTTCTATCTTTGGCAATTATTTATATTTTGCCTCGCTTTACTAAGGCTGTTCCTTCTCCCCTGGAAGATTTTTTACAATCTTTTGATTTTAGGGAACTAGTTGATCGCGTTACCATTGATTTAACTCAGGCTCATCTTTGGGATCAAGGAGCAGTGGAAGTAGTTGATAAAGCAGTCAATAAATTTCGTCGTAATGGTGCAGACGTAAAAGTGGTTGGGTTAAATGAAGCCAGTGCAACTTTATTTGACCGATTGGCAATCAATAAAGAATCCGTAGTCATTAAGAATCAAAACTTTTAACCATGAACAAAATTTTACTTTGTACCGATGGCTCGGCTTTTGCTGAAAATCTCTACCGTTATGGTGCATGGTTTGCCACTCGTCTAGAGGCAGAAATAGATGTTCTCTGCGTAAGCGATATTCGCACTCAACAAGCAGTGCCTACAGAAAACTTAAGCGGTGCAATCGGCATTGATGCTTCAGAAAATTTACTCAGTCATTTGGTGGAATTGGAACATGAGCAAGCCAAGCTTAATCACCAACGAGCAAAGTTAGTTTTGCAAGCAGCAGCCCAAACCCTCAAAGCAGAAGGAGTAAACCAGATTAATCTTCTCCATGAAACGGGCTTTCTAGTCGATTGTTTGGCAAAATTTGAGGCTGATTGCGATCTGGTTTTGTTAGGAAAAAGAGGTGAAACAACTAGTTTGACTTCTGGAAAATTGGGAGCAAATTTAGAAGCAGTTGTTCGTAGCAGTAATAAACCCTGCTTGGTAACTCCTCGCCAATTTAAACCTATAGAACGTGTTTTGATCACCTATGATGGTAGTTCAAGTTGGCAAAAAATTAGGCAATTTCTTACAGATTTGTACGTTTTTGAAGGTTTAGAACTGCACATTGTCACTGTTGCCCAAAGTAACTCTGATTATTCTGCGATCGCTCTTATTGAGGAAGCAAGGCAATTGGTATATCAGGCTGGATTTGAACCAATCTGCTGTTTACTCGAAGGACATCCCGAACAAAAGCTTTCGCAATATATCACTGAACATGACATCAGTTTATTAATAATGGGTGCTTATGGACATAGCCGAATTCGCCATCTAGTAATCGGTAGTACAACGGCTCAAATACTGCGGAGCAGTTATATTCCTGTGTTACTGTTTCGATAATCTCAATAATCAATTCATCTTAAAAAATATGAGCAAAAACTAATAGTAAATTTTTTAATTATTTATTAAAACTATAATTTATTTACTTGACTTTAACGCAATTTTTCGCTATCGCGTAAGCCCAAAGCTTCTTAATTTTAAAGAGCAAGATAATTTTGATTTTTTTTGTTATTATGTGAGAATTATCAACAAAATGTTTAAGTAGTTGACTTAACGTGAACAATTTTTTAGTCAAAAGACTTAAATTATTAAAATCTTTTACAGCCATTCAATTTTTATGGCTTAAAAAAGCTATGGTTAATTTCAACCAGATTAAAAGTTTAGTTGAGAAACCTATTCAAAGTCCCAGAATACCTGGTCAGTGTCCGCCATAAAACATTTATATCAAGTTTTAATTGATTGAACCTTAATTTCTTCCTAGCTTCAAAGAATTGAAATAAGGTCAGTAAATATTTCAAATTTAGCTACAAAGTTGAGATAGCTAAGTGAATTACTTTTTAAATTTTTAGAGCCAAAATTGATTCACTCTTTACACATAGTTTTTCAAAATTAATCTATCTAACAATAGATATTTTGCTACTAATAAACTTTTTGAAAAAAAATAATCATAATTTTGCTTAATTGCAGAATTATCTAATCACTTTTTTAATTATGAATAATTTAAAAGTAACTCAATCATTTTTGAAAGGGTCTAAGTGGAAAACGCCAATCTTAACAAGTTTATTAGGGTGGATTCCGCTCCTACCTGGTCTAGGATTAAGATATTTACTTTACCCTTTTATTTTCAAAAAAATGGGTCGCTCAGTCAGAATTTATCCTGATGTGAGGTTAAAAAATGCTCAAAATATTGAAATAGGATTTGGAGTTGTTCTTCATCAAGGGGTCGAAATCGATCTTAATTCAGGTAATGAACTCAAAATTTGCGATCGCGTCAATTTAGCTAGAGATGTTTGTATTAATTGCTCTGGAACTATGAGCAAAATTAATCTTGCTAATCTAGTCAGTTTAGCTCGTGGTGTTCATCTCAGTGTTTTTGATAGCGGTCAAATCATTATCGACGAAGGTACTTATATTGGACCTTATTCCTGTCTCAGTGCTTATGGCAAACTAAAAATTGGCAAAAATTGCTTAATTGCTTCTCATAGCTCTATCTATGCCCACAATCATAATTTTACTGAGCATGACAAACTAATTGCGGAACAAGGATTTAACTTTAAAGGCGTTACGATTGAAGATGATTGCTGGTTAGGCAGTGGGGTAAGAGTCTTAGATGGAGTTACTATTGGTCAAGGCAGCGTAATAGGAGCGGGTGCAGTAGTTACTAAAAATATACCTCCTTACTCGATTGCTGTAGGTGTACCAGCTACAGTAGTTTCTACCAGACTAGTAAAAAGTTTAAAAATTAAAAGCAAACCAACTCAGCGATCGCGCTCTTTATAAATCTGTCAGCAATCTTGCTTTCCTGAGTAAAAATTTCAACACAGTTTCTTCATTGGCAATGATGTCAACTCTGCCTTCCATTCCCAATTGAAGCGAACACCGATTATTTCCATGACCTAAAGTAAGACTTTCTGGTTCAATAGTTACTTGATAGAGAGCCGTTTCTCCAGGCTGAATTTTAGTTTGAGTAGTAGCTGAGGCGACTGCCGTATTATTTTGACCTGGAAATTGGATGGTATCTGGAGAAATTTTATTGACTACACCTTGAATAATTCCGTAATCTGGATAGGGACAAGCAGATACTCTTAACTGTGCTAGTTGACCTGGTTTTACTTGACTAATATTTTGGGCAGAAACGGAAGCTTTGACAAGCAAAGGAGTATTAATAGGAGCAATTTGAGCAATTTCTTCCCCTGACACTACTCTTTGACCTGTATTCCTTAAATTAAGTTGAAACAGAATGCCATCGGCAGTAGCTTTAATAGCAGTTTGATCGAGGTCTTTTTCTAGTTGTTGGAGTTCGTGTTGGTCACGAGATTGCTGTTGTTGAATTTCAATTTGTTGTTGAATCAGTGCTTCTTTTTCTCTTTGTAAGTTAGCTAGATTAGATTGACCGATCGCTTTTTCTTGAGCAATATTTTCTCTCGCCTTCGCAACTTCGGCGTTACTTGGATTGAGTGCTGTTTGTACGCTTTGCAGTCTTGCTTGAGCAGCTTGAACAGCTTGTTCTTGTTGTTCAACGGCTACTTGTGCTTCTTCTAATTGATTTTTAGATAAAGCTCCTGCATGAGCTACTATTTGATAGCGATTTCGTTTGGAGATAGCAGCGTTTAAGGCAGCTTGAATGGATTTTAGATTGGCTTCAGATTCTGTAACTTCAGCACTAGTAGTAATTAATCGGTCTTGATATTCTCGAAGACGACGACTTAATTCGGCTTCGGCTGAAGCAATTGTGCGATTAAGGCGGTCAGCTTCTGCCGAGATGCGATGATTCTGTGAGGTTATTTGAGCTTGAATTTGTTTGAGTTGTAAATTGGCTTGCTCAATGTTACTTTCTAACTGGCTTTTGCGGGTTTCTAGGCGAGAATTATCGATAATAGCTAAAATATCCCCTTTTTTGACGGTTTGATTTTCTTTGACTCGAATATCTACTACTGAGCCTTCCGTTTCGGCTTCTACCAGACGTAATTCTCCAGCAGGACGAATGTTTGCTTGAGCTTGAACGGTAACTTTGTAGGGAGTAACAGCAGCAAGAGCGATCGCAATTCCTACCGTACTAGCGAGAAATAGTCCACCGAGTTGTGTCCACAGACTTATGGGTGGTAAAAAATCATTTTCTTGAACTACAGGTAAAATATTTGGTCTGGCTCTAACTAGATTAGATGGTTGTTGAGAATTAACAATCGCTAATGAGGGTTGAGGAGATTCAAACTGTGGTAAAGGTTGTGGCTGTAGCGGTAGATTTGAGTGAGAAGGAATAAATTTAACCAAATGGGTGTTTTGTTCTGAATATAAATACTCTCTGATCACATACTTCATCACTATTGGTTCGAGGGTAAAAAGTTGTTGACCATTGTGATGGATGATTTCAATCAGCGATCGCCTTAAGAGAGATTCTAAAGCTTTGGTAATTTCTGAAGTGTATACTTCGATTTGAAGTTCCTGTTGTAATTGTTCGCGGGTAATTGGTTGAGTATGACGAGCCAGAATTTTCATAATCTGTTGCTCGAATTCCGATAAACGTTGAAACTGTCGATCTAAGAGATTTTTAGAAGCATCATCGACAATCACCTCTAGATAAGTTTCTTGGTCAAAAAATTCAATCACACTACCAGCAAACACATCTTTAATAGTGCTTGCTACCAATTTAAGTTTTCTGGGGTTACCGCGATAGAGCGTAATAATTTTGTCCCAAAGGTGTTCATCCGACAAACCCTTAGCTTTTAAAATCTCCCTTGCTGATTTTCCCAAGCCAGATAAAGGTAAACAGCGAACCAAATTCCCTGACAACAGAGCAATTTCAGCAGGTTTTTCAGAACTATTAATAACTAAGCAACTTTGATGGGGTACTTCGGCGATTGTCTTCAGCAGTAGTTGATAGGGTTGGTATTCTTCTGGTTTCTCCATTACTAACTGCCAATCATCCAAAACTAATAAACAACGAGCAGTCCGCAAATATTTAATTAACTGAGAAATACTACTATAGGTATCTTGTGCTAAATTAGTTGCTCTTCCAGCAGCAAAAAATTGAATTAATTCGGCTAAAAGTTGCTGAAAAGAAAGACAACAACGCAAACTTCGCCAGATTACAAAGTCAAACTCCCGTTGAATCTCTTTGGCTACCTTAGATGTTAAAACAGTCTTACCAATACCCACCATCCCGACAATAGCTACTAATCGACATCTCTCCCGAACAATCCAGTGTTTGAGAGTTTGTTGTTCCTGAGAACGTCCATAGAAAATTGAGACATCTGGTGCATTTTCCCAATCTTGGCGTGACTGACAAATTTTGTATCCTGCTGCTTCTAGCCATTCAGGAATATCTCTGTAACTTTCCACTTCCTTGGGGGTTCTACCCGTCATGATTTGGATACATCGATGTAACCTCCAAGTTAGGTTAATAATCAATCCATAGGATTCTCCATTGAGATGACTGGCTATCTGTTCGGGACTGTAACCGCAAAGCAATCCCCGCAAACAAGTTTTTTCCAGAGGAGTAAGAGGCTGTTGATTATTCTGGTTTTGTCGAGCAAGATTAATATCAACGTACAGTCTTAAAAGTTCCCAGTAAGTTTCAGCTTCAGAAAACATTTCTTTTTATCTCATAACAATCAAAGCATCAAAAATTTCAAATGTTCTCCAGCCTGATAACGTAATTTAGCTAGAGAACCTTGAACTTGTAAACGTCCTTGCTCTAGTAGTACAATCCAATCTGCTCGTCCAATTACTGGCGGACGGTGGCTAATCATAATTGTGGTTTTACCCTGTCGATGAAACAACAGATTTTCTAAAACTTCAGCTTCACTAACTGGGTCGAGCGCACCAGTAGATTCATCTAAAATTAAAACTGGTGGATTGTTGACAATTGCCCTTGCGATCGCTAATCTTTGTCTTTGTCCTCCAGATAAATTAGAACCAAACTCTCCTAAAACAGTTTGATATTTATCGGGTAGTTTACTAATAAATTCATCAGCACCAGTAATTTGACACGCTTCGACAATACACTCAAAGGAAATTTCGGGATTACCTAAACGAAAATTTTCTGTAATCGACCGACTCCAAAAATGAGCATCTTGAGGAACTAAAACCACTTGTTGACGCAGACAATCTAGAGACAAGTCTTGTTGGTTGTAAATACCGAAGCGGATATTACCAGACTGAGGAGGATATAATCCTGCAATCATTTTGGCTAAAGTGCTTTTGCCACAGCCAGATTTACCAATCAAAGCAATCACTTGTCCGCCAGGAATAGTAAGGGAAAAGTCTTCTAAAAGGTCAACTCTGCCAGGATGGTGAAAGTTGAGATTGGTACAAATAATATTGATATTGTCAGGAATTCTCACCCAAGGTTTTGGTTGTTCTTCAACAATTTCTGGTGTAGCATCAATTACTTCCGTAAGTCGTTGGGTAGCAGTTTTAACTCTGGTAAATTCATCGACAAAACTAATTGCCGTACTAATAAAAGTAGTGAAATTGGTGTTCATGCTGTTGAATGCCAACAATTGACCAATAGTCAACTCTTTACCAATCACTAAGCTGCTACCAAACCAAAGCAAGGCAATACTGCCAACATTAGAAACCAAGGTTGAAAAAGTCCCGTTAACGATACCAATTTGCATTGTGCTGAAAGTAAAATTGGCAAAGCGACTAAAACGGTTTTGTAATTCCTCCCAAAATTGAGGTTCAGCAGCCGTAGTTTTGAGTGTGATCGCACCTTTAAAGGTTTCTACCAAAACACCTTGATTTTCTGCTGATAGTACTAGAAGGCTACGAGTCTTTTGGTGGAGAGTGGGTAAAAAAACTATAGTAGAAACAGTCATCACAAGAGCGATCGCTATTCCTACCAATGCAAGTTTGGCACTGTAAAACACCATGAAACTTAAGGAAACCACCGCAATAAAAAATTGACTGGGTAAACTAACCACTACTTGGGAAACAAGTTGATTAATGGCTTGAATATCTTCTAAACGGCTGACAACCTCACCGCTACGACGGGATTCGTAGTATTGCAAAGGTAATCGTAAAATTTGCCTGCCAAACTCCAGAATCAACCCTAATTGCAATCGTTGAGAAAAGTGAGCGATCAAGTTAGATTGAACCAATTGAAGGTTACTACTAACGAAGTGCATTATTACTACAGCAATGGCAACTCTAGTTAGTAATTGATTATCCCCACGAACTAAAACATCATCAGTTAAAATTTGCAATAAAAAGGGAGAAGCAAGAGATAATAAACCCAAGATGGAGTTAAGTAGTAAAGCCTGACCAACGATACCCCGATAAGGCAAAACTCGCTTTAAAAAACGCCCAAAACCCCCTATTTTGTCTTTTTCATCTTTCTGCGTAAAAAAGCGGATCGGATCGGGTTCTAGAAGCAGCATTACCCCATCTAGCCAAGCTTCTCCTAACGATTTGGTATCTAAATAGCGAATCCCAGTAGCAGGGTCGGCAATAATGTATTTTTTGCCTTTTTTCCCGTATAAAACTACCCAATGATAACCTTTCCAGTGAATAATCGCTGGCAGAGGCATAGCTTGTTTATTAATGACTTCAAACGAAACTTTGACTCCTCGGGCATTAAAACCTAGTCTGTTTGCTCCTTGTTTTAATCCCAATAAAGTAGTGCCTTGCTGTCCTGTTCCTACTGCTTCTCGAATACAATTAATCGTAAAGGTTTTACCATAGTATTTGGTAATAGAAGCTAGACAAGCTGCACCACAGTCTTCTTCACTGTGTTGTCTAACCGACTGGTATTTCATTAGTGGATGATTCAGAGTTAATCAACTTCGACAAAAAAATCTTGGCAAGATTTAAAAAATGATTGATTATCGCGATCTTTTTTAGCTTTTGGGTGAAATTAAACTTAAATCAAACTATTGGTCAAATTCTTTTTTCTATTTCAGATAACTACCCTGCTTCAATTCCCAAACCTAAGCTTTTAAGAACAGTTCGAGAAACTCCATCTTCAAAAACAAGATTAAATTGATTAACTTCTGCCAAAATACCAATCAATTCGTCGCCTTGATAAATTGCTGTACCTGAAATCTGATTAATCGGAGAAGCACCCAAAGTATAATCTCCCAAGTCCAGAAAAACGCTATCCTGACCTTTTTGAAAATCGGTAATTACAACATAATCTTGATTGCCAGCAACAGAATAAGCATTACCAAGATGATCTCCCAACAAAAATCGATCCGAACCAGAAGCACCTGTAAGGCGATCAATCTCTATGTGATTTCCTCTCTGACCTCCAGCAATAATATCATTGCCAGTACCACCAAAGACAGAGTCATTACCTACGCCACCTTGGAGGGTATCATTACCAGTACCAGCATACAATTCGTCATTGCCATTACCACCATTTAAGTAGTCATTGCCAATCTCATCATGACTACTACTAAAACCAAGGATATCGTTGCCATTCCCCCCATATAAACTGTCATTATCCCAACTGCCGATTACAACATCGTTACCATCTCCACCATGTAAAAGATCATTGCCATAATCACCATACAAATAATCATTATCATCATTACCATTTAAGGTATCGTTGCCATTATCTCCAAACACAGTGTCGTCACCAGCAAGCGCATTAATCAAATTAGCACCTGAATCTCCAAAGATTAGGTCATTGCCGTTAGTAGGATCCATATTAATCTTTCCTCTAATTCTTAACTAAGAGTTGTTACTACAGCAATCAATAATTAAGTTAAAAGCAAGCCCATTACTCTAAAGCTTTTTAAGGCAAAAAATATCTTTTGCAGACATCATGTTTTTCTTGAAATTAGAAATAATCAAATTCCTTAAAATAGATTGAAATAATTCGCTAAAGACGTATCATGCTACATCTATACAATTGAAAGGAAAATTGCTTTAAGAAAATTTGGTACTTTTAATTATTCTTTTGCTAAGTAACTACAATAAAGATAACGAGTAACTCAGCAAGAATTCACCTAATTTCCATTAGCATTTTATTAGGTCTAGGGCGATCGCTCTACAATCTTTCTTGCTAGTGGAATTTTTGATTTAGTTTCTAAACAATTGATTTAAAAAAATCGGTTGATGCAAACTCCATTTTTGATGTTCTTGGTAATGGCACAGTTAAAATTTTGTTTGGTAATACAAACCTGAGAATGGTGAGAGTTGATCGTACAATTGCCCCAAGAAATAATTGTTAAACCGCCGACAATAAGTTCCATTTCTCGATCACAAAGTTCAATTATTCCCACAGGATTTTCTGGTAAACGCGATCGCATTTCTTCACTGAGACTGTACCAATAATCTTCATCTTTCCAAGCATTAATAATCTCTTGGTTAGACATAGTTTTACTCCTAAACTACAGATCATATTTAGTTAGGCAAGTTAATTAAAGTTTGAATTCAAGTTAAAGCGGTTTCTTGCTCGCATACTTGTTGATGTCTGATGTCTTTCGACTTTGGTGGTTCAAACAACAATACAGAAGGAATAAGTTGTGGTTCAGCTAAACGCAGTAATTGATAGCCAATGCCTGCTAGTCCTGTCATCAATCCTGGTGTTTCCACTCCTAACGGTACACCACAAAGCCATCCATCTTTCTCAATACTGTTGAGGACAACGCTAGTAAAACGCTCAACCTGAGTTTGCCACTGGGGTTGATTGAGAACTAAGCTAGCTTGCAGTAGTAATTCTAAATTACCTAAATCTCCATGACAGAGAGAATGATTGCTACCAAATCCACCTTTGAGAGTGGTTTGAAGAGCGGTATTGATCTCTGCACGTATTTCAGCATTATCAAGATAGCTCAAAGCATGTAGTCTAGCTAATCCAATTCCTACTGCGCCATGACACCAGGCAATCATACAACTCGCTCGGTTTTGATTACGAGCTAAAACTGAATTGCTAAAATTGCGTAAGTCTGGCCAATTACCCACTTCAGGTAGAAAAAGACTACGTTCGTAAGAAATCGCTTCAACTGCTGCTGTTTTAAACCGTTTTTGACCTGTTACTGCCCATAATTCCAGCAAGGCTAAGGCTATTCCCGCAGCACCATGAGCTAAACCAGTTAGTGGTTTTGATTCTGAAGTTGGTATTGTCCAACCAATACCTTGAGGCATTTTTTGAGCTTGAGCAATTAAATGGTCACCACAAGCAATAGCATTTGCTAAGGTCGATTCAGAAGCAGTACAACGATACAGTGACAGTAAACTAAGTAAGCATCCGCCTGCACCAGCAATAAAATCTAAACCCCGATCTTGCTCAATTAAAGGAGGTAAAAGCTTAACTAATTCTTCTACTTGGGTCAATAAATCTGGTTTGTCCCACAGTATTCCTAATTGTGTCAGAGTGTAAATTATGCCTCCCCAACCATCATAAGCACCAATTGATTTGAGCAATGATTTATTTTGTTCTAGTTGGCTTGTGATTGTTTTTAATGCAGCTTGCGCTAAAGCAGTATAGCGTTGTTCTTGAGCGAGCGCACCTAAATAAGCTAAAAACAGAGTAATTCCTGGTAAGCCATTATAAAAATCTAATCCTAAAGGCACAAGACTCCAATAGCGATCGCCTGTAGCAGTTAAACCAATCCAGATAGCATCATCTTGACCGTACAGTGCCAGTTGTTCTAAGCGATCTGCGATCGCAATAGCAGCTTTTAATAATTGTTCGCGATTAACTATACTGTGCGGTTCACTCAGGCGATAATGGGGAAGTTTGGCTTGTTCGGAAGACATTGCCAGCGAAGCTAAAGAAGCCTTAATAAAATGAATTTGCTGTTTAAGGTCGTTCTCGTTCAAGTTTTGTAAGCGACGTTGAACTAGTTCCAAACCCGATTCTGTGCAAAAATCAACAATGCGATCGCCAGAACTAGTAAATAAATCGTGGGAATTGGGATGTATAGTAAACATCGGAACGTCACCATTCCACAGATCTTGACGTTCGGCATGGATCACTTTAATCAGGTGGGATTGATGCTCGATTCCAAACCAAAGGCGATCGAATAAACGTTCTCTCTCCAGTGCATTACGCAACATTTTGGGATGGTTGCCATCCTTCAACAACATCGCGTAAAGTCTGGTTGGACGGAGAAGAAAACGCGCTTCATCATGAGCAAATTTTGCCAAAATTCCCTCACTAGAAAGCAACTCATCTCGATGTTGCAGCAATAGATGATAAATCTTAGTAAATCCATCAACTATAGCCTCAGCATAATCCAGCACATCAACTTCTTTCTCGTTTAATTTAGGTCGATTATGTGCCTCTGGTAGCTTCATGCGTTTACGCTTTAGTCGCATTTGGTCTGTCCCAATTTCTTCCCAATAAGGAAGTTCACTAGGTGATAGTTGTCCATCTTGACCACCTAAACCACTAATATCAAGACCATCATTCTCGCCATTCGACCAAATACGCTGTGGTAATAAACCAATCCGTAAAACAGAATCGTTATAAAGAACTTCACTAGCCAGTAAATGGGATTGAGTCAGATCGATGTTGCTAGTTCGAGGACGGAAAAGAGATTCTAAATCTACTAAAACTGGATGTTCGCCAGCAGCAATCAAGTTTTCATTGTGAAAATCGTTTGCTTCTAAAACATAGAGGAGAGCTAAATAACCTCCCTGTCTCTCATAAAAACGCTCAATTTCTGTTGCTGAGGTACAACTATCAGCCATGATAAATTCTACCCAACCATAGGAATGGCAATTGAGAACTTTAATACTCCGAAATGGTGGATGATTACCTCGTTGATTGAGCCAAGTTAAAAGTTGCTGAAAATGTTCGTCTATCCCTAAAGACCTTGGTTTATAAACAAGTTGAAAACCAGAACTAAATTTTGCGATCGCAACAGAACGACCTTCCCGATGACTGTCTCCTTCTCCTGTTCGTACTTCTATTAATTGACCAGGCTCTTGTTCTGGACTAAAGATGTCTTTAATTTGCTCCCAATCATTACTAAGATGCTCAAGAAATTCTTGACTAAATTTCACCCACTGATTGATGCTAGTTACTAATTGACGAGCCAAAATAGGATACTCTTCGAGAAGAGCAAGGAGTTGTTTTGGTTGGCACAGTTGCTTGATAAAACTGTAAAATCTTTCCTGTGGAGTATTTCCCTCTAGAAGCCCTTGTAATCCTGCTATTTGAAGTTCTAAAACTAGAGTACGACTACAAAGACTAAGCAATTTTCCTGGTAAATTTGCATAAAGTATCTCTACAACTGTATTAGGTTCAAAAGGTAGCTCATGGTGTGTTTGGCTTATTTTTTCAACCACTTGCTCTAGTCTCTTACGACCTTCATTTATTAAAGGTTCAAGAGCATACAAAAATAAACTTATTTCTTTACCCTTTGTTTCTTCTAGAGTAGGTAAAGGTTTACAGTCAGAATCAGTAGGATTAGAAAATATCTTAGCAAGATGATTTAACCAGTCTGGAGGATCGGGAAAACGCTCCTGTACAGACTCAATTGGTTCACCAAGAAGATAGAAAAATTCATCCTCATTCATACCATCTAGTTCCAGACGTTTCAAAAATAGAGAATCATCTTGATTAAATGGAGTTTGAGAACGCCAACGCTGCATCCGTCTTTGAGCCAGTTCTAAGTTAATTTCAAAGTTTGACTGGTGTTTCCGATTTGTCTGTAGAGAGGCGACTCTTTCACTCAGCGTTATGGCATGATACCAAGCTGAAGCTTGAAAATTTAGTTGATTCATTGAATAAAAATTCCTTAATTACCTAAATTAACAAGAACCCCCAACATTACTGATACACACGGAAGCATGATTGGAGTTAATATTACAAGTCGCTCCTTCGCCAACACTAATGTTGAAGTTGACATTGAAGTTGATGTTACAAGCAGCAAAACTGTTATCTTTCAAACCACCACCGCTAACGCCTTCCATCTGTTCATCAGATAGTTCAATAATTCCTGCTGGGTTTTCAGGCAATAGTCTTAGTTCTTCTTCATTAAGATTGCTGTAATAATCTTCATCTTTCCAGGCACGAATAATATCCATAGACGATCTTTTTTAATATTTTTAATTGATTTAAAAAACCTAAAATTAATGAATACTATGTCTAATTAGGTTGTTAATAAACCCAGACTTATTGATTGGGTGAGTTACAGCATTTTTCTCGTTTAATCTGAGTTCGGGATAAGCTAGAACCCTGATGTTCTTGTTGGCTGAAAGTGCAATTATTTTATATAATCGATGCCAAAATATTCTTAACCCGAACTGATTTTACTTAACTGAAATTGGCTGTAATTAACTCACCTGATTTTTGTTTTAAGTGTGGTTGTTCATGATTGAACAATTAACAAGTTCCACCTCCTGCTGCGCTAAGACAGACAATAGATTGGGAATTGATTTGACAGCCACCCAATCCAAATGAATTAATATTCAATCCGCCTGCAACAACTTCCATATCTTCATCAGATAACTCAACAATACCTACTGGATTTTCAGGCAATTGAGAACGTTGTTCTTCACTGAGACTGCTAGAATAGTCTTCATCTTTCCAAGCACGAATAATGTCATTATTTGACATGGTTTTTCTCCTTTAGTTAAAGTGATTGATAGGTTTTGAAACTATTTTTTGGTTTCAAGTTTTGGTTGCCAGACTAGAGAACGATCGCAGTAAGCTAAACTCTTGATTGCTCCTCGGTTTGGTAACTGCCTTTAACATTAACTAGCATTTCAATTAGAATTCACCTAATCTCCATTAGCACTTCATTAGGTTTTTGATTCTCAAACCAAGAAAAGCAGTTTCGCTTTTAATCAAGATTATTTGTGTCACCGAAGTGTAGAAAAAAGCGATCGCTTAGTAATTCCTGAAAATGTTTATTTTGTGTGGATAAAGTCTTTCCCAACACCCAACTTTACAAAATATAAAGATTAGTAAAGAAATAATTAATATTTTGCATAATTGCCACAATGTTTGGCGTAAAAATTGTTTGTGTCGCTTGGTAACTTTTCTAAGTTATCAATTTTATTTTAAAGCGAGCGACAACATTTCAGTTAAAAAAAAATTAACTAATACAAATAGCTTTAGATATGAGCAGATCAAATCGCAAGAATGTACAATTTGTTGATGATTTATTTTTAGAAGCTAACGATAGTTGGGATGTCAACAATTTATATAAAAATCTAACTCAAGTCAAGCAAGTTGGTGCGGTTAAAAAAGTAGAATTAACTGCTGTTGAAAAAACCATTCTTCGTGGTTTATTATGTGGCTATTCTCCTCAACAAATAGCTAATGAAATTCATTGGACATCTGGTTCTATTAGTGTTGAATTAACTAAGGGATTGTATCGATATATTGAAACTTTAACCGAGCGAGATTTAAATACTTTAAAAAATTGGAGAGATGTAGTCAAATGGTTAGAAGAAGCAAGATATAAAATCTTTCAACCACAACAAGATTCTTTAAAAGAACTAAACGTTTCTAGGTTTTATGGCAGAGAAGAGGAATTGCAACAACTAAAAGAATGGATTGTTGAGCAACGATACCGTCTTGTTTTATTATCAGGTATAACTGGAATAGGTAAAACTACTTTAGCAGCTAAGTTAGCTAAAACAATTCAACCTAAGTTTGATTATGTGTTTTGGAAAACTATTCGCTCTGATTCTTCTTTATCTTCACTTCTAAATAATCTACTAAAATTTTTTACTGGTAATCAACAAAATTATTTAATTTTAACAATCAATGAACAAATTTCTCTCTTGATGCGATATTTGTCTTGTTATCACTGTTTATTAATTTTTGATGGTTTAGAAGTGATTTTAGAAGCTAACAAATTGGCTGGTTTTTATCAAGAAAATTATACTAATTATAGTCAATTACTGAAAAGAATAGCCGAAGAATCTCATCAAAGTTGTTTACTTATTACTAGTCAAGATGAACCAGCAGATCTGTTTTTGCTACAGCAAAATCCGATTAAATCTTTATCACTAGGTAGTTTAGGAACAGCAGCAAAAGAAATATTTAGAGAGCAAGGTCTTGCTGAACCTCATTTGTGGCAATATTTAATAATTCGCTATTCTGGAAATCCTCTAGTACTAAAGTTAATTGCTGCAATTATTAAAGACATTTTTGGTGGTAATATATCTGATTTTTTAGGCATGAAAACAGAAATAGATGTGATGCTTCCTACTCTATTTAAACAACTATTAAGTAAACAGTTTGAACGTTTATCAATGTTAGAAAAAAAGGTTATGTATTGTCTAGCGAGTCATCGCCAATCAGTGACTCTAAAAAAATTACAAGAATATATTAAACCGCCAGTTTATTTGTCAGATTTAACTCAAGCATTAGTATCTTTAAAAAGGCGATCGCTTATCGAAGTTACCTCTTTATCTAACAAAAGTGCTTTTACGTTGCAACCTTTAGTGATGAAGTATGTTTTTAGAGAAAGTCAACGATTTTCTGTATAGATAAAATCAAAAACTATCAATGTTAACTAGGTTGATAAACTCGACCATAACTATGATCGCTTTTGATTTCAATTGCTAAATCTACCTGATCTGGGTTATGAAGTAAGGGAGTAATAAATAAATCTGGATGCAGAGATCGCCAGAAATATTCAACAAAGCGATCGATCTCTTCATTACTCATCCCCGATCTTCCTGTCGCAATCATTTTTTGTTCGGCTTCTGTTCGCCATTGTTTACTGAGACGATAATCAACAGGATAAAGTACGATTAAACGGTCTAATCTATCCCATAAAGAAAGATATTCTCGTAATTTTTCGTTGATGTCTTGAGCAAATAAGCGATCTTCTGGAGTAATAATTGGCTCAGGTGGATTTTCAAATGCAGTTTGTTCTACAGGACGAGTACCAATAAACCAACCCTCAAACAAAACCACTTCTACAGAACTAAAAGATTCAAACCCTACGCGATCGCCTTGTCCCCCAAAAGCAGATTTATCGAAACGGGGGACTAAAATTGGTTTAGTGCGGTTTGATTGACGAAATTCATCTAAGATTTTAATGCCTAATTCTACGTCATGGGTACCAGGAGGACCACGCCAAATCAAACGTGGATCTTGTTGTTGTAATTTTTGTCTCTCAGTATAGGTTTTGTAAAGGTCGTCAATGGAAATGGCTACGCTTTTTAAGCCCAAATGCTGCAAAATAAGGCGAATTACAGCAGCTAAGGTAGTTTTCCCCGTTCCTTGTCCGCCTAAAATCCCTTGAATCAAAGTTCGTCCTAATTCTTCTTGACAACTAGCTAATTGCATTGCCAAAGGTAGCCATAATTGCCACAACAAAGTCAAAATATAATCATCAGATTGAAAACCCAAACTGTGACCTAGTTCCAAAACTTGATCGGAAACCTCAATAAATAATTGCGCCCGCGCTTCGAGTTGATTTTTGCCATTCTCTTTAGTAATACCAAACGCTTTAGCTCTAGTGGAGTCGGCTAATTCAACTTGCAATAATTGTTCGATGATTTCTTTGTTGAATGAGTTTTCCTGGGTCAGTAATTGATGATTCATAATTCCAAATAGATTTAAGAACCCAATTTGAAAGCTTCCAAAAACAAACTATAGATAAGACCAATCTTGAATAAATTTACAACATCAATCAACAAAGGTCGCCTTAAATTAGTTTCGGTTCGATTACGACTAGGACGACTATAAACGAAATTACTCAGTAATTCTGTAAAAATTAATATAAGTGCAGCACCAACTACATCCCAAGAAGCATCTTGTCCGGCAGTTGTCGCGATCGCCGATCCCATAAAAAAGCCAAACAAAATACTAATAACTGACAAAGCAATTCGTCGCCAGGGATTAGTAAATAAAAGTTCTATTCTTGCGCCTGCTACATCTACTAAGCTATTAAGTCGAGTACGTTGCATTAAATTTAGAGCGATTTTTAGTTCAATAACACACAGTTAGTTTAGTTTTTCTTAGTTGAAAGTAACCTAATCAGAACATAAGAACTACCTCTTGCTTTTGATTCTTCGTTTCACTCAGGACGCTTCGCGCTTTTGTACAGACATAACATGTTACTTGTTACTTTTTCCCTTCTGCCTGATTGGTAAATTAATTAAGCAGCCCTATGTTGAGCAAAATCTTATTTAGTAATGCGATTTAAAAGAATCAAAGAAGTAACAATTCCAGTAAAGTGAGCAGCGATCGTATTAGTATTAGCTTGAATAATTAACAAGTCGGCTGCATTAACTAAACGATTAGGATCGACATTGATCCCGATTGATTGAGGAACGGTAATCACTTTAAGTAAGACAATTCCTGATAAAGCCTCTGCACCTAAAATCGCAAGTAACATCCCTACCAAATTAACAATTAAGCCGTAGCGAATAATCGTAAGAGTATCAGATTTCTTTGGTCTTCTAGCTGGATCGACACTTTGCATTTTATTAGCAATTTGAATGTAGCGAAAAGAGAAGAAAATACCCACAGCCAAAAGAATTACGCCACAAAAAGCACAAAATATCCCTAATTCAATCCCAGAAGTTTTTTCTTTATTGCCAAATACACTAGCAGCAGCGACCAAGAGTAGTACGGTAGAAACCACTCCTAATACTATTTGTAGCCAAAACCCAATTCTGCCTAGTTGCTTTAAATTATTAGAAACCTTTTGAATTTTAGTAGATGGGGCAGAAGAATAGGAACTAAGTTCAGAATCTCTGTTCATAAAATTTAGCGATCGCGGATTAAATCCAATTAAGATGAGAATTGTTTTTATCTTAATAGTTATTATCTTGATCGTAAGCTATTTCAAAATAAACTAATATAGTAACAGGAAGAGTAGGCGAGGTAGTTGCAGACTTGCTATATCAGTAAGTTTGAGGAAAGTCCGGACTCCCGAAAGACCAGACTTGCTGGGTAACGCCCAGTACAGGCGACTGTGAGGATAGTGCCACAGAAAAATACCGCCTTCTTTCAGTCAACAGTCAATGGTTAACAGTTAACAGCAAGAGAAAACTGATAATTGATAACTGATAACTGAAAAAGGTAAGGGTGCAAAGGTGAGGTAAGAGCCCACCAGCAGTATCGAGAGGTACTGGCTCGGTAAACCCCGGTTGGGAGCAAGGTCGGAGGGACAATGGTTGGTCTTTTTCCAGTTCCGTTTAAGGTGAACCGCTAGAGATGTCTGGTAACAGCCATCCCAGATAGATAACTACCCCCAACAAGACGTAGTATACTAGGTCTTTGTTTGGGAACAAAATCCGGCTTATGTTCCTACTCTCCTGATCGCATTGGTTAAAGACGAATAGTGCAAGATCCTCGACGACAAAAAGAACTACGTAAATTAATCGAAAAACTAGGTTTACCAGCTACTTCCCCAGTTAACTGGTCATTATTAGATTTAGCTTTAACTCATCCAAGCATTTCTTCACAAAAAAATTATCAACAATTAGAATTTGTTGGCGATGCAGTAGTTCGTTTAGCAGCAGCAGAAATTTTACTAGAAACCTATCCTGATGAACCTGTAGGCGAATTTGCTGCCATTCGTTCGATTTTAGTAAGCGATCGCCTTTTAGCTGAGTTGGCAGATTATTATGGTATTGAACGCTATCTTTTGATCGGGACAAATGCGACAGGAAATCCCGTTGGTAGACAGTCTTGGTTAGCAGATGCTTTTGAAGCGGTTTTAGGCGCGTTATATCTTAGTACCCAAACGATGGAATTAGTTCGTCCGTGGTTGGATGACATTCTCAAACTTAAAGCAGAAGAAATTCGCTGCGATCCTGCTCGCCAAAATTATAAAGATGCCCTGCAAGAATGGAGTCAAAGTAAATATAAAACTTTACCCCAATATCAAGTTCAAGAAAATAAAGCTCATCAATCACCTCAAGACCGATTTATCGCCGAAGTTTGGTTAAATAATTCTTGTCTAGGAAAAGGTGAAGGACGCACCAAGAAATTAGCAGAACAAGCTGCTGCTAAAGAGGCTTTTTTATCGGTAATTAAACAAAATTAGGATATTATCAGCCTCAAACAAAGCAAAAATTCTCAAAGGTGGCTAATCAATTTAGATGGGATCGATGAAACTACGTTGAAGTCTGAAGTTTGAAGCAAATATCATTGATAAAACGGGTAATTAATACCAATTCTCAAAAGTAACTGGAGACTTAGTTAAGTTAAATTTTTGATATATCATTATTTCAGGCCTGTTATCTATCTAGCGACTTTTGAGAAACGATATAAGATCAAAGCCGTTCAATTAATTACACAAAAACGTGATTGTTGGAACAAAGACTTTTCAATTTTCTGTACAGACGTAGCATGCTACGTCTCCACTAACTTCTAACTTCTGACCTCTGACTTAATTGAAATATAATTATTCTTCCACTTCTAAACCAAATACACGAGCAACAGACTTTTGCACTTTATAACCAGAATCAATTGATTCTAGAGGATCTTTTCTGAGTCGATGACGCAAACAGAGAACAATTACTCTACGAATATCATCAATGGTAACTTCTGTACGACCTTCAAAAGCTGCGATCGCTTTGGCTGCGCGATTAGTTACAATATCTCCTCGTAAACCATCGACATCGAGTTCAGAACAAATCTCAGAAATTTTCACCCGCAAGTCGTAGTCAATTTTGACTTCAGGTAATAATGTTTGAGCTTGAACGATTTTATTTTGGAGTTCTTCTTGCTGTTGTTGGTATTTTTCGCAAAATGCCCCAGGATTACTGTCGAATTCTGCTCTTTGCTCCACAATCTGTACTCTTAAACTGGGTTCTTTAACCGTGTGGATCTCTGCGTGCATTCCAAAACGATCTAATAATTGAGGACGCAATTCCCCTTCTTCTGGGTTACCCGAACCAACCATTACAAATCTAGCAGGGTGACGAATCGAAATACCTTCCCGTTCGACTGTATTCCAACCACCAGCAGCCGAATCTAGTAAAACATCTACTAAATGATCGTCAAGGAGATTGACTTCATCTACGTAAAGAATGCCTCGATTGGCTTTAGCTAGTAATCCTGGTTCAAAGGCTTTTACCCCTTCAGAGAGTGCTTTTTCAATATCAATCGTGCCACAAACCCGATCTTCCGTTGCACCTAAAGGTAGATCGACCATTTGTACTTTTTTCTTGACAATATCGATCGGAAGTTGTTTTTCTAACTTTTGTTTTACCTCATCACTCATCAGATCGGGGTCTTTGGGGTCACTATTAAAAGCATCACCAGCGACAACTTCGATTTCAGGTAATAAATCTGCTAAAGCCCTAATAGTGGTAGATTTTCCTGTTCCGCGATCGCCCATGATCATCACACCGCCAATTTTAGGATCGATGACATTGAGAAGCAGGGCTAATTTCATTTCTTCCTGTCCCACAATGGCAGTGAAAGGGAATACGACGCGAGCAGTTTTAGGAGGAGCTTGAAGTGTTGCACTCATATTGATTTTAAATGGAGATTGCTGTTAATTTTTTTTTTAGAAACGTATCTAATTGTGCCATGTTTTAGGTCAGTTACAGGTTATCATTAGGGGGAATTCGCGAATTGCCCTGACTTTGATGTGGTGCAGGAACGATAATATAGCCAGTATCAAGATTACCTAAGACCAAGTTACGTTCTTCTCCCCAGTACCACCAATGAGCAGCAATATAAGCGCACAGAAGACTATCTAAGCGATCCTCGAGCGCTTTGAATTGAGTACCTGTGATTGAGTTAGGAATAAACGGAGACGAGAGAAAATTTAATTCATTCAACTTTAAATTAAGCTGAGGAGTTAGAGTTGGCAAGACCGTAGTAATGTAGCGATGCAATTTGATTAGTTCTATTTGTCTTTCCGCTATCTTTCCTTTTTTATATTTCAAAATTTTAGTTAAACCAAATAAATTAATTGTTGCTGGATGAGGAAAAACTTCGATTTGATATCGACCTAATTGTTGAGGTGTAATTGTGGCTGCGTGAAGAAAACCTTTTTGTTCTAAACTTATTCCAAATCCAACAGTTTTTTGAGCAAACGGACGATTTAAATTAGCGGGATAACAACCTGCGTGATAGCGACCAAAGTATTTATGAGTTAATTTGTCTGCTAATCTTGTCCCTGTTTGGTTAGCAATAATTGTTGGTGCATCTACTGCTATTATAGCTGGTTCTTGTGGCGCAACCCAGCGATCGAGCCAAGCTAAAATTTTTTCTGTTTCTAATAAACAAATTAAGTCTAATATTTGTAATTGATTATTCTCCCAATTTAAACAGCATAATCCACTAGCACCAGAAGACCAACCTAAATCAACACCAATAAATTTCATAAAATAGAATTAATATAGGGTTGTTAAAGTAAATTATTGCATCGTGATAATAGTTAATCGTTAATTAGATTAAATTGTAATCACAACAAAGACAGTCTTACTTTAAATCAAAAAAATTTAAATCTAGTGTTTTTCAACAAATGTAGCTTTAATGATATCTAACCTCTGTCTTTTAACTTGAAAGTAGGAAATAAATAACAGTCAAAAATAAAATTTATTGATGCTTAGCTCTCTTCTGTGAGTATAAGCAGTGGAGCTACTTACTTTCTGAATTTTGTTTAAATACTAAATAATGAAGACTAAATAACTGTTGTGAATCAGTCCATACACATTTAGATTGCCAACCTGCTTGACCAGCTAAAGATTGAAATTCTGCACAAGTATATTTATAAGAATGTTCAGTTCTCAATAATTCTCCTTCTTCAAATTCAATTTCTACATCATCAATTTTAATTGTCTGCTTTTTCAAACTAACTATATACATTTCAATGCGACCGAGCGTATTGTAAGTAGCTTGATAACTAAAATTATCTAGATTAAAATTAGCTCCTAATTCTCGATTAATACGAGTCAATAAATTTAAAGCGAAAGCAGCAGAAACCCCTTGAGAATCATCGTAAGCTGGTTCAAGTATTGAGCGGTCTTTTTTGAGGTCGACTCCGATTAAAAGACTGCCGTTTGGTTGTAAAATTTTGCCGACATTTTTCAGAAATCTTACGACTTCAAAAGGCTCTAAATTACCAATTGAAGAACCAGGAAAAAAACCTACCTTATATTTATTTTCAATTAAAGAAATCTTTGGTAACGATAAAGGTTGAGTATAATCAGTACAAATAGCGATCGCATTTAAATCTGGATAAGCCTCAACTAAATTATGACAAGATTCGTACAAATGTTGCACCGAAATATCTAATGCTACATAGGTAGGTAATTGTTTCATCGCATCAAGAATAATTCTGACTTTTTGCGAACTACCACTACCAAATTCAACTAAAACACCATCTCCAATTAAAGAAGCGATTTCGTGAGCATTAGTTTTAAGAATTTCCATTTCTGTGCGGGTCAGATAATATTCATCTAAATTACAGATTTGGTCGAATAATTCTGAACCCTTTTTATCATATAAAAATTTAGCAGAAATAGTTTTTTGAGGTTGTTGCAATCCCTCAATGATCTCGCAGCGAAAGTCAGCTAACTGCGGATGTAAATCGTAAAGTTTGACTTTTGATTGAGAGTGTGAGGGTGCAATCATCTAATTGACTCCTATAATTAATTAAATTTTTAGTTGCAAGGAAAGAATTTAGCAAAACTGATTTCTTTTGAATAAATTAATACCTATTTTAAAAATAAGCTGGTAATCACTTTAATTCCTTCTACTGAAAGATGTAGTTTAGGTTTATTTTGCCAAGCGAATTCCTGTAAACTGCCATCGTGCAGAAGGGGGAAAAAAGTTACGATAAGTAGGGCGAATATGACTAATGGGAGTGACACAAGAACCGCCTCGTAAAACCATTTGATTACACATAAATTTGCCATTGTATTCGCCGATCGCGCCTGCTTCTGGTTGATATCCTGGATATGGAAGATAGGCACTTTGCGTCCATTCCCAAACATCACCAAAAACTTGATCCGGCCGAGTCATTCCTAAAGCAGCAGTAGGATGTAATTTTTCTGTCTCCAAAAAATTGCCTCTAATTGGCACTTGTGCGGTTGCTATTTCCCATTCTGCTTCTGTTGGTAAGCGTTTACCGCAAAAACGAGCATAGGCATCGGCTTCATAAAAACTAACATGACATACTGGTTCATCTTTTTGAAGAGGTTGCATTCCCCCAAGAGTCATGATCCACCAAACACCGTCAATTTTTTCCCAGTACAAAGGTGCTTGCCATTGTTGGGCTTGAACAATAGACCAACCTTCTGACAACCAATATTCAGGGTTACTATATCCACTAGCTTCGATAAATTCTAAATATTCTTCATTAGTAACTAGACGAGTAGCAAAATAGTAGTCTTGTAATAAAGTTTGGTGGCGAGGACTTTCATTATCAAAACTAAATCCTTCTCCTTGATAACCAATACTATATATCCCTCCAGGATAATCAAGCCATTTTTCTTCAAAATTAATTAGTTCAGCAGAAGAAGTAAAATTGTTAACTTGATAAACCGGACGTAAAGGATTAGTTGCCAAAATATGTTTAATATCTGTTAGTAGTAATTCCTGATGTTGTTGTTCGTGATGAAGTCCTAAAACAATCAAAGATTCTACCTGTTCGTCTTTGTCAGGTTGACTAATTAACTTCGCCATTGCACGGTCAACATAAGCTCGATATTGGTAAACCTCTTCTACGGTGGGGCGTGATAGTAAACCCCTTTGAGGACGAGGATGACGTTGACCTACCGCTTCATAATAAGAATTAAATAAATAACCAAACTGAGGATGAAAAACTTGATATTGATTTAAATAAGGAACAAGTAAAAAAGTTTCAAAAAACCAGGTTGTATGAGCCAAATGCCATTTGGGTGGGCTAACATCAGCCATAGTTTGAATTACATAATCTTCTATCGCTAAAGGTTGACAGATTGTTTCACTGCGTTGACGAACTTGTTGATAAAAATCTATTAAAGAAAGATTAATTAGGTCTTGAGTAAGAGAAATTGTTTTAAGCATAATTTAATTTTTCAGCAAATAATAATTAAACCATTCAATTTAAAATGAATATATCTCTTTATAAATAGGCTTTTTTATTTCAAGCCGAGATGTTAATTTTTATATAGTTTTAAGTAGCATAACACTTAAAATTATTGTTTTGCTAGCACTTATAAATTTTTTAACTTGTTTTTAGCAACAACAATTGCTCAATAAAAATTACTTGCTTACTTAATTTATTAATCTTAAATTATCATAAATATTTAAAGTAAATTTAATTTTTTTTCGTATAATTTTGATTAATTTAATTGTAAAGACAGAATTAATTTAGAACAATTTAATTAATATTTACTAATAACCCTAAAATCAACTCATTAGGTCAAAAACACTACACAATCTACTTCTTCAGTTGTTTGCCAAGGTTGACTTTATTGCTTTCTTTTTACCCATTGAAGTTCTTCTAGAGCTGGACAAATTTCAACATATTTTAGTTGATTTAATCTCAAATGCATGTGAAGTGACTGCTTTTGGAGAAATAATGAAATTGTCCCATTGAACTACAGAATAATGGTAAATCAAGCTGAATTACTACCACAATCATCGGAGTAAATTTAAAGGAACTATTGAAAAACTGGCAATTGTTAAATCAAATCTTGAAGTATATAGTTGCTCGCAATCGATTTAATCTAAGCTTTGAACGATACAAAGATCAGCTTAACAATGCCTTTGCTAATTCTTTTAACTATTAAACCATTGATATTTCACCACTAACTGTCAAGCGTTTATACTTACTCAGTTGCATAAATTTTTCTGACAAGTTTTCTGCTATTGTGGGACTAATCCAACCCATTTGTTTCAGAAGGTGAATAGCGATCGCATATTTAGCTCGTTTTGAACCATCTGCCACTTTGATAGCTAAACCCATTCCTTCTCCTACTCTACCGACACATTGAATTCCCTCTGCCCCAGATTTACTAACTAACTCTCCTCCCGATAAACGCATTAATTCAGTGTCAAACGCACCTTCTCCTGCGATCATATTAGGATGATAAGTCATCGCTCTGACAATTCTTTCTAAATCTAGATTAGAACCAGAGGCTAACTTGGCATAAAGACAAGCCATTTGTCTCAATTGCATCGAGTAAGTAGGTGCGCCACAATCATCTCGTGCACTAATTAATTCTTCTCCAGGCATCCCTAATAATTCAGAAATTTTATGGAGAATTAATTGTTGAATGGGACTAGAGCGACGTAAATAATTATTAACAGGCCAATTTCGTTGATGGCAAACGGCTAGCATCCCTGCGTGTTTACCAGAACAATTATGTTGTAGAGGACTACTTTTGCCTTCGGGAATGGGACACTGAAGTAAACTAGAGTCTAAATCAGCACGCCAAAGCACGTTAAATACTTGCCTAGATTGTTCGATGGTGCCTTGATGAGAACTACAGATAATCGCTAAATCTTTATCAGATAAACCATATCGCTCTAAAGTACCAGTCGTAGTTACAGCTAGAGCTTGAAAAGGTTTGAGTGCTGAACGAATAAAAGTTGAAGTTTCACAGTTGCCTGCTACCAATAATACTCGACCACGAGCATCACAGACTGTTGCTTCGATTTGATGAACCGATTCAACAATTCCTTCTCGTAGCAAATGAATTTCTAATTTTGGTGTATGAGTCCGTTGTCCTCTGGTCATGCAATTAATTGCGCCCTTAAGATTTTGCGCCAGTTCTAAAAAGAGTTTATCCCAAAATTCGCCAAACTAAACCATTAATTAGCCCTAAACTAGCTAAAAGCAATAAAGTTTTTTGCAGCCGTTGGATAATCGGTTTAATCTCATAAGCGACAATGAGACGATCGCGATTAAGCATCGTGGTTGGTTTTGACCAAGTTTGACCATCATACCAGCCAGACTCTTCATAAAAGATTCGTTCTTGGTATAAGCGATCGCTAATATAAGACCAACCTAAATAAAGTCTTAACCAGACCAAAATGATGAATAAACTTCCTCCTAGACTGGTAGAAATAATAAACTGAGGTAGCTGATGGACAGGAGAAAAACTAGCAGCAGCTATCGGTGCAGCAACCATTCCACCCCAAAATCCTACCCAGCCTAGCTTTTTCCCGTAACTGACAAGATTTAAAGTTGCCCAACAAAAAAACCAGGAATCTTTTAATTCTTCATATTCGTGGATTGGTTGTTGTTCTTGTGGTACTGGACAAAAATCAACAGCAGATTCCCTCATGATTTTATCAAACGATCCTAACAATTTTACATAGATGTTATATACTCAATCCTTTGGGCATGACCCCAAAACGCTTCTAAATTATAATATTCTCGCTCTTGAGGCAAAAAGATATGTACGATTACTTCGCCATAATCTTCTAAAACCCAACTTCCTTCTGTTTTACCAGCAACTCTAACAGGATAGTGATTAAAAGTCTCGGCAACTTTTGCTTCTATCGCATCAGCGATCGCTCTAACTTGAGCTTTAGAAAAACCAGTTACAATTACAAAATAATCAGCCAGATAAGATACTTCTGCTACTTGCAAAATGGTTATATCTGCGCCTTTTTTGTCGTCTGCTGCTTCTGCTATTTTCCAAGCTAATTTTTGACTATCTAAATCATAGTTAGTGTTACTTTGTTGAGTAATTTTTTCGTCTAATTCATATTGATGTTGTTTGCTCATTTAAATTCGGATTAATGATATTTGCAATTATTCAAATCTAGATTTAAACTCTAATGATTAATGGTGTTTTTTGATAACTGACTATCTCAGGTTATCATTTTGTTTCTAAAAATTGCTTCTCGTGAGTTAAAGCCCAATTACGGGTTAAAATCACCCGTGGGTGAGTAATTTTTATCTGACTTACTAAATATCTTAGAGAATAATCACAAGTTTGTCTTACAGCTTTATAAAGATTTTCTTTAGCAACGGAACGAATTGTTTGTAATTCTAGGCTATCACCCCGTAAGGGTTCGATCGCATCAGCAACAAACACAACACAACTGAGAGGACTCATTCCAGGAAAACCCAAGGTATGATGGCGAATAGCTGCCAAAATTGCTTCATTTTCGATACCAAATTCTTGTTGAGCGACAATTGCGCCAACATCAGCATGAAGTAAGTGAGGGCAGTTAGTTAAAATGTCGTCAGTTTCAATTCCTTCCTGTTGAGCCATAGACAATAATTTGTCTGGTGGAAAGAATTTAGCCAAATCGTGCATTAAACCTGCCAAAGCAGCCTCTTGTTCGTTAACTTGATGACAACGAGCTAATTCAATACAAGTTTGTTCTACTCCTAGGATATGTTCAATCCGACTAACAGAAACATGATTGGCTAACCAAGCCAAAATTCGGTCGCGCATAAATCAAAATTAAGTAAAGGTTGTATTTAAATTTTAATTAAAATTTTAAATTTTCGTCGCGCTTTTACTTTAACTAAAATTGGGTCTTAGTCCAAACTAAACCAATCAAGCTTCAGATTTAGGCATTAAAGATAAAATCTGGTTAGGAATTACAGAAGCAAATAATTGTTCGTATTTATCTAAAGCCAATTCAAAAGAGTAGTTTTGTTCAGCAAAAGCTCTTCCTTGTTGCCCTAATCTTACAGCGCGATCGCGGTCATGATATAATTCCTGAATAGCTTGAGCTAAAGCGATTGAATCTTCAGGAGCGGTCACAATTCCTCCACCACTTCTTCTAATAGCACTAGCAGCAGTACCTGTAGCTGCAACGGAAGCCACAATAGCTCTTCCGCTAGCCAACAAAACTTGAATTTTGGAAGGCATGTTGAAATCTAAAACATTCTTCTTTTGTACGACTAAGCCAACATCAGCACCAGCCAACATATCTGGTAATTTCTGTCTCGGTTGAAAAGGAAGCAAGCGGACGTTATTGACTTGATGTTTTTGGCAATATCGTTCGAGTTTAGCTAAGGCTTTTGGTTCACCAACGATCACTATGGCAATTTCTGGGCAATCTTTTAAACGGACAGCAGCATCAATAACAGTTTCCAAACCTTGAGTCAGAGCAATATTACCAGAATAAAGAACTACAAATTTATCTTCTAGTTGATGTTCGCGACGAAACCAATTATTTTCTCTAGCTAAAGGCTTAATAAAATTGATATCAACCCAATTAGGAATTTCAACTATTTTTTCTAAAGCCACTCCTTTATTAATAATATTTTTAGTAAAACCATCAGCAATTACACTAATTTTAGTAGCAGTTTGATAGGCAAATTTTTCTAAGGTTTTTAACACCTTAATCATAGTTTGATTTTTAATTAAACCAACATGAACCGCAGCATCGGGCAGAATATCTTGTAAATTTAATACGATTGGAGAGCCATAAATTCCACTCACAATTGCTGCTGGAACACAAACTGGTAAACCTGGAACAGTTAATAAGATCACATCAGGTTTCCAACCATTCAAAGCTTGAATTAAACTTAAGCCAGCAAAACTAACTTCAAACCCAATTCTGCTCAAAAGATTACGTTTTTTACTTGTCCAAATATAACAACGTTGAACTTTGACTCCATTAATAATTTCATTACAAAAAAGCTTCCCTTTGTATTTAGCAGCAATTTCACCAGCAGGATACCAAGGCATAGCCGTAATAACTCTTACTTGATGTCCTCTTTTGACCATACCTTCTGCTAATTCTGTCATTAAAGGCGCGATTCCAATTGGTTCGGGATAATAATTGTAAGAATAAATTAGGATTCTCATAGGGAAGCGGACTGTTTTTATTGGTTAATTAAAAGTTATTAGTAATTTTATTTAGTGCGAATTATCTAGACGATAGTTTTAAATCAATAACCGTTATATCATCACGTTATTTCAAATGGTTAGCTGTTTTGTTATTTAATTATCTTTCTCTATCAAATAGGGAAAAGCTCTAATTTGGGTGAAGTTTTCCTAAAACTTTATTGAAGATTTGATAAAGTACGTAACAATACTTGATAAGTATTTGATGGTTTATAGATCAACTAGGAATTTAAAAAAAATGATTAGTTTAAGGAAACTCTTATTTTCTTTGTTGTTGAGTATGACGTTGTTGATTACTTCTTGCGCTCAACAAGCCCCTTCTCGTTTCGATCAAGCCCAACAAGAAAGTACGGCAAGAAATTCCAGTGCAGTAGTTAAAGAATCAGAGGTAGGCAGTAGCTTTAATCGATTTTTTCCTACTTCTAATAATGGTTATGAACGAGTTTATACCCAGGAGAAAAAAGGTTTTGCTGAAGCTAAATTGAAAAAAGACGGTAAAGAAGTTGCAGTCATGGCAATTTCTGATACTCTCAATAATCCGACTGCATTAGCCAAATTTAAATCAAGTACTGCCAAAATTGCTGGATATCCAGCCGTAAATCAAGGTAATACTGGTACTGCTCTTTTAGTAGCAGACCGTTTCCAAGTCAAAGTTTTGTCTCGTGACCCTGCTTTTACCGAGAGCGATCGCCAAGCCTGGTTAAGTAAATTCGATCTTCGAGGTTTATCTCAATTGCAGTAATATCCGGTCAGAAGTTTGCTAATTGTAATAATTATAGTTTGATAAGGAGAAACAGGGTGAGCAAGCCAATTTTTGAACTGGTAAACGAATTACCAACTCATAATCTAACCACGATGATGTTAAAATCTCTAGACTTTGTTGCCCCTGGAGAATGGCAAAATTTGGTGGGATTTGAAAATACGATTCGTGCTGTCACTGGAGAAACAGATGAAAGTATGATTCAACAGATTGGCGATCGCGCAGTCTGGCTTTACAATGATAAATCTCAAGGCTATCAAAGAGCCATGTGGCTATACCAAACGGTCGACAGTGCTGATAGTGCGTTAGGTGCAGCAGCTTTAGCAAATAAAGTAGGAGATAAAATTCCTTTAGTAGGAGGATTATTAACCAAAATTACTCCTAACCCTGATAAGGCGCAATCAATTGACCTTTGCTTGAAATTAGTGGTGGAATTGGTTGCTTTTTGTCAGATTAATGGTATTCCTGGAGATAGCATTGGTGATTTTGTGGCTGCTTTAGCTGATTATGGTGGAGAATCTCTAATGCGGATGGTGGCTTTAGTATGTGTTGATGGTTTAATTCCTTTAGGTCCCGATTTTCTACTCAAAGCCCAATCCACTCTTGCCAATCTTAGTCCTCAAGAATTAAATAATAATCCTACCTTTAGCCGTGTCAAAGATCTGATTCCTGGTGGAAATACTAGAGGTCAATTAGATTTTATTGGTAATAGCTTTAATTCTGTAAAAGGATGGATGAGCAATCTGGTTACTGAAAAAAACTTAACTCCAGAAAAAGTTTTCAGTAAACTTCAAAATTTTCTTGAATTTTCAGACAATAAACTTGATTATGTGGCTGCCTTTTTAGACATGAGTACTAATTACTATGAGCATACTGGGACTCAAACGTTAGCACGACGCTTGATTGAACGTGCTGTGGCGGAAATTTAAATCTTGCATCGGGTATTGTTTACGCATTACTAGACAATTACCGCGATCGGGGAGGTTAAGATATTGCAAATCATCCGTAAGTTTTTTCATAAACTGAAGTCCTCTACCTCCCTCTTTTTCCAAAGAGTTAAGCTCATTTTCTAGACTGTCTTTTAATTTAGCTTTCAAATCAAATGGTTGACCGCGGTCCCAAATCCGCATTTCTAGGAAATTAGGAAACAATTTTACTTCTAAATCGATCGGTGTATTTTTAGGAAGATTGTGATGGGCATGACGGACGGCATTAGTAAAAGCTTCAACTAAGGCGACTTCACATTGCCAGCCAGTTTTTTGTGGTAAGGCAGGAAAAATCAGTCCTTCAAACCACGGTAAAATCTCTTTAAGTTCTTCTAACTCGGTTTTGACCTGAAGGTGAAACTGTCGAATTACTCGTTCTCTTGTCATTCAACTAAAAAATTAAATTAGGCTAGAGAGGTTTATTCTTTATTTCTACTCATCCCCCCACACTAACTATATTTTCTCTAAATCAAGTCAAAAATGCTACTACTAAAATATTAAATATAATAAAGCTCATCACTGATAGTTCAGCATGAGCCAATTTTTTAAACCGCACCACTATTTTTATCAAAGAGAATACTAACTGTTCTAAGTATCAGTTGCAGATCGTATTTTAAACTCCAATTTTCTTGGTAACGCAAGTCAAGTTTAATCACATCTTCAAAATCTCGTACTTTCGATCTACCGTTAACTTGCCATTCTCCAGTCATACCAGGCCTAACATTTAAACGTTGCCACTCTGGTACTTGATAGGTTTCTACTTCATCAGGAGTGGGTGGACGAGTACCAACCAAACTCATATCTCCTTTCAAAACATTCCAGAATTGAGGAAATTCATCTAAACTCGTACGACGTAAAAATCTACCAACTTTGGTAATCCGAGGATCGTTATCATTTTTAAAAAAAGCACCGCTAGCTTGATTTTTAATTTTAGCCTTCAGCTCTTCAGCATCAACACACATAGAACGAAATTTCCAGATGGTAAATTGTTTACCTAGCCAACCACAACGGGTTTGCTGGAAAAAAATGGGTCCTGAACTATCAAGCTTGATCGCGATCGCGATTGGGATAATAATAATACCAGTAATAATCAAACCAACTAAAGCACCAATAATATCGATCGCTCTTTTGATCCAAGATTTAATCGAAGGATGTGTGGCTGGTTGTTGGCGTTGTGACCATTTTTCGGAAGCTTGAATATTAAGAATTTCTGACAATCCTGTAATTGAAAGAACGGCCATGACAGGTGGTTGAACCTGATTTAAAATTAACTCTTGTTGTTTTTCTTTTGCTGTTTTAAAAATACTAACTAAGGCACCTACTCCACTACTATCAATAAATTTCGTTTCACTAAAATCAAGAATAATTTTTTGAGTAGTAAGATTTTGTTGTAATAGTTCCAGGCAAGTTTGTTTAAACGCCACTGCTTCTAAAACAGTTAAACGTTCTGGTAATTGAACTATCGGCTCGTTTTGTAAGTAGGTGATTGAAAAATCTAATTCTGGAGTTTGATGAGTCATCTATCTTTAAAGCTATCGATCAAGATCGGGATTGTTTATGACATCTATAAATCTTATTGTCCTAATTATCTCGTAATAATTTAACTAACATTAGGGTAGATTGATAGAGACTTGTTGTGAAACAATCCAAACCCCGAAGTAGTTAAAAAATGGTCAGTTAAAGACGAGTCTCTCCTCTGCCAATTGGTTCTTCTGGAGACTTCATGCGGGCTTTTGCTTTGTTAGCACTACGTTTAAGAGCTTGTAAACGTTCTTCGTATTTTTTGCGTTGACGACGATTAGGGGTTTGTTCAATCATCGTTTTTAAAGCACTACCCAAACTTTTATAAGCATTAGGCAGCGTATAACCAAAACGAGTAGCAATAGCGATCGCTTTATCATCGGCTTCAATCGCATCTTTAATCGTTTTTTCACTGTTATTTTTTTGCCAGAGACGATATCCGGAAACTCCGCACAAGGCTAATGCAAGGAGTAGCAACAAGCCATCTTGTACCCAAAGTTCTCCTACCGCACCACCTAGACCAATCGCTAGGGCTGCCATTTCCCATCCTTCTCTAGGGATAGTATCGCCTTGAATTCGTGCCACTTCATGCCAGAATAACAAGTTTCTTTGGTCAATCGCCAGATTTTCCCATTTAGTTAAATCGATTTGAATTTCAATTTCATCTTTGCCAATCTCTTCGCAGCGAATTAAAGGAGGATTGACTTCAGTAGTTCCTTCGACAATTACCCAACTTTGTAATTCTGGTGGTAAGAGGGTTTTTAATCTTCTTAATTCATTGATTTCGGCTCTAGCAGAAGAGGTTGCATAACTCATATTATCTACCGCAAGATTAATCTTAAATATTTTCCTATTTGGCTGTTCTTATCATATCTAAATTTAACTGTTTCCTTAATGCTTGGGTTATGGTTAATGACCAGATAAACTTAATAAAGATTTATATAGACAAAAAGTATGACCAGATTAAGACAAAAAGATTTAACTGGGGAACGCCAGTCAGCACAGGCACTCAAGTTAAACTTGGGTGTACCGCTGACTTCTTTCGGATTGTTTAGTCTTGGTTTAATTACCAGTCTTGGGTTGGCTACCATAATTGATTCTGGTGCGGTTGTTGCCCAAGCAACACCAAGTATTAATCAGGTCAAGGGTCTATCTCAGCTTAATTTGATTCAAGCGATTGTTTTAGGATTTGTCCAAGGAATGACGGAGTTTATTCCCATTAGTAGTACGGCACATCTTAAAGCCATTCCCGTGTTTTTGGGTTGGGGAGATCCAGGAGTTAGTTTTACTGCTGTAATTCAATTAGGCAGTATTATCGCAGTATTGTGGTATTTTTGGTCAGATTTAAGCAAAATTGCCGTGGGAATGTTTAAAGCAATTCGTTCCTCTAATTATCAGTCTCAAGATTTTTGGTTAGCGATGGGAATTATGATCGGAACTATTCCGATTGTGTTGTGCGGATTGTTAATTAAAGCTTTGATTCCTGATTTTGACAATTCTCCCCTCAGAAGTATGACTGCGATCGCTATTGCCTCGATAGTGATGGCTTTGTTGTTGGCTTTATCCGAAAAAGTTGGAACGCAGCGACGTAATTTTGAGAAATTAACCGCTAAAGATGGCATTTTAATGGGTTGCGCTCAAGCTTTGGCGTTAATTCCTGGTGTCTCTCGCTCTGGTTCAACCATAACTGCTGGTTTGTTTATTAATTTAGAACGAGCAACAGCAGCTAGATTTTCTTTTTTATTAGGACTCCCAGCAATTACCTTAGCAGGATTAGTAGAATTAAAAGATGCTTTAGATCGAGGTTTAGGTGATTCGGGATTTGTTCCTTTGCTAGCAGGGGTCATTTCTTCAGCCCTATTTTCTTATCTAGCGATCGCGTGGTTAATTAAATTCTTACAAAAAAGAAGTACTTGGATCTTTGTTTGGTACAGATTAGCCTTTGGCGTATTTATTTTAGGAGCGATCGCGCTTGGATGGTTGTCTAGTTATTAAGAATAGTTTATGAGTCAAGCTTCGATACAACCAGCTAAAATTACCAGAGTATTGCCAGATTCAATCGCAGCAGAAATTGGCTTTGAAGTTGGAGATGCGATCGTTACTATCAATGGTACCTATCCTCGTGATTTAATTGATTACCAATTTTTATGTGCCGATGAATATCTAGAATTGGAGGTACTTGATTCACGAGGAAAAACTCATCAAATTGAAATTGAAAAAGACTATGACGAGGATTTGGGACTCGAATTTAACACTGCCTTATTCGATAGTTTAATTCAGTGTAATAATCGCTGTCCTTTTTGTTTTATCGATCAACAACCTCCAGGAAAAAGAAACAGTCTTTATCTTAAAGATGATGATTATCGTCTCAGCTTTCTTTATGGAAGCTATTTAACTTTAACCAACTTAACAGAGAGAGAATGGCACAGAATCGAACAGATGCGCCTATCTCCTTTATATGTCTCGGTTCACGCTACTGAACCAGAAGTGCGAATTCGTCTCCTTAAAAATCCTCGCGCTGGACAAATTATGTCTCAGTTACAATGGTTTCAGGAGCGAAGGTTACAAATTCATGCTCAAGTCGTAGTTTGTCCTGGTATAAATGATGGCAAACATCTAGAAAGAACCCTATTAGATTTAGCTTCTTTCCATCAGGAAGAAATCCCCGCAGTTGCTTCAGTAGCAGTTGTCCCCGTCGGATTGACTCGTTTTCGTCCCCAAGCAGACGAATTAATTCCAGTCAGTAGAGAAAAAGCGAAAGAAGTAATCGCGCAAGTACAACAATTACAAACTCAATTTAGACAGCAGTTTGGCAGTAATTTCGCCTGGTTAGCAGACGAATGGTTTTTAATCGCCAGAGAAGAATTACCATTCGAGTCAGATTATGAAGATTATCCCCAAATTGGTAATGGAGTAGGTTCGATTCGTTTGTTTATTAAAGATTTTCAAAAAATTGCCAGTCAGATGTTACCATCCAGCATTGCTCAACCTCGTCATCTAAGTTGGGTAGTAGGCAATGCGGTGGAATTAGCTTTTGAACCATTAGTACAACAATTAAATTCAGTTACAGGATTAGTAGTCAATTTATTTCCCCTGCGAAGCGAATACTGGGGACAAGCAATTACAGTCACTGGTTTATTGACTGGACAAGATTTAATCACAGGATTAGCGGGAAAAGATTTAGGAGAAGGAATTTTATTACCTTCTTTAATGTTGAAGCACGATGATACTAGGTTTCTTGACGATCTAACTGTAGCAGAAGTGAGTCAAAAATTAGGAGTAGAAATATTTCCTGTTACTGGTGTAGAAGAATTGCTTGAAAAGTGTATCTTATAGCAAGTTTAAATTATTGAAGAACACAATAAAACTGGGTCAAGAAGAAAAACAGCTAAACCTCTATTAATCTTATGAGAAACAGCTTAATCTTAAACTTTCTTCTTCCTCTTTGCGCTTTGGCGAAAGATTTTCAAAATACTTATAGTCTAAGAAAACATTAACTTACGCATTACCAAAGCGATCAAACTAACAGCACAAACTACGGCGATTTGTCCAGGTAAAGGATAAATTGAGTAAGTTAAAATACCTTGCCATAAAGATTGATTGCCATCTAGATTAGTCAGCAAGTGGAGTACAGTCAAATAAGTAATACCAGTCAAATGAATAACCATAAAACCGATTAAACAACTCAAA
This sequence comes from Stanieria sp. NIES-3757, assembly GCA_002355455.1. NCBI lineage: Bacteria > Bacillati > Cyanobacteriota > Cyanophyceae > Pleurocapsales > Dermocarpellaceae > Stanieria > Stanieria sp. NIES-3757. The sequence continues at coordinate 3,683,949 of AP017375.1, forward strand.
GCTAGAGAATTGAGACGAGCTAAACTTTGATAAGCATAAAAACCACACAGCCACGCACCAAAAACAAATCCCAAAATATAACCAAAAGTTGGCTGTTGCAAATATTCCCAACCTCCACCCCGCTCAAAAATAGGTAACCAAGTTAAGCCCAAAATTACATAAACTACTTGGGATAGCAAAGCAGCATTTTTTCCTCCCAAACAGCCTGTTAATAAAACTGCTCCAATTTGATAGCTGACACCAAGGGTTTGTATTTTAATTCCCCCTCCCCATGACCAAGGGGCATTAATGGTATAAGCTTGAACAAAAGTACCACCGATAGTTAAAATTAAGCCAATCGTTGCCCAAAGAATTATTTCTGGCGGAGAAGGTGTATGAGCTTGATTTGGTCTATCCAATTCTAAATCAAGTCGATTGTGTAACCATTGATTTTCCACTTGTAAATCTTCAACAGTTTTTTGTTTTTGCTGAACCAATTTCTGTAAATGTTCGAGCAAAAATTTGACACTAGGGGGAGTAACATCCCATTCATAATCAGTAATGTCTGGATTGGGTTTGGCGAGTTGTTTAAGATCTGACATAAACTAAATTGGTTTAGAGCACTTCCCAATATACTCGCTCAATTTAAGTAATCCCAGTTATTAGTTAACTAAATTTTGGAAAAAACTAAATTACACCAACTTAAGTTAGTTATAGCTGTTAGTTGAAGCTTATTTGAGGGAACTCTAACTATATAACTACTTATTAATTATCAAGCAGCTTTAATTAACCTTGCTCTCGTGTTAGGTGTGATACTTTATGGCTTTTGCTATCAAACATGGACTTTTTAAATTTAAGATTACAGACTATCATGCTATTCTGGGAATTCCTTTAGACGCAGATGCTAAACAAGTTAGGCTTCGATATTTAAAAATTGCTCAAACGATACATCCAGATATTTTTAAAGGAAATTTAGAGCAAAAAAAACTAGCTAATCAACTGTTATCAAAGTTGGTTAATCCAGCTTATGAAGCTCTATCCAGAAAAAATGCCTATATTGAACATCAATTAGTTTTAGTTCAAGTGGGAAAACAAATTGTCGAACAGAATAAGCAAATTAACCCTGTTAGTCAATTAGCTCAAGAATTACTGAATAATAGTGGAGATCTGGAGCTTACCTATCATAAATTCCTGAAAACTTTAAGCAACGAACAATATCTATCTTTAGAACAAATTACCGATAAAATAGCCCAAATTAGTGAACTAAACTTAGTTTACTTAATGCTCAAACAAGCTCAAGGAATTAATAGAGAACAAATTCCTCAAGCTAAAATTACTCAATCTCCATCTCAACCCCAACCAACCTCTCCGTCTCCAACTAATATTCAGCAGCCAATACAGGCACAGGCAGAAGAAATCACTCCTCAGTCTAGAGTTGCTTCTTATCTTCGTCGCGCTCAAGAATATATAGATAAAAACAATTTTACTATGGCTATTTCTGAACTAAGAGATGCTTTAAAAATCGATCCGAACAATAGTACTTGTCATGCTTTACTAGGACAAACTTATTTAAGTCAAAACCAGCTGACGATGGCAAAAGTTCATATTAACAAAGCTTATCAACTTGATCCGAAAAATACAGTAGCGAGCAAATTGAAACAAGTATTAGAAAAATTAACTAAAAACGATAGTACCAATCAATCTAGTACATCTCGGACTCAAACTAATAAAGCGGAAAGTAAACCAGGTAACAGTAATCTTTTTGGTGGTTTGTTTGGGTCTAAAAAAAAGTAAGATAAATTTGGTTATTTGTTCTTGTTATTGACGCTAGTATTTGCAGTTAACTAATGACTAAGGACTAATGACCAATGACTAATAACCAGTAACTAATGACTAGATGATTCATCAACCACCAGCCGGAGCAAGAGATTTACTTCCTTTGGAAGTAGCACAAAAATGTTGGATTAACGATCGCCTGCAACAAGTTTTTCAGCGATGGGGTTATCAACGTATTGTTACCTCTACTTTAGAATGGCTTGATACTCTCACCGCTGGCGGTGCTATTCAACCATCGACTGTGATTCAGTTACGAGATGAGTCGGAAAGAACTTTGGGTTTGCGTCCCGAATTAACTGCTTCTATTGCTCGTGCTGCGGTGACCCGCATGGCTGGTAATACCTATCCTCAACGTTTATGTTATCGTGCCAATATTTTTCGCAATCCACCGCAAAATCATCATGGTCGCCAATTAGAATTTTATCAAGCAGGAGTAGAATTACTCTTTGCTGGAGGCTTATTAGCTGATGCAGAAATCTTGTTGTTAGTAGCTAATTGTTTGCAAGAATTGGGTGTAGAGAATTGGCAGATTATTTTAGGAGAAGCTGGGTTAACGCGATCGCTGTTGGCGATATTTCCTGAGCCAGTTAGAAAACAAGTTCGTCATTGTCTAGCCAATTTAGACCGTGTAGCCTTAGAAAATTTACCTCTTGAACCAGCTTTACAAGAAAAAGCTTTATTTTTATTTGATTTAAGAGGTAAACCTGAACAAGTTTTAGAAAAAATAGCTAGTTGGCAATTAGATAGCTCTGCCCAAGAAATTGTTTACAATTTGAAGTCTTTAGTAGATTTACTTGCCAATAGTTCTGATTTTCCTATTCCTTTGACTTTAGACTTAAGCTTGTGGCAAACTTTTGATTTTTATACAGGTATTGTGTTTGAAGTCGTCAGTTTTCACCATAATCAATCTTATTTATTAGGGAAAGGTGGGCGTTATGACCAGTTATTAGGACTTTATCATCCTCAAGGAATTAGTTCTCCTGGGATTGGTTTTGCTCTAAACATTGAAGACTTGCATTCTTGCCTTTTGCCTACTAATAAGTTACCCCAACAAACTGCTGCTAATAATTGGTTAATCATTGCTCAAACTCCAGCAGCAGCAAGTGCAGCTTTAAATTATGCTCAAAAATTGCGTAATTCTGAACAATTAGTCAGAGTAGAACTAGATTTGGGCGGACGCTCTCCCAAAGAAATTAGAGAATATGCTCGTAATTGTCGGATCGAAAAGTTAGCTTGGCTTTCATCCGAAGGAGAGGCAAAGATCGAAACTCTTAGTTAGATAATCAGTGAGAATTGAGCAAAATAATTAAAGCCAATTAAAGCCAATTAAAGATGGGTTGCTAGTATATGGAGTTTTAGGAGGTCAAGATCAGCCAGATCGAAGTTTTGAACTTGTTAGAAATGCCGTCTTAAAAATGGCTAAGTAACCCAAGTTGCAGGTTAGTATATCAATATAAGGTATTTTGTTGCACGCTCATGCTGGATGAGAGTTCAGTCAAAGAAAGCTGATTCCAGGGTAAAAACCATTCATAAGGTTGCAAGCTTCAGCAAAAAGCCATCCAGCGTAACCGCATGAATGGTTTTAGGAAATCGAGAAGTTATGGAACTAAATACTGTTTCGATTGGGTGACGAATTGATTGTCTGAGATAGGCAACACATGGTGTATCCTCACGTTTAGAGTTTCGTTTGCGCATCACCTGCAAATGGATTGCTTCAGTTTCTATAAGGTTATCCTCTGCTTGATAATCAGTGTATCCCGCATCACAATAGACGAAACTACCAATCGGAAGATTAAAAGGTAATATCGTTTCTCAAAAGTCGCTAGATAGATAAAAAGCCTAAAATAAAGATATATCAAAAATTTAACTCAACTAAGTCTCCAGTTACTTTTGAGAATTGGTATAAGGCATTGAGTCCACGGGTATCGTTGGCTTCACCTGGAAGAAAAGCAAATTCGACTGGAATTCCTTGCTTTGTAGCTAGCAGTTGTACCCGAATTCCATAGAAATAGCGTTTTTTAGAAGCAATGTAGCCACGATAATCTTCAGATTTGACCAACCTAACTTTGGGAATGCGAATGTTGTCACAAATAGGAACAGGAAAAGAATCTCAAATATACTCGCTTTGTTTGCTGATAGACTTGAGTATCATTCCTAAGCAATCAAATAGTTCAAGCATGGGTACAAACAATCGATGCAATCGCCGTGAAAAACAGCAATGCTGATAGCATTTTCGGAATCAATCCATGTTCTTGAAAATAAGTACAAGCACTACAATGATTACCGCCAAAAAATTTTGCTGCTACTAGAGCAGTTGTAATTACCTCAACATCACTCATTACTATCCGACAATCTTCGCTGTATCCCATTGCTTTGAGCAAATCGTCAGTGATGGCATAGATAGCTATAATTTCGGTAAGCATTTTCTCTCTGCAAGCATTATTGCTTCTGGAGAGATTTTATTCTTTATGGTCATCTTCGCTCATAACTAGCAACTTGGGTTAAGTATGCAGGTATTAATTTAATTCTGTAACAACTAATATTTATAGCCATCTTAATGATTTAGACCGTGATTTTTGGTTTTGTTTTGGAAACTTCATTTTCATGGTTAATTTTTTCCCGCGATCGCTCATGCTTTTGCCCATCGATTTCATACAGTTTCAATTGCTTCTACAATTTTTCCAAGGTAATCTTGTTAATTTGGTAAAAAAAAGTAATTACCTAATTAAAAAATAAACGAGCAAAAAAAGAGACAAAAAGTTAGAATCTTGTTTGTCTCTAAAAAATTATTTAAAAGTTTCAGCTTAATGTACCTAACGCATAGCTGCTGTGGGTAAAGATGGTTGTATACGTTGAGAAGTTCTAATTGGATTAGAACTAGTTTCTAGTAACAAATTTCTAATCAATCTAGCTGCCATTTTTTGAGCTAATCTTTCCGCAACTGTTTGACCTAATTGATGAGTTTCTGGCTTAGTGATAATTTTAGTTACTACAGAAATTAAACGTGTTGGATCGAAACCAGGAGTTTTTTGCAACAGCCCAATAATATTTTTGAGGTGCTTAACTGTATAAGACTCTTCTTGTAACTCTGGTGGGGTTTCTTGAATGGTTAAACCCACTTGTTGACGAAAAGCAGTAGAGAGATTAAACCAAGTTCTCCTTCCCAAATTATCGATCGCATTAACTAATTCATCCGCAATGCGATTCCGAATAAATGCGCCTCGTTCCGAAAAGAGAAAGTCTACTACTTGGTCAATAATTTTATCAAAGTTATAGTCTCTCGAATCATTGGCATTGCGCATCAAGTTTTCTAGACGATGCCAACGAAATCCTTCTTCTTTGAACAATAAATCTTTTAATGAAGCTCTTAATTCTGGGGCTGGATCTGTCAGTAAACGTTTAGCTACATAAGGATAAGCTTTAGAAAGCACTTTAAAATCAGGTTCAATACCGATCGCAATCCCTTCTAAGGTTACCATCGAACGAATAATCAAAGCGTAATAAGCAGGTACTCGAAAAGGAAACTCATACATCATTGCCGACATCTGATCGGTAATACTTTTAAAGTTTAATTCGGCGACGCTAGCACCCAAAGCATTTCCAAACACATTAGCTAAAGCAGGGACAATTGGAGTCAGATCTGTATCAGGAGTCAAAAAATCTAATTTGACGTAATCACGAGATAATGCCTCAAAATCTCGGTTAACTAAATGAACAACCGCTTCAATCAAACCATACCTTTGATAAGGCTTAATTCGGCTCATCATGCCAAAATCTAAATAAGCCAGTCTGCCATCAGGCATTGCTAGTAAGTTACCTGGATGAGGATCGGCATGAAAAAAACCATGTTCTAGTAACTGCCGTAGAGAGCATTCTACCCCTACTTCAACTAAATGAGTGGCATTAATTCCCTGTGCCTGAATTTCTTTGATATTGGTAAGTTTAGTCCCAGTTACCCACTCCATAGTGAGAACTCTTCTTCCTGTATATTCCCAATAAATTTTAGGAATATAGATTTCATCCAAATAACCATAAAGTTTTTTAAATCTTTCTGCATTGCGCCCTTCTTGCATATAATTAATTTCTTCAAAAATGCGCTCTGCCAACTCATCAGTAATAGCAACTAAATTGGAACGTATTTGCTTAAGATTATGCTGCGCCCAATTAGCAATGCTACGCATGATGTAAATATCAAGAGTAATGCGACGAATTAAATCAGGGCGTTGAACTTTTACTGCTACTTCTTCACCCGTGTTTAATTTGCCCTTGTAAACCTGTCCCAATGACGCAGCAGCAATTGGTTGAGGAGATAATTCTGCATAAATCTCATCTGGAGTTTTGCCTAATTCTTCTTCAATGAAACGAAAAGCTACTTCGTTAGGAAAAGAAGGTAATTGATCCTGTAACTTGGCAAGTTCATCTAAATAAACTGGCGAAACTAAATCTGGTCGAGTAGAAAGAGCTTGACCTACTTTAATATAAGCAGGACCGAGTTGAGTTAAAATTTCTCTCAATTGAATTGCTCTTTTTCGCTCATTTTGTAACGAAGTGCCTCTAAATTTGTCCCACCACAAACCTAAAGCATAAGAAGCAAAAGGCAACAAAATATTCAGTAACCGTCCAAAAACCAAGAAAGGACGCCGATGATATTGGTTATTAATGCGATCGGGGTTGTAACGCCAGTCTGCATCTGGCTCATCATAGCTTGATTCTAATTCTTCGTTTCCATCGATGGGGAGGGACTTAAGAGACTCAAGTTCCTCTAAGGAAGAAGTTGGAGATAATGTCTGTTGAGGCATAAAAATTTAGACTGACGTTAACAACTTGTGTAAACAATTGTAACAATTTAACAAGCAACTGTTTCTTTGATTAGCTTAACGATTAATTTATCTTGCTTGGAGTGAGGAATTACCGATCTAATTTTGGTACAGTCCACCAAGCTAAGGCATAAGGTTGAGTAGGTTCATTAACTTGACGACGGTAATAAACCCGAATTTTATAACGTCCAGATGAGGGAATTTTACAAAAAATATGTTCAACACTATCTTCCGAACTGATTGAAGAACAAACATTACGCAGGTTGCTCTCTTCATTTAGCGGGATCAGATAGAGGTCAAGATTATTCAAACTGCGATCGCGAAAATTTTCTCCTACATCAAATTTTTGGTTGTTATTGCGGTCATTTAACTCGACCAAGCGATCCCAGGCTAATGTAATTGAAACATAGCTATCTTTAACTAAAGGTTTCGCCAAAACGTAATCCCGATTAGATTTTACTGCTACAGTACGGTAATCCCAACCCCTTGCGGGAACGACTTGATCGGGAGTAAATTGTCCGGCACTAAATTGTTGATAAGCACGGAACGCATTCAGATGTCCCGTACCCATTTGAATATCTAAAGGAATACGAGGATTGGTATAGGCATCTGATTGCAGCCAATTAGTGTTTTTTTCACCAATGGTAGTTCGTTTCATGCCTAATAATAATCCATCTCCGCGATCGCGTAATTTATCTGCCGAATTCAGCAAGACAGCTTTCATGACTTCATGACGACGGGAAACTAGACTCCAGTTTGGCACAGCTTGATTCAGGCTGCGATCGCCGTATTCTTGTAATAAAGCTACCGAAGCGGTGATATGAGGCGCAGCAAAACTTGTCCCGCTTACTTTCTCAATTTCTCCTTGTTGATTATGCACCAAAATATTACTACCAGGTGCAAGTAAACTAATGGCACGTCTTTGTCCAATATTAATTTCTTTTTTAATAATGCTACGACCAATTCCTACAGGTAAATCACTAAGATTAGCAAAATCCACCTTAGTAAAAATTCCTTTACGTTTAGTAGTGTAGGCAGTAGTTATCCCGTTAAAATTATCCGTAGGAATGGGAATTCCTCCCGTCCCTTGGTTACCAGCAATGACATAAAGAGTATTATGAACTCTGGCTGACCAATCAATACATTTTGTGAGTAAAGCTTTTCCATCTAATTTAGCGTTTTCTCTAGGGTCGCGTTCTAAAGACTCCCCAAAACTAAAATTGATGGCTCGAACATCTCCACCATTTTGTTTGGCAATGTGTTGAGTAGCCAGACATTCTTGGGCTTGTCCACCATCTTTAAGAGAACCAACTGCTGAAGCGTATAACTTTGCCTCAGGAGCCACTCCTGGCAGTTGTTTATCCTTGCTAATCATGACTCCTGCTACCATGATCGCATGGTTATCCACATTACTATTAGAACTAGCTAAAACGTTGCGGTAAAAAACTCCCTTAGGTGCGATCGCAGCATCTTTAGCACCACTTTTATCTAAACCAAATTTTCCAGGTCTACCAATTTCTACCTGACCGATACCAATTTTGCGACCTAATAGATTATATGGAGTTTGGTGTAAACGACGAGCATCGATTCCAAAATCTCCCACCGAACTTTCCAACGCGACAACAGGCGAAATCAAGCCAAAAACAATAAAACTAGAAGTTAGCCATCCTAGTCGTGTCATAGATGCTATTTACTCTTATTCAATTGAGCTATACTTTAATATAGTAATTACCGTACCAAATTAATAAAAATACTTGCGTTAATTTAAAATCTGCGTTACAAGTATATAGAGAATATCCCAGCCCTACCGAAACTCCCAATAGTAGCAAATATCTGAGAGTTAGGGATCTAAACACCAAACAAAGATTAATCTCAAGTTAAATAAATAAGACTGACTAAGAGCAAATTATATGACTAAACAAGTCGCTCATCCTATGATGAAGTTGCAGCGCAAAATTTCTTCGCTGATCGATTCTCAAATTATTACCCCAGAAGACAGCATCGGCAAAATTGCCATGTTACTCGGTAATGATTGGACTTATTGGAAACAAGAACTATTAGCTTTTGATTTTTCCCTTAAAGACCCAGTCAAAGACCTTTTAATAGTTGAAGACTGGGATGAATAAAATAAACCTTTACTACAACCATTAGATGCAGTCTGCCAGTGCTTCTGATAGGCTTTGAGCTGTTTGATAGCGATCGCGGTAATCTGGCTGACAAGCTTTTTCCAGTAATTGGCTGAGTTTTGGAGTTAAGTTAGGAATGCTAGCCACATCAAATTCATACTTATTACTTTGATAACGAAAATACTGCATCGGAGTTTTTCCTGTTAGCAAAAAAATAATAGTTGTACCAACTCCATAAATATCTGATTGGGGGCAAGGTTTACCTCGATATTGTTCGGGTGCGCTGTAGCCTTCTACACCAATGCGTGTATCTAAAGAGGTGCCTAACTCTTTAACTGCGCCAAAATCTAGTAACATTAAACGATTATCAAGATTGCGTAGGATTAAATTGGCAGGTTTGACATCTCGGTGGACTAAGGGAGGTTGCAAATTGTGCAAATAGGTCAAAATATCGCAAACTTGAATCATCCATTTAATTGCTTGTTCCGAAGTTAAAGCTCCTCTTTGATAAACCAATTGTTCTAAGTTATGACCGTGGATCAATTCCATAACTAAATATTTGCGGTCTTTCTCCACAAAAAAATCATAATATTTGGGGATGCCAGGATGATTTAGGGACTTAAGGATGCGAGCTTCTCGTTCAAATAGTTCTCTTGCTTTAGCAATTCGTGCCATGTCTGCATTCATTTCTTTCAGAACTAGTAATAAAGGAGCTCCTTTAATAGTTTTGTTTTTGTCCCAAACCAAATAGGTAATTCCCATTCCTCCTTTGCCTAAAGTTCTTAGCACCTGGTAAGGCCCGATAAAATGTGTGTGATCGACTAAAGGTTGACCACAGCGCATGCAAAAGATACTATCTGGGGAATTTCCTTGGTGAGTACAAGGATTGGGCGATACGGCTTGATTTGGCGATTGAGTTTCTGGCTTGCTCGATTCCGCAGCAGATTCTAATTCAAATCTAAATAAAGGTCCATTTTCTGCTAAACGAATTAAGTCGTTAGATTGGAGTAATTGTTCAGAAACTAAGATATGATTCACAAAAGTACCATTAGTACCTCTACTAATCAATCGCCAATGCTCCTCTTCCTGGACTAACTCCAAATGCTGTCGTGAGACTTGAAAATACCCCTGAAGTACAATGTCATTGTTTTGGGAACGACCAATCCGAATGACTGACTGATGGAGAAATTGCCACTGTTGTGTAGGTTGATTTGTCTGTGGTTCTAAAAGCGTAAGGATGACCATATTTGACAATTATTTTAGTTGTCAGTGGACAACTCTGATTAATTTTAAAAATTAGGTTTTAATTTAATTCTGACTAAAACGCCAGTAATATTATCGTGACCATTATACTGGTTAGCAAAATCAATTAATTGAAATAAACCTTGTTCTAAATTCGATTTAGAATTAATTAAAGGGGTCAAATAAGTCTCCCAATGGTTTTCTAAGAGATTATTGTCAGACAAACCGTCAGAACAAAGCAAAATGAGGCAATCTTCTTGAATTTCCAAATATTTAATTTCTGGTTTAATATGACGGTTTTCTCTAGGACCCAAAGCTTGAGTAAGTTGGTAAGCATCAGGACGACCGTAGGCAATTTCAGGTTCAACACCTCGGTTAATTTCTCTTTGTCCGACTTCGTGGTCTTGAGTAAGTTGTTCTAACCCTCCTTGTCTAGTAATACGATAAATTCGACTGTCACCCACATGAGCGATCGCCAAATTAGTGTCTTGTAACAATGCCATAACCATCGTTGTACCCATTCTGCTATTACCAGAACGAGAATAGTTGATATTCGTTTGATAAAGAGTTTGATTAGCGAGTAAAATTCCTGCTTCAATCGTTTTGGCATCAGGCAAATAATCATTGAACCAATGAGCTTGAAAATATTCTTCTAGGGCATTAACTGCCATAGTACTGGCTACCTCTCCTGCTTCGTGTCCTCCCATTCCATCACAAACTATATATAAACCTGAAACCGCAAGGGTTTTTTCCACTGCATTTTCTGTTTTCTTAATTTCGGTTTTAATGCCAAAAAAGTCTTCATTATGATCTCTTTGAGTACCTATATCTGTGCAGCTAGCATCAACAACTTCGGCTAATTGCATGGGTAACATAAGAGTTGGTTGATCTTCGGTATCGTTATGAGGTATTAGTTCTTCTTCATCTTCGTTGAATAATTGACCATCATTTAAATCTTCGAGTTCATTCTCTTCAAAAGTGATAATAGAAGATTCTAATTCTTGATTTTGTTGAACTTCTGAAGTTTGGACTTCAAAATTTTTTAGAGAAAGCTGCTGAAGACAAGCAGATAATTGTTCTACTGTCTCGATTGTTCCCTCAATAACTTGTTTAATTAATTCTTCTAATGATTGATTGAGTTGTCTGCCTGATTCTTGGAGCCAAATTTGCCAAGTTTGCACTAAATTTTGGAGAGTAGGTTTTGCATCTGGTTGATCCAAGTATAATTGTTGTAAACAGACCGATTGATCTTCATCGAGACGCAAGTTCCCTTTAATCAGTAGACTTTGACTACAACCAACTTCACTCAGAGGAATCCACAGTTTTGCTAATTCATTGAAAAACCATAAAATTTGTTGAAATGGTAACTCGGGATTAGTCCATAGCTCGGTCAGTAATAACCAATCGTTCCGATTGGGTAAGATAATCACTGCTTGTTCGTTGTATTGCCAAGTATCATAAATTTGAGGAATGGTAGGAGTAAACTTTTGTAACACTAAATAAGGTAGTGCTTGAGTGGGAACTCCAATTAAATTCCAGTATTGAGCTACTGAGTGATAAGAATTATTAACATTATCAGCTAATTCAGCAAACAACTCTGGTTGTTGATCTTGTAAGGTTGCTAAAGTTGTTTTTTGTTCTACTTGTTCATCAATTACTGCGACTTCAATTACAGGCAAAGTAGAACTTGATTGAATGAAGTTATTTAAATCTTCGATGTAATTGGTATTGATGCGATAACGGTTTTGGGTATCAAGATAAAGTTGCTCACTTTTGACAGTGGAGGAGGGAAAACTTGGTTCATTATCTCCAACCACTGTGTTGATCTGAAGATTAGAAGCAGATGAGGTTAAATCAGAAATTTGCAGAGCTGAATTATTATTAGCAGCAATAAGTTGTATCGTGCTGTTATTTTCTAATTTTAATGGTTGAAGTTTGGTAATGATTGCCCAAAGATTAGTTTGAGGATTAACTTTAGCGTTCAGGTTTGTTGCTATTTTAAAAGTAGAGTTACTATTCTGTTTAAGATCACAATTAGGTTCAAGAGTAGTTCCACAGCTTTGACAAAATTTGTTAGTATTCGGGTTTTCAAACTCACATTGGGGACAAATCAACATAGTGAAACTTCCTTTAAATTTTTCTAACTCTAGTTTTAATTTTGGCAAGCAATATTTTAAACGAGGCAATATTTAAGGGGCTATTAACTTTGCTCTTGAACATCAAAGATGGTGACAATAATAATCTATAAAATTGCATTATGAAAAGATATGGAAGGTAAGCAAGTTTTGTTGACAGGAGGTACTGGTGGACTAGGGTTAGGTGTTACACCAGCCATCTTAGCTCATCAAGCTAGATTGACAATCTCTTATGTAGAAGACATTAGTGTAGAAAAATTACGAGAACAATTGTCTTTTGCTGATTTTGAACGTATTCGTTTTGTTAAAACAGATTTAAGCAATGAAGCTTCAGTAAAAAGATTAATTAATGATTTAGGAAGAGTCGATGTTTTGATTCATTTAGTTGGGGGTTTTGTAATCGGAAAAACTCATGAGTTTGAGGTGAGTGGATGGCAAAAATGTTTGGATTTAAATTTAACCACAACTTTTTTAGTTTGTAAGTATTGTTTACAAAAAATGCGTCATTATAATTATGGTAGGATTGTGACAATTGGTTCAAGAGGCGCAGTGCAACCTGCTGCTAATCTATCTGCTTATTGTGCAGCTAAAGCAGGAGTAGTAGCTTTAACTAAAGCGATCGCTCAAGAAACTAAAGATTTTAATATTACTGCTAATGTGATACTTCCTAGTGTGATTGATACTCCCGCCAATCGCAAGGCGATGGGAGAGAGTCAGGCAGATAATTGGGTTAAACCAGAGTCATTAGCAGAGGTAATTTGTTTTTTGGCTTCCGAGTCAGCAGGAGAGCTTCGTGGTGCTGCTATTGAAGTTTATGGAAAAGTTTGAAGAAAGCGTTTTCAATGTTTTGGCTGAGAGTTGATGGTTAATTAGTTACTGGTTTAATGATCTCTAATTTTCTACCCTGTTTAGGAGGAAGAGGCAACTCAAAGCGTTCGTGAAAATCTTGCTGAACTTTAGAAGTTAAACGAGGAGAAACTTGTTTAACGATTTGTTGTAATAAGCGATCGCCAGTAGTTTGAATTATTGAAGTGGGTATTTTATAGATCAATTTAGGAAATTGTACCATAACGATCAAATCAAGATGCCAAATAACTTGAGTAATGACTGAAGGTAATTGAGCTTGTAGTTGTTTTGGTAATCTAGATAAAACACTTTCTGTCTCAACTTCTGTTAATTCCATCGCAGCTTGATAGTTAACTGCGTAACCAGGAGGCTGATAATTAGGAATAGGAACAGTGTGGATTGTATAAACTCGGTTGACTGGTGGATTTAAAACTAAAGCAATTTTAGGTTCTACTTCGTAACCAAGAGAGCTAAAATTACCGATGGTCAAAGTATAACCATTATTACCTAAAGGCTCGACTTTCATTGGGTGAGCGCAGCGACAAAACCAATCTTCGTGAGCATTTAAATAATTAGCAACATGTTCGGCATGACTATACATATCCATAAAGCCTGCAAAATGTGCTTCAAAAAGAAAAGGTTTTTGTTCGATTGTACTATCAGTATTAAGTAGAAAATTTGGGGAGTGAACGGTTAATTCTTGCCAACTAAGTTGATGGTCATTAATAAATTTTGACTGCATACAATCCCTAATGTACTGATGGACACTCGTTTCTATTGATATTTTTTTTACAATAAAAGAGTTAATTATTAGCTAAACACTTTTAAATTTTAATAGGTGTGATTTGGAACGCATTATGAAAGCATTAGTAGTTGGAGCAACAGGACAAACAGGTAGGGAAATTGTTAAACAATTAACCAAAAAAAATATTGCCGTAAAAGCATTAGTACGGAATTTGGAAACTGGCAAACAATTGCTACCTCCAGAAGTTGAATTATTGGTTGGAGATGTTCTCAAATCAGAAGATTTAGAACAGGCATTAACTGATTGTAACGTTTTATTGTGTGCCACGGGTGCTAAACCTAGTCTCGACCCTACAGGTCCTTATCAAGTTGATTATCAAGGGACTAAAAATTTAGTCAACGCTGCCAAAAATAAAGGAATTGAACATTTTGTCATTGTTTCTTCTTTATGTGTCTCAAAGTTTTTTCATCCCCTTAATTTATTTTGGTTAGTTTTATTTTGGAAAAAACAAGCCGAAAAATATATTCAACAAAGTGGTTTAACTTATACGATTGTGCGACCAGGAGGACTAAAAACTGCTGATAACTTAGATCAAATCGTTATGTCATCAGCGGATACTTTATTTGATGGAAGTATTCCCCGTCCTAAAGTGGCGCAAGTTTGTGTCGAAGCTTTGTTTGAACCAGCAGCGAAAAATAAAATTGTGGAAATAGTAGCCAAGCCTGATGCTCAATCTCAATCTTGGTCAGAATTATTTAGTCAGGTTGTTTAACAAATCATCAACATAATTAGTGATAACTAGCCGAGAGAAAGCAACTTTAGTAATAATTAAGTATTGTTAGCGACTTGTTTAATTAATGCAGCAAAAAACTAATTTGATCGCCAATCTCGGCATAAAATTAAGTTTAGTGATTGGCTTGTTCTTTGTTTTATTCAATTTACAAGGATATTTCTCTCCAAAGCGATCGCAATTTTTAGAATCTTATTCACCTACAATTAATGGGACTCAACCTTTAGCTATGAAAGGAGGAGACCCTTACATTCGTGCTTTAATGCGTACCATAACTGCTAGCGAAGCGAATGTTACCCAGCCTTATCATGTAATTTATGGAAACAAATATGTTGCAGATTTAACTCGTCATCCTGAATTATGTGTTCCGATTATCGCTGGACCTAATGTAGGTAATTGTACTACGGCAGCAGGACGTTATCAGATGTTGGATTTTACTTGGGCAGAAAAAGCCAAATCCTATCATCCCGATCCTGATGGTTTATTGTGGTGGAAATCTTATAGTTTTGAACCTGAATATCAGGATGCAGTAGTTTATGGCTGGTTAAAGGATTCTCAAGCTTGGGGTGTAGATATTCCTCAATTATTACGAGAAGGCAAAGTAGAAGAGGTATTAAAATTATTGTCAGGTACGTGGACAAGTTTGGGTTATGGAATTGAAACTAATTCTATGAGCAAGTATTTACCGCAAATTTATCAAAATATGTTGCAAGAAGAATTATCTTAATTGTCAAAATAAGATTAAGAATGGTGAGTCAGATTGAGTTGGTGAAATCGTTTTTAATTTTTAGCTTTTAGCTATTAGCTAAACTATCAACCAAAATCAAACTATTTATTGGTAGTATGCTTGGTTAATTTTTAAAATAACTTAATCAGATTGATTTGTTTCTCTAACTCTTGAATTGTTTATTCTGTCTATTTTTCGATTTTTTTCTGCTTGATATTGTTCTAACCAGGGAGATTCTTCTGGCTGTATCCAAGGAGATTCTTCTGGCTGTATCCAAGGAGATTCTTCTGGCTGTATCCAAGGAGATTCTTCTGGCTGTATCCAAGGAGATTCTTCTGGCTGTATCCAAGGAGACTCTTCTGCTTGTCCTTGAGCAAATAAGTAATTAAATCTATTAATAGGGCTGGGATAAATGGAATTGATCACCTCAAGATTTACCATTTTGGCACTATTATTTAATAAAGATAGAGTGGGTTTAGCTTCTAGACAAATATTAGTAAAGAAAGGCAAAAAAATTAAATTTTCAATCACTATAATAATTCTCAAGCTACTTTTTGGTTAGCAAAATTGCTTAACTAAGTAGAATACCATTGGAGTTAGTTTAAACCAAATTGCGATCGCTCTAGCTACTGCTTAACTATGTTTAAAATATAATATATTATTGCTGCCATCGATTACCATCAGGCATAGTTGCATTCTGAAGTTGAGCATTGGTGAGATTTGCTCCTTCTAATCTGGCATTAATCAAAATTGCGCCTGTTAAATTGGCTGAAGTTAAATCTGCTCCTCGTAAATCTGCACCTGTTAAGTCTGCACCACTAAGATGAGCATTGCTTAGATTTGCGCTACGTAAGTCAGCATGAACAAGATTTGCTCCAATTAATTTACTATTTAAGAGCGCTTCGACTAAATTGGCATTAGCTAAGTTAGCTGCGGTCAAGTTAGCTTTGGTAAAATTAGCTCGATGAAGATTAGTTTGGCTCAAATTGGCTTGACTTAAATCTGCATTAACCAAATTAGCTTGACTTAAATTAGCTTTAGTTAAATTTGCCCCGCTAAAATTGGCATTTTGACCATTAATCCAAGATAAATTGGCTTGTTGTAAATCAGCTTGACTCAAATCCAGATTACTTAAATTAACATTTTTTAAATCTGCTTCAATTAACTTAGTTTGCTTCAATTTAACCAAACTTAAATTAGCTCCCATTAATTTTGCTTGACTTAAATTAGCTGCGGTTAAATTGGCTTGACTAAGGTTAGCAGCAATCAAGTTAACTTGTTGCAAATTAGCATGTTGAAATTTAGCCTTAACTAACTGCGATCGCTCTAAATTAGCTTGATAAAAATTGGCGTGGGCTAAATTAGCTGCTTCTAATGTAACTCCAAATAAGTTAGCTTGGCATAAATTGGCATAACTAAGATTAACCTGACTTAAATTAGAATTTTGTAAGTTAGTTTGATTAAGATTAGCTCGATGAAGATTAGCTTGACTAAAATTGAGCGGACGTAGATTTTTTCCCATCAGATTAATTTCAGCAAGATTCATTTGTTGAAATTCTCTCAGTCCATTTTCATACCAATGCCAAAATTCTTTACTGGATAAACGTTCTTTTTTTGATTGAACTGTTTTATAGAAAATCAACCAAAATAGTAAACGTTCAAGTTTAGTTTGAGTTGTTTTTGAATTATCAAAAATTGGTAATTCTTGTTGAAGATTTGGATAGATTTGCTCGGATGGATATTGATTGGGTAACTGTTCTTCTAGCCAATTAAGTAATTGACTCAAATCGCCTGAGTCATCAAAAAAATCGTCTTCACCTTGTTCAATGAGCGGTTGATTAACTGAATTAAATTGGTCTTGATTAAAAGAGATTTGTTCTATCTGCTGCTGGAGATCGTCAAGATATTGTCCTAATCGGTGATCGATTTTATTATTAGTAAGAAAGAACTCGCCTAGCTGTTGTTGTAAGCGGTCTATTTTTTGTTCTATTCCTGAAATGATGCTTAAAATTTCTTCTAATTCATTAATATTAACTAAAGAGTTCAAAATTTCTTGAATTTGATTTTCAAGACGTTCAATTTTATGAGTAAGAAATGCGATCGCATTTTCTGGTTCGGTCATAAGATGTTGTCAGTCAAATATAAAAATTATTTTTTGAATACTTAGAAAGAAAAATACCCATTTTAGCAAAAAAATTATTTAACTAGAAGCTTACAGTTTAAAATTGGGAAGACAAAAAATACTGCAAAACTGACCCTATGTCAATTGACATAAGATTCTGGTATAGCATAGTTGTTTCAAAATAAATAAATAATTTATCTTTTCGTAACGTTAAAAAAAATATTGTGATGGATGAGCGAAACTCGATTAAAAATATTCAGAAGTAAAAGCTATCAGACGTAGGATAATAAAAAATCACTGACCCTAAATATTTCTCTAAAAACCAGTCATGAATCTAGAGATATAAACATCTATATAATTATAAGGAGACAGTATTGGTTAGCACAACTTCCTTTAAAACTACTAAATCAGAAGAAATTTTTGCTGCTGCTCAAAATTTAATGCCTGGCGGTGTTAGCTCTCCTGTTAGAGCGTTTAAATCTGTTGGTGGACAACCAATTGTTTTTGACCGCGTTAAAGGAGCCTATATTTGGGATGTAGACGGTAATAAATATATCGATTATGTCGGAACTTGGGGACCAGCGATTTGCGGTCATGCACATCCCGAAGTAATTGAAGCTCTTCATCAAGCTTTAGAAAAAGGTACTAGCTTTGGCGCGCCTTCTGTACAAGAGAATATCTTGGCAGAAATGGTGATTGATGCAGTTCCTAGTATAGAGGTTGTTCGTTTCGTTAATTCTGGAACTGAAGCCTGTATGTCAGTATTGCGTCTAATGCGCGCATTTACTGGTAGAGATAAGATTATCAAATTTGAAGGATGCTACCACGGACACGCAGATATGTTCTTGGTTAAAGCTGGTTCTGGAGTAGCTACCCTCGGTTTACCAGATTCTCCTGGAGTACCCAAATCGACTACAACTACTACTTTGACTGCTCCTTATAACGATTTAGAAGCGGTTAAAACTTTATTTGCCGAAAATAAAGATCAAATTGCTGGGGTAATTTTGGAACCAGTAGTAGGTAATTCTGGTTTTATTATTCCCGATGCTGGATTTTTGGAAGGATTACGCGAAATAACTCAAGAAAATGGCTCATTACTAGTGTTTGATGAAGTCATGACTGGGTTTAGGATTGCTTATGGTGGCGCACAAGAAAAATTTGGTGTCACTCCTGATTTAACTACGTTAGGAAAAGTGATTGGTGGCGGTTTGCCAGTGGGTGCGTATGGTGGACGTAAGGATATTATGTCTATGGTTGCACCAGCAGGGCCAATGTATCAAGCAGGAACTCTTTCTGGTAATCCTTTAGCAATGACAGCAGGAATTAAAACCCTGGAATTGTTGCAAAGACCTGGAACTTACGAACAATTAGAGCAAATTACCAAAAAACTAGCTGATGGCTTACTTAAGGTTGCTAAAGACACAGGACATGAAGTCTATGGTGGTAGTATCAGTGCCATGTTCGGTATGTTCTTTACTGGTAATTCGGTTCATAACTACGATGATGCGAAAAAATCTGACCTGAATAAATTTGCTCGTTTTCATCGCGGGATGTTAGAAAAAGGGATTTATCTTGCTCCTTCTCAATTTGAAGCAGGGTTTACTTCTTTGGCTCATACAGACAATGATATTGAGCAAACTTTGGCAGCAGCTAAAGAGGTTTTGGCTGATTTGTAACTAAGAAGTTCTTGGTTTGCTGAGAAAAGGTAGGCTTGTGCCTGCCTTTATTTGTTTTTTAGTTTAACAAGAGGTTGTTGTACTATAGATCGGTCTATTCCTAATCTCAATGCTTTTTATGAATCAAATTAATATTGCTGCTTTAATCGAGCAAATGCAACAGCCACAATTCTATCCTCATGCTGTTCGACAACCGATAGAATTGGTTCAAACTCACGTCTCTTATGTATTGTTGACAGGAGATTACGCTTACAAACTTAAAAAAGCTGTTAATTTTGGTTTTTTAGATTACTCGACTTTGGCTAAAAGAAAGCTTTTTCTTCAAGAAGAGATTAGTATGAATCGTGTAATTGCGCCTGAACTTTATTTAGAAGTTGTCCCTATTACTAAGTCTGGAGATACTTTTAATTTGGGTGAGGAAGGAGAAGCAGTTGAATATGCTTTGAAGATGCGTCAGTTTCCCCAAGAAAACCTTTTTATTAATCTTTTTGAAGCTGGTAAATTATCAATTGAGCAGATGGAAGAGTTGGGTAAAATTGTGGCTCAATTTCATGCTCAAGCTGCTACCAATGATTATATAAGTAGTTTTGGTACGGTAGCCAAAGTGAGAGAAGCTTTTGATGAAAATTATCAACAGACTGAGCAATATGTAGGTAAAGTTCAAACTCAACAACAATTGGTAGAGACTCAAGCTTTTACTGATAGTTTTTTTGCTCAAAGAGAAGATTTATTTCAAGCGAGAATTGCCAATCATAAAATTAAAGAATGTCACGGAGATTTACATTTAAAAAATATCTGTTTGTGGCAAGATAAAATTCAACTTTTTGACCGCATTGAATTTAACGAACCTTTCCGTTTTGTCGATGTCATGTATGATGTTGCTTTTGCGGTGATGGATTTGAATGCCAGAAGCAGAAAGGATTTTGGTAATGCTTTTTTAAATACTTATCTTGAACAAACTGGTGATTGGGAAGGTTTACAACTATTGCCTTTATATTTAAGCAGACAAGCTTATGTTCGAGCGAAAGTCACTTCTTTTTTACTTGACGATCCTGCCATTAGTGAAAAGGTTAAACAAGAAGCAAGTCAAACCGCAGCAGATTATTACCAACAAGCTTGGGAATATACCCAACCAACCCAAGGAAAACTAATTTTGATGTCTGGTTTATCGGGTTCGGGAAAAAGTACGGTTGCTAAAGCAATAGCGAGGAAAACGGGTGCCATTCAAATTCGTTCTGATGCTGTACGCAAACATTTGGCAGGGATAGCTTTAGATGCCAAGGGTAGCGATGAGATTTACAGTTCCGAAATGAGTCAAAAAACTTACGATCGCTTGTTAGAATTAGGTATTCTGTTAGCTAAAGCAGGTTTTACTGTAATTTTAGACGCTAAATATGACCTGATTTCCTTAAGAGAACCTGTAATTGCAGCAGCTAATACCAATCAGATTCCTCTCCAGATCATTAATTGTACCGCGCCGTTAGACATAATAAGCGATCGCCTTAGCAGTCGTAGTGGTGATATTTCTGATGCAACTGCTGATTTATTAGCTAGTCAACAAGCAACAGCAGAAGATTTTACTGAAGCGGAACAAGCTTATGTCACTACGGTGGATACTAGTAAGGCAGATTGGGAAAAATCTTTGAATATTTAGGCGGTTCATTTTCAAGCATGATGAATAAAAAAAAGCTTTTGATAAAATTGAAGCAAATTCAGAAGGTATTAAACGTTGAAGATTTAGCTTTTGTTTTACGTATCTAATAGCGTAGTGCAATTATCAAAAGAAAACGAGTGAAAACTATCAGTAAATATCACAGCGACTATTATGAATGGTCGCAAGAACAATCACGTCTATTAAGAGAATGTCAGTTTGATCTCTTAGACGTGGAAAATCTGGCAGAGGAGATAGAAAGCTTGGGCAAAAGCGATCGCCGTAAGGTAAGAAGTTTGTTTGTCAGATTATTAGAACATCTTCTAAAAAGACGTTATGTCGGGATACAAGAGTGTTATAGGGGATGGGACGTAGAAATTAGAAATTTTTCACGAGCTATCTTCCGCATACTAGAGGATTCTCCTTCACTGAAAAACTATCTCAAAGAAGTAGCCGAGCAATGTTACCAGGAAGCAATTAGTTCGGTTGAGGAAGAATATGAATTGTATGACTTTTCTGGTGGTTTAAATCTTGAAGCTGTAATAAATGATTTAATCGAGGAATAAGAAATAACTAGTAACTGGTTTAGAGACGTTTCATGTTCCCGAAGGGTGCGAAGCAACGTCTCTACTGGTTATCCCTTTGCTTTGATAATTAAAACTCAATTTGAGGGTGAATTAATTGTAAACCTGCTTTTTTGATTTTCTGATTGACTAACCTGACGTTAAAAGAAGGCGATGAAGATGAATTTCCATCCCAATTGAGAGGTGTTAGATTATAGGTGGTAAATAAACGATGATAGAATTCTTGTTTAGTGAGTGGTTCATCACTACTAAGATTGTATATTCCCTGTAATTGTTTTTGACACGCTAGTGCGATCGCTTGCACGATATCATCTAAATGAACCCAATTAGTATAATCTTGACCATTTCCAGGGCGAGTTGTACCTGCCCAAGTACGAAAAATGTTAATTAATTCTCTTCCTTGCCCATAAATACCTGCTAATCGCAAAATACAAGCATTTGATTGTTCATTTTGGGCTGATAAGATTGTTTCTTCAGTTTGACAAAGAATTTCGCCATTTTCGTTGAGAGGGTTGTAGGGACATTGTTCATCTACCCATTCTCCTTGTTGGTTACCCAAAACTGCATGAGTTCCCGTGTAGATTAATTGTCTAACAGTATTGGTTTGTTGGATAGCTGCTACTAAATTTTTAGCTGTTTCTAAATACGCTTGTCGGTAAGTATCGGGATCTCGTTGTTTTGCACCAACAGTAAATAAAATTACCTCTCGATCTTCAATTACTTGAGTCAAAGTATCAAGATCGTTGCCTTGAAGAATGACAACATCTGAGGCAATAGTTGATAGTTGCGATATTTTGGCTGGTGTAGTAGTAGTTAAAGTAAGATGATGACCAGCTTTCGACCAAACTTTAGCGACCGCAGTACCGACATAACCACAACCAATAATAGTAATTTTCATGAAAGTTATTGCTTATCTTTATTGCGATCCTTTATTAGATTTACCAGACAATGAATATAGTTGGAAATTAGTTCCAGATCGAGTGTATCAAGATTTGGGTCAACGGCAACAACTAGAACAATTAATTTTAGATTGTAAGTTGCAATCTCCACAATATTTATTAATTCGTTCCTTAGAAGAATTAGGAGATAATCTTCAAGAAATTTGCGATCGCTTTAAACAATTACAAGCTTTAAATTTAGAAATTATTATTGCAGAAGATCCTGCAAACTGGTCACAATTAAATTCAATTAACTTTCAAGATTTACCCAATTTATTAACTCAAATTCAAGCAAATCAATCCCGTCGTCGTTTACAAAAAGGACACGCTCGTAATCGGCTGAAAGCTCTTCCTCCTCCTGGGAAAGCTCCTTATGGTTATCGTCGTGGTCAAGATAAATATTTAATTGATAAAAGTACTTCTCCGATTGTTAAAGATTTTTTTGAAAGGTTTTTATTGTTTGGTTCTTTGCGTGGTGCAGTAAGATATTTAGAAAAAAGATACGGTAAAAAAATATCTCCTTCAACTGGTCATCAATGGTTAATTAATCCTGTTTATCGAGGAGATTTAAAATATAAAAATGGTGAAATTATTTCTGATACTCATGCTGCAATTATTTCTCGTGAAGAAGCAGCCCAAGTAGATCGTTTATTAAGGAGAAATAGCCGTTTACCTAATCGTACAGCTAGCGCACCTCGTTCTTTAGCTGGTTTAGTAGTCTGTCAACAATGCCAAACTCGGATGAAAATTACTCGCGTTACTAGAAAAAATAAACCACAAGAATATCTTTATTTACGCCCGATTAATTGTCCACTTCAACCAAAATGTTCAGCTATTTCCTATCAAGAAGTCTTTCAACAAACTATTGAATCTATTTGTCAAGAATTACCTCGTGCTGTTGCTCAAGTAAATTTAACTAATTTAGAAGCAACGAAAGAATCGTTAACCGCAATTATTACTCAAAAAAAAGCTATTTTAAAACAACTACCCCATTTAATTGAACAAGAAGTTTTAGACCAGGAAACAGCCCAATTACGTAGTTATAAACTACAAACAGAAATAGCTCAATTAACTCAAAAAATCGCTCAATTACCACCTGTTAATTTATTTGCGATCGCAAAAACTGTTTCTTTGCCTCAATTTTGGTTAGATTTATCAGAATCAGAACGAAGATTTTATTTACGTGAGTTTATTAAACAAATCGAAATTATTCGCTCTGGAATTAAAAAATGGCATTTAAAAATAATTTTTATCTTTTAATTATTGTGTTCTATTTCTTCAGTATTTAAGGTTTTTTGGCTTAAAAATTCATTGACCAATTGCGAATAAGTGGTATAAGTTTTTGTAGTCCCGTCTTGATAAATAATCAAAAAAAAGGGAATATTTTCTACTTGATATTGAGTAGCCAAAGCAAATCCTTCACTATGAATATCTCGCTCATCAGCAAAAATAATGCGGTCTATTTGGGCTAACAAGCCAGAATTTTGCAGCTTTTTGAGGATAAAAGCAGACTTTGGGCATATTTTTCCATCTAAGCCAATTTTTGCCACTAAAGTAATTCTCATTCAGTTGACTAATCAGTGCTATTACTGAAATTTTTAGGGTGATTATGCTTTAGTGTAAATAAACTTAGTAATTATTCCTACTAACTTCAAGAAAACTTGAAGAAAAACTTTGGTTATTTAAAGATTAGATGAAGAAAATTAAGTAAAAGTTAAATAAAAATCATCAAAAAAGATGAAGAAGTTTCTTGCTCCTTCATCTTTAGTATTGCGTTAAACTTAATTATCCCAACTTACTTTTGACAATTTCTTGAATTTTTTTTCCGTCTGCTTTTCCTTTTAGTTGTTTCATCGCTACTCCCATCACTTTACCTAAGTCTTTAGAAGAATTAGCTCCGACAGAAGCGATAATCTCTTCTAAAACCGTTGTTAATTCTTCCTCATCTAATTGCTTGGGTAAATAGGTTTCGATAATTGCTAATTCTTGGGTTTCTTTGGTAACTAAATCTTCTCTTCCTGCTTGCTGAAATTGCTCAATCGAGTCGCGACGTTGTTTAGCTTGTTGAGCTAAGAGTTCGATTTCTTGGTCTTCAGTCAGGCTATCTTTTCCTTGAGGACGTAGAGCAACTTCTTTTTCTAGGATAGCTTTTTTGATACTACGTACCGTTTCTAAGCGAATTTTATCTTTCGCTTTCATGGCAGTTTTGATATCTTCTCCGATTCTGTCTTTTAAACTCATGGTCATTAATTTCTCTATCTAATCGGCAATTAACTAAAAGCGTTTCCATCTTTGTGAGGCACAATCAACTTATTGTTTGGTTGATAGTTAATTGTTAACTGTTGATGGTTCATTAGTAACTGTTAACTGTTTTAGATGTACCTCATAAGTTTAAGAATTGCTATCTACCGCAAATTGTAACGCGGATTGCTTTTTGTATTATATATGCAATATAAAAAAATTGCTTTAAGCACTCGCTTTTAGTTCAATTAACATAGTTACAGTTTTATTCAGATGCAACGGCAATACTACAACCGTTGTAAAGACTCATTGCTTTTTCCACTCCGTCTTTGAGACTGAGATTGACAGCTTTGGCAGTAAATTCTAAAACTTCAGTAACAACTTTAGTTTCTGTAGGCGCAAATTTACCTAAAACATGACTAACTGTTTCTTTGTTGCCATCTGACTTACCAATTCCAATTCGTAAGCGAGGAAAATTTTGACTACCAAGATGGGAAATAATTGATTTCATCCCATTATGTCCCCCAGCAGAACCCGATAGTCGCATCCGCAGTTTTCCTACTGGTAAATCCATATCATCGTAAATGACTAACACCGACTCAGGAGCAAGTTTATACCAATCTATCACCGCTCGAACAGCTTGTCCTGAACGATTCATGTAAGTAAGAGGTTTAAGCAAGCGAATTTTACTCCGATTAGGTGCTAGTCCTTCAGCAATCAATCCTTGAAAACGCTGATTTTTTTCCCAGTTTAATCCCCAAGAATCAGCTAAAGCATCAACCGCTTCAAAACCAATGTTATGTCTCGTGCGATCATATTTCGGTTCGGGATTGCCTAAACCAACGATCAATTGCGGAATAATTAACTTTGCTGTCTTTTCTTGGGTCATGCGTAATTTTAGCTATTGTTGAAATAAGGTTTCTAAATAAACTCTCGCACAAGCGCGATAATTCTGGGAAGCTTCATTATTCTCCCCGCCACTATTTTGTAGCAAAAATAGCGATAAAGCAGCAGCAAACACGCGGTCTTGATCCCAAGTAGGATGGGTTTCTAGATAGTTTTTGAGAGATCTGTGTAACTCTTCAGGAATTTCTGCCAAAATGCTGACTTCAGCTTTCATATTTACCTCGTACTCCTGTACTTTGAAGTTTTTCTCCGTCAATACCAAATTAGCTAGTTAAACTAGCTCTAGAAGATACTTCTCCTATGACCACGAAAAAAATATAGGTCTCAATCGAACTATTTTCTGCTGAGAGGGGGTAGGTTTGTCAATGCTACAAAATGTTAATAAAGTCTCAATAACACCAAAAATAGCACGAAACAATCAGGGTTTTAGTAGCTTTTCTGTTACTTTACTTAACGTAAACTCAGTAGAATTTGGCTTGCGATCGCAATTAAATAATAATCCCCTGTTTATCTTTTCAAGGTCGATTATCTCGTCAGACCTTGTGGAAAACTCTGGGTAAAATGTGGAAAACTAGCAAAAAGTTTGTGGAATTAGTGGGGAATCTGTGGGGTAAATCAAGAGCAAAAAATAAGAATTAATAATTTTGGCAAGTTGTTACCAATCATTGACTTTTTTAAGAAAAGATTTAAAATTTTTAGGGTTTGACTAGTTGATTTTCCCACCATTGGCGAGCTAAAGAACTGATTTTTTCTAATTCCTGGGGAGAAATACGTTTAAGGTTAGCTAAGACTAAATTCATCCGTCCTAAAGACTCAAGGCGATCACGATGACGATTGAGAAAATCCCAGTAGAAAAAATTAAACGGACAAGCATTTTCAGTGCTGCGCTCGCTTTTACTATAGATACAATTACCACAGTAATCACTCATTTTATTGATATAGTTAGCTGAAGCAGCATAGGGTTTAGAAGCAATCATTCCTCCGTCAGCAAATTGTCCCATCCCAATGACATTAGTTTGCATTACCCAGTCATAAGCATCGATAAAAGCGGAATGAAACCAAGCTTCTATTTCTTGAGGAGAAATTCCAGCAATCAAAGCAAAGTTACTCAAAACCATTAGTCTTTGAATATGATGAGCATAACCAGTATTTTCTACTTGAGTTAAAGTTTGCTGAAGACAATTCATTTTAGTTTGCTTCGCATCCCAAAAAAATTGTGGTAAAGGATGGCTATGATTAAACCAATTTTGATTAGGATAATCTTCATCTAAATAATGATAAAGTCCGTGCATATATTCACGCCAACCTAATACTTGGCGGATAAAACCTTCGACACTATTAATAAGTAAATTTTGAGTGTAATAGGCTTTTTCTACAGCTTGAATTACTTCCTGGGGAGTTAGTAAACCGAGGTTGAGATAAGGAGAAATTAAACTATGCCACATGGTCGTTTCTCCTGTTAACATTGCATCCTGATAAGTCCCAAAATTTGCTAAACAATTATCAATAAAATGCTTTAATACTTGTTGAGCTTGCTGTCTAGTTACTCCCCAATCAAAAGGTTCAATTTTGCCATAACTAGAAAATTTTTTCTGCTTAACCCAACTAATTACTTCAGTAGTAATAGCATCTGGTTCAAACCATAATGGTACTGGAGTTTTTAAATTATTTTTTGGTGGTTGGCGGTTTTGTTTATCAAAATTCCATTGACCACCCACAGGTTGTTTTCCATTTATTAAAACTTGAAATCTCTTTCTACCTTCGCGATAAAAATCTTCTAAAATTAATCTTTTACGAGACTTTGCCCAATGAGCAAAATCTGATTGACTCCAAAAAAAATGATTGTTAGGAATAAATTTTATTTGGCAAGATAAATCCAAACTTTTTATATAATTACTCAAGAAGCGATCGCTTGGAGTCATGATACGCAATTCAGTAATTTGATGTTGCTTAATCCAAGCTTGAAGAGGTGTAAAAAAATCTTCAGCAATTTCATAACTAACTTGCCAACCATTTGACTTTAATTCTTCAGCAAAATGACGCATGGCTGACCAAACTAAAACCAATTTTTGTTGATGGTAAATCCTTTCTTTAATATAGTTACTAGATTCGATCAAAATTACTGGAGTTTGATTTTTATTTTGATCACAACTTGCTAAAGCAGATTGTTTTTGCCAAAGTTGATCGCCTAAAATCCAGATGCCAATCATGGTTATTTTATTAGTTAGAAAGTAAGATTTATTATAAGTAATAAGTAATAAGTAATAGGTAATAGGTAATTAAAAAAAACAATAGAAACAATTAATGAATTGCCTTTACTTCAAAGCACAATATCTTAACTATGATCAAAATCTTATATTTATTGTTGCCAAACAGGAATTAAATACTGAGATAAAGTATGAGCATCTACTCCCAATTCGGTGCGTTGTTTAGCTGCTAAAATACCTGCTTGAGCGTGCCACCAAGCAGCAGTAGCGACTATTGAATGTAATACTTCTTCGTTTTTATTTTCACTTTCCCCTGCTTCTATTTGTGCCATTAAACCACCAATTAAACCTGTTAGAACATCTCCGCTACCTCCCCTAGCTAAGGCAGGAGTGCTTTCGGGAACAATCCAAACCGAACCATTAGGATGAGCGATCGCAGTTCTGGCACCTTTTAATAATACAATTGCACCACTTTGTTGAGATGCGGTTTGGACTGCTGTAATTTTGTCACCATGGGTAATTTCTATGTCTGGAAAGAGGCGTTTAAATTCTCCCAGATGAGGAGTTAGAACGGTGGTTGCTTTTCTTTTGGCTAAACTTGATAAAGTGCCGAGTTGTGCCAAGATATTTAATCCATCTGCATCTAATACTACAGGGCATTCAGCTTCTAATACTGTTTCAACAATTGGTTTCGCTTCAGGAGTTAAACCGGGACCACAGGCAATTAGATCATAATTACTAAATTTAGCTAAATCGGGAAGAGATGCGATCGCGCCTGATTCGGTTTCAGGACAACCAATGGTTAAAGCATCGGGTAAATGACTTACTAGGATTGGTTTTAAAGATTCTGGGACAGCAATTGATAACATACCTACTCCCGAACTTCTGGCACCTAAAGCAGTTAAAAGTGTACCTCCTGCATAACGATGAGAACCACAGATTAATAAGAGATGTCCTTGTTTATATTTGTGAGTTACTGGTGGACGGGGTAAAGGTAATAATTTTTGGGCAATATTTCTAGTAATTTGTTGAATAGGTGCAGGTTGAGGAATAACTTGCCAGACGACATGAGGAGGAATGCCAAAATTTAATCGTTCTACTTTACCAAGATAAGCTAAAGCTTGGTCTTGAAAAAATGCTCGTTTCCACAAACCCAAACAAAAAGTATGAGTAGCAACTACTGCCGTCCCTAAAACTTCTCCTGTATCGGTGTGAATTCCTGAAGGGAGATCGATACTAACTACAGATTTTGACCAACTATTCAACTGATTAACTGCTGCTGCAAGTTTACCTTCAAGCGATCGCTCGTTACCAAAACCAAACAACCCATCAATGATTAATTCACAATCTTGTAATGATTCAATCTCTTCAGAGAAAGGGATTTCTAAACTGGCAGCGTAATTAGCATGAGTATTAGTTAAATCTTTTAACTTGCTTAGGGGACGACAAATCTTAACTTGATAACCAGCTAAATGTAATTCCCTGGCAACTACCAAGGCATCACCACCATTATGACCTGGACCAACTAAAACCCCTACTTGTTTAACTGCCGATAAAGGATAAAGACTTTGAACTCTACTAGCACATAATCCTGCTGCTTTTTCCATCAATGCTGCGACAGGCATTCCTGCGCTAAAAATTTGTTCTTCAATCTGGCGCATCTGTTGGGCAGAGACTATGATTTGTTCAAGCATCTTGGTTATTTAGACTAAAACAGCTTATATAGCGATCCTATCTAAATCTTAGACAATCAACTTACAGCAATTTTTAATGAAGGAAGTGAGGGTGCAGAGGTGCAGAGGAGAATTTATAAATAACCATACTAGGTTTCTCGTTGTCTCCTTTTCCTTCTGTTGAAGTTTCTGGTTGAAGATAAACAATCCGATTTTGCCAATCTTCTTTACTTTGAATATCCCAAAGCCAAATCACTGCTTTGACCAATCTACCAAAGTTATGAGGAGGAATAGAACGATAATCAATAAAAATTACACCTCCATGACTAATATTCAATTCTCCCCACTCCGATAAAATCGGCGGAATAGTTTTTTGATCGTAGGTTATTAAAGTAAGTTTTTCTTTAGCAGCAAGTTTGAGAATGATTTCATCAGAGACACCTAGATAATAACTATCATGCCAAGTGTGAATGGCAATAATGGAAATGTCTGGACGTTTAGAATTTATTTGCTTGGTTATTTCTGGAGATATTTGTTCGTCAAGTAGAAAAGATAACATTACTCTGGCGAACTATCTTCAAAAACATCTTGAGGAATTAATAAAAGTTCAGTCTGGGGTAAGATTCGCTTGATTGTTGTATAGTTAATTGCCAAATCGTCTTCTATTGCCAAACTAATTTCTTCAGGATAAGCTTCAGCATAATTGAATGCTGCTTTAACCCACTCAATTGTTTTTTTTAGATGAATAGCAGTTTTTTCAACATCGCGCTGATATTGATTAGCTAGCATAATTACTTGCCACACTGCCAAATTGGAATGTTTAAGATAAGCTTGTCTGCCCACAGGAGAATTACGAAATTCAATATAAGCAAACTCGCTTTCTCGCAATGATTCTTCAATTAACATTGCCCCAGTTTCACTAGGGGTTTTACCCAAACGACGAGCTAATCTCTGTAGTCTAGCTTCTGTTTCTTCTGATAATCTTGTGCTAAGCTGTAATGCATCTAAAACGCATATCTTAGAAATAAGAAAAAGAATCAACAGTTGTGAATAATGCCAGTCAAAGGATTTCTCAGTCAAGAGCAACAAAAAAAGCTGCAAAAAGAGTTAAAAGAACACGAACATCCAGAAATTAGAGAAAGAATTCTAATTTTATTGTTACTTAATGACGGCAAAACTCAGGGGGAAATTGCTAATTTCTTGGGTTGTTCGTTAAGAAAAATAGCATATTGGTGTGTTCATGGCGACCCAGAAAATCTTGAGAGTCTCAAAGATGAGAGAATGTCAGGAAATTATCATAAAGCGACAGAGGAGTATATTGACTTATTGTTAAAAATAGTAGAGCAAGACCCTGAAGAATTAGGATATGAATTTGGCAGATGGACGGCAAAGAGATTAGCAACTTATTTAGATGAAAAAACAGGAATTAAATTAAGCAGCTCACAAGTTAGAAGGATATTAGCCAAAAAAAAGTACGTTTACCTCTGGGCAAAATATAGTCTAGAGGATAAACAAGAGCCAGAAAAAAGAAAACTTTTTAAAAAGAAACTAGAAGAATACATCTCTATTAGCAAAGAGAAGCCAAAACTTTTACAGATATGGTTTTGGGACGAGAGCGGATTTAGTCTGAGAGTTTTGAGAAGAAAACTTTGGGGTAAAAAAGCGCACCGCCCGCGCCGAGGCTTCCTCGGCGTAAGGACGGAGCAAGAAGGTTCTCGAAAAAAGATAACTGGTCAAAGAAGAAAAGGCAGAGTCAATGTAATGGGTGCTGTTCGTTATTCGGATAAAAAAAGAGTAGTAGATTTTGTACCTAAAGGAGATGGAAATAATTTTTATTTAACTTTAAAGGTTCTTTATCAAGAAGTAAAAAATGAGTGGATACAGCAAGGCAATACTTCAGAAGATTTTGAGACTAAGGGGACAAAAATCCTCGTTATTTTAGATAATGCAAGCTTTCATAAAAAAGAAGATATTCTCAAGAAAATTACACAAGAAATGCCCAACTTGATTTTAGAATTTTTACCTCCCTATAGTCCAGATTATAATATTGCCGAATTAGTGTGGCATTCAGCTAAGGAATTCTTGGCTCATCGCCTTTTTAAATCTATTGAGCAATTAGAATCTCTTTTACATCAACTTCTTAATCAGGGAGAATTAATTATTAATTGGGATAGAAAATTGAAAAACAAAGGTAATGCTGTTAATGCAATTTAAATGCGCGACAGCTTAACTACTTTAGACATTATTGTATGTAAACGTTATCTCCAATGATAATTACATTGTAACTAAGAGTTACAAAGCTAGCAGGATTGTTTGCATAAATTTTGTTGAACTCGTAGTTTAGAAAAAAGTAAAAATTGGCAGAGAACTATTATTGAACTTTAATTCGCGCCCATAATCCTTGTAAAGCTAGTTTACGCACCATATCTTCTGCATTTTTCTGATCGCTAAAAATACCGACTTGAATAATGTCTCCTTTGCGAAAAGCTTTTGGTTCGATATCTCTCACCTGACTCAATAAGATATCACTATCGCCAAAAACTTCTACTCGATAACCTTGTGCTTTTTTGAGAGATTCAGAGGAGGAAGGAGAAGAATCAGGCGCGCTGAAAGTATATTCTCGTTTATTTTGATTACTAGTAGAAATAACAGGTTTAGATTTAGTGTGCTGATTTTCTGAAATTTGACTGCGAGGAGATTTAACCGATGGTGGAGGTGGTAAAGTTTCTGCGATCGCAGTGTTAACTTGAACTAATATAGGCAAAACCAGGGTTAGTAAAAAACTTCCTCCAAGCGAAATCGATCTAATCAGTTTTAAAAACAACAATAATTCAGAATTGAGAAATAGATTGAGAAATAGAGGCTTAGTTGTCATAATAAATAGAGCGAACGTAGGATAAAAAAAGCCTTAAATTATATAGAAGTTAGTATTCCCATTTTAGTTTCATGAATAAGGTCGTTGTCGGCTTATCGGGTGGTGTTGATAGTTCTGTTGCTGCTGCCACTTTACAAGATCAAGGTTATCAAGTAGTTGGTCTTACTCTCTGGTTAATGAAGGGTAAGGGTCAATGCTGTTCGGAAGGAATGGTAGATGCATCGCGAATTTGTGAGCAATTGGGAATAGAACATCAGATTGTTGATATAAGAGACGTATTTCAAGAAAATATTATTGATTACTTAGTTTCTGGTTATGAAGCTGGTGTAACCCCTTTGCCTTGTTCGCAGTGTAATCGTACGGTGAAATTTGGGCCGATGCTGCAATATGCGAAGGAAAAATTAGGTATTGATAAAATTGCTACAGGTCATTATGCTCGAATTCGGTATGATGAGTATAGCGATCGCTATCAGTTATTACGGGCTGTCGATCCCAAAAAAGACCAGTCTTATTTTTTATACGATCTAACTCAAGATTTGTTGGCAGGAACAATATTTCCTCTTGGTAATCAAACCAAAGAAGAAACTAGACGATTTGCTAACCAATTAGACTTAAAAACAGCCAATAAACCCGAAAGTCAAGATTTATGCTTGATCGAAGCCCACGGTTCGATGCAAAAGTTTTTGGATAAGTATATAAATCAGCACGAAGGGGATATCGTTGATTTAGAAGGTCAGGTTTTAGGTAAACACCAAGGCATTCATCACTATACGATTGGGCAAAGAAAAGGTTTAGGTATTGCTGCTGCCGAACCTTTGTATGTGGTGAAAATCGATCCTGTGATGAATCGAGTCATTGTCGGTAATCGTGCTGCTGGTGGTCGTAGTGAATGTACTGTGAGTAGAATGAATTGGGTTTCTATTACTGAACCGACTACACCTATTTGCAGTGAAGTACAAGTTCGTTATCGTTCTCAACCTGTTCCAGTTAATGTAATTCCTTTAGAAAATGCCCGCGTCAAATTAGTATTTGATGAACCGATTTTTGGTGTTACTCCTGGTCAAGCTGCGGTTTTATATGACGGAGAAATACTATTAGCTGGTGGTATTATTGAACGGGAATAAATTAGTGAAAATTAGATAAAGTACCACAAAAGTTTTGATTGTTTGTTAATGGTTAATAGCTGATAAATTTTGCATTTCAAACTATTTTTTTGTGGAGCATTAATTCTCTGTAATTTTTTCAACCTTGTTAGTTCTAATTTTTGATTTTAACTACTTTGGTTACTTTTCAAAAATGAGATAAAAATTGTTATCATAAAATATTCTTTTTAAACTACAACATAATTTGATTGTGTAGTTCTAAATTTATGAGTATAACAATGAAGCGGAAAGGAACTAAAAATATTGTTCGATGGTGGCAATCGTTTGAACAATATCCTCAATTTTGCTGGCTAATCTCTGCAATTTGGTTAATATTTATTAGCTGGATCGCTTTTTTATGGCATTTAGGCGATGTAGGGTTAGTTGATGAAACTGAACCTTTATTTGCCGAAGCAGCCCGTCAAATGGACGTAACAGGAAATTGGATTACACCTTATTTTAATGGCGAAACTCGTTTTGATAAACCGCCTTTAGTTTATTGGTTAATGGCAATTGGTTATCAATTAATTGGAGTTAATGAATGGGCAGTACGTCTTCCTTCTGCTTTAGCTGCGAGCGCTTTAGTTATAGGAGTTTTTTTTACTTTAAAATATTCTGGTTTTAGTAATATTTTAATCGATCAAAATAAATCTGCAAAAATTAAGCGTCAACTCTGGATTTCTGCTTGGATTGGTTCAGCTTTAACTGCTTTTAATGTCCAGACAATTATTTGGGCGCATACAGGAGTTTCTGATATGTTGCTTAGTGGTTGTATGGGGACGGCGTTATTATGTTTTTTTTGGGGTTATGTAACTTCAGAACAAAAACCTCAATCTTTTAATTATTGGTATCTTGCTTTTTATATATTATTATCTTTAGCTGTTTTAACGAAAGGCCCTATCGGGATAGTTTTGCCTGGATTAATTATCTTATTTTTTTTAGTTTATGTTGGTAACTTTTGGTCGGTTGTAAAGAAAATGAATCTTTTGGGAGGATGTTTAATTTTTTTATTAATTACTCTTCCTTGGTATATTCTAGTTTATTTAGAAAACGGTCAAACTTATCTTGATTCTTTTTTTGGTTATCATAACTTTCAACGTTTTACAGATGTAGTAAATGGTCATGATGCAACTTGGTATTTTTATTTTTTAATTGTGCTAGGTTTGTTTGCACCTTGGTCGGTTTATTTGCCTTTAGCAATGTCAAAAATTCATTTTTGGCAACGCAACTTTTGGCAACAACAACCGCGAAATAATCAGCTTGGTTTATTTGCTTTGATTTGGTTTATTAGTATCTTTGGATTTTTTACAATTTCTGTAACCAAATTACCTAGTTATGTTTTACCTTTAATGCCTGCTGCGAGTATTTTGGTAGCGTTAGCTTGGAGTAATATTTTAACTAACAAATTACCTACTCAAAACAAATCAGGTTTATTAATTACTATTATTAGTAATTTAATTTTAGTTACAGTTATCGCGATCACTTTTTTGACTGCTCCTCAATTTATTGGTAAAGATCCAGCTATTTTAGATTTTAAAGAGTCATTATTGAGTTCGGGATTAAGTTGGCGTGGTGGAATTATTTGGGGTTTTGCTGCACTTTTGATTGCTTATTGTCTGCTCTACCGAAAAAGATGGTATGCAATTTTTAGTATTAATTTAGTTGCTTTTATTAGTTCAATTATTTTTGTTTTAATCCCCGCTTCTTTTTTTATAGATCAAACCCGTCAATTGCCTTTGAGAGAAATTGCTCAAACTATTATTCAAGAGCAACAACCCCAAGAAGAATTAATCATGGTTGGCTTTAAAAAACCTTCGCTGGTGTTTTATACTCAACGCCCTATTAACTTTATCAAACATCCCGAAGAAGCCAATAATTATTTAAATCAAAAACAACAAGAGCAAAGCAATTCAACTTCGAGTTTATTAGTTTTGCGTACCAAAGAAATGAAAGAAATGAATTTACAACCTCAAAATTATCAACAATTAGACCGCAAAGGTGTTTATCGCTTAATTCGGATTATTCAATAAAATTATCGTTGGTAATCCTACACAGATTGAGTAAAATCCTGGAACAAGAATTAGAGTAGTTTTTTGGCAAATCAAATATGATTGTATTTTTCTTACTTAAAATATTTATGAATCTATCTTTAGAGTGAAGTTGGTTGAGCCAAAAGCAAAAACATTTTAAACTACTAACTACCCACATAAAAGCATTATTGCTTTCTGTAATTTGTCAAGATTTACTATGAGCCAAACACAGCGCACAGTATTAATGATTGATCGTAACCAAGAAGACTGTGCGCTTATCAAGCGTTATTTACAACAACAAGAAGATTACCTTTACAATTTTATTCAAACTGAAACAGGACAAGAAGGGTTAGAACTTTATCAGCGTTACCAACCAGATGTTTTGCTAGTTGACTATCAACTGCTCGACTTGGCAGGATTGGAATTTCTCAAACAGCTACAAACCCAAACTAAGCAGTTCCTTTTGCCTGTAATTATTGTTACGGCTCTCGGTGATGAAGCGATCGCAGTACAATGTCTTAAAGCAGGCGCACAAGACTATTTAGTTAAAGAGCAGATTTCTGCACATAAACTTTTCTTGGCAATTGATACCACCATTGAACGAGTCAAATTGCAACTGCAATTAAACCAGCGCGTGCAGAGTGAGCGAGTGATTGCTCAGATTACTCAACAAATTTATCAATCATTGGATTTAAACCAAGTTCTCCAGACAACAGTTGACGAGGTAAGACAGTTCCTAAAAACGGATCGCGTCCTGATCTTTCGGTTTGAATCAAATAATAATGGTAGAGTACTCACAGAATCAGTGGGTTTAGAATGGCGGTCGCTTCTGGATGCCAAAATTAAAGATGTTGGTTTAGTTGAGCAAGAAATCGAGCTATATCGCCAAGGACAAATTAGTTCTCACTCCGAGCTTAAAAATGAGGCAATTGATTCTAAAATCTTGGCTAGGCTTCAGGTACAAGCAGAACTAGTAGTGCCAATTTTGTATGAAAATAAATTATGGGGATTACTAATTGTCCATTCTTGTCAAGCACCTCATTTATGGCAACCGTTAGAAATTGAATTACTTCAGCAATTAACCACCCAAGTTGCGATCGCTATTCGGCAAGCGGAATTATATCAACAAACACAAGCTGAACTCCAACAGCGCAGAGCAGCAGAGACAACCAGTAAAGAAATTGAAACCCGATTCCGCATCATGGCAAACACTGCCCCCGTGATGATTTGGATGTCAGGAGTTGATAAAAAGGGTAACTTTTTTAACCAACCTTGGTTGAATTTTACTGGCAGAACACTAGAGCAAGAGCTAGACAATGGCTGGTTAGAAAGAGTCCATCCCGACGATGTTGAAAGTTACTGGAATATTTATTCATCTTCTTTCGATGTTCGCCAAGAGTTTAAGATGGAATATCGTCTGAGAAGAGATGATGGGGAATATCGTTGGATTTTAGACCACGGTGTCCCACGTTTTTGTGCCAATGGTAAATTTACTGGCTATATTGGTTCTTGCATCGATATCAGCGAATTGAAAGAAACTGAAGAGGCTTTACGAACCAGTGAAGAATTTAAACAACGGATCTTAGAAAGCAGTAGCGATTGCATCAAATTACTAGATATTAATGGTCTTCTCCTCTATATGAATGAGGGGGGAATGAGTTTGATGGAAATTGAAGATTTTAATCCTTTTCTTAACGCTGAGTGGGTCAATTTTTGGCAAGGTGAAACCTACAAGAAAGCCCAAAATGCGATCGCCATGGCTAAAGCAGGTGAGGTAACAAGATTTCAAGGTTTGTGTTCTACTGCTAAAGGGTTATCCAAATGGTGGGATGTGGTAGTTACGCCAATTCACGATGCCAGTGGAAAAATAATCCAACTTTTATCGGTATCACGAGATATTACCGACCATAAACGCACGGAAGAAGCCCTCCGCGCCAGCGAGACACAATTTCGGATGTTAGCAGACAATATGTCTCAGTTTGCCTGGATGACAGATCAAAATGGCTGGATTTTTTGGTACAACCGCCGTTGGTTTGATTACACTGGCACTACTCTGGAGGAAATGCAGGGTTGGGGATGGCAAAAAGTTCATCATCCAGAACACGTCGAACGTGTAGTTAAATATTTTAGTCATTGCCTCAAAACAGGAAATCTATGGGAAGATACTTTTCCCCTCAGAGGAAAAGATGGTAATTATCGTTGGTTTCTGTCCCGTGCCATACCGATTCGAGATGAGCAAGGACAAATTATTTGTTGGTTTGGTACGAATACTGATATCGACGACCAAAAAAACACTGAAGAAGCATTACGACAAAGTGAAGAACGATATCGCTGCCTGGCAGAATTAATTCCCCAACTAATCTGGACAACAGATACAGAAGGATTTGTGTTAGATGTGAACCAACGCTGGACGGAATATACTGGTTTAACTCTAGCCCAAGTACAAAGTCAAGGTTGGGAAGCAGTTGTTTATCCAGAGGATTTGCCTTCTCTGACTCAGCAATGGGTAGCAGCTTTACAAGCTGGAACTTATTACCAAGCCGAAGGTAGAATGCGACGGGCAGATGGTTCTTATCGTTGGCATTTGCACCAAGCTGTACCACAGAAAAACGAACAGGGAAAAATTATTAAATGGTTTGGTACGGCAACAGACATTGAGATTCAAAAACAATTAGAAGGAGAACGCGATCGCTTGTTCCAACTAGAACAATCGGCACGAGCAGCAGCCGAGCAAGCCAACCGTGTTAAGGATGAATTTCTGGCAATTCTCTCTCATGAATTGCGATCGCCACTCAATCCGATTTTAGGTTGGACACAACTTATGCAATCTAGTAAATTTGATTCCACTCGCATAGGTGAAGGTTTAGCAATTATTGAACGTAATGCTAAATTACAGACTCAACTAATTGATGATTTACTTGATGTTGCCAAAATTCTCCGCGGTAAATTAAATCTCAATCTCGCTCCTATTAATCTAGAAGTAGCGATCCGCCAAGCGATTGAAACTGTAAACACCGCAGCAGTTGCTAAATTAATCGCGATTGAGCCAGTAATTGAAAAGATTGGGTTGATTTATGGCGATTACGCTCGTATTCAACAAATTATTTGGAATTTGCTTTCTAATGCGATCAAATTTACCCCAAACGGCGGACGAATACAAATCGAACTTAAACAAGTAGGAAATCAAGCTCAAATTACAGTAACAGACACTGGCAAAGGGATCAAATCTGACTTTTTACCTTATATCTTTGAGTCTTTTCGACAGGAAGATCTTTCTATTTCTCGTAAACATGGTGGCTTAGGATTGGGGCTTTCTATCGTTCGGTATTTAGTCGAAGCCCACGGAGGCACGGTAACTGCTGATAGTTTGGGCGAAGATCGAGGATCAACTTTTACGGTTGAATTACCACTGCTTGAAATTGAACCAGCTATAAATCAAACAGATGGGTTATTAGACAACAAAATCGATCTAACAGGCATTCGCATCTTAACTATTGACGATCATCCCGATGCTCGCCTGATCCAAACTTTATTACTCAATCAATATGGTGCAGAAGTCCTAACCGTTGCCTCTGCTGAAGAATTTTGGCAAGCTTTAAAATCATTCCAACCCCATATTTTGATCAGTGATATTGGTATGCCAGAGATAGATGGTTATACCTTACTTCGGCAGTTACGTTCTCTACCAGCCAAACAAGGTGGTCAAATTCCAGCGATCGCCTTAACTGCTTATGTAGGAGAAACGGAACGACAAAAAGCGATCGCTGTTGGCTTTCAACAACATTTAGCCAAGCCGATCAATTCCTATCAGCTAGTTCAAGCTGTAGCCAAACTTGTTTCTAAACCCATGAAAGAAAAACATTAGCTATTAATAATTGCTAAACACTTTATTGAGGTTGAATATTTAGCTAAGAGCTAAAAGCTAAGAGCCAATAGCTCAATTAATTCCAGCAGCTATTTGAATCACTTGTGCTAGATCCATAATCGTTCTCTCTTCAGCAGGAACTAAACAAGGAAATACCGATAAACCTTCAATTTGATTAGCTGCTGCGGTTGTTTTAGCATCTAAAGTTACTAACGGTAAAGTAGCCAAAACCCGCGAATTTTTCAGCGATCGCAAAAAGCTTACAGGCTCATCCAAGACGCTACCATCGATCAAAATAGCATCGATTTGCCAAATCCGAGCTAGCAATTCTCCTTGTTCTAAACAATCGGCTTCAATAATCCGATGATCGAGATGATCTAATCCAGCTTTGAGGGAAAAGTCTAATTCAGAATTAACGGAAGTTATTGATTGATCATTAATATTACAGTTGGGATGTAAACTGAGAATTGTTAAACGTTTTTTCTGAACAACTTCTGATTTAACAAGCTCAAAAATTTGCAGTAAAGCCGATCTTTGTAAGGGGAAATCTAAACAACCAGCTACCAATTGAGTATTATTAATAACTAACTCATCGCCATTGTTTTTGAGAATAAAAACTGGAATTTTTTGTGTACGAACATCAGCTTTTAATAAAGTCAAAATATCATCTATAGTCAACAGAGGTAAAAAACCATTAATTAAAATTTTACTAGGTTGTAATTGACGTGCTTTTTCCAGAATTTCTATGCCTGTGCAAGCAATCACTGGCTGATAACCAAAATCGATTAGTTGATTAGTCAACTCATTAATACGATTAGGATTAGTTTCTCCTATTAAAATCCTTAAATTATGCTCTGTCACAATAGGAATATCATTAGATTCTAAATTTAAATTGTAATTACAATTTTGATTGGGTATCAATAAAGTAAATTCACTGCCATCATCAATTTGAGATAAACAAGAAATATTGCCACCATAAGACTTAGCTATTTGTTGAGCTAGCATTAAATCTAATTCCACCTCTTTTTGAGGATTAGTGATACTTGTTTGCGATTGAAGAGAAACTTCCCAGGCTAGATGTTGAGAATATTCAGAAAAAATTGATTTTGAATTCCAAACTGTAATAGCTATCCAGTTTTGCCACTTTTTCACCGCAATACCAATTTCTGGTTGCGAGGGAATTACTTTTAAAGCAGCTTTGAATAAACGAGATAAAATTTGGTTTAAACGAACTTTATCTCCGATAATAATTTCTGATTCGATTTTAAATTTTAATTGAGGATAATAATTTGAAGCAGTTACTGATGTAATGTTATCTTCTAATTTATTAATTAATTGCTGATATATTGCTTCACAAAAAGTTTTAATTTCAATTTGCTCTAAATTCAGCGAAATTTTATTAGTAGTTAAACGAGTTAAATCTAATAAATCATTAACTACATTAATTAATTTTCTTCCCCCACGATATATTAAGTCTGCATAGCGGGTTTGACGTTGATTTAATTGTCCCAATTTTTGTTCTTTTAAAAGACTTGATAATCCCACAATTGCAGTTAGAGGTGATTTAAGTTCATGACTAATATGACTTAAAAATTCGTCTTTCAATTGATTTAATTGCTCTGATTCTAGGTCAGATTGAGGCTGGGTTAATTTTTCCTGTTCTTTGGTTAATGATTGAACTGCTAAAACTAACCAGTAACTAAATCCTGAATCATTCAAAGGTAAGCGATAATAATTCCACAACTGTTGGATAATGGTATTTTTTTGAGCATCTTTAACTAACTGAGAATTAACTTCTTCCATTAATTCTAAGAGTTGACCATTTTGGGTTGGCAACAATGAAGAAGGAGATTTGAATAAATAAGAATTGCTTTTTAAGCAATAGGGGTCGAGTTTGATTGACTCAAGTTGAAATTGCTCAGAAATTTTTTCACTAGATTGAGGAATTGAATTGAAGGAATTGCTGTTAGAAAAATCCCAATTAATTTCTTGAGCCAAATTAATTTGCTCTCGCCAAACTTGATTACGATATAAAATGTTTCCTTGCCGAGTTTGAATGCTTAAAGGAATCGGAATTTGTTCAATTAAATTAAAATAAAATTTTGGTAAAACTTTTGTTAAACTAAAATTGTTATTATTTAGATCAGAACAATCTAAAATTAAACTTCTCATTAGTTTTTGACTGTTCAATTTTCCTAATAGTTTTCCTCCTGAATCAACTACTAAATAGCTGACTTGATTGTTAATCAGATGAGTTTCTGACTCAAGCTGAGACAAAAAGTTTTCTCTGCTGAGTTCAGATGTCAAAATAATGGTAGGTTTTATTAAAGACTGTAAATCAAACAAGGAAGAACAGATATCAATACTCTTGCTCGCAGCAGCACCTGAGAGTTTTGATAAATGATGTACTACAGTCCAGCTATTGAGCAACTTATTACTTAAGAACGAAAGTAAACTATCCGAGTCAATTATTCCAATGGGGAATTCTTCCTCATTTAAAACTGCGATGGCGCTCGAAGAGAGTGAACCTCTTGCTAATGCGCCCGGGGAGCAGACCTTGCCCGATTGACTAGAGTTGAGTAAATTAAGTATTGTTGGCAAATTGGCTGTCTGCCCACAAGTAGGAATTGGATTGATAAATTCTTTGAGCGTAAAACGAGAATTAGACATAAATTTTTATTAGTC
The DNA here is from genome assembly GCA_002355455.1 of Stanieria sp. NIES-3757. Classification (NCBI taxonomy): domain Bacteria; kingdom Bacillati; phylum Cyanobacteriota; class Cyanophyceae; order Pleurocapsales; family Dermocarpellaceae; genus Stanieria; species Stanieria sp. NIES-3757. Next base: position 3,725,787 of record AP017375.1, read on the forward strand.
AAATTTCTCCTAAGCAGCCTAGAATTTCTAAATTTTCGTTAGGCTGTTGTTGTTAAATTTGGTTTGCTGTTTAAGCTGAAATTAAACAATCTGAGAAGAGGCTATTGCTTAATTATTACTTGAAATGAAGAGGAGAATGCACTTTATACTTACAATTAATTACAATTCTCATAATCATTCAATAAATGTTAAGTTTTTATAAGATTCTGATCTGATATTAATTACAGGAGGATGGCAAACCCTATCCAAAGACTTTGCCGATGTCAAACCAGCAAAATTTTCCAGCTTTGTCAAAACATTCTGCGTCTGAACAACTTTTCCTTTGTCTGTTTCCTTCCAACCGACAATTAGCATCTTCTTTAAATGATTTACTTAAAAGCGATCGCTATAAACTAAAACTGATTGAATTAGCTAGCGACTTACAAGAGTTTATCGAACAACACAAAGAACAAATTGATTGTTTAATTTTTATTAAAGATAGTTCTTTTGAACCTATACTGACTCAATTAGCTCAACAGGGTATTTTGTTGCCAATTGTGATCGTTGATTCTACACAAATTGCCAATCATAACGAAGAAAATTATTCGATTAGTTCTTTATTGGCAGGATTTAATTCTGTAACAACTAAAATTTATCATAACGCTGAAGTATGTCTCGCTAAAAATCAGGTTGAGCAAATAGCTTCCGTGATCAATATAGCTATTACTAAGTTTCTCAATCTTGCGCCTAATTGTATCATAGAAAAATCCTCCTCAGAAATTCAATCAAATTCTCAAAATCATCAAAATTTCTTGCTACTTCAACAACGTCGATTAGCAGAAAAACTTAAAGAAAGATTAGGCTATTTGGGAGTTTATTACAAACGTAATTCCAAAGACTTTTATCGAAATCTTTCCCCAGAAAAAAAACACGAATTATTTCAACAATTAAGTTTAGATTATCGGCAAATTATTTTGAGTTATTTTACTGAAGATGAAGATCTCAATCAAATAATCGATCAGTTTGTCAATCAAGCCTTTTTTGCCGACTTATCTGTTTCCCAGATTTTGGAAATGCACATGGAACTAATGGATGAATTTGCCCAACAACTTAAATTAGAAGGTAGAAATGAAGAAATTTTATTAGATTATCGTTTAGCACTAATTGATATTATTGCCCATTTATGTGAAATGTATCGTCGTTCTATTCCCAGAGAAGATTTACCTTTAGACTTATTGTTTAGATTAGATTGACGATAGATACTTCCCCTATTAATTAGCACAGAGAATTTTCTCTTTTTCAATGCTAAGTTTATCTTTGGTAGTTTCTTGAGTCTTCAAATTTTATTATTTTTTCTTATGACTAAATTTAGAAAAACTTATGTGTTGAAATTGTACGTTGCAGGAAATACACCAAGCTCCGTCAAAGCCTTAAAAACTTTAAAAAATATTTTAGAAAAAGATTTTCAAGGAGTGTATGCCTTGAAAGTAATTGATGTGCTAAAAAATCCTCAATTGGCAGAAGAAGATAAAATTTTAGCTACACCGACTTTATCTAAAGTTTTACCTCCGCCTGTACGTAAAATTATTGGGGATCTCTCAGATCGAGAAAAAGTCTTGATCGGTTTAGATCTACTCTACGAAGAAATTCGCGATCGCGAAGCTGACCGCGAGTTAGAAATTTAACAATCTTATCCGTATCATTATTAGTTATTGTAGTTTTTACCTGTTTAAATACCACTTAAAAAAAATCTAAATTTAAACTCTCAAAATGAACCAAGTAAATCCGAATAGTCCCCAACCAGAAGCGCAGTCTATTCCAGGAGTCAAAAAAATCCGCACCCTCATTGAAGGATTTGATGAGATTACCCATGGAGGATTGCCAGAAAACAGAACAACTCTGGTTAGTGGTACATCTGGTACAGGAAAAACTTTACTAGCTATTCAATTTCTCTATCATGGCATCAAACATTTTGATTATCCAGGCTTATTTATCACTTTTGAAGAATCACCTCAAGATATCATTCAAAATGCCCATAGTTTTGGCTGGGAACTACAAACTTTAATCGAACGAGGTAAATTATTTATTCTTGATGCTTCTCCCGATCCCGAAGGGCAAGAAGTAGTGGGAAATTTTGATCTTTCTGCCCTAATTGAGCGGATTCAGTACGCAATTCGCAAGTATAAAGCAAAATTAGTTTCGATTGATTCAGTTACGGCAGTATTCCAACAATATGATGCTGCTTCTGTCGTCAGAAGAGAAATTTTTCGTCTGGTAGCGCGTCTCAAACAACTACAAGTTACTTCTATTATGACTACTGAACGAATTGAGGAATATGGCCCAATTGCTCGTTTTGGAGTCGAAGAATTTGTCTCTGATAACGTAATTGTGATTCGGAATGTTTTAGAAGGAGAACGTCGTCGTCGTACGATTGAAATTCTTAAGCTGCGCGGTACAACTCACATGAAAGGAGAATACCCTTTTACGATTACTAATGACGGGATCAATATTTTTCCTCTCGGCGCAATGCGACTTACTCAGCGTTCTTCCAACATTCGGATTTCTTCGGGGATCAAAATTTTGGACGAAATGTGTGGTGGAGGTTTTTTCAAAGATTCAATTATTTTGGCAACAGGGGCAACTGGTACTGGTAAAACCTTGTTAGTGAGTAAGTTTTTGGAAGAAGGTTGTCGTCGCGGAGAAAGAGCAATTTTATTTGCCTATGAAGAATCAAGGGCGCAGTTATCCCGTAATGCTTCTTCTTGGGGCATTAACTTTGAAGAGATGGAACAAAAAGGCTTGCTCAAACTGTTTTGTAATTATCCAGAATCAGCAGGTTTAGAAGATCATCTCCAAATGATTAAATCAGAAATTACTCAGTTTAAACCCTCACGCATTGCCATTGATTCTCTTTCTGCATTAGCCAGAGGAGTTACTAATAATGCTTTCCGTCAATTTGTGATTGGGGTAACAGGTTATGCCAAGCAGGAAGAAATTACTGGCTTTTTTACTAATACTACCGATCAGTTTATGGGAACTCACTCAATTACTGAATCCCATATTTCAACCATTACTGATACGATTTTGCTGCTGCAATATGTAGAAATTCGCGGTGAAATGTCTCGGGCAATTAACGTCTTTAAAATGCGTGGTTCTTGGCATGACAAAGGTATCCGTGAATATGTCATTAGTCATGGTGGTGCGGATATTAAAGATTCTTTCCGTAACTACGAACGAATTATTAGTGGTTCTCCAAGTAAAATTGCAGTCGATGAAAAAAGTGAGCTTTCTCGAATTGTCCGTGGTGTCAAAGATAAAACTATGGACGAGTAAGCTTTAATTGGGATGAAAACGAGGATAATATTTAATTTGTCTATCATTTTCGTGAGGGGCTGATCTCGCCCTCGAAGGGCAAGGGGTCGTCGCCTGGTTCTCTACGCGGAGCGTCTCTTGGTTCAGACGTTTATGCCCCCGAAGGGGCGCGGAGCGCACCCCGCGGGGCTTGTACGCCCCGTCAGCTTTAGCATAAATTTGTCGAGATGATTTGAGGGCTTTAAGACAAATCTGCACCATCGAAACTGGACGATTTAAAGCACGGCAAATTTCTTTAGCTGTAATTCCTTGTGGCGAAGCAACGATTAGTTGGAGAACTTCTTCGGTTGTAGTTGGCCCTGATGAACCCTTGATAATTCGGATCGACAAAATTTACCTTTGAAAGTCTACCGCTCTAGAGTTCCCTATTTATCGCTGAAAATAACAATTAGCTTGAAGTTTACTAAAGACAAATCAATTAATAAGAGAAGTTAAATAATCTATAAATTAAGTTAAAGATTATCGAAAACTGCTAACAGTTAGTTTTACGATGGCAAAAGACCTAAAATTTTGAGAAGCAAATAATGTCTCGAAATTACCAGAAATCGGAGCAATAAAATAGAGTTCATTGGCGATCGCGATAAAAGTTCGCTCTGGAGTTTTTTTTGTAGCGAATTGTCATAAAATCAGTTTGTCTTGGTAACAATAGACAAGCTGAATCGATCCAGAGCTAATTTTCAGATTTTGTTAGTCACAATAGCCAAAACTCGATTGCAAGATTTAAATTCACTGGTAAGAGCATTGTTTGTGCCTTTAAGTTAGTAAAGAGTTCGCTTATCAAGGAGACTTCATGACAGCAACTGCAACAAGAAGAGTTGAAACTGACCAACAGCTACCGCAACATTCATATAAAATTGGCGTTTTGAAAGAAATCTATCCTGATGAATGCCGAGTGGCTGCTACACCTGATACAGTAAAAAAATTACAAAAATTAGGATTTGATGTTTTAGTTCAGTCAGGTGCAGGAGTAACTGCTGATTTTACAGACGAAGCTTATCGACAAGCAGGATGTCAAATTATCGAGCAGGCTCAAGCTCTTTTAGAGCAGGCTGATATCATTCTGAAAGTTCGTCCTCCTCAAGATGAGGAAGCAGAAACTTTTCCCGCAGGGAAAACTTTAATTAGTTTTATTTGGCCAGCACAAAATCCAGAGTTATTAGATAAATTGGCAGCTCGTCAAGCGACAGTTTTGGCAATGGATGCAGTACCGAGAATTAGTCGCGCTCAGAAAATGGACGCTCTTAGTTCGATGGCGAATATTGCTGGTTATCGGGCGGTAATTGAAGCTGCTAATAATTTTGGTCGTTTCTTTACAGGACAAATTACGGCTGCGGGTAAAGTTCCCCCTGCTAAAGTATTGGTAATTGGTGCTGGAGTAGCTGGTTTAGCTGCAATTGGTGCTGCTAGAAGTTTGGGTGCAATTGTACGGGCGTTTGATACTCGTCCTGTTGTGAAGGAACAAGTTGAAAGTTTGGGAGCAGAATTTTTAGAACTTGATTTTGAAGAAGATGGCACAGGGCAAGGTGGTTACGCCAAGATAATGAGTAAAGAATTTATCGAAGCGGAAATGGCTTTATTTGCCGAGCAAGCGCAAGATGTAGATATTATTATTACCACTGCCTTGATCCCTGGTAAACCCGCTCCCAAATTAATTACTACAGACATGGTGGAATCGATGAAGGAAGGTTCTGTCATTGTTGATTTGGCAGCCGAACAAGGGGGTAATTGTGAGGTAACCAAACCAGGCGAAATTTATTCATACAACGGCGTTACTATTGTTGGTTTGACAGATTTACCTAGTCGTATGGCAGCCCAGTCTAGTCAGCTTTATGGGACTAATCTATGGCATCTACTTAAAGATATGGGTGGAGCGAATGATTATAAAGTAGATTATCTAGATGAAGTGGTTCGAGGTGCATTAGTATTGCATGAAGGAAAGATAACTTGGCCACCACCGAAAATTAATAATCCATCCCCGACACCGAATCAAACTGCGACTACAGCAGCTACTACTGTGGCAAATCAAGAAGAAAAACAGTCTTCAGGTCAAGGTTTACTGTGGATTGCGATCGCATCCTTAGCTTTGATTGGCATTGGTGTTGGTGCGCCTGCTTCTTTCTTATCCCATTTCACTGTTTTTGTGCTGGCTTGTTTTGTCGGTTGGCAAATAATTTGGAATGTTACCCCTGCTCTACATACTCCTTTGATGAGTGTTACTAATGCCATTAGCGGGATCATTATTATTGGTGGGATGTTGCAGATTTCTGGCGAGTTGAGTTCCCCCACTACTATTTTAGGCGCGATCGCAATTTTAGTCGGTTCGATCAATATTTCTGGTGGCTTCCTGGTTACTCAAAGAATGTTGAAAATGTTCCAGAAATAGAGACGTAACATATTACGTCTCTACTTCTGTTATCAATCTACTATCAACTATTAACAAATTATGTCAAACAATCTAGTTACAGTTGCATATATTGCAGCGAGTGCCTTGTTTATTCTCAGTCTGGGAGGTTTATCCAATCAGGAATCTGCTCGCAGAGGTAATCTCTATGGGATTGCAGGAATGGCGATCGCATTTATAGCTACGGCTTTGAGTTCTCAAGTTACAGGTTACACTACTTTAATTGGCGCGATCGTTCCTGGCGCAATTATTGGTTCAATTTTAGCTGCTAGAGTAGCAATGACTTCTATGCCTGAATTGGTAGCAATTCTCCATAGTTTTGTGGGTTTAGCTGCCGTCTTAGTTGGAGTTGCTAATTATTTACAACCAGAGTCATCTTTAATCGGTGTAGAAGCCACTATTCATCAAATCGAAATTTATCTAGGTGTATTTATTGGGGCGGTTACTTTTACTGGTTCAATTATTGCCTTTGGTAAATTAAGAGGTTTAATTGGTTCTAAACCCTTATTATTGCCAGCCCGTCATTTGCTTAATATTGCCATGCTAGTTGGTTGTATTGTTTTAGGCGTGCAGTTTATGACTGTGGCTAATGGCTTACAACCTCTATTAATTATGACGGTCATTGCCTGTGTTTTAGGAATTCACTTGGTTATGGCAATTGGTGGTGCCGATATGCCCGTAGTTATTTCCATGCTGAATAGCTATTCAGGTTGGGCTGCTGCTGCTGCTGGTTTTATGCTTTCTAACGATTTACTCATTATTACTGGTGCTTTAGTTGGTAGCAGTGGCGCGATCCTCAGCTACATTATGTGTAAAGCGATGAACCGCTCTTTTATCAGTGTTATTTTGGGTGGTTTTGGTGAAGGTGCAGGTACATCTACTCAAACCAGTCAAGCTCCTCAAGGCGAAGCTAATGCTACGACAGTAGAAGAAACTGCTGAATTACTCAGCAATGCTAAAAGCGTAATTATTGTTCCTGGTTATGGGATGGCGGTAGCTCAAGCTCAACACGCAGTATCAGATATTACCAACATCTTACGCAAGCGCGGTACTAAAGTTCGGTTTGGAATCCATCCTGTAGCTGGAAGAATGCCTGGACACATGAATGTACTTTTAGCCGAGGCAAAAGTTCCCTATGATATCGTTTTAGAAATGGACGAGATCAATGAAGACTTTCCCGATACAGATGTAGTTTTGGTTATTGGTGCTAACGATACAGTTAATCCTAGCGCAATGGAAGACCCCAACAGCCCTATTGCAGGAATGCCTGTGATGGAAGTTTGGAAATCTGAAACAGCGATAGTGATGAAGCGGAGTTTGGCAAGTGGTTATGCAGGCGTAGACAATCCCTTATTCTACAAAGACAATAGTTTGATGCTATTTGGTGATGCCAAACAAAATGTTAGTGCAATTTTGAGTAAATTATCCGAAAGTAATAATCAACAAAAAGTGACTAAAGAGTTAGTTGTTGTTTAAACTGGTAATTTTTAGAATAAACTGGGGCTTGTTATGATAGCAAGCCTTTTTTTATTGGGAGTTTAATTTAGACTTCGGTTTTGATAGGTCAGAAGTCGAGGTGGTCGAGAAGTATAGCAGTACAAAGAAAGATTAGGACATCATTATAGATCGTAGGGGCGATTCACGAAGCGGAGGGGCTGTGTGCGGAATTCGATTCCGCACGGGGGTCTGAAGTTGGCGAGGCAACCTCGCCAACCGCCCCCTCACCTTGTACGCCCCGTCCCTTACAGGGTTTTTCGTCCTAACCTAAATAAGTAGTGCTATAAAATGTTACGTCTCTACAGAGGTCAGAAAAATGCCCCTACAATAAGTAGTACTGACAGTTTTTTTTGTAACAGGTTCACGGACTTGATCTTAGTTAAAAGATGTCGATCCCAATCAGGATTATGCCATGATTTAACTTTTGTTGTACAAATCAACACAGTCCTGAAAGCCAACACTACCAAGAAATTAAAGTGGTTTGGTTTGGGAAGGACAAAGATGAGCTAGTTCACAAACCTGACATTGAGGATTGCGAGCTTTACAAACTGCTCTACCGTGATAAATAATTCTAATCGAAAAATTTTCCCAATCTGCTTGTGGTAAAAGCTTCATCAAATCTTGTTCAATTTTAATTGGGTCTTGGTTTTTAGTTAATCCCAGACGGTTGCTAAGACGTTTAACGTGAGTATCTACAGTTACGCCCTGATTAATACCAAAACCATGAGCTAAAACCACATTAGCCGTTTTACGAGCTACACCTGGAAGTGTTAAAAGTTGTTCCATTTGTTGAGGAACTTGTCCATTAAATTCCTCGACAATTTTTTGACAAGCACCCTGAATATTTTTAGCTTTGTTGCGATAGAAACCCGTAGAACGAATTAAGCTTTCCAATTCTGCTCGGTTAGCAGCAGCTAAAGCGGGGGCATCGGGGAATTTAGCAAATAAAGCAGGGGTAACTTGATTAACTCGTTCGTCAGTGCATTGAGCAGAAAGAATCGTAGCCACTAATAGCTGTACCGTAGTTTGATAGTGAAGACTACAAGTGGCATCAGGATAAAGACGTTTTAACAACAGTAAAATCTCTAGACTGCGTTGTTTTTTACTAGGCAACTTACGAGTGATACTTGTCATCTAAATTGCTTACTGAAAAAGCTGCTGAAATACAGTTAAATTAACTGTATCGCGCACGATTAGAAAAACACCCAAACCTAGTAGTAAAACTAAACCAGTTTGCATGATACCATCTTGGATTTTACCAGGGACAGGTTTTCCTCTGACTCCTTCAATTGCCAGAAAGGCTAATTGACCGCCATCTAAGGCAGGAAGAGGCAAAATATTAATAATCGCCAAGTTAATACTAATTAATGCTCCAAACTGAAATAAATTACTCAAATCGTTGCGAGCAAGTTCCGCTCCTACTGCTACAATTGCTACTGGTCCAGCTACTTGGTCAGCAGTTTCCCCAAAATTGCTAATCAATTTCCCAAAACCTTGAGCAGTTAATTGAGCAATTCTCTGATATTCATTAGCAGCAGCACTAAAGGCAGTTAAAATATTATCGGCACGACGACGAATTACTTCACCGTTAGGTGCAAGCATTACGCCAATTTTGCCATTGCCAGCTTGGTCTAATTCTGGTGTAACAGTTAAAGGGATAGTTTGATTATTTCTTTGAACTGTTAATTTTAAAGACTGATTAGGAGAATCTTGAATAGTTTGTCTTACTATTTTTAACGCTTCTGGAGAAGCTCCTAAAGTTTGACCATCTACCGCTACGATTATATCCCCTGCTTGAATTCCTGCTCTTTTAGCTGCGGAATCGCTTTCTGCAACTACTTGAGGAACTAATACTCCTGATTGATAATTAACTTCTTGAAAGCCAATTGTTAGTCCTTGTCCGACCAAGAGAAAATACGCAAAAATTAAATTAGCGATCACTCCAGCACTGATCACGATCGCTCTGTCTAAAACTGGACGATTACGTAGTAAATTAGGATCGTCAGGTGGTATAGAGCTATCTGGATCATCATCGGGAAAACCCACATATCCTCCTAAAGGAAAGGCTCTAATGGCGTATTCTGTTTCTGAACCCTGGTATTTTAATAATGCAGGACCAAAACCAATCGAAAAACGATTTACATGAATTCCTTGAAACCTTGCTGCTGCAAAGTGTCCCAATTCATGAACTACGATTAATAACGCCAAAACTGCGATCGCTGCCAAAACAGACATAATTTGTATTTAAATGTAATTTTTTTGTGTTTTTGTACGATTTACTATTTTAAAACATTCCTCAAATTCTCTTCGCTCATCATGGCTAATACTCTAATCTGGCAACAAAATAGTAGCGATCCTCACAATGCAGATAATTTAACTGCGATCGCTGAATGGTGGCATAATTTACAGGGTAAAGAAATTACCTGGCAACAAAGATTAATTCCTGAAACTAATCAACTTTCTAAAATTAAGTGGGAAACACAAAGATTTGACGAAAATTTTGTAATTCACAATTCACAATTAAAAGGTATTACAGTTTATTGGCAAAAAGATCCTTCAGCAGAAGTTAGAAATATCACCGCTCAAAAATTCGAGTTAGATAATTTTAATCAGAAACTATATATCTATCCTCAAACACAATCCCAAGTTATTATTTGTGTGACTTTACCTCAAATAGTTTATCGCACAATTGAATTAGCTCATCCTCAAGTAGCTGGTAATAATAAAGGTGAAGATTATTTGTTGTTGTTACGTGATGGAGAGAAAAAATTGGAAGTAAAAGTAACTTTAAATAAACAAAAATTAAAACAAATTTTAGAAAAGATGTAAATTATTACCTGTAAAATATTAACTTGAACTAAAACATAATTAAAAACAATAAATAAAAAATTTTGATCGGATCAAAAGATAATTTGGATGGGCAAAATAATGAGTAATAATCAATTTGATTTAACCGATGATTTATCTTGGACAGCAGAAGCCAAAGCTAAACTCAAACAAATTCCTTTTTTTGTTCGTTCTCAAGCTCGTCAACGTATTGAAGAATTAGCTCGTGCTGCTGAAGTTGAAGAAGTTACAGCCGAAATTGTCGAACAAGCTAGAGCAGAATTTGGACAGTAGTTTTTCAGTTATCAGTTATCAAACTGAATAATAATTGAGATAATTTTAATATTTGAGAGAGATAAATTGATTGCCTATGAAGATAAAAAGTATGGCTTTGTGGGAACTCTAAATATTGAGTTTGTAATTGATTTGAGAATAATGCCTATCCCAGATTATCAAACCATTATGCTTCCTCTTCTTAAATTTGCAGGAGATAAGCAGGAACATTCTTTACAGGAAGCTATTTCTTATCTTGCTAATCAATTTAATTTAACAGAAGCAGAAAGAAAAGAATTATTACCAAGCGGAAAACAATTTACATTTCATAACAGAGTAGGATGGGCGCGTACATATTTAAAAAAGGCAGGATTATTAAGTTCTTCTCGTAGAAGCTACTTTCAAATTACGCTAAGAGGAATTGAAGTATTAGCTCAAAATCCTCAAGTAATTAATGTTAATTTTTTGGCTCAATATGATGAATTTATTCAATTCCGTCAGCTAAATAAGAAAAATAGTAATAATAATCTTGTTCAAGAAGATACAGAAAAAAATACTCCAGAAGAGATTTTAGAAAATGCTTATCAAAAATTACAAGAAAATTTATCTATAGAAATATTAGAAACTATCAAACAATGTTCTCCAGAATTTTTTGAATCTCTTGTTGTTGATTTGTTAGTTAGTATGGGTTATGGTGGTTCAAGAAAAGAAGCTGGTCAAGCTGTAGGGCATTCTGGTGATGGAGGAATTGACGGAATAATTAAAGAAGATAGATTAGGATTAGATATTATTTATATACAAGCAAAACGTTGGGAAAATGTTGTAGGAAGACCAGAAATTCAAAAGTTTGCTGGTGCGCTTCAAGGTCAGAGGGCAAAAAAAGGAGTATTTATTGCTACTTCTTGTTTTACTAAAGATGCTATTGAATATGTATCTAGAATTGACACAAAAATAATTTTAGTTGATGGTAATAGATTAACAGAATTAATGATCGAGCATAATGTTGGTGTTACATCAATTGCTAAGTATGAAGTTAAAAGAATTGATTCTGATTATTTTACAGAAGATTAATTGTATTTTACTGACATTGATAATAGAAAACTATTTTTGCCTTGTATTTAGATGCTGTTAACGTCACAATAATAGTAAATATATATTTCTTTTTCTTAAAATTTACTAAAAAATGGCACTAAAACAGCAAATTAGTAGTAAAGACACAGAATCTAATACTTTTGACTGCGATTTAGTTATTGTTGGTGGTGGTATTGTTGGTGCAACCTTAGCTTCCGCCTTAAAAGACTCTGGGTTGAAAATTATAATTGTTGAAGCCAACCCCTTAGAAGTAGTAGCTTCTAGAAGACAGGCTTATGCTTTATCGCTTCTTTCTGGACGCATTTATGAAGGAATAGGAGTATGGTCAAAAATTTTACCCAAAATAGCTAAATTTCGTAATATTAGACTTTCTGACGCTGATTATCCACAAATAGTTAAATTTAACCGAGCAGAATTAGATACAGAATTTCTAGGTTATGTTGCTGAACATAAAGTTGTTTTGACTGCTTTACAAGAATTTATTGCTCATTGTCCTAACGTTAGTTGGTTGTGTCCTGCGGAAGTAATCGAAGTTGATTCACAAAATTCTTTTAGCGAGATAAAAATTAACCTGAATGGTACAACCAAAACCATTAAAACTAAATTGATCATAGGAGCAGATGGAGCGCGATCGCGTATCCGTAATTTAGCAGGAATTAAAACTCGCGGTTGGAAATATTGGCAGTCTTGTGTGGCTTTTACCATCAAACACACTGCACCACAAAACGATATCGCTTTTGAAAGATTTTGGCACACTGGACCAATGGGAATCTTACCTCTACCAGGAAATCGCTGTCAAATTGTCTGGACTCATCCCCATGCCGAAGCTAAGGCGATACAGCAGTTGGACGAACAAGAATTTATTCAAAAACTCCATTACTATACAGGCGGTTTATTAGGTGAGATCGAATTAGTTAGCGATCGCGCTGTTTTTCCTGTACAATTAATGCAATGCGATCGCTATGTACAATCGAGACTAGCTTTAATAGGAGATGCTGCTCATTGTTGTCATCCTGTCGGTGGACAAGGATTAAACTTGGGTATTAGAGATGCAGCAGCTTTAGCTCAGATTTTACGAGAAGCTCATCAACAAAGTGAAGATATTGGAGAACTTCAAGTTTTAAAACGTTATGAAAATTGGCGTAAACGAGAAAATCTAACTATATTAGGATTTACTGACTTTTTAGACCGAACTTTCTCTAATAGTTTTCTTCCTATAGTAGTCATTCGTCGTTTTGGTTTATGGTTGATGAATAACTGTCAACCCCTAAAAATATTTGCCCTTAAATTGATGACAGGTTTAAAAGGTCGCACCCCGCAACTAGCGCAACGCTAGATGTTAATATCAAAGATTGTTGTAATTAATTAAGCGATCGAGATAGTTATTGATCATTAGTCAATGGTCGTTAGTTATTCAATTATTAAAAATACTAGCGAGACTAATCAAATAACTCAGGACTGCACTTACTTGTTTTTTTATTCAAAGAGAAAAAGACTACTGCTATGATTCACGATATATTTATGCCGGCTCTTAGCTCCACCATGACTGAAGGAAAAATTGTTGAATGGACAAAATCGCCAGGAGACAAGGTAGCCAAGGGTGAAACTGTGGTAGTGGTAGAGTCGGATAAAGCCGACATGGATGTAGAATCCTTTAATGAAGGTTATTTAGCGGTTATATTAGTTGAAGCAGGACAAGAAGCACCCGTAGGAAACGCGATCGCTCTTCTCGCAGAAACTGAAGCAGAAATCGAAGAAGCTAAACAAAAAGCTGCTTCCCATCAAGGAGGTTCTAGCTCCTCTGCTACTCCTAAATCAGAATCTACTCCTGTAGCTACTCCTGGTGCTGTTGCCGATCAAGCTCAAACTACTTCAAAAACTTCTAGTAATGGCAATGGCAGAATTGTCGCTTCTCCACGAGCTAGAAAACTAGCTAAAGAATTTGGTGTCGACATCAAAACGATTCAAGGCAGTGGTCCTTACGGTAGAATTGTTGCCCAAGATATCGAACAAGCAGCAGGTAAAACTCCCGCTCCTACTCCAGTGGCATCTCAACCAGTAAACACGCCTGTAGCACCTCCTTCCGTATCTCGTCCCGTTACACCTCCTCCAACACCCGTCAGCGTTACTCCTGGTGAAACTGTACCCCTCAATACTCTCCAAAAAGCTGTGGTACAGAATATGATGGTTAGTTTGCAAGTACCTACCTTCCACGTCAACTACACCATTACTACCGATGCTTTAGACCAACTCTACAAACAAATTAAGTCTAAAGGAGTAACTATGACAGCTTTACTCGCTAAAGCTGTAGCGGTTACTCTAGCAAAACACCCGATAGTTAATGCTAGCTATAGTGAAGGAGCAATTAAATATAATTCAGAAATCAATATTGCTGTTGCAGTAGCAATGGAAGGTGGAGGTTTAATCACACCTGTTTTACGCAATGCAGACAAGCTTGATATTTATTCCCTCTCTCGCAGTTGGAAAGATTTAGTAGACCGTTCTAGACTCAAACAACTACAACCAGATGAATATAGCACTGGTACTTTCACCCTATCTAATTTAGGGATGTTTGGTGTAGACCGCTTCGATGCCATTTTACCCCCAGGACAAGGTTCGATCCTAGCTATTGGTGCTGCTCGTCCCCAAGTAGTAGCTACTGAAGCAGGATTGTTCGGTGTTAAACGCCAAATGGTGGTTAATATGACTAGCGATCATCGTATTATTTATGGCTCACACGCTGCTTTGTTCTTACAGGATTTAGCAAAATTAATTGAAACAGAGCCACAATCTTTAACTCTTTAATTTATTTATATTGAACAAGGTAGGGATGATTTATGAATTATCCCTACTTTTTTTAGTTAGAAAAAGTAATTGATCTGAAAAAAAAAGAATGCTATCAATAGAAAAAGATTGATTGTATAGCAGTACAAAGAAAGATTAGGACATCATTATAGATCGTAGGGGCGATTCACGAAGCGGAGGGGCTGTGTGCGGAATTCGATTCCGCACGGGGGTCTGAAGTTGGCGAGGCAACCTCGCCAACCGCCCCCTCACCTTGTACGCCCCGTCCCTTACAGGGTTTTTCGTCCTAACCTAAATAAGTAGTGCTATAGATGAAAGGTAGGAATTAGACAAAATTATCAGTTAATTTGAAGCAGATAATTTAACACAAATCTCTACCTATTACTTATTCCCTATTACTTAAAAAAATCAATCTAATTGGCAGCAAAAATTTAGCTAATTCATATTAGCAGGCCCAACAATACAAACAAAGGGTTGAGTTAAATAACGCTGGGCAACTTGCTGTACTCTTTCTGGGGTAATTTTTTCAATTTGCTGTTGAAATTCTTGGTCATACTGTAAACCTAAACCCAGACTTTCATACCAACCATAAACTTGAGCAATTTCACCATTAGTTTGCTTTCCTAAAGCATATTGACCCAATAACTTGTTTTTTGCTCCTTGTACTTCTGCTTCTGTAAGTTGACTTTCACTTAAACGGTTAATTTCTGCTTTTAACCCCTCTAGAGCAATTTCAGTATTTTGGGGTGCAGTTCCCATATAAGCGATAAAAGAGGAAAATTCTAAACGAGTAGGATAAAAAGCAGAAACATCGTAAGCTAAACCTCGTTTTTCTCTTAATTCCACAAAAAGACGACTAGAAAGCCCATTGCCCAGATAGGTACTGAGTAATTTTAAGACTGGATAATCTTCATTTTTTACGGCTGCACTCAAATAACCCAACATAATAATCGATTGTTGAGTATCTTGTTCGATTACTATTTGAGTAGGCGAAGAGTCTAATGGTGGTATCGTGGGTAAAACCAAAGGATGAGTAGGAACTTGCCAATCACCAAACACTTCTTCAACTAAAGCAAGTGTTTTTTGAGGATTAATGCGACCTGAAATACTAATAATTAAATTATCGGGACGAAAATAGGTTTGATGATATTGTTGCAGATGAAGGCGATTTAATTGAGTTACAGTCTCTTCTGTTCCCAAAACCGATACTCCATAAGGATGCTCCCCGTACATCATTGCTCGTAATTGATTAAAAGCAACGTTGAAAGGCTGTTCTTGTTGAGAACGAATACTTTGAATGGTTAATTTTTTTTCTAATTCTACTTCTACTTCAGGAAAATCTGGCGATCGCATTATTTCCCCTAGCAAGTGTAGCATCGAGGCAAAATCGGCTGCCACAGTCTTTATAGAAAGTAAAAAATAATCAGTAGTAACATCTGCACCTAGGCTAGCTCCAACTGATTCTACTTGTTCGGCAATATCAAGAGCAGATAATTTTTCCGTGCCTTTGGTAATTACTGCTGCCACGAGATGAGATAAGCCAGCTTGAGTTCGACTTTCCCAGATTGAACCAGCGTTTTTGAGGAATAAACGCCCAGCTACTACATCGGCAGCTTGATTTTCTACAGCAATTAAAGTGATTCCATTGGGTAAAACAATTGGCTGAATCTTGTCAGTTGCTTCTGTCTCAGACAAAAAAGACATCGTTTAATTAATTTTGAGGTTGAAGATCTATCTACAGATGACTATAAACTAACAAGGAACAAGAGTGGTAATCGCATAACGTTCAGGAGAAAGATATTGATTGGCAATTCTTTGCAATTCGTTTGCGGTAAGTTGATTGATTGTTTTTGTGTAGTTTAAAGCTTGCTCTGCCGTAGCAATAGTGTTGTAGTAACCGTAGATTCCTGCTAGTTGTCCTGGGGTTTCGGTAGAGAAAATATAATCATTACAAAGAAGACGTTTGGCACGGGCTAATTCAGTTTCAGAAAGAGGTTGATTTTGTAATTGGTAAATGCGATCGCATATATTTTTTTCTACCTCTTGTAAATTATCCGACTCTAACCAAGCACTAATTGTAAATAAACTTGAATCTCGCTGAAGCGAAAATTCGCTAGTAATATCTAGAACTAATTGTTCTTCTTCTCTTAGTTCCCTCACTAAACGAGAACAACGACTACCAGCTAAAATAACAGACAATAAATCTAAACCAATTCCATCTACTAAACAATCAGAACCTGCTCCTAACCAAGCCATTGCTAAACGAGCTTGTTCTATTCTCGGTAGCTGAAGTTCCTGACGACGAATATCAATTAAAGGAGGTTCAGCTTCGATGCTATGAGGAGGACATTCAGAACGAACGCTAAATTCTGCAAAGGCTTCTTCTACTAAAGATAAAGCAACTTTTTGGTCAATCCCACCAATCATTACCACAGTCATATTTTCTGGCTGATAATGGGTGCGATGAAAACAGCGCATTTGATGAGGAGTATGTTGGAGTAACAATTCCTCCTCTCCCAAAATCGAACGTTTGTAGGGATGATGCTGATAAATATTTTGGCACAAAGCTTGAAAACCAATCCAATCAGGATCGTCATAGCTAGAGCGAATTTCTTCTAAAACTACATCTCGTTCTCGGTGAAATTCTTCGTCGGGAATAGAAGCATGAAGTAGGATATCAGCTAAATAAGGTAAAGTTTCCGATACATAAGATTCTGCTGTCGTCAGAAAAAAATGGGCATAGTCATGACTTGTAGCTGCATTGGCTATTCCTCCATTTTGCTCAATTACCCAATCAAATTCTCCAGTGGCTACGCGAGGCGAACCTTTAAAAATCATATGCTCTAAAAAATGAGCCATTCCTGACCATTCTTCTGGTTCGGCACTTGCTCCAGCTTTAATCCAAATATCAGTTACTACTACTGGTGTAGCTGGTAAATATTGATGAATTACTGTCAAGCCGTTATCTAATCTAACAACATTCGCTGGAAATTCTAGTTGATTGAGGCGTTCCGATAATTGTTGCATTAACAAGCTACATTTTGTGCAATATAAACAATTATCGTAGCGTTTTTAACAAATGCTACTTGCTAAATTTGATACAGAAATTAATTTGCTCTTGCTGAGGTTAGAAATTATTAGCATAATAGATAATTTTTCTCTGAATAAAAATTCTACCGCTATAGTTTAATTTTTTGTTTTCTAGTTCTTTTAAAGAATTAGAAAAACCAACCAAGCGCGATCAGGCCTAGCCTGGCGCTTACACGATCGCGCTGGCTACACTTTCGTGTCGCATTATTCACTCCACAAATCAAAAATTTTCAGAAGTGAGTTAAATCATAAGAGCAATTTTGAACGCTATAGAATAGAAATGTTCGCTCTTGGTATTTAAAAGTTGATAGTTAACATAATTGCAATAAGTCAATGCTAGTTTTATGGATAGCGATCTAAAACAATTACACGACCGCGATTTTAACCTCTGGATTGAGAATATAAAAATCAAAATTCAAAAACAGGATTTCGATGGCATGGACTGGGATAATCTACTTGATGAAATAGATGATATGGGAGCAAGCCAGAAAAGAGCTTTAAATAGTTATATGCAAAGACTTATAGAGCATATTCTCAAGCTTAAATACTGGTAATCTGAGGTTGAACGCTGTCGTAATGCTTGGATGGTTGAAGTAACCAATTTCAGAAGTAGCATTAACCGTATTTTGAGAAAAAATCCTAGTCTTAAAAATTATCTAAATGCTGAATATCAATATCTTTATCAAGATGCTAGTAAAGCAATGGTGTTACTTTTTGAGATGCCAAAAGATAATTTTGCGGCATTAGATAAAATTATGCAAGACAATTATTTTGGCTAAAACTACCTTTCTCTCAAAAAAAAAGTCTCAATTAATTTAAGAAAATAAGTAGTTAACCGCTACGCCGTCTTACCTCAGCTTATGACCTGGGAAAACCAGGTGGGTACTCACGCTGTCTGCATCCATTTCCGAGTACAAGCTCGGTCTACTTCTGCTGTCAATCTGTAAGCTCCCTCATAAGTCAAACATAGATCAACAAACTATATTGGCAGTCACCAACGTAGCAGTGTAACTTTCTATATGATTAATAATTTTTCAAATTTTGGCAAGTGTTATTTTGCTGCCGTATTCTTTTCGCTTGGAAAGATACTATGAAGAATGTAGTCAAAGACGAACTTTCAACTAAAAATTAAGGTGGAATTAAAACACGTAATTATTGCTTACAAAGCAGGAGACAGTGAAAGTAAAAAATGGTCTGAAAGATGTGCCAAAGAATTAGAAGCACGTCAATGTCAAGTCTTATTGGGACCGAGTGGCTTTAAAGATAATCCTTATCCCGTGTTTTTAGCTTCCGCTAATACCATCAAAATCGATCTGGCAATAGTTTTAGGTGGCGATGGTAGTGTTTTAGCAGCAGCACGTCAGCTTGCTCCCGAAGGTATTCCAATTTTAGCGGTTAATGTCGGAGGTCATTTAGGGTTTTTAACCGAACCTTTTGAATTATTTAAAGATACAGAAAAAATTTGGCAACGTTTAGAATCGGATCTTTATGCCGTTGAAAAAAGAATGATGCTAGAAGCTGGCTTGTATGAAGGAAGTCGTACTGAACCCGAACTAGTCAGCGAAAAATTTTTTTGTCTCAATGAGATGTGTATTAAACCCGCCAGTATCGATCGCATGCCTACCTCAATTTTAGAAATGGAAGTCGATGGAGAAATAATCGATCAATACAGTGGTGATGGTTTACTGGTTGCCACTCCCACAGGTTCTACAGGATACACTGCTTCTGCTAATGGTCCAATTTTACATCCAGGAATTCACGCGATCGCAGTTACGCCAATTTGTCCTCTCAGTCTTTCCGTACGACCGATTGTGCTGCCTCCAGGTAGCATTGTTAGCGTGTGGCCTTTAGGTGATTATGAAGTCAATACCAAGCTTTGGACGGATGGTTCTCTAGCTACTACAATTTGGCCTGGACAAAGAGTCATCGTGCGAATGGCTCACTCTCAGGCAAAGTTTATTATCTTACGAGAAACTTATTCTTTCTACCAAACCTTACGCGAGAAATTGCATTGGACGGGAACTAGAATTCACTACCAAAATAACGGTTCAGGCAAAATAACCAATTAATCAACTAACAATTTAAACATTTTTTAAATTAGAGAAGTAGACAAGTGCGAAAACAACAATTAGTGAGCCAAAAATTTTTTAAGCGTAGCCAAAAAAAATTATTTAATCACCTCAGCAAAATCATTTTGACTCTTTTGTTCTTGCTATTGGTTTTTGCTATTCCTAGTCAAGCTCAACCCAAATTGAATAACTGGTCTTCTGCTCCCATCATCACCGATAGTTGGCAAATTTTTCAAACCAGTGAAGTCACAACAAAAACAGCACCAGTAGTTTTAGATGGTAGAGAACTATTTCGAGTTAGTGCTTCAGGTGGTTATGCTGCTAGCGAAAGAGCGGATGGAATTGCTACTCAGTTACAAAATGCGATCGACTCAAATAAATCACCCCAACTAAAAATCGAGACACGCAATCAGTTACCAGTGATTTTTTTAAATGGCGAACAGCTTTTAACTGTAACCAATCAAGATAGTTTCAAAGGGGCAATTTTACAAGAAAGAGCGCAATTTTGGAGTCAAAAAATTCTCAAAGCTATAGAAAAAGCTCAACAAGAAAGAACTAATAACTATCTTCAACAACAATTGAGTCTTTCTGGCTTCATTTTATTAATAGCTTTAATTTTATCTCGCTTTATCAAACAGTTAGAAACCTATCCTGTTCGAGAAGCAATTCAAAGAATTATTCCTGGAATAGCTAAAAGAAACCGAGCCAAACCTTCAAATTTAACCACCTTATATCGGCTTAAGTTGGGTTTACTTCAATTTATTTTATGGGTTTCAGTACTTTTTATAATTACCGAATTCTTCCCTTTATTGAGGAGTTGGCGATATAAATTTCTCAATTTATTAATAGGAAGTCTAACAAATTCTTGGTTTAATCTTGGAGATAAATCTTACTCATTTTTAAATTTATTAATCTTAACTGCATTATTTTGGGGATTAATCATCCTCTCAGGAAATTTAACTACTTTACTGCGTACTAGAATTTTGCAAGTAACTCGCATGAATCGGGGTTCGCAGGAAGTTATTTCGATCGTTCTTAAATATAGTTTAATTTCAATTGGCACTATTGTTTTATTACAAATTTGGGGTCTAAATTTAAGTTCTTTAGCCTTAATTGGTAGTGCTTTGGGTGTAGGTATTGGTTTCGGTTTTCAAGAAATTGCCAAAAACTTTGCTAGTGGATTGGTATTATTATTTGAACGCTCTGTTCAAGTAGGAGATTTTATTCAAATCGGACAACATTTAGGAACTGTAGAAAGAATAGGAGCGCGCAGTATTGTTTTAAAAACATTAGATAAAATTTCTATAATTGTTCCTAATTCACGATTACTAGCCGAAGAAGTAACTAATTGGAGTCATGATAATCCAGCTTCAAGACTACATTTACCCGTAGGAGTTGCATACGGTTCAGATGTCGAAAAAGTCAAAACTGCCTTGTTAAGCATAGCAGAAGAACATCCAGAAGTGTTACGTTATCCTCAGCCTCAAGTGTTTTTTAATAGTTTTGGAGAAAGTTCTTTAAACTTTGAATTATTGGTTTGGACTTCCGATCCTAGTCGTCAAGTTCGACTAAAAAGCGATCTTTATTTTCAAATTGAACAAATTTTTAAAAATAAAGAAATTGAGGTACCTTTTCCTCAAAGAGATTTGCATTTACGAAATGCTAATTTACCTTTAACTCTTTCGCCTCAATTGGAAAATTATTTATTACAGTTTTTAAAAAGTTTGTCGGTTCAACAATCTCGTAATGGAAAAAGATAAGCAGAACACCTTAATTACAACAGTTTTCAATTGGGTAGAGCATATTGATTAATTAGAGTCAGGGGTCAGTATAGACGATCCCTTTCTATCTCCGAAAGTAGAATCCCTAAATCGAGTTGACGATTTTCAAGAAACTACAAGCGATCGCCTAATTGATTCCGATTGACGGAATTATCGGTAGTTGGCGTATGACCAATATTCCTACATTAAAAGGTCACATCGGCATCAAAAGCTTTGACAGTAGGGGTTTTAAGCGTCTTCCTGTTCGTGAGATTATCGGTATTTGAAATAACTTAAAACATTCATGATAACGGTGTTAGCTTGCTCACTACCGGTATCCTGATTGAAAAGATTTAAATACCTAATAGCTAAGGGCAGTTTTTAGTCAATTGAGAAGGTTCTTGTAAACCTTACCATCTTTCATAATCACCAGAAAGTTCTGGTCAGGATTCTCGATTAACTGTATATTATCTAAGGGATTCCCATTCACTAGCAACAAATCAGCGAGTGCCCCTTCTACAACAACACCCAATTTGCCTGAATAAGGATTGCGGGGACCCGACAACGCTAACAGTTCAGCATTGGTACTTGTTGCCATCTTCAGCACTTGAGGAGGCGTGTACCAACGAACCATTTTGGCGAGTATTGCTCCCTGCCGGGTTGCCAGTCTGGCATCAAACAATGTGTCGGTGCCCCAGGCTGTCTTAATATTGTATTGCTTAGCCAGGTTGTAGGCATTATCTGTTCCCTGGACTACTTCTAGTTGTTTAGCACGATTGTCTGACCCTTCTGGAAAGGGAATGGCATCTTCATCATCAAGGAAGGGCTGTATACTAAGCCAGACCCCTTTTTCAGCCATCAGCTGTGCCGTTTCCTCGTCCATTAACTGACCATGTTCGATGCACTTTATACCCGCACGAATTGCAGATTGCATTGCGCTCGATGTGATGGCATGAGCGGTAACATAGGTGTTCCAGTCTGTTGCGGCTTGAACAGCAGCACGCAATTCTGATTCTGTAAATTGGTTAGCATCCAGGGGACCATAACTTGAACTCACACCGCCGCCTGCCGCCACCTTAATCTGACTGGCACCCCGCATCAGTTGTTCACGGGCGCGGCGAAGCACCTCAGCTTCTCCATCGGCGATAGCAGTCACTCCAAATACTTCGGCGCGGCTGAGGGGGGTAGTTGGGGTTCTGGGAAGCTCGTCTAGGGAGCGGTAGTCGCCATGTCCACTCGTTTGAGAGATCATTGCCCCTGAAGGCCAAATGCGCGGTCCTACGACATCGCCTCTGTCGATTGCTTGCTTCAACTCAAATGCAGGTCCAGCCAGATCCCTGGCACTGGTAAACCCTCGCAGTAGCATTTCGGTTGCATTGGTTTGGGCCTGTTGAACGAAAGCTTCTAGAGGAGTATTAGGAGAAAGGACTTTTGCAATAGGGGTAGTTTCCATGAACAGGTGGACATGGGTATCGATTAGACCCGGCATTAGCACTCGCCCACCGCCATTAATTCGGGTCAGATTTGCAGTTGGGAGTGCAGGAATAGCAGTGGTCGAAATCGTCTGGATTTTGTTGCCCGCTACTAACACATTAGAAGGAGCAGACAGTTGCTCAGAAGTGCCGTCAAAGATTCGCACATTCTCAAACAATATGTGGGTGGGTTCCTGGCTCTGACTCTCGGGCAGCGATCGCTCCTGCGCAAAACCCATTTGTGTCATAAATCCGATCAGCCCCAGAAGCAAAACTCCTATAATAAGACCCAAGGTAAGGGGGTAGCGAAATCGCATTTGCATCTCTCCTGTAGAACAATGAGGGAAGTATTTGAAAGCTAGATTCGATTGTAGGCACTTAGTTACAAGAAACCTGTTAGTGCCAAACAAAAAGTATTAGCAGCCATTTAGTTGTTACAAAGGTTTTTTACGCTACGGTCTGTAACCCATCAGCAGGCTAACTATTTATTATGCATAAACTTTCTGGATATCCACTCTATGTGTCATGATATCGAGAATCTTTCTTTCTATTAACCTTATTTGAGATAATATTAAGAATTATTCCGACTATCATTCCTTATTGGGACGATATCTAGAATCATTCTGGAATTACTTTATCTCCACTCATTCCAACGATACTATGAATTAAATTCTGAAGGATTGATTGAGTCATAGTTTTTATCATTAACTCAGCTTATATAGTCATTTCAATTTAGATTGAGACAATCTCTTCTTGCTATAAAAGGCTTTCAACCGAAAAAATGTTTCATTTTTATTTGAAACAACTATATTTCCCCTGGCTTTAATACCGATAATGTTCGCGAGCAGGTAGTTGAGATGACTAGCTAATAGGTATTCTAGCCCTAAGTACAGGACAAAAACTGTAGAGATTGATGAGAAATAGTGCTAGGAAACTCAGTCTTGCTCCATGCCATTTTAAGTGAGGCTTCAAGGTTTTACGGAGCAGGTTAACATTATCCATAGGGTTATCATAAGTTAAGTGTAGTTACTTTTCATGAAACCCTTTTCCTCTCTACTTTTTCAACTTTTGTCCTGTACTTAGAGTAAATTTTTAATTTTTAATTAAAACAATGTTAAACCATTTGCCATCTTATCTCTTGACCTGCCCATAAGGGAACGAGTCCAGATTCAAGAAATGGGACTTCATCGGGAATACGCCAGGTTGTTTTAGTCAAAGTAATCTGTTCTCTATTGCGCGGGAGTTGATAAAAATCTGGTCCATAGAAACTGGCAAAAGCCTCAAGTTTATCAAGTGAATTAGCACTCTCAAAAGCTTCTGCGTATAATTCCATGGCGTGCAAAGCTGAATAACAACCCGCGCAACCACAAGAACTTTCTTTGCTATTGCGAGAATGGGGCGCGCTATCAGTACCTAGAAAAAACTTGGGATTGCCAGATGTTGCTGCTTGTAAAAGTGCCAAGCGATGCTCTTCTCGTTTCAAAATTGGTAAACAATAAAAATGGGGGCGAATGCCACCTTGGAAGATAGCATTACGGCTAAACAATAGATGTTGTGGTGTGATGGTTGCAGCAATGTTGTTGGTCGCTAAGACAAACTGTACGGCATCGGAGGTGGTAATGTGTTCGAGTACCACCCGCAGGTTGGGAAATCGTTCCTTGAGGGGGAGCAAATGTTTCTCGATAAATACCTTCTCTCGGTCAAATATATCAACGTTTCGGTCTGTTACTTCCCCGTGCAGTAATAAAGGTATGTCTACCTGTTCCATCATTTCAAAAACGCGATCGCATTTACCAATGTCCGTCACACCGAAATCTGAATTGGTAGTTGCACCCGCAGGATAGTATTTTACCGCTTTGACAAACTGAGATGCTTTGGCTGCGATAATTTCTTCGGGGCTGGTGTTGTCGGTGAGGTAGAGGGTCATCAGTGGCTCAAACTGTTTGCCAGTGGGAATTGCTGCCATAATGCGATCGCGATAGGCAGCAGCATCAGCTACTGAGCGTACTGGAGGCTTTAAATTCGGCATAATGATGGCGCGGGCAAACTGACGTACTGTATGGGGCAGAACTGCCTTCAGTGCCTCGCCGTCCCGTAGATGCAAATGCCAGTCGTCGGGTCTGGTTAGAGTAAGATTTTGCATTTTTCTATCATAAAACACCTAGAAATAGGACGCTGGCGTGAAGAGTTTAAATTTTGTCAGGAGCTTAAAATCAAGATGAAATTTACAAGTTTCAACGCAACAAATCTGCTTTTAATAATCACTTAGCCAAGGATGGTTGTAATTTCGTTTCTTTCCAAAGCGATCGCCCTTTTGATGTCTATAATACAACCTAAATGGGTTCTCTTCAAGAGAATACAATAAACGGAAAATGCCATATACAAGCAGCTTGTCAGATCGAGAATGGGAAATAATTGAACCTCTGTTTAAAAAATTTTGATTGAAAAGGACGCTGTTCTTTAGATTCTTTGCAGAACTTTAGCGTCCGTCGTTAATTTAAGCTTTTAAGGTCTGTAAAAACAGTATGACAACCTTTATTTGTTTACTAAAAAAGCCCAACGATAAAAAACTAAGTGAAACTCAATTAATTAGCCACGAAAACCAGGAATAAAACTAGCTTTTAGTTTTTTAGTAGCCTGTTCAGTTACGTCAGAATAACGCAATTCCCCACAGAGAATTTTACCCATTAATTGAGCAGCAGAAGGGCGTTTTACTCCAACTTTATAAGCAATTTTGGGGAACTGATAAAATAGACCAGCAAGACGTTGAGCTAAAACAAGATCTGCTCCCCATTCTTGATTAACAGTTTCAGTATAGTTTGCTAAAGCATTAAAGTTTCCAGCTATAGCATTATCAACTGCTTCGGCTGCTTTCATTCCTGTAAATATAGCAGGGCGAATACCTTCCCCGATTAAAGGATCGACAATTCCTGCTGCTTCTCCTGCAATAACAGCACGATTAGTGTGGAGCGGTTGATTTTCTTTCCACACGTTTAAATTGTACTCGGTATACTTACTATTGTTTAAATCTAAACCAAACTTACTAGCGTAATTGGTTAGTTGTTTTTTGAGTTCGTCGGGTTTCCCTTTATTATTACGCACATAAGCTCCACTAAAGGAGTAACCATGATCTTTGGGAAAACACCACATAAAACCGTTTTTGAGTGAACCAAAGTCAAAATAAGCCAAATCTTGACGACGTTCTGATACTTCTGCTTCTACTTCTAAACTAGCTGCTATGACTTTTTGTTGCTCACCAAAACCTAACCACCTAGACATTGGTCCATTAACTCCATCGGCAGCAATGAGATAAGCACCTTCAAAAACCCCATGATTAGTGCTTACCTGCCAGCTATCACCTTGAGATTGTATTCCCGTGACTTCAGTATCATCTTTTAATTGAACTCCCTGTTCAATCGCTTTTTGCATTAAAAAGTTATCAAATTCATCTCGTCTTACCATCCACATGGGAGTAACTTTTTGGAGTTCCACTTCCATAGGATCGTCTAATTGCCAGGTATATTTGACTTTAGAGACAGTATTTTTGATCACAGGTGCAAAATCGAAATCAAACCAATTAGCAACTGCGGGAGATACACCGCCACCACAAGGTTTGTAACGAGGAAAAGAAGATTTTTCTAGGACTAATACTGAATGTCCTTTTTTTGCCAAGTGATAAGCTGCTGTAGCTCCAGCAGGTCCAGCACCAACAATAATGCAGTCAAACATAGGGTTTATCAGATAAGTTATAGATTTGAGAACTTCAAACAAAAAAGTTTGAACTTCAGCATACTTTAAAACAAGTTAATTTTTTGTAAACTTTGAATTAAAATTGACTTGTTTGTGTTAAGCAAATTACAATTTTTTAGTTTTTGATTAATAAAAATAGGAGTAGTTAACGCCTAGTGTTAACTAGTTTCCAGGCGTTAAATGCTCAAAAGCTACTCATGAATTTTTAATATTAATCTGGTTGAATTCCTGAGCCTACAGGGGCAGTAGAATTAAGTTTTAATTCAGGATGGTCTTCTTTGATTTGTTGTAAGTTCCATTCGTTTTTAAATAAAAGTACAGGTCTGCCAAAACTGTCTTTAACTACCAAAGTATTAAACAGTCTGCCTGCTTTTTCTAAAGCTGTCCAACCAGCAGCTACCCAACGAGCCACAGTATATGGTAAAGCTTCTAAAGTAGTCTCGACATTGTATTCATTTTGCAAGCGGAATTGCACTACTTCAAACTGAAGTTGACCTACCGCAGCGAGAATGGGGTCGCGTTTGAAGTCATCGGTAGAATACATAACCTGAATTGCCCCTTCTTCTTGTAATTCGGTAATACCTTTTTGGAATTGCTTAAATTTAGAAGGATTGGGATTTTTGAGATAGGCGAAGATTTCAGGAGAAAAATAAGGTATTCCTTCGTATTCGAGCTTTTGACCGTTATAAATAGTATCACCGATCGCAAATACTCCAGGATTATTTAAGCCAATTACATCTCCAGGATAAGCTACATCAAGGGATTCTCTGCCTTGGGCAAAAAGTTTTTGGGGACGAGAGAGACGAACAATTTTTCCTGTACGAGCCTGTTTGACTGTCATGTCTTTCTCAAATTTTCCCGTACACACTCGAATAAAAGCCACTCGATCGCGATGTTTGGGATCCATGTTGGCTTGTAACTTAAAAACAAAGCCTGTAAATTCTGGGTAAGTAGGTTCGATTGTCCCCACTGAAGACTTTCTTCCTTCTGGTTTGAGAGCGTATTCTAAAAAAGAATCGAGGAATAGTTGTACCCCAAAATTAGTCATGGCACTGCCAAAGAAAACGGGGGTCATTTTCCCTGCATGAACTTTTTCGAGGTCAAAATCAGAACCAATTTCGTTGAGAATTTCTAATTCTTCTTTGAGTTGATAATATAAATCTTGTTCTAAAAATTCTTCAATTTTAGGGTCGCCTAGATCGATGACTGTCTCACCGGCTGCTTGAGAACCGTGGGCGCGACGTTCAAATAAATGGATTTGTTGTTTACGACGATCAAATACTCCTTTAAAGCGATCGCCCATCCCAATCGGCCAATTGACTGGGTAAGTTTGTAATCCTAATTCTTGTTCAATTTCGTCAAGCAATTCTAACCCTTCTCGACCAGGACGATCTAACTTATTCACAAAAGTGAAAATAGGAAGCGATCGCATTTGACAAACTTCAAATAATTTCCGCGTTTGCGGTTCTAACCCTTTAGCAGCATCGATCAACATCACTGCATTATCGGCAGCAGCTAGAGTGCGATAGGTATCTTCACTAAAATCTTGGTGTCCGGGAGTATCGAGGAGATTGATTTGGAAGTTTTTGTAGAGAAACTGCAAAACAGTCGAGGTAATCGAAATACCTCTTTGTTGTTCCATTTCCATCCAGTCTGAAGTAGCTTTACGCTGCGCCCGTCGTGCTTTTACTGCCCCTGCTTCATGAATTGCACCTCCGTAGAGTAACAATTTTTCGGTCAGGGTAGTTTTGCCCGCGTCTGGGTGAGAAATAATAGCAAAGTTACGACGACTATTTACAGCTTGTTCTATTTCAGTTTGAATTTCTACGGACATTCAAAATTTGGTTTACGGAAGTTTGCAAAATTATTATATCTTGCCTGCTTAAGAGAGGTAATCTTCTGAGTTTTCTTAACAACACAAAAAACGCCTGCGATCGCTTTTATCTCATTCCCAAAAACAAAATAAAAGTATTCGCAAGCGTTCCCAATTTAAATTAAATTTGGTGATTAAAACATTAGAACAAGCCTAAAGTTAAAGACTTGTCAATTGGGAAAGTAGCACCAATTCCGAGCCAAAGAGTTACCAAAGTACCAAACAAAAATACAGTGGTAGCTACAGGACGACGGAAAGGATTTTGAAATTTGTTAACGTTTTCAATGAAAGGAATTAAGATTAAACCTAAAGGTACGGCTGCTTGACAAGCAATACCCAAAAGTTTGTTAGGAAGAATGCGTAGAATTTGGAAAACAGGATAAAGATACCATTCAGGTAAAATCTCTAAAGGAGTCGCAAAAGGATCGGCTGGTTCACCGATCAAAGCAGGATCGAGAACAGACAAACCTACTATTAATGCTCCTGTACCCAAAATAACTACAGGGAAAATGTATAACAAATCGTTAGGCCAAGCAGGTTCCCCATAATAGTTGTGACCCATGCCTTTAGCCAACTTGGCGCGTAATATCGGATCGCTCAAGTCTGGTTTTTTTAATGTTGACATTGTTTTCTCCTTAAATCTAATTAGAATCAGCAGGCGATATTACCAGAATAATTGCTGTTGCTTATTAGAAATTGTGAACTGCTTATCTTAATTATGGTTAATTGTCCTTAAATAATTTAAGACGACAAGCACAACGCCCGTCGTCGAATTAGGAATTAATTTACAAAGGACCAGAAATACCTTGTTTACGGATCATTAAGAAGTGTAGCAACATAAACACTGCCATCAACCAAGGTAAAACAAAGGTATGCAAGCTGTAGAAACGAGTCAAAGTTGCTTGACCAACACTTGCACCACCACGTAACAGTTCAACCATTTGATCGCCCACAACAGGAATAGCAGCAGGTACACCAGAAACGATTTTTACCGCCCAGTAGCCTACTTGATCCCAAGGAAGAGAGTAGCCAGTAACGCCAAAAGTAACGGTAATTACTGCCATGATTACGCCAGCAATCCAAGTTAATTCGCGGGGTTTTTTGAAACCACCAGTCAAATAAACGCGGAAAACATGAAGAATCATCATTAACACCATCATGCTAGCAGACCAGCGATGAATAGAACGAATTAGCCAACCGAAGTTAACTTCGTTCATGATGTATTCAACTGAAGCAAAAGCGTCAGTAACAGTAGGTTTATAATAAAAAGTCATGCAAAATCCAGTAGCAAACTGGATTAAGAAACACACTAGAGTAATTCCACCCAGACAATAAAAAATGTTGACATGAGGAGGAACGTATTTACTGGTAATGTCATCAGAAAGCGCCTGAACTTCGAGACGTTCGTCAAACCATTGATAAACTTTTGAATCAGTTACTTGTTTAGAAAACATGAAGCCAAAAATTAGCTAAAAATAGTTATGGATAGGTTTACCTTACTTAAGGACATTTCATAGAGGGTAATGTCTTGTCCTTTGCTCTTGACCTTCAGCTAAACTGATGCCAGAGTTTAGTGATTGATTTTAGTGCACTACTAAATTGGATGTTTTTTGTGCTTACCCGCCCAGTTATAGATACTGGTGGAAATGATTCCTTTAAAAAATGTAACATAGCTTTAAGCTATGGTGTTGCTAGCTAAATGTAGATTTTACTACCTTTGTTGGTACAACTTATCACTCGCCAGGCAAAACCTTGTGTTACTTAAATCGTATTGATTTTCTCATTCACGATCATTTGTAACAATTAGTAAAATAAAGTCTAAATTAAACTAATAAAAAACAAAACAAGAACTTACGAACTATCTCATGCTCAAGAAATTTTTTTGGGTTACTCTGTTGAGTGTCCTGTGGACAGCATCTTCTCTAGTTTGGTTTACCCCTGAAGCAGCAGCTTTTACTGAAGAACAAAAACTCTTACTGCAATCGTGGCGGATTGTCAATCAATCTTATGTTGATGACACCTTCAATCATCAAAATTGGTGGTACTTGAGGCAAAAGTTTATTAAAAAACCACTTCAAAACCGCGAACAAACTTATACTGCGATTGATGAAATGTTGGCTAGCCTAGACGATCCTTTTACTCGTCTACTTAGACCAGAACAATATCATAGTTTACAGGTAAATACTTCTGGAGAGTTATCTGGAGTAGGATTACAAATCAATGTTGACCCAGAAACTGGGCTAATTGAGGTAGTTGCACCTTTAGCAGGTTCTCCTGCTGAAACAGCAGGAATTAAACCAAAAGACCATATTTTAGAGATTGATGGAGTTAGTACTACTACTCTAAGCTTAGATGAAGCAGCAGCGAGAATGCGGGGACAAATAGGCACTAAAGTATCTCTTAAAATTCAATCTCCCAATACAGACCACGATAAAATGGTCGATTTAATTCGCGATCGCATTGCGCTTAATCCTGTTTATTACACCCTTGATACTAGTCATGAGTTGCCGATTGGTTATGTTCGTCTCAATCAATTTAGTGCCAATGCAGCCCAAGAAATTGCCCGTGGGCTTAATAAATTAGAGGAACAAGGAGCGCAAGCCTATATTTTGGATTTGAGAAACAATCCTGGTGGTTTATTGCAGGCTGGGGTTGAAATTGCTCGTTTGTGGTTAGACAATCAGACGATTGTTTATACTGTTAATCGTCAAGGCACTTTAGGCAGTTTTGACTCTAATGGCAAAGCAATCACTGAAGATCCTTTAATTGTTTTAGTTAATCAAGGAACAGCTAGTGCTAGTGAGATTTTAGCAGGTGCTTTACAAGACAATGGTAGAGCTTTATTGGTAGGAGAAAAAACTTTTGGTAAAGGATTGATTCAATCTTTGTTTGAATTACCCGATGGTGCAGGTTTGGCGGTAACTGTCGCTAAGTACGAAACTCCTAGTCATAAAGATATTCATAAATTAGGTATCACTCCAGATCGAACAGTTCCTCAAGAACCAATTACTTATAGTCAAATTGGGACAGATTCGGATGTGCAATACCAAACCGCAGTTAAGTTATTAACTACTAAGACAGTAGTAGCTAATGCTGCCTAAACTTATACCAAATTGAAATATGTTGGTAACATTTAAAGACATAGAGCATAAAGTTTAAAACACTCAATTTAGAGTTAATATTGCATCGCGAGTATTAGAGTGGTTGACAGTTTTTGTTTATCGACACCGCCAGCAAATGCTCGCATTTTTTTGAATAATTATTATTCAGTAATTGCCTTAATAATTACTTTAATTGAAATAATCTAATATGTTAGCCAAATAAAATCATGTTATTTCAAGCTCAAATTAATAATCTATAACTTTTGAATGACTCAATTAATCAACTTTATATAGATATTTTGGTTAATAGTAATAGATAAGATTAAACAGAATAAAATGTTGAAACGAAGAAAATTAGGAGAAAATTAGGAATAGTAAAATGGCCAACCAACCTTTAAATGACGAGCAAAAAAATAATCAATCCGAACCTACTAGGGAATCTAAGCAATCTATGATCGAACAAGCTGTCAATCCACCAGAACTAATTAATCAACCTAATTTTCCTAAAAATCCTGAAGAACTATTAAGTAATCCTGCTGTAGCACCTCAAATGTTGGATGATCGCAGAGATTTGAGAGGAGATTTAACTAGAGATGAAGAATCTTAAATAGTCAAATCTTGTCAGAACTAAAGAAAAGTTTTTGCATAAGTCTCCAAAACTTTGGTTGAGTTGAAACAGAATGTAGAAACTATCAGTATTGATTTGGAATTGATTTTTGCGAGAGATAAATAAATTTTACTTAAGCTTAGATTGAATTTGAGCGTTGTTCCCTTAAAAATGAAATGGAAAGCAATGCTCAATATTTCTACCAAAATTAAGTTGGTAAATTTGCAAGTGTTTGTGATGATTATTTTTTAGGTTGAAATTATTAAAATCAATTTGCTCTGAATTAATCTTCTCGACGCTCCTCATAATCTTCAGAAGACTCGGGGTCTGTTTCCCAACGATCTTCGTCCCGGTGTTCTAAGATCAGGTTAGTTCTGAGGGAAGAGCGATCGCGCATTTCTATACCTACCGCAGCACCTAAATTATCAACAATGTCTTGGTCGGGTGTAGCAGCAGTTCCACCTACTGCCTCATCTCCTACTGCATCAGCTTCTTCATAATTAGCATCAAGATCGCCTCCAGTTAAAATAGAATCGCCTTCATGAAATTTTGGGCTGTGAAGATCATGGACTTTTCTTCCAGAACGGTCTGTAGGTTCACCCTTGAGTCCAGTTCCATAGCTTGGCGCATATTCTGATGAAAGCTCGTCATCTATTTCTGAGTCATTAAGATCGAAGTTGTCCTGGCGATCGCTAAGATCAAAGTCCTCTTCTGTATCTGTTCGCTCTGCTGCCACCGTATCGATAATTTCCGAATTTAAAGTAATCTCTTCTAAACCAACTTCAATTTCTATTGACTCTAATTCTTCTGGTGTTACTTCTGTCCGTGTTTCTGTGTTAAGTTCGTTGCTAATCTCTTCTGTATTATTGTGATTGCTTGCGTCGGAGTTGGTATTTTGCTCCGAGTGTTTAATTCGATCCACCATAAATTTTGTTCCTTTGAGTCTATGCTATTGGCAGCATAACTAACTTCAAGCCTGACCCAAATCCTCATAAAGTTAGAATTCGGTTGCTTCTCGATCATTTGCTATTGACAATTGCACTTAGATATTTTAGGTTGCTCAAAATGCTTTTCTCAGTTGAGCCAAGTAATACCAATTATCAAAAATAGCCAGATACATCAAACCATTATTTGTAATAACTGTAATAGCTATCTTCTCAAAAAAAAGTTTGAATCAATCTACATTCTTGTTAAAAAATGGGAATTCTAAAAATAAATTACTTCCTCAAGCAAAAGCTTGTTAATGCTGTTGGAAGCAGCAAAGAAAAATTAGTCAACTAAACTTAATTTTTAATTTGAAATTTTGTCGAAATGCTATGGGGAAATTGCTGATTAATTTTATTTCACCCAACTCTTATATCCCTCATGGTCACTGCTACTTGTGGCAAACACCTTTAGTTGGACTTCATTTAGTTAGTGATTTCTTAATCGCGATCGCTTATTTTTCTATTCCTGTAATGCTACTCTACTTTGTTTTTAAGCGTAGTGATGTTCCATTTCAAAATTTCTTTGTATTATTTGGCGCATTCATCTTACTTTGTGGTACTGGTCATTTAATTGAAATTTGGACACTGTGGCATCCAGCTTATTGGCTAGCAGGAGTTGAAAAAGCTATGACTGCTCTAGTTTCTTGTTATACGGCTGCTGAAATGGCAACCTTATTACCTCGTTTTTTGTCACTGAAAACTCCCGAACAGCTTGAAATTCTCAATGGTGAACTAGAAAAAGAAATCATTGACCGTCAAAAAGTGGAAGCTGAACTACGTCGTATCAATGAAGAGCTTGAAACAAGGGTACAAGAACGCACTATTGAACTACAGGAATCAGCAGAACGCAAACAAGCCACTACCAGAATTGTCGAGCGAATGAGACAAACGCTCGATTTACAAACGATCTTTTCCGATACTACTGAAGAATTACGCAAGTCAATCCATTGCGATCGCGTCTTAATTTATCAATTTAAGTCTAATTGGAGTGGTGAACTGGTTGCCGAATCTGTTGCTGAAGGGTGGAATAAAGTTATTTCTCAAGACCAAGAAAACACAACACTGACACGGATCGCGATCGAGCAAAAAGATTGTGCCATTAAAACGATTAAAGATACTTACCTACAAGAGTCCCAAGGAGGAATTTTTATTCACAAAAATAGCTATCGCGCTGTTAATAATATCTATGAATCTGGCTTTAATGACTGTTACCTAGAATTATTAGAACAACTACAAGCTAAAGCTTATGTTGTTGTGCCAATTTTGTATAACGATTACCTTTGGGGCTTACTCTTTGCTTATCAGTTATCTGCGCCTCGTCAATGGCAACCAGGCATAATTCAAATCATGATTCAGGTTGGTATGCAGTTAGGTGTAGCAGTGCAACAAGCCGAATTACTGGCCCGCACCCAACAACAAGCACAAGAATTGAGAAGAGCCAAAAATGAGGCAGAAAGAGCTAATCATGCTAAAAGTGAGTTCTTAGCTAATATGAGTCATGAACTACGTACTCCCCTCAACGCCATTCTTGGTTATGCCCAACTGATGCAACGGTCTTCCAAATTGTCTCCAGAACATCAAGAATATATCAATATTATTGATTCTAGTGGCGAACACTTATTAAGCTTAATTAATGATGTCTTGGAAATGTCAAAAATTGAGGCAGGATACACCTTTCTTAATGAAAGTAGTTTTGATTTATATAACCTGCTTACCGAAATTGAAGATTTGCTAAAACTTAAAGCTCAACACAAGCAACTTCAATTTTCTTTTCATCGTCATAGCGATGTTCCCCAATACATCAAAACGGATCGCAACAAACTCCGTCAGGTATTAATTAACATTCTTGGCAATGCCATCAAGTTTACCGAACAAGGACGGGTACAACTCAAAGTATGGCTCAAAGAACAAATGCTCTACTTTAGCGTTGAAGATACAGGACTCGGTATTACTCCAGAAGAAATAGACAATATATTTCTTGCCTTTAAACAAGCACAAGCAGGTTGGCAATCGAAAGAGGGTACAGGACTAGGATTATCGATTAGTCGTGTATTTGTAGAGTTGATGGGTGGCGACATCATTGTTAATAGTCAGATTGGACAAGGAACAACTTTAACTTTTACTATTCCCTGGATCGCTACAGTACCAGTATCGCCAGAAAAATCGCTGAAATTTTCTCAAACACCGATCGCACTAGCACCCGATCAACCAGAGTTTCGTATTTTAGTCGTAGAAGACAAACCAACTAATCGCCAGCTTATGGTAAGAATCCTCAGTTCAATTGGATTTCAGGTTCAAGAAGCTGCTAATGGTCAAGAAGCGATCGCGCTTTGGGAAAGTTGGGAACCTCATTTGATCTGGATGGATATGCAAATGCCCGTCATGAATGGTCTTGAAGCTAGTAAACGCATTAAATCTTCTCTACGTGGACAGGCAACCGTGATTATTGCTCTGACTGCCAGCGTTTTTGAAGAGCAGCGTCAAAAGATTCTTGCTTTTGGGTGTGATGACTTTGTTCGCAAACCTTTTCGTCATGAGGAGTTGTTTGAAAAAATGGCTCAGTATTTGGGAGTGCAATACATCTATCAAGAGAAAAATCAATCAAACTCCAAGGCTGGAAAAATCGATTTATCTGCTCAATTGACTCTACACCCCGAAAGTTTTCAAACTATGTCACCAGAATGGATTGAAGAGGTTTTTCAACGGGCTTCTCAAGGTAACGATCTACAGCTAATCGAACTAATCAAGCACATTCCCCCAGAACAGGCAGATTTAGCAGAAACTCTCACGAATCTGATTGAAAACTTTAAATTTGACGAAATTATTAATCTAACTCAGTTATCCAACCGCTAAACTTCCAGACTGTTGAACAGCAGCTTAAAAATAACTATGACTGCCAATAACTTAGACATCATCGAGAAAATTACCAGCTTAAATCAAGCTGACCAATCTCTGCTAAAAGACATTTTAATTGTTGATGACACTTTGGAAAACTTGCGGTTACTATCAACTATGCTAACTGAACAAGGCTATACCGTTCGTAAAGCAACCAATGGTCAGATGGCATTAACAGCAGTACAAGCTCTTCCACCAGATTTAATTTTGCTGGATATCATGATGCCTGACATGAGCGGTTATGAAGTTTGTCAAAAACTCAAAGAAAATTCTCAAACTGCTGCACTCCCAATTATTTTTTTAAGTGCATTGGATGATGTACTAGACAAAGTAAAAGCTTTTCAAGTAGGAGGAGTAGATTACATCACAAAACCTTTTCAAATCGAAGAAGTATTAGTTCGAGTACATAACCAGTTAGCCTTAAAAGCAGCACAACAGAAAATTGTTCAATTAAATAACGAACTTGAAGAACGAGTTAAAGAGCGTACGCAGCAACTACTCACCGCTAATGAACGACTGCGAGAGATGGCGATGTATGATAGTCTGACTGGACTTTTTAATCGCTCTGAGTTTATGGAGCAATTAGAACAATCACTCTACCGAATCAAAAATGATTCAACTTATCAATTTGCGGTGTTATTTCTCGATTGCGATCGCTTTAAAGTTGTCAACGACTCTCTTGGACATTTAGTTGGAGATGCACTTTTAAAAAAAATTGCTAACCAGTTACAAAGTATCGTCTCAGAACAAGATATTTTTGCCCGTTTAGGTGGAGATGAGTTTGCTATTATCTTATCTGGAATTGTCAATCTTAATCAAGCAATTGAGATAGCAAAGCAAATCATCACTCTTTTGAAAAAACCATTTTATTGCCATGATTATGAAATTTTTATCAATGTCAGCATTGGTATTGTTTTGAGTAATGCCGACTATCAACAACCTGAACATATTTTAAGAGATGCCGATACAGCTATGTATCGAGCTAAGGACTTAGGAAGAGGGCAATATCAAGTTTTCACACCAATGATGTATCACGCTGCCCATCAATTGTTAAAGATTGAAACAGATTTACATCGAGCCATTAAACAAAAAGAGTTGCTCGTTTATTATCAACCGATTATCGATCTAGATCAAAGAACAATTGTTGGCTTTGAAGCTTTAGTTCGCTGGTTACATCCTCAACACGGATTAATGTCCCCCGACTTATTTTTACCCGTTGCTGAAGCAACTGGTTTAATTTGTTCGATTGGTAGCTTAGTTATCGAGCAAGCTTGTGATCAACTTGCTCAGTGGCAACAACAAGGATTTACTCATCTCAAAATTCATATTAATCTGGCAGCACAACAACTGAGTCAAAGTACTTTAGTTGAAGAAATTGATCGCATCCTTGCAGAAACTCAACTTGATTCAGATTCAATTAAGCTGGAGATTACCGAAAGTTCGATGATGCACAACTTACAATCAATCAAACTTTTGCTTCAACAATTACGAGAGCGTGGCATCAAGCTTAGTATTGATGATTTTGGTACTGGTTACTCATCTCTTAGCCAACTACAAACTTTTCCTGTTCATACTTTGAAAATAGATCGTTCTTTTATTAAAAGTCTTGACGGAACTAGCGAAAATCTGGGTTTAGTTCCAGTAATTCTCAGTATTGCCGAAGTGATGAAGATGGATGTGGTGGCTGAAGGGATTGAAACTCAACAGCAATTGACTCAACTTCGAGAGTTAGGTTGTCACTTTGGTCAAGGATTTCTTTTTTCTAAACCTCTCAATGCTGAGGATGCAACCAAACTAATTGCTCAAAATCCTCAATGGTAAAAAATTTTATTTAATCCCCTTGGGGATAACGAGTCCATAAATCAGTAATTTGTCGCAAACTTTGATGATTACCATTCCCCAAAATTAAATGATCTAATAAAGGAATATCTAAATAATTCCCTCCTTGTAATAATTGTTCAGTCAATTCCAAATCAGCTTGAGAAGGTTCTAAATTTCCCGAAGGATGATTATGCGCCACAATTAATTTCGTTGCACTTTGCCTAATTGTTTCTCGAAAAATCTCCCGAGGATGAACTAGAGTTTCTGTCGCTGTACCAATCGTAATTACTTGAGTACCGATGAGGCAGTTTTTCACATCTAACATCAATACTGCAAATCTTTCTTGATTTTGCCACATTAGATCGTGGCTTAAGGCAGCAGCAGCAGCAGCAGGACTATCAATTAAAGCTCTTTGATTGGGTCGGAATTGAAAAGTTCGTTTACCTAATTCTACTGCTGCCACAATCGTAGCTGCTTTAGCTAAACCAATCCCTGGTATCTTCATCAATTCTTGAGGATTAACTTCTCGCAATACATCTAAAGGATCGCGACGATGTTGACCCAGTTGTTGTAAGATATGTTGTCCTAAGCCAATAGCAGACAATTTTCCTTTGCCTTGACCTGTACTGAGTAAAATTGCTAATAATTCTGCGGTAGTTAAACTTTTTACTCCCAAAGTGACTAATCTTTCGCGAGGACGCTCGCTAGCAGGTAAATCGGCAATTCTCAGATTGTAGGTCATATAAATTTTTTTGATAGTTGTAGGCTAGGCTGGTTATAACTAGCAATCAATGACATCAGCAAGGTTTTAAATCTTGCTCAATTAGAGATATCGATCTATGCTTCTCTAGCTTTCGACGCACTAGATACTCTACCTAGCTATTAAAAAGCTAAGAACTAAAAGCTAACAGCTAAGAGCTTATTTATTTTTAGTAGAGTTTACTGAGATAAAAACTGCTGAAAAAAAAATAGGATGACGAGTTAACGCATCCTAAAATTGACTTAATTAGTTTTTAATACGACAGTTTGAACTATCTCTTTTTTATGCTACGAGCCATATTCCGAAACATATCCATGTTGGTATCGGTTTGACGGCGTTCATCTGGGGTTTGAAATCCATTACCATTATTATTTGCGTTTTTCTGTGACTGAGCAGGATTGATGCCGTTATTTGAATTAGATTCAGGTTTCAGATAATCAGGAATAGACTGATAGTTGTTAGAAGCAGGGGTTCTATCGTCAAGAGAAGAAATTTCTTTTTCTAGTTTAAAACCGTTTAGATTCTTTACAGTTTTAGGAAAACTTCTTTTGACTTTAATTTTTTTCCTCATAAACTCGATATTGCCAAAAGTTTGAGCGTCATCGGGTTCGAGGAAAAAATCATTCTTTGCCATTGGGTAATTGCTCCTAGGATTAGTTTTACTAATGATTGCTTTAAATTAAAATTTATCAAAAAATGTTTTAAAAAGTAAAGATAAATTAAGATACTTTTAAAGTTATTAGAGTCTTAGTCAACATTTAGTAGACCATGGGTTAACGGACTTGAGATGAAGCACAAGGCAGTTAGAGATTCCGCTTTAAATCAGTAGCGATTAAATATTGTTCATTGATGATTGAGCCTAATTGCATAATTAGGTCAAAAATAATTAAGCTTAAAAACAAAAATTAAATAGCTAATTGCTTAGTCAGTTTTAGGATTTAATATTACTCAAGCAAGATTAACAATGACTTTAAATTCTGAAAATAACCTCGAAGAATACAATTTACTCAGTATTGGTCAACGAGGGGTGGGTAAAACAGTTTTCCTAGTTGGTAGTTATCTAGAAATTAATAATGCTTCTCCTCAAAATAAAAGACAAAAATTTTATATTCAATCTATTCAAACTCAAGCATTAGATAAATTGGAAGGAGTGATTGCTTATATAAAATCTACAGGTCTTTATCCACCACCTACTCTAAAAATCAGTCAATTTCCCTTTATTTTGCAGCGTCAAACTATTTGGGGACAACAAAATATTTGTCGTTTTAATTGGTGGGACTTACCAGGAGAATTTTGCGAATTTTCCCATCCCGAATTTCAACACATAGTAATGAATTCTCATAGTTGTTGCCTTTTTATTAATGCTTATGAATTAATTAATAACAGTAATTATCTCGAGCGATTAGAACCCATTATTAAACAAGTAATTGCAATTGCTTCTTTAATTAAACAACATAATTTAAGATATAATTTTGCCTTGATTTTTACTCAATGCGACCGCGGTTTTCTACCCGAAGGGTCTCGAAGAGAACGAACTTCTCGCGTACGCGCTTACGAAGCAAATTGTTTAGAAACAAATTTATTCAGTCAAATCCAAATTGAAGAAAAAATTCAACCTTTAATTGAACGTTTAGACAAACTTTCAGTTGAATACAAGCGATTTTATTCTGCTATCTCGATTGCAGGAGAAATAGGCAATTATTATCTCCAGCCGATAGGTACCGCAGCCCCATTATTGTGGCTGACTTCACAATTGGTAGGAAGTAACAGTCCTCAATTAGCTCAAAATTTAGCAAATAATTTAAAATTAGAGTTTAAACCTCAAACTTATCAGCAAAAATCCTTAACTTACGCTGTTTTATTAATTTTGACTGGATTTAGTTTGCTTGGTGCGATCGCAGTTTTTGCTTATGCTTTGAATTGGTTTAAACCACATCCCCAATTAGCGTCTATAACTAACCAATCTAACCAATCTGCTCCAGAAGATTTTAATAATTTAATCAATCAAGCTAATCAAAATATTCAACAGGGAGATTTAGAAAGCGCGCTGCCTATAGTTGAACAAATTGTCCAAAAAGAACCAAATAATTTAAATTGGCAGCTAAATCTTGCCAAAATCTATGAATTAAAACAAAGACCAACTCAAGCAGAAGTAGTTTACGACCGAATTTTGCAGCAAGAATCTAATAATCTTTCGGCTTTAATTGGCAAAGCAATTTTACGTCAACAACAAGGAGATAGCAACACAGCCAAAAATTTACTCCAACGAGCAGAACAATCTGCTCCAACAGTAGAATTAAAAGATAAGGTTCGTGCGATCGCTAATAGTCTTTTTTAGAATTTTAAATGAAATAAACCCAGAATGTTACCAATAGGTTTGATTGGAATTAAGATTTTAGCCAAGAGCTAAGAGCTAAAAAACGGCAAACATTTAAGTATTTCAGATTAGAATTTGGCTTGTGATTGGCAATTAGCGGAATTTAATCCCGAATAAGTAGAATTATGCTCAGACTTATTGGCACTAAGCACTACTACGCCTTGAGAATTAACGTACCAACCTAAAGCTGGTGGTGGCAAGGATGAGTTACCAGCTAGTTGTGAATGATCTAAATTATCAGCTTGGTAATTACTATCAAAATCGGTTAAAGCAGGACTACTAAGAGGATCGCTTGGTCGAGGTGGCAAACCGTTTCTACCAGTAATGACAAATTCACTTCTAGTTTGATTATTATTAGGCTGACAGGAAAGTTCAACTACTTCTTCAGTTTGATTAAATTCTAAGGGCAAATCCACTATTTCTAAATTAGCTTCTGAAGTTGGAGTAATGATATCTACAATGCCATCAACTCCTAAATTTGAACTAGCACTAATTCGACAAGTTTGACAAAGAAATAAGCCGAAGGTGTTAAGTTGGATATTTCCTCCGATACCTTGATTAGCATCTGCTTCAATCGCACTGTTTTCGATTAAAGCGATCGCACCAGCATCAATAATGATATTACCACCATTACCAATCCCTCCCGCTTGGGCTGAAATTAGACTAGCATTCCGTAATTGAATGTCATCGGCAATTGTTAGACGAATATCTCCTCCTGTGCCTGAACCAGTAGTGGCTGTAACTGCACTTTGATTATCTAAGAAAAGAGAATTTGCTTTAATTGACAAAGTTCCTGCATTACCACTTCCAATCGAACTCACTGAAACTAAAGCCCCATCTTCAATTTTCAGTTGAGGAGTAGTGATAGTTAAGTTGCCACTGTTTCCGGTCGTCGTTGTTAAAGGTTGTCCTCCTGCGGATAAAGCACTAGGAAAATTACCGTTGAAAGCACTACCACTCAATTCTACAGATTTATCTGCATTGATGATAAGATTGCCTGCATCTCCAGTAGCAAGAGTTGAAGTAACAATCTGACCTCCATTTTGAAGAGTCAAATTGCTAGTGTTAACTGTAACGTCTCCGCCTGTACCTATACCCAAAGTACTAGCCGAGATTATCCCACCGTCTGCCAGAAGAGATTCAGCGTTATCAA
Organism: Stanieria sp. NIES-3757; assembly: GCA_002355455.1. Taxonomy (NCBI): domain Bacteria; kingdom Bacillati; phylum Cyanobacteriota; class Cyanophyceae; order Pleurocapsales; family Dermocarpellaceae; genus Stanieria; species Stanieria sp. NIES-3757. Next base: position 3,767,746 of record AP017375.1, read on the forward strand.
TCAATACTGAGCCAGCATTTCCACTACCTATAGTAGCTGTACCAATTAGACCCCCTTGATTAAGCTGTAATTGTCTGGTCTCAATGGTAATATTGCCAGCATCACCTTCTCTAGCAGTACCAGCTAGAATTCCTTGCAGAACAGTAACCAGCTCGAGATTTTGGAGTAGTTCTAGGTTTAAACTTTGGGTCGAGATAAAATTTTCTTGTAAAAAATCCAATCCAGAACCAATAATTTGCAGAGAGTCATTAGCTTTGATCTCAATGTTTCCTCCATTGCCTTGGGCAAACGTAGAACCATTAATTAAACCTTGATTGATTAACACTGTATCAGCATTAATTTGAATATTACCCCCCTTACCAAAAGTTGTCGTTGCTTGTAACGTACCTTGATTTTCTAAAACGACTGAATCAGAATTAATTTCTAAGGTTCCGCCATTGCCCAAACCCAAAGAATCGATTGAAGCGGTTGCACCATCTTTAATAGTTAATTGAGAGGTGGTAATCGATAAGTTGCCACTATTACCTTCTGCTAGTATTGGTTGAGCTTCGGAAGAAGCAATTAAACCACTGGCAAATAAACCATCACCAGGAGAACGACCAACTAATTCGACTGAATCTTTGGCACGAACAGTTAAATTCCCAGCATTTCCTGAAGCAAAGGTAGTCGCCAGAAATTCTCCCCCATCACTAATTTTTAATGTTTCTGTATCAATCGTAATATTGCCAGCATTGCCAGAGCCAAAAGTGGAAGATACCAATAAGGATGTGGCTACGTCTACTTGATTAGCTTGGATGTCAATATTCCCAGCAGATTGATTACCTAACGTAGAAGTAACAACCAATCCCCCATTACTTACATTAAAGCGGTTGGTATCAATGCTAATATTTCCAGGTGTACCATTTCCATTAGCTACTGAAATAATTCCTTGAGTAGGATTAATCTGATTAACTTTCCCTTCCACAATAGGAAAGATAATATTTTCTCGCAAGTCCTGATTACCACTACCAAAGACATCAACTAATTCCGATGCTTGAATCTTAATGGTGCCTCCGCCTCCCGAACCAAGCACTGAAGCATTAATCAGTCCATTGTTAAGCTGTACGGTCTTAGCCTCAAGTTCAATATTGCCTCCAATCCCATTATTAGTTGTAGCAGTGATACTTCCGCGATCGCTCAAAAAAATGTTATCAGCATTTACTCTCAAAGTACCAGCATTCCCAACCGTATCATTTCTAACGGTAACTTGCGCTCCATTGGTGACGTTTAATTGTGGGGTATTGAGGGTTATGTCTCCTGAGTTCCCACTTGGTGCGTCTGGTAGTTGTAAAAGTTCTCGCAGGGGTTGATCGACTAAATTGGCAGAAGAAATAATTAAACTAGGATTCAGGGAATTAGGTACTGTGCCACTAACTTCGATGGAATCAGAAGCATTAACTGTAACACTACCTGCATTACCACTTGCCAGGGTAGAAGCATCAATTCTGCCACCATCTCGTAAAACCAATTTTTGAGTATTGACGGTAACTGTCCCTGCATTGCCTGCACTACCTGTTCCTGCTGTAATTTGGCTAGGGGTAAATACTCCTGGAGTGACCCCAACTAATTCAACTAGCTCACTGGCATTAACTAATACATCTCCACCAGAACCAGTACCTTGTAAACCACCTGTAGTTGAAGTAAGATTTCCGCCGTCAAGAGCAGTTAATCTTGTAGTAGAAATGGTTACGTCTCCTGCATCTCCTGAACCAAAAGTGGTTGAGGTAATGATACTAAAAGTATTGGGATTGAGTGGGGAAAAGCCATTAATCGCGATTGAATCAGAGGCATCAATCGTAACATTACCACCTGGGGCCGAACTAAAAGTATCAGCAAAAATGGCTCCGCCTGCTTGTAAACTCAGTTGCCCAGTTTTAACATTAAGATCTCCACCTTTGCCACTACTAATAGCTTCGGTATATAAACCACTACCAATCTCTCCGTCAGGGTTAGTGCCACTAATGGTAATACTTTCGGTCGCCTCAGCAGTTAAATTACCAGCAGGTTGTTGACCTTCGTTAAGAATTAGCGCAACTGAACCGTCGGAAACGGAAATATTTTTTCCCTGTAAATTGATCGAACCTCTACCTATCCCACTGGTATCAGCCAAAGCTAGCGATCGCAACTCTAGATTAGCAAAACTTCCGACATTTTCATACCCAAAAGTTAAACCTTGGTCGGTAAAATTTAAGTTAACTAAACCTTCGGCAACACTTCCCAATTCAATTCTTCCGCCTTCAGCAGTTAAAGTTCCTCCGTCTAAAGTTATTCCATTGCCTAAAAGTGCTAACGTCTGATTAGGCTTTACTTGTAAACCGTTGACTTCGCCTCTAATAAAAGGAGAAAATCCGACAGAAGCTTCACTTAAATTATGTCCTGTTCCTGTAACGTTAATTGCTCCATTTCCTTGTCCCCACTGCAACCCAACTGGGACACTAACTGTTAGTAAGGGGGCCGTTTGAAGATCGTTCGCACTAAAGAAAGTGCCATCTGCAAATTGAACGCTACTCGCAGTACTGCCAATAAAAGAACCACCAATATCTAATCGAGCATTAGCGCCAAATTGAATTCCATTAGGATTAATTAAAATTAAATTAGCTGCTCCATTCGCTCTAATTAATCCGTCGATTGAAGATAAAGCACCACCCGTAACTCGGCTAATAATATTAGTTATTTGAGCGGAATTATTAAAAAAAGCAGTTTGGTTGGTAGGCAAAGAAAAATTTTCAAAACTATGAAAGAGGTTACCTGCTCTTGTTTGTCCTCCTTCAATTTGCCAAACATTATTTGTTTGATTAACTTGAGTACCAACTGTATTATCTGGAGTGATTTGAGCTTGAGCAGGGCTAATAGCTAGAAATAAGCTAACACCCAAACTTTTCCAGACCGCATTTTGCCAGGCAACCAATTTCATTGCTGCTGAGATTTTAAAAAGATCGGTTGAGCTAAATTATAAGTGATATGAGCAAATAAATTAAAACTAAAGACCTAATTAAGACTAATGTAAATTTTTGTTTGAGTTTGGCATAAATTAGCTGATTTAAAATAGTTTGATTTGGTCTTATTTATTAAGTTTGTTAGGACAATTACTTGATTAGCACATCAAAAAAAACTAAGATATCTTATATTTGACACTCAAGTCATTGATAAAAATTTGACAACAAAATTCAACTCAATAAATTAGTAGTACAAGTTATGCTCCAGACGCGATCAAGATTGAAGAAAGTGAATCTCTCGCTTTTGGCTACTCTAGGTGTTACTCCTTCTCTAGCTTTGATTGGTTTAGCTGTAGTGGCTGTTCCCAGTCAGGCTAATAGTGTAATTAAATGCAGTACTCAAGCGCAAATTCCTACTGTAGTGGCGCACAATTCCCAAAAAGAAGTTACAATTCTCCAATTTTTGCCTCAATACTTTGCTCCTCAAGCTGCCTTAGCTAATTGCCAACATACTGCTCAGACTTTACAAAACAAGTTGCAACAAGATCATTTCAGTTATTTGACTAGCGAGGTTGTCGATGGTCAGTCAGTGGTTTGCACTGTTGAGCGTAGAGGAAAAGGATGTGAATCGGCTCAAGCAGAAATCTTGTTTACCCTGGCAGCAAACACTACTCCCGACCAAACTTTATACGAATTGTTGGGTCAAGAATTAAAACCAGCTGAACCATTTAATCCTCGTACTGTTAGCCGTATTTATACCAAGATTGACCGTTCTTGGTGGGATTTTTGGCGATTTTAGTTTAATTTGGCTTGACATCTAGCTTGGGCGGTTTGGGCTGCTTGATAATTGGGCTGAAGTTCAATGGCTGTCTGAAACGCTTTGATCGCTTCCGATAAATCCATTGAGTCACAAAGATTCAAGCCTAAATAAAACCAAGTAGTAGCTCTTTGAGTTGCCGACAAATCTAATCTTTGTAAAATTTGGTTAAATTCGGTTTTGGCTTCAGAATAACGTTTGAGTTTTTTGAGTGCTATTCCTTTACCCCATTGAGCAGGTAAATAATTTGGTTCGTATTTGAGTGCTTGTTGATAAGCTTGTAAAGCTGTTTCATTTTGCTGTTGTTTGAGTAAGGTTTGTCCCTTGTAGTAAAAAGCGACTTTTAAATTTCCTGAAATTTGACTATTGTCAGCCTCTTCCTGGCTATTTTTTAAGATTTTAATGGCTTGGTTAATAGTTGCTAAAGCGTCTCGATCTTGTTGTAATTTGCTTAAAGAATCACTTTTATTGATCAAAAAAATTGCTTCTTCAGGATTAATTGCGATCGCTTTATCAAAAGCTAAAATAGCTTGTTCGTATTGCTGCAAATTATGACGTGCTTCTCCTTGACAATTCCAAGCATAATCAGCTTGAGGTTGAATAATAGTTGCTGAGATACAAGATTGCAGCATTTCGTCGTACTGTTTTAATCCAGCTAAAGCGTATCCACGATTAGTCCAAGCTTGATAATAATTGCCATTAATTTTAAGAACTTGATTATAAGCATTTAAAGCTTTTTGATATTCTTGTTTTTGTAATAAATTATTGGCTTGTTCAAACATTTTTGCTTCACGATTTTTCGCCACAATATTGAGTCCAAATAAACAGATACTGCCTAAAGCTAACAAGCTTAAAAAAGCCAAAATGATTTTAGAATAATTACGTTTGGCTTTAGTGGATTGAGTTTGAGGAACAATAGTTATAGCTGAATTATTGTTAGAAGAAGGGTTTAACAAAGCTATTTGATTTTCAATCCAACCTTGATTAAAAACGGCTTGATAAATCCGATTCGCTACAGTAACTTTCTCTTGTTCTTGCTTAAGTAAACCAATTGTAATTAATTCATTTTGTTCTGGACTGCGATCAGCACTAATTTCTCTTTGTTGCCAAACTTTTTTATATAGTTTAAGTAAAGCAAGGGGAGAACAATGCTGATTATTGAGAATAAATTCGCTTATTTCTTGAAGATGAGAACTAGCACTTTGTTCTTGCCAATTTTCAATAATGCGATTTTGGACTAGTCCTTCAATAATCGCTGTTTCTTTGCCTTTGGGAATAAAAGATTCATTTTCATTAATTAATTGGTATAATTTTTGAGTCAAAAAAGGCTGATTACTTGTCCAATAATTAACTTCAGTTAAAATTTTATAAGGATGACTTGCTTTACTTTCTAATCCAAATAATTTGAGTCGAATTTGACCATAAGGTTGGAGACGAACTAATTCTTGTTCAATCCAACTAAGATTCAAAACCGATCTATAAACCGATTGAGCTACTTTGATTTTGTTGTCTTGTTTAACAATTAATCCACTATTAATTAATTCAGTTTCTGCATTACTCCCACTGGCAAGCACTTCCCCTTGCTGCCAAATTTGACGATAAAGTTTGAGTAACATAGTTGGTTCACAATTTTTATTGCGAAGTAAATATTCTTTTATATAAGGAATAAGATCTCTGGGATTATTGGTATTAGGAAAATTTGAATTTTCTTGCTCAATTGGTTTAGCTAATTCTATTTGTTCTAAGAAAAAATCAAGCGTCTGTTGAGAAATCAAACCTTCTAATACAGCGATCGCACCAAATTTTAATCCTGTTTGTTGTTGTTGTCGCAGAATATTTTCAATTTGATTCTCACTTAACAAAGCTGCTGCTTTAAAATACTGTCCAATCGGAAGTTTTTGGGATTTAAGTAGAATTTTGGGCCATTTTTCCGCAAAGAAATTAGCAGTTTCAGGCTTAATCCAGCCTCTAATGGCTAATATTTCGCCTATTTTTCTTTCTGGCAGTTGATTTTGAGTTCTCAGGGCAATTCTTACTTGTTCTGGTGAAATTAAACCAGCCTGTTGCAGTACAAAACCGAGAGGCTTAATAATTTTAGTTTGAGCCATAGGTTGTTTGCAAGCTAACTTGCCTCTTTATCTGATAAAGTTGATTTGGTTGAATAAGATTAGCTTGATTTATTTCAGTTAGACTTGATAAATCTGGCTTAATATTATAGACAATCTCTCTGCATCGACAAGTATAAAGTTGGAATTTGCTAAAATTCAATGATGATCAAGCTTAAAGCAAATTTTAATTTTTAAATGCTGACATTGCTCCAAACTCAAATATATCAACTCGAACAGTTTGCTAATCATCTTGTTAATACTCAGCTAAATCATCTCAGCATCGTGAGTATGGGCATAATTTTTTTAGCAGGATTATTAACTAGTTTAACGCCCTGTATGCTATCGATGCTTCCAATTACAATTGGTTACATTGGTGGTTATGAATCTCAAGGTAGACTACAGGCAACCATTCAATCAGTTTGGTTTGCTTTGGGTTTGGCAACCACTTTGGCTGGGTTGGGAATAGTCGCTACTTCGATTGGTAAAGTTTATGGACAAATCGGGGTTGGTTTGCCGATTCTAGTTAGTTTGGTAGCGATTATCATGGGGTTAAATCTCTTAGAAATCTTACCGCTACAATTTCCTTCTTTTGGTAACAGCGATCCTAATACACTAGCCAAAAATCTTCCTCGTGAAGTTCGTTCTTATTCCCTTGGTTTAACCTTTGGGTTGGTTGCTTCTCCATGCAGTACTCCAGTCTTAGCTAGTTTACTGGCTTGGGTAGCTACAACTAAAAGTTTGATAGTGGGAATGGGTTTACTTTTAGCTTATGCCACTGGTTATGTAGCACCTTTGATTTTGGCAGGAACTTTTACCGCTTCGTTGAAAAAATTATTGTCTTTACGTCGTTGGTCGGGTTGGATTAATCCTGTAAGTGGTACGCTACTGTTAAGCTTTGGTATTTTTTCGCTTTTATCGCGAGTGTCGACTATTAATTTCTAGATTTTCCGAACAACTTTGAAGATGAATGAATCTGGTTCTCCTTTAGCTACAATTTTCTCTAGCTCCTTACGTCGTTCTCTTAGTATTATTGCCGATCTTCGACTAGCGATCGCATTATTATTAATTATTGCGCTTGTTAGTATTAGCGGTACAGTCATCGAACAGGGAGAATCATTAACTTTTTATCAACAAAACTATCCCGAAGCACCAGCTTTATATGGTTTTTTAACTTGGAAGGTAATTCTTAACTGGGGATTAAATCATGTTTACAGCACCTGGTGGTATTTATCTTTGCTGGTTTTGTTTGGTACTAGTTTGGCTACTTGTACCTTTATTCGACAACTACCAGCCCTTAAAGCAGCGCGTAATTGGAAATTTTATCTGAAACCTCGTCAGTTTAATAAATTAGCTCTAAGCGCAGAATTAGCTCAAGGTTCAATTAAAAATTTAAATTCTTTGTTACAACAGAGAGGCTACAAAGTTTTTTTACAAGATCATGCTCTTTACGCTCGTCGTGGTTTAGTAGGTAAAATTGGACCAATTGTAGTTCATTTAGGAATTTTGATTGTTTTAGCTGGTGGAATTTGGGGTGCTTTTACAGGTTTTTTTGCACAAGAACTTGTTCCTAGTGGAGAAACCTTTCAGGTAAGAAATATTTTTGAAGCCGGACCTTTAGCATTAAAACAAGTTCCTCAAAATTGGGCAGTAAAAGTAAATCGTTTTTGGATTGACTATACCAATGATGGTGCGATCGATCAGTTTTATTCCGATCTCTCAGTGGTAGATCTTCAAGGCAAAGAATTAAAACGACAAACAATTTTTGTAAATCAACCCTTACGTTACGATGGGGTAACTTTTTATCAAACTAATTGGAGTATTGCAGGGGTAAAAGTTCAGTTAAATAATAGTCCTATTTTTAAGTTACCAATGGCTCAATTAAATACTCAAGGTAACGGTAGAATTTGGGGGACTTGGTTACCAACCAAACCAGATTTAAGTGAGGGAGTTTCTTTAGTTGCTAGAGATTTACAAGGAACTATTTTTGTTTACAATCAACAGGGACAATTAGTTAATGCGGTTCGGGCTGGTCAAAATATTGAAGTCAATGGAGTCACGCTTAAATTATTAGATATTATTGGCAGTACTGGTTTACAAATTAAAGCCGATCCTGGTGTCCCATTGGTTTATACAGGTTTTGCTTTATTGATGTTGGGAGTAGTGATGAGTTATTTTTCTCATTCACAAATTTGGGCTTTGGAAACAGAATCAGGATTCTTCTTTGGTGGTAAAACTAATCGCGCCCAGGTAACTTTTGAAAGAGAATTTGTAGAAATTATTGAACAAATTGAGCAAGGTGAAGTTAGCGAAGTTAAGCAAGAGTCTTTGGTTTAACTTTATATTCAGTAGACTTGTTGGGAAAGAAGAGAAAATAGAGGAAAAGATATGGTGACTTAAATGTTGAATATAGACTTCTCTTTGGGAATTGATTAGACCTCTTGCATGAATATGGCGATCGCTTTGGGTTATCTCAAACTTTACTAGAAATATACAATTAATTTTGCATAGGTACTTAATAATTAAACTCAACCTTCTAAAACAACAAAAATCCCCTACCCGAAGGTAGAGGATTCTTTTTTATGCTACTTTGCGAAAACTATCGTTAGCCAACCCTGCTGGCAGTAGAAGCAATCACAAAGGCTGCATAGGTCAGAACGTAGCCAAAGGCGAAGTGGGCTGCGCCAACTACACGAGCTTGAACGATTGAAAGAGCAACGGGCTTATCTTTCCAGCGAACAATGTTAGCTAGAGGAGTACGCTCGTGCGCCCAAACAATAGTTTCAATTAACTCTTGCCAGTAACCACGCCAAGAGATGAGGAACATGAAACCAGTCGCCCAAGCTAAGTGTCCTAAGAGGAACATCCAAGCCCACACAGAAAGGTTATTAGTTCCGTAGGGATTGTAACCGTTAATTAGTGAAGCGGAATATCCCCAAAGGTAATCGCGGAACCAACCCATTAGATAGGTAGAGTTTTCGTTGAACTGAGCAACGTTACCTTGCCAAATAGCGAGGTGTTTCCAGTGCCAGTAGAAAGTCAACCAGCCCAAGGTGTTTAACATCCAGAAAGAAGCGAGGTAAACGGAATCCCAAGCAGAGATATCACAAGTACCGCCACGACCAGGACCATCACAAGGGAAGGCAAAACCGAAGTCTTTTTTATCTGGCATAAGTTTAGAACCACGTGCATCTAAAGCACCTTTGACCAAAATCAAAGTAGTGGTGTGTAAACCTAATGCGATCGCATGATGGACTAAAAAGTCTCCAGGACCAATGGTCAAAAATAGGGAGTTAGTACCGCTATTGATTGCGTCTAACCAACCTGGTAACCAGGTATTACCATAATTTGGCCAAGCAGTATAAGCAATACTATCTGGATTGGATAATAGAGTATCAAATCCATACAGAGCCTTACCGTGAGCAGCCTGAATCCACTGAGCAAAAACAGGCTCGATCAAAATTTGTTTTTCAGGAGTACCAAAGGCAACTACAACATCGTTGTGAACGTATAAACCTAAGGTATGGAATCCAAGGAAGAGAGATACCCAGCTTAAGTGAGAAATAATCGCTTCTTTGTGGTCTAAAACCCTTGCCAAAACGTTGTTTTTGTTGGCTTCAGGATCATAATCACGTACCCAGAAGATGGCACCATGCGCAAAAGCACCAAGCATCAAGAAACCAGCAATATACTGATGGTGAGTATAAAGAGCTGCTTGAGTAGTGTAATCCTTAGCAATAAAAGCATAAGGAGGCATAGAATACATGTGTTGGGCAACTAAAGAAGTAATTACACCTAAACAAGCCAAGTGCCATCCTAATTGGAAGTGCAGAGAATTGTTGTAAGTGTCGTAGATTCCTTTGTGACCTGCACCTAAGACTCCACCAAAAGGAGTTCCTTCTGGGGGTCTGTGAGCTTCCAAAATCTCTTTCATGCTGTGACCGATACCAAAGTTGGTACGGTACATATGACCAGCAATAATAAAGATAACTGCGATCGCCAAGTGGTGATGAGCGATATCTGTTAACCAAAGAGATTCCGTTTGGGGATGAAAGCCACCTAAGAAGGTTAAAATTGCAGTTCCTGCTCCTTCAGAAGTTCCAAATACATGGTTAGCAGTATCTGGATTCTGAGCATAGGCACCCCAATTGAGGCTAAAGAAAGGTCCTAAACCTGCGGGATGGGGAGGAGTAGATAGGAAGTTATCCCAACCTACGTGTTGTCCTCTGGACTCAGGAATTGCTACGTGAACCAAGTGACCGGTCCAAGCTAAGGAGCTAACCCCAAATAAACCAGCTAAGTGATGGTTCATCCGAGATTCAGCATTTTTAAACCAAGCTAAACTAGGACGGAACTTGGGTTGTAGGTGCAACCAACCTGCAAACAAGAACAAGGAAGCCAAAATCAGTAAGAAGATCGCTCCTTGATAAAGGTCTTGGTTGTTGGTCATCCCAATGGTATAGAACCAGTGGTAAACACCAGAATAAGAAATATCTACTGGATAAGAAGCACCAGCTTGAGTAAAAGCATCTACTGCTGCATCACCAAACTGAGGATCCCAAATCGCATGAGCGATGGGACGAATATTTAAAGGATCTTTAATCCACTGTTCAAAGTTACCTTGCCAGGCTACGTGAAACAGAGTACCGGAAGTCCACAAGAAAATGATTGCAATATGACCGAAGTGGGAAGCAAAAATCTTTTGATAAAGATTTTCTTCAGTCATGCCATCATGAAGCTCAAAGTCATGAGCAGTGGCAATTCCGTACCAGATTCGACGTGTTGTTGGGTCTTGTGCAAGATCCTGGCTAAATTTTGGAAATTTAGTTGCCATAGGTCTTTAGGAATTCTCCTCTGGTTAAAAATGAGACTAAAACAATTACTTGTAGCTCATTTTCTTTTTTTTTTACCACCTACGAAATATTTATTCTCGGTAGTAAGTTTGTTAAAAACGGTTTTCAATTTGGGTTGATTAACCGTAAAGTTTGCTGATTTTGAACTTTCTTGCTGTTTGAGCAAGTTAGTTTACCAATCTTGATGGGATAGTTTAAGCTCTTCACCCCAACCATCCCACAAAGATTGGTGGAAAGACATTAATTATTTTTATCCTAGTGAAATAGTCCTCGCCAGGAAGAACGCCCAGGTAGTAACAATTCCCCCTAGGAGATAGTGAGCTACTCCAACTGCACGACCTTGAGTAATACTCAAAGCACGAGGCTGAATTGATGGAGCTACTTTAAGTTTATTATGCGCCCAAACAATTGATTCAATCAATTCTTGCCAATAACCACGTCCACTAAAGAGGAACATTAAGCTAAAAGCAAAAACGAAATGACCAGCTAGGAACATAATGCCATAGGCTGACAAAGCTGAGCCGTAGGAGTTAATTACCTGAGAGGCTTGAGCCCAAAGGAAGTCGCGCAACCAACCATTAATGGTAATTGCACTTTGAGCAAAGTTGCCATTGGTAACATGGGAAACTGTGCCATCATTTGCTACTGTACCCCAGACATCGGATTGCATTTTCCAACTGAAGTGGAAAAGTACAACGGAGATGGAGTTATACATCCAGAATAAGCCTAAGAAAACATGATCCCAAGCAGATACTTGACAAGTACCACCCCTTCCAGGTCCGTCACAAGGGAAGCGGAAACCTAATTTCATCTTGTCGGGAATCAAGCGAGAACTCCGAGCAAAGAGAACACCTTTAAGCAGAATTAATACAGTTACGTGAATGGTAAAAGCATGAATATGATGCACCATAAAGTCTGCTGTGCCTAGAGCAATAGGCATCATCGCTACTTTACCACCAACTGCAATTACATCACCGCCAAAAGCATAACTTGCTGGTTCTAAAGCTGTAGGTGCAGTTCCGCCTGGAGCTAAAGTATGAATATTTTGTACCCACTGAGCAAAGATTGGCTGTAGCTGAATCCCTGTATCAGAGAACATATCTTGAGGGCGACCAAAAGCACGCATAGTATCGTTGTGGACATAAAGTCCAAAGCTATGGAAGCCTAGGAAGATACATACCCAGTTTAGATGGGAAATAATTGCATCTCTATGACGAAGGACTCGGTCTAATAGATTATCAACATTCTTAGCTGGATCGTAATCGCGAACCATGAAGATAGCACCGTGCGCGCCTGCTCCAACAATCAAGAAACCGCCAATCCAGACGTGGTGAGTAAATAAAGATAGCTGGGTAGCATAATCGATCGCTTGATAGGGATAGGGAGGCATGGCGTACATGTGATGCGCCACAATAATGCTCAAAGAACCGAGTAAAGCTAGGTTAATCGCTAGTTGAGCATGCCAAGAAGTAGTCAAAATTTCATAGAGTCCTTGATGTCCTTTACCAGTGAAAGGTCCGCGATGATTCTCCAGAATTTCTTTCATGCTGTGACCGATACCCCAATTGGTACGGTACTGATGACCAGCAATGATCAAGAGGACAGCGAGCGCTAAATGGTGATGCGCTGAATCGGAGAGCCACAAACCACCAGTTACTGGGTTCAATCCTCCTTTGAAGGTCAAGAAGTCAGAATATACTCCCCAATTTAAGGTAAAGAAAGGTTTTAGACCTTGTGCAAAACTGGGGTATAGCTCTGCCATCTTGCTGCTATCGAGAATGAACTCATGGGGCAAGGGGATGTCGCTAGGAGCAACACCTGCATCTAAGAGCTTGTTAATTGGTAAAGATACATGGATTTGATGACCAGCCCAACCAAGAGAACCACAACCTAATAGTCCAGCTAAATGGTGGTTCATCATTGATTCTGCATTTTGGAACCACTCAAGCTTAGGAGCTCTTTTATGATAGTGGAACCAACCAGCAAAGATCATCAGGGCTGCCATAACTAGACCACCAATGGCAGTGCAGTATAACTGATAGCCATTAGTAAATCCAGAGGCACGCCAGAGATAGAACAATCCAGAGGTAATCTGGATTCCGTGGAAACCACCACCGACATCGCCATTTAAAATTCCTTGACCAACAACTGGCCAAACAACTTGTGCGCTGGGCTTAATAGCGGTGGGATTGGCTAACCAAGCTTCGTAGTTGGAGAAGCGAGCACCATGGAAGTACATACCGCTTAACCAAACGAAGATAACTGCTAAGTGACCAAAATGTGCGCTGAAGATTTTCCGAGAAATATCTTCAAGATCGCTAGTATGGCTGTCAAAATCATGTGCATCGGCGTGGAGATTCCAAATCCAAGTTGTAGTTTTGGGACCTCTCGCCAGAGTGCGATCAAAATGACCAGGTTTGCCCCACTTCTCGAATGAAGTAGGTACTGGATCGTTATCAACCGTTACTTTGACTTTCGCCTCTTCTCTTTGAGGACTGATTGTCATGAGGATTCTCCTCTCTCGACAATGGATATTAGATGTTATTGGTAATCAGTTTTAAATTATGCAAATACGCAGTTTAAAAAACTACTTTGCCTTAATTTTGCTTACTTTCAACCCAGAAAATTGGGTTTTGGGCGTAAGCATTAATTAAGATGATAAAACTTCGTCCTCTTTTGTAATGGTCAAGCTTAACAAAATTTTAAAACATTCTAATTCTTGATTTTGTAAGGCTTAAGACTACCCTGTAAATCTCAAAAGTCAAGAAAAAACAAACTTTCTTCACAAAAGTCAATAAATTTTCTGTAAGTGCTGGTTATGACTTTGGAGAATTTAATCGATAGAAACGCTTAAGTTTATTTGATGGCAGAATGATATGTGTTGGGCTTTAAATATAGATTAATTTCGATGAAAACTATTTTTGTTTATTTATTATTAATTAGTTTGACTTGGAATTTGTTTGGTTGTGGAGCAGACAATTCTAGTAAAGTTGCTTCAGAAAATGGTTGGCAACTTAATCCGCCCAGTTCGCCAGTAGGTTTTTTGGATAAAAGTACCTCAAAATTCACTTCAGCAGGAAAGCTATCAGAATCAGCACCGCCTCAAACAATTCAAGAACTCAATCAAAATTTTGAAAAATTTTATCCTCAAGTTGCTGTTTTATCTCCAACTTCAGACGAAATTTTTAATGACACAACGATTCAAGTCAAACTACAAGTCAAAAATTTTCCTATATTTAAAGACGAACAATTGGAAATGGGTCCTCATTTAAATTTAATTGTCGATAATGAACCCAACCGTCTCATATACGATCTCAACGAACCAATTGTTTTAGAAAATCTTGCTCTCGGTACTCATACAATCAGAGTGTTTGCTGCTCGTCCTTGGGGTGAAAGTTTTAAAAATCAAGAAGCTTATGCCCAGACAAGCTTTCATGTTTTAACAAAGACGAATAATAATCGACCCAATCCAACTTTACCTTTATTAACTTATAGTCTTCCTAATGGTCAGTATAGTGCGGAGCCAATTTTACTTGATTTTTATTTAACTAATGCGCCACTGCATTTAGTAGCCCAAGAAAATCCTAACGATGAGATCAAAGATTGGCAAATCCGAGTCACAGTTAATGGAGAAAGTTTTTTACTTGATCAATGGCAACCAATTTATCTTCAAGGTTTTAAGCGGGGTAATAATTGGGTTCAGTTGGAATTGATTGATGAAGATGGCAATAATGTTGAAAATGCTTTTAATAATACAGTTAGATTAGTAACCTACGATCCAAGCCAATCTGATACTTTAGCTAAATTAGTTAAAGGAAAAATTTCAGCAACTGAAGCAAGGGGAATTGTAGAGCAGGGATATCAAGCTAAGTTAAATCAAATACCTGAAGTAAAAGAGACAATTGTTCCTGAAACCGAAAGTCCTCAAGAACAACTACAAGCTGAAACTGAGTCAGAAATAGTTGAGCCATTGGAAGAAACAGAATCAACTTCTGCTGTAGAAGTAAATTAGTTAGTTTTCACCAGAAGATTAAGCTAGCTTATAGCAATAGATCTGCTCATGAAACTATAAAAGATTTTATGCTCAAGGGTGAGTGTGTCAACACCAACTTAAAATCCCTTTTTCTCCATCAAGGTTAACTAGCTGCCCTACAGGTAAAGCAGCATTAACTCCATCATGTCCAAAAGGTAAATCAGAAACAATAGGAATGTTTAAGTCGGACAAGCGATCGCGTAATACCTCTTCGACAGTCCAGCTATTAAAACCTACAGGTGCATCACAACGACTAAAACGTCCTAAAGCAATTCCTTTGATTCCTGTGAATGCTTTCATTAATCTCCATTGGGTTAACATTCTATCAATACGATAAGGAGCTTCGGTTACATCTTCTAAAGCCAAAATTATGCCTTCAAAGGATGGTTGGATTGGAGTTTTGAGTAAATGGGTGGCAACAGTAAGATTAGCCGGTAAAAGAATACCTGTCGTTTGATTACCACCCCAACCTTGACCTTGTAATGGTTCTAATTTACGACCTTCAAGACAGTCAAATAACCTATTAACTGACCATTCTGGCTCCTTGGCTAAAGTAGTTAAAACTGGAGCGTGAACTCCACCAATGCCAATGGTGGCTAAACTCCACAGTAAACTAGTAACGTCTGAAAAGCCAACTAACCATTTACTATTGTATAAAGCAGATTTTGTCTTGGTTTGTTTTGGTAGATTTTTATTCCAATCCCAATCTTCCAACAATCTGGCACCACCATAACCTCCTCTAACACAAAGAATTGCTTGACAATTGCGATCGCTCCAAGCTTGAGCTAAGGCTTCTCGGCGTTGATGATCATCTCCTGCTAGATAACCATGACGATAATTCCAATTACTACCTAATTCGATTTGATAACCCCGCGATCGCCAGATGGCTAATCCTTGTTCTAAGGCTTCAAACTCTTTTAAAGCACCACTAGGAGCAATTACTGTAACTCGATCTCCTGGTTTTAAAGCTGGTGGAAGGTGACAAGGATAAGAGTTCGATTTTGCCATCAATAGTTTTGGAGTAATTTATTTGACCTCAACTATTTAAACCGATCAATCACATTCACAACAACGCATACATATTCTAAAAACAGCCAAAACCGTAATAATTTCGATTAATAATAACAATGACTGAGGAGTTAAAACTAATCCCCAAACTAACAAAATTGCTGCTGTGATGGCTGTGGAGAGTTGGACTACTTCTTCACTAACTTTCAAACCTACCCAGATTAGTATTAATCCAATCAACAAAAAAATTAACCAACTCATAGCGATCGCTTTTATCAAGTTTTTCTATCACTTATCCCAATATTTTGATTCGATCTGTTGAAATATTGGTATCACAGTATACTTAAATAACGATTGACTATTAATTATTTAAGCCGTTATTCCTTGCTGGGTTTGCGACACAATATATTTAACTACTTCTTGATAGCTACCTGTTTTTTCATAAATTGCTAATTGTCTTTGTGCGCCATTTCCTTGTTCTAGAGTGTGTTGAACTGAAGTAGAAACTCTTTCCCAATCACCAAATTTTTCTAAAGCTGGACGTAAATAATCAAGAAATTTATTAACTAAATCTGAAGCAGGAAGAGTGATTTTATTGATGACATCAACCAAATGTTCTGTCAAACCATAACGCGCAGCACACCAATGAGCAGTTTTCAAGACTTCGGGACGAACTGCTATCAAAGGCTCATTATTGATCACTTCTTGATAACAAGTGTAGACCAAAGCACGAATTAAACCAGCCATAGTGACTGCTTCTTCTACAGTCATACAAATATCGGTAACGCGAAATTCAATGGTAGGAAACTTTTCCGACAGACGAATATCCCAGTAAATCGTAGTCGGGTCTTGTATCGCACCAGTAGAAATTAAATCTTCAATTAAAGTGGTGTACTCTTCATAATCGTCAAAGACTTGAGGCTGTCCTGATAAAGGAAGTCGCGACCACATTTGAGTACGATAACTAGCATAACCAGTTTCTTGCCCCAACCAAAAAGGCGAATTAGCCGACAACGCCAATAATACTGATAACCAAATTCTAGCGCGATTAACCACTTGAAGAGCGATCACGCGATCACTTAAACCAACATGAACGTGATTGCCAAAAATAACCAATTCACGAATGGTTTGTTTTAGTTCAGCTTGCAAATTTTGATAACGACGTTTAGGTGTAAGTTCTTGCTTTTGCCAATCGGAGAAAGGATGAGTTCCTGCTGCTGCGATCGCATTGCCATCTTGTTGTGCTGCTTTGATTACAGCTTGACGACAGTGAGCTAACTCTCGATCTACTTCTGACAATGATTGACAAACGACTGTGGCAATTTCTACTTGAGAAAGGTACATTTCTGGTTGTACCACGTCTTTGTCTAGAGTTTTTCGAGCATAACCAATGATTTGCTCGGCTCTTCCACAAAGTTCACCCGTTTGCGGATTAATAATCTGATATTCTTCTTCGACACCAATCGTAAATTCTTCTGATTCGTTCATTATTAAGGAAATTTTTTAAGTCTTTATAAGACCAAAATAAATCCTTCTGTTTGCTTAAATGTATATCTCAAGAAATAATTTGTATAATCATAGCCTGAGACAAAGTTTCAACTATCTTTAAAGCAATTTATACTTAAAAACCCGAAAAAATCAACCAATTAAATCATTTTACCTAAATTTCTTCTGGGTGTAGCAGAGGAAAAGTTTCGCCTGCTAAATAAGCATCAAAGTTTTTTTCAAAATCTAGCCATGAAGTGATACTTTTTACCTGTGAGAAAGATTTTGGTGCATTTTTATATAAAGGCACGCGAGTATTAATTTCATCTTTTAATAATTGGGGTAATTCATCAAAACCACCAACTTTACCGCCATAACCACTATATATTAGTTGTCCTTGGCGATCGCCCATTTTCATCCACGGAACCCAAGGACCAATCCGATCCCAGCAAAGTCGCAGTTTAGAAACGGAAACGATTGCGGGATTCCAAAGTTCTTTAGTCGAAACAGTTAATTTAAAAAGTTCTGCTGCCTGGTAAGTTGGATTTGGGCTATAATCGGCAAATTTTGGCTCATTAGCAAGAGGATTAGGATAGGTAGAAAATAGATCGAATACAAAAGTGGTATTGTCTTCATCTACTTGAGCAGAAAATTTGCCTTTAAAACAACCCTGTACGGGATTGTTGGCGACGTGCATTACTGTGAGTAATTCTCCCGTCCAAGGATTTTTCCATTTGTGTAAAATTTCCTCCGTTTCTGGATGAAGGTAATAAGTTAGTTCTCTAGAAGTAAAATTCCAGCTTTCTTCTGCTGTGGGAATACATCTGCTGACGTTCATGCCTAACATTTTAAAAAGACGATTGCTTTGTTTACCAGGAACACAAGCGTAAATTGACCCCGTCCAGATTAAGAAAGTCGATTGATTAGGATCGAGAGATGAGCGTGTCTTTACCCAGTACCGAGCATCAAAGTTTTGACTTTTAGTAACCATCTACAGATTCCTCCCTGGTTAGGTTTTAGGGTCAGGTTTAAGTTGGCTAACTAACCATCCAAATCTCCTTCCATTACAGTTGCGATCGCTTTTCTGGTTGTATTTTGAAATTCAACTACGTTAACTCGGTTTAAAAGTCCAATCGCGAGGAGCATTCCTACTGCTTGAATAGCAAAAACTAAACCATAAGCTAAGACAGGAACAGAAAAAATTGCTTTACCCAAATCTAAAATTACCCCACCAGCAACAGTAGCTAAGGCTCTCGACATCGCTTGTGCTAATCCCCAAGCACCGATAAAAGTTCCAGCAGTTTCGGCTGCGGTTAAATCGAGCATTAAACTTATTCCACCGATGGTAGCAACTCCTGCTGCAATACCAAATAAAACCATCGCCATCTTGAGAATCATTTCGTTTTGAGTAAAACCAGATAAAATAATTAACCCAAAACAAACAGCCACCAGAAGACAACCAATTTTGGTAGTTCGTTTTTTACCCAAGCGAGGAATAATTAAAAAACCTGTCGTTCCATAACCCAACAGAATCCCAATTCCCCAATAAGAATTGAGTTTAGTCGTATCGGCGATGGACATCCCAAAAACTTCACCGCCATAGGGTTCTAAAACTGCTTCCTGCATAAATAAACTGATGGTAAATAAAGCCAAAAAGCAGAAAAATATTCCTGTTTGAGGACTAGCAGTCAGAATTTTTAAAGCTTGTCTTAAAGTAATACTATCTTCCCGATTATTAGCAGAAGAACGAGCCGAAAACCTTGAATACTTTCGTTCTACTCGCCAAGTCGCAATTAAAGCTAAAGCGATTACCAAAAAAGGAACAAAACTAAAGACAGAATTGATTGGAGCTTGTAAATTTTCTAAAGGAATTTGACCAGCTTGGACCCCACCCGCTTCAATTTGTTTCAGAATAATACTACCAGTAATACCACCAATTACAATTCCTACCATCAACATTGACCAAACAACCGCGACAATTTTAGGGCGATTATCTTCATCAGAAATATCAACTAGTAGGGCAGTAAAAGGAGTTGAACTAGAACTGACAGCCAATCCATAAATAGCCATAATCAAAGCCAATAATCCAGTCCAGCCAATTGTTTGAGCATTCCAAAGCCAGCCCTGATTAGCACGAGCGATCGCTCCTAGTTGCCAAACTACTTGTACTGCTAAAAAAACTGCGATGCTCAATACAATCGCACCAAGTAAAACATAGCCCGTACGATGTCTACCCAAAATTGGCTTACTATCAGATAACTGTCCAAACCAAACTCTAGCAGGCGCGACAAATTGAGACATTGCCAAAGTTCCAGCAGTAATAGTAGCAGGAATACCTAATTCGCTAATCATCACTCGATTAAGCACAGCTAAAGTCAAAACTGCCATTAATCCCAAAGCAAGATTAAATAAACCAAGACGAAAGACAGTTAGCATTCCTACTTGGCGAATTGGAGGATTAATCGCTGGTGAAGAAGGATCAGAAAAATTACCTGGAGACATAGGTGCGATCGCAATTATGAATTAAAACTAAACTGAAGCAATAACTTCTTTTAAAGCCGATCGAAGTTCGGGATATTGATAGTGAAATCCAAGTTGTTGAGTTTGCTTGGGTAACACCTGTTGTCCTTCTAAGACTACTTTGGCACCATCTCCTAACAATAACTCTAAAACAAATTCAGGAACGGGTAACCAAGAGGGACGATTCATCACTTCTCCTAAAATCTGACAAAATTGAGCCATGCGGACAGGATTTGGTGCAGTAGCGTTATATACGCCCTTCATATCAGCATTATTCAAAGCAGTAATAATCAAATTAACTAAATCTTCGCGGTGAATCCAAGAAAACCATTGACGGCCAGTACCAATTGGCCCACCTGCAAACATTTTAAACGGTCCAATCATTTTACCTAAAGCACCACCATTACCAAGTACAATGCCCACACGAACAATAACTAATCTTACCCCTGCTTCTTGGACTGTTTGAGCTTCTGCTTCCCATGCTTGACAAACTTCAGCTAAAAAATCAGTTCCTGGAGAGCTATTTTCATCAAAAGAAGCGGTTTCACTAGTGCCATAGTAACCGATCGCCGAACCACTAATTAAAACTTGCGGTTTTACTTCAGCTTGTTTGATTGCTTCAACTATTTTTTGCGTTCCTATTTTGCGACTTTCGAGGATTTCTTGCTTATGCTGCGGTGTCCAACGTTCGGAAATTGGTTCGCCAGCTAAATTAATTACTGCATCACAACCATCAATTGCTTTTTGCCAATCTCCAGATTGTTTAGGACTATACTGAACTATTTCTACCTTGGTAAAAGCAGAAGAGGGGAAAACTTTTTTAGCTTTGTCTGGATTACGAGTAAAAACTAAAATTTGATGTTCGCCTTGATTAAGTCGTTCGACTAGACGACTACCAACAAATCCCGTTGCTCCAGTAATTGCTATTTTCATTATTGAAAAATTATTAAAAGTTATTTTGATAGATAAGTAATTCTTTTCCTATTTTAAAGATAATCGAGCTTATTTTCGCTTCGTCCATTTCTCTAGCATCAGCGTTGCAAGTAGAAAAATCACCAATACCTCTATCTATCTTAATAATCAAAACAAATATTTAAGCCCAGTTACCTCTCTGGCAACTGGACTATTAAAAGCAAATCCATGATTAATTAACGACGAACTCTAAAACTTACTACTAATTGGAAATTATTTCTCCATAGTCATTACTTCGATCTAAAAAAAACGTACCTCGAACTTCAATATGTTGATCTTTTTGCTGAAACCATAAAGTATCAATCCCTGTATGTCCTTCCAAAGGACCTTTATTTTCTAGCCAGTGTAATATTAAAACTTCTCCACCATGAGGATGATTACCACAAGCAATCAAATTAAATGTTCCTTCTTCTTCACCTGTAGGAGTTCTATATTTTCCTCCCTGTTCATTCAACAAGATAGTGACTGGTTGCCACTCATCTTGACTAATACGAAATTTGGCTGCAATTTCATTTGCTCTTAACCATTCTGGTACTTTCATCAATAAATTAATCCTTTAACAATAAAGTGAATTTATAGACTACTGATTTACTCGAAACTGGCGTAACTCTTAACTCAAACAAGATAGGCTATTAAGGTAAGCAAATTCTGTTTCTAATTGATGGTTTGGTTGATTTTGAGTTATATAAGGATTTAATTCCAAGTGATTATTTAAATAATTAGATAAATAGTTTGTAATTTGCTCAACCATGAACTCGTAATCTTCTAGGGATTGTACTTCGATATTTTTCTCCTTCCCTACTTTTAATTCTGCTTGACGCATAATCTGCCAAAGCTGTTTTTGTAAAGATTGATAAACTGGATTGAGAATTCCCCAAACATTGGTATCTGCCAAAGTGTAATCCGAAGAATTATGCTGATTAAAGTGACGACGAGCATCGATTTCTTGGAAACGCTGAATCAGTTTGATCGCTTTAGGGTGATTAAATGACATATACACTAGCTGATTGTCACGCTCTAAAGCTTCATATAGTTTGTAAGCAAAATGCTCGTATTCAATCAAAGCCTGACGAGAAAAATTATTATTATTAAAAGCATTGAGAGTGGTTTGGGCTGCGAAATAAGCTGTAGCAACACCACTAGTTAAACCTGGAGAAATTAAAGGATCGACAAAAAAAGCAGCTTCACCAATACTAAGCCAACCGTCTCCTACAATCTGTTTGGCATAACCACGAATATTGGCACGAGCTTTGAGAGGTTGTTGAGTCTCATAAAGATCCGAAATTAATTCTGCACCTTCTAGCATTTGCTTTATGGCAGGATATTTTTCAAGATAATGATTAAAAGCTACTTGCCGACCCTGACGGAACTGATCATCTCGGTCTTGTCGTAATACCAAACCAATACTTACGATATCTTCTTCTGGACAGCCATAACGAGCAGATAGGTCTTTTTTCGTCGGCACTACTTGTTCTGAATTAAGAAGATGATCGAACATCGAATTGAGGTTGTCATTTTCTAGTTCTTCCCAAGAGACAATCGGAATGTACCACATCCAACCTTCGCGAAAACAGAAATGCTGTGTATATTCATCGCGGTCAAACTGAGACAAATTGAACCAATTTTGACGATTACCGAGGCGATTTACATTTTTAAAATAGCCCCAAACAGCATTATTTTGAAACAGAACATCTTCTTTCGTATAAAGATCGAAATGTTTAGCAATAATACTAGCAGGGCCACTCGCATCAACAACTAATTTGCATTTGAGTTCGTAGTTTTCTTGATTATAACGATAAGTAATTAGATTATCGAGATCGCTTAAATGGGACGATGAAAGCTCTACTCGCGCACCTTGAATAACCTCTACCCCTAAACGACGAGCATTAGCAATTAACAAACCATCGAGGATACGGCGCTCAACCTGAAAAGTTTCATCAAAAGTCTCTAAAATGTATTCCGATGCTGCAACAACATTTTGAACTGATTCGTCGATATGAAAAAAGCCTAACCCGTTTTTAGGAAAAAAGAGTGATTCCAAAACTTGCTGCGAGATTCCTACTGAACGGAGTGCTTTACAAAAGCCTGAAAGTGTACTTTCGCCAATTTTATATTTTGGTGTTACTTCTCTTTCTAGAATAATGACTCGCAAATCCGGACGTGTTTGTTTTAGCCATGAAGCGTAAAGAACACCTTGAGGACCCGCGCCGATAACTGCAACATGATATTCTTTGCCCAGATTGTTATTGAATTGTTTTGGATTGAAAATCATTATTACTTAAGGGTAAGCTTTCAAAATAAATAGACGATAACTTCATCATTTTGTTTTGGTAATGTGGTTTATACGTAATTTTTTACTAATGATTAAATTAGTTGCGTAATCCTACTTAGGTATACCCTAGATCTTAAAAATAAGTTTTTTTGTAGAGCAATCGAAAACTAAAAACATTTATAAACACCAATAAAATCTAGGTAAAAATCAATTTTTCCTTGCGTGTTTTATTTTTTTTACAAAAAATATTTTGCTTCACAATTGAAATTAATAAAAATTTAAGCTCTCATTTCTAATTATCGTTTAAATAATTGAGATATTTACTTACTTGATAACCCATACTGATTTTGATTGAATTAAAATGAATTAATTTGAGATTCAGTAAATCTAACGATTTAAATATGATTGAAGTACTTGAGGGCTAAGGGGACGAGAAAATAGATATCCTTGCCCATAGGGACATTGAAGTTTTTGTAATTTAGCCAATTGGATCGGAGTTTCTATCCCTTCGGCAATTACTTTTAGCTCTAAACTCTTAGCCATCATGACGATCGCTTCAACGATTTTGCTGTTTTTACCTTCTTGGTCAATGTTTTTGATAAAAGAGCGATCGATTTTGAGCGCATCAATAGGCAAACTGTGAAGATAACTAAGAGAAGAATAACCCGTGCCAAAATCATCTAAATGTAGTTGAATACCAACCGCTTTTAATCGGCTTAAAGTTTTCATGGTTGCTTTAATATCATCCATAAGCATACTTTCAGTAATTTCGAGCTTGAGACTTTTAGCCTCTAAACCAGTTGCCTCAAGAATCTGAAGTAACGAATCTACTAAATTAGTTTGGGATAATTGCTTTTGAGAAAAATTAACTCCTACAGTTAAGTTTGGGTTATTAAAATTGATCTGCCATTCCCGTAACTGATAACATGCTTCTTGAAGAACCCACCAACCAAGGGGAATAACCATGCCCGTTTCTTCAGCTAAAGAGATAAATTTTTCTGGACAAACATAACCTCTTTTAGGATGATGCCATCGCACTAAAGCTTCAAAACCGATAACTTTTTGGTTGCTCAAAGATATAATCGGCTGATAGTGCAGTTGTAATTCTCCTTTATCTAAGGCACGTCGGAAATCTGTTTCTAATTGCAGACGATTAACTACTTCAATATGTAGGGTTTCATTAAATAGCTCGTGCCTACTTTTGCCCAACGCTTTGGCTTTATACATCGCAATATCGGCATTGCGTAATAACTCTTCTGAAGAATTTGAATTAAGATCGCTGAAAGCAATTCCAATGCTGGCACTAGTAAATACTTCGTTTGAACCAACCCAAAATGGTAGCGTTAGACTTTTTTGGATTCGTTTGGCAAACTTAGTCGCATCTTTGATCGTATTGATTCCTTCTAAAAGAATGGCAAATTCATCTCCTCCAAGTCTGGCTAAAAGATCGCTACTACGTAAACAAGCTTGAATTCTTTTACCCATCTGGATTAGTAGTTGATCGCCAATGGTATGTCCTAAACTATCATTAACGACTTTGAACCGATCTAGGTCTAAGAAAAGCACAGCAAATTGATTTTCGGGGTTACGCTGATGCTTTTTGAGGACACGATTGAGATGCTCACTAAATAAATTACGATTGGGTAAACCAGTTAACCCATCATGTAAAGCATCATAAATTAGCTGTTCTTCGGCTCTTTTGCGTTCTAGTTCTGCTGTAGCTCTGGCAGCAAATATTTCTAAGATTGAAAGTTTGAGAGAACCATCTTCGATAGGATGCTCGCTAATAACGGCTAAATGTCCCAAAATTTTACCAGATGAGTTAATTAAAGGAACGCCAACATAACTTTCTGCTCTGTATTTAACTAAATCTAAATCGAAAGGAAAAATTTGTTGGAGATTACTAGGATAAAGACAAGGCAATCCATTAATTACTTTCTGACAAGGTGTATTAGCAAGGGAATATTCAAAGTTGTGACCAAAATATTGTTTACACCAAAATGCTAAAGTGCTAACTCGCGGAGGATTGCTTTGCTCTAAACATTCTGTGACAAAGGCATAATCAACCGACAGAGCGCGAGTTAAATGATAGACCAAAGAATAAAAAAAATCTTGACCCGTTGTATAAGCAGTTCCTTCAGCAACAGAGCGCAAAGATGATTCCATTTGCTTGTACTCTGTAATATTTTCCTGACTAATTAAGATTTTGTTGAAGTCACCGTCGGGAAGTTTTTTTAGATTAATAATAAACCAATTTTTTTGATTATGGCGATCGCGAGAGTACTCTAGTTTAAATTCTTCTCTCTGATTATTAATAATTTCTTCAATGGCTTCAACTACTAATTGGACTTGATCTATGTTGTTGATTGACTGAGACAACTTTAAATAATTCTCACCTACAGAAGCATTTCTGACTAATAAACCTACACCTAAATTGCTTTTCCAGGCTTGATTAGTAGCCACAATTTTGCCAGTTTGATCGAGTATGGCAACCTGAGTCGATAAACCATCCAAAATCGCTTGAAATTGATTATTGTTGAACTGAAGTTGGCTTCCTGACAACATATAAATCAAATTTTCTTAAGCTACAACCTACATCATGAAAAAGAAAATACAAATATTCTATTTAGTCAATCAGTCTTTATTATTTATATTTCTTATTATTATTAAGTTTATCTCAAAAATTTGCAAGTCCTAATACTTAGTTTTTTTTAGTTAAGGAACTTGATATTTGTTTTTATCTATTTGTTATCAAAAATACATACAAAAAATAAGTATTTTATTTTACCAAACATAAGTAAAGTTTGAGCTTCTAGGGTATACGAGCAGAATTAGCTAAAGAGTTGCTCTTCCCATTAAAGTACTAATAATGTTTAATTTTTAATGTTTTTAAATAATTATTTTAATTTACAATTTTAATTAAGATGATTGATTTAATACCATCAACTTTGGTGCTAATTCAATTAATAAAAATAGCGAATAAATTCATAATTTTGCTTAAATTTTTATTGAATTCAAAAAATAAATAAGTCAAAAGTAATGCTTTATTACCCTAACAAAGTTAAACTAATTTAAATATCTTACTAAAAAAATAATTTAATAAATTACTTTCTGTACTAGGAAAATAAATTTAAAATAAAACTGATAATTATTAGATATTTGGTTATTATGTTAATTGTTACTTCTCAATATTTTGGTATTACTGATTCTATTAATGAGATTTTACAAAATACCTTAAATTGGATTGATAACCTTGGAACAGTCGGGATATTTGCTTTTATTTTAATTTATATCATTGCTACTATTCTATTAATTTCGGGAGCAGTTTTAACTTTAGGTGCTGGGTTTATTTTTGGTGTTGTTCGAGGTTCTATGATAGTTTCTCTTGCTTCAGTGTTAGGCGCAACTGCTGCTTTTTTAATAGGAAGATATGTGGCAAGGGGATGGGTAGCTAAACAAATCGAAAGGCAACCTAAATTTAAAGCAATAGATAACGCAGTCGCTAGAGAAGGGTGGAAAATTGTAGGATTAACTAGATTATCGCCTATATTTCCTTTTGTATTTTTAAATTATGCGTTTGGGGTTACTCAAGTATCTTTAAGAGATTATATGTTGGCTTCTTGGATTGGGATGTTACCAGGCACGATTATGTATGTTTATCTTGGTTACTTACCCAAAATTGCTGCGACTGGAAGCGGAGATTTTCTGAAATTAATTTTAAATATTGTTGGTTTAATTGCAACTGTAACGGTAACCATTTATGTGACTAAAATTGCCAAACAAGCATTAGATAGTCAAATAGCTCATAATCATAGCAATACTAAGATTAATTCAGAATCTATTAATGACAACGAAATATAGTGTTTTACCCTAGTTTTTGTTAATGGTTGATTTAAGTATGCCTTATAAATCTAAGAACTGTTATAACTTAGACATAATCTTGTTAATTGTTAAAGAAGTTAACCACACTAATTGTATCTTAATCAGATTTAGTTGATTAGCCCGTTGTAAATAAAGCCAAAAATAATTTCTATCCCCCGCTACTTCCAACCTAGTTTTGGGAATACTATCAACAGTTCTTTAATACTTGTTAATTTTTGATTTTTATAGGTTAGATAAACTGGATAGCTATGGAATTTATTTTTACTATCATTACTGCTTTAATTTCTTTTATAATTGCTTTGAATAAGCCCGAAGTAGCTGGAGAAAAAAATCAAAAGTTAGTAAAAACAATAGCTTTATTAATTGGTATTTTAGCTACTTTTGCTACTATTTATCAATTAATTTTTCGTTTTCTGATTATTATTCCTGCTGGTAAAGTTGGGGTAGTAGAAACTTTTGGAAAAGTATCAGAACAAACTCTTAATCCCGGAGTAAACTGGGTTAGTCCATTTAGCAATGTAGTAGAATTTTCTACCCGTCTTAAAGATATTAAAGAAACAGTTAATACTACTTCTTCTGAAGGATTAAATTTAGATATTGATGTCAGTTTACAATATCGACTTGAACCTCAAAAAGCAGTATTAGTATATAACAATATTGGTATTAAAGAAGAAGAAATTTTAATTTCTCGCTTTCGTTCAATTATTCGACAAATTACTGCCAGTCATGAAGCTAAAGATATTTATGGTAGTAAACGTCAAGAAATTACTCAACTTTTACATCAAGAACTTAGTAAAGAATTAAATCCTTTAGGTTTTATTGTCGAAGAAAGCTTATTAAGAAAAGTGACTTTACCAGAAAAAATTCAAGCAGCTATTCAGCAAAAAATTGAAGCAGAGCAGGAAAGCGATCGCCAACAATTTATTAATCAGAAAAAGCGACAAGAATTAGAATTTGAAATCGAAAAAGCTAAAAAAGAAGCTGAACGTCAAAAAATTGAAGCTCAAGGTATTGCCGAAGCACAAAAGTTAATTTCCCAAAGTTTAACTGAACAAGTTTTAGAATTAAAAGCAATTGAAGCAACTCAAAAACTAGCAGAATCTCAAAATACTAAAATAGTTATAGTTGGTCGTAGTCAGGATGGTTTACCTTTGATTTTACAAAATCCTTAGTTTTAGTAATTAATTGTGAATCACCAATTAAGTTGATTCAGCAACTATTTTTCTGAATTTCGTCTAATAGTTTTTTAATTCCTTGAATGAATATGTTAAAACTGTAAGATTTATTATTATTGACATCTAAATATTTAGCTATAGCTCTAGAACCACTAATAGGTTGATAGCTTGAAGCAATATTTTTTAATTCTTGTTTGGGAGAAGCAAGAGCATCAGGATTTCTGAATTTTTGATTATTTTGCAATTTTCTTAGTTTACCTAATTTTAAATTTAATCCCTGTTCGACAGCAGCTAAATCTCCTAAAAACCATGATTCTAATTCGTGACAAGCAATTCTAATCAAAATATCTGATTTATTGCCTTTTTGACATAACTCTAATAATTGCTGTTTAACTTGTTTACAATCGGCTGAATCTTTATCTCTAACAATAATAAATTTGGCTGGCTGATTCCAAGCTTTTAATTTTCGAGGAATAGATTTTTCTAAATCTTGTTTTCCTTCATGGGCAATACATCGATAGCGAAGATTTGAAGGAATTAGTTTGGGTAACAAAACTTCAAGTGTTTCTTTCATAGAAAGTTCTTCTAGTAAAAAAATTAACTCAAAATCATTCATTATGGATTTGCTTCTCCAAATAATCCCTGTTTCCAAAGATAACCTGGTAAATCTCCTTCATCAACTAAATTTTTAAGTAAGTTGTTATCAGCAGCGCGATAAATTTTAGTAATTCCTGCGTGTTTTTCTAGCCAATAAATATTATTTAAATCAACAGCATTAAGAAAATCAGGTGAATGAGTAGTTACAAAAACTTGTCCCTCCTGTTTTGTATAGGATGCAAATTCTTCTGCTAATTCAGTGAGTAGAGATGGATACAATTGATTTTCAGGTTCTTCAACACAAAGAAGAGGATGAGGATGAGGATCGTGTAGTAAAACTAAATAAGCAAACATCTTAATTGTGCCATCAGATACATAGCGATCAATAAATGGATCTTGAAACGCACGATCTTGAAAACGTAAAATTAAACGACCATCTTCTGTATTTTTAGCTTCTACTTGAGAAATACCTGGAACTCTATTTTTCATTTTTTCCAGTACAGTATTAAAAATATCTGGATGGTTTTCATATAAATATTGAGCAACTAAAGGTAAATTATCTCCTGTTGTCGATAAATGTTCTGCATAAGCAGCATCTTTACTTCCTCTGGCAGCACTAATATGAAAATCGGAAACATACCAATTTTCAATCAATTGTCTAAAAGCAGTTGCTGCTTTAAAACGTTGAAACTGTCCCAATCCTTTAATAGCTAAAATATCTTGAGAATCAAGTATTTGTTCTTCTCTTTCTAGTTCTTCGTCAGTTTTAGCAAAATCTTCTTCATTAGTAATAGCATAACCTTGACCATACTTAAAATCTAGAAAATGAAAAGGTGAACCATAAGAACCTCTTTTGTAACGTAAGATTTCTCTTTTTACTACTGGTTTATTTTTTTCTTGTCCAATTGTTAATAAGTAGCTAACTAATCTTGGTTTATCAACAATTTTCATTCTAAATTGCATTTCAAGATGAATATCTTCCTTTTCATGTCCTCTAGTTACAACTTCTCGATAACCTCCCCTAACTTGTAAAGCTTGACGAACATTATTTTTAAGAGCATCACTTAAAAAACCAAACACATCAAAAAATGTGCTTTTACCTGTTCCATTTGCTCCTACTAAAACACAAAAAGCAGGTAAATTATCAATTTCAATATTTTGTAAACAACGATAATTTTTGATTGTTAGAGAAACTATTTTCATAAACAATAATTAATTTTAAATGTTATTTTTGTTATATTAAGTAATTTCATTATAATATCAAGGCTTTTAATTATAGAATCAATCTAATAATTGATATTGTTCTTGAAGGGTTAATAATTTGTTCAAAGCTTCGCTTGAATTACTAGCTAAATTAGCAAACTCTACAAATCTATTCAACTCTTTACGTAATAAATTTCTTTCTACCTCCCAAGTATTGCGGTCTAAATCTGGAGGCATCACAATCATATCAAATAAAGTTGCTTGTTTTTTACCTGGATGAGGGCGTAAAATTCTGCCACGACGTTGAATAAATTGACGGGGATTAGTAGTACTAGCTAAAATTACTGCTGTTTTAATTCCAGGAATATCTACCCCTTCATCTAAACAACGAATAGCTATTAAACCTTGTAATTCTCCTCGTTCAAATTGTAATCTTAATTGTTCCCTGATTTCTAAGGAGGTATCGTTAGTATAAGTATTAACTCGATAACCTAATTCTTTACCTAAAATACGAGTAACAGCTTCAATTTGACGACGATAAGCGAGATGATAATTATCAACATAGCCATCACCACAGTAAAATAAAGTATGACTAGTATTCAATCTAGTTTCCATTAATTCTTTTAAAGCTTTTAATTTATTTTCTGCTGCACCAATTAAACGAGATCGCTTTGTTAATAAGGAAGTTAAGGTTTCATTTTCCCAGCTTTGATTTTTATGTAAAACCCAACCAATTTTTTGCGTTAATTTGGCATAATTAATTGATTCTTCTGGAGTTAATTCAACTAAAATGGGATAATAAAGATAGGGAACTAATGCACCTTGAGCGATCGCATCAGCTAAACTAAATTCTGGGGGAATAATTTCACCAAAATAATTAAAAACCGCTTCAGTACCATTCTCATCAAAATATCTTTCGGGAGTAGCCGATAAAGCCAGACGTAAACCAATATTACGAGGTAAACTTGCTGCGGAATGAATTGAACCTAAATTATGTGCTTCATCACCAACAATTAAAGTTTTGGCAGGAAAAAATTTTAACTGAGATTGAAAACTCTCGCTAATTAAAGTCGAATTAGTGGTAATAATGGTTAAAAAATTTTGATTCCCAGCACGAATATTATAGAGTTGATTAGCTAATTCTCTCTCCCAATCATCAACTCGATTCATCGCTAAGATTGATTGTAAATTAAACTTTTGGCATTCTCTTTGCCATTGCACTACTAAATGACGAAAAGGACAAACAATTAATAAAACTTGTAAACCAATTTTGTGATAAAGTTCAGTTGCGATCGCTAAAGCAATGATAGTTTTACCACTACCAGTTGCCATTTTTAATGTACCTCTACCTTTATTTCTAAACCAATTAACTACAGCTTGTTGTTGATAATTTCTTAACTGAATTAAAGTTGGTATGACGGGTATTCCAACAGGTTGATATTGATAATTACTGCCAGATTCAGCAACTCTATTTAATTTATATTTCTTTTCGTATTCAGCAGCTAATTTTCCCCAATTAATCGTAGCCAAAAAATTATCATCATATTCGTGTTTATCTGTGTTCATCTCTAGACTAATACGATCAAAAATATTTTGATTACTCGCCAACAACACAATTTTCCCTTACTCTACTATTGAGGCATAAACGTAGAGACAAAGCGCATGACGAATAGCACAAATATATATGATATTGCGATCATCGGTGCTGGTTTAGCAGGATTAACTTGCGCACAACACTTACAGCAACAAAGATATCAAGTAATTGTTTTAGATAAATCTCGTGGTGTAGGTGGTAGAGTTGCGACGAGAAGAATTAATAAAACCTGTGTCGATCATGGCGTACCTTTTTTAGAAATCCAAGGAAAACAAACTGAAGAATTAATTCAACAACTAACCCAAGCAAAAATTCTTCAACTCTGGGATGGTAAAATCTATCAACTCGACTCCCAAAACAATCTGCAACCGATTCCCCCAATTAAACGTTACATTGTACCTGAAGGCATAAATACGATCGCAAAATATTTAGCTAGAGATTTAGAAATTAAAAAACAGTTTCAAGTTACTGCGATCAAACCAATCGAAAACATTTGGCAAATTCTAACTGAATCTAACGAGCAGATTAAAGCTAAAGCTATTGTAATGGCAATACCTGCACCCCAAGCTTTACCTATTTTAGAATCTCAAGTATCAACCAAGTTAATTAATCAATTACGTCAGGGACAATTCTATCCTTGCATTACCGTGATGGCAGGATACGATTCTCAGTATTTATCAGATTTACCTTCCTGGCAAGGAGTAAGAATTAATAATCAAACAGATTTGATTTGGATTGCTTTAGATAGTAGTAAAAGAGATACTGCTACTCAACCTGTCTTTGTCCTCCATAGTACTGCCGAATTTGCTCAAAAATATTTAGATGCTACCGACTTACAAACAGCAGGAAAACAATTATTACAGCAAGCTGCTTCTTTATTATTACCTTGGTTAGATTCTCCTCAATGGTTACAAGTGCATCGTTGGCGTTATTCTATTCCTAGTCATTCCTTATTTCTACCCTGTTTGTCAACCACCCAACCTTTACCTCTAGTTTGTTGTGGTGACTGGTGTATCGGCAATGGAGTTGAAGATGCTTTAATTTCTGGTTTAGCTAGTGCAGCTAAAATTAGTGAATTAATTTAAGATCATTCTTAACGCTAATGGCTTTTCTCCCAATTGAAGTGATCAAACAAACATTATCGTCAAGTCGTTATCCCCTAACAATTAGTTGTAGTGCGATCACGAAGTGCCTCGCCTCTGGCGAGATCGCAGGTGCTTTAACTGGATCTTATCTTACATTGTTGATGGTTGATTGTTTGTCCACAGCCTATAGCAGATAAATCTTTTTACTTTCTGATAACTGGTGTCCTTGCCAATATTTAGAAACGCTATAGTAATGAGGCAGACGGCAGATAATACGAAAGTTTCAGTTTTTTTCTAATCAAAAAAATTTCGGTATCTATTTAGTTTTGAGACTTGGTATCAGATTGCATTGAATTAAAATTGACGATAAATTAAACTGCGACAATCCTTAGTTGAAGAGACAGGCTTGATTGCGCACACCTTTTCCATTATTTGTATAATACCAGATTAATTATAAAAATTATCAAATTATTTTGGCAATTTTACGAATTAACTGTTTGAGCTAATCGATCTAAAGTTCAAAGTTGACAACAAGCTTTATAAATGATGAATAGTTCTACTAACTAAAAAAACCAGTAAGCTAAGATTTCAAATTAATTTAAATTATTTATTTTAGTCGTTACTAAATTTTTGGACTCAATGTTTATATTTAATTTCTTTTAAAGCTTTATTTAAACTTAATTGATTAATCAGTAATTTTTACCAAATCAAATTGACAAAAAGTTAATAGCTTTCTTTATGAATTATTAGTTTAATCTCATGTTATTTATCTTGAAAATCTGGGAATTATTTAATTAAAGTTAAATATTTAAATTCATCAGATTAATCAGGAAATATGAAGAAAAAACTAATGTTTGGTACTGCTTTCATAGCCACTTGGTTAGGAATAATGATTCCTAATGCCTTAGCCAATCATTGTTCTATTGGTCAAAAAGGAGAAGTTCTCTGGAAAGGAAATTGGTACCCAGCACAAGTTTTAGATGTCGATGGAGATTATTGCTATATCACCTATGATAGTTATGATAGTTCTTGGGATGAATGGGTTGAACCGCAACGTTTTCGCTCAGCTTATCGAGTAGGAGATTCAGTTAAAATTCTTTGGAAAGGTCAATGGTATCCAGGACAAATTTTAGCGATTAGTGGCAATAGTTATCAAATTACTTATTACGGTTACGATAGCTCTTGGAATGAATGGGTTGAACCTGCCAGACTTAGCCGTTAATTAAAATCAATAGCCTTCAAAAAAAGTGTTTGAATAAATCTTTTCTTAACAAGCGATCTCTCTATGAGGATCGCTTTTAATTTAACTAGATAAACTTAAAAATAAGTAAATTGAATATCATAGTCACAGATACAATCAAAAAAAATTGAATCTTTTATTCCCAAATCTTCAAAATTGATCGGGTACAATCCTGTAATGGTTTCTTTAGCTGTAATTATGACCGAATTTGTTCTCGACGTTCGTAATCTCCAAGTAACATTTTTTACTGAAAACAAGCCTGTTTTAGCAATAGACCAAATTAATTTTCAACTCAAACAAGGTGAAAAATTAGGAATTGTCGGCGAGTCGGGTTCTGGTAAATCAGTTACTTCTTTGGCAATTATGGGTTTAATTCCCACGCCTGGAAAAATTACGGGGGGAGAAATTTGGTTTCATTCCGAATCAGCTAATCAACCAATTAATCTTTTAGCACTTACCCCAGAAGAAAGAAGAAAATATCGTGGTGGAGAAATTGCCATGATTTTTCAAGAACCGATGAGTGCGCTAAATCCTGTTTTAACCATTGGTTTTCAAATTGAAGAAGCTATTTTATTGCATCAAAACGTTGCCAAAACAGAAGCTAGAAGAAAAGCTATTTCACTACTGCAAGAAGTTCAATTAATTCCTAGCGATCAAAAACTGAGAGAACAGTATTTAAGCGAACATCAAGCAAATGTCGCTAATGACAGAGAGATTAACCAATACATTAATCAATACAAACAAAACATTCTCAAGCGTTACCCGCACGAACTTTCAGGGGGACAATTACAAAGGGTAACCATTGCAATGGCAATTTCTTGTAATCCTACAGTTTTAATTGCTGATGAACCTACTACTGCTTTAGATGTTACCGTTCAGGCGACAATTTTAGATTTGTTGCGTCAATTGTGCAGTCAGAGAGGAATGTCATTAATTTTTATTACTCATGACTTGGGAGTAATTGCTGAATTAGTCGATCGCGTAGCAGTTATGTATCGAGGTAAAATTGTTGAGTCAGGAGAAATTAGAAAAATTTTTACTCATCCTCAACATCCTTATACTAAAGGTTTACTCGCTTGTCGTCCCCCTCTAGATCGACAATTGAGTTATTTACCAACAGTAAGTGATTTTATGTCGGTAGAAACTGACAGTAATGGAGAATTAATCATTCGAGAAAAAGAAACTGAGAGCTTTAATCTCACAGAAATTGTCAAACCAGAAATCAAACAAGCCAGAGTTAACGAATTATCCAATCATACTCCTTTCTTGTCGGTCAAAAATCTTCATGTTGGTTTTCCTGTGAAAGGAATGTTCGGCGGAACCAAAAAATATTTTATGGCAGTCAATAATGTTTCGTTTGATGTCTATCCAGGAGAAACTTTAGGTTTAGTCGGTGAGTCTGGTTGCGGAAAATCTACTTTAGCTAGGACATTATTACGTTTAATTCCTTCTTGGCAAGGAGAAATTTGGTTTAGAAGAGAAAATATCGCCAAGTGGCAAGTAAATGACAGAAAATTGCGAGCTTTTCGTCGAGAAGTTCAAATTGTCTTTCAAAATCCCTATAATTCTCTTAATCCTCGCCTGAAAATTGGAAAAGCGATCGCAGAACCTCTGATCGTTCACAATTTGGGTGGAAATGCCAAAAAACGTCGAGAAAAAGTAGCCTATCTCTTAGAAAGGGTTGGTTTAAATCCTGATTGGATGAATCGCTACCCCCACGAGTTTTCTGGCGGACAAAGACAAAGAATCTGTATTGCTCGTGCCTTGATCTTACAACCCCAGTTTATCATCTGTGATGAATCGGTTTCTGCTTTAGATGTTTCCGTACAAGCGCAGGTATTAAATCTCTTAAAAAAATTACAACAGGAAGATAACTTAACTTACATTTTCATCTCTCACGATCTGAGTGTAGTTAAATTTATGAGCGATCGCATTATGGTAATGAATAAAGGTAAAATTGAAGAAATTAATGCTGCCGAGCAAGTTTATTATCATCCTCAAAGCGAATATACTCGCAAATTAATTGCCTCAATTCCTCAAGGTAAGTTTTCCGAAGTAGGTGAGTAAGGCAAGTAAAGATTTGATAATTTACGTATCTAATCGGTTTTTTCGAGCCAAAAATTAGATGCTCATCAGCTATTTATGACAAAATTATGAGTAATACGTAGTTGAACTTCTAATCGAGCAATTTTAATCCTGCTTGAGAAATATTCCTAACTGGAAAAAATAATTTTAAACTTAACATAAGGCTGTACTAATAAATTTTAATGTTAATCTATGTTCAACTTATTGATATAGCCCTTGATTCAAGGGGTTTATAACCCCTAACTTTCCGAGCGTTTTTCTCACCTTAGTTAAGGGGATATTGCTATAGTGAGCCATCATTTAGAGCCGTACTACAAAGTCCTAGGACTAGAATTAGGAGCATCCCTCGAAGAGATCAACAAAGCTTACAAAACTTTAGCATTTGTTTGGCATCCAGATCGCTTTCCTCAAGAAAATCAAGAGTTGATTCGTTCAGCAGCGGAAAAATTAAAAGAAATTAATCACGCTCGCGATTTGTTGCGTTCATTTCATCGTCAAAATCCTCAGCCTTATTCTCAACCAAAACCCCAACCGAGAACTTATCATCAGACTCACCAGCAACCAAAACCCCAATCAAAAGCTTATCATCAGACTTATCAACAACCTAAATCCCAATCAAAGGCTTATAATCAGACTCAGCAGCAATCAAAACAGTCTTACTCTTATAATCCACGCGCTTATTCTAGTTATTCTACTAAGAAAGAAAATGTTCGTTCTCAATCCGAGTCAGTTAATTCATACTACAGACCGTATTATCAAGACTTAAAAGGAGCGGATCTGAGTCGAGCTAATTTGAAAGAAAAAGACTTTTCTGGCAGAAATTTAAGTGGTGCTAATCTCCAAGGTGCCGATTTGAGCGATAGTTTTTTACATAAAGTCAATTTAGAAGAAGCGAATTTACAAGGAGCAAATCTTTTCAGAGCTAATTTATTAAAAGCCAATTTGAAAAAAGCAAATTTACGAGATACCAATTTAATTGGTGCAGACTTTAGTGGCGCAGACTTGAGTGGTGCTGATTTGACTGGTGCCAAAATGGGAAGTGGTCAAAAAATTATGGTTAAATTAACTGGAACTATTTTGAAAGGAACAATTTTTCCTGATGGCTCGATTCATCCTTAGTAGAGACGTATCTTGGTGAGCGTTCCTTTGCGCCCGCAGGTGGCGCAGGGTCTCACCGCAACATGTTACGTTTGTACAAAAATTGAAAGTCCTTTTAATTGCTTCTTTCTGCCTCCTGTTTCCATTAATTTTATAGCTATCCAACCAAAGCCGATCTAAGTAGAGAAAAAAATCCCCGTTGATGTTACGGGGAAAACAAAATTTTGTTTAAAATTTAAATTTCTTTTTGCAACAAATCCTTAATGACTTGATGTTCGGTTAATTCTTGTTCGGGAGGAATTTGACGAGAATCGGTAATCAACCAATCTAAAGCTGCTGCTTGGACATCAATTGCTGCTCCAGTTTTATCAACACAATATCGTCCAAAAACCAATTTATCTACTAGACGTACTCCTGTACCAAGACGAGAATATTCAAAGATAACACTATTATCTACTGTTGCTCCGCTACAAATCCAACAATTAGGACCGATCATAGTTGGACCAATAATGGTTGCTCCATCTTCAATTTTAGTCATGCTACCGATGTAGACAGGCCCTTGAATATTGACCTTATCCCAGTTAACCGCCACATTTAAACCTGTATAAA
Organism: Stanieria sp. NIES-3757; assembly: GCA_002355455.1. Lineage (NCBI taxonomy): Bacteria > Bacillati > Cyanobacteriota > Cyanophyceae > Pleurocapsales > Dermocarpellaceae > Stanieria > Stanieria sp. NIES-3757. The sequence goes on from AP017375.1 coordinate 3,805,354, forward strand.
TACCGGGTAACACTTCTGTCCCAGGAATTTGAACATTTTTAATTTCTCTATTGAGAACACCACGAATAGCTTGCCAATAATCAGGAACTTTACCAATATCAACCCACTCAAAATCCATCGATACCGCATAAAAAGGCGCACCCATGGCAACTAATTTGGGGAATAAATCGCCACCGATATCGTATTTTTGTTGGGGAGGAATATAGTTAAAAATTTCTGGTTCAAAGATATAAATACCTGAATTAATTTCGGTACTTAATGCTTCTTCTACGGAAGGTTTTTCTTGGAAAGATTTAATTCTTCCTTCATCGTCGGTAACTACGACTCCATAGCTTGAGACTTCTTCTTTCGGTACAGACTTAGTTATAATTGTTGCGATCGCACCTTTGGCTCTATGCCATTTAACTGCTGTGGTTAAATCTAAATCAATGAGAGCGTCACCGCAAAGTACAATAAAAGTATCATCAAAGAAAGTATTAAAATCCTGAATTTTTCTCAGACCACCAGCAGAACCAAGAGCTTCACCGACTAATTTACCATCAACAATTCTTCCTTCAAAGGAATAGCCAATATCAACTCCAAAACGTTGACCGTCACGAAAATAGCTTTCAATTTCATTAGCCAAATGACTAACGTTCACCATAATTTGGTCAAAACCATGCTGCCTTAGTAGTTCTAACAAAAACTCCATGACGGGCTTTTGTAGAATTGGAATCAGGGGCTTAGGAATGGTATATGTGATCGGACGTACGCGAGTGCCTTTACCAGCAGCCAAAATCATGGCTTTCATGAAAGCTTCTCCTCAACCAGATGCCGTTAACTATATAAACTACTTAAACTATTCCAGTTTATCAGCAATATTACCTCAAAGCTAAAGTTTAACTTAAGCATTTAGTGGTCTAATACTTAAATCCTGATAAAATTCTTGCTGAGATAACTCTACTTTAGATTGAGAAGAAAGTAATAATAAAGCCCAAAAAATCCCCGCTCGTTCTGAAGTAGGATGATTTTCATGAGAGTTAGTTTCCTGTGGGCGATCGCTATTTTGCCAGCAGTGTACAAGTTGTTCCCAATCAATATAATTTTGTTGAGGAAATAATTGCGGTAAATTACGATACAGGAATTGTTCGAGTTGAATTGCCAATTCAGTTAAATTTTCATTGTGAGCTAATTGTGCGATCGCACGCATTGCCTCTTGACGGGAACGAGAAGAGCGACGGGGCGTAGCATTAGGAGCAACAGCGACAGCTTCTAGTTCGGCAGCAATGTGTTCTAGTTGTTCGATTAATTCTTGTAAAGTAACACGGCGAGTCCGAACTGGGGCAGCAGCAGAACGTCGTTTGAGATGATCTTCTAAATTAAGAGGTAGACGACGATTAGTTGGTGCTAAAGCAAATTCTTCTTCCTCCAAACTTTCTAGAATCTCTAACTCTGGTTCTTGCAATAATTGTAGAGTTTCCGCTTTGAGTAAAACTAACATCGATGCCCAAACAAAGGCTTGACCAGATTGAGGTAAATTTGCTTCGACTTGGTTAGCATCAAGGGAATCGTTCAGACCTAATTCTCCTAAAAAACGGTCAATAATATCAATTACAGGAACATCCCACGGATTAATTTCTCCATTTTCCGCCAATTCAATAATTTTTGCGATCGCTTCGTGAGCAGGGGTGATAGCCATTCGTTACCATAATGAGCGATTTAGCTATAAGTATATAAAAGGCTATTCCATCTGTCCCTAAAATATGAATCCTTTTGCTAATTTAATTGGTCAATCTCAAGCTGTAGACTTACTGCAACGAGCAATTCAACTGAAACGCATTGCACCTGCTTATTTATTTGTCGGTGCGGATGGGATTGGTAAAAGTATGGCTGCTGCAAATTTTGCTCAATTATTGCTCAGTTTAGACGTACCAGAACACAAACAAAATTTACTACCAAAGCGAATTCAAAATCGTAATCATCCCGATTTGTTATGGATAGAACCTACTTATTTAGAAAAAGGAGAATTAATTACCAATCAAGAAGCTTTAACCAGAGGATTAAAGAGAAAAAGCCCGCCTCAAATTCGGATTGAGCAAATTCGGTCGATTACCGAGTTTTTAAGTCGTCCGCCTCTGGAAGCTCAACGTTTATTAGTGGTGATTGAATCGGCTCAAACTATTGGAGAAGGAGCAGCCAATGCTTTGTTAAAAACCTTAGAAGAGCCTGGAAAAGCTACTATTGTGATGATCGCCGTCAATCCAGACTCTTTATTACCTACCTTAGTTTCTCGTTGTCAGTGCGTTCCTTTTGCGCGCCTATCAACCAGTAATTTACAAAAAATTCTGCAACAACAAGGCTATCAAGAGATTTTAGAACATCCAGAAATTTTAGCCTTAGCACAAGGAAGCCCAGGAAATGCGATCGCAGCTTGGCAGCAATGGCAAGCAATTTCTCCCGAGTTACGTCAGCAACTCAAAAAACTTCCTAATCATCCTCTAGAAGCATTAAATTTAGCTCGCGCAATCGACCGAGAATTAGATACTCAAGCTCAGATTTGGTTAGTAGATTATTTACAATATTATTATTGGCATCATCAACTTAGACCAGAATTAGTTAAACAATGGGAAAAAGCTCGTCAATATTTGCTTAATTATGTTCAACCCCGTCTAGTTTGGGAATGTATTTTTTTACAATTAGCTAATCAAAATTAAACAATTAATTAGGTTGTTCTTGAACAATTTGAACTTGTCGGCGACTTTCTAAATCATGGTAGTACGACAAGCTTGCTACTATAAAACCAAGCAAAATCACAAGAGCAGAAAAAATGGCAGCCCGTTCAAACATGGGTTATTTTCCCTACATACAATATCTTAATTTTTTATTAAATTAATTAGGTTTGCCATTAGTTGTTTTACGGAAATTTGACAAATTGCCATCAATTTATCTCTGTGCTTTTACATATTTAAATATTTTAGGCAACTTAACTTTAATGATTTGAGTCTTTAAACAATAGCGAGATAGTTGTTAATTTTAGAGCGATCGCAGATGATAAGTTAGATTGAGCGATTAAGACGTAATATGCTAGGTCTGTACAGAGATCGGAAAAAATAAAATTAAACTATCTAACATTTTTTGTTGTGCAATAATTAATTCAGCCGATTTAATCTTCAAAATTTGCCTAAATCAGTAAAAATAGACAATAAATTGTTTTATTAAGCACTTAAATAATCCCTAATTCTTGATACTTCCAAAAATAACTGTATATTAGAAAAGAATAATTTTTGCACCAGTAACAAGTGGCTAATAACTTGTGCTAAAGGAGTGAAATGTTGTGCAACTAAATACACAACCGCAATTAATTCGATTTCTTTTGCTGAGTCTAACTGTTTGTTTGCTGATAACTACAATTAATTTTCCTGTTTATCCTAATCTAGCGGTAGAGCGTCCTCCCAACATTTTATTTATTCTGACTGACGATCTTGATACAGCTTCTTTAGAATATATGCCTCAAGTAAAATCTTTACTGATGGATGGAGGTTCTAGTTTTAGTAATTATTTTGTTAATAATTCCCTTTGTTGCCCCTCAAGAGCCACCATACTAAGGGGTCAATATGCCCATAACACTGGTATTTTAACTAATAATAAGGCAGATGGTAGTTTTGTGGTCTTTCACAAACGGAATTTGGAAGAGTCTACCATTGCTACTTGGTTAAAGCGAAAAGGTTATCGTACTGCTTTTATTGGTAAGTATCTCAACCTTTATCCTTATACTTCAAAGATGAACTATGTGCCTCCTGGTTGGGATGAGTGGGATAGCCCAGTTCATGGTAGTGCGTATGTGCAATATGACTATACCGTAAATGAAAATGGCAAATTAGTTCATTATGGTAATCAACCAGAAGATTATGGCACTGATGTCTATACAAATAAAGCCAAACAATTTCTCACTCAAGCAGCTAAAAGCAAGCAACCTTTTTTTCTGTTTCTTTCTTATTATGCGCCACATCAACCAGCAACCCCTGCACCACGTCATCAAGAGCTTTTTTCTGATGCTCAAGTACCACGTACACAAGCTTTTAACGAAACAGATGTTAGTGATAAACCTCAGTATTTGAACGAATTGCCTCTTCTAGATCAAGAACAACAACAAAAGATTGATTATCTCTATCAAAAACGCTTGCGATCGCTCCAGGCGGTAGATGAAGGTTTAGTTACTCTTTACAATACCCTTAAAGCTACTAATCAGCTAGATAATACTTATATCTTTTTTAGTTCAGATAATGGTTTTCATCTCGGTCAACATCGTTTACCACCAGGAAAGGAAACTGCTTATGAAGAAGATATTCACTTACCTTTGTTAGTGAGAGGACCTCATGTTCCTGCTGGGAAAGTTATTGAATCAATAGCTGGCAATGTTGACTTAGCCCCAACTTGGGCAGATTTAGCAGGCGCGCCTATTCCCGATTTTGTTGATGGTCGTTCTTTAGCTTCTTTGTTTGAACTTAAATTAAATTCGACATCGCCTCTTAACTTTTACAGAGGCAAATTGCGGTCGCTTTTTCCTCATGGTTGGCGACAGGTTTTTCTGGTAGAACACTGGGTTAATCCTCACGTCACACCGATCATTCCCCAATATAGTGGTCTTCGTGGTTCTGATTACACCTATATTGAATATGTTAATGGCGAACAAGAACTTTATGATCTTAGACAAGACCCCGAACAATTGCATAATTTGGCTCAACAAACTAATCCGAAACTGCTCGCTCACTATGCCCAACTTTTGCGTCAATTACGAAACTGTCAAGGAAAAGGCTGTCGAGTAGCAGAGTCTAGAAAGTTGATTGATTTTAACTCGTTGACGGGGAAGTATTAACCTACATCTTAAGGAAAAATTTCCTAACTCAATTCAAACTCTTTTGCATAATATAAAATAGTGTTATTGTTGTAACCGCTCATGGGTGAAGCTAAACGACGCAAACAATTCGACCCTTCCTATGGAAAAATTCCACTTTTAACCTCAGAAGGACAAAAAGAAAAACATTTTGCTCAATTATTAGATGAGTTGTTTTCCAAGTTTGATAGCGAAATCAAACAACTAGCCGAAGCAGATTCAATTAATGAAAACCACGATCGCATTAAGGAACAATTGGCAACTTGGTTAAGTAATCGATTAAATCAATATCGTAATAGCGACCGCAGTTTACTAGCTACTTCTTTGGTTTCTTTTTGGGCAGAAATGATCCAGCAAAATCAAACTAGTCCCGTCTTACTCAAATGTATGTCGGAGGTTTTACTGCCATTTTTACCACCAGAACAAATTACTCCTCTGCTTCAGATTATCAAAGACATTGATGCGGAATTGACCAGCACATCAATTTAATACTTAACTGTTGTAGAGACGTAACATGTTACGTCTCTACTGGTAACTGTTTTAAGCAGGAACTTCGATTTGATTTTCTCCTGCCAGATTGAAAGCATCATGAACCACTTTTAAAGCTTTAACTCCTTCTGACTCGGCAACCACACAACTAATCTTGATTTCTGAAGTAGTAATCATTTGAATATTAATTTTTTCTTTGGCTAAGGCTGCAAAGAATTTGGCTGCTACACCTGGTTGTCCGATCATTCCTGCACCGACAATACTAATTTTTGCGATCGCAGGGTCGATAGAAACTTCACCGCAACCAGTTTCCTTAGCTAATTTTTCTAAAAGCCGACCGGCTTCTTCTGCGTCTGCTTGGGTTAGAGTAAAGGCAATATCGCGAGTAGGCAGACCCTGCACGATCCGACAACGTTGAGATTGAATAATCATATCGACACTGATATTTTTCTCAGCAAGTAAACCAAAGATTTTGGCTGCCATACCAGGACGATCCGGAACATGACGAATGGCTAAACGGGCTTGATTTTGGTCTAAAGCTACTCCTCGAACGGCTGGTTGGGGAGTAGGGGAATTGTTTTGAGGTAGAGATAAAGGAGAATTATCAATTTCAAAAGCTTGACACAAAGCAGCCAAAGCGCGATCGCAATCGCTTTCATCAATTACACAACTGACTTTGACTTCTGAAGTAGAAATCATTAATAGATTGATTCCTGCATCGGCTAGGGTTTTGAACATCTTCGCAGCAATACCAGGACGACCGATCATTCCCGCCCCAGAAATAGCGACTTTGGCAATGGTTGAATCTACCATTACTTCGGCTTCGTCGGTTGCCTTTGGTTGAGAACGAAGAGAAGGAGAAATCGCTTCTGCTACAGCTTCGGCTTTAGTTAAGAGTTTTTTAACGACAGTAAAAGCAATATCGTTACTATTGCCTTCGTGGATCGATTGAATGATCAGATCGACATCAACATTCTGACGAGAAATTTCTCCAAACAAGCTAGCAGCTACTCCTGGACGGTCTGGTACTCTAAGTAAAGCTACTTTGGCTTGATCGGTATCTAACTCTACTGCGTCTACTGCTTTGGTCAGTTCTAACCCTTCTAAAGAACGAGGTTGAGGTAAAGGAGAAATAACTCTCGTACCTGGTGCATCACTCCAACTCGATAGTACGACTAAAGGAACGCCGTAATTACGAGCAATTTCCACCGCACGAGGATGCAATACTTTTGCACCCAAACTTGCCAACTCTAACATTTCATCGGCAGTAATTTCATCCATCAATTGCGCTTGAGGAACAAGTCGAGGATCGGTAGTCAGAATACCTGGTACATCAGTATAAATCTCACAGCGATTTGCTTTTAAAGAAGCAGCTAAAGCCACTGCTGAAGTATCCGAACCACCCCTACCCAAAGTAGTAATTTCTAAATCTTGACTCTGACTAATCCCTTGAAATCCTGCCACTACCACAACTTCACCTGCATCGAGATGACGTTGTACCCGTTCGGTTTTAATTTGTAAAATTCTGGCACGACTATGTTCAGCTTCCGTGACAATTCCAACCTGTGCGCCAGTCAGGGAAACGGCTGGTTGTCCTAACTCCTGTAATGCCATACTCAAAAGAGCGATCGAAACTTGTTCCCCAGTCGATAACAACATATCCATTTCACGACGACAGGGATTGGTAGAAATCTCTCTGGCTAAATTAACTAAAGTATCGGTGGTTTTTCCCATTGCCGAGACAACTACCACTAAGCTGTTACCCTTTTGAACAGTTTGATGTACTCGTTGCGCTACCGCTTTAATTCGTTCGACCGAACCGACCGAAGTACCTCCATATTTTTGGACAACTAATGCCATGATCTTTTTCTCCCCGACCTACTGCAAGCATCGCCGATCATATCAAATCTGGAAGTATTTAAGTAATTTTTTATGGTAACTCTAAATTATACTTCTAGATTTAATCCCTCTTTTATGACTATGGGGAAAAATATTGAATTAGCAAGCAACAGAGAACGAATACTCTAAAAATTGACTTTGAGGAAAAGGAGAACCACGAAAGCGATTCATAATGTTGATTAACTTAGAAAAACCAAGTTGAAGATGTTGATTAGGAAATACGGATAGCCAAGGTTGAATAAGAGAGAAAAAGATTAATGGTTGAATAATTAAGCGCAAGTTATTTAAAGAACTTTTCCAACCAGCACCAGAATCCCACGCCTGATGATTAGAGAAAGGAAAAGAAGAAACTGATTTAAGAGTAGAGACTTGAGAATTGGCATCGGGAACAATCGTCTCTAATTGAAAATAATTAGCTTGAAGACTTACTAAAAAATAAGTACTCATAATTAATTCCCACCAGCGTTCTATACCGTGATAATCTGTAACTCGAAAATCTGCCCAACCAAGTTCATTTTTGACTTGTTTAAACGCATATTCAATCCAGTTTCTCAAACTATATTCTGAAGCAATTGTGGTGGCAATTTTGCCTTTTTTATTCGTCATAATAAACCAAGTATCTTTTGGTTCAGGGTTTTTGTCGTCTTGTTTACTTATTTGATAGAAACGAATATGTTTTCTTGTGCCAAAAATAATTTCTCTAATGTATCTAGTTTCGCTCTTCTTTCGAGATAATTTTTGTTGATAAGCTTGCCATCGATTATATTTTTTTTTCTCATCGCCGAACATCCAAACCTTATGGTTAGAGCGAATTGCCACAATATACTCCAGATTCAATTGCTCCAAAACTGTAATTACATCTCCACTTTCTCCATACAAACTATCAGCTAATATTAACTTGATGTTAAAGTTCCATTTTTGTAATTCCTTGATTATTTCTACAGCTAGTTGTGGTTTGGTTTTATATGTATCTTCTGCTTTGAGGCATTTGTTCGGCTTAAATATTTTAAAAAGTAAAGGGTATGTTATTCCCTCTACTACTGCATAAGCATTAACCGACACAATTCCATTTTTTGTCTTTCCTAAATTACCAATATACTGTCTGGCTACATAATCAGTTGTTTTTCCTTTCTTGACATCTCCTGTTTCATCAATACAAAGAGTTATTTTTCTTTCTCCAATCAATAATTTAGTCAACCATAATCTAATTTCTCGTATTTTTTCTACATTCCAATGAGCTTCAGATAGAAAATAATTTAATCCTTGACTATCTTTTAATCCTACCGCTCTTGCTATCTTTGGTAGCGACTTTCTAGGTATTTCTGATAGCATTCCTAAATGTATTAATTTGAATGCTTCATAATTTCTCACATCAGAGAATAGCTCTTGGTAGGCTTGACAATAGTGATCGATAAAACTCACTGTTGATGATGCTTCTCTTCGTGGTGTCACCATTTTTCATTGGGTTTTTATTTTCAATTATTTTATCACCCTATAGTCATAAAAGAGGGCTAAATATCTATTTTTATGAAAAAACAGTTCTTTCTGATTCTATGTTTTTACCTTTTTTCTTCTTCTCTTTTATCCTGTGTAGCATCAGATTTCGGTAATCAGACTCAAACTAATAAGGTCAAGACAGAATCGAGCTGTAACACTGTCCATATTCAAGCTTTAACTTAAATAGTTCAGGAAGAAAAAAATCAAATTTTAATCAAACAAATAGACGAACAGTTAAAAAAAGAATTCGGTTATTCAAGATTACCTGACAATAAAACTCTTACCCGTCAAAGATGGCGATCGCTACGTAATCTCGGTTTTGCTTATGATGATCGAGGTATGTATGGTAAATCTTTAGAAATTTATCGACTTGGATTAGCAATGAATAGACTAGCTGGAGATTTGGAATTAGAAGGGACGGCATTGCATGATTTAGGTTTTAGCTTCAAAAATTTAAAGCAATATCCAGAAGCTTTAGAATGTTACCAAAAAGCTTTAAGTATTGCCAAGAAAATTAGCTCGAATTTAGCTGAAGAAGCTAAAGTTGCTACTCTCAATAATATTGGTGAAGTGTATCGAAATTTAAAACAATACGAGCGGGCATTAAAATATTATCGACAAGGATTAATGATCGCGCTTAATCATCAAGACCCTGATATTCAACCACTTTTTCAAATTTTACTTAACAATATAGAAGAAGTACAAAAATTATCAGGACAATTAATCTGAAAATAATTATATAAAAAAATTCTAAAAATTGTCAGTTTGATTATTGCGATCGCTCTAAACCAAGATTGAACCTGAAAAATCAGTCGAGATTGGTTAAATTAAAAATGTTTGTTGAATATTTCTTTATTCTTTATTAATGAGCCAAACAGTTTTTCGCATCTCTCCTTTAATTCGTACTACCTTATTTTGTCTATATCTAGCTTTAACTATTCCCTTACCATTTTTGGCGCAAGCAACTTCGGCACCGATTCCACCAAGCTTATTATGGGTTGGGATTATTATAGGTGCAGTAGCAGTTTACGGTGCTGGTTGTGAAAGAGTTATTTTGGATGAAGAAAAAATTACAGTAACTTATCCTGGTTGGATACCTTCATTCTTACGTAAAGGTTGGTCTTTACCTTGGCAAGAGATTAAACAATTAAAAATGCGTACTACTGGACAGGGTGGATTGGTTTATTATTTTGTTACAGTTTCAGCAGAGCGAGCTTATTTGTTACCAATGCGTGTAGTTGGTTTTGCTCGCATGGTTAAAATTGTTGAGGAAAAGACGGGAATTGATACTACTGATATTCGTCCGCTAGCGCAACCTTGGATGTATTTAATTTTATTTGCCTGTACTCTATTTTTATTTTTAATTGATGGTTGGACTATTTGGACAGCAATGACAAGAAGTTCAATCTAGTGTTTCTTGCCATTTTTATGAATATGAGTAGATTTACACTCAGGACATTGCATTTTTTCTAATTTTCACTTTTTCGCGATTGTCTGTTGAGAAAATCATTCCTTATACTAATTCTCAAAAGTAACTTTAGTTTTAAAATCGAGATTTTTAAGCAAAGCATAAAATTAGTTAACTTAGTTAAAATTTGTAAGGTATGTTTCTTTCAATATTAACTAACTAGATATCCGAATGAATTTACCCAATCAAACTATATCTAAACTGACATTGGCAGAATTCTTGGAACTTGCAGAAACTAAGCCAGAACAAGAATACTTAGCAGGAGAAATATTACAGAAGCCGATGCCACAAGGAGAACATAGTGTTTTGCAAGCTAGTTTAGTTACAGAGATTAATCAAATAGGTAAATCACAAAAATTAGTCTGTGCTTTTCCTGAGTTACGTTGTACTTTTGCAGGCAGTTCTATTGTGCCTGATGTGGCAGTATTTGAATGGCAAAACATTCCGCTACAAGTTAATGGCAAGATTAGCAATAAGTTTGAAATTGCACCAGATTGGATCATTGAAATACTATCTCCTGAACAATCAGCTAATCAAGTGATTAGAAAAATTACTTTTTGTTTGAGCCAAGGAACAAAACTAGGATGGTTGATCGATTCTAAAGATGAATCGGTGGTAATTTTTGAACCTAATTCTACTCCTATAGTTAAAGCTAATCACGATATTTTGTTAGTTTTAGAAGTTCTACAAAACTGGCAACTCTCAGCAGCAGATTTATTTAGTTGGCTAAATTTTAGGTAAATAATCATTACGTTAGTTTTGGGTATCAGAGACAAAAAACCTAGATAGACAAAAGTGTTTCAGCAAAAATGATTTGTCGAACTTACAATTATTTATTGCAGAACAAGTATAAAAAAATGCCCTAATCTTAGGGCTTAAAGTTATTGTTGTGTCGTAAAAATAAATTTTAAAAGAATAAATTAAACCTCAATTTCCGTAAGTCACACCGCGATACTTTTTTACAACTAATTGAAAAGTAAAGCTTACTTGAGGAAGACGAATATGATAAATATTACCAAGAAAACGAGCATAATTTTCTGAAGTAATAGTTTGAACGTGAAAATTTTTAGGTTGATATTCGACACCACGATAACGTAGATTCATGATAGCCTAGCCCCTGAAAGTAAATTAGTTAGTTGATTTGATTTTTAATTTACGAAGCGATCGGGAAAAAGTAGAGATAATCTAAAATCCTCAATGATAAATTTTGCCTTGTAACTGGTTAACATTTAAAAAACACTGGTAACATAAACGATCTAGACCTTTGCTGCTGTTTGTCATGACTGTCAATACGGACTTTTTTAGCCATCTCAATCCTTCTCAACGTCGCGCTGTTGAACATTTTTGTGGCCCTATGTTAGTGGTTGCTGGTGCTGGATCTGGTAAAACTAGGGCATTAACTTATCGAATTGCTAACCTGATTCGCAACCATAAAGTTGAACCAGAACATATTTTAGCGGTGACTTTTACTAATAAAGCTGCGCGAGAAATGAAGGAAAGAATTGAATATCTGTTTGTGCAAGAATTGGCACAGGATAAATATGGACAAAGGTTAGAGTTTTTAAACGAATACGACCAAAAAAAACTGAAGTCGCAAGTTTATAAAAAGATTACTAAACCTCTTTGGATTGGAACTTTTCATAGTTTATTTGCTCGTTTACTTCGTTTCGATATTAATAAATATCAGGATGAAAGAGGTCGTACTTGGAAGCGAAACTTTTCTATTTTTGACGAGTCAGATGTTCAAAGTTTAATTAAAAATATTGTTACTAAGCAGTTAAATCTAGACGATAAAAAGTTTAATCATCGTACAGTAAGATATGCGATTAGTAATGCTAAAAACCAAGGGTTAACACCTGAAACTTATGCTAGGGAAAATGGCGGTTATAAAGGTAGAGTAATTGCTGAAGTTTATAACGAATATCAAGCACAACTAGCAGCTAATAATGCTTTAGATTTTGATGATTTAATTTTAGTTCCAGTTAGATTGTTTCAACAAAATGAATCCATTTTGGGTTATTGGCACACTCAGTTTCATCATATTTTGGTAGATGAATATCAGGATACTAACCGCACTCAATACGATCTAATTCGTTTACTTGCTACTAATGGCGAAACAAAAAAACAGGAATGGGATTGGCGAGGTAGATCATTATTTGTGGTGGGAGATGCGGATCAATCTATTTATTCTTTTCGGTTAGCAGACTTTACAATCTTGCTCGATTTTCAACAAGATTTTGGGGATGGTTTACCCGATGATGATACTCGTACAATGATTAAATTGGAAGAAAATTATCGTTCTCGGGAAAATATTTTACAAGCTGCTAATGCTTTAATTGAAAACAATAGCCAACGGATTGATAAAGTTTTAAAAGCAACTAGAGGAATCGGAGAACAAATTTATATTTATAAAGCGGATGATGAACAACACGAAGCTAAGTTTGTTATTAATCAACTTAAACGAATGGTAACAGAAAACCCTGAATTAACTTGGGGTAGTTTTTCAATTTTATATCGAACTAATGCTCAGTCTCGTCCCTTTGAGGATTTATTATTACAAAATAGTATTCCTTACAATATTGTCGGTGGTTTGAAATTCTACGATCGCAAAGAAGTTAAAGATGCGATCGCGTATCTTCGGATGATTGTTAATCCTAATGATACGGTTAGTTTACTGAGAATTATTAATACTCCCAGACGTGGAATTGGTAAAACTAGTATTGAATCTCTTAATAATGCAGCACAACAATTAGGTGTTCCTCTTTGGGAAATTCTTAGTGATGAAACTTCGGTTAATACAATGGCAGGCAGATCGGCAAAATCAGTTAATAAATTTGCCCAAATGATTTTACATCTACAACAACAACAAGAAAACTTAACTGCTGCTGAAACTTTGAACTATGTTATGGAAGCATCTGGTTATGTTGATGATTTAAAAAAACAAGGTACAGATGAAGCGGATAATCGCATTGCTAACGTTGTTGAATTATATAATGCGATCGTTCAATTTCAAGAAGATAATGAAGAAAATAAACTGCAAGATTTCCTTGCTAATGCTTCCCTTGCTTCCGATCTAGATAATCTTGAAGAAGGGCAAGAAAAAGTCTCATTAATGACACTTCATTCTGCCAAAGGTTTGGAATTTCCTGTCGTTTTTCTAGTCGGAATGGAACAAGGTTTATTCCCTCACAATCGTACTTTAAACGATCCTTTAGAATTAGAAGAAGAACGTCGTCTTTGTTATGTAGGCATCACTCGCGCCCAAGAACAACTATTTTTAACTCATGCTAGAGAACGTCGTCTTTGGGGGGAAAGAGAACTTGCTGTTGCCTCACAATTTTTAAAAGAACTTCCTCAAGATTTAGTTAGTAGTAATATTAAATCTCATTACCGTGCTAAAACTGCAAATACTACAATTCAAACTAATAATTATACTTGGAATATAGGCGATCGCGTTTGGCATCGAGAGTTTGGTGAAGGAGAAATTACCCACATTTTAGGTTCAGGAAAAAAAGCCACTCTAGCAATTAAATTTCCTAGTTTAGGTACAACAAAAATTATCCCTCAACTAACTCCAATGGAAAAAATAAATTAAACCAATACTATAACTAATTTTCATCTCATCCTAAACTTTGATAGAAAAGAATTTTTAACTGTCGCACCAATACCTGCTGCCTTAGTTGGTGAATTATTAGCAAGAGTATAATCTGTGGGTGCAGACTCCCCTGGTTTGCTTAAAAGTGGATCTCCCATAACATCGGAGGAACTAGCTGCCATACCAGGCTTTACGCCATACCAGTTGTTTTGCTCGAAATTTAGACCTTGAAAGCTGATAATTCCATCAGTATTTTGTATGGTTGGTTTCGCAAAGATATTGTTTTTTATGTTCACATTGAATGTGTAGGGATCTTCGCTAATATTAAAAAGAGAGTGGTTTCCGTAGAAGGTGTTATTTTCGATTGTCGTATTTCTCAGCCCGAAGAACTGAGCTTTTTGTCCTTTTGCGTGTGCGCCAGCATAAACACCATAATGGAAGCCTTCATGCCCGCCAACGATGATATTATTTCTTACAGTATTTTTGTCGAGATAAAATTCAGGAGTATGTCCGAGATTATCATAGCGTTCGTTTGCCATTTGGATATTGTTGGTATCGCGGTCTGATTTCATTGTCGCTGGATTACCTGTAGCCATAATAAAATTATTTTCAGCCGTGGATGATTGGGCATTGTCGAAGTATAAATTGACTGAATAGTTGTCGATAATCGTGTTTCTTTGAACAGTTGCGTTATTAACTGAAACTAACCCAACACCTTCACCCCAATTTTCCACAACTTTATTATTGACAAATTGGATGTTCTCTGCGTTACGTGCTTGTAAACCCTGACCGTGGTTCTCTTTTTCTTTATTAGCACCAGAATTATTTTTATAGTTGTTAATTACTAGGTTGCCCTCAACCAGCACATTTCGGGCGCGGTCTTTTTTCACATCTCCCCACATTGTGCCACGAACAGTTATACCATTAAGTTGATTATTATGGACATTATTTCCATACAGAGCAATATTTTCAGCTACAATTACTTCTAATCCACGACCTCTGGCATTGCGAATTTCTAGTCCGATGACTTGTACCCACTGTGTATCTTCGATGAGGAACAATGTAGTCGTATCGTTTAGATGCTTACCATCAATTATTGCTGTTTCACCTGGATAAGAACAAATTTTTAGTGGTTGTTGTTGAGAACCACCACGATTAACGTATATGGCAGCATTTTTTACTGAGTCTTCGGAGAATTTGGGACTTGCACTGACGGTTGGTTGATAAAGTCCACCACGCAAGTAAATTACACCACCTTTACCAGCCAAATCAGAGATAGCTCTATTTACAGTTGCAAAGGGTTCAGTTTTGCTACCGTTATTCTTGTCTCGACCATTAGGTGCGACAAAAACTACTGGTTCGCTAGATGAATCATGTTCACAAGGATAAGATTTTTTGGTAAAGCCAATAACATCATCTTCGTTATGATTACAGCCCGTAAGCATCATCATAACTATTGGCAAAATCATAGGATATTTCAGCCATTTGCTACTTTTTTTCATGTAGCGTTACCAAGATATTTTAATAATTTTACTCGAACGAGGTTATTGAAACGTCTGTATTGTTGAAAAATATTTAAATAATTGAGCGACACCGCGTAGGGTTTGAAAATTAATTTTACTTAATTTGTATCGTAAATTAAAATAATAATAATTTATCTCAAGCGACTGCAATTTAAGGCATTGATATACCCTCAAACCGAATGAATACTTTTTGATATTACTTGATTGGACTTATTTTTCCCATTTCTTTGAGTGCTGCAAGTGCGATCGCTTTGGGTAAAATGTTGTGTTCCTGGATTTGGACTCTAGCGTGTAACGTTTCTGGCGTATCATCAGGTAAGATGGGGACTGCTGCTTGCATTAAAATCAAACCACTATCAACTTCCAAACTAACTAAATGTACAGTACAACCCGTAATTTTGACTTTAGCTGCTAACGCCTGTTCAATTGCCCGAATACCTTTAAAACTAGGTAACAGACTGGGATGAATATTAATTAACCTGTTAGGAAAAGCATTAATTAAAACTTGGGTAACGACTCGCATCCAACCAGCCATAATTACCCATTTCACCCCATATTCTTGGAAAGTTGTGACAATTACTTCGTCTAAGTCTTCGCGCTTCTTATATTCTCGATGATTAATTAAAACAGTAGGAATATTGTATTTTTCTGCCCGCGATCGCACTTTGGCATCGGGATTATTGTAAATTAAAACTTTAATCTCTGCATTTAATTCACCTTCTACGATCGCGCTTGCAACAGCTTCAAAATTTGTTCCACTACCAGAAGCCATAATACCTAATGATAATGGTTGATCTAACTGAAGTTGGGAGGATGATAAGTTAGGAGAAATTAATACGCGATCGCGATCGGAAATAGCTTGGATGATCATTGCTTGGTGTTTGAAGCTTGAGTGCAATTAATGAACTTATTATTATCTAATAAAACAACCCAAAAACATCCTGTCAAAAGAATCCCTGATAAATTAATAAGTTATCAGATTTAGCTTTATACTCTATAAGAAAATTGACACCCTATTAAACAAGATCACCATGAATAAACAAAACAAGCTCTCCTCATGGTTAGATCGCGATAGTTTTGCTGCCTGGATTTTTCTAGCACCTGCACTAATCATTTTAGGAATATTCCTGTTTTATCCAATTCTGTATCTGTTATATCTCAGTTTTACAAGTGGTAGTTTTACTGTAGAGGGAATTAAATGGATTGGTTTAAGTAATTATTTTCGACTGTTTACGGATGCTGATTTTTGGCAAGTCATTGGTAATACGGTTTATTTTACGGTCGCTACCGTTATTCCTACTTTAGTAATTCCATTGATTTTAGCTGTTTTACTCAATCGTTCCATTCCGTTACGGGGAATTTTACGTACTGCCTATTTTGTCCCTTCAATTACTTCTTTAGTGGCAGTTGGATTAGGATTTCGCTGGCTATTTCAAACTGAAGGGCCAATTAATCAATGGCTACTGCAACTCAATATTAACCCAATTCCTTGGTTAAGTAGTACGATTTGGGCAATGCCAGTTTTAATTTTACTTAGTAGTTGGAAGCAACTAGGATTTAATTTGATTGTCTTTTTAGCTGGTTTACAGACTATTCCTCAATCTCGTTACGAAGCAGCAGAATTAGATGGTGCTAATGGCTGGGCAAAATTTTGGTACATTACTTTACCAGGATTACAACCGACAATTATTTTTGCTACTGTTACTACAGCAATTTTTACTCTACGTAGTTTTGAACAAGTTTATATTATTACTGGTGGTGGCCCTTTAAATTCAACTAATTTATTAGTTTATTATATTTACGAACAAGCTTTTGCTCGGTTTGAGTTTGGTTATGCAGCAGCAGCAGCAACTATTTTGCTTGCGATCGCTTTTATGTTTGTTTATATTTATCTGCGTACTTGGAAAGAAGATTAATTGTCTTGATAACCAGTTTTTATAATTAAATTAAAGTATTTTTGCCATTAAATTCAATTTTTTAGACTAAATATAATTTTTTTTATTATTAATAGTTAATTAAAGAGGCTGATTGGTGTCAAATTTCAGTTTTTGATTCGCAAATTTCTTGGTTAAATTTCCAACAGCGATCTGCTCCGCAGGCGCATACGCGATCGCTTTAGGAGAAGATTTTCTATTTTCTTTACTTTTGACTAATATGATATTTTTGGCAGACCGCCCAGTATACACCTAAATGAATCTACTTGTTGTTAATCAAAAAAATATCTAGATAAATTTACAGAAATAATTCTTCGTATTATACTTCTTCACAAGCCGTCAATCAGTAGTGGTTTTAATTTATATAAACTTCATAAAATTCAAGTTTATGTAAACTATATTTACTCACAATATAAATATTAGGACAGCAAAAGCTATTGCAGCCGTCAAACATAATTCTCAATATGAAAAACTTAAAACTAAAAAATTTGCTTAAACCTCGTTTGCGAAATTCCAAACGTCAAGAATTAGAAGTTAGTTTACCATTTGTATTTTTCTTTTCTGCAATTTGGACTTTAGCAATTTATGGGGTTTTAATACCTTTTAGAACAACTCCTCTCGGTATTTTTATGTATGAGAGGGGATTTACTCAATACGTAGTTATCGCTTTATCTGGGATGGTGCTTGCTATCACTGTATTAAAGTATTTCAAGCTAAAGTCTGAAAGTCATGCGTTAAGAAAAATTTGGATTGCCGAACATATTCCCCTAGAAAAACCAAATTCGCCAGATGTTGCTTATTTTCGCGACAGATTAGCCAAAGATGGAAGTTTAGTTGCAATTCGTTGTAGTCGTGTTTTAGATGCTTATATCCACTCAGGCGATCGCGCTGCTGCCACAGAATTTGCTTTAGATGACTCTTCCTTTTATTTAAGTACTTCAGAATCATCTTATTCTTTTCCTCGCATCTTAATTTGGGCGATTCCTCTCTTAGGATTTTTAGGTACAGTATTAGGAATTAGTCAAGCAGTAGGAGGTTTTTCTGGAGTTTTAGAACAAGCTGAAGATGTTGAAAAAATTAAAGAAGGAATTACTTCTGTTACTACTGGTTTAGCAGTGGCGTTTGATACT
The DNA here is from genome assembly GCA_002355455.1 of Stanieria sp. NIES-3757. Lineage (NCBI taxonomy): Bacteria > Bacillati > Cyanobacteriota > Cyanophyceae > Pleurocapsales > Dermocarpellaceae > Stanieria > Stanieria sp. NIES-3757. Next base: position 3,823,762 of record AP017375.1, read on the forward strand.
ACTTTACTTGCTTTATGTTTTAGTATTTTATTAATGATTCCCTTAGTTTTAGTCGAGCGTTATGAAACTCGATTACTCCTAGGAATAGATATTTTTATTAATGATAAATTACTGCCTAGATTAAAAAATAAAAATAAAGATGTTAATGTCGAAACTATTAATCAAGCAGTTAAAGGAGCAATTGACGAATATTTTCCCAATCCAGAAGCTTTAATTGAACCAGCACAAATTTATGCCGAAAAAGCTGCTCATGTTTTAGCACAAGGATTTATCGAACAGATTAGCAAAGTACAAGATGTTAGCTCTGAGATCATTCAACAAGTAGGAGAAGTTCGTTCGTTAGCTAGCAGTGATCGCCAAGAATTTATGAATTTCTTTCATCAACAGCAACAAGCTAACCAAGAATTAATTGCAGGTATAAAAGCAACAATTGAAGAAATAAAAACAAACCAAGAATCAATTGCGATCGGTTTAAATGGTCAAGCTACAGAAATAAGCCAAACTTTAGAAAAAGCTGCTCAAGCTTTAGAAAATCGCGTTGCTAATTTAGAACAAGCTGCTAATAAAATTCCCCAACTAAATCAGTTTCAGCAAAGTTTAGATCATAATCTGCAATCAATGGAAAAAACTGCCCAATTGGAAGAAGTTTTAATAGGTGTCAAAGAAAACCTTGCTCAACTACAACTAATTCTCAAGCAGATGACTCAACCTCGTAAAATTACATTAATTGAACATCAAAATGGCAATATCCCTTTCTAAAATAAAAGAGGAAATGCAACAATGAGGGGCAGAAAAACCCGAAAAATAGCAGAAGCAGAGCTAAGTTTAGACTCATTTTTGGATATCATCGCAAATATAATTGGAGTCTTAATTTTTATTACTCTATTTGTCGCAACTCAGGCAATGAATCAAAAAGAAGTAACCATTCTGGCTAAATCAGAACAGGGAGAAAATCGGAGTAAAAATCCTCGTTATATTGAATGTCGGGAAGATGGTGTAGTACTTTATCCTAGTAAAGAATTTGTTCCTCAAGCGCAACTACAAAATCCTAATTCGGCATTACAAAAATTAATTAGCCAAATCCAAAATAACAAAGACAAAGAGTATTTAATTGTTGCTTTAAGACCAAGTGGAATTGATGTTTTTAATCAAGTTCGCAATGTAGTTCAAGGCAAAGGAATTGATATTGGTTATGAACCACTGGATTCTGGTTGGAACTTAAACGTTCAAGGTGAAGTAGTTAATGAGAAGAAGAAAACGTCGCAAAATTAATCATCCTGGTCAAAATTTTGACTCATTTCTCGATACTATGACAAACACCATTGGTGTTTTAATGTTTATTACTCTTTTTACAACTTTGATTGCTGAAAAAAGCACTTCTGTAGTTCGGACTCCCCTCGCTTCAAAAATTGAAAAAACACCTCGTTTTTTTGAAATTAGAGATAATAAAGTTACCTATATAAATGATACGAAAGTAGGAGCAGAGATAGAAGAATTAATTGGTAATCTTCCTGCCTGTAATCAACCAGAAGGAATGTCGGGATTGGGGTTAGCGGAAAATCAAGCTTATTTTGATTATCGCTCTTGTATTCAAAGTCGGGCTAACCGTTTGATTAACTTTCAAACTCAAACCGATTTTTATAATGTCAAAATGGTAAATGCAAGTACATTCTCTCTACTTTACGAACCACTTCCTACTAAAGAAGGAGAATCTAAACCACAATTGCAGCAGCCTAATTCGAGTTTTCAGACCACTTTAGCTAAATTAAATCCTAATAAAGATTATCTCGCTTTTATTGTTCGACCTGATAGTTTTGCAACTTTCAGAGCAGCTAGAGAACAAGCCTGGAAACAAGGATTTAATGTTGGTTGGGAACCTCATAAAGAAGATGCACCGATTATCTTTGGTTCAGGGGGAAGAGCCATTGACGCACAATAAACATTTATTTATGCTCATTTAAAATGAAAATTTTTACTAATTTTTTGAGTTCTTTAATCATGGCTGGATGGATAGCCGCGATCGCAGTTTTTTCGATTCAGAATATTCAGCAAGTATCTTTGAAATTTTTAACTTTTCAATCAATTCAATTACCAATTGGGGTTTTATTGTCATTTTGCTTGGGAATTGGTTTTCTGTTGGGTTCTTTATTGCCTTTATTGTGGCAAAGATCTAGAAGAGCTAGTCAGGATGTTTATTATTAAACCTTAAAAGTGAGGTTAGGTAATAAGTAATAGGTAATAAATTGGCATAACAGATTTCTTCAGCCTGTCTATAATAAACAGGAAAGGCGGAGGTTACTTGCCATGTTTTTGGTTACTGGTGCAACTGGATCGTTAGGACGTAGAATTGTTAGACAATTAAGAGAACAAGGCAAATCAGTACGAGCTTTTGTTCGTCTTACGGCTAATTATGAAGAATTAGAAGACAGAGGCGCAGAAATTTTTATTGGCGATCTCAAACAAGATAAAGATATAGCCAAAGCCTGTCAGGGAGTAAAATATATCATCAGTAGTCATGGCTCTGGTAATAATGCTCAAGCTCTAGATTATCGAGCCAATATCGAATTAATTGACTGTGCTAAAGAAAATCAGGTTGAACATTTCGTCTTTATTTCTGTTTTGGGAGTAGATCGAGGTTATCAAGATTCTGCCACTTTTAAAGCCAAACGAGAAGTAGAAAAGTATTTAATTAAAAGTGGTTTAAACTACACTATTTTACGTCCTTCGGGATTTGCTAATAATCTTTTACCCTTAGCAGAAAGATTTCGTGAAACAGGAATTTATGTACTAATTGGCGATCCGCAACATCGCTCTTCAATTGTTAGCACTGATGATTTAGCTACGATTGCGATCTCGGCTGTAGAAGTGCCAGCAGCTAAAAACCGAATTTTTGCCGTAGGTGGGCCAAATATTCTGACTAGAGAAGATATTCCTCGGATCTTTGCCCGTTTATTTAACAAAGAGCCAATTATTATTAATCCTCCTTTAATGTTATTTGATGGCTTGCGATCGGGACTTGGTTTAATTAATCCACAGTTACAAAAATCTTTGGGTACACTAAGAACTTTACTCGCACACGAATTCTTTTGTACAGCAGAAGAAATTGCTTTACTCGAATCTACTTTTAATATCAAAATGGAATCGCTGGAGAGTTTTTTACAACGTTATTTAGGTAGTAATTAAATTATTTTGATTTATTTGCGAGCTTGGACAAAAAAAGTGGTTCTATCATACCAAATTCCTTGTTTTGTTCTTAATTTTTCAATTTCTAGACGATATTCAGTCTTGAGTTTAGCTAACTGTTCAGTAGAAAGGTTGGCTAAAGGATTTCCTCTAGGATAAAAACCATTTCCACTCCAATCAACCCAAACATGATTTAAGGGTAAATATTCTCCTGATACTTCAATTTCCAGCTTAATATCTCGTAAACCTGCTTGTTGGAGCATCTTATGGCATTTTTCTGGACTCCCAAGTGGTTCATTAATATGAGGTAAAAAACTACCCAAAACGCTCTTGCATACTTTAATTTGAATTGCTGCTAAATAAGCAGTTTCAGCAGGACACGTAAAAGCCAAATATCCTTGAGGTTTGAGCCATTGATGGCAATTGTATAAAGCTTGAGGCAGATTGGAAAGATAAGTAATAGCAGAACAACAAAAAATGACATCAAAACTTTCCTGCGCAAAGTTAATCAATTCGACATCAGCTTGAATTAATTCAAGATTTTTTAATCCCAAACCGATAATTTTTTGTCTAGCTTGTTGTAGCATCCCTGACGATAAATCAACTCCAACTACTGAGCCTTCATCCCCTACTTGTTGTGCTGCTGCAATTGCAACTAAACCTGTTCCTGTAGCAAGATCGAGAATTTTTTGTCCTGGTTGAATGGGTACAGATTCAAGTAACCGTTTTGCTTCGCAAGGATGGCGTGTACCTTCGCGATCATAGTTAGTTCTACGGTCAAAAAAATCGATTACTTGCTGCTTGTATTTATTCATTATTAAAACTTAAATCTTTTGTAAGCAAATTTAGATTAATTTGTCGCTTTAGCTACAATTTCGAGGACTAGATTTATTTCAAGCTAGAGTACAAATTCATAAATAAGATGATGAATCTGAGTTAATCACTGTAGAGGCGTTTTGCGCCTTTTTTACGCTGTCTTTAGACAGCAACATAGTAATAACTATAAAGACGCAACATATCACGTCTCTACTGATAACTCTTTGTACGGGCAAAGCACTGCCTTGCCACTACAGGATAACTGATAACTGAATAGAGGAGGATTGCTTTTGCAACTAGACGCATACGATCCAGAAGAATTTTATGATGAATTATTTGTCGCTCAAGGAAAACCGCGATCGCAAGCGGAATCTCTGATCAAATTAATCCAAAAACTAGGAATTAAACAATTAGAACAACATCGGCAAACAGCCGAGATCGCTCTGTTTAAATTAGGAGTAACTTTTAACGTCTATAGTGATAATCAAGGCGTAGAAAGAATTTTTCCTTTTGATATTATTCCTCGCATTATCTCAGCCCAAGAATGGCAATGGCTAGAAAAAGGCTTAAAACAGAGAATTAAAGCTCTTAATCTCTTTCTCGATGACATTTACAACGAGCAACTAATCCTCAAAGACGGTAAAATTCCTGCGGAAGTAATTCATACCGCTACTGGTTTTCTGAAACCTTGTCTTGGGATAAAACCACCTCAAGGAATTTGGTGTCATATTACTGGTACAGATTTAGTACGCGATCGCGATGGTAAATGGTATGTACTAGAAGATAATCTGCGAGTACCTTCAGGAGTTTCTTACGTCTTGGAAAATCGGCGAGTGATGAAAAGCACTTTTCCCGATATCTTCCACACCATGGCTGTTAAAGCGATCGATGATTATCCCAGTCATTTACTAGAAACTTTATTAAATTTAGCACCACCTCATTTACCCGAACCTACTGTAGTTGTTCTCACTCCTGGTATCTACAATTCTGCCTATTACGAACATTCTTTTCTAGCACAACAAATGGGAGTAGAGTTAGTCGAAGGTAGAGACTTAGCCGTCGTCGATGGCTATTTACAGATGCGAACTACTAAAGGATTGCGTCGAGTCGATGTCGTTTATCGTAGAGTAGATGATGGCTTTTTAGATCCTAAGGCTTTTCGTCCCGATTCCCGTTTAGGTGTTCCAGGATTAATGGAAGTATATCAGCAAGGAAAAGTAGCCTTAGCCAATGCACCAGGAACAGGAGTAGCAGACGATAAAGTAGTTTATGCTTATGTGCCTGAAATGATTCGCTACTATTTGGGCGAAGAACCCCTTTTATGTAATGTTCCCACCTATCTGTGTTGGCAAGAACAAGACCGAGAATACGTCCTCAAAAATCTAGATAAATTAGTAGTCAAAGCAGCCAACGAAGCTGGAGGTTACGGAATGTTAGTCGGGATTAAAGCTACACCAGCAGAAAGAGAAGAATTCGCTCAAAAAATTCTTGCCCAACCTCGTAATTATATTGCTCAACCAACCCTCAGTTTGTCGCGAGTACCTACTTTAATTGATGGTGAAATCGAAGGAAGACACGTAGATTTGCGTCCTTATATCCTCCATCGTGGTGATGAAGTTTATGTTCATCCAGGCGGACTTACCCGCGTTGCACTCAAAAAAGGCTCATTGGTAGTTAATTCTTCTCAAGGAGGAGGAAGTAAGGATACTTGGGTTTTAACAGAATAAAGCCAAGCAAACAGGGAAAGTATTGACAACAAAAACTTATAACCAATGACTAACAAATAACGAATGTTAAGTAGAGTAGCTGATTCAATTTACTGGTTAAACCGCTATATCGAGCGAGCCGAAAATGTTGCTCGTTTTGTCGATGTCAATCTCAATCTGATGTTAGATTTGCCTCCAGGAATGACCCAGCAATGGCAACCTCTGGTTTCAATTACAGGAGATGTAGAACTGTTTAAAGCACGTTATGGTGAAGCAAATGCCAAAAATGTGATTCAATTCCTAACTTTTGAAGAAGATTACCACAATTCGATTATTTCTTGCTTACAACGTGCTAGAGAAAATGCCCGTTCTATTCGAGAAATCATTTCGTCAGAGATGTGGGAAGAAGTCAACTCTTTTTATTTAATGGTGAAAGAAGCCTCACCAGGAAAACCTTTTGATGCCCTGCCCTATTTTTTTTATCAGGTAAAAATGGCTAGTCACCGTTTTGCTGGAGTCATGGATGCGACGATGACTCATAATGAGGGATGGCATTTTGGGCAGATGGGTAGACTTTTAGAAAGAGCAGACAAAACTACTCGCATTCTCGATGTCAAATATTTTGTTTTATTACCTTCAGCGGAATGGGTAGGTACACCTTTAGATCAAATTCAATGGATCTCTCTACTTAAGTCTGCTAGTGCTTATGAGATGTATCGTAAATGCCAGCATCGCATTACTCCTACTTGTGTGGCTGAATTTTTAATTTTAAATCGTCAGTTTCCTCGTTCGATTCACTTCTGTCTTTGGCAAGCTGAACAATGTCTGCATGAAATTACCAACACTCCTACAGGAACTTGGTGTAATGGTGCAGAAAGATCTCTTGGCAAATTATGCTCTCAATTAGGTTATTTAACTATAGAGGATGTAATTCAGACTGGTTTACATGAATTTCTCGATCAAATGCAAAGTTCGATTAATCAGGTAGGAAACGAAATTTATACAACTTTTTTTGCAGTGGATAATTGTTAGTTGAAATCTTTGGGATAACAATCAGTCTCAATTGAGATTAATTTTTGTCTACCCATAATTATTTACGCTTAATTAGACGAATTCGAGCTAATACCATTTATCAATGGTAACAAGAGACTTAGTTAAAAATCAAAATTAAAAATTAAAAAGCTAAAAGGCAAAACTAGCAAGACATTTGACAATAAATTTTAATAAGAAATAATTGGGCTATATATCTAGCTAGTTTCGAGAATTGGTATAAACTACTGCGATCGCTTTGTTGAGACAATTTTAAAGTAAAGTTATCTTTTCTGTTTGATGGGTACGATTGAGTCAATAACTTACTTGGAGTATCCGAGAGTTAAACAGTTAAGGTAACAATAATTCGTCATCGACGATGACAAACAATTACTAACTGTACATTTGATGGACAAATTTTTAAACTCCCCAGGTAGGATTTGAACCTACGACCAATCGGTTAACAGCCGACCGCTCTGCCACTGAGCTACTGAGGAACGCTCATAACAGTTATTAACTTTAGCGTAAAAAAAAATCTTTGGCAAGAGTTTCCTCCAATTTTTTTTTCCGATTAAATCTAGCGATTAACTATCCCGAAGAGATATCTTAGGAATGATAAGTATTTTTATAATTTACTAATGCTAGCGGATCACCATAAAAGGGTCTATTTATCTTTTATTTCGACGGATTTGCCTCTTTGGAATATTATTGAAGCTAACGCTTCGCTTTACCAAAAAGAGCGCGATCGCTTTCATCTATTATTAAATCAAAAGAGTCTTTCTCCTTTACCGACTTTATTAACTAACTCAGAAAGTCATTCCCATGATGAGTGTCACGAAAGATTACTTTGGTTAGAAATTTCGCCTTATCGAGTAATTTTAACCATGCAAAGTAAAGGCAAATTAAGCTATCGCCATTTTTGGGAACGAGGAGTATATGGGATTAGTCGTTATTGGTTAAATAATTTAAATAATGATTCGCCAGAAAATAAAGGTTCTTTACGGCTACGGAATTTTACTCGTTATCTTAAACTAGAAGGAACTCCTTCACCCACAAGTTTGCAAGTAGAATATGAATTGTGGTCAAGCAGATTGCAACTTGGTTCTTATGTTTTACATTTAGATATCGATCATTAAAAAAATTTTGCTCGATTCTAGTTCCTAAGCGAAATTATTTAAGTTTTAAATTATTAAAGAGCATAAATCGCCTCAATTAAACCCTGACAAACCTTAGTTAAAAAATCTAAATCTAAAGTTTTGATCGTATCACTAGGTTGATGATAATGAGGATTGCGTAAAAAAGCTGTATCTGTCACCATCATGGCAGCATAGCCTCGATCCCAAAACGGACTATGATCGCTTAATCTAGTTTGAGGAACTAACTTACCTTGATTAAATACTGGTAACCATTCACAAGGAGTATGTTTACGAACACAACGGCTTAAACGCATCAAATCGGGAATAGTGGTTAAATTGCCGACTAGAGTAATAAAATCACCTGTTGAGGGGTAAAAATATTTTAATCCTGGAGGATAATGTTGAGAACCTTTATTGCGATCGCAGTAACCCAACATTTCTAAAGATAACATCAATCGCAAGGGTTGGTTTGCCTGTTTAAGAGTTTCGGCATAAGCTGTACTACCTAATAAACCATATTCTTCCAAATCAAAAGCTACTAATCGAAGCGGATATTTAGCAGGTTTGGTGGCAAAAACAGAGGCTAATTCTAATAAAACAGCTACTCCTGTTCCATTATCATCTGCGCCAGGTGTTCCTGGTACAGCGTCATAGTGCGCTCCAATTAAAATAGGTGGTAAATTAGATTGGTTGGCTGACGAAAGATTAAGAATTAAATTTTCATAGCTTTTTGATCCGACTTGAAATTCATGAATTTCAACTTCTCCCCATTGAGATAGTTGCCGACGAATGTATTGTTTAACAAAAAAATGACCCCCCGAGGCGACATAAGGATCTCTTTCTCTAACAATTTCTAGCAAATGATCGTAAAGACGTTGTTGTAAATCCATAAATCACATCAAGTCAGAGTCAAATTTAACTATTGGGATAATTAATAATAACTACTATATAAATCGTTATTTAGATTTAATCTTGATATTTATTTAAATAATTAGCCATACTGAATCAAAGTATGATTGATCATTGTCGCTTCACGTTAATCAAAACTACAAATTAAATCTTTGGTATTAACTTATTTTCAAGCGATCGCTATAAAATTTAAACTAAATAATTCAATTTACATTCAGTAAACTGAACCAAATTAAAGAATCCAAACTAGTTTAAAAGAACTTAATTTCAGTCCAATTAAAATTTGTTAATCATAATTGTGCGGGAGGCTCGATAGTTGAAGGCGATAAAGCAACAGCTTTAGCTTGCAAAATTTGAAAAACTTTTGCTTGATCGTCTGGAGTAATTACCGATTTAACTAACTCACCATCATCAATTACGATCGCTTTATTCTTAAACAAACGTTTAGGATCGAAAGAAGACCAATAAACCTTTGCAGCATTATTTCTTTCTCTTACATTAGTTAGATTACCCCAGATTTGAGAAAGTCCAGACCAAATAGTTAATTTTTGCTCACTAATACTATTAATCTGACTATAAGGAATTATTTTATCGCCTCCTAAAGGGACATAATAATTTTTAATAGTAATGGCTTCCTCATCACAAATAATTTGTTTATCCTCATACAAAATAGTCATAAGAAACCAAAAGAATCTTTTACTATTTCTATCGTTAAATAATTTTTCTTTTATTACCAGTATCTTTAGTTAGATTTTTGGATAATTATTTTTTTTTGAGTTTAATAAGTTAAGTTAAACCTCAATCACTGCATTGTCGGAACTAATTTGACAATCAGGACAAAAGTGAGCAGAACGACCATTTAATTTAATTTTTTCAATTTTATTTCCACAAATACGGCAGGGATAACCACCTCTTCCATAAACCCAGGCAGCATCGCCATAATTACCACTGACTCCTAACAAATTGAGAAAATCACTAAAAGTAGTTCCGCCTTTAGCTATTGCTGCTTGTAAAACTTCGATAATAGCAACATAAAGATTTTTAATCTGTGTATCGGTTAAATTTGTTGCGATCGCAGTTGGTCTAATCCCACTTTTAAACAAAGCCTCATCTGCATAAATATTACCAATTCCTGCTACTAATTCCTGGTCTAACAGCAAAGTCTTAATATTACGACGACTATGGCGTAATTTCTGACTAAAATAAGCCAAAGAAAAATCTTCTGCAAAAGGTTCTGGTCCTAATTTTTGTAAGCCTGTAATAATTTCTGCTGGTTGCAAAGCAGGTGGCACATACCAAAGTTTTCCAAAAGTGCGCGTATCGACAAAACGTAATTCTTGATGGTTGGGAAAAAACAGCCGAATGCGAGTATGTTTCTGTAAAGGTTCTGATTGTTTTACCCACAACAATTGACCAGTCATACGCAGATGAACTCCTAGCCAACCTGCTGGTTGTGCAGAAGCAGATTGTAGTTGCGCTAGTAAATATTTACCTCGCCTTTCCCAACTGACAATTTTTTTATGAACTATTCCTTGTAAAAATTCTGTTCCAGAAAGAGGGTAGGCAAGCGTTCTAGACAATAACACCTTCCCACCCTCAATTGTTTGTTCGAGGGTTAACTGATTAAGACCCTGACGTACTGTTTCTACTTCTGGTAGTTCCGGCAAGCTAAAAACTATCCTTTGGTTAAATACAACTAAAAATAGCCTATCAGTCTTACCCTAATTTTGTTTTCTTCAAGAAGAATTTATTTAACTTCTTCTAGTTCGCTTTCTGCAAAGTTATTACTATTGACACCGGTAGAATTTCCGCTATAGCCGTTGTAGTTAACTTTATCAAAACGAACAATTACGGGATAGCGAATACCGCTTTGATCGATACTAGCCACAGTACCGCAATCTTGATACCAAAAAGAATCCTTACGAAGAACTTTAACTTTAGATCCGCGTTTAATTGCCATATTTTTTGTTTTGCTTTAAATGACTTTAAATATCAAAATACTATCGGATCGTCATCACCTTTTAGATATAGATTTTAAGTTTTATTGCGAATTTTGCCATTTTACACTGACAAAATGGGCTGGACGACCCAACTGGTCAGTGGTTTGAATAATTTCCTTAATTTTTAAATTAAACGGAATTGCTGTAGTCAAATACTTTTGTACTGACATACCAATTTCAGGGGCAATCCAGGCAGCAGTAGTAGTTGCAATTCCTAATCCAATTAGTTGTCCAATCGGTTCTCTGGGTAGCAATAAATAAGTGCTAAAAATCATGCCTGTGGTGATTAACATTGATACTGAAACATTAGTACCACAGCGCGGATGAAGAGCTAAATCCCATTCACCTTTGAGTAATCGATTCAAAGCTATCTCAACCGCCCTTTTTAGATTCAAAGGATGAATATCGCCGTAAAGATAAAAACCCTTTTCGGTTGATAGTCCGCCAATTTTTTCATTATCTCCCAAGACGTTATTGCCTGAAGCAGAAAAATTTTGTTCAAAATCGCTTAATACCCACACAGTAGCGTGTTCAAGAGCGTGTACTTGACGGATTAACAAAAATTCTTTTAAACCAGGAATAAAACCCAACTGTTGCAATAATTCACTATCCTGCCCCGGATGAGGAGTAAAAAAATCAAAATTCCAAAAATTGCCATTCTCGGCAGAAGCTGCATTAGTCATAGTTTTATAATCTTTGATAGCAAACTATCCAGCTTGGAAGCACTGCTGACCGTTTTAATTGTGGTTGAGTGTCTTACAGTTTCAATTCTATTGTAATCCTACGGATTAGCTGCTATGCCGAGATTTTGGAATTATCTTAAGTTTCCTAATTGCTAATAAATATTTTACTCAACTCAACAATTAAACCAACAACAACTCGACTTTTTTCGGAAAAGATCTGCTTTTACCACCAAAAATGGACTAAGATATCTGGGATATGCAACGAGAATTTCTCGGAGCAAGATTATTAAACGTGGTACAGCCAGATTGGCATGGTTTTTTGGAAAAAATTGTTTAACAACACTGAAACCACTGCTAATTCAACAACTAGCAGATTCGAGGGTGAAGTGCTAAGTTCATCAGATATGGATGTTTCTCAATCTCGGATTGTCTTTAGTACAGACAGAGATCTAGACCTCTATGAGTTAGAGGAACTTTGCGATCGCGTAGGCTGGGCTCGCCGTCCTTTACGTAAAGTGAAAAAAGCTATCCAACATAGTTTTTTAGTCGTGTCAATGTGGGAAATTAAAGGTAAGAAAAAACGTTTAATTGGTTTTGCCCGTGCTACTTCCGATTGTGCTTTTAACGCGACAATTTGGGATGTAGTAGTTGACCCCGATTTTCAAAGTCAGGGATTGGGTAAAGCAATGATGAGATATACGATTAAAAAACTTCGTAGCGCAGATATTAGCAATATTACTTTGTTTGCCGATCCTCAAGTGGTTAATTTTTATCGCCGATTAGGATTTATGGTCGATCCAGAAGGAATTAAAGGAATGTTTTGGTATCCTGATTAGCTTCATGGTTTTTTTTAGATAACGATAGAAATTTCAATTTTTTAGTTTATATGAACTAAAAATCTGCCGAGTTTCTTTAATTCATTATTAGCGATCGCCAATGAAACACTTCTGTCAAAATAGGTTGAAATCTTGATTGCTCGTAGGCTGAAATGACGTAAATTTATTAAGTTTTCCTGGCGTGGCAAAAAAGAGTTAATGTCCTAATTTTTGTCTTCAATGAACAATTATTGACGTTTTTCTATCTTGATAACGAATTGACCTAAATTGATAGTTAAGAGTTTCAGAAATTAAAAACAGCAGCGCGTTTTACTTACAATTTAGCCCACGATTTATCTACCTTAGTTTCTCAATCTCTGCGAACACCCCAAAATTATTGATTTTTGTCCCAAAACTGAGGAGCAAAATGTATGGCTGTACGCATTCTGTTAGTGGAAGATGAAGTTAAACTAGCACGATTTATCGAACTAGAACTAAAGAGTGAAGGTTATCAAATTAGTGTTGCCCACGATGGAATCACAGGATTAGCGATGGCACGAGAGTCACCCCCAGATTTAGCAATTTTGGATTGGATGTTACCAGGGTTAACAGGTGTCGAAATCTGTCGTCGTTTGCGCTCTACTGGTAATTTAGTACCAGTAATTTTTATCACTGGTAGAGACGAAATTAGCGATCGCGTTATGGGTTTGGATGCAGGTGCAGACGATTATGTGGTCAAACCATTTAGTATTGAAGAATTATTAGCTAGAATTCGCGCTCATTTACGTCGTAATCAAAAATCAGAGCCAGATTTATTGCAATTTGCTGACTTGAGTTTAAACCGTTTGACCCGTGAAGTGTACCGCAATGGAGAATTAATTGAACTAACTGCTAAAGAGTTTGAGTTACTCGAATATCTTCTCACTCATCCGCGACAAGTGCTGACTAAAAACCAAATTCTAGAAAGGGTTTGGGGTTACGACTTTATGGGAGATTCTAATATTATTGAGGTTTATATTCGTTATTTACGGCTTAAATTAGAGCAAAATAATCAAAATAGGCTGATTCATACGGTAAGAGGTGTGGGTTATAGCTTGCGGGAATCAAAAATGAACTAATGAGTAATTAAAAAGAAGGGGATTGATATTCAGTAAGAATTAAGGTCTTTCTAATGTTCTGGATTTAAGCTTTTAGGTAAAGCGATCGATTTTTAGAAAGGATAATCGATTATGAATTTCATTCCAGGCTACGAGGTTGTTGAATTATTGGATGAGAGTAGTAAGTCTTTAGTTTATCGCGGATGGAGAATTAAAGACCGCTTGCCCGTAATTTTAAAAATACTCAATTCCTATTCTTCTGTAGAAGATATTGCTCGTTTTCGTTTGGAATATGAAATAACTCGCAGCTTTAATTTGGAAGGGGTGGTTAAAGCTTACGGATTGGAAGCTTATAATAGCAATCTAGCCATCGTTCTGGAAGATTTTGGTGGTAAATCTTTAAATAAACTAATATCTCATCAAAAATTTAGTTTAAAAGAATCACTAGAATTGGCTAAAGAAATTGCTCTAATTTTAGGACAAATTCATCTGCAAAAGATCGTACATAAGGATATTAATCCCTCTAATATTGTTTTTAATCCAGCTACCAAACAATTAAAGTTAATTGATTTTGGAATTGCCAGTGATTTATCTACAGACAATTATATAATTACTTATCCTCATATTTTAGAAGGTAGTTTAGCTTATATCTCTCCCGAACAAACGGGTAGAATGAATCGACATTTAGACTATCGTACTGATTTTTATAGTTTAGGAATTACGCTTTATCAATTATTATGCGATCGCCTTCCTTTTACGGGAACAGAACCAATAGAGTTGCTTCATTGTCATCTAGCAAAACAAGCGATCACACCGCGAGAAATAAATCAACAAATTCCTACTGTTGTTTCTAATTTAGTCATGAAACTATTGGCTAAAAATCCTGAAGAACGTTATCAAAGTAGTTGGGGTATTTGTCAGGATTTAGAGGAGTGTTTGCAGCAATTAGAAACTAACAATACAGTTGAAGATTTTGTTTTAGCTAGTCAAGATATTGTAGAAAAATGGCAGCTTTCAGAAAAGTTATATGGCAGAAAAAAAGAATTATTCTTGATCTTGAATATTTTTAATGAATCTAGGAAAGGACGACAAGAAGTAATTTTAATAGCTGGAGAGTGTGGAATTGGCAAAACAACTTTAGTAAAACAAATAGAACCAGAGGTTTTAAAATATCGCGGTTATTTTGTTACAGGAAAATATGAATCTATTAACTATAATATTCCTTATTATGGATTAATTAAAGCTTTTCAAGAACTAATTGATCGCTTGCTGATTGAACCTGAAGCGAATTTAAATCTATGGCGAAATAAATTGTTAACTGCTTTGGGTAATAACGGACAAATTATTATCGATTTGATTCCTCAATTAGAATTAATTATTGGCAAGCAAAATACTGTAACAACATTAGCCCCTGCGGAAGAACGACATCGGTTTAATTTAGTTTGGCTAAACTTTATTAAGGTTTTTGCGACAGCAGCTCATCCTTTAGTAATTTTTTTAGATGATTTACAGTGGGCGGATTCTGCTTCTTTAAATTTAGTCCAAATACTATTAACTACTTCAACTATTCAATATTTGCTGATTATAGGAGCTTATCGTACTGAAGAGGTAGATCGACAACATCCTTTAAGTTTAGTCATCGACGAAATTCAAACTAATATACCAATTAAAAATCTTCTGATTAATGGTTTGACTGTGAATGAAATTAATCACTTAATTGTCGATAGTTTCATGTGTAAATTGCCTGAAAGTAAATCATTAGCAGAATTAGTTTTACAAAAAACTGCTGGCAATCCATTTTTTATGAATCGCTGGTTAAAATTTCTCTACCAAGAAAAATTAATTTTTTTTGAATTTCCTACAGGATGGCATTGGGATTTAGAGTTAATTAAAACTACAGCAAGTGCAGCCAATGTGATCGAGTTAATTATTAAAAAACTGCACGATCTATCAGAAAATACACAACAAGTCTTAAAAATAGCTGCTTGTATTGGCGATCACTTTGAGTTAAAAACTCTCGCTTTAGTTATTAATCAATCTCTGGCTGAAACTGCTCTTAATCTTACAGAAGCAGTCAAACAAGGCTCGATTATACCTAATGGTAATCAATATAAATACTTGCAAACTTATCTTCAAGAAGGAAATAATAATTTTCAGATTGATTATAAGTTTATCCACGATCGCGTTCAGCAAACAGTTTATTCTTTACTTTCAGAATCAGAAAAACAGTCTATTCATTTAAAAATTGGTCGAATTTTATTAGATTTAACGCCTTTTAACAATTTATCAGAAAAAATCTTTACTATTGTCAATCATCTAAATTTAGGTAGGGAATTAATTACCGAACCAAATGAAAAACAGCGATTAATACAGTTAAATTTGTTAGCAGGAAAAAAAGCGCAAGCTTCCTCAGCATATACAGCAGCATTAACTTATTTTAATTTAGGTAGAGAGTTATTAGAACCAACCAGATGGTTGCATTCTTATCAATTGACACTAGAGCTTTATAGTTGTACCGCCGAAGCAGCTTACTTAAATGGTGACTATCTACAAATGGAAAAATTAAGCGAGATAGTGCTACGCCAAGCAAAAACGCCTTTAGAAAGAGTTGCAGTATATCGAGTCAAAATTCAAGCCTATATCGCGCAAAATCAATTTTTAAAAGCGATCGCAACTGCCAGAGAAGTTTTACAAACTTTGGGAGTAAACTTACCGCGACATCCCAGTCAGTGGGATTTAATTTGGGGTAGATTCAAAACTAAATTGGCGTTAAAAGAAAAAAATACTTCAGATTTAGCTAATTTACCTTTAATGAAGGATGCTGACAAGCTCGCTGCCATGAAAACTATTGCTAGCGTCTGCACTCCCACCTATTTTATTGCTCCTAAGTTGTGGCAATTGATGGTATTTCAAAAAATTCAATTATCTTTAAAATACGGTAACGCCCCTGGTTCGCCCTTTGGCTATGCCGATTATGGGATGCTTTTGGCAGTAGAAGGGAATTTTAAAGCAAGTTACGAATTTGCCCAGTTAGCTTTAAATTTACTCTCTCGTTTACAAGCCACAGAATTTAAATCTAAAACATTTTTACTGGTTAATATCTACATTCGCCACTGGAAAGAGCATTTAAAAGAGACTTTAGCACCTTTGTTAGAAGCCTATCAGGTTGGATTAACAATGGGAGATTTAGAATATGCTGTTTTTTGTCTAGTATTTCGCTTTTATCACTCCTATTTAGTAGGGAGAGAGCTTTCCGAAATAGCAGCAGAAATGGCAACCTACGATAAGGCGATCGCTAATTTTAATTTAAAAACACCCCTATATGTGCATAAAATCTATTACCAAGTAATTTTAAATTTACTAGGAGAAACAGAAAATCCTTGCTGTTTGGTTGGTAGAAGTTATGACGAAACAAAACATTTAGCCTTACATGAAGCAAAACAAGACCGCTATACAATTTTTCATCTCTATCTCAATAAATTAATTCTCTGTTATTTATTCGCTGACTATCCTCAAGCAGTTGTTTATGCGGAACAAACCGAAGAATTATTATTAACAGGTGCGGTGGGAATGCTCCTTGTGCCAGTATTTTATTTTTATGCTTCCCTGACTCATCTGGCTATTTTTCCCTCTGCTACTAAATCCCAACAACGAAAAATTTTAACCAAAGTTGCCAACAATCAAAACAAAATGCAGACTTGGGCGCATTATGCACCGATGAACTATTTACACAAATATTATTTAGTAGAAGCGGAACAGTATCGCCTGTTGGGTAAAACCAGTCAAGCTATAGAAACCTATGATCGCGCTTTAAATTTAGCCAAAGAACATCAATACTTACAGGAAACAGCCTTAATTGAAGAATTAACTGCCAAATTCTATCTCGATTGGGGCAAAATCCAACTTGCCAGAATTTATCTGAGCAATGCCCGCGATCTCTATTTAAGCTGGGGTGCAATAGCAAAAGTCAAAGATTTAGAGCAACGCTATCCTCAACTATTATCCTCCGTCACTAGCGATCGCTTATCTGCAATTACTACTTCTAGCACCAGGAAAGAAGTTTTAGAGTTAACCACCGTCATCAAAGCCTCTCAAACTCTTTCAATGGAAATGTTGCTCGATAAATTACTAGAAAAATTAATTCAGATTTTAATCGAAAATGCGGGAGCAGAAAAAGGCTGCTTAATATTAGAAACCCAAGGTAAATTATCAATTGAAGCTAGAGGAACTGTAAATAGCGATCGCGTTACTGTTTTTGAGTCGATACCTTTGGAAGCTTTTGAAGCTCGCTCTCTTGTTTCTACTGCCATTATTAACTATGTCGTTCGCACCCAAGAAAGCATAGTCATTAAAGATGCAACCATAGAAAATAGATTTAACCAAGACACCTATATCATCGAACATCAACCGCGATCGATACTTTGCATTCCCTTATGCGATCGCGGTAAACTGGTAGGCATTCTCTATTTAGAAAATAATTTAACCACTGATGCCTTTACTCCAGAACGAGTGGAAATTCTTCAGCTACTATCAACTCAAGCAGCCATTTCTCTAGAAAATGCCCGTCTCTACAATGAAATGGAACTACGAGTTAAAGAAAGAACCGCCGAGCTTACTCAAGCCAATCAACAATTAAAACAACTAACCGCAGAATTACAACGTTCCAACCAAGAATTAGAGCAATTTGCTTATATTGCCTCCCACGACTTACAAGAACCCCTACGAGCCGTTGCCAGTTATACCCAGATGCTAGCCAAACGTTATCAGGGAAAATTAGACGAAAAAGCCGATATTTACCTCGGTTTTGCCCTAAACGGCGCGACGCGGATGCAACAGTTAATTCAAGACTTGTTAACTTACTCCAGAGTAGGCAGACATCAATTAAAGCGGGAAACAACAGATTGTAATCTAGTAGTCAAAAAAGTCCTCAAAGACTTACAAATTATCATCAAAGAAACCCAAGCTGCGATCGCTTTTGATTCGTTACCCACCATCTCCGCCGATATTACCCAAATAACTCTATTATTTCAAAATCTCATTAGTAACGCTTTAAAATATCGTAGCGAAGCATCACCCCAAATATCGATTACAGCAATTCAGCAGGAGGCAACCTGGCTGTTTCAAGTTTGCGATAACGGTATTGGCATAGAACCTCAATATGCCGAACAAATCTTTAACATTTTCGAGCGTCTTCACCCTCAAGATGAATATCCAGGTACGGGTTTAGGCTTGGCAATTTGTCAAAAAATCGTCGAACGACACGGAGGCAAGATTTGGGTAGAGTCACAATTGGGTAGAGGTGCATCATTTTATTTTGAATTGCCAATTATAGGAAAATTTTTACAAGTGACCAATGACCAATGACAAAATTGTTGACATCCTATTAATAGAAGACTCTTACAGCGATGCTTATCTCACCCAAGAAACTTTGAGTGAAAGTAGTATTCCCCATCAAATCCATTGGGTTAAAAATGGTGTCGAAGCAATTGACTTTCTCAAGCGACAGGGAGATTATACTAAAGCACCTCGTCCCGATTTAATTCTTTTAGACCTCAATTTACCAAAAAAAAATGGTCGAGAGGTACTGAGTCAGATTAAAAAAGACGAACACTTAAAAACAATTCCTGCGATCGTGTTGACTACTTCGGCGGACGAACGAGATATTTTAGGAAGTTATCAATTACAAGCCAATTGCTATTTAATTAAACCACTCGACTTAGAGGATTTTATTACTTTAATTCAATCTATCGATCGCTTTTGGTTAACTGCCGTCATTTATCCTGCTAAACCGTAGTCATCTT
The DNA here is from genome assembly GCA_002355455.1 of Stanieria sp. NIES-3757. Classification (NCBI taxonomy): domain Bacteria; kingdom Bacillati; phylum Cyanobacteriota; class Cyanophyceae; order Pleurocapsales; family Dermocarpellaceae; genus Stanieria; species Stanieria sp. NIES-3757. The sequence continues at coordinate 3,842,937 of AP017375.1, forward strand.
TCACTATGGTTATTCCTATCTCTTTATTACTCGTTGAAGATAATCCTGCTGATGCTTATCTGCTGATCGAAATGTTGGAAGAAGCGGAACAATGGGAAATCGTTTCTGCCAAGTCTCTTAAGTCAGCCCTAGAATTGCTCGGTAATTCGAGTTTTGCGTTAGTTTTATTAGACCTTTCCCTGCCCGATTCTAAAGGATTAAATACCATTACTCGCATCCAAACTGTAGCCCCAGATTTACCTATTGTCGTGCTAACAGGAACAGATGATCGCGAACTAGCATTACAAACAATAGTACGAGGAGCGCAAGATTATTTAGTTAAAGGAAAAATTTCTCCTGATGTATTGGTAAGAGTAATTCATTACGCGATCGAGCGGGGTAAAATTCTCCAACAACTGCAAGCTGAAATTCTCGAACGTCAACGCTCGGAAGAAATACTGCGCCTAATTGTCCAAGGTACAGCTTCTGTAACAGGAAAAGATTTTTTTCGCTCTTTAGTTAGTTCCTTAGCAGAAGCATTAAGAGTGCGCTATGCCTTTATTAGCGAGTGTTTAGACTCTCCACCGATGCGAGTTCGCGCCTTTGCCTTTTGGAATGGTACTGATTTTGGCGAAAATTTTGAGTATGATTTACAGGGTACACCCTGCGAAACAGTTATGAATGGTAGGGCTTGCCAATATTATCCCGAACAAATCCAGTCTTTATTTCCCGAAGAGCGAGAATTAGTTACCTTATCAGCCCAAAGCTATGCAGGTATTCCTTTATTCAACTCCAAAAATGAACTTTTAGGACATCTGGCAGTTTTAGACGATCGCCCGATGGAGAATGAAAACCGCTATCGAGCCGTATTAGAGATTTTTGCTGCTCGTGCTGCTGCGGAGATGGAACGCCAACAAGCAGAAGAGGCTTTACAATTTTCTGAAGAAAAGTTTGCTACTGCCTTTCGTGCTTCTCCCGACGCACTCGCCCTAAGCACCCTTGATAATGGATGCTACATCGAAGTTAATCAGAGTTGGTTGCAAATGTTTGATTATAGCCAAGCAGAAGCGATCGGACATAGTGCGCTTGAACTGAAAATTTGGGCAAATCCAGAAGACAGAAAGCGAGTCCAACAATTACTCAAAACTCAAAGAAACATTACTAATTGCGAGTTTGAATTTGCTAAAAAGTCTGGGGAAAGATTTAGCGGGTTATTTTCCGCAGAAATCATTCAATTAAGAGATGAACTCTCTTTGTTAACTGCAATTACTGATATTACTCCCCTCAAACAGGCAGAAAAAGCCCTCGCCAGATTGGCAGAAATAGGGGAATTAGCAGCTACTATTGTCCATGAAGTGCGCAATCCGTTGACCACAATTTTAATGGGGTTAAATTCCTTCAAAAGACTTAATCTTGCTCCTAGATTTCTAGAATATCTTAACTTAGCTCTGGAAGAAGCAGACCGCCTACAACGCTTATTAGAGCAAATCTTACTCTATGCCAAACCCCAGAAACTACAGCGATCGCTCTTAGAACTGAATAATTTTATTACCGAGATGCTGATACCGCTTAAAAATATGCCCTCTGGTGTGGGAAAACAACTTAATTTTATTGCTAGTCCCATTCCCATAAGCATTTCAGCCGACAAAGACAAGTTAAAACAAGTATTAATTAATCTAACTTCTAATGCCTTTGAAGCAGTCAAACAAGGAGAAACTGTTACTATTTCAGTTCGAGAAATAATTCCTCATCAAGTTCAAATTCAAGTTCATAACAGTGGCGAACCAATACCCCCCGAAGTTTTATCAAATCTTACCAAACCCTTCTACACCACCAAATCAACTGGTAATGGCTTAGGACTAGCGATCGTCAAGCGGATTGTAGAAGCCCATGAGGGAGAATTAAGTATCGAGTCATCCTCTACAATTGGGACGCAAGTAACAGTAAAGTTACCATACTAAAACTTTCTGATTTCAATTTTTCACCGCTTCAATAATACTAGTGGGAGAGTCAGTCGCTACGATCCGAGTTAACTTAAAACCTGCTAATTGGAGTAAGGTTTGATATTCCGCCTCAGTGCGTTCTCTTCCACCAGTCATGACTAACATATTGAGATCGAGTAGTTTAGCAAAATTAGGCTCATTACCAGTAGGAATAACTTGCTCGAACAGTAACAACTTACCCCCATCCACCATAGCCTGATGGCAGTTTTTTAAGATAGTTAACGCTTTTGCTTCTTCCCAGTCGTGAATAATCCACTTAAGCAAGTAGGCATCGCCACCAGTAGGCACAGAGGTAAAAAAATCTCCCGCTACTAAATCACAGCGATCGCGCAAACCCTCTGACTCAAAGATTGTTTTAGCACTATCGATTACTGTAGGCAAATCGAAGAGAACACCGCGAACACTGAGATTAGATTGCAAAATAGCAGCTAGTAAACTACCTCTTCCTCCGCCGACATCTACCACCCGACTAAATCCAGAGAAATCATAACTAGTCAGCACCGTCTCTAAAATTGTTTTAGTCACATTAGTCATTGCCCGTTCAAAAGGCTTACCATCTTCAGGATGCTGCTGATAATATTCCCAGATGTTCATTCTTGCGACATTATCAAAGGCGATTTCACCAGTTTTAATGCTGTGTAAGAGATTTCCCCACCCCAAATAATGATCCGAACCCAGTTCGGCGATCGCAAAAAAGCGCAAAGAATTTGGTGCATTTGTTCTCAGGGTATCCCCTAGAGGAGTTAAGGCAAAATGACGGCGTTCATCTTCAACCACAATACCAACACTAGCCAATGCTCGAAGGAGACGATAAAGAGAGGGAGCATGAGTATCTGTCAATTCGGCTAATTTTTCTGCCGTTTGGGGTTGTTCCTCCAATAAATCGGCAATACCCAACTTAGCAACAATATAAATAGCTCGCGATACCCAAAAACTAGAAATCATTTCCACCATAGTCATAAAAGGTGGAACTTCAGGTTTATTCATATATTTAATTTAAGTAAATGATTGATAATTAATTAATGACTGACAAGAAAATTTTCCCAATTGTCTGGTTGCATAAAACTGACGTATTGAGGTACCATCTCTGGAGTTAATAATTCTAATAAGATTTTATTTTCTACCCAAAACTCCACAACTTCAAAACAGCCAGGACCGCGATCGCACCTAACAGCACGCCATCCTTCCCGTCGAGCAATGTCTTTAATGGCTTTTTCAGAAATGGGAACAGATAGTGCTAAATGAGTAGCACCAAATGAAGTATTAGCAGTTTTGTGGACATATTGTATTTCGTCATCTCCCGAACCTGGAGTCATTTCCGTACCTTGGGGATAAATTTCCAAACAAGTCCCCTGACTGCTATCTTGAGCAAAAACAACATAGCTGTTGTGATTAATTGGAAAAGGAAAAGCTCGTCCATTCCAGATTTCCGCGAGAACATTGGCAACGTGGTGAGGATCGAGAGCCGGAAGAGAAACGTGGTGAATCATAGTTTCCAACCCTATTGGTTAAGTAATGAATAGGATTTATGATGACATAAATTGGAAAGTGAAGTGATTAATTATTAAGTTTTAACTCGAAAATTTGAGGTAACAAGTAAATCCTTATGGTTTAATTTTCGGAAAAAAGAATTATTACTCATTATTAATTACTTGTCTGCATAGATTGATAAATCGGACGTTCGGCAAACTGAATTTTAGCCTTATCAAAAGCAGGTTTGAGACGACGACGACATTCACGAATTACCTTACGGAATACTCCTGGTTTGGTTTGAAAGCGTACACCAATCGTAAAACCATAACCGTCGATCTCTTCCACTCCCCTGATTTCTGCTTCCTGAATGAGTTCACCCCAGAAACTATCAGCTTGCATCTGATCAATTACTTGTTGAACGACTTCAATCGTGCGATCGACATCAGCACTATAATGAACGGGAACATATAATTTCGCTCGCGCCCAGTCTTTAGAAAGATTATTAACCTGTTTGATATCGCTATTAGAAAGACTAATCAGATTACCTTGTCGGTTACGCAAAGATGTAGCACGTAAGTTAAGACGTTCCACCCGACCAAAAGCATTCTCATTAAGAGTAACAAAATCTCCGATCGCATATTGGTCTTCAATTAAAATTAATGTACCGCTAATCAAATCTGCAATCAATCGCTGCGAACCCAGGGAAATAGCTAAACTGAGAATACCCGCCCCTGCCAGGATGGGAGCTAAAGGAATATTCAATCTAGATAAAATAAATAATAATGCTGTTGTAATTAAAACTGTTGCGATCGCTCCTTTAATAATAGGTGCAAAACTATTAGCCCGTAACAACCATCGTTCTAGTTGCTGTGGAGATAGGTTTTTACGGTATTGTAACCATTGTTCTAAAGTACGATCAACCAAAATACCACTTCCTTTAGATAAGGCGATCGCCACTAGGAAAACACCTAATAATAAAGGTAATTCTAAAACAGTCCATTCCCAAGCACGAGTAAAAGGAAATAATCCTAAGATCAAAGCAATTACTCCAAGCCAAATTAAACCCTGAGTTACTTGTAGTAAATAACTTTGTAAGCCTTGACTACTAAGCATCCGACGATTATGTAGTTGTTCGGTTGCAAGTGTATGACAGTATTCCGTAGAACTTACTTCCTCTTCATCCATCCTCATTGCCTCCGACACTTCAGCCGTCCGTATAAGATTAGCTGTCATTCTGAGATCGCAGGAGGTTTTTTGTTCTCTTAATACCGCTTCTTTTTTTTTTAGTTGTTTCTGTAAAAGCCAAATAATCGTACTTAAAGCGATCGTACTTACAACTAAAATCCCTGCTAATTTTACTTGTCGTCGCAGATAAGCTGGTTGTCTTTCTTGCCATGCTTGCCTTAAAGCTTTTTGAGTTACTTGAGCAATATAGTTAGAAGATTCTTCTAAGGTAAATCCTGCTACTCGCGCATCTAAAGGAGTCAAAATAAACAAAGGAACATTTTTCAGCTTGCCATTATCAGAAGCCACAATTTTTGTATGATCTCCCTTATCATGTACTTCAACTCTCAAACTTTCTGCATTGAAATCTTCTTCTAATAATTTGTATAAAGACTCTTCAATAAATTCAGCGCGATTATCTAAAGGTGCGGTATTTTTCTGATCGTTAGAACTCATCCCTGCAATTGTAAACAAAGTTCTACCATCAAGTTGTACAGGTGTCATAGTAATAATTTCCTGTGCGCCGATAGTAGTACTCGGAGAACTACCAATTTTTCCTTGACTATTAGATAATTGAGCATTTACAGGAATTGATGCCAGTAATAAAACAATCAAGCAACCGTTAATTAATAGAATTATCCAGCGAATGAAGAGAACGCGACGCTTAAACATAGTAGTTCATTAGTCTATTTAAGATAACGGAATTTTAAAATGTCAAAGCTAATTTATCCTGAGAAGTTTTCTGAAAAATGTTAAAACTTAGCTGAGAAAATCCTGAGATAGAATTGTAAGGGCGATCGCTTTACTAATGCTTAAATATTCTAATGTACAATGATATGTACATATAAGATGTAATTAAACTATGGATACAGTTACCTATACAGAATTTAGGCAAAAATTAGCTGGATATCTCAACAAAATAGAAGCAGACCGCACCCCATTGATTGTAACTAGGCAAAATGCACCATCAGTAGTAGTGATGAGCTTGGATGATTTTAAAGCTTATGAAGCTACTTTTCATTTATTGTCTAGTAAAAATAATGCAGATCGATTAAATAATGCGATCGATGAACTTCGTTCTGGAGGTGGCACAGAACGAGAATTAATTGAAGAATGAAGCTGATATTTGCTGAAAAAGCCTGGGAAGATTATTTATATTGGCAGCGTTGCGACCCCGCGCCGACGCAAGGCGCAAGGGAACGCGCAACAAGACAGCAAACAGATAAAAAAATTCTCAAGCGTATCAATACCCTCATTAGAGATATTCAGAGAAATCCTTTTGAAGGAATTGGCGACCCCGAACCACTAAAATATAATTGGTCTGGCTTTTGGTCGAGAAGAATTACTAAAGAACATCGACTTGTTTATGCAGTAGAAAAAGATGCAATATTAATTGCTCAATATAGATTTCATTATTAAAAGTTGATTTTTTTAAATGTGACTAACAAATTTCGTATTATTACTATTTCTCCAGAAGCACCAGAAGAACCTGAAGAGATGGGAACTAAAGAAAAATTTTGGTTTCATCACGAAGAATTAGGTTTATGTCTTTATAAGAAAGCTAGACAAAATACGGGAGAAGATTGGTCAGAAAAAATTGCAGCAGAGTTATGTAAATTAATAAAACTACCTCACGCCGAATACGAACTGGCATCATTTGATAATGAAAAAGGAACGATTTCTAAATCATTTCTTTCAGAAAATAGTAGTCTAATTACTGGTAATGAAATTTTGGCACAAATATTTTTGGAATATCCAGAAGATATTAGCGATTTATCTCAACATACCCTCAATAATATTTTTAATGTTCTCACCAATAATTTAGTTGATTTACCTTTAAATTGGACTCCACTAGAAGGAATTGAAACAGCAATAGATACATTTATTGGCTATTTGCTATTAGATGCTTGGATTGGAAATAGCGATCGCCATCATGAAAATTGGGCATTTATCGATTGTGCAGGAAAGAGTTATTTAGCACCCACTTATGACCATGCTTCTAGTTTAGGAAGAAATGAATCTGATGAAAAACGAACAAAAAGATTGAACACAAACGATCAAGGTTTTTCAGTAAAAGCTTATGCAAATAAATGCAAGTCGTGCTTGTATGCTAATGTTGGAGATAAGAAACCATTAAAAACCTTGGACGCATTTTTTGAAGCAGCAAAACTCTATCCTAAAGCAGCGAATATATGGCTTGATTGCCTAGCAAGGGTATCAATTAATGATACTTTAGAGTTATTTGAACGTATTCCAGATTATCTTATCTCTTCGACTGCAATTAAATTTGCTCAAAAAATTTTAGAAATTAATCAACACAAATTATTAAAGTTTCGCGACGAATTATGATGAAAAAGCTGTTTTTAGCCTGGCAAGAGCCACAAAGCCGTCATTGGTTTCCTATCGGACAATTAACTTTTGATGGTGAAAAATATCATTTTGTCTATATTCAAGGAGTTAAAAAAGCTCAAGCCGAATCTAGTTTTAGATTATTACATTCTTTCCCAGAACGCGATCGCATTTATACATCATCAGAACTTTTTCCTTTATTTTCTAATCGTTTGATGCGTCCTTCTCGTCCCGATTATCAAGATTATATTCAGTGGTTGAATATTCCTCAAGATGAACACGATCCTATTGCAATTTTAGCTCGTAGTGGAGGGCGTAAAGCCACCGATACTTTTGAAGTTTTTCCTTTTCCTAAACTAAGTAAAGATGGAATTTATCATATTCATTTTTTTGTGCATGGATTGCGATATATGCCAGAATCTTCTATTGAAAAGGTTAAAGAGTTAAAATTAGGAGAACGTTTATATTTAACATCTGATTTTCAAAATCCTTATGGTTCAACAGCGTTACTACTACGTACTGAGGAACGACATAATTTAGGTTATTGTCCCAGATATTTATCCAAAGATATTAGTAAGATTTTAAACCAAAATTCCGAATCAGCTATTGTTCGTGTTGAAAGAGTAAATCCAGCACCAACACCAATTCAATTTCGATTGTTGTGCAATATGACCTTGCAAAATTGTGATAATTTTGCTCCTTTTTCTAGTGAAGATTATCAACCAATTATTGACTCTTCTTTACAGCTTAGTATTTCCTAGTGTTTATTATTTTACTTCAACCTTTTTAAAACGCGATCGCCTATCCTTGAAGTATCAGTAATAATAGTTGATTGATGCTGGTTGTCGAAACATTCCGATTAATTCTGAGAGAGTTTGATGTTAATGTCTATCAGATAAACGCAGATAAACACAGATGAGTTATTGGTTACTACTTATTCCCTGCTGTCTTCGTTAATGGTTTTGCATCTAGTAAATTAAGGCGTTTCATAGTACGTCGCATTCTAGCTTTTTTGGTATCTACTTCGTAGGCGATAATTATCCAAATTAGAGTCATAAAGAAAATGTTTTTGTTGAAACTTTCTACACCATTGGCAAAGAAACTACCACCAGGAATAATGCCAAAAGCGAGAGTGATACTGAAAGTCATCAAGATTAAAATTAAACCAGTCCAGCGCGTCCAAAAACCCATAGCGAATAAAGCCCCAAAAACGATTTCTGCTAAAGGCAATAACCAAGCATAGGGAACAGAAATCAATTCAGGAAGAGGAGGCGTACCATGCCACCATTCGGGAAAAGGTCCCCATAGTTGCAATCGTTGAGTGATTACAGTGTGATAAAAACCATTTTTCACGTTGAAGTTGAGATAATTACCAATACCTGAAAGGAAGAAAAATAATCCAACTAAAAGACGATTGAGGGCTACAGCTTTTTTGAGAGAAATCTTAACATTGGCTAATTGATTAAGAATATTCATTGATTTTAGTCTCCTGAAATGAAGATTGACAGATCAAGTAAATCTGTTTTGAGTCTTAACCTAAAAAGACAACAACATCTTTTTGAAAAATAAATTCACCATAGTCTGCTAAATTATCTAATCCCAGGAAGTTGAGGCAAATTTCCACAGCTAACCAAACAATAGTTTTTCCTATTAATGTTTTCCATTTGATTTGCATCTTTACTTCACCCCCCTGAGTTTTTTAGTCTTTTCTTGAGATAGCTAACAGCTAAAAACTAATAGCTTTTTATTTACCAACAAAGCATTTTCATTTTTGTGTCCTTACACATTTCAGGTTTTTCACTTTTAGTTACGTTATCGAGTAATGTCGGAATACTTGTATCACTCATCTGAGTTTGAAATTGTTGTGGTTGGGCTGCACGCCAAATTAGAGGAACAGCAATTAAGGTACTGACAAGAATCGTACTCATTCCTGCTACCAGTGGCGTTCTACCTTGACGATGGAGAGACATAGGTTGATGTCGTTGCAATAATTCATCGGTTAGCCATTCGGTAGTAGCTTTGAAGTTATAAATTGGTTTGGGTAATAATTCCAGATAAGTTGCTTGGCGAATTAAATGTCCTAATTCCCCTTTAACTTTTACACGATCAAAAATATTAGCTACTCCTTCATCAATACCCAATTTCATTAAAGTCCCGCGCAAACTGACTTTGGCAGATACAAGAGAACGTCTTTGGGCTAAAGCTTGCAGATTATACGCGATCGCTTTTCCTTGTTGATAGGCTACTTGTGCAGTAAGCGGTTGAGGTTCGTCGGATACATAGGCACAGTCACCACCGACAAAGACTTCAGGAAAATCAGGTAATTGTAAGGTAGGATTAACTAGTAATTGTCCTCTGGGATTTTTTTGTACGGGTAGTTCTTGTAATAAAGAATTGGGTTGAGTTCCCCCTGTCCAACAAATAGTCATTGCTGACAAGAAATTAGCTTTACCGTTGTGACTGTATTCAATGCCCATAGGGGTAATTTTAGTTACGGCTGCATTAAGTAATAATTCTACTTGGGCAGTGCGATCGCCTAAAGATTTTTGTGCTGTTTGTCGTAAGCTACTATTAATATCTCCTTTGAGAATTTCCTCACTGCGGTTGACTAAAACTACCCGAATTTCTTCATAATCTCCTCCCATCATGTCGTACCACACTGGAAGAATATCAGCTAAAGTAGCAGCTAGTTCTACCCCCGCAGGTCCTGCCCCAATAATTGCTACAGTTAAAAGATGCTGCCTGTGTTCTAGATCATTAGTAGTAATTGCAGTTTCCAAACAATCTTTGAGACGCATCTTAAGAGTAAGTGCTTCCGTATCAGAAGTAAAAGGTAAAGCATTTTCTGCTGCCCCAGGAATATTAAAATAGGTAGTTCTGCTGCCTAATGCTAAGACTAAATTTCCATAACTATAAGTTTCTCCAGAATCTAAAGTTATTTGACGTTGATGTAAATTAATAGATTTAACAGTATTTTGTATCCAGGAGACTTTACTATTAGCAAGTAAATCAAGATAACTAGGACAAACTTGTTCAGAATGCATTTCTTCTGTTAGTAATTCGTAAAGTAAAGGCTTAAAAGTAAAGCGATCTCTGGGTTCAATCAAGATAACTGGATGTGAATATTTTTGTTGACTTAAATGCAAAGCTGTAAATAAACCAACAAAACCACCGCCTAAAAGCACTGTAGGAAAGGATGTTCGTTGCATATTAATTCACCTTTTTTTCATCCTTGTATAGTCATTCTGCCTTTAATTAAGGTTAATGGAATGATAGCTATGTAAGTTTTAGATGAGAACTTCCCAGATAAATTTAAGGGATTTTTTTAGCTTCTTCTCAGGTAAATCTCAGAAAAAAAATTGTTAATAGTAGTTAATTGTTAAAGAAATTATCCACTATGAAACTGAATCAATTGCTTTTATTAGGTACTACTTCTTTATTACTTTCTACAGTTTCTATTTATAGTTATGCAGAAACTACAGGGAATAATTCAGTTAAATTAAATTCTCCGCAAACAATTGTGGCGCAAAGTCAATCTGGTGGCATGATGTCTGGTGCTTTTATGGCAGGAGAAAAACCAACAACGGGGATGGCAAAAATTGTTAATGAAGGGGGACATTACTATTTAGAATTAGATGATGCTTTTAGTACTAGCGATCAAGGTCCCGATCTCCATATTTTGTTAGATTCTAATGAGAAACCAATGCAGACTTATGATAATTTAAATGGCTTTCTCAACTTAGGTAAATTACAAAGTTACAATGGGACACAACGTTATCCTATTCCCGATGTCGTTAATCCTGAACAGTTTAAATCAGTAGTTATTTGGTGTCGTATGGCTAATGCTGTTTTTGGCTACGCACCGCTTAAGTAAGTAGAAAGTAGGAAGTAATAAGTAATAGGTAATAAATAATTAATCATTTTGCCTTTCTTAGTATTTTTACTTCCTTTTTTTATTAAAAATAACTAAAAAAATTTAAAAAAAAATTATCGTGAAACTAACAGGAAAAGTAGCATTAGTAACAGGTAGTAGTCAAGGAATAGGAAGCGCGATCGCAATTAAACTTGCTTTAGAAGGTGCAAAGGTAGCTATTAATTATCGTTTTAATCCAGAGAGTGCAGAAAGTACCAGTGAGAGAGATTTTGGTAATGTTGGGGGTTAAGCAGTAGGACGGAAAGTCTACGGTTGGCGTGTAGCTTTAAAGTTCTTTGAATAAAAGATCGGTTTTGGCTGCCATAATAAAATCATTATGATGAAGTCCTCCAATGGCGTGAGTCCACCAGGTAACGGTAACTTTCCCCCATTCCGTAAGTAACGCAGGATGATGTCCTTCTGCCTCGGCAATTTCTCCTACCAGATTAGTAAAAGCTAATGCGCTTTGAAAATCAGGTAACTGATAAACTCTTTGCAAATGTAATTCCCCGTCAGTCTCAATCACATTCCAGTCGGGAATTTGAGTTTTATATCTCTTAATTTCTTCTTCTGTAGCTGGAGGCAAACTTCCCGTACAGGGAACGCATTTTTGTTCTAGTAATTCGGTCATGATTCTTTTCCTTTTTGATTAACTATCTTTATTGATAGTATAGAAATCTTTTTGTCAAGATATTCTTTACAAAACTCAATAATATTGTTACATTAATTTACATAAAGAAATCAACGTTCTTTTTGAGGTTGCCTCAAAAAGCTGCGTTGACTGCGTAAATATAGGAAAAACAATTATGTATACCACTCAATTAGACAACGGAACTCTTAACAACTACGCTGTTGAACCTAAAATTACCTATCAAGAATATCCAACAGTGTGGGAACAAAAGAACTATCTCAAACAAGGCGCGATCGCTGCCTTCCTCGTTACAGCATTAGTTTTAATTTCCTTTGCAATCAGCTAATCGTTTGAAGTAAGCCAATTTTGACAACAACTTTTAATTAACTTTTAAGTGAGGTCTAGAAGATAACCATGTTTGCACCAATGGTAGTTTTGGTTCGTAACCGTCTGGGTAAAGCTAAGTTTAATCAACTTCGTGGTCAAGCGATAGCGAAACACTCTCAAGTCATTACGGCGGTTTGTAATCGCCTCGGTATTGAAAGAACAACTAGACAAAACTTAATTAGAACTGCTCGCGATAATGGCAAAAAGTTAGGTTTACTTGTTTAAAATATTTTTCTTTTTTCTAATTTCTGATCGACATTGGATTTCTCCTAATAAACCTTGGTAGCAATGCCGGGGTTTTTTGCTGTTTGAGTTAAAGATGAAACTGAAGAATATAGCAGCCGAATTATAGGTGTAGCGACCCGAAATAAGAATCACTCCGGCCCGCAATAATGAAGTTTTTCGACCCAGATTAAATGACAATATAGAGAAGTCAGACCCACTCTTTATGACAATCGACCCAGATTATTTTGACACTGACCCGAAATAATCACAATCGACCCACAATAATTGACAATAGCCTAGAAGCTTTACCTATTATTGGCTTTAACTGTTTCTCAATAAGACCCTTCTCAAACTGTCTAGAAAAAAGGAACGACATTTGCTGGAATTAATGAAGAAATGTCGTTCTCCCGTAGCTTTATTTGTAGATGATGCTCACGGACTCCACAATCAAACTCTGGTGAGTTTGAAACGGTTAGTTGAGTTGGTACGCAATAATGGGGACAAATTAAGTGTTATCTTGGCAGGACATCCCAAACTTAAAAATGATTTGAAAAGACCGACCTTGGAGGAAATTGGCGGTCGCACTCATATTTTTGCCTTAGAAGGTATTCGAGGTCATCAGGAAGAATATATTCAATGGATTTTGAGAATGGCTGCGTCTGATAAAGTTCAGCCTACAGATATTTTGGAATCATCCACTATTTCTTTCTTAGGAAAGCGATTATCTACGCCACTGCAAATCGAGCAATATCTCACTTTAGCTATGAATGAGGCTTATCAAGTAGGGCAGAAACCAATTACTACTGAATTTATGGAAACAGTCTTGGCTATTGGCTTTGATGACCTCGAACCTAATTTAATTCGGCATGGTTACAACACCCAATCTATTGCTAGGTTGTTAAATGTTAGACCTGCTGAGGTGCGTTCATTTCTTCACGGTCAACTTCCTCCAGAAAAAACTCAAGATCTCAGAGACCTGATTCTCAAAATTGGTATTCCATTGTGAAATGTTTATTGTCAGTTATTGTGGGCCCTTGATTATGATTGTGGGTCAGTGTCAGAATAATCTGGGTCTATTGTCATAAAGAGTGGGTTTGACCTCTTTATATTGTCATTTAATCTGGGTCGAAAAATGCCGTTATTTCGGGTCGGTGTGATTTTTATTTCGGGTCGCTACATATAGGTTAGGACAAAGTATTTAACGTAAGGGCGAATGGCCATTCGCCCTTACAAAATTTATGCGTCCTGATCTTTCCTTCGACGGCTATAAGCAATCGCCCACGTTGAGATTGCCAATAATATTTAATGGAAATAGCCCCTAAATCTTCAGGGGCGGATGGTCGAGTTATACACTAATTGGTTCTACACAAACAGTTAATTGCTTGGGTTGACATCTATTAATCTGAATATCAATTATCAAACTCCCTTCTTGGCTTAAATCTTGGATATAACCGTTTTTGTATCTTACAGCCTCGTAATAGTTATCAAAGACTCCAAAATAATAAATGTACATGGGTTTAGTTGTCGAAATTTTTATCCACCAACCAAATTCTGGTATTTGTTGATTCATAGTTTTTCAGGGGAATAGTACGACCAAGATAAAGATACTGGGTAATTTTGTTATATGCCTTTGTATAGTACAGGAGAAATTTTGGTCGCTCAAATCAAGATTTTAATAAATTTGTTCTAATAAATCGGCTAATTTGTAGCCAGCTAAAACAACCTGTTTTTGAGCGACTAATTTAGCTTTATCGATATAATCTGGCGGTAAAACTTCACCATGATTTTTATCCGTACTGCCTTCTAAAGTACCGTTAAGATAAGCAGTTTGTTTGGCTAATTGAAAACTTTCAACAGTAGCCCAGCGATCAAAATCTGTTTCTGCTAGTTCAGGTAAATTAGTACGACTGAGAGCGGGTAAAAGGCGAAGTTCGGTCGCACGGTTGCGGACTGTTTGATAGTTTGTCGAACTTCCCACTAAATCATCCCAGAATTTATGTAAGCTGATAATCGCTCTATTCTCTGGCTTGACTTTAATGTAGAATCTCGTCCCATCGCGATCTCCATTGGGAAATTTTTCTGTAAACAGAGTAGTAGTATGAAGTGGTTGATGCACGTCTCCAATTAAGTGAAAAATCCAACCAAGAGCGATCCCGCAGGGAACGCTTCGCGGTCGCTTTACTACTATCATCGGCATCGCTAGTTAAGACATCGAAATTGGGATCAAAAGCAGTCAGAATATTTTCAGGGTCGGGTTCGGAAGTCATAACCGAATCTAGCTCGGTGGCTGGTTTATAAGGCAAGTTTATATAGTGCCATTGAGGATGGTCGTAGCGGTTATCCCTGCGAATATCATCTGACCAACGCGCAGCTAACATGAACAGAAGTTGACTTCGTTGAGCTTCTTCTACTTGAGAAAGTTGGGGTTGCCAGAGTCTTTCGGCTTCGGGATTTTCTTTCAAGAGAACAATTACTCTTTGTAAGGCAATTGGGTTTTTTTGTTCCAACTCTTTATATGCTATCGCTCCTGTAACCATGTGACCCGATGAGTTCCAAGCCCAAGCATTTAATGGTTGCCAGAACCAGAAAAAAATAAATAAGGTCGAGATAATGATTAAGCGTTTCATCTTTGACTCTTCCCTTTTTCTGTCAAAATAAAATCATAGTTATCTCGAACTGGCTCTAAGATTTGTTTGAGGCGTAATTCTCTCAACTCGGCAAAAATTAGCTCTTGTTCGGCATTGGCAAGCTCGATATTAGCTGGTAATAAATCCATGCCGTGAAGATTTTTATGGATGGGAAGCAATTCTTCTTCATTATCCTTTGGTACTAGAGCATCATAAATAGTTGTCTCCAACTCAGAAGGTTCTAAACCCATAAAACTTGTCAGCGATGCTTGAGGATCGATATCTACCAAAAGACAGGAATGCTGACGCATTGATAAATGATAGCCGAGGTTTAGAGTAGTAGTGCTTTTGGCTACCCCTCCAGCTTGGTTAAACAGTGCGAGGATTTTGCTCATTTGAGTTATTTGGATAAACCTCATCTAGGGTAATCTTACCTTGCTAGAAATAGAGGATTTCTTAAAAAGTTCTTCATCGCGATCGCGTACGCGCCAGGCAAAGCCTGACCACGCAGTGCCAGCGAAGCTGACCGCTTTCCAGTTAGATATCCCGACGACGGAAACCCAATATAACAAAAATGGCGATCCGTCAGGAGAGAAGGATTTAACTGTTGATGCTCTCAAGGAAGAGATTCTAGTCAACAGTGGTGAGGATACTTTATTAATACTCCCCGAAGCTAAACGGTTAACTACCTCTATTCGTTATTGGGATGAAGATGGCAATTTGATGTCTATCAAAAAGGCATTCAGTTATGTGGAAGTAGAAAATGTAATTAAAAAAGTTGGGGAATGTTAGGGGTGCGAGGAAGAGATTAGGGAAGTAAACTGTAAGCTAAGAAAAATTGAGAGATGAGTCATGAGTTATCAGTGTGAAAGGTATCAGGGAGAAAACGATAAGGAATATTGGATAGCAGCGCGGGAAATCAAGTCTGTTGCAGGAAAAAATTACGAAGTAAAATATCGACAGTTCGAGAAAGGAGATATGCAGCAGAAAATTTTCTGGGACGATCCTAGTTGGAGGATATTTCTATGGTGTAAAGCGGATAGCTCAATAGATGCCATCTTACAGGGTAAGGAAAAGCTACAAAAAGAAGGGGTTCTTCGTTAAGACTGTCAAACTGTTGATTGGATTGAATATAAAAGCGATCGCGAATTTTAACATTGAAGATTTTATGGTTGAAGCCTGGAGTCTTCTCAAGAAAGGTAAGATAAGCTTGGTATCTACAAATCTCCTCTTAAAATGAACGCTCTAGAAGTACAACTTCCTCAAGACATCTCGGTAGAAGAAGCCCGACTGCTGTTGATGGTTAAACTATTTGAGACGGGAAAGCTTTCGGTCGGACAAGCAGCAGAATTGGCAGGTTATTCTAAACCTACTTTTATCGAATTACTCGGTAAGTTGGGTGTGAGCGTGATTGACTATCCTCCAGAAGAACTCGAACAGGAGCTAAACTATTGACGGTCAAAGCAGTTACCAACAGCACTTGTTTGATTGGTTTAGAACGCATTGAAAGATTAAATATACTACCTCAAGTTTTCGATATTGTTTTTGCGCCTCCTGCTGTAGCTAAAGAAGTGCGGACATCTTTAGATTGGCTGAGGGTAAAATCAGTAGCTAATCGCTCTGTCACGCGCGCTTTGAGAACCCAGATGGATGAAGGAGAGGCAGAAGCAATCGCTTTGGCATTAGAGTTAGAAGACGTACTGTTGATTTTGGATGATAAAAAAGCTCGTCGCGTCGCCCAACAAATGGGAATGAAAGTAATTGGTACGGTAGGTATGCTCTTGAGGGCTAAACGACAAGGAGTAATTGCTGAGGTAAAGCCATTATTGCTCTGCCTAACAGAAGCCGATTTTCGTATTAGTCAGGGAATTATTCAAGAAGCTTTACGGTTGTCGGGCGAAAACTAATACAGCTTGGCGGTGAGCTAAATAACTGACGATTCATAACTTTTAACCTAAGACTGGTAACTGATAACTGATGACTGATGACTGACTATGATGGCAATTACCCACGCAGCGATCGCATCTGCTGGAACTTCACTAATCTTAGGAACTGCTGACCCTTTACCCTTGGGTTTAGCTATTCTTGGTTCGCAGCTTCCCGACTTAGACACCACCACCTCAACCATCGGTAAAATCTGTTTTCCCATTAGCTCTTGGATAGAAGACAGGTTTCCCCATCGCTCGATTACTCATTCTTTGTTGGCAACGGCTGCTATTGCTGCGGTTAGTTTGGGAGTTAACTTTCTCTTACACGGCGATCTTAAAGCTGCGATCGCTTTTCCTCTCGGTCATCTCCTAGCCTGTTTCTCCGATACTTTCACCAAACAAGGAGTGCAGTTATTCTATCCCGAACCAGTGTGGGCTGTTAGTGTTAGCAATCCCAGGAGGAGACTAAAGACTGGTGGTGCTGGTGAATTGTGGGTTTTAGGAGGAGCGATCGCTCTTCTCTGTTTTGGTATCTATCTAGCTAACGGTGGCGGGATAACTCAGAAAGTCTCTCAGAGTTTGGGTTTAAAAGATGGAGTAGTAGAACTGTATAACAAGAATGCAGCTTCTCATCGCGTGTATGTAGATATCAAGGGAGTTTGGGCATCAGATAGAACTTCGGCGGATGGTAAATATTTGATTCTTGGTATTGAAGGAAGTGAGTTTATAGTTACCGATGGCAAGGGTGTTTATAAGACTGGAGAGCAGATAATTACAAGTAAGGTGAGTACGGAAGTAGGGGAAGCTACCAAGACTGAGGTAAGGAGTATTAGTTTTAATGATGAAGAAGCCATTACCAAATTGACTCAATTACGTATCGCTTATCCCAGGGCTGAGATTTATTTGACTGGTGAATTAACTATTGATTTTCCTGAAGATGTCAAGATTCCCATCGAGCCTAATCAAATGATTACTGCTCAGGTGATGGGGAGTAGTTTGAAGTTAAATTATTGTGGATTGAAGAAAGCGATCGCGCTTTTGAAGGATCAGTTTGCAGTTGGGACTGTAGAGGTTAGGATAGTGAAGCCTCAGTCTTTGTTTTGATTCTGAATCTTTTAATATTTTTAAATACCAAAGTCCTCGATGATTGCTTCTAAACCCGCTTCTAAATCTTGCAGGGCTTGGTCTATAGTTTTATAGCTGCTCTCGCCTTCCCATACCATTCCCCCTTCATCCAAAGCTCTGATAAAGGATTCACTATATTCGTCCTCTCCTATTTCAATCCAGCCGTGGGTTAACCAACGAGTAATGTTAGGGTATGTTCCCTCGAAGTAACTGGTTACTTTCATCTGTGCATCCTAGAAACTGCATAATTATAAGCTAGACTTTCTTTCTGTCTCCGCGTGAGCCAAATCGCTGACAACCACTAACAAATCAATTAACACTAGTTACTGAATACCAATAACTAACAACCGTGATGGAGTGGCTCAGTAACCTAATTTCTTATGGACTAGCAGCAGCAGGAGTAGTATTCGTCTCTACTTCTTCATTTCCCGTCTCCAATAACCAACCCGATAATCTATCGGCATCGCCCGAACCTATCTCTCAACCTACTTCAACAGATACAGCTACTACCTCACCCCGAAGGCTTACCGTAACCGTCAAAGTAGCCGAACCCGCAGACCTCAAAATAGCTGAAGGTCAAGAAATTAAACAAGGGGACATCATCAGCGATCGCATCTCTGAAAAAACCCGACTCACCTCCCAACAAAAACAATTACAGCTATCACTCGACAGACTCAAAGCAGCTTCCATCACTCCACCAGCTTCTCCTGCACCAGTTCCCCCAGTTATGGCATTACCGCCTGTTTCCTATTTAGAACACGAAGCAGCAGTTGAGAAGACCAAAGCTCAGATCGCCTCTATCACTTCAGAACTCGACCTCAAGAAACAAGAAATAGATTACTTATCTCAAGTCCCCAATCTCGACCCGATTATCCTCGAACACGAACAAACCAAGCTAGCAGAACTCAAGCAGAAGCACACCGCAGCAGTCAGGGATTATCAATTGGCAATGGGTAAACTCCAAACTGCCAAGGATAACAGGAAATACCAAGAATACCAAGCATCCGTTACGGAAGCCCAACGCATAGAACAAATGAATCAGGCTAGGCTTAATTACCAACAACAACTAGCAGAATACGAACAAAGATTAGCAGACAGAGAATTTCAGGTATCTCAATTACAGGCAAAGTTAAATGATGTTAATAATGCGATCGCTTCCCTTTCAGTCGTCAAAGCTCCCTACAGTGGTACGGTACGCAGGATTAAATGGATCGGTCAAGCTCCTGATGGGTCTTTATCTGCTGAAATTACTCTTATGGTGTCCAACAGCAATGGCTCAAACCTTGCCTTGTCTGACGAGCAGTAATGATTGTGTCAATGAGTTAACCGAAAAAGCGATCGCGTCTTCTTCCAAACTCCAGAAACTCTCAGAACGCATAACCATTATCGACGAACGGTTAAAGGTAACTGGTGAACGAATCGATTACACCAAGAAGAAGCAGTGGACTAACTATATTTCAACCAATCCAGTAGAGATCGTTCAAAACATCTTCGGTGGTGGTGGAGTTCAAAGGGATAGAATAGCTGTTGCCGATCTGGAAATCAAAACAGCCGACTTGTTAGCAGCTAAGGCGGAGTTAGAGAGACAGCAGGAAGAGGAGAAGGTAGAGATTGGAGATAAAGTATTGCATCTATTACTTGATTATGAATCTGCTTCTCGCAGACATGAGTTACTATCATCTCAATTGGAGACTTTGAACCAACAACGGGAAGTTACCAGGATTGCCTATAAGTTTGGAGGAGGAAGTACGAATCAGATATTGGGCATGGAAGATAGGCGCGATAGGTTGAGCGAACAATTGGTTGAAGTTGAGATTGAGAGATCGGGAGCGGTGAGGGAATTATGGCAGTTGATTGGATTTTAGAAAAAAGCATTCTTTCACGAGTCATCTATCGAAATTGTGAGTACGCATTCAAGTTAAATGTCTTTTGTAGAATCAACTATTTTTTGTCGTAACCATTGATGTTGCGGATTATTGGTATTGCGCTGATGCCAAATTAGAGAAATGGTAAAACCTTCGATAGGAATTGGTGGTGGAAGCAATTTTAAGTTCATTGCTTTAGCACACTGTCGAGCCATACGGTTTGGAAGTAATGCTACACAGTTGGAACTCGCGAGTAAAAGGGGAACTGCCATAAAGTGAGGAGTAGACCAAATTACTTGTCTAAACTGTTGTTGAAGTTTTAAGATTTCATCCCCTTTTCCTTGAAAATCATCCCGCATTGAAACTAATATATGTGGTTTTCTCGTGTAATCTGCAACAGATAACTTAGTCAATGAATCATCTCCTTTGACCACGCAAACAAACTCTTCTCGATACAAACTTTCTTCAACGTGCCAGTTTTTGAGAGGTAATTCGGCATTAATAATCATATCGATGCGATTGTCATCTAAAGCATCCATGACAGTTTCCTTGTCTAGATTGCTAATCCGAATCCTAACATTTGGTGCTTGAGCATTTAGCTGTTGTAACAAATTAACCCCAATTGTTGCCTCAACATAATCACTAGCAGCAATTCTAAAAGTCTCGTTAGCCGTAGCGGGGTTGAAAGTCTCTTTTTCTAGTAAAGTTGACTGAATTTCTCTTAAAATTTGACGGAGGCGATCGCTTATTTGACGAGCATAAGGTGTAACCTCCATCTCTCTTGAGGTACGAATTAGAATGTCATCATCCAAAATAGTTCGCAGTCTTTTCAAAGAATAACTCATTGCCGATTGACTCAGATTAAGTCTTTCGGCAGCTTTAGTAACGCTGGCTTCGGAAATTAAAACATCAAGAGTAACTAGCAAGTTTAGATCGAGTTGGCGGAGATTAGTGTAGTCAATATTCACTGGTCAAGAATTTAATATCAATAATATTGATATATATTATCTATGACATTTGTTTGACTAATATTTTCGATTTGATTAATCTACAGATATGCTCTTTAAGTCAAAAATTGATTGACATCGAGCAAGTAGGAAAAGATTATGAGTCGATTTGTAGATAAAGTTGTTTTGATAACTGGTGGCGGTTCTGGGATCGGTCAAGCTACTGCCCTGAAGTTTGCTTCTGAAGGTGCATCAGTAGTGATTGGCAATCGCAACGAAAAAGCGGGTCGAGAAACAGTCGCTCTAATTCAACAAGCTGGCGGTCGAGCTAGTTTCTATCGAACCGACGTTACGGAGAGCGAAAATATCCAAAATTTAATTAAATATACAGTCGATACCTATGGTGGGTTACACGCTGCTTTTAATAATGCAGGGGTTGACGATCCCCAAGCAATGACTCCAGAACAAACAGAAGATACTTTCGATCTGGTGATGAACGTTAACGTTAAGGGTGTTTGGTACTCGATGAAATACGAAATCGAGCATATGTTAGCCAATGGAGGGGGAGCGATTGTTAACACTTCCTCTATTGCAGGTTTAATCGGGTTTCCCGGTCATGCACCTTATGTAGCTTCCAAACACGCCGTTTTGGGTTTAACTAAAACTGCTGCTTTAGAGTATGCCAAACAGGGAATTCGGATTAATGCTGTCTGTCCTGGTGCAATTGAAACTTCACTACTAGAAAACTTTACTGGTGGAGATAGTGCCACCAGAGAATACATGAAATCTCTCCATCCCATCGGTAGATTGGGTAAACCCCAAGAGATTGCCGATGCGGTAGTTTGGTTATGTTCCGATGAAGCTTCTTTTGTTTTGGGACAGGGAATCACAGTAGATGGAGGCTTTACGGCAATTTAGAGATAGAAAAAACCGTCTAATTGTAGTAAATCCCCTCTAACAGGTATTCTTTCTACCGCCATCCGATAGCGGAAACTGCCGTCGTGATTGTAGATCTGGATTTCTGGTTTAAACATTGTTGTCAATTCTCTCGCCGTTGATGAATGAAGGTATGCTAATTAAAGCGAGCGCGGTCGGAGAATTAATCCCTAAAATCTCTTCTTTTTTATAGCCATTCAGTTTCAAAAGAATCTCGACCGTTGCCATAGATTAAATCTCCATAGGATTGCCAGAGAAATTTTTCTACTTCAGAAAGTTCTGGATTCTTCAGTAATTGAAGATTTTCATCTAATTGAGTTGATGTCTGTGGTGCAGTCAGAGCCATTCTTACTGCGGAGTTAGCGATCGCATATCGATAACAATCTGCTGCTGTAGGTATTGTCCCCTGCCAATCTTGATGACCTTTTAGTAACGAACCCCAACGAGTACAGGTAAATGCTATTACTGGAATGTCAGCACTTTTTGCTGCTGGTAGTACGTCTTCTTCAGCTTTTCGATGAGCCATATTGTAGCGGTGCATTAATACATCAATTTGTCCGTCCTCAATTAGTTTTATCGCGATCGCTCGATTGTGAACCGTCACTCCTACATAACGAATCAATCCTTTTTCTTTCCAGGTATTAAGTTCGTCGAGAAGAGATTTTATTTGAGCTAAATCGTCAGCAGGAGATACGTATTCGATAAAGAATACATCGACAAGATCGAGATCGAGGCGATGACGCACCCGATCTAGGTATTGGTTTAGTTCGTCCTGATTTCTACTTTCGCTGCCAGTTGCTATTAAGATTTTTTCTCGTTGCTTTTCTAATAAAGGTTTGAGTCCAGAAAGTAGACTCTCGAAGGAAAGATTGTAGAAGAAGAAGTAATTTATCCCTGCTGCAAACGCATTTTGTATGATTCTTTCCTCCATCGACTGATTACCTGCCAAGCCGAGAATACTTGCTGGAAAGTTGTCAAGAGTGATTAGTTCCATTGCAGGGTAGAGCAAATATTTATGTACCAAACTCTAACACGAACCCGTGAAGTTAAAACAATTGTAACGGGGAAAACTAAGATTAATTCTCTATCATTTTTATTCATGATTAATTGGCAAATCTTCTCTCAAGGCAAAAAACTCTTAGAGGCTATAGCAAGAGAGGATCGGGTTGGAGTGTGGTCGAGCGATCGCTCTAACTAAAAACTAAACTGCTAATTAATCTTCGTTTTGATTGATTTGTTGAATTTTTATAAATAATTTAACCACCAATATTTATGCTTCGATTTGTAATTGGTAAACCAGTTGCAGATTGGATAAAGAATAGCAACCATGACAAGCCACAACACATAAACATGGTGTAAATCATATCCATAATCGTCTGGCATCGCGCTAGATAATAGGTAGGGCAGAGTGACTGCTTTAAACCCATAGTTAGGTAACGCCAATAAAATGGCAGAAAAATGTATCAACCACAGATGGAGAATATAAAAGAATAACGGTACTCTTCCCAAAATTATTAGAGGTTTGAGAATTGGAAATCTTTTGCTTTCAAACACATATCCCTCTTCTGTCACTTTCCGAAAACTTTTGTCATTTCTAAAGTTTACAACCCTTATCAACAAAACGATTCCTTGGTTATTTACTAGTATAAATTCGTGATCGCGATCGCCTTGAAGAAAAATTTGATTACCTATGGCTAAATCAATTGATATCATTACTTTTCAAAATCTTTTATTAATAGGAAATCTCGGAGAATGACAGAAGAGGGATATTGTCATTAGCGAGTAATAATGAAATAATAATCTCTTGAGAAAATTATCATGATAGTTGACTCCGAGTGGGACTCCCAAAGTCCGAAATATTGGGATTCATTGGGCTGCGACCTCTGCCAATCAGAACAAGATCGAGAAGCCCTCGCTGCTTTTGAGCGTGCGATTGAACTAGACCGCGATTACAGTAAAGCTTGGAATAACCGAGGCAATGCCCTGAGTGCCATGAAACGCTTTGCTGAAGCGCTCAATTCCTACGATAGAGCAGTCGCAATCGAACCCGAATACCATCAAGCCTGGTTTAATCGAGGGTTATTGTTGGCTGAAATAGGCGCATACGGCAATGCTATAGAAGCTTATGAGAGAGCAATCTCGATTCATGCCGATCCTCTATATCTTCATGCGAAGGCAAATATTTGGTTGAAGAAACAGCTTTTTCCTATTTGATACTCGGTGACTTTATGGCGATTTTTTCAGCGAGCTAGTTCAGACATTGTAGCCATGATAGGTTAGGTATGGTTGTAGCTTGTAACAAATTTCATCATATTTTCTGTTTACCTCTGGCAATAAATTTACGGTGCATGGTTTGATTAAGCTTTCATAATTTAAAGTTGACCTCAATTGTAATTTTAGAAACTCTAAAATCTTAAAAACAGTCACTTTTGGAGCTTCACATAAATTTTCATACCTGACACAGAGGTAATCTCGATTTGGTAATGATTTAATCTAAGTACAGTTTTTGTCCTGTACTTAGATCGATTGTATGTAATTTGCGACAGACAAGGCTGGACACAAGAAGCACAATCCTATAGAACCCATTTGAGATCTCACGAAGAGACTGAAAGCCGCTTAAGCATTAATCTGACGAAGCAGAGATCGATCTTGGCAGTCGCATGAGATAAAGTTCGCTCAACAGCGCGATTCTACAAGCGGAGGAAACCTCCGCGTATCTCGCGCTCAAAGTTTTTAACCAAACTTTTACAACGCTCCATCCAAGCGTTTGAGCGTTCAATCACCCAGCGAGCAACAGCAGGAACAAATCCAGATTTCCCTTGCGCTGCCTTCTCTTGTTTCGAGGGTTTGGTGGACAGTTCAAACTTGATTTTCGTCATGATCTCGGGATAAACTTGCTCCAATTGCTCAGTCAAATGTTCGGGATGATATCCGTGGTCTAGCAAAATAGTGAGCTTCGGAAGGTTAACGGGTTTTGACTGGAAATAGTCAATATTTAGCGTCAGCATCTCAATCAATCCTGCATCATCCGAGACATTTGCTGGTGTGCAGTGGGTAAAGAAAGGAAATCCCAGTGTATCAATTGCCAGATGTCTTTTAATCCCATTCGTGGCTTTGTAAAAACAAAAGCCTTTGGAAGCGACACTGGCATTACAGGTATTTTTCACGGCTTGAGAGTCAATGATTATTAATGTTGTCCACTTAGGTTTTTTTTAACCTGCTGACGTACTTGTTCATGTAAGGCATTCATGAGCTTTTCAAACACCCCTACCTTTCGCCACTGCTTGTAGTGCCAATAGACAGTTGAGTAGGGAGGTAAATCTTTGGGCAAGTCTGCCCAATTACAACCATTTTTGAGTTGATAGAGTATTCCGTCAAGGATTTCTCGCCTTGTCCAATTGGCAGGTCGGGTTTGCTTCTTAGTCGGCAATATCTTAACTAACAGGGGTTCTAGAATTTCCCATTCTTCATCGCTAAGGCTACTGGAATACTTCATGGTCAATGAATTTTGATACTTTCGAGAACTTTAAGTCCATACTTGGAAGATGTCAAATGGGTTCTATAACGATCTAGAGTGTAGATGTGGAAAGTTTTGTCTTGAAAGTGTTTGGTCTACGCCAAGAAATCCTCAAAATCATGCCAAACAGATACGTAGGATTGTAGACCGATGTATACATAGAGAGCGAGATACCGATTAATAGAATTTTAATAATATGAAGGAATACGATTTTGCATTACATTTTAAATTAGCTGACCACAAAGTAGATCCAAGCATCTATGAAGATAGATTGTTTGCAGCAGGATGTGATGATGCTTTACTTGGTATAGGTCAGAGTGGATATATAGGATTAGATTTTATTCGTAGTTCTGATAGTGCGGTTGAGGCTATTTACAGTGCAATTGAAAATGTAAAAAGCGTTATACCTGATTCTGAACTGTACTACATCTCCCCTGACGTTGTAGGTATTTCAGAGATTGCAACTATTATGAACTGTACTAGACAGAACATACTCAAGCTAAAAAATAGTCATATAGATACTTTTCCATTTCCTATTAACAGTGATAGCAAGTCATTAAATTGGCACTTAGCAGAAGTACTCAAATGGTATCAATCGATAGGAAAAAGTATCGATAACGCCTTGCTAGAAGTAGCAGAGTTTGCAATGCAGTTTAATTTAGAAAAGCAAAATCAGAATATTAACTCCGATAACAATTTGAAAGAAAAAGCTCGTGCTTTAGTTTGTTAATCGCTCTTTACAAATATCTTATCTTGCTGTCTTAAAATATGCGATCGCTGAAGTTAGGGCTAGTCCCGATAGTGTTTAAGTACAAACAGCAAACAAAAGTACACAATAATACTATTAATTTAATTTTTACCTGCGGGGACTACAGAGAAGAGTAGAAAGCTTACTAGATCAGGGATTGAATGAAGCAGTCTCCCAAAAGATGAGAGACTATTATCAATAAGTTTTACTTGTTGAAATAGAAATGATTCAACTTCCTGAATTATATAGCAAACACTTAAAGAAGCAGTAATTTATCTTGTTATTGATAGAAGCCAGTGGCGAGAAATAAATTTATTAATGGTTAGTTTAGTATATCAACGTCGAGCAATCCCAATATATTTTCGATTGTTGCCCCTTAAGGGAAATAGTAATTTAGCACAGCAAAAATCAGTTTTAGAACCAGTATTAGCACTCTTAAAAGAGTTTAAAATTGTGGTTTTAGGAGATAGAGAATTTTGTAGCGTCGATTTAGCCAAATGGTTATCAGAAGAAGCAAAAGTCTATCTTAGCCTGCGATTAAAAAAGAATGAATATGTCGAGTTAGAAGAACAAATTTGGTTTCAATTAAAAGAGTTAAAATTAGCTCCTGGCACTGCCCTTTTTTATGAGGGAGTTAGAGTTACCAAAACTAAAGGATATGGCAATTTTAATTTAGCCGCCAAACATTGTCGAAAATATCGTCAAAAATCAGCTAAAGAACCTTGGTATATTTTGACTAATCTTAAAAGTTTATCAGCAGCTACCAAAGCTTATTCTAGAAGAATGGGAATCGAAGAAATGTGCGCGTGATTTTAAACTAGGTGGCTATAATTTAGAAATTACTCAAGTTACCGACAACCGATTAATTGCTCTCATTTTATTAATTAGTTTGGCTGATTGTCTCGCTATTTTTAAGGGTAAATCCATTAAAAATAAGGGGGTTTCTAATTATGTAGCTCGACCTACTGAACCTGGTCGCACCGAGCGACGGCATAGTACTTTTTCGATTGGTTTACACGCTCAAAATTGGATAGATTCAATGATGTTTTTCCAAGATGTCATTCCAGAATTACTCCGTTTTTCAACTCAGAAAAACGACTATTATCGTCGAGGTATGAGGGCTGTTTCCCTGATCCAGTCTGCTTTATAATCCTTTTTGTAGTCCCTCCAGCGAACAACAAAAAGACGGCACAATTGTTAAAACTCTTTGGGGTGAAATCGCTTGGCAACTTGGAGGCAAAGAAGGTTATGAAATGATCGCAGATGCAGATCGTACTGCTACTAATCCTGGGGATAAACTTAAAGAATTATTCAATCGCTATGCACCCTGTCTAATCCTTATTGATGAATGGGTAGCTTATGCCCGTCAACTACACTACGAAAAAGACCTGCCTGGGGGAGATTTCGATACTCATTTTACCTTTGCTCAAACTCTTAGTGAATCAGCTAAAAATGCTGACAACACTTTACTAGTAGTAAGTATTCCCGCCTCGGATATTGAGATTGGTGGAGACAGAGGTAAACAAGCTTTAGAACGTCTTAAAAATGCGATCGGTCGGGTAGAATCGCCTTGGCGACCTGCTACTGCTGAAGAAAGCTTTCATATCGTTCGTCGTCGCTTGTTCCAAGATATTACCGACCCAACATTATTTACTGCCCGTGATACCGTCATTAGAGCATTTAGCCAGATGTATCGCGACCAAAAAACAGAATTTCCAGCAGAATGTCGGGAAAAAGATTACGAAAGAAGAATTAGAGATGCTTATCCGATTCATCCCGAATTATTTGAACGTTTATACGAAGATTGATCGAGTTTAGATAAATTCCAGCGCACTCGTGGAGTATTGCGCTTGATGGCAAAGGTTATTAGCTATCTGTGGCAAGAGAACGATAAAAACTTAATGATTCTTCCTGCTAACGTACCGATGGCAGATACTCAAGTACAGTCAGAATTAACTCGCTACCTAGATGATAAAGTTCTTGAATAGTTTTTATCAGTAATTTGGAAGATATCACCCATCAGAGCAATATTGTTTGGGTATGGCGAGTAATTAAAATCATTAATCTTACTATTAACTGCTAATCGACGATATAACTTTTCACTACCAGATGCTGTAAGAACAATATATTTATACTGATTCGGTAGTTTCCAATTATTGATTAAGTGCAAAACTAATTCATGGTTATCTTTGCCCATAACAAAACCATCAGCACTTAAAATAGCAGCTATTTCTTTATATTGTTCCCGAAAGACTGCACTAGAACCAGTTACCAAAAAATGAATGATTGACTTGATTTCGTCCTGACTTAATTCAGACTCAGGAGCGAATAAAACAACTTCTTCTTGGCGATCGCTATGCTGCTCGATACACTCAACACGGTTCTTTACTTTATTAATAATATCGGTCATCTCAGAAAACTCAATACTATCTTCTAAATCTTGAACCAAGGTTTTCAATGTTTTAGCTGATATTGTCTTGATTTGTTTCTGAAGTGACATCAACAAGTCTTCGTCAAAGATCAATAATGAACCTTCGGGTATCTTCCCTGATTCGAGCATTAGGAGTAAATAATCGTGAGTAACTATGGCGAGATCGGATTTACTTAGTTCTTCTAGTTTTCTTAAATACCGACGACAAAGATTATATTGACCCAATCCTGTAGCTTTTTTGACGCATTCAGTGTAAAAGGCATGAGCATGGGTTGTTGCACCCATAGCCATTAAAGACTCGTATTCTAACCCTCTTCTGTCATTCTCCGAGATTTCCTATTAATAAAAGATTTTGAAAAGTAATGATATCAATTGATTTAGCCATAGGTAATCAAATTTTTCTTCAAGGCGATCACGGAACGAATTTATACTAGTAAATAACCAAGGAATCGTTTTGTTGATAAGGGTTGTAAACTTTAGAAATGACAAAAGTTTTCGGAAAGTGACAGAAGAGGGCTAACTGTTCATTAATGTCTGGTAGATTTGGACGCTGTGAGGCGATCGTGAATTTAATTCCTTGATTAATACCTTTTTTTTGCTCTTTCCTGATTCGTTTATACAACTGACGTTTGAGGCTATGATACAGCGTAGCAAGATCAATATTTTCCTCGCGTTTTAGTAATTCAACATAATCTATTTGCGTCAATTCAAGAGTTTTACCACCACCATAATAAGCACACACAACTGATAAATGTGGATTGTTTTTGTTTATCGCTTTCTCAAATTCAACCTCAAATCTTCCTCAATTTCAATATCATTTTCACAAGGTAGATATTCTTTTTGTTTTTTGTTATTATCAACCAGATTTTTAGATGTTTCAATGTATAGGAAATCTTCATCATCTTCAAAAGGTGGAATTTCTCTACCTTCGTATTCTTTTTGTGCGAGTAAATCTACAGCAATTACATCTGGATCATCTAAATCAATCTTAAAACCATATGTTATCGTATGATTTGCTAGAATATTTGTAGTACTATATATATTAGAATTTTTTCTATTATTGTTCTGCATAATGGAAATTTTTCAAATTTAGTTTTCATTTTTTAGTACCTCACTTTTTGTTTTTTGCTGTTATTGCAGAGCTAAAAGATCATAGATATTTTTCATGTGAATAAGACCTAGTGGCGTATTTTTTTTTTGAACCTTTTAATCAATTAAATTTTTAAGCTTTGCATAATTGTTATAGTAATTACCAATTTTATTTCCTTATCTTTTGTCTGCTAATATTAATCGGCAAATATATTCAGACCTACTAATTTTTAATCGATCTGCTCTTTCCGCAATAAGTTTATGGATATCTGCTGACGCACTGAACGTCTTCGTTTCTTTGTTTTTCTTTCTCATAGGTTTTGACAGAAATATGACTTTAAAATGATTATAGGGAAGCTAATTAGAAAATTTGTACTATAAAAATTCTAATTGCCTTCAGAGTATGCGTTTTAAAGATTCTAAATAAATAATTAAGAATTTTAGGAGTAGCGTAAGTGGGGAAAAACTAGCGAGAGTGTCATGAGGGGCAATCTGTGAAATTTTGCAGCTTTTAGTATTGAGAAAGTTAAAACTGATTTTTCTCTGAATCGCTATAATCTTTGCAGCATGAATGATTGAGCAATTTAGCTTCTTTGATAAATAAATATTTCTAATTTTGCAGGAAGTGGTCAAAGGCTGCAAAAATCAACAAACAATAGCGATTGCTACATTTTAATGATCGGGATTTTGAAATCCTTACAGAATAAGCGGTTCGAGCTAGACTGCACTCTATGACACTCTTGCTAGTTTTAGCTCTAATCGAGATTAAAATAAAATTCCAAAAAAATTTATTTAGTTTCGGACTGAAACAAAATCAAATTTAGTATATTAAGTTCTTTAGAATTCATCAAATATTTATCGCTGAATTGCTTCTCTCTCATCTCTTTGAGACTATAGCTGCGAAAGATTAAAAAAGGAATTTTTTCGTATTTATAACCAATTGGTATAACTTGACCTATGGGAAATATAGAACTTACATAAACTTCTAAAATATCCCGAAATCTCTGGTCTTCAGGTTTAATCTCTTTGTTTCTAAAATAAGTTGTAAAAGTCTCGTTGACCAAAAATACAAATAGTGGAACGGCATAATAACGGTCGAAATATTTGTTTTCTTGTTCTAATCTTTGATTGCGATACTTTTGCTGTTCTAACTCTACGATCAACTGTAAAGCATCTTTAATTAAAACCTGAATACTTTCTGATAAGCGCGTATCTTGTTTTAATTCAGATAGAATTTCTGCTAAGGTTATAGTTTTGTCGTCTATTTTTAGTCGATAAACTTCTTCTACTTTTTTATTATCTAGCGATACTATAAGTAAACTTCCCAATATATATCCTGTTTGAATTGCTGGAAAATCAAGCAACGTATTCAAACTACCATCAATTAACTTATTAAAAGCTTGCCGAATATCATCTAACAATTTTAGATAAGATAATTTTTTATCTGTTGTTTTTTTTGTTAGATTGTGAATTGTAATATCTGCTGTCTTCATCAACTCTTCTAGTTGTTTTGAAGCTTTTTGAATGCGTAAATCGTGGCTGCGTTTGCGATATTCTTTTTTGAGGCTTCTGATTAGTTTTTCTATTTTATTACTAAGAGACTCACCTGCGGTAAAAACTGACTTTCCACCTACAGGAATCATCAGGTATTTTTCGTGAGCAATATTTCCGTAACCATATATTCTTGTTCTGATTGAGACGTGAAGAATAATTAGAAAATTGAGTATATTTAGTTTGCTTTCCTGTAGTGAATATTTACAATCATCTCCATTTTCAATATAGTAAACAGCTTGTTCGGTAAGATAGAAAATCAACTGTTTATCTTCTGCATCTATTTGTGGGTTTCCTCTCCCGCGATAGATTACTTGAATGACTTCCATTAAATTGGCTTCAATCTCGAAACGAGGAAAATCTACAAGGATATGTTTGGCACGAGGAAAAGATAAGCCTCGACTGGCAGAAGCAGTCATAAAGATGATTTGAACTCGATCTTTATGTTCGTGTATATTTTGTTTATCAAATTGAGATAAATCTGCGTGTATTTCTAAGTAATCTAGATTGGGTTCAAATCGTCTTTTATTAATTTGAAGAGTATTAATTAGATCGCTTAAGCGGGTTTTATCTTGGATATAAACAATTATTTGTTCTTGAGGTGAATTTGCTAGTATCTTTTTTATATCTTCAATTATTTCTGTTTGTGTACGTTGTTCTAGATCGTATTTTTTTGTACTGTAAAGTTTCTTATTTCGTTCTTGAAATTTAAGGGATTGAATCAATGTTTTGTAAGTAATGTGCAGATTATTCGCGGGATAGGAGTTAGTATTAATTGCTATAGCAGGGGTATTATTAAATGTGAATGATTCAATTGTCAGACAGGCATTTAATTTGGGGGCTTTTCTGAAAAATATTTTGTTGGGTTCGGCAGCAGTATCTGATAAGTGTTGCTTGATAACATCTGCATCAATAATCGAAGTATCTGCGACAATAATTTTGGTATTAAAGTAATTTTGGTTGGTTAATCCATATAGTTTTAATCGTTCGCTAACCCCTAGTAAAAAGTCTACTCCACTGCGATCGCCAGTAATTTCGTCAATAGCGATAAAGATATGCTTAACCCGTTGAGATAGCTGCTTTAGTTTAGCTTCAATTGGCTTGGCTTCAGTTTCGTTATAAACATCTCTAAAGATGCGTTGAAAGTGGTCTAAAGTATTTTGTCCCCCAGATAGTTTTTTGAGTGACTGGAGTGCGACTGTAGCAACAATATTTTTGTGTCCGTTATTAATTAGGCTATAGATCGCTTCAGACATACTATAGAGTACGCCTTTTTTGCTATTGCCACTCTCCTGTAAGCGTGTTGCTGTTTTTCTGACTACACTTTTGGAATTACTAGAAGAAACCTCAACTAACTTGTTTTGGGGAATGAAATCTACTGTTTGTAGGTTAAAGCGGTCTTCTAGTTGATTGCAGCAATATTGTACTGTAGCTTTACCTTCGTTCTTATCAATTAAGGTAAAGTTAGTATTAATGGTAATCAAGTGATCGTCACAAAGACGTTTAGATTTTGAATCGGTAAACTTTTCTAAAATATCGAGATTAACTTGAGTACGAGGACTAATGTAAATAAACAGAAACCCCTCTTCTAATATCTTTTCTTGCTTGAGAAAGTTACTAATCGCTGTAGTTTTTCCAATCCCAGGATTACCTGTTAAAAAAGCAAATAGGTTTTTGTCTGTTGGCGATAATACTTGTTGAATTAATGCTGCATGAGCTTGTTGTAAATTTAGACCAGGTGGGACACCTAACTGCTTGGCTAAATCTTGAGGAATAGTATCTAAATAATTATTAAAGTCAGTAAAAGTTTCTTGATGAGATACTAAATGTATTCCGTTGCCAGATATTTTCAAAAGATTATCGATAAACCTTTCTCCACGAAAAAAGCTCCTCTTGGCTTTTCGTTTAATAATTTTCAAAACTTGTTCGCGAGCTGAACTAATTTCCGACTCTGGAGATTGTTGACGGTAGATGTGATAGCAAGTCTTTAAAAGTTCGATCTGGTTTTGCTGAAGACAAAGAGAAGCTGAGTCACGATCGCTGTAGCCAATGATATTGAAAGTAACCTCATCGTTGTCAGAGATTTGCTGTTGGGATACCAGCCAATTCCAAAAGCTATAAGCATAACTTCCTGCTTGGATCATTTTGATGGTTTCTTTGTCTTTACGAGAAAAAGCTTTGTAGTATTGAAATAAGCTTTCTGGGAAGAGAAAGGGATGATTTTGACTAGCGACTCTACCATCGCTCTTACAGTCTATTCCTAAGTTAGCAAAGACACTTTTTGACTTGAGATAAATAATGTTACTAAGTAATAGTTGGCGCAATACTTCAATATTATTCAAATCTCTCAAGTCTCTAATTGACTGAACAGTAAAGATTGAATAATCGATTGCTAATATTCTTACTTGATGTCTGTAACGAAAATAAATCAGGCTATCAGCTTTTAAAAATTCTCCCTTTTTTTTATATTTATTAATATCTATTTGGTTAACATCTATACCTAGTTTTTTAAATTGAGATAGCCAATCTTGATAAACTTTATTTTCACCTTTAACATAAGTACCAAGAGTATTTTCGTCAGCAAAATAACTTTGGAAATAGACAATTTGTAAGCGTTTTAGTTTCCGCTTATTGTTCCAACCTATAGCAGAGAAATATTCATCTAAAAAATTCAAACCAGCCAAAAAACTTTTCTGCAAAAAGAAAATCGCCCATTGCTTAACTATCTCCCGATGTTGAAAACTAATTACTCCTAGATCGTCGATTAATCTACGTACAATTTTGGGAAAGTTTACCTGCTCTAAATCTTTTTCGTAGATATTGCCATAATTATATTTAAGCTCTTTCTGCTTAATATAAGTAAGCATTCCGATGTTAAATCCAACTTCAAACAAACGACCTAATTCCTGACCCAATTTTGAGCTATCCATGTTAATTTATTATCTTGCCAATCGATGTTTATAAAGTATCTATTCTTGTGGATTTATATTGGCATTTAAGGCATCGTTAACTTCATTTAAAAATGCTAGAAGATTAAACTGAACCTTTGGTTGCATATGTGGAAATGTTGACAATGCACCAACCGATTGGTCGCCAATTATATTTTGATAGGGGTCTAGCTTTAGTTGAATATCTTTTACATCCGCTTCGTAACGAGAAAAATGGAATAAAGTTAACAGTTGAAGAATTTCTGTTTTTAAACCCTGCTCTTGATCGTTATTGATTAAATCTGCATAAATTTCGCCAGTATCAACGATATTTCGGTCGTATACATTTAAGAGAGTAGAATAAGAAATTACTCCGTTGTAGTAGCGATCTTCTTGGTTTCCAATTTGAATATTATTAAATAAATTGAAAAATACTGCCACTTTTTTACTCTGGTCGAGCGAAGGTATGAGCCAATACATCGACAAAATGCGCGTAGTCTGAGTGTTTATATCTACTGTACTTAGAATTAAACTCGTTACTGTAGAATGCAGCTACTATTGCTTTAACTTCATTTGCTGTGAATATTTCTGGCGGTTTCTTTTGAGTTTTTGGTATCTTTAGCTTACTAAATGGGTTTTTTTCAATAAGTCCAGCGTTTACAGCAGCATTAATGGCTGGATTTAATGCCGATCTAAACATCGTTGCTACTGTCGAGACTGCGTAAGTAGAAAGTAAACAAGATAATAATTCTTGAACTTAAAAAAGCTCAAGAAGGTTTCGATCTGTGTTGTGTAAATATCTATCTACGTCTTTCCAAAGATAATCTTGAGTCGTTTGAGCGATCCTGGCTTTATTCAATTCTTTGTATCTATCCCAAATTTCCAAAAGATTAGGTTTTCTACTAGCGATTTCTAAAGCTTTTGCTCTGTTGGGACTATATTTTGCGAGAGTCGGATCGAAGTTATTAAGCTCGATATCACTGTTGATGATATGGGCGATCCTCAAAGCATTGAGCCAACCTTGTTCTGTATTGCTGGCGATGTTAAGATCGTTTCTTTTTCCTGCTGGATGAGTAAACCGTAGCTTAATTGTATTATTACGGCTTACTGATATGTTGATTTTCCCTATTTTTGCTTTTCTCTCTTTGTGATTGATATACATTGCTTCTAAAAATTTGGTGTGTAGCGCACCAATTTTTAGAGAAAATCACGCTTTAAACATGATTGCTTTCAATCGTGTGACCAAATGAGTTAAAAATTTTTTACCTAATTCTTAAATACCGAAGCCTTTTATCTGATGGGATTTACCCAATTCTGATATTTATGTTATATTTACCTAGAATTGAGTTATACTAGACTAGCGGTCTACGGGATGTAGCGCAGCTTGGTAGCGCGCCTGCTTTGGGAGCAGGATGTCGCAGGTTCAAATCCTGTCATCCCGATTTTACAGTATTTTAAAACTTTATTTTTAATTAACCGAGGAAATAAAAGTAAAAACCTCGCCTCGGTTAAATATCTATTCCACTGCTTCCCCACCTACAACCACATCTTTAATTCTTAAACTCGGACCTCCACAACCGACGGCTAAACCACTTTGTCCGCCTTTACCGCAACCACCAGATTCATCCCAATAGAAATCATCTCCGATCGCTTCAATATTAGCTAGAGTTTTAAATACATTGCCTGAAAGAGTGACATCTTTCACTGGTTCGGCTATTTCTCCATTGCGAATCATCCAAGCTTCCCCTGCACTAAAAGTAAACATTTCCCCATTTGTCATGCCTCCTTGCCAATTACTGGCATAAACCCCTTCTTTAATATCTTGGAATAATTCTTTTACTGGTGTTGTCCCTCTTTCAATCCAAGTATTGGTCATGCGAACAATCGGAGGATAATGATAATTTAGGCAGCGTGCATTTCCTGTTGGTTGTTCTCCTAATTTTCCTGCTGTTTCGCGAGAATGCAACCTTCCTACTAACACACCATCTTTGATTAATTGGGTAGTAGTCGCAGGTGTTCCTTCATCATCATAATAATAAGAACCGCGATGTCCTTCTGGTGCTGCACCATCAAAAATTTGTAATTCAGGGCTACCAAAGCGTTTACCCATACTCATGACTTCTAATAAATCTGGGTTTTCATAAGCCATGTCTGCTTCAGAAAGATGCCCAAAAGCTTCGTGAACAAATAAACCTGTTAAGATGGGGTCAATTACCACTGTATAAGTATCACCTTTGACAGTTGGGAGGGTAAGGGCATTCACTGCCCGTTTGGCTGCTGCTTCAACTTGTTGGTCTAAATCAGTTAAATCTTGATATCCGCGACGC
This sequence comes from Stanieria sp. NIES-3757, assembly GCA_002355455.1. Lineage (NCBI taxonomy): Bacteria > Bacillati > Cyanobacteriota > Cyanophyceae > Pleurocapsales > Dermocarpellaceae > Stanieria > Stanieria sp. NIES-3757. Next base: position 3,879,139 of record AP017375.1, read on the forward strand.
GAACCTGAAGTTTCTCTACCAGTTTGTACTATTTCCCCATTTCTAGCTGTAGCAGCAAAACGCATTTCTAAATCTGACCAAGATTGTTCGATTAAACTCCCGTCAGAGGTAGCCAGAATAATAGTCTGAGTGCTATCACTATAACGAACCGAAGTAGAAATAATACTTTGATCGTAACTACGTAAAATTTGATTATAGCGATCGCAAAGAGCTTTTTTGTCTGCTAAGGAAATTAAACGCGGATCAATTTTAGTTAGAGGTAATTGACAAGTAGCCTGTACTGCTTCTACTGCTGCGATGGTAGTTTCTCCATCTCCCACAATTCTAGCAGCAGCGATCGCTTCTTCGATGCGTTGGGCTAAAGTAGAAAGATCGTTAAAAGCTGCAAAACCCCAACCTCCTTTATAACAAGCCCTAACTTGCCCACCTAGAGATGTCCCTTCACTAAGAGTTTCAATTTTTTCTCCTCGCAAGGAAATATCAGTACCTTCTGCTTGTTCGAGGCGAATCGAAAGAAAGTCTACACGGGAACGATAATGAGTGATTAAATCTGCAATCAGGTTTTTGCGATCAATAAGTAAATTAGTCATTTTAGGAAGTTATTTAGATTTCTACTGAAATTTTGCTATTAAAAAAAAAGGATAAATGCGATTATTTCTGATTTTTTAGTTTAATTGTTGCTAAATAATGTTTATTTTTATCCAAAATTAAGCTAAAAATAAATTCAAACAAAATTAACAATAGTAAGCGATTACATAACTAAGTTGTCAAGTAATTGAGAATATCTTGCAAAACTTGTATGATTAAGAGCGATCAAATCAAGAAAAAAGAGACTGGGAAATCAAATTTCCCGAATCTCTAATGAATTAAATAGTGTAAGACAATGTTAACAAAAAAAACTATCAGAGCGATCCCGCATCGTTTTCTCTTGGTGCTGATTTGTTTCGGCGTACTAACTGTTAATAGTGGTTGTAGTAACACCTCAATCAATTCTCAATCACAACTAAATTCCTCAACAGCAGTTACTAATGATCAATCTCAAGACATGGCGATCGCGAGGGTCAGTAATTTTGTCACTCAAGTAGTCATCCCTACTTAATTTTAAAACTCAAATGGTGTGAGGATTATGAAACAATTAATTTGGAATAATCAAAAAATTATCCCTATTCTCGTGGGAATTAGTGTTTTAGGTTTCTCTAATACAGTACAAGCCCAAACAGTAGATGTAATTCAAGAAGTAGAACAATACTCTACCGAATCAATCGATCAAGTTACGAATGTCAATCAACTACGAGATGTTTCTCCCACCGATTGGGCTTATGAAGCGTTAAGAAGTTTAGTAGACCGTTACGGTTGTATTGCAGGTTATCCTAATCAAACCTATCGGGGTAATCAAGCTTTATCTCGTTATGAATTTGCAGCAGGATTAAATTCTTGTTTGAATCAGATTGAAAGATTGATTGCTTCGTCTGAATCGGTAATGCGAGAAGATTTAGACACTATTAACCGACTCACTCAAGAATTTGAAGCTGAACTCGCTACTTTAGGCGGAAGAATTGACGATTTAGAAAGTCGGACTGCATTTCTAGAAGATCATCAATTCTCAACCACCACCAAACTAGTCGGAGAAGTAATCTTTGGCTTAGGTAGCGTCGTGGCAGGAGATGCCGACCAAGTAGCAGTTTTAGGAAACCGTACCCGCCTCGAACTAGAAACCAGCTTTAGCGGAGAAGATCTACTCTTTACTCGTCTTTCGACTGGCAACTTCCCCTCCTTTGCCGAGGAAACTGGTACTTTTGCAGGAGACTTAGCCTTTGCCGAACCTGCCGATAACGATTTGGGTTTAGAAGTCCTTTTTTATAACCTTCCCTTGGGAGACAATACCAATGTCATTTTAGGTGCAGCAGGAACCGCCGCCGATGACATTGCTAATACTGTCAGTGTCCTTGATGGCGATGGTGGTAGTGGGGCAATTTCTACTTTTGGCACTCGTAACCCAATTTATTTACCCCCAGGCGATGCAGGGTTGGGTATCATTCATCGCTTAGGAGATAAGTTAGAACTCAGTGCTGGTTATTTAGCGAATCCTGCTAACGATCCGAATCAGGGCAATGGTTTATTTAATGGCCCTTTTTCTGCCCTTGGACAACTTACCTTTACCCCCAGTGAGAGTTTAACTGTCGCTGCTACCTATGTTCATGGTTATAACCAAAGTGATACCGAAACGGGTAGTACGAACGCTAATATCCAATCTTTAACTGAAGATTTATTTGGTGAAGCTGTCCCAACAGTGAGTAATTCCTATGGAATACAAGTATCTTATAGCTTGAGCGATCGCATTGTGGTTGGAGGTTGGGGTGCGTTGAGTAAAGTCACGACTCTTTCCACTTTGGGAGGACAATTAGACCGGGGGACGCAGGAGGTTTGGAATTGGGCAGCTACCTTAGCGTTTCCCGATTTAGGCAAGGAAGGAAATTTAGCAGGAATTATCGTGGGAATGGAACCGTGGGTAACTGATTCGAGTATTGAGGGAATTGGGGATGATGGGGATACTTCGTTACACGTGGAGGCGTTTTATCAGTATCAGGTCACAGATAATATCGCCGTGACTCCTGGAGTGGTGTGGGTGTCTGCCCCTGATAATAATCAAGATAATGATGATTTAGTTATCGGGACAATTCGCACTACTTTTAGTTTTTAATGGCTTTTTCTAAGTTTTTACAAGCTAATAGCTAAGAATTATTTTACTTTCGTTTTCATACTTTAAATCAGCAATACTATTGTGGAGGTGGGCAAGTTGCCCACTTCCAGTTTTACCATTTCAGTAAATTGAATTGTTCCATATCAATAGTGTTGCGGTTGCGATAAATTGCTAAAATAATCGCCAATCCTACGGCTGCTTCTGCTGCTGCCACAGTAATTACAAACACAGTAAATACTTGACCTTTAATTTCAGTAGGGTCTAAAAAATTGGAAAAGCCCATTAAATTGAGATTAACTGCATTAAGCATTAATTCAATCGACATTAAAACTCGCACTGCATTACGACTGGTAATTAAGCCATAAATACCAATACAGAAAAGAGCAGCAGCTAAAAGTAAACAATATTCCAGTTGCACTTGTTCCTCTCGTAAAATTTCTGATTCAAAATTGTCTTGTTGAGTTGTTTTCCATTGGGTTGAGAAAACTTCACTTTATTCCCATTAATTGCTATTTTTCCGTTGTCGAACTACTACCAATCAAATCACGAGGACGCTCTGGTAAAGTCAAACTAGTAGCAACAGTTTCTTGCCTAGTTAGAATCTCGGGAATAAAATCGCGACGAGCTAAAATAATTGCTCCTACCATTGCCATTAATAACAACACCGAAGCCAATTCAAACGGTAACAAAAAGTCACTGAAGAAATGTTCACCGATAGCTACGATAGTATTAGCCACGATCGCAGGGGAAGTAGTATCAATCGCCCAGGGGGTGACCATGATCATTGTTCCCAGCAACAAAAATAATCCCAGACAAACTAATGCAGTTGCACCTTGGCGAATCCAACGACGAGGAATTGCCGAAAAATCTTCGCGTTTATTTACCAACATAATGGCAAATAAAATTAGAACGTTAATTGCTCCAACGTAAATCAAAATTTGTGCAGCAGCGACAAAATCAGCATTCAAGAGAATGTAAATCCCAGCAATACTGATAAATACGCCTCCCAATAAAAATGCTGAATAAACAATATTGGATAACAGCACTACCCCCAAGGCTGTAGCAAGCATCATGGCAGCTAAAATGCCAAAAGAAACTATTTGAACACCTTCAGCTAAGGTCACTTTATTCTCCTTTAATTAATTAAGCAGTCGGGAGAGAAACAATAACATGATTAAAAGTTATTAATTCTTCCCGGTCTTGGTATTTCAGTTACTACTTTCAGCTTGTGTTGCTGCTAAAATTTCTTCAGGCTCTTTGCCTGCTCTTTTAGAACCAGCAGGAAGATCGTGAGGATCTATTTCGCCTTTTGGTAAATAACCAAATTCTCGTAAAGGTGTCACCATTGGATCTTGAGTAACTTTATACGGCAAGCGACCTAACGCCACGTTATCAAAATTGAGTTCGTGACGGTCATAACTTGCTAGTTCGTATTCTTCGGTCATGGATAAGCAATTGGTAGGGCAATATTCAACACAATTACCGCAGAAGATACAAACTCCGAAATCAATGCTGTAGTGATTTAATTTTTTCTTTTTAACTGCTTTGTCAAATTCCCAGTCAACTACAGGAAGATTAATCGGACAGACGCGCACACAAACTTCACAAGCAATACATTTGTCAAATTCAAAGTGAATTCTACCGCGAAAGCGTTCTGAGGGAATTAACTTTTCGTAGGGATATTGAACGGTAATTGGTCTTCTTCTCATGTGGTCGAAGGTAACTGATAAACCTTGACCTATATATTTAGCTGCCTGCCAACTTTCCTTGGCATAATCTTGAACTTGTTTGAGAACTTTAAACATAATCTGTTGTCCTTTGTGATTGTGAGTCGCTTTACTCCTTAATTCAACAGATATCTCTATTGAGTTGTCGAGCTTAACTAATTAACTAACCACCAAAAGCCACGGGAAAAGCTAATTTCAAAGCAGCCGTAATTAATAAGTTAGCTAAAGAAACTGGTAGTAAAAACTTCCAACCTAAATCTAGTAATTGGTCAATTCGTACCCGAGGAACTGTCCAACGTAAAAGAATGGCAATGAAAATTAGGAAGTAAGCCTTGAGTAAAGTCATAATAATTCCTAAAGATGCTGCTAGTACTTGTAACCAAGGAGTAGTATCACTTACTCCAAACCAACCAGCTAAATGATCTAAAGGAACAATAAATTCCCAACCACCAAGATAGAGAACTGCAAAAACTAGAGCTGATAATACGAGGTTAACGTAAGACCCAAGGTAAAATAGGGCAAACTTCATGCCTGCATATTCAGTTTGGTAACCAGCTACTAATTCTTCTTCTGCTTCAGGGAGGTCAAAAGGAAGACGTTCACATTCTGCTAAAGCTGCGATCCAAAAAATAATGAAGCCTACTGGTTGTCGCCAAACGTTCCAACCAAGAATGCCATAACCTGCCTGTTGTTCAACAATATCGATGGTACTAAGACTGTTAGACATCATCACAACTGCTAGTACTGATAATGCCAGGGGAATTTCATAGCTAATTGACTGTGCTGCTGCCCGCAAACCACCCAAGAGTGAGTATTTATTATTGGAAGCATAACCAGACATCAATAAACCAATTGGAGCAATACTTGAAAGAGAAATCCAGATAAAAATCCCGACATTTAAGTCCGTAATCGCCAAATTTTGTCCAAAAGGAACAATTAAATAAGATAAAAACACAGGAATTACGACTACGACAGGGCCGAGAGTAAACAACCAACGGTCTGATTTAGCTGGAACAACATCTTCTTTAAAAACAAGTTTGATGCCATCAGCTACTGGTTGAAGAACTCCCAACGGCCCTGCATATTCAGGACCAATACGTTGTTGTGCAGCAGCAGAAATTTTTCTTTCTAACCAAACAACTACTAGAACTCCTACTGTTGCCCCAATTAGCATCAATAACATTGGTATAGGTAACCAGAGGGCTTGCGCTACACCCGAGGTAAGTCCTAAAGCTTTGACAGCTTCGATAAAACTTCCTTGGAGGTCAATTCCTGAATTCATATTTGCTTTTGCTCTGTAGATTGAGTTACTTTAATCTCAAATTTAGAAAAGTGTGAAGATTTTTAATCCTTCTCAATGGATAGTATATCGTTGTCCAACAATTAACCTGATCGATTAATCAGTAATTTTTACTTATGTTAGTGATTAAAAGTCACTAAAAACAAGACAGTTAAAGAGCTAAAACCCTTGATCTGCCTTGATTTGTAATTTGTCTAATTAATTATTCCAAAGCAGTTCTGGACATACCTTTGAGTTGGGCTGTGACTACCTTAAGCTGGATACGGCGACCACGCAGTGCTTCGGCTCCGCCGAGACCGCCTCGCAAAATTTCTAATTGGAGACTGTGATTGACACCGCTATTCTCGACAATCGATTGCAAGCGATCCGCAGTGGTTACTGGTTCGCCATCTACGGACAGAATGACATCTCCGCGACGAACTCCTCCTTTTTCGGCTGGAGTATTGGGCATCACCCTGACTACTAAAACTCCTGCTGTTTCAGGGACGAAGAAGGCAGAATTGGGGTCTTGATTGTTTTGTCTGGCAAGTTCTGGCGTTAAACTAACCATTTGTATGCCCACATAGGGATGCGGTACTTGTTGACCAGCAGCTAGAGTGTCTTTGAGGGTTTTGGCTTTATTGATTGGAATGGCAAACCCAATTCCATTGGCATCAGCCCGAATTGCTGTATTAATGCCAATTACTTCGCCTCGTTCATTGAGTAATGGCCCTCCAGAGTTCCCAGGATTAATTGCTGCATCAGTTTGTAAAAAGTCTACTCGTTTATCAGGAATTCCTACTTGAGCCGAAGAACGCGATAAAGTACTGATGATTCCCAAAGTCACCGTGTTATTTAAACCAATCGGATTACCAACTGCGATCGCCCAATCTCCTACTTGTACCTGGGCAGAATCGCCTAAAGGCGCGACTGGTAAGGTTGCTCCTTTGGGTTCAATTTTGACTACAGCTAAGTCGGTTACTTCGTCTGTGCCTTGAACTTTTCCTTCAAACTCTCTACCATCTTTAAGAGTTACTACTACTCGGTCAGCCTCACTGACTACGTGAGCATTAGTTAAAACAATCCCACTGGGATCGATAATAAAGCCAGAACCTTGACCTCTTAGTTGTCTTTGTTCGGGCATGGGGGCATTAAAGCGATCGCCAAAGAAATCCCGAAAAAACGGGTCTTCAAATAAAGGATCGATTCTACGAGTAACAGTTTTTTCCGTATCAATTCTAACTACGGCTGGGCCAGTTTTCGCGATCGCAGAACTCACAAAATTAGTTGCAGTTTGAGCCTGATTACGATCAAGTTGCAGCGCAACAGAATTTTTTTGAGGATTAACTGGGGAGGGTATAGCTAAAGGTTCAGCTTGAGAAGACATGACTTTAATTCCACCAAAAGTTAGTCCGACTCCTAACAAAAGTGCCACAAAATGACTGACTATTTTGCCTAGAAATCCTGATTTTTCCATAAAGTTAAAACTAATAAGATTGAAAATCTATCAAACAAAAAATATACAAGATTTTTTTTCGATCATAGCTTGTGGTTCGGTCTGCTTTGGGGAGCGAATATCGTAAGCTAAATAATGTCTGGCTGATGTTAAGTAAATCTTGATTAAACGGAATGAGCGTTACTCCCATTGAGAACAATGCTTACGCAATTGATTTTGGTACCAGCAATACAGTCGTTGCTCGGTGGAATTCAGCAATTAATAGCACAGAAACAGTTAAATTACCTGGATTATCCCAATTATTGGCAAATAATCCGCCTTTAATCCCTAGTTTGGTTTACGTTGAAGATGCTAGTCAAGGTAAAGTAATTCTAGGACAAACCGTACGCGATCGCGGTTTAGACCAAACCAATGATGCTCGTTTTTTCCGTAGCTTTAAACGAGGCATTGGCACCGAAATTCAAGGTTTTTTACCCGAATTAGACGAACAACTAGTTACTTTTGAACAAGTAGGAGAATGGTTTCTCAAGCAGTTAATTGAACAATTGCAAGCGGATTGTCAAGCTAATTTACAATCTTTAGTTTTAACCGTACCAGTTGACAGTTTTGAAGCTTATCGTCTCTGGTTAACTGATATTTGTCATTCTCTCAACGTCGAACAAATTAGAATTTTAGACGAACCTACCGCAGCAGCCTTGGGGTATGGTGCAGCCGAACAAGAATTAATTTTGGTAGTTGATTTTGGTGGGGGTACAGTCGATCTATCTCTAGTTCAATTGTCACGTCAAAGTCAAGTAAATCAAGGTTTTATTCTCAAATGGGGTCAAAAATTCCTGGGCGAAAGTTCTTCGCAAAAAAAGACTACCGCTAGAGTATTGGCTAAAGCTGGTCAAAATTTGGGTGGAACGGATATCGATCATTGGTTGGTAGATTATTTTGCTGCTACAGAAGGATTAACCAAATCTTCCTTAACTACCCGTTTGGCAGAAAAGTTAAAAATTCAGCTTTCGACTCGACAGGAAGCCAGCGAAGCTTATTTTAATGATGAAACCCTCGAAAGTTATCAATTAAATTTAGACCGTTCTAGTTTAGAAAAAATCCTTCAAGAACAACAATTTTTTGCTCAACTTGATGAATTAATGACTCAAGTTTTACAACAAGCAAGAAGGAACGGCATCGAAAAAACCGATATTAATGCTGTTTTATTAGTTGGTGGTACTGTACAAATGCCGGCAGTACAAAACTGGATCAAACAATATTTTGATGAAGACAAAATTCGTTGTGACCGCCCTTTTGATGCGATCGCGACTGGCGCACTGGCAATTGCCCAAGGTATTCAAGTCCAAGACTTTCTTTATCACAGTTACGGTATTCGTTATTGGAATCGGAAACAAAATTGCCATAGTTGGCATCCCATTATTCAAGCCGGACAACCCTATCCAATGGCACAACCAGTAGAATTGGTTTTGGGAGCATCGGTAGAAAATCAACCAAGTATCGAATTGATTATTGGTGAAATGGGTGTCAACAACGTCGGTGTAGAAGTTTATTTTGATGGTGATCGCTTAATTACTAGAAATACTAAAGACCAAACCATGACAGTGAAACCACTGAATGACAAACCAGGAGCAAGCACAATTGCGAAATTAGAACCCTTAGGTAATCCTGGTAGCGATCGGGTTAAAATATCTTTTCGGGTTGACCAAGAGCGTTATCTACGTCTTTCGGTAGAAGATTTACTGACTCAAACGATGTTATTAAATAATCAGATTGTTGCGGAATTAACTTAAGTAGGGCTGCTGTAATATATACTTAAAGAGAATTCCTAGCTACTAGGAATTTAGGGGGATAAACGATAACTATTAACCTTTATTTACCAGTTAATTTTGTACTATATTGCCGAGTATTAGTATTTATTAGGTATATTAACTCAAAGAAATGTTTTTCAGGAGCATTACTGAGAAGAAAAATACCTAGTAAAATACATAACTTTTTAAAAGCCAACCTATTTAGAGCTAAAGAACATACAATACTTGGCGAGGTATAACTGTGGAACAGATTAATATTTTAAGTGTTTTAATTGATAATTTTAGTATGACTGAGTTGTTAGAAAGACTCAGATTCGGAGGTGTAGTTTTCACACCCAATGTCGATCACATCATCAAATTACAGAAAGACCGAGATTTTTATCGCATTTATAAAACGGCTGATTACCGAGTTTGCGATAGTCAGTTGTTATTGTATGCTTCCAAATTTCTTGGCACACCCTTAAAAGAAAAAATTTCAGGCTCTGACTTGTTTCCAGCTTTCTACTGGTACTACCGTAATGACAAAAACGTCAAAATCTTTTTGTTGGGAGGTGGTACAGAAGATGTCGTTGAAGATGCTCATCAAAATATCAACGAGAAAGTTGGACGCAACATGGTGATTGCTTCTTATTCCCCGCCCTTTGGTTTTGAAAAAGATGAAATCGAATGTCAAAAAATTATTCAGATGATTAATAATTCTGGAGCAACTGTTCTGGCAGTAGGTTTGGGAGCTCCTAAACAAGAAAAGTGGATTTATAAATACAAAGACCAACTACACAATATCAAACTGTTTTTTGCGATTGGTGCAGCCATTGAGTTTGAAGCTGGTTATCGTCGGCGCGCACCCAAATGGATGAGTACGGTTGGTTTGGAATGGTTGTTTAGATTAATGCTAGAACCCAAACGTCTTTGGAAAAGATATTTAGTAGAAGATTTAGCGTTTTTTGTTCTCATTCTTTTACAAAAAATAAATTTACAACCTCTGAGAAGAATACGAGGAATGATTTCACCCTGGAGAAGAAAATTAGCTGCGAAATAAACGAACGTGCTGATATTGATGAGCCATACTTGCTAATCCCAAACCAAAACTACAACTACAAAGGTCATCGTCTGATAAAGAAATAATTGTTGTTGCTGCGTTAATTATGTCTTGATTAAGTTGAAACAATAATTTTTGACCGCTAGTTTGTCCCAACGGAATTAATCTTACTCCCACACTAATCAAATTTGCTGTCCAACTTTGTAAATAACCAAGTAAAGCAGATTCAGAACTCAGCTTCCAGTAAGCAGCACCAATTCCAAAAGCAATGCAATAGTTACATTGTCTACCTAAAATTTGAGCTAATTGTTTGATTGGAGGACAATTATCGTCAGTTTTTGGTTGTAATTCCGTTAGCAATCGTAAAAGAGAAGTTCCCATTTGCCAACTTTGGTAACGTAATTCAGAAGATTCTTTAGCAGCACTACTCCAACTATTCCAATCGTCAAGAGCCTGAACATTTCCTGCTTTTAAACTCCAATAGGCTCTCAGCATAATTCCTGTTTCAAGACGGATGGCACCATAATTTAATTCTCTGGTTAACCACCAAGCTAAAGATTCAGCAGAAGAAATTGTTTCTTGACTAATTAGAGATTCTAAGCCTTCTGAATAACTATAAGCCCCTAAAGGGAGACTCGGACTAGTCAACTGAAGTAAAGATAAAATTGTTTCATTCATAATTGTGAGTATGACCGTAAGCCCCTATTTCTGGTTGAAAGGGAGTTATCTCTTCAGTAACTTCTAAACCTAATTGAATTAACAAAGAAGCTAAAACTGAATCGGGAGTAATTCTGAGATAATCAGGAGTAATTTCTAGAGCAACATGACGATTGCCTAAATGATAAGCTGCTCTGATTAAATCTAAAGTAGTTTTACCCCTAATGGTCATAACTAGTTCTGGTTTAGCCAAAACCCTTACAATTAGCTCCCCTGTTTGAGAACGCAGTAAATCCCCATCTTGAAGAACCGTTCCTCTAGGTAAATAAATATCTACCCAATAATTGGGAGTAATTTCTAATTTCTGTCGCGATCGCCTTCTCTCTTCAGCAGTTAAAGAGATTGTCCAGGCGGTCTCTATCTTTTCCTTAGTAGAAAAACATTCTGTTAACCTAATCATAAAATAAATATTAATGACAATTAAACAAAAAATTCCAAGATTAAAGCATAAAAAAATTAATAATTTTTAGTCAAGTTTAATATTTTTTTGAGCAGAGTATGGCTGAATTATATTAAATAAGGGATACTAAAATTAACGGTGTGATTGAGGGGAATAGTGAGATGTGGGAACGATTGATACTAGCTATTGCGGTAACTTTTTGTTTGTGTTTATTATTTCAATTCAGCGGAAATTCAGCAAAACCAACCTTGTTTCGGACAAATTTTGGCCAAACTTCAAGTTTTATTTTTAGCATTCCGATTTTTTCTGGATCGCAATAAATTTTGGCAAAAGATAGTCTCAAAACTAACAATATTTAGTACAAATTTATTTAAATGGTGTTATTGCTGAATTAAGAGTCTTACCTCAATAAATTTTAAAAGACAATATTTTTGTTTAACTATAGTCTTAGATCTTTGTTCTCATCTGGTATTGATACCAAAACGTAGAGCGATCAAGACTTTTTTTATCGCTTAAATCTATAGGTAATATTTAAATAAAGCAATTGATTGACTGCCAACTAGATTGAAGGCAAATAATTAAAATGGCATTTGCACACCCATTTTAGGAGTAATATTGCCGTTGGCATCTAAATCTGCACTCACCCCAATTGAACCAACCCCTATTTTTCTTTTCCAAGAAGCTGTTCCCCCCAAAATATTGGTATCATCATCAATTTTGGCACTTACACCAACTAAACCAACCCCAGTATCTATAGTTAGTTCTACACTACCTTGAGTAAAATTAGCTTGTCCGTCAAAATTACCATTCAAACCAACCGAACCTAAAAATAATTTAGTTTTCCAAGAAGCGTTTCCTCCTGTAAAGCTTGTCTCATCATCAAAATTGCCACTGATTCCAATCGAGCCAAAGGAAGTTTCAGTATTCCAAAAAGCATTTGTACTAATAAAATTAGCTTGTTCGTCAAACTTACTACTCACTCCGACTGAACCGAGTGAAGTTTTAGCTTGCCAAGAAGCGTTACCACCAGTAAATTCAGTCTCGTGATTAAAATTCCCATTAACTCCAATTGAACCGAGTAAAGTTTTGGCTTGCCAAGAAGCGTTACCACCAGTAAATTCAGTCTCGTGATTAAAATTCCCATTAATCCCAATTGAACCTATTGAAGTTTCACTTTTCCACGCAGCATTACCACCAGTAAACTGCGCTTGGGCATTAATATTGGCATTGATATTAAAAGAGCCAAGTTCATTAGCTGTCTGCAAAAAAGCTTTACCACCAGTAAAAGTAGCCTCTTTGTTGAAATCGCCACTGACTCCAATTGAACCAAAGGAAGTTTGTTTTTTCCAACCCGTATTTCCTGCGGTAAAAGTAGCTTCTTCAGGAATAATCAAAGTTTTATCTACTCTAAGAGGAGTAAAGTCGGTAGCAGTTCGCTGTGTAATAGTATCTGAGGGTTGGTTAATCCTAACAGGAGTAAGATTTTTGGCAGTTGGTGCTAAAAGATAATTGGTTGAAAACTTAATTTGTCGAGCAAACTCACCATTAACTGCGACAAAATTCAAAAAAGTTGCCATTTCCCCAGTTATATTACCCTTGTAATTAACTAAATTATCAAACTCGGCACTAACTTGAACTGGTTCAACGAAATTTACTGAAGTTGCCAGAAAAATACTCGTCGTAATGAGCCACATCGATATAAATCTCCAATCAATCTTATTTTATAGTCATTTTTGCTCTCAAAATCTTGAAATTTAGCTTAATTTGGCGAGAGAATTTATGATAGTTTAACGCGATCGCTGGACAAGTGCGTTGATTTAAGACATGATGTTTTGTGATTAATCAACAACCATTAAATTAATTATTCCCATTACTTGAGTTATCAATATACTGGTTTGGAGTTAAATTTTGAGAATTTATGGCTAAACAAAAATCTTATGTGTCAGATGAAGTATTCTCAAACAGACCAATTGCCGTAGATTTATTTGCTGGTGCAGGAGGAATGACTCTTGGTTTTGAACAAGCCGGTTTTGATGTGTTAGCAGCAGTAGAGATCGATCCCATTCACGCTTGCACTCATCAATATAATTTTCCTTTTTGGACGATCTTATGCCAGAGTGTTACAGAAACTACAGGACAAGAAATTAGAGCCAAATCAGCTATTAAAGACCGTGATATTGATGTAGTCTTTGGTGGCCCTCCCTGCCAAGGTTTTTCGATTATGGGGAAAAGAATTTTTGACGATCCGCGCAATTCCCTAATTTTTCATTTTGTTCGGTTGGTGTTGGAATTAAGACCGAAATTTTTTGTGATGGAGAATGTACGAGGATTAACTATTGGTAAAGCGCAGCAACTATTAATTGAGATAATTAAGAAATTTCAGGCAAATAATTATCAGGTTCAAGAAGATTATCAAATTTTAAATGCTGCTTGTTTTGGAGTTCCGCAACACCGAGAAAGATTGTTTTTAATTGGAGCAAGAGCAGACTATGTTTTACCAGCTTATCCTCAACCAATTACTAAACCTCTAAGCAAAAGAAAAGGCAGTTATATTTTTAGTGAAAAACCACCCAACTGTGATTTATTGCCTAGTCCTAATGTTCGAGATGCACTCCAAGATTTACCAATTATAGAAAATTACCCCGAATTGTTCGAGCGAGATTGGGTTTGGGCAGAATTTAAAGAACCAAGTCTTTACGGAGCAACTTTACGGGGGTTGAGAAGATTGGAAACTAATTATTCCTATGAACGTGAGAGCATTTTTCTTCAAGCCTTTTCTAGTCGCTACTCTTCAACAACTAAGCTTGCTCAAACTAATTACGCTTTATTAACTTCTAGTTTAAGAACCAAACATACACCCAGATCTATTAGTCGTTTTGCAGCAACTAACCCTGGCAAAAAAGAACCAATCAGCCGATTTTTTCGGCTTCATTATGATGGTATTTGCAATACTTTAAGAGCAGGAACTCCTTCTAATAAAGGTGCTTTTACTTCTCCTCGACCAATTCATCCCGAACAACCACGCTGTATTACAGTCAGGGAAGCTGCAAGATTGCATTCTTACCCAGACTGGTTTCGTTTTCATAGCACTAAATGGCATGGGTTTCGACAAATCGGCAATTCTGTTCCACCCCTGCTTGCTCAAGCAGTAGCTACTGAAATTGTCAAAGTGCTTGATTTATTTTTAACCCTACCAACCAAAAAGCAAAATTTGGGTTCAGAAAGTCTACTCTATTTAAATTTTTCTGAAGCGACTCGCTACTATCATCTTCGTGCCCAGACTATGGAAGAATTAGCTCAAAAAATCACCTCAGAAACAACTTAAAATTTAAACTTCAACTTTTACCCCGCGCCAAAAAGCAATGTAACCTTCTATGTGTTTGGCTTTTTCTTTGGCTTTGGGATAATACCAAGCTGCATCTTTATTTTCTTGATCATCAACCACAATCGTATAGTAGCTAGCTTCTCCTTTCCAAGGACAACTAGTATGAGTATTGCTTTCGCGAAAATAAGCTTGATTAATTGAGTCAGGAGGAAAATATTGATTTCCTTCTACTACTTGAGTGCGATCGCTCTCGGCTAAGATTGCACCATTCCAAATTGCTTTAGGCATTGTTATTCCTTGTTTTAATTATCTTTTCTGTAAATCTAACTTTAACTTTTCTGCTAAGGCATAGTTTAATCGATAGGAAGCTTGGGGATAAGTTGGTTTGAGTTCTAAAACACGACGATATGCTTGAACAGCTTGATTCCATTGTTTTTCTTCTGCCAACTCTTGACCCAAAAGAAAATATAATTCGGCATTGTGAGGATCGTATTGAATTGCCTGACGATAACAAGCGATCGCTTCTTGTTGTTCGCCTTTCAAACTTAAAATTTGACCTAAACGATAATATGCTGGAATAAATTGTGGTTTTAAGCCAATTGCCTGACGATAACAAATAACTGCTTGCTCTAGGTTTCCTTGTTTTTGCAGTAATCTACCCAAATAGACATGCTCTGAGGCTGGAGCTAAATCAGGTTTAAGGCTTAGTGCTTGATAACGATGTTCGAGGGAGTCGGAAGTTTTGCCGATTTTTTCTAAAGCATCGGCTAAATACCAATAAGCTTCGGCATATTGATAATTAATCTTGAGAGCTTTGTGATAACAATTAATGGCGGTTTGCCACTGTTGTTGCTTGGCATACAAATTACCTAGATCTAATTGAGTTTTGGCAGAATCTGGTTTTAATTGAGCTTGTTTTTGATAACGTTCTATTGCTTTATCTATTTGTTTAGTTCCTGATTGAGTGCCTTGGGTGCAGGAACTTGCTGAGGGGCTGTGTGCGGAACTTGATTCCGCACCTTGTAAGCCCCGTTCCCGCACAGGAGAAGCAGTGTTTTCACTCGTTTCAGAAACAGATGTCAGCAGAGTAGTTTGATTAGCCAAATCATCGGAACTTTGGTGTAATAATTGCTGAACTTGTTTGAGTCTAGCTAATTGAGGCGTACTTGGAGAATTAATAGTTGAATTAGCTGTTGGTTGAGTGTCAGACCGTGGCTGTGACTGAGATAAATTTAATTCTAAAGCTTTACGATAATAATTAGCAGCTTCTTGCCATTTGTTTTGTTTTTCTAAATTTTGGGCTATTTCTTGATAGGTTGCTACTGATTGAGTTGGTGATAAATTAGAATTTGCTAAGGATGATTGGAAAGCATTAGTTTGAGTTTGGTGATTTAATGCCTCTAATTCTAAAAATTTTGAGTGATATAGTTGAGCTTTCTCTGGCTGATTCAGTTGTTCCCAAATTTGAGCTAAATTTCGATAAGCTTCAGCAAAAGTAGGTTTGATAATAATTGCTTTTTGATAATATTCAATCGCTTGTTGCCATTTATTTTGTCCAGCATAAAGACTAGCAACTTTAGCGTAGACTTTTGCCAAATCAGGTTGAATTTCTACTGCTTTAGCATAACAATCCATTGCTTCCGCAGTTTTTCCCATTCTTTGTAAAGCATTGCCCCAGATTTTATAAGCCTCGGCTAGATTAGGACAAAGTTGGGTAGCCTGTTTACATGCGATCGCAGCTTGTTGCCAATTATGGCGATCGCACGATTCTAAAGCTTGTTGTAAATAGATTTGAGCAGCTTCCCATTCAATGGTAATAGTTTGTTGGCTATTAATTTTATTAACTTCTCCTGAAAAAAGTGGATAATAAGAATTACTATCTGCCGACCGAAAGGTAAAATTTGCCAACTTTTGCCTATTTTGCGCGGATAAAGGTTGAAAAGCAAAAGCTGAGTTGAGTAAGCTATCTTTTTTAAGTAATTGATTAATTACTGCTTGAGAATTAGATTTAAAAGATTGTTTTGCTTGTTGCCAATTTAAAGATTTAAAGATAATTGCTTGACGATAATAATTAGCTGCTTGTTCTACTTGTCCTTTCTGTTTATAAGCAGTTGCCAATTGCTCATAAGCTAAAGCGAGATTATTATTTTGTTGTAGAGTAATCGATGATTTTGTCGATCTAGTCGCTAAATGAGATGTTTGTTCAATAGCTTGACGATAAATAGTAATCGCTTCAGTTAACTTGCCTTGTTGACGAAAATCATCTGCTTCTTTAAGCTGAGATTCGATTTGATGATCTGAGTCGACTGAAGGCTTTTCATTTGATTGAGAAGATGATTCAGAATTAGTCGGGGAGTCCAAAAAAGTCTTCAGGAGCTTAAACATAATTAATTGATGATTGCTAAACTACACTCTTGCTTAGGTATATTTACGGATTATCAAATAGAAAATTAAATATTTTTTCTCATTGTTACTACGATACAAAAAAAATCAGTAATTACACTAACTTCTAGCAAAATTTTGTGGTCAAGTTCAATGTTTTTACTGAATTTTTAAGGTTGAAAATAACTGATTCACATTTGAGAAAATACTGTGAACGTTGTTTGAGCAATCATCGGTGTTTCCTACTCAAGCCAAGGTAGGTTTGACTATTACAGAAAAAAGCCTAATTTTAATAGTTAAAAAGCTAGAGAATAACCTGCTATCAAATGTATCTGACTCCGTTCCCCATCATTGCTAGCGAGACCGCCTTCTATTCCTAAATCAAGTACACTTTGATTAATAAAATTCATTTCGTGATGCTAATGGGGCACCGTGTTGTGATGATTATGATTTCCTTCTTCTGCCATCCCAGGCATACCTTCCATAAAACGATGCTCGTGTAACCCCTCGCCACCGTAATTTTCTCCCGGTTTCATATTATCGAATAACGATAGTGCAACACAAAAATTATTTACAAGGTATCAAACGGTATCTCAATATCTATTTGAACGTTTCTATCAAGGATGTTGGTTTACCAGGAATTGGTGATCTAGAAGCTTGTCGTCAACAAGCGAACGGAACTGTTTAGTACTTTGCAAAACAGTTAAGAAAAAGAATTACCATCAAAATTGAGATTTAGCTAATTTTCTTAACAAATTAGTTGTTGGTAGCAGCAAAATAATAAATTTAGTGAAAGGAAGCACCAAAAATTTAATTTTTTTCTCAATGTCTAATATCTATATCTTTAATGATCAAACAAATTTCCGTTATTCAGATAGTTGTGGTGAGGAGGTACAGACATGGATGCTAGTCTGATCGTATCCAATATCCTAAATCCACCAGTTCTATTTTTTTTCTTAGGAATGACTGCGGTTTTAGTCAAATCCGATCTAGAAATTCCGCCACCTATACCCAAGCTCTTTTCCCTTTATTTGTTGTTTGCGATAGGATTTAAAGGAGGAGTAGAACTAATCAAAAGTGGCATTACCCAAGAAGTTATTTTGACTCTTTTGGCAGCGATATTAATGGCATGTTTTGTGCCAGTTTACACCTTTTTTATTCTCAAATTAAAGCTAGATACTTATGATGCTGCTGCGATCGCAGCTACTTATGGTTCGATTAGTGCCGTTACTTTTATTACTGCGAGTGCTTTCTTAAGTGAATTAGGGATTGACTATGATGGATATATGGTAGCAGCTCTTGCTCTAATGGAATCTCCCGCAATTATTGTCGGCTTAATTTTGGTTAATTTATTTGCTTCAGAGTCAGGAAAGCAAAGCGATCGCGACTTTGTTTGGTCAGAAGTTTTACGAGATGCCTTTTTAAATAGTTCGGTTTTTCTATTAGTAGGTAGTCTAATCATTGGATTTTTGACTGGAGAACATGGTTGGCATGTGTTAGAACCGTTTACACAGGGAATGTTTTACGGAGTTTTAACTTTCTTTTTATTAGATATGGGACTGGTTGCTGCTAGAAGAATCAAAGATCTACAAAAAACGGGAATTTTTCTGATTTCTTTTGCCATACTGATTCCAATTGTCAATGCAGTACTAGGACTACTAATTGCCTGGTTTATTGGGATGCCACGAGGAGATGCTCTTTTATTCTCCGTACTCTGTGCTAGTGCCTCTTACATTGCTGTACCTGCTGCTATGCGTTTAACTGTTCCAGAAGCTAATCCTAGTCTCTATGTTTCTACTGCTTTGGCAGTAACCTTTCCGTTCAATATTATTGTGGGAATTCCTGTTTATTTGTACGGAATCAATCTATTTTGGAGATAAGATCATGCATTTAGTAAAAAAAATCGAAATAATCGCGAATTCTTTTGAACTTGCTAAGATTTTAGATAGTTTGGATAAATCGGGCGTACATGGACACGCAGTAATTCGTAATGTGGCGGGTAAAGGCTTGAGAGATGGGGCGGAAGATTTAGATATGACCATGCTGGACAATGTGTATGTGATTGCTTTTTGTATGCCCGATCAACTCAAATCTGTAGTAGAAAACATTCGACCTCTACTCAATAAATTTGGAGGCACTTGCTATGTCTCCGATGTAATGGAAATTCGCTCTGTTAAATGTGTCGCATCCTTATAACAAGATTATGAAACAAGAAAGTAATTTTAGCGACCGCCGTCAGTTTTTGCAGTTGGGAACAGTAACTGCTTTTGGCTTGTTGGTTGGTACTAGCAGTCTTATGTGGGATGTAGAACAAGCTCAAGCTGAACCCTTACAACCTACTCCTGATCAAGCTTTACAGATGTTAATCGCAGGAAATCAGCGATTTGTGAGCCATTTAATGAGAAGACCCCATCAGGCTTCAACTCGATTGCAGCAAGTCTCTCAAGCCCAACATCCTTTTGCAACTATCCTTAGTTGTGCTGATTCGCGGGTTTTGCCAGAGATGTTGTTCGATCAAGGTATCGGAGATATCTTTGATGTTCGGGTGGCTGGTAATATTGCTACTCCTGAAGTTCTAGGTAGTATTGAATATGCAGTAGCTCTTTTAGAAACTCCTTTACTGATGGTACTAGGTCATGAGCGTTGTGGTGCAGTAACGGCTGCGGTCAAGAATGAATCTCTGGCGAACAGCCAAATTGACAGTTTTGTTAAGGCAATTAAACCTTCTGTAGAAAGAATCAAAGAAAAACCTGGAGATCTGGTAGACAATGCAATTGTTGCTAATGTTCAAGACCAGATCGAAAATTTAAAAACCTCTCCAATTTTAAGCGATCGCGCTGAAATGGGCAAACTAAAAATTGTCGGAGGTCGTTATGATTTGGATACTGGTAAAGTAACCATCATTACCTAATTTTATTAGGGTCAATAGTTCTATTTAATAAATTATTTCCGCCAGATTTACAGTTATCTTAGCGGAAAATTTTTTTTGGATTAGATTTAATACCAATTGAAAAAAAACAAAGGTTTATAGACTAAATAAATGTCTAAAAGGCAAAGATAAATTTTTTATTACCTATTACCTATTACTTTTTTTATTCCATCTATCTTACGATTAAATCAAATTGGTATCAGTTATTTAACAGCAACGGCTGCTCTAGCTGCTGCTGCTTCGTCGGGGTGAATGCCCAATCGAGTCAAATTCAGACGACCTTTATTATCAAATCCTCTGACTTTAACTACGATTTCATCCCCTACAGCTACTTCGTCTTCAACTTTGCCGACTCTACCTTCTGCTAGTTGAGAAATATGAATCATCCCTTCTTTACCAGGCAGAATTTCTACAAAAGCTCCAATGTCAATAATTCGGGTAACTCTGCCAGCATAAACATCCCCTTCATTTAATTTACGAGTCATACCAGAGATGATACTTCTGGCTCGTTCAGCTTTTTCGGCTTCAACGGCTGCAATAACCACTGTTCCGTCATCTTCAATGTCAATTTTTGCTCCTGTTTGTTCGGTAATTCCTTTAATTGTTTTACCAGAAGGCCCAATCACTAAACCAATTAGTTCAGGATCGATTTTAATCGTTAGTAACCTTGGTGCATAAGGAGACAATTCTGAACGAGGTTCAGCGATCGTTTTGAGCATTTCTTCCAGGATATGCATTCTTGCAGGTTTAGCTTGTTGGATAGCTTTAGCTACTATATCCATTGATAAGCCTGTAATTTTCATATCCATTTGTAGCGCGGTAATCCCTGTGTCTGTACCCGCAACTTTGAAGTCCATATCTCCTAAGAAGTCTTCAATTCCTTGAATATCAGTAAGAATTCTAACTTCGTCGTTTTCTTTAATTAAACCCATTGCTGCACCACTAACGGGTTTAGTAATTGGTACACCTGCATCCATCAATGCCAGAGTAGATCCGCAAACAGAACCCATTGAAGTCGAACCGTTGGAAGATAATACTTCTGAAACGACTCTGACTACATAGGGAAATTCTTCTTGAGGTGGTAATACAGGTACAAGCGCACGTTCTGCTAAGGCACCATGACCTATTTCTCTGCGTCCTGGAGAGCGCATTGGCTTAGTTTCTCCCACAGAAAAAGGCGGAAAATTGTAATGATGAAGATAGCGTTTTTCGTCTTCGGGATGAAGGTCGTCAGCTAAATCTTGAGCATCTCCTGAAGTTCCCAAGGTAGCAATGGAAAGAACCTGAGTTAATCCCCTTCTAAATAAACCACTACCGTGAACGCGCTGTGGTAGTAGTCCTACTCGACAAGAAATAGGTCTAACTTGGTCTAATTTACGCCCGTCAACTCGAACATTTTGTTCGATAATTTGCGCCCGCATTAATTTTTTAGTGACCGCTTTAAATTCATTGGCGATCGCTTTGGGATTTTCGCTCGTCGCAATTTTGAGCGGGTCTTCTTCTGGTAGTTCGGCGATTACTTCTTCAATTTTGGTCTTTTTGATCTCATCTAAAGCTGCGTCACGAGCATTTTTATCGAAATCATATTGAGAAAGAACTTGTTTGATGGCTTCGGATGCGCGATCGCTAATAAAATTCGTCAAGGTTTCATCTACAACAGGTGATTCAATCGTTGGCATTTCAATACCCAACTGTTGAATTAGTTGTCTTTGCGCTTGAATTAATTCTTGTACCGCTTCGTAACCAAAATCAATCGCTTCAATAATATCTTGTTCTGGTAATTGATTTGCCCTGGCTTCAACCATCACTACACCGTCGGGACTCCCAGCTACAACTAAATCTAAATCTCCCTGTTCAATTTCTTGATAAGTAGGATTGATAATAAAATCGTCGCCTACTAAACCAACTCTCACGGCTGCCATGGGGCCATAAAAGGGTATTTGCGCCAATAAAACAGCTACGGAAGCACCTGTTACTGCCAAAATATCAGGGGGTACTTCGTGATCCATCGATAATGTTGTAGCAACAATTTGAATATCATCTCTCAACCAACCAGGAAAAAGAGGACGTAAAGGGCGATCGATTAATCTACTGGTAAGAGTTGCTCTTTCTGGAGGTTTTCCTTCTCTTCTTAAAAATCCGCCTGGAATACGACCTGCTGCATACAACCTTTCTTCGTAATCAACGATGAGAGGTAAAAAATCAATTCCTTCTCTTCCTTCTGCTTTAGTTGCCGTAACTAATACTGCTGTATCTCCTGATTGAATTAAAACAGAACCGCCTGCTTGTGGCGCGAGCAAGCCTACTTTAAGTCTAATATCCCTCCCATCGAAAGATATTGACTGATCGAATTCTTCCATTCAGTTTCTTGTCCTTTATTTTTTTCACTTTCTCTTTTCTGTGGCGATCCTAACATTTCTAAAGTCCTAAGTTTGACTAGGTAAGGCATATTCAAATTTTGTAATTAACCGCAATGTTCAGCAAATTAGCTCTTGATTTTGGCGATCGCGCTAGCTGCTGTTAGTCTTCAACGCACTGTGTGAGAAGTACTACCAAAAAATAATTAAGCCAAATAATTATAGAGTCTTAAAGTTGAATTAATTTGAAGTTAACCTCTTCATAATTGTTTGAAGAGATGTTGTTTAGCTAAAAGCCATCACTGAAGGATGGGCAAGATTGCAACTAGCTACTTGAGAAGATTTTTCCGACATATTCTCTGAAAGTAAATCTCTTACTGTTGCTAAGATTTTTTCGCTCTCAATTGGTTTGCTAAGAAAACTAGAAGCCCCAACCATTTTAGCCCGCACTTTATCTATAATTCCATTATTGCCTGTTAACATAACGACAGGTACATCTTTGAGCTTAGAAACTCGTTGTAACTGACTACACACTTCGTAACCATTGATCAGAGGCATTCCAATATCCAAAAAAATTAGAGCGGGTTGACAAGGAACTAATTTAGAAACAGTGTGAATAGGGTCTTGAATACCCATAAATTGATAGCCTGCTGTGGTTAAAATCTGCTCCATAATTTGTAGCACCTGAGGACTATCATCAATGCAAACAACTAATGGTTGCTTTGTTTGTTGTTGTTCTGCAATAGGTAATTTTTGGATTTGCTTGGTTTGACAAATACTTTGCTGTGGGGTTGATGGCAAAATTAAATCAGGAATTTCAACTAATTCAATCAGTCCTTGGTCAATATAAGATTTAAGAGAATAAGTAAGTTCTACAACATCTTTATTCATTTTAAAGGCTAGATCGCGCAAGGTATTTTTTCCATCAATTAATTTCACAAAGCGTTCATAGATTAATTCTGAAACTTGACGCTTCAATTCTGCTTGTTTTTTGATAATTGGTGTGAAATTAGGCGACCAAAATTGAAGACCTTTTCGCAGCCATTGCGACCAGATTTCATAACTTTGTTGATAGATAGTTTCAGTATTAACAAGAGTTAAAGGAATTTTAAAATCAAACTGTAAAAAAGAACTCAGCGATTCTGATTCAATTTGATACTCTAAAGGTTGAGTATTTCCAGATAACAAAATATCAAACAAAACTTCTTTAGCTTTATTTTCAATCAAAACTATTAATTGTTCACGATTAACTAGCTTTTCTTTATAAAAGTTTGCCAAAATATTATAACTTCTACTATCAAATTGATCTAAATTGCTTAAATCAATTTTAGTAGAATTTGCCCCATAACAATATTTGTCTAAATGTCGTTTCCAAGATTTATAAGGAGAGTAGCCTCCAGCAGCCCAAATTAATTTACCTTGACAAAAATAAAGGCTCCAAGCGGGATTCGTTAAATTAGTTACCTTAATTTTTCCAGTAAACTTTTGTTGTTGAATTTCTTTAAGTTGATTCACTAAATTAATTGTGGACTTCATGGCTAATTCGCTATTATAAAAATAAAACTCCAAATTGGATTGAGTTATTTAA
This sequence comes from Stanieria sp. NIES-3757, assembly GCA_002355455.1. Lineage (NCBI taxonomy): Bacteria > Bacillati > Cyanobacteriota > Cyanophyceae > Pleurocapsales > Dermocarpellaceae > Stanieria > Stanieria sp. NIES-3757. Next base: position 3,902,847 of record AP017375.1, read on the forward strand.
GTTATTTTTCTCAGTAAGTTTTTGTTTAATATTTCTAGAATAAATAGTCTTGGTGAAAAAAAATAGGAGAAAATCGGGACAAAATCGGGAAAATTTTGTTTTACAAAACTTTATAAGGTAACTTCTTGATCGCTGTATTTTAGTTAATCATGACATTGTTAATTGTTAGTGGAATGCAGACTGTGAATTTACTTCCCTTTCCTAAGGTACTCTCGAAAGAGATTTGTCCTTGATGTAAATCTACACATCTTTTAACTATTGTTAATCCAATTCCTGAACCTATTATTTCGTCTGTGTTTTGACCCCGATAAAAAGATTTAAATACATAAGCTTGGTCTCCTGCAGGGATTCCAATTCCTCGGTCTTCGACTGTGAAAGTCACTGAATTAGCTGCAACTGTTGCCTTTAAGTTAATTTTATTCTTTAATTTTTGAGAATATTTGACAGCATTAACAAGAAGATTGAGCAAAATTGGATAGATTAGTTTAGCATCCAAGTTAACATTGTTATTTTGTCCGATAAAAGTAAATTCAATCGGAACTTCAAGATTGATTGTTGTTTCAATTTCTTGGATCGCATCCAAACATAATTTGTGTAAATTTAATGAGATTAAATTTAACTCGAATTCCTGTGTTGTAGCTTTAATAATAGGGAAGTTTTCTATAACATTTTTTGGCTTTGAGACAGATTCTGATTTGATTGTTTCAAGATTAGCTTTAGATAAAAAAGAAATTGTCTGTGCAATCATGACTTAACCTGATTTATCGTTTTATATCTCTAAAGTAAACAGGTTAAGTAAAAACAGTAAGGAGAAAATCGGGACAAAATTGGGAAGTTTTTAATCTTTCGATTTGAGACGGTAGCCTACACCTCGAATTGTTTCAATCAGATCTTGAGGTGCGCCTATCATTTTGAGTTTTTGACGTAAATATTTAATATGAGCCTTGACAGCTTCTTCGCTTGGTGGTTCTTCGCTGGCCCAAATATGATTGATAATTGCTTGACGGCTTAATACTCGTTTACCGCTACGCAGAAAAAGTTCGAGGAGAGAAAATTCTTTAGGAGTGAGTTCTAAAACTTGACCATCATAGGTGACTTCATGGCTACTGAGTTCTAAAACTAAATTATTCCAAACTAAGTTAGATTCGGCACAAACAGTTCCACGCCTCATTAAAGCTCGAATTCTTGCCATTAATTCTAGTAAATCGACTGGTTTAACTATATAATCATCTGCACCAGCATCTAACCCAATTACTTTATCTGTATTGGCATCACGACCAGTCATCATTAAAATTGGTACTGTAGAGCCACGAGAACGGAGACGTTGACATAAGCTAATCCCATCTAATTTAGGTAGATTAACATCCATAAGAATAGTACTGTAGTCTTCGCTGATAGCTTGTTCCCAACCTAATTCTCCATCATTAACAATATCAATAGCATAGCCATAATCCTTTAAAGCTTCTGCTAAAACTTCAGCCAAATTAATATCATCTTCAACTAATAGTAGTTTCATAATTAAATTTTTTTTATTAATAAACAGGTAATAGGAGCGAGCTAAATAATCAAAATTATTTTGGTCAAAAGTTTTTTGCTAAACTTAAGCCTGATAGGATTACTTGAGATAATTCCTCTTCTGTCCAAGGTTTATACAAACAAGCATGTAGATTAGCTTCTTGTTTGGCACGAGCGATCGCAGCTTCATCGGCTTGTCCAGTCAACAAAATACTGACAAGTTCGGGAAAACGCTGATGGACTTGGATCAAAAACTCGTCGCCTTTGACTCCAGGCATCAACCAATCTGAGACAATCACTACAATTTGTGTTCCTTCTTCTTGTAAGACTTCAATTATTTCCCATGCTTCTTCAACACTTTCTGCGATTTCATAGGAATAGCTTTTTCCAAAGCAACGGACAAGTTGTTCCTTAAGGGTTTCTAGTATGGCAACTTCATCATCTACACACAGAATAGCAGAATGACACATGATTAAATTTCTCCCAAGTTGATTAAATGAATATTTAAGTTAACTCTGCATTATTAATCTGGAACGGTAACCACACTGTAAAAATTGTCTGTCCCGCTTGACTGTCAATTTCAATCTTTCCTTGATGCTTATCAATGATTTTTCTGCAAATGTATAAGCCAAGACCATTTCCTTCACCAATAGGTTTAGTTGTAAAAAACGGATCGAAAATTTTGGCTTGAATTTCTGGCGCAATTCCAGACCCAGAGTCAATAATTCTGACTTTGATGCCATTCGCTTCTTCCCAGGTGGAGATGGTTAAAGTTCCTTGTTCTTTCATAGCTTGAATCGCATTGTGAATTAAATTTGTCCAAACTTGAATCAATTCATCAGGAAAACACCAAATAGGAGGAATAGGTTGATAATCGCGAATAACTTCGATACCGTGCTTCAGCTTATTTTGATGGAGTTCTAAAGCAGTTTCTAAACCTTCGATAATCTGGATTTGATACGGTTGATTGCTATTGTCGTAACGGGCATAGTTTTTAAGTGCGACTACTATTTTAGTAACTCTTTCTACCGCAGTTTCGATAGTACGACTGTTATTAGGTAAACGAGCTAGATTATAAGCAAGCTGCAAAATAAACTCAGAATAATCTTGCTTGAGTAAAGGGATAAAAGGTTCAATCTCATCGCCATAAATGCCTATATCAATCAAGCGATCGGCAATCCAAACAGAATCTTTAAGATTGTATGACTCTAACCGTTTCGTCATTGATTGTTTGAGAGTTCGTTTTTGACGACCAGTTACTAAAGTTGGTTGTTGAATTGCCTGCTCGATTAAAGCAAAAAATTTACTTTGTTCAGTAGAATTAAGCAATTGACAAAAATAAGGCAGTTGTGCCAAGGCTTCATTAATGCCTCTAGCCATATTTCCCACGGCTGTTTTAATCGTACCTAAAGGAGTATTGATCTCATGAGCAATTCCAGCAATCAACTGTCCTAAACCAGCTAACTTTTCGCCTTGAATAAGTTGAATTTGAGATTGTTGTAAATCTTTAAGAGCTAAAGCTAATTCTTTGGCTTGTTTCTGAGTTTGCTGTAAAAGTTCTGCTTGTTGAAGTGCAATTCCTAATTGTACGCCTACTTGTGCTAGTAGATTGACCTCTTCTTGTTGCCAATAACGTGGCTGAAAAGCCTGATAGGCCATGAGTAACCCCCAGAGTTTTTCTCCTTGCAAGATGGGAACAAAGGTTTCATTGCGAGGATATTGATCGTTTCGACCATCGAGAATCAAGCGATTTTCATTGATAATTTGTGCTTTGGTGAATGGTGTCCAATCATCAGCAATTGAGTCAGCAACAAATTCACCACTCCAATCAGAGTGAAAGCGGTAAATTGCTACCCGTTCGACTTTTAGGAGTTGACGAACTTCTTGAGTAGTGGTTTTAAAGATTGTGTCAATGTCTAGAGAACGACGTATTTTCTCGATCGTAGTTGCTAAAGCTCTTTGACGTTCACCAGCTTTCTCTTGGACTTGCTGAACATACTCCGCTTGTTGAAGAGCAACACCAAGTTGCCAACCAATCTGACGTAGTAAAGAAATTTCATCTTCTTCCCAATGACGAGGAGAAGAGTTTTGATAGGCAGCTAATAATCCCCATAAGCGATCGCTTTGAAAAATCGGAGCGATCGCGTAAGCTTTGGCTTCAATTTGTTCTAACAACTTCACATGACAGTCAGAATGTCCTGCTTGATAGATATCATCAACGGCAAAAGTTTCATTGTTCCGATATCTGCCACCTTGAGTTTCTTGCAAATGGGTATCATAAATGGTGGGGAAAATTCCTACCAGTGCTGTCCAACCTTCTGCCATAGATTCAGAGACAAATTCACCACTCCAATCAGGGTTAAAGCGATAAATAGCAACTCTCTCAGCTTTAAATAATTGGCGGATTTCTTGAGTTGATGTCTGAAAAATGCTTTTAATATCTAAGGATTGACATATTTTATTGATCGTAGTGACAATAATCTGTTGACGTTCGGCAACCCATTTTTGTTTTTCGGCATTTGCCAATTGAGCTGATTGAATTTGCATTTGCTCTAAATAATCTGATTGTTGTAGAGCAATTCCCAACTGTTCAGCGACCTGTTTGGCAAATTCAATTTCATGCTCTGCCCAAGCTCGAATCCCACTACACTGATTAATACATAGTAAACCCCATAAAAACTTACCTTGAAACAAAGGAACTATTAATTTTGCTCGAATTTGGAACTGCTCTAGGATATGAACATGACAATCATTTAATTGATCGTAATTAACATCTGTCACAGCTTGTATTTTGCCCTGCTGAAAATTAATGGTATCTTGTTCCTCAAGGCAGTTAGTCTGTAACGATTTCGCTAGCACTGAATTCCATTGCTCATCTACATCTTCGGCAATAAATTCACCATCATGCCAGTCACTCTCAGGTTGGAAGCGAAACACCACCACCCGATCTACATTGAGTAATTTTCTAACCTCTGTTACTGTATTTTTAAAAATTTCATCTAAGTCGAGAGATTCTCGAATGCGAGCAATTACTGCGGTCAATGCTTTTTGCTGTTCTGCTTGCAACTTTGCTTGCATCAGCATTTTGCTGTGTTGAATAGCAACTCCTAAATGTTCGGCAATTTGTTTGACAAATTCAATTTCAGAGTCTGTCCAAGTTTTAGCTCCACTACACTGATGAAGACAAAGTAATCCCCACAATAGTCGATCCTGGAGCAAAGGCACTACCAAATTAGCACGGACTTGAAACCTCTCAAGGATCTCAAAATAGCAGTCTTTTAGACCAGCATTATCAATATCTGCGATCGCTTGGATGTTGCCACTTTGGTATTGAATAGCATAATCCTGTACAAAACAGTCTTCTTGCACTCGTTGACCGAGAATGGAGTTCCATTGCGGGTCAACATCTTCTGCCATAAATTCTCCATCATAGAGAGTGCAATCAGGCTCAAATTTAAATACTGCCACCCGCTCTACTTGAAGTAATTGTCTGACTTCTGTTACCGTTACTTGAATTAGATTGTTTAAATCCAAAGATTCTCTAATCCTGGTAATTACTCTTGTCAGAGCTTTTTGCTGCTTGAGTTGATGAGACTCTAAAAGACAAATGAAATGATCGATCTCTTGTAAAGAAAAAGGTTGATTAGGGTCAACAGTAGGTTGCATTTGCGTCACATTTACGATTAGCTTTGATTTACTAGGAATTACTCAATTTACTTGTAAAATTAGTATTCCCAAGGAACGTCAAAATCTAACCGTCAAAAATTCAGACCTACTGAATTCAATGGAAAAATTTTACTATAAAATTTCAAAATTCAAATTTATATTAATATAAAATAATTGAATATATGATTGCAGTTTAGTTTTTTATTTTTACTAAAAACGATTAGTTATTAAAAAGTTTTTAAAAAATCAAACTTTTTTTATTATTACTATTTTCTTGATAGCAATCAAAACAAAGATTAAGACACACATATCTTGTCTTAATCGCTAATTCGGTTGCTATAAAATTAATCTTTACTATAAAAAGATAGTTATAAATAGTATAAAATTTTAAGTAAATAATCAATTAAAAGTTTTTGCTTATAGCGTTTGGCTGGTTCATGAGGTACACCCAAAGCCAGCCTCCTGCCTTAAAGCTAAAAACTTTGTACCTCACTAGTATTAGAATTGCTATAAATTAAATCAAATTCTTTTAAAGCTGGTAAAAAATTTTTATTTTCATGACTAGGACGACTCAATTTAATTAAAACAAAACGCTCCAAAGGAGTAAGCTTAGACCATTGTTCGAGTGTTAATTGTAAACCAAATTCTGCTAGTTTTGTTTGCAACTCTTGAGGAATTGAAGTTAGTTCTAACCAAGCAGGGTGGGGATCGATTGCTAATTCTCCTGCTGGTGTGCCAGTTTTTTCTTGGACTAATTTTTGTAAAAATTCTCGATATTTTTGAGCTTCTGTTTCGGTCGAACAAGGTAAAACAACTAAAGTTTGACGTTCTTCTTGATCGAACTGATGCCAATGAGAAAGTTTGAGTTTGACTCCGCAGGTATCTAGTTTCATCCTGACTTGCATGGGAATACAGCGCAAAGATTCAACAAAATCTGCTTCAAATTGGAAAAATTGATTGGTCATTAGTCTTTTTGCTTTCAAATTTGAGGTAATAATTCACCTTTTTCAATTTTTAATTCTGAATTTGGTTGTTGTTTAACTGGAATTAATTTTACTGCACAGGCTTTTAATTCTGGTTCTAGAGAAATCGGACAAGCTTCGGGATGGGTAAGTACATTAGCTTCAGCATTTTCCGCCCACAGTGAACCCCAGTGCATGGGGACAAAAACTGTTCCAGGCGCGATCGCTTTAGTGACTCTAGCAGGAAAAATTCCTTTACCACGACGAGAATGGATTTCTACCATCATACCTTCCTCGAGCTTCAATTTCTCGGCATCGCGGGGATGAATTTCTAGGAATGGTTGAGGTTGTTTTTTCATAATCTTCTCTATTCTTCCTGTGCGAGTCATGGTGTGCCAGTGTTCGTAAACTCGACCGACAGTTAAAACGAAAGGATATTCATTGTTAGGTGGTTCTGCTAATCCTTTCGAGTGAAAAGCTGCAAATTTTGCCCTACCGTCAGGAGTATTAAATATCCCATTGGTATAAAGACGTTTTGCTGCTACTTTCTCCTGTTTCTTTTCTTTAAATAATGAAGCAAGTAATCCTTTCTCTTCATCTCCTTGTTTCTCTATCTCCCCCTCTCCTTTTAGGGGACAGGGCCATTGAATTGGTCCTGCTTGTTGTAAACGTTGATAACTCAAGCCTGTGACATCACAAGGACGGTTACGAGTCAATTGGACAAATTCGGCGTAAACCTCTTCAGAAGAAGTAAAATTAAACTCTTTAGTAAAGCCTAAGCGACGACCAACTTCAGCAAAAATTTCCCAATCAGCTTTAGCTTCTCCAGGAGGATTGCGAAATTGAGGGCAAAGCGTAACTACTCGTTCTGAATTAGTCATTGTCCCTGTTTTTTCGCCCCACTGGGCAGCAGGTAACAAGATATGAGCATAAGCCGAAGTTTCAGTAGGGTAGTAAGCATCTTGATAGACAGTCAAAGGCGATCGCAACAAGGCTTTTTTAGTTCTTTCGAGATCGGGCATACTAACAGCAGGATTGGTTGCAGCAATCCACAACAAACCTACTGATCCTGTTTCTAAACCTGTAATCATACTCCAAGCGTCTCTACCTGGAACAGGAGCAATACTACCTGGCGTCAAACCCCATAATTGTTCTACTTCAGCCCGATGCTGGGGATTTTTCACCACTCGATAGCCAGGTAAAATATGAGCAAGTCCCCCTGCTTCTCTTCCTCCCATCGCGTTTGGTTGTCCAGTCAGGGAAAAGGGTCCGGCACCTGGTTTACCAATATTTCCTGTCATTAAATGCAGATTGATAATGGTTCTGACTTTTGCTGTTCCTTCGGAAGATTGATTGATTCCCATCGACCATAAGGAAAGGACTCTTTCTGACTCTCCCCAATAACGAGCAGCTTGTTCGAGAAGATCGATGCGAATTCCACATTTACGGGCAACTACTTCAGGAGGATAGTGCTTGATTACGTCGGTATATTGGGAGAAACCTTGAGTACATTCGTCAATAAATAAAGTATCGAGATAACCCCAACGCAGCAATAGGTGGGCAATGCCATTAAGTAAATCGATATCTGTACCTGGTTTAATCGCTAAATGTAGATCAGCAGCCTCAGCAGTAGGAGTGCAACGAGGATCGACAACGATCATTTTTACTTTACGGTTCTTTTTATGATGAACTCGCAAGCGGTTAAAAACAATTGGATGACACTCAGCCGTATTTGTTCCGATTAAAAAAGCACAATCGGTTAATTCAAGATCATCGTAACAGCAGGGAGGGCCATCGGAACCAAAACTTTGGGTATATCCTGCTACCGCCGAAGACATACACAGACGTGAATTGGCATCAAAATTATTAGTACCTAAACAACCTTTGAGAAGTTTCTGAGCAATATAGTAGTCTTCGGTTTGAAATTGTCCAGAACCATACATACAAATAGCGTCTGAACCTTCAGTTGCTCGAAGATATTGAATTCGATTAACAATTCTCTCAAAAGCTTCATCCCAACTGGCGCGACGGAAAGGCTGGTCTAAAGAATCTCTAACCATTGGATATTTGAGACGGTTTTGATCCAGAGATTCCGCGATCGTACCACCTTTAACACATACTTTTCCTTGACTAGAGGGGTGAGAGCGATCGCCTCTGACTTGCCAAATCGGATTACCTTGATTATCTCGATTAATGGCTTTACCTGGTTGTGCTGGAGGTAAGACTTCTAAGCCACAACCTACACCACAGTATGGACATAATGTTTTGGTTGGTTCTGTCACTTTGCTTCTCTCCAATTCGTTAATGGCAAGTTGGCTTTTGGGAATTTATGTAAATTAATCAAAACTTTTAACTATATTTTTAAGCTCAATTACAAGTAATTTTTTAAATAAAAAAAGTTAATAAATATTATTTTCTTTTTAAATCAAAGAAGTTTTAAGATTTTATAATTTTAAAATATAAACATTATTTCTTTTTGTTTTTGTTATCAACAAACATTTTTGAGGAAATATCAAGTATAGCAACCGAACTATAGGTTAAGACAAGATAATGAATCTTAGGGACGAATGGGCATTCACTCTTACAAGATTTGTGAAACCTGATTTTTCCTGCAACTGCTCTCATTTAAACAATCTTCAAAAATTAGTAAAGTGAGCAACGCTCACTTTACAACTATAAATTTCTCGCAGAAGCTTTCTCCTTTTAAAATTTAATTTCTGTATGCATGGTTGGAGTTTCTATAACTTCTTCTTCACCTTCATGATGCTCAGCAAAAGAGCCTTTAGGTTCTTTAAGTACGACGAAAGATAAAGCAGCAACAATCAAAGCAGCTACCCCCATAATTTGAAAGAAATAAGTATTAGATTGAGCTAAAATTGCTGGTGATGGTTCTGTACCACCTCCTAACCAAGTAGGAAGCAAACTATAAATAGTTAAATAAGCCACTGCGCCGACATTGCCATAAGCACCAACATTCCCGGCAATTTGTCCAGTAACACGCCGTTTAACTAACGGAACAATCGCAAAGGTAGAACCTTCTCCTGCTTGAACGAAGAAAGAACAAGCCATAGTTAAGATTACCGCAGCAGGTAACCACCAACCACTACCAACTGAACCCAGCATTAAATAACCAATTCCCATTCCAGCAGTAAGGACTGCCATAGTTAGTTTACGACTACCTAATTTATCAGAAATCAACCCACCGCCAGGACGTGCAGCTAAGTTCATAAACGCATAGCTAGCAGCAATCATTCCTGCTTGAGCTTTTGATAGCGCAAAAGTACCTTCAAAAAAAGCAGGCAGCATTGAAACAACAGCCAATTCAGAACCAAAGTTAACTAAGTAAGTTAGTTCGAGAATGGCAACTTGAGAGAAATTGTAGCGGTCATCGGCAGAATAGCGTTTTTTCCCACTTAATAAGTCTTTGTTAACACTCCAGCAATTGTAAGCCTGGAACAAATATAAACCGAGTAAGCATATCCAGACAAGATACATAGTACCCGTGCCATATAACTGGACTTTCATCAAACGCCAAGCGAGCAGCATCAAAATTCCAGTTAAAGGAATGTTCATTAACATTAAAAACCAAAAGTCTTTTTTGGTAGTAACCTCTAATCCTCTCGCACTTCTAGGTCTTCGATATACTTTTCCTGGAGGAGTGTCTTGAACATTAAAGAAGTAAAGTATGCCATAGAGAGCAGCAATAATACCAGTACTAGCAATACAACCACGCCAGTTGAGTAAAGCTTCTCCTGTAGTTGGGTTAGTTGCACCAAAAGCTATCCAAGCACCAATGGTTGGTAAAGTAAAAGCAGCAGCAGCAGAACCAAAATTACCCCAACCACCATAAACACCTTCAGCTAAACCAATTTCTTTGGGTGGAAACCATTCTGCTACCATGCGGATCCCAATCACAAAACCTGCACCAACGATACTTAGTAGTAAACGAGAAACTACCAACTGAGTAAAAGTTTGTGAGGCAGCAAAAATCAGACAAGGAATAGCTGCATAAATTAATAAAAGAGAATAAGTCCTTCTGGGACCGAATTTATCTAGCAACATTCCAATTAAAATTCTGGCTGGTACTGTTAGAGCAACGTTACAAATAGCCAAAGTTTTGATTTGAGCATCAGTTAAACCTAAATCTGCTTGTACCGAGGTCGCTAATGGTGCTAAATTAAACCAAACTACAAACGATAAAAAGAATGCAAACCAGGTCATGTGTAAGATTTTATATCTACCCCTGAATTGCCACATTTCTCCAAGCATTTTTTACCTTCCTTCAGGTTGACAAACTACATTCAAAATTATTTTTGGTCAACAATAATACTGTTTAAACTTTTCTGAAAAGCAATTTCTGATTGCTAATAGTTGGTGAGGGAAAATCTTGAGCTATGAGAATTTTTTTCTCATTTAGGTTTTAAAAAAATCTTTGAAAACTAAAAGCTTTTTTGTCAATACTAAATCAACTATCTATCTTGGCTGCGATTCTAGATTCACACGATTAAATAAAGCTTTTCGTATATTTAGATACAAAAAATTTTTGCTTTCTTAATTTTGATGTGTTATTAGCATAAGCTAAATTACTAAATTGCATAATTACTTTGAGTGCGGTTAATTGTTAATAGTTAATTGCTCGTAACTGTAAATACCAGGAGATAACCAAACAAGAAAAAATGGCACCATAAATTGAACTAAGTGCCACTTACGATCAGTCAATATTAAGTCAAAAAAATTTTGAAAAATTGAATAATAATAATAATCTTATTTTTTAATTATTTAATTACTCCAGGGCATCATCATGGGCAAAACGACGATAAAGGAAATCTAGAGCATAATTACGCAGTTCAAAATATTGAGTATTTTCCATTAACTTCATACGATCGCGGGGACGGGCAAAAGGAATTTCTAAAATTTCTCCAATATTGGCAGCAGGGCCATTAGTCATCATGACTAAGCGGTCTGATAAAAATAACGCCTCATCAATATCGTGAGTGATCATCAGTACCGTACAGCGATGATCTCGCCAGATTTTGAGCAATTCTTCTTGCATTTCTTCCCTCGTAATGGGATCTAATGCCCCAAACGGTTCGTCCATAATTAAGACTTCAGGACGAGTTGCCAAAGCACGAGCGATCGCAACTCTTTGTTTCATGCCTCCAGAAAGTTGGGCGGGTTTTTTATTCGCTGCTTCGCTTAAGCCTACTAATTCTAAATGTTCTAAAGTGATTTCTTTTTTCTCGTGGCGAGATTTATGTTTATAAACTTGTTCGACAGCTAAATAAACATTTTCGTAAGCAGTTTTCCAGGGTAAAAGGGAATAGTTTTGAAAAATTACCATTCTTTCTGGCCCTGGTTTAGTAATGGGCTGATTTCTTAAACGAATCTCTCCCATACTCGGTTTGTTTAATCCCGATACCATGCTTAAAAGAGTGGATTTACCGCAACCAGAGTGACCGATAACGCAAATAAATTCCCCTTCTTTAACACTGAAGTTAACATCTTCTAAAACTGTATAACTACCTTTAGCGGTGGGATAAATTTTGGCAACACCATCAAATTGTAAGAAGTCTGCTGAGTTAGAGGATGAAAGTTGATTTGGTAAAGTATTACTGGAAATTTGCATAAGCTAGCTTGAATTAAAAATAAATATTTTGTTTGATTGTTTGTCTTTTGTCGTTTGTCATAACCTTAGTATTAGTAGTTATCAAATGACTAATGACTAATGACTAGTGAATCGATCTGAACCTCTTCAACTCGAATGTCCCGCTTAATTTCTAGTTCTTGAAGATATTCGAGGGGATTATCAGGATTAAAAATACTACCATCAAATAATTGGAAAGAAGTTCTTTCTGGTTCTAAACCAGGCAAATTTAATTGTCTAGCTGCTTCAGAATAAACATCAGTTCTTCTTACTCTATCTACGATTTCAATCCAGTTGCGAGGAAAAGGAACTATTCCCCAACGCGCCATCTGCACTAAAATCCACAGTCCTTCTATCCTACTGGGATAGTTGGTTTTATTAACGTAAAATTCATTATATTTAGGCAACAATTGAGAAGGTTCGCCCGTACCTCGGTTATAGGCTTCAAGAAAACCAGGACGAATGTATTCTGGTGCAGAACCTACATACTGGGGTTGAGAGATTAATTGAATAATTTCTTCGCGATGACGACGATCATCACAGTATTCGCAAGCTTCCATCAAAGCTTTAATTAAAGCTAAATGAGTTTCAGGATATTTATTTGCCCAATCTTCTCTAACTCCTAAAACTTTTTCTAAATAATTAGGCCAAATATCCAAATCTGTAGCGATGACGAAGCCGATATTTTCTGCAACTGCTTGAGAATTCCAAGGTTCTCCCGCACAGTAACCATCGATATTACCTGCTTTGAGGTTAGTTACCATCTCGGCAGGAGGAATAACAATTAAATTAACGTCTCGATCTGGATCGATGCCATCGGCAGCCAACCAGTAACGTAGCATCAAATTGTGCATCGATGCGTCATCAACTACACCTAAGGTATAAACTCGATCGCGATCCTTAGCGATCGCTTCTTTGAAATCAGCTAAGGTACGGACTCCTCTTTCATAAAACTTTTTGCTGAGAGTAATTGCATTACCATTATGGGATAAAGTTAAAGCCGTCATCGTTGGTACAGGTGCATTCTGATTCATCCCAATCGTTAGGGCGAGAGGCATACCTGCAACCATTTGGGCTGCGTCTAATTTCCCACTAGTTACTCCAGACGCGATCGCACTCCAACTAGATTCTTTAACTAGATTTACTCCAGTTAAACCATGTTTAGCAAAGAAGCCTTTTTCTTTGGCTACGATTAGGGGCGCGCAGTCAGTGAGAGGAATAAAGCCAAGCTCTAGATTAGCTTTTTCTATGCCATGACTAGATACTACCACAGGAGCTTTAGTTTGGCGTTTTTTGGCTTTTTTCTGTTGATTGAGGAAGTAGACAATTTCACTGCGTAGAGGGTAATAATTGGGATGATTAACTACTTCTAGGCGGTTACGGGGACGAGGAATATTAACGTTGAGAATCTGTCCGATATGAGATTCGGGCCCATTAGTTAACATTACAATGCGATCTGCTAGTAACAAGGCTTCATCGGCATCATGAGTTACCATCAGACAAGTAACTTGATGTTCCTGACAGATTTTCATCAACTGTTCTTGTAAGCTACCTCTAGTTAAAGCATCTAACGCCCCAAAAGGTTCATCCAACAACAGTAACTTAGGACGAATTGCCAAGGCACGAGCGATCGCCACTCTTTGTTTCATGCCTCCAGACAGTTCTGAAGGATGCTTGTCGGCTGCATGACGTAGGTTAACCATATCAATATGTTCCTCGACAATCGTACGGCGATCGCGGGCTGATTTATGACCATATACTTGGTTAACCGCTAAAGCAATATTTTGTCGCACAGTCTTCCAAGGAAGTAAAGAATAATTTTGAAAGACTACCATGCGATCGGGCCCTGGTTGTTTAACTTGCTTATTTTCTAGAATAATCCCGCCCTGAGTTGGTTTATCTAACCCCGCTACAATATTGAGCAAAGTAGATTTACCACAGCCAGAATGTCCCAATAAACAAACAAATTCCCCTTGTTTAATTTCAAGATGGATATTTTTGAGGGCAATATATCTTCCTCCATTAGCAAGAGGAAATACCTTATCAACGTGATCTACTTCAAGAAATGCAGTCATTATTTATCAGTTACCAATTATCAGTTAGAAGTGATTGATTATTAAAAAGTAATAGGTAATAAGTAATAGGTAACAAGATTTTAAATTTTCTGACTCATGCCTTCTGTTGTTTTACTTTTTACTTTTTACTTTTTACTTTTAGTTATTGTTGTTGTTCTGAAGGAACTATTAAAGAAGCAACCCAAGCAACCAAGCGATCAAGGATTAAACCAACTATACCCACGTAAATCAAAGCCACAATAATTTCGCTTAATTGAGAACTGTTGTAAGAGTCCCAAATAAAGAAACCAATTCCTACACCACCAACCAACATTTCTGCTGCTACGATCGCTAACCAAGAAAGACCAATACCAATTCTTAAACCCGTAAAAATATAAGGAACCGCAGCAGGGAACATAATTTCCCAAAAATATTTAGTTCCAGACAAACGCAACACTTTAGCTACGTTTTTATAATCTTGAGGAATTTGCTGCACCCCTACCGTAGTATTAATAATAATCGGCCAAATTGCCGTAATAAAAATCACAAAAATCGCCGAGGGATTAGCTTCTTGAAAAGCAGCTAAAGCGATCGGCAGCCAAGCTAAAGGTGGTACAGTTCTTAATACCTGGAAAATGGGATCTACTGCATCATAAATAAACGCATTAGAACCGATCGCAATTCCTAAACCAATTCCCACTACAGCAGCCAAACTATAACCAATTGCTACTCTTTGTAAGCTAGCTATTATTTGCCAAAATAAGCCTTTATCTGTACCTCCATTATCAAAAAAAGGATTAAAAATTAGCTCGGAAGTATCTTGAAAAGTTTTTAAAGGACTAGGTAAATTAGCGTCAGGACTGCTACACAAAACCTGCCAAAGAGTCAAAATAAATAAAATTGCACAAAGAGGAGCTAGTAATTTTCTGGGCGGATTTTTCAGCAGAGAAACAAAAAAATTAGGTTTCCCAACAGGAGTGTTTAGATTAGCTGTCATGATCGATTGAGGAAAAATAAATGTTTATATGTACAGTGGGCAATGCCCACTTAAACTTGATAAGATTTCTTAGGCTTTTTTGATTTTGAGGCTATCTAAATAAGCCTTGGGATTTTCAGGATCGAATTTAACTCCATCAAAGAAAGTCTCTACACCACGAGAATCACTAGTCGGGATTTGGGCATCAGGTACTTTAATTGCTTTAGCTGCTTCTTTCCAAAGATCGGAACGGTTTACTTTATCAACCAAGGCTTTAGTATCTGTATCCGCAGGAAGATAACCCCAACGAATATTTTCAGTTAAAAACCACAAATCGTGACTCTTGTAAGGATAGGAAGCATTATCTTTCCAGAATTTCATCGCAATATCAGGATTTTCAACTGTCCGTCCATCGCCGTAGTTAATTTTTCCTTGAGATCTTTCAATAATATCTTCGGATGGGACTTTAAACCATTTATCTTGAGAGACGATTTCGCACATTTCCTGTGTATTTTCTGGTTTATCGCACCATTGCTGTGCTTCTAAAACTCCTTTGAGTAAGGCTTTCGCAGCTTTAGGATTTTTATCTACCCAATCAGCACGCATAGCAAAAGCTTTTTCTGGGTGATTTTTCCATAATTCTCCTGTGACTAAAGCTGTATAACCTTGTTTTTGGTTGACTAATTGAGCATTCCAAGGTTCACCGACACAAAAAGTTTCCATTGCACCAATCTTCATATTGGCAACCATTTGCGGTGGAGGAACTGGTACTACAGAAATATCTTTTTCAGGATTGATTCCACCAGCAGCTAACCAATAACGCATCCACAAATCGTGAGTCCCGCCAGGAAAAGTCATTGCTGCATTGAGTTCTTTATTACTCGCCTTAGCTTGAGCAAAAACCTGCTTCATTTTGGAACTGTCTAAGCCTACTTTTAAATCTAAATAGTCTTCACTGACAGAAATTGCCTGACCATTAGTATTTAATCTCGCCAGAATATACATAGGTACGGGCTGTTTAGTAATCTTGCCCAAACTCATCAAATAAGGCATAGGGGTAAGAATATGCGCCCCATCAATTCCGCCTCCTGCTGAACCAAGTTCGATGTTATCTCTAGTCACAGGCCAAGAAGCTTGTTTTAAAACTTCTACATCTGTCATCCCATATTTAGCAAATAGCCCTTTTTCTAGAGCAATAATCAGAGGTGCAGAGTCAGTTAAAGCAATAAATCCTAATTTGGCACTGGTAACTTCTGGAGTTTCTTCAGGGCTAAGATTTGCTACTGGTGTTGCACTAGGTGTAGGAGTAGATTCAGCCGAATTGCCACCAGAATTATTATTAGAAGAGGTACAACCATGAACTAAAAAGGTACCCGCAGCAGTTGCTCCAGCAGTAAAAATAAATCTACGACGAGACAGTTTGGACATAGAAATTACAGAAAAATTATTATTAATTAATTGACAGGTGAAATTAAGAAGTGAACTTTCTAATTAGATGTATCTAAGTAAAAAATGGGGGAATTTATGTGTTGTTATTTTCCAATTTGGCTTGGCATGTCGAGTTTAAGTGATACGGAAATTTTGTCATTTGTGTCTGTGTAGCTTTTCCAAATCGATTTGTTTCCTTCCTTTTTTTTAGTTAATCTGAGCTTCTAGAATCACATCCTTAAGTTCATTTTTTAGTATTGATTGTTACAAATTATTACTATAGATGCGTTTTTGACATGAACAAGATTTTTATTTTGCATAAAACCCAAAAACTTTTCTGATAGTCCAAAGTCTGGGAAATCCCAGACAATGTAAACCAATGATTAATGAGTTTTAAAAGGAACGAGTTTTAGCGCCAAACTTGTCAATCAAAATCTCGCGTAATACTGATTTAAGATCGTCACAAGCAATTCCTTTTTGAACACAAGTACCAAGTTCGGCATCTTTGCCAACTTTGCCACCCATGTAGATATCTACCCCTTCAACGGTTTTCCCTTCCTTGCGTACTTTAGTTCCCATTAAACCAATATCTGCTACTTGGGGTTGACCACAGGAATTAGGGCAACCAGTCCAGTGAATGCGGACTTTATTTGATAATTCCAATTCTGCATCTAATTCTCTAGCTAAAGCTAAAGCTCGATTTTTAGTTTCTACTAAAGCAAAATTACAAAATTGTGCTCCAGTACAAGAAACTAAGGTTCTTTCTAGTGGTTTTGGTTCAAGAGTAAATTTTTCTAAGATAGGTTCAGCTAAAAAAGTTTCCAGATTTTCGTCAGGAATATTAGGAATAATTACATTTTGTTCTACAGTTAAACGAATTTCTCCGCTACCATATACTTCAGCCATTCTGGCTAAATCGAACATATCTTGAGCGTAGAATCTGCCGATTGGTACGTGCATTCCGACGTAATTTAAACCTGACTGTTTTTGTTTGAATACTCCAAGATGATCCCTTTTTTCCCAATCAAAAGCATCTTCTTGGGCAGCGGTAGCTAAAGTTTGTCCAAATTCAGCTTCTACCATGGCACGAAACTTATCAATACCCCATTCATCAATCAGCCACATTAATCTTGCTTTTTGGCGATTAGAACGTAAACCATGATCTCGATATACTGTTAAAATCGCTCGACATAATTCCACCACATCTTGATTAGGTGCAACCCAAACATCAAGGGGAATAGCTGCTTCACAACGTTTAGCGGAGAAAAACCCACCAACTAGGACATTAAAACCTAATTGACCGTCTTGATAAGCTGGAACGAAAGCAATATCATTAATTTCAGCATGGACAGAATTATCTCTACCGCCTTCGATCGCAATATTAAATTTGCGTGGTAAATTTGTAAAATCATAATTACCTTGACCTCGATTGGTAATCATGTCTTGAACTTGTTGGACGAGTTCGCGAGTATCAATCAATTCGTCAGCATCAATTCCTGCCATTGGGGAACCAGTAATGTTACGCACATTATCCATTCCCGATTGAACTGAGGTTAAACCTACTGCCTCAAAACGACGGAAGATATCGGGTACATCTTCCAAACGTATTCCTCTCAGTTGCAGATTTTGTCTAGTCGTGATGTCTGCGTTACCGTCTTCACCATAACGTTCGATGACTTCTGCTAGTACTTTCATCTGTTCACTGGTAATGATTCCGTTGGGCATTCGCATCCGCAACATGAATTTTCCTGGTGTGACGGGACGATAAAATACTCCTAACCATTTGAGACGATGTTGTAAGTCTGTCTCATCCATTGCTTCCCAACCAAGTTGGGCAAATTTTTCTAGTTCGTCTTTGACAGCTAATCCATCTTTTTCTGATTTAAAAGCTTCAAATTTATTCATTTTGGTTGGTTTTGCAGTTGCTACCACGGTGCTTCTCCTCAAATGATTTTATTTTGAGCAAATATTATGAGATTTGATTACTATGCAAATTTTTTAATTTCTTTGGTTTAAGTTGAGTAAAATTGATCAACAACTTAATTTTTGCTAATTCTAAATCTACGAATAACAGCTATTTGATATCTTTACTGCTCACTAAAAACATTAACGTATCTATCTAATGGTAAAAAGATAGGGTATTTTGTATTGTTTGTAACTAAATACTAAGAGCTATGTAGTTTACGAAATTTGATTTTGCTTTTTTTGCATCAAAGAACTCAGTTAATTTTATTGAACAATCAAAGATGAGTAATGAACTGGTAACTGTTCAAACGGTATATCTAGATACGTAAATAAAATTTTAAGGCTAGTAACTTATTTACTAACAGGAAGAGTCTAATTATTATTTATGACTCCAGATGTTTTTCCAGTCATTTACTCTACCCTTGCTCCCCAAGCACTAGTAAGTCAAGTTATTTGTCAATATGAACTTGAAGCAGTCAGTCAATGTCTATTGTGGCATCGAGGTTTGAGTGATGTTTATCTAGTCCAAACGATCGCAGCACAATATATTCTCCGAGTCTCTCATCATCATTGGCGTTCTGATGCTGATATTCAATTTGAATTAGAATTACTTAATTTTTTACATCAAAATTATCTTCCTGTGGCTTATCCCTTAAAAACTAAAGAGGGAAAATTATTTGTTACGATTCATGCCTTAGAAGGCGATCGCTATGCTGCTTTGTTTCCCTATGCACCAGGAAGAATTCCTTTAGGCGATCTTAACGTCACACAAAGTCAAATATTAGGGGAAACTTTAGCCAAAATCCATCAAACTGCTGAAAAATTTCGACCTGCTATTACTCGTCAACCTTTGACGCTGGAATATTTATTAAATGATTCTTTCAAGATTATTGCGCCTCTACTAAAGCATAGAAAAAATGATTTAATCTATTTAGAAAATGCGATCGCAAAAATTAAAACTCAATTACAAGATTTTCCTGAAGAATTTCCTATGTGGGTAGTCTGTTGGGGAGATCCTCATAGTGGTAATGTACACTTTACTGAAAATAATCAGGTGACGCTGTTTGATTTCGATCAGTGTGGTTATGGTTGGCGAGCTTTTGATTTGGCTAAATTTTTGCAAGTATCTCTCAGTGCTGGCATTAGTAGACAAGTTCGAGATGCTTTTTTGTCTGGTTATCAAAGCGTTCAAACCTTATCGGAATTTGAATTCAATTCTTTACAAGCTTTTACTCAAACGGCCCAGATTTGGGTGTGGGCGATTGGCATTCAAGTAGCACCAATTCAGAGTTGGTGTAGATTAGATGATAGTTATATGAATAAACGTCTTCAATTGCTTAAAAAATTAACTTCTAAGGATTGGCAATTATTTTGAGGTGTAGAAGTAAAAAGTAAATAGTTTAATTTTGTTTAAAATTTTAGCCAACAGCCTATAGCTAAGAGCTAATAGTTTATCTATAAAAACTGCTGGAAGTAGGCGATCGCGCGTAGCCGAGACAGCTAACTAATTATTTTCCCCCGACATTCTCCAAAACCAATTCTGACGTAACCTGGTTGTTCGCAATATCCACGCAAAGAGACTTCATCCCCATCAGCTAAGAAAGACCGCATCTCGCCAGTTGGCAGTTTGATTGGTTGAGAGCCACGTCGAGTAATTTCGAGCAGAGAGCCTTGAGAGCCTTCTTCAGCTCCCGAAACAGTCCCACTGGCTAACAGATCTCCTGGTCGGAGGTTACAGCCATTACTAGTGTGGTGGGTCAGCATCTGAGCCATTGTCCAGTACATTTGTTCAAAAGAAGCTTGACTTAAGCGCAAAGGCTTCATTTGTTGGGCGCGCATTTGAGCAGAACTCAAACCTATTTCAAGTGTGAGGTTGACACCACCCTGTTGAGTGTTAAGTAGTGAATTAAGATAAGGCAAGGGTGTAGGGTCATCTTCAGGACGAGCAAAAGCAGGACGGCGAAAGGGAGCTAAAGCTTCTAAAGTTACTACCCACGGAGAAATTGTAGTCGCAAAACTCTTAGCTAAGAAAGGGCCAAGGGGTTGATATTCCCAAGCTTGGATATCCCTTGCCGACCAATCATTAACCAAGCAAAGTCCAAAGATATGTTCCTCTGCCTTGTCAATCGGAATAGGTTTTCCTAATTCATTACCAGAACTAACCAAAAAACCGACTTCCATTTCATAGTCGAGAAGTTGGGAAGAAGCAAAAATAGGAGTTGAGGCTTCGGGACTTTTCTGCTGTCCTTGGGGTCGTTTGATGGTTGTGCCACTGACAATAATTGAAGAAGCGCGTCCGTGATAGGCGATCGGAATATATTTGTAGTTGGGTAGTAAGGGATTGTCGGGACGGAATAACTTACCCACATTAGTAGCGTGAAAAATAGAGGCGTAGAAGTCGGTGTAGTCACCAATCTGGGCAGGTAGAAGTAACTCTGCCGAGGTCATCGGTATCAGTACTTTTGTTTCTAGAGGAGGATTTGAACTGTTTGATCGCAGCAGTTCGCAAGCGCGATCGCGTAATGTTGAAGTAGCCCAATTTCCCAAAGCCATTAATTCATTCAAGTTTGACTCCAGACAAACTTCTTGCAAACGTTTGGGAAGTTCTTGAAGCAGTCCAACTTCACGACATATAAATAGATCGAGAATTTGCTCGCCAATCGCTACGCCGATGTGGGGGTTTTCGCTTGTCCCTCTAGATCGAAATACACCAAAGGGCAAATTTTGAATCGGAAAATCAGTTCCTGTTTGATTGGCAGATTCTACCCAACTGCGTAACTTAGGATCGTGAGTATGATTAATTGAATGATTCATTAGCTTATTTGGCTTTGTTGATTGAAAGCAAGTATGAAACCGAGAGTAATTCTCTTATAGCTCTTAGACGGGGCTTACAAGCTCTTGAAACGGTCGTCACAAGTGCCTGGGGCAACCCCAGGCAACGCGACCTCATAAATTCAAGAGACAGCCCCTCCTCTTAGCTTTTAGCGAACTGACAAAAATTAGACTGATAGGATAATCTGGTATTTTTCATACTCTGATTAACTGATGTTACGCACTCTTGAGTAAATGTAATTCACACATAGCTTGTTGCAAAGCTTTGACATAAATAGTACTGCGCAAAGCAAAATGGTTCATCTTGTGTTTCAATTTCAGACACTCTAATTGAAATGCAGCATAGATAGACATAAAGATATGGTTTCCTTGAGTACGAAGACATTTAGTTGGGGACTTAGCTAAACCAGTATTAGACTTGAGCGTTTTATGAAAGACTTCCACGTTCCACCGTTTTTGGTAGATTGCTTCTATTTGAGGGACATTACAGTTTAAATCACTACAAGCCAAATACAAAATACCAGTACTGCCATCTTGGTTTTTAAAGACTTGACGATAGATGAGAACAGGAAAGTCCAGTCCTTTAAGCCATCCTCTGACTGAGATCTGTTCTGACCAGTTGAGTTCATCAATTCTGGTAAAACAACCCTGTTTTTTGTTTTCTTCACTCAAGGCTACGGTACGATTGCTTTTGAGAGCCATGATCAAGTGCTTATCTAAATCCTGACAGATAAAAGCCATATTTTCCTTCGAGGAAAACCAACTATCAGCTAGCACATACCTGTATTTGAGTTGATTCTGGGAGCAAATTTTTAATTGATTTCGTGTTAATTCATTTTTTGTTGCTGTTGCTTTTCGTTTTTCCTTCTTTGTTTTTACCTCACAAAATTTTATGGACTTTTTGACGACATCAAACCCAATTGGTAGGCTTATGTCTTCGACACTATAAACATAGTTGATGATGTTAATTCCCTTGACAGAACGGTTTTCTTGATGGTCATGATGCCAGCACACTAACTCATTCTCTTGGGTATGAGGTTTTTTCTCTATGGTGTCATCCACAATCAACACACCATCTTCTTGTTCATACTCCCTGACCACTGGTTTCACTAACTTCCACAGCTCTCGTGACTCTAAGTCTTTAGCCGACAGGAAACGAGTTATTTTATCGTGACTGATACTTCCTTCTAATACTCTTGATAATCCTGTCGCTGTTATCTGTCCAAACGAGCTGATAATATAATCGCTGTATAGTTCCAAAAGCTTTTTGTCCATTCGAGTATTATAGCTTTTGCGTAACATCAGTGATTAAGCAATACCGCTTATCTATATAAGATTTAACAAACCAAGCTCATCTAAAGGCTCTTGAAAGGAACAAGAACCAAAGGAACGGTAAAAAAGTTGACGACTTGCTTCTATTTCTGAGATGGTTAGTTGCTTGCCATTCCCAGTAAGACTATCTTCTTGAAATTGAAAACTTGCGCTGGATGATTCTTGCAGGATTTTCAGTGCTTCTTCCTTGGTTATTTTTTGCCAATAAACTAGAGTTGATAAAACCGCGACATTGAGAAAACCCTGCATGGCAGCAGAAAGACTATTTGGTTCATAGCTCATGGGATATTTTCCTGGCAAGGCATGATGCAGTCCCGCAGTTGCTTTAAAAGGAACTCGAATCTCCGCACTAGCAAAAATGAATCGACATAACTGGTCTTTTGAAGGAAAAGCCTCAGCAGTTAGTCCTCCCGTCCGAATTTTAGCTGATGCTTGCGTTTCCTGTAACACGGCTAAGTATGTCTCTAAATTTTGGGCAAGAGGAATTTCAAAAAATGATTCAATTTCAGTTGGTAGATGGGGAATTACTCTACTAATTTCTTTAGGTGAAAGTGGTTTAAATTCAACAGATACGATTTTTATTTTATCTCTGTAGTTAAAAGCTTGAATTTGCTCCAGTTCTAATTCCCAATTCTCGGACAGAATTACACTGAGTAACCAAGGACTAGCTAAAGTATTTTCTGCTAAAAGCGTTTCCAACTCTGCCAATTGAGATAGAGGAACAATAAACCGACCTAACATCCATTGATCAGGAGCTTGAAGGTATCGAGCATAATTAGCGATCGCGTCTCTTAGGGTGAGTTTTGCTGGGGGGAAAAGTCCAGCGTAATCTACAATCGATGAAAGTAGTGCTTTTAAGGATGAGAACATTAATAAGTAATAGGTAATAAGTAATAGATAATAGATAATAAAACCGTTGAGTCTACTTATTTAGTTAAGCTACAGGCAAAGCTGCAATTTCGGTCAAAGCTATCAACAGACGCTCAATCTCTGGGATGCTGTTGTAGTGAACTAGCCCGATCCGAAGTAACCCACCACTAGATTCAATACCCAAACGCTCGGTAAGTCCGAGGGCATAAAAGTTGCCATGCCAAGTAAAAATACCGCGATCGCCCAAAGCTTTAGCAAC
The DNA here is from genome assembly GCA_002355455.1 of Stanieria sp. NIES-3757. Lineage (NCBI taxonomy): Bacteria > Bacillati > Cyanobacteriota > Cyanophyceae > Pleurocapsales > Dermocarpellaceae > Stanieria > Stanieria sp. NIES-3757. The sequence goes on from AP017375.1 coordinate 3,926,350, forward strand.
AGCATAGGGAGTTTGCTCTCTCAATCGAATTGCAACGGTGGGAGTCCGCCAATCAAAGCAGTGAGGATCGCTGATGCCATAAAAAGTTAAACCAGGAATCTGTAACAATCCTGTAATTAAATGTTGGCTTAGTTCTCTTTCGTAGTTAGCAATTTCTGTCATTGCTCGAACTAGGGCTGTGCGACGGTTTTCGGCAGCAGGCAAAATCTGACGACCGAGATCGGCTAAATACTCAATCGTGGCTACTACTCCTGCCAGCCCTTCATAATTTAGAGTCCCAGTTTCCCAACAACCAGGAATTTCTTTTGGGGCAGGTTTAACTTTGTAAGGGCGCAGTCGACTAAGATGCTCTCGTTTGCCATAGAGAATGCCTACATGAGTGCCAAAAAATTTATAAGCAGAACAAGTCAGAAAGTCACAATCAAGCTCTCTAACATCAATTAAACCGTGGGGAGCATAATGAACTGCATCGATGAAGACTAGGGCGTTAACAGCATGAGCTATTTTTACTATTTCTGCTACATCATTAATCGTACCGACGGCATTGGAAGCATAGCCAACCGCTACCAATTTTGTCCGCTCATTAATCTTTTGTTTTAAGTCAGCCAAATCGAGAGTGCAATCTTTGATGTTAAGATCCACAGTCCGAACAATTGCCCCTTGTTCTTCCAAAGCCAGCCACGAAGAAACATTGGCATAATGATCGAGTTGCGTGACGATAATTTCATCCCCTGGTTTTAATTCACGAGCGATCGCTCTACTCAAGCTAAAAGTCAGCGTGGTCATGTTTGCACCAAAAACAATCTCATCGCGACTACACCCCAAAAAATCTGCCATAGCTAAACGAGCAGAATCAATCAGTTCATCGGTTCTAATACTGGTTGCAAAAGCTCCGTGAGCATTGGCGTTAGATACCTGAAGATATTCGCTCATCGCCTTCATTACCGAGCCAGGTACTTGAGTCCCACCAGGGCCATCGAAAAAAATTACAGGTTCACCGTTAATTTCTTGGTCGAGTGCTGGAAACTGGGCGCGTATTTTTTTAAGGTCTAAACCAACCATAGCTGACTCCTGTAGCATACTGTAAATTTAAATTACTTTTCTAGATGTCAACGAGCTTATTACTATTAATTTCAGATGAACTTTGAACTTCAGAGCGATTTTTACCTAATTGAAAACTAGTTTAATTAATTAATGACATTGCATAATCAGGGTATGAAAAAACCAAATTATCCTATTGAGCTAATTTTTTTAGTTCGCTGCTAAAAGCTAAGAGCTAACAGCCAAGAGCTATAAGAAAATTACTCTCGGCTTTATACTTTACAATCAGCAAAACCTAATTAATTAGCAGGAGGTAGCAATCCAGGGCAAGTAAGCACAAATACATCTCTAATCCCTAATTGGGAAGGTAGAGTCGTAATAGCGGATGTGTAGTGGAAAAACTGCTCGTCGTTAAAGATTAAAAACTCTCCAGGATTGAGAATTTTAGAAAGCACGGGTGGATCATTTTTAGAGCGATACAGATAGGTAATCCCACCTTCAATCTCGTGTCGATTAACGCAGAAAATACCTACTAAATCTACTCCATCTCGATGAATTCCTTCAGGGGCAGGTTGACCTCTTTGCCGAGCAGAAGTTGTAATTCTAATCTGATGAACTGCAATTTCATTAGAGTCTGAGCAAAGCTGACAAAATTCATAAAATTCTAAAATAATCTTGGCAAAATCATTTAGTTTAATAAGTTCTTCATCTATTTCGGGATATTCTCTAATGACATCACCGAGTAAAGGATTATATTTCTGACTTTGAAAAAAAAGGTTATGAGGTAATTTAACCAGTTTTTTGTCAATTACCTGAAAGCGAGATAAAGCTCTAAAACGATATTGCTCGTTTAAATAAGGGTCACTCTTTAAATTATTAAAGAAATAAGTTAGTCTATCTAAATTAATAGAATTAATTGTTTCTAAAGCATAATCAGTCAGACAATTAAATCTTTTTTTTGTTAACGACTTTTGCATAATAATTACCTCGATAACTTAAGTAGAAAAAAATCTTAATCTTTAGTCTCTTAGCCCATAAAAAAATATAGATAAATTGATACCCTTTAAGAATCTGGGATCAAGACAAAGACGTATAAAAAATCTAATTTAAGTATTTTTTCAACTTTTACTCTCCTTTCAGCTCTTGTAATTGACAAAAATATTAAAGTGTGTATTTGCTATAATCTAATTATAAAAAACTAAAATTTTTTTTCCAATTAATCTAAGATTTTGAGGTAAAAAATGATTAGAGCAAAACCTCAGAACAAAGTAAAAAAACTAACTAGGGAACAGTTAGATGATATTGGCGTTGCAATCATCGAACTCCTGCAAAAATATTCAAAGGAAGAAATCTTTGACTATTCCAATACTAAAAACTATCATGGCTTCGGTAAGACTGAAGCCATGGAGCATATCTTACAGCGATTTCTGGAAAAGTATCATGTAAATCCAGATGCATTAGATGTGCCACTAGTTTCCCTTACCTCTGAATATCGTGGTTCTGTTCACGTACATCCCAACTCCCACGCAATTTGTTTTGTTCTGGGCGAAAAGGAAGGATTTCCCAATGCTAAAGACGCTTATGCTGTAGTTGATCCTCATTGGATTTCTGTAACTGAAGAGGAAAGTATTGGGGAAGCTGCGGATCAAGAAAAATGGTTTCCTATCCATTCTGGTGACAAAGTTTATAATCCCACGCACGTGGCTCATGGCTTCTGCGCAAGAGGGAGTAATCAATATTTCTTACTTTGTGTCCAGTCACCTAAAATAGACAACCCTAAACACGATGATTGGATTGCTGCTAAAATTATCTAGATTCTAATTTTCCTAATCAGATTAAATTTTGTGCAGATACAACACTTAAAAGCGCGAAGTGTCCTGACCGTATCTAAAAAGTTAAGTTAGGACAAAAGGGTGTAAATCTAATTTGGGAGCATATTTTATCCCCTCCCAAACATAGGTAAAGTATTTAACAAGTAGGAAAAGACGGAAATTTACAAATAGCCACGAGTGTTTAAGCATTTCAACTTTAATTGTCTTCAGGAAAATAGTCGGTATTTCGTCGCTCAGTAGCCACGAAAGATAAGCTTCTAAGTTTAGATTGATTGAAAAAATCAACTCAATAAGATCTGAGCAGATTAACTTGAACTAATTCTGCAAAAATTAAAAAAGTGATGGTACACAAAAATGTTACTATCCCAAAAGTTGTTAGAAAGGGAATACGGTTCGCCACTAGATCGTTCGTTGCAAAAAATTTTGCTCGAATACTATAAATTGATAGACGAACACAAAATTGATGAAGTCGTAAATTTATTTTCTAAAACTGCACATTACTTGCGTTGTGGAGAGGTTTATAGCGGAATTGAGGCAATTGAGAAATTTTATAAAAATGAACGTAAAATCCGAGGAAGTCATGAGATTGAGAATCTTTGGGTTATAGATCAAACTGGTATTGTTGAAGGCATCTTTACAGGTAAGGGTGTAGATGATCAACCCAAAAAGGTAGGATTTGCTGATTTTTTTACATTTAATAAAGAAAGTAAAATCCAGGACAGACATACGTATCTGATGCTAGGTAGTAGCTATGTTAGGGAATAGCAAATGAGGTTTTTCTGTTAGGACATCTGTTTGTTTAGTCATTTCAAATAGAAAACGGAAGTAAAGACAACCGTTTGGGAAGATTTAAGCATACGCGATCGCGTATGCGGGCTGACGAAGGCAGCCCGCGTTCTTCTGCTACTTCGTAGTTGCTTCCCAATTGAAGTTAAAAAAATACGCTACTGCCAAAAGTGGAAATAGCGCATGAGGTAAGTAAGAGAAAATCTAAATATCGATTGTCACTTTTCCTAGAGAGGAAGATTAATTGGCAGTTTGATGAGAGGAATAACTACAGTCGGACGGGGAGGAGTTGGCTGTACTACGCCAGAAGGAACTGCGCCAGGCACGACACCAGGAGGAATAGTACCGACTTGATTGGTTACGGTAGATTGAGATATCGAACCTTGTGGGGGAATCGGGGCTGAAACGGGAAGGCGAGCGGGCGAATTACCAAGACTGAAAGTATTGCCGTTGAGATTGTTGGTCGCGAAAGAATAGTTTTGGTTGGGGATTGGTTTGGGTGGACGGTTGAAGATTGCGCCTAAAGCAGCACCAGCTAATTCTACGATTTGAGCCGAAGCTGGTTGGGGAGTAGCGAGGGTAGAAGCGCCGACAGTTAGAGCTAGAGCGAAGGTTGCAACGGACATCTCACGGGGCTGAATTCGATTCAGCCCACGTGTCCTTGTTAGTTTTCGATTGAGTTTGTTCATCTTACTTACCTTGAATTGTTGTTGTTAATCTCTTCAATTACTAGGTACGTTAGTTGAGATGAAAATATGCACTTCGAGATTGGTAATTCATAAAATAAATGACCTCAACCGCGAGGGGTCAAAGTCATAGAGGTCTAGAGTTAAACTTTAAAAGACCTTGGAGGAAGTATTGAGAATCAAAAGGGGCTGTTTTTAGCCCCTAAATTCAATTTGAAGGAAAGCTAGATTTAGTTATTAGTAAGGAAGATAATCAAAGTCAGATTGTAATTGGTCAGCACTGTTGTAGACACCTTGGTTAGTCACGTTGCCGATACCTGAAGTAGCACTTTGGTTTTGACCTGCTTGTACGGATTGTTGAATTTGAGGATCGATACCGTAACCACCTAAATCTAATTGAGTTTGAGTTAAATCGTTAGAAACGGCTTGATTGGTAACGTTGCCAATGCCATGAGTTACAGCACTATTTGAACCAGCCTGAACGTTACCTTGGAATTGTTGAGCGAATGCAGCGACGGGAGAAAGAGCTAAAGCCAGAGTGGAGATAATTAAAGCAGCTTTTTTCATTTTTCTAGACCTTTAAAAGAATTTTGTTTGTTTTTTGTCTTCACTCTCTAGTTACGTCGATACTAATTTTTTTATGCAGGTTTAAATAATGAAGTGGCAAAAATTTCCCAGCTAGGTACAATTTATTAAAAGTGAAACAAAGTTACTATAAACCCATAATTCACTAGCCCCACCAGTCTTGAGTTAAAAGTTATAAATCGTCAGTTATTTGACTCACTAGAAATACAATTAAGTAGCCAGAATAATTAGATGACAAATAGGACTAGCTTGCTCGTGCAATCACCGATAAGTGCTAAATCAATTCCAGCATCAATGGGTAAGACTATATATTCAGAGCCTTATGCTGCACTTGTCAAAGGAAGATTAAAGCGAAAACTTGGTGAGTATTTCGGGCTGACTAACTATAAAGTCAATTTAACTCATTTAAATCTAGGTGCAATTTCTGTTCTTGCTCACAATCACTCGAAGCAGGATAAATTCATCTGAATACTGGAAAGATAAAGATGATTTTTTTAGTCTAAACTACAGGTAGACTAAACTCGCTCAAATGCGATCGCAGTACCTCCACCAGTCCCATTACAAACAGAAGCTAGACCTAAAGTGCTATCTCTTTCTTTAAGGGCATGGAGTAAAGTAACCACCATTCTTGCTCCAGAAGCACCGATGGGATGTCCTAACGCGATCGCACCTCCATTGATATTCAGGCGATCATTAGTAACGCCAAGTAGCTTGGTAAAAAGTAAATTGTTAATGGCGAATGCCTCGCTATTTTCAAACAAGTCAAAATCAGCGATCGCTCTGCCAAGTTTTTCTAACAGCTTTTTGGCTGCCCAAATTGACAACTCTGGAAAACGCCAAGTCTCTCCACCAGTCCATGTACCTCCCAACACTTTGGCGATGGGTTTTAGTCCGTAGCGTTCCAATGCCGATTGACTAGCTAAAATTAGGGCTGCTGCTCCGTCTGAGATCTGGCTGCTATTGCCCGCAGTGAGAACTCCATTGCTTTGAAAGGCAGGAGGAAGTTGGGCAAGACGCTCTAGAGTAGTATCGGGACGAATTCCTTCATCTTGCTCTACTAATTGAATCCCTTTGCTAGTTTTCAATTCAATGGGAACAATTTCCGAGCGGAAACTACCGCCTTTGGTTGCTGCTGCTGCTCGTTGATGGGAATAGAGAGCCATTTCATCTAAATCTTGACGGCTAAAGCCATATTCAAGAATCAATCGCTCGGTTTGTTCTCCCATACTTTCTCCAGTGGTAGCATCCGTCAAACCGTCGTAGAGTAACAAGTCTGTTAACGGTTCTGGTTTATTTGATAGTAATTTGTAACCCCATCTAGCTCGGTGGGAGAGCAAAAAGCCAGTTTGGGACATTGATTCCATCCCTCCAGCGAGAACCAAATCGGCTTCTCCTGCTCGGATTGCAATAGTTGCATTAATTAAAGCGATCGCACCTGAAGAACAGACTAGATCGACTGCGTAACCATTAACTTTATTAGGGATTCCAGCCTTGAGTGCAGCTTGACGAGGCAATAATTGTCCGTGTCCCGCTCTGAGAACATTGCCAAAGATATACAGATCTAAAGCTGCTCCCGAGATTCCTGCTTGTGCTAAGGCAGCTTGCATCACATGGACACCTAAATCTACCGGGGATAGATTCGCCAGCACACCGCCAAATCGACCAATGGGTGTGCGGACTGCTGAAACAATATACACTTCAGACATATAATTATTGGGCTTTTATTAAATTGATTGGTTGAGGCAGGAAACAGGGAACAGAAAGTAATAAGTAATAAGTAATAGATTTTTTACTTGCTAATTGCTAATTGTGAATCGCTCTGATAGCGATCGCGTAAGACTCGACGCATCAGTTTATTAGAGGCAGTACGGGGTAAAGTCTCGACGATCTTCAAATCGTGTAATTTAAATAAGGGATTGAGATGTTGTTTAATCGCTTGCTGTAGAGAAACCAGGAGCGTTTCTTTGTCTGTTTGCAAGTCGGGCGCGACTACGGCGTAAATAACTAATTGACTGGGACCTCCTTGAGGAGGACAAACAGCGATCGCGGCTGTTTCGCAGACTCCTTCTAAAGTATTCAGAACTTGTTCGATTTCTACCGAACTGACTTTGATGCCAGCTAAATTCATCGTATCGTCAACACGACCATGAGCGCGGTAGTAAGAATTAGGTAGACGCTCAATGCGATCGCCATGACGGCGTAGGGGAATAGAGGGAGTATTAGCAAAGTAGACTTGATGGTGATCTTGATTTAATAATTCGGTAGAAAGTCCTATTGAAGGAGGAATAATAAATACTTCTCCTTTGTCGGCAGGTTGACCATTTTCATCAAAGATAGCCAAATCTAAACCCAAGGCAGGAGTAGTAAAGGTAGAAGGGGCGCATGGTTGTACTAGCGTACCAGTAAGATAGCCACCACCAATTTCCGTACCACCGCAGTATTCGATAATAGGTTTGTATCCAGCTAGGGACATTAAAAAGAGCATATCCTGGGGTGTAGAACATTCCCCTGTCGAACTGAAGGCTTTAATCGCGCTCCAATCCAATCCCTGCATACAGCCAGTTACTTTCCAGCTATTTACTAAACTAGGTACTACCCCCAACATATTTACCCGCGCATCTTGAACAAATTGACCAAATCCTCTCTCAGTTGGAGCATCATAATAGAGAGCCATAGTTGCACGATTGATCAAACTAGCGTAAATTAACCATGGTCCCATCATCCAGCCTAAGTTAGTCGGCCAGGCTACTACGTCTCTTGGATGAATGTCATGATGTAGATGCCCGTCTACAGCACACTTGATCGGCGTAGTCTGATTCCAGGGAATAGCTTTAGGCTCTCCTGTTGTACCTGAAGAAAAGAGGATATTAGTATGAGCGTGAGGATAAGCAGGAACAGCACTGAATTGATCTTGATAAATCAGAAAATCAGTCCAAAATAAATCTTTTTGACGTAATTTAACTGATAAAGATGAATTTGTTTTGACTACGATCGCTTGAGGCGCATCTGCTGCGATGATTTTGGAGTAAAGGGGTAACTGTTTTCCAGCACGTAAAATATTGTCTTGGGTAAAGATTGCTTTTGCTTGAGATAGATGCAGACGGGTAGCAATTTTCTCCGCAGCCAAACTATCAGCAATGGAGACTACCACACAACCAGCTTTAATAATACCCAAGTAAATAGCAACCGATTCAGCAGTCATGGGCATAGCAATAGCGATAGCATCTCCAGGTACAAAACCCGTGTCTTTCAAACTATTGGCAACTCGATTGGTTAGAGCCTCAAGTTCTCCATAGGAGAGGGTAGATAAAGAGCCTTCTTGATTTTGAAAGATAATGACAGTTTCATCTTTAGGTGCTTGAAAGCAGCTTTCGACAATATTTAGACGCGCACCTACTAACCATTGAGGCGATTCTATACCTTGGGAAAGATCGACAATTTGAGTGTATTTTTCCCTCAAGCAAATATTTAATCGTCGAATCATTACTTCCCAAAACTCAGCACGATTTTTGCTCGACCAATTATAAAGTTCTGAGTAGGAAGCTATGTTTAGTTCGTTCATTAAAGCAGCAATATTGGTAGCTGCGATTTCCTCCTGGGAAGGAAACCAAGCTGGAGGATTGCCTTGACTAAAGTTCCAGTCGGCAAAGACAGTTTGATAGAGAAGTTCGTGTAAAAGAAAAGGATGCTCGGGTTTGAGTATTTCTCGGCTAAAATACTGCCAACACTCAATTGCAGGTAAAGAAGCAAGCCACTGATTAATCTGTGGTAGAATCGCGACGGCTATTTTTTGGTTCACGCCACACTTGACGATCTCGTCTAGCGACAGTTGCTTTGTCATAGCTATTAACCCCTCTGAGGCATTGAATGGGGTTTGGAATTATTACAGCAGTTTTTAATTAGGTAGACACTTCTCTGAAGTCTTGAGTTTTTTAAGTAATAACTTAGAGTTGATAATTGATAGCTATTTTGTAAATAAACTGACTATCTAATCCAGTCTTGTTTCAATTTTTGACCCCCAACTTTATGCTTGGCTTAAGATTGGGTTTTAATCGAGTTTTACTCTTGCTTCAGTCGTTCTGCCAGGGATACTCCCACTAGAGATAGCACTGCTTGAGCATTTCTCTACATAAGTTCTCATGCAACATCATTTGCATAAATATTTGTAGCAAATATTCTTTAGCCTGTTCTAAATTTAATCCATCGATTTCTTTTTTTAAAACTTCTAACTTAAATTGTTGCTCTAAACTGAGTCCTTGTTCTTCTGATGCGTCCATAATTTTACCTCTGCATTGTGCAAAAGTTTTAGAATAGACTGTCTTAAGATTAATCTCTAATTAAAATATCTTGATTATCAAATTTAAAAATCTTTTAATTAGGTATTTACTCTATAACAGGTCTTTTACTTGGTTGCTAAAAAATATGTCATTTTTCATGACGATTGTTGAATTTTGATTATCCATTAATTATTATTATAGCGAAAATAAATGACGATTTGACAAATCATCAAACAAAACTATTAATTAAATTATTAAAAGGGATCGATTTAATAAGGTTATATTTTGATTTTTTTAGGTTTTAATCTTTAATATTAAAGCAAATGATTGATTATTAGTCAGATTAAACAAATTTGAAAGAGTCTTTGTCGTCAAATATTCCCATTACATTCAAATTTTCAAATTTAATTATTAAGAGAAAAATACCTATTACCTATTATTAATGTAAGTATTCAACCGAACTTAATCTTAGTTGAAGCTCCGCTGAGATCTCCATTTACTCAGCAGATCGATTGAAGACGAATCTTGTATCCTGCTTGTGTCAGTATCTCCATAATTTGCTCTAGATGGGCAACTCCTCGTGTCATTAGCACTAATTCCAACTCTGCTGATTGTAGTGGCAAACAGGCAAATTCCCGTTGGTGGCGAACTTCAACGATGTTGGCTCTCGTTTCGCCTATTAACCTAGCGACTTCTGCTAAAGCACCAGGCACATCCCTAATTTCAACTTCCAGTCGTACTAACCGACTAGAACGAACCATGCTGCGCTGCACGATCTCTGAAAGAATGGGTAAATCAATATTCCCTCCACTGAGAATGATGCCCACCTTCTGCCCGACAAAGCGATCGCTATATTTGATTAAAGCTGCTAATCCTGCTGCACCTGCTCCTTCTACAACTGTCTTTTCCATCTCCAATAGCAGTCGCACCGCTTCTTCAATTTCATCTTCGTCTACCAGCAGAATCTCATCGACTAACTCGCGGATAATCGACAGGGTTAGTTCTCCTGGGGTTTTTACGGCAATCCCTTCCGCAATGGTCGATCTACCGCAGACGATCGCTTGACCTTGTAAAGCTTTGAACATCGAAGGAAAGCGTTGAGTTTGTACGCCCACAATCTTAATTTGAGGACAAAGGCTTTTTGCTGCGATCGCATTACCTGCAATTAAACCACCTCCTCCTACGGGAACTAACAAAATGTCTAGATCGGGATGAGAGGCAAGCATTTCTAGAGCGATCGTTCCTTGTCCGGCAATAATCTGTTCGTCATCATAGGGATGGACGATGTTTAGGTTTCGCTCTAAAGCAATCTGTCTGCCCAAGATAATCGCATCATCTAAAGTTTCGCCATGAAAAATTACTTCTGCCCCAAACGAGCGAGTTTTTTCCACTTTGACATTAGGTGTAAAACAAGGCATGACGATAACTGCGGGAATATCTAAACGTTGAGCTTGATAGGCAACCGCTTGGGCATGATTACCTGCCGACATCGCGATAATTCCCTGTTTTCTTTGAGAGGTAGTCAAGGAAAGTAATTTTACTAAAGCACCCCGATCTTTAAAAGAACCTGTAAATTGTAGATTTTCCAACTTAAGTATTACTGTTGCGCTTACCATCTCTGATAAATGCCGCGAATAACGGCAGGGGGTATCAGATGCTTGAGCGAAGATTGTTTTAGCTGCTTGGCGGATGTTTTCCAAACCAGGTGATTTAAAAGTGGTCAGTTTCATAGTCAGATTGCCCCATATTGTTTACCAACACGGACAAAGGCATCGATGCAGCGATCGAGATGCTCTCTCGTATGGGCAGCAGAAATCTGGACGCGAATGCGAGCTTGTCCTAGAGGAACTACGGGATAGCTAAAGCCAACCACATAGATACCTTCATTTAATAAATCCTTTGCCATATTTTGGGCTAATTGGGCATCATAGAGCATAATCGGCACGATGGGATGAATGCCAAGGGCAATCTTAAAACCACAGTCGGTCATTTGTTGGCGGAAATAGTGCGTATTTTCCATTAATCGCTCACGTAACTCACTAGTTTGGTTTAACAAATCCAACACTTTCAGGGTGGTATAAACAACCACTGGGGCGACAGAATTAGAAAATAAATAGGGTCGCGATCGCTGTCTTAATAGTTCGATGATTTCTCTACGCCCGCTAGTAAAACCACCAGTAGCACCTCCTAAAGCTTTCCCCAAGGTACTGGTGATGAGATCGACTCTTCCTATCACTCCGCAATGCTCAATCGAACCTCGTCCTTTCTCACCTAAAATACCCGTGCCATGACTGTCATCGACCATTACCAGTGCGTCGTACTTGTGGGCAAGTTCGCAGATTTGCTTCAGTTGGGCAATCTCGCCATCCATGCTAAAAACGCCATCGGTAGCAATCAGACGAATTTTGGCAGAATGTGCATCTTGCAGTGCTTGCTCTAGCTCTTCCAGATTACCGTGAGCAAAACGATACCGTTTGGCTTTACACAGACGAATGCCATCAATAATACTGGCATGGTTTAAGGCATCGCTCAACACGGCGCAATCAGCATCTAAAAGTGTTTCAAATAGTCCAGTGTTAGCATCAAAACAGGAACTATACAAAATAGTATCTTCCGTACTGAAAAATGCCGAAATCTTAGCTTCTAATTCCTTATGAATGGTTTGCGTGCCACAGATAAAACGTACCGATGATAAGCCAAAACCGTATTTATTTAAACCTTCTTGGGCAGCAGCAATTATTTCAGGATGGTTTGCCAGTCCCAAGTAGTTATTGGCACAAAAATTTAATACCTCTTGATTGTCTTGAACTAAAATCTCCACATTTTGGGGTGAATTCAGCATCCGCTCTTCTTTATAAAGTCCAGATTGACGGATTTCGTCGAGAGTGGATTCAAAAATATCGGTGGCGGTGGTAAACATGGTTAATCTCTAAGTAATAGGGAACAGGTAATAGGGAACAGGGAGAGATATTTACTCGTTCTCCTTTTGTATCCACAGCAGGTTTCAATTGCACAGATTAAGATTACGTTTATACATTGGGAAATCCCCCAAAATTGGGGGACTTTGAATTAGTTCCCTCCAGAGTTGAGGGGCTAGGGGGGCGAAAACCGCTATAAGTAAGAATCAGAGAATTTATGAGTAACATTTTTCTTCTTTCGCTAGCTTAGAAGAGAGATGTTGAAGCATATCGGCGACTATGGCAGGAAGATCGTAACTATGCTGCCAACCCCAATCTGCCCGTGCCTGGGAATCATCAATTACCGAAGGCCAAGAATCAGCGATCACTTGACGAAAATCGGGCTGATAGTCGCAAGTAAAATTGGGAAGATGTTTTTGAATTTCGGCAACTAGTTCTTCTGCTGAGAAGCTTACGGCAGTAATGTTGTAGCTGGAACGAATTTTTATCGCTGTCGATTCTGCTTGCATCAATTCCAGGATCGCTTTGATGGCATCTGGCATATACATCATGGGCAAACGTGTCTCTGGACGAACAAAGCAGGTATAGCTACCTTGTGCGATTGCTCGATAAAATATGTCTACGGCAAAATCAGTCGTACCGCCTCCTGGAGGGGTATTGTAACTGATAATTCCTGGTAAGCAGAGACTGCGGACATCGACCCCAAATTGCTGGGCGTAATATTGGCAGAGTAATTCTCCCGTTGCTTTGGTAATACCGTAGATTGTGGTAGGTTCTTTGATGGTTATCTGAGGAGTTTTAAATTTAGGAGTATTCGCTCCAAAAACGGCAATGGAACTGGGGCAAAAAACTTTTAGGTGATAGGTTCTAGCTGCTTCCAGTACGTTTTTAAGTCCATTAATGTTAACGTTCCAGCATAGTTCCCGATTAAGCTCTCCTTTGGCAGATAAGATTCCTGCTAGATGGTAGATCGTATCCACTCCATACCATTGAATAATTTCCTGGAGTCGCTGACTATCAGTTACGTCTAAAACTTCGTAGATCAGAGATTCACCAACGGTCACAGCAGGCTCCGTCTTCGTACGGCGGAGTAATCTGTGACTTTCTGGGTTAGATTTTGCTTGCCGACTACTGGCAATAATTTGAGTTCCTCGATCGCATTTGCCCAACTCCTTAACCAGATCGCTACCAATTTGACCAGTTGCTCCAGTGACTAAAATTGTTTTTGCCACAATATTACCTACCTTCCACCATTATCGAAACAGTAAGAGCGGTCGCTCTTTAAACCATCCCAGAAAACAGCGATCGCTTCGAGAATTTCTCTACCTCCTTGGAAAAACTTGTCTCGGTCGAAATCTGGGTGAAAGTAAACTTCCTCTAGTTCCTCCAAAGTATGTCCTGCGTGCTGTGCTTCGACGCGGTTGTGCCAGGTAAAAAAGGCTAAACGCAGATGTGGATGTCGGGTTTTCGCGGTCAGCTTCGCTGGCGCATCCGCGATCGCGGATAAGCCATCTACTAGTTGTTGCCAAAAACCTGCTGCTGCCCAGTTTTCAACGGCAAAGCTAGCTCCTTCGGCGATCTGGGGGTCGTCGCTACCGTAAAGGCGGATTAATTCATCGCAGAAGTGCAAGGTTGTCGGTCTGCCATGTTTGCGTTTACCTAGATCTGCAAAATCTAGTCCCAGTCCTTCTGCTACTCCCAACAGCCATTCAAAATGAGCAGCACGGAAACGACAAATACCTCCATCTACCGTCCCTTCAGTGCTAACTAATTCGGGGTCGCCTTCGCGGTCTTTTTTCTCCTCGGTTAAAGGAATAGAACTATCAATCTGCTTTCGGGGATTGCGGTAAATTACCCCCAATTCGTTAAGTAAGATTTCTCGACTAGACCGCGACTGTTGGAGAGTAGGCGCGTTAATTGTTTTCAGTAAGGCTGCCACCAGAAATTGATTGGAAAAGACAGAAAATTGCCGAATAAAGTGTCTTAATTGTGCGTCTGTTGCCTTACCCTGACTGAACCATTTAGTGTATCTATTATTAGTAATAATGCGATGGTGCAATAAACGGCGATCGACCTCAGCCAGAAAGTCTTGGAATTCGTCTACCTGCTTTTGGGTTAGTTCTCCCCGACGCAAACGTTCTTGAATACGAGTTGAAACGCTGAAATTTCCTGAAGTTGTTGTTTGAGTTGCGATCATAGAATTGCTCCCGATCTGCGAATTAGAATGTTTCTCTTTCCCCCTGCTTCACTACTTCCTCACTCCAGCTATAGGGATAGTCTTTGTCCTCTAAAAGCAAAGCTTGCGTTGTCAACTGAAGTGGTCGAAAAGTATCGATCATCACCGCAAATTCATCGGTTTGTTCCTTCCCAATCGATCCTTCGTATTTTCCTGGATGAGGGCCGTGGGGTATCCCACTGGGATGAAAGGTAATTGAGCCTCGTTCAGTACCTTGACGAGACATAAAATTGCCTTCGATATAGTAAATTACTTCATCGGAATCGACATTGGCATGGTTATAAGGAGCAGGAATAGCTAAGGGGTGATAATCAAATAAACGCGGGACAAAAGAACAAATCACAAAGCCAGACCCCGCAAAAGTTTGATGTACTGGTGGAGGCTGGTGAATTCTCCCCGTAATTGGTTCAAAATCTTCGATATTGAGAGCAAAAGGCCAAAGATGTCCATCCCAGCCCACAATATCTAGGGGATGATGGTGATAGAGGTAAGAAGTTATTCCACCTCTGGCTTTAACGTGAACCTCAAATTCTCCTCGTTCGTCATGAGTAATTAGCTTTTCTGGCGGACGCAGATCCCGTTCGCAATAGGGAGATGTTTCCAAAAATTGTCCGTAATCGTTGAGATAGCGTCGGGGAGGTTGAATATGTCCCCATGTTTCCAGCACTAACATTCGCTGTTCCACACCTGCGTCGGGTAAGATGCGCCAAAGAATGCCTGTCGGAATTACCAAATAATCTCCTGACTTATAATGGAGGATACCAAACTGACTTTCTAAGATACCGCTACCATCGTGGATAAAAATAATTTCATCTCCATGGGCAAAACGATACCAATACTGCATCGGTTCGCTTGGTCGAGCAATTGAAATACAGAGATCGGCATTACCCATCAGCGGAACCCGACTAGCGATCGCATCTCCTCCTTGCGCTATAGTTTTTGTGCGTAGATGGCGAGGACACAAAGGTGCTGATTCTTCATAAATGATTTCTGCTGGTTTTTTCCAGACAATTCGTTTGATTTGGGTAGGTGGACGCAGGTGGTACAGTAGGGATTGCACCCCTGAAAAACCGAGCGTTCCAATTAGTTCTTCGTGATATAAAGAACCGTCTGGCTGACGAAATTGGGTGTGACGCTTATGAGGAATGTGACCCAGTTTGTAATAATAACTCATGATTCCTACTCCCCTTGTTAGAGATTGCCTCGCCGTAACTGCTCGCGCTCAATAGCTTCAAATAAAGCCTTAAAGTTGCCTTCCCCAAATCCCTGAGAACCAGACCGTTGAATTATTTCAAAAAATAGGGTAGGGCGGTCTTCTACTGGTTGGGTAAAAGTCTGAAGCAAATAGCCATCGCTGTCTCGGTCGATTAGAATTCCCAACTCGGCTAGCTTTTCCATTGGTTCGTCGATTTTGCCTACTCTTGTTTCTATGTTTTCGTAATAAGTTAGGGGTACGTCTAAAAATTCCACCCCTGAATCTCTAAGTTGAAAAACTGTTTTGATAATATTGTCAGTTGCGAAAGCTACGTGTTGAATCCCAGAGCCACCGTTATAATCCAAATATTCTTGGATCTGAGATTTCCCCTTGCCTGGGGCTGGCTCATTAATCGGTAATTTAATGCTGCCCTTTCCATTCTGCATCACCTTAGACATCAAGGCAGAGTATTTTGTGGCAATAGTTTGGTCGTCAAAATGAACTAACAATTCAAAACCCATTGTCTCGGCAAAAAATTGTACCCACTTTTCCATCGCACCCAATTCCACATTGCCAACCACATGATCGATCTTGGTTAACCCTGCACCCTTACTATTAGCTAGTTTTCTTGGCACGAAACCAGGAGCAAATACTCCTTTGTAATTACTTCGTTCTACAAATTTAATTAGAACTTCACCATAAGCATGGATAGCTGCATAACGAAATACTCCCTGTTCATCTCGTTCTTCAGTCGGTGGAATAGCTCCCCTAGCACCCCGCTTAGTCGTCTCGCGGTAAGCACTAACAGCATCGGGAACTTCCAAACCAATTACAGCTATAGCATCACCATGAGCGATCGCACTTTGACAAATTTGATGCTCTCGACTTAACCCCGTACTCAATACCAAACGAATTTGACCCTGTTCCATTACATAAGATGCCGTTTTGCGCTCTCCTGTTTCTAAACCTCGATAGGCAGTATTAATAAAGCCAAAACCTTGACTATAAAAATGTGCTGCTTGTTTGGCATTGCCTACATAAAATTCAAGATGATCAAAGGATTTGATCCGACAAATTTCGCTCATGGGAATTCCTCCCTTCTCACGGGATCGTCTGTGTTTAGACTGCTTTTGATGATTAATGTATTGACGCAGATAAGTTAGAGAAGACTTTAACTTAGTTTGGATTATTAACTTAAAGAAGATAATTAGAATAAAAAAATAACTTTTATTCTTCTTTTAGTATAGATCGTTTCCTAAAAAACTTGATTCAAGCTTAAAAATGAATTATTCTGAAAAGAAAATCTTATTAATAAGGAAACCAACCTTGAATCCCAAAGAACAACTCGAACAGTTGGATCAAATGGATCGGGAAATCTTACGTTTGTTGCAAGAAGATGGGCGCATGAGCAGTGCAGAATTAGCTCGTCGCGTTAATCTCTCAGCCCCTGGACTACAAAAAAGACTGAAAAAGCTCGAACAAAACGGGATCATCGACCGCTATGTTACTTTGGTCAATCGTGAAGCTTTGGGTTTGGACTTACTCTGTTTTGCTCAAGTTACTCTTACTCACCATCAACCAGAGTGTGTAAATAATTTCTGTACTCAAGTACAAGGATTGCCTGAAGTTTTAGAATGTCATTATCTGGCAGGAGAATTTGATTATCTTTTAAAATTTGTAGTTGCTAACCACCAGCATTTAGAAAAGTTACTCCGCGAGAAAATCATTCCCATTGCAGGCGTAGATAAAATTAGAACGAGTATTGTTCTTAATGAGGTCAAAGCTTCAACTTCCTTACCATTGGATTAGAAGAGGTAGAGTAAGTAAAAAGGCAGAAGGCAGAAGTAAAAAGTAAAAAGTAAAAAGTAAATAAATACTTCAGTCAAGTTTCGATTAAATTATTTTCGAGCTAGATTAGCATCTAGTTTTATTGGAATTAGATAAAGACAATGAATTTGCATATTACAGATGCTCAAAGTCTAGCACTCATCGACCAAGAAATCTCCGATCATCAACTATCTCCTGCGGAATATGAAATTGTTCGTCAAATAATTTACAGTACTGCTGATTTTGATTATCTTCATTTGCTTCGTTGTTCTGAGAATGCTTTGTTTCACGGTGCAGCAGCTATAGCTGCTAGAACTCCTATTATTGTCGATGTACCGATGATTCAAGTTAGTCTTGTACCTTTACTACAACAAACTTTTTGTAATTCGGTTTATTGTTGTGCAACTGCCGTGACGCGACCCCCCACCAAACAAACTAAAGCAGCTTGGGGATTAGAAAACTTAGCGAAACAGCATCCCAATGCTATCTATGTCATTGGTCAAGACCAAACTGCCTTAACTACTTTAGTACAATTAATTGATAGTAAAACGATTCAACCAGCTTTGGCGATCGCAACTCCCCCTTTATTTTTCAACCAAGAACAGAAGCAATGGCTGGAAAATTGTGCAATTCCTTGTATTTATCTAGATAGTCGCAAAGGAGGAGCATTAATCGCAGCTAGCATTATTAAGAGTTTAGTAGCTCTTGCTTGGCAAGCTTATTAAGACCAACCCCGTTTGGGTGTTCTTCTAATTTTATTGCTTTGGCGATTTTCTCCTGCTCGACTTCCTCCCAACTGACGGCTAACTTCAGCAAAAACATCTCTTTGTAAATAAGGATATTCCCCAATCCACAAGTTCAAACTGGGAATGTAAGCATCAGTAAATTTGTCTATTTTGGCAAGATTGGGTTGACGAGAGAGAACTAATAACTCAGCTATTTGACCAGGCGCGATCGCTTTGTATAATCTTTGTAACGGAGCTTGCAGTTCGATTTCAAAACCAGTTTCATCTCCAATTACTAGATTAATTCTTCTTTCCCTAATTTCATTAATGACTAATTCCCCTCGTTGATTAACGGTTTCTTCCTCACCAATTAAGTCTTCAGTCAAGTAAATTTCTAAAATTCGACCCCGCCAAAAACCACTATAGGGAAAACGGCGGTATTGATTATTGCGCAGACTTGCCCAATAAACAGGACTCCAAAGCCAATATAAACCAGCTATTACTCCTAATAATAAAATTAGTGCTTGCGCTCCTTCTCCCAAAACTACGTCTAGGATCACAATCACTACCACAGCAACTACAGAAATAAGCAGTCGATTTAACAAGTCTCGCCACTTGCCCCAATAATAAGCATACTGAGGGCCAGTCGCAATCAACGGAATAATCTGCTCAAATTTTTCGCGAGTTAAGGAAACTAGCATAATGAATTCAAGATTGAGAATTCTAAAGGATTTTTTCTAAACCATAAACCAAAGAAGTTAATTGAGTTACCTTCCGAATCGATAATAACACCCCAGCCATATAACAAGAGCGATCGCTTGTGTCGTGACGGAGAGTATAAATTTGTCCTGGTGCGCCAAAAATTACTTCTTGGTGAGCGATTAACCCAGGTAAACGAACGCTATGGATGCGAATGTTTTCTTCTAATTTACTGCCTCTGGCTCCTGGGATGTGTTCTGTTTCTGCTACTACTTGAGGATTAAAGGTTTTACCCAATTCGGCTAACATCTGAGCAGTTTTAATTGCCGTACCACTAGGAGCATCAGCCTTTTGATTGTGATGTAATTCGATAATCTCGACATGATCGAAATATTGAGCAGCTTGAAGTGCAGCTTGCTGAAGTAAAACCATGCCAATGGAAAAATTAGGAATAACTAAAGCTCCCGTACTAGCTTTATCGGCAAATTCAGCCAAATCCTTAATCTGTGCTTTGGTTAAACCAGTCGTACCCACGACAGGACGCACCCCATACGCGATCGCACTACGAGTATTATCATAAACACAATCAGGATGAGTAAAGTCTACCATTACTCCTTGAATTTTTTCTTGAGTAGCTAAGACTAACACACTCTGTAAATCATTGAGGATTGGAACTTCTAGCGCACCGCAACCAACCACTTCTCCTACATCTTGACCCAAATAAGCAGGATTGTTATCTACCGCTCCCACTAACATCAAATCTTCTGCTTGGGCAACTGCTTTTATTACTTCTCGACCCATTTTACCCGCAGCACCATTTACTACCACTGGAATAAGAGATTGATTTGTCATAGCTCCAATTATGATTAATTGTTAATTGGTTCAGCTTTTTCTACCGAACCGTTATTAATTCCCATTGTTAATCGTAAAGGAATTTGTTGAGGATAAGCCTTAACTACTTGTCGATAAACTGCATAATTAGTTGGGAGAGTAAACTGCTGTCCGTCTTGCTGATAGGTAATATAATATTTAACAGTGCGTAGAAGTTCTGCTCTTCCTGGCTTTTCGTAAGCTCGTTTTTGTCGTTCTTCAATTTGATCTAAGCTAGGTTTAGGCGGAATTCTCGGCCACCATAAACCTTTGTCATCAGCTTGTCCAAAAGCTTCTGCGGGTCTTTCACCATTAATATTATTCAAAGAATTAGAAGCAAATTCTTCCCATCTACCCCGTTTATCTTCCATCGGGTCAGGAGTATAATTAACTCGCCACGTCAAAGTTGTTTTAGCAGTTGCTTGATATTGATCGATAGTTTGTGTACCACAACTTGTCAACCAAAATGTCAAACCAACACCCATTAAACTCAACAAAATATAACGACGATGTATAGGCATTTTTTCTCCTCAAAAAAATACTGGATTGAACCAATAAAATCACTTTATGGCAAAATAATTCAGAATTCATCATTCCTTATTCTTAATCCTCATGAAATCTCCCGAAAAAAAACTAGTCGAAACCAAATCCAACCAATCCCCTGAAAAGATAGTTAATCAGACAAATTTATGGCAAAGAATGAAAGAAAATGCTGTTACTGTTGGTATCGCTTTGGTTTTAGCTTTTTTAATCCGTGCATTTATTGCTGAACCCCGCTACATTCCTTCCGATTCGATGGTGCCTACCCTACTTACAGGCGATCGCTTGGTAGTAGAAAAAGTTTCTTATTATTCCCATTCCCCATTACAAGGAGATATTGTTGTTTTTACGCCACCGCCACAATTACAAATGCAAGGATATCAAGCTAATCAAGCTTTTATTAAAAGAGTAATTGCTACAGCAGGTCAAACTGTAGCAGTTAATAATGGGATTGTTTATGTGGATAATCAACCTTTAAAAGAAACTTATATTGCCGAACCACCGAAATATAACCTTGCACCAGTTTTAGTTCCCGATGGTTATTTATTTGTGATGGGAGATAATCGCAATAATAGTAATGACTCTCATATTTGGGGTTTTTTACCTCAAGAAAATGTAATTGGTCATGCAGTGATGCGGTTTTTTCCTTTTAGTCGGATTGGTTTAATTCAGTAACTTTTTATCAAAGCTGATTGTATAGTTTTTTAGATAAAAATAAGAAGTAGCAGGCGATATCTTGATCGCCCTTTAAATTAACAGATTAATTATTCTTTAACCTCTTTTGCTTCGATCTTCTTAATTGAGTTGTTGTTTGATAAATTGTGGGCAATCTGTGCTGCATCTATACCCGTTGTTTGACGCAATTGTTCCATAAAAGCAGCTAACTTAATCGCGCTATTATCATCTTTGCCATTAACTACAGTAACGCTTTCAACCTCTACTTCGGGTACACCAGCAGCCATCATCTTCACTAGGGTTTCGAGTTTTTGGAAGAGGAAGATTTCTCTAGCATTGTCTCCTGCTGCTTGCCAAGACTCGGCAAGGCGTTTTGTACCTTCGGCTTGGGCTTTCCCATCTTCAATAATACTGGCTGCATCTCCTTTAGCTTTTGCGATCGCCTGTTTGCATTGGGCTTCAGCAGGGGCGACTACATCAGCTTGTAACTGTTGTTGTACTTGTTTGATTGTTTCGGTTTGTACGGCAAGTTCGGCTTCGGCTTTGGCAATTTGGGCGACTACTAGGGCTTCCGCTTCGGCAACTAAAGCTTCTCTTTTCGTAATAGCATCTCTAATTCTTTGTTCGGCTTCGGCTTTGGCAATTTCTAAATCTCTACCAATTTGTCTGAGAGAAGTAATTTTTTTATTTTCTGATGATTTGATGGTAGATTCGGCTTTGGCAGTAGCTTCGGCAATACGGGCATCTCGTAATAATTCTGCTTGTTGTTTACGCCCGATAGAGTTGAGGTAACTAACATCATCGGAAATGTTTTGAATTTGCAGGTTATCTAATATCAGCCCTAATTTTTCTAAATCATCTTCGGCTTCATCAAGAAGACTTTTGGCAAAAGCAATTTTATCTTCGTTGACTTGTTCGGGAGTAAGACTGGCTAAAACACCGCGCAAATTACCTTCTAGGGTTTCTTTGGCTAATTGTTCGATTTCTTTGCGACTTTTGCCGAGTAAACGTTCGATAGCATTATGAATAGTGGGTTCTTCACCCGCAATTTTGATATTGGCAACTCCTTCCACTTTGAGAGGAATTCCGCCTTTAGAATAAGCATTAGCTACTTTAAGTTCAATAATCATATTAGTTAAATCCATGCGGAAAGCTTCTTCCAGCATTGGGATTCTAATACTACTACCTCCTTTAACCAAACGATATCCTACTTCTTTGCCTTCATTATTATGAGTTTTTGTGCCTGCAAAAATTAAAATTTCACTGGGCTGACAGATGTAATAAAGGTTGCGGATCACAAACCAGCCGGCACCAGTACCTAAACCAAAAATTGCAAGTAAAAGAGTAATAATTTCCATATTGTTTTAGTTCTTTGTCATTAGTCTTTAGTCATTTGTGATTAGTTATTGTTTAAGCTCTTAAAATGCACTTTTCATAACTAATAATTGTTAGATTCTGGCTAATCAAAATTGTTGCCGAAAAAATTGTCATCGATTAGATTTTCAAGATTGTAAATACGTTCTGACGGAAAGCGATCGCTTTTGATGCTACTTTTAGTTTTATTAATAGCTGCCTTACGGGCTTTTTGATAGAGATCGTCGAGACGATTGAAAAGATGATTTTTTAAATTTGTGGTTAATTTGTTGTTCAGTTGTAGTCTAAAACCTGTAATTTCTGATGCCCAGTCTCTTGGTGCGCGTTCCCAATCGGAGGAAACCTCCGAGGGGTCGCACCGCTGATTACGATTCCATTGTGATTCTTCGTGCCAATAATTAATCAGTAATAAATGCAGCAATATTTGATAAGCTAAACTTTCTACCGCACTTTTTTCTCCTCTTACCAAGGCTTCTAATTCCTCAATTAAATTGTCAATGTCTAATCGATCAAAGGCGCGATCGCGTAGATGGTTGGCTTGTTCTTGTAACCACAAATCGTATTCTTTATCTATGTCGTAAGTCATCACTATCTTCCCTTGTAAAGATTTCTGTCTTAGGGGTAATTCATGAATTACCTCTACTTTGGCGGATTAAGTGTCCCGATGACATCAATACCAAGGGTTTTATTGACACTGTTGAGAAATTCAATCACGATTTCAGGATAAACTTTAACTAAACTAGCGATCGCTTTTCCGTCTCCGTTATCAATTACTTTGACTTTTTCTAAGTTGAGTTTGCCTGGTATTTGTACGGCTGCTTGCAGAACGGTTTCGAGTTGTTGAATTAAGAATAATTCTTTGGCATCTTTACCAGTTGATTGCCATACTTGCGATAGCATTTCATTGACTAAAGCGTAAGCTTCGGCATTTTCTTTTAATTCGGCTGCATTACCTCTGGCGATTAATTCTTTGGCTTGTTTTTGTGCCTCAGCAGGTAAGACTTGTTCAGCTTCCAAGCGGAGACGTTCTAATTGCGCCCTGACTGCTTGTAATTTTTGCTGCGCTTTAGCAGTAGCTTCTTGGGCTGCTGCAATAGTTCGTTCTTCTTCGGAACGGGCTTTTTGGTCTAATTCTGCTTTAATTTTCCGCAGTTCGTTTTCTTTATCTTGAACTACAATTCGATTTTGGGTTTTTGCTACGGATGCCTGTTCTTCACATTGGGCTTCGATTTGTTCGGCTTCACTAAGGGCATTCGATTCGGCAATTTCTGCTTCTTTGATCACTAAAGCAATTTGTCGGCGACCGAGAGAGTTGAGATAATCGACATCATCGGAAATGTTTTGGATTTTTAAAGTATCTAGTTGCAAACCCAGTTTAACTAAATCTCGACTCACATCCGAGGCGATCCGTTCGGAAAATTGTAAACGGTTTTCATTGAGTTGTTCGGGAGTAAGGGTTGCTACTACTCCTCTCAGATTACCTTCTAAAGTTTCCCTGGCTACTCTAACAATTTCCGATCTATTTTGATCCAAAAATCTTTCAATGGCATTACCCACTACTTTGGGGTTACTAGAAATTTTAACATTCGCGATCGCTTGAATATTGAGGGGTGTTCCTCCTTTGGCATAAGCATTAGTAACCTTAACGGGTACAGGCATCGTCGTGACATCGATGCGTTTGATCGTTTCTAAAATCGGGATGCGAATACCTCTACCACCAGTTAACACCCGATAACCAATTTCTTGTCCCTCACTGGTTTTTCTTTTTCTGCCCGAAAGTACTACCACTTCATTGGGTTTGCAAATACATAAGAAAGAATTGAGAAACCAAATTAAAATAATCGTGCCAAAAATACCCAAAGCTAAAGGCAAACTAGTATAGATTAGGCTATTTGCACCACTTTTTTGGACTTGAACTTGAGGTACTTGAGAAACAATTACATCTTGTCTGGTTGTGGTTTGAAAATTATTTTGTAATTTCATAATTAATATTAGATTAGAAATTAGAAATCAAAATTTAGAATATTGATTATTGTTTTTATTACCTATTAATTGCTCACTGATCACTGTACGGGCGAACGGCGAATCGCCCTTACTCATCACTGTTAACTGAAATCGAGTCTTCTCCTACTACCCACACTTTGTTTTCTTTCATTTGAATAATAAAAACGCGCTCGCCTGGATTAAAATGCTTGGTTTCATCGGTTACTGCAAATAAATCCACCATCGATCCTTTAAGATTAACTCGTACCTTTCCCCGACTGCCAGCATCAAAAGGAATTTCTACCGTGCCATAAAGACCTACTATATCTTCCGGTTTAATTAAACTATCTACAATTTGTCGTCGTCGCCAAAAGTAAATAAACCATACTATCAATGCGCCAACAAAAATACCAATAGTAATGGAAATGACGGCAACAACCAGGAGGAGATAATTCATTGGCTTAGGATGCTTACCATGTTATTGATGAAACGTTTGACTTTAATTCAAACTTTGCTCAACTCCAAAATAACTTGTCACGATCCTGCTGTGCATCTAAATTTAATAATTATTCAGCTACAAAACAGATCATAAAATTTTAGATTTTAGTCAATCAAAACCTATAAGCTCAGTTTCAGTTTTAAAACTAACAACAGTATATACTTCTAATTGGGTGACTTATTTTAGTCGCGCACGCCCTTAAATTAAATCGTATTTTAACAACTGATTAATTTAATTATGTCTCAATCGCTAACTTCTAATTTGACTCTCGATCAAGCTGTCAAACTCCTGAAAAGATACAGTTGCCTTCCCACTCAAACTGTTGAATCTGAAGTGCAAAAAGAACAATTGCGAACAGCTTTATTACTAGTTACCAAGGAATCGGAATGGGAAAATCTGGGTATCTGTGCTGAGAATACTGCAAGTGCGATCGCAGCTTTAAGAAGTTATTTAGAAGCTTTAGGTTACAAAATTAATTTTAATTTGACAGAAATTCCTGATTTAAATGAATCAGTCTATCTTAAATTTAATACTCAAAAAATGTCTTATTATTTAGATCGTTACCCAGGTGAATATCGTGGTGTTTTAGTTTCTTGCCAAGGCGAACAGGAAAATATTATTGGTACTTACGGTTATTTTCCTTTGAATTTGTTTGAATAATTTTTTGATTGGATTCCGTATAAAAAATATTTTTAAGAATTTTAAAACTTCAATTAATTATATTTGCTACTCGCCATGCTTATGAAGCGATCGCGATGAAATTAATTATTTTAATCGTTAAACAATTTAAAAACTAGATTGACTAAATAATTGTCACAACTTCTTTAATCAATATTTTTAAGAAATATTTAAAGAAGAAAATTTTTTATAGCAGTTACATTTATAAAACCAAAAATTTCTGTAACAAATAGTACATTTTTCTATTTGCTTAGTCAATCTTAATAAAAATAAAGTTTCAAAAAAGAAAATATTAATTTTGCCAAGATTAAAGATTAAATATCTGATTTTAAAGTATAAGTTAAATTATCTCTTCAGTATGTAAAACAATGACTCTGAAAAAACACGTTTTTATTTTAATTGTTAGCTTGTTTTTTCTACTTGCTTTACCAATGGATGCTGCATTTGCTCAAGACACTGTTAACGAAAGTCCTATTGATTTGGGAGACACAGCTTGGATGCTAATCTCTACTGCTCTAGTTCTTTTGATGACTCCAGGGTTGGCATTTTTTTATGGGGGGTTAGTACGTTCTCGTAATGTCCTCAACACCATGATGATGAGTTTAGTCGCTATGGGACTGATTGGAGTAACTTGGTGTCTATGGGGTTATAGCCTAGCTTTTGATGTTAATGGTATTGATGCTAATCATCCTTTTGGGCAAGGAATCGAAGCTTTTATTGGTGGATTAGATTGGGTTTTTCTCAATGGTGTAACGGCAGCCGAACCCGATCCCGTTGGTTATGCGCCTACTGTTCCTCATCAATTGTTTATGGCATATCAGATGACTTTTGCCATTATTACTCCTGCTTTGATCTCTGGTGCTATTGTTGAGCGAATTAATTTTAAAGCCTACTTTTGGTTTTTATTATTGTGGTCTACTTTTATTTATTCTCCTCTCGCTCACTGGGTATGGGGTAAAGGTTGGATTGGTGCAACGGGAGCTTTGGATTTTGCTGGAGGAACAGTAGTACATATTAGCTCTGGTGTATCTGCGGTAGTTGCTGCTTGGATGATTGGTTCGCGTCGAGGTTATATGACACAGCCTTACGCACCTCATAATGTTCCTTTTGTGTTATTAGGTATTGGTTTACTGTGGTTTGGTTGGTTTGGTTTTAATGGTGGAAGTGCTTTGGCTTCAGGCTCTTTAGCCACAACTGCTTTTGTCAACACCTTAATTGCTTCTGCTGCTGGTGGATTAACTTGGCTGATTGTGGAATGGGTTTATCGAGGAAAACCAACGGCGGTAGGTATAGCTAGTGGATTTTTAGCTGGTTTGGTAGGAATTACACCTGCTGCTGGCTTTGTACTTCCTATTGGTGCAATTTTAATGGGTTCAATTACGGCGGTTTGTTGTTTCTTTGCGGTAAGTTTGAGAGCAAAATTAAAGTTTGATGATTCCCTTGATACTTTTCCTGTTCATGGTGTGGGTGGCACAGTAGGTGCATTACTAACTGGTGTATTTGCTACTAAGGGAGTCAATGAACTAGGTAATAATGGCTTGCTGTTTGGCAATCCTGGATTGTTGTGGACTCAATTTGTTGGTGTTGCTGTCACTTATATTTTTGCTGCGGTTGGCACTTTTGTTATTTTGAAATTTTTGAGTTTATTTATGAAATTGAGGGTGGATCAAGAAACCGAACAACAAGGTTTGGATGTACCTCAACATGGTGAAGAAGCTTACGGACAAGATTTTGAATTTACCTCCGATTTATCTTTTAATCCAATGTCAACTGATTCCAAGCCTCATTGATTAAGTAACAGAGGTAGGGATAATCGAGCGATTACCCCTACTTTAAATCAAGTAGATATTCGCAGAAACAGATGAGCGTTCTGAAAATGGAAATGAAACACTACTATCATTAACCTTTGTGAGACAAAAAATACACCAATTTAGTTGGAAATTTATAGGGG
The DNA here is from genome assembly GCA_002355455.1 of Stanieria sp. NIES-3757. Taxonomy (NCBI): domain Bacteria; kingdom Bacillati; phylum Cyanobacteriota; class Cyanophyceae; order Pleurocapsales; family Dermocarpellaceae; genus Stanieria; species Stanieria sp. NIES-3757. Next base: position 3,953,727 of record AP017375.1, read on the forward strand.
TCTCATTATTTAATCTTCTTGCTAAATTAGTAAAAAAGCACATATTAAAGACACCTATGCTAACCTTGCAAATTACGAAAGATCAAGTTTTTGGCTTAATTGATCAACTCTCGCCTACAGAACAAAAGGAAATTCTGCAATACATAATTAAAAAAATACATAGTCAACTCGATTCTGATGATACTCCTGATGAAATTGTTATAGAGAGTATTAAACAAGGACTAAACGAAGCAATCAACGGGCGAACTATCCCTTTATCTCAAATGTGGGATGGCATTGATGTCGAATAATTAGCCTCCCCTCCCAATCCTGCTTACACCCCGCTTTAAAAAAGACTTCAGCCAACTAGCTAAACGTTACCGCTCAATCCGCAAAGATTTAGAACCTCTGATATCTCAACTACAAGCACGAGAAATAATAGGCGATCACGCAGTGCCTCGCCGAAGCGAGATCGCATTGCTGGACTCAATGATCAGGTTTTCAAAGTTCGTCTCAAAAATAATGATATTCAGAAAGGCAAAAGTGCAGGTTATAGAGTACTTTATTATCTGAAAACTAGCACCACAATAATCCTAGTTACTATTTATTCAAAATCCGACTTGTCTGATATACAAAATAAGGTCATTGAAGAAATTATTCAAACATTCGAGAGCTAAACGTGATCGCTAATTTTTATTTATAAAATATTATTTAAAATTCCCTTAATTATTAAGGAAGTTTCATGTGACCAAGTGCTTGTTACCCCGTAAGCCTATTTTATTTTGACAACAATTTGTTCTTCTCTAGGCGCATCGGGATTCGCGATCGCAATTCTTTTTTCTCGGTCTAATTCTGTGATTAATTGTTCAATTTGTTGCTCGGCTAGCTCAAGTTTTTGTTGTCGAACTTGTATGATTAATTGTTGTTTACCGATGATTTGATTGACTTGTACGAGATTAAAAATTAAGTCTTTAATGGCTAGAGTATCAAGTTGGGCAGTTGATTTTTTCAAAGGACTAATTACAATACCTAATTCTTGTAATAATCTACATTTTTTTAAGACTTGATTATCTCGGACTAAAGTTTGTAGTTGGGGTAGAGTAATAATTTTTGAACCTAAAACTAAATCTCCTGCGATCGCTTCATTGGCTAAACGATGATAGGTTTTTAAATAATAAATGGAATCTAGTTCTGCAATTAAATGACGATGAGCAGAATTGTGAAAGATGTTACTAAAAATTTGATAACATTTATTTTTTGGTGTACCTAAATTTTCTCCTCGAATTAAAATTAAGTTATATTGAGGCTGAAGTTTGATTGCTTGTTGGCAAGCTTTCATGGCAAAAACAAAACTTTTTAAGCTTGGTTCTTCATTCCATAAAATTGCTAATTTCTGTTTTTTTGTAGGTAATTGATAGCAAAAAGAATAACTTGCATACTTACCAGATATCAATTTATTATTAATAATTGGGATTGCTAAAGCTTCCATAACTCGAACAAGCATTTTTAGCAATTCTTGGGAAGAAAACTGACGAATACGAGTGATACTTGCTTGGGTTTTTTGATATTCTTGTTGCCAGAGTAATTGAAAAGCTGCTGTTAAATTTTCTTCTACTTCTGGTTGTCCAGTTTTATAAGTTAACCATAATTTATTAGCTAAAGCGAGGGAATCTCTTAAATTAGCTTTGTTACCAGGATAAGCAGTGGTTAATTGTTGTCGCTCGAAAGGTTCTATTGCTGAAGTTGGTTGAGGTTTTGCTTGAGCATGAAGAGGAGCGAGACGACTATGCCAAAGTGCTTCTACTTGATTTAAATTAATTTGTTTAAGAGTAATTGTTTCTTCGATTCGAGCTAAATCTGATTGAGGTAAATTAGCTTTTCCTGACACAAATTGATTACGGGTAATACTAATAAGAATCAAAAAGTTTTTTAAATTATCATTATGAATAGATGTATTGATGTTAAATACTGAACTAATATCAAAATTTCCTTCAGAATTCCGATAGGTTTCTACCTGATCGAAGCAAATAACTATTGGTTGATTAACTTCAGCGATTCTGCCTAAATTACCAATAATTCCTCTGGCTGCTTCCTCTGTATCAATAATACTGCTAACGCCTAATTCTTTGAGGTCTTCGTCAGCTAAATTTTCTCCTCTTAACCAATCACAAGCAAGAAAATATAAATCTGGTTGAGTCAGTTGATATAAAATTGTAAAAAAATCTTTTGCCTGAAAAATTCCTGTCGGGTAAGCACTACGAAAATTGAGAATAAATAAACCTTTTTCACCCAACAATTGTTTCATTAAACTGCGATTTTGTAACTCAATTAAATTTTTTAACCAGCGAATTAATTGAGCTTCTGTTTCTCCTTCAGGAGTATACATTAAACTATCTACAGTGTATCGAAGTGTATGTCGCCAAATACAATCACTACTCGGACAAGGATCGATATAAGCAAATAAAGCTTGCGAATTAAATTGTTGTTTTAAACGTCCTAATAAATAACTTTTACCACAACCAGAATCACCTGTTAATAAAATAGTACGGCTCGCACGATCTTTAATAACAAGACTAAAAATGTTTTCAATTTCTTTGATTTCTGCTTGATGAATTGATTCAATATTAGTAATTAAAAATTGTTGATTATTTGTCCAAAAGTTACCAGTTTTAAAAGTAACTGGATCGAAAGGATTTGCTTCTTTTTGAATAATTTCTGCTAAAGTTGCCACACCACTACCTCTAAACTCGGATGATCTGTCTTGATTTACTCTTTTATCTCGATTGAGATTGAGATCGCAAATAGACTTAATTGTACGGTTGTTATTTTCTACTGAATTGTAAACCACCTCAAAAAATAATTTAAAATTAGAGCGTTCTCATAGTTATTAGATACAATCAACATCTCGGTTTTTGTTAATGGTTGATGGTTGATAGTTATACCAAATCAAATAATGTTTGCGACAGATGAGTTATCGGTAGGGGCGAATCGCGATTCGCCCTTACAAGGTGTGTCGCTTTTTTTTTAATTTAAAAGTAATTATAAATTTCTCAACTAACAATTAAAAAAAATAATTTCCCGCCAATAGTTTGGGTAATACCAGCATTAATTTGTGATTGACTATAATTTTCTGCTACTAATAAAGAGCTTAATTCAAGTTTGTCTTGTTTTTGCAAACGATAAAGTGCTGCATCTAATTCTTCTCTAGCAAGAGGTGGTTGTAACTTTTCTCTGAGATAAAAAATCGGTAAATAGTTATCTGTACCTAATTCTCGATCTAAATCGATAATTGTTTGTAGAATATCTTCATCAGTTAGAATTGGTTGTTTAATTGTTGTTAAAGGTTCAATTTTTTGATTAATACAATTTAAATCTGAAGTTGATAAAAAAAAATTTCGTAGAAAATCTAGATAGTTATTTAATAAATCTAAACTTAAAACAGAATGATAACCTTTGCAATTATATCCTTTGATTAAATATTCTTTACCTTGTTCAGTTAAGCAAACTTGTTTAATTTTTGTAGCTGCTGCAATAAGCAAACCTCGTTTAATTAAACTACTAATTAATTCTTGCCGATAACTAACAGGAGTTATTTTAATTGTTTGAGGAGAAATAGCTTTTGGCTCGCAAGCAGTAAGAATTTTTAACTCGTCATGATTTAAAGGTAATTGAGTTAATTGTAGTGTTAATAAAGCTTTTCCTGAAGGAGTTAATTTAATCTTAGTTAGTTCTTCTTCACATTCCACTAAATTGCGATCGCGTAGTTGACGACAAATATTTTCTACTTCAGTAATTTTCGTTTTACTACTAGGCTTCAGTTCTTGAATTGTTCCATAATAACCCTGTTTTCCTAGCAGTTTAAGTAAAAACTTTAGTTCTTTAACTTCCATGTTTGCTTAGGCATGAAACACTAAACAGCTTTTCAATAAAAAAATTTAACACAAAACTACTAATTAATACTTTTAGTATTGTGTAGCTCAAAAATTGCTGATTCAGAAAAATCAAAAAATCTTGTCTAGATTTAGAAGTTTATTTTTGTGGGAAATAACACCTCTGTACCTGGAATATGACCAAATATTTGCAAAGAATATTCTAATAATTTTTCATTACTAAATAATTGACGATATTCTTCACGATCAATAAATTGTTTCCAGCGATTGTTGACATCCATTTGATTAGCTTTCCCATCTAATTTAAGACCATCAAAAGAACTACCTCCTCCACAACCAGAAACATTATCAATCCCAGCATCAGTAAAATTCATGTCGAGTTGCTTGGCTATCTTTTGTCGATAATCTTTATTTTTTACCCAAAGATTATAATTAATACAAACTTTATTATGTTGAAGATAATTAGTTTCATTTAAAAATTCTTTGGCATAATCTATCCATAAGTCTATTGGTGTTTTAGTTTTCGATTTAGTAGCCAAAAAATTATTTTTGATTCGGCTAGCAAATAAATTGAAAGGATCTCTAATAATTAATACATCGTACCTTTTATTTGTTTTTCCCAGATACAAATCGTGTTTAGATTCAAATAAGTGACTAAATACTTGTTCTAGTTCATAGTCTTCATAACTATAAAGTAAACAATCTTTAGGAGTAAGTTCGCCTTTTACTTGTTGTTTAAAATTATTGATTGACCATTGATGTTGGGGAAAATAGTAACTTAAATTTTGATATTTATATCGGTAAGGATTTTCATTGACTTTAACATTGTTGAGATGCCAAGTTTTTTCTGGTTGTTGGGCTTGTATCCATGAAATAATAGCATGATTACCAGTTCTTCTCATGCCAGTTACTCTAATTTCTTTTTGATTAATAGTTTTTAACCAATAATCCTTTTGAAACAGAGTCCTGAATAAATCTTCTGCCTCATTATTAATTTTTTGCGTCAGAATATGCCAAGCAAAACCAGGTTGATTAATTACTTTAGAAATTAAATTACCAGAATTCATAACCAACTAATAATAATAAACGACAACTATTTTTCTAGAAAGCAAAAATTATCCAGCAGCTTGTCTTACTTTTTCTGAATAATCTTTACGACGAAGATACCTAAATAATTGTAAAGCAAACTGTCGCCAACCTAAAGGTAAATAAGACATCGCGAATCCAATTTTAGTACGCAGCGAACTTCCTAATACTTGTTGTGACTGTTGTAGTAATTGTCTTCCTTTAATTACTTCTCCCTTTTCAATTAATCTTAATCCTAATCCTTGCTGAATAACAGCCAACTTCTGTAATCTAATTTGGGCTAATTCTGGATCGTCAAAATGATAACTCTCAATACAAAACGCTTTAGCAGAAAGAAAATGAATATCTTGTTTTAAACTAGTTTGTGCGCCATGAAAACGATATTCCATTAATAACTCTGGTAAAAAATAACCTTGTTTTCCTGCGATCGCGAGTCTAACTAAGAGATCGAAATCTTCGCAACCATCAGCTTGGGGACGCATATAATCTACTTCTTGCAAACAAGCACGACGAAATAAGGTAGAACCAACTTGTAAACTTTGATGCAAAAAAGTTTCTCTCAGTAAATCAGGTATTAATCCTGCTTGAAGACGAGATTTGCCCCATTTTTCCGAATTAGCTTGAGTAGCAACTTGATCCCTTTCACCTTGAGCATTAATAATCCAATGATCGCTACAAACAAAATCTACTTCTGGATGAGCATCCAAGATAGCTACAGTTTTAGCTAAAAACTCAGACGCGATCGCATCATCGTCATCAAACTTAATAAAATAATCTCCTACTGCTACATCAAAACCAGAACGCATATTACGACTACGTCCGATATTGTGTGGATGTCGAATATAGCGTAGACGAGGATCTTGCCACTCGCTTACTAATTGAGGAGTATTATCTGTAGAACCATCATCGCAAATAATTATTTCAAAATCGCTATAAGTTTGTTGCAAAACGCTATTAACAGCATACTGAAGATAATCAGCACGATTATAGGTGGGAATTACAATACTAACTTTTGGCATTAATTCAGCTAAATTACTCGAAGATTAGTACTGTTATAGCTGTTGAGTTTCTTCTCGTCTTCGTTTTAGCAGACAAAATTATTTGGTTTTATAAATATATCTTGGCTTTGTCTTAGATATATAGCTAGGATTTGGATAAAACAAAAAATTGTTTTATTACTTTGAACTGTGAACACAAGCAAAGCGATTGAGTGGTTAAAATCATGGAAATTCTCATGCTTTCTTCAACCTTTCCTTATCCACCCACTAAGGGAAGGAAGCAGTTAAGAACATTTCATCTGTTAAAACAGCTTAGTAAAACCAACTCAGTTACTCTTGTAAGTCAACCATCAGAAGAGGTTTCTGAAGAAGAAATTGAATATTTAGAAGAACAAGTAGAACAGTTAATAACGTTTTCTCCTCCAACCGCTTCAGACAATTTAGGCATTATTGACAAAGCTAAACGATTAGGAACATTCATTCAACAAGGAATTCCACCTCAAATTCTTGATAAATATTCTCCTATCATTCAAGAATGGCTTGATAGCACAGTTGCAGATGGTCAATTTGATGTAATTTGTTGTCAAGATAGCAATGATGAAATTTATATTCGTCCTCAATGGCGAGAACAAAAAGGAATTGTTTTAGATCTCCATCTTTCCGAAAATGGTAAACATAAACAACAGCTAGATACCAAATCTTTGGACAAGGAAATCAAAGATCAGTTTAATTTAGGATGGCTAAGACGCTACGAACAGAATTATTTAGAAAAATTTAGTGCCATTGTTACCCTTACTTCTATAGATCGTCGTTTGCTTAGAGAATTAAATCCCGAAAGCCAAATTTTTGTTATTCCGAATGGAGTCAATTTGACCCAATTTCCTCGACGTATTACCAATCAAGGTGGACAAAGACTTGTTTTCGTTGGCAAGATGGATAATCCTGCTAATATTGATGCAGCCTGTTTTCTCGCGACCGAAATCTTTCCTGCTATTCGTCAACGCTATCCCGAAGCTACTTTAGAATTAGTTGGGGCAAACCCCACCGAAGAAGTCTTAGCATTAGACTCACTGCCAGGAGTGAAAGTTACAGGAGAAGTAACTTGTGTCGTGGAATATTTACATTGGGCAACAGTGTGCGTAGTTCCCATCCGTAAAGGAATTAGTTTAACCAATCGTACCTTAGAAGCAATGGCAGCAGGAGTACCTGTCGTAGGGAGCGATCGCGCTTTGGCTGGATTAGAAGTTGATGGTTCAAATGTACCGCTTAGGGCAATGCGAGCGAATACAGTGGAAGAGTATGTTTATGCCATAGGTAGACTTTTTTCTGAGCCAAAGTTGAGAGAAAAGCTATCAGAAAACGGGCGGTTTTTAGTAGAGAGCGAATACACTTGGGAAAAGGTAGGTCAAAAATACGAACAAGTATTACTTGAGGCTTGCCAGCAATCAACCTAAGTGTTATTCCATTAATTTTTATGTCACAAATAGCTGCCATTATTTGTACTCATAATCGAGACCGATATTTGGGGGCTGCTATTGATAGCTTGCTACAACAAGATTATCCAGATTATGAAGTAATTGTCGTTGATAATGCCAGTAGCGATCGCACTGCGGAAGTAGTTCAATCCCGTTTGCCTCATCCTCGTCTTAAATATATTTATGAACCAGTGTTAGGATTATCTGTTGCCCGTAATCGAGGTGCAACGGAAACTGAAGCGGAAATTTTGGCTTATCTCGATGATGATGCGGAAGCCTCTCCCCAGTGGTTGAGAGAAATCGTTATTGCCTATCAAAATAATGACAAACTAGCGATCGCAGGAGGCAAAGTCACTCTGATTTGGCCAGAAGGAATTACTCCACCGAAGTGGATTTCAGAGGAATTGGCAGGGGGTTTAGGTGCTTACGATTTGGGTAATGAATTAATTTATCTTAACAATCCCAATCTTACCCCTCGTGGCTTAAATTATTCTCTCCGTCGCAGCTTTTTAGAACAAATTGGCGGATTCGATCCGAACTTAGGCAGGGTAGGAAAAAACTTGCTGTCTAACGAAGAATTGTTTATGACAGAGTTAGCAATTGCCAAAGGATGGCAAGTCGCCTATCTTCCCAATGCGATCGCAGCTCATAATGTCTCCCCTGAAAGACTTAAACCTAGTTGGTTTCTCAGTCGCAGTTGGTGGCAGGGCATTAGTGAATGCTATCGGGAAGAAATAGCTGGTAGAACTGGACTAGCGCAGTTTCATCGAGGTGGAGAAAGATTGATTAGGGGATTGTATAAAACCGTCAAATATTTTAGTAATCCTGCCCTCCGTTTCGATAACTTTGCTTACGCTTACGGTCAAATCGGCTATTTAAAAGCAGTGGTGCAAAATATGTTGCATTTTTCTAGTTGGTCAGAAAAAAGGTAAAAAGCAGAAAGTAAAAAGTAGGGACGGGGCGTACAAGGGCGTGAAATAAATTCACGCCACAGCCCCTTGCAAATGACCATTCGCCCGTACAAAAAGTAAAAAGTAAAAAATATAGATAATTATTATGAAAAAAGCCTTAATTTGTGGAATATCGGGGCAAGATGGAGCATATTTAGCTAAATTATTGCTAGAAAAAGGCTATGAAGTCTACGGTACTTCTAGAGACGCTCAAATTTCTTCTTTTCGCAATTTACTGCGGTTAGGAATTCGCGATCGCATTAAGTTTGAATCTCTAGTCCCAACCGATTTTCGCAGTGTTTTACAAGTAATTTCCAAAGTTAAACCTGATGAAATTTATAATCTGGCAGGACAAACTTCAGTGGGATTGTCTTTTGAACAACCAGTTGAAACTTTAGAAAGTATTGCCACAGGTACGCTGAATTTTTTAGAAGCAATTCGCTTTACTCATGCGCCGATCAAATTTTATAACGCTGGTTCGAGTGAATGTTTTGGGGATATTGGCGGATTTCCTGCGGATGAAAATACCCCCTTTCGTCCCAGAAGTCCCTACGCTGTAGCCAAAGCAACGGCTTTTTGGCAGGTAGCTAACTATCGCGAAGCTTACGATATATTTGCTTGTTCTGGCATCTTATTTAACCACGAATCTCCTCTAAGACCCCAAAGATTCGTCACGCAAAAGATTATTGCTGCTGCCTGTCATATTGCCAAAGGTAATCAAGAAAAACTTCAGTTGGGCAATATGTCTGTCAAACGAGATTGGGGTTGGGCCCCCGAATATATTGAAGCGATGTATTTAATGTTGCAACAATCACAACCCGATGATTATGTCATTGCGACAGGAGTAAGTTCATCTTTAGAAGAATTCGTAGCCGAAGCTTTTAATTGTGTTGGTTTAAACTGGCGCGATCATGTAGTTACTGATGCTAGTTTACTACGTCCTACCGATTTAGCTATCAGTCAGGGCAATCCTGCAAAAGCCAAGGAAAAATTAGGTTGGCAAGCAAAATATAAAATGCCCGATGTCGTCAGGATGATGGTAGAAGCTTTTTAACCGCAGGGGCGAACCGCCGTTCGCCCGTACAAAATTCCGATACATTTCCAAATCGATCCAAAATGAAAATATTAATGTTATCTGCGACCTTTCCTTATCCACCAACTAAGGGAGGTACGCATAATAGGACTTTTAATTTACTACAACCGATCGCCCAACGTCATCAAGTTACTCTCCTAACTCAACGGGCGGAAGATGTTACTGAGGAAGATATTGCGGGTTTAAGGCAGTGGGTAGAGGAATTAGTAGTATTTCCTCGTCCTCAAGCAGTTAAAGCAAGTATATTAGCTAAAATTGAGCGTTTTTGGCAATTTGTTCTCAAAGGTACTCCACCGAATGTATTGTTTCTCTACTCCGAGGAAATGCAAGCATGGATTGATGATGCCGTTGCAGCAGGAAAATTTGAGGCAATTACCTGCGAACATAGCGTTAATGAAATTTATATCAGACCGCAATGGCAAAAGAAATTAACCACAATTATTGATATTCATAGTTCGATCTATCGCACTTGTAAAAATCAACTGGAAACCAACACATCAGATAATCCTAAACGCGATCGCTTGTTTTTACCTTTATTACGTCGTTACGAACGGCAATCGATTCGCAAGTTTTCCCATGTGGTTGTAACAACAGATGAAGACGAACAACAAATGCGTCAGTTCGATCCTAATGCCCAAGTTACGGTTATTCCTAACGGAGTGGATTTAGATACTTTTCCATATCGGGAGAAAGATCCAGGCGGATACAATTTAGTTTTTGTCGGTGGTTTAGATTATTTTGTCAATATTGATGCTGCTTGTTTTTTTGCTACTGAAGTTTTTCCCCAACTCCAACAACAATTTCCCAATGCTACTTTAACCCTAGTCGGTTCTAAACCTGCCCCAGAAGTTAAGGCTTTAACTGAACAAAATCCAGCCATTACAGTCACGGGTAGAGTCCCTTCGATTGTGGAATACCTCCATCAAGCAACTGTCGCGGTTGCCCCCCTGCGTACTGGATTTGGGATGAAAATTAAAACCTTAGAATATATGGCAGCAGGTACACCTGTAGTGGGAAGCGATCGCGGTTTGGAGGGAATTGAAGTGGATAATAAACGAGTTCCCGTGCGTGCTATACGGGCAAATACAGTGAAAGAATATCTTGAAGCAATTACTCGTCTATTTAATGACCCCCAATTAAGAGCAACACTATCTCACAATGGTAGAGAGATGATCGAACAAGAATATACTTATTTAAGCCTGGCTAGTCGTTATGAAAAAATTATTACTGCTCCTCGCCATCTAATCACCGATTAAGTATGATTGTACTCTAGCTAATAAATCTTTAAATTGGAATGGTTTAGTTAGATAATCGTTAGCCCCTTTCAATAAAACAGCATGGCGAGTTCCCTCATCATGAAGAGCCGTTACGACGATGATAGGAAATTTTTGTCCTTGCGAACGAAGTTCTTCAATTACTGTCCAACCATCTTTTAAAGGTAGCCTCAGATCCAAAAGCAATAACTCAAAATCCCCTGTGGTTGCCATCTGTATAGCTTGTTGACCATCTTCTGCTATGGCAGTAACAAAACCATACTTTTGCAAACCTTTTTCCAGGAAAGCAGCCAGACGCACCTCATCCTCAGCAATTAAAATGCGGTTCATGAAAAGTGATGTATCTATAGATAATTGTAATTGTTTCACGAATAAGTATAAGGTAATTTCAATCGACTGTGAGGATTAAGATCTTTTACATCTAATTTGCATGTTTTTGAGTTAGTCAATAGCTCTCAAACTTTTTACTAACTTTTTTTCTTATATCAATCATGATGGACAATAAAGATGAATTAATTTTAAAAATTTGATGAGAATTTTTTCATTTAAGACTTCTCAATTTAGTGAAATTTATCTTACTTTTCAAAAGATTAACTTTGTCTAATCTTAAGGGCAAGAAACGCTAAATATTAAGACGATAGCCCATACCTCTGACTGTTTCAATTGATTGAGAACCTAATTTTTTACGCAAATAACCAACATAAACATCAACAACATTAGATCCTGGATCGTAATCGTAACCCCAGACTAAATCTAATAACTGTTGTCGACTCATCACTTGCCCTGGATGGCGAAAAAATACTTCTGCCATAGTAAATTCACGCGCAGAAAGTTCGATGTCACAATTGTCTACTCGCATTTTTCGGGTACGTAAATCTAAACTGACATTGCCGACTTTTAGAAGCATTTCTTCCTTAACAGTAGTGGGATTGTAATTTCGTAGCCTTACTTCAATTCGTGCTAATAATTCTTCAAAACTAAACGGTTTGGTCATGTAATCATCTGCCCCTGCCCGTAAACCAGCTACTTTATCGATCACATCATCACGAGCAGTTAAAACAATTACTGGAATAGTTAATCCTTGCCCACGTAATTCTTCAAGAACTTCTAAGCCATCTTTATCAGGCAAACCTAAATCGAGGATAGCTAAATCGAATTTAGTATTGATTGCCATTGCGATCGCATTTTGACCGTCTTCAACCCAATTGGTTGTAAAACCACGAGCGCGTAACCCTTTTTCAATAAAAGTGGCAATTCTAGCCTCATCTTCAATAATTAAAATTCGATTCATCAGAGCAAGTCAGTGATTACACTTAATATTTTTAATTAAAATTGACCGATTGATCTGAAATTAAGTTTCGCTCTGATTCTAGAGGTAAGACAAGAATAAATGTGGAACCAATTCCTAAACGACTTTGAAGACGAACAAACCCACCATGAGCTTCTGCGATCGCTTTGACAATTGATAAACCTAATCCTGCACCTTCGGAACGACGACGAGCATTTGCCACCCGCGCAAATCTTTCAAAAATAAGCTTTTGGTCGCTTTCAGCAATACCTTCCCCAGTATCCCTAACCCAAAACTCAACTCTGTCTTCCTTGAGAGTAGAACCGATAGCAATGAAATTGTCTGGAATTGTGTGCTGGGTAGCATTTTGGGCTAAATTCATCATTGCTTGAGTCAGACGTTGACGGTCTGCTAATATTTTAACTTTGGCAATCTGATCTAAAGTCCAATTACGGTCTGCTAAAGTTCTAGCTTTAGTAAAAATTTCCTCGGTGAGTAAGGCTACATCGACCATCTCCAATTGTAAAAAATCGGGACGTTCTGCTTTAGCTAGTACCATTAAATCTTCTACCAAACGATTCATGCGGTCTAGTTCATCTAATACTAAACTTACCGTTTCTGCTTGTTCTTGAGGATCTTCTCCCATCAACTCCAAATGTCCACGAATGATGGTGATGGGGGTACGCAGTTCGTGTCCAGCATCATTAATAAAGTTGCGTTGAGTTGCAAAAGAAGATTCTAGACGATCCATCATGTCATTGAATGTTTTACCTAGTTCGGCAATTTCTCCTTCTCCGTAAACAGGAATTCGTTGACTAAGATCTGATTCGTTGATTGATTTAGCGGTTTTAGTGAGTAAGTTAAGCGGTGCTAAAATTCTTCCTGCTGCAAACCAAGCGAGCAATAAGGCAAAAAGAAGAATTAAAATTTTAACTTCAACAACGACATCTAAAGCTTCTAGTGCTTCTTTTCTTTCCCCTGCTGTAGCATGAACTACTACAAATACTCCTAGGGTTTCTTCTCTGGTTTTGATTGGTAGAGCCTTGTAGAGAATACTACCGATGTCAGGATCGGAAACTTTTATTTCTCCTTCTGATTCTTCGGTAATGGTTTGCCAATATTCCATTAATTGGGAACCTGGTTGAACCAGTTCTGGTAAACCTCTAGGGCTAGATTTGTAAAATTTACCATCTACTATGGTAATCAAAAAGTTATCGTCTTCTGTAATTCTATTTTCCAGAAATTTATCAAAAATCTCGGAAATTTTGCTTGTTTTGGTAGATTTTAAGGCTGAATTAGCTGTGATAGTCGATTCGAGCAACTCTTCGAGCAAGACTGCTTGAAAATTTTTAACTTCTTCGCTCAAATAATCTCTAACCCGTGCATCAACTTTAGCAAATAAACGCTGTTTGATAGTAGGAATAGCGATCGCTACAAAAAAAATCATTAAGAAGACATACCAAAGCATAATTACAGTACGTGCTTCTTTCAAAAATCGTGGTTTTTTTATTTTTGTAGCGTTTAATTGTAGGTTATGCCATAAGTTAAAAACAGCATTTTTCACGTTTATTATTTATTTGTAATTTTACTTGCACAAGCAAAATTTACTAATTTTTAGTTAAAAAGAGGTTAAAAATAGGTTTAGCTCTTTAATTTTAAGACAGACTTTACCTATAAAGCTTCTAACTGTGAACTTTTTAAACTTGATAATATTCTTGATACCAGCTAATAAAATGTTTCATCCCTTGAGCAATTGAGGTACTGGGTTTAAAGTCTACATCTTTGATTAATTCATCTACATCTGCATAAGTAGAAAAAACATCTCCTGGTTGCATAGGTAATAAATTTTTCTTGGCTGACTTACCCATAATTTGTTCAATTGTTTCAATAAATTCGCCTAATTCTACAGGGCTATGATTACCAAGATTATAAATTTTATAAGGAGGTTGATTAACTGCTACTTGAGGTATTTTAGCTACTACCCTAACGATTGCTTCAATCACATCATCAATATAGGTAAAGTCCCGCTTCATTTTGCCAAAATTATAAACATCAATGGGTCGGTCTTCAGCGATCGCACGAACAAATTTAAAATATGCCATATCTGGTCTACCCCAAGCACCGTATACTGTAAAAAAGCGCAAACCCGTAATCGGAATTTGATAGAGATGACTGTAAGCATGAGCCATTAATTCGTTGGCTTTTTTGGTAGCAGCATAAAGAGAAATCGGGCGGTCAACATTATCAGTGACAGAAAAAGGTACTTTAGTATTAGCACCATAGACAGAACTTGAAGAAGCAAAAACTAAATGTTCGATCTGGCTATGACGACAACCCTCTAAAATATTAGTAAAACCAACTAGGTTACTATCAACATAAGCATGGGGATTTTCAAGAGAATATCGTACACCTGCTTGGGCTGCCAAATGAACCACACGCTCGAAATGATGTTGTTGAAAAAGTTGAGCTATTAAAGAGCGATCGCTAATATCTAAATACTGAAAAGTAAATCCTGGTTTTGATAAGAGTTGATTTAATCTTGCTTGTTTAAGCGCAACATCGTAGTAATCGTTAAGATTATCTATTCCGTAGACTTGTTTGCCCTCTGCCAAAAATCTTTGGGCTAAATGATAACCAATAAACCCAGCTACACCAGTGATTAATACTGTCATAATGTATTGTTTGTCCAAGTAGAATTGCGAGCGGTAAAATTTAATTCTTGAAGTATAAGATGACTTAATAAAACAAGGATAATGAAGAATGGTAATTGTTCCCGGTTGTAAATTTACAAGGACAAACTTAACCTAGTCACAACCAGCCTCGACAAAATTAATACACTCGCTATACTCTTACCCAACCACAAGGAAGAATCTAGCTGGCAAGCTAAAAGACAAGATTTTTTCGATAAAGTTCTACCAATTTGGTGTAATTGTGAGATAGATTGAACCAAAAAAAGTGATAATTAATAGGGAAAAACTGACTTCTGACTCCCGTTTAAATATTAATTAAATCGATGATTATTTTTGCCAATTGGTATTAAATTTTTATAGCGGTTGATGCCAGATTTTTAAGAAGTTTAGTGACAAAACTTTGATGAAAATATTTTACAACTTCCAATAATTTATTCATTATTACTAAATAATTAATAATAAAACTTACTTATTTTTAAGATTCCGTTTGCAGAGCATCGTATTGTTCTTGTGTGATTCGACCTGCTTGATATAAAGTTTCCGTAATTTCGGAAATCGTTAAGACTGAATGAGCGCGATAACCTTGCTCTGCTAATCTATCTTTTACTCCGCCTTCGTGATCGATAAAGACAACAATATCTTCAACTTTTAATCCTGCCGATTCTAATTTTTCTGCACCTTCAATTGCACTTTTACCACTGATGAGAATATCATCAATTACAACTACTGTTTCTCCTGGATGAAAATTCCCTTCGATCAGACGACGAGTGCCATGCGCTTTTACTTCTTTACGAGGAAAAATCATCGGAAAATTGAGACTTAAAGCAAGTCCAGTAGCAGTGGGTAATGCACCGTAGGGAAGTCCAGCAATGCGTTCAAAAGTTAGATTTTGTAAAATCTCAGCATAAGCATTGAGAACTTGATTAAAAATCTGAGGATTAGAAATAATTTTTCTTAAATCAATATAATATGAAAAAGTTGCTCCAGAAGCTTGAACATAATCCCCAAATAAAAGACAGCCAATATCAAATAATTGTAAAATTAAGTCTTGATGAGGATGTTGCTGGAGAAAACAAACATTAGTTGTCCAAAGTTGGCAACTAGAACCTTCCTTAATTAACTGCTCTCTAATTTGATTGATTTCTTGATTTAAATTCTTAACTGCTTCAGCAAAATTTTGTTGAGCAAGATAGTCTTGAGGAACAGGAATTAATAAACCTTCTCCAGTTTGGTTTAAACCTGCCTGAAGAATTGGCTGTAAATCTCCTCCTTCCGCCCAAATACTTCTTAGCAAAATTATTCTTTCAGGGGCAATCGCACGAATTTTTCTAAGTACATCGGGGTTAGTTGTACCTACTTCTAAACCAAGTTGCTCTAAAGTACCCCAAGATTGGATTTCTCTAACTACTTGTAAATAAAAAGGATTATCTGCTGTAGGATATTCTTGTAAAGCGATCGCGCCAGGATTAGAAGTATGACAGAGAATAAAGACTGCTTGATCAGGATAAACTAAAAAAGGCGCAGCATGATCTTGTCCTGCATAAGGACTTAAAGTAACTGCATCGACTCGCCATTTTTGAAAGATAGTTCGAGCAAAAACCGTACTGGTGTTGAGATCGCTATGTTTAGCATCTAAAATTACAGGTATATGGGAAGGAATCGTCGCCAGAACTAAATCTAGTAATTCCAAGCCAGCTACACCCAACGCTTGATAAAAACCCAAAGTAGGTTTATAAGCACAAACGCGATCGCTAGTCTGTTCAATGATCCATTGTAACCAAGCTTGTAAACCAGCCATTAAATTACTCGGATTGCCCTGAAGATAAGCTTTTGGAAGCATTTCAGGATTAGGATCGAGTCCTACTACCAATAAACTCTGATTTCGGGCGATCGCTTCCTCTAATTTAGTAAAAAAATTCATAGCTTAAGATATTTCACAATGAACGGCTAACCAAATACAAGGAGGAGTAATGCTAGTATAATCAACCCGATGTTTTTGATGGGCAGGGATAAAGACGTAATCTCCTGCTACGAGTTTGATTCGGGAATTATCTTCGTAACTAAGTTCGGCTTCCCCTTGTAAAAGAATTACCCATTCATCTCGATTCTGATCGTAGTATTCCCCTAAAGGTGTAGTTTGTCCAGTAGAAATAATTCGTTCAATTAAAACCTGCTCATTCTTCAGTAAAGATTCAAACAATTCTTCTGGAGGCAACTGACTAGGCAGTTGAAAAATATTTGTCATATTGAACTATATCTAGATCTAAAATTTTATTGCGTCTTAAGTTTTGCAACCAAATAAAACTTTAAACTCACTCAATAGTGAGTAAGTTACTTTAGTAAACAAAATGGCATATTACTGGTTTAAAGCATTTCACCTCATTGGCGTAGTAGTCTGGTTTGCAGGGTTATTTTATCTAGTGCGTTTATTTGTCTATCATGCAGAAGCATATCAAGAACCAGAACCAGCCCGAACTATTTTAAAAAAACAATACGAAATAATGGAAAAACGCCTCTACAATATCATTACCACACCTGGGATGTTGGTAACAGTAGCAATGGCGATCGGTTTAATATCTACTGAACCAGCAATTCTCAAGTCAAGCTGGCTACATATTAAATTAGGTTTAGTGTTACTTCTGATTGGCTATCATCACTACTGTAAGAGAATTATGAAACAGTTAGCCAAAGATGAATGTAAATGGACAGGACAACAATTTAGAGCTTTAAATGAAGCTCCTACCGTAATGCTAGTTTTAATTGTCTTACTAGCAGTCTTTAAAAATAATCTTCCTCTCGATTTAACTACTTGGTTGATTGTAGCTTTAGTAATTGCAATGGTAGCTAGTATTCAACTCTATGCCAAAAAACGTCGCAAAGATAAAGAAAAATTAGCTCAAAGCGAGTTACAACCAGAGTTAGCATCTACTTCAGTTGAATAATTATTCAGCAGTTCGTTAGAGTGGATGATGTCCACTCTATAGCAATTCTTAAATCATTTACCAGTAGAGACGTAATATATTACGTCTCTACACCGGTTATCAATTAACCATCAACTATTAACAATCAATCTCAAAAAATAACAGCAAAAATTAAATTATTTTAACTTCACACAACAAACTAAATATCATATTCATTAATAAAATTATCGGAGTCAAACTGATTAGCATTAACATTAAGAACAGTTGCTAAAACTTCATTACTATCTGGAATTTTAATTAAAGCATTATTACCACTTTGAGTAATAGTTAGTTGTCCAAAAGTTAAACTTCCTGCTAAAGCAATTTGATCTTGGTCAAACACAAAATCTCTAATCTGATCTTGACCTTCTCCTCTTGCTAAAACAAAAATATCATCATCTTCACCGCCAGTTAAAATATCCGAACCTGCACCACCAATGAGAGTATCATCTCCATCTCCGCCGTTGAGAGTGTCTTTGGAAATTCCTCCAGTGAGATAGTCATTATCTTCTCCACCCACTAAAGAGTCAGAACCAGCAGCACCAGTTAAGGTATCATTACCTTCACGACCCTGAAGAATATCATTACCTGCTTGACCTAATAACGTATCGTTTCCTTCTCCACCAAGAAGAGTATCGTTACCTTCCCCACCGTTGAGATTATCTCCTCCATTACCGCCAAGAAGAGAATCATCTCCTTCTTGTCCTTGAATACTATCATTACCATCTCTACCATTGAGGGTGTCGTTACCTTCACCACCTAAAATACTATCGTTACCATTTGTTCCTACTAAAGAATCATCATCAGCAGTTCCAGGAATTAAAGCCATATTTAAACTCAGTTATTTATTTAAGAACACACTAACTAATGTAGTTATTGAACTTAAATTATTCATGAAAGTTTTATGAGAAAAAATTCATTTAAAACTAAATTTTCATTGATCAATTAGATAAAATTATAAATTAATTATCATAGTAATAATTTGCTTAATCTCAATTAATCAAACAAACTAGTTTAATATATTCAAAGCTAAGTTTTACAATTTAAAATTGAAATAATACTTTACTATAAAAATGTGGCAAGAAATAGCAAAAGCAATCTCTCAAGCGACAGAAAATAGTTTTGAAATTGAAAATACTCACTCGGTTGGTGGTGGATGTATTAACCAAGGTTACAAAATTAGTGGTAGTGGCAAAAATTATTTTGTCAAACTCAATCAAGCTTCTCAAGTAGAAATGTTTGTAGCGGAAGCTGTGGGTTTAGAACAAATGTATGCAACACACACGATTATCGTACCGCAACCGATTTGTTGGGGAGTAGCTGGTAATTCTTGTTATCTAGTTCTGGAATGGTTAGATTTAGGAGGTGGTAATTCTCAAGCATGGTCAGAAATGGGCAAACAATTGGCAGCCATGCATCAAAAGGGTATTACTGATAAGTTTGGCTGGGAAAGAAACAATACAATCGGTTCTACTCCTCAAATTAATACTTGGATGGATAATTGGGCAGATTTTTTTGCCGAACAACGAATTGGTTATCAGTTAAAGTTAGCTAAACGTCGTGGGGGAAATTTTCCTGATTCTCATCAAGTTGTAGAAGCAGTTAGAGAACAATTAGCTGACAGACAACCAGAAGCGTCAATCGTACATGGGGATTTATGGTCAGGAAATGCAGCCGTTACTAGAAATGGTCAGCCAGTAATTTTAGATCCTGCTACTTATTATGGCGATCGCGAGGTGGATTTGGCAATGACAGAATTATTTGGTGGTTTTCCTGCTGCTTTTTATCGTGGCTATAATCAATTTTGGCAGTTAGATAGTGGTTATCAACAACGAAAAACAATTTACAATCTTTACCACGTTCTTAATCACTTTAATTTATTTGGTGGTGGATACGCTTCGCAAGCGAGTCGGATGATTTCTCAAATTCTCAAAGATATTTGATTGTTAATTGTTAATAGCTATAAGCTCTCAGCTATAACCTAATAATCGATAACTGTTACTTAAGAACATTTTTGCTGCTGTTTAGTTAATTTGGTTTGAAAATAAGAAGGTATTCCTAACTCAGTTTGTTCGTAAAGTAGATTAAATTGCTGTTGGAAATGTTGAGCAACAATATTATTATGAATAACTAAAAGATTTTCATCATTATTATGGTTGGCAGCCTCTGACCAATTATGAGAGCCAGTGATTACTGTATTTTGATCGATGACCGCAAATTTATGATGAAGTTTATCTCCTTTAGTTAATTGAGCTATTCCTACCGTATTAATTGATTTTTTCCAAGGATTATTATTAGCTTCATATTTACAGCGATCGCGTAAAGCAACCCCCCACATATCTAATACTTCGCTATAAGAACGTAAAGCAAATTCTGGTTCAAATACACCTTGAATTTTAACTTGTTTTTGTTGCGCTTGTGCAAGTAGATCGACTAATTTTTGTTCGCTAAAAACAAATAAAGCTAAATCGATAGAATTAGTAGCATTACTAATCTTTTTACCAATTAAACCATTACTACTAATTTGCCAATCTTTACTAGGAGAAGTAGGAGAAAATTGGATTTCTACAGTAGTATGATGCCAAACAAGTTTCTGCGGAGAACGATAAGGTTTTGCTAAACCAAATAAACTATCAAAATTTCCTCCGACTCCATCACCCCACATATAATTAAATTCTTCAGTAAATAATCGAGCCAATTCTTGATTATTAATTACTAATAAATTATTAACATTACCTTTAGTTTCAAGATTAGTAAAATCTCCATGAATATCACTTAAAGTATAGTTAACCGAGCCAGTCAAAACAATTTTACGATCAACAATTAAAAATTTATGGTGCATTAAACCACTGCCTTTTGAACCATCAGCAGTATCATCAATTAATGGAATACCAGCATTTTTTAAAATTATTAAAGCATCGCCTTGAGCAATTTCAGAATTACTAAGCAGACCATCCTGATTACTATCTAATAAAGCAAAAAAATCTTGATATTTAGAGCGATCACGACTACTCAGATTTTTAATTTCTCTTAAATTTAATTGACTAAGAGGACGACTATAATTATTATCCAAAATTACTCTTACTTTAACTCCTGCTTGATATTTCCGAGCTAAAGCTTGAGCTATTTTAGGTAGCTTTAATTCTTGAACAGCTAAATCTATACTCGATTGAGCAGAATTAATTTCTTTTAAAATAACTGCTTCTAAATCACCTCCCGATCTGGTAATTTTTCGATAAGGATCGGTATAACTATTTCCTAAATTAGCCTGATAATTAAAATAAACTTGAATAAATCGATCTTGCTCTAAATTAATTGTTTTAGAATTACTTGAATGGCAGCCTGAAACCAAACTAACTAAAACAAAGCAATAAACTGTTAAATATTTAAACATACACAAATTAATTTAAATCAAAACAACTTTAGTCTTAATTAAACTAATAACAAACGACCAACCATCATAACTCTTACATCAGGAATTATTGCTCAAACAATTGTAAAAGTGGACAGTAAACATGGTCGAGGTGATAAGATACCTGAAGCTCTAATCGCTTTTGTTGATAAGCCTAAATTACGTAAAGATAGACTATGTTAACTTTCAAGATTAATCGCCTCAAAGTTAGTTTTTTAACCTGCTTAACCCTAGTTTCATTTTTAATAACCTCTTCTCCACTCAAAGCACAAACACCAACACAAACTACCCCAGAAAATCCCTCGGCAACCCCCACCGAAGATTTATCTGACCCCAACAATCTTCGTCCTTTAACTCAATCTGATAGTATTTTGAGTCTTAAAGGAGGGCAAAAATTGATGTCTGAAGCCAAAACCGCGATTGACGCAGAACAATATGATGTTGCTGCCGAAAAATTACAAAAAGCTCGTCAAGTTTTTAATCAATTGTCTAATTTTTACCTCCAACTTTTTGATAGTTTCTCTGGAATTGACAACCGTATTGCTGAAGGACAAAGACAAAAAGCTTTAGAAACAGGACAAATGCGAGATGAAGCTACCTATCAACTAGCTTTAGTTCACCGCGCACAAAATCAACCAGAGCTATCTGTACCATTATTAATACAGGTGGTTAAATCCCAAAACCCTACCACTGAATTAGGTAAAAAAGCGTATCAGCAACTGTTTGAAATTGGTTTTGTTGAAGATTCCTTCCCTACTTCCAACTCCGCTAAGTAATTCTTAATTAACTTTCGAGTTAGTTTAAATAAATACGTCAAAATAATTGAAGTAATTGCTATCTCAATCAAGGAGAGTCTATGATTAACTTGGAACTGGTCGAAACAATGATCAAAGAAAAGCTACCTGATGCTCAAGTCACAGTAAGAGATTTAACAGGTGGTGGAGATCATCTTGAAGCGATCGTTGTCTCTGCTGAATTTGAAGGAAAAAGTAAAGTTAAACAACATCAACTTGTATATGGAGCATTACAAGAAGCAATGGCATCAGAAGCTATTCATGCTCTGGCTTTAAAAACTTACACTCCTCAAGCTTGGCAAGCAACAGGTCAACTTGTTTAATTTTTAGATAAGTTTGTAATATTACTAACCATCAAGCTAAAGATTTTTTTGTAGTTTTTTCAATTTGTGGAAAGGAATTATGACTACTGCCGTAAAAGATAGAATCGATGAACTAGTTAATAACAACAAGATTTTGGTCTTTATGAAAGGCTCAAAATTAATGCCTCAATGTGGTTTTTCTAATAATGTAGTACAAATTTTTAATACTTTAGGAGTTCCTTACGAAACAGTAGATGTGTTAGCAGACATGGAAATTCGTCAAGGTATCAAAGAATATTCTAATTGGCCCACTATCCCACAAGTTTATATTAATGGGGAATTTGTTGGTGGTTCAGATATTATGATTGAACTTTATCAAAGCGGGGAATTACAACAAATGGTAGAAGTAGCACTAGCTTCTTAAATAACTGCTTAACTAAAAGGGGAAGTGAATTGATACTACCAAATATTTAGCAATTATATATTGAGCTATTTGATTGCTATGTAGATGGTAATTAATCAATACCACCCCTTCATTTGCTAATAATAATCTGATTCTGGTTGTGGCATCGACAACTCAAAATTGGAAGGATCGCGAAGAAATCTCACTGCTTCTTCTTCTAGGCGATTGATTTGATATGGTTCAATGTTATTACTGTGTCTCAGACAAGCAAGATAACCTTCCATATACATTCTCATTTCTTCAAAACGGTAACCTCTTTGCCATAGATCGACCATGGCATCAGTGAGTTTTTGGTAATAGCGTATAGTTTGACTATTTTGGAGCATCATTTTTTTACCTATTTGGAGCTATACAGAAAAATTAAATTTTAATTAAACTATTGAAAATAGTCTTGGTTACAGTAGGCGTTTATATATAAACTGCGATATTGAGTTGGTTTCTGTGAATTTAATTAAATGGTTTCACTATAAATTTATTTTACCTAGTTAACAAAGCCCAGATTGGGTTAATTTGGTTTTATTTTTAGAAATATATTCCTTATTGCAGCTTTTTTGTGGAACTTGAAGCAATTGTCAGGATTCTAATAAAATGATGCTTTAAACAACTCTCTTTATAATACAATTGAACTAAATTAGCAGTTAATAATATAATTATTTTTTATGAAAATTATTTGTAGTCAAAGCGATCTTAATAGCAATTTGTCTCTAGTGAGTCGGATAGTTCCTTCTCGTCCCGAACCTTTAGTATTAGGGAATGTACTTGTTACTGCCGATGAAACCACCCAAAAAGTCAGTTTAACTGCTTTTGATGGTAATTTAGCAATTCGGACAAGTTTTAACGCTGAAGTGATTGAAGGAGGTTCGATTACTTTACCAGCTAAATTATTTAACGATATTGTCTCTAAGTTGCCAGAAATGGAAATCAACTTAGATGTAGATACGTCTGCTGAAGATAACTCATCAAATACTACTTTAGGAAATGATCAAAATGTTATTGCTACGTTAAGTTCTCCTTCAGGAAAATATCAACTTTCTGGAATTGATGCTTCAGAATTTCCCGAACTTCCTACTATTAATACTGGAGAAGACAACGCCTCATCTGAATTAAACCTAGAAGAACAAAATGTTTGTACCGTTTTACTCCCAGTATCTGCATTAAATGAAGGTTTAAAATGCTGTTTGTTTGCTGCTAGTATCGAATTATCAAAACAAATTTTAACAGGTATTCATTTTAAAACCCAGAGAGATAACTCTACTGTCAATAGTTTAGAATTTGCTGCTACTGATAGTCATCGTTTAGCGGTTGTACAAACCCCTTTAGAAATAGCAGAAAACTCTGAAGTAGAAGCTATATCATCAGAAGGATCTTTAACAAAAACAAATAATCTTTTTAAAGATTTTGCCGTTACAATTCCTGCTAAAGCTTTAAGAGAATTAGAAAGAATTTTAGCTAGTAGTCCAGCAGATCAAACAATTAAATTTAGTTTTGATGACACTCAGGTTATTTTTGAATTAGGAGATAAACGTTTAAGCAGTTTAAAATTAACTGGTTCTTATCCTGCCTATAACCAATTAATTCCACGTAACTTTGGTCGGCAGATGATAGTAGATCGTAAACGACTATTAAATAGCTTAGAATTGGTAGCAGTTTTAGCCCAAAAAAATAATATTGTTAAATTTAGTCTTGATAGCGAAGCGGAACAATTATTCCTTTCTGTTGATGCCAGAGATGTGGGTAATGCTAAAGAAGCTTTACCTGCGGAAATAATTGGTGAAAGTATCGATATTGCTTTTAATATTAAGTATTTAATGGATGGACTTAAAGCAATGCCTGCTTCAGAAATTAAAATGCAATTGAATGAATGGAATCAACCTGTGATCTTTACTCCTGTAGGCGGTTTTAAAATGACCTATTTAGTTATGCCTGTACAACTTAGAAATTAAATTAAAATTTTTTACTGCTGGTATGTCTTACGAATCTAGGCTAAATAATTTTCAAAGTAAAATAACTAATCCAACTTATATAGCTTTATTTATCTCTTTAATACTTCATTTTTTAGTTTATAAGTATGGATTACCCAACTTTTCGCTCCAAGATAAAAATCCGCCTGGAAGAATTAATGTGCCTGTAATTGAACTAACTCCTGAAGAAGAAGCTCGTTTACCTAATTTAGAACTAGACATACCAGAATTAAATAACACTTCTTTAGATAACGGCATTCAATCTTTTGCTTTACCCCCTAGCATTGGAGCTAATGGCATTCCAGATTTAGCTCCTATTCCTTTACCACCACCACCAAACTTTGATTTACCTCCTTTACCTCCTCTTCCTCCCTTACCAAGTACTGATATTAAATTACCGCCTCTAGGTGATTTCTCTTCTTTACCTTTACCACCACCTTTACCTCCTTTAGAAACTGATTCTCAAGTAAAACCAGCAATTCAAACACCAACAGCTATCCAAGCACCTCCAGCCAAACCGCCAGAGACTCAAAAACCTGAAGTTAAGCCTCCCCAACCTCAATCTCAACCGAAACCTTCAGAAAAGCCAGCCACACAACCAAATCCTCAGCAAATCGCAGCACAACGTCAGCAAAAACTAAATCGAGATGTGCGTGATTTAAGTAGTAGTTTGCAGAAGAAAGAAAGTTCTAATACTGATGAAGATGCCAGAAAAAATTATGTAGCTTGGCTCAATCAAATTAAGACAGTCAATCCAGCAAATATGGTGATTGAAGGCACTTATCCCCGTGATGCTTGTATTCGTCGTTTAGAAGGAACAAGTGTTTATGGAGTAGTAGTTGATGCTAGCGGTCAAGTATTGGCTTTGGAATTGATTAAAGGCTCAGAATATCCTATTTTTAACGAACAAGCTAGTCAAGATTTAAGCGATCGCAAATTTAACAATCAAACTAATCAACCTAAACCTTATCAAGTAACTGTTAACTATCAGTATGACGCAGAAATTTGTCCTTCTCTGACTCTTCCTTCTTTAAAAAAAGAGCAGGAAACTAAACCAGAAACTCCTTCCCCTAATCAAAAACCACAAAATACGGAAAAAACTCCTCAACCAGCTTCAAATCAAAGAGAACCAAATTCTAAGCCAGTCGAAAATAATAATCAAGATAATCAAGCTCCTGAAGAAAAACCGCCTGTTAATCCTCCCCAACCTCAACCAACTAATCAATCCTCCAATACCAAACCGCCTGTTAATCCTCCCCAACCTCAACCCGCTAATTAAACTTATTTATCCGTTCAGCAATTACTCTTGAAGGGCGGTACTTGTAATATCTTTGATTTGGAGTAAATATTGAGAAATTTGTTGCATTCTTAAGATAAGATTAGCCAAATGTAACAAAATGCAAAGTATAATATTTGAGTTAAGTAAAGATAAACAGTAATTAAGAAGAATAGTATTTTAAATGCGAGTTGCGATCGCCGGAGCAGGTTTAGCTGGACTGTCTTGTGCCAAATATCTAGTAGATGCTGGACATACACCTATAGTCCTTGAAAGAAGAGATGTCTTAGGTGGCTTAGTAGCTGCTTGGCAGGATGAAGATGGAGACTGGTACGAAACTGGACTTCATGTCTTTTTTGGAGCATATCCTAATATGCTTCAATTATTTAAAGAATTGGGGATTGAAGACCGTCTTCAGTGGAAAGAACACGCTTTAATATTTAATCAGCCAGAAAAGCCAGGAACTTATTCTCGCTTCGATGTCCCTGATTTACCTGCACCCATTAATGTCATCTTATCGATTTTACGAAATAACGATATGTTGACATGGGAGCAAAAAATTCGCTTTGCGATGGGCTTGCTTCCAGCAATAGTGAGGGGTCAACAATACGTTGAAGACATGGATAAATTCAGTCTGTTAGATTGGCTGAGAATGCGAGGTGTTGACGAACGGGTCAATAGCGATATTTTTATTGCTGCCTCGAAAGCTTTGACTTTTATCAATCCAGATGAAGTTTCAGCCACCGTGCCTTTGACAGCCCTTAACCGTTTTCTTCAAGAAAGATATGGTTCTAAAGTAGCTTTTTTAGATGGCTCGCCTACAGAAAGATTGTGTCAGCCAATGGTTGACTATATTACCGCTAAAGGTGGGGAAGTTCGATTAAAAGCACCTCTCAAAGAGATTTTATTAAATGAAGACAAAACAGTTAAAGGCTTTTTACTTAGAGGGCTAAATAACTCAGACGATGAATTAATTACTGCTGATGCTTATGTTTCAGCCATGTCTGTAGATCCGCTTAAAGTGATGTTGCCTCAACCTTGGCGAGAGATAGATTTTTTCCAAAAACTAAATGGTTTAGAGGGAGTCCCCGTAATAAATCTTCATCTTTGGTTTGATCGCAAACTAACCGATATAGATCAATTATTATTTTCTCGTTCTCCTCTGCTCAGTGTTTATGCTGACATGAGTAATACTTGTCGCGAGTACTCTAATCCTAACCGCTCCATGCTAGAACTAGTTTTAGCACCTGCTCAAGATTGGATTCAGAAATCTGAGGAAGAAATTCTTGCTGCCACGATGAAAGAGTTAGAAAAACTGTTTCCTCAGCATTTTACAGGTGAAAATACTGCAAATTTGTTAAAATATCGCGTGGTCAAAACTCCTCGCTCTGTTTATAAAGCTACTCCTGGTTGTCAGGCTTATCGTCCTACTCAACAAACCCCTATTGCTAACTTTTATTTAGCTGGAAGCTATACTATGCAAAAATATTTGGGTAGTATGGAAGGCGCGGTTCTTTCTGGTAAGCTAGCAGCAGATGCAATCGCGTCTGATAATTTGACTACTCAAGCAATCAAGCCAGAAGTAGCCACAATTGGTAGTTAAATAAGCTAATTAGATGAGAAAATGCTCAATGGCTAAAAAAACAACCGATTGCCTTGTTCTAACCACGGACAGTGTTTCTACTTGCTCCCGAATGCTGCAATTGCCTAAATCAAAACCTAAAACAAACTTAGCCTCAGTTACTGAGGCATACGAATATTGTCGTCAAATTACGGCAGAATACGCTAAAACTTTCTATCTTGGAACTTTATTAATGCCCAAAGAAAAGCGTAAAGCAATTTGGGCAATTTATGCTTGGTGCCGTCGTACTGATGAGTTAGTAGATGGCGTTGAAGCAAAAGATACAACAGTAGAAACTTTGGCGCAATGGGAACAACAACTAGAATCTGTCTTTGCAGGAGAGCCGACAGATGATACCGATGTTGCCTTAATCGATACCATTCAAAGTTTCCCAATGGACATCCAACCCTTTCGAGATATGATTGCGGGACAAAGAATGGATTTGTATCGCAATCGTTATGAAACTTTTGAAGAATTAAAACTGTATTGTTATCGAGTTGCAGGTACAGTGGGTTTGATGTCTAATGCTATCCTTGGAATTAACCATAACCAGAACAATGTACCTTGGGAAAGAGATTGTCAAACTTATGTTCCCAAAGAAGAAGCTATTTCTTTAGGGATAGCTATGCAACTAACTAATATTTTGCGCGATGTTGGAGAAGATGCTCAAAGAGGTCGTATTTATTTACCCCTAGAAGATTTAAAAGCTTTTGATTATACAGAGCAAGATTTGTTGCAAGGAGTAATTGATGAACGTTGGTTAGCTTTGATGCGTTTTCAGATTAAAAGAGCTAGAAACTATTATCATCAAGCAGAAGTAGGGATTCGTTATTTAATAAGGGATTCTCGTTTACCCGTCTGGGCTTCTTTAATGCTCTATCAAGGTATTCTTAATGCAATTGAACAGAATCAATACGACGTTTTTAGTAAAAGAGCGTTTGTTCCTAAAGTAGTAAAATTTTCTTCTTTACCTATAGCCTGGTTAAGAGCGCAAATTTGATACTAACTTGGGTTTGGCTGATTAAATTGCTAGTTAATAGCATTGATTTAATAATTATCCAGTATTGGTTAAAGTTAACTCAGTCATAATAATTCTGGTTACTTCCAAGTTTGTTATTTTAGAAAGTTATATACAAATTCCTATTTTAAGATTTAGGCAGCTTGGGGTTGCATAATTGCTCCTAACTGCTCTATTCCTTTATGCAAATGTCTAGTCACTGTCATAGGACTAATGCCAATATACTGAGCAGCTTCTTTGCGAGGTAAATCCCACAAATATACACATTCAATGGCTGCTTTAGTTTTGTCTTCTAACTGGCTCATTGCTCTTTGTAATTGCATTTTGTCCTCTTCTAATTGACGTATTTCTTGATAATTAGGATCTGCAATTGTTTCACCAAAAGTAATTGAAGAATCTTGAGATTGATTAACTAAGGCATCCAAGCTAATTGGTAAACGATTTTGTAGAGCTAATTGGCATTCACTCCATTCTTGTACAGATACTCCTAAAGCTTTAGCAATTTCTGTATCGTAAGGTAATCTTTCTAAAGCTTCAATTAATTGTTTGCGTAATTTTCTGCCTTGATTATAAAGCTCTTGCCATCTACGAGGAATCCTCATCATGCTACCTTTATCTCTCAGATAATGTAACATTTCACCACGAATATAAGGAATCGCAAAAGAGCTAAAAGCAGAACCTTGATGAGTATCAAAACGCTCAATTGCTCTAATTAAACCAAGATAACCAATTTGTTCTAAATCTTCATAAGGTTCAGCACATTTTCTACTAACTTGATGAGCTACTTTTCTGACTAAACCTGCATTAAGTTCTACTAGTTGATTACGTAATTTTAAAGAAGGATTAGAAGCATAGGCTTGTAGTAATTCTATACAACGAAAACTAAAAGATTGAGTTGACATAAGAATTAGATAGTGACTGACCAATAAAATTATTAAGCGAATCTAAATTTAATTTTCTGTTCACTATCAATCCTGCACCATAGTTGTTTTACGGAAATCTCTAACCAGGTTGCCATCGATCTCCGCACAAATACGCAAATATTCTAATAATTTATTTTTGTTAAAAAAGCAAAATAAAAAGATAAACTTTGCTATCTATTTGTTTTTAAATTGATATATTTAATCTTAAAAATTGCTGATATTTTTTAATAAAAAAAACTGTCCCATTCTCTAATAAAAAGTAATGAGACAGCTAAGACAAATTTTTAATGGTTTGAATCGCTTAGATTAGCGAAAAATGCTTCTGTGACTGCAATCTATTAACCAACCGCAGAAAAATAAACTTTGGATTTGACTGGATCTGGAATCATAGTTTTATCTCCTTCTTGCCAGCCAGCAGGACAAACTTGATCGGGATGAGATTGTACATATTGAATTGCTTTAAGCGTTCTTAAAGTTTCATCAACACTACGACCAAAGGATAAGTTATTGATTGTCGAATGTTGAATTACTCCTTCTCTGTCAATGATAAATAGTCCTCTAAGAGCCACTCCTGCATCAGGATCGAGAACGTTATAAGCAGTACTAATTTCTTTTTTAATATCAGAAACAAGAGGATAGGCTATATCGCCAATTCCGCCTTCTTTGCGGTCTGTTTGAATCCATGCTAAGTGAGAAAATTCGCTATCTACGGAGACACCTAAAACTTCGGTGTTTGATGCTTTGAATTCTTCATAGCGATCGCTAAAAGCAATGATTTCTGTAGGACAAACAAAAGTGAAGTCCAAAGGATAAAAGAACAAGACTACATATTTACCACGGTAGTCAGACAATTTGATGGTTTTGAATTCTTGATCAAAAACAGCAGTAGCAGTAAAGTCAGGAGCTTGTTGTCCTACTCTTAAACATCCTTCCATATTATTTTGGTCTCCTCAAATACCGACTAGTTTTAATTCGTAAGTTATGACCTGATGTCAGGGGTTTACCTGCTTTCACAGCAAGTCTTTGCCTTTAACTTGATTTCAAATCAATAATATTTACGAACCTTTACAAATATATCATACTCATAACGATTTTGACTAACTTGGCAATTTCTGTTTGCAATTGTTCTAGATTCAATTTTTATAGTTCTAAATCAGAAAATTCTTCTTTAAGTTCTCTAGCCATCAAAGCCTGAACTGCTTGCTGGGGAGTAATTTTTCCGTTTAACAGACGATAGACTTGATTGGCAATGGGGACAGCTAAATGTTGACGAACGGCAGTTTTGACTAAAACATCTGTGGTATTGACTCCTTCAGCCGTTCCTTCTAATTTTGACAAAATTTCGTTTAAGGATAAACCTTGAGCTAACTGATAACCTACTTGATAATTACGAGATAAAGGACTATCACAAGTTGCGATTAAATCTCCTAAACCAGATAAGCCAAAAAAAGTTTCTGGATTTGCTCCTAAATAAGTACCAACACGAATCATTTCTGGTAAAGCCCTAGTTAGTAAAGCAGCTTTAGCATTTGTGCCTAGTTGTAAGCCATCACAAACTCCTGCTGCGATCGCTATAACATTTTTGAGAGTTCCTCCTAATTCTGCCCCTAGCGGATCGCTACTAGCGTAAACGCGAAAAGTATCAGAAGCAAAAACTTGCTGTACGATTTCGGCAGATTCAAGGTTGTTGCTAGCAACTACGGTAGCAGCGGGTAATCCGCGCTCAATTTCTTTAGATAAATTAGGGCCAGAGAGAACTACGACAGGATGATTTAGAAAAGCAGTTTGCCAAATTTGAGAGGGGGTTAGAGTCGTAAGAGGGTCTAATCCTTTAGTCGCAGTCACTAAAATACTGTGTTTTGGTAGGTGAACAGTCTGTAATTGTTCGACTAGTGGTCTAACGCCTTTCATGGACACTGCCGAAATAATAATTTTGGCTTCACTTATTGCTGAAGCTAAAGGCTCAAAACTACGACGCGACCACAAACGTACTTGATGTTGATTGCGACGGGCTAAAGTGGCTAAAGCATTCCCCCAAACTCCTGCTCCTAAAATGGTTACGATATGTTTTTGTTTAGTCACTAGCTTAATATTTTATTAAGATTTACTCTACTTAGTTATTTAATTCTAGAAAGGATTGGGAAGATTATTTAATTAATTTTTTTAGAAAATTTCATGAGCGCTTGCTCAAGCGATCGCGATTATAATTAGAACTATTGCTCAGTCATTAACCAAAGATTTAGCCAAAAATTAAACATAAAAAGTCGAAATTTCTCAATAACAACGAGCTAAGAAATAAAAAAAGAGGAAAACAAATTCCTCTAATTCATTACTTAAATTTCTAGTTCAATTACCTAAAATTAATCTTTCTCGATGAACTTTTAAAAGGTCAAAATCTTGGTGAGTTACTTGCTCCAACATATAAACTAATTGTTCTGGTAAAAGTTTAGTGCCATCGTTACGACAACTTCCTAGATAACGAAGTACAACTGAATTGCTTTGAGATTGGTTTTCTGATTCAACTTTGAGATCGAACAAATAATTCCGTAAATTGATTTGCTGCTTTTTACCTGATTTTGTGGTTTTTTCCCACCAAAACTCTTGAGTTAAATTAATTGTTTCAATCCATTTTTGCCATTCATCCCAACTACAATCTTGTTCAGTTGCTACAGTAATTAAATACTCAGCTTTCTCTAACAAACCAGTTGCAGCAGGAGATTTGATTTCAATTTCTTCTACTTGATAAATAGGTAAATCTTGAGGTAATTGGGCAGCTAATCGATCTCGAAAATTTTCTAGTAATAAATCCTCCGTTAGTTCAAAATCAACAATTTCACCACTGCTAGTAGTCCCTAAAGATAAGGCATTCGCAATTGAAATTCTTGGACCTGGATGAAATCCCCCCGTATAAGAAATTGGTAAAGCAGCACGACGCACAGCGCGATCAAATAATCTAACTAAATCCAAGTGACTAACTAATGCCATCGAACCGTGCTTACCAAACCAAACTCTAATTTTTTGTTTTCTGCTGTGATTGGGTTGATAATGTCCAACAAATTCGGGAATCGGTGGTGGAGGAACAACTATGTTATGACCAAAATCGGTACTACAAACACCACAATGAGAACAACCATCAAAAGCACAATCAGGCACTGTAGCTGCTTCTAAAGCTCTTTTTAGATCTGCTTTTAACCATTCTTTGTCAATTCCCGTGTTGAGATGATCCCAAGGTAAAGGTGCATCTAAAGAATTGAGTTCTGAAGATTTTCGATCCTGAAAAACATTCCATTCACCGTTTTCTACTTGACGATATTTCCAGGTTAGACCAGCTTCTGCGATCGCATTCTCCCAAGCTTGATAGGCTTGATTTAAATTTTCCCACCAAGAATCCATTCCTGCGCCTAATTCCCAGGCACGACGGACTACCACAGATAAACGGCGATCGCCTCTACCGACAAAATCTTCCATGGCGGAGATACGGACATCAGTATAGTTAACTTTAACTCCTTTCAGACCACGAAATTCTTGACGTAGTAATTCTTGTTTGCGGATAAACTCAGCAGTGGACACAGAATGCCCTTGAAAAGGGGTATGAGGTTTAGGAGTAAAGTTGGAAATAGTAATGTTAAAATCCAATCGTTTTCTTTTTGGCAAACGACATTCTTGTCTCAACCAACGAACAGTTTCAGCAATACCAATTACATCGACATCGGTTTCTCCTGGTAAACCAATCATAAAGTAGAGTTTTACCTTATCCCAACCTTGTTCGACGGCGGTTTTAATACCTCTCAGCAATTCTTCATTAGTTAATCCCTTATTAATTACATCCCGCATCCGTTGCGTTCCTGCTTCAGGCGCAAAAGTCAAACCAGCTTGACGAGTACCACCGATGATCTTGGCAATATTCTCATCAAAACGGTCTACTCTTTGACTTGGTAAAGAAAGAGAAATATTTTCATTTTTGAGGCGGTTTTTAATTTCCATCCCTACCGCAGGTAAAGCTAAATAATCAGAACAACTCAGAGACAGAAGCGAAAATTCATTGTATCCTGTCTTCCGCATTCCCTCTTCAATTGCTGTTACTACTTGTTCGGGTTCAACATCGGTAGCAGGACGAGTTAACATTCCTGGTTGACAGAAACGACAACCGCGAGTACAACCTCTTCTAATTTCTACGGTTAAGCGGTCATGAACTGTTTGAATATAAGGAACTAAGCCAATTGAATAGGCAGGAATGGGAGTAGCAACTCTTCTAAGAATTCTTTTAGGAACATCAGGACGATTAGGATGAACTGAACCGTCCTCTGCCATCTCATAGAATCTAGGCACATAAACCCCAGGTACTTGCGCCAAATCTAGTAGTAATTTTTCTTTACTTAATCCCGCTGCTTTTCCTTCTGCAATAACTAAACCTATTTCTGGTAGAAGTTCTTCTCCATCGCCTAAAACCACAAAGTCAAAAAAGTCTGCATAAGGTTCGGGGTTCGATGTGGCTGTTTGTCCCCCTGCAAAAATTAAAGGATAATCTAACTCAATTCTGTCTTGCCAAGTTAAGGGAATCTCAGCCAAATCGAGCATTTCTAAAATATTAGTTGCCCCTAATTCATAACTAAGGCTAAAACCGATAATATCAAAATCTTTAACTGGCTTTCGCGATTCTAAAGCAAATAGAGGTGTATTAGTTGCTCTTAACTTAGCTGCTAAATCTGGTGCAGGTAAATAAGTGCGATCGCATAATTGTCTAGGTTGAGCATTAATAATGTTGTAGAGAAGAATATGACCTAGATTAGATGCACCAACTTCATAAATCTCTGGATACGTTAAAATCCAACGTACCTCAGCCGTATTCCAGGGTTTATGCTTCGCTCCTAGCTCATTGCCAAGATAACGCGCTGGTTTATTGATTTCGGAATTAATTAATTGATCAAAGGCAAGAGTCACGGCATATTTCTCCTTAACGAAGCTAGGCAATTATCTTAGCCTTTTTAATATACCGAACCTTGCCAATACTTAACAGATTTTACTTAGTTGCCTTTTGAAATTAATTCAGTGACATTGAAGCTTCAAAACTATCACGATTATCAAAAATTTCAAAAACGTTATCTAATTGAGTTAGTTCAAAAATCATTCGTACTGATGGCGAAACTGAACAAATGCTAAAACGGCGATTTAAGTTTTGTGCTAAACGAAATCCTTTAATCAAAGCCATTAATCCAGCACTATCCATAAATTCGACTTCTGTCATATCTACTAAAAAAATCGAGTCAGTTTTAGATTTAACTGCCTTGCTTAACTGCTCTAAAAATTCTGTTGCATTAGCAGCACTTACATAGCCTTGAGGTTGAAAAGCAGTTATGTTGTTATATATTGCAGTACTACTCATTTTTTTTCTTCGTTAAAGTTATATATTACTTAAAAAATTAATTGTTTATATTCCATAGAGGATAATCTGTAAATTTACAGATAGCTACCTTTAACCGTTAACTTTATAAAATCTTGATACATACGTAAAAAAGATCTAAATTTTATTTAAAGCTAAGGTTAAATTAGGATAGAATGTATCCCAAGAAACCATATTTTCATTATCTTTTAGATAAGAAACTGCGAAGCTAATCAATAAATTTATAGTCATAATATATTTATATTTTATTTGAATCATTTTCATCTCAGATAAAATACTGAAATTATTATTTCAATTCATCAAATAATGTTTTTTTTTAATTAAAGAATATCTTATCTACATTTTTTTTAATAAATTGTAATTGTAACTACAATTTATTTTGTAAAATAAGTAGTTTTTACCTAACTTTATAATATAAATGTAAAAAATAAAGTAATTAACTGAGTTTTTTATCAACCTTTTCTTTAAAAGTAGGTTATATTAGCAAATAGTTGTCCTAAATTTATAATTTATTTACCAAATATTTGGATATTTACAGATACTATCTCTACAAATAACTGCTCGCTGTAGCAATCTCTGGGCTAAGGGGTCTAAACGATATCAAATAAGTTGCGATTAGCTTGCCAAACTTTTTGAATACACCAATTTAATTTCTGCTGAACTTGATTATTTGTTTCTGAAATTGGAGCTAATTCTTGAAGTACAGATAACAAAGGTATGATTTCTGTATCAAAAGCTGGTCTAAATAAACTCTCAGGTAAGAGTAGATCGGAACTATTATTAAGAGCAAGTGTTTGGTTGGCGGTTGAAAGCGAAGATAAGTAATTGAGCGAAGAATTAAAGAAAACTAGTAACAACGGTCTAACCCAGCAATATTTTCGCTGAGGAATTATTTGAATAACTTCACAGTAAAGACAAAAATTATCTTGCTCTAAACAAACAATTTGATTAGCTTGAAGTTGATTCACAGCTAGCGCAATAATTCAACTAAACGGTTGCCTGAATTTCTGAAGGAGTAATTTCTCGAAAGCGAATTTCATCTCGATGGGGATCTGCACGAGTAACCTGAACTTCTAAGCGATCGCCTAAAGTTACCGCTCTTTCAAAACGATGAGGTAATTCTAGTCCTAAATCTTCTAGTAAAATAATCCCTAAACGGTCTTCTTCTCTTAACCAACGCAATACTAACACTCCCCAAACGCGATCGCAATTACGTCTTAAATACTCTAATCCCCAATAACGATTAGTTTGACGTTCTACTAAAGTAGCTTCATAGGCTGAATTAGCAACGCTGTAGATAATTTCCTGCAACTCTTCTACAGAAAAGGGTAAGCTTTGATTGCGTAAATGAGCTTTAATCTGAAAATGAGCTAGCAAATCTGTATATCTTCTAATCGGAGAAGTAACTTGAATATAGCTATTTAAACCAAGACTTGCGTGCCGAGAAGGAGTAGTAGTGATTTCACTACGAGGCATACAGCGACGTAAAGCACAAAAACGGACCGGCCCTGGCGGTAATTGTAGCAGTTCTTCTTCTGGCGGTAATTCTGGTTGTGGTTGTCCGCGAAAAGGTAGAGGTAAATTATGTTCTTGCCCGTATTTGCCTGCTACTTCTCCAGCTAAAATCATCATTTCTGCGACTAACTGACGGGATTTGGACTCATCTAACAACTCAATAATAATTTCTTCGTTTTCTTTGACTTTAATCAAAGATTCGGGCATCAGGATTTGAATCGATCCTTGTTTTTGCCTCCATTTCCTTCTTAAACTTGCCCATTTAGCTAATTCAGCAATTTCTGGTTCTTTAGTTACACCCAAATCAAGCATTTCATCGACATCATCGTAAGTCAGGCGATAAGTAGGTCGAATCAAAGTTGGGTAAATACTGTACTCTTTGACCGCTCCTGTTTCTTCAAGCACAACACCAAAACTCAACGCTGGACAAGTTTGACCTTGAATTAAACTCATCGGTCCAGTGGCAAGTTCCGAAGGAAACATCGAAATCATTCCTGTCGGCAAATATAAGCTAGTGCTTCGACGGCGTGCTTCTAAATCTAGTTCGTCTCCAGGAGCGACTATTCGAGTAGGATCAGCAATATGAATCCAAAGTTTAGCTGGTTTGCCATCATCACCATATTCAATGCTTAAACCATCATCTATTTCCTCTGTACTCTCGTCATCAATCGTGTAAACTTTTAGATGAGTTAAATCAAGACGGTTCAAATCAGAGTCAAACGGCGGAGATTGAAGATAAAATTGCGCCACATCAAGTACCTTTTTGGAAAAATACGTAGGATAAGAACTACGTCGTAGAAATAAGTTTTCATGTTTGCTCCACAATCCTAAATCTACTAATAACTCAAATGCTGCTTGGGAATCCGTTCCTCTTTTGGTTAAACTCAGAATTTCTTGAGCTACACGAGAATTATATTCTGGTTGAATAACAAATTTTTCTAGGGTTTCCAGCTTGCTGCGATCGCTTTCTGTCCATTCTACTGGTTTTCCTGCTAAAGCTTGTTGAAGATGATTAATAAATTCTTCTTTTTCGCGATTCTTTTGTTGTTCTACTTCTAGTTGATGTTTAATTTCTTCTACTTGTGCTGCTGAACGCGGTTCATAAGCATCACCTTTATTTTTAAAATAGATTTTATCTTGACTTAAGAGAAGATGAGCAGAATAACACAAAGCTGGCGATTGGTCAGAAAATAGCAATTCAGCCATTTGTTGGGGTGTCACTAAATCACCATCTTCTACCAATATTTCCCAAGCTACTTCTAAACTACTGGGATCGAGGTAAGATTGAGCTTCTTTAATAAAATTGGAAATGTCAGAGGGCTTGTACAAACCACCGTTGACGGTATATTCTACGCGCTGAGGACGTATTTTGTGTGACTGTCCACTTTCATCAATAACAATCCAATCTTTTTTTCCTTCTGGTCGTTCGGCAACTGCAAGACGACGCTCTCCTTGTGTTCTGAATTCAATCAGTGTTCCCTTTTCCACCAGCTTTGTGCTTTAACATTGATTTTACGACTTAATATTCAGTCTACCTTTTTGAACTTCAATCTGTCCTAACCAGAAGAAAATTGGTTTTGCCTTTTTAGCCTTCTGAATTAATAAAGGGCAATAAAGCTATCAAACGAGCTTTTTTTACCGCATCAGTTAAATCTCTTTGCTGTTGAGCGGTTAAACCAGTGATACGGCGAGGTAAAATTTTTCCTCTTTCAGTAATAAATTTACGTAATAATTCAATATCTTTATAATCGATCGGATCGCTAGGTTTGATAGGAGAAAGACGTTTACGATAATATGCCATTGTTCTTGATTTGAATTGATTATCTAAGTTGACTACTAAATTAATTGATTTTAATTACTTAATTTCTTTATGAACTGTGTGTTTGTTGCAGTGAGTGCAAAACTTTTTCAGTTCTAATCTGCCTGTAGTGTTGCGACGGTTTTTGCTGGTTGTGTAACGAGATACCCCAGCAGAACGCTTGTTAAGGTTAGTGCGACACTCAGTGCATTCTAAATTAATAATAATGCGGACACCTTTTTTACTTGCCATTGTTCCAAGGAAAATTAATTACAATTTATAGAGTTATCTATATTAGTGGTGAGATGGATCGACGTGTAGTCGCAACAAAATCACCGTGTTGACGGGTTTCACAAGCCGTGGAGTTTAACGCCAGGCACTACCCCTCACGAAGTGAACGCAATGCAAAATGCCCTGGAAGGGCGGAGTACTGTTCACACGCAAATCAATATTTTCGCATATTATTCTTGATTTGAGCAAGTAATTTTTTGAGCCTCAGGTCTAGAGAGTAACCTCTGGGAGTTTGGATCAAAATCGTTGAAGCTAAACGGTCATGAAAAGCTTGATTGAGTTCTTCGTCAGCAAAAGCTATGCCACAGTCTACTAACAGAGGGGTTAGTAACAATAACATGGATAAACCATTTCTGAAGTTAATTTCTAACCCATACATAGCTAGCACCGCAGCGAAACCGAGAATGCCTTCTCTTTTACCCAAAACAACTAAATCAGGAACTTTATTAAAACGAGCATCCAAAACTTTCAGATCTAATGCCCAACTACCTAAACTTTGACCTTGATTTTTGTCGACTAAGACAACCCTCATAGCTAGCCAACCAATCAAAAAAATTAGCCATTGGATGGAATTACCAAAAAAAGAACTAACAAACCAAACTGTGACAAAATCAATTAAAAAAGCTCCTACTCTTCTTTCAATAGGTACTTTAGGAAAACGTCTGTAGCTTAATTCATCAGGAGACATAGCGATCGCTTTTGAGAGATTTGTTAAATTGATTAAAGCAAGTAATTCTTCAGTTATCCATCCATGCTATCAGCCAAACAAGCAGAAGCTATTATTCTCAATTTAGTCCAACCTTTAAACTCCCAACAAGATGTAGAAATCGTAGATTTAGAAGCTGCTCATCATCGGATTTTGGCAGCCTCAGTAAGTAGTAAATTGGATTTTCCTGATTGGGATAACTCTGCCATGGATGGTTATGCAGTGTGCTACGAAGATGTTAAAACCTGTAATAGAGAGCATCCCAAAATTTTAGAAATTGTCGAAGAAATTCCTGCTGGTTACCAACCAAAAGCTACCATTAAATTAGGACAAGCAGCCCGTATTTTTACAGGGGCAATGATGCCAGCAGGGGCTGATACGATTGTAATTCAAGAAAATACGACCAGAGAAGGAAATCAAGTCACAATTTTTACTGCCCCGCAACCCAAAGAATTTGTGCGTCATCGAGGCTCTTTTTATCGGGCGGGAGAGGAGATGTTACCACCTGGAATTATGCTCAACGCTGCTGAGATAGCAGTTTTAGCTACAGCCCAGTGTACAAAGTTACCAGTTTATCGTCGTCCCAAAGTAGCCATTTTATCTACGGGAGATGAACTAATTACACCAGAGCAACCGATTCAACCAGGACAAATTGTTGATTCTAATCAGTATGCCTTAGCTAGTTTTGTAATCAGTAATGGTTGTATTCCGATCAAGTTGGGAATTATTCAAGATGATCGTCAACAGTTAATTAAAGCGATCGCATCTGCAATTGAATCAGCAGATTTAGTTTTATCTACTGGTGGTGTTTCGGTCGGTGACTATGATTATGTTGAACAGATTTTGGCTCAATTGGGGGGAGAAATTCAGATTAGTTCTGTGGCGGTTAAACCTGGAAAACCTCTTACTGTGGCTAAATTTGCCAATGGTTGCGTTTACTTTGGTATCCCTGGTAATCCCGTTTCAGCCTTAGTAAGTTGTTGGCGTTTTATCCAACCAGCCTTAAAAAAATTGTCAGGATTAAATGATAATTGGCTACCTAGGTTTATTAAAGCACGGACTCGCGATCGCTTGCGTTCTGGAGGCAAACGAGAAACTTATCTTTGGGGCAAATTACATTTAGTTGATGGGATTTACGAATTTACTTTAGCTGGTGGTAGTCACAGTTCGGGTAATTTAATTAATTTGGCACAAACCAATAGTTTAGCAGTAATTCCCATTGGTCAAACTGAGATTGCTGCTGGGGAACAAGTGGAAGTTATGCAAGTTAATTATTTTTAAATAGAAAAAATCTCGGACAAGAAAAAGCGAGCCTTTGAAAACAGATTGAGACAATCAATCATTAAACTCGCTAGATTAAAACTATTTAGTTTGAAGAGAATCAATTAGTCATTAAAGAGGACGATAAACTCGATAATTAATACTTGGGAAGATATTATCGATTTCTGCTACTTTTTCTAACCAACCAGAGTCAATTTTTCCAATCAGAATATCTTCGTAGAGTTTGTTAAAGCGTAGAAGATGCGATCGCGTCCGTCGTACTGCGTAAGGTACCATTGTTCCAGTCCGCATAATAAACGCCCAGTCCGAAGATTGCGCTAAGAGTAACTCCCTTGCTGCTTGATTTAAGGCTCGCCATTCCAACTCATCTAATGGTTCGCGACAAGCTAGTTTAATCATCCGTTCGGCTGCCTTATGTAAATGAGGATAAATCCAAGCATTAGTCTCATTGAGCCAATATTCGTGGAATCCCTTGTAACCCCAACTAGATTGAGAAGGACGAGCAACTTGCTGAGTCGGATTTTGACGCAAATAATCCGAAAGATGAGTCATCTCAAAATTATTTTGGTCATACCAAACTTTGCGGAAGAGAAAATCAATAAACCAAGGACCTTCATACCACCAGTGACCAAATAATTCTGCATCATAGGGAGAGATAACAATTGGAGGACGTTGCAAAACTCCAGCTAAATGCTGAATTTGTTGCCCTCGATTATACATAAAATTCCCTGCGTGTTCGGCTGCTTTTTCTCGCGCCCAATAAGGATCGTAAAGAGCTTTTTCTGATAATCCTCCGTCCCGAGCCGTGATTTTATGATACTTAATCCCTGTATTTTTCCTTTGACCATTAGGCATAATATAGGGCTTAATATATTCATATTCTGCTTCCCAACCCAAGTCTTTATAAAACTCTCGATATTCAGGATCGCCTGGATAACCAACTTGAGAAGACCATACTTGTTGAGAAGACTCGTGATCTCGACCAAAAGCAGCTACTCCAGATTCAGTAAAGATAGGTGCATAAGTACCAAAACGAGGACGAGGACGAGCATAAAGTAAACCATGTCCATCCATCAGGAAATAGCGCAAACCTGCATCTGCTAGCATTCGCTCTAATCCTTCATAGTAGGCACATTCTGGTAACCAAATTCCTTTTGGAGGACGACCAAAATTTTCTTCGTAATGTTCGCAGGCGACTTTTATTTGTGACCAAACTGCTTCAGGATACATCTTCATCAAGGGAAGATAACCATGAGTAGCTCCACAAGTAATGATGTCGAGGTTATTACTATCAAGAAATTGTTTAAAAGCTGTAACTAAATCGCGGTTATAACGCTCCCAAGTGTGACGAATTTGACTAAAAGAGTTAGCATAATGTTCAGCAAGATAACGAATGTGACCATTATGTTCGTTGTGATCGATTTCTTTTTCTGCTAATTCTTGTAAAAGAGCCAAATGATCGTCGTAGCGTTCTTGTAAAAGAGGATCGCGTAGCATTGACACCAAAGGAGGTGTCATACTCATGGTCATTTTGAAGTCAATTCCGTCTCGCTTTAAATTTTCAAAAACATGGAGTAAAGGAATATATGTTTCGGTAATAGCTTCAAATAACCATTCTTCTTCTAATACATAATCGCTTTCTGGGTGCCTGACAAAGGGTAGATGGGCGTGAAGAACAAGAGCAAGATAACCAAGAGCCATGATAGTATTTCCGCGATATTATTTTTGACAAGTAAGAAGCTAGGGCAAATTAGATTCAGGTTTATAATATCTTAAGATTATCTAACATAAAGTTCTGTTAAAAACAGCAATTCCCAAATAGATCGATCGATAATGCTTACTTTTACGACAGTAAATATTTCCAAATCTATTAAATAGACATTAAAATACAATCTATCGTTAAAGTAATGTTATTCAAATATCAAAACTCAATCTCTCTTAAAGTTTTTTAGTTGTCTTATATAGTGTTGCAATCTGACAGTCAGCAGATAGGGTTTAATCAAGATGTTTCTAAACAAGAAACGCTTCAGTTACTTTTGTTTGTTAATGAGCATCCTACTTCCCAAGAGTATATTCGACATGTCAAAACTTATTTGGAAAATTTACAAGCGACATATCCTTTTGAGTTGCAAGTTATTGAAATTGGCAAACAACCTCATTTGGTAGAACATTTTAAGTTGATTGCTACACCTGCTTTAGTTAAGATTAATCCCGCTCCAAGACAAACTCTAGCTGGGAGTAATTTAATCGATCAACTACAACAGTGGTGGCCTCGATGGCAAGCTTCAGCACAATTAAACTCAACCGAACAAAATTCAGAGGTTGAGAAATGTCTATCTTCTGGTGAGGATAATTCTGTCAAATATTCAGCAGAATTAATTAGATTGACTGATAAGATTTTCACTTTACAAAGAGAGAAAGAAGAACTCCAAGAGCAACTGCGTTTTAAAGAGCAAATTTTAGCTATGTTAGCGCACGATCTTCGTAGTCCTTTGACAGCAGCTTCGATCGCAGTAGAAACTTTAGAAATATCCTTTTCTCAACCAGACCGCGAAAAAGCCCAAAAACTTAGAGGTCAATTATTTAAACAGGCACGAAAACAATTCCAGATCATGAATAAAATGATCTCCGATTTATTACAAGCCTCTAAAAATGTTGCTTCTCAACTACAAATAGAACCATCAAAATTATATCTACAACCTTTATGTAAAGATATTATTAGTCAATTTAGCGATCGCGTTGCGGGAAAATCTCAACAATTGACAGCAGACCTTCCTCAAGATGTACCACCTGTCTATGGGGATCAAGAGTTAGTTCGTCAGGTAATTATTAATTTATTAGAAAATGCAATTAAATATACTCCAGAAGGAGGAAAAATTAATTTATCAATCTTGCATCGCACTAATCAAAAAGTTCAATTAAGTCTTTGTGATAATGGTCCAGGCATTCCAGTAGAAAAACAAGAGCGAATTTTTGAAGGTCATTTCCGCTTAAAACGCGATCGTTCTAAAGAGGGTTATGGTTTAGGTTTGTCTCTGTGTCGTCAAATTATTTGCTCTCACTACGGTCAAATATGGGTAGATAGTTCCCCTGGTGATGGAAGTTGTTTTCACTTCACTTTGCCAGCTTATCGATGACAATTACTAGTTACCAGTTACCAGTTACCAGTTACCAGTTACCAGTTACCAGTTACCAGTTGACACCCTATAGATATCAACTTAAACGCAAGTTCGATCCGAGATAAAAAGTTGATGATTGATAAATAGCAATAAATAATCAACCATCAATGCAAAAACCCTGATATTTAAGGTGAGAATGAATTTAGGCATTGCGAAAGGCAGGGCATGAATAATACCGTCAGATTGTATCAGTCTACTTTCTTTAAGTTTTCTCAAAGGAGGGGCTGTCTCTTGAATTTATTTCAAGAGCTTGTAAGCTCCGTCTAACAGCTAAAGGCTAATAGCTATAACAGAATTACTCTCGGCTTCATACCTCAAATCAACAACGCCTGAATTTATAGCATTTTATTGTTAGCAGTTAAGTAAGCATGA
Organism: Stanieria sp. NIES-3757; assembly: GCA_002355455.1. Taxonomy (NCBI): domain Bacteria; kingdom Bacillati; phylum Cyanobacteriota; class Cyanophyceae; order Pleurocapsales; family Dermocarpellaceae; genus Stanieria; species Stanieria sp. NIES-3757. The sequence goes on from AP017375.1 coordinate 3,997,723, forward strand.
TGTTGCTCTTGTTCAAAACGTTGAACTTGACGAGGTTGCAGATAAACTTCTTGTCCTAATTCTAGATCGAGTTGAGCAAATTTCTCTCGACTTAGATGGGCTGTAACTGTCAAATCACCTGGTAAAACTAATTCTAATTGGATTTCCCAACCTAAATGAGTGATTCGTTTAAGAGTGGCAGGAATACTATTTTTTGTAGGTAGATCATTAACTTCAAAATCGTGGGGACGAATAAATGCTGGTAGAGAAGAAGAAGGTAAATAGCCTTTATTGAAAACGGCAAGGGTGTCAGGAATGATGTTGACTTCGCCTACAAAACTCATCACAAAAGGATTAGCAGGACGGTCGTATACTTCTGCTGGAGTGCCGATTTGTTCGATTCTGCCTTGGTTCATCACAACGATTTTATCTGCTACTGCCATTGCTTCTTCACGGTCGTGAGTAACAAAAAGACTGGTAAGATGAACTTCATCATGGAGACGACGCAACCAATTCCGTAATTCTTGTCTAACTTTGGCATCTAATGCCCCAAAAGGTTCATCGAGGAGTAATACTTCTGGTTGTACGGCTAAGGCACGAGCTAAAGCAACTCTCTGACGCTGTCCACCAGAAAGTTGGCTCGGATAGCGATCGCCAAATCCCTGGAGTTGAATTAGTTCGAGAAGTTCTTCTACTTTTTGTTTGATTAGTTTGCGGGGTTTTTTGCGAATATCTAAACCGAAAGCAATATTTTGTCTAACTGTAAGATGTTTAAAAAGGGCATAATGTTGGAAAACAAAACCAATATTTCGCTTTCTAATATCGAGGTGAGTGGCATCGCGATGATTGATCGTTATTTTACCTGTATCAGGAGTTTCTAAACCAGCAATGGTTCTTAAAAGGGTAGATTTTCCTGAACCCGAAGGCCCGAGTAATGCAACTAAAGTTCCTGGTTCGACTGTTAAATCAATTTGATCTAAAGCTTGAAAATTACCGAATTTTTTGGATACTTGATTGACGGTGATACTCATAAAGTTTGTCTTTGGTTAATTGTTGATGGTTGATAGTTGATTGGTAAAAAGTAATAAGGCAAAAAAAAGAATATTTATTTTTATTCCCTGTTCTTTAATCATTAATACTGACAACTGGTCACTGCTAACTGCTAACCGACTTAGTTCGCGCTTCCAAAATTTCTTTGAAAATCAAGGTAAATACGCCTAATAAAGCTAGAATTGCTGCTGCACTAAATGCTGCTTCAGTTTGGTAGTTTTTATAAGCTTGTTCGACAAAAATAGGTAGAGTAGCTGTTTTTCCTAAAATACTGCCTGAGACAACTGCAACTGCGCCAAATTCACCCATTGCTCTAGCATTAGTTAACAGAACGCCATAAAGTAAACCCCAACGAATACTAGGTAAAGTAACGCGAGCAAAAACTTGCCAATCATTCGCGCCTAAAGTGCGGGCTGCGGTTTCTTGTTCTTCACCAATTTCTTCTAAAATAGGGATAACTTCACGGGCAACAAAAGGTAAAGTAACAAATGCTGTGGCGATTACTATTCCTGGGATAGCAAAAACAATTTTTAGATCTAAATTTGCCAGTAAACCACCAAACCAACCATTCCGCCCATAAAGTAAAACAATCATTAAACCAGCTACGACTGGAGAAATGGAAAAAGGTAAATCGATCACACTTAAAAGTAAAGTACGACCGCGAAATTGATTGCGAGCAATTACCCAGGCAGCACAAAGACCAAAAAGAGTATTTAAAGGAACTGCGATCGCGACTACAATAAGAGTTAGTCGTAAAGCTTGCCAAAATTCCCTTTTACTAATTGAATCTAAAAAGGCATTAAATCCTTGATGAAAAGCTTCGTAAAAAATGGCAATGGCAGGAATAAATAATAGTAATAATAAATAAAATAAGGCAATAGCAATTAAGATATATGCGAGTTTATTTTTATTGGGCATAACGACGGCTCCACTGTTGTAGCAGATTAATTAATAGTAATAATCCTAAAGAAGCTAACAATAAAACTGTGCCGATTACTGTTGCTCCTGTATAGTCGTATTGTTCTAATTTTTGAAATACTAAAACTGGTGCAATTAAATCTTTAAAAGGAAGGCTAGAAGCTACCATTACTACTGAACCGTATTCGCCTACAGCCCGTGAAAAACCGAGAGCAATTCCTGTCAAAATTGGTGGAATTAATGGTGGTAAAATCACTCGCCAAAAAGTTTGAGAATCCGATGCACCTAATGACCAAGCAGCTTGTTCTATTTCTGGTTCAATTTCAAGTAAAACTGGTTGCAAAGTCCGAACTACAAAAGGCAAAGAAATAAAGAGCATAGCAACAAAAACCCCTAAACGAGTAAAGGCAATTTTGATGCCAAAAGGTGCAAATAATTGTCCAATCCAACCATTATGACTATAAATAGTTGCTAAAACTAAACCTGCTACCGAGGTTGGTAAAGCAAAGGGAATATCTATAGCTGCATCAACAATTTTTTTGCCAGGAAATCGATAGCGAACTAAAATCCAAGCAATCAAAGTCCCCATCAGACCATTAATCAAACCAGCAGCTAAAGCAGTAACAAAAGTGACTTCATAAGCAGAGAGAGCAACAGGTTCAGTAGCAGTTTGCCAAAATTTTGTAATTCCTAAAGTTGAAGATTTTGTAATTAAAGCTGTGATGGGTAAAAGTAAAATTAAACTGAGATAAACTATGGTTAATAACCAAGGATAAGAAATTCTTTTCCAGAAATTGCTGAGTGATTTTGATGAAGTAAAGTTATTCGTAAAATCTATTTTATAGTTAGTCATAATTATTAATCGCAATGATTTGGTTTGAGATTAAAAAAGCTAGTTTCTATTTTTAAACTATTTAAATAAACTAAAGTTTCAATTAATTTTTCCATTGTTCCTGTAGCTTTTAAAGAAAGCCAATTAAACTGATCTGTTTCAGTTCCAGCTATCATTCCCACCAGATTCAATTTAATTTGCATTAAAGCAACTAGATTAATAATGACTTTTCCCGGCAGATAATCTTTAGGAATTTTAATAATTAAACCAATAGTAGCGATTTGGCTTTTATTTAACTCAAACAATGAATATGGCGATCGATCATTCATGACTACTATCCTTAATAATTCAAATAAAATCAATAGATTTACTTTTGATTGATCTTATTCATCAACTTATCGAATACTGCTCCGTCATCAAAAAATTTGGTTTGAATTTTATCCCAACCACCTAAATCTTGAACGGTAAATAAATTTTTAATTTCAGGATATTGATTAGTAAATTCTTTAGCTACGGTTTGATCGACAGGACGAAAACCAACTTTGGCAAATTCTTTTTGTGCTTCTGGAGTGAATAGAAATTCTGCAAAAGCTTGCGCTACTTCTCTAGTACCATGTTTATCCACGTTAGCATCAACAACCGCTACAGGACTATCAATCGAAATGTTGTAATCAGTAGGAATTACATAAGGTAAAGATTCGCCTTTCTGCTGTGCTAAAATAACTTCATTTTCATAGTTAATTAAAATATTGCCTTGTCCTTGCTGATAAAATACTTCGCTTGATTCCCGAGCATCTTTAGGTAATATGGGTACGTTTTTCAAGACTTTTTCTGTAAAGAGTTCTGCTTCTTGTTCGCTACCGCCAGCTTGAGATACTGCACCCCAAAGAGCGAGAAAATTCCATCTTGCACCACCAGAAGTTTTAGGATTAGCAGTAATAGGTTGAATCCCATCTTTAGCTAAATCTGACCACTGAGAAACTTTAACATTGTCATCTCGTTTAACTAAAGCTGCAACAGATTTATGCACAATTGAATCGTTAGGTAATTCTTGTTCCCAACCAGGTTCAATTAATCCTGCTTCTTCAATTTTTTTGGTATCTAAAGCCAAAGCTAAAGCTACTATATCTGCTTCTAAACCATCAATCACTGCACGAGTTTGAGAACCAGAACCACCATAACTTTGTTCAATCATAACATCTTGTCCAGTTTTGGCTTTCCACTGTTCGGCAAATTTAGGAATAATCTTTTCGTAGGCACTTTGAGTAACAGCGTAAGAAACTAGAGTCAATTTAGCTTCAGATTGACTTGAAGCTGCTGTTTGAGATTCACTTTGGGCAGAAGAACAGCCAGCGATCGCACTACTACTAATTAACCCCACTAACATCCAGCCTAAAAAACTTCGGCGTTTGGTATTTTTCATGAATCTTTTATTTTACTTTCGTTTGTTTGTTGATGCTATCATAATCCAAGTTAATTTGAATTGCAATACAATTAAAATTCAATTTTGCTTGCGCAGTAAAAATATAGGCTTATGGGATGATAGAAATAAGCAAGACCGTATAGATATTAGCTATGGCAAAAGCAGCAAAACAGCCCAAAATTAATCCCATAGAACAGTTAGTGAGTAGCAATTATTTGTTTAGAGGCTTAGATCGAGACTGGCTCAAACAAATTCTTCCGCCTCAAAGCCTCAAAGTTGAAAAATTATTTTCTAATCGCCCGATTTATACCGCTTTTTTGCCAGAAGAATCTATCGACGTACTCTATATAATTCTTGACGAAGGAATAGTAATTGCTCGAAGCGCACCTTTAGATAGAATTGTGGGGATTACTTATCCAGGAAATTGTTTTGGTGAAAGAAATTTATCTTTTAGTTATGGATTAGCGACGAGAGCTTTTCCTACTCTAATCGAAGCGTATAAAACTACTCACGTCTTGAAAATTCCTCTGGCGACAATAGAAAAACTCTATCAAGAAAACGAGACTTTTCGCGATCGCTATCGTTTGTTATTCGAGTTGAGGGAAAAATTTCAATACCATCTACTTAATTGCAGTACTTATCCTCCTCAAGCAGTAGCATCTTTACTAAGAGCTTTAATTTATCAAGAGAGAGAATTAGGCAATCAACCCGACCAAGATGGAGTTTATGTATTCGATCTACCAGTAGATATTATTGCTCGTGCTTGTCAACTCAATCAGCGCACTGTTGAGCAAGTACTTAAAGGGATGCAAAAAGTAGAGTTAATTCAATCAGCCAAAAATACCGATTTGTCTGGAGATATTATTCGTGTAATGGCTCCAGAAGGATTAAAAGAAGTATATTCGGCCACTAGAGATAAAGTTGCTTGGTGGCCGTTACGTTAAATCAGTAGAGACGTAACATGTTACGTTTGTACACCAGTTACTAGTGACTGATAACGAAAATTACGTAGCTAAGTGTTGTTCAACGACACTAACTAATTGATTAGTCCAATAGGTAGTAAGTTCTTGGTTCACTGCCTCAACCATTACCCGAATAACAGGTTCAGTCCCAGAAGCACGAACTAAAATTCGTCCTTGATCTCCCATCGCTGATTCGGCTTGAATAATAGCTTTGTGTAAAGGCTGACATTCTTGCCAATGACAACGGCGATCGCGGTCTTCGACTCGAACATTGCGTAATAATTGGGGATAAGTTTGAAAACTACTATCAACTAATTGCGCTAGAGATAAACCAGACTGACTAATTAAACTAGTTAAATGTAAAGCAGTTTGAACTCCATCTCCAGAAATGCTGTGATGATGACAGAGGATATGACCAGATTGTTCGCCTCCAAGCATTGCGCCAGTCCGCCACATTTCAGCTTGGACATAGCGATCGCCAACGGCGGTTCTTGTCAGTTTACCACCGCTTTTTTGCCAAGCTCGCTCAAAACCGAGATTAGCCATGACAGTAGCAATAATTAAATTATCTGGTAACTGTTGTTTATCTTTGAGTTGATTACCCCAAAAATAAAGAATATAATCTCCGTCTACCACTCTACCCTGAGCATCAACTGCCATCACGCGGTCAGCATCACCATCAAAGGCAAAACCTAAATCTGCGTGATAATTTTGGACAGCATCTTGCAAAACATTAAGATGAGTCGAACCACAATTGACATTAATGCGATCGCCATTGGGTTGCTCATGTAGACTAATTACTTCTGCTCCCAACTGTTTAAAAATAGCTGGTGCTACTTGAACCGAAGCACCCCAAGCCAGATCTAAAACAATCCGCAGCTTTTGAAAATCGGAATTTTTCGGCAGCGAATTAGCCAAATATTGATGATAATTATTTACCAAATCGGGACGATAATAAAATTTGCCCCAACCTAGTCCTACAGAATTAAACGAGATTTGATTATAGGCAGCTCTCAATTGCGCTTCAATTTCAGCAGTAAGAACCTCATCTAACTTAGTTCCTTGATTACTAAAAAATTTAATTCCATTGTCTTCGGGCGGGTTATGACTAGCAGAAATCATAATGCCACCAATAGCTTTACTCATACGAGTAACAGAAGCAACACAAGGGGTAGGACATAAACCCAAATGCCAAACTTCTAAACCAGCAGAAGTTAAACCTGCTGCGATCGCCATAGCTAACATATCGCTAGAATTTCTGGAATCTTGTCCAATAATAATTGGTCCCGAATGAGAAGCACTTTCCTGTAAAACTTGACCAGCCCAATAACCCAATTGCAAAGCAAAGGAAGCATTCAAGAGTTCTCCTGCTTTACTTCTAATCCCATCAGTCCCAAACAAGGGGGTTTTAGGCAAAATATTAGTTATTTGAATCGGTTTTAATAAATCAACTTGAGGATAACTCACACCACTAAACTCCTCTTTTTTATTAAATATGACATCATAGCTCATAATTTTATCAAGACAAAAAAATTACAGAGTTTAAATTCTGAAATTCAACTTCTGTAACTAAATAATTAATCCCAAGTTAAGCGATAATTTTTAATTTTGGGTAAAGTTTTTTTAGTATCTAAGTAATAATCACTAAAAATTTGATAAATTTATCTACCCAAACTGTGATTAAGATCTAATGAATCTAGCAACAATTTAAATATTTTCTCGGACAAGTAACTGTTCCATCTCTTGCCAGGTCAAACCAATTTGTAAATAATTAGGTTTAACGGGATTGTAAGGACTAACCAAGCGATCAATCGAAAGAATTTGGTCATCTTCTGTGATCAGTGGTATGTCTGGATCATAAATCGTAGAGTGCATTAAGGAACTAGAATAGCCGTTAAAAATTAGCACTGTATCTGGTTCACCAGAAACTTTTTGAAGATTGATAATTAAAACTTCTTCTGGATGCTTACGTCCATATTGTTCTAAACGAAAACCTATTGGTGCTGACATGGGAATAAATATTCCATAACAAATCAATTTAATTAATCTCAAAGAGTAAATTTATTTATTGTTCAAGGGCAGAACGTCCTTGTTTTCCTAGCCTAACTAAGACAAAGTACAGTAAATAAAGTATATAGATCGTTAAACCTACCATACCCATAAAACCTAAAAACCCTTCGTTATCGGGTTTGTTATGAAACATGGTTCGATAAAATTGGGGTGCTTCTAACCACACTTGACAAAAAGGTGTATTTAATTTGCTCTCAGATAACCCACAAGTAACAAAAGGAAGGCTTGCTACTAGTCCTAAAAAACAGTATATAGTGGTTGCCCAACGCCAAGAGGTAAAGGCAACTTTGAGGGTTCTTTTGGGCAAATCTCTAATCTCATCATTTAAATCTACCCAAAACCAAAGCGCGATGATAATTAGAAGTCGAGCCAAAATTCCCGTGAAAAAGCCAATTCTCCAACCAGGAATCAATAAATAAATGGTGATCATTAATAGGCTAGCGACTCGCCAGTAAATAATCAGTAATTTTACAATGGCTTCTTTTTTCTGAAAAATAGCCCAAAATAACAACATTAATGGCAAAACTACTGTAAATACTACTGCTAAGCGATAATCCATCCACACCAAAGGTCGAAACCACATTTCATTCATATATTTTTCTACTTAATTGCAACTCTAGATTATTCTACGAGTATCAAAGCTAGCTAACCAAAAAAAACAAAAGTGGGAATCTCATTGTCAGACTCCCACTCTAATCCAATTATTTCTGAACAAACTTAAGATTGATCTAGATTATCAACAGTGCTTTTCTTTTAGAAACACTTTTCATCAAGTTTGGTTGGCGCAATTAGTCGTCGTAAACTCGACACTCTAGAGCATCAGGGTTGTTATCACAGTATTGTTCTAAAGAGGTTTTTTCTGGATGTTTTTGACGTTGATGAGCTGCTTCGGCTTGTAGTTCTTCTACAGCATCCCAAGCTGCTGCACATTCTCCAGAAGTTGCTCCTTCAAGATCGCAAACTGCTTTTGCTTGTGCTTTTTCTTGTTCAATTTGTTCTTGTATATTGCTCATTATTCCTCTTGTTACACTCTGTTTATTGATTTATTAAAATTTACTATTTTCTTCTGTCACTGTCGACAGGGGATATCTAGAGTGACATCTTGAATAACCAATAATTGTAAGGTAGTTTTTGAAGACAAATAGTTTATTTATCTACAATTTCCTATTGTACTTGGCTCTATGATAGCGTTTATCTCCACTAAGACGAAATTTAGTATTTTAGTCTTATTTTAATAATTTTGATTTAATTACCAAAGCCCAAGTAACCTCTAGGAGTAATGACCCAATCAGCATAAGTGCGAGTGCTACTATTACCAATAATGATAATTGTGAGCATATCGATAGGAAGTTTTAACATTTTATCCAAAGTAGTAATATTGATTGTTTCATCCAAACGATAAGCAGATTGAACTACAGCTACAGGAGTGTCATGGCGACGATATTTTAAAAATATTTCTTGGGCAGTAACAATCTGTTGAGTCCGTTTTTGGGAACGCGGATTATAAATTGCTGTCACGAAATCTCCGCTTGCTGCTGCTTCTAGACGTTTTTGAATCACTTGCCAAGGTGTTAGTAAATCACTCAAACTAATCGCACAAAAATCGTGCATTAAGGGTGCGCCTACTCTAGCTGCTGCTGCCTGAAGAGCAGAAATTCCTGGAAAAACTTCTACAGCAGGGGTTTTACCATCCCAACCATTAGCTTGAAGTTCTTCTAAAACTAAACCAGCCATGCCATAAATACCACAGTCTCCTGAAGAAATTACGGCTACAGTCAAACCCCATTGGGCTAGTTCTATGCTTCTTTGCGCTCTTTGTTTTTCTTGAGTAATGGCACAAGATTCAATAATTTGTCCTGGACGTAGTAAGGGTTTGATGAGGTCGAGATAGAGAGAATAACCAATGACTACATCGGCTTGGATAATTGCAGTTTTTGCTGCTGGTGTAATTTGTTCTAAACTACCAGGCCCAATTCCCACTAAGTACAATTTACCTTGACGACCAGTGTATTCATGTTCTGCTTGAGCAATTGCTACGGTAACTGCACCAGGTTGCTGTGGAAGCTTAATAATTTGTTTGGCGATGATTAAAGAATTGTTAGTCTTGCTGGCTAAAATAGCTGCTGCTTCAGCAACACTTGGAGTACCTACTTCTTGTTTAACAATTTCAGAAGGGTTGGGAATTTCTACTTGGGATAATTGTTGGGCAGAAAAAGTTTTTAAAGGTAAGTTCCAACTATCACATAATGCCACAATTCCTGCTTCATCGGCTTTGAGATCGATTGTTGCTATACCCGCGCTCGCTTTTGGTGAAAGATGGTATTTTTTTAAAGTATCGGTAATGGCTGTTTCGATTAGTTGGGCTGATGTACCTCGTTCACAACCAATTCCTATCCATAAGACTCTTGGATGCCATTGTACTTTAGGGAAATCACCTTCAGAAGCAAAACGCCTTTGAGTGGCACTAATCCAAATCCGAGCTTGCGGTTTCAACCGTTGATTAGCTTCGGGAAATCCAAAATAAAAGGGATGTGCTTCGGGTAGCTGTTGTTGCCATAAAGTCGCTCCCACTTCTTGAATAACCTGTACAGTTTGGTTTTTAGCAACAGCAGCCATTACCCCTGTCCAATCTCCATCTCCTTGGCCCCAGCCGTAGGGTACACCTAATCTATCGATCCCAGGTAATTTTAAACTATCTGATGCCCCTGTAATAATTGGTTTGGCGCCAATTTGTTGGGCAATTAATTGGGTGAGCAGATCTGCTCCTCCTTGATGTCCGCTACAAAGACTAATCACAAAACGCCCTTGGGCATCAATTACTACCACCGCAGGATCGGTTGCTTTACTCTCGATTAAGGGTGCAATTAGGCGCACTACCGCACCTGTAGCTAAACAAAAGATAAAGGCACGGTATTCGTGCCAAATTTTAGTGAGATGTTCACTTAAATTGGTTTGATAAAATTGGGCATTTTCAGTTCCAGCCAAGGATTGAGGTAACCAAAGCTCTACTCCTATACTTGGACAGAGACTTTGTAGAATTGAAGCACTTTGTGGTGTAGTTGCGATCGCAGCTAGAGGTTGAAATTGAGCAAAACAAGAATTATTCACAGAGCAGTTAAATGGTTTTTCTAGACCCAATTAATTAAATTTCAATTATTTATAATATCTTTAAGCTCAATTTTTTTTTAATTCTTCTACTCTGGGCTGATAATTTAACATAATTGTTTCTACTTGTAGTTCGTAACTACCAAAGTTAATTAATAAACAAAGTTCTAATTCACTAGCTTTAAGATAATTAAGACATTTTTGCTTATGATTGTCTGTTAAAGTAGGAATCGCTTCAATTTCTACTAAAATACAATTTTGTACTACTAAATCCGCTACAAAATCCCCAACAATAATCCCTTCATAGTACACATTCATCGGATACTGAACTTCGGTTTGAAATCGATTTTTTTCTAATTCATATAACAAAGCTCTTTCATAAACTTTATCTACAAACCCTGCGCCTAAAACTCCACTTACTTTTAAAGCACATTCAATAATTTTGTCAGTAATATTTTTTAAATATAAGGAATTTTTACTCATCTTTAATTACAATTGATTTTCTTTGAAATAAATAAGTTATTCCTCTTGTAATAGCCACAATCCTGTATAAGTCATTCCCGAATCATCTGGTTGAATCAGCAAAAAATGCAATCCCTTACTTAATTGTTTTCTCTGCTCATAAATTTTTCCTGCCTGGGCTACCTGTTCATCTTCAAAAGTTGTCATAATCCAACGATCTACTAATCCTGATTCTAAAAGTAATCCTCCTGATTTTCCGACTTCTGTATCTAGATAATTGAGAGAAACTGGTTTTTCTTGGGCTAACCAACGGGCTAAATTTAATGATTGTTTACCTCCATAAATTACTACTCCAGGAAGATCAATTGTCGAAGCAATTCCCAAATTAATTGGTAAAAGAAACTCTGGTAAATCAAGAATTGGAATAGGGCGATCGCTAATCAAATTAGCTAATGAATCAGCAGTAATAGTGGCAAAATTCCAGTGTTCTCCCCAAAGACTTTCTGGTAAAGGTTGGGGTGGTGGTCGATCAATTGCTAAAGGATGATTTGCCTTATTAAGATATTTGCTTAATTGTTGTTTTAAAATTTTAGTGCGTCTAGTTGCTTCTACTCTTATTCCTAATTGTTCGGCTGCTACAGTAAATAATCCTAAAGCTTGGGGACGAAAAACTTGAATTAGATCAGGTAACTTGTTTTGAGCAGCTAAATTAATCTGATTAATTAACCAACTTGTACTAGCCTCTCCTTGCGGACAGTTTTGTTCAAATACTGTTTTTTTTTCTAGGTCACAAATCAATAATTTCCATAAAAAAGAATTGTTTTGATTAAGACTAAATTTATAAAAATCAGCTTGCCAAATCTTCATATAATCTTTAAATTGAACTTAAATTTAGTAATTGTATTTACCAACAAATAATATTTATATTAATTTTTAATGAAGTCAATAGTTTGACTATTGCTAATCACACTTAAACTACCTAAAATTTATTTCAATATTGAATAAAGCAAATATAAATAAACTGAGTAAAAAAATTTATATCATGAATGCCAAACAATACTTGTTATCGCTGTCAATAGCGATTGCTAGTTTATGTGTTAATCATACTATTGCGAGTGCTGCTTATTTAAATTCAGGTTATACAAAAGCTGATTTAACGAAAGATATTGCTAATAAAACTTTTATCGAAGAGTTTCGCGCCTCTAGCTTGATCGGCAATGATGGTGATATCAGTTACGAATTAGAGATCAAAGATATTATTCAACCAGGAAATAAACCAGGTTCGAGTAAAAAAGAACAATTTAACTGGAAAAATGGTGAAACAGTAAATTTCGCTTTATCATTTGATGGAAAAAACCTAATCTACAAAGTAGGCGGAGTTACCTTACGACAATTTAATGTGATCGAAAACGACCTCGATATTAATGGTCTGGTTTTGAGTGCCACCACCAATTCTAATAGTACAGTTGATTTAGCACTAACCAACATTCAAATTGAAGGTGATGTTGAATATAGTGATTTGTTTGGTAAAAGTGGCGAGACAAATTTGCTCAAAATAACTGGTATTGAGCGAACTTTTACTTTGACAGGTACACAAATTTTTTCTTGGCAGGGACAACGCCCAACTAATTTCGACCTAGCTTACGATATTAGAGTAGGTACTTTTAACGATCCTATCGCCCAAACTGTAACTGGTAATGTCGAAATTCCTGAACCCACTACAATTTCTTTCTTTTCTTTTGGTGTGTTAGGACTAGCTGCTAATTGTCGTCGACTTAAAAATAGCTAAATTATTTTATTATAAAGATTAATTAGCTACAAAGCTGTTTAAGCACGAAATTTAGATTTAGATTTTCTTAGTACAGCTTTGCTCAATTCAAAAACTAACTGCTAAAACATTAACTGTGAGTAAATATTTAAAAATAGAAGTGGGCATAATTTTGTCCACTACATTTATTTTTTGTTGATATCTATCCAAGCTAAAGGTGAGAATAACTTAATCAATTCTTTCCGAATTAATTACGATTAAAATTTTTGAGCGGGTTTATTTTTAACTATGCCCAACTAATTTAAAACCTAAAATTATTTTTTTTGCTCAATTATCTTTTAAAAATAAATTGTGCCAGGATTTAATTAACCTATTCCCAGTTGATTATTGTATAATGGTAAACTTGGGTCTATTGTGTAGAGATTAAGATAGGAGAAAATAAGTTATGTCTCGATATCGGGGTCCCCGTTTACGGGTGGTACGCCGTCTAGGGGGTTTACCAGGATTAAGTCGTAAAAGTCCTCGTAAATCTTATCCACCTGGTCAACATGGTCAAGCTCGTAAAAAACGTTCAGAATATGCTGTTCGTCTTGAAGAAAAACAAAAACTGCGCTACAACTACGGAGTCACTGAAAAACAATTGATCCGTTATGTACGCAAAGCACGTCGAGCTACAGGTTCAACTGGAACAGCATTGTTAGAAATGCTAGAAATGCGCCTAGATAACACCATTTTTCGTTTAGGGATGGCAGGAACTATTCCAGGAGCGCGTCAGTTAGTTAATCACGGTCATATTACTGTTAACGGTAGAGTAGTTAACATTGCCAGTTATCAATGCCGTCCTGGAGATGTGATTACTGTTCGCGATCGCGATCGCTCTCGTCGTTTAGTAGAAACTAATATGGAATATCCTGGCTTGGCTAATTTACCCAGTCATCTTGAATTTGATAAAAATACTTTTACAGGAAAAGTCAACGGGATCATTGAACGGGAATGGGTTGCTTTACAGATCAACGAACTGTTGGTAATTGAGTATTATTCTCGTATGGCATAAAATTACAGTTAACCAGTTACCAGTTACCAAGGGAGCGCATTTTATAGCGCGACGTTATCAGTTTATAGGTTTACTGTTTCTGGTTTTCAAGTTTTAAATATCAAAAAATTTCATTGCTGAATTGTAACTGTTAACTGTTGACTGATTATCCGCCAATTTGGGACATGGTGCGAGTGTAAACTCCTGTTTCAGTACCAGAGTCCCTTTGCTCAAAATTAATCTCTGGTTTAATGGCTAAGATTTCTCTGACTCTAAGCCTTAATTGGCTTAAATCTACTCCTTGTCGGAGATAAGTTTTAAGATTTATTTGACCAGTTTCATTCAGCAGGCAAGGCCGAAGCCACCCATCAGCAGATAAGCGCATTCGATTGCAACGCGGACAAAAACATTCAGACATTTGAGAAATAAATCCAATCGTTCCCTTAGCACCAGGAATCCGAAACACATCAGCAGGGCCATTTCCTCGAACTTGAGACTCCACTAAACCCCAATGAAAACGGATCTGTTTTCTCAACTCTTCTGAAGCAATCCAAGCCTGTTGATCAAATAACTCAGTATTGCCAATGGGCATAAATTCAATAAAACGAACATGCCAATTACGTTTAATCGTTAAAGCAGCTAAATCTAATACTTCCTGATCATTAACTCCGGGGATAATTACTACATTTAACTTCAAAGGATCGAACCCTACTTGATAGGCTGTTTGAATTCCTTTCCAGGTTTGTTCCCAACGACTAAACCCACGATTACCAATAATTTGATTAAAAGTTTGGGGATTGAGAGAATCTAAACTGATATTAATTCGACGTAACCCCGCTTCATATAAATCTTGAGCCATTGTTGCTAACAAAAAACCATTTGTAGTCATGGCTAAGTCTTGTGTTTCAGATAAAGCAGCAATTTCTCTAACTAGATTAACTACCCCAGGGCGTAATAAAGGTTCACCTCCTGTTAAACGAAATTTACTGAATCCTAAAGGAATAAAAACGTCTCGAATCAAAATCAAGATTTCTTCATCAGTCAACAAGTCTTGAGTTAAAAGATAATTTAGTTCTTTGCCTTCAGGCATACAATATTGACAACTAAAGTTACATTTATCAATTAAACTTATCCGTAAATAATCGATTTTATTCATTTATCTTAAATTTTATTTTTATTTTCCCTAATTTTCTGAGGATCAGGATATAAACTATTGACCGCTTAAAGGTTATTGACACTTGAAAATTCAGCATCTCAAGGAGGAAATGAAGACAATTGTATTAACCCAGAAGGTTGATTCAGTCTTCAAACTAAACAAGTGACTATGAATAGTAGTTTATCTAAAATAATAGAAATTCTTTTGGTAGAAGATTCTCCCAGTGATGCCCAACTAATTGCCAAAGTTTTTGAACGGACTAATTTTCCTACTCATTTAGAGATTGTTGAAGATGGAGTAGAAGCACTAGCCTTTCTAAACCGAGAAGGTCGATACAGTCAAATGCGCCGTCCCAATTTAATTTTACTGGATCTTCATCTACCAAAAAAAGATGGCATTGTTGTTTTAAGCGCAATTAAAACAGATCTAAATCTTCGTGATATTCCTGTAATCATTTTAACTACTTCGGATGCTCAAGAAGATATTATTAATTGTTATAAAATGGATGCAAATTGTTATTTAACTAAGCCTCGGGATTTAAAACAATTTCAAGCAATTATCAAAACTATTGAAAGCTTTTGGCTAAAATATGTACAATTGCCAACAAATTAACAGTATTTTTATGTCAAAAAAAAATTAAAAACATTTTTATTGATTAGCAAATATATTAGTAAAATTAAATATGGTTTAACTGGAATCGCTAACCGTCGTAAATTTGACGAATATCTCGCCAATGAATGGTTAAGCTCAATGAGAAAACAATCTCCTCTGGCTTTGGTTTTGTGCGATCTCGATCATTTTAAACTTTACAATGATACCTATGGACATCTAGCAAGCGATCGCTGTTTAGCTCAAGTAGCCCAAGCTGTGAGTAAAACTATTAAACGTCCAGCAGATTTAGCTGCTCGTTATGGTGGATAAGAATTAGCCGTAATTTTACCGAATACCACTTTAGAAGGTGTAGCGATCGTAGCCAATCAAATTTATCTCCAGATTCTCTTGCCATTCCTCATATTAATTCACCTATCGATTTGTATGTTACTCTTTCTGTAGGTGTAGCAGGCTGTATTCCTTATCAAGAGTCTTGTGCCAAATTTCTAATCAAAACTGCCGCTCAAGCTTTATACCAAGCTAAACAGTTAGGACGCAATCGACTTGTTCAAGCCACGACAAACGTAGACACCTCAGCCAAATTTTGATTGGTTCGTCTTTTGTAAATCGCGTTAATATCATTAGTCAATCGACAACTTATAACTAATGGTTGATGGCTAATTATCAAAAATGTAATCGCGCTACTATTTAATTATCTGATTTGTGGTACAATATCAAGAATCTTTATTGGCTTTATTTATAGTTACAATAAGCCCAAGTAATTGTAACTTATAAAAACCAAAAATAGAGAAAAAGCAAATTTTTTGTAATTATTTTTTACTGAGCTTGCCAGCCTTGCCTTTTGAAAAAACTCGTCATCCAAACCCAGCTTGGATACTTGGCAAATCCGTGGCAAGGTCAATGGCTCATCTGTTCATCTAAACTATATTAGCTAGGGAAGAGTGACTATCCAGACAGAAGCAATAACCCCTAACACTGAGATCATATCTTCTCAGTCTCTTGAGAACAGCCTTAATCGTAAGGAGCTGTCTCCGTCTTTTGAGGGCGAAGCTTGTACGCTCCGTCAAATGATTGCGATTGTTGATTTTGGTTCTCAGTACTCTGAATTAATTGCCAGACGAATTCGTGAAACACAAGTATACTCAGAAGTAATTTCTTATCGAACTACTGCCGAACAATTACGCCAACTAAATCCCAAAGGAATTATTCTTTCTGGAGGACCTAGTTCTGTCTATGATGATTATGCACCAGCTTGCGATCCAGAAATTTGGAATTTAGGCATTCCGATTTTAGGCGTTTGCTATGGAATGCAGTTAATGGTTAAACAATTAGGAGGACAAGTCACCAGAGCAAAACGAGGAGAATACGGTAAAGCTGCTCTTCATATCGACGATCCCACAGACTTATTGACTAATGTTGAAGATGGTTCAACCATGTGGATGAGTCATGGTGATTCTTGTACTCAGTTACCAACTGGTTTCTCGGCTTTAGCACATACTAACAATACTCCTTGTGCTGCGATCTCCAATCCCGAAAAAAAACTATTTGGCGTTCAGTTTCATCCTGAAGTAGTCCATTCTGTCGGTGGCATCGCTTTAATTCGGAATTTTGTTTATCATATCTGTCAATGTGAACCTAGTTGGACAACAGAAGCCTTTGTTGAAGATGCGGTCAGAGAAATTAGAGCTAAAGTAGGCGATAAAAGGGTTTTACTTGCTCTTTCAGGTGGAGTTGATTCTTCAACCCTTGCTTTTTTACTTCATCGCGCGATTGGTGACCAGCTTACTTGTATGTTTATCGATCAAGGTTTCATGCGTAAAGGTGAACCCGAAAGATTGATGGAAATCTTCGATCGACAATTTCATATTCCTGTAGAATACGTTAATGCTCGTGATCGCTTTTTAGCTAAAATGGTAGGTGTCACAGATCCTGAAGAAAAACGTCGTCTGATTGGACATGAATTCATCAACGTTTTTGAAGAAGAATCTGGACGATTAGGACCTTTTGACTATCTAGCACAAGGAACTCTTTACCCTGATGTGATTGAATCTGCCGATACCAACGTCGATCCTAAAACAGGAGAAAGAGTCGCAGTCAAAATTAAAAGTCATCACAATGTTGGTGGCTTACCAGAGAAACTACGTTTTAAATTAATCGAACCGCTACGAAAGCTATTTAAAGACGAAGTTCGTAATGTTGCTCGTTCAATTGGGTTACCAGAGGAAATTGTCCGTCGTCATCCCTTCCCTGGACCAGGTTTAGCTATTCGGATTATTGGGGAAGTTACTTCGGAAAGACTTAATATTCTCCGTGATGCTGATTATATTGTCCGCGATGAAATTGCTAATCAGGGGATGTATCATGATTTTTGGCAAGCTTTTGCAGTGTTGTTACCAATTCGCAGTGTTGGAGTAATGGGAGATAAACGTACTTATGCTCATCCTGTGGTTCTCCGTTTAATCACTAGCGAAGATGGAATGACGGCTGATTGGGCAAAAGTTCCTTACGACCTCTTGGAGACAATTTCCAATCGCATTGTTAACGAAGTCAAAGGTGTTAATCGAGTAGTTTACGATATTACTTCTAAACCTCCTGGCACAATTGAATGGGAATAATGACAGTTACCAGTTATCAGTTATCAGTTATTCCGTATGGGCAAGGCAGTGCCTTGCCCGTACAAAGTTATCAGAAAGTAATAAGTAATAGGGAAAAAGATCGTAAATTTTCTCCCTCCTGCTTTTTACTTTTTGACTTTTGGCTTACTGTTTACTATTAATTGATAACTGTTTTCTCCATTCCCGTTCGACTTTATCAACGCCATAAAAACGCTTCCAAAAAGCATCTCTAGCCCAAGTAGGGAATATTTTAGTCATCATAAAAACTAGAATACTTCCCCCTGTTGCAGCCAAATAACGAGGACGAGGGTTGCGAGCAGTAATTGCTTTAATAATTACTTTGGCTGTTTTAGCAGCACTCCAGTTGAGAAAGTTTAATTGTTGGTCTATCGCTCCACTATGTTTAAAAGCAGGAGCATAGGGAGTTTGGTCGTAATTAACTATACTTGCTTGAATTTTTTCTCCAGCTACACGGAAAAAATCTGTTTCGACAGGGCCAGGCTCAACCACAGTAACCTTAATATTAAAAGCTTTCAATTCCATTCTTAAAACATCGCTTAGAGCTTCTAAGGCAAATTTGGAACAGCTATACATTCCTGCGGTGGGAAAAGGCATTTTACCGCCAAGAGAACTAATATTAACAATCCTTCCTTGACCTTGCTCTCGCATGATTGGAATTAGAGCTTGAGCTAGAACTAAAGGAGCATGGAAATTCACAGCAAATTGTTCTTGGGCTGCCTTTGGGGGTATCAATTCTATTGGTCCCATTTGTCCATAACCTGCATTATTGACTAAAATATCAACTCGACCAAAATGTTTAAGTGCTAGTTGAGCTAAATTTTGTACTTGTTTTAGTTGAGCTAAATCTGTCGGTACTACTAATACTTCTGCACCAGCTTGACGACATCTATCAGCTACTAATTCTAGTTGGGTTTGATTGCGAGCAGCTAATACTAAACAAATATCATCAAATTCTTGGGCTAACATTTCGGCTAAAGCAGCACCAATACCAGTCGAAGCACCAGTAATCAAAATAATTTTTTTTAATAAAGCTGTATTTTTTGACATCAAGATAAGGTTGTGGTGTGTGAGTGATTTTCTTTAGTACTTTATTGGTTTCACAAGCTTTTTTGCCTTAAAAATTAAAAAATCTTTAAGTTATGCTTTTGACTTGTTGGTCATTAATTGAGTACAGAAAACCCCACTTCATTTGCCACAAGTCATTATTCGTAATTACTTCAATTATTGAGGTTAAATTTGGGTAAAAACCAATAATTTAGTCAGTTATTAGTATTTTAAAGTTCGGTTTTCCCTCTGACAAGCTTTATTAATTAAATCAAAAAAAAATTACAATTTAACTATGAAGATAACGGTGAGATTAAATGAGTTTTTAACCAGCCGTTAAAAATATCAGTTTGGTGAAAAAAATAACTATGCCCGAATCCACTAAAGAAAGAATTATTACTAACTTAAGACAAGCTAAACAAACAGGGGAATTAAAAAGAGAGAAAATTAAAGAAATTATTAGAACAGCTATTACAGAAACAACCACTGAACTTAAAACAGGAAGAAGCGAAATTCTGACTTTATTTCAAGATGTGATCGCTGCTGTGAAGGAAATTTTTCAAGAAAAAGGTGGTGAATTAAAAGAAGAAATAACTGCATCCTTAGAAGGAGCGATTGAGGCAATTAGTAGTTCTAAACGAGAAAATATTGCTAAAACTCAATCCGAAATTCAAACTTTACAAACTCAAGTAGAAGTAGAACAAGAACAACTCCAACAAGAAATCGATGGGGTTTTAGTTGAAGTCAAAAACCAAGGACAAACTGAACCAGACAAACTAAAACTTGCGATTGAATCAGCTGTAGAAACCGTCCGAAATAGTGAAGAAGTTGCTATTCTGCAAAAACGATATGCTCAATTAAAAGCACAATTAGCTATTGTTCAAGCTAATTTAGCTAGTCGTTATGGCGAACAATACGAAGATGTTAAACACTATTTAGATGAAGCTAAAAGTTGGTACGAAAAAGCTAAAGAAGACCCAGAAATGTTTACTGGTAAAGTAGACCAGAAAAAAATTGAATTTGAACAAAAACTGGGACAAGCTGGTAGTGCTGCTGCTCAAAAAGAACAACAAATTAAAACACTACTAAAAGAGTTGTGGCATTCAATTTCTGATATCTTTCATACTCGACAAAAATAAATTAGTTAATGGCGAGTAACAATCAAAAAAAATCTAATTTCTAATAATATCTCGCCCAAGATCCACTAATTTGCTAGAAAATAAAATAGATAAAATCTCCCAGGTAATAATTAATTTAATCTGGGAGCAATATCATCTAAACTTATTGACGAGATAGAAAGAGAATTTCAATCATTTATTAAACATTATATTGTTCTGACTGTTTCGAGATAATCCAAAGTGCATGGATGATTCCGGGAATCCAACCAAGTAAAGTTAGCAAAATATTGATGATTAAAGCTGGACTAATACCTATAGTTAAATATACTCCTAGAGGCGGAAGTAAAATAGCAGCAATAATTTGAACAATTTTCATGGTAATTATGTTTTAATTTTTTAGTTATACCTACGTACTAATCATATTTTAACGAATGCCCAAATTTCTCATCTATCTTGCGCTAGATAATTAATTGTTATTTTAGATTTATCTGTAAAAAATATTTTGAAAAAATATATCTTTTAAGAGAGGAGATTTTTGGTTGATTAATACAAACTAAACATAATCACATAAAAAAAATACTATTTGTAAACTATCAAGGAGAAGACTACTATGTTATCAACACTTTTAACTCTACTGGCTACAGCCTTGAGTCTGCTAGTGGTCGATATTATCTTTCCTGGAGTAAATTTAGCGAATTTTCCCGCTGCTATAATTGCTGCTGTAGCGATCGGTATAGTTAATGCCGGAGTTAAGCCGACTATTTCTTTATTATCTTTACCCTTAAATATTGTTAGTTTAGGCGGATTTTCTCTCGTAGTTAATGGTTTATGTTTTTGGTTGGCTTCGATTTTAGTACCTGGTTTTCAAGTCCGAGGATTAATTGCTTTTATTCTTGCTCCAGTTCTTCTTTCCGCAGTGAATACTTTTTTAAATAATTATTTTGTAGATAGATATCCTAGTTTAGCAGGAACTGATGTCAAAAAACTAAACAAGCCTGTTAACGAATAAAGCAGTTAATTAGTAGTCAAACGTCTGATGTGAATTAAATTTTAGTGTGCAGATATAGACTAGAAAGATAAGAACTTCAATTCCAAATTGCTGACGGAGAAGAAGCTGTAGAGTATAAGAAGTGATTTTAGCTGCTATAGCGATCATCTACTACAACAAAAATCGTGACTACCAGCGTTTTAAAGTCTATGCGATTGATGAGGAAGGATATTTGATGATAAGCATGGTAACTTTCATCTTCTGTCTTTTCCTCACTTTTTTCTAATTCACATCAGGCGTGAATTGTAATAAAAGCAAAATAGTTACAGTGGAAACAGTTGAAGAAACTAAACCTATCAATAGCTCTTTTTTAAGATAAAGTTCTTGAGATTGTTGTACCGTATCTCAAACGCCTGATTTGCATCAAAACAATGCCCAACACATTAGAAAGCCAATATCCTGCGATCGCACAAAGTAAAAATAAATCCGCAGCAAATTGACTACTCATCAATAAACTACATTAAACTTTTGTATAAACTTATAGTCAATACGTTTTCAGAGAGTAAAGATTGTCAATCAAGTCAAAAAAAATCCCTCCCGAATAATTACAGGAGGGAAAGTAATAGAGATGTTGATTGTCTTACACACCTCGTTTTAAAGATATTTCAACCTGTTTAAATTCTTGTTGAAGACGTTGCTTAAGTTTATCTGGTAAAGGACGAATTCCATAAGAACTATAGTAACCAGCTAAAGCATTTAATGCGGTTTGCATAGTAGTAAAAGAACGAAGTCCCGCAGTTTTTGCATCACGACGATAACGAGAAGCATAATCGCTAATTTGCTGACGTGCTAGAGTAACAACTTCTTTTTTATCAGGTGCATCATTGGAAAGATTGATCGCTGTGGAAAGATTTTGTAAAACAGCTAGTGTATCTTGGCTATAATTCCCTGTTAAACCACTAGGATTACTACCACAGCCGATTAAACCCATTACTAAGACTAAAACTAAAGCTAGTAAACGCGATAAGTATTTTTTAGAAAACATAATTTATTGTTAACGATCCCAGATTCAACCTATCCTATCAAGAATTGGCACGCCCTTACTCTTCAATTAGATAGACTCATAAATCTGGATAATAAAGTCTTAATTAACCAAAACGCCCACTTACATATTCCATCGTGGCTTCTTCCTTAGGATTTTGGAAAATTACTTCAGTGCGATCGCACTCGACTAGATAACCTTGACGATTTCCTTTCTCAGTAGCAGTGACATTAAAGAAAGCAGTTAGATCTGCTACCCTTGATGCTTGCTGCATATTATGGGTAACAATCACAATTGTGTAATTTTCTTTGAGTTGATGAATTAGTTCTTCTACTTTTAACGTAGAAATTGGATCGAGTGCAGAACAAGGTTCGTCCATTAATACAACATCGGGTTGAAGAGCGATCGCTCTGGCAATACACAATCTTTGCTGTTGTCCACCAGAAAGTGCTAAACCACTTTGTTTCAATTTATCTTTAACTTCATCCCACAAAGCTGCTTGTTTGAGAGAACGTTCGACTAATTCGTCCATATCTCCTTTATAACCATTAATTCTGGCCCCAAAAGCGATATTTTCATAAATTGATTTTGGGAAAGGATTAGGTCTTTGAAATACCATCCCAATTCTGCGTCTTACTTGAACTGGATCGATATCTTTAGCGTAGAGATTATTGTTATGGTAGGTAATTAATCCTTCAAGACGAAAAATTGGAATTAAATCATTGAGACGATTATAACAACGCAGCAGTGTACTTTTTCCACAACCAGATGGCCCGATAAAGGCGGTAACTTTATTTTTGGGAATATCCAAATAAATACCTTTTAAAGCTAAAAAATTCCCATAATAGACGTTGACGTTCTCCGCCTTTAGCACAGTCTCTGTCTGACTGGCTGTGTATTGTCCATATACCATAAAATTAATGCTCTTGCTTGAAAAATTTAAGCTGTGATGTTTAATTTATATACCTGTTAGTCAATCGTACCGAAAAAGGGTTACCATCGCTTTAACTTATGGTTAAGAAATTCCTTAACCTATTCTTAATTTACCTTTAACAAGGCTAATTAACCAGTTATAGCGATGACAATTTTACTTCACAAGCTTATTTAAGAAGCTTCAGTAACTCTTTTTACTAGTGATTGATTAAAATAAATTTATAGAGCAAAAGAACTATAGATTAAAACGTCAATATTATTATTCTTCGTAGCACGAAGAGAAGATAAGCATTTAAATTTTAAACTTTAGAACCCTCCAAAGTAATCTAACCTTGGTTGCATTTGCTAGAAATTTTACTTTTTATAATTAGTTTATCAATATTAAGGACGAAAAAAAAGGTTGATTAAAAAGTTGACCAATTTTTCCATCCTCAATTTTCAAATCTTTAATTACAAAAACAATTTCATTGAAAGTTATGCTGATTGAGCTGCATAATTAGAAACAATTTTAGTTAAAGTTTGTTTTAAACTCTCGCGATTTTGAAAATTATCAACTTTAGCCAATAAATTACCGCGCTCAAATAACATTAAAGTTGGCAAATTTTTTAAACGATAACTATTAGCTAGTTTAAAATTTTCATCAGCATTAATACTGACTAATTTGATTGGCCCAGTGAACTCTGCTTGCCATTGAATTAGCAAAGGTTCAATCATGCGACATAAACCACACCAAGGAGCCCAAAAATGAACTAAAACCGGCTGAGAAGATTTTAAAACTTCTTGATTAAAGCTTTGTTCGTTAACCGAAAGAAACATTTTGTCTAAATTGTTTTATCAATAATAATTTTATCAACTTGGAATTATGCTACAACCAATTGGGATCGCCTGCTACAAACTCAGAATAAATTACCAATTAACTTGAGACGTAACTTGCATTAGCCAAGGATGTCCCCACCAAACTAACAAAACAAAGCCCAAAACACCGACGTAAGCAGGACGGAGAAATTCTGATAGTTTAAGCGTTTGTCTCCCGTCCAAAATTGCTAAGAAAGGAATTACCGAAGTACGTTCTTTAACTTTGAGAAAAGCATCTCCGTAACGTTTTTCTAATCTGCGATCGCCATGCCAAACTGCAAATAAATGGTGAGCAATTAATCCTAAAGATGTTACTACCATAAAAGTCGTCCCAATCCACAGAGTATGTGCGATACACCAAATTACCTGCCCTACCATTTGAGGATGACGAGAGATCCGCATAATTCCAGTTTCGTAGAGATGGACTTGAGGACGAGCGATCGCAGCAATTTCTAATAAGTTAAAGGTAGCAGGATAGAGGAAAATAAAAGAAATCAAGGAAAGCAGCCAAACTAAAGGTTTAATTCCTGGTATTCCCTGAACTTGCCACAATTGCAAGCCATCATAACGATGATTAAAGAAATAAATAATTAGGATAGTAGCAAAAGGTATGCTAACCAAAGCAAAAAAGATGCGATATAGTCTTGCGCCAATTTTAGCTTCTCCCCACGGGCGAAGGGCAGCCAAACCACTGTGGGCAATAGCAAAACCGAAGAGTAGACTGATGATAATCCCATGACTGGGGGTAAACCAACTTGCTCCTGTCATTGATATCTAAATATATGTGTTATTTACCATACTCGATGTTAGCAACGATTTCATACAAATACGATCCCCTGATTATGATACTGTCAAGCTGAGGGAATTAATTAATTAAATACGATTTTGACGGTGGGGGACAGCGAAATTGCTTCGACAAGTCCAACCAGCGTGGTGACAGACCCTTAATTTGCCAGAAAATCATCAGTTTTTGAAGATTAATTAGGCTTTTAACCTTGGAGCAAAAATTGCTCTGTTACTAACAAAACTGTTAACAAGATTTTATGTCTGACATTCCTTTTACTTTAGATCAACTACGAATTCTTAAGGCGATCGCAGCCGAAGGGAGTTTTAAACGGGCTGCTGACAGCCTGTATGTTTCTCAACCAGCAGTAAGTCTTCAGGTACAAAATTTAGAAAAACAACTAAATGTTCCTCTTTTTGACAGAGGAGGAAGAAGGGCGCAATTGACAGAAGCAGGACATTTATTACTTAGTTATGGAGAGAGAATTATTGCTTTATGTCAGGAAACTTGTCGGGCAATTGAAGATTTGCAAAACCTCCAAGGTGGCACTTTGATTGTTGGTGCTTCTCAAACTACAGGTACTTATTTGTTACCTCGCATGATCGGTTTATTTCGGCAAAGTTATCCAGATGTTTCCGTACAATTACAAGTTCATTCTACACGTCGTACTTCTTGGGGAGTGGCTAACGGACAAGTAGATTTAGCTATTATTGGGGGCGAAGTACCAGCCGAATTACAGGAAACTCTCAAAATCATTCCCTATGCTGAAGATGAATTAGCTTTAATTTTACCTGTGTTTCATCCTTTAGCTCAGTTAGAAACAATTCAAAAAGAAGATTTATATAAACTGCAATTTATTACTCTCGATTCTCAATCTACTATTCGTAAAGTAATCGATAAAGTCTTGACTCTTTATGAAATCGATCCCAAACGACTCAAAATTGAAATGGAACTTAATTCGATCGAAGCAATTAAAAATGCAGTACAGTCAGGATTAGGAGCAGCTTTTGTTTCCACAACCGCGATCGAAAAAGAGTTGCAAATGAATGTCTTACACCGAGCAACCATCAAAGATGTAATAGTTCGGCGAGTTTTATCGGTAATTGTCAATCCTAATCGTTATTGTTCTAAAGCAGCAGAAGCCTTCAGCCGAGAAATTTTACCTCAATTTTCTACTAAAGAAGAATTCAAGGTTACTGAGGGAATTTATCAAAATACCGCTAATTTTAAAGAAATTCTCTCCAACTCTCATAATGTTTGAGATAAGCTATTGTTAAACTGGGAGGAATCTTAAACCATAAAATAAATTTGGTTGCTTGGAGAAATGGAAATTCTCTGCACTCGACCTAATTGTCCGCATCCACGTAACTTTTTTAGTGACCTTGACGATGCGACTAAACTCAAAACAATCCAGGGAAAATACTGTACTAGTTGCGGTATGCCTTTAATTCTGGCTGGTCGTTATCTTCCTTTGCGGTTACTAGGTAAAGGTGGATTTGGGGCAGCTTTCTTAGCTCGCGATCGCCATACTCCTGCTATGCGAGAATGTGTAGTTAAGCAGTTTCAACCTGCGGGAAATCTCTCTCCTCAAGAATTAACTCTCGCCCAAAGTTTGTTTGAACGCGAAGCAGAAGTGTTAGAAAAATTGGGCAATAAACATCCACAAATTCCCGATTTATTTGCCTTTTTTCCGTTAATAGTTCCCAGTAGTACCAGCAATCAAGAAGAACAGTATTTTTATCTCGTACAAGAATATATTGACGGACAAGATTTAGAAACTATACTAGCTAATCAAGGTACTTTTTCTGAAACTGAAGTAATAGAAATACTCACAGAAATCCTGAAAATTCTGCAATTTGTTCACCAAAATAATTCGATTCATCGCGATATCAAACCCTCCAATATTATGCGCGATCGCTTGTCGGGGGTATTACATTTACTTGATTTTGGTGCAGTTAAACAGGTAGCAGCTAATGCCAATCATCCCACTCCAAACAGATCTACAGGAATTTATTCCATGGGTTTTGCCCCTCCCGAACAAATGGCTGGCGCACAGGTTTATCCTTCAACCGATCTCTATGCTTTAGCAGCTACTTGTATCAATTTACTTACAGGCAAACCAGCCGAACAAATGTACGATTATTACAAAAATCGTTGGCAATGGCACGATTATGCACCCCAGACAAGCGATCGCTTAACTAAGATTTTAGACCGAATGTTATTACCTACCCCTTCAGAAAGGTTTCAATCGGCAACAGAAGTCCTAGAAGCATTAAACACTCGTCCTGTAATTCAAACTCAACCTACCGTTAATCAACCCCAAGCATTTACACTTCAACCACCAGCACCACCACCAACAATTCCCAGTCAACCCAAAAGACAAATCCAGTTATCTTTACCTCAATTTTCTCTATTAGAAATTCTTGCTAGTGCAGCTTTTACAGGTTTTGAAGGAGCATTACTATATATTGCGTTGAGTAGTCTAGCTATTTTTAATCTCAGCCCCAATCTCATGATTGGAATTTGGGGCATGATTTTGGGCGGATTAATTTTTGCTCAAATTCGCCGAGTTATTGAAAAAGTAGACTTGTTAATTATTGCTGGAATTAGTGCTGCAATTATTTATTTTGTTCCTTTGTTACAAGGAGCTTTCGTCGTACAATCTATTTTTATGATTGGGATAATGGCAGCAGCGGGAGTAATGGGCATAGTAGCCTTATTTCGTCTAATTTATCAGCTACTTTCTCGTTTACTTTAATTATTACAAGACAAAGGTTTCAAGCAGAGTAAATAAATTTACTTTACCTTCAATTTTCAGTATGAGTGAAATTCTAGAAAGATTTATGTTTTACTAAAAAGCCAAAGTATTCAGCATTGTGCTTTTAGTCTATTTAAATTAAATTTAATAAGCAAGCTGGTGACAGGATTTGAACCCGCGACCGGCTGATTACAAATCAGCAGCTCTACCAACTGAGCTACACCAGCAACAAGAATTAATTATAACAGATATATAAAAAATAGCAAGTTATTTTATGAGCGAGCTTTTTAATTGAGAAAAAACTCCCATTTTTATCACCAACAAAGCTGGGGCAACCTCATGGTTACCCTAAAATCAGCAAGATTATCAGATAAGTTGGTTTGATTTGCCAAGAAATAACTTATGTTTTCAATTTATGCCATATTACTTTCAATTGCCCAACGTGCTAACTCAGTACGGTTATTTAAGCTAGTTTTGTTGAGCATATTAGAAACGTGGCTTTCAATTGTCCGTTGACTAACGTTAAGTTGTTCAGCAATTTCACGATTAGCCATCCCTTTAGCGACTAACTGAACTACTTTTAACTCTGTTGGAGTAAGTTCGACATTATGGGGAACTTGAATAGTTGCTACTCCGTCTATGCCTCTGGCACGACCTTGCTCCCAACGCTTGATTTGATTGAGGGAAGATTCTACCTGTGCCACTAATTCTTCTGGTTCAAAAGGTTTAACCATGTAAACATCAGCACCCTCGTTTAAACCTTTCACTCGGTCTTGACTTTGCCCTTTAGCCGAAAGAAACAGGACAGGAATTCTATTAGTCCGAGGTTCTTGTCTGATATGTTGAACCAGAGAATAACCATCCATTTCGGGCATCATAACATCACAAATAATCATATCGGGGATGCTCTGCTCTAGCAACTCTAAAGCTTCTCTCCCATTTTCTGCTGTCATGACGTTATAGCCTCTAAATTCAAGATAATCTTTAACCAGTAAGATTAGGTTAGGGTCATCGTCAATAAGTAGTAATTTTTTACTATCTCTTTGAGAGTTTTCTTTCATAAGTGACACTTTCGATTCGGCTGCTATTTCTGTGTGCATTTTTTGTTCCCCATATTATTTATTGAAATGCGAGGGGTCTTACTGATATCTATTTTTAAGCATCTGTTAATTTAACTAGACATAAGCAAGCAAGTAATAGTAATTAAACTATAGTAATAATTGAGTCGATAATCTAATTCGATTGTTTTTTGTAAACACGGATTTGGGATCAAGCTTTATTAGGTGATATTAACCTTAAGTTTTGATAACCGCAAAAGTACAATCAACTAATCAATAATACTCTGATTATTGTCGATCTGTCTTGTGCTATTAATCTAAGTATAATTACTCTTAAGATATTTAACATGGGTCTTGCTGAAACAAAAAGTTAATGTTTTAATATGTCTGATTTTACTCAACAAATTACTGAATTAATTAGAACGCGTCGTTCGACTAAACCTCGTTGTTTTAACGGAAAAACAATAGAAGACTCTATAGTTTGGGAAATTTTAGAAAATGCGAATTGGGCTCCTACTCATGGCTTAACTCAGCCTTGGAGATTTAAAGTTTTTACTGGTTCTAGTTTGGAAAAGTTGGCAAACTTTCAAGCAGATTTATATAAAAAGCTGAGTAAAAATACTAATTTTAAACTAGAAAAGTATGAAAGAATGAAGACAAATATTCTTAAGTCTTCTCACGTAATTGTTATTTGTATGAAACGACAAATATCCGAACAAATACCCGAAATTGAAGAAATAGAAGCAGTAGCTTGTAGTGTCCAAAATATGGCTTTAACGGCTACTGCTTATGGTATTTGTAGTTTTTGGGGTTCTGGAGGAGTTACTTATACTCAAGAATTGAAAGAGTTTCTGGGTTTGGAAAAACAAGATTATTGTCTTGGATATTTATACTTAGGTTATAGCGATCGCCCTAGCCTTACTAGTCGTCGCGATCCGATTGAGCAAAAAGTAGAATGGTTTAATTAAAATTTAGTAAAACTTAATCTAGTGATTTTTAATTAAATTCAGTACAGCTTACATTCTGATAGTTTGCTTAATTAAGTACAATTACTATTGCTTAAACCTGTAATAGTTAAAGACAGTATCGTTTAAGTTTTAAGTAACTCTAAAAGTTGGTTTTCCTCAAGTTGAGGAATATTAAGTTCTTGGGCTTTAGCTAATTTAGAACCTGGATTTTCTCCTATTACTAAATAATCAGTTTTAGCACTAATTGAGTTAGTAACTTTTCCTCCTACTTGTTCAATTAAATCTTTGGCTTCATTACGTTTAAGGGTTGGTAAAGTACCAGTAATGACAAAAGTTTTCCCAGCAAAAGTATTTTCGGTTAAATTAGATTGAGTTTTAGTAGACGAGTTATGGTTTTCAAATTGCAATCCTAATTCTTGTAAAGCTGATACTAAAAGTTGATTAGCAGGAATTCTAAACCATTGAAATACTGATTGAGCAATCTCTTCCCCAATCCCATAAACTGCTTCTAGAGAAGCTACAGATGCTGTAGATAAAGTTGCAATTGTCGGAAAGTTTTGAGCTAATAATTTGGCATTGACGCTACCAACATAGCGAATTCCCAAACCATATAAAACTCTAGCATAGGGTTGATTTTTTGAATCAGCGATCGCTTTAACCAGTTTCTCGGCAGATTTTTGTCCCATCCTTTCTAAAGCAGCAATTTGTTCTATTTTTAAAGTGTAAAGATCGGCAATAGATTTAACTAGGTTATTTGCCAGTAGCAAGACAACAATTTTTTCTCCCAAACCCCTAATATCCAAAGCATCACGGGAAGCCCAATGAATTAAGCTACCTCGTAAAATAGCTGGACAAGAACTATTGACACATCTAGTTACCGCTTCTCCCTTCGGACGAACTAATTGAGAATTACATTCGGGACAATGAGTAGGCATTTGGTAGGGTTGCGTACCAGGAGGGCGCAATTGAGACATTACCCTTACTACTTCAGGAATAATTTCCCCTGCTTTGCGGATAATTACTGTATCGCCAATACGGATATCTAATTCAGAAACGCGATCGCTATTGTGAAGAGTTGCTCTTTGTACAGTAGTTCCTGCTAGTTGGACTGGTTGCATCACAGCCATTGGGGTTACTGCGCCAGTTCTACCGATATTAACAATGATATCTTTAACTATAGTGGGGGCTTCTTCGGCTGGATATTTAAGAGCGATCGCCCAACGAGGAAATTTTTGAGTAAAGCCTAATCTTTGTTGTAGAGAGTAACTATTGAGTTTGACAACGACTCCGTCAGTTAAATAAGAGAGATTGCGTCTAGCCGTATCCCATTCTTGATAGTATTCTTCAACTTCTGCCAGAGACTGACACAACTTGCGGTTAGGATCGACCCTAAACCCCATTTTTTGCAACAATTCCAAAGATTCCCATTGAGAAGTAGAATGATCGGGATGATTAGGAAGATGTAGAGTATAAGCAAAAAAATTCAACTTACGTTTAGCGACAACTTTAGCATCTAACTGTCGTAAAGTTCCAGCAGCAGCATTACGAGGATTAGCAAATAAAGCTTCTCCTGCTTGTTCTCGTTCTTGATTAATACTTTCAAAAATCGCAATAGGTAAAAAAGCTTCTCCCCTGACTTCTACTATAGGGGGTGGATTATCTAAATTGAGTCGTAGAGGAATAGTCCGAATAGTACGGACATTCTGAGTAATATCTTCTCCTGTAACTCCATCTCCTCTAGTAACACCTCGAACTAAGATGCCATTTTCATAAGTTAATGCTAAAGCAGATCCATCAATTTTTAACTCGCAAACATAGGCAAAATCTTGAACATCTGGTGCTTGTCGTTGCCATCTTTCTTGCCATTTGGTTAATTCTTGCTGATTAAAAGCATTTTCCAGACTATAGAGAGGAATATTGTGTTTAACTGAAGTGAATTGTGAAGCTGGTTGATCTCCGACTCTTTGAGTTGGACTATCAGGTGTAATGAGTTCGGGATATTGAGCTTCTAAGTCTTGTAATTGACGATAGAGTTGGTCGTAAACAGCATCCTCCATAATCGGATTGTCGAGGACATAATAAGCATATCCTGCTTGAATTAATTGTTGTCTCAGTTGAACTACTTCTTGTTGAATTTCTGATGTTGCTGTCACGGTTATTACTCTACACTAATTAACAATTACCAATCTAGTATATTAGTACTTTTAATAAGAGGAGTAGTAATATTTAATTGAATGTAAAAAAAAACGTCCACTGATATAAATTCCACTGACTAATTCTGGAACAAAAAGAATATCTATTACAATTAATTTTTCGGGTTTAAGAGTTGATTTATTTAATAAACTTGTACAAGTAGAGACAGGACGGAGATTAAGATAAAAATCAAATCTTTTTCTTAACTCTAATAATCCTCCTTGCGTAACTACACCAAATAAAATTCCATCATAATTTTTACACTAATAGTTTAAATAAATTTTCTGCAAAAAGTATTTTAAGACACGATATTTTTTTTGTTTATATGATTAATTTTAGTGAGTTTGGCTCATTCTTTGAATTTATTCAAGAGCGATCGCTCTTGATGACAAAACCCAAATTAATTGATCTTAGATGTTTTTTTACCAAGTTAAGATAAGCTTCTTGAATTAGGAAATAATCAATTAAGAGCAAGAGCGAATGTTTCATCAAAACAACTCTGCAAAACAAGTAATATTACCTGATAACTTAGGTTATTGGAAAAAACAGCTTCAAAAAGTTCCCCCAATTTTGGATTTGACTACGGACGGAATCAGAACATCCCAAACAAGCTATCAAACTGCACAGGAAACATTAATTTTTTCTCAAAAGTTAACTGAATCTCTCCAACAAATTAGTCAACAAGAACAAGTTAGCTTAGAAATAATCTTATTAGCATCCTTCCAAACTCTCCTTTATCGCTATACTAATCAATCCGATCTTGTTGTCAGCTTAATAACTAGATTAATTAATAATCAGACTGTTAACAAACCTCAACTATTGCCAATTAAAATTAAATTTACTGAACTATTAAGTTGGCGTAATTTATTAAAACGAGTAGAACAAAAAGTTAGTGAAGCTTATGACTATAGCGATATTAAACTTGAACAATTACAACAAATTTTAATTCAAGATGGAGAAGATAGGGAGTTCTTATCTTTAACTCAAATTTTATTTTACTACCAAGCAGTTAATGCCAATTCTGCGAAAACAGCTATTAATTCGGAGGTTTGGGAGCAACAATTACTTAAGCAAGATTTACGGTTGAATCTCATTGAACAAAATAACTGTCTTTTCTGCAATTTTGAATATGCTAAAGACTTATTTGAACCAGCCACAATTAAACGCATTGCTACCCATTATCAAAAATTAATCGAAGCAATTGTAAGAAATCCCGATGAACAGATTGACCGTCTAGCTTTTTTAATTA
Source organism: Stanieria sp. NIES-3757 (assembly GCA_002355455.1). NCBI lineage: Bacteria > Bacillati > Cyanobacteriota > Cyanophyceae > Pleurocapsales > Dermocarpellaceae > Stanieria > Stanieria sp. NIES-3757. The sequence goes on from AP017375.1 coordinate 4,030,719, forward strand.
AACCAGAAGTAGAACAAGCTTTATTCGGTTGGAATCAAACTCAAACTAATTTAGATCGACGCTGCATTCATCAGATGTTGGCATTTCATGCCGAACGTAATCCCGATGCAGTAGCCATTGTTTGTCAAGGAAAACGATTAACTTATGCTCAGTTAAACGCCAAAGCTAATCAATTAGCTCACTATCTGCAAAGTTTGGGAGTAAAACCAGAATCCTTAGTTGGTCTTTATGCAGAGCGATCGCTTGATTTAGTGGTAGGATTATGGGGTATTCTTAAAGCTGGTGGAGCTTATGTTCCTCTAGATCGTGCTAATCCTAAAGAAAGACAGGCTTTTATTGTCAACGATTCTCAAATTTCCATCTTATTAACTCAAGAACATCTCCTCAAACAAGTTCCCGAACAAATTACTCAAGTTATTTCCTTAGACCGCGATTGGCATAAAATATCCGATTATCCAGAACACGATCCTGATAGTCAGGTTAGCCACAATAATTTAGCACAGATTGTTTATACTTCGGGTTCGACAGGAAAACCTAAAGGGGTAATGCTCACTCACCAAAATTTGAGCCATTACGCTCAAGACTTACAATTAGCTCTCCAAATCACTACTAATGATGTTTATTTACATCGAGGTTCGATTGCTTTAGTTGTTTCCGCCAGGCAATTATTAACTCCTTTAGCTTTGGGTGCTACGGCAGTTATTACCACTGAAGAGGAAAAACGAGAACCAATTAAACTCTTTGAACTAATTAAAAGAGAAGGAGTAACTATTGTTGATCATGTTCCCTCTTTTTGGCGACATTTTGCTCAAATTTTGACTCACTTAGCACCGGAAGTCAAAGCAAATCTTTTAGATAATCAAGTGCGTTTAGTTGGTGCAGGTGGAGAACAGGTAACGGCTGAAATTTTAAAATGCTGGCGCAAATTGTTTAAACCCCAGGTCAAATTTGTCAACATCTATGGTCAAACAGAAGGAACGGGAGTAGTTACGGTTTACTACATTCCCGATAACTTGGATCAACGCCTCAACGCAATTCCCGTTGGTCATCCGATTCCTAATATGCAAGTTTATTTACTAGACCACAATCTGCAACCAGTACCAGTAGGAGTTCCTGCTGAGTTACATATTAGCGGTGCAGGTGTAGCGAGAGGATATTTACATCGTCCACAATTAACAACTGAAAAATTTATTCCTAATCCCTATCTTTCAGGCGAAAGACTTTACAAAACAGGAGATTTAGCTCGTTATTTAGCTGATGGCAGCATTCAATTTTTAGGTCGGATTGACCGCCAAGTCAACCTCTACGGATTGCGGATCGAATTAGGAGAGATTGAAGCTATTTTGTCTCAACATCCTGCCGTGCGAGAAGCGGTAGTCATGCTACATGAGAATTATCTTGGTCAGAGATTGGTTGCTTATGTCGTTCCTAATCAAGCTCAATTTTCTCAGTCTCAAGAGTTGCGTAGCTTTTTACAAACCCAATTACCAAGCTACATGATTCCTTCAGCCTTTGGATTCTTAGAGGCTTTTCCTTTAACCACTAGTGGTAAGATTGATCGTCAAGCTTTACCTTCAATTGAATCAATCCAACAATTATCAGAGCGGACTTATCTTGCACCAAGCAATCAATTAGAACAAGAACTTACTCAAATCTTTGAGGAAATTTTAAATACCAGTCCGATTGGGATTGAAGATAATTTTGTAGAATTGGGCGGTAACTCTTTACTAGCAGCCAATCTAATTAATCAAATTGCCCAAAAATACGGTCAAAATTTGCCCTTAGCTGCTGTTTTTCAAGCTCCAACAGTCAAACAATTAGCAACTTTACTAGACCAAGAGCAAACTATTGAATTACCCCATACAATAATTCCCATTCAAGTTGATGTTGAGCTACCTAATTTATTTGCTATTCATATCCTTGGTTATGGTTTAGAATACTATCGTCCTTTAGCTAAGTATTTCGCCTCAGAAGTCAATCTTTACGGACTATCTACCGAATTTACGAGCGGTCGCGATATTCCACACCCCAGAGATATCAACGCCTTAGCCTCCTATTATGTTCGAGAATTACTTGCCTTTCAACCCCAAGGACCTTATCTATTGGTAGGAGTTTCTTTTGGCGGTGTGGTTGCCTATGAAATCGCTCAAAAACTTCTTTCCCAAGGACATCAGGTAAATTTCTTAGGATTGTTTGATAGTTACTGCCCTCATGGTAATCGGATTAATAAACCATTTCAAAAACGTTTGCTCGGTCATTTAAAAAACTTGAGGCAAAAAAAACTAACCTATGTCCGAGAACGATTACAAGATTGGTACTATCTATTGAGAGATGAAACTCAATACCGTTTCTACAAAGCGATCAAAGGTCAAGACTACTTTAGAGGTAATTTATCTCAAGGTATAGAGCTAGGAGCAAAATACGAACGTCTCAGAAACATGCAACTGCGAAAAGAACACGGACAAGTCAATCAAAATTATCAAATCCAACCTTATCCAGGTCAGATTACCTTGTTTCGAGCCACAGAAAACCGCGACTCTAAGTTAGAGTGGCATCAATTTGCTCAAAAAGGATTAGAGATTTTTGACATACCTGGAACTCATTTAGGCATCTTCCAAGAGCCTCAAGTGCAAGTATTAGCAAAGCAACTCAAGCTTTGTCTAGAACGAATCATTTAATTAACATGATGAAAATAGTCTGTGGTTATCAAATGTTGTTGCTCTGTTTTCGGTAAAATAGCGCATTAGTCGTTGTATAGGGTTAAAAAATATTATGGGTCGCGCGGAAAGAGTGGTGCTGGCATACTCTGGCGGAGTAGATACTTCGGTCTGTATTCCTTATCTCATCAATGAATGGGGTGTTAAAGAAGTGATCACCTTAGCAGCAGATTTGGGACAAGGAGAAGAACTCAAACCAATTCAAGAGAAAGCTTTAAAATGTGGAGCGGTAGAATCTTTAGTCGAAGATGCCACAGAAACTTTTGTGAAAGATTATGCTTTTCCTGCCATTTGTGCCAATACTCTTTATGAAAATCGGTATCCGCTTTCCACAGCTTTAGCTCGTCCTCTGATTGCCAAATTATTAGTCGACGCTGCCGAAAAATATGGAGCAGATGCCGTAGCACATGGTTGTACAGGCAAAGGAAACGATCAAGTTCGTTTTGATGTAGGCATTATGGCACTCAATCCCAAGCTAAAAGTTTTAGCACCAGCGAGAGAATGGGGAATGAGTCGAGAAGAAACTATCGCCTATGGAGAAAAATTTGGCATTGAATCTCCTGTTAAAAAATCCTCTCCCTATAGTATCGATCGCAATTTACTTGGACGCAGTATTGAAGCTGGACCTCTTGAAGATCCGATGACTGAACCCCCAGAAGAAATTTATGCGATGACTAGAGCGATCGCAGATACTCCCAACGAACCAGAATATATAGAAATCGGTTTTGAACGGGGAATTCCTGTTAGTGTTAATGGCACGATGCTCAATCCTATTGAACTGATTTCCCAACTAAACGATATCGTTGGTAAACACGGAGTAGGAAGAATCGACATGATTGAAAACCGTGTTGTCGGGATTAAATCACGAGAAATTTACGAAACTCCTGCTTTACTCGTCTTAATTAACGCCCATCGAGATTTGGAAAGTCTCACTTTAACTGGAGATGTAACTCGTTACAAACGGGGAATTGAGCAAACTTATGGTGAGTTAATTTATCAAGGATTATGGTACAGTCCTTTAAAAACTGCTCTTGATGCTTTTATTCAAACAACCCAAGCAACGGTTTCTGGTAGTGTAAGAATCAAATTATTTAAAGGAAACGCAACTATTGTCGGTCGCCAATCGGATAATTCTATTTATGCTCCTGATTTAGCTACTTACGGTGCAGATGACGAATTCGATCACAAAGCTGCGGAAGGCTTTATTTATATTTGGGGTCTACCTACTAAAGTCTGGGCGCAAAAAGCTAATAGATAAGCTTTAATCATGATTGGATTAAGGATGAGGTTAGGATGATTCTTTACACCTCATCCTTCTTTTTTAATCAGCTTTTTAGAACTGTTTGATGATGAAAAAATGCCTAATCATTTTTAGTCGTTATCCCGAACCTGGCACAACCAAAACTCGGATGATTCCAGTATTAGGTGCAACAGGTGCAGCGAATTTACAACGTCAAATGACAGAACATACCCTTAAACAAGTTAAACAACTGCAAGAATCTGGTTCGGTAGAAGTAGAAATTCATTTTACAGGTGGCAATCACCAATTGATGAGCAAATGGTTAGGCACCAATTTAACTTATTATTCGCAAGTTGCAGGAGACTTAGGCAACCGAATGGAATCAGGTTTTGCTCAAGCATTTCAGAAGGGCAAACAAAAAGTAGTTACGATTGGAATAGATTGTCCAGCTCTCAATTCATCAATCTTAAAATCCGCCTTTGATGCCCTCCAACAGCAAGATTTAGTTTTAGGTGCTGCTAAAGATGGTGGTTATTATTTAATTGGTTTAAATCGCCTCATACCTGAATTATTTCAAAATATTAGTTGGGGAAGCGATCGCGTTTTGGCACAAACTGAAGCGATTGCTAAAACGTTGGGTTTAAAGATTGCGTATCTTCCTCAATTACGAGATGTAGACCGCCCTGAAGATTTATCAATTTGGTACAACTATCAATGAAAGTTTGATAATTTGTGTAGAAACGTAACATATTACGTTTCTACTGATAAACAGTTTCAACTATTTACTATTGCCTAACCCTAAAAAATTTTTAAGCCATTCAAAAAATCTTGCTACATCTGTGGTAGAAATTTTTAGTAAAGATAAAATGCCCACGACAATTAAAATTGTGCCGATCAAAAAGTTGTTGTCGTACAAAGCCAAACCAACAATAACAATGAAATAGGGAGACGCAATTCGACTAATTTTTTCTACTGCCAGAACTAACTCGGATTTTTCTTCTAATTCAAGTTCTTTTTCTTTTTGTAGCACAGTATCTTGTTGCATGATTACTGGTTCTGGTTGAGGGATTGAAAGTCTAATATCTTGTAAGTTAGGCTGTTCTGGTTTTTGTGGTTCACGGGGTTTTCCAAACATTGCTCGCTCTCAATTGCTAACTGTTTAAGCTTATGGTAGCTACAAATTTGAATAGTTATACAGACAAAAAAAGGCAACAACTGCCTTTATCAAAATCAAATCGATTAAGTTCAACTCATAATATAGCTAAATAGCTTCATGCATCGCTCGATGATTATCATTATTCGCATACTCCAGATGAGACATCAAAGGGTAAAAAGGTTGATGAAGACTAATTAATTGTGCCAAAGTCTTTTTCAATTGAGTACGAGGAACGATCGCATCAATAAAACCATGTTGTAATAAATATTCAGAAGTTTGAAACCCTTCAGGTAATTTTTCTCGTATAGTTTGTTCAATAACTCGTCTTCCTGCAAAAGCGATCGTTGCTTTAGGTTCAGCGATAATCAGATCGCCTAACATAGCAAAAGAGGCAGTTACACCGCCAGTAGTCGGGTGAGTCAAGACAGGAATATACAATAAATTAGCTTCTTGATGAAGATGAAGTGCGCCAGAAATTTTTGCCATCTGCATTAAACTTAACATTCCTTCTTGCATTCTTGCGCCACCAGAAGCACAAACAATGACGACAGGAAAACGTTCTGCTGTAGCCTGTTCGATCAGACGGCAAAGTTTTTCCCCCACTACAGAACCCATACTACCGCCCATAAAACGGAAATCCATGACTCCTAAAGCAACGGGCAAACCATCTAGTAAACCAGTACCAACTTTTACCGCATCAGTTAGACCAGTTTTCTTTTGATAATCAGTAATGCGATCGCGATAAGGTTTCCGGTCTTTAAATCCTAACGGATCGGTAGGGCAAATTTCTTCAGCTAGAGGTTTCCAGGTATTAGAATCGATTAACTGACGAATACGTTCGTCACTATCAACCATCGAATGATATCCGCACTCAGCACACACTAACTGATTTGCTCTCAAATCTTTAGCATAAGCAACAGTGCCACATTTTTGACATTTAGTCCAAAGTCCGTCAGCAATTTCCCGTTCTTGTTTAGTTTGAATTGCGGGTTCTGTTTTTCTAATGTTGGCAAACCAATCAAATAAAGACATATTTTTAAGAGTATTTTCTCAATTTAGTTTTTTAATGATCTTCAGGAGAACTCAATAATAGCAAGGCTGTCCATTGATTTTTAGCATGAACTTGTAAAGCTGCTTGACTTCCCTGTCCGAAGTATATACCTACACCAATATCAATAACACGACTGGGAATATCATAGGCTGCTAAAATTTGTTGCATTAACTCTGCCTCCCAGCGAGCTTTGGTCATCCTTACTGTAATCCAAGACACGGCTTTATCTAAATTTCAACTCTAATTAAAAAGTTATTGGTTAATGATGCGTATATTAATAGATAAGTTGAATGTAATTTAAGTTTATTTTAAAAGAAAGAGAAAACAAAAAAATCTGGTAGTCTTTTTGGACTAATTTCGTCGATTTCTGTCTTTCGTCACTTTGGCTCAAATTAACAAGCTTGCCAGGAGAAAATTTTATTGTTTTGGTTGTAGCTGCATAAAATTGTTGAGTCTGACATAACTAGAGAGTGAAGATAAAAAATCAATTAACTTTAAAGGTCTAGAAAAATGAAAAAAGCTGCTCTCATCATCTCCACCCTCGCTTTAGCTCTTGCTCCCGTAGCTGCTTTCGCTCAACAAGCTCAAAACAGCGTTCAAGCTGGTTCAAATAGCGCATTAACTCAAGGTTACGGCAATATCGTCGATCAAAATGTCTCTAACGATTTAACTCAAACTCAAGTTGGTATCGGTGGTTTTTCCGTCGATCCCCAAATTCAAACCTCTGTTCAAGCTGGTCAAAACGTTGGTGTTGCTGTTGGTGAACATAACGTAATTAACCAAAATGTTAATAACAATGCTGACCAATTCCAATCTGACTTTAATGTTCCTGCTTTTCCTTACTAAATGTGAGTTAAATATTTAACTCTAATTCTAACTCTTCCCTACCGAGGTCAATTAATGACCTCAATTTTTTTTTGAATCAGGAGTTAAAAATTTTTAATTGTAGATATATTTGTCTTTTCCGTGACTTCTAATTTAAAAAGTACACAATTAATTGGGCATCGGTTACTTATACGTGGCTAATTGCTACCATAAATTTTAGTTTGAATAAATTAAAAGCAATGTCTGTAACTCTAAAAACGTTTATTATTTCTTCAGTAACTTTTGTCGTAGTTTATTTATTTAGAGGATTCGGTCTTTTTTCTTTCTTGCCAGGAGGAATTATTTTATTTTTGTTATTAATCACTATTGGTTCTGGTTTAACTTGGGGAATTGTCAAAACTAGAAGATTTTAATTAATATTTTATTTCAACCAATAACTCATGAATGTAATTGTAATTGGCGGTGGTGCAGCAGGCTTTTTTGGTGCCATAGCTTGTGCTAAGGCTAATCCTCATTTGAAAGTTACTTTACTCGAAGCTGCTCGTCAACCTTTGGCAAAAGTAAGAATTTCTGGTGGTGGTAGATGTAATGTAACTCATCACTGTTTCGATCTAGCTCAATTAGTGCAAAATTATCCCAGGGGAGGGAAAGCTTTACGAGGTGCATTTGCTCGTTTCCAACCCAAAGATACGATTAATTGGTTTGAATCTCGCGGTGTTAAATTAAAAACTGAAAGCGACGGAAGAATGTTTCCGATTACGGATAATTCAGAAACTATTGTTAACTGTTTAATTGAAGAAGCTCAACAAGTAGGAGTAGTTTTAAGGACAAGTGCTGCTGTTCAAAATATTAGAAAAAATCCCAAAGATGGGCAATTTCAAATCGAACTAAATAATGGAGAAAATTTAAAATCTCATAAAGTTATAATAGCAACTGGTAGCAATCGTTTGGGTTATCTTTGGGCAAAAAATTTAGGACATACAATTGAATCTCCTGTTCCTTCTTTGTTTACTTTTAATCTTAAAGATAGTCGCTTCCAAGATTTAGCAGGAGTAAGTGTAGATTCAGTTCGAGTTCGTTTATTAACTGCTGAAAAAAATAAATTGGAACAAACAGGAGCTTTATTAATTACTCATTGGGGAGTTAGTGGCCCTGCCATTTTAAAATTATCTGCTTGGGGAGCTAGAATTTTAGCCGAACATAATTATCAACTTCCTTTAGAAATTAATTGGTTATCTCAAGAGAATTTAGAAACAGTTAAAGAAAAGTTTTTAACTGCAAAAACTACTCATTGCAGAAAGAAAATATTAAATTATTGTCCTTTAGGATTACCAAAAAGATTGTGGCAAAACTTAGTTAATTACGTTGATATTAATCTAGAAAAAACGTGGACAGAGTTAAGTAAAAAACAACTTAATCAACTAGCAGAAGAAATTATTCGAGGACAATATCAAATCAAAGGCAAAGGAGTATTTAAAGAAGAATTTGTTACCTGTGGAGGTGTCAATCTCAAAGAAATAAATTTTAAAACGATGGAGAGTAAAATTTGTCCTGGACTTTATTTTGCTGGTGAAATTTTAGACATTGATGCTGTCACAGGTGGTTTTAACTTTCAAAATGCTTGGACAACTGCTTGGATAGCTGGAAATGCCATTGCAAATCTAGAAAATCAGCCTTTACAACCAAATCTTAGTTTTTCTGAAACAAGAACTGCCAAAAACCAGCCACTTGCTTCTAAATAAATCTTTTCAAGATGTTACCTAAAGCGTAAACAGATGATTCTGAAAAACCTTCTATTTTTTCTCGCTTCAACACTCCAGTTATCAAAAAAACGATGGTAACATAGTAGTTTGCAGTATTATATACAAACCTTAACTGAAACTATGAGCCTAACTCAACAACGTAAACAAGAATTGATGTCCGAATATCAAATTCATGAAACCGATACTGGTTCTGCTGATTTACAAGTTGCTATCCTGACCGAAAGAATTAACCAACTAACTCAACATCTCAAAAACAATGATAAAGACCATTCATCTCGTCGTGGACTACTGAAAATGATCGGTCGTCGTAGAAATCTACTGACTTACATTCAACAACGAGACCAAGAACGTTATCAACAACTAATTGCTCGTTTAGGTATTCGCCGTTAATTATTTACCTAAAAGATTATGTCTTCTGAATCAAAACGGGGTCGTCTTCCCTTTGAACCCCGTCAAAATAAGAAAAAAAAGCCTAAAAAAGAACCTGCTGCTGTGAATAATACAGTAGCAGAACAGCCCCAAAAAGTAACTAAAGCCAAAGCAACTAAATCTGAAGCTAGTATTGGAGCTATCCCCAATACAGTGAGCAAGCGCATGGCGCGTCGAATGGCTTTGTTTTGTACTGTCCCGACTGGTTTGGGAATGTTGTCCTTTGTGCTTTTTTACTTAATAAGAACTAATAATTTATTAGAATTGCCTTCTGTCATTCCTCTAATCGTTAGCATTAGCTTTTTTGGCATAGGAATGGTTGGTTTAAGTTACGGCATTCTTTCTGCTTCTTGGGATGAAAAACGCGCAGGTACTTGGTTAGGTGTAGAAGAATTTAAAATTAATTGGCAACGAATGATTGCAGCTTGGCGAAATTCTCGTAACACTACCCAAGAAGATTAATTTTATTGAGCCGAATTCTCCAATCCCAACTGAAAAATGACTACCATATCTTCTATAGTGAATCGATGAATCGAGAATCGTAAAAGTTGAATTGATCCAACCTAATAATTCAAAATTCAGGCTTCATCTTTCATAAATTGAACGTTTTTTGGTCGTCTTCATCCTTAAGGAACTTAGATATGATTGTCGTAATGAAAGTTGGTTCTCCAGAATTGGAAATAGAGCGTGTCAGCACTGAACTCCAAGAATGGGGACTAACACCAGAAAAAATTATTGGTAAACATAAAGTAGTGATCGGATTAGTAGGTGATACAGCTTCTCTAGATCCTCTACAAATACAAGAAATTAGTCCTTGGATTGAAGAGGTATTACGTGTAGAAAAACCTTTTAAGCGAACTAGTCTAGAATTTCGTAACGGCGAACCTAGTGAAGTCATTGTCCCAACTCCTAATGGTGCAGTAAGTTTTGGCAAAAATCATCCTGTAGTGGTGGTAGCTGGTCCTTGTTCGGTTGAAAACGAAAATATGATCGTTGAGACAGCCAAACGAGTTCAAGCAGCAGGAGCAAAATTTCTAAGAGGAGGCGCGTATAAACCTCGTACTTCTCCCTATGCTTTCCAAGGGCATGGTGAAAGTGCTTTAGAATTATTAGCCGCAGCTAGAGAAGCGACGGGTTTAGGAATAATTACCGAAGTGATGGATACTGCTGATTTGGAAAAAATAGCAGAAGTCGCAGATGTTGTGCAAGTAGGGGCAAGAAATATGCAGAATTTTGCCCTGTTAAAAAAAGTCGGAGCGCAAGATAAACCAGTATTATTGAAACGCGGTATGTCTGCTACTATCGATGAATGGTTGATGGCAGCCGAATATATTCTGGCAGCAGGTAATCCTAATGTCATTCTTTGTGAGCGAGGTATCCGTACTTTTGATATGCATTATGTACGTAATACTCTCGATTTGTCAGTTTTACCTGTTCTTCGTTCTTTGACTCATTTACCAGTGATGATCGATCCTAGTCATGGTACAGGTAGAGCAGAATATGTTCCTGACATGGCAAAAGCTGCGATCGCAGCAGGAACCGATTCTCTGATGATTGAAGTGCATCCTAACCCAGCTAAAGCTCTTTCCGATGGCCCTCAATCTCTTACTCCCGAACGTTTTGACCATTTAATGCAAGAGTTGGAAGTAATGGCTAAAGTTATGGGGCGTTGGGCAAAATCACCGATAGCGATCGCTTAAAAGACTAACAGATGTAGGGGAGCTTCAGGAGCAAATAAGAGTAATCTATGTAATGATACTAGGTTTTCCCTTATCTCTTTTTCTCCTCTTCTTCTTCCATTGTTTCTACAATAAACAAACGAGCTAATCTGTCATAAGTTCCTGCACCGATATACTGAGGATATTTATGAGAACGGCTGTAAATCCAAATCAGTTCTTTTTCTTGATAAATCCGAATATCTGCAAATAAGCTTTTACAATCAGGAATTAAATGTTTGGCATAATCTAAAGCTTCTGTCCAACGACTAAACTCACGCTCAATATTTTGATAAACAACTTTAAACATAATCAGATTAACTAAAAAATAATTGCTTTAAATATTGTTATAGATTTAATCACAAGAGGCAAATGGAAAATTATCAATCGTTAGATTTATTGTTTGGTGGGATAGCTATATTTATTGTTATTGCTGGTTTAATTATGTTATTTCAAGGTATGGCAAATTTTGGAGATAAAGAGAAATAGAATTCTTTTTGTCAAATAATTAAGATTATTTAATAATATTTTTTCGAATAGATCGACTTGATTAAAATTAAGTTATTTTAATATTTTTTTTAAGATAAATTTAACAAAAAAAGAATAATTACTCATAAAAATTTTGATTAATATTTATTACCTTTGAGGATTAAAATTCAGACACCATTAACTCTCGGGGACTATTAGAACTGGTAAAGACAAAATAAATAATTCCACTACCTAAAAGAGTTACGATTAAACTAAAAAAAATAATCCAGCGATCGCCTGATTCATAGGTATCTTCTTCAATATTATGGCGCACAGCAAAATAATGTTGAGTTGAAAGTAAAACTGTTAATAAACCAACCACAGAAAACAGTAAACCCAACTTCCAACCATAACCAGGACGAGGAACAAGAGGCGGATGAAAAGCCCGAAGTCGAAGAATTACAACGCCAAAACCCATTAAAGCGATCGCTGTTCTCATCCAAGCTAAATAGGTACGTTCGTTAGCCAAATGATCTCTAATGCGAGAAGGATTAAGTTTTTTAATTTGTGTTGGTTTTTCTGTGTTCAATTGAATTATTTTAAATTTTATAAGTTAAGTTAATTAAATTTTCAATATAACTTTTATCTATTTTGTTTCTATTAATTTTTAATATACTAATTTCCAACTTACCATTTCCAAAACTAGATAAGTAATTAATCTAAGTAGATTTTGAGGAATGATTTGACAAAGTTTAGTTCCTACTAAAATCCCAGGTATTGAACCCAACCAGATGGGAATAACTAAATGCCAATCTACTGTACCTAAACCTAGATGTCCTAAAGAAGTAAATGCTAATAAAATTGCACCATGAACAATATCAGTACCAATTAGTTGACGAGATTCTAAATTAAAAAAAGTAATTAGTACTAAAGCAAAGATTGAACCCGAAGATACACTAGTTAAGCCAACTAAACAACCTAAAATTGCACCTACTAGTATGGTTAAACTTCGACCTAAAGTAGTTTCTAAATCAAATTTAGGTAATGAAGGTAGCTGTATTGCCGGTAAAAAGATTGCAATTATCAAATTAATTAAAGCAATTAAACTTACCAATAATATTATTATTCCAATCGCCCTAATTAAAAAATGATCTAATAAATATTGATCCTGTTTAATTAAATTTAAAATGCCTATTCCTATTAATGTTCCTGGAATACTCCCACAAGTCATCCATTTAATGATTTGCCAATTGAAGGTTTTTTGTTGCCAATGTTTGACTCCTCCTACCAATTTCATTAGGGTAGCGGCCACTACATCAGAACCAACTGCAACTGAGGCGGGAATATGAAAACCAAAAATTAGCATGGGGGTAATTAAAGATGCACCACCTACTCCAGTTAGACCAACTATTGTACCTACAATAAAACTTAAAGAAGACAAAATTAGATAATTCATAAATTAAAAGTGTGTTCTGGAACTACTTCATGCTGGTTCACTTATAAGTTGAAATTAAAATCAAAAATTTTTAAATTTGTGATTGTATTTTAAATCAATTACATTTCAATCGCAAGTATAAATTAAGCTTGACAAGACCACAATCATTAATTTTGTTGGTATACAAATATATTGAGATTAGAATTAAATGCTTTTTTACTCAAGCTAATGAGTATTTTTACTTAGACTAAGGTATTTTTGGCAATAGTTTTTTTATTGTTAAATAATTTCAAAAAGATTTGTGTTTAATTATGTCTGATTTGCTAATCAATCGAATTGCTAAAGTTTTAGAAAGATTATCAGCCTTAACTCAAATTGATGTTCAAAACAATTGGCGTTATACAACTGTTGATTTTTCATTTAAGCCTGGGTATTTAACAACATTAAATTTAAATCAGTGGCAAGATGCTGTAATCAACGAACGTAGATATATTGTTTGGGGTAAAGGACGAAATATTTATTGGCTAGCACAAAACATTATTGTTCCTTATCATTTGCAAGGTTATCCTTTACCAGGATTAAGTTTGCGTTTAGTCTTAACTTGGTGGGCAGAAGATGCCCAAATTTTTGTTAATGGAAACTTAGTTCAACAAGGAGACTTATTTGATTCTTCTAGCAGAATTTTACTAACTAACTATGCTCAGCCTGGTGAAGAATTTGTAATTGCTATTAGATTAGTCAGTCCAGGACATGATCTTGGTGCATTAATGCGATCGCATTTGGTTTATGAAAGTAATAATCAGATCGATCCTGGTTTTGTAGCAACTGAATTATCTATTCTCTCTAAATATTTAAATCAATTTGAGCCAGAAAAATTAATTGTACTTGCTAGCGAAATTGAAAAAATAAAATGGAATTTAGTTCTTAATGCTGAGGAGTTTAATCGCCATCTCAATCATTTACGTCAGCGATTATTACCTTTAGCTAAAAATATTAAACAACGTAGTTTTTATTCTCTTGGTCATGCCCATTTAGATATGGCTTGGTTATGGACTACTAATGAAACTTATCAAGTTGCTCAACGAACTTTTCAATCTGTTTTAAAATTACAACAAAATTTTCCTCATCTTACCTTTGGTCATACTACTTCTGCCCTTTACGAATGGATTGAAAAAAATCGTCCCAATCTATTTTTAGCAATTACAAAAGCAGTTCGACTAAGAAAGTGGGAAATTTTAGGAGGAATGTGGGTTGAACCCGATGTTAATTTGGTCTGTGGCGAATCGATTATTCGTCAACTATTTTATGGACAAAAATATTTAGCAGAAAAATTTGATCAAATTGCTACAATTGCTTGGTTACCTGATAGTTTTGGTTTTAGTTGGCAGTTACCTCAGATTCTCAAAGGTGCTGGCATCGATTATTTTGTGACAGGTAAGTTGCATTGGAACGATACAACAAAATTTCCTCATGGTTGTTTTTGGTGGGAATCTCCTGATGGCACCAAATTATTAACCTTGATGTCTCCTCCCAATGTTACAGGTGTGATGGATACTAATCCCATTACCATGACTAATTATGCAGTCGAATGGGAATCTCAAACGGGATTGCAAGATATCTTTTGGTTACCTGGGGTAGGAGATCATGGAGGAGGCCCTACGAAAGATATGCTAGAAGTAGCAACAAAGTGGAATAATTCTCCTTTCTTTCCTCAGATTCAATTTACTACTGCCTCTCAATATCTAGCCAAAATCAAGCAAACCAAGATTTCTTTTCCGACTTGGCAGGATGAATTATATCTAGAACTTCATCGTGGTTGCTATACTACCCACGCGGATCAGAAGAAGTTCAATCGTTATTGTGAAGGATTACTTTATCAAGCAGAATTGTTTGCAACTCTCGCAACTACCATTGATGAGGAAAGGTTCGATTGCGGCACACTTTCCCATTATTTAAATGGTAACCCAAATTTTGTCAAGAGTCAACCCTGGCAATCATTAATTGAAATTGCCTGGAAAAAAGTTTTATTCAATCAATTCCACGACATCTTACCTGGAACATCGATTCCCGAAGTATTTGCGGAAGCAAATCAGGATTGGCAAGCAGTAATAGAGATAGGAGAAACCATCCTTAAACAAGCTTTAGCTGCGATCGCGTCTCAAATCAAATTACCTCTACCACCGCAACCGACTGCCAAACCAATTGTAATTTTCAACTCTCTCAACTGGATCAGAGATGAAGTTGTTAGTCTTGCTGCAACTAAATCTAATTGGGAAGTATACGATTTACAGGGCAATAAATTACCATCTCAACTAAGTTGCGACAATCAATTATTATTTTTAGCCGAAGCTATTCCTTCAGTAGGTTATCGTTTGTTTTGGATAGTTGCTACCGAAGTAACTCAAGAAAACCAATTTCCCGATTATTTCGTTCTTGAAAATCAATACCTTAAAGTAAAAGTTAATCCCACCACAGGAAATCTAGATAGTATATGTGAGAAAACTAACCAACAAGAAATACTCCAAGGCGCAGGAAATCAACTACAAGCTTATCGCGATCGCGGACAATATTGGGATGCTTGGGATATCGATCCTGATTATCAAAAATATCCTTTACCGCCTACAGAATTAATTTCGATTGAATGGTTAGACTATGGCACAATTCAACAACGTCTGCGAGTAATCAGAAAATTAGGTTCATCAACATTTACCCAAGATTATCTTCTACAAACCAATTCTCCCCTGTTAAAAATTACCAATACAGTAGATTGGCAAGAAACTCAGGTAGTTGTCAAAGCTGCTTTTCCTCTCAATTTGACAAGTGATTATGCTACCTATGAAATTGCTTGTGGTGCGATCGCTCGTCCTACTAATCACCAAACTAAAGCAGAACAAGCAAAATGGGAACTACCAGCTTTAAAATGGGCAGATTTAACCGATCCTCAGCAAAATTATGGTGTTAGCCTACTCAATGACTGCAAATATGGCTATGATAGTCAAAGCGATCAACTACGTTTAACCTTACTTCGTAGTTCTTTATGGCCTGATCCCACCGCAGATAAAGGAATACACCAGTTTACTTATGCTATTTATCCTCATACAAATAGCTGGGAATTAGCAAGAACTGTTCATAAAAGTTACGAATTAAATTTACCTCTTCAGGTAATAGATATAGATGTAATTCCTGCAAAGGAACAACAATTATCTCCTGTAGGAAGTTTTTTAGATTTATCAGCAGAAAATTTGATTTTAATGACACTCAAACCCGATCAAGAAACAAAAGATTTGATTTTACGTTGTTATGAATGTCATGGAAAAACAAGCCAATTATATTTACAAGGAGATTTAGATTTAAATATAAAATATCCAGTCGATTTTCTGGAGCAAAAAAAATCTAATTCTTCTTCTTTGGCTCATCCTAAATCTTATCAAGTTCAACCTTGGCAAATTATTAGCTTTAAAATAGGTTAAATTTACCTTAAAATATGATTCAGTAATAAGACAAATTTTTTATGGCTAAAGAGATAGAAAGAAAATATCTAGTTAAAGGAGAACAATGGCGTACTTTAGCAACAGGAATAATTTATCGTCAAGGATATATTCCGACAGCAGGAAACCAAACTGTTCGAGTCCGCGTGGTTGGTGAGCAAGGATATTTAACGATTAAAGGACCAAGAATTGGTATTTCCAGAACAGAATTTGAATATTTGATTCCCTTAGAAGATGCTCAAGAAATGCTACTTAATCTCTGTGCTAAACCTTTAATCGAAAAGAAACGATATAAAATAAAATATCAAGATTTGATTTGGGAAGTTGATGAGTTTTTTGGCGAAAATGCAGGTTTAATTATTGCCGAAGTAGAATTAGAATCAGAAAATCAATTGATTCATTTACCCGATTGGATCGATTGCGAAGTAACCGATCCAAAATATTTTAACTCTAATTTAATTAAACATCCTTACAGTAAATGGTAAGAAAATATAATGACACTATCTCAATCATAAAATGTAGAATAGCGTTCATGATTGATGGTAATGAAGTATTAACCAATATTTTTAAATCTTGTACCAAATCAAAGAATGTTTGTGTAGAAATGATTGGTCAATTGCCCTGACTGGATGAATCGCATTTTTTTTATTTGGTATTATTTATTAACCAAAGATTTAGGAAAGCTATAGATGGAGTTATCCTAAATAAATCTTGTCAAATATTAAAGTAAATGATGAACTTCAACAAAGTAATCAATATAAAAGATGAAAAACTAAAGCTTTAGTATATATCTTGGAGTTGTTATTGTTCTTTAATTATCGGAGTAAAAATCAAATAAAGCTTTGAGTTAGATCGCTAACAATCGGTGATCTAAATATTGATAAACTCTAAAAACAAAGCAAAGCAAGATTAAATATGAAAAATTTTTGGGATCGAGTTTTACAATTCTGCCAAACTACAACTGAAATAATCGGCGATCGCTTGATTAATGATTTTGGAAAATTACAAGCAATTCATAAAGAAGATGGTAGTTTAGTTACTAAAGCCGATCGCTGGGCAGATAACGAAATAAGAACAGCAATTATTAATACTTTCCCCGATCATGGGGTACTAACTGAAGAAACTACCCAAATTTTTCCTGATTCTCAATGGTGTTGGATTGTCGATCCAATTGACGGCACAACTAATTTTACTCGTGGTGTACCTATTTGGGCAATTTCTCTAGGGTTATTGTATGAAGGTACACCTGTTTTTGGTTTTGTTTATTTACCTCAACTAAGACAATTTTTTTATGGTTATTGGGGTGGTAATTCTGGACTAGAAATACCCACAGGTGCATATCTTAATAACCAACCAATTCATACCACGCACGATTCTCCTAGCAAAAGTCATCTCTTTAACTTCTGCGCTCGCAGTACTGAGGTACTTAAAAATCCCTTTCCTTGTAAAATTAGAATGATTGGCGTTGCCAGTTACAATTTACTCTTGGTAGCTGCTGGTGCAGCGATGGGTGGAGTAGAAGCAACCCCAAAAATCTGGGATTTAGCAGCCGTTTGGGTGATTGTTCAAGCTGCTGGGGGTAAATTTATCTTTTTAGACTCAAAACCTGTTTTTCCCCTCCAAATCGGTCAAAATTACGGCGATCTTTCCTTGCCTTGTTTAGTCGTCAGTCGAGAAGAATTAATTACAGAGTTTTTACCTTTAGTAGAGTTTTTAGGCAAAGCTAATTAAGACTTAATCGGATTTTTGAATCAATCAAAAAGATTTTTTGTATTTAGGATTAGATTATTAATACCCCGAATTTTCCAAAAGCTAAGGGCTAAAGATTAATAGCTAAAAGCTTTTTCAACATTATATCTTCATGCCTCAATTTTTTAATAAACCCAATTAGTTTTTATCGATCATGTTTATTTTGTAGCGATTTCAGGGAATTATAAACAGTGTAAATCCTGAGATAATTTTATTCTGAAAAAATAAACCATGAATATAGTAAGAGTATTTACGATTGCTAAAAACGGGTTTCAAGAAGTAATTCGCGATCGCATTCTTTATTTTGTTGGTTTCTTTTCCTTATTACTAATTCTTGCGGTTAGATTAATTCCAGAAATTGCTGCTGGTACTCACGAAAAAATTTTACTAGATTTTGGCATTGGTTCAATTGCTTTATTAAGCGTAGTAGTTGCAATCTTTGTGGGTACGAGTTTAATCAATAAAGAGATTGAAAAGCGTACTCTACTAATGTTAATTCCTAAACCAATTAGTCGAGCCGAATTAATTGTCGGCAAACACTTAGGTTTAGTCGCCGTACTAGTTGTCATGGTAGGAATCATGATGACAATCTATCTAGGAATGATGAGTTTCTCCGCAATTTCTTATCCTCTCGTAGCTTTAGCAATTTCTGCTGGTTACCTCTTGCTAGAGTTGTCATTATTAATAGCAGTTGCAATACTTTTCGGTGTATTCACCAGTTCTATCTTGGCAACTCTTTTAAGTTTTGGTGTATATTTGATGGGACACTTTAGTCAAGACTTAGTAGAATTAGGTAAATTAAGCAAGAATGAAAGCATTGAAACTTTAACTACAAGTTTGTATCTAGTATTACCAGATTTATCTCGGCTCGATCTTAAAAATGAAGCTGTCTATGGCTTATTACCCAACTATACCGATTTATTTGGTCATGCTCTTTATGGTTTATTGTATACCATTTTACTTTTGATTATTGCCATGATTATTTTCTCTCAAAAAGAATTTTAAAAATCATCAAGAGCGATCAGTTTTAATAGTCCTTTTCTTAAAAAAAGATTAATATCAATCCTAAAATTTAGATCATCGATATCAATTCACTATAAATTATAGATAGCCTCTCGACGAGATTTACTGAACTAAGTTCAATCCTAGACCAAGTAATTTTTATGTTTAATAGTTCTGGATTGAGTTTACAATTATCACCAAAACTTAATTCGATTAACAATGTGAATCTGTTAATTTTGACAGACAAAGTTACCGAGCTAGAAGCAATCATTAAAACATTAGAAACGGCAGAAGTAAATTTCACTTATGAAGCTACTAATGTTGAAGAATCTTATATTGATTTAGAGAATCAAGTCTATGATGCTATCTTATACAATTACTGTTCATCTAAAAATTATTCTATCTGTGAATCTCCCTTAGATCGAATAGATTGGTGGCTAACTAATCCTATAAAAATTCCTTTAATCTTCATCACAGATTGTTTAGGAGATGAAATAGCTACTCAATGTATTCAATCGGGTGTCAATGGATATGTTTTGAAACATAAACTTTATAAACTTCCCAGAATTTTAGAAAAAGCTTTAGTTAATTTTCATCAATATCAACAACAACTCGAACGCAAGAAACAACAAGAAGAATATATTCAAAAACTAGAGCAAGAAAAACGAGAATGGCTAGTAGCAGAAGCTGCTAAACAAGAGTTTATTTCTCATTTAAATCATGAACTTCGCAATCCCATCGCAGCTATTTTAGGGTTTGCCAGAATGTTAAAAGAAGAAATTTACGGTTCTCTTAATCCTAAACAAATGCAATATATTAGTGGTATTGCTAGCACAGGAGAACATCTTTTAGAGTTGGTTAATGACTATTTAGATTTAGCCAAACTAGAAGCTCAAAAAGAAGAATTATTTTTAGAAAATTTAGCAGTAGAAGATATTTGTCGTGCTTCTTTAGCCATAGTGGAAGACAAAGCTCGACAAAAAGGACTAGACTTAATTTTAAACATCAGTAAAAAAGTAGATTTTTGTGTAGCCGATAAATTACGTTTAAAACAAATCTTAGTTAATTTACTTTCTAATGCAGTGAAATTTACTCAAGAAGGTTCGGTTACTTTACAAGTACAGTTCCACAAAAATATGCTTAAGTTTGCGGTAATCGATACAGGAATTGGTATTTCTCAAGCAGACTGTCAAAAACTTTTTCAACCCTTTCAACAAATTCATACCCCTCTTCATCGCCTTCATAAAGGCACTGGTTTAGGATTAGCTTTATCCCAAAAATTAGCTAGACTACATGGTGGTGACATTACACTTACTTCAGAAGCTGGAAAAGGTAGCTGTTTTACTTTATCTATACCTCGTCTGGAAAAGAATGAATTATAGTTTTGTTAGAACCTCTTGATTATTTAGTCGGAATGATTCAAGCAAAATTAACGCAACTAACCAGCTTATTTCAAGAGATGGAGCGAGCTTTAATCGCTTATTCTGGCGGTGTAGATAGTACTTTAGTCGCCAAAGTTGCTTATGATGTTTTGGGCGATCGCGCTTTGGCAATCACAGCAGTTTCTCCTTCCTTATTACCAGAAGAATTAGAAGAAGCAAGCATCCAAGCAGCAGTAATTGGGATCAAACACGAGTTAGTTGAAACCCAGGAAATGGACAACCCCAATTACACCTCCAATCCAACTAATCGCTGTTATTTTTGTAAAAGTGAACTACATGACACCTTAAAACCCTTAGCTATAGCTAGAGGTTATCCTTACGTAGTTGATGGGGTAAATGCCGATGACTTACAAGACTACCGCCCAGGAATTCAAGCAGCTAAAGAAAGAGGAGCGCGATCGCCTTTAGCAGAATTGGGTATAACTAAAATGGAGGTAAGAGAAATTTCCCGTCATTTAGGACTTACTTGGTGGGATAAACCAGCACAACCCTGTCTAAGCTCTCGTTTTCCTTACGGAGAAGAAATTACGGTTGCTAAATTACAAAGAGT
The DNA here is from genome assembly GCA_002355455.1 of Stanieria sp. NIES-3757. NCBI lineage: Bacteria > Bacillati > Cyanobacteriota > Cyanophyceae > Pleurocapsales > Dermocarpellaceae > Stanieria > Stanieria sp. NIES-3757. The sequence continues at coordinate 4,051,749 of AP017375.1, forward strand.
AGGAAGAGCAGAAATTTATTTACGGCAATTAGGTTATCAAAATTTACGAGTTCGTAGTTTTGGAGATACTGCCAAAATAGAATTACCTAGTGAACAAATTCAAGAATTCATCCTCAAGGTTAATTTACCTGAATTAGTTAGCAAATTTAAAGAGCTTGGTTTTCTGTATGTCACTCTCGATCTCGAAGGTTATCGCAGTGGTAAATTGAATCAAGTTTTAAGCTTGTCCAAATAAACACAATATACTACAATAGATAAAGTAGTAAATTAATTTAAAGGTGAATAACTGTGGCACAACGACTAAAGCGATGGGAATCACCACGCCGTCAGGGTCGTAATGACAAAGGCAAAGGTGGTTCTGCTAGAGTAAGACAACTCCGTAAACAACAACAAATGCTCCGCCAAAAATTACAAGATAACTCGCAAAACAAACAAAATAATCAATCATCTGGGAGGGAATTTAACCCTCCTTTATTTTTTGAAATAATCGGTAATTAAAGCTAAAGTGTATCAAGAAGACTTTAATGATTTTTTTTTAATAGTTTAATAATTCTAAATTTATACCTAATTAAAATTTTTTGATTTTTATTTATAAAGCGATCGCATTAAAAAATTTATCTACAATTTAACAAAGAGATTACCTTCTAGCAATTTAATAAACACGATCTCTAACACTAATTAAAACTTTAAAAGAAAAAAGGTTCTGCATAACACAGAACCAAATTGAATCAGCCAAAGATGAAAGCTGATAACTTAACGAACAGTTCCTTCAAGATGATCGACACGAATTGGATTAATCAAATACAACTTCAGAAGTTGCCAACCATTAGAAACGTAGTGAGGTAATTTGCGTAATCCTTTAATCAATTGAGGAGCGTTAGAACTATCAATTTCTCTCAATTTTTCATTGTTGCTTACGCAAGTTTCTAAGCGGTTATAAAATTCTGGCCGATTAACATCCAGAATAACAGGGAAAACTCTGCCTGCATTCTCATTAGTTTTTTCAATGACATACTTATCGTATTCTCGCGCATCCAAACCGATAGAAGCATAAAAATCAGAACGCTGAGTATCGTTGAGATACATCGTGGCAAAAACCGATAAGAGGAAGAAGCGACACCAGAGTCTAGCTTTCCAGTCATTAAGAAACTGAGGTTGCGCTTTCATAATGGCATCAAAGAAATCTCCGTGACGGTTTTCGTCTTGACACCAATTTTCAAAGAAACGGAAGATGGGATAAATTCTATCTTCTGGATGTTTTTCTAAATGACGATAAATAGTGATATAACGCCAGTAACCAATTTTTTCAGAGAGATAAGTAGCGTAGAAAATAAATTTGGGTTTAAAGAAAGTATATTTACGGCTTTTGGTTAGAAATCCGAGGTCTAAACATAAATCAAAATCAGACATCGCTTTATTGAGGAAACCAGCGTGACGGGCTTCATCTCGCGACATTAAAGTGAAAATTTCTGCAAGAAGAGGATTTTTGTTTTTTAAGCGTCTACCTAATTCTTTATAAAGTAAAAAGCCAGAGAACTCGGCAGTACAAGAACGTTCTAAAAATTCTACAAATAATTTACGAGTTTCGCCATCTATACAATCCCAAGATTGATTAAACTCTTCATCTCGCACAAAGTGATGACGGTTGTAGTCGGTACGAAATTCTTCTAAGATAGCCCTCAACTCGTCTTCATTAGCTGAGAGATCCATTTTTGCCATCTCTTCAAAATCTGTAGTGTAGAAACGAGGAGTAAGAATTGTTTCTTGTGATGGGACTTTAATCCCAGGACGCATTTCTTCAAACTGGGGTTTTTTTAGACTATCTACCATTATCTTTAAATAGTTAACTCGTGGTTATTTAAATCAGACCGCTTTAATAATTGCAGTTTTAGGCTCGTAAAGTTACATTTTGCAATATTGAGAGACGATTATCGCGATTAGTTAACGAATATTAACCAGTTGGGTTTGTCAGTTATCAAGTGACCAGTGACCAATTACCAGTTACCAGCTATCAGTTACTAATTATCACTAAACAATGAATGATGAACAATCAACTATCAAATATTAATAAAACTTAAAAGCAAAACACTATATTAATTCATGTTTAAAATTATTTTTGCCTGCTTGTTTGACTTCATACATTAACAAATCGACCTTGTGAAGCATTTCAGAAATTGAATTTAGCGGTTGAATAAAAGTTATGGCACCCATACTTAAACCAACTAAGGATAATTCTGCTTGGGTTATTTGTTGGCAACAAAGAGAAATTCTTTTTAAGACGATTTGAGCAGATTCGTAATTAGTTTCTGGCAATAATAAAGCAAATTCATCTCCTCCGAAACGAGCAAAAATATCGGTAGTACGAATTTCTTTTTGGATTGTTTGAGTAATCAGTTTTAATAAATTATCTCCACAATGATGTCCATGACGATCATTGATTAATTTAAAATCATCGAGATCTAAATAAACAAGAGTTAAAGGTCTTTGGTATCGCAAAGAACGCAAACTTTCAAGTTGTAATAATTCTAAAAAAAAGTTGCGGTTCATTAATCCCGTTAAAAAATCTGTTCTAGCTAATTGTTTTTGATATTCATAAGATTTTTTTAAGGTTGCAAGTAAAGAAACGGTGATAATAAAAAAGCCTAATCTAACTGAAACATTCCAATAAGGAAGCCACCAATAATCGTAAACTTTAACGTGTAAATCCGCTATGAACCAACTAATACTACTCCCAACTGAGCTAATCACGCCCCATTTTTGATTCACAAACCAAGTGATGAGAGTAATGGGTACTAAATAAAAAATGGACAAAGCAATGTCAATCTTAATTACATAATCGATCGCGCCAATCAATCCAATTAAAATTAAACTAAAAAAAAGAATTAATCTTGGTGGTAATCGATTTATAAAATTAATAATTTTCATTAATTTGTTTTAAGTAAACAACATTAAAACTGTTTGTCCTAATCCAACCACAAATCCGAGAACACCACCTAAATTTACGATCGCTTGGAGTTCATGTTTGACTATTCCTTGAACTGCTTCTTCTAATTCTTGAGGAGAAGTAGACATAACGCGGTCGATAATAACTTTATCGATTGATAAAATGGGAATAACTTGAGTAATTAAATTTTCTAAATCTTTTTCCAAATAACGCTCTAGAATTAAAGCTAATTCCTGACTAACTATTCCCAAAGAATTATTTACAGTTTCTGAAGAACGTAAACGATTAATAATTATAACTGCCACATTTTTCCAATCAACTGAATCTCCTAAACTTTGAATAAATTCTGTTCCTCGACTTTGTAAATAATTACGTACAGTTTCACGGGTAGTTTTACGAAATTGTCTAACAGTAGCTACAGGTAAATTTTGTAAAGAAAGATTTTGGAATAAGTCTCTTAAACTATTACGAATTTCCAATGAAAGAATTAATTCTTTTAAACGAGCGTTAGTAATTTCTTTTTCATCAATACAAAAAGTTCGCAAACGAATTAAACTATTACGCAAACCAAATAGATTGGCAACTACCCAATAAGTACCACTAGATTTTTCTCGAAATCCTTCATCAATAATTTGAATATTGCGATCGGTCAAGAAATCAATAATAGCTCTGCGTAAAAGATCGGGAGGCAAAACTACTTCTAAAAGCCAATCAGAAAATTGTCTAGCTTGAGCGTCACTTAATTGAAAATCTAATAAAATCTGATCGAAAATTTGATTGATTTGCTCTTCTAAAAAATCTTCTCGACGAGCTAAAACTTTCAGAAGACGAGGTAAAGATTGTCCAAATAAATCTTTTAAAACATTCGCTAAAACTTTAGCTGTTTTTTGTTCTTTGTCAGATTGAACTTGATCGAGAGCAAGTTTTAATAGCCATGATAAAGCACTTTCTACTCGTTCGGTTTTGAGCAATCGTTCAGCTAATTTTTGTAATTCTTCTGGGGTAAGCAACGACCCCATGATTGTATCAGAAACTTTTTGGGCTAGACGCTCCTGATTGCTAGGAATTAATCCAGGAGTAAAAGGTAGTCTCCGCTTGCCAAAATAGATTGCTTTGTAGGGACGAAATAGCATTTTGATGGCTAAATCATTAGTGAAGTAACCAATAATACTCCCTGCTACAGGAGGAACCATCAATAACCAGAGATTTGCAAGTTCCAAGGTCGTAATTAATCAATAATAAATTGTCGATTTTAGGATTACCTATGTCTATTATCACTATTCCCTTTCGTAATGACTAATACTCCCATCATGTCACCAGCCAGAAGATAGTGAGTAGCTTGCTCAAATCCCACTTCACGGGCGAGTTTTACTTGTTCTACTCCTGTGGGAAATCGTTCTAAACTAGGAATAAGATAAGCATACTCTTCGGTCATGCCAAACTGCTGTGCAGTAGGAATTACCAGGTTTTGTAAATACCATTGTTGAAAATTTTGCGCGATCGCTGTTGGAGGACGATGAAAATCAAGGATAGCTGCGATCGCTCCAGGTTTAAGAACTCGGTATAATTCCTGTAAACCAAGGGAGATATCAGTAAGATTACGTAAGCCGTAACCTATTGTTACACAATCGAAATAATTATCCGCAAAAGGAAGATGAAGCGCATCTCCTTCTAGCCAAGTAATTGGTAAATTAGGATTAAGTCGTTGATGTCGAGCAGACGCGATCGCAAGTTGAGAACAGGCAAAATCTAAACCAATTACTTGACCAGTTGCACCAACTTTTTTCGCCAACATCATTGCCAAATCACCGCTACCGCAACAAAGGTCTAAAGCGTGATCGCCTGGTTGAGGATTACTCCATTTGACTGTCATCATTTTCCAAATGCGATGTTGTCCTAAGCTTAACCAGTCATTCAAGCGATCGTATATAGGCGCAATACGCTCAAAAATAGCTTTGATTTCCTTAGCCTGAGGGGCAAACTCTTGATTCATAATTCGATTACAAGACATTAACAATAGCAATACAAAAGAGTAACAATTTTAGCTAAAATTATGTTGCTAAGTATATTTTCGGAATATAAAGTAAGCTTGTTGAAAGTTGTTTAAAGTAAAGTCACCATGAAACTTAAATCGACATTAACAATTTTTGCAGGATTAGCCGTAGCTTTGGGTATTACCATTGCTCATCCTGAAGCTAGTTCGGCAAAAAATAATACTTATTACTGCGCCAAACTTAATGGCGGTTGGAATACTTTTGTTAACACCCCCAGAGGTAGAGTAACTCTAATCAACTGGGTAAGAACTGTTTCTACACAATGGACTCCTCAGTCTCGTTGTTCGGCAGTTTCTGGGCGATTCCAAAAGTTTCTGGATAATGGTAGTCTGAAATACATTCGTACTGGCAATGTTAACCGTCAACCAGTAATTTGTGTTGCGGAAAATCGGGGTGGAAATTGTCCTGATAAAAACGTTTTAATTACCTTACAACCAGGAACAAATCCAGAAGAAGTACTAATTCAATTAATTGATTTTCGTCGCAGTGTCAGCGGACAAACTATTGTCCTTAGTAATGACGATGCAGGATTTTATCAAGATGGCGAATTTTACGTCGACATGGAAAAGTTTTTAGAAACAGTTCCCGTTGATAAATAAAGCTTGAGAAGTATCTGGGAATGAAATTATGACTGATTTAAGAGCAACTTTAATAGATTAATTAGCACGATTAAGAAGCGATTTATGGATTTCAAGCCCCAAGCTGTCAAGTTGTTAATTTGCTTTGCCAGCATAGGCTTACTATTACCAGGAGACGTTTCTCGATTATCCTCACAAACTCTTGCCTCGGCTTCTCCACATTTACTCCTCACTCAAATTACTCAAAACACTGCCGAAATCACTGTTAGAGTTTGGGGAAAAGAGGCACTCGGTTCGGGCATAATTATCAATCATCAAGGGTCAGCTTATACTGTTGTTACGAATCAACACGTTTTGCGAGCGAGCAAAGCTCCCTATCAGATTCAAACTTTCGACGGCAAAATCTATCCAGCTTCCGTAGTTCAAACCTCATTGTCAAAGCAATACGATTTAGCTTTGTTACATTTTCGTAGTAACCAGAATACTTATAAAACCGCTATCTTAGGGAATTCTGCTACCCTTAAAGTAGGAGAACCAATTTTTGCTGCTGGTTTTCCTGTTCAAATAGAAACGATTACTACTCCCCGCACAAAATTACAAACATTAGCAGAATTCGCTTTTAAAACAGGGCGAATTGCCGTAATCTTAGACAAAGCATTAGAAGAAGGCTACCAAATTGGTTACACTAACGACGTAAAAAAGGGTATGAGTGGTGGACCGTTGGTTAACAGCAAAGGAGAAGTAGTAGGAATTAATGGGAAACACGCTTATCCCTTGTGGGAGGCACCTGATTTCTTTGCCGATGGTTCTCAGCCTTGTCCTCCTTTACAAAAATTAATTACTCGTTCAAGTTTAGCCATTCCAGTCGAAAAAATTACGGAAATTCAGCCTAATATACAACTAACTCATTCGGTTGAATCTTCTCTAGCTTTAGAGGATGCTGCTACACCTCCGATTATTGAAGACTCAGAAGAAAATAGCAAGAATGCCGAATTGATCTTTAAAATGCAAGCAGAAGCAGAAGCAAACAAAAATTGTAGAGAGTTACCTGGAGAATCAGACCCATCGGAGGCTAAACAATGAATTTTTCTCATACAATCAGCGCAGCTTTAATGGTCGTAGCGATCGCTACTGGCTCACCCACTTTAACAGTGGCACAAACAGTTATATCTCAGGCTTTAAATCCAGAACAAATTAGTCTCCGTGCCAAACAGATTACAGTTCGTATTGATGGTAGTAGTACTGGTTCTGGTGTAATTATCGGACAGTCGGGAAAAACTTATCAAGTTTTGACTAACTGGCACGTGGTCAAGAATTCTGGTCAATATACAGTAGCAACAATTGATGGAAGAGTGCATCAGGTTGACACGCAATCAGTTAAACAATTATCAGGTTTAGATTTGGCTGTTTTGACGTTTAATACAGACCAAAATTATCAAACTGCTGAATTTGGTAATTCCGCTCTATTAAACGAAGGTCAAAGTATTTATTTTGCTGGTTATCCTGGAGAATTAAAGGAAGAGAGCGATCGCTATTATCGCTTTTTTACGACTAATTTAGTTGGTATTTTACCTAAACCAACCGAAAATGGTTATGCTTTGATTTACAATGGCGAAGCTTTTCCTGGAATGAGTGGAGGACCTGTTTTAGATAAAAATGGTTTGTTAATTGGCATTCATGGAGAAGCTAATATTCATGCTCGTACGTTTGGTACTTCCAACTACGCAATTCCCATTGATACTTACCAAACTGCAATGGCAAATGATTCTACTCCAGAAGCTACGGCAACTACACCGCAACAACCTCAACCTACTGCTCAACCAACAACTACGGCAACTGCACCCGAACAACCTCAACCTACTTCCCAACCAACAACGACAGCAACTACACCGCAGCAACCTCAACCTACTTCTCAATCAGAAACAGATGTAACTGTTGCTGATACTCCTCCTAGTAATCAAACTCCTCAGGAAATTGTTATAGATATTATTCCAGACAATAATTCTAATTCCTCGTCAACAAATTCTCAATCTTTATCTGATGAACCGAAGTCACCATCAGTTACTCCACCTGTAAATAATCAACCAGCAAAACCACAGCAAAATTCAACCACTGTTTCTTCTATACCTACTTTTAGTTCTCCTACTTCTTCAGGCAATCCAATTTCTCCTGAAGTAACTAAACCAACTCAACCCACTCAAACTACTCAAACTACTCAAACTACTCAAACTACTCAAACTACTCAACCTACTCAAACTACTCAACCAACTCAAACTACTCAACAATTTAATTCTTTAGGTACAATAGGCACTACTTTAATTTCTGCTAGAACAGGAATAGATTATGCTCCGTTGAGCGATCTTTTAGCTGCGGGAAAATGGGAAGAGGCAGATCTCCAAACCTACAAACTGATTGAACAGATTGTGAAAACAGCCAAAAATCGCAATCCCCACATGTTCATTGAATTAAAAACCATTGCCGAATTTTCTTGTACGGATATTCAAACTATTGACCGATTATGGCGTAAATATAGCGGTGGTAAATTTGGTTTTACTCCTCAACAAGAAATTTGGAATAGTGTTAATGACCAAGGTGATTTTTCTACTGAAACTTGGCGAAGTTTTGCTACCGCAGTAGGCTGGAAAAAAGGCGATGTAGCAAGTGGTAGTGGCTATTTATTGTACGAACAATTAGACTTTGATCCTGCTCAAGCACCAAAAGGTCATCTACCATGGTGGTTTGCCTTATCCGAAGAAGAACAAAATGTAATTAAACATTTATTTGCCCGTTGTAATTTTAATGCTGTGCCAGAAAGCAAGCCAGAGAATAATTTAAAAAAACCTCAGGCACAAACACTTACTAAACCGACCAATAGTCGTCCTCTTTAGTAATTTTTATAGCAGTTTTACTCTAATAAAATCTATTTTTTAGAATGGATTTATCAAACAAATCTAATGAAGCACTATCAAAAAGCACTGAGACTAAAAACTACAGGGAAAGCCCTTCATAAGATTACAAGCCAGGTAGAACAAATAGTAGCAGAATCTGGGGTAGAAATAGGATTATGTACAGTTTTTGTCCGTCATACTTCTGCTTCCTTAGTAATTCAAGAAAATGCTGACCCTGATGTTTTAACGGATTTATCTAATTTTTTAGCCAAATTAGTTCCAGAAGATCCGATGCGTTACATTCACAATGCAGAAGGACCGGATGATATGCCGGCTCATATTCGTTCTGCTTTAACTCATACTTCGGAACAAATACCAATTGCCAGAAATAGATTAGTTTTGGGTACTTGGCAAGGTATTTATCTTTGGGAACATCGTCAAAGAAGTCATCAACGAGAAATAGTCGTTCACGTTAGTGGCAATTGAGCAGAATAATTGTTTGATTTAATCAAAATTAGGACTTACGCTTTGACATTACTAAGTATGGAAAGCATACATTTGTTAGTTATGCGTAAGTCTTGTCAGATTCCAACGGGATGCGATCGCTCTTAAATTAGATAATTTTTTTAATTAGATGACTGAGGTACCCAAACCGAAACTGAACCTGCTGGACAACGAAATTCTGCCCAACCTTCCTCGTTAGTTACAATAGGTTCTTCAATATGTTCGGTAAGATCAATATAAGTTTGATTAGCTTGACCAACTTCCATCCATTTAGTACCTTCTCCGCCATTACTTAACACCACAGCCATTCCTCCTGGATGTTCTTCATCGCCGAGACGTGTCCAACCGATGCAATTAGCATGATCGAAATAATCATACTGGTCACCAAAAGCATATTCTTGACGAGCAAATAAAAATTTATCAATAATCCATTGATGCTTATCAATCCAAATTTCGTATTCTTGTCCGTCATTACCAGTATCTTTATAATGCGCGCCATAATAATCAGCATAGAAGATACAGGGATAACCGTCTCTTCTTAATAAGATTAATGCATAAGCTAAAGGTTTGAACCAACTTTCGACCACAGATTCTAGAGACTGCAAAGGTTGTGAATCGTGGTTTTCTACTAAAGTAACGGCTAAAGCAGGTTGCTGCTGTACTAGAGTTCCATCAAAGATCTGACGCATATCAAAGTTGTTACCCGCCTTGCTAGCTTCACTGAAGTTGTAATGTAAAGGTGCATCAAATAAAGCTACATCCCCCCCAGTAACATCGATAAAATGATGCAAAGCTTCAATGTGATTAGACCAATATTCACCTACTGCAAATAGTTGTTTGCCAGCATGTTTGCGACAGTGATTGAGCCATTCCGGAAAAAATCCTGCTTTAACGTGCTTAACGGCATCGAAACGAAAACCATCAACATTGGTAGTATCCATATACCACTCACCCCAATATTTAAGTTCGTCTCTTACTTCTGGATGTTCCATATCCAGATCGCAACCCATTAAATAGTCAAAAGAACCTTGTTCTAAATCTACTTGCTCATCAAAGCCTTTATCTTTAAATAAATAAATGGCGTTAGCATCGCCATCGTAAGCATTGTAATCAACCGCATCAAAATGCCACCAATGCCACTCTAAAGACGAATATTTGCCTTGACGACCTGGAAAAGTAAAATGTGTCCATACTTTAACTTTTTGCATTTCTCCAATGGCATGATGGCGATCATTGGGGTTAAAGGGTGTTGCTTCAACTTCTTCCTCTTTGTCTCCACCAAGTTTATGGTTTAGTACTACGTCTGCATAAACGTGTATGCCAGCGTCTTGAGCAATTTTGATTGCGTTAACGTACTCCTCTTTGGTGCCGTATTTAGTTCTTAGCGATCCTTTTTGATCGAATTCACCAAGATCGAAAATATCATAGACACCATAACCAACATCATAGCCACCGGCTGTGCCTTTGTATGCTGGAGGTAACCATACAGCAGTAATACCTGCTTTGGCTAAGTCGGCTGCATTTTCTGCTAATTCATTCCACAGACTTCCATCAGGCTCATTGTACCAGTGGAAATATTGCATCATTACACCATTAAATTCGCTCATATTAAAATCTACTTCCTCCAGGAGAAGCAAAAAAGTGATGGGGTTGTAAAAATTTTATAGTAAGAAGCAAATTGCAGCGAAATTATCTTTAGCTCAATTTAGCTTAACTTTGGCAAGAAACGACAGAGTTAAACAAATAAACAATTTTTAAATCAATTTAAACAGTAATTTTAGAAAGTTTTTAGATTTTGAGTTAAAGAGTCATCAAAGAGAAAAAACTATTGATTAGAATTTTCTACATTTGATTTTTGTTCTTCATTAGATTGTTCTAAATTCTCTTGCAAAATGTCGAGAACTATTTGAGGATCGGTAGCTTCCTTCATTATTTCTGCTTCCCAATCATAGCGATTCTGCACGATAGGTAAATCTTTTCGTAATTCTTCCATGAGATCGATTAATTTAGCGATTTTTTGCTCTGTTAACAAATTGATCTGTAAACTTAAATGCGATCGCTGTTCGGCTAATTTATCTTGACGAGTTTGTTTGACTAATACTCCTGTGGCAATTAGCAATGATGCCAGATCTATTCCCATTGCTTCGAGATTGAATTTAGGAAAGTTCCAAGGTAATAGATTTGGGGCAAAATGACTAATCAGACCCCAAATCAATAGAAAAATTAATTGTAGATATAAAAAAATAGATTTGCCAAAAAAAGAAGTTATTTTGTCGAGAATTTGCTCGTGAATTGGAATATTGAGTTCTTGTTTGGCTTGAAAACCAATGATAGTTTCGATATTTTTAACAACTTGCTCAGATAAAGGATATTTTTTGCCGTCAATATAGATAGATGGAGGGGGTTTTGATGCGCTAGAGGATGGTTTTTCAGATTTAGAATTCATATGATTTTTATCAAAAAGTCTATAAGGCTTTAACTGTTTGATTTTTTTGAAAATTTATATATTTGACTTAAAAATTAATTTAATTAATACTTGTGCTTACAGAAACATCAATTAACCAGCGTACAGTTTGAGGAAATACAATCACAATCATTAAAACAATAAACTGCAACACCATAAATGGAATCGCACTTCTGTGAATTTCAATAGTACTAATTTCTTTAGGAGCAACACTTTGGAGATAAAATAGAGAAAAACCTACAGGCGGAGAAATAAAAGCGGTTTGTAAATTAATTGCCATTACTACCCCAAACCATACCATATCAATTCCTAAAGCTTGAGCAGCAGGAACAAATAAAGGCATAGCAATAAAACAAATTTCAATAAATTCTAGAAAAACTCCTAACAAGAAAATAGCGATATTACTAACAAATAAAAATCCCCAAAAGCCTCCAGGTAAATTAGTTAGTAAATTAGTAATCCAAGTTTTGCCTCCCAGGGCATCAAATACCAAACTAAACAAGGAAGAACAAAAGAGAATCATTAATACTAAGGCGGTAATAACTGCCGTCGCATGGGCTGCATCTCTAAGCAATTTAGGATTAAAGCGTTGGTTCATAGCTGCTAAAAGACAAGCTCCTACTGCTCCTACTGCACCAGCTTCTGTAGGAGTGGCTAAACCAAAGAAAATACTACCTAAAACTGCAAAAATTAACAATAACGGCGGTACAACTGCTTTAATGATCTGTTTTAATAAAGCCTTGCCTTTGGGAATAGGAAGATCTTTAGGTAAAGCTGGTACTGTTTCTGGTTTAACCATTGCCAGAATTACAACATACAACATATAAGAACCAGCAAGCATCAATCCTGGTATTAATGCTCCTAAAAATAAATCTCCTACAGAAACCCCAATTTGATCGCTGAGAATTACCAAAACCAGACTAGGGGGAATCAATTGGGCTAAAGTTCCTGAGGCAACAATGACTCCTGAAGCTAATTGTTTATCATAGCCGTAACGCAGCATCACAGGTAAAGATAACATCCCCATGACTATGACAGTAGCAGCCACTACTCCCGTAGTAGCAGCGAGGATTGTTCCTACTAAAACTACAGCTAAAGCAAGCCCACCCTTTAATTTTCCTAAAACAATGCCAATAGTTTCTAATAATTCTTCTGCTAACCCTGATTTTTCTAAAACTGCACCCAAAAACACAAAATAGGGAATTGCCAGCAGGGTAAAGTTAGACATCGTGCCAAACCAGACGTTGGGTAATAGCAAAAGTCGATTGAGATCAAAAGCACCAACGCCTAACCCAATTAAACCAAAGATAATCGCAGTACCAGCAAAAGAAAAGGCAACAGGATAGCCACTCATCAAAATGAAGAAGAAGCCTACAAACATCAAAATTGCCAGCCACTCAAAGCCCATCCTCGTCTCCTATTCAATATTGGTATGATCGGAAGTTTCTAAACGAATTTGTTCGGCTACTTGTTGAAAACCCAACAAGACTGCTAAATATTTAATTGCTTGGGAAATACTTTGTAACAATAACAAGATTAAACCAATGGGAATCATAGTTTTGATTGGAGCGCGGGGCAACCCATTGGCATCACCAGAAATTTCCCATGTTCCCCAACTGCCATCAGGCAAACGTCCCCAGGAGTTTAAAACAGGATTGAAGGTTACCCAAAGACCAATTAAACAAAAAGGAATTAAAAATAATACTGTACCTAAAAAATCAATAAGCGATCGCTGTCGTTCATTCAATCTTGAATAGAAAAAATCAACGCGCACATTATCGCCATGTTTGAGAATATAAGCAAATCCTAGTAAAAATAAAATTGAAAATAAATACCATTGCAACTCAATTAAAGCGTTCGAGGATAATTTAACTCCGATAAATCGCCCTAGATAACGAGCCATCACATTATAAAACCCGATGCCAACGGCTAATAAAACTAACCAGTTGAGCAAAAAGTCAAGCTTGTCAATAAAATTATCAATCGCTTGGGAAATTTTTAAGAGCGAGCTCAGCAAAGCTGAGGCGGGGTTCACTCCCTTCGGTCGTGATCGCATAAAATCTTTTTTGGGCATTGTAAAAGAGCGTTAATTAAATAACTCATTCTACCTAAATCTCTAACCTTGACATATATATTGGAAAAAATATTTTTTTTGTGAGCGAGTGTTATGAAACGCAGATCTGTTGTCAAATTTGTCTCCTCTGGAGCGGTTGCTACAACGGGAGTAGCTATTATTGGTGGTTGTCAAGCAGCACAAAACCAATCTTCAACGGCAAATAATGAGGTAACTGATTTACCCAATCTGCAATGGCAAATGGCAACCAGTTGGCCTCCTTCTCTCGATACAATCTTTGGTGGGGCGCAGGTTTTAGCAGATCGAGTAGCAGCTTTAACTGGCGGAAAGTTTAAAATTATTCCCCGTGCTGCTGGCGAAATTGCCCCTCCTTTAGAAGTGTTAGATGTGGTTTCCCAAGGAGCAGTCCAATGTGGACATACAGCATCTTATTACTACATTGGTAAAAGTCCTGCTTTAGCTTTTGGTACAACTATTCCGTTTGGTTTTACCGCCCAACAACAAAATGCTTGGTTATACGAAGGTGGCGGTTTAACCAAATTACAAGAAATTTATGCCCGCAAATTTAATCTAATTCAGTTTCCTGCGGGTAATACTGGCACCCAAATGGGCGGTTGGTTTCGCAAAGAAGTTTCTACCCTCAAGGATTTGCAAGGGTTAAAGATGCGGATTCCAGGGTTAGGGGGGCAGGTAATGGCAAAATTGGGCGTAACAGTCCAAACTTTAGGCGGGGGCGAAATTTTTCAAGCACTACAAACAGGCGCAATTGATGCTACAGAATGGGTAGGACCTTATGATGATGAAAAACTGGGACTAAATAAAATAGCAAAATTTTACTACTATCCAGGTTGGTGGGAACCAGGGGCAACTTTAGAAGTACAAATTAATTTAAACGAATGGAATAAACTTCCTCCCCAATACCAAGAGGCAATTAAAACCGCTGCTTACGAATCTAATGCAACTATGTTAGCTCGTTATGATGCTCGTAATAATGAAGCTCTCCAACGTCTGATTGAAGCGGGTACTCAACTACGTCCGTACAGTGAAGAAATTTTAACCGCAGCACAACAAGCTGCTTTTGATATTTACGACCAGTTTGCTGCTAAAGATGCTGATTTCAAAGCAATTTATGGAGAGTGGCAACCATTCCGCGATCGCATTTATGCCTGGGATAAACTCAACCAAGGTAGCTTTACTAATTTTGTTTATTCTAAGATGAAATAATAAAAAGCAGTTACCAGTAGAGACGTAACCTGTTACGTCTGTACAATTACCAGTTCAACTATAAAGAAACTGATGATTCTCTGTTTTAACTCTCAACAAATTTAACTTTTTACTGTCGATTGTCGACCTTTGACTTATAACTAAACTATTTTCTGTCAATAATATATATAAAGCATGAAAATCGGGTTATGGGTTTAAGTGAACAAATTTTAGCGCAGCGAAATGATGGCGTTTGGGAGAGATTACAAGGTGCGGATCGCTTTTGGACTGCCTTTCGGGAAGAGCAAAATAATCCTACTGAAGTTGTTACTGTGAGTAATGAATCCTTGGGTGAAACTGATTGGGATTTGGTAATTTGTGGTGGTACTTTAGGAATTTTATTGGGTGCTGCTTGTGCTAAATTGGGTTGGCGAGTTGCTCTAATTGAGCGAGGAATTCTTAAGGGAAGAGAGCAGGAATGGAATATTTCTCGTCAAGAATTACAAACATTTATTGAATTAGAATTACTAACTGAAACTGAATTGACTCAAATAATTGCAACAGAATATAATCCTGCTCGGATTGGTTTTTTGGGTGGTGAAGAACTTTGGGTTAAAGATGTTCTTAATATTGGAGTCGATCCTGTATTTTTACTCGCTAAACTCAAGGAACAGTTTTTACAAGCTGGCGGAAAGTTATTGGAGCAAACTCCTTTTGATCGCACTACAGTTTATCCAGATGGTGTTTTAGTAGAAGCAGGAGAATTAAAATTAAAAACTCGGTTGTTAGTTGATGGCATGGGGCATTTTTCTCCGATTGTTAAACAAGCAAGAAAAGGAATCAAACCTGAAGGGGTTTGTGTAGTTGTTGGTAGTTGTGCTGAAGGATATCAAGAAAATACAACAGGTGATTTGATTTATTCTTTTACACCAATAATTAATCAATGTCAGTATTTCTGGGAAGCTTTTCCTGCTAGAGATGGACGGACTACTTATATGTTTAGTTATTTAGATGCTGACCCAGCTAGACCTAATTTAGAATGGTTTATGGATGAGTATTTAAGATTATTACCTCAGTATCAAAATATTGAATTACAACAACTAGATTTTAAGAGATTTTTGTTTGGTTTTTTTCCTGCTTATCGTCAAAGTCCTTTGCATTTAACTTGGAACCGAATTTTGACAATTGGTGATAGTAGCGGTAGTCAATCTCCTGTTAGTTTTGGAGGTTTTGGTGCAATGGTAAGGCATCTTCAAAGGTTAACTTTTGGCATTGATGAAGCTTTGAAAACTAATAGTTTAAATAGTAAAGATTTAGCTTTACTACAACCTTATCAACCCAATATTTCTGTTACTTGGTTATTCCAAAAAACCATGAGTGTTGGCATTCAGGAAAAAGCTAATCCTAATCAAATTAATGATTTAATGAATGGCGTTTTTGCTGTAATGAATCGTCTTGGCGATGATGTCCTAAAACCTTTTCTTCAAGATGTAATTCAATTTGCTCCTTTAGCTAAAACTTTACCTTTAGTTAATCCAAAATTAGTGTTACCAATTTTACCCAAAGTTGGCATTAATGGTTTATTTGATTGGAGTATTCATTATTTAAATTTGGCATTGTATAGTGGTTTATATCCTATAGGAAAATCCATCCTACCTGTAGTTAATTATTTATCTCCTACTCAGCAGTATTATTATTATCGTTGGTTAGATGCTTGGAAATATGGTTCTGGTGGAGATTTCCATGCCAATAAAGACTAATTTAATTAGACAAAATAAACTACTATACACTTAATTTTCTGCCCAAAAAAAGCACTTAACATATAACAGTTTAAATGTACATCAGCTTATATAGTTGATGATGTTGAAATAGAAAATATATACAGTTTTAATCAACTAAAAAAAAGAAAACTTTTGAATTTTAAATTTAAATTAATCTAAATTTGAGTTAAACACATTGAGATCGAGACTTGACCAAATACAGATTTCATCGCTATTTTCTGCTTAATTTTGCAATGAGCCTACTATAACTATTAAGATAATTACTAAATACTTAAACAAATTGCTTTATAAATAACCAATGGATTATCAATTAGCTTGGCAGAGTTTTTATCAAGAAATTAATCGAGCAGATGAAGATATTAATTTAGCAAAAGCCTCACTTTATTATGCTCAGGCTGAGTATCCAAGTCTCAATATAGAAGATTATCTCAATAAATTAGATACAATAGCAGAAGAAATTCAAGCAAGACTTCCACAAAGAAGATATCCGCTCAAAGTAATAAATACAATTAACAATTATATTTTTGATGATTTAAAATTCAAAGGTAATCAGCAAGATTATTATAATCCTGCTAATAGTTTTTTAAATGAAGTAATTGACTGTAGAACTGGTATTCCTATTAGTTTATCAGTTTTGTATTTAGAAATTGCTAAACGAATTGATTTCCCTATGGTAGGTATTGGGATGCCTGGACATTTTTTAATTCGTCCAGAATTTGAAGAAGCAGGAATATTTATTGATGTATTTAATCAAGGAGAAATTCTATTTCAACAGGATTGTGCTGAAAGATTGCGACAATTATATCCACAACCAATAAAATTAGAACCTCGATTTTTAGCAGCAGTTAGTAGTAGACAAATTTTAGCTAGAATGCTGACTAATTTAAAATATATTTATTTGAATCGTAAGCAATATAGTAAAGTTTTAGCTGTAATTGATGGAATTTTAATGCTGTTTCCCGATCATCCTAACGAATTACGCGATCGCGGTTTACTATACTATGAATTGGATCAGTGGGATAAAGCTTGTTTGGATTTGGAATACTATTTGGCTATGTTGCCTAATGCAGAAGATGCGGATATGATTCGTCTGTTACTTGCCAAAATTCGCTAATTAATCATATTAAACTAATGTTTTTTAGTATTGTTATTCCTACCTATAATCGTTTACCAATTTTACAAAAGTGTTTACAAGCTTTAGAATATCAAAAGTTAACTGACAATAAAGTTGAAGGTTATGAAATTATTGTTGTTGATGATGGTTCAACCGATGAAACATTAACTTGGTTAAGCAATTCTAGTATTAATTTACCTCATGTAAAAACTTTAATTCAATCTCACCAAGGTGCTGCTGCTGCGAGGAATTTAGGGGTCAACAATGCTCAAGGCGATACAATTATTTTTATTGATAGTGATCTGGTAGTTACAGAAAAATTTCTTCAAGCTCATGCTGATGCTTTAGTAATAGGAAAAGCTAAACTTGGAAGCGATCGCATCTTTACTTATGGTTGGGTAATTAATACTGCTAACTTTGAAAATCCTACTACTGAACCTTATAAAATTACTGATTTTTCGGCTGCTTATTTTGCTACAGGAAATGTCGCGATCGCAAAAAAATGGTTAGTAGAAGCTGGTTTATTTGATACTCGTTTTAAACTCTATGGTTGGGAAGATTTAGAATTAGGAGTTCGCTTAAAAAAATTAGGATTAAAGTTAATTAAATGTCCTGAAGCAGTCGGTTATCATTGGCATCCACCTTTTAATTTAAATCAAATTCCTCAGTTAATTGATAAAGAAATTCAACGAGGCAGAATGGGAATTGTTTTCTATCAAAAACATCCAACTTGGGATGTTCGTATGATGATTCAAATGACTTTATTGCATCGTTTATTATGGGGAATTTTATCTTTGGGTGGTAATTTAAATGAAAAAACAATGAAACCTTTATTGCAATGGTTAATTAATCTTGGTAAACCCCAACTTGCGTTAGAAATTGCTCGGATTTTTTTAAACTGGTATAACGTACAAGGTGTTTATGCTGCCTATCAAGAAATGAAAAAGTTAAAAAGTTAAAAGTCAGAAGGCAGAAGGCAAAAGGCAAAAAATTTATACTCTTATTACCTATTACTTTTAATAAACTATATCTATCAAAAAAATTTAAACATCTAAGGCATTTTGTTTTAACTCTTCGAGGCTGACATAATTTAAGGCAGACTCTTCTGTGGCTGGTAAAATAACTGGTGGTGCTACTCCAGCATCTAACGCCTCTTTCCAACGACTAGCACACAAACACCAGCGATCGCCAGGTTGTAAACCAGGAAAATTAAACATTGGTGCTGGTGTACTCAGATCATTACCTTGTGCTTTAGTAAATTCAAGAAATTCTGTTGTCATTTCTGCACAGATAACGTGCGCCCCGCGATCGCTAGGATTAGTTTCACACTTACCATTACGATACCATCCAGTAACAGGAGAACCACAACAAATTTCTAATTCATTACCGAGTACATTTCGAGTAGTTGTCATCAAATTTTATCCCCATTATTAATCTAAAATTTCCTTTAGTTTAAAATAGATTGCTTTAATTTAGAGTTAAGTCATTATTTTAAATTATCAAAAGATTTATTAATTTTGTAACTGCTGCCATTCTTGTTGTAAATATTTAGTCCATTGGGCAGCCAAGCTAATGTCAGTAAAAGGAATTTTAATCGAATTATTATTATTTAAAGTAAAATTTAAGACAGGTTTTCCTTTGTTAGGGAGAGCATCTAAATCTTTGATAGAATTATTTCCTACTAATAAATCAATTTTTTGAACATCCTGTAGCGAAAAATTATTTAAATTAAGAATTCCTTTTCGAGTAGGATTTCCCCAAGTTATTTCACTACCTTTTTTTCCTAAAACTGCTAAAAGATCGTATTTAGCTTTGTCAAACTGTTCTGACCAAATTCGATAACCTTCTACCTTTTGATATTCATTCCAGCCACTCCAAACCAACCAAATAAACACTCCTAATAAAGGTAACCATAATAAACCTCTTTCCATAATTTCTCCTAACTTTAATTATTGATAACTTCGGTAGTTTGCTTCAAAACAGTTCCACATCTTTTACAAAACATGGCATCAGCGTCGTGGTGAGACAAACCACATCCAGAACACTGGTTTTGTACCAAATTTTTATTTTTTATCAGTTGTTTGATTAATTCACCAAATTGCCAGGGAATCAATAAAACTCCTGTTAAAATCATTAGTAAAGTTACCGCTTTTCCCGAATCTGACAATGGAGTGACATCCCCATAACCTACCGTTGTCATTGTAACAACTACAAAATAAAAAGCATCAAAAAAGTTTTCAAAGCTGTAGCTATTAACCTGATGTTCTATTTGATAAATTAAACCTGCATATACAAAAAGTAAACAAAAAACAGTTAAAAAAATTCGAGTATAAATAATATTATCTTCAGTTTTGATACCTAATATTTTAAAACCTATATGCCAAAAACGGATAATTCTAATAATTCTAAACCATCTGAAAATACGAAAAAATCGGAAATCTATCCATTGAATTAATAAAGGTAAGATAGAAATAAAATCTATAAGAGAAAAAAAACTAAAGAAAAATTTATAGCGATTTTCAGCAGCCCATACTCGTAAAATATATTCGCAAGTAAAAATAATTAAGATAATTGTATCTAGCCAATCTAGCTTAACTATAATTTCAGGAGCAAGAGGATAAGTTTCAAGGATAAAAATTAATGAAGAAAGTAATATTAATCCTAAAATAATTAGATTAATTACTAATCCTGTAGTAGTTTCAACCTTGTCAAAATAAAGAGCAATCTTTTTTCTGAGTAAAAGCATTAAAATGAGATTTTCTCTTAATTTCTTCTGAATAACTTATATCTTTATTTTAAACAAATCAATGAATTTATGGAATTTGGTTACCTTAATTCAGAAATTGAGGTCGAGCTTGTTGATTAATTTCCAAAATCTGCTCTAATTTATCCCACTTTTCTTGTTCAATTATTTCAATTATTCCCTCTAAATTATGACGATACTGATAAAGCGATCGCAATAATTCTGAACGATTATATTGTGCCATCATCATACCCAACTCAGGATTTCCACCGCCAACCCTACTCGTATCGCGAAAACCAGAACTTGCTAATTGTTGAGCTAATTCCAATACTTTTGCGTCTTCTTCTCCCATACAAGCAGTAATCAAACTAGCACTTACTATCACAGGTAAATGAGAAATCCAAGCAACAGCACGGTCGTGTTCTTCAGGAGAACAAATATACGTATTTGCCCCAAGTGATTGAGCAATTTGGGTTAATTTTTCTACAGCGGTTGATCTAGTTTGAGCAGTAGGAGTAAAAACATAAGCTGCACCTTGAAACAAATTAGCTTGTGCTGCCTGAATGCCCTGTTCGCTTTTTCCTGCCATCGGATGTCCACCAACAAAATTAGTCCATAACTGAGAACCAGGATTTGCGATCGCGCCTTTCACAGAACCAACATCAGTAATGATCGCATTGGGATTAAGATAAGGAATAAGTTCTTTTACAGTAGGGATAATTGTAGCGATTGGTGTACAAACAAAAATTATTTCTGCTTGAGATAAAAGCTCTAAATTTGTACTAGCTCGATCAACAACACCTTTTTCTACAGCAATTAGACAAGTACTTTCCTGACGAGATACGCCCAAAATTTCATGTCCTTGAGTTCGTAAATCTATACCCAAACAACCACCGATCAAACCCAAGCCAACAATTCCAATTTTCATAACTTACTGATGATCTACATTCATTGGTTTCTTTACTACAGCAAATAAATAAGGACATAGACAAGCTACATCCTTACTGATAACTGATAATTGTACAGACGTAACATGTTGCGGTGAGACCCTGCGCCACCTGCGGGCGCAAAGGAACGCTCACCAAGACACGTCTATACCGATAACTGTTAAAGCTTAGTACCGCATTCGGGACAAAAATGATTAGTACCGGGATTTTTTGCTCCACAATTGCTACAGTAAATTAATTCAATCGCCTGGTCTAATTTATTCTTTTGAGGTAAACCAAGCATTTGCGCGTTACTCTTACCAGGTGCAACCATTGGATAACAGTTTTCATCCCTGCGGACTCGCACATCAACTAAAACAGGCCCTTGATGGGCAATCATTTCTGCGATCGCGTCACTGAGTTGATCGCGGTTATAAATTACCATACCTTTGATGCCATAAGCTTTAGCTAAGATTTCAAAGTCGGGCATGCCAACTTCCATATTGGAACAAGAATAACGTTCTCCGTAGAAAGCTTGTTGCCACTGACGCACCATTCCTTGCCAACCGTTATTAATAATTACGGTTTTGACATTGATACCGTATTGCGCCAAAGTTCCCAATTCTTGCAGGTTCATCTGGAAACTAGCATCACCGCTAATACAAATTACTTCTTCATCAGGTAAGGCAACTTTCGCACCCATTGCAGCCGGCATTCCATAACCCATTGTGCCTAAACCTGCGCTAGAAATCCAACGACGAGGGCCATTTTTCAAAAATTGTGCTGACCACATCTGGTGTTGTCCAACATCAGTAGTGTAATAGGCATGGGGTGCTTGACGACCAATCTCAACAATTACTTCTTGGGGAGATAAACTATCTGCATGACGAGGAACTTCTAAGGGATAATCCTCACGCCAACGATTAATTCGCCCTAACCAAGCTTTAGTTTGTTCGCTATTATTAGGAAGGTTTAATTCCCTAACCCTCTGCAAAATTTGTTCTAATACCTGACGAACATCACCAACAATTGGTACTTCAGGAGTACGGTTTTTACCTACTTCAGCAGGATCGATATCGATGTGAATTACTTTAGCGCGGGAAGCAAACTCATCTAATTTTCCTGTTACACGGTCATCAAATCTTGCTCCAACTGCGATCAACAAGTCGCATTCACTGACAGCAAAGTTAGCATAAGCTGTTCCGTGCATCCCCAACATTCCCAGTGCAAGAGAATGGTGTTCATCAAAAGACCCAATTCCCATTAAAGTTGTAGTAACTGGAATTTGAAAACGTTCGGCTAATTCCTGGATTTGACTGTGGGCATCTGCTGCGATCGCGCCACCACCAATGTAGAGTAAAGGTCTTTCTGCTGCTTCAATTAATTCGATAGCCGCGCTAATCTGACGAGGATTTCCTTTGACCGTAGGACGATAACCTGGTAATTTTACCTTTCCTGGTTCAACGGGAATATAATCAAATTCTTCTAAACCGACATCTTTTGGTACATCAATCAAGACTGGTCCCGGACGACCGCTTGTGGCGATATGAACAGCCTCTGCAACAATTCTTGCCATATCTTGAGGTTGCCGAACCACATAGGAATGTTTGACTATCGGTAAGGTAATACCATAAATATCCGTTTCTTGAAAAGCATCAGTACCAATTGAACTGAGAGCGACTTGTCCAGTTATGACTAACAGAGGAATTGAGTCCATGTGCGCCGTAGCAATCCCTGTAACCAGGTTAGTTGCTCCAGGACCAGAAGTACCGAAACAAACACCAATCTTACCAGTAGCGCGAGCATAACCATCGGCTGCATGAGATGCACCTTGTTCGTGTCTGACCAAGATATGCTGAATGTCTCCCCTGGCTTCAGCACGATACAATTCGTCGTAAATCGGCAGAATTGCACCCCCAGGATAGCCAAAAATATGCTTAACGCCGTGGCGACAGAGACTATCTATCAGAGCATAAGCTCCTGTACGACGTTGGGGAATGTTAGTAGAGTGTGGGCTTTGAGGAACGCTTATTGAAACCACGAGGCAAACCGTCTAACTTGCTTAATTAATAATTATCTTAGAATTTGTTGTCTATGATGCAACACGAAATGAAAGAAATTGATATATCCAAATTTTCCTAGTTTAAATGAATCTGCTATTTCTGTCGAGGGTTTAGATCGAAGAATTTTTGGGACTTTTGGCTAATGGGATTATTTTAGCTAATTGAATTTAGAAGGGGATTTATTTCACAGTTTCGTGACATTTTAGGATAAATATTATAATTAGTGAACTAGATTAGAAAATCTCCGAGATTGTGGTATTTATTCAGTTACAAGTAAGCAATCAAGATTTTAATCTCGATGGACAAAAGATTTTTTAATATTTTCAATTTAACCGAAGATCAAGCGATCGCGCTATTAAAAAAGCCTTTAACTGAATTAGAAGATCAATCTGAGCGTTATGTGGCTGCTTCCCATTTAATTAATTTTCCTACCTCTAGAGCTATTAATGCTTTAATTGAAACAATTCAAGACCCTAATCCTGAACTGTACCATCGTATTGCTAGGCGTAAAGCAGTGGAAAGTTTGGGCAGATTAAAAGCAGAAGAAGCTTTACCTATTATTCGAGCTTGTTTAGCTGATGAGGATGTTTACACTGTAGAGAATGCTGTCTGGGCAATTGGAGAAATTGGGACTGAAGATGAGTCTATTTTGGCAGAAATAGCTAATTTGTTGGATAAACCAGGACAAAATTATCGTTTAATTATTCAAACTTTAGCTAAATTTAACTATCAACCTGCTTTAGATCAGATAAAATCTTTGACCGATTCTGAAGATGAACCAACTGCCAGTACAGCGATCGCAACTGTGGCTCGTTTAACAGGAGATTACAGTAAAATCGGGCGAGTAGTCGATTTTTTGCAACATTCCAGTGTTAATGCGAGAAGAGCTTGTATTCAAGATTTAATCGATGCTAAATATTATCCCGCCGTTAAAGATATAGCGAAATGTCCTGTCTCAATTGTGTTTCGTTTGCGAGGAATTAGACTGCTAGCAGAAGCAGGGATAGCGGAAGGTAAAATTAATTTTGCTCAAGTTGAACCCAGTTTAGATCGAGTAATACGCGATCGCCCTCAAGATTTGGAAATGGTACACGAGTACGATCAAAAACCGAGTTTAGAATTTCTCATTCGCGAACTGTATCATACGGATTTTGGGCGTTGTTATTTAGCCAGTCAAACGTTACTCAAGGAATATGCTCAACAAGCACCCGAAGCATTAATGGAAACCTATCAAGCTGAAGCCTATAATGATTACGGAGCGCATTATCATGTCATTAAACTCTTCGGTTGGCTCGAATATCAACCCGCCAAAGAAATTATTATTGAAGCTTTACACAACACTCAACCCCAGTTTCAAAAATCCCGCGCAGCAGCAGCGATCGCTTTAGCTAATTTAGGTGCTACTGATACTATCCCTTTACTGAAAAATAATCTTACTACTCATATTTTCGATCTTAAATACGCCTGTTTATTAGCATTAGAACAATTGGGAGATTATAGTAGTTGCCAAATAGCTACTGAAGATGCAGACTTGTTAATTAAAACTAAAGCCAGTCAAATAGCTATTATTAACAACTAATTACATTGGAAACATTTTGTAGACAAAGTTAATTGAGGATTAATCAATTGTCTCTTGATAAAAAATATCCAGATTTGAGAAATGAAAATCCCATAGTTCGCGAACGAATTATGCAACAAATAGTTGAGGAGTACAATGCAGAAACTATTAATCAACTAGTGGAAGTTTTAAATTCAGAAGATGCAGTTTATCGACGTACAGTAGTTAAAACTCTGAATTTGATTGGTTTAGATGCTATTCCTACTTTATTACAAGAACTAAATCAAAGTAACAATTCTCTAGCTAAAGCCAGTTGTATCAATGCTTTAACTACAATTGCCCAACAAGATGAAACAGAACAATTTGCCAGCCAAATTTTAACCAGCTTACAACAAGCACTAGAAGATCCTAATCCGATGGTACAACTATCAAGTGTCGGAGCGATCGAAACGTTTGGAGAAACAGCCTTTGATATTCTGACTGCTGCGATCGATTCTGATAATCTTTTGGTGCAGGTAGCAGTAGTTAATGCTTTAGGTTCTTTAGGAGATCCTAGAGGTTTAGATGTCTTATCTCCTCTATCTCAAGATCGAACTGTAGATCCTTATGTTCAAGAATTAGCTGTTAGTGCCTTATCTCGTTTAGAACAGGTAATTAAATTTAATAGTTAAAATCTTCATGAAAGTACCTGTTTGGGCAATTCCTCCTTCTAAGCTAAATTTATCAAAAGATCAGATTCATATTTGGCGTGCTAGTTTAAATTTATTGTCTGAAGAAATAGAACAATTAGAACAGATCCTTTCCGAAGATGAGCGATCGCGTGCTAATCGCTTTCGTTTTCCTCATCTTAAAGATCGTTTTATTGTTGCTAGAGGTAATTTAAGAAAAATTTTGAGTTATTATCTCCAAATCGAAAGCAATTCTATTAAGTTTGAATATACTTCTCGTGGTAAACCTCAATTAGCAACAAATTTAAATCAAATTGGTTTGCAATTTAATCTTTCTCATTCTCAAGATTTGGCTTTATATGGGTTTAGCATCAATCAAAAAATTGGCATAGATTTAGAACATTTACGTTCTATTTATGATGTAGAAAAACTTGCTCAAAGATTTTTTTCCGAGCGAGAATATAAGTTAATTACTGAAAGCGATTTCGATAAAAAACAACAAGTTTTTCTGCAATTTTGGACAGCTAAAGAAGCTTATTTAAAAGCAACTGGCGAAGGCTTAGTTGATTCTCTTTCGGAAATTGAGTTTTTAAGAAAATTAGATCAAAGCATCAGTTTACAGTCAGTTCATGGCAATACTAAAGCTGCTCAAAATTGGTTAGTTGAAAACTTTATTCCTGCTGCTGATTACATTGCTACTCTTGCTATAGAACACCCCTTACCTAATAAAACTCAACAAAAAATTTGCTTTTGGGAGGCATGAAAAATTATGTTCACCGATAAACGCAGATGAATGCGGATAGAGTTATCGATTGAAATTAAGTCTTAATAGAAACAATCAACTCTATATTATATTGAGAATTTCTATAGTTATGCTAATTAGCAGAAGGCAAAAGGCAGAAGAAAAACAAGAATATGCAATTTGATTGTTTAATAACTTATTACTTATTATTTTTTTGTTTCCTACACTTTAAGCAATCGTTACTTCCGAAGATAAATAAACATCTTGAATTAAATGAAATAATTGAACTCCTTCTTCAAAAGGACGCTGGAAAGTTTTTCTACCAGAAATTAAACCACAACCACCAGCCCGTTTATTTATTACTGCTGTCCGTATCGCTTCGGCAAAATCATTTTTACCAGTAGCACCACCAGAATTAATTAAACCACTGCGTCCAGCATAACAATTGAGGACTTGATAGCGAGTCAAATCAATGGGATGTTCGCTAGTTAATTCTGTATAAACTCGTTCATCAGTTCTACCGTATTTTTTCCCCGTCGCCTTAGCAACTGCTTGATAGCCTTGGTTACATTCAGGTAGTTTTTGCTTGATAATATCAGCCTCAATCGTCACTCCCAAATGATTAGCTTGTCCTGTTAAATCGGCTGCGACATGATAATCTTGGTCTTGTTTAAACACATCATTACGCAGATAACACCAGAGAATGGTAGCCATTCCTAGTTCGTGGGCGCGGGCAAAAGCACGACTGACTTCCTGTATTTGTCGAGTAGATTCTGGTGAACCAAAATAAATAGTTGCCCCGACTGCCACAGCCCCCAAATTCCAAGCTTGTTCGACCGAAGCAAACATAATTTGGTCGTATTGATTGGGATAGGTTAGTAGTTCGTTATGATTGAGCTTAACAATAAAAGGAATCCGATGGGCGTATTTACGAGCAACCATTCCCAAAACACCTAAAGTTGTAGCAACGGCATTACACCCTGCTTCTAGAGCAAGTTTAACGATATTTTCTGGGTCGAAGTAAGTAGGGTTAGGTGCAAACGAAGCTGCTGCCGAATGTTCAATACCTTGATCGACTGGAAGAATAGAAAGATAGCCAGTATGGGCAAGTCTACCTGTAGAATAAAGTTGTTGCAAACTACGGAGAACTTGAGGATTGCGATCGCTATTGGCAAACACACGGTCAACAAAGTCTGCCCCTGGTAAATTGAGCAAATTTTGAGATACTTTAGCTTGATAGGTTAATAAATCTTCTGCTTCATCACCTAACCAAGAGAGAAAGGATTTCTGTGGAGAAAAAGTAACAGTCATGGCAGTTTGTGATTTAGTTATTGCTGCTTATCTTTTATTGTGACTATTACTTGGATGATCTAAGTTCTGTCTCAAGATAGTTTTCTCGTTTTAATATTTTAACTAAAGTCCTATTTTAACTAGCCAGTTTAAGAGTAATTGATTAACTACCTCTGGTTTTTCATCATGAGGACAATGACCAGCAGTAGGAATAGCATGAAATTCTACTTGAGAATTAGTTGAAGTGAGGTCTTGATAGATTTTTGCTCCTTTAATTGGTGTCCAAGGATCGTCTTCGCCCCATAAAATTAGTAAAGGATGTTGCAACTGAGATAATAAATCTTGGGGTTTTGGGCCTGCGGGTGCAGTAAGTACCGAAGCAAAAACTTGATGAGCATTAGGATCACAAGAAGGAGTATACAACATTTCAACCAACTCATCAGTCACCGCAGCGCGATCGCGATACACTTGATATAAGGTACGACGAATCCGAGCTTTTTGACGAACATTATTAAAAATAAATTTACCAGTCACAGGTGAACTTACCAACTTGGTAAACGTACCCATGATTAATCGTAAAGGTAAATTTAATTCATCAGGACGGTGATTTAATCCTCCTGCACAATTAATTAACACTCCTCCTGCTGCTATTTCGGGATATTCCGTAATCAGCATTAAACTAATCAAACCCCCAATCGAATTACCGACAAAAACAGTGGGTTCGTTAATATGAGCTTGCCAAAAATCTTTAATTTGAGTTTGCCAAAGTTCTAAAGTGTAATCTAAAGTTGGTTTAGCTGAACCGCCAAAACCTAAAAGATCGATCGCAAACACTCGATAACCTTGCTTTGCCAAAACGGGAATATTCTTTTGCCAATGTCCAATTGAAGCTCCAAAACCATGAATTAGCAAAAGAGGTTGTCCTTGTCCCATGACAGTATATTCAATCGAGTGACCCTGCCAAGTCCAAGCTAATTTTTCAATTTTATCCGTTAAAAAAATTTGTTTTGTAGTCACAACTTGTAAGTTAGCTTGAGATGTTCTAGTTCTTTAGATGATACAAAAATTAATATCTTCTGGAAAGTATTTTATAGTCACCAGTCATCAATGACCAGTTATCAATTAACTATCAACCACAAATAAAAAACTCTTCATTAATCCTCTTGAATTAATTCTGTAGTTAAATTGTCTTTTAATTCTCTTATTGATTAAATTTTCTTAAAATTCTGCGAAAATAATAAAGAGAGTAATTTTAGGCTTTGCAGCAATGCCTGTAAATGATTTAGAGATAGATATTGCTACTTATATCGATCATGCCTTGCTTAAACCCACTGCTACTACTCCAGAAGTAGTCAAGTGTTGCGAGGAAGCTTTACAATTTAATTTTCCTGCGGTTTGTATTTATCCTACTGCTGTTCGGCAAGCTGCCGAAATCCTCCATGGCCAAAAAACTCAGGTATGTACTGTCATCGGTTTCCCTACAGGGGCAACAACTTCAGCTACTAAGCTCTATGAAGCACAAGAAGCAGTAGACAATGGCGCGACAGAACTAGACGTAGTAATTAACTTAGGTTGGTTAAAGCTAGGGGAATCAGACAAAATTTATCAAGAAATTGCTCAAATTTGTGAAGAGACAAGAAGCGTTGTTAAAGCTATTCTGGAAACTTCCTTACTGACTCCTACAGAAATAAGATTAGCAGCTGAAATCTGTATGGATGCTGGCGCAGCTTACCTTAAAACCAGTACAGGATGGGTTGGCGGTGCAACGGTAGCTGATGTGCAATTATTAAGGGAAATCTCTAAGGGCAGAGTAGGGATTAAAGCTTCTGGAGGAATTAGAACAATTCAACAAGCAATTGAATTGATTCAAGCAGGAGCAACCAGACTAGGCACATCTCGCGGGATTGATTTAATTCGTCAACGAGAGCAGGAATTTAATAATTCTCCAACATGAATCAAACCTATAAAGCAACGGGAATCAATCTAAAAGGAATGCCACTAGGGGAAACAGACCGCTTAGTGACAATTTTAACTGCTGAATTTGGTTTAATTAGTGCGATCGCTCCTGGGGCAAGAAAATATAAATCTCGCTTAAGAGGTAGAAGTGAGTTATTTGTAATTAATGAATTACTAATAGTTAAAGGACGATCTTTAGATAAGATCATTCAAGCAGACACAATTTATACTTATCCAGGTTTAAGTCAGGAACTGGGAAAATTAACTGCTGCCCAATATTTAGCAGAATTAGTTCTGAGTTTAGCTTTAAGCGAACAGTCTCAACTCGAATTATACGAACTACTCAAAGAACATTTACGCAGAATCGAACAAATAAACAATCAATTAAATATTTATGCTTACCTAGCTCAAGCAGTATTTCATTTTTTAGCACTAGCAGGAATTGCTCCTCAAGTTTATACTTGTTGTCTAAGTCAAAAGTTGCTTTTACCCAATTTTGTTCATTCTAATTGGCAAGTTGGTTTTAGTTTTTTGAGTGGTGGAATTGTCGATTTGTCTCTTTTAAATTTGCCTCAACAAAACGGCTCAACCAAATCTAATAATTTTAATATTATTGCTCAAAAATATCATAATAATAATTATTTTACTCACCCAATTAACTATAAAATAAATGGATTAGAATTAAATATAATTCAGAACCTAAGTGGTGAAAATTTACCAGCTCCAGAATCAATTAATTATCCTAATTTTTCAGTTGATTCTCTTAATTTGGCTTGGATTAGAATCGAGCGAATTTTGAGAGAATACGCTGAATATCATTTGGGTAATTCTATACGTTCTGCTAAATTAATAGATGAATTATATCTAGTAGAATTTTAAAAATCAATGGTTAGTTAATAACTGTAGTTTAACTAAGTTGAATAAAGTAGAATGCGACTATCGGAATCCAATCAAAAAAATGAAAAAACTGTAAATAAAATAGCAGAAAATTCTTATCAATATTCTTCTGAACCAAATGCAAATCAAGGATTTATTCCTGTCCTCAAAAACAAACGTTTTTTAACTTTGTGGAGTGGGCAAATCTTTTCCCAACTGGCAGATAAAATTTATCTGGTTTTAATGATTGCGATTATTTCCAGTCAGTTTCAAGAACCAAATCAACCAATCGGTCGTTGGGTATCTCCAATTATGGTAGCTTTTACGATTCCTGCGGTTTTGTTTGGTTCTTTAGCAGGAGTTTATGTAGACCGCTGGTCAAAAAAAGCTGTATTAGTTGCTTCTAATCTGCTGAGAGGAATTTTGGTATTGTTTTTACCACCCTTGTTATGGTTAGCCCAAGAGCAAAACTACAATTTAGGACAATTGCCTTTAGGATTTTTGCTGATGTTGGGGATTACTTTTTTAGTTTCGACTCTAACTCAATTTTTTGCGCCAGCCGAACAAGCGGTAATTCCACTGATTGTCAAGCGAGATCATCTGCTAGCAGCCAATTCTCTTTATACTACGACCATGATGGCATTGCTCATTGTTGGGTTTGCAGTAGGAGAGCCTTTATTAGCAGTAACTGAAACTTTAGCCCAACATTTAGGATTACCCTGGCAAATTGGCAAAGAATTATTAGTAGGCAGTGCTTATGCGATCGCAGGAATTCTATTAATTGCTCTCAAAACAGGGGAAAAACAACAAGACCTTTCTCCAGAAACTCCTCATGTCTTTCAAGATATCTGGGACGGAATCAAATATTTAGGCAAAAATAGTCGTGTCCGCAATGCCTTGGTTCAGTTAGTTATCCTTTTTTCAGTTTTTGCTGCCTTGGCTGTCTTAGCGGTTAGTATGGCGGATAAAATTCCCCAAATTGAAGCAGCCCAGTTTGGTATTTTGCTTGCTTCTGCGGGCGTAGGAATGGCTACTAGTGCTGCAATTTTAGGTCATGGAGGTCAAAAATTTACCCACACCGAATTAAGTTTAGTTGGTTCTTTTGGGGTGGCTATTTCTTTGGTAGGTTTGTCTTGGTCTACTCAAAACCTCTGGTTAGCTTTAATTATGACAACTTTATTAGGAGGATTTGCTGCTTTAGTAGGTATTCCAATGCAAACTACTATCCAGTCAGAAACTCCTCCAGATATGCGCGGTAAAGTCTTTGGGCTACAAAACAATGCGGTTAATATTGCTTTGTCTCTTCCTTTGGTTTTAGCTGCCGAAGCCGAAGCTAGATTCGGATTAGAGTCAGTATTTTTTGGTTTAGCAGCTTTAGCTCTAGTAGGAGGGGTCTTAACCTGGTATATTTCCCATACAGGCAAAATCAATCTGAATAAAGTTGACAAATAGCATAATAAATTGTCATTTATTAATGTTTAGTAACTTTATTTTTTGTCGCTTTTTACAAAAGAGCATCTGAATGCATATCGCTTGGTTGGGAAAAAAATCGCCATTTTGTGGCAACGTCACTTATGGTCGAGAAATAACAAACTCACTACTAGACCGAGGTCATCAGGTCAGTTTCCTGCACTTCGCTCAAGAAGAAAGTCAACAAGAAAGCTGGCCCAATTGTCCAGAAGTGTTTTTACCGTTTATTTATAAATCACAGGTTTATACCATTCCTACACTCAAATCGAGTAAAGTTTTAATGCGATCGCTCAAAGAACTAAGACCAGATTTAGTTCATGCTTCTTTGACTCTTTCGCCTCTGGATTTTTTATTACCAGAAATTTGTGAAGAACTTAACTTACCTTTAGTAGCGACTTTTCATCCCGCCTTTGATAGCAAAATTCGCAACCTCAAATCTAGTACTCAATATCTTACTTATCAACTTTATGCCCCGTTTTTAGCCCGCTACGATTGCGTAATAGTTTTTTCTGAGATTCAAAAAGATATGTTGATTAAATTAGGAGTACCAGACAAACGAGTAGCTGTAATTCCCAATGGGGTAGACGAACAAAAATATTCTCCTGGTTATTCTAATCTTAAGTACCAACTAAAGACCAAACATCTTTTTTTATATCAGGGGCGGATCGCAACCGAAAAAAACGTCGAAGCCCTCCTTAAAGCTTGGAAATACTGTCCGATGGGAGAGGATTGTAAATTATTAATTGTGGGCGATGGCCCTCTAAGAGCTTCTCTTCAACCTGCTTATGGCGAAGAATATAATATTGTTTGGTTTGGTTTTGTTCCGGAAGAAGAACGTCGCATTGATATCCTTCGGGCTGCGGATGTTTTTATTCTGCCCTCTTTGGTAGAAGGCTTATCTCTTTCTCTACTAGAAGCCATGTCTTGCGCGATCGCATCTATCGCTACTGATGCAGGGGCTGATGGCGAAGTTTTAAGTGGTGGTGCAGGGATTGTGATTGACACTCAAGGAGTAACTACCCAATTAAAAACGCTTCTGCCTCTGTTTCGAGATCATCCTGAAATGACTAATTTATTGGGACAAAAGGGTAGACAACGAGTTTTAGCTAAATATACCCTTAGTCAAAATTTAACTAGGCTAGAACATCTTTATGCGGAGGTTTTAGAAAAAAGAGAGTTTCAGCTAATCTAAAATCCAATTAGGGCTTGCTAAAAAACTTAGATTCGATAAGATATCTCTCCAAAAGCTATTAACTATATGCTTTTAGCTTTTGGCTTTTGGCTTTCCAGAAGAATGGGCAAAGAATCTTGTTTAAGGCAAGAAAATTTGAGCGCTCCAGGGAAAAACCTTGCACTTTTTCAAGTTAAATATCTCTCAAACTGTTTCTCAATAATACTTTGTGACTTATTCAGCAAGCCCCAATTAAATAGTTCTAAAAATAAAAATTAGAAGGCGTTTATTAGTAAACCTATCAAATTTCACGTCTCTACAACTTTAAAATAATCGATTTTTGTCAAAGGCAAAAAAACTTACTAGCGCGATCGCTCTTGTAATTATAATCAATTTTTTTGTCTTCTTCTAGACTAATTTGTTTTGTCGTGCTAATCGACTCAAATTTAAATGAATGTGTTTTATAAGTATATAAACATATAAATACTTAACACAAAATAATATTCAGACTGAGAGTTACTAGAAAAAAATAACTGAATTATAAAAAAATAGTTATATTTTTTTTGTCTCAGGGAATACTAGAGATCTACAGGTAATTTATATTGAACCTTAATAGATTTTTAAATGAGTAATTTTAACAATTCAATTCATGCTTTCAGTTCGATGCCAGAGCGATCGCAATTTAAACTTGTACAGTATTTTTCCCTAACAAATGTATTAGCTTTTCTAATTTCAATTCTGTTTTTAATTGCATTTTATCGCCACCAATCATTAATTATTTTAGTTAATAGTCTTATTTTAAATTTACTCTATTTGGTTCTTTTCCTAATAGTTAGAAAAGCAGATCGCTTAATTACTACTCAAGATATAGCCTTACAAAAATCTCAAACACAATATCAACAACAAATCCAATTAGAAACAATTGTCGCTGAAAGAACCAAGGTTACGGCAACTATTATCGATAAAGTCCGTCGTTTCCAAGAAACTAATACAATTTTCAAGGTAACTACCGAAGAAATGCGTCGAGTATTGAAGAGCGATCGCTTGATAGTTTATCAATTTAATCCCGACTGGAGCGGTCAAGTAGTAGCTGAATCAGTAGGAGCTGGTTGGGTTTCTCTATTAATCGAGCAAGATAATGATAAAGTTTTACAAGGCAAGCGCATCTCTCTAGATCGTGGTATTGTCAGAGATTGGTCTAAAGGCGAACAAGCAGATATTATTGAACCCGATAGTTTTCTTCAGCAAACTAAGGGAGGAAGATATACTCGCGGGCAAAAATTCACCGCAGTAGATGACATTTACACTAAAAATTTTCCTGACTGTTATATTAAATCTCTAGAAAAATATCAAGTCAAAGCCTATTTAATCGTACCAATTTTTCAAAAAGAAAAACTTTGGGGTTTACTTGGAGCATATCAAAACGACGGTGTGCGAGTTTGGCAAACTCCAGAAATCGACCTCATGATGCAAATTGCTAACCAATTAGCGGTAGCTTTGCAACAAGCAAAATATGTCGATCAACTTAAACAAAAGACAGACAATCTAAAACGAGCTTTAAAAGAACTCAAAATAGCCCAAAAACAATTAATTCATCAAGAAAAACTGGCAGCATTAGGTCAATTAGTGGCAGGAATAGCACACGAAATTAATACTCCTTTAGGTGCGATTAAAACTTCAGCAGATAATGCCAATAAAGCTATCGACAAAACCCTAGCTCAACTTCCTCATTTTAATCAGATACTTAATCACCAAGAACAGGAAACTTTTTTTTATTTACTCAGTCAAACTTTTGCGAATCAACAATTTTTGACTTCTAGTGAAAAACGTCCTCTTAAAAGAAAGCTACAACAACAGTTACAAAAGCATGAGATCGATAATTATCGCAACATTGCTGATACTTTATTGGATATCGGGATTTACGAAGAAATAGAGTTATTGTTGCCTTTATTAACACATCCTAAAGTAGATTGGATTTTGGAACTTGCTTATAATCTGACTCGTTTAGGAAGTAACAATCGAACTATTCTTACTTCTGTAGAAAGAGCCTCTAAAGTAGTCTTTGCACTCAAAAACTATGCCCGTTCTGGAGTTAATGATGATAAGCAATTGATCAAAATAACAGAAGGATTAGAAACTGCGCTGGAGATTTATCACAACCAGCTCAAGCATAAAATTCAGGTAATTCGTAATTATCACAGTGTCCTTGAAATTTGGGGTTATCCCGATGAATTAATTCAAGTTTGGACAAACTTGATCCATAATGCGATTTACGTGATGAAAGAACCAAGCAAATTAATTATTAATACTGCTACAGAAAATGATGGAGTCAAAATTGAAATCATTGATTCTGGTATTGGTATTGCTCCAGAATTGCAAAAAAAGATCTTTGAACCCTTTTTTACAACTAAACCATCAGGAGAAGGAACTGGTTTAGGCTTACATATCTGTAAAAAAATTATCGATAAACATCAAGGTCATATTGCCGTTGAAAGTCAACCAGGACATACTAAATTCAGTATTTGGTTGCCAGTAAATCATCAACAATCAACGAATCAATCAATAATCGAGCAAAACTATGCCTGAATCTGCCATTATCTGTGTCGATGATGAAGTAACTATTCTTGACAGCTTGAAAGAACAACTAAAACGTACTTTTGGCGATCGCTATATTTATGAAGTTGCAGAAAGTGCTGATGAAGCCTGGGAAATCATCGAAGAATTAAAAGCAGACGACATTAATATCATTTTGATTGTCTCTGATTGGTTGATGCCCAAAACTAAAGGAGATGAATTTTTGACTGAGGTGCATCAACGTTTTCCCAACATCATAACTGTAATGCTGACTGGACAAGCCGATGAAACTGCTATCAAGCGAGCTAGAGAACAAGCCAATCTTTATGCTTGTCTATACAAACCTTGGACGGAAGCAGAATTAACTCAAATTATTAACTCAGTATTAGATTAAACAGTGGATTTAGCTAAACAATACTCAAATATTAAATGTATAAAGAAGTATCGCCATAATGACTAAAGCAGCGATTATCTGTGTTGATGACGAAGAAATAATTCTGACCAGCCTAGAAGA
The DNA here is from genome assembly GCA_002355455.1 of Stanieria sp. NIES-3757. Lineage (NCBI taxonomy): Bacteria > Bacillati > Cyanobacteriota > Cyanophyceae > Pleurocapsales > Dermocarpellaceae > Stanieria > Stanieria sp. NIES-3757. The sequence continues at coordinate 4,087,904 of AP017375.1, forward strand.
ACAGCTAAAACGTAATATTGGTAGAGATTACGACATTGAGTTGGCTACTAGTGGTCAGGAAGCACTTTTGTTGTGTGCAGAACTTGAAGCAGAAGGAATTCCTATTGCTTTAGTTATTTCCGACCAAACAATGCCAAGAATGCCTGGAGATGAGTTTTTAATTAAACTTCATGCTTCTTATCCTCAAACCTTAAAAATTCTTTTAACTGGTCAAGCTGAGGCTGATTCTGTTGGTAATATCGTTAATGCAGCAGCTCTCTATCGCTATATTGCTAAACCTTGGAATACAACCGATCTGATTTTAACCGTCAAGGAAGCCTTGCGACGCTACGGGCAAGAACAGCAATTAGCCGAGCAAAATATTTTATTGCGACAAACTAATCAAAAACTGCAAAAATCTCGTGATTTGCTGCTAGCAACTCTGGACGCTACCGATGATGGAATTTTGGTTTTAGATCATCAAGGCAAAGTTGTTATTTTTAATCAACAATTTGCTGATATCTGGGGATTTTGTTCTAATTTAGGCGAAAAAAATAGTGATGAGATTCTTACTTTAGTTTTTCAGCAACTAGTAGCACCTTATGCTTGTGATTTGACCAAACAAAACTCTCAATCTCAACTACAAAAATACAAGCTTTTGAAACTAAAAAATGGCAAAATCTTAGAATGTTATTCTCAAACTCAACGACTAGAACAAGAAGTGGTCGGTTTTGTCTGGGGTTTTCGAGATGTTACTGAACGAGAAAAATCTCAAGCGATCGCTCAACAAAAGGTTTTCTATGACACTTTAACCGACTTACCAAAACGCAGTATCCTGACTAATCAATTATCTGAAGCTATTACTAAAGCTCAACAAAGCTCTAGTAGTCTGGCAGTAATGTTTGTCGATTTGGATCGATTTAAAGTTATTAACGATACTTTAGGTCATAGCGCAGGGGATCGATTAATCCAACAAGTAGGACAACGTTTGAAAAACTGTATTAAAGATAATGAACTCATCGCTCGTTGGGGAGGAGATGAATTTACGTTGCTATTACCCAGGATTAATAGTCAAACAGATACTAGCGAGCTTGCTACAAAAATTCTAGAAACTCTTAAACCGTCTTTTCATCTAGAAGATAAACCGATTCATCTTACCACTAGTATAGGCATAGCTATCTATCCTGAACATGGTGCAGATGCCGAAACGTTACTAAAAAATGCCGATGCAGCTTTATCTCAAGCTAAACAACAAGGACGAAATAACTGCCAGTATTACAATCCAACTATTAATTCTCAAGTAAATAACCTCTTAATCATAGACAATCTTTTGCACTCTGCTTTGGAACAAGAAGAATTTATCCTCTTCTACCAACCCATAGTTAATGTTATGACTAATCAAATAGTCAAAATGGAGGCTCTTTTACGCTGGCAAAATCGCCAACTAGGGTTTGTTTCCCCTCAGAACTTTATCCCTCTAGCAGAGGAAAATGGCACAATTGTCCCTATTGGTGAATGGGTACTCAAAACTGCTTGCGCTCAAAATAAATTATGGCAAGAAATGGGATTATTACCAATTAAAATGTCAGTTAATTTATCGGTGCGTCAGTTTCAGCAACCCAATTTAGTCTCGACAATTATCAATGTTCTTCAACAGACTCAATTAGCACCATCTTCTTTAGAATTAGAGATTACAGAAAGCGTCACTATGCGTGATGTAGAGTTGGCTAAAACTATTCTTAAGGAATTCAATGAAATGGGAATTGCTCTTTCTTTGGATGATTTTGGAACTGGCTATTCTTCCCTAGGATACCTCAAACAATTTCCCTTCCATACTCTTAAAATAGATCGTTCTTTTATTAAAGATTTGACGGCTAGTTCTCAAGATTTAGCTATTGTCAATGCCATTATAGCTTTAGGAAAAGGGCTTAATCTTACTGTAGTAGCTGAAGGAGTAGAAACAGAAGAAATCAAGAATTTACTTAAAAATATGGGCTGCGAATACATTCAAGGTTATTTTTTCAGTAAACCTGTATCTGCTGCTGAAGCAACTCAATTGCTTAAAACTCATCGCTTTATCTAATCTAAATCATTCTCATACTTAAGTCTAACCAAGAAGATCGCGTAATCGGCGCACTACTAGAAATATAATCAACTCCTGTTTCTGCTACAGCACGAATTCTTGCTAAAGTAATATTGCCCGATGCTTCAATTTTGATGTTACTGTGGCAAGCGCGAATTAGTTTCACTGCTTGAACCATCATTTCCAGTGACATATTATCTAACATGATAATATCTGCACCCTGTTCTAAAGCTGCTTGTACTTCCTGCAAATTGCTTGTTTCTACTTCAATTGTTAAAGGATAGGGCATATTTTCTCGTAAAAGCGCGATCGCGCTGGCAATTCCCCCTGCTGCTTGAATATGATTATCTTTAATCATCACCGCATCATCCAATCCCATGCGATGATTAACCGCACCCCCAACTTGAGTAGCATATTTTTCTAAAATTCTTAACCCTGGAGTAGTTTTCCGAGTATCTACTAGTTTGGTTGGTAAATCGGCAATTTGTTCAGTGTATTTTCTGGTTAAAGTGGCAATCCCACTCAAACGCATAACTAAATTTAATGCTGTTCTTTCTCCAGTTAATAAAGCTGCTTGATTTCCTTCTATTGTGGCGATAATTGTTCCTAATCGACCAAATTCTCCTTCTGCTATTGTCGGCTCGAAATTAACGTTTTCATCTAATAATTGAAATACTCTAGCTGCAATTGGTAATCCTGCGATGACACCCTCTTCTTTAACAATCCATTCCGCCTTACCTTGTTTTACTTCCCCACAAAATAATCCTGCACTAGTGCGATCGCCTCTGCCGATATCTTCCAGTAACCATTGACGTAAAAAAGGCTCTAAAATTATTTGGGCAGGTAAAACGGCTTTCATCAGAAGTTTTGTAACTAAAATTTGGTGTAAGTTAGATTTTAAGCTACTAGGTAGTTAAATTGCTTCTTTAATTTGGTTAATTGTTAGTAGTTAATTGTCGGTCGCTACGCCCACCTTCGATGAGGTTGATTATTCATCCCTCATAATTACTAATTATTTCCTGATAACTGAAATTAAATATTTACTCTCGGTAATCGATGTTTAAAACCGCAAAGAATTTCCCAAGAAATAGTATCTAAAGTCTTCGCCCAATCATCTGCCGAAATTACACAATCTCCGTCTTTGCCAATCAAAGTCACAATCTCACCTGGTTGCAAATTAGGCAGATCACTAAGATCCAACATCAACTGATCCATAGTAATTGTTCCAATTTGACGCACCAATTGACCACGAACGATCGCTTTTAAACGATTAGAAAGATGTCTGGGGACACCATCAGCATAACCAATTCCGACTACAGCAATAGTTAAATCTTTGTCTGCTACAAAATGATGTCCGTAACTAACTCCTGTACCAGCAGTGATTTGTTTAACTTGAGTAATTTTCGCTTTTAATTGTAAAACTGGTTTGAGATCGACTGTAGATTGTAAATGAGTAGCAGGATAAAGTCCATACAAAGCTAAACCAACTCTGACAAGATCGTAATGTGAACTGCGATCGCATAAAGTGGCAGCCGAATTAGCCAAATGCAAACAGGGGGGTGTTAGATGATTTAATTGGAGTTGAGCGATCGCTTCTTGAAATCGCTGTTGTTGTAATTTCATGATGGTAGGATCTAGTTCATCGGCAGTAGCTAAATGGGAATAAATACTAGCTATACTTAAATAAGGTAGTTGCTGAACCAGCCTGACAAATTCTGTCGCACTTTGCCAATTAGTACCTAAGCGAGACATTCCTGTATCAAGTTTGAGATGGACAGCCAAATTTTCTTGAGTACGGGCTAAAGTTTCTGCAAAAATTAGAGCCTGTTGTGGATTACAAATTGTTGGTTCTAATTGCCAAGCTGCCACTGCCTCAATTTCTTCCACCGTATTGATTGCTCCTAAAATTAAAATTGGCGCATCAATTCCCGCCTGACGCAGTTCGATTCCTTCCCCAAGAGTTGCGATCGCTAAAGCTGAAGCACCGTGATTTAAAGCTGTTTGAGCGACAGTAACTGCACCATGTCCATAGGCATCCGCTTTCACGACAGCCATCAATTCTGTTGCAGGAGCAAGAATCTGTTTAATTTGACGTACATTATGAGCTAAAGCTTTTAAATCAATCTCTACCCACGCTCGTTGACGATTTACCAAGGATAATTGTTCGATTTTTTCTCTTGGTTGCACTTGTCGAGTAGTTGGTTGCCAACTAAGCATAAATGATTAACCCCTCTACACCCAATTTTGATCTTCATGGCGATATTTATCCACAAGTATTAGACTAGAAATTGAGAAGGTCAAGAAAAATTTCAGTGACCAATTATCAACAATTAGCAATTAACCATCAACAATCAACTATTATCATTTACCAATAAATTTCTGCTTTGTGCCTAAAGTACTAAAAATGATTTTTCTTTGTTAGAACTGATCGTAGGAGAAGGCATACGAAATCTGGTTCTCTGTGCTAGTATCTGTGATAAACTATCATATTTCGGACAATGGGCAAGGTTCTGGTGCTAAACGCCTCTTACGAACCGCTCAATATCACTAGTTGGCGCAGGGCGGTTGTACTACTTATAAAGGGCAAAGCGGAACAACTCGAACATAACGGCATGTTCCTTTATGCCGATGTTCCTCTACCGACGGTTATTCGACTTCGTTACTATGTTAGAGTTCCTTATAAAGAAATTCCTTTAACTCGTCGTAACGTTTTAGAAAGAGATCGTCATACTTGTCAATACTGTAGAGCGAAAAATGAGCAATTAACTTTAGATCATGTTATTCCCCGTTCTCGTGGTGGAGGAGATACCTGGGAAAACTTAGTGGCAGCTTGTGTACGCTGTAACGTCAAAAAAGGCAGCCGTACACCAAAAGAAGCTAACATGGCTCTTCTGACTCAACCCCGCAGACCTCATAGTAGCCTTCATTTTGAAATTGTCAAGTATACCCAAGGTAATCATAACCAAGAATGGAAAAAATATGTCATCGGAATTTGAATTATTACCATACCATACAATCGATAAGATCGTGATAAACTCAGACCTCAGATAGACAGAAATGTATATTTGCCGTGTTATTCGGTAATTTATAAATTGTTTATAATTTTAATATGCCATCAAAATTAAACACTTCCTCCAATCACAATTCTACGATTACAAAAAATCCTGCGACTTCAGGAATCATTAATTTGCCTATAGAAGGCACTAATCTGAATCGAGAAGAGCAACCAAACCGTGATTTAAGCCAAATTGTTAAAAAACTAGAACAAACTTTGGAAAAACATCGAGGAGAACGGCAAATCATTGTGATTCAAGATTTCCCAGATCCTGATGCCCTTTCTAGTGCGTGGACTTATCAATTAATCGCAGAAAAATATGAAATTCAATGCGATATTGTTTACTCTGGCACTTTATCTCATCAAGAGAATATTGCTTTAGTTAAGTTGACTAATTTACCAGCTAAACGCAAAACTGCACAGGGTTTTCAAACTGAAGATTTATCGGTTTATCAAGGTTGTGTTTTAGTTGATAGTCAAGGCACGAACAGTCAAATTTATCCAATTATCGAACAAGCTAAAATACCTTTAATAGTAGTAATCGATCACCATAGCAAGCAAAAAGATCTGACAGCAGAATTTATTGATTTGCGATCGCAAACTAGAGCAACGGCGACCATTCTGACTCAATATCTGCAAGAAGGATTATTAAGCTTTAACAGCAGTAATAACAAGCATATCAAGTGTGCTACGGCATTAATGCATGGTTTAAGATCGGATACTAACCGTTTAATGCAAGCACAAGAAGAAGATTTTCTCGCTGCTGCTTATCTCAGTCGTTTTTATGATTCTCAATTACTCAACGCCGTTTTACAATCTGCTCGTTCACGTCGAGTGATGGATGTAATTGAAAGATCCTTAAGAAATCGAATGATCAAAAACAATTTTTCCATCGCAGGGGTAGGTTATTTACGTTATGATGACCGCGATGCGATTCCTCAAGCAGCAGATTTTTTGGTAACTGAAGAAGATATTCACACCGCCGTAGTTTATGGAATCGTTCACGACGAAGATGACGATATTGAGTTAGTAATTGGTTCTTTAAGAACTACCAAACTTACTCTCGATCCTGATGAATTTATCAAAGAAGTGTTTGGTCAGGATAATTATGGTAGATTTTTTGGTGGTGGTCGTCACATGGCAGGAGGTTTTGAAATTCCTGTCGGATTTTTAGGTAGTTTTAATGATAATTCTGACTACGCTAAACTTAAGTGGGAAGTTTTCGATACTCAAATCAAACAAAAACTACTGCGTTTAGTTAACCCTGATGATGATGTCATTCAAACTGACTAAATTACCTAAAATATGGTCGGATAGTTTGATTTTTGTTGATAGTTGATTGTTAATGGTTAATTGTTGATTATTCATAACTCATAACTGGCAACTGGTCACTAATAACTGATAACTGAACAAGATGGAAGTCTATTTAATTCGTCATGGTATTGCTGCTGAACGAGGTACTTATGCTAATGACGAGCAACGTCCACTGGTTGAAAAGGGTCGGATTAAAACTAAACAAGTAGCTGAAAAATTATTAGCAATTAATTTAAAATTCGACCGTATTTTAACTAGTCCTCTAACTAGAGCGCATCAAACAGCAGAAATTTTGCAAAAAGTTGGTTTGACTAATCAAATCGAAATTTTTGAACCCCTAGCACCCAGTGGTGATATTAAGCGGTGGTTAGAATGGTATGCGCAGTTTTCTGAACCTAATTCAGATTGCAAATTGGCTTTAGTTGGTCATCAGCCAGATTTAGCAAATTGGGCAGAAATGTTGGTATGGGGAAAGATTAAAGAACAAATTGTTATTAAAAAAGCTGGTATTGTAGGCTTAAACGTACCGCAAATAGATAATCCTTTAGGTAAAAGCGAATTGTTCCTGTTAAGTTCTCCTAAATGGTTGATTTAGGCTAAATATTAATCATTAAAACTAATTTAAAATGAAGAGATAATTTTAATTGATTACAGAGCAATTTATCTAATGAGATTAGACTCATAGTATTTGTTTTTCTTTGGTACTTATAGCAATTCTTCTTCAACTTCTAAATCTAATTCTTCATCTTGACTTAGAAGATCTTCAAATTCATCTATCGCCTTATGATCGTGGTATTTATCGGATTCATAGGGTTTGAATCGACCAGTACTTTGTATCCATCTGAAAATAGATTCATCTTCTCTGGGAGCAATAATCGATGCTGGTTCACCGATTGGCTCTTCTCGAAGTGCAGGGTGTTTATCTTCCTTATTCATTTTTGCTTACTTCCTAACTAGGTTGTAGTTCGTCATAGCTGTTGAAATCTTTCTTTTGTTTTTTAGTCTTATCAAATTTTTTTTAGAATAGACATGAGGTTAAAACTCCAAAAGTGGATTAAAAGTGCATCCTCATCACTCAGAAATCTAGAAAAAAATTGTATCTGAAGCGATATCTGTAATTAAACTGAGGATTTGTTATATTAGTTGACTACTTAGCCTTTTTTTTCAGACATAGACCACCAACCTTCAATTGGATATTTGGCTCTTTTCCAAGCAGTTAAACCGCCGATTAATTCAGAAACGTTTTGATAACCAGCTTTATGCAGTTTATCGACTGCTACAGCAGTTTGTTCGTCTGTCTCTGCGTAAACATAAATGTCACGGCTTGCTTCGAGGCTAGCAAGAGTGCGTTCGGCTGGCTCGTCCATTGGCATAGAAATAGAACCTCTGATATGACTAATATTAAAAAGTTTTCTGGTTCTTACATCAATGATAGTTAGGGCTGGTTCGCCCCAATCAAGACGTTGTTTCAGATGACCAACATTAGATTTGTTCTGAATTGGTTCGGGAATAGGAATAAAGTTAGAAATGAATTTGGAAAATATAACCATGAATTTCCTTTAAGTGTGGGGTGATTAAACTTTAAATATTAATGAAATAAGGTCTTCACAGCTTGTATTTATTGCTTGCACTAGAAATTGAGATCTGTAGCCAGAATAGACCAAAAACTAGAGTAACTATACGAGCTAAATATTTAGAACTGGAATGTAATACTTAGCTTTGTTTATATTTAGCTGACTGCATTTGCTGTTAGTAAGGTGGTGACAACAAGAAATAAAGATGCTACTCCCAAAAAGATATAACGCTTTTGTTGTTCTGGCGATGGATAATAGGCTAAATAGATATTGGGTTCGGTTGCGTAATTATTGATTATTCCCTCATCATCTACCGTGTAGCCATTTTCTAATGATTTATTGAGGTATGTACTAATTTTTTTGCGTGTATTTGCTTGTATCTCAGCAGGGATTAATTCACTTCCATCACTAATATGATGCGCTACTACCTTATCTTTAAGGGTGATGGTATTAAGTTTGTTTTGTTTGTTCATGTTTAAACTATAACATTTTTAAAAAAATCTTGCTTAGACTATAAGTATTTAATATAGTTTGTAGAACTTAAACTAATACGTTTGAGTCTTTTAAAAAAATTTTGGTCTTTTTTTTATAGTTTTTTACCTTCACTCTTGTCCGTAAATTGTTTGATTTTAGTTAAGGGTTTAGCTAAAAATGCTCCCAACTGTAGCAAACATTTAAGTATTTCAATTATTTCACTTCGTAATCAATCACACGTGCCATTTCTTGAGGTGAACTTGGACAAAAAAACAAGGCTGAAAAAGCCTCGAACTTTCCTGGAAAAAGGATTTATACGCAACTTAAAAAACGGCTGAAACTCTACAGATCAAGAAAACAGGTAGACCAAGGTTATAAGCTTGTTGTATATGAATTTGGGGCTTCTTACTCGTTTAAATGTTTCGTTGCTCATTTGAACTCTTTACTATACGTGTTACCCGTCCATCATGTCTGTTAGGATCTTTCTTTTGTTGTTTAGTACCATCAGATTGCTTTTTAGATTTTTTTGCTTCTTTGTTGCTTTTTTGTTCTTTTGACATAATAATTTTCCTATCGAAGTTATTTTAATGCGATCTTTCAATTTCTAAATTATTGACGAAGTGAACGCAAGTTGAGGGGCTGTGACTCGAAGTAAATTCAAGTCCTTGAAAGCCCCATCTGTCGTTTTACAGCAGGGTACTGTTCACCCAGTAGCTCTATTGGAAGGCTTTAGAAACGAATGGAAGTTTCTGGCTAAAACCCATAAGATTCGAGTGATTGCTTATGAAAAGTATTTCTCGCTTGATTCAACAACCGTTTTGTAAGATGAAACCTTGTAATCCCAAGAGCAGCAGGCATAATCAAACATCCCATTTTTAACAGATATTTCAAAGAGCTACTAATCGTCTAAGTGCCGATTTTTTTCAGGTACTAGCTAAAAAAATAATTGGCAGATTTTATCTGGTCGTTGTGCGTTCTTCCATCAGGCATTTTTGCTCCTTTCAGATTAGCACCACTGAAATTTGCTCCTTTGAGTCCTGCCCAGTTTAGATTAGCATTGCTTAAATTGGAGTTGCTCAAGTCTGCGTTGCTCAAATGGGCTCCACTCAAATCTACATCACTCAAATTTGCGTTAGCTAGATTTATCCCTCTCCAGTCTGCCTGTCTAAAATTTCTTTCTCCGGCTGCATATTGTCTTAAAACTTCATTGGCATCCATATTGGTTGCCTCGCAATGTGTAGCGTTTTCGCTGTTTATATATTCATTATAACTTATCTACATAACTTATCTATGTCGAATCAGCCACTTATGTAGCTCCATCGCCCAAAAGACAATCGCGCTTAAGCCTGCTGCGATCGCAAGTTCAATTGCAGATAAGGCTGTTGTTTGAAAGACGGTTTGCAAAAAAGGAACATAGATTACTAACATTTGTAAGCCAAAAGTCAGTGCCACTGCACCCAAGAGAGGTTTGTTGGATAACAGTCCAATCCGAAACAGAGAATCTCGCTCCGAGCGTATGGTTTCAGCTAATCCCATGCGTGATAGAGCAAGAGTTGTAAATACCATTGTTTGCCAACTTGCTTGCTCATGGGACCAATACCAGTAAGCCACAGTCAGTAATATCATACCGAGCAATATTCCCACCCAAGCAATATCTCGACCTACTCCCCGACTAAAAATACTCTCATTGGGATGATGGGGACGGCGTTGCATGATTTGTCGTTCTGGTGGCTCTACACTTAACGCTAGTGCCAATAAACCATCAGCTAAGAGATTAATCCAGAGAATTTGCAGAGGAATCAAGGGTAATGGCATCCCCAAGAAAGGTGCAAGTAATATAACCCACAGTTCGCCCGCATTTCCAGTTAAGGTATATTTGATAAATTTGCGAATATTGTCGTAAATCACCCGTCCTTCCTTAACGGCTGCGATAATCGTGGCAAAATTATCATCAAGTAACACCATATCTGAAGCTTCTTTGGCGACATCGGTGCCAGTAATGCCCATTGCGACCCCAATATCAGCTTGTTTGAGGGCAGGAGCGTCATTGACTCCATCCCCCGTCATTGCCACGATTTCACCCCGTTTTTGTAATGCTTTGACGATATTTAACTTATGTTGTGGTGAAACTCTGGCATAAACAGATACTCGATCGACCTGTTTTTCTAATTCTGCTGGGGACAAGTTTTCTAGCTCTTGTCCTGTTAATAGCTGATGATTCGTCTCAATTCCTAATTCTTCGGCAATATGTTGGGCTGTGAGGGGATGATCTCCCGTAATCATCACTGGACGAATTCCTGCTGTTAAACAAGTCTGCACTGCATTCTTGACTTCTGGACGAATAGGGTCAATCATGCCGACAATACCGATAAAAATTAGGGTTTTTTCGAGGGTTTCGACTTCTAAATTATTAGATACCTCCGTTAAGGGTCGAAAAGCAACACCTAGTACCCTGATTCCATCTTGTGCTAAGTGATCATTATCCGCTATGATCTTGCGATGCCAAGTCTCATTGAGGGGTTCGATTTTGTCATTGACCCACACGCGATCGCACACTGCCAGTAAACTCACAACTGCACCTTTGGTAAAAGCAATGTGAGAGAAGTTTTTTAAATTCAAAGCTGCAAAATCCAGAGACTCTAAGGCTTCACCCAGAGAAAGAGAGCTATCTGGGAGACTATGTACCGTAGTCATCCGTTTACGTTCGGCATCGAAGGGAATCTCTGCAATACGGGGGAATGGTTTCTCTAAAATCGTCTTTTTTAAACCCCAACGGGAAGCAACCACCACTAAAGCCCCTTCGGTGGGATCCCCGACAGCATGGAATTGATGAGGACGATTAGGATCGGATTCCAAGATGGCATCATTACAGAGTAATCCACCTATGAGTAATAATGCTAGGGTAGGTTCTTCTTTTAACAAAGGTAAGGGATCTTCGTAGGTGTCTAAAGCCGAACCTTTAGGGCTTCTGGTTGTCAAGTCCACCCGATGACCTGCAACGGAAAGCAATGTTACAGTCATCCGATTTTCTGTTAATGTCCCTGTTTTATCAGAGCAAATTACTGTTACTGAGCCTAATGTCTCAACGGCGGGTAATTTGCGGATTAGGGCGTGTTGTCGGAACATCTGTTGTGCGCCCAATGCCAGAGTTATTGTTACCACTGCGGGTAATCCTTCGGGGACGGCTGCTACAGCTAAACTGACAGCAGCTAGGAACATGAAGGCTAACTCCTCGCCTCGTAATAATCCTAGTACGAAGATAATGGCAACGAGACACAGGGTAATAATAGCTAATTTTACACCTAACTTGTCTAAGCGTTGCTCAAGGGGGGTGGGCTTGGGTTTTACGGTTTGGATGGCGGTCGCAATCTGTCCTAATTCAGTTTTATTACCTGTTTCGGTTACTACCCCTAAACCACGCCCGTAGGTAATAGTTGTTCCCATGTAAGCCATATTTGAGCGATCCGCCAAAGGCAGATCTGCCTTTGGCAGCGCGCCAATAGGCAAATCAGCTTGTCCCATCACTTCAGCCTGTTTGTTAGCAGGTTCGGATTCTCCAGTAAGGGAAGCTTCTTCAATCCGAAGGTTAAAACTCTCTAGTAAACGGTAGTCGGCGGATACTAAGTTGCCCGTTTCCAGTAACACGATATCACCAGGGACAAGTTGACGGGCAGAGATTTCCTGTACCTTTTCGTTACGGCGTACTTTAACGGTGGATACGGCTAATTTTTTCAGGGATGCGATCGCTTGTCCTGCTTGATATTCCTGTTTGACTCCTAGTGCTGCATTGAAGACGACAATGGTCATAATAGCGATCGCATCAATATAGTCACCTAATATTAGGGAGATTACCGCAGCGACGATCAAAACTACAACCATGATGGCGGTAAGTTGTTTCCACAAGATTTGCCAGATATTTTCCCCTGGCTGCTGTGTCAACTCATTAAAACCATATTCTTCTAAGCGTTTTTTAGCCTCTGATTGACCCAAACCGCAAGTGGGATTTGTGTTCAGTTTTTCTAATACTTCTATTGATTCTAATTTGTACCAGTTATTCATATCAGAATGTGTAATTGATTCTGCATAGGTACTTATCTTGCATTCCAAGCCATCCGAAGCGCATTCATTGGACAATACCCAACTTCAGCAGTTCCTGGGCAGATGCCAGGACATCAATTGCGACAAAGAAGATCTGACCTTTAGGATTGAGCAAAAACCTCCAGGCAACGTTAATAAAAACATTACCTCCAAACCAGGGAGTTTGCACTTTCCCAGTCACTTTAATCTGGGTGAACTCTCCCGATCCTGGTTCAGATACACCTTGTTCAGGCATCAGCTTGAGTCCGTAGCAGTCATCCCGCATATAAGCAAGGATATTCTTTTGACCCACAATCGGTTTCTCGAAAGGAGGTTGCAGGGCACCGTCTTCCGTAAATAAAGCTACTGCTGCCTCAAAGTCAAAGGCGTTCATATTCTCCATGTAGCTCAGGACTGTAGAGTTGTCGATGCCTTTAATTGTGACCTTTTTTCGGGGTGCGAGAGCTTGAGGTCGAACCACAGGTTCTTTGACTTGTGGAATCCCTTCAGTAGGAGCATACCCCATCTTGGCGACAATATCTTGTAAGACGGTAAGTTGCTGACCCCCTTCCAGTTGCCTGATCGCTTTTAGCACATTTGATGCAGTACCAGATAGTTGATAGTCTGCCGGAATAGGAGCAACAATTTCCTGTTTCATCCACTCGCTTAACTGATACCAGAAGCCCAATTTGACATTCGTGCCGAAAGACGAATAGGTACGGCAGATGGGAGTGTCAGTATGGTTAACCAAATCGCACATAACTTGCGTTTGTTCAGCAGGAGGCATCTGTTTGATTTGAGTCAGAGTTTTTTCTGCGAAGACCATGTTGACTGCTGACATAGCTGCGGGAGTAATGGTAACTCCCATCTCGGTATAAGCAAACCAAAGTAAAGCCAACTGATCTTCAGCACTAAGTTGATTGAATGATTCAATTGTAGCTGGAACCGCATCAGCTACTTGAGTGTCAGGGAAAATGGTTCGAGCTGAGTCAATGGTATATGGCATGATAAAAGTCTCCAAAAATTAATTGAGCTATTTAGTGAATCAGAGCTTGAATGGGATTGGGTTTACGTCTAGCTGACTGCCAAGGCAATCCATACTGCTAAGGCAACGAACAGGATAGCTGCTGCCCCTAGGAAGATATAACGCTGTTGTTGTTTGGGGGAAGGATACTCTGATTCAGACATCTTAGGCTCCATTGCGTAGTTATTAACAATTCCCTCATCATCTACTGTGTAACCAGCCCCCAATGGAGCATTAAGCGATTTACTGGCTGATTCACGTGTAGTGGCTTGAACCTCAGCGGGGATTAGTTCACTACCATCGCTAGGAGGATGTGTTCCTGCTTTGTTTTCTTTATCGGTGTAACTCATAGTTATGTTGCCTCATTAAATGGTTAATTAAAAATTGAATCCTCTATTTTAAAATTAGCGATCGCGCTCGCTGCTGCTCCGCAGTCGCGAATGAAGAAAGTGAACTTCTCTCGGCACAGAGGAGGCGCAAAGAGCGATCGCAACATTTAGTAATCATAGGAACGCAGACAAGCAAGTTGACTAAGTAGGTTTCATCAGGCTTTGATGATCTAATCAAACAAACCTTCTACATTTTGTCGAAAGGCAATCAAGGCGTGAGTTCCCTGAAACGGCTTCAGCTCTTCAAACAATTGGTCGGATATTTCTGGCGTAACAATAGTTTTGACTTCAATGTTGGTGTTATAACCAGCCATATCTCCCATCCGTTTACCATGACTACCTGCACCCTGGGCGGGAATAATGGTGTAACCAGAGACATCTAAGGTTTGTAGTAACTTAATCAAACGGTCTTGTAAAACTGCTTCACAGATAATAGTGACCACAGTACCTTGGTGAAAAGAAGTAGACATAAGAATTCTCAGAACACTTGTATTGTTTTTTTGCTTAAATAGCGTGGCGATCGCTTAAAGGTAATTTTTGTTGTCTATTGAAGAGCATTAATTAGGTAATCGAAGTAAGTACCAACTTCGCTAGCATCTTCTCCAGACAAAATTGAGATGGCGATCTTCTTCATGGCACGGACACTTTCGGCAACGGATTCAATTGGAGTGCCAAGGGATTTGTACATTTGGCAAACACCGATGATTCCAATATCTTGAATTGGCGCACCATCTCCAGCAGCAATACTGTAGGAAACCAAGCGCAGATAATAATCCATATCTCGAAGGCAGGTGGCAGTCATCTCTTTGCCGTAGGCATTGCCACCAGCGGAAACAAGGTATGGACGGCTTTGAAAAAGTTGGTTGGCAGCTTGTTTAACAATGTAATCACGTCTATCTGCTATAGCTTTCACCAGCCTTAAACGGCGATCGCTGCTGCTAACAAAGATACTAATCTGCTCTAGTTCGCCAGGGGTAAGATAGCGAACTTCAGCATCTGCGTTGACAATCATTTTTGTAATAATACTCATTCATTAACTCCTGAAAGGTTTAAATTAGGTTGATTCTCTTAAAAACTGACATAGCTATGGTTCTCGAAACTACTCAAAAAAGTTTGAGTCATGGCGGATGAAAACTTGTAGCCCGCATAATAGGCAAGTCCAGCAACGAAATTATCAAGATTCAACGGTTTGGTGAACCAATAATCAAACCCAGTTGAGAGAGCAAGTTGACGGATGGTGTCATTGATATAAGCTGTCACAGCTATGACTAGTAATACTTTTTCTCGTTCTAATGCGATCGTTCTTGCTTGTTGAACCAGGGCAAAACCATTAGATGCGTCAAGAAAAAGGCAGAGTGAAACACAAATAGGCAATTTATTTTATTAGATGTGTATCAACTGATAAAGTCTTAATTTACTCCTGACTTATGATGCAAGTTTATTGTGATTTAAACTTGTTGATTATTGAAGTAAAAAATTTTATAATTTCCAGAATTTCTTCACTTGTCAAGAAAAAATTTTGCGTAGAAATAAAGCTAAATTCAATCATGATTTAAATCTAACCTTGGGTTAGTAAATAGTGTTTGATTGATTTTTTCTAAAATTATAGGTTGGTCTTGATATGTCCAATTCAATTTCTTTATTAGTTTTTATATTTATAATCTAACAAGTGAATGTTTAATATCATGTCTTGACGAATGTTTGAAATGTATAAAATTAGTTTGGGATGTTTGATTTTATTGCAAATTTTAAAACAAGCTATGTAGTCAGATTCAGCAATATAATTTTTGGATTATTACTTATTTCCATTCTCTCTCTTCCAGTTCTTTCTGGGGCAATAACAAAGCAGCTTCAATCTCTTGCCGTACTGCAACCGTCACTTCACAGTTACTATTAAGACAATCTATGAGTAACTGATTGGCATCATAATAGCGTTGCAGAACTTGCTGCTGCTCGGGGCTAAAGTGCCAGTGAGACTGTATATTGCGATGAAGAGCGATCGCTGTTTTTAACCTTTCGATCCAGGCGACATGATTGGTTTGCCACCACGACTGAAACCTGGCTCGGTCTGAAGCGGGATCGGGGAGTTGTTCTTTGAGTTGTTGTAGGGATTGTTGTAACCCAACATCAAGAACAATCGCGAGAGCATTGCTGAGAGCATTGCTGAGGGCATGGGCATGGGCAAAATCGGGACTAGAGCCAATAGCGCATTCCAACACTAGATTATCCAATAACACATCGAGGAAAATACCTTGGTCGAGGGTACAGGCAAGAGCGAAATGAGGGGCAAGATGAGGAGTTTGGGTAAGACCGAGATAAAAGGCACGAGTTGCAGCTAAAGTGGGTTGGGGTGTAACTAGAGATTTTTGGCTTGCCCAAGTTAAAAACTCTTGGAGATACGGATCTTGGGTGACTAGGGCATCGATTTGTTGCTTCATCAACTGTACCAGGAAGTCTGCACTCCGCAACATCGCAGCCGTCAACAAAAAGATTTCGCGCCACCGTGGTTCAGTGATGTGACTAACCAGACGTTCTAAGGCTCGCTCTAAAGACTGTAAATTATGACTGGCAACGATTTTTCGGGCAGTGAAATATTCGTGAAACGTTAAAGAGGAAAAAGAGAAAATCCCCCGCACTCGTTCCGCCAATAACCCATGCTGCAACTCAATCGCCTTAAGCACCACTTCACTATCGAGTTGTAATTCTTCTGGCTCGGTCGGAGCATTTGGTAAATTACTGATAAAGTCGCTAATCTGTTGTTCGGCTGCTCGTTGCTCAAAAAAGTAATTACCCTCTTCAAACGTCGCAGCAGCAATCTGACTCATCAGTTTGAGCTTTTGTGGCAATAAAAATCCCTGATAAATTTCATCTCGCTCAATGCCTCTAATTTCATCCCATTTGCCTAAAAGAAGGTCTAAACATTGTTTATAGAATTCGGCTTTCCTGCTAGGAAATTTTTCTTGGTGATGGAATACCCAACAAGCAAGATGTAGAAACAAAGGCGTGACGGCGAGTCTGCGGAATGGCAAGTTTTCAGGTAAATCCAGTTTTTCAATGAACTCCACTGCTATATCTAGTTCATCTTGAGGATTTTTTTTAGTAAATACGGTGAACCATTTCTGGGCGAAAGCAATAATTTGTGATTGGGTAAACGGGGCAATTTCGACATCGGTGAAGCGTCTCAGTTTAAACGTTTTAGCAGCGGTTCGACAGGTGACGACAAACAAATTCTTGGAATATTTTTCAGAGAATCTGCGAATTTCTTTTAAGACTGCATTATTATCTTGACCTAGTACTTCATCGAGTCCATCGAGCAATAGTAACATTCTGCCCTCAAGCCGTAGGGTTTCGACTGTGGACTGTTCGGAAATGCCACAGGTAATAAATTCAGAGTGAATGTAGTTTAATAAGCTGAACTTCCCTGTCTCTTTGGATTCGTCAGCAAAATCTCTTAAGGTGATAAAGATAGGAACTAGATGGGCAGCAAAATTACCTTGGTTACATTGAATGGCGAGATGTTGCAAAAAAGTAGTTTTACCAGACCCAGGTTTACCTAATACCCTAAGCTTAGAGTGGGTTTCAACTGCTCTCATGCCTGGTATTTGTGTCTGAGCAGTCTCACCTAAACCAAAGCGGTCAAATTCTTTGGGAGTCGGGTTTTGCAAGTCAGAGATTTCTAACCACTGTTGACTGGCAATCTCTTCCAAAATATTGACATCGATGTAAATGTTTTCGATTTCAACAGGATGGTTAGTATCTAATAATTGTAAAGTACCGCACTGGTCTTGAATTTTGTCTCGGCGTTGCGATCGCACTTTTTTGACCAGAGCATCAATATTTATGGTAGCCTGTTCTCCCAGGTCAGAAAATTCGGCTGGCGGATTGTCTGCAATGTCCCGCCACTCTAGCTCCAAGACAGAGCAAATTTCAATAAAAGTATAACGTTCGATCGGACGACCTGTAAAAAATCTCCAAACGGGCTGGCGAGTTTTTAGATTGACTTCCTCTGCCAGGTTTTCTTGAGTCCAACCCTTACTAGCAAAAGCTTTTTTCGCTAGTTTAATACCTGCTGCTGATGCCTGGAGCGATCGTTTTGCCACGGAAACAAGACCTCCTCCAAGTTTTTGTCAAAACATTGTAGAAGTTACAAATAATATTTTTCAACCTCTACTCTTTAATCCTAACGTTTTCCTCTATTCCTAATAAATTAAGTTATACAAAATCGAGTCAATTGCACTGTGATTTTTTCAAGCAATAATCGAAACACTCCAAACCCTCTTCGGATCGGAACTGTAGATAAATTTGTATAAGTTAATGTTTATTTTTTGCTTTGTTACAGGCGATGGGTTGATTTTAGACTCCGCGATTGATTCTTTACTCAAACAGGTAGCAGCACGCCGATAAGATATTTAAGAAAATTGATAATCTAAAACTTCAGTAAATTGACTTAATTGATGACACGCTCTAAAGGCTTTGATTCAAATTAATGGAGTAATGACTATAGCAAATCATTACTCCACCCATACTATTGACTATGCTTGACGTTTGCTTACGCGGGCATCAACACTGTGTCAATGATGTGGATAACACCGTTATCAGCAGCAACATCCGCTGTTGAGACGGTGGCATTATTGATCTTGACACCCTTAGCAGCGTCAATTTTCACATTTGAACCTTCAACTGTTTTAGCTGATTTCATCTTAGTCACGTCAGCAGCCATGACCTTGCCTGAAACAACATGATAAGTTAAGATTTTTTTGAGTTGGGGAATATCCTTAAGTAATCCGTCTACTGTACCTTCAGGAAGTTTGGCAAACGCCTCATCGTTTGGTGCAAAAAGGGTAAACGGACCTTTGCCTTTAAGAGTTTCTACTAAACCAGCAGCCTTAACCGCAGCAACTAGAGTGTTAAAAGAACCAGCATTAATTGCGGTATCTACAATATCAGTCATGTATTTCACCTAGTTTTGTGTGATCTGCTAACAACTATCAGCATGACACCCTGTTGTTAGAAATCATGTTTGAGCAAGCGTTGGATTAGGGTATTAATTGTCTAAATTGTTCTAAAAGTTACAAATCTTTACAATAAAAATTTTTAGATAATTATAAGATTGAGTGCCAAGCAGTTTGTCCTCTCAAAGCAAGTTTTGCTCAAGCATAAACTACAAGGCAACAGCAAATAAACTTTGCACAATGATAAGATGCGAATGAAAGCAGAATAAAAAAAAGAAAGTATACAAATTTGCAATCGCTGATTTGCTTGAAATAATTTGTACCTTTCTGAGCATGACAGCAATATTATTACAGTTAAGTGTTTGAAATTTAGTATATATATAAGTTTAACTGGTATATAAATTGTATAAATTGCGTGAAAAGTTAAGATTTTGTTACACGAATTCGCTTCAGAGGTAGATAAAAATGCCAGATCGATACTATTTTCGATAAATAATGTTAGAATTGAAACTGAGAATCAAAAGATTAACGATTAAGTTTTTATTCAGTATTAAAGGTTTTTCCCATAAAGTATTGAGCTATTTCTTTTCCAATAATCTTGTCTCTCTAAACACAACACTTATTGAGAAGACAGTCAAACTATGTCAATTTATGTAGGCAATTTATCTTACGAAGTTAATCAAGAGGACTTGAATGAAGTCTTTACCGAGTATGGAACTGTTAAAAGGGTTCATGTTCCCACAGATCGGGATACAGGTCGCGTGAGAGGATTTGCTTTTGTCGAAATGGAATCAGAAGCAGATGAAGATAAAGCTATTACAGCTTTAGACGGAGCCGAATGGATGGATCGCGAGCTAAAAGTCAATAAAGCTAGACCTCGTGAAGACAGAAATTCATTTGGTGGTGGTGGTCGTCGCAACAACCGCTTCTAAGCTTTTTTAGTTAAATAAAAAAACTAACGCTTTTAGGACTGAAGCAAATTGTTTCTGCATTGCTTTCCTAGAGGCGTTTTTTTCTTGATTGCCAATCATAATTAAAAAAATTGCTTTTTGCTCAAAGAAAAAGTCAAATTTTCATGGTTTAGGTTTAAAGCGATCGCAATAATCTGAGATTGAGGAATCACTTTAA
Source organism: Stanieria sp. NIES-3757 (assembly GCA_002355455.1). Classification (NCBI taxonomy): domain Bacteria; kingdom Bacillati; phylum Cyanobacteriota; class Cyanophyceae; order Pleurocapsales; family Dermocarpellaceae; genus Stanieria; species Stanieria sp. NIES-3757. The sequence continues at coordinate 4,107,953 of AP017375.1, forward strand.
TTTCAATAGTTGGCATCAGTAGATGGGGAAAATCGCAGCAAAATTTCCTGCCAGAAGGATGTTGAAGAATTATTCCATCGGGCATACATCCTTTTAAAATACCAACAGAACTTATAAAAGCTTGATCGACATTAAGTTTATTTTCCCCGATTAATTTAAAATTTTGCTGGGGCAACTGCCCCAGATTAACAAATCAGCAATATTTACTCGCTTATACTGCTTGAAGTGCTGACTAATCTAGATAAGCTCCCTTTAAGTCGGCTCTATTTAATCTAGTTTTTTTGAGATCGACTCCTGTTAAATCAGCCCCTCGTAAATCGGCTCCTTCTAAATTAGTCCCTCGTAAATTTGCTCCTCGTAAATCTGCTCCTCCTAAATTAGCTCCTTGTAAATCTGCTCCACTCAAGTCAGCTTCTCTCAAATCGGCTCCACTTAAATCAGAATCGATCATTTCAGCATCAATTAGGCAGGCTTGAACCATTTCCGCATCGGCTAGATTTGATTGATTCAGCTTTGCTTGATTCAGATGTGCTTTAGTTAGATTTGTCCCTTTGAGATTTGCTTTAATTAGCTCTGCTCCAGTTAAATGCGCTCCAACTAAATTGGCATCAGTTAGACATACTTGAATGAGACTGACTCGACTAAAATCTCTTTGTCCTGCTGCGTATCGTTTTAAAATTTCCTGAGCATCCATATCTTTTGTTTCCTAGATTATGTGAAAAGTAAGTTGAGTAAGGGACTAGAAAGCTGGCATTTCTTGGTAGCAGTGACTACAGCGCCAATAAAGACCTCCTAAACGTAGATGACGGAGTAAGAGATAGGAACAGCAAGGGCAAGTATGCTGACTCATCATAGAGTATCTGGGATATACAACTGCATCGTCTTGGCTCTTCCCAGTTTTGGGATAAGCTAATTTTTGAGAAAACCGATTTAATAAATTGGGCATTATGTTAACCAGATTTTGGTTAGTATTTAGACTCGCATTGTAGAGAAGGCGACAATTTGTAGTTGAATCCACAATTCTTTTTTCCACTTCAAGCTTAAAATCTCTGGATTTTTAACTCCTAAAGCTTTTAGGCATTTAGCTATGTCTTTTTTAGTCAGTGTCTGTAATGGCAATTCTGAAGCCACGAAACAAGCAAAACTAGGTGAGACACTAGATAAATTGCTGATATAAATTGACATAGAACATCTTTTCAATACAAGAGTGTAGAGATTTAAATTCGGAAAGAATTCTATGAAGTTAGTCAAGGATCCGAAAATATTTCTTAACAGTTTGATCCTAACGTGGAACTTAAGACCAATCAGATAAAGATACAACTCTTATTGATCGACTTTACTCAAAACTAAATTGATCTATTCTGCTTATTTTTCGGATTTATAAAGAGACTCTTGAAATTCCCTACCGAGCAAACTTCCAAATTGAGACCAGCCCATATGAGGAGTTTTAGATAGAGTGGATTTGATTCTTTCGAGCTTTTTTCTAAATCCTATTAATTGCGAAGCGTTAGGCGGTAAAATTTCACTATAAGCGGATGCTAATTCTTCATTAGTTGCCGTATTAAAATCAATAGATTCTCCGACTGCGATTAAGTTCCGTACAATAGGCAACATATTATTTCTTTCTATTATTTAATTGATTAGCTACTTTTAGGAAACAAATCCTTCATTTAGTTTGACAGATTTTAGCAATTTGAGTAGCTGATACTACGCGAAAATTTAGATTTAGCGTGTTTGTTCTTCAGCAAAAGAAGTTAGAAGCTGAATAGTAAATAATTTTAGAAATAAATCCCTAAAATTTATGGACTGCTTTGCAGATAAGTTAACTTGTATCTTGTTTTTAAGCGATCGCCTTACTAAATTTTTTTTCTATCATTCTGAGTAAAATGCAGAGTAGCGAAGAATTTGGTTGTGATTGAAAATTTATCTATTCAAGATCTTGATCTTGACCTTGGGGTTAACAATTTTGAATTGCTAGTGACAATACTAATAACTTTTTTATTCCAGACAATACGCTAATCTTGCTTTTCAGATGTAGCCGATCATTGAATTTGGTAAAACCTGTGACTGGGTTACTTTAAAAGATAAGGTAGCTTCAGATATATTATTCATCACGGATATATCTTCATTTAGTTTATCTATAGGAAAAGCTATCTATGACAACTACATTTTTTTGTGAATATAAACCAGGGTTAGAAGGAATACCTGCTGCCAAGTCTAGCATTAGTCATGTTGATGGGCAAAAAGGTATTTTAGAGTACCGTGGTATTAATATTGAAAAATTAACCAATCAAGGAAGTTTCTTAGAAACAGCTTACTTGCTAATTTGGGATAAATTACCTACCAAAGAACAACTCAAAGAATTTGAAACAAACATCCTTTATCATCGACGCATCAAATATCGGATTCGGGATATGATGAAATGCTTTCCCGAAACTGGACACCCGATGGATGCACTACAAACTTCGGCAGCAGCTTTAGGACTATTTTATTCCCGTCGCGCTTTGGATGACCCTGAATATATTAGAAAAGCGGTAGTTCGTTTACTGGCGAAAATTCCGACTATGGTAGCAGCGTTTCATCAAATGCGGAAAGGAAACGATCCCATTCAACCTAATGACGAGTTAGATTATGCTGCTAATTTTTTGTATATGTTGACAGAAAGAAAACCTCATCCTCTAGCAGCAAGAATTTTTGATGTCTGTTTAACTCTTCATGCCGAACATACTATTAATGCTTCGACATTTTCGGCAATGGTAACTGCTTCGACGCTTACCGATCCTTATGCGGTAGTAGCATCAGCAGTAGGAACTTTGGCAGGTCCTCTTCACGGTGGCGCAAACGAAGAAGTATTATTAATGCTGGAAGAAATTGGTTCAGTCGAAAATGTCCGTCCTTACGTTGAAAAATGTATTGCTAACAAGCAAAAAATTATGGGTTTTGGACACAGAGTTTATAAAGTAAAAGACCCTCGTGCTACGATTTTGCAAGATCTAGTTAAACAATTATTTGGGGAAACTGGTCAAGATCCTTATTATGATATTGCCGTAGAACTAGAAAGAGTAGTTACAGAAAATTTTGGTCAAAAAGGAATTTATCCTAATGTAGATTTTTACTCGGGTTTAGTATATCGCAAACTAGGTATTCCTGATGATTTGTTTACGCCAATTTTTGCGATCGCTCGTGTGGCTGGTTGGTTGGCACATTGGAAGGAACAATTAGCAGTTAACCGTATTTTCCGTCCCACTCAAGTTTATACTGGCGTTCACAATGCTCCTTATATTCCTATCGAAGAACGTTAATTTGATTAAACAATTAATTCAAATACCGAGTAGCTCAGTAGTTGCTCGGTTTTTTTATTATCTGTTTACGATTAATAATTTTGTTTAACAAACATTTCTGCTTCTGCATAACTATAAATTTTGCCATCCAAAGTTGCTATCAATAAATTATCGAGTATTTGTTTATAAATTGGTCCTGGTTGATAACCCAAGTTTTTAAGATCGTTACCGTTTAAAAGTGGTTCAACTTTTGCTAATTGAGTCAAATATTGCCAAATAGTACGACGAATTGATTTAGGAGTTCGTACTGCTAATAAGATTAAACTGACATATTTATATTGACGCAGTAATAAATAGATTTCACTTTTACTATGACATTGAGGTAATTTTTCTCTTACTTCAGTTTCTATTTGTTCGAGTTTTTTGAGTCTTTGAAGACTATCTTTGGGTAATTGTAAATTAGTAGCTACTTTGATTCTTTCCGATGGATTTAGATGAGCAATTAATACTTCTAATCTAATTAACCAGTGGTCAAAATTATGTTCGGGATCGATAATTTTTAGCCAACGAGAAACACAACGAATTTGCCACCATAACTGTTTGGTTAAGATCAAATCTTGATGTAGACAACGTAATGCCTCCAAATCTGCTAGTAATTGTAAGGCTGGTTTCCAATAGTTTGCTTGCAAGATATATTTTAATTCTGCTCTTAATCTAGTAGTTAAGGCTGGTGCTTGGTGATTTTCTATTCTTAATCTTTCATATACACCGCTTGCGATCGCATAACGAATGTATTCTTCTGTTTGCGATTCAATTTCAAACCCTAAACGGACGGCAAATCTTACGGCGCGGTAAATACGGGTAGGATCTTCAATAAAACTATTTGGATGAAGTACGCGAATCTGACGCGATCGCAAGTCTAATAAACCACCAAAAAAGTCTAATAAATCTCCTTTTCGGGAAAATTCTCCTTTCTTGGGTGAAGTTAACCTAACCGCCAAAGCATTAATCGTAAAATCTCGGCGATACAAGTCCTGACGGATTGAACTAGCTTCTACTTCAGGGTTAGCTGCGGGATAAGGATAAAATTCGGTTCTGGCTGTGGCAATATCAATCCAGAGATTCCCTAAAGTTGCATCTTTATGCCAAAGTAAGGCAGCAGTTTGAAACTCGCCATGTACTGATAAACGCGCTTGAGGATACAGTTGTTGTATTTTTGAAGCTAATTCTAATCCTGCACCATCATCGGTAGCACGGTGAAAACCATCAACCACGAGATCGATATCTTGTAGAAGTAAAGGTTGATTTGCTTCGGTTAATAATAAATCTCTGACACCACCACCAACTAGATAAAGATGCCAACCTCTACTTTGTGCTTCATTACTAGCTTGTTCTAATAATCGCCAAATTTCTGGGGCTAGTCTAGCTTTAATTGTCGGCAGCAGGCAGGAAGTAAGGGGTTGTTGATTTCCTTGGGGTTTTTCTTCTCGTTCTTGGTGTAACTGTCGTAAAACATCAGTACGAGTTACAATTCCGATTAATTGCCCCCTGTCTAAAACAGGTAATCTTCCCACATCATAAGTTACCATCAAAGATTCAATTTCTGGTAAGGAAGTCTCAGGAGAAATGGTTTTCAAATTCCTTGTCATATAGCCTTTGACTGGGGCATGACTAAAGCCATGATGTAAAGCTATATCCAAATCTCTCCGAGAGATCACTCCTACCAAACAATCCTTTTCATCTACTACTGATAATCCAGAATGACCATAGCGAAATAATATTCTTTGTGCCTGTTCGATACTAGTATCGGGGCGAATTGTTCTGACTGGAGAAGACATTAAATCTCTAGCTGTAGGAGGATGGGGAATTTGTGTCTCTAGTTGTTCAATTAGCTGTTGAAAAAAAACTTCTGGTTCATTAGTACCAGTTGTCAGAGAAGCTGCCTGAGGATGTCCTCCACCACCATAAAATTCAAATAGTACATTAAGATTAGTTTGAGAAATTTGCGATCGCCCGATTACGGTTAATCTTTGAGTTGGTTTTTCTGTGGTAGAACTTTGACTGCGATGATATTGATGTCCTAATAAAAGTGCATCGCTTTCAGTGAGATCTATCAAACGCGAGGCAAGACTAGATAAACCAGGAATAAATTCATCGGTTTTGAGTAAAACTGAAGCGATAGTGTAGCCTTGTACAGTTGATTTTTGGAGTTTTTCTAGGGCTTCTTTTAATAATGTTTGTAATTGAGGAGATAAACCTGGATCTACATATTCAGCAATGATTTTGACATTTGCCCCCATTGACAATAGCCAGGCTAATGCTAAGGCATCACGGGCAGTAGTTTGTTCAGAGGTAAAAGAACAAGTATCCACATGAACTCCTAATGCCATTGCTGTCGCTTCAAAAGAAGTCAATTCAATTTTTTCTGATTGTAATAATTCTGCGATGATTGTAGTTGTCGAACCTACCGCTTCCAGATGTTTTACTGTGGCAGGAATATCTGATTCAGTATTGAGATGATGATCGTAGATCTCGATAGCATTTAAATGCTCTAAATCTAGCCATTCTGCGCCTTTGCCTAAGCGATCGCGTTTTTGGGTATCTACTACGAAAATTGAACGAATTGCTTGAGTATTGACGCTACGAGATTCAATTAAGGCAAATTCATCCCGATGTAAAGCTAAAAAATCTTTTACTGTAGGATGCGCGCCTCCAGTTAAAACTATTTTCGCTCCTTTTTTCAACCGAGATAAGCCTATTGCTGCACCTAAAGCATCAAAATCAGCCGTTTGATGACACAAAATTAAATCCATTGCTCATACTCAATAACCTTCTATTTACATCATCTCCCGATTTTACTCAAGCTTAGGTAACAGCATCAAAAATTAGTAACTTAAAAGTTAAATAGCTAACTGTTGAATGTATTGTTGATATTTACTTACAGGAATATCGGCTTTGGCAGAAAGCATGACTGCAATATGTTCTGGAGTAACTTTGGCAAGAAAATCTTGTAGTTGTTGTTCTGACATTGGTTCTTCTTCCCAATAATTAAGACAAAGATCTTGGCTGTCAAAATAATGTCCTGAAGTTTCTTGAAGAATTTTTTCGACAAAAACACCATAGAGAATATATTCAGAAAAATTCCATTGATTGCAGAGAGTTTCTATCCATTCTTTTTGATGAAATTCTTCTAAGTATCGATGTAATTTTAAAACATTTGTTTTCCGCCAGAAAATTAATTGACCCATATAATTAGAGGCAGGAAACTTAGGGGGATTAATTTTTAATAAGTTACTGGCATCGTAATACCAGCGAGGTAAATGTTTATTATTGATTAATACTGCATTTGGTTCACAAAAGAAACGAACTTCGTTATTAGAATTAATATAGTCTGATAAATCAAAAGGACGAACAAAAAAAACATCTGAATCAGCAAAAACAAGTATCTCTTCGTTGATATATTTAGCGATCGCTAATTTAATTAGTTGTTGGATCAACCATCCCCTTACGGGTAAAGTTTTAAAACTAAACCAAAGATTTTTTTTCTTTAAAAAAGGAATTTGAAAAATCCACTCGGGTAAAATTTCTTCTTTAGTAATAATTTGAGTATGAGAATTTTGTAGTTGACTAAATAATGAGTAATCTCTGCGGTCTACGATAATGTAATGAGTTAAAAGGGTTTTAGAAAATTGAGCAATCGTTTCGCATAATAAGCGACATCTATTAAAATCTGGAGCGTAGCTAGGTGTAATAATGCAATAAGCTTGACTATTCATAATCCTGTCTTTTTTTAAAGCAATCTAAAAAGCAGTTTTAATAACCAGTTTGAAAAGGCGTTTAAATTAAATAATACCTAAGATAGGCAAGTTAAGACAAAACTTTAGATTGTTGACACTTTTTACTTATGCCGATGTGCATTTACTGAGGCATCAAACTTTTTTTTGCTTCCTATGCTTTAAGCACACAACAAAACAATCATCTACCTGAGTAGGCGACTGAGATTATTTTTCGACGATCACTTCCTTGTTTACCCTAACGTATTTAATTTAATTAAGTATTAAGTTTAAAAAATGAAACTCAATAACCATAACAATAAATAGGTAAAGCGATCGCTTTACCTATCCTACAAAGAATTAGATTAAACTATTCATTTATAAGTTTTTTTAACTGCAATTTTCTTCTTTAATATACTTCTCATAACGACTTACTGGCATACCAGCTTTAGCAGAAATCATTACAGCAATATGGTCGTCAGTAACTTCTGAGAAAAACTGTCGTAACTGTCCGTCTGACATTGGTTGAGGAGTCCAATATTCATGACAATTTTTAACTGGATCGTAAAAATGTTCTGACTTTTCTTTTAATACCCGATCCACAAAAGTCCCATACAAAATATATTCAGAAAGATGCCACGATTTAGCAATAGTTTGAATCCATGCTCGATTAGAAATCTGTTCTATATATTGATGTAATTTAAATACATTATCCCTTTTCCAAGTAATTACATTGCCTAAATAATTAGGAACTGGACGTGGTAAAGAAGGTAATTGCAATAAATCACAAGCAACATCAGTCCAAGAAGACAATTCGGAACCAGCAACGATTGCATCAGGTTCACGGAAGAGTCTAACTCGATCATTGACAATAAAATTTTTAGTATCAAAAGGACGAATAAAAGCAACGTCTGAATCAACAAAAATTAAAACATCTTCAGATACTTCTTGAGCAATTGATAGTTTAACTAATTGTTGAATAAACCAGTTTCTTAAAGGTAGAGTTTTTAAACTAAACCACCCGTTTTTAAGCAAAGGAATTTTTTTGATCCACCAAGGTAAAACTGATTCTACTGTAATAATTTCTGTGTTAGCATTTTTGAGTTGAGAAAAAAGTTGCTCATCCTTTTGATCTACGATGATATAGTGATTGATTGGCGATTGATTAAAGTGAGCAATTGTTTCAGATAAAAGACGACATCTATCAAAATCTGGAGCGTAACTAGGCGTAATAATGCAGCAAGTTTGATCTTTCATAAATTGTATTTTTATTTTTACCCATAAGAATAGTCAGGGAATTGTACACTCCGCCAAGACTTGTTAAGAAAAGCAGTTTAAAACAGAAGTTAAATAAAAGGTTATTATTGGGCTTTTACTCTTTTTTTTGATGTCAATAATTAATTTATTAATAAAAAATACTTTACTTTGTTTAGTTAGTCAATTTTTTTTTATACAAAACGCGATATACAGGTAAATTATCTGCTAGCACATATAATTCTCTTTCGGTTGAGACTGGTAAAGGATTATCATCTAACCAAGTTGTTTGATGTTGTTGAACTAAAGCAGAATTTGAGCCGAATCTCTCGCGCATTTCTATAGCAATTTCTTCAATATCCGATTGTAAAAAGATCCTGCCATCTTCAACCAAATAATCTACTAAAATATTGACTAATTCTGGTTGAACAACTCGACGTTTATTATGTTTTTTCTTAAACCAAGGATCGGGAAATTGAATGGTAATAAATTTCAGCGTATTAGTTGGGAAAGAATTAAGAATTAATGAAGCCGAAGTGTTAATATTTCCAAAAAGGTAATGAAGATTAGTTAAACCTAGTTCGTCTTTGGTTTGATTCGCATCTTTAACCAAAGCGTGACGAATTTCAATTCCTAAAAAATTTATTTCTGGTTGAAGTTGTGCCATTTGTAGCAAAAATTTTCCTCTAGCACAACCAATATCTAAATGTAGAGGAAGATTGGGATTTTGATAAATTGTATTCCAGTCTGGAAGTTGAATTGGTTGTTGAAAGTTACGACTGAGGGGGTTAACGTGTTGACGAATACGAACTTTAGGCAATTTTACTTCCTCTATTAATAAAAAAAAATTAATTTAAATAATGAGCTTTAATACAATTAGCTAGAGTGAATTTACCAGCTATAGGAAAAAGCTAACCATTCTGTAAGCTTGCAAACCAGAAACTATTTTACCTAGTCAAATCAAAATTAGTCTAGCCAATCAACGACAAGAAATAATTAAAATATTACTGGAATGAAAAAGAAAATGATTCGGATCACTCTTTATAGCGATCGCGTTTGGATGAAAAATTGGTTTTTGAGAGATCGGAAACTAAACTAATTAGCGGACAAAAACATGACTGAAGAAATTAAATGCCCTGCTTGTCATCAACCTTTATATCTTCCTGACTCATCAATTTGTAATGAAGATCGGGTGATGATTATTTGTCGTAGTTGTCATTATCAATATGCGGTTAGTTACGAGATCGCTCAAGCTTGTTTTTCTGAATTAATTACTCTTAATCGAACCAAAGTTTTTAAGAAATCTAAACAACAAAGATTATATCAAATCCAAACAAATTTTAAATCTAAGCCACAAAAAACGGTTCAATTTACCAGTTTTGATTTAGCAGAAAAATTTACTGCTACTGAAGGCGATTTGTTATTATTACTCCACACTATAAATAACAAAAGTAACTTCGATTTAATTTGGTTAAAAAATCTAGATCAAGACTGTGATTGTCAAGTATTTTTTCCAAAAAAACAGCAATTAATTCAAGGAGCGACAACTACTTCTCTGACAATTTTAGGAGGCTCAACTTTAGCCTTAGTAGATTCCCTATATCCTGTAATTGCAGCTCATTTTATTGTGTTAGGGACTATTCCTTTAGCTATAATTACGGGTTTTTATAGTTCAATTAGATATCAAAGAAAATATCAAGAACTAGCTGCCAACAATTTAGCTAGATTAACTTCCGAACAAAATATTTTAGCAAAACTCAAAACTTTAACAGCAAGATTAGAGCAATTAAATTTGAATAAAATTTCTGAAGAACATTTATTAAATCGGTTTAAACTTTTGCAAGCAAAAATGAATCAAACCGATCCTAATTTATATCGTGATCGCTTGACCACTATTAACCGAGGAATATCTGCTTTAGAACAACAATTAAATATCAGTCAAAACTTAATTAATGGCTATTCTCAATTGATTAATATTTGGGAAATAGAATACGAAACTTCTCAACTTGCCGAACAATTACCAGGACAAGAAAAAGTTGAAGCACAAGTCTTACCTCGTCTAGAAGAATTGCAAGCTTTAGAACAACAAAAAGAAGAATTGTCTTTACTAATTCAACCAGCAGCATTTTTAAGTAGTTAATGGTTGATTGTTAATTGTTAGTCCACAGCCCATAGCATCTATACTTTTTACTTTGTAACTGATAACTGCCTTCAAATCGTTCCCCATTTAGCGATCGCTTGATACAATGCTCCCGAAGGGATACTATCAAGTTCAAAAGGTTGATTATTTTCTACTCTAGCTAATGCCTCAAAAAAAGCTTCAACTCCTGCTGCTGCACCATCGGGATGATCCATAATTCCTGTACCAGCATTGAGAATCACATCATTACCATAATCAGTTAATGCTTTGGGAACAACACCAGGATGAATGCCAGCAGAGGGAACGGGAAAACAGCCACGCGATCGCAAAATATCTCGGATTTTACTTTCTTCTTGAGGATCAAAAGGTAAACTACCATAGTGAGCAGGGTACAAAACGGCATCTGCACCACTATGCGCCATCAGAGTTCCTAAAACTACGGAATAGTTTAAACCTGTATCTGTCCCAGCACAAAGTGCGCCAGCAAAAGCAGGATGAACAAAAATCGGGACATTAATAGCAGGATCATCAGCTAGAGCTTCTAAAATAGAAAAACCGTAAGTAAGAACGTTAAATAAAAGCGCATTTGCTCCTGATTGAACTAATAAACGGGCTTTTTGCAATAATTGATCCGCTCTTCCAGTCAGATTAACAGCATACAAAACAGTTTTACCTGTCTTCTCTTGAACTTCTGTTAAAACTCGACGACAAGCAATTAATCTTTCTAAAGTCGGTGCAGTTGGTAAATCACCTAAAATTTCGTCATCCTTGATAATATCCAAACCAGCAAAGGCTACCTGTTTTAAAATTTCTGCATGATCCTCAGCAGATAATCCCAACGCAGGCTTAAAAATTGCCATAATTAAAGGGCGATCGCTTACACCTAATTTAGCTCTAATTCCTTTAATCCCTAATTTTGGTAGTCTGCCATAGCTTTCAGGAAGTCTCAGATCGATGATCTTGGCAGCACCAGCTAAAGAATATTTGCCAAAAATCATGGTTAACAAGCTAGGAATGTCATTTTCAACATTTATTTCTGGAAAACTAATGGTAGCGATACCATAGCCAGCCTCATCTTGAGTAACCTTAATTACTTGTCCGAGATGTTTTTGTAGTTGAGTTTCTCGATGAGCAAAATTATTATTCCAAGTTCCCGCTGTTTGTCCGACAGCAATAGTTTTTGCTTGACGGTTAGCATCAATTCCAGGTGGAAAACGGTAATCTACTTCTATCACCATTTGTTATTAAAAATTAGATTTACTAAAAAACAGTTTTCTTGTTAATCTTACCTTCGTATATTTTTCAAATAACACCACCAACCAAACCAACAAATTCATCTGTTCCTTCGTTCCACTCAGGACAAGGTTTATCAGCTATAGGATGTGGATAAAATTAAAACCAATTACTTACACTAAAAGTCTATCGCCTAATGTCTTCCAACCCCTATAACTGGTTAGAAAAATCTTTAGCAACTATTCATCGTGCCAATTGGTATCGTTCCGTTAAAACTATTAATAGTCTTCCTAATGCCATAGTTGAGTTAGAAGGAAAAAAAGTAATTAACTTTGCCAGTAATGATTATTTAGGATTAACAGGAGATGAGCGATTAATTCAAGCAGCGATCCAAGCCACTCAACAATATGGTACAGGTAGTACAGGTTCTCGTTTACTCAGTGGACATCGAGAATTACATCAACAATTAGAAAATGCGATCGCATCTCTCAAGCAAACCGAATCTGCTTTAGTTTTTAGTTCTGGTTATTTGGCAAACTTAGGCACTATTACCGCTTTAGTCGGACAAAAAGATTTAATTATCGGAGATAAATATAATCATTCCAGTTTAAAAAATGGCGCAAAATTAAGTGGAGCAAAGTTAATTGAGTATAATCACAGCGATATTGTTGATTTAACTACAAAACTCCAGCAAAACCGAACTTTATACCGTCGCTGTCTCCTTATTACTGACAGTGTTTTTAGTATGGATGGTGATTTGTGTCCCTTACCTCAATTAATCTCTCTAGCAGAACAATTTGACTGTATGTTACTAGTCGATGAAGCACACGCGACTGGAGTAATGGGTAAAACTGGGGCTGGTTGTGTCGAACACTTTAATTGTACTGGGAAACAACTAATTCAAATCGGAACTCTCAGTAAAGCCTTGGGTAGCTTAGGCGGTTACGTCGCAGGTAGTGCCACTCTAATTGATTTTCTTCGTAATCGCGCCCCTAGCTGGATCTATACTACCGCCCTATCACCAGCAGACACCGCAGCAGCCTTAAGAGCGATCGCAATTATTCAAACAGAACCTTCTCGACGAGAACAACTATGGCGTAATGTAAATTATCTCAAACAGCAGCTATCTCAATTCAACTTATTACCTTCCCAATCACCTATTATCTGTCTTGGTTTAACTACACCAGAACAAGCTCTCAAATTAGCCCAACAATTAACTGAAGCTGGTATCTTTGCACCTGCTATTCGCCCTCCTACCGTTCCTACTAGTCGTCTTCGCTTCTCGGTGATGGCAACACATCAAACCGAACATCTACAGCAATTAGTAACTGAATTAAAAAGCAACCACTATTTCAGTTGACAACTGATTGATAATAAATGCAAAGATGTATCTTGACTAGGAATTAATTCGACATTTCCTTTTTGATTAACAATCCAATTACTTGCTTCAATAATCGGTTGAGATAATGACGTTGTTTCAAATCGTGATTGGTAATGGGATTGCAAGCGATCGCGTGTTGCTGGTACTTTACTACCCAGATCCGGTAAAGAATCTTCAACTACAGTTCCTTCCATAGGATTTGGCGGTAATCCTCCTCGACCAATATAGCGAAACTGATCCTCAGTAAAATCTCCTCCCAAACCACAACCAGTATAAATTAAATCTTCGGCTTGAAGTGGTGATTGTTCAGTAGTAATAGTATTAATCGCAGAATCAACGTCAGGCGTAATTATCTCTATTACTCCATCGGTACCAAAATTAGAACTTGCTGTAATTAAACTTGTAGGAGTCAAAAATAAACCCTGTGTCTTAATTAAAATATTACCGCCACTTCCTTCTTGAGCATTAGCATTAATTTGAGTTTGCGGAAATAAAACCAGATTATCTGAAGTAATTTGAATATTGCCACCAGCACCATTTCTAGCAGCAGTCGTAGTAATTTTTCCTTCTGGTTGCAAAATAATATTATTAGCTATTAACTCAATCGAACCTCCAGTTCCAGAGGCGGTATTAGCAATAATTTCACCTTGAGTCGCTAAAGATAAATCATCAGCATTAATATCAATATTTCCTGCATTTTCTTGTCCAAAATTACTAACCGATATTTGTCCTCCGTTCTCAATTTTAAGATTCGGAGTATTAATAATTAAATTGCCACTTTTTCCCAAAGGTTGTAACTCAAAAGCTACATTTTCCAAACCCGTAGAAGCAAAAAAACCACTTCTAAATAATCTGCCTTGACTATCTACTTCTGTTCCAGATATTTCAATTGATTCTGTTCCATTAACTGTGATAGTTCCAGCTTGTCCTTGTCCAAAACTAGCTGCTTGAATTTGTCCACCATCTTTTAAAAATAACCTGGCAGTATTTAGAGTAATTTCCCCTCCCGTTCCTCTTTCTGCTGTAGAAGTTGAGATAAAAGAAGTAACAAAATTATTTTTGCCAGCTATTTCAATTAAATTTTGTGCGTCAATGTTGATATTTCCACCCTCACCTAAACTAAGAGTTTCCGCAGAAATACCAGAACCATTACTTAATTGCACTTGACTGGCTTTAATAAAAATATCTCCGCCTTTACCAGGAATTTGTAAGCCAAATTGTTCTCCTACAGAAGTAGAAATAAAGCTATTAGATAGCTCAACCCTATTAGTAGCAATTAAATTAATATTTCCACCATTAATTTCTTGAGTAGTCAGATTAAATACGGCAGCATTATCTAAACTTATATCTTTGCCTCGAAATTGAATTACTCCGCCATTGTCAGATTGAATAAAAGTTTGTTTAGCTAGTTTTATTTGCCCAAATTCTTGCACCAAACCATAATCTATTATCCATCCCTGACTACCAGGTTTGATTTGTACTAGTTGGTTTTTAGCCACACTACCAAGTTCTATTCTTCCTTGAGGATTATTAATTAAAGTATTTTCTAAAAAAATGTCACCTCCCAATAAAGCAATAGTATTACCAGGAGCAACATTTAAAGAAGTTGATTGATTAAGATCAGAACTTTGACTGATAATTGCACCTGATGTAGCACCATATTGTAAACCGATGGGAATATTAACTGTTAGCAAGGGTTTAATTAGCTGAGAAGTAGCTGAAAATTTAACCCCATCAGCAAAAAAAACTGCATCTGCTGTGGTAGCAATAAAAGAACCACCTAAATTTAACTGTGCATTAGACCCTAAAATAATTCCTGCTGGATTAATTAAAAATAAACTAGCAGTACCATTAGCTTTAATTACACCATCAAGATTAGAAATTATTCCTCCAGTCACACGACTAAAAATATTTTCGATGGCTAAATTGTTGTCAAAATAAGCGGTAAAATTAGTAGGAATTGAAAATTGCGTGAAGCTATGAAATAAGTTAGTTCCTGCTTGCTTTCCTCCAGTAATAATTAATTGTTGAGTTTTAGTAGAATTAACTTGACTATCTAAAGTATCATCACTAACAATTTGCGCTTGGAGAGGAAGTAAGAAAGCGGAATAAATAAAACTACAACTAATTAAAGCTAAAAAAATTTTATCCACATTAAAAAAAGTTAGCCTTATCTCAGTGTTATTTCTGACAACTATGCTAACCTATGATTGTGATTTTGTTGATGAATTGAATAAATAACAGCTTAATCGAACTCTAATTTACTTAAGTAATAATTGGAAATTAATTGAATTATAAACAAACTTCGATTCCGCTTGCCACAAACCAACAGCGTTTGTAAGTAGAATTAAGATTGGTAGCTGCTTTAAGTTGGTTTTGATTGGATGTAACTTGATTTGAAAGATGGTGGTTTAAGTTAGATTCTAAAGCCTGAGATGGTATAGTATTCAGCCCTAAAATAGCAATAGAAGTAGTTAAGCTGTACAATAATTTCTTCATAATTTTACTCTCATTAGTTAGATAACTTTGCCAAAACAACGTAAACAAATAATTAGTGATTATTAAAATTTGTTGTTGTTTTTATCAATAAAGTATAAAGTAACCAAAAAATTACATCTTGTGATCCTTGTCACTTTGATTGTTGATTGTGATCTCAAGAAAATAAAAGTTTCACATCAAGTAAGTTCTGAAGCTTAATTAGCTTAAAAAAAACGCTTATATTTAGATATGTTTTTAAGAATTTCCGTAAAAATACTGAGAAGATTGCATTAATAACCATTAAGAATAGACGCTAATTGTCGATAAACTATTTTCAAAATTTAAACAACATCTGTTTTAACATATAATTCTTTATACGCAAGGAAATTTAACTAAGTAATTTAAAAATCATTCAAATTAGGATTTTTTAGATAGAGAAATATAGATGAAAACTACTTTTTTGACTGAAATTCATAATGCATAAAGAACACACGCTCTTTTGAAGCTGGATCGTATCTTTTGAAAGTTAGATTGAATATTGTAGTGAAGGGTAATGTGCCGAAATTTTTGGCTGAACCTTTATTTTCTTGTAAGGTTTCGGCTCAAAATTAAAGCTTGCTTATAGAAGCGTCCTAGTAATAATCAGTTTCAAAATTTTATGCAGCGGTCTAAAATTCTTTGTCTAGTTTTTCTCGGTATTTTCACTGTAATTTATTCGCCTAATTCTTGGGCTTGTGAACCATCTTTTGGCAGAGCAAATTTAGAGCGTTATCAATGGGATAAGTTGCAAAAAGAATATCGTAATACTTCTTTGAGTGTTAATAATAATAAAGTTTTATCTGTATGGGATGTAAACAGGGAACTTGGTTTTTCTGGAGTACAAACCAAAACAACTAATCACCACACTACTGAATACTGAGTGTGGAGAGATTCAAAAATTTGTAATCGTAGAGTTGAAGGGATTTTCCAAAATGGAAAACTAATTTATCTCAAAGGATATGGATTTTAAACTTTAATTTTAGATTCGCTTTTAGTTTCGATACTTAATTTAATCAAACTATATTAATCCTCAATAAGTCATTAAAATTCGGTAGGGGCAATTCCTGCCTCTGAAAAGGTAGTAGAGCGATCGCGGAGTACCTCAGCGAAGCTGAGACCGCTTTTAACCTGAGTTCGGTTGAATACTTATAGAATCCATTTGGGAGCTTCACAAAAGAGTATAATGAGTGGAAAATGCCGTATACCAGCAGTTTGACCGATAAAGAGTGGGAAATCATTAAACCTCTGTTGCCAAAAAGAAAACCAACAAGACCTCCGAAGTGGAGTAAGAGAGAGATTTTGGACGGTATCTTATATCAACTCAAAAATGGTTGTAATTGGAGTGACTTGCCTAAAGATTTACCACCTTATTCAACAGTGTTTTGGCACTACAAACAATGGCGGTCAGAAGGTGTAATCGAAGAAATTAGAGATATTCTACATTGTAGAGTTCGCCAACAGTTAAAAAAAAAGCTCGATGGACAACTTTAATTATCATCGACTCACAAGCAGTGAAAAATACTTGTAACGCCAGTGCAGAGTCAAAAGGATTTTGTTTTTACGCTCGCGACTAACGGAATCAAAAGACACTTAGCAGTGGATACTTTAGGGTTTCCCTTTTTTAGTCATTGCACTCGTGCCAATGTATCCGACGATCACGGATTAATTGAAATGTTATCGAACAACATTGATTATTTTAAATCTAAACCCGTTAATATTGCCAAAATTACCATCCTTCTTGATAACGGATATCATCCTGAAACAGTGATGGAAGAGTTGAAAAAAATTTATCCAAATATCGCAACTAAAATTAAGTTCAAGTTATCCCCTAAGCCGTCAAAAGCAGACAAGAAAAAACTAGGCAAAACAGGTTTTGTTCCTGTAAAAGCTAGGTGGGTTATCGAAAGGAGTAACTCTTGGATGGAAAGGTGTAAAAGTTTGGTCAAAAATTTTGAGAGAACTCTTGACCATGCGACTACTAAACTCAATCTTTGTTTTGTCAGATTGATGCTTAAAAGACTTGCTACTGCTTAAAAAGATCTCAAATGGGTTCTATATTAAAAGTGAAGTCAAGTAATAAGTAATAAGTAAATAAATGGAATAAGCCTTTTTATTTAAACAAGAAATTATTTTTTACAATCAAAATTGCGTTGTAAGAAAAAAGCTTCTCCAGGCGATAATTGTTTGATTTGTGAGGTTAAATCTAACCAAGGTTGCAATTGTCCTAGTTGAAAAGTACGACTCATCACTACATAAATAGAAGTTTGATCGCAACCAATTCCAGCGGAAATAAGGTTATTCCAAGTATCGGCAACTAGTTCATCTTTGACTTGCCAATAACCACTGTGCCATTGCAATTGACGTTGAAAACGAAACGGTGCAGTTTGTTTACCTGTAATAAGAATTTTCTGTAAAATTTGACGAATTAAGTTAGGAAAAAAACGTCCAAAAGATAACATTACTATTCTTAAAATTATCAAATTTAGAGGATTCATTTGTTTTTGTTTTGCCCAACCTAATGAACCTTTAATTATAATATCGTCTGTTTCTACAATGGTTTGATAATTACTAACTAAATGACCTACTGCATTTTTAACCTTATTTCCTGTTTGTACTTGTAAAGAAAATTGTGTATCTGAAGCAATTAATTTACCGTTATGAAATAATTTGAATACTCCTCCTTTATTCAAAGCTAAATATAATTCTGTATTTTCACGGCGATCAATTAAAATTCCTCCTTCTTGTAACCAAAAACGTCCTTGAGGACGAGGTTTTACAATTGGTCTATGATCCGTAAAGTCTCGCCAAGCTAGTAGATAATTCCAGGTATGATGACCGATAATATGATCGTCTGCATAACAAGGTGCTAAACCATTAGCTAATCCTTGCAAAAATTGATCGTTAATACTTAAAGCTTCTGGTAACCACTTCCCTACCAATTCAAAACCATGAGGAAAGAAATTATAGGTATTGCGACTGGTATATTCTCCTCCATAAGAACCATCAGGATGAACAAATTGAGCAGCGAGAATAACCGCTTTGGCTAAGGCATCTTTTAATCGGTTGGAAGGATTTAATTCATAGATGCGAGCTAGACAAGAAATTGTGAGAGTATGATAGCCTGGATCGCAACCTTCATATTCTTGAAACCAACCTTCAGGATTTTGCCAAGCTAATACTTGTTCTAAACGTTCTTGTTTGCTTTGATTCCAGCGACTGCTTTTAAGAAGTTTGGAGAGTAATTCTAGACAAAGTACGATTAAAGCTTGATGATTAGTGAGTCTACCGCTTTCTTGATGATGAGCTAACCAATCTGCACGTTTGACAAAAAAACTTAACAAAAGAGGATTATCTAATTCCATTAAAGTATAACTTTCAATAAAAGCAAGCAGAGAAAAAGCTGCTGCACCTGCTGCTCTTTCGTAGGGAAAATAATCGTCACAAGAGCCATTTGGATGAGAAGTTTTTGCTGCGTAAATAATTCCTGCTTCTACCCAATTTTTAATAGTCGGTTGTTGATAAAAAGGATTATGCTCAATTTTGGTATGATAAGCTAAAGCTAAAGGATAAACGAATTCTTGAGACATTCCGCTAGGAAAATCAATAATTTTATACTGCCAAAAATTACGGTCAAAACAGCCATAAGTTGGGCTATGAGGATTGCGGTCTAGAAGAGTTAGAATTTTAGGTATTTGGGCTAAAGCTTCTTTGGCTAACAGATTTTTATTCATGAATTTCTACGCATTCATTCAAATTCATAGTCTAAACTACAGTAAAAATAAAATATCAATATTTTCAGTTTGGTTAAATTATGGACTGGTGGCGGAAACTCAAACACAATCCTCTCGCTCGTTTTGGAGCAATTTTATTAATAGTTTTTTATTTAGTTGTAATTTTCGCTGATTTTGTTGCGCCTTACGATCCTTATGATTTTCAAACTGATGGCTCTTTATTGCCACCTACAACCATTTACTGGCGTACTCCTGAAGGAAAATTTCTTGGTCCTCACGTTTATCCTACCACCTTGGGACCCACAGACTTAAACACAGGCGATCGCGAGTTAAAAGTAGATTGGCAACAACCTTCACCACTGCGGTTATTTACTAAAGGTAAACCATATAATTTATTTCAAATCAGATTACCATTATCGCCTCAATTTGAAGAAGTAACTATCTTTCCAGGCATTCCTTTTGATCGTCATTTATTTGGTGCAATTGGTTCGGGAAAAATCAATCTTTTAGGCACAGATGAACAGGGAAGAGATGAATTTAGCCGAATTATTTTTGGGGGCAGAATTAGTTTATTTATCGGTTTAGTAGGAATTATTATTTCTTTCCCTTTAGGAATGTTGATTGGGGGAATTTCTGGTTATTTTGGTGGTTGGAGCGATGCTATTTTAATGCGTTTAGTCGAAGTACTAATGACTATACCAGGCATATATTTATTAGTAGCTTTAGCAGCAGTTTTACCACCTGGACTAAGTAGTGCGCAACGATTTTTATTAATAGTTTTAATTACTTCTTTTATTAGTTGGTCAGGATTAGCGCGAGTAATCCGAGGACAAGTATTATCTTTAAAAGAACAGGAATTTGTTCAAGCAGCTAAAGCAATGGGTGCCAATCCTTTTTATATTATTGTTCGTCATGTTCTTCCCCAAACTGCTACATATATTATTATTTCTGCTACCTTAGCTGTACCTGGTTTTATTGTTGCTGAATCAGTTCTTAGTTTAATTGGCTTAGGAATTCAACAACCAGATCCGAGTTGGGGAAATTTACTTTCCTTAGCTACTAATGCTTCTATTTTAGTTCTCCAACCTTGGTTAATTTGGACTCCCGCTCTATTAATTATTTTGACAGTATTAGCCTTTAATTTATTAGGAGATGGTTTAAGAGACGCTCTTGATCCTCGCAATTTACAAAGATAATTTAGTTAATTTTCTCTTTACTAAAAATTTCAATCTTGAGCAGTCGATAAAATTTGTCGATAAAAATTATAAATTTTAATATTAAAACAGACAAACATTACTTGTTCTACAGTAGTTGGTTGAGTCAAAAAACTTTTTACAGTTGTTACTGCAATTTTCGTAGCTCGATCTAAGGGAAAGTCATAGACTCCTGTACTAATAGCAGAAAAAGCAATTGTTTTAAGTTGATACGCCGTAGCAATTTCTAAACTACGATGGTAACAACTGGTTAATAAATCTGCTTCTCCTTGGTTGCCATCGTACCAAATAGGCCCTACAGTATGAATTACCCATTTTGCTGGTAAATTATAACCTTTAGTAATTTTGGCATCTCCTGTGGCACAACCACCTAATTGCCTACATTCAGCTACTAATTCTTTTCCTGCTGCCCGATCAATTGCACCATCTACTCCACCACCACCAAGTAAAGAATTGTTGGCTGCATTAACGATCGCATCTACGGCTAGAGTAGTAATATCATCCTGAACTACTAAAAGCTTTTTATCAGTGGACATTATCTCAGTAATTTGAATACTATCACTAGCTTAATACTTCAAAGTTCAGAATTTATAAGTCTGTAAAATTGGCAATAACTCTAAGCAAAAAGCAAGCCTCACTCTTAACAGAGCATTCTTGACAACAAAAATTTTAGGTAATAGCACCCCAGTAAAGTTGGTATCTGGGGTGTTGAGATTAACTATTAACTAGTTAGGCAAAATCTGTACCTTTGACGAAACTTTTAATTACTAATTCGAGGTTGAATTAAAGCGATCGCTTTAGTCACGCTTTCTGGTAAAATTACGACAAGACTACCTTGATTAGCAATACTTAAACCAGTTTCAATTGCCTCAGTTTCATTGAGAATTTTTTCATAAGAGATGTGAGGATTTTCTCGTACAATTCCTTTGGCAATTAAATCGGCTACTTCACCTCGCTCTCTTCCTCTGGTATCCTCATCTTCTTTGATAATGATTCGATCAAAAGTTTGGGCTGAGATTTGTCCTAATAAGATCAGATCTTCGTCTCTGCGATCGCCAGGCCCCCCCACTACACCAATTTTTTCGCCTTCCCAATTACGGACAAAACCACCTACAGCTTGATAACCGTGAGGATTATGGGCATAATCTATTAAAACGTGATAATTTCCCAGCTCGAATAAATTCATCCTACCAGGAGTCTGATCCGCAGATGGTTTAAAGGTTCTTATTCCCCGACGAATTAATTCTATATCTACTCCTTGAGCAAAAGCAGCCAAACAGCCTGCTAAAGCATTAGCAATCATAAACGGAGCCATTCCTCCCATCGTCACAGGAATATTAACCGCTTTTTCAATTCTCAAAGTCCATTGTCCTTCCAAAATCGAAAGATAGCCATTTTCATAAACTGCTGCTAATCCGTTGCGACGAATATGGTCGATAATAATTGGATTATCGGGATTCATCGAAAAGTAAGCTACCTTACATTTAACTTTTTGTGCCATAGCTGCTACTAAAGGATCGTCTGCATTGAGAACCGCATATCCTTCAGCTTTGACAGTCTCCGCTACTACACCTTTGACTTGTGCCATTTGTTCGATGGTATCAATATCACTGATACCCAAGTGATCGGCAGCTACATTTAAAACTACTCCAATATCACAACTATCAAAGGCAAGTCCCGAACGGAGAATTCCTCCTCGTGCTGATTCTAAAATAGCGACTTCTACAGTGGGGTCTTTTAAAATTACTCCTGCACTATAAGGACCAGTGTTATCACCTTTTTCAACTAAATATTCATCAATATAAATCCCATCGGTAGTAGTATAACCAACTACTTGACCAGTTTGTCTATACAAATGAGCAGTTAAACGTGTGGTAGTAGTTTTTCCGTTAGTACCTGTAATGGCAATAATCGGAATCCGACTAGAAGTTCCTCCAGGAAACAACATATCTAACACTGGTGCAGCAATGTTGCGGGGTAAACCTTGACTAGGAGAAGCGTGCATTCTAAACCCTGGTGCTGCATTGACTTCGACAATTACCCCATCAATTTCTCTTAAGGGTTTACTAATATCAGCAGCAACAATATCAATTCCTGCAATATCCAAACCAATAATTTTAGCTACTCGTTGTGCCAACCAAATATTTTCGGGATGAATTACTTCGGTGCGGTCTACGGCAATTCCTCCTGTACTCAGATTTGCAGTAGCACGTAAATAAGCTATTTTTCCTGCTGGTAAAACCGTACTCATGGTGTAGCCTTGCTTTTCCAAAACGGCTAGAGAAGTGCGGTCTACAGTGATTTTAGTGAGAATGTTATCATGTCCTTCTCCTCGATTGGGGTCGAGATTAGTAATTTCAATTAATTCTTCAACTGTAGACTTCCCATCACCAATCACATGAGCGGGAATTCTTTCCGCAACGGCGACTACCTTACCATTAATTACCAAGACTCGGTGGTCGCTGCCTTGATAATAACGTTCAATAATTACTGATTTAGTTTTGGAAGCAGCACTGGCTAGATCGTAGGCTTCTTCTGCTTCTGCCCAACTATTAATATTAATGGTAATACCTCTACCATGATTACCATCCAGAGGTTTAATTACAATCGGATAACTACCTACATCAGCGATCGCATCTTCTAATTCATCTAAATATTGAATTACTGTACCTTTGGGAACTGGAATTCCTGCATCGGCTAAGATTGTTTTAGTTCCTTCTTTATCACACGCCAGTTCAACCCCAAGAATACTTGAATTTTGAGTTAGTGTTGCTTGAATGCGCTTTTGTTTAGCCCCATATCCTAATTGCAACATGGCACGCGCACTAAGCCACATCCATGGTATTTTACGGGCTTCTACCTCTTTAATGATCGTTTCTGTTGAAGGTCCTAAAGCAGCGTTAGCATATAGATCCTTTAAATCAGCTAAATCTTGTTCTAACTCCGCAGTTGAATAAGTTCCGATTTCAACAATAGAATTACACAGTCTAACTGCTGCCCTACCAGCATAGCGTCCTGCTTGTTCTTCTACATATTCATAAACCACATTAAAAACCCCAGGTGTTGAGGTTTCTCTGGTGCGTCCAAATCCAACTGGCATTCCTGCCAATTCTTGCAATTCTAGAGCTACGTGTTCGACGATATGCCCCATTAGTGTTCCTTCTTGAACTCGCTCAAAAAAACCACCCCGATGACCGCGAGAACAATAATGTTCAATTAAACTGGGTAGTACCTTAATTAATCCATCATAAAAACCTGGAATTTGAGCGGAGGTTTTTTCAATTAATTCTTCTAAGTCAAGGCGCATGACGACTAATTTGTGTCGACGGATACTCCAGTAATTTGGACCACGTAGGGTTTGTGTTTTCAGAATTCGCATATTTGCTTGGTTTTAGAGGTCAGACTCAAGAGGCACAGCATTGGGCATATAATAGTCTCTCGTTCTCACGATTTGCTGTACTGTTACTGATGAACAGTTTTCCAAATTTTTTAGATTACAGGAAAAACTGGTTAGTGTGAAAGATAAAGGTCAAGTTTTCCTGACCGAGGAACATCGGTACGTGCCATCTCCCGAGTTCAACTCGGCAGAACGGAAGCCCGAAGGGGAGTACCTACCACTTAATCTTGTTAAGTTAGCAATAATCCCATATAAGTCAAGATTGACCTTCTATCTAAATAGAGATTTTATGCTTGATTTTGCTTTTTCACTATTAAAGTTTTTCCATAATTAAAATTTATAATACTGAAGCCAAATTTTAAATCTAATTGTTCAGTAAGTTAAAAGCGATCGCGTACGCGCCTCGGCTTTGCCGAGATCGCTTTTAGATGAAGAAATACCCATCTTGCTGCTACCTAGTTAATTGGTTGTTTAACGCAATGCTAGCTTATTAACAAATGATCCTGCTTAGCAAGCAGCCTAATCTCTTCAAAAATTTCCTCCTTTTGGTAAAAGCCAAAATCATAGTTAGATTTCTCAATTTATAGAAAATTTTATGGATAAAGATACCAATTATATCCTAGTTATGAATATTAATAATCAATAAAAAGTTTGGCTCAACTATAGTAAAAAATCTTCCAACCTAAACTTCATCAAGTTAAAAGCGTTGTTATGAGAAGTTTTTTTTAAGAACCAAAAATAAAAATCATTAAATCTACTTGAAAATCTTTACTAATAAGGGGTGACTATGCTATTTGTGATAATAGGAATAATAATTCAAAATTTTCCTTCAGCAATAATCAAAGTAAGCAATTAGCTATTACTCAAATGCGAGTTGATAATTGCTTCTATAGCTCCTGTTGATCGAGAAAACTAATGCTAGTTCAAACAAATATAAAAGAATTATCTATGGGTTCGGTTGCCACCATTGTTGGCTTTGATAAAGTCTATGGTGGTTACATCGGTAAATTATTAGCAAAAGGTTTGACCCCTGGAACAACTTTTACAGTCCTTAATCTGACTCTTCCAGGAAGTGAAATTGCAATTATGCTGCCAGAGAAAATTGTTAAACTATCGAAGCCAGAAGTAGATGCTCTCTGCGTCGAAGAAATTAAAGAAGAAGAAACTTAATTTATCCTCAATTTAGGTTAACAACAACGCAAATAACCATTATTTTTCCTTTTTTAGATAAATTGTTACTGCAACACACCTACCCATATTCCGATCAAGGCTATTGCTATCACTATGAGGGAAACAATGAAAGCATTTTTAGTCTGAGGAGAAATCTGTGCTTGCTCTCGAAGCTCATCAGTATTAGCACTAAGAAAACGTTGTCTTTGGATAGTGAAGTACAATACTTGTGAAGCTACCAGCAAACTAAGGGGGAAAATCACCCAACGACTTGCGACCGCCAAACCACTACCACTAAGTAGAGTCAGTAATGAACTGATCGATAAAAATTGGCTGACTAACTTGTCTTCTTTTTCCTGAGTCAGAGATTCAATGGCAGAATCAATAAAATTGGCTTGACGAGCCATCTTAAAAGTAATCAAACCACCAAAAATCCAGAAAATTCCAAAGATACGTAATAACCATTCCAACAATAACATGAATACATTAATCATAATCGAGTGCCATCAAAGTAAAGTTAAGTAAAGTTGTTCAATGAGCTTAGTATTTGAAACTCAGAGATTACTATTAAAACCGATCTTCAAAAGTGATCTTGAGCCACTACACAATATTTTGACCGACCCTTACGTAAGAAAATATTTGTGTGATGACAATGTCTTTTCTATGCAACAAACTGAAGAAATGTTAGTAGAAAGTCAAAGACTTTTTGAGGAAGAAAAATTAGGTCTTTGGTTAATAAAAACTAAAAACAATCAAGAAGTAGGTGGATTTGTAGGTTTGTGGTATTTTTTTGAGGAAGCTCAACCTCAATTAGCTTACGCACTGTTACCAAAAGCAACTAAAAAAGGTTATGCAACTGAAGCATCAAGCAAGATAATAAAATATTGTTTTGACGAACTTGGTTACCAATATCTAATTGCAAGTTCTGACAAATTAAACCTTGAATCTCATCAGGTAGCAGAACGATTAGGCATGAAAAAAATAGAGGAGAGAATAATTAACAATAATCCTATTTTGTTCTTCAGAATTGACAAAGAGCAATAACTTATTAAACGAAATTAAAAAGCGATCTCGGCAAAGCCGAGGCGCGTACGCGATCGCCTAAAATATTAAATCTACCAATTAAAAACCAATTTAGCCTAATATTATTATTATTGGGTTTGACTTAATCTATATTTTGCAAATAAGCTGCTGGTGCATTTAATTTACTGGTTGAGAAAAGGCAGAAGGCAGGGGGCAAGAGGACAAGATAAATATGCAATTTAAATAAACAACAGCTTAGCAATATTTTTAGAGAATGATTTTTTAGCATAATTAATTTGATCATTAATAATTTTATTTTTTTTGTTTTCTTTAAACAAAATTTATAAAACTAGATAGTTATTTAAAGAGATGATTAATTCCAATAAAAATACGGAAATTATTTTTGACATCTAGGAAAATACTTAGATATATTTAACTAAATAAATCAATTAAATTCATACAAGAATTTTCATGAAAAATAAACATTTAAATTTATTGCGTTCTTCTTTATTTGCTACTAGTTTAACTATTGGTTCTTTTGTTTCATTTCCTGCTTTTGCTGTCCCTAATCTTCAATTAGATATATTAGGCGGTTCTTATGATTTGACTGATGAATCAATCTTTCTTAATACTAATAGCAACTTTAATTTATTTGCATATTGTAGTCCTAGCAATCAAAACAATTGTCTTTCTCAAAAGCATTTTATTTCCATTGCAATTTTAGATGAGAATGAAAATTCACTAACTACTGGTACTAATTTTGGTTCTTTTGTTTTTAATGGAATTACCTATGGGAATGGTGGTAATGCATTAACTTTTGGTACACCACCTCTCAACGATCCAGCGGGTCAAGATAGCGATCCAGGAGATTTACCAACTCATGGTGTATTTCCTACTTTATTCTCAGAAATTAGTTTTGATTTCGTTTCTTCTAAAACTAGAGAAGAAGTAAATACTCAAGATAATCCTGGTACTGCTTTGAATGCGGATACTAGTCCTACTAATACAACTCTTTTATATCAAGATTTTAATGTTGATATTTCTGGTTTAAATACTGGTTATCGTGTTCACTTCGATCTTTACAATGAAGAATTTAAAACCAATAAAAATGGTTCCGATCTGGATGTAGATAAATTTGCTCCTTTTTCTCATGATGCTTATGCTAAAAAAATAGATAAACCCAATAATCCCCAAGATGTTCCTGAGCCTGGAACAGCATTAGCTCTTGGTTTATTAGCTGTTGGTTCTTTATCTTTTTTGAAAAAAAGAACAGCTTAAGTTTATTTCAATAATTTAATCATTAGGTAGTAGAAAATTTTTCAGTAGGTGTTTATATTTTCTATTCCTATTTTTATTTTAATGTTTTAATAAATATTTTAATCGTCACCAAGACCCCAACTCACAATCAATAAACAAGCTATACCCAAAAACATCCAGCCAAAAGAACCTAAATAATTAAAAAAATTAATTGGAAAAAAAACTAAAAGGGAACACAGTAGCCAATTACTTAAAAGCAGAAAAATTACAATAACTCCAATCAGCATCTTAATTTGTTTAAAAATATAATAAATTTTTTATTATGTTTTTTAGCAAAAACTATAATTTAATTGTAAGTCTAATTGGTATAATCTAAGAAAATATTTGCGTCAGATAAACTTAAAATCTAAAAATATTTTCGCTGATTTTAAGCTTATAAACAAATCAAAAATAATATTTATCCCACTACTAACTTTGTTTTAAGTTAATTTCTATCAAGTCAACCACCGATAGATATACAGTGATTGCAATTGCTAATTTTCTCCTAGACAAAAATTAATAAAATAGTAATGTTAAAATCTCGTAGTCCCAGTTTAATTTCGATAGTTTTGACAGGATTTACTTTACCTGTCTTAGCGCAAAAGTATGATTTTAATGACTTTAGTTTAGCAGCAGGTTTTAATCCGACAGAAGTTATTGTGACTGGTTATACTAGCGGTGCTTATTCTTTAGCTTCAATTGTTAATCAAGATAAGTACGGAAATCCCTGCATGGGTTATGGAGATCCAAAACCAGACCACATAATGGTTTTAGAAAATGATTTTCCGAAACTTACTATACAGGTAGATAGTGGCGGTCAAGATACAACTCTAATTATTAAAGGTTCTAATAACGAAATTCGCTGCGGTTTTGGTCAAGATAATCTTAAAGATGCCTTGATTAAAGGTTCAGATTGGCAAGCAGGAGAATATTATATTTGGGTAGGTTCAATTGTTCCTAATCAAAGAGCTAATTACCGTTTATCTGTCAAATAATTCAAAATAATTAGGACGGATTTTTCTACCCAAAGTAGTGTAATAAAATATCCTTTGAGCGATAAGATAGATTAGTGATTAATGATACTAACAGATAAGAATTTCCCGTGCTATCTTCATTATCTAAAGACTTTCGCATCATTTTCGACCGTGACCCGGCTGCTCGTAACTGGTTAGAGGTTTTATTTTGCTATCCAGGCTTACAAGCTCTTGTGTTTCATCGCTTTGCTCACTGGTTATATTGTGTTGGGATTCCCTTCATTCCTCGACTTATTTCTCATCTAGGGCGTTTTTTAACAGGAATTGAAATCCATCCTGGAGCGCAAATCGGTCAAGGAGTTTTTATCGACCATGGAATGGGTGTAGTAATTGGTGAGACTGCGATTGTAGGAGATTACTCTCTGATTTATCAAGGAGTAACTCTTGGTGGGACAGGAAAGCAAACAGGAAAACGCCATCCTACTCTAGGCGAAAATGTGGTTGTAGGTGCTGGCGCAAAAGTTTTAGGCAATCTTCAAATTGGTAATAATGTTCGTATCGGTGCAGGTTCAGTAGTTTTGAAAGATGTTCCTTCTGACTGTACTGTAGTTGGTGTACCTGGTAGAATCATTTATCGTTCTGGAGTCCGAGTTAATCCTCTCGAACATGGTAATCTTCCAGATTCAGAAGCTTTAGTAATTCGTGCTTTGGTAGATCGAATTGAATCTTTAGAACAACAAGTAGAAAGTTTACAACAATCTCATCAACAAAATAATTCTTTAGTAGCTGCGGTTTTATCAGAATCAAGTGACAAAGAACTTCTTGAAGAATTGGGAGAATGTTGTCGCTTAAGGGATAAAGAAATCAGCGAATTTTTAGCAGGAAGCGAGTTCTAAGGATTAACTGATTTACTTATCCAACTTTGGTCTTTAGATAGGATATACCAACAACGATTCTGTGGATCGCCTTTTAATTCTAGGTGGTCTACTTTTTTAGGTTTTAATAATAATAAACAAAAATTATCGAGGGGGTTTAGTTCGGAGGGAGCAGGGGGTGAAAATGCCTCTTGATTTGATTCTCTTGTGTGTCCAGGATCTGGCCAGGCAAATTGTAAGCGAGCAGGAGAGGATAATTTTTGCCAAGCTATTTGACGAGCTAATTTTAAAGAATTATCTTGCTCTTTTTCTGTGATTAAAAGAAGAGTCCCAAAAATACGAAATTGTTCACGACTTTTGGTAAAATACCAACAAATTTCTGCTTCAGATTGGTATTGAATCTGAGCAATTTTTGCGCTTCGAGAATCAGTGATGATTTGTAAATAATTAGTACCTTCTAAAAAACCTCGAAATACTACTGTGCGGTTAGCAGGTAATCCTTCTGGAGTAATAGTAGCTAGTTGTAAATAACGAGAATGAGCTTGAGCGCGATTGAGATGAAGAGCGCGAGCTAAATGCGATCGCCATGGAGCTATGGACATATAAATCTTATCTTTAATAACCAAAAGTAAAGTAAATTTGTTTGTTTTAAATATTGTAATCGTTTAAGGTGCATTACATTATTTTTTATATTTCAGATTAAAAAACAAAAAAAACAAGCAAGCTAAATTGATGAAAATACTTATATTTTGAATATTTTAATTTTTAATTATATTTTTTTTTAATGAATTTACTGTATTTTTTTTCAAAAAACTTCTATTGTATTACATTATATTGTATTTATCTATATAAAAAATTGTATTGCTTAAGTAATTATGATCACAGTGAGTTAGTTCATGAAAATTTTATAAATAGAAGAGTAATTTCAATTAAGAACTAATGAAGTAATTCCAAATCAGAGGGTTAGAGGCTAAGTAATATTTAGCCTTATCTAAAACTTTTTCTAACGAACTTTTCTGATTGAAATTTGTTCAAGTTGCCACAAATTTTTAAATAAATAGCTTGAGCTAATTAGAAACTTTTCTACTAACCAACAACACAATCAAAAAACAATACCCTTTACAAAAAGCAATAAGAATACAGATAAATCTGACGGAATAATCGACAAAAATTAAGCTTAATTAAATCTTTTATTGCTTTTTCTAATTGGTATTAGCGATTCAACTTTTTGATTGATATATCAATCTTATAGGTGTTGAAAAATATGTCTTTAGAGTTAATTAATCAAGTACTCGAACTTACAAATGCAGAGCGTACCAAAGCTGGTTTTAAACCTTTAAAATTCAATTCTAAATTAGTTAACGCTGCTCAAAATCATAGTCAAAATATGGCAGAAGATGATTTCTTTAGTCATACTGGAGAAGATGGTTCTAGTGTTAGCGATCGCGTTCAAGATGCTGGTTATCAATATTCAAAAGTAGGAGAAAATATTGCTGCTGGTCAAAAAACAGCAGAACAAGTTGTACAAGGATGGATGAATAGTCCTGGTCATCGAGCTAATATTCTTAATCCTAATTTTACAGAAATTGGTATTGGTTACGCATTTTTAGAAAACGATACAGGTTCAGTTAACTATAATTATTATTGGACTCAAGTTTTTGGTAATCCACTTTCTAATAATATTAGTGGAGATTCTAATCAAGAAAATTTAGTAGAAGAAGAAAATAATAATTCTACTCCGATTGCGAATGATGATGTAGTTGAGGATAATAATCAATCTTCTCCTGTTGACAATACAGATAATAATTCTTCTGATGGAGAAACAAAGCAACCAGTTCTACCAACAAATAATACTAATGATGATTTAACTGGGGAAGCTAATAATCCAGTGCTTACAGGTGGTGATAATTCAGTAAATTTTCCTGTCAATCAAGTAGAAACAACTGATAATCAATTTACTAATAATACGTGGCAGAATTTTCAGGATATTTTTAATAGTTCATGGTTAGGAAATTCCTTGAATCACAACAATAATAATGAATTTATAGGAATTGAATATGACTCTGATTCTAATTTTGACTCAGATAAACAGATGAACATCCCAGAAAATTCCAATTCCGTTTTTTAACCTCAACTTAGTTAAGCTAAAAGTTGAAGTTTTTTACAATTTGTTTTTTTATTACAATCAAAATTTTGTAGGGTGCATAATTATGCGCCTTTTTATATATATTGATTTGGCTTAGTTATTAGTGGCGTGTCAAACTTCAAATAATAGATTTAATTAAAAAAAAGAGTTATAACGGATTCAACAAGCTCTACATTACTTAGAGGATGTCTGAAAAGTCAAAATAATTGCG
Source organism: Stanieria sp. NIES-3757 (assembly GCA_002355455.1). Taxonomy (NCBI): domain Bacteria; kingdom Bacillati; phylum Cyanobacteriota; class Cyanophyceae; order Pleurocapsales; family Dermocarpellaceae; genus Stanieria; species Stanieria sp. NIES-3757. The sequence continues at coordinate 4,139,569 of AP017375.1, forward strand.
CTCGCGATCGTGAGCAGAATAAAAAAAGCTCTCGTTAAATTAATCTGTCAATAGGAAAAAAGACAGGAAACGAGAGTCATGAATCAATCATATCGCACAGATTTAACCGATGAGCAATGGGAATTACTCCAACAACTTATTCCAAAAGCTAAGCCTGGAGGTCGTCCCAGAACCGTAAATATGCGAGGGGTAATTAACGCTATATTTTATGTGCTAGTAGCAGGATGTGCCTGGTCATTATTACCTCACGATTTGCCCAAATGGAAAACGGTATATCACTATTTTCGACAATGGCGACTAAATGGTGATTGGGAACGAATTCATGAACAATTACGAAAATGGGTGCGTGCTATAGAAGATCGTCATCCTAGCCCCTCAGCAGCAATTTTAGATAGCCAATCAGTAGAAACAGCAACGATGATTCATCTTGAAGTTGGCTATGATGCAGCTAAACAAGTCAAAGGTCGCAAGCGTCATGTTTTAGTCGATACTTTGGGATTGTTAATTGTAGTAGCGGTAACAGCAGCTTCTCTACCAGAACGAGAGGGGGCAAAATTATTGTTTGACCAACTCGCTCGCTCTTGTGAGCGATTTCACCGCTTAATTAAAATTTGGGTTGATGGCGGTTATCGAGGTGAAGGTTTTATGAGGTGGGTAATGGATCTCTATGGTTGGATTTTAGAAACAGTCCTACGCTCAGATACCGCCAAGGGTTTTGAGGTATTGCCAAGACGTTGGGTTGTCGAGAGAACTTTTGGCTGGTTTAACTGGTGTCGGCGTTTAAGCAAAGACTATGAAGTTTTACCGGCAACTTCTGAAACTATGATTCGAGTTGCTATGATTCGGATCATGCTGAAACGATTAGCATAATCGATCGCTTTTCAGACATCCTCTAAATGTTGCAAAATCTCATAAGGTGTAGATTCTTCCATAGGATAATTTTCTGCTTCATAAGCTTCAATTAAAGTTACAACTAATTTATGTAAGGCTTTTTCTTCTGGAGTACGATTTTTCGCAAAGGTTAACTTCTCTGCTATAGCTAAAGCGCGATCGTATTCTTCTTGTGTTTCAATTACTTGGGGAGTATACTGACTTAATAAATTAGAGTAAGCAGTCTTATTAAAAGTAAGGGTCATTTTTCCATTTATCCTTATCGTATTCAGAATGAGTTAAAAATATTTGTAATAAACAGTCTGGTTTTCGTAGTCGATACCAACAATTAAACGATAGTTATTGCCTTTGAGGTTAAACACAGTAAAGTTACCTACTGTCTCTGCATCTCGATAAATCTGGCGAACATCTTCTAAGTTTTTCCATTGTGACTTTTTTACCGTTGCATACCAATTGTTGATAGATGAGATTGCATCTGGATATTTTGCAGCATCACGACGAAGATTACGAATTGAAATTAAGTGCATTGAAGTTTTTCATGGCTCTTGTATATTTCAACTGATGATTTATTTATTCTCTCATTTTGAGAGCTAAGCTGCAAGCTGCGATTTAAAGGTTAGGCGTAAGCTTAATCGCTTTTTAGTTTTAGATAATCTTCAATAGTTCCACCCCTACCTTTATTGAGTAGAGATAATAGCGCGATCGCGAATGCGATTTGGCTTTATAACAGCTTTCTTCAGCGAAGAATTAAAATCGGGAGTATTTTCAGGAAAAGTTACTAAACAAATCGAAACTGAAGTTATTCAACTTAATCCGATTGAATTTACTACTGAGGAATATCTTGCAGAAATAGCTCAACTGTATATATCGGGCAAAACTCTCGATTGGTTCAGTTTTTATCGAAATTCTGGCTATAGCAAAGTCGCGCTACCAACTTATCCTTTCCAGCGACAAACCTATTGGTATCAATAGTCTAGCCAAGATTAAAACTGAGGTTAGAATGGGCAAAGTTTGTTTATTATGGTGTTTTCCAGTGCCAATTACTCCTTACCTGAAAAAATATTGCTCAATCGCAATAGCTGTTGTACTGCTGACGATTTATGTTCCCTCGGTTTCAGCTAAACTATTTGATGGCCCAGTTGATCGACTTCCTACATTAGAAAGAGCAGCTTTAAGAGATGGTAAAGTAACTTTAGCTGGTAGAGAAGGCAACTATACAGCTAGAGTGTTAATCAAGGCACCCGCAGCCAAAGTCTGGGAAGTTTTGACAGATTACAATAATTTTGAGCAATTTTTGCCTAATGTCGCTAGTAGCGAATTAATTCAAGCTAATGGCAATCAAAAAGTGTTTGAACAAATTAATTCCGTTCAAGTGTTAGTAATTAACAAAAAAACTCGCATCCGCATTGCTGTAACTGAAAGCTATCCTCAGCAAATTAATTTTCAAATAGTTAATGGCGATCTCAAATCCCTCAATGGCAAGTGGACAATTCAACCAGTCTCTCCCTACCCTAGCGCGCCTGCCGATCAAGTTTTAATTACCCATCAAGTCTCCGTTCAACCTCTTGCTGGCGGTAGTATATTTTATGGCATTTACGAAGATACCTTGCAAAAAACTTTAGCAGCAATTAAACAAGAAACAGAATTGCGTTTTCTTCAAGCCAAATCTTAGAAAATAGTGCTGAAAATATTCTTACTAAGAACGTTATTCGGTATCCTAGTAAATCGATTCTTACCATAACCCGATTATTACCGTGATTAAAAACGATACCTGGATTACTGAAATGGCAAACAAAGGGATGATTAGTCCTTTTGAACCGAAATTAATTCGCAAAATTAAAGATATACCAGTAATTTCCTATGGTTTAGGCAGTTTTGGTTATGATATTCGCCTCTCTCCTTCAGAATTTCGGATTTTCCGTCATATTCCAGGTACAGTCGTCGATCCAAAAAACTTTAATCCCGATAACTTAGAACCTACACCTTTACATCAAGATGAAAATGGTAGCTATTTTATTTTGCCTGCTCATTCCTACGGCTTGGGAGTAGCTTTAGAAAAACTTGCTTTGCCTGATAATATTACTGTATTGTGCATAGGAAAAAGTACTTATGCTCGTGTGGGATTAATTGCCAATCTCACTCCTGCTGAAGCTGGTTGGCGAGGACATCTAACTTTAGAATTTTCTAATTCTTCTAGTGCTGATTGTCGTATTTATGCCTCAGAAGGAGTAGTACAATTATTATTTCTCGAAGGCGATCGCTGTGATGTGAGCTATGATACTCGTCAAGGTAAATATCAAGACCAACCACAACAAGTAGTTTTTTCCAAAGTCTAGTTTAATTCGGATGTTTGGTTTTAATGAGGAACAGTTAACAATCTGGTTTTTTGCTAATTGTTGACTGTTTCTTTTTATTTATTCTTTATTACTACTAGCTAGGCAGTTACAGAAAATTAATTAAAAAGCTGTTAGCTCTTAGCTAATACCCAAAAAGCGACTAAAAGCTTATTTATTTTTAGTCTAATTTATTAATCTGTAAACTCCTATAAATGATTCGTGATTTTAATACTAAATTACTATACATTTAAAGGGTTGGTCTAGCTAATTTAATTATGAATCAAAATTTTATAAACCTATTTTTTTACCGACTTTTTGTAATATTTTTTGGCTCCATAGTTGTTTAGCTCGCCAAAAATCTAATCCTGCAATTTTAGTTTGATAGCTTTGATAATGATCAAAAAATAAATTGACTTCTGTTAAAATAATCTCTAGCCTCTTCAAGATATTTTCTGCTTGGTATTGTTCAAAAAATAATTCTGGCAACTGAAAATTATCAGAAGAATTTAAGACTGATATAATTCGATTAAGATCAAACTCTAAAGCATAACCAGCAATTTTATAACAATTAAAACTCGGATCGAGATAATCGGCTAACGCACTATTAACACTAGAAAAAACCTGACATCCACAAGCCAAAGCTTCCAAAGGTGGTAAGCCAAAACCTTCCGTTACACCATTTACCGCCCAGTATTCAGCCGAATCATAAAGATAAATTTTTGTGCGATTAAATAATCCGACTAAATCTTCAACATAACCATCTACAACTTTAACCTGAAATTTTTTTTGTAAAGCAGGAACTAATTGTGCAAGTAAATATTGAGACGACTTGCGGGTTTGCACCAAAACATCAATATCTCTAGGCTGATTTAAATTAGTAAAAGCTGGATCGATTTGATTAGGTAAATAATAAATTAAAGAATTAGGCGATTTTTGCCCCCAATAACCCATTGTGTTACGGCTGACAGCAAGAATGGGAATATTTGTAGGTAAATCAAAACCATAACCTGCACTATGAGCATGATAAATAATAGGTAATAGTTTCAGTTTTTTAATTAATTTTGGTACATCAAAACCCCAACTAACAACAAAAATACAATCATTTAAATTCTCATTTTTTAGTAAATCTGCTAGAAATAAAGATGATTCTTCTCGTTGACGATAAGTAACGATTTCCGCCGAGCAAATTTGTTGAGCTAGTTGCAAAATTTTTAACTCTGCCCATAGTCCACCACCACCGAATTTTTTAGTTGTGCCTGGGACAAGAAAGTATAATTTTCTCATGAGATATTAATCGCCAGAAGTTCGATAACCATAACATCGCTAGAGTTAAAACAGCCAGGGAATAAATTCCCCGTCTGAGATTTGAAGTCGGTTTAAACCGACTTGATGTTTAAGCCATGAAATTAATTTCATGGTGTATTACAGTTTTAAATATAAAATTAATGTGACGGCGATGGTTTAGATAGAGAGCAATAGGGTTTAGGCGGATCATCATTATGGTCGATTTGTTCTAATAATGAGATCACAGTATTTTGTTGATGATGAATTTTTTGATTTTGAACGTATGCGATCGCTGTATCTAATTGTTTTCCACCCAAAGAAAACACGCCGTAACCTTCTTGCCAGACAAATTGAGGAGACAAGGGAAAATTTTGATTCAAGTAATGAGAACTACTACCTTTGATCCGCTTAACAAAATCTGCGATCGCTAATTTAGGTGGAATAGAAACAATGACATGAATATGGTTCTCTGTACCGTTGATAGCATGAATAATAGAATTTAAAGAATCAGCTTTGCTAATAATATAAGGGTAAAGCCTAGCTTCGCGTTGACCATTAATTAATGGTTGTCTGTTTTTTGTTCCCCAAATTAGATGATAGTACAAACGCCACAAAGCCATATCAAATAATCTTGATGTCCTTGCTTTTTCCTAAAGTAACATGTTAATCGAGTGAAGCAGTGTACCAACTATTTTGATGCACTATTGTATGTACCTGCCAATTAGCGTCAGTATCAGGATAGTCATCACGATAATGTCCACCTCGGCTTTCAGTACGAAATATAGCACTTTTCAAGATTAAATAAGCGATATCAAGCAAATTTAAGGTTTCAGTATACAGACGCAATTGATATTCGGCATCAGGAGAAGCCAATTTCACTTTTTGAGAAGAAGATAATTGACCAATGTATTGATTAAGAGGAAGAGAAGTTAATTGAGTCCGCCATGATTCCACTAGAGCGATCGCCTTTACCATCATCTCCTGTGTCCGACAGATTCCTGCACTTTGCCAGACTAAATCAGGTAATTTTTCTCTGATCGAAACTACTAAGTTAAATGCTGTTTGCCAATCTTCTTCAACAACTTTGAGTAATTCATTTTTTGGAAAGGGTATAGTTTCTTTAATCACTAGTTTTGACAATTGGGCTGCGTAAACAATACATTCTAGTAACGAATTACTAGCCAAACGATTTGCGCCGTGTACCCCTGTACTAGCCGTTTCTCCGATCGCATATAAACCAGGGATAGAAGTCTGATTCATCGTATCTACGGCAATACCTCCCATCCAATAATGAGCAGCAGGTGTTACGGGAATTGGTTCTTGAAACAAATCTACTCCCCATTTTTGACAAACACGGATAATATTAGGAAAACGATAGCGAATTCTTTCGACGGGAATTGGTCTTAAATCCAAATAAACATTAGTTTCATTAGTCTTTTGCAAGTGAGTAAAAATTGCCCTACTAACTACATCCCTAGGTGCTAATTCCCCGTCAGGATGATAATCAAAAGCAAATCGTTTTCCTGCCGAATCGATCAAATGTGCGCCTTCTCCTCTCACTGCCTCACTAATTAAAAAACGCGGTGCGCCTGGTTTACTTAAAGCAGTAGGATGAAATTGCACAAACTCCAAATCTCGTAGAATTGCACCACTGCGCCAAGCTAAAGCAACTCCATCTCCTGTACTAACTGTAGGATTAGTTGTATGAGCAAAAACTTGACCCCCTCCACCAGTAGCAAGAACTACCGCTGCTGCTTGTAACCAATTAATTTCTCCTTGATGAAGTAGACTAATTCCCTGACAATTACCAGTATTGGGATTGAGCCATAAACTGAGGGCAAAAGCTTGAGAAAAAACTTCAATATTAGGTCTTTGTAAAACTTGTTGAGTTAAAGTACTAACGATCGCTCTTCCTGTCGTATCAGCAGCATGAAGTACCCGAGGACGAGAATGAGCAGCTTCCAGAGTCATTGCCAAACGCTCGTTATGACGATCAAAAGTCACTCCCATTGCCACTAGAGATTGAATCGAACTAGCAGCATTTTCTACCAAAAATTGAACCGCAGTGCGATCGCACAAACCTGCTCCTGCTTTGAGAGTATCTTCTAAATGTAATAGTGGAGAATCATCAGGATTAATTGCTGCTGCAATCCCTCCCTGCGCCCAGTCACTTGCTCCTGTTTTAAGCTCATCTTTAGTAACTAAAGCGACTCGATATTGTTCTGGCAAGCATAAAGCAGCGTAAAGTCCAGCAGCACCAGAACCTATGACAACAACATCAAAAAAAAAGTCCTTCAAGTTGAATCAATTTTTTAGCAAATTTTACTAATATTAACAAAAAACCCACACCAACAGTAGGTGAGGGTCAAATCAAAGATTTTTGTGCGATTGTTATTTAGTAAACTCCAGGATTAAAACGGTCATCTCCTTCATTGAAAGCAGCAGCAGTTTCAGTAACCACAAAGTTATCTAAATTAGCTTGTAGTCTTTCTTTTTGGCTTTCGCTTAAACCAGGAATTGATAAAACATCTTCTACCTTTTCATAAGGGGCGTTTTTAATAATTTTAGAAGCTAAAGTAGGATAAAATCCACGTAGTCCTCGAAAATCTCGAACATCACTGTTATTTAAGTCTAATTTTCCTTGAATTTCGCTTAGTTTGTCGTCAGCCACATTGCGACGAACTGCCAAAATAGACGATGATTGCAAGTTAAAAGAGCTTAAATTTAGAGCCTGAGCTTGAGCGACTCCTGTTACGCCCCAAGAAGTTACTAATACACACAAAGTAGCTAAAATGCCTATCAATCTCTTCATCAACTTCATTCCTCCTAATCCAAAATGTTAAATTTACAGAGTGATTCTCTATAGCATTAATTTTTGTTTTCTATCATCTCATCTTATCAAAGAGGATGCGACGGACGGATCGAATTCCTAACCGACTTGATTCTAGATTAAATTGAAGCTCTTAAAAACTTGGTATCTGTATTAATTATTGTTGTCTTGTCATTACACTCAACAATTTTTTTTGGTGTTGTTTGAATTACATCAATGATGGTTTAACTCGTGGCTAATCTCCTACTCGCTCTAAGGTTAGTCACTTTGACTTGTTTTAATTGTGGTAACCTCAAAAATCATAAGCTATGATGAGTTGTTAATTTCTAAACCTTTGAGGAAACTATATAATTACTAGCACAATCTTGATATCTATAAAGTTTGATTGAGCAATTAAGTAGAAACAAACTGAATCTGCTTTATTTTTATTATCTAGCCATGAATGAAATTGACGACTTAAAAAAAGAACTCAAACAAACTCAGCTAGCTTATCAAATGGCAGCACAAATGAGTCAATTTAAAGCTGGTTTTTTAGCTCGGACTTCTCATGAATTACGTTCTCCTTTGAGTAGTTTAATCGGTCTTCATCAATTAATTTTGTCTGATTTGTGTGACAGTCCAGAGGAGCAAAAAGAATTTATTTCACAAGCCTATCAATCTGCTTTAAAACTAATGAAATTGATTGATGAAATTATTAGTGTTGCCAAAACAGAATACGGCACTAATCAACTTCATCTTGAGTCTCTTCAATTAACAGAAGTTTTAGAAGTTGTTTATAATTTGACCCATTTACAAGCTGCTAATCGTAATCTGCACTTAGAAATTAAACCTGAAGAATCTTCTTGTTATATACTTGCCGATCGCGCTCGTTTGATTCAAGCAATTGTTAATTTAATTGATAGTGGGATTTCTTTGATGAGTGAAGGAAAAATTACTGTTGTTAGTAATTTTGCTCCTCAATTTAACGAAATCAAAATTGAAATAAGGTTTGATTGCCCTGCTCAACTTTGGCAAAAAAACAATGAAATAAATCCTACAATTAACCAATTGAGTAGAGATGAAATTAAAAAATTAATCCAAGAAATTAATCTATCACCAGGAATGAGATTACTGTTATCACAAACCTTAGTTGAAACTATGAATGGGCGTTTAGAGTTTTTTAGTTTGTCTCCAGAAATCACTCAAATAAATTTAATTTGTCAAACAGTTTCTTAAACGCTTCTAAGTATTTATTCTGTTTTTCATACATTAATAGGGTAGAGGATAAAGTAATAAGTAAAATTTTTAAGCTATTATTGTTAACGCGATCTCGCGAAGCGAGGCACTGCGTGATCGCTTTAAAAACGCTTAATCTTCATGTTTTTGTGTAATGATTGCAAATTTGTAACATCAGCAGCCATGTAATAGATGAGCAAAGTATGCTGATTTTATCCGCGTGATTTAGTAATCTTGCTAAAATCTATATGTTTGCATTTATTAAGAAAATTGCCAGAAAATTAATTCGTAAATCTACTTATATTCATCATGAATCTCTTAACAAAGTTAGTCTGATTATTCTTATTCTTATCGACATTTTTGTTCTGTTTAATGTTTTTAGTGGATTGAATAATATTTCCCAATGGATACTTAATCCCTCAGAAGAAATTCCTTGTTTTTCAGCTATTGACAATTATCAAACAGCGACTAATCGAGAAAGCTTTGCTTTAAAAGCAACAACAATTGAAAATATAGTTGAACAAAATAATTTTTCTGATTTTAATAACCAAAATAGATTGGGAAAAGTTTCCAAATTATGTGAAAATTATTCTCGTTTAGAACAAGAAATTAACACCAAAGACAACATTAAAATTAAAGGAAATATCGAGCAGATTAGAACGGAAATTTATAATTTAAATCAAGAAATTCAAACTCTACAAAGTCAGTACGATTCAACCTTGCTTGAAAAAATAGCAGGTCAAACTCCGCAAAGCTCGCTCAACCAAACAACCGCAGACCAAATAAAATCTGAAATTGATACTAAAACAAATCAAATCAGCAACAAAGAAAAACAAATTGTACAGAAGCAAACACAATTGATTAAAGCTCCTGCTGCCGATGCTTATCTCAAACTTCTCAATAATACTTCAGAATACAAACAGATCAAAAAAGCTTATCAATCTGCTCAATTTTGGTATCCTAACAAACAACTACTTTTACAAATTTTATTTCTCTTACCATTAATTACTATTGCTTACTTTTGGCACAACCATGCAACTAAAGGAAATAAAGGCTTACAATCACTACTTAGTTGGCATTTACTCTTAATCTTTTGCATTCCTTTATTAATTAAGTTTTTTGAATTTATTCAGTTTGGCAATCTGATTAATATAGCGATTGAATTTATTGTTACCCTTTTAGGGGGATTATTATTTATTTCTAACTATGTATTAATTTTAATTATTCCTTTGTTGGGTTTTGGCTTAATTAAAATCTTACAAAGATTTGTTTTTAATCAACGAATTCAAGCTAAAAAAAGAATCGAAAAAGTTCGCTGTATTAATTGTAATTCTCAACTGCGACTAAATGATCTATTTTGTTACTCTTGCGGTTTCAATCAGTATACAAATTGTCCTAACTGCAACCAAAAAACTTATAAATTAACTAATTTTTGCCGTGCTTGTGGTCATCAACTTGAACAAAAATAATTATCAACCTGTTTAAAATCTTTTTAAATTCCTGTCAATAAACAAAGAATCAAAGCTTCACTCCATTCGACTACAGCACCGTAAGTATCGCCGGTATGCCCTCCCAATTGCCGAGCGAACCAATATCCCGTTCCAAGTGCGATCGCGCTACTACCAATTACAGCAGTTACAATACTTAACCATTGTTCAGGTGCTAGCCACCACCAGATTCCACTCATTCCTAATAATAAAACTAATCCTAATAACACGTCTTGAGGTAGGCGAATGTTTTCTTTATGAAATGCACCTTTTCCTGTTTCTCTCAGATAAGGATAAAGAGCGATCGCAATCACTTGCCCCCATCTTCCCCAACCAGCAGCCAGCATGAGAGCTAACCAACGATAATGATTAAGATCGCTCAAAGCTGTGGTTTTTAAACCTAATACAATTACGGCTGCCATCACTCCAAACGCTCCAGTAACACTATCTTTCATAACTTCTAGGCGTTTTTGAGCATCCATTACTGCCAAACCATCAGCAGTATCGATTGCGCCATCTAAATGTAATCCTCCAGTAAGAGCAATCCAAGCTGTTATAATTAGCGCACTTCGCGTTAAATTAGGAAAACTTAATTGATCCAATCCCCAATCCAATAAACCTAAACAGCCACCAATTCCCATACCAATTAATGGTGTCCAACGAGCCAAACGTTGCCATTCTCCTGTCCAGCTAGTTGGTAAAGGAATAGTTGTATAAAAAACTAACGCACTTCCTAACGAACGAATTAGTTGTCCGACTGAAAGCCAAATAAAATTCATAAATTGTGATTGTCAAGAAAATTTTTTAGCTAAAATTTCACAGAGTTATGTGGAAAAGTTGGGCTAAGATTGTTTCATATACTACTTTATTAAGCAAAATATTTGTAAAGCAATTAAGCCTTATTTTTAGATTGTAGAATTCTCAAATTTTAATTATGAGTACTAATCCCGCATCTAACAATAAACCTGCTCCTTGCATAGTGGACTTCGGTACAATTGTCAATAAAGATGACATAAAACGTTTACTAAACGATCTATGTCATGTTCGTTATTTTCACAGTATTGATGGTCAATCTCAAAGTGAAGGGCAAGGCTATATTTTAGAAGTATTTAACGAGCCTAATCAATCTACCTTAATTGCTAATGGAAGTATCTACATTAATGTTCAGAGTTTTGATTATTTACAACTAAGTCAATCTTTTTCTCAAGAAACTTGTTTTGATTTAGTACAAGAACATCGCATTTTGCGGTTGATTCCCATCTCGGTTCAAAATTCAGAACAAATCTTAACTAGAAATATTGATGCAGCCACCATTGAAGCAATGGTAACAGACGTTCTTTCTGCTCGTTTGGACGTACAATTGGATGATGATTTTTAGAGGGAGAATTCGTAGTTAATTAGGTGGGATTTTCTTTTGAATGTCAAGCATCCTGTAGTCATACCCAAGCTAGGGTAGGACTTTTTCATACACCCCATGGTGTGGTAGAAACACCCCGATTTATGCCTGTAGGCACTTTAGCTACAGTTAAAGGGATAACCCCCAGACAGCTAAAAGATGCACAAGCACAAATGATTCTGGCGAACACCTATCATCTTCATCTTCAGCCAGGAGAAAATATTGTGGCACAAGCGGGGGGATTGCATCGCTTTATGGCATGGGATCGTCCGATCTTGACTGATTCGGGTGGCTTTCAAGTGTTTAGTTTAAGTCAATTACGTAAAATTACTGAAGCTGGAGTCGTCTTTCGTTCCCCTAGAGACGGTAGTATTATTGAATTAACTCCAGAAAAATCGATTCAGATTCAAAATGCTCTGGGCGCAGATGTGATTATGGCATTTGATGAGTGTCCGCCTGGGAATGCTTCTAAATCAGAAATTGAGACTTCTACAGAAAGAACTTATCGTTGGTTAGAAAGATGTATTCAGGCTCATCAACGTCCTCAAGAACAAGCTTTATTTGGGATTGTTCAAGGAGGAGTACATTTGGATTTGCGAGCGAAATCAGCGAGTCAATTAGTTGCTCTAGATTTACCTGGTTATGCAATTGGTGGTGTCAGTGTCGGGGAAGCACCAGAATTAATTAATGCTACAGTAAGACATACTACACCTTTGTTACCCAAAGAAAAACCCCGTTATTTGATGGGAGTTGGTACTTACCGTGAAATGGTCAATGCGATCGCATTTGGAGTAGATTTGTTTGATTGTGTAATCCCGACTCGTTTTGGTCGTCATGGCACTGCTTTAGTTAATGGCACTAGGATTAATATTAAGAATGCTCAATATCGAGAAGATTTTACCCCTCTCGATTCGACTTGTCCTTGTTACGCCTGTCAAAATTTCAGCCGTGCTTATCTTAATCATTTAGTGCGATCGCGAGAGATGTTAGGTTACATTTTGTTATCTCTGCACAATGTTAACGAATTAATTCGTTTTACTCAAAGAATTAGAGATGCAATTAAAAGCGATCGTTTTGTGGCAGAGTTTTCTAATTGGTTAGATGATTGTTAATTGTTTGTCCTTTACTCTTTATAAATTCCGTCTTTACTTAAAACAATATGGGCAAACGTCGTTTGCACCTAACAAATCACAACACTATGGAAATTCAAAGTTGTAGTCAATTTTTTCCTTTATTTGATCGCGCTAGTCCCCATACTTTGGCTTGGTTAAATAAGATTGCGACCACAGAAACTTACCAACCTAATGAAACAATTTTAACTGTTGATAATTGGGGTCAAGCTGTTTATTTGATTGCTTCTGGTTGGGTGAAATTACAACAAATAGTTTTGGATAAAAAAACCGTACGTCTGATTATGGGACAAGGGGATTTTTTTGGTGCAAGTGCAATTCTCGATCCTTCTTCTCTTAAAACTGAAGTTATCGCTTTAACCAAAGTTGAATTATTTAAAATTTCTACACAAAGATTTATTCAAATTTTATTTCAAGATAATCAATTACAACATCGTTTGTTACAGTTGCTAGCTAAACGACTTAGAATCTTAGATATTCAATGCCAATTGCATTATCAACCTGCTGCGGTGAGATTAATTAATATTTTAGTTGTTTTAGCTGAAAATTATGGTCAATCAACCGAAAAAGGTACAAAAATTTTTTATCCTGCGGAAGTTGATTTAGCCGATTTGACTCATATTGATGTTGATGAAATTAACAAGATTATAGACAATTTACAAAATAACGGTTGGATTGAAATTGATTTGGCTAATCGTACTTTATTTTTAATCAATCTCAAACAACTGACTAATCTAGCAGGAAAATTTTAATGACTCAAGCTACTCCTATTCAAGTTAACAATCTGCAAAACAATAGAACAACAATTGCTTATCAAGTTGCGATGCCCCAACCTGCATCTCATTTATTTGAAGTGCAGTTAGAAGTTGGAAATTGGCAAGCAGCGGTATTAAATTTAAAAATGCCAGTGTGGACTCCTGGTTCTTATTTAGTTCGGGAATATGCCAGACACGTACAAGATTTTATAGCTGAAGATAGTAGTCGTAATCAAGCTTTAAGTAATCAAAAAGTAAGTAAAAATCATTGGCAGATTAAGACAGAAGGTTGTTCAGAAATTAGAATTAAATATCGAGTTTTTGCTCATGAACTTTCAGTTAGAACTAATCATTTAGATGATAGTCATGGTTATTTTAATGGTGCAGCTTTATTCTTGTTTATTCCAGGCTTAGAACAACAACCAGTTAAAGTTAAAATTATTCCTCCAAAAACTGATTGGCAAGTAACTACAACTTTAGCTGAAGTTTTAGGAACAGAGAATACCTTTGAAGCTCAAGATTTTGATACTTTAGTTGATAGTCCTTTTGAAATTGGTCAACATCAAATTTATAATTTTGAAGTTCTCGGTAAACCTCATCAATTAGCTATTTGGGGTCAAGGTAATGCTAACCCAAATAAGATTATTGAAGATACCAAAAAAATCATTACTACTCAAGCAAAAATTTATCAGGGATTACCTTACGAAAGCTATCTATTTTTATTGCATTTATCAAGTAGTGGTTATGGTGGTTTAGAACATAAAAATTCTTGTTCTTTAAATTATCCCCGTTTTGGTTTTCGTGCTTTAGAACAATACAACCGCTTTATGCAATTAGTTGCTCATGAATTTTTTCATTTATGGAATGTTAAAAGAATTCGCCCTCAAGCTTTAGAAAAATTTGACTACGAACAAGAAAATTACACCACTTCTTTATGGTTTTCAGAAGGAACAACTAGCTATTATGATATTTTAATTCCTCTCCGTGCTGGTATTTATAATCGTAAAACCTGTTTAGAAAATCTCAGTAAAGATTTGACTCGTTATTTAACTATTCCTGGTAGAAATGTCCAGCCTTTAGCCGAATCAAGTTTTGATGCGTGGATTAAACTTTATCGTCGAGATAGTAATAGTGATAATAATCAAATATCTTATTATTTAAAAGGAGAATTAGTTTCTTTACTTTTAGATTTATTGATTCGTGCCAAACATAATAATTCCCGTTCCTTAGACGATGTGATGCGTTTGCTTTGGGAAAAATTTGGCAAACAAGAAATTGGTTTTACAGAAGCACAATTACAACAGGCGATCGCGTCAGTTGCCCAACAAGATTTGACTGACTTTTTTGATAAATATCTTTATACAACTGCTGAGTTACCTTTTGCAGAATATCTTGAACCTTTTGGCTTATATATTAAACCAATTGAAGAAGAAGAACCCGTTCCTTTTTTAGGTATAAGAGTCCAATCAGAAAATAGTAAAGAAGTGATTAAGTTTGTTGAAGCCAATTCACCAGCAGCAACCGTAGGAATTGATGCCGATAATGAACTACTTGCGATCGATGGCATTAGAGTAACTTCTCAATCCTTAAACGAACGTCTCAAAGACTACCAAGTTGGTGATATCATTCAAGTCACTGTCTTCGATCAAGACGAACTCAAAACATTATCCCTTACTCTAGCCCAACCACAACCAACTCGTTATGAAATTGTGCGGATGGAAAATATTTCTGAAGTACAACAACAAAATTTATCGGGATGGTTAGGTAACTAACAAAATTAATAGAGTAAAGATTGTGATGAGGATGTCTGAGAAGTTTAAAAGACTAAATTTCCTAACATTCTCTCTAGCTCAAACAAGAGGTTTGTATATTCGAGCATAAAATATCAATTGAATGATGCATAATTTTCTTCCCATTGCCTATTTTCAAAATCAGTTTGTTCCTTTTGAATCAGCTAATATTTCTATTGCTACCCACGCTTTACACTACGGAACAGGGGCTTTTGGTGGCTTAAGAGGTATTCCAGACCCAGAAAACGACCAACAAATTTTATTATTTAGATTAGACCGTCATTCCCAAAGATTAAGTAGCAGTGCCAAGTTCCTTAACTACAATTTACCTGCGGATAAAATCGAAAAAATTATTACTGAGTTTGTTCAAAAAAATCAACCAAAAACATCTTTTTATATTCGTCCTTTTGTTTATACTTCTGATTTAGGCATTGCGCCGAGATTACATAATATTCAGAAAGACTTTTTTGTTTATGGTTTAGAATTGGGTGATTATTTATCACCAGATGGTATTAATTGTCGAATTAGTTCTTGGCATCGTCAAGAAGACCGCAGTTTACCTTTAAGAGGTAAAATTAGTGGTGCATATATTACTTCTTCTTTAGCTAAAACTGAAGCCGTCGAATCTGGATTTGATGAAGCAATTTTATTAAATTCTCAAGGGAAAGTTTGTGAAGCTTCAGGAATGAATATTTTTGTCGTCAGAAATGGCAAATTAATTACTCCTGGCTCCGATCAAGATATTTTAGAAGGTATTACGAGAGATAGTGTCATCACAGTTGCTAAAGATTTAGGGATAGAAACAATCGAACGTCCAGTAGATAAGACTGAATTATTGATTGCTGACGAAGTATTTTTAAGTGGTACTGCTGCAAAAATTACGCCAGTAAAAAGAATTGAAAACTATCATTTACCTGAACAAAAACCAATTACGGAAAAACTTAAAGAAAAATTAACAGCAATTACCGAAAATCGCGATCCAAACTATCAGCAATGGGTGTATAAAGTTAAAATTTAAAGTTCAAAGTTCAAAATTCATTAACTAAATTGAGATGAATCTCACTCAGCTTAACTTTCCTCATCAAACCCAAACTCATCCTCAAGACAATTTTGCAATTACTTTTGCCCCCTTATACCTAGACGAAGTTTATCGACTAGCAGACGATCCTGCCAATGGTGCAGTAGTAGTGATGAGTGGTACAGTACGCAATCAAACTGGTGGTAAGCAAGTATTATCTTTAGAATATCAGGCTTATGAACCAATGGCGATCGCGGTATTTCGCTCGATTGCAGCTCAAATTCGTCAACAATGGCAAGATACTAATCGAGTAGTGATCCATCATCGTGTCGGACATTTAGAGATAGGAGATATCAGCGTTTTAGTAGCAGTTGGTTGCCCTCATCGTGCCGAAGCTTTTGAAGCCTGTCGTTATGCCATTGATACCCTCAAACATAATGCCCCCATTTGGAAAAAAGAGTATTTTCAAGAGGCTGATGGGCAAATTACAACTCAATGGGTAAATTGTTGTTAAACTTGATTACTTTTTAGACTGTTAGTTTTAAGCATCTAGTCTCACTTTTCCGACTGGTTTAGCCAGACAAGTTAAAACATAACCTGCCTCACAATCAACATCATCATCGTAAACTACCTCTCCTGATAATTTTTTAACCTTACAATGACCACAAAGCCCCATTCCACAACCATGAGGTAGAGCGACATTTTGAGCTTGGGCTGCTTCTAAAATAGAAGAATTGCGATCTTGGCGCAGCGCAGAGCGGACAGCTTCGCTGGCGCGTACACGAGGAGTTTGCGCCTTGCAGTCGCGATCAAAACTAATCGCTTGACCAGATTTAGCTAACCAAACTATTGGTGCTGGGGTAGTAGCCACTGAGTTGTTTTGAGTAGGAAAAGGAATTACTTCAGTAGTAGCTGGAGCAGAAGTAGGCAGAATTGACAGAGGAGGAAGATGATGAGCTTCACAAGCTGATGAAGAGGAATGCCTAGAAACTTGAGCGTGAAAATTTGCTTCTAGTCTTTTGTTTCGATTAAGCTCGTTAAGAGAACCCTGATTATTTTGAATTTTGGGAGTAAGAAAAGATTCAGTTGCAGATAAAGCAGTACTAACCCCTGCAATTGGTAATTGAGCTACAGAATTAACAGATTTTTGTTCTCGTTCAATATCACAGCTTTCTTCATAATAATTTTCCATCGGAAAATCCATCTCTTCTAATAAAGATTTAACTGAAGTTAGAAAAGAATTCAATCCGCAGACATAAACATTTCGTTCCTCAAAATCTGGCGCAATCATAGATAACATTGAGGTATTTAATCGACCAGTATAACCAAACCAAGCCTTACCTAATTCAGGACGAGTAATCGTAACTGCTAGTTTAAAGTTATGATATCTAGCTGCCATCAATTCTAATTCAGAACGAAAAATCAAATCCTGAGGAATACGCGCACTATGACAAAAGATAATATCTACCTCAGAAACAGTATCACAAAGCCAGCGAGACATCGACATCAGAGGTATAATTCCGTTACCAGCCGAAATAAAAAGTAATTTTGGAGTAGGATTAGTAAAACAACTAAATTTGCCCAGTGGACCTTTAATTTTCACTTCACTGCCAATCTCAAGCTGGTCATGTAACCAATTACTCACTAAATCTGGTGATTGATTGGGTTGCTCGGCAGACGCAGAAACTCGTTTAACGGTGAGATCGAGCGTATGAGGGCGAGAAGGCGAGGAAGAAATTGAATAAGAACGTTTAATCGGTCTACCATCAATTTCTAGTTTAAGAGTAATAAATTGTCCTGGTTGATAGGTAAATAAAACTGGTGGTTCAGCTACAAATCTAAAAGTTTTGACATCATCAGTTTCTGAAATAATTTGCACGCAACGAACAATAAGTTCTCCTTTAGTCCAACGACTAATTGAAGTAGGTTCAATAGTTGCTAAAGGCATATAGTTTTTAGGAGTAGATGGATTAGGGGGAGTATTGATATTAATTTCACTAACTGATTTAATCCATAAAAGGTGAGAACCAAGATTCAGACTATCAGAAGGATTAAGGGGATAATTTTGATTAACTGTGGTCAATTCATTATTGAGTCTCGAACCATTTCGACTGCCAAGGTCGGTATAGTAGTAGTTACCATTTTTAAAAGTGATTTTGCCGTGAATTCTACTAACTAGAGAATCTTGCAGTACGATACAACAACGTTCTTCTCTGCCAATCAAACATTCTTGATTAAGCATCTTTTCAGGCGTAATATAAATAGTGATAATTTTTTGGGGTTGTTTGCTGTTGACAATAATAATTTCTGGCATTGCTTGATCCTGAAAATGTTTTGGGGTAAATAAAATAAATATTAATTAAATTGTTAACTGATTATTTAAGTTGGAATGAACTCAATTATCATTGAGTTGTTTTACTTAACTGTTATCTCAATCAAAAGGTTTATTTAGGTATTACGTTAAACTAATCCAGAATTATGCAATTATCTACTTAAAGCAATTTCTGTTAAATCTTGACGAAGTTGTCGAATTTCAGAGGCAAGTGAGAGCAATTGTTCGATGGTCAAAGATTGATATTTTTCTTGTCTTAAAAGATGTAGTAATTGTTCTAAAGTAGAAGTCTCTCCATGAGATTGGTTGAAAATATTAAAAGCAGTTTCTTTAACAAGCTTGTTAATTAACGGCTCGCTTAGTAAATGATGGGCTTCAGTTTTTGCTAATTGAGAATTGAGTTGATTTAGAGCATAAAGACTAGCAGCTTGAATAACAGGATTAGGTTCGTGTAATAATTCTCTGAGAACTTGTTCTATTGCTGCTGAAGTTAAATAAGTTTTGCCTCTAACAACTGCTATAAATCCACAGGGATGAAAATCAGGATGTAATTCTTGAAAAATCACTCGACTAAGACGTTGTTGCCATTGAGCAGTTTGAGCTTGAAAAATTAAAGTTATTGCTTCTTTAGCTAAAATCCCAGTGCGTCTAGCTAACTGAATTACGTCTGGTTGATCATCAAGCGTTTCTAAAACAGCTAGTAAAGCGAGAATAATTAGTTGTTGTTTGGTTAAGAGAAATTTACGCAATAACACAAAGACAGGATTATGCTCTTGAAATCTTAAATTGCTTAAAATTTGATAGCGAGAAGCCTCTACTTCTAAAAGTGCTAATAATTTTTCTGCCTTAAGAATAGTCATCCCCCAAAAAATCCTTTTGTCACCTAATTTTTTGTAGGTTATATTGAGATGATTTATGCAGTTTTATCGCAATTTTTGCTTTTAATCCTCAATTTTGAGGTTAATTAATCAAAACTGTTGTAACAAAACTTGACAAAACAACCTTTCTCAAGTAGTCATCAAGTTGACATACACTTTTCACAGATTTGTCATTTCAGTAAATTATTTTGAAAATAATCCTTGTATAGAAAATAGCTCATGAATACAAATACCTCCAAAAGCTGGTGGCAACAATATCGCGAAGCTGTTCGTCGTTCTAGACTATACCAAGAACTTTTAATGCTGTTACATGGTCAACAAGATACGGCTCAAAGACTAATTAACTTTGAGAAAAGTAAAAACCCTGGTCATTTAGAAAGCTGGTATTTAGATAAAGTTATTTATGATTTAAGAAAAGAAGCTTAGGTTACTCTTGTGATTGATTAGGATGCCAAGGATTAGATTGTTCGGCAGCTTTTAATTTTCTTCCAGGATTGATTTGCTGAGGAGAAGGAAAGGAAAGGAGTTCTAGTTGATGAGATGAAGTAGGTTGTTCGGGAGATTCTCCTCTTCGACGTTGAGAGGTTTTCTCTTCGCTAGTGTTTTCTGTCACTACTTCATAGAGAATTGCTTGCTTATTTTGAATGTTTCCTTTTCGTAATACTCTACCAAGTCGCTGAATATATTCTCTAGTCGAACCAGTTCCCGATAAAATAATGGCAATCCTAGCATCGGGTACGTCTACTCCTTCATTAAGGACGTGCGAAGCAATCAAAATTTTAAATTCTCCTGCTTTATAACGTTTCAGAATCTCATGACGTTCTTTAACTGGAGTTTGATAGGTAATGGCAGGAATTAGAAATTCTTGAGAAATACGGTATACGGTAGCATTATCGTTAGTAAAAATTAGAATCTTTTCAGGATAATGTTTAGTAATTAGATCGATTAATACCCTTAATTTGGCATCTGTACCCAAAGCAATTTCTTTAGCTTCTCGATGAGCTAACATAGCTGCTCTACCTTGTGGCGATCGCGCACTGGCTTGCACAAATAATTGCCAACCTTCTAAACTTCCCAGTGAGATATTCGCTTGACGTAAAAAGTCGTTGCGAGTTTGGATTGCTTGATCGTAGGTTTGCTGTTCTTTTTGAGATAATTTGACTTTGATCTGGATGATTTTATGAGAGGCTAAGGTATTTCCAGCTAGTTCCTTGGCTGTTTTGCGATAAATTACTTTACCGATTAAAGTATCCAAAAAACGATGATTGCCATCAGTACGTTCGGGAGTGGCAGTTAAACCCAAACGATAAGGTGCGATCGCATATTCGGCAATGACTCGAAAAAAATCTGTAGGTAAATGATGACATTCATCAAAGACAATCAAAGCATATTTATTGCCCAGAGTTTCGGCGTGAATAGCTGCACTGTTATAAGTTGCAATTAGAATCGGAGAGCGATCGCGAGAACCTCCGCCTAACAAGCCTACTTCAACATCGGGAAAAGCCGATTCAAGTTGAGCATACCACTGATGCATTAAATCTAAAGTCGGTACTACTACTAAGGTAGTGCGAGGAGTAGCTTGCATTGCTAGTTGAGCCAAATAAGTTTTTCCTCCTGCCGTTGGTAAAACTACTACTCCTTGTCTTTGAGATTGTTTCCAAGCGAGTAAGGCTTCTTGTTGATGAGGATAAGGTTCGATTTCAACACAAGAATTCAATTCCAGGGCATAAAAATCTTTGGCATCATCAATAAATTGTGACTCTTCTGCTTGTAGAGCTTCTACCAAAGGACGATAGTAAATAGCTGGGATCCGAAACTTTTCAATGCGATCATCCCAGATGGCATATTCTAGCCATAATTTACCTTTTGGTGGAGGATGCAGTATTAAAGTACCTCGGTCAAATTTTAATTGGGAGATGCGAGGCATATCTCGGTTATCAGTTATCAATTAGAGACGTAATATATTACGTCTGTACAGTTATTAGTTTAAATCAACTGTTTACTCTTAATTGTTTACTGACAGATAAACTTTTTAATTAACGTTACTGATATCAGGTCCAGATGAATTACTGCCACCTCGATAGGAAACTAATACCCAACTAGCCAAACTGAGAGACATGGCAGCAGTTAAAATAGCTGCGATCATACAATTACGCATTATTCGCATTTGCTTGTCAAGATCGCGAAAAGAAGCTCTAAGCGGATTAATTACTGTCACCAATTCAGTGCGATATTTAAGTTCAAATTCTTCTAAAGAAGGACGCATATCATCTCTTTGCACAGCCCATTCTTGTAAAGCAGCCCTTTGACGAGCCCAATCTTCTAAAGCGTTAGCTAATTGAGTGTCTGATTCCCTTTTTAAATTAACTATTTGTTGATTCATTTGAGAGCTTAAATTGCGATTAGATTCATTCATTTGAGTTTGTAGATCTAGAACTTCACTACGCAATGATTCCCAAGTATTACTATTAATAATTTCTAACTGAATTAAGCGTTGATCGCAATTAGCTATTTTATCGATCAGTAAGTTTTCTAATTCACTCAGACGTTGTTGAGTTATATTGTCAAAGTTACTAGTCTGCTTGAGTGTTTCTAAAGAAAATTTCACTTCTTCTAGTTGCTTTTGGAACTTGTGACGATAAGTTTCCATCAACTCTTCTAATTTAGTTTTAAGAGCGATCGCGCTATCATCACTGCTAGGTACAGAAAGAGTCTGATTATGATAAACCGAACGAATTTTATGAGCTAATTCTTCAGCAGTAGTATTTTTGAGTAGATAAGCTTTCGCACCTGCTTTTAAAGATTTTCCTAAATAATTATCATCATCATGCGCGCTTAAGAAAATAACTTTAACTTGAGGAAAACGCTCACAGATAATTTTGGTAGCACTTAAACCATTCATGCCCGGCATATCTATGTCCATCAAAACAATATCGGGTTGAAGTATTTCGACTTGATCGAGAGCTTGTTCCCCATTATGAGCTACTCCAACCACCTGAAAATCCTGTTCTACCTCTAGCCAGGTTTTTAGCACTTCACACAGAAGAGCTTGATCATCTACTAATAAAATACTAATCATTCAATCTACCTGAACAAAATTTAGATAAATAGTATATTTAGGCTTGCAATAGATCTTAAACGATCGCTTTAATCTTTCGTGGTAGAAAGTCAATTCTTCAATTATATGTAAAGATATTCATGATTTGGTCTGTAAAAATAAGGTTTTGACAAGCATTCTTAATTGATTTGATAGTAAATGTATGTCGTTTTTTAAGACTTTAGGAGTGTTTTAATGTCTCTTGAATCTAGTATGGCTGAAGTTTCAATTAAAGGCAATCTCGAGCAATTTTTAATTGTTTTGTCTGTATCTTTAAGTGTTGCAACAGTTTCAAGAATCTTTAGTTGGTTTAGAAAAATTCCTTACACACTTTTATTAGTAATTGTTGGATTAGGTTTAGCTTTTGTCGATATTCGCTTAGTCAATCTTTCACCAGAATTAATTTTAGAAATATTTTTGCCTCCATTATTGTTTGAAGCAGCGTGGAATATTCGTTGGCAAAGTTTAAAAGAAAATTTATTGCCAGTGATAATTTTTGCTGTCTTGGGAGTGGTTATTTCTGTGGTGGGAATTGCTTTGGCTTTGAGTCAATTGACAACTTTATCGCTTTCAACTGCTTTATTAATAGGAGCTAGTTTATCAGCCACCGATCCTGTTTCTGTGGTAGCTTTATTTCGAGAATTAGGTGCAAGTAAACGCCTCACAATTTTAATGGAAGGAGAAAGTTTATTTAATGATGGTGTTGCGGTAGTTGCGTTTTTATTATTAGTAGGAATTCCTTTGGGTTTAGAAGAGTTTTCTCTACCAACAACTATTACTCGTTTCACTACTTTTGTAGGTATTGGTTTAGGAATTGGTTGCATTATTGGTTTTGGAATTTCTTATTTAACTCAAAGATTCGATCTACCTTTGGTCGAACAATCTCTGACTTTGGTTTCGGCTTATGGTACTTATTTAATTACTGAAGAATTGGGTGGTTCAGGAGTAATTGGAGTAGTTACAGTAGGGATTATTTTAGGTAATTTTGGCTCTCGAATTGGGATGAATCCCCGTACTAGATTATTGGTTTCTGAATTTTGGGAATTTTTAGCTTTTTTTGTG
The DNA here is from genome assembly GCA_002355455.1 of Stanieria sp. NIES-3757. Lineage (NCBI taxonomy): Bacteria > Bacillati > Cyanobacteriota > Cyanophyceae > Pleurocapsales > Dermocarpellaceae > Stanieria > Stanieria sp. NIES-3757. The sequence continues at coordinate 4,163,070 of AP017375.1, forward strand.
AATTCAATTGTCTTTTTATTAATTGGTGACCAAATAAATTTTGCTAGTCTAATTAATAATTTAGATTTAATTAGTGTTGCGATCGCGTCTGTTTTAATTACTAGAGCAGTTGTCATTTATGGTTTGGGTAGTTTTTGTAATTTATTTAGTAAAACTCAACTTAATTGGCGCGAACAAACTGTACTGTGGTGGGGTGGTTTAAGAGGTTCGGTTTCGATTGCTGTGGCTTTAAGTGTTCCTGCTTTATTATCAGGTAAACAGGAAATAATTGATACAGTATTTGGTGTGGTTTTATTTACTTTATTGGTTCAGGGTTTAACTACTAAGTGGGTATTAGAAAAATTAAATTTAATTGGCGATCAACCTTTAAGACAAGAATATTCAGAATTATTAGCTCGTCGAACTGCTTTAAAAAGAATAATTAATTTTTTGGCTACTACAGATGTTGATCCAGAAATTGAACCCGAATTTTATCGTTATCAACAAGGATTAGTGAAAGGACAATTGCAAAGTATCGAAGAAAAAATTGCCAAAATGCAAAAGGAACATTCTAATCTGCGATCGCTAGCAATAGAACAATTCAAAGAACAATTATTGGATCTTGAAGCAAATACTTATGCTGAATTAATTAGAGTAGGAAAATTAAATAATAATCTTTCTCCTCTCTTACAAGAAATTATGGCTCAAGCAGAAGATTGATTCAGTTATCAGTTACCCCCTACGGGCAAAACACTGCCTTGCCCTTACTTTTAATTAATCGGAAAATGCACCAAAACCATTGACAACTCAGGATGAGCAGATGCGATCGCGCTTTGGGCTGCACCGACAGCTTTTCTTTTTAGCATGGGATTGGAATCAGTACTGACTCTTAAGAGCAATAAATCATCTTTGGTTAATTGGTCGGAAACAGTTTTAATAAAATTACCCCGCAACTGTTTTAAAGTAATATCTGAATCAATTTGCAAAGCTTGAGGTTCTAAGACTGGATGTTGTTGCTTACCAAGTATTAAAACAACTTCTAAATTAGCTTTGAGTTCTGTAGCTAACAATCGAGCCATTTGAATCATTTGGGGAAATTCGGCAGCCATCGTTTGCTGCTTGGTTGTAGCGAGTAAAACCCTAGTAGTATAAGCAATTGGTTGAGTAAAACGAGTAATTAAAATTGGTACTGGCGATCGCTGTGCCACATGATCGAGGATACTACCAAAAAAGTTTTCTTGATAAGTAGAGAAACCTTTCCAACCACAGATAATTAAACTGGCGTTTTTTTCAATGGCAGTACGGACAATACCTTTTTCAATGCCATCATCTACTCTACCAATAGTTTCTACTTTAGTATTAGCAGCATGGGCTAAATGTTCAGCCGTATTTAATAAGCGAGTTTGTTCGATGATCGCGCTTGGAGAAATCGATTCAAGTTGATCGAACAAAACATGGAGAGGTAATAAAGTACCCCCTGAAGCTTTAGCTAAAATCAAAGCTAAATTGAGAAGGTTGTTTTCAGTATTGGGGTTAGCAACCGGTACTAGTACTCTGTGAGTTAAAGAATAAGTTTTACTTGGTTGACTAGACTGTTTTTTAGCTGGTGGTTGAACTTTTCTTCCCCATTGTTCAATCAGCCAAGGTGAAGCGATACAGGTAACTAAAATCATTGCGATAATACCATTAACGGTTAATTGATCTACCAAGTTGATCGAGTAGGCAACCGTAATTGCAGCGAGAGTAGAAGCTGCCTGTGCCACTGATAAACCAAACATCACCATTGTATCGGGAAAACGAAATCCCAAGAATCTTGCTGTTCCCCAAGCAGCTATAAACTTACTAACAACTTCTGCACCAATCATTACCCCTGCAACTAAAATTGATTTTGGTTCTCTAATCAAAATTAAAGGGTCAATTAGCATCCCTACCGAAATTAAAAAGAAGGGAACAAATAAAGTGTTACCGATAAATTGAATTCGGTTCATCAAAGGACTTAATTGAGGAATCAAAGGTGTAAGAGCAATTCCTGCTAAAAAAGCCCCAATAATTGGCTCAATTTCAATTAAACTTGCTAAATAAGAAGCAACAAAAAGAGTTGCCAACACAAAAATAAATTCTGCCTCTTCATTGTGTCCGAAACGGAGAAAAAACCAACGCCCCAGTTTAGGAATTCCCCACAAAGTAGCAAATGTGTAGATTACCAAAGCTGGAATGATAAACAGCCAAAAACTGAAAGTTAAGTTTCCTCCGTGTGCTTTAACTACTACAGCTAAAACGAGTAAAGCTAAAACGTTCGTAATTAAAGTACCGCCCAAAGTAGCCGTAACTACAGGAGTTTTCATAATCCCCTGTTTGCTGAGAATTGGTAAAGCCAGTAGAGTATGAGAAGCAAAACAGGAAGCTACTAAAATCGCTGCTAACCAACCATATCCTAGAGGTAGCATCGCTAAAGTACCGATTACCATTGGCAGAATAAAGGTTGCTAACCCAAAAATGATTGCTTTATCACCGTTATCTTTGAGATCATCAAGGCTAGTTTCCAATCCTGCCATAAACATGAGAAACAGTAAGCCAACTGTTCCCAATAAAATAATATTGCTATCTCTTTCTAATAAACCTAATCCATTAGGACCAACTATCACCCCTGCTAAAATTAAACCGACAATTCCTGGTAAACGCAATCGTTCAAACAATAAAGGTGCAAGCAGCATAATTGTCAAAATGACTAAAAATACTGCCACCGGATCGGTAAGAGGTGCAGGAAATAAAGCAAAGGTGTCTAAGCAGTGAGTACTAAATTGAAAATATTGCATTGACGATAAGTTTAAGACTGTTATGCCAATCTCAGCTTATCTAGATAATTAAATTAATATTGGGGTAAAATTGTCGCAAAAATCTGGCTTTTAGTTAGGTTTAAGCCTTTTTTTAATTTATTAAAGATTAAAAGTCAAAAGTTGAGAATAACAAAATTTTCAAAGTCTTGAATACTTTTAACTTTCAATTGATTTCAGACACTCTGGAGTATTATTACGAGGTTGATTGACTAGAGGAGTTACGGGGTAAGCTTTGAGCTTGTCTGAGTTGTAAGGTTGCAAAAATGATTGTAGCAATTCTGGTTGTTGTACAGTAGGATCTAACCACAAATCGTAGTCGGTAAATTCTAAAATAACTGGCATTCGCTTATGAATTGGCTTCATGAGTTCATTTGCTTCAGTAGTAATAATGGTGCAAGTATAGAGAGTTTCTCCTTCTTGAGATTTCCAGGTTGAGTATAATCCAGCAAAAGCAAACGGTGAACGGTCTTTTTTCTGAATATAATATGGTTGTTTGCGATTCTCTTGTTGTTGCCATTCATAAAAGCCCGAAGCAATAATTAAACAACGAGAATGACAAAAAGCACTTTTAAAAGAGGGTTTTTGAGCAACTGTTTCCGCTCTAGCATTGATTAATTTATTGCCAATACTTCGATCCTTTGCCCAGTTAGGAATTAAACCCCAACGCAACCATCTAAATTCTCGCTCGCGTTCAGGATCAGAGCGAAGAATTGTTGCTACTTGTTGGGTTGGAGCAATGTTGTATTGGGGTTCTAGCGGAGGAACGTCAGCTAAGTCAAAAGCTTTGGCAATTTCAGAACTAGAACTGGTTTGAGTAAATCTACCACACATCGATTTTTAAATACTCGTGTACTAATAAAAATTATAAAACTAATGAGGTTAATGGTGATTTTGCTCTCAATAGTGGACTAAATATCAGAAAGATTTTGATTAACTTTTTTATAAAAACTATATAAAATAATTTGTCAAGATATTCTTTACAAAACTAAATATATTTGTTACATTAATTTACATAAAGAAATAAATATAAGGAAACACGCTATGTACACCACTCAATTAGATAACGGAACTCTTAACAACTACGCAGTTGAGCCTAAAGTGACTTACGCAGAATACCCAGCAGTTTATGAACAACGTCGCTACATCATTCAAGGTGCTATTGCTGCTTTATTTGTTACCGCAGTTATTTTGACTTCTTTTGCAGTGAGCTAAAAATTTATAGCAGAGGACAAAGCTGACTAGTTTTGTTCTCTCTTAATCAGCTATCTCAAGTTACAATTCGTGAGTTATCTTGCGTCTTGAGTTAACCTAAGTCTTTGTCAACTTCATGAAATTTCTCCCGTCAACCTCGGTCAACCAGCCGAGGTTTTGCTTATTCAGACACTCCCATCGATATCAATCAAAGTTACTTATTTAGATGTAAGACATTAATAGTGTAATTACCGCAGCAATGGATGATAAGGAAGCAGTTTCATTATGCGTATGATAACCAGTTGTAGGGATTTGCAGAGTAGTGCCGTTGATTTGTCCATTGGTGGCTGCGACAATTCTACCCAACTCAGTTCGACCGAGTGACAGAGGCTTACTTCTTCCTAGGTTTTGAGCCTCGATATAAGCATCTTTATAGCTGTAAGAAATACCTAGCTGCTGACACTTTTGCTCTAACTCGGTTGTTAATTGTTGGGCAAAAGCTCCGTTAGCATCTTGACGACGAAGGACAACTTGTTGAATCTCTGCTGCTTCACGAGTAGGATAGGGACTTGTATCCAAGACTAGTAGACGCTGTGTGGTCAAATTCTGACGTTGAAACCAAGATAATGCGTAACGCCAACTTCTTCCTGCTTCTTCTTGTGCGGTAAACAGCGCAGTGCCTTGAAAACCAGACCTAAATAAATAAATCAAAATAGCTGCACTAACTACATTATCTAATTGGGCAGAAACACAACCATTAGATATTTGTAAGCGATCAAGAAAAGAAACTGGTGTACCTGGTTGTAAAAAGTCTAAACCATCCAACTCAAAAATCAGATTTTTTCTAGCTGGACAAATATACGATCGCTTGATATATCCTTGACCTAAATAAGTTCCTGTATAAGGTAAATGAGCTTGAACAAGTTGCCCAGCAAATCGATTTTCGATTGTTTGCATCATTTGTTCGGAAACTGAATCTCCAGTTAACTCGCTTTGGTTACTGGAAATAAAAGCTGCATATTGAAATTCGTTAAGACCAGTACACAATAAGCCGTGTCGGTCGATATGTGCAGAAAGAATCAAATCGTGCGGTTGTTTTCCTTGAGCGACGAGAACACCATGATAATACTGAACTGTTACGTCAATTTCTTCTAATTCTCGACGAAGTACCCGAAAAAAAGAGTCTTCACTGCCCACAACTGAAGGTTCGCGGATTAATAATTGCAGAATATTTAAAAAATCGTTTAGTTCGCGATCGCTTTCTTCATCTTGTTTTGTTTGAGAAAGACTTTTTGAGACGGTAAATTTTAAAGTATTCATAAGTTATCTATCCGCGTATCCAAAAATAATTTGGTGCTACGTCGTGAGTGAATCTGCAAGCTGCCAAGCAGGCGCGTACGCGAGCGTAGTTAATTTTCTAAAATTACAATTCAAATTACTTTACTTGCAGTGAAAATTTATACCAGATTAACCAAGATTTTTAGAGTTTGAGAATAGAATTAGATGACGCGATCGCTGTTGATACCAAAAAATTAATGATTAAATCTAAATTCTTACTTTTGGTAGAGATAAAAGTTTACTTGATTTAGGTATACATAGGTGTAGCTTTTCGCACAATTAATTATTATGCAGAGTATTGTTTCTCAGTCTCTGACTCAACAAATAGCAACCGAGGCTATTAACCTCTATCAGCAAAGTCTTTCTCCTTATAAAGGCTTTAGTTGTCCTCATCGAATCTTACACAAAGGAGATTCTTGCTCAGAATATGTCAAAAAACTTTTAACAGAGCCAAGTTTAATTTTAGCTATTGAAGGTTCTTTACAAAGATTTCGTGATTGTGCCGAAGCTAGTAAAATCTTACAATACCAATCTAGTGGCGGTTGTATAGTTGTTCCCTGTTGTATACCTATTTAATTACATTAAAAGTTAATCATAATGAAAAACTGGAATTGGAAAAAAGGAATTGCGATAGCATTAAGTGCCTTTGTTTTATTTGCTGGTGCTACTAGTTTAACTGGCTGTGATTTTCCAGGAGGAGAAATAGAGGAAGGAGAAGGACAATCAGGTGGAGAGGAGGATGATGATGATTAAATCTCGTGTTTAGATTGAAAAGCGAACGCACTAGCTAACAATTACACATCTAGAGCAGTTTTTATAAATACTTCTATAAACCTGCATAAAAGAGCAGTTATTAACGTAACTAGAGAATGAAGCAACAAAACAAAAAACACACCATTAATAGATAGGTGCATTAGAGTGGCTTTCATCCCTTTTTAGTTTAATTCTTCTCTTGCTACAAAAGTTTTCAGTCATAATTTCTAAACCTTAGTGACTTTGACCCTTCGTGGTTAAAGTCATTTCTTTTTATTATTGATTAACTCAACTCTCTTTTGTCACTCTAAACAATTAAGCGATCGCTTGTTGCGCAAGATCGCAAACAAATCCTTTCCTTGAACAATTGAGTACAAAATTTTAAACGCATTCATGTCATTCTTTCGTTGAATTCTGTAGATCGAGATGTGATAGGGTGAAAAATAGACAACAAGTCAAGAAAATACAAGCAAAATTGAGATGTTACTCTCTTTTTCATCCACGAGCATTAGAATACTTATCATTAAATTAATTCTTATCCTGTTGCTGACAGGTTGTTCTACTGATACAAGCCCAAAAAACATCCATCTCAAATACGGTAATCCTAGTCAAGCTAATGCGAAAGACTTCAACAACTATCTGCTAGAAAAACCGAATTATGCTCTTTCTTACAACTGTAGTGCAGGAATACCAAATTGGGTAAGTTGGCAACTTAATCGTTTTTGGTTAGGAAGTGTAGATCGTTCTAATGATTTTAGACCAGATCTAGATTTACCTGATGGTTGTTATGCTGTCCGTCCCTCAGATTATCGAGGGACAGGCTATGATAAAGGACATCTAATTCCTTCAGGCGATCGCACTATTTCCCAGACAGACAATAGTACTACTTTTTTAATGACTAATATGATTCCCCAATCTCCAGCTAATAATCGGGAAGTATGGCGAGAACTAGAGGAATATAGTAGACAGTTAGTGAGTGAGGGGAAGGAATTATATATAGTGGCTGGAGGAGAAGGAAAAAAGAATGTAATCGCCCAGGGTAAAGTCACTGTTCCTTCTTATACTTGGAAGGTAATTTTAGTCTTAAGTAATGGTAACGTCGAGCAAACTATTGCTGTCAGAATGCCGAATACCGAGGAAGTAGCTCGAACCGACTGGCGAGATTATCTAGTATCTGTAGATGAAATTGAGCAAAAAACTGGTTATGATTTCTTTTCTGCTCTTAACAAAAATATTCAACAGAAAATCGAAGCCAAAGTCTATCAATAAATTTAGGTTTCTACTACTTTGGTAGATAAGCCAGCAATATAACCAGACTCAGTTTTACCTAAGATGTAAACATCTATTTCAACTTCCCCAACACGGTAAACTTGGATATCTTTCAGATGAGTTTGCAATAGATTAACTAATGCTTGATAGCGTTGACATTCTGCTATTTCCTGAGCATTGTACCAATCTTGTGCTTCTGTAGCTGGTTGGAAAAATTGAGCTAGTTCTTTAACTTCAACCTTGGTTGATAAATCATGACCAGTTGTTTGTAATAATTTAGACGAATCGAGACAGTTGAGATTCTCCCAATAAACAGTTTCAAAAGGATAATCTGATTCACTGAGCCAGAGTAAACCTTCTGATGCTTGTTTAAGATGGTTGATTAATTCACCGTCTTTCATCTACATTCCCGAAGTAGTTTGTTGAAATAAAGCTGCAAAATCTTTGGTAACTTCTGCACTAGGAGCGTCTTGAGGTTTGGAGATTAGATCGAAAGCTTTATTACGAGCATGGGGTTCTTTTAAAGCTTGAACAACTACCTCAGCAACATCTGCTCTGGGAATGGAGGTAGGAATGCCGTCAGGTGGATCGTTTAATAAGGTGTCATTTTTGCCTACTAGCAACTCTCTAACTCCACCCTCTTGATCGAGCAAACCACCAGCACGAATAATAGTATAATCAATGCCCGAATCAATTAAATACTGTTCCGCTTTGCGTTTCCAAATCAGGATGTTACCGTTACCCATCTGATTCAGGGGATGATTGGGATTAGTTCCACCCATCGAACCTACTAAAACAATGTGTTCTACCCCAGCTTGTTTAGCAGCATCAATTTGATTTTTTTGACCGTGGTAATCTACTATTTCTGGCATACCATCGGGTTCGTAACCAAACTGAGGACGTTCTCCTGGTTGAGGAGGGGCTTTCATTTGAGGCACCGCACTGGTAAGAATAACTAAAGTAGAACAACCTTCTAAAGCAGTTTCTAGGCTAGATCTATCTTTGATATCTCCCAAGAAAAAACCTTGTGTTGAACCAAATAATTCTTCGACTTTTAATAAGGATCTTGTAAACCCAAAGACTTGAAATTGATCGCTTTGTTGACGTAATTTCTTCAATACCAGTGAACCCGTTTTTCCTGTTGCACCAGTAACTAATACTCGTTTTGTCATCTCTTTTATATTTATATTTAGAATTTAAACACCAAGATCTTGCATCGCCAGACGAATTTGTTCTAAACGTCTACGGTTAACTCCTAAGTCTGATTCTCCTACACGAGAAGCTGAACGGATATGAATGACTTGCTCATCACTAGGAAAATAAAATTCTACATCGTCAATAAATTTGAAAATGCGACTTTTAGATAAAGCGTGAAGATAATTGTCTGTCTGTTCAATCACTTCGGTACGAGGAACTACTGTTAGCACTTTTAGTAAGGTTTCCCTTGCCTTGTCGAGATCCGAGTGGTAACTGATAGGTGAGATTTGATGAGATTGATCCGCATTCTGACTGACAACACAGTTAGGAGTTTTAGGACAAGGAGATAAAAAGCCATCCTTTAACCCCAAACTAGAAAAAACCGCCCAAGTAGGTTGGGAAAAAACTAAACTACTGATGATGGTAATAAATATTCCTAAAATAATTGACCAAAGACGAGACACTGAAAATTTACTCCTATTCTTAAGGTTGCAATTGACTGTACCGTAAAACAGCACAGCCAATCTCTTACTTTCGTTTATTTTCTCTTATTTTTATTCTGGGTCAAAGGCGGAAGAAAATACTTCTTTAATACTTTGTGTTGATGATACTGCTTCACTCAAATCATTTCCTTTATCAATTGCCCAAGCAATTTCTCCTCCTTTCCTGATTCCTACACGAGTAAAAACAAAACCTGCATCAGTAAATTCTTGTCCGTAACCTGTAATGGTTTTTTGAGACAATCCCAGTAAATCGGCAATCTCAGAAGTACTGAGTAACCAATCATTTTGATAAGCTTCTTCTAGCTCTCTTAAATAATTTAAACGACTTCTAGGCGTTGGCATCAAACGTTTAACTACTGCTTCAACCACACTAACTAATGCAGAAGGTTGAAGGGCAACTATTGGTTCGTTGCGATTGTGCATCTCGTAAAATGGATTTGTTTCCAATTCTGGAGTCGATACCGCTACTAGTTGATAATCTGATTCTTGTTCAATAAATTCGGAAGTTACTCCACCTTTTTGAAGATGAGAGTGTAAGCGGTCTAATAACTGTAATTGAGCATTACTAACAAAGGCTTTTCGACCCTGTTTGATTGGTTCTATCTGTAAGTCTTTAAGTCTGTTATATAGATTAGAACGAGCAATGCCATAACGAGAAGGGAGTTGTGATAAGGGAATTAAGTCAACTTCCATCTTTACTCACGTCCAGGACTGTCCTGGACAAAAAACTTCTCTTAATTATTAGCACATTAATCCGTTATGAGCAGAGGAAAACTTTTCAATCAACCATAATCTCAAATTTTATTTATGATGATTACATCATCAGATCGCAACTAAAACACCAAAATTCTTAGATTTATTAGAAGAATAGGGGAAATTTGTGAGTTAATTATTTATTTTTCTAAAGCCACTTCAAAGTCTAATAAAGAATTTGACAAAATGGTTAATCTTGTAGAGTTCTTAACAATTATGGCATAAGCTAGAAATTTGCGACTTTTAAGCAGGATTTAACTATTGATGCTTCAGATTGCTCCATTTTTTAGCAAGATATTGTGGCAAATAATATTGATAACCGCCGTCCTTAGTCTGAGACTCCTATTTGATCTTAATATGGGTAGTAGCGGTTGGAACGAGGTTGATGTGCTGCCTCTGGCGAAACAGTATGCCGATCCTGCTTGGATATCTCAAGATTGGTATCTTAATCAAGCAGCAGGTTATAGATTATTATTTAACAATCTAGCGGGCTGGTTAATAGTTAACTTTGGTTTTTTGGCTACTTCTATAATTGGTCGTTTGATTTGCTACAGTTTGGTTGCGACTGGATTGGTTTTGATTGGGCAAAAATTAAAGTTAAGCTTACCTTTTCTTGTATTAGCTACAATTGGCTGTACTTATCAAGGTTCTAATCAAGGAGCGATCGCAGGAGAATGGTTTGTTGGAGGATTAGAAGCGAAAGCATTTGCCTATGGTTTAATTTTAATTGCGATCGCATTTATGTTGAGAAGGCGTTATCTGCTGATGACGCTTTTTTTAGGATTAGCTACTTCTTTCCATGTTTTAGTAGGTGGTTGGGCTTTTATAACTACTCTAGGATGGCTTTGTTTTCGTCCCAGTACTCGCTTGTCTAAACTCAAAGAGGTTGGTTTTTTATTATTATTGATTTACTGTGTTACTAGTGTTTTTGCGATTCCTGCTGTTGCACAACACTTATTGGAATCAGAATCTACATCGGCATCCACTTCTTTTTCTCCATCTTTTATTTACGTTTTTCTACGCCTCGCGCATCACCTCAACCCTCTATCTTGGAACATTATTTTCTGGATCAAGCCAACTATCTATCTAATACTTTTAGGTAGAGCTATGATGCTGTTTCACAATCAAAAAGATCGGCAAGAATCGAATAGAGTGGATGTAACTCGTTTTGAGTTAGGAGAATTTGCCTTAATTAGTCTGATCCCTTTTCTTGCAGGAATAGCGATCGCGCTTTTTGATCGTCAAGGAAATTGGTTACAGTATTATCCTTTTCGCTTTGGGGATGTCATGTTACCAATTATTGCTTGTTTACTCACTGCTTGTACACTTGAATCCTATTGGTCTAAATCTAAAAAATCTTTAAAACGTTTAGTATATCGGATTTTAATCGGAATTTTGCTGATCCAAACAGCAATTTTTACTTATCAAGTAGTCAGCTTACAACAGTTTCCCTCAGCCCAACAAGATGTTAACCCTCAGTGGAAAACAATGAGTAATTGGATTCGCGAACATACACCAAAAGATGCAGTTATAGTTTCCCATCCTATTGAATTAGTTAATTTTTCCTGGTTAACAGAACGGGGTACGATTGCCAAAGTTAAACTATTTCCTCAGACTGACAAAAAAATTCTAGAGTACTATCAACGCATCGACGATCTTAGTGGTATTTCTTCTCTTGAACAATATATAACTCAAAACAAATTAAATAAAAGAGAGTTAATGCAATTTATCAGTGAAGGTTTTGAAGATTTGAATACAGATCAAGCCAAGGCATTAATGAGCAAGTATAACTCTCAATATTTTATCACTACAGTTAAACATCACCTCGATCTTGAAGTAGCTTATCGTTACGATCCTTATATTCTCTATTACAAATCAAATAGTAGCGATCAAAGTTGATTTAAATTACCTCTATCTAAAAAATCTGACTGTTTCAAATAATGACGTTTAGGAGTCAGTTGATGGCAGACGGCAAACAAAAGTTTGCCCTGCCTTTACTTCAACACTTCAGTTTTTAACCTGGATGAAATTTAACTGTTGTTTTGCTAAAGATTTTCTCTGCAATTAGACGCGAGCGCTTTTTGAGCAAGATTCGAGCCAAATAATCAACCAATCCTTCCTGAGGAAAGCCAAACTAAGTATTCGTGCAAAATTAAGTTCAAGCGTGAAGACTGTTCAAGGGTTAAAGGATTTCCTTTTCCCTTTTCCCTGACTAATGCCACGAAGTGCAATCAATCAATTATGCATAAGTACTTATTAAGTTGAATCAACAGTTAGTTAGCAATAGTTGACATTAATATTTATTTTTTCAATAGATAAAAATAAAATTATTTTGCTGAGAGTAATTTCTTTAATTTCAAAACAAAAATTGCTCAAGTCAAAGAAAATTTTCATTCAAGCAAATCACTCTTAGGACATATTTAAAAAAATTATTTTTTTTCTATATTAATGAAATAACTAGCTCAAAAAAAATCTTACTAATTATTATTTAAAAAAAGTTATTGAGCTTACTAAAAAAGTTGGTTGCTTCTAACTTATGGATTACGAACAGGAAACAAAAGATTTTCCCGTCTTAGGATTGGTTTGTATTACAGCTTCACCAGAAGTACGTTTTCGTACTATTACTCGTCGGGTTTTATTAAAGCTTGAAGCGAAAGAACAAGAACAGAAACTTCAAGAAATATATGAGGCAAATATAGACCGTTTACACCAGGCGATCGCTTTTTGTCAAAGAGAAAAAATTCGACTCTATCGCATGAGTTCTAATTTATTTCCTTTTGCAGATACAACCATTGGTGAAGATGTCTTAAATCAATTAAGCCATAAGCTTAACCAAGTGGGTAAACTAGCACAAAAATTAGGTATCAGAATAGTACTTCATCCTAATCAATTTGTAGTTTTAAACTCTGATTATCCCGAAGTTATTCAAAATAGTATTAGAATTCTCAAAACTCATGCTCATATTTTCGATTTGTTGCAATTGCCTCGTTCTCCCTGGGCATTAATCAATATTCATGGAGGGAAAGGCGATCGCGCTAAGAGATTAATAGATAACGTTAACAATTTATCCGATTCAATTCGTTCTCGTTTAAGCTTTGAAAACGACGAACATACCTATAGCGCAGAAGAAATTCTAGAAATCTGTCGAGCAACCAAAGTTCCGATGGTATTTGACGCACACCACCACCTTATTCACGAAGAATTGGATAGTTATGACGATCCTAGTGTCGGAGAAATGCTGGCAGCAGCAAAAACTACTTGGGAAGTTCCTCAATGGCAATTAGTTCATATTTCCAACGGACGCGATCGTTTTAAGGATTCTAAACACAGCGATCTGATTACTCAAATGCCTCGTAGTTTTCGTGATGCACCTTGGATCGAAGTGGAGGCAAAAAAGAAGGAACAAGCGATCGCCAAACTTCGACAAGAATGGCTTCAATCAAACATTATTTATCTCCATAATTAAACACATTTAAAACACCGACTTCAATCGAGTTAACTATGAATAAAAACATTATTTTAGACAACAAAGAAACTCTCCGAGGCATATTTGCTGTTTCTATGATCATCGCCGGGATTACACATTTTTTCGCTCCCTATCAATATATAAAAATTGTTCCATCTCTTTTACCTTATCCTGGCGCACTTGTTTATATCAGTGGTTTTTTTGAAATTGTCGGTGGTATTGCTTTACTCATTCCTTCCCTCAGCCAAGCTGCTGCTTGGGGCTTTGTGCTTTTGCTCATTGCCGTATATCCAGCTAATATCAACATGGCAGTAAATCACATCCATGTCGATCACGTACCAGATAGTAATTTACTACAAGCGATTAGATTACCTTTTCAGTTTGTCCTCATTGCTTGGGCTTGGTGGTATACCAAAGAACCTAAAAAAATTAACAATTATCAGTAAAAAGTTTTAGTCTCTTGCGATCCAAAAATAAAGCTCCGACAAATAATCATCAATCAAAGCTAAAAATGGGTCACCTGGGATTTGCGCCTTATTTAGATACCTGAAACCGTTGATACCTCGTTAATTTCAAGGAGTTGACTTAAGCAACTTAATTGACCTCTACGAATACGATTGGAATGAGCTAGATATCGAGTTTAAACATTACTAGAACTATCAAAAACCAGAAGATTATTTGCATACTAGAAAAGCTGTAAGCAAGGGACTAAGGCTAAAAAGCCTTTTGATCGCAAGCATCTTGAAAGCATCCAAAAAAAAAGTGCGGACGGAGAGACTCGAACTCTCACGTCAGAGACACTAGAACCTAAATCTAGCGCGTCTACCAATTCCGCCACGTCCGCATATTTAGACTGTTTTCTATCATAGCAAAGACAGAAAATAAATCAACAATTTTGAAAAATTACTGTAACTTACAAACCTGACGTTGACGATCAATTTGTGGTTCAATCCAAGAATAGGCAAAATGACTAACAGAATTAATTTCAGGAAAAGCTGAATGTAAAGCCGACATTTGAGTTTCTAAAGGAGGATGCTGTTTGTAGGTTTGACCCCAAGAACCAGCTAAAGCAGGAATGATCGTCGTCTCAGGAGATGCCATTTGTCTAACAGTATTAATTTCATTGACAATACAACTAGCATCTTCACAAATTGAATAAGCCATCGGATGCCATTCTAAAGAGGCAGGAAACTTATCCCAAGCTTGCAAACGAGAATCAAATCCTCCTCGACCAACTAAACGATTGCCATCAGGAAAAAATACTGCCCCAGCAGGAAGATTCTGGCGTTGCACAGGTAAAGCTGCAAAGGAAAGAAAATCAATAACTCCTTGAGCAGCATGAGCAACACTAAAAAACCACAATTCTGACTGTATTTGACCTAAACGACTTCGAGCAGATTCTTTGGTTTCTGAAGTAGAAATTTGACGACCCTGCCAATCAGGTATTCCTTCATTAGGATAAAGATAGTCAACACTAACCAAATCGTCGAGGCTAATTTTTCCTTTGGTAATGTATCTTTCGATTAAAGCTTGCCCTTTTTTATTTTTAGCTCGATTGTAAAGAGCTTGAAGTGATGCGGGACTGTAAATCCATAGATCTTGAACGCGCCCTACGGTAGATCTAGCTCCTGTACCGCGAGGATAACGAATATAGTCAAAGAGAACTCCATCTGGTTCTCTTCTTAGTACTGCTTGGACTAATTGGTAGTAATCAATTTGTGCCTGACGATTATAAGGGTCGATAAAAGCTTGAGAACGATCATCTACTACAGCTAAACTGCTTTCACCTTGAGCATTACGAGCTAGAGCTTCTTGGCGATCGCTTTGTTGGGCATAAGTATAACCAAAATTCATGGTAAATAGCCAAGCATAAACCTTTAGTCCTCGTTCGTGTCCTTTTTTAATTGTTTGTTCGAGGAGATCGACATTTTCGGCTCCAGGCGATCGCACTACAGGAATCCAAGGAGTAGGATTATCACCTGGAGGTAATAAAACCTGGCTATCGTAAAATACTTCTAGATGAATGCGATTGTAACCAAGATTGACGATGCGATCGAGTATGTAATCAATTGAACCAGAGCTAACATCACAAGGATAAAGACGTAACCAAATAGCTTGTGTCTGTGGCCAAGTTTGACGACGACATTGATTTAAAAGCTGGGCATGTTGTGCAATAAGCTCTTTATATTCTTGTTGAGCTTGAACGTTCCCTTCTAAAGAATATTGAAGTAGTTGTTCTTTTTTTAACACTTCTTCTTGGTCAAATTGACAATAATTTCCAATGGTTGCTTGCGCTGGTTGGTTAAATCCACACTGACTAATTAAGATAGTGAAGCTTGCGAGCAACGCTTGAAAAATGTGCAAATTTCCTTGTTTTTTGAACACAATTATTACTCCCAGCTTTGATTATCTAATTTCTTACTAAATATCGAGTTAAACTAAATTACTTAGTAAATTTAATGATTGATATTTAGCTATGATTATCAATAGTTTGTTAACACTTGACATTAGTTTAACTGATAGTTATAAATTATTTATCTTTAAATAAATAATGTATTATTCTGTTTTAACCTAAATCAGAGTTAATTTAAAATCTAAATTTAGATTAAATCAATTTGTACCCTCACAAATACAATTATTTAAATTAATTTTTCTAGGTTGAACAATATTACTTATATTCAGTATTTATGAGAATTACGAAGCAAAATATAGTAATTCCCAAAATAATAAAGCAAACTTAATCAATTATTAACCGTTGACAATTAATAAAAATCAGGATATTTGTTCGCTGAAAATGAAGAGATAGTACTAGAACAATTACAACAATTGAGAACTAACAGATATCAGGAAGTATGGTTGACTATTTGTGGCTTAGTTAGACTAAGAAAAGTGAGTCTAATTTTAGAAATAGTCAAAACTCCATTTCCTACGTCCAAGATCGAAATAATTAAGCATTGTAGTTTTGGTCAAGATTTGTACTTGGCGTCCTCTAATACTGAATAAATCGTGAGATTAGTCTAGTTTTTCTAAAAAATTGAAGATTATGTCTGAATTATAAGTTTTTGGAGATGTCTAATCTAAATCCCACAGTTCACTTAAAGTAACTACACGGTAATTTTTTCGCCTGAGTTCTTTAAGAATTATACTTAGTGCTGCTGCGGTATGTTTCGCTCTAGTAATAGAACCACCGTGCAGCACTAAAATAGCTCCAGGAAAAACAAATTGATTGATGTACCAAGCAATAAATTGAGGATTCCCGTGTAAAATTTCGTAAGTATCAATGGGAACCATTGAAGCTAAGGCTAATTTCAAATCATAATTTGTACTATCGCCAAGACGTTTAATGGCTTTGACCATTTCCTGATTATAAAGACCACGACCAGGACGATACCAGCGAATTTGTTCTAAACCTGCCAAAAATAACAAGCGGTCGTGAGCTTCTTTTAATTGTCTCTCAAATTCTTGCGGATGTAACCAAGCATGAGTATCATCAATCATGCCATGATTACCAATTTCATGACCATCTTGAAGAATTCGCTTGAGAATTGTGGTATGTTCACTTAAATGACCACTAATAATAAAAAAGGTAGCACGCGATCGCTCTTCGGGATTGATGATATTTTGGTTATCACGAGCGATCGCGTCTAAAATAAGTTGAGTAGAGTAATCTTCAGGATCTTCAGGCGTAGGTGCATCATCAATCGTCAATGCCACGATTCTTTCTTTCGTTTGTTTATAAAAAAGAGCATCAGGAAACAGTTTTGATACCCCAGATGCCAATTCTTGTAGTAGTAACTCGATCACTATTAGGAAAAAGTTTTGAAATGCTTCTTTTTACTTAATTTTACTTCTTACTCCCACTCATGCTCGTAGAATACTTATATTTAAGACCGATCAAAGGTTTTTCCAAATAACGATAGGAAACAGCAGCAATCAAAATAGTTAAAACAATGGTCAAGCTATAGGCACTCATATTTCCTATCAAACCATTCAGACTATAGTTAGTAAATTGGTTAACTAAATAAAAACGCGGTTTCGGCTTTGCCGAGGCACAACGAGCGATCGCAAGACAAAGAGAATGGTACATATATAAGCTCTCTGTACGGGACAAAAAATTAAACAGAAGCTTGCAAAAGAAGACAAGAAAAGGGTTTGATTAAAAGTAACCACACTCAAACCAAACCCTATGAATCAGATTATCTTACTACGACGAACCTTGAAACCGCTTTTAGGGTGGCATGGCGCAAGGCTAAATTTTCTAGCTTTGTTTCTCATAGCATTACTAAGAGTAAAGACAATTAACCTAGCAGAGCTGGCAACTGGTTTCAGGAGTAACGCGAAAACAGAATCCAATTATAAAAGGCTACAACGGTTCTTCCGTAATTTCGATTTAGATTATGTCGTTCTTGCCAAAGCAATCGTTATATTGATGAACATACCTCAACCTTGGGTTCTGAGTATAGATCGTACTGAATGGTCTTTCGGAGAGAAACGATTCAATGTTCTCCTCTTGGGAGTGGTACATAATGGCGTTGCATACCCTCTAGTTTGGGAAATGCTTGAGAAGAAAGGAAATTCTAATAGCGACGAAAGAATGGACTTACTTGAGCGTTTTTGCTCTATATTCCCCGATGTGAAGGTAGCTTATCTTACTGGCGACCGCGAATTTATTGGCAAGCCTTGGCTCTCGTATCTTTTGATTGAACCAACAATTCGATTTAGATTGAGAATTAGAGCAAGCGATCGCATTAATGAGGGACGAAAAGAACTCAGAGCATCAATTATCTTTGCTCATCTCCAACCTGGACAGACTCAAGTTTTATCGGGAAAAAAACTGGTTTGGGGACGTAAGGTTTATGTTTCTGCTTTGCGTCTGGATAATGGTGAGTTACTAATTGTGATTACTCCCGACTTTTGTAACACAGCAATTTCTGACTATGGACAGCGATGGGGTATTGAAACCTTGTTTGGAATGTTTAAGACCAGAGGGTTTTGTCTAGAATCGACTCACTTCAATAATTCTGAACGATTGAGTAAATTGTTGGCTTTGATGGCTTTAGCTCTGTGTTGGGCTGTCAAAACAGGAGAGTGGTTGCACCAAAATTACCCAATTAAAATAAAAAAACATGGAAGACTAGCAAAGAGCATTTTCCGTTATGGTCTTGATCATTTACGCTCTATTGTTACTGATTTAGACTTGAAACAAAACGAGTTTCTTTTCTCCCTAAAATTTTTGTCCTGTACTTAGATATAAGCTATAAGAAATTTTTCCTAAATAATCAGTAGTTGAGTTATTAAGTTTAACCAAAGTTTTTTGATTAGTTGCAATGTTGATAATAATTAGAGTTGATAAAATTGCAAAAATTTCGTGATTAAAATAATAAAGTTTTTCTAAATTAGAAAAAAGTTAAAATGTTGAGCCAATTTCAAATTAGTAAATCAACAAACAAACTATATTGTTGCTCATATCTTCTAGTCTTGTTGACTTAATAAGTTAAGATATGGTTAAATTAAGTTTAACTTCAACTCGTTATTAATAAATAGTCAACTTAATTTAATAAATGAAATTTTTTCCTAAAAATACAATATTTTTAGTTTTTTTTGCTTTGTTAATTGGAACAGACTTGGCTTTTATAGCAATTGGTTTTGTCCACGAGTGTTACCAAGTAGAATTATTAAATATTTGCCAAAATTTTCCTTTGCATAGTTATTATTCGATTGCCAGAGATAGAGGATACGCAGAAATGTTTCAATATATCAAAGTATATTGGATTATTCTTTTATTGGGATATTTAATAATTAATGCAAAAAAGCCAATATATTCAAGCTGGTTTTTTCTTTTTTGTTATATTTTAATAGATGATGTATCTGAAATACATGAAAAAATTGGATTCAAAATTAGTAATCAATTAAATTTTGTTCCTAAGCTGGGTTTAAGAGCGCAAGATTACGGAGAATTATTAGTCAGTGGAATAGTAGGAATAATTTTCTTATTTGTAATTGCAATTAGCTATCATTTAGCAAAAAAGCAAGAAAAGGCAGTATTTCAAAAGCTGATTTTAATGTTGTTTGTTTTGGCTGTTTTTGGGATAGTAATTGATTTAGTTCATATTTTGTTTGACGACCATAAATTTTGGAATACAATTTTTATTCTTTTGGAAGATGGTGGCGAACATATAGTTATGAGTTTAATAACTTGTTTTGTTTATTCGCTAGTAAATTTTTATCAATCAAAGCAGCAGGTATTTCAGATTAAGCAGCAAAAACTTGATTGAGCAAAACCCAAAAAACAACCAGATCGGCGAAATAATAATAAAATGGGAATTTAAAATACATTGATTATCAATTGTGAGTTTAAAATTAATTATAAATAAAAGTCTATGAGAGAAGAATTTCTTGTCTTTGGTTCACCTCAGATTGAACAGCCAGAAATTGATGAAGTGATTGATTGCCTAAAATCTGGTTGGTTAGGAACTGGTTCAAAAACTAAGCGATTTGAAGAACAATTTGCTGCTTACAAAGGTGTTCCCTATTCTGCTGCGCTTAATTCTTGTACTGCGGGATTACATCTTTGTTGTGTAGCACTTGATTTGCAACCACAAGATGAAGTGATTACTACTCCTTTAACTTTTTGTGCCACAGTTAATGCAATTATTCATAGTGGTGCAACACCCGTGTTAGCGGATATCAATCCTCATACTTTTAATATCGAGCCGCAAGAAGAAAAAAATTACTTCTAAAACTCGTGCTATTGTACCAGTACATTTTGCAGGAAGACCCTGTGACAGGGATGCAATTATGGCGATCGCCACTAAATATAATTTAGCAGTAATCGAAGATTGCGGCTATGGAATTGAAACTGAATATAAAGGCAAAAAAGCAGGTACTTTTGGCGATTTTGGAGTATTTAGCTTTTATGTAACTAAAAATATTATTACTGGTGAAGGAGGAATGATTATTTCCTCCAATGAAGAAAAAATTAATCCGATCAAGATTTTAGGTTTGCATGGTATGAGTCGTCATGCTTAGCAAAGTTTTTCTGATGCAGGTTATAAACATTATTTTGTTTATGAATTTATGAAGCTGGCTTTAAATATAACATGATGGATTTACAAGCAGCTATTGGTATTTATCAGTTGGCAAGAGTAGAAGAAAATTGGCAACGTCGTTATGAGATTTGGCAAAAATATAATGATGCTTTTGCTAATTTACCCCTTCAATTACCAGCAGAACCAGAACCAGAACCAGAAATACGCCATGCTTATCATCTCTACACAATCTTAATTGATGAGACTAAAACAGGTATCAGTCGCGATACTTTTTTAGAAGCAATGACTCAAGCAAAAATTGGCGTTGGCGTTTATTATTTAAGCCTTGCTAAACATCCTTACTATCAACAAATCTTTAAATTGGAAGCCAGAAAATTATCTTCATGCCATGAAAGTTGGTAGGCAGACAGTTAGTTTACCAATTTCACCAAAACTAAGTGATGTCGATTAACCTCTCAGACAGTTAACGTGTAATCGCGGATGAAAACAAGTATGACTTAGTATATAAAAAATGTATATCTTTCTTCTATCACTAAATGATATTTGATTCAAGAAAATGGCAAGCCAACAACAGTAGAACAATCCGAAAAGCTTTTAGATTCTTTGGTTACTTTTTCTGTACTTTGTTAATTATTATTTATACAATAATTTGTCAAAATTTAGCAGGAACAGCTCAGTCAATCGATCTAACACAAATGTGGGATTCAGAGAAGGTATTAATGAATCCTCATAAGGGTTGGTATCATCATTACTTCGATAACGGGCTTTGGGAATATGGTACGAAATCTGATGCAGACTTGGATAATTTTCCTGGTATGAATCATCTCTATCTTCGATTAGCATGGAGTTATCTTGAACCTGAAGAAGGGAAGTTTAATTGGGCAGTTATAGATAATGTCATTAATAAATGGACAGCGAAAGGTTACTCAATTTCATTCCGTATCACTGCCAAAGAGACAAGTATTGCCTATGCTACTCCTGAGTGGGTGAAAAATGCAGGAGCAAAAGGAGAATATTATAATGCGTGGGGAGTCAATGCCTGGGAACCAGACTATGGAAATCCTATCTTTCTTGCCAAGTTAGAGAATTTTCACAAAGCCTTTGCAGCACGCTATGATGGAAAACCTTGGGTTGAGTACGTTGACATCGGTAGCTATGGAGATTGGGGAGAAGGGCATACCTCATTTTCCAGTCAGAGATCCTTTTCTGTAGATGTTTTGAAGAAACATATTGACATTTATAAAAAATACTATTTAAAAAGTACTCTTGTTATCCCAGATGGATGGGTAAATGATAGGAGAGATAACAAAGGCTACCAGTTACGGGATTACATTCTGCAAAATAAAATTACTTTTAGAGATGATAGTGTGAATGTGTCGTACTACGTTGATAAATTTCCTTTAACATATTCAGTACAAAGTCCTGAATTATTCGATCAAGTTTTTCGTTATAAACCTGCCATTCTGGAATTGCAACATTATCATCTGCAAAAAAAGGATAACGATTGGATAGGCATTGATGGCTCAATTAAGGGTGGAGAGTTATTAAAGGGGGCTGTAGACATTTCTCATGCCACTTTCGTCGGTTATCATGGCTATGCAGATGAATGGTTAAAAGAAAATCCTACTTGGGCAAGAAAGCTGGCAAATAAGATGGGGTATTGGTACTTTATTAAAAGTGCTGAGATTCCCAATAGCATGATGAAGGGAAGCAGTCAAAATTTTAAGTTAAAGTGGGAAAATCACGGTGTCGCCCCTGCTTACTATAGGTATAAATTGAAATTAAAATTGAGAGGAATAAATGGTACTTACACTCAATACCTGACAGAATCTAATAATAAATTTTGGCTACCAGGGACTACCATAGAAGAAACTTATTCTGTAAATGTTCCTGAGACATTAGCAGCGGGCAAGTACAAAGTAGCTATTGCTCTTGTAGAAGAGAGAAATAATACAAAAAGACCAATAGAATTGGCTTTTAATGATAAGTTAAAAGGAAGCGATGGCTTCTATGAAATTGGTTCTATCAATATAAAAGACTTTCTCTTTAGTGATTAATGCACAAGCATGATTTATTATTGGCGATCTCAAAAAGATCGGCTAGTTTTTGACGCACTTTGTGTACGCAGTGCGCGTATTAAGCAACTGTCACCAAGCACTAATTTACTCTGAAATAAAAGTAGAAAAAGTGCTAGGCAATGTTATTGATTTAAATACTATCGATTTTACTTTTAGTCTCCACTTTTTATAACAATTGGCTAAATGTTTGCTACGCACAAAGCATCAATAATAAATTTTCATCCAGTAATTTTAGCAATAGTTTGAGGATTTAATTTATTCAAATATTTAGGAGCAAAATCTTAAATAGGAAAATTTTCTTTAGCAAAAGCATATTTAGTAGCGTAAAGATTAAATATAAAGGAAAACAATAAATTAATTACTAATACTGTGATAGCAACCGCCAAAATTCCCTGTTGAACTGAAATGATAATTGCTATAGCGAAAGCTAGAGTGTAAAATAAATCGAAATACAAAGAAATTTGGGTTTTGTTGATGGAATTAAGCAATAAGGAAGATGTATGTTTAAAAGTCATGGGAATAACCGAAAGACAAATCAAAATTAAAATAGGGATTGCTGTTACCCACTTGTTCCCAAAAATTATCGGTACATAAAGAGGTGCTAAAGTTGATTGGAGAATTACAATCGGAATTACGGTGAATGAAATAGTTTTTAGACTTTTAAAATAACGATTTTTTAACTTAGCGCGATCGCTACGAGTAGCACAAAGATGAGGAAACAAGGCGGACATTAAGGAATTGACTACATTATTAGTGATACCCGAGCCAGCATTAAAAGCAAAATAATATAGTCCAAGCTGCTCGACTCCTAAAAATTTACCAACAATCAAATAATCTAAATTAAGTCTTAGCTTGGTTAATAATTCTACTCCCAATAAATTTTTACTAAAATGAATAATTTCTTGCCAATTTTCCAGTGTAAAACTTTTAGTAGGTCGCCAAGAATGTCCGCGCCAACTAAAGACCAGCCAAATCGGAATTCCTAATAGCATTGGAAAAACTATTGACCAAATCCCCATTCCTGCTAAAGCAAGAACTATCGTGAAAAGATTAGTTAAAATTGCCTGAGTAGCCGTGCAAAAAGCAATGATTTTGAGGCGATTTTCTCGCTCAATTAAAGCGCAATTAACTAAAAAAAGTGGATAAAATAAATACATTAATGCTGCTACACAAATCGGCAAAATTAGCTGATTGTTATTGTAAAAAATAGCAATAGGAAAAGCAGCTAAACATTGAATAGTAAAAAGTGAGCCACACAATATCCAATTAAGCCAATAAGCAGTATCACACGTAATATTTATTTTTTTCTCATCAGTTTGAATAATTTTTGCCCCTAGACCTCCTTTGAGAATAAATACAGTAGCTAGATCGAAGACAGTATAAATCACTGCCATTAAACCATAGTCTTCGGTACTAAAGACACGAGCCAGTGTTACTGTAGTACCTAATCTAAAAATTCGATTGACTACTTCTGCTGCTCCTAACCAGCCAACATTAAGCAAGAATCGATCTGATAATGAGTTTTTAAGCTTGTTGATTAACATTAATCTAGGCTATTTTTATTTAAAAAAGTTTTAGCTAATATTTTTTTATAAAAAATATTTATATTTTAATTTTTTCTAATTCAATAACTTTTGTTCTAGATGTTTTTTTAATTTGTTCTAGCAGGAACTTAGTCAGAGTAATTGGCAAAAATTTTTTTAAGCAAAACTCAATTACAGTTTTTTGAGTAAATTTATTCAATAAGGTTAGTGGGTATAAATAAATTGCTTTCCACAAATACTGTCCAGCTTTATTAATACTTTTAATATCTCTTTGTAAATATAGTTTGGCAAAATGTAAATATAAATTACTTAAGCTTTTATTACGCAAAGCTACAAGTTCGGGTGGTGCTATTTGGTATGCTCGTTCTAATACCGCAAAGCTTTCTTGCATTGATGGTTCAAAATTAGAAGACATACTAGTGGTACGTTGACGATACAAAATTTGATATTTAGGTACAACCACAAAAGACCACTTAAAAGCTAGTTTGAGATAAAAATCCCAGTCTGCAGCAAAAGGATGATCGGGAGAAAAACCTCCAATTGATTCTATTGCCTTGCGACGAGCTAAAATATTGGAGCCATTCGATAAGAAATTCATTTGTAATAGCTCTCTATAAACATTTCCCTCCGATATAGGACGAAGACCTAAAGATAAAAATTTCCCTTGCTCGTCAATAAAGTTAGTCCAACTATAGGCAACTCCTGCTTGGGGGTTATCTTTTAAAGCTTTCAGTTGTAGTTCCAATTTATCTGGAGTCCAAAGATCGTCAGCATCTAAAAAAGCAACAAATTCACCCGTAGCAAGATTTATGCCACGATTACGAGCTACTCCAACTCCACCATTTTCATAAGAAAAAATTTTTAAACGTGGTTCTGTTTTGGCAATATTTTTAACTATTTCTACGGTGTTATCTTGTGAACCATCATCAATCACAATTAATTCAAAATCTGTAAAAGTTTGTTGGCGTACCGATTCAATCGTTTCTTCGATAGTCAAGGCAGAATTATAGGCGGGGATAACGACAGAAATTGTTGGCATAATCCTAGTTTTATAAATATTAGATTTGTAATAAAAAAAACTGAACTGTTAGCGATCTAGATTTGCGATGTTTCTACTACGTATTTTTTGAAATAAATTTACTTCAAATAAGGGTAATAAATTAATTGCAATACTCAGCATTAACAAAATATATTTAACCCATAGAAACTAGATAAAGTCGAAGAAGGCGAAATCTATTGTGCCATGTGTGATAATTATTAAAACCAAACCAATTCATTATTTTATTGAGAAACTGACAAAATATTACGAGTACTTCGACGCAAAATATAGAAAAAAGATAAAAATCGTTGATAACTAGTCGCACCAAACCAACTCATTAGTGCGATCGCTATAGTTAAACGGAAATATTCCTTAGAAAACAATAACCAAGGATCGTGTTTGAGAGCTTGATTACGAAAATAACTGGCTTGTTGGTAATCTTTTGTCTGACATTGAATTGTTTTCCATGCCAAGACTAAATTCGCAGTGCCATAACTTCTGTTTCTTAACGGTAACTCCTGCCACACAGCATTAGCAAAAGCTTTTTCAATCACTAATTGATAACTTTTAGCCATCGCTTCCCAATTACGCGAAGCACTGTTGGCAATTTGTCGATAGTAAACTAAAGGCTCTTTGACTACCTTAAAAGGATAAGTGCTAGCAATTCTCAGCCACATATCCCAGTCTTCCACAAAAGAACCTAAATTACAGTCAAATACTCCACATTTTTCAAAACATTGACGGCGAAGCATTGCCACACTGCCACACTCAACTAAATTACCTTTAGTCAGTTCTTGCCAGACATCTCCTTCTTGCTGATTACTCACCACTCTCCCCGTACTATTTCCTTGCTCATCGACATAAGCAACCCAGGTATAAACCAAACCCACTTCAGGATAACTATCTAATACTTGTACTTGTTTAGCTAGTTTACTCGGCTCCCACAGATCGTCAGCATCGAGAAAAGCTAAATATTCTCCTTGAGATTCCCTAATACCCGTGTTTCGCGCTCCTGCTAATCCCAAATTAGCTTGAGAAACCAATTTAATTCGAGGATCGCTTATTTGAGTAAACCATTCTTTAATGTTGTCAGTGCTGCCATCATTAACCACGATTATTTCAAAATCTTGATAGGTCTGTTTTAAAATATTTGAAATAGTCTCTGGTAAATAAACCATCGCATTATATGCCGGGACGACAACTGAAACTTTAGGCATTAATTCAACTCCTCATTTGAATTTAATGTGCTCAACAGATTTTTAGCAAAAGAAGACCAAGCAAAACTTTCTTGAAAAGCAATTCCTAATATGATTAGTCCAGGCCAATACAGATAAGTAAGACTATCGATATTTTCTCCTAGAGAAAAAACAAGTAACACCAAGATAATACTCAAACCAACTCGAGCTATTGAAGATTTTTGGGCTATAACAATCAACTCTACCAAACTCCAAACTAAAGGTATTGCTAGACCTAAACAACCCACTAAACCATGATTGTAGAGAATACTAAACCAAGTATGGTGAGTTCCAATTGGCATATATGCTGTCACTTTTGGTCCTCGCTCTTCAACTGTTCCATGTCCCCAAATTAAAGCTTCATTTTGCCAGCGATAGAGAGCTATTCTCCCTAAAACAGTTCTAACTTTGGAAGAACCAGCTCTAGTTTTGGTAAATCGATCTTGAGCAGCTTGCATAATATTAATAATTGTTGGTGTTAAGAAGCCTCCACAAAAAGCAACTAACCCAGTCACCAACTGTACTAAAGGGCGAGATATGTTTAATAAAAACCAAGTTAAAAACCAAACGAAAGGTACACAAATAATTGCTAATCGGGAAGCAGAACCTATGAGCATTGCAACTGCACCGAGCATTCCTAACCATCTCAATTTAGAATCTTGCTCTTGTCTGGCTAGAAAAAAGTAAATTGAGGCAACCAACCCTAAAGCAGGAGGCCAAGGAGCAAACAGAAGTAGTCGAAATTCAGTACCATGATCTAAAGTACTACCGAAAATATGTACTTGATAAAATTCACCTCCCCCAAAGATTTGTAGAGGAGAAGTATAAATAACCTCAGGCATCCTGAACAGACTAGCTATTAATACCATAAATAAACTTTGCAAACAGAAGATACAGACAGCTCGATAAATTAGCTGAGGACGAATTTGAAGACTACCAATTAGCATAAATATAGGAAAAAGAGTCCAGGTTCTCAACCATCTATTTACTGAAGAGTTGATTAATTTACCAAAACCTAAATCAAAATCTAAATGTCCTACAATTAATGCTATTTCGATTACTAGTATTCCAATAATCCACAACCAGACAGCAAAGGGTATAGTTATTTTTTCTTCCTGAAGAGTTGTAGGTGTTTGATTCCACCATTGCCAAACGAGATAAGATACCAGAAAGTATCCAAGTAAAGGTGCAAGTAAATACTGTCCTCCTAAATAATAGATAGGATAAGTTCCCAATATATAGTACCAAATCAGTTTTTCGGGCAGATTTTGGGGCTGAATCGAGATCGCTTTCATTTTTTGATGATTGCTTGGATAATATTGTCGAAATTAGATAAGGAATGATGGTGATTTGAACTTAAGTTATTTTCCCAAGACAAAGAAGAATCAAAATAGCGATCGCGCCACCATAAAGATAGTAAAGCAGTAGTTAAAAAGAAAGAACCCATTGCTGAACCCAATAACACAAGCTTAGTTTTTGGCGCACTAGGCTCTCTGGGTAAGCTAGGTTGAGTTAATAGCGATATTATTGGATAAGTGCTAGAAGCATTAGATTTACTTAGCTCTAGTTTTGTGAGAATTGAAGAATATACAGCTTCTGCTATTTGAAGATTACGACGTAGATTTTCTAGTTTGGAACTTTGTTGAGAAGAAGAAATTAATTTTGTTTCTAATTGAGTAATTTGTTGGTTTAATTCTCGATTTTGTGCTTGTATTCCTTCTGTTTCAGTTTTTAAAGCAATTAATTCTCGCAGCAAATCTGACCTCTTTGATTCATAGCCGTCACTATTGTTGAGATATAATTGCTGAATTGTAGCAAAAGAAATTGACTGACCCACAACAAACTGAGCCCTTTGAATCAAAGAATTTTCTGCTTGTGTTTGTTCTTCTTTTTTATTAATTACGCTTGGATGAGAAGATAAATATTTTGCTTCTAAATTGACTAATTCTGTACTAATTTGGCTATAGTTATCTAAATATTGTTGAAAAAGCTTATCTGATTGCAATAAAAGCATATGATTAGCTTGTGCAACTGATAAACCTAACTCCCGTAGCAACTGATTCAGGCTTCCTTGAGTCTTTTGTTGTTGTGAAGCTAGTTGAGCTTTTTCTTTGCGTAGTTGTTCGATATTATTTGATAAATCTTGCAGTTGCTGTTCGGAATTTAATCCCGAGCTAGCTTGATAATCAGAAAGATTTTTACGAGCTTGTTGTAGTTTTATTTCAGCATCTTTAAGTACAACCACTAAATTTTGATCTTGCTGTTTTACTTCTGCTTCTCGTAAACGATTTAATTCAGACTCAAAAACAATTTGTAAAGCTAGTGCTTTTTTTTGTGCTTCTTGCGGGGTTTTGCCTTCGACTGCCAACTCCATTAAAGTTGTATTATCAATAATTTTGACTTTTGGCTTACCAAATTTTTGAGCAGTTAAATTTAATTGCCTTGCTGCTGGTTCAATAATTTGATCGCTCGAAGCGAGAAGCTTATAGTTTTCTCGGGGATCAGAGGTTTGATTGTAATAGGGAGATTCACTTGAAGAAGAAGCTTGTCCAATTTCTGGTAAATTGATTGATGTAGAAGAAGAAGCTCCTGGTAAAGCAAGCTTCCAACTGCTTATATAAGTAGGAGTTTTAAATTTTAAATATAATAAGCTAATACTCCACAACAAAATATTGCCAATTAACCAAATTAATAAATAAGATTGCTTTTTTTTAGGTCGAGAACCAACTGAAGCAACATTGAAAAAATGCTTGCTTGGGTTTTGTTCTTCGTCTTGAGTTGATTGTAGTGTGATTGGTGGTTGATTTATTGGCGTAGCAACTTTGGAGGTTTGATTTGTAGTTAAGAGCTTACTCACTAGACCTGGCCCAATTTGAGTATAGCCTCTATATACAAATTTAATTGCTTCTCTCAAATCGGGAGCGGAAGTACTTTTGAGTAAATAACCCATCGCTCCAGCTTGGATAGATTGAGCAACATATTGATCATCATCATGCATACTCAGAATGATGACCTTGACCCCGACAAAATTTTGACAAATAATTTTTGTGGTAGCAATGCCATCTAAATTAGGCATTTCTATATCTAGTAAAACAATATCGGGATGAAGTAGTTCAATTTGTTCTATTGCACTTTCACCATCATTAGCTAAACCAACTATTTTCAAATCGGTTTCTGATTCTAGTTTGGCTCTGATGCTTTCTCTTGCTGTTTTTTGGTCGTCTACTAGCAAAATATCAATCATTATTCTTTCCAAAGTTGCAATCTTGTATTTGTACTCATAATTAAAAAAGATTAATTTTTTCAGTAGGTAATTTTAGCTTTAATAATAAATTTGGATTTAAGCCGTGTAAGTGCTTATCTAAATAAATTTGACTATTTAAATTAGTTTATTATAATTTTTGGCTTTGAAATTTCTCACAAATACAGTATAAAAAGCTACTTTATTGTCTTTTTTGATAAATTTGGTCAATATTGACAATTAATCTTAGAAATAGTAGGTTAAATTTGTTATTTAAGTTATTATACTTAAGTATAAACTCTTATTTACACTTTGTAATAATCAAAAATATATCATTTTATCCGTAAAAACCATGGTCAATTTTTGGTTTTAAAAATGTAAATTTTTGGAAAAATTGTTGTTTGAAGAAGTATCTGACTAGTAATAACACTGAAACTTGAGCGAACCTAATTAAAGTAGTCTCGCAAACTAACAGATTAATTTTTTGTATGAATAAACCGATTTTAACTATTTTTTATCAATTTAATCCCTGGAATAGCAGTATCGGAGGCATTCAAACAATTGTACGTTCTTTTCTCAAATATGCGCCTAGTAATTTTGAAATCAGAATGGTAGGAACAGGTGATAATGCAAGTCAAGTAGGAAAATGGCAAGAACTTAACTATGCTGGCAGAACAGTCAAGTTTTTCCCTTTGATCGCGGTCGAAGACGACAATATTCGCAAAATAATTCCTACTACTTTGAAATATACAGCAGCTTTACTAAAGCAAAATTTTACTTCTGATTTTATGCATTTTCATCGTATCGAGCCAACTATAGCTAGTTTGAATTGGCAAGGCGATAAAACTTTTTTTCTTCACAATGACATTGAGCAACAGATGAGTTCCGCTAATGCCAAAAATGCCATGCTCTGGAAGTATTTTCCCGCAGGATATTTTGCTTTAGAAAAGTTACTAATCAGACAATTTACCCATATCTATTCTTGCAACACTAAAGCAACTAAATTTTATCAAAAAAAATATCCGAATTTAGCCGATCGCATTACTTATTTAAAAAACGCAGTTGATACAAAAATTTTTTATCCGCTTGAATCTGAAGAATTGACCGAAAAACGTCAAGCTTTAGCACAAAAACTGAATTTATCAACTATGACTAAGTTTATTCTTTTTGCAGGTCGACTGCACCCTCAAAAAGATCCAATTTTACTAATTCATGCTTTTGCTGCATTATCAGAGCCTGATACACATTTGTTGATTGCTGGAGATGGAGAACTAGCTGAATCTATCCGTTCAGAAATTGTTGCTTGTGGTTTATCAGAACGAGTTACTTTGATGGGTGCGTTAGAACAAGAACAATTAGTTGATTTGTATCGTGTAGCTAATGCGTTTGTTTTAAGTAGTCGTTATGAAGGCTTACCCGTTGCTGTTTTAGAAGCACTTGCTTGTGGTACACCAATTGTTACAACTGACTGCGGAGAAACTCCTCAACTTTTGACAGCTAACAGTGGAGTAGTAGCCAAACAAAAGACTCCTGAAGCACTTGCTGCTGCTTTAAATCAAGTTTTACAAAATCCGAAAGTGTATCCAGCCCATGCTTGCGTTAGCGTTGCCGAACCTTATACCGCTAAAGCGGTAATTGGTGATGTTTATCAGCAAATGTTGGCACGTTGGGAAGAAAAAAATCTAACTCTTCCTATAACTAAATTCGCTTAACCAATATTCTAGTTAATTACAACACGTTTAAGGAAAATTAAATTTAAAACAGATGAAAATTGCCGTAATTGGAGCAAAAGGCTTACCTGCCAGACAAGGCGGGATCGAGCATTATTGTGGAGAACTTTATCCGAGAATGGTAGCTGAGGGTCACTCGGTTGATTTGTTTGCTCGTTCTAGTTATATTGACAAGCCTTGGTTATCGGTTTCTAATTATCAGGGAGTAAGAGTAATTTGTTTACCCTCATTGCCACTAAGAGGATTAGACGCTTTTACTAATTCTGCGATCGCAGCAATTGTAGCTATAATCAAAGGCTATGATATTATTCATTTTCATGCACTTGGACCGGCTTTATTTAGTTTTATTCCTCGTTGGTTTTCCTCTGCCAAAATTTTAGTTACTTGTCAGGGGTTAGATTGGCAAAGAGCTAAATGGGGAAGATTCTCAAGTCGAATTATTCATGTGGGAGAAAAAATTGCCGTTCAATCTGCTAACCACATTATTGTAGTTTCTCGCGCTTTGCAAACTTATTTTACTCAGACTTATGGGCTTAAATCGACTTATATTCCTAATGGCCCTGGTCAATATGTTGAATCAGATCCTGACTTTCCCTATCTTAAGTCTTTAGGAGTACAACCTGGACGTTATCTGTTGTTTTTGGGTAGATTAGTTCCTGAAAAACGACCAGAATTATTGATTTCAGCTTTTCAACGTCTACAAAATTCAGGATGGAAATTGGTACTTGCAGGTGGTACAAGTGATACTGAAGATTACATCAATGAATTGACTAGCTTAACAGAAAATAATCCGAATATTATTTTTACCGGAGAATTAAAAGGAGAACGTTTAGCACAAGTAGTTAGAGGAGCCGGATTATTTGTTTTACCTTCTGATTTAGAGGGATTACCCTTGGTCATGTTAGAAGCTATGCGAGAGGGCATTCCTGTTTTAGCGAGCGATATTCCTCCTCATCAACAATTAATCGGAGAAGACCGCGGAATGTTATTTAAAGCTGGCGAAATTGATTCCTGCCATCATGCTTTAGAAAATGCGATCGCAAGTACCCAAAAACTAGCTCAAATGGCGCAAAAAGCACAAGCTCATATTAAAACCTATTACAATTGGGAAAAAATTACTGCTGAAAATTTAGCTTTATATCTGGGCAAAGAACTTAATTATGAACCCAAAAAAGTGACAATTTAAATTTACGGCAGTTTTCGTGCTTAGTAGACCACATTAAAAATAAATAAGCTATTAGTAGCTTTTAGCTCTTGGCTATACGCTGCAAAGTTATCGCTCAAGAGCTTTGTGTTTGTGTTCTATTCAACTGAAAAGCGCAGTATAGCAAGCAAACTATAGTTTAAGACTACGATGTCCTAAACTAAGGGAACAAGGAATGTCTTAATCTTTGCTTCAACTGCTATAAATTTACAGTCATTTTGCTCTTTGATTTGACAAAAAAACAGCATCTTTTGATGCTGCTTAAATTAATTATTTTTAATTAGATTTAGTTATCAAGCTAAAGCTGCCATTTTGACATCATTGTTAGCGAGCAAATCTTGAAATTCTTCTGAATCTACAGTTTCTTTCTCGACTAGCATATCTGCTAATTTATCAAGAATGTGACGATTACCAACTAAGACTTCTTTGGCACGACGATAAGCTTGATCGACTAGGTTGCGTACTTCTTCATCAATAGCTGCTGCGGTTTCATCAGAGAAGTCGCGGTCGGAAGCAATATCACGACCAAGGAAAACATTACCACTTTGACGACCTAATGCCACAGGTCCCAAGCGATCGCTCATGCCAAACCGAGTGACCATCTGACGAGCAACTCTGGTTACTTGTTGTAAGTCGTTAGATGCACCTGTAGTAACTTCTTCTTCACCAAAGATAATTTCTTCAGCAATACGACCACCTAAAGCTACTGCCATTTGGTTTTGTAAGTAAGAGCGAGAATATAAACCAGACTCCATGCGGTCTTCACTAGGGGTAAACCAAGTTAAACCACCAGCACGTCCGCGAGGAATAATACTAATTTTTTGAACTGGGTCATAATCTGGCATTAAGGCACCGACTAAAGCATGACCTGCTTCGTGATAAGCGACTAATTGCTTACGTTTTTCGCTCATCACACGATTTTTCTTCTCTGGACCAGCTAAAACGCGATCAATCGCATCGTTAATCTCATCCATGGAGATTTCAGTTAAATTACGACGTGCAGCTAAGATCGCAGCCTCATTCAGAAGATTGGATAAGTCAGCACCAGTAAAACCAGGAGTACGACGCGCAATTTTGTCTAAATCTACGTCTTGAGCTAAACTTTTACCGCGAGCATGGACATTGAGGATTTCTTGACGACCAGCATAGTCGGGACGGTCTACAACGACTTGACGGTCAAAACGTCCAGGACGTAACAACGCAGCATCCAATACATCGGGACGGTTAGTAGCAGCGATAATGATGATTCCCGTATTACCTTCAAAACCATCCATCTCGGTTAATAGCTGGTTGAGGGTTTGTTCTCTTTCATCGTTACCACCACCTAAACCAGCACCACGCTGACGACCAACAGCATCGATCTCATCGATAAAGACAATACAAGGAGCGTTAGCTTTAGCTTGTTCAAATAAATCGCGGACGCGGGATGCACCAACCCCAACAAACATTTCCACAAATTCAGAACCAGAAATACTGAAGAAAGGTACTCCTGCTTCCCCTGCTACTGCTTTGGCGAGTAAAGTTTTACCAGTTCCAGGAGGTCCTACTAATAAAACTCCTTTGGGAATTTTTGCTCCAATTGCTGTAAAGCGATCGGCATTCTTGAGGAAATCAACTACTTCAGTTAATTCTAGTTTGGCTTGTTCGATGCCAGCGACATCACCGAAAGTAACCTGGGTTTGAGGTTCCATTTGAACTCTAGCTTTTGATTTACCAAAGTTCATTGCTTGAGAACCGGGACCGCTTTGCGCTCTTCTGAGCAAGAAAAATAATCCTACTAACAATAAAATGGGGAAAAACAGGCTACTTAAAGCTCTAAACCAAAATCCTTCATCGCTTTGAGGTAGAACCGCAATATCTACTCCTTTGTCACTGAGGATATCGATTAGTTGAGGATCGTTGGGTAGATTAACCACAATAGGATTGCCGTCTTGACCAATCACTACTGCTCTAGTGCGGTCTGCACTAATTTTGACGCTTTCTACATTGCCTGTTTCTACTTCGTTAATAAATTTACTATATTTCCAAGTTTGTCTACTTTGGGGTTGTTTATCTAAAAAGGCAGTACCAAGAGCTACTACTACTACTGCTAGTAGTACATATAATCCAGCATTGCGCCACTTTTTGTTATTGTTTTTGGTCACTCTGGGAGTCTCCTAAGGTTGAAATAAATTTTATCTATTTATTTGAGGCAGTCTAGTTATCTCTAGCCATGACCTCTCCTAGCTTAAAATTGCTTTTAGTTATGGGAAAGTGATTAATCCATATTTGATCGATTCACTATTGTTAATTTATGTTAACGTTTCTCAGGAACTATTGACTAGAAAATTCCCAACTTTTGAGAGTTAACGCGATCGCTTTGTTTGTAACTAACCTATATTAAACGGATTTTTTATTTATCTTATCAAGGTGCGCTAGAAGTCTGAAAGTTTACTCCTCTAATTGATTAGACCCAACGAAAGCATCCAGATTAAGCTTAATTGTTCGTAGATGCTATTAACAACTGTAACTAATTATTTCTCCTCACTGGTTAATCAACCAATTTTTTTGTCTTGACTCAAGCAAGCGATCAACTATCAAAAGATATATCTGTCACTTCGTTGGTACAAATTAATTAATTTTTTTTTTAATTGAACTGTTTCCATCAAAACTTTCTATCAAAAGTTTACCAACATGGTTTTATGGGAAGATAAAAAGTTGCTCAGATAATACACGAGGAATTTCAAATGGTAGCTCTTAGATTAGGCGATACAGTACCTGATTTTACCCAAGCTTCCAATATGGGAGATATTTCTTTTTACGAATGGGCTGGAGATAGTTGGGTAGTCCTATTTTCTCACCCTGCCGATTATACCCCTGTTTGTACCACAGAATTAGGTGAGGTTTCCAAACTCAAACCAGAATTTGATAAACGCAATGTTAAAGTAATTGCTTTAAGTGTTGATGGTGTAGATTCTCATCAAGGTTGGATTGGCGACATCAACGAAACTCAAAATACTACTGTTAACTATCCAATTTTGGCTGATGAAGATAACAAGGTTTCTGACCTTTATGACATGATTCACCCGAATGCCAATGCTAAAGTAACAGTTAGAACAGTATTTGTCATTGACCCCAATAAAAAGTTACGTCTGACTATCACCTATCCACCTAGCACTGGACGCAACTTTGAAGAAATTTTAAGAGTAATTGACTCTTTACAACTGACGGATAAATACTCTGTTGCTACTCCTGTCAACTGGAAAGATGGTGATGATGTTGTAGTTGCACCTTCGATTCCTACTGAAGAAGCTAAACAAAAATTCCCTAAAGGAGTAACTGAAATCAAATCTTATTTACGGATGACTCCTCAACCTGATAAATAGAAAAAGTGTTGCTGAAGATAGGGACAGAAGAAAATTTTGTTACTTCCTTATCTGTAATTAAGTTTATTTGGCTAGCGTTACTGAATTGGGTTGATAAACAGTAAGTCTAAAGAATGTTTAAACCTTTCTGTTGGTTACCTAGTTCAGTAACTATTGTTTTAAATAGGCTTTTAGATAGTTTGAGTTTTGTGAGATATTGTGATCGCGATTATTAATTATGTCAACCATAACCAAAGAAATTGATCATCAAATTGTTATTATCGGTGGAGGTGCAGCAGGAATTACCGTTGCTTCTCAACTATTGGCAGCTAACCAAGATTTAGATCTTGCCCTGATCGAACCTTCGGACAAACATTACTATCAACCAGCTTGGACTTTAGTTGGTGGTGGTGCTTATCAAGCAGAAGCTACGGTTAAAGCAGAAAAAGAAGTCATTCCCTCCCAAGTTACTTGGATTAAAGATTATTGTCAAAATTTAGACCCCGACAACAATACTGTTATTACTCAAAACGGTACTAAAATTACCTACGATTATTTGGTAGTTTGCCCTGGAATTCAAATCGACTGGCATCTTGTTGAAGGTTTACCAGAAGCGTTAGGTAAGAATGGAGTTTGTAGTAACTATGCCTACGAACAAGCACCAAAAACCTGGGAGATGATTAGCAATTTCCAAGGTGGTACAGCCATCTTTACCTATCCCAACACTCAGATCAAATGTGCTGGCGCGCCTCAAAAAATTATGTATCTAGCTGATGATACTTTTCGCAATAAGGGAGTAAGAAACAAATCAAAAATTGTTTACTGCACAGCAGCAGGAGGTATTTTTGGTGTGCCTGCCTATGCTAAACCTTTAATGGAAATCGTCAAACGCAAGGATATCGAACTTAAAACTAGTCATAATCTGAAAGCAATTAAAGCCGATACTAAAGAAGCCATTTTTACAGTTACCACCGATGGAAGAGTTGAAGACGTAGCAATTAAATACGACATGATTCACGTCACGCCGCCCATGAGTGCGCCCAATTTTATTAAAAATAGCAAATTAGCTGATGCTGATGGTTGGGTAGATGTAGATAAATACAGTTTGCAACATCGTACTTATCCCAATGTATTCTCTCTGGGTGATGTTTCTTCGTTGCCAACTTCTAAAACTGCTGCTGCGGTACGTTCGGAAGCCCCTGTTTTAGTTCAAAATTTACTTTCAGTAATGGCTTCTCAATCTTTGGATCAAAAATACGATGGTTATGCTTGTTGTCCTTTAATTACCGGTTATGGCAAGGTAATCTTTGCTGAATTTGATTATGATAAAAATCCTAGTCCTACCTTTCCTCTCGATCCTACCAAAGAAAGATACAGTATGTGGCTGTTGAAAAAATACGGTTTGCCCTATTTATATTGGAATCGGATGTTAAAAGGAAAATCCTTTGAAAGATCTATGTTGAAGAATTAATACCTAGTTACCGCTAATCTAGATCGGTAAAAGCATGATTAATTAAAATGGATATTAAAGACGGTTTTGTAGGTACAGTTGGCAATACACCTTTAATTCGCTTAAACAGCTTTAGTGAAGCAACAGGCTGTGAAATCCTCGGTAAAGCGGAATTTTTGAATCCTGGCGGTTCAGTTAAAGACAGGGCTGCTTTATATATTATTGAAGATGCCGAACGAAAAGGATTATTAAAGCCTGGAGGAACAGTTGTTGAAGGAACGGCTGGTAATACAGGGATTGGCTTAGCACATATTTGCAATGCAAAAGGCTATAAATGTTTAATTATTATTCCTGAAACTCAATCTCAAGAAAAGATAGATACATTAAAAACTTTGGGGGCTGAGGTTCGTACTGTTCCCGCCGTACCTTATAAAAATCCGAATAACTATGTCAAACTTTCAGGACGTTTGGCAGCAGAGATGGATAATGCTATCTGGGCTAATCAATTTGATAATTTAGCCAATCGCCAGGCACATTATGAAACCACTGGTAAAGAAATCTGGGAACAAACCGATGGCAAAATTGATGCTTGGGTAACAGCTACAGGTACAGGTGGAACTTATGCTGGGGTAGCGATGTTTCTTAAAGATCAAAATCCTGAGATTCGATGCGTAGTAGCGGATCCGATGGGTAGCGGACTGTATAGCTATGTAAAAACAGGAGAAATTAAAACCGAAGGTAATTCAATTACCGAAGGAATTGGTAACAGTCGCGTTACGGCTAATATGGAAGGCGCACCAATGGACGATGCCATTCAAATTGGCGATCGTGAATGTGTTAGAGTTCTTTATCAATTACTCCGTCAAGATGGTTTATTTATGGGGGGTTCGGTAGGAATTAACGTTGCTGCTGCGGTAGCTTTAGCTAAACAATTGGGTCCCGGTCATACGATTGTGACTGTTTTATGTGATGGTGGCAGTCGTTATCAATCGCGATTGTATAATCAGCAATGGTTAGCAGAAAAAGGACTTTTACCCGATTAAGTTGCAATATTTGGGTAGCTTCCGGTGGCATGAATTAGAGGGGCTGTGGCGTGGGGCGTATAAAGCCCCGTTCTCTAATGTTTGCATGAAGTACAGAATGTTGAAAAGTTTATAATCAAAAATGACTATCGATACTTGTGGAGAGAACTATGGCGGTATTACGTTTAGAAAATGGTATAACTTATACTCAACCAGAAGATATTGCTCAAAAACTTGCTTCCTTAAATGTCCAGTTAAATTATTGGACTGTCGGTGATAATTCTGAACTTAACCATCTTTTAGCCCAAGATAGCCTGACAGAAAGTGAAAAAGAAACAGTTTTACAAGCTTTAGATCATTATTTTGAGCAATTAAAACAAACTGCTGGTTATCAAGCTCGCGATTTGATTGTTCTCAATTCTGATACGCCTAACCTCGATACCTTATTATCTAAGTTTAATCGCTGTCACACTCATGCTGATGATGAAGTCCGTTACATCGTTGCTGGTGAAGGTGTGTTTGGGTTTGTTCTTCCCGATGGTTCGCAAGTAGAATTAACCATTCAACCAGAAGAATATATCAACGTACCCGCAGAAACAGAACACTGGTTTTATTTAACAGAACAATCAAAGATTAAAGCAGTGCGTTATTTTACTACGACTGAGGGTTGGCTTCCTGAATATACCAAAACAGAAATTCGGTTTACTACTCCAGTGACAGTTTGATTAAGTGACTTGTTCGAGTTGCCATTGTTCACTATTTTCGATTTTTAAAACCAATTTGTGGTATTTAAGCAAAGTAGAACGATGACCAACACTGATAAACGTAGTTTCGCTTTTTTTCAAATGATTGTAGAGATTTTCTTCGTTTTTCAGGTCTAAGGCACTGGTGGCTTCATCCAAAATGGTGTATTTGGGCTTATTAATCAGGATGCGAGCAAAAGCTAATCTTTGTTGCTCTCCCAAAGATAAAACATCGCCCCAATCTTGTTCGGCATCCAAGCCACCAAATCGGTCGGCTAAATCTGCTAAATTCACCTGTTCTAGGACATGGTAAAGTTGTTGGTCTTCTATAGACAATTCAGCTTGAGGATAAATTAACTGATTGCGAAGAGTCCCTAAAATCATGTAGGGTTTTTGGGGCAAAAACAGCATTTGAGCTAAATGAGGACGAGTAATTACTCCTGTGCCAGAATTCCATAATCCTGCGATCGCTCTTAATAAGGAACTTTTACCACAACCACTCGATCCCATAATTAGTAATCCTGTTCCAGGTTCAATCGCACAAGAAAGATTGCGGACGAGGGTTTTTTGATAATTGGGGGTTTGTAAGGTTAGACGTTGAATAGCGATCCGACCATCTTCAACTGTATCGATAGTGGGGCGTTCTCGTCGAGTAGTTTTGTGTTCGATCCGATTAAGATATTCATCCAAAGAAGATAAGCGATCAATTCCAGCGACAAAAGCGGTTAATTGTTGAAAACGACTAACAATAATATTTAAAGAAGTAAAAACTCTAGCAAAAGCAATTTGAGCTTCGGTTACTTTACCCACTTCAAAAGTACCATTAAATACACTGGGAGCAACTACGATCGCAGGAATAATATAAGGAACAAATTCATAAGCATTAACAAACAAACCAAAATACAATTCTTGCCAAAGAATCAGTAAATTAAAGTTATCAAACACCTCATGAAAGATTTGCTTTAATTTGTTATTTTCTTGGTTTTCTCCTTGATAAAAAGCAATTGATTCAGAATTTTCTCGAATCCGAACTAGACCAAAACGAAAGTTAGCTTCTTTTTTCAATTGATCAAAATTTACTTTAACTAGTTTTTTGCCAAACACTCCTGTGGCGAAAATTGTACCAACTAAAGCATAACCAATCAGTAACCAAACTAAATTAGGTGAGATTTTCCAAAGGACAAAACTAAAAGCTGCTACTTGAAAAACTGAGTTAATAACTACTAATAAAAATACTAAAGAATCTTGAGTAAAACCTTTAATGTCTTCAGAAATACGTTGGTCGGGATTATCAATAGTGGTATTAAAATTACCTAATTCATAAAAAGCTCGATTACTAAAATAACGTCCTAAAAAATTTTGAGTCAGCCATCTGCGCCAATAATTACCTAATCTATATTGAACGTAATTAAAACCAGCAAATAAAGGTACATATACTATAAGTATTCCTAAAAATATTTTAATCGTTGTCCAAAATCTCTCTGGACTTTTTGCCGACAGAGAAGAAATAATATTTCCTTGCTCCTCAGTTAATTTAACGCTAAGTCCTGTATAGGCAATTAATAGTACAAATAATAAACCGAGTAGAGTCCATGCTCCTTTTTTTTCATTGCCAAACCAATAAAGTTTTGCGATCGCCCAAAACTTTTTAAATACTTGAAAGTTAAATCTATTCATCATACTGACACCTATCAGAGAGTGTGGTTAGTAATTTTTGAAGTTATAGTTTTGCTTGATATTCTTGAGTTTTAACTACGTATGCCAACAAACCCTGACAAGCATCTAATAACAAATCAATTACGTATTCAAACCCTTGAGAACCTCCATAGTAAGGATCGGGAACTTCTCGGTCAGGATATGAGGTTGCAAAATCGCAAATCAAGCGGACTTTATCCTGGTATTGATCTTGGCGGTCAAGATAAAGAATATCTTGGTAATTTTGTTTATCCATAGCTAGAATTAGGTCAAATTTTTCAAAATCCAATGGTTGAAATTGCCTTGCCCGACCTTGAAGTTTGATTCCTTTTTTAGTTGCAGCAGCAGTCATACGACGGTCTGGAGGAGAACCAATATGATAGCTAGAAGTCCCTGCCGAATCACAGACAATCTTGTCTACTAAACCAGCTTCTTGAATTAAATGGTTAGTAATATTCTCTGCTGAGGGAGAACGACAAATGTTACCTAAACAAACAAACAATAATTTATAAGCCATGAACAATTAAGAATTTTTAAATTTTCAATCCTGATGGATTAGGGCTAGTCAGAGTAAATGTATCACAGACTTTTAACAAAAAAGCGATCTATTACTCCGATCAAGATTTTAGATGTCTTCTATTGATTGATAAGGTATAACTTATGTTTAAATCTCACCCTCGCGAACGTCTAATTTTTACTAAACGCAAACCTAAACCGAGACGCAATTTATCTTGGTTATGGGTCATTTTGTCTCTGCTTCTCTCTTTGATGGTTCTCGAACTAATAACCCGTATCGTAATGGAAGTATCGGGTAAAAAGAAAGAGTCTAGCCAAAGTCAAACCGAAACTCAAATTAGAAAAGCGTATCGTCTCAAGTTTGTCACTGAGAATGGACAACCTTATCAAACTATTGGAGTAGATGGAACTTTAGTTGCTCAACGTAGCGTTTCGTTAGGTTATCAGTTAATTCCTAATCAAAAAAATCAATATTGGCAAATTAACGAACAGGGTTTTCGAGATACAGAGTCAATTTCAACTGTTAAACCTAAAGATGAAATTAGAATTTTTCTCTTAGGTGGTTCGACTGCTTTTGGTTACGGTAGTTTTAATAATCAAGAGACTATTAGCGAACAATTAGAAGCTCGTTTGAATCAAAGAGTTCAACAACAAAAAGACTCTCCTCAAATGTATCGTTCTAATTTAGTTCTTGAGGATGAAACAGGGAAAAAGCAAGCTGAAGATGAAGCGGGGAAAAAGCAAGCTGAAGACGAAGCGGGGAAAAAGCAAGCTGCAACCAAACCTCTAAAAATTAAATCGGGTAATTATCGTGTAATTAATGCTGCTGTGCCTGGTTATGCTTCGGGTAATGAACTGGCACAATTGGCGTTAGATGTTCTTCGCTATAAACCAGATTTGATAGTTGTACTGGATGGCTATGTAGATTTAATGCTTCCTAGCAGTCAAACTGCAATTGAAATACCTCAACTAGAAAAGATGCTCGATGATGGACCAACTTATTTGCGTGTCTATCTCAAAAAAAGCCTCCAACCTCTGCGCGACAAAATTTATTTAGTTAGAGTGATTCAGGATAATTTGCTTTCTATTAAACCTTCAGAACAACAAGTTACTTGGTTGTTAGATGAACAGTTAAATAATTTAGCTCAATATTTTCCTCAAGATCAAAGTGAATCTCAACGGCGAATTGCTCGCTATTTTCAACATCATAAACAAATGGCTGGGTTGACTGCTGGAGCGCGGATTCCTCTGATTATTGCCGTACAACCAGAGATTACAGGTCGAAATCCTAGTCGATTAACTGCTGTAGAAGGAGGAGTAACTACAGAATTAGGTAGAGAATATATCCAAAAAGCTAAACAGTTTTATCCACAATTTGTAGCTGCTAGTAAAGAATTAGCAAGAGTATTTCCTCATAATGTCAAAACTATTGAGTTATATCCTCTTGAAGACGAATATCCTGCACCTAGTTTCATTGATGCGATTCACCTAAGCACAGAAGGAAATAAGATGCTGGCAGAACAATTATATTATGCGATCGCATCTTCTCCCAAAATGCAGGTAGTTCCTACTATTACTAAACCAGACACTGAATCGGAACTCCAACCTCAATCACAACCTCAAATTCAGTCTCAACCTCAAACCCAACCTCAACTAATTTCTAATCCTTAAGAAGACAAACAATTGGTGTACGGGCTAGGCACTGCCTTGCCTCCTACGGGGTAACTGGTCACTGAAATGAATAGCTTGCACTCGCTCTATGGCTCACCAAGGGCGAGTCTGCTTTTTTGTTAATAGTTTTAATCCATTTTGAAGATGTATTTTAAATTACTTTGAATTTCAAAATAAGACTAAATTTAAAAAGAGTTAAATATGAAAAATTTAAAATATTCAACTCTTTTTAGTCTAATTATTGACTATAATTATCAATAAGCAAGATACGCTAAATTTTTCTATCTGTAGATAGAACACATTTTTTATAATTTAATTCAATAATATTCCTTGATTCAAGTAAAAAAAATTAATTTAAATCCTCTATCAAATGATTGATGAAATAACTTGTTGTTCTTATCTATCTTCTAATAAGAACGAAGTTAAAAAATAAACTCTTTCGAGGTAAAACTCATGGTATCTTTAACAGATGAAAAACGTGCTGCTCTTGCAGAAAAGCTAGCAGGCATGAAAGCTATTCAAAATTTAATTATTTCTAACGAACAAGAGTTTATCAATCAATGTGATGATGCTGAGATTCGCGATCGCTTGCAAAAAATGCTTTCCGACGACCGGAAGAATCTAGGTATTATTGAAACAGCTATTACTCAATACGGTATTCAATCAGAACCAAAAGATAAAATCCAGCAAATGGTTCAGAAAGCAGAAGATATGATGTCTGGTTCTGACCTAACCATGTATGAGAAAATGGCTCAACACGAACTATTAAAACATGGACAAGTTATGTCTGGATTAATTGTTCATAAAGCTGCTCAGATAGTTGGTGCTGATGTTCAAGCAGCCCTTGCACCTATTAATACTGTTAACTTTGAAAATCGCGCTCATCAAGAACAACTCAAAGGAGTACTTGAACTTTTAGGAACTCGTGAACTAACTGGACAAGAAGCAGATCAAGGACTTTGGAGCCGTGTACAAGATGCTGTTGCAGCAATAAGTGGTGTAGTTGGTAGTGTTGCCACTCAGAGTTCCGATCAATCAGATCTGAAGATTCAAGATGTGATTCGCATGGATCACCAAAAAGTCAATGTTTTAATTGGCGAAATTGAACAAGCTGATGATATTCAGAGAGTCCAAGAATTTTTCGGTCAACTTTATCAAGATTTGCTAGTTCATGCGGTAGCAGAAGAACAAGTTGTTTATCCTGGTGTACGTCCATTTTATGGCGACGCAGATACTCAAGAACTTTATGACGAGCAAGCGCAACTGAAAGAAATTTTAAACCAAATGAAGTCTTTAGAGCCTAACTCTCAAGAATTCAAAGATATGTTGCAGCAAGTCAAAGCAATGGTAGGTGACCATACTCGTCAAGAAGAAAGCACCATGTTCTCTGCCATCAATAGCAACTGTTCTTCTGAACAACAGCAACAAATGGCAACTGAATTTAAAGAAGCTAAAAAACAATTGCAATTAGAAATGGCTGGCTAAAAATCTCTTGAAAGGTTTATTTGCTAATCATTAAAAGTTTTGAAGATTGGAGTAGAGGTGATTCATAAATTGCCTCTACATTTTATTATTAATGGCTTGCAAAAAGTCAGCTAGGGGCAAGGCAATGCCTTGCCCGTTCAAAAGTAAGGGCGATTCGCGAATCGCCCTTACAATATTTGTGCGTCCTGATCTTTCCTTCGATTGCTATATATGAAATAGAAAAAAGAATGCTACAAATAGTTTGATTTTTTAAAAGTTTAGCCAACAGC
Organism: Stanieria sp. NIES-3757; assembly: GCA_002355455.1. Taxonomy (NCBI): domain Bacteria; kingdom Bacillati; phylum Cyanobacteriota; class Cyanophyceae; order Pleurocapsales; family Dermocarpellaceae; genus Stanieria; species Stanieria sp. NIES-3757. The sequence goes on from AP017375.1 coordinate 4,207,671, forward strand.
TAATAGCTAAGAGCTAAGAGGAGGGGCTGTCTCTTGAATTTATGAGGTCGCGTTGCCTGGGGTTGCCCCAGGCACTTGTGACGACCGTTTCAAGAGCTTGTAAGCCCCGTCTAAAAAATAATTTCATCTCAAGTAAATTTTAGTTTTGAATAACTTGTTTAATAGTAGTCAGTAAACTTTCTGCGGTGATTGGTTTGGCTAAAAGGGCTTTAACCTTAGAATTTCTGGCTAGAGAATAGTCAGTCGCCAGTCCGCTAAGACTGATTATTTTAATTTGAGGAGCAATTTTTACTAATTTCGCGATCGCAGTTGCTCCATCCAGATTGGGCATCATCATATCCATTAACACTAGTTCGATCTCACTATGATGCTGTTCAAAAATTGCGATCGCTTCTAAGCCGTCTTTGGCAATTAGTACCTGATAACCAGAGGTTTCTAATAAAATTTGAGTCATGTAAAGGTTGTCTGGTTCATCGTCGACTACCAAAATTAATTCTCCCTTGCCTTCAGGTAAAGCTGATTTTGAAACTTTGGGTTCTATTTTTTCGCCTTCGATAGCTGGCAAGAAAATTTCAAATTGAGTACCGCATTTTAATTCACTGGATACTTCAATAAAACCTCCATGACTTTTCACAATTCCCATCGTGGTAAAGAGTCCTAATCCAGTACCTTGATATACTTCTTTCGTAGTGAAAAATGGCTCAAAAATTCGCTCCAGAATCTGAGGGGGAATGCCATAACCAGTATCGATAATTGAGAGAACAACATAAGCTCCTACTTGGGCATCAAGATGTTTGCGAGCGTAGTCTTCTATAACAATTCGGTTTTCGGCACAAATCATCAAAGTACCACCTTGAGGCATCGCATCGCGAGAATTGACGCAAAGATTGAGTAATACTTGATGAATTTGGGTAGGATTGGCGTAAATCGTCCATAAATCTGACGGAATATTGACGACCACATTAATTGTTTTAGGAAAAGTCTCTTGGATTAAATACTCAACTTCTTCAATTACACTGTTGAGCTTGAGATTTCGCCTTTCGCCTTCCTCGCTCCGAGAGAACGCTAGTACTTGCTTGATGATATTAGCACCACGTTTAGCATTAGTTTCGATTAAGTCAGTTAGTTTGCGACAGGATTCGTTTTGCTGAGGCATCATGCGGGGCAAAATTTGCACCGAGCCTAAGATGGGATTGAGGATATTGTTGAGATCGTGGGCAATACCGCTTGCCAAAGTACCGATACTTTCCAAACGTTGGGATTGAAATAATTGAGATTCTAATTGTTTTTTTTCAGTGATGTCGGTGTCTACAATGAGAATAGATTTGGGCTTATCGGTGTGATCGCGTATAACTGACCAGTGACTATCTACCAAAACTTCTCGACCTGTTTTAGTATATTTTTTTAATTCTCCTTGCCATTTGCCTTTAGCGATCGCAGTTTGTTTGGCTTCTGCTACTCGATCTAAAGTTTCTTGCCACCAAAGTTCCATCGAGTTTTGACCGAGGACTTCCGTTTCTTCCCACTCATAGATATCTTTGGCACTAGGATTCCAAAAAGTAATTTTATCTTCCAAGTCGCTGACAATAATTGCTTCTGTAGCTACGTCTAATAAGGCAGCTTGTTGGCGGTTTTTTTCCTCATTCGCGATCCGCTCGCTGAGATCGCGAATTGACCACAATAATCTGACGATATTTCCCCGAAAATCTCGTTCTACGGATAAAGAAATTCCTGCGGTAAAAAGTTTACCGTTACGAGGTCGCAATTCTAATTCCAATTCTTGAACTTCATTAGTTTGAGGTAAAGAATCTAGACAGTTGTGAAAATTCTGGCGCGATGTTTCGCAGATAAAAAGAATAAAAGGTTTTCCTACTAAGTGATCGCGTCTGATTTGCAGCAGTTTTTCTGTAGATCGGTTAGCTGCTTGAATTATGCCATTGCGATCGGTCACAATATATCCATCAGGAGCTAATTCAAACAAATTTTGATATTGCTGGCGTTCTTTTTCTAGTTCTTGGCGAGTGACAATTAATTCTGAGTTTTGTTGTTCTAACTCTTCTAAAGCTACGTGCAGTTCTTCGAGGGAAATAGACAGGGCAGTAATTGCTTCAGTTTCTCTTTCCGACGAAGGGGGTTGATCTATATTGTCTTGCATTTTAGCTAACTGCTTTTGAGCGTTATTAATGTGGGTCTCAAAATCTGAGATATTCATAATTAATTTATAAATTTTTTATTAAAATCCAAAAAATGATAACAATTGTACAGAATAAGATTAATTTTTTTATTAAGTTGTTATCTTTAAAATAATTGTATAAGTGATTCACTAATCACCAAATTTCTACAAAATTAAATTAAATAAACTTTAAATAGAAAAAATACTAAGACAAAAAAAACTTAGCTGTTAGCTGTTAGCTAAACTATAATTTAAATTTAACTGTTTGTAGCATTATTTTTTTTATTTCATCTAACTTTTAATTTTTGACTTTTGACTTTTAACTTTTACTTTCCTCTTGATTAGCTCGGATTTTTTTTAGCAGTATTTCGTTATATTCTTCGATCGCTTGGACGTGTTCTTCTGTTGCTTTTCTTCGCTCTCTAGCAGCTAATTCTATAGATTGATAGGCATTTGCTTGGTTTTGTTCTAATGCTTGTTGAGTTTGTTCTTGTTCGAGTTTGCCGTGCTGAAGAATTTTTTTACCATGTTCTGCAATAGATTTTCCCCCTGGTTCATTTTCTGCTTGGAGTCTTTCGCCTAATTCGATAAGTTTCTTACCACATTCGCCAGCAATTTTTTGTTGGTCGTCAATAAACTGCTCACGCCAATCTTTACTTTCTAGTTTTGACATGATTATTTTAAAAAATCGTTCTCAAGATACGTTTAAATTTAGTCAATTGAAGCCCCAATTTCATCTATCAAGAGAATTACACCTTGAAGTTCTTTATTAATTCCAATTAAGGGATTAAAACTAATATGACATTGAATAGTTTTTCCTCGGCGATTGATAGCTTGAAGTTGGATTTCTTGTTTGTCTTCGTTTCTACTTAAACATCTACGAATCGGTTCTCGTAATTGAGCAACTGGTAAACATCTACGAATCGGTTCTCGTAATTGAGCAACTGGTAAACCAATATCAAGACCTAATAAAGATTGTCCTTTAACTTCATCTACTCGCAATCCCCAAAGATTTTCGGCTTCATTATTCCAACCGAGAATCTGAAACTGACAGTCTACTACAATTACACCAGAGCGAATACTTGCCAAGATCGAACCTAGAAAACTATTTGCTTGATTGAGTTCGGTTGTCCGTTGACGTAATTCGTCATTGATAGTCTGCAATTCTTCATTAGTTGATTGCAGTTCTTCATTCATCGTTTCTAGTTCTTCATTAGTTGATTGCAGTTCCTCGTTAGTAGTTTCCAACTCTTCATTAGTTGATTGCAGTTCCTCGTTAGTAGTTTCCAACTCCTCATTACTAGATTGAAGTTCCTCATTAGTAGCCTTATTTTTTTTATTTCATAATACGCAAGCAAGTCAAAAGTAGAGACGTAATATGTTTGTTACGTCGCTATTATTTTTAATTTGTCTACCAATCTTTATTTAAATTTATCAATAGCATTCTCCCAAGCTTTATTAAGTTCGGCTAGAGATTTTTCAAATCCATGTTTCATTTCCTTCCAAGCTTCTCCGCTGCTTTGTTGGAGTTCTTGTCGTTTTTTTTGAGCAAGATCCCGTTTAGCATGTAATTCTTCTAATTTACTATGATATTGATCTATCATCTCAGTCTTAGCATTTTCTACTTTAGTTTTAACTTCTGAAATTTGAACATTTAATTTTTTAATTTGTATCTTAAGTTTTTGTTGATAAAGTTGTTTGTTCTTAGTTTGATTATTCATTTTCTTATTGTTTAGAATAAGTCATTGTTCCAACTTAAATATCGTAGTTCTCACACTTAATTAATTTACTTTTTGCTAATAGTTAAAAACGAGCTACTAATAGCTGACTAAATTAACGCAATCTACCTTACTGATTGAAAACAAAAGCTAGGCTAATGTGCATTTTTATTCTGCATATTCTTTTAAAGCTTCTGCCTGCTGCCTTCTTTCCCCTGACTTTTCTTAAGTAGTAAATTAAATGCGTAACAGCTTATCGAACTAATAAAAGTGAACTCCAGATTATGAGCGATTTCTAGTTGAAGGAAATACATATCTCACCTCAACAAGAAAATTGATTTAGTGCCTGCCTCTCAAGTATAGAAAATGAAATTAAACTAATCTAGTGACATCTATCTAAGGATAGACATTTTGGTTTATGTTCTTGGCAAACATTTAATTAAACAAAATCGCGCAACATCTTCCTAATTTCTATGTTGTGTAATTCTTCCTGTCCAATCATGCTACGGGTAAACTCTTCAAGATAAACGCTCGCATCTTTAACCACATCAAGTAACTTCTTATAGAGTTCCAAAGCTTTTTTTTCATGATTGAGACTTTCCGATAAAATTGCATGAAGATTGTGTTCATAGCTTTCTTCAATCGGAGCGATTTTGAGACTAGGATGCCCCTCTAAACCTGTCAGAATTTCTCCTACTTGTTGAGCATGAGTTAAAGATTCATTTGCTTGTGCTTGAAAGAATTGCACAATAGGAATACGATTCGGTCCAGTAACCATCAAGGAATAATGAGTGTAACGCACAACTCCAGCTAGTTCAAATTCCATTATTTCGTTGAGAATAGTAATTGTTTTGTCTCGATCTAGTTCTTTCATAAATTACCTGCTAACCAATACAGTTTCTATCCTATTATGAGGAATCGACTTGATGAGTGGTTTAAATCCAGAGTTTTGGCGCGTAGTTCGATTGATAATCGTTATGCGTTAATTGAAGCGTGTCTAATTGGTATTTTATCAGGATTAGCTGCTCTGTTACTGAAACAGGGGATTGGCTGGTTAGGAGGATGGCGGATCAAAACTGCCTATGAATACGGTGCAATCATTACTTTACCAATCACAGGTTTAGTCTTTGGGACGCTCGCTGGTTGGGCGATTGAAATTTTGTCACCAGCAGCAGCAGGAGGCGGTATTCCCCAGGTTAAAGCAGCGTTAGCCCGATATCCAATGCCTTTAAACTTGAGAGTTGCTTTAGTTAAAGCGGTTGGAACTATTTTGGTTTTGGGTGCTGGTTTAACTTTAGGTCGTCGGGGTCCAACGGTGCATATTGGTGCAGCTTTAGCAGCCCAGTTAAGTAGTTGGATTCCCAATTCTCCTACTAATCGCCGTCAGATGATTGCAGCAGGTGCAGCAGCAGGATTAGCAGCAGGTTTTAATACGCCCATTGCAGGGGTTTTATTTGTAGTTGAAGAGTTGATGCGCGATGTTTCGGGTTTGACTCTAGAAACAGCGATTGTTGCTTCTTTTACGGGGTCGGTAGTCTCTCGTAGCTTAGGTTCAGCAGACTTGAATATACCTGCAACCATGTTACGTTCTTCTCAACAGAGTAGTTTTGCAGCTAGAGAAATTCCTTTTTATATTGTGCTGGGAATTTTAGCTGGTTTGTTGGGAGTGTTATTTAATCACGGTATTCTCTACGGCATCAAACTTAACCGTCAATTAAAAATACCTATGCCTTTCCGCATGGGATTAGCAGGCTTAATTTCTGGGATTATTATTGCTTTTTTACCTGCTTTTTTTCGTGATAATTCTGGTTTACGAGAGTTTTTAATTTCTGGAGGCTTAAGTTGGCAAGCTGTTGCGATCGCTTTTTCGGCTCATTTTTTCTTGACGATTCTGGCTTATAGCTGTGGCGCACCTGGAGGCTTATTTGCTCCTGCTTTGGTGATGGGTTCTGCTTTAGGCTATTTGGTTGGCATGGCAGAAGTCAATTTGATTGCGAGTCAATCTCCTTATACTTTTGCTTTGGCAGGAATGGGAGCGTTTTTTACGGCAGTAGTCAGAGTTCCCGTCACGGCAATTGTGATTGTCTTTGAAATGACAACGGATTTTAATTTAGTTTTACCTTTGATGATTGTTTCTGCGGTGGCTTATATTGTTGCCGAAAGTTTTCATCGAGGTTCGATTTACCAACATCTTCTTAGTGCAAGTGGGATTCAACTCCAAGAAGATGCTCCTAATTACGATTTTTTGGCGAAATTAAAAGCGGTTGATGTGATGCAGTCGCAGGTAGAAACTTTATCTAGTAGTTTGACGGTTGAAGAAGCTATGAAAGCTATTTCTCGTTCTTCTCACCGTGGTTTTCCTGTGATGGAAGAAGGTGCATTAGTAGGAATTATTACTCAGTCAGATTTAGCTACTGCTAATAAGAAAAATGATTCAATTCTCTTGAAAGAGATTATGACAGCACGTCCGATTACAGCTAATCCTACTACTTCTTTAGGGGATGTTTTGTATCTCTTAAATCGTTATCAATTATCTCGTCTTCCTGTAACTCAGGGTAGTAAACTGATCGGGATTATTACTCAAAGTGACATTATTAAAGCGGAAGTACAACAACTCAGTGGCGATCGCGAAGTAACTGCTAAACCAGAACCTTCTTATGTTGCTTATCGCACCCGTTCCCCCGCTACTGGGAGAGGGCGTATTTTACTACCTTTATCTAATCCTGAAAATGCCTCAAATTTATTGCAAATTGCTATAGCGATCGCACGATATCAAAAGTATGAAATTGATTGTCTACAAGTTATTTCTGTACCTAAATATATTTATCCTGCTCAAGCACAAATAGATTTAACTGCTAATCGAACTTTAATGGCTCGTTTAGAACAATCAGGACAAAAGCATAATATTCCGATTCATACTCAAATTCGGATTGCTAACGATACCGCCGAAGCCATCTTAGAAGCGATCGCCCAAGAGCAAATTAATCTTTTATTAATGGGTTGGAAGGGAAGTACCTCTAGTCCAGATCAAATTTTTGGCAGTGTAGTTGATACTCTAATTAAACAAGCTCCCTGTGATTTAATGCTGGTCAAATTGGGTCAAAAACCCTATTCTTTCCCCCACAAATTGGATCGACAAGGTTTATGGTTAATTCCCACTGCGGGTGGAGCAAATACTCAAAAAGCCTTAAAAATCTTACCTGGTTTAGCCAATTTTTCTGGTTTAGTTCGTACGCCTAAAATTAAATTGTGTCAAATTTATTCTCCTACTCAATCAGATTTACCGCTTCAGCACTTAAGCAAAACAGCAGCAGCTTTGCGAGATAAAATTAATCTTCCTGTGACTATATTGCCAATTCGAGCTTATTCAGTCTCAGAAACAATTATTCGTCTTACAGGTACAGAAAAATACGATTTGATTCTTATTGGAGCAACTAGCGAAGGATTACTACAAAATGCTGTTCGCGGTAATATTCCTGAAGAAATTGCCAGAAAAGTAGATACTACAGTAATTATCTTTCGCAATGCTTTGTAATGTATTAAAACATCATATTTAACGAACGCAGGGGCTATTCGCAAATAGCCCCTACATAAACATTTAAATAGAAATAATTCATTAAGGAAATGGGAATTCTAACAAGAGAATCACTATAACTGTTTATTTTGTATATGAATTACCCTTCTCCTCACTGTGCAAACTTATCAGAAAAAGTTATTGGCTTATTAACTTTATTTCAACAAGAACCAACCTTACATCATCAACAAGATACTACCTCAATTGAAGCATCTTTAAAAAAAGCAATTTCACCTAAATTTGAAATTGTTTTTGCTGGTGCTTTTAGTGCAGGAAAATCGATGTTAATTAATGCACTTTTAGAGCGAGAATTACTGTATAGTGCGGAAGGTCACGCGACAGGAACGGAATGTTATATTGAGTATGCCGAACCAGAACAAGAAAGAGTAGTTTTAACTTTTTTAAGTGAAGCAGAAATTAGGGAACAAGCCACCTTACTTTGTCAGAAATTAGGTATCTTTGTTAAAGATAGTATTCACCAGCCTCAAATAATTCAAGTACTGCAAAAAAACTGTACCGATATTATTACTCAAGAAGGTGGCGAAAGCAAATCGGAACGAGCCAAACAAGCTAAAGCTTTAAGTTTGTTACTAGAAGGATTTGTTAATAATAAAGACCGCATTCATACTACTCAAAATGCTACCTATTCAATGGAGCAATTTCACTTTTCTAATTTAGCCGAAGCAGCAGGTTATGCCCGAAGGGGAAGTAATAGTGCAGTTTTAAAGAAATTAGAATATTACTGTTATCATCCCTTATTAAAAGACGGCAATGTTTTAGTTGATTTGCCAGGGATTGATGCGCCAGTTAAAAAAGATGCCGAATTAACTTATAACAAAATCGAACATCCCGATACTTCTGCAGTAATTTGTGTTCTCAAACCAGCAGCAGCAGGAGAAATGACTTCTGAAGAAACAGAATTAATGGAGAAAATGCGGTCAAATTCTGGTATAAGAGATAGAGTCTTTTATGTCTTTAATCGCATCGATGAAACCTGGTATAACGGACAATTACGACAGCGTTTAGATAGTTTAATTCAAACTCAATTTCGGGATAATACTAGGGTCTATAAAACCAGTGGTTTATTAGGTTTTTATGGCAGCCAAATTAAGAATACTAACAGTAGCGATCGCTTTGGTTTAAATACTATCTTTGCCGAAAGTGTTAAGGGTATTGGTGGGGAAGAAGAAACGCCACAATTTGTTAGTGAGTTTAATAATTATTGTGCTAATTCTGGTAAGTTAACTCGTACTAATTTTAAGGTTTCGGTTAATAGTTACGAAACACCCAATGAAAACTATTTTCGTATCCTCAATGAATCAGGAAAAGATTTAATTCAACAGTTAATTATTGATAGTGGTATAGAAGAATTTCGTACTGCCATTATTCGTTATCTTACCGAAGAAAAACGTCCCCAACTATTTGCATCTTTGGCAGATGATTTACAACCTCTATGTATTAATCTCAAAAAATATTATCTCCAACAACTGCAAGATTTAGACAGTCAACCTCATGAAATTGAGGCGATGAAACAGCAGGAATTGAGACAACTAAATCAACAACTTCAACAAGCTGGAAAAGAATTTTGTCATCACATCGAAAGCGAAGTAAATCTAATTGTTACCAACGGCGATCCTGCTTTTGAAGATGATTTTCGCAAACTCAAAGCCAGAATGGTAAGTCGTCTCGATGAACTATTACAAACCTTTTCCGTCGCCAATGCTTACAGTCGCGCTACTCTTTCCCATCCCCGTAACGCCACCGCACCCTTAATTGCCGTTTTAGTTGAGGCTTTATATCATCTCGCTAACGAATTGGAAGATGTTTTAGTCGAAGAATCAAACAAATTAGTCAAAATTTTCTGCCAACGCTTATTAGATCGAGTCAAACAAGCCGAATATTACCGTCAGTTGTATCGCCTCTTAGGTAACGATGGAGGTATTGAAACTCAACTCAAACAACTAGAAACCCAATTAATCCATGCCTTAGTTAGTGAAGCCAAAACCGAATGCGATCGCTATGTTCGAGAAAGTCCCCGATTTTATGATGAGGGTACATTCTCAATATATCAATTTCGGCAAACTTTGCAACAAACATCTCAAGGTTATGACTGTCAAAGCATGGTAGAAGCTGAACCTGCCATCCGTCAGTTATTAAAATTAGACTTTGAACCCAAAGTTTCTACCACAATTCGCTGTAACTTCCGTCAGACAATCAATCAAACGTTGAAAACCCATTTATTACCAATAGCAACCCAACAAGCAGACGAAATCTTACAACAATATCCCCAAGCACGTGCCAATCTCGAACAAACTTTAGAACAAGAAGCAGTCGAAAAAATTGCTCGCAATCAAAGATTACAAATCGAAATTGAACAAAAAATTGAGCAATACAATCAAGCAGTTTCTAGTATTAATAATTGTCTCCAATCAATGCAAGTTTACGAGCATCAATTACCAGTAATTATTAAGAATGAAATTATCAAAGAACCTATTCATTTTGATGATGAAAATCAAGATCATAGTCAAAGAGAATCACTTCTTGCTATAACCGAAATCTAACTAGTAGGGTGGGCAATGCCCACCTTTAAATTAATCAACTATATCAATCAATTATATGGAAGAACAAAAACAAGTCATTAATCAAGATGAAGTTTTATCTGTTAATCGAGAAGATAACATTTTAATTGCTCATCATACTTACAAAGTAGAAGAGTTTTTACAAGAGTTAGGAAAACGAATCGATAAAAATAAAATGGAAAAATGGTGTGTTGATGGTGTTGCTTGTGAATTATTAACTCCCAATCAAGGATGGAGAAAAGGTAAGGTCAAAATAGTTTTACAATTTTCTCTAGATGAAACAGAATCTCCACTCGATCCCATTAGAAAAGAAATGACATAAAAATATTTATTAATAACAAAACTATTATTAAGGTAATTACTATGGAATTAAACGAATTTCTTAAACAATGTGAAGATGATGATGTTTTATGCTGGAAAGAAAATTTATTTAAATTTAAAACAATTAAATATGCAATTGAATATACTTTTATCCACAAAATAGGAAATAAGATAACTGAATCATTAAAACAACACCATAATATTAATATAAGTGATACAAATTGGTTTGAAAATGGTATACCTTTTTCAATATTAAAATCAGGTTATAAAGGATGGCAGAAAGGAAAGCTAAAAATTAAAGTTGTTTTAGAATTTGAACCAGATGAACCAGAAAAACCAGAATCGCCTTTAGATGATATTAGACAAGATATTAACGAAAAAAATATTTAGCAGAATTTATTAACTATGGAATTGAACAAATTTCTCGAACAATGTAATGATAATGATGTTTTAGCTGTAGAAAACAAACTTTTTAAAATCGGTCATGTAATAAATGCAATTAGAACTGCTTTTTTAACGAAAGTACCAGATACGTTGTATGAGTGTCTAAAAAATAGCAATGTAGATATACAACCTATGAGGGGATTTAGATATCATTCAAGACAAACAGGTGATAGTTACAGACAAGATAATACTTTATGGTTTACAGAAGGAATTGATGCAGAAATATTAGAACCAAACTTTAATAGTTGGAAAAAAGGCAAAATCAGAATGAGAGTAGTCTTAGAATTTTGCCCAGACGAGCCTGAAGAAAAAGAAAATATAAATAATCATAAAATCGATAACAATTCTTTAGACGATATCCGTTCAACTATCTCTCAACAATAAATATAATTGTGAATTAATTTACAATTTAGGTAAGGATTATCCGTCATATAGGTAGGGGCAATTCGCGAATTGCCCCTACAGAATATATTTATTTATAAATAACACCAAAATTTAATGTCCAAAACACCCAGAATAAATATTCCAGATTCAGTTAGAAAATACGTTTTACAACGCGATAATTATCAATGCCAAAGTTGTGGTAAAACTGAACAAGAAACCAAATTAAATATCGATCATATTATTCCCTTAGCTACAGGCGGAACTAACGATATTAGTAATCTTCAAACTCTTTGTAGTCGTTGCAATCAACAAAAAAAGCATCACTTCGATCACAGATTTAAACGTTATTTTGATTAAACAAGAAAATAAGAACAAATTATTATTTACAAAATCTCTGCCAAATCTAAAACAAAGTCAGGTAAAATATTTTCTCCTGATAAAGTTTGAGGAGACTTAATTACTTCTACTTCTTGATCTACACGATAAATTTCTACTTGCTGATTTTGGCGATCAATTAACCAACCTAATTTAGTACCATTATCAAGATACTCTTGCATCTTTTCTTGTAAAGGTTTAAGAGCATCAGTTTTAGAACGTAATTCCACCACAAAATCAGGACAAATTGGTGCAAATCTTTCTTTTTCTTCCAAAGTTAATGATTCCCATTGTTCTTTTTTTACCCACGAAGCATCGGGAGAACGTTCCGCGCCATTAGGAAGTTTAAAACCTGTAGAAGAATCAAAAGCGACTCCTAATTTAGTTTGTTTATTCCAATTTCCTAGCTGTACGATAATATCGAGATTCCGTCTACCTGTATCACTTCCCGTAGGCGACATAACAATTAAATCCCCTTGAGCATTTCTTTCAAAACGATAATCACGGTTACGCTGACAAAGTTGCCAAAACTGTTCGTCAGTTAAATCGATAGATAATTGCAAAGGAGAAGGTAGACTAACAGCAATTGTATCCATAATTAATTGAAAGGATGCGTAAGCAAACTTTACTCATTTTGATTTGATTTTAGTATATTGATTTTTTAAGCTGTTCCTTTAAATAATCCTTGGGGACGAATAAATAAAATAATTACCATAATCAACAAAGCAACCCCTAATTTATATTGGGAATTAAGAACCGTTACACTTAATTCTTGAGCAACACCAATAATTAACGCACCAACAATTGCTCCGTAAACATTACCAATTCCACCTAAGATAACTGAAGCAAATAGAGGCAAAATCAAAAACCAACCCATATTAGGGCGTACTGCGGTGATTAAACCGTACATTCCTCCAGATATCGCCGTTAATATCCCAACGATAATCCAAGTCCAAAGTACTACTTGTTCAACATTAATTCCTGATACTCTAGCTAAATCGATATTATCGGCGACTGCACGCATGGCTTTACCGATTTTAGTTTTTTGTAATAAAAAGTGAAGCGCAACGATCGCAATAATAGCTAAGACAATCACAACGATACGATAATAAGCAATTCTAACGCCACCTACATCAAGAGCTTGTACTACAGGTAAATCGTAAGATTGGTTACTAGCACCCCAAATTAACAAAATCCCACTGCGAAGAAATAAAGCTAATCCAATTGAGATAATAATAAGGGTAGTAGAAGTAGCTCTGCGATCGCGCATAGGTTTCCACAGCAGAAATTCACTAATGAGCATGGCAATCACTGTACCTATTGCTCCTAGTGCCATTGCCAACCAAATATTGACACCATTAATATTAGCCAACCAAGTCAAGTATGCACCTAAAGTTAGAAAGTCTCCATGGGCGAAGTTGGAAAGACGTAAAATACCATAAGTTAAAGTCAATCCAATCGCAGCTAAGGCAAGCACACTACCAACAGCAATACCATTAAAAATTAATTGAAGATCCATCCAGCTTGTTTTCTCGTAGGACGAATATATTTTAATATCAAGTCGAAAAATTTATTAAATTAAAGAATAGTACTATTGCAACTAATGTCGTGTCAGAATCAGAAGTTAATTCTTTATCTAACCGCTATTTCGATTTAATCGATCGCATTGTCGATCTAACCCTTCAAGGCAAAATTCGCTCCAAAGCACAAGTATATAGAATGCTCCATGAAGGAATAGAGCGCGGTACAGGAGAAATTTTTGAACGCTGTTTGGCAAGTAGAATGGAAACTACGACAGCGCAATTAGAAAAGAAACTTAAAGCTGCTCGCATCTTAAGAGCCTTAGAAACCATCGAAGGAGAATGGCAACGATGGCAAGCCGAAAACCAATCAAACCAAGTAATTATCTCTGCTCAAACTCAAATTACTGCGACTGAAAGCGATCGCTATTTACTCGCTTTAATTGATGCGATCGATCCTAATCAAAATCAAGCTTTAACTAGAAATCAACTACAACAGTTAGCTAAAGCTTTAAAATCAACTGCCGATAATCAAGAAAACCCTCAATTAGCTCAATTATCCTTAGGTATCATTGATGGTTTAAAATCTTTTGCCGATTTAGAAGGAGATTTAGTTAGCTGGATTTATGAAGCAGGGAAAAGTTATATTGGTTTTGAACCCGAACCAAACAATCCTTGGCGTTTTTGGACGAAAAAAGTTACTACTCCATTACCAAGGCAATTATTTGAGACTTTAGGACAAAATCATCCCCTAACAGAGTTTGTGCAGAGTGCCAGTCGTGCCGAATTAAGAGCTTGGGTAGAATTAGTCATCTTATTACATTACCTAGAAAGAGGTTTAGTTAATTGGTTTGATCAACAACCTTACAACGCTAAATTTGGAAAGCAACTTTCCTATAGTACTTTTCTTTCTTTTGCCATTATTTGGGGAGAGTTATCGAGTCTTTTTTCGGCAAGCAGTTGTCAATTAAGCGATGGTTGTTTTCAACTGATGTTACAAACGCTGAGAACTTTTGCAGTCAGAGATGATTTTCCTCTTTATAGTGGGGTGTTTGTCTCTTTTTCAGGCGAAAATTTACAAAACACTCTTCAATATTTTGATGAACCCCTCAAACAAGTATCGGGTACAGGAGAAAAAGCTCGTATTCTAACTCTATTAGGTTATTCACAACGCACCCTAGGAAGATACGCCAAAGCTAACGAATTTCACCAAGAAGCTGTAGTGATTGCCAGAGAAACTGAAGATCGTATTTGTGAAATTGCCAACTTTAATCATCTTAGTCGCATTTGTGTTCATCAACAAGATTATGAAACTGCCATCAACTATAGTCAGAGAGCTTTAATTTTAGCTCGTCAAGTCGGAGATCGATTAGGTGAAGCAAATGCTTTAGTTAATTTAGGCTACAGTAAAGTATTTTCTGCCCGACAACTAGATAGTTTAGATACAGAAGTTTATCAAGAAGCGATTCGTTATCTCGAACAAGGATTAAATCTCGCTGAGAAATTAGGAGATGTTTTTAGTCAGGCATTTGGTTATAACAGCTTAGGCATTGCTTATGTAATTTTATCTCAACCTGTCACTGCGATCGCATATTTAGAAAAAGGAGTGCAATTAGCACAGTTAGCTCAAAATGTTTATTTACAAGGATTGAGTTTTGTTTATCTAGCCGAAGCTTATTATCAGTTAACCAATCTCTCTCAGACTGTCTATTCTAGTTGTTTAGGAATGTATTTACTCAAGCAAATCGAAGCAATTGAATGGCGACAACCTGCTGGTTTACTAACAATTTTAAAGGGACAAGTAGGAGAAGAAGGCTTTCAAAATTTATTACAACAAGTTCGCTCTCTAATTATTCCTGTAATTGGAGTTGATGGTTACGATTATTTACCAACTTTATTGCAAGAGTATCAATAGCTCAATCGAATTTAGGTGCTAGGGTATAGGGAATAGGGGTGCAAGGATGCAACAGGTGCAGGGGAAAAATTTTTAACAATAATACTAATTTTCTCCTCTTCTTTCAATTGACAATAAATGATTTCAAACAATAGCGAAATAACTACTCATACAAAAAAAACACCACTTATTATTGCTCATCGAGGTGCTAGTGGTTTACGTCCAGAACACACTATAGCAGCTTATGAATTAGCGATCGCACAAGGAGCAGATTTTATCGAACCAGACTTAGTACCTACCAAAGATGGGATTTTAGTCGCTCGCCACGAAAATGCGATCGCGACTGTAAGGAGCGAACCTCTCGCAATACTTAATTCTGATAGTAGTATTAATCGTACTAATACCACTACTGATGTCTTTAAATATCCTCAATTTCAAAACCGTTTAACTACTAAAATAATTGATGGTCAAACTATTACTGGTTGGTTTACTGAAGATTTTACTTTAGCAGAATTAAAAACTATTAATGCGATTCAACGTTTACCAGAACTTCGCGGAACAGAATACGATCATCATCAATTAAAAATTCCAACTTTAGTAGAAATTATTAACTTAGTTCAACAAGTAGAACAAGCAACAGGTAAAAAAATTGGAATTTACCCCGAAACAAAACATCCTACTTATTTTGCTAAGGAAGGAAAAAAAATAGACGGTAGTTTAATTAATTTATCAATTGAAAAACTTTTAATAGATACTTTAATCGAGCGAAATTTTACTAATCCAGAACAAATTTTTATTCAATCTTTTGAAGTAAGTAATTTACAAGCTTTAAAATATTCAATTATGCCTGAAGCTGAGGTAGATTTACCTTTAATCCAGTTAATTAACAACACAGGTTCACCTTATGATCAACAAATTCAAAATAACAACTTGACTTATCAAAATCTGATAACTTCCCAAGGATTAACACAAATTGCTACCTATGCAACAGGAATAGGTATAGCTAAAAATCTAATTATGCCTGTAGACAAGCACAACAATTTATTATCTCCTACTTCCTTAATTCAAGACGCTCATCAAGCAGGTTTACTAGTTCATGCTTATACTCTTCGCAATGAAAATATTTTTCTAGCTAATGATTATCAAAACAAACCAGAATTAGAATATCAACAACTAATTGAATTAGGTATTGATGGTTTCTTTACTGACTTTCCAGCCACAGCTAAAACAGTTACCAGTTACTAATGATTAAGTAAAAAGTAACAATTAACTATCAAATATCAATCATCAACAAAAAACATTACCAACCAATAACTTCATCTGTGTTAATCCGTGTGCATCTGTGGACAAACAATCCACCATTAAGCATCAACAATTAACAAAAAAATTAACGAAATTTCTGTCGATAAAGCTTGCCAATAGCCTTAAGTAATTTGTCAAAAGTTAATTGAGATGATTCATGAGTAGGAGCTAAAGACTGAAGTTCGGAAAGCAGTTTAGCTTCTTCGGTAGCAATCTCATCATCACTATAAACCAACGCTGCGATCGCTTCAAGCAAATTTTGATACTTTGATTCAGTTGGATGAGAACCCAGATAATCATTTAACCACTGATAACATTGTTCAGCAGAAATTGGCTCTGTCACTGCTAACAAAGTTTGAACATCTGGTTCATCTGTAAGGTTTTGGGAAGAAGCTACCTTATGTAGATGTTCTCGTTCTTCTGCTTGAATTGAGCCGTCTATCCAGGCTGCTGCTACTAAAATCTTGAAGATTTGAACGTTGGAGTTATCTGTTGATCCTGGCATTTTTTAATCCTCAATTTCATCTATCAATGTAGATGTTTACCTAAGTTTAAAGTTGATGTTATTTTCTCATTTTGACTAGATATTTTTTACCAAGTACAAAAGCGAGCTAACACAAGCAATAGTAAAAGCTAGGTTGATTTATCCAGATAATTAGATTGTAAGTAGATTATGAGTAAATCATTTCTAAATATAACGATTTAACGATCCTATTAAGAATCGTTGCATTAACTTGTCAAGAATTGTTAGTTTGTGATTGCAACCTTAAGAGTATTGAAACTCGGAGGATCGAGATGACTATTACACTCATCGCTGTCTTAGCTTTAGGCTGGCTATTGGCAGCCACAATCGGAACTTTAGCTTATTTTGCTAATGATCCGTCTAAAAACAAGCCTTATGGCTACAAATCTAACGGCAATTAGAATGTAGCCAGCTTAACCTCTAAGGCGACTACGTTTCTTAAATTTTACCTAAGCGTAGTCGTCTAGATTACTTTTAATAATCTACACTATTTTTTTTTTTTAAACAAAGAAGAAGAACGTTTTAGGTTAAAAGATTTGCTCACCTTACTTTATAACTAAAAAGGGGCATTGATGCCCCTGTGCTTAAATATAGAAGAAAGCTTAATTATTAGTATTATTAGTAAGGATAAGCAGGAATTCCATAACCATCTAAATCAACTTGAGTTTGATTAGCATTATTGAAAACACCTTGGTTAGTTACGTTACCAATTCCATTGGTAAAAGATTGGTTTTGACCAGCTTGAACATTGCTTTGGATTTGGGGGTCTAAACCAAAACCATCTAAACTAAATTGAGTTTGATTAGCATTATTGACAACGTTTTGATTAGTTACGTTACCTGCACCAACACTAACAGCAGTATTAGAACCTGCTTGAACATTAGTTTGAACTTGTTGAGCGAATACGGCAACGGGAGAAAGAGCTAAAGCGAGAGTGGAGATGATTAAAGCAGATTTTTTCATTTTTCTAGACCTCTAAAGTTTAATTTGGTTTGTTTTTCTCTTCACTCTCTAATTACGTTGAGGTCTATTTTTTTATGCAACTAAAATTATTTTTAAGTTTCCTCTCTCATATTTTCTGTAGTTTGTTTTCTCGCTTGCAAATTAAGACGAATCTCGTCGTGAACTTCTTTGGTAATGGGGTAAAAATAAGCCAGAATTACACCCAACACTAAAGCAATCGTAGGTAAGGGACCAACTGCAATGCGGATCGCGAGTAAAGCACTTTCTGGTTGCACGGGAATTTCTCCGCTTGGTGGTCTTTCAATAAATCCAGCCAAATCTAAAGCTTGACCAACTAACAATAATGCTAAAGCCAAACCAAATTTTTGCAGTAGTACCATAAAACTATAAAAAATCCCTTCACGACGTTGACCAGTATTGAGTTCATCTAGTTCAATTACATCAGGAATCATTGACCAAGGAATTAAATAAGCTACCGAGACACCACAACCAGCCATAATAGCTAACAGATACATTAAACCGATTTGACCTGGTTGAATTAAAAATAAACCTGCTTGGGCGATAATCCAAATACCACTACCTAAAAAATAAACTGTTTTTTTGCCTACTTTCTCGCTGACATTTTTCCAAAAAAAGAGCATAATCAAAGCAGTCCCTTGAACTGCGATCGCAACTAGGGGAAAGGCAGCTTCTGTTAAACCCATCCAACTGACGACAAAATAAATCAAAATTGAAGCAGTTAGTTGTACTGCTAACCAGGAACATAAATAAATGCCAATGATGTAGAGAAAGGGTTTATTGGTAAAGGCAATTCTTAACTGTTCTAAAATAGGGAGATTAGCACTTTGATCTTCGGCAATTCGGTCGGAAACAGCTTGAGAATTTGACAAATGAGTTTCGGTTTTGCTCAAAATTAAGTTAATCCCAAACATGGCAAGTTCCAATCCGATTATGATTGCAACTATCGCGTCAAAAATTGATTGAAGATTAGCCAGACCATAAACAATCACTATCCCAGCTATTACCGTTACAATTATCCCAACTATCTTTTTCTGTGGTTGATTCAGGATGGGATTCGCACCTCTTTCTTGAATTCCTAAAGTACACCAAAATAAAGCAATCACTGATAAAGCTGTACTAACTAAACCCAACAACCAATATTGCTGAACAGGATTGTCAGGATAAGCTTGAAAAATTACCGTTGCCAGAATCAGAGATAGAATACTCCCACCAATGGAAAAAGCAAAGCGAAAACTACTTAGATCTGTCCGCTCGTTATAATCTTGAGTTAATTCTGGAGTCAAAGCAGTATAAGGTAAATTTACTGCCGTATAAGCCAAATTAAATACAATTGAGATCGCGACGTAATAAACATACAACCATCGATGATTAATTTCAGGATTGGGATCGAATTGAGGTACAATCCATTGCAAAAAGAAGAAAATCCCAAAAGGAATGATTCCCAATAGCATCCAAGGCAAACGACGACCCCAACGAGTTCTAGTGCGATCGCTTAAAATTCCCGTAATCGGATCGTTAATAGCATCAGCAACTTTGCCAATTGCTAAAATACTTCCTGCCATGCCAGCAGGCAAACCCGCTACATTAGTAAAAAAATACAACAAAAAAAATACCAAAATATTTGCCGTAATTGCAGGGCCCATGTCTCCTGCACCATAAGCAAGTTTAGTAGTAAAATTTAACTTTTCTCGATCCATTGAGTCCTGATTAATTACTGAAGTTGCTACTGTTATGACAGATTTATACGTTTCTTGGTCAGAATACCACCAAAAAATTGAAGCTTTGGCAGTCAAAATTTATCAAGCAGGTTGGGAATTTAATCAAATTGTTTGTCTTGCTAAAGGAGGACTAAGGGTTGGAGATTTGCTTTGTCGTCTTTATCGGCAACCTTTAGCTATTCTCTTTACTTCTTCTTATACAGGAAAAGATAATCGCACTAGAGGAAAAATTACTTTTGCTCAACACCTTGCTAGTATTAATTCTCAATTAGGCGATCGCATTTTATTGGTAGATGATTTAGTCGATTCAGGTGTTTCATTGCAAGAATCGATTAAGTGGTTACAAACAAATTACGGTCAAAACATTGTAGAAATACGTACCGCCGTGATTTGGTATAAAAGTTGTTCGGTTGCTATCCCAGATTATTATGTTGATTATTTACAAGATAATCCTTGGATTCATCAGCCTTTTGAACGTTACGAACAAGTTTCACTACCAGAACTAGCTACTATATATAACTACACATAATCGTCCAATTTAATTAAATAACTCTAAATAATCAGGATAAACACCTAATAAGATGAGTATATTTACGGAAGACAGATTTAACCGTTTAATTTATTCTAATAAATAATAAAAGAGGTATTGCTGGCAACAATACCCCCGAGACCGAATAGAACTGTGAAACAATATTATTATATCAATTGTGTCGTGAAAACAAGAGTTGATTAGTTTTCTGTCTAATGTATCTCTTATATTACATTGTATAAGAAAACACTATTTTTATCGTATTTTTAGATTCTGGTTTGACGAATCTACGTTAGCTTAAGGCTTGTACGTACGTAATTGGATGTTTTGTTAATTTTTTTTAAAACCATCGAAAATGCGCGTTTTTTTGAGCTAGAAAAGCTCAAGTTGAGTGGGTGGTAATTTTAATTCTTCCCAAGGTAAAACAGGAATGATTAATTGTTGTCGCAAAAGACGATCAACAGAACGAGCCGTTTCAGGCGATCGCTCTTCGATTGGACAGTGAACAAAAAAATAAATTCGCTTGCCTTGAGGCAACCAATTAGCGAGACGAGTGACCCATTCTTGTAAATAGATTTGATTGTATTGACTTTGAGGATGAGAGATAAAGCGAATTAAACCCACATCATTGGTTAGAGTTGTTTGTAAGGGAAGTTTGGGTTTACGGCGCAAAGAATTGAGTTGGGGATCGTCAGGAGAGTTATAGATAGGACGAGTATCTAATAAAACTCTAGTTATGCTTAATTGGGTCAGCAAATCATTAAGTTTTTCCTTAAAAGGTTCAATAAACCAATCAGGATGACGCACCTCTATCCCCAAGGAAATTTTGTATTTGATTAAGTTACGACAAAATTCAGTTAAATCATCAAAATAAACTGGACTGTAACTAGGAGGAAGTTGGACAAAAACAACTCCTAAACGATCTTTTAATTCTGCGATAGTTGCAATAAAGTCTGCTGCTGCTGGAATAAGCGGAGTAAGTAAACCTTGATGGGTAATGCTTTTGGGAAACTTAGGACAAAACCGAAAAGAGGCAGGAGTTTGTTCGCGCCACCTTTGTATAGTTGCTAAATTAGGAATAGCGTAGAAAGTGGTATTAGCTTCAACTGCGGTTAAACGTTCACTATACAAGCGCAAAAAATCTGAAGAACGGGTTTGGGAAGGATAAAAATTACCCACCCAACCCTGATAAGACCAAACCGCACAACCAAGATAAAAATTCACCAATGTTTTAGTTAATTTATTGAGCAGCTACTGTACCATTGTTACCAAATACAGGTACAGGTGGAACGATCATCGGTTCTATTCGGGGACAAGCGATCGCATTAACTTCACCCATATCTTTCATTACCGCATCACGGAACTGTTCTCGCAGATCTGGTACAACGGCTAAAGCTCTTGTCCAATCTGGAATTTGCGCTCCTGCTGGATCGGAGAAATATAATTCTCCAGCATCTATAATTACTTTTTCAAACATTTCCGTAATTACTTCTTCTTGATGGCGGTCGTATTGTAAATTGTTAAAACGAGCATCAACAAAGTATTGACGGGTATAGTCTTGAGCTTCACGACGAAATTTTACTCGTAAAGCATGAATATGATCGCGACTAATTACAACTTGTTCGGTTTCTGTCAAAGTTCGCAATAAAGAACGCAGAATGTCCCGACACATTTTTTGTAATCCTTCTTGGGAAGAGTTACCAATGACTTGATGTTTGTGATCGAAAATACCGAGATCGATCTGAGCAATTCGTTTTTCAGCAAGACTGCGATAAACTTCGGCTAACAAACCAATTTCCAAACCCCAATTACCAGGAATACGGATATTCAGGGCTAAATCGCTAGTTAGGGCAAATTCACCAGAGAGGGGATAACGATAAGCACTTAAATAACGCAAATATTGGCGATAACCAAACAATTCAGTTAAAGCAGTCAGTAGAGGAGTAACAAATAAACGTGCCACACGACCATTAAGATTGCGAGGAGAATCGCTTAAACGAGCATAATAGGCTTTATTAAAAGCAATCCCAAATTCTTTCTCCAACAAAGGAAATAGTAGCTTAAGGGGATAAGAACGATTGTAAGTAACAATATCTGCATCATGGAGAGCGATCGCACTTGCTTGCAGAGATGCAATACCTAAACCTAACCAAACCGCTCGACCTTTTCCTTTAAAATTGAGAATACTTAAACCGCGATCGTTGAGATGTTCGAGAATTTGAGTAACTCGATTACCATTTTCCCAAATTACAAAAGTTTGTTGGGGTAATTCTGAAAAGAATTGTACGGCTTTAGTATATTGTGCTTGAGTATCGGCATAGACACAAACAACCACCGTTTTAACAAACGCGCAAGTTTTGAGATGTTCACGAATACCAAAAATAGCCGGTCTTTCTAACTCTTCGTATAAAGCAGGAATCAAAACTGCGGTAGGAGAATCTTCACTTAATTTGACTAATTGCTCTTCTAGAAATTCTAAGTCACAACCAAAATCATGAATGGTTGTAATTAATTCCTGTTTATAATCCATAGCAATTCTAAAAGTTTTAATTATATATTGAATTATCTAATAAAACGTCAACAATTGAAGTTTACTTAGATACAGAATTGTTTCAGGAAAATTAAAATGCAAAGCCCTGGAAAAGTATATTTAGTTGGTGCTGGTGTTGGTGAAATTGATTACCTTACCCTAAGAGGAAAACAATTACTGACAGAGGCTGAAGTCTTAATTTATGATGCCTTAGTCGATTCAGAGTTATTAACTCTAGTTTCACCAAATTGTCTCAAGCTAGATGTAGGTAAAAGAGGAGGCAAATTAAGTACTCCCCAAGCCAAAATTAATCAATTATTAGTTGCTTATTGTTTACAAGGCAAACAAGTAGTTAGGTTAAAAAGTGGCGATCCGTTTATTTTTGGTCGAGTCAGAGAAGAAATTGAAGCACTGGTTGCTGCTGAGTGTGAATTTGAAGTTGTGCCAGGCATTTCTTCAGTTTTATCTGCCCCCTTATTAGCTGGTATTCCCTTAACTGATAAATATTTAAGTAATTGTTTTGCTGTCTTAAGCGGACATCAACCAAAAATACTTGATTGGGAAGCTTTAGCCAAAATCGATACTTTAGTAATTCTAATGGGAACGCGATATCTAGAAGAAATCATTGCTCAATTATTAGCTTGTGGCAGAGTTGCTGATGAACCCATTGCAATTATTTGTCACTGTAGTCGTCCCGAACAAAAAATTTTTCAGGGTACTTTAACCGATATAGTAGATCGAACAAAGGGTATTTCTCTTTCTCCAGCAGTAATAGTTATAGGTAAAGTTGTGGATTTAGCTAGTCAGTTACAATCTTCCCCATCTTCAGCCGTTTTAACAGGAAAAACCATTTTAGTTACCCGTGCAGCCGAACAATCTAGTCAATTTCGCAATTTATTACAACAACAAGGGGCAAAAGTTTTAGAAATGCCCGCCTTAGAAATTATGCCTCCTTCTAGTTGGGAAGCCTTAGATAATGCGATCGCAAATTTGTGTCAATTTAATTGGTTGATTTTAACTTCTGCTAATGGCGTAGAGTATTTCTTTGAACGTTTAGCAACTTTAGGTAAAGATGCTCGTAGTCTAGCAGGAATTAAAATAGCGGTAGTGGGAAAAAAAACTGCTGCAACTTTACAAAGAAAAAATCTCCAACCAGATTTCATTCCCCCAGATTTTGTAGCCGATTCTTTAGTTGCTAATTTTCCTGAAGCTTTAAAGAGTCAAAAAATCTTATTTCCTAGGGTTGAAACTGGTGGTAGAGAAGTTTTGGTTAAAGAATTAACTGCACAAGGTGCAGAAGTGATAGAAGTACCTGCTTATCAGTCTGGTTGTCCCAAAAAAATGGCTCCTGAAATTTGGCAAGCACTACAAAAAAAACAGATAGATGCAATTCCTTTTGCTAGTTCTAAAACGGTTAAAAATTTTTATCAATTAGTTCAACAAGAGTTAAATTATTCAGATACTTTGCTCGCAGCTTTACTGGAAAATATTTGTCTTGCTTCTATTGGTCCTCAAACTTCCCAAACTTGTCAACAATTGTTTAATCGAGTAGATGTAGAGGCACAAGAATATACTTTAGAAGGATTAACGACTGCGATAGTTAATTATTTTTCAAATATCAAATAAATAATTCATGGCTAATCAGTTATCAGTAACCAGTTACCAGTTAGTAATTAGTAATTACTAATTATTAAAAAATAATCAGTAAAAAGGTTTATCTGTGGACAAACAATCATCAATCAACTAATAACTTTATCTGCTATAGGCCGCGTTCATCCGTGGATAAACAATTAACTATCAACAATTATCAAAAATCAATAACTTGACTGTATTTAATATTTTAAAAGAAAGTCAAATCACAAATTTTAATTAGCATTTGCTTGAGCTTCTTGTTGAAGAAGATTAATAATTGAAGATTTTTCTAGTAAACCAATCACAACACCATCTTCTTTAACCACAGCTAATTCTTTAATATCTTTTGTTTCAATTAACTGAATTACTTCTAGCAAAGACTGATTAGCTGGAACAGTAGTAATATTTTCTAGCGGTTGTAACAGTTCATTAACTAAAGTTTCTGTCCACTGAGAAGTAGAAATTTGTTTTAAGTCATCTGTGGCAATTGTACCTATTAATTGTCCTGTTTCATTAGTCACTAAAAATTTCCGCCACTGATTTTTACCAATAACATAATCATTCACAAATTCTCTTAAAGTTAGATTCCCCGAAACAATTGGACTATTAGGAATAATTGCATCTTCAGCTCTATACTTACTCAGCTTTTCTTGGACAGTAGCAGATTGTGCTGCAAATCCAGCATTTTGTAATAAAAACCAACCAATTAATAGCGTCCAAAAACTACCTATTGGACTAATACCTAAAATTGCTAACGCACCAATAATTACTGCTAACCAACCAAAAAATTGACCAACTCTTCCTGCAAAAATAATTCCTTTATTAGGATTTCCTGTGATTTTCCAGACAATAGATTTAAGGACATTGCCACCATCTAAAGGTAAACCAGGAATAAGATTAAATAAAGCCAACACCAAATTAATCGAAGCTAGTAAGGAAACAATTGCTTCAAGCGGTGCATTTAAAGGTAAAGTAATTCCAATTATTGTAAACAGAGCAAATAGAAGTAAACTAACTCCGGGTCCTGCGATCGCAACTAAAAAAGACTGTAGTGGTGTTTCTGATTCTTTTTCTAAAGTAGCTAAACCACCAAAAATAAACAAGGTAATTGACTTAACTTGAATACCTTGAGCGAGCGCAACTAAACTATGACCAAGTTCATGGGCTAAAACTGAAGAAAATAAAAGTATGGCAGCTACAAATCCCAAAATCCAAGGTGTTATTCCTTGTAATTGTGGAAATTGAGTTAAATTTGCTCCGTAAGTTAAAGTTACCAATCCTAAAACAAAAAACCAAGAAGGATTGATATAGAAAGGGATGCCAAATAGACTCCCAATCTTAATATTACCGTTCATGAGGTATTCCTCCTATTCTATGTGGCGAAGTATATAAGTTTTCGCCTCGGTCTGAAAAAGATTGTAACTAAATGTAAAATCAAAAACATCCGACGCTAGATAGTAAAAACCGTCTTCTAAAGTACGGTCACATTTATCGGGTCTTGGGCATAATAAAAGTAAAAGGTATAATTATGAAGCTATGTCCAATTCTCCCCTGTCCTATCCAGAAAGTTATAGCCCAGAAGATATTCAGCAAATCTTACAAATTGCTCTAGCTCGAAAATCAGAATGCGAAGAACTAACCAGGCAACAACTCTGGGAAATAGCCACAGAGCTAGAAATTGATAGTCAGTCTTTACAAACAGCAGAACAAGATTGGTTTGAGCGCAAAGCTGTTCAAGAAAAACGTCAAGCTTTTAATTTGTATCGTCGCAGTCAATTTAAGCAAAAATTAACTAAATATTTAATTATTAATATATTTTTAATTTCTTTCAACGTTGCGATCGCAGGAACAATTACCTGGTCAATTTATATTTTATTATTTTGGGGTTTGAGTATTGCACTCAATGGTTGGAAAGCTTACCAAACTCAAGGTGAAGAATATGAAAGAGCTTTTCAGCGTTGGGATTTTCAAAATGAAGTTAAACGGACTTTTGTTTCTTTTTGGGAAAGATTGCAAAAATCGTGGCAGGTTTAATCATCAATCAATCATGTTTAACTAATTTTGCGAAACAAACAATCAATTGAACAGGTGTGTTCTATTAAAGATTAAAAGTTGCATCAAGATAATCAATAGTGGAACGCACCTCATTAAAAAAGTATTTTTGGACAATTAGTATTATATGTTTGCAATTTTGCTAAAAAACTTCAAATAAAAGTAAACAAAAATTGCATTATTTTTCTAACTATTTTGTAATTTTTAATAAATCGATTCAATCGAATTTAAAAGCCTGAATTAGACTTATGGAGGAATTGCGCCAATCAGTTTTTAGTTAACTGAATAAATACTCAAGGAGTAGAAAATTGAATTTACTACTAGGACTATCTAATTGGTTATCAGGCGGTGCTTTATATCGCTACCAAAAACAATATGAATTCACTCAACTTAAACTGAGAAATACTTTATCAGAGTTAGAGGTTCTCAGTGAACATTTTTATCAAAATCAACAGGAATTAGAACAAACCAAAACTAAGTTACAAATTGCTCAATCTGAATTAGAAATTGCTCAACTAGAATGGTATAAAAATTCTGCTCAAAAAGATTCAAATGCTGATTGGTTAACCCAAGTGAATAAATCTGCCACAATTGTAGCTGTAAACTATTTATCCCTGACCGATACAAACACTTTATGGGGATTTAATCTAAGTTCACCACAAGTAGACATGAAGATTAATGGTGGTGCAATTGTAGTCAAAGGTTGGATTTTAGGTAAAAAAGCTCAAGTTAAATGCTTAAAAATAAGCTGTGGTAAACAAATTCTTGCAGAAATTCCTGTCAATCTTCCCAGTGGATGGTTAGCCAAACAATTTCCTCGTCTTCCCGAGGCCAAAAATAGCTATTTTGAAACTGCTATTACAATTAGTGGCGCACCTGAGCAAGCTGAGTTATTAATAGAAGCGATTTTTGTAGATCGAAGTCATCTTCCCCTAGCAACTTTTCAATTTCAAAAATTAGCTTTAGTTGCTATTAGTTAAAGAGTCATGAAAATTAATTGGTTTTGCCCTCTCCCTCCTGAAAAAACTGATATTGCCCACTATACTGCCAGAATTCTCAAAGAATTACATCAAAGAGCAGAAATTACTCTCTGGACTGATAAGCAAGTTTGGTTACCAGAATTAGAAGAGTATGCACGAATTATTCATTACCATCCCGATCATTTATCTGATTCAGATTTTGAAAATGCTGATGTCAATATTTATCACATTGGTAATAATAAAGAATTTCATGGTTCAATTTGGCAAGTAAGTCGTCGTTACCCAGGAATTGTGGTTATTCACGATCTCAATTTGCATTATTTATTTACTTGTTTATATCCTCGATATTTAGAAGCGGGTACTACGGATCGCAATGCTTATGTAGAATTGATGCGAAATAGTCACGGTGTCCATTGCCAACAAGATTTAAATAAATTTTTTGCTGGTAAGTTGGATTGGGGTACGATTTCAGAACGTTATCCTCTCACTTTTGCAGCCATAGAAAACGCCTTGGGGGTAATTGTTCACACTCAAGATGCCTATAATATTTTTACTAAAGATCGTAGATGTAAATGTCCTGTACTTTATTCTCCCTTACCTTATCCAGCTACTCCAATTCAGTCTGTCAGTAGAGATGAGACTATTTCTCGTCCTCCTTATCGTCTGATTGTTTTTGGCTATCTCGGAGGGTTATACCGTCGTGTACAGTCGGTATTAGAAGCTTTAGGAGGAATGGCAGAAAAAAACGCTTTTCATTTAGATATTTACGGACAAATCTGGGATGAAGACTATATTCGGGGATTAATCCAAAAATTTGCTTTAGAAAATCAGGTTACTCTTCATGGTTATGTGGAAGAGACAGAATTAGATTGGGCGATGGCTAACGCAGATTTGGCTTTCAATTTGCGTTATCCTACTGGGGGAGAAGCATCTGGAAGTCAAATGCGGATTTGGAGTCATGGACTTCCTAGTTTAGTAACTCGAATTGGTTGGTATGCAGAGTTACCAGAGGATGCGGTGGTATTTGTGAGTCATGACCGCGAAATCGCTGATTTAAAAGAACAATTGCAGAATTTTCTGGCTAATCCTGCTAAATTTGCTCAAATAGGTCAAAGAGGTCAACAAATTCTAGCTAAACAACATCATCCTTCTCTTTATAGCCGAAAAGTGGTGGAATTTGCTAAAGTAGTTGGTTTTTCTTGGCAAGTTAACCAATCTAGACTCAGTTTATCTGTCGCTTCATCTCCTCAAGTCAGTGTCATTATTCCTACTTACAATTGTAGTCGCTATTTAAAAAAAGCGATCGCTAGTGTCCTCGATCAAACCTACACTGATTATGAGTTAATTGTGGTTGATGATGGTTCGACTGATAATACTCAAGAAATTGTGCAACCTTTACGCGATCGCATACGCTATACTAGCTTCCAACATAATCAAGGAATATCTGTAGCACGCAATCGAGGTATTGAAATTGCTAGAGGAAATTTGATTACTTTTCTTGATGCTGATAATTGGTTATTACCTCATGCCTTGGAAGTACAAGTCAATTATTTTACTAAAAATTCCAATGTGGGAATGATTAATAGTGGATTTAAAATGGTTAATACTCAAGATGAAGTCTTGAGAGAAGTTAAACCTTGGTTACAATATCCTGAATTAAATTTAGCAACTTGGCTAACTCTTAGACCTATTTTAGCTAATACAATCATGCTGAGACGCGAATGGTTAGAGTGGGCTGGAGGTTTAGATACAAATTTCTCTTATGCAGATGATCTTAATTTGATTTTTCGTTTGGCTTTGATGAATTGTAAAACAGCTTGGTTACCTGAAGTAACTTTATGTTGTCGTCAAACAAATAAAGATTTTGTTCATCATACTCCTAAGAAAGCTAAATACACTGAAATGGCTCTGAAAAATTTATTTAATCAAGGGAATTTACCTCAACCAATTAAATCTCGTAAAAAACAAACTTTATATCAAAGTTTTGTTTGGTTAGCTTGGAATTTATATCAAACTGGAAACAGCCGTGAGGAAGCTGAATATTTACAAAAATCTCTAGAGTTTACCGACTCTAAACCTGAAGAAGTTATCTTTAATTGGGTGGAACACTTTAATAATTTTGCCTTTGATTATGGCTATGATTTTGATGCTTATCAATTTAGCAGTCAACCCGAATGGAAAAAGCTTTTACGTTCTATTTTAATTTGAGAATTTCTAACAGACTTATATAACAAGTACAGGCGTAAGCTTTTACGTCTCTACAAAATAAAAAAAATTTAGGAATTAAGCTAATAACTTATCTGACAGTTATAGCAATTTTGTGTTGTTTGTTTAAACTTTAAACTTAGCTCAAGAAATTTAGAAATTATGTCAATCATAATCTAGTTAAATAGTCATGCAAACATCCGAAAAAAAACTGTGTTTAATCTATGCTAACTGCCAAAGAGATCTAATTAAAGCTCATTTAGAACTCTCTTCAGAATTCACGGCTAATTATGAATTTGTCAGCATACCTTATCATTTTAAAGCAGTTCAAACAAACTTCATTATTCCCAATGAAATTATAATTAAAACTGGTTTATTTATTTATCAACCGATCGCAGATACTTACGGACAACAAAGTACGGCGAGTATTATTAATAGATTACCAGCTAATTGTCACAAAATTTCTTTTCCTTATATCTATTTTAAAGGTTACCATCCTCAGTTTACTAAACTAGATAGTAATAACTTACAACAAAGATTTATTAATGATGGTTCTAACTTAAATGATATTAATATTATCAGTTTGGTTAAGCAGGGTTACACTAATGAAGAAATTCTTGAATTAATTGGAGATGAAAATTTTTATACTTTAGAATTTCTGCAACAAAATTTAAATCATACTCTTCAAGAATTGTCCGAGAGAGAGTGTGTTACTGATATCAAGATTGTTGATTTTATCCGCAGTCATTATCAACAAAATTATTTATTTTATATTCCTGCTCATCCAGCTAATTTAATTGGATTAGAAGTAACTAACCAAATTTTGGCTAAACTCAATTTTAATCCCTTAACCCAATCCCATCATGAAGAGCAATTAGCAACTTTTCGGATTCCAATTTACCCTAGTGTAATTAAACATTTAAATTTACAATTTGGTAATAAGCTCATCAAGTACAAACCACTATCTTTTATGAATGATGAGTTAGACTTTAACACTTGTTCGCAACGATACATAGAAACTTACCATCAACTTTTAGCTCAAAAAAATCAATCAATTAATAGTTTATCTTTATCAATTCCTGCTATGAAATCTGTGAATAATTCTCCTCTTCGTATTTCTATCATTGGTGGCTCAAATTCTTTAATGAGAAATGGTTATACCAAATATTTATCCGAAAATCTTTCCCACGCTATTGAGCGTCCAGTTAATCTTAATTATTTTGCTTTAGGGGGAGTTACTAATCTTTTTGGAGCAATTCAAAATATTAGAAATAATGCACCTCAAAAAAGCGATCTTATTTTATTTGAATATTGTGTTAATGACCGTAAAGCGATTAGTCAAGGTAAATATTCGATTAAATTGGCAGGTAGAACCTTAGAAGGATTTATTAGAAGGACTAAAACAATTAATCCTAATTGCCGTATTATTATTTTAATTTTTGGCACTAATAGTTCTGAATACTATGATAATTGTTGCCAAGTATCAGCATTATATGAAGCGATCGCAAAACGTTATGATATTCCTGTAATTAATATCTCAGAAATTTTATTAAAAACTCAGGGTATAAAATTTATTAAATCTTTGTATGAACCAAAAGACAATGCTCATTATTCTAGAGCAAAAGGGGTGCAAATAGTTTCACAAATTATTACCCAAGAAATTATTAATAGAAATTTGTTAGCTCAACCAACTCGTAAGTTAGAAGATTGCTATCGTATTTATGCTAATAACTTACAATACTTAAAATTTACTAGAAAATTTGACGAGCAATCTTTACAGGGCGATTATGAGCGATCGGTTTTTAAAAATAGTTTGTTTGATGAATCTATTTACACTTTAAAACAAGGTTCGACTCTTAACCTAAATCTTAAAGGACAACTTTTAGGATTAATTATTAAATCTGATTGGTATGATGGTTTTTTCCAAGTAAAGTTTGGAGAACAAAGTATTGTTACTAGTTCTTTTTCAGAATGGGTTCAATCACCAGAATCAGCTAATCTTAACTTAATTACTTTGCCTTACCAAAAGTTTTCTTTTTCTAAAGAACCTCAACCTTTATCTATTTCTGTCTGTCCAAACCCACCAGATAAGTTTGAGTTAGACTGGCATAAAATGCTACCTCAAGTATCATCTTCCGAATGGAAATTAAATATAGCTGGGATTGCTTATTTAGGAGAAATAATTTAACTCATTGTTGACTAAAATTTAAATTATCCTTGATTCTACTTCGAGCTTTTGGAAAAACTCTAGATAAATTGCTTGAAAATTGACAATTCAATCAAAATTAAATTGGGATCAATTTTGCAGATTAATCCCAAAGGTCTTACTAAGTTTGAATTGGTTGGAAACGTTAAACTGTTAGACTTTTAGCGATAATCAGTAGTAGTTGTTCTACTGGGGTCAGTATATACTGTGTTATCATGGCGTTTATTTTTGCCAGCCAAACCAGCTAGCCCAATTAGACCTAGTAATCCAAGCCAACCCCAATCAAAATCATTGTCTTCCTGTACGTATCCGTCTTGAGTTTGATTAGGCGTACCTGGAGTTTGAGCTTGAACAGAAACCATTGGGACAACAGCTAGACTAGTAGCGATCGCACTAGCTGCGAGTAATTTAGAAAATTTATTATTCTTCATGGTTGAGTCTCCTTTTCAGACTTGTTTTACTATTTATAAGGCTAAAGAAACCTCCAAAGAATTTAATCAGTCTTTAGCCAGAAACCAGTAAGTATTTTTTTAGCAATATTTTGAGTACAAACGAAACAGAATCAGTCTTTAATTCCTAAAAACATTTCTTTTCGTAAATCTTCACAAAAATCTTAAAACGATCCGACTAAAGATAGAGTTAGCCTCAAATTTTGCTAGCAACAATAAAGTTAAGTGCGATTATTTTCAGCTCCACAAAATATTAAATAGTCGCGCCTTCACTAAGATACATTGCGTTGAAAATTAAAGAGGAAAATTATGTTTCACAACTTAGAAATGATGCTGGGATTATACAGCACTCACTTTTGGCTTGCTAAAGTTCGAGTTCCAACACCTCCAACAACACCTACACCAATCAATCCTCCACCAGTAACAACACTTCCTTTCCCAGTGCCTCAATTTTTTGTGGCATTGCTCGCGGGAGTAGTAATTGCTTTTGCTTTCCAGTTTCTGTTAACCAACTTTACTCTAGCAGCAGGAATTTCTGCGGGAGCTAACCCTCTAGAAGCCGAAGCTGGGGAAACTTGGGGAAGTAAGTTCCAAGAAGTCGAATCTAAAGTAGGATTTTGGGCTTTAATAACTGTTAATATTGCTCTGTTTATCGCTTGTTTCTTGGCGATTAAACTAACCTTCATTAACAACATTAGTTTTGCAGCAATTACGAGCATTGTAATCTGGTCAATCTTTTTCTTGCTGCTGCTGTGGCTTAGTTCCAAAGCAATTGGTTCCGTTGTTAGTTCTGTAGTTGATACAGCATCTTCAGGAATGCAAGGTATAGGAGCGATCGCAACAACTGCTCTGAGTGCTAATGCGGTTAATGCTCGCGTAGTTAATACAGTAGAAGAATCTATTGGTGCAGTTCGTCGTGAATTAAGTTCGGCAATTGATCCAACCATCGTTAAGGATACAGTACAAGATTACTTGGGGAACTTGAAACCATCTCAGCTAAATCTCTCGGACATTCGGGAAAATTTCCAAGATTTACTCAAAAATTCCGATTTACAATCCATATCCCCCGATAACTTAAAAAATATCGACCGCCAAACTTTTGTAAATTTAGTTAGTAGTCGTACAGATTTTTCTAAACAGGATATTAATCAGATTGCAGATCAACTAGAAAAAGTATGGCAAGAAGTAATTGGTGAGCAACAGCAGAACAGTTTATTGCCAGAATTATTGATCTTTTTGCAAAAAGCTTCTCCAAACGAGTTGAAATCCGAGCAATTAAATCAAAAACTTAATCAATTGCTGGAGGAAACCAATCACCAGTCGACTTTTACAACACAAGCTATGCAGCTTGGTTTGGCTAAACTAATTGACACAGTTCTCCAACGAGTAGATCTTTCCGATGTAGATGGACAAAAAATTATCGAGCAATTACAACAGCTTAAAGACCAAGGTACAGAACAAGTCAAACAACTTACCTCGTCATCTTCTAACCCAATTCGAGGAGATGTAGAAGAATACTTGCTCAATTCCCAACCTTGGCATCTCAACCGAGAAACCATTAAGCAAGAATTTAGAGAGGTAATTTACGATCCAGAAGCAGCACCGAGTTTAGTGCGAAGTCAATTAGAACAACTCAATCGTGATGATTTGGTAAACATCTTAAATCAAAGAGATGAATTTAGTTCTGAGCAAGTCAACGAAATTGTTGATTCCCTTGACAGCATCCGTCAGGAAGTTTTGTCCCAGGTTGGCAATGCAGAATCAGAAGAAAAATCACAAGATCTTCGTTCTCGCGTAGAAAATTATCTTCGTTCTACTAGTAAAGAAGAACTAAATCCTGAAGCAATTGAACGCAACTTTAAAACACTTCTCGAAGATACAGACGCAGGTGTAGAAGAATTAGGCAATCGCCTTTCTCAATTTGACCGTGATAGTTTGAAACAACTGCTTTCCCAAACTAGAGAAGATCTAAATGAAGAAGAAACCGATCAAATCCTGAATCAGCTATTAAGTACACGCGCTCGCGTCAGTTCAGAAGCTCAGGAATTGCAGGAAAAAGCTCAGTTTCAAGCTGAAGAATTAGGACAAAAAGTAGAATCCTATTTGCGAGATACTAAAAAAGAAGAACTAAATCCCGATGGGATTAAGGAAGACCTCAAAACTCTTCAAGATAAACCGCAAGTCGGCATCAAAGCCTTGCGAGAAAGACTCTCTCAGTTTGACCGCGATACGGTAGTAAAATTACTTTCCGAACGGGGAGACTTGAACGAAGAGGAAATTAATCAGTTTATCGATCGCTTTGAAGAAATTCGCGATAATCTCCTGCACGCACCGCAAATGTTAGCAGGTAAGGCTCAGGAGCAATACGAAGATGTTACTAGTAAGATTGTTGATTATCTCCGTTCTACTAATTTAGAGGAATTAGACCCCGACAGCATCAAACAAGATTTACAGCAGCTATTTGACGATCCGCAACAGGGGGCAAAAGCTATTAGAGAAAGGTTTTCGCACCTGGATCGAGAAACTCTAACCAAGCTGTTGAGTCAACGAGAAGACCTCAGTGAAGAACAGATTAATCAGTATATCGACCGAGTCCAAGCAGCAATTCAAAGTATTGTGAAAGCACCCCGACGCTTGGCAAGTCGTACTCAAAAACAAATTCAAGATTGGCAAAGTTCTTTTGAAAATTATTTGCGTTCTACTAATAAAGAAGAACTAAATCCAGAAGGCATTAAACGCGATTTACAAACCTTACTCAAAGAGCCAGGAACGGGATTAAGCCAAATTAGCGATCGCCTTTCTGAAATTGACCGCGATACGGTAGTAGCTCTTCTTTCGCAACGGGAAGATATTTCCGAAGCAGAAGCCAACGAGATTGTTGAAAGAATTGACTCTGTTCGTAACCAATTACTCGAACAATTCCAGGCAATTCAACAGCAAGCCCAATCGGCGATTGAAGGAACTTTTGACAAGATTCGTAACTACCTCAACTCCTTAGAGCGTCCCGAATTCAACTACGACGGAATCAAACAAGACTTAGAAAAACTGTTTTCAGATCCAGAAGCAGGAGTTGACGCCTTACGCGATCGCGCCTCTCAATTTGACCGCGACACTTTAGTTGCCCTGTTGAGTTCCCGCGAAGATATTTCTGAGCAGGATGTCAATCGAATCATTGACCAAGTTGAATCAGTACGCGATCGTTTTCTTAACCGTCTCGAACGTATTCAGCAGAAAACACAAGCAAGAATTGATGAGATTAAGAAAAATGCTCAACAACAAGTAATCCAAGCCCGTAAAGCAACGGCAACTGCTGCTTGGTGGTTATTTGGTACAGCTTTGACTTCGGCGGGAGTAGCCGTACTGGCTGGAGTTATGGCAATACGAGGTCTAACTATATTTAATATTTAGTTAGTTATCCCCAAATAATATCGTTTCTCACCAATCTCTGAGCAAAAAAAACATTTGTAGGGGCAATCGCTTCGCTTCACCTTCGGTGGCATGAATTGTCCCTACTTTAATATAAAAATCTCTGATGACTGTTTAGAGTGATTGATCAAATTCAGCCTATATGTTACTGAGCTAAAACTTCCCACGTTCCTTTCCAAGGAGAACCTCCTACTTCTAAACCTGCAACTTCACTGCTTGCTTTGAAAATAGTCTTTCCTTGACGCTGACGTAACTCTAAACTTAATTCTCCTCTAGTTGTATCTCGACAATTAAAAACTAAACCTTTGGCTGTTGGTGTCCGAACATAAGTACCAGGCAAATCTGTCTTACCAGTCAGAGTAACTTCAAAATCTTGATTGACAGCTTGCATCTGCCATTTTCCCCAAGGTTCAATCTGCCAACTAACTTGAGAATTCCAAGGAACAAATTCATAAAACTTTCCTTGATAATGAATGCCAACCATGGCAACTTCTTCTTGCCACCACAACACTTCCCTAACTCCTCCTCCTGCCGTCAAAGCTAAATCGCTGTGGTCAGTAAAACTATTACAATTAATCCAAAACCACTTCTGAGGGAAAGAGCGTCCCCAATTTTTTTCACTATAAGCTGGTGCGTCAGTAAATCGATATACTTTTCCTTGCCATTCAATCCAACCTGTTGCCAAGCCATGAGCCATCAAAATTTGCCATCCAGGTTCAAAAATAGGTAAATAAGACAACCAACCTGCTGTTGCTTGAGAATGACGAGGATTTCCCCAACTATAAATCGGTTTAGTTTGATATCGCCAACGACAAGATTTTTTAGTACCTGGATCGGAAATGTAACCTTGATTTAAAGTAGTGGTTACTTGATAACCTTGTTGAATATTGGCTTCAAAGTCATCAGCA
Source organism: Stanieria sp. NIES-3757 (assembly GCA_002355455.1). NCBI lineage: Bacteria > Bacillati > Cyanobacteriota > Cyanophyceae > Pleurocapsales > Dermocarpellaceae > Stanieria > Stanieria sp. NIES-3757. The sequence continues at coordinate 4,244,097 of AP017375.1, forward strand.
GATATTAATTGAGGTTTCATTACCTTTTTTGTTTTACCCCAATGTCCTAACCCTAAATAATCTTTAGCTGCCCAAAATTTTTTGAGGTTGGGAAAAGTACGAAAAATGTATTCTTCATCAATACCGAGAATTTGTGCTGCACCACCACTATTAGGTTGTTCGCCCCTAGGATCTTCAATAGAATACATAAAAGCAAAAGTTTGGGCAATCTCAGGTATAATAACGCGAAAATACCAACCTTCAAAAAAATCCTGAGATTGGAGAAAAAAGTTATTAGCTTCCTGCCAATGATAACCACTATGAGGAGTTGATAGGGGTAAACCGTCGTTTATCCGTAGTTGAGGTTGGGAAAATTGAAACATTACCTTTTTATTACTCAGATCAGAAAAAAAGCTGCTAACTTGGCAACTTTTTCAAGAAAACTCAATTTTTAACCGTAATTAAACTTAAACAAAATAAGAAATAGGAAAGAGGATATATTCTAAAAAAAACAGTTTCCAAATAAATTGATAAAAACTTGCGATCGCACTTTTTTCTTCTAAATCGATTTTTTGACTACGCCACCACAATAATCCTAAAAGAATTAGATGATAACCAATAAAAAAGCTACAGCTAAAATCAGTTAGCCAAAATATCCTTGCCAAAATCATTCCTAAATAACAAAACGTAATTACACCTAAAGAAAGATTCAGCACGGCTGGCTTACCTAAAATTAAAGTAAAAGTAGTGATATTGTATTGTTTATCTCCTTCAAGATCGGGAACATCTTTAAAAATTGCGATCGCTATAGTAAAGAAGAGAACAAATAAAGTTAATACCCAAACATAAGAATTTAATAACTCTTGACCAGTTAATTTCTGACTGTAGTGTAAAAACAAGCCAAGATTTATCACAATACCCCGAACTGTAAAAATACAGAAGGCAGCCAAAAAAGGAAATTGTTTTAAGCGAATTGGTGGTAAAGAATAAGCTGTACCAATAATTAAACTAATACCTACTGTAGCTAATAACCAAATTCCCGAGCAAACTGCAATTACTAACGCTAAAATCCCTGTAATTCCAACAATCCATTTTCCTTTTTGAAGAGAAAATTCACCAGCAGCAAGCGGTAATGATGGTTTATTAATGCGGTCTATCGCTACATCAGATAATTGGTTTAACCCCACAATATAAACATTGCCACATAAGCAAGCAATCCAAACAGCCAGCAATTGTTCTAAATTTAGCCAAGTAATTGAGCTATTAGTGGTTGCCAAGGCTAAAAAATAAATCGCAAAAACACTTAGACTAGTGCCAATAATGGTATGGGGACGAGAAAATTTCCAAAAACTAGAGAAAAAACTCATCAATCACGATTGTTATCTTACCAAAGTCAAATATAACGCGATCTGGGTTAGTCTTTGATCTGATAATCAAAAAAGTACTGATAAAATTACTGCTATCAAAAAGCATGGTAATAGTTATTACATCATGATTGTCTGGGTGGAAAGCTCATAATTACTGATCTGTTTTAATAAATCATTTTCTTTTTTATTTAGAATTTCAACCAAATAAATTAAGTATACGTAGGAAATTTTACAAGCTAGAAGTGAGTAATTGGACTAAGAGCTACTCAAACAAATTTGCTCAAACCAAAGCTACTAATCTCTACAGTTATCTAATTTTGCTGTTTTCTATGATGCTGCTACATTTCTAGCCCTTTACCTAAGTAATATTTATTTTTGTAAAGTTATTTGTCGGTTTGAAAGCAATTATTAAAAAAAAACAAAAACAAACTTAAGACGGGAACAATCAACCACAAAAGAAACTCGTCTGTTGCATAAAGAAAATCAGATCCTTCCTCATAAAATAAGTAGCTTAATTGACAAGAATTTACGTATTATTACGCAGACTAAGTTAAACTACGGAACATTTCAAAAAAAAACTGGCAGTGATGTTCTTTTTTCCTTTTAAGTTGGGCAATCTAATGAGTGAGGAGTGATCCAACCCTGATTTTCAAGCTAAGTCGTCATTGAGAAAGCAATATGTTAGCTAGTTCTTTATATGTTGAGACCGAAGAAAACTATTCTATTTCTGCTTACGAGCTGGAGTTAGAAGAAAGTAACTATAACTCTAGTAAGTTAACAGATGACCTGGTAGAGCTAGATTTAGACAATATCGATCTAGACAATGCTGCTAAAAGAGGGAATAGAACTACCACTGACTTGGTCAGACTATATTTACAAGAGATCGGTCGTGTTCCTTTACTAGAAAGAGATGAAGAAGTTTCAGAAGCCCAAAAAGTTCAGCGTCATATTAATATCATAGAACAGCGAGCGAAAGCTGCCAAGAAGGGAGATCAAATTCTACAAGAGTTTGTTGAGTTAATTGATGCTCACGACCGTTTAGTCTCTCAACTCAGCCATCGTCCTTCGTTAAGAAGATGGGCTCAAACTGTAGGCATGGAAATTCCCCTACTCAAAGAACGCTTATCAGTAGGTAAACATCGTTGGGCAGAAGTTGTTAACTGTAGTGTTAAAGAATTAGAAAGAATTCAACGAGATGGTATCCGCGCTAAAGAACACATGATCAAAGCCAATTTACGCTTGGTTGTATCTGTAGCCAAAAAGTATCAAAATCGAGGCTTAGAATTACTCGATCTAATTCAGGAAGGAACTCTTGGTTTAGAACGGGCAGTAGAAAAATTCGATCCCACTAAAGGCTATCGCTTTAGTACTTATGCTTATTGGTGGATTCGTCAAGGGATCACTAGAGCGATCGCAACTCAAAGTCGCACCATTCGTCTTCCAGTCCACATCACTGAAAAACTCAACAAAATCAAAAAAGCTCAACGAAAGATTTCTCAAGAAAAAGGACGCACTCCTCGCATTGAAGATCTTGCCCAAGAATTGGATATGACTGCGGTACAAATTCGAGAAGTATTGCTACGTGTACCCCGTTCTGTATCCTTAGAGATCAAAGTAGGAAAAGAGAAAGATACAGAGTTAGGAGATTTACTGGAGACAGAAAGTGCTTCTCCTGAAGAAACTTTGATGCGAGAATCTCTACAAAAAGATTTACAGTATTTGTTATCAGAATTAACTAGCCGTGAACGAGAAGTAATTCAGATGCGGTTTGGTTTTGGTGGCGAAAAACCGTTTTCTTTAGCAGAAATCGGTCGTTGTTTAGAACTATCTCGCGAAAGAGTTCGCCAAATTGAAGCTAAAGCTTTACAGAAACTTAGACAGCCTAGACGAAGAAACATGATTCGCGATTATCTAGAGTCTCTTAGTTGAATGATGGGGAAGAAGGTGTAAAATCAAAGCTTTCTTCCTTTTTTTTTTTTAATTCGTTTAAGTATTTTATATAAATATCTTTGTAAATTTGCACCAATAATTACTCTCAATAAAATTAAATTTTTGTCTTAAGTTTGTGCTGCTGCAAGCAATCAAAGCATAATAATATTTAAAATATTTGTTATGTGAGCAGAGTTAATAACTAAAATAATAATGATTAAATCTCAAATAAAAATTGGAGTGTTGTTGGGGTTAATTTTGTTTATACCTTTACAAGCAACAGCAGCCACTGTATTAGAAGACATCCAAAAAACTGGAGTAGTCAAAGTAGCAATTAGAGAAGATGCTGCACCTTTTGGTTATATAGATACTCAAAGAAATCTTCAAGGATACTGTCTGGATTTTTTTAGTTTACTTGAAAAAAAATTAATTAATCAACTCAAGAGAAATATCCTTATTTTTAGAGTTTTAAAATCCCAAGTTAATAATCGTTTTGATTTAGTAGCACAAGGACTGGTGCACCTAGAATGTGGCCCTAATACTATTGTCTCAAAACAGCAAGAAGAGGTTATATTTTCTCAACCTTTTTTTATTACAGGTACCCAGTTTCTAATTCGTCAACAAAATAGTAATTTAATTAATCTTGATAGTAATTTAAATAATTCAAAGCTCGGAGTAATAAAAGGAACAAGTACGGAAAAATATCTACGCGATCGCTATCCTCAAGCACAATTAACTTTATTTCGAGGTGTTACTGCTAGGAATAGAGGCGTACAAGCCTTAGCGCAAGGAAAAATTGATGCCATGGTTAGTGATGGTATTTTATTAAGAGCAGAAGCTCAACAACAAAATTTATCTCTTGCTAATTATCCTTTAATTCCAGAACAGCCTTTAACTTGTGATTTTTACGGGATGTTGCTTCCTAGAGGCGATCGCGCCTGGCAAGATTTTGTCAATTCTGTGATCGCCTCTCCAGAATCAAAGGCACTTTTGAATCAATGGTTTGGCGATATTATTGCCGATACTCGTATTAGCGAAGCTAGCTGTTGAGAATAATTCTGATTTTGAATTAAATTCCTTTAAGTTTGCGAGTGTGATCGACCAAACTCTGAGCGAATTGATCGAATCTTTGAGATAATTTCTCATCTAATAATTTACCTTCTCGATCAAATGCCTGCCAAGCCTGTCCGATCGCAATTTGTTCTGGAATAACGATCGCGTGAACCCATCTCATGATAATTCTTAGATCGTTAAGAGCATTACTATTAGATTGTCCGCCTAATACACTAATTAGTCCTGTAACTTTATCGGATAAATGCTCAAAACTCATTAAATCAAGAGCGTTTTTGATCACACCACTCACACTACCATGATATTCAGGTGTAGCTAAAATTAATCCGTCGGCTTCTTTGACACTATCTCTAAGTTTAATGACATCAGGATACCCAGGATATTCATCTCCACCATTACAAAAAGGTAGATTCAATTCTCGTAAATCAAGCAGTTCTACTTCTGCATCTAAAGCCTCTACTCTGGTAATTGCTTGTTGTAGTGCCAAAGCTGTATAAGAACTATCTCGAAGACTGCCACTAATTCCAACGATCTTAACCATAAAAGTTGACTCCTATTTATCTATAATTTTAGGCTTAAAGCGTAGTCATTATGAATACGTTTAATCTAACAAAAAAAATTTTTGGCTGTCAAATCAGATTGAAAGCGCAATAATCAAAATTACTCTATGTCTCATCTCAAGCAAGACTATGATTACAAAGGCTTAAATCGTGTCAAATGACCTTTTCATACATTCTAGACGAATAATTTATTTCAGGACTTGAAGATAAATTCTATGAATTAGCTCTAATAAACTCAATTGCAGTATTAATGTATTGCAAATATCATTCCAAAAACATCAACAATCATTTAATAAGCTGAAAATAACAATTCAGACTAAAAAAATTTCTCAATGTAATTAATAGTTTATGTATCGCTCTACACAATATTTTGAAATTATTGCCCTCGATCTAAACTGGTTTTGGCAAATCCAATCAACAAAAGCTATATACTAACTTTTATAAAGAAGTCAGTGTAACAAATAAAGATAGATGTTTAACTTAGCAGGAAAAAAACCCAATAATTTAGGAGTAAAAGATGGAAAACTGGCATCTTGTCCAGGAACTCCAAACTGTGTTAGTAGTCAAAGCGATCGCCCTCAAGAAAAAATAGCTCCTCTTCCTGCCGTTTCAATCTCAGAGTTAAAAAAAGTTATTGCAAGTATGGAGAGAATAACAATTATTGAGGAAACCAATAATTATCTCTATGCAGAATTTAAAAGCAAATTGATGGGATTTGTGGATGACGTTGAGTTTTATCTTGATGAAGCTGCCAATGTAATTCATGTTCGTTCAGCCTCTCGTCTAGGAAAATCAGACTTAGGGGTAAATCGGCAGCGAATTGAAGCTATTAGGGCAAAATTAAACACTTAAAGTTTGATTGTCCAAATAATACGTGATTTTTCGCTAGCCTATTCCTGATAGTTTACTCAAGCGATCGCAAATAAATCTGCGGATCGTGGGCGTGTTTATGTAGCAAAACACACGTTGTCTTCAATCTGACAAATACTTTTTTTAATTAAGCCTGACACCTTGGACTTTTGATTTTAGACAATGATTAACTTTTATGACAAAAATATGAAGTCTGCATAAATTCTTTGGTTATTTGCAAAGTAATTAGTGTAAATAAATTAAGCAAGTATTTATTAAACTAACTGTTTAGATTTATTGACGATCTAAATAGTTAGTCTTTTTTTCGTTTTAAATAACTATCAGTTGCATTGAAGAATTAAATCAGAAAGAAAATAACTTCTGATCTATTGGGCATGGCTTAACTAATTGGTGGATGAGGAACAAATATGATCAATAAATTGCCTTTACTGATTGGATTATTTGTACTACTTTTAGAGCCAACAGTTGTACAAGCACAAACTGAAAATCAACGATTTATAAACAAAGATAATAATTTTAGTCTTAGTTATAAGTCTAATTTTACTAATTTTAAAATACCTAAGCAAAGTCGATTTGATCTGGCAAAAGAATTTTTAGTAACCAATCAATTTCATTTGAATAGTCTACGTCTTTCTCGTACAGCTATTCAATCAAAATCAACTCATAATTTTGCAACAATTGCTCAATTAACGACTAAAAAACCAATTACAACATCTGAAAAAAATACAACACAATCTTCAACTTTAGCAGAAGCAGAGTTTGTTAAATATAAAACTACCAGTGAATCTCTTGATAGTGTTATCACCCCTGAGAATTCTCTTAGCCAAGTCACAGATGTTTCCCAACTACGAGATGTTCAACCAGGAGACTGGGCGTATGAAGCTTTGCGGGGATTAGTCGAAAGATATGGTTGTATTGCTGGTTATCCTAATCAAACTTATCGGGGAACACAAGCTTTATCTCGTTATGAATTTGCAGCAGGATTAAATTCTTGTTTACAACAAATTGAAAGATTGATTGCTTCTTCTGAAGCAGTTGTACAAGAAGATATAGCGACTATTAAAAGATTAACAGAAGAATTTGAAGCAGAATTAGCTACTATTAGTGGAAGAGTCGATAATCTCGAAAATAAGGTCGCTTTTTTAGAAGATCATCAATTTTCGACGACCACAACTTTAAATGGTGAAGTGATTTTTGCTATAGCTGATGCTTTTGGTGGTGATCCTCCAGGAGGATGTAGCATTGTCGATCCTACGCAAGATGGTCGTAATTTAGGGGCTGACTGTGTAAATAGAGGAGAACCAGAAACCAATACAGTCTTTACTCATTTAACTAGATTAGGATTACAGACCTCTTTTACAGGACAAGACCGTTTACGGATGTATTTAACCACAGGAAATTTTAGCGACGGTGGTTTTACCAATCCTGAATCTCTTAATACCTATATGGCTCGTTTAGGTTATCAAGCCGATTATGACAACGAGATCAATTTGGATATTTTAGAATATCGTCTGCCTGCGTTTAATGACAAAGTTGTTTTCTATGCTTCTACGTTTGGTTTTGGTTTAAGTAACGTCTTGACTGCCAATTCACCTTATTTTGATATTGGTAGAGGTGCAGTGTCGCGTTTTGGACAACTCAACCCCATCTTAAGAATAGGTGGGGCAATGGATGCAGGAGTTGGGTTTGATTGGGCGATCGCAGAGCCACTTCGTTTTCAAGTTGCTTATGGGACAAGAGATAGTGGCGATCCTGAAGGAGGTTTCTTTGGTTCAGATTATAGTGCTTTGGGAGCGCAGTTTTTGGTACAACCTACCGATAATATTGTGGCAGGAATTAATTATGTCAATGCCTATTCTAGTGATGGTAGTTTAGGGACATATACAGGTAGCGTTAATGCAGAAACAGGCGGTTTATGGTCTGATGCTAGAGTTCCTTCACCAGCTAGCGAACAAAACGATCCCACCTTTGCCGATTGTTGTCGATTTTTCTTAGGAGATCAACCTGCTCAAATCAATGCTGTTGGTGGTAGTTTTCAATGGAATGTTACTGAAAAATTGAATTTAGCTGCTTGGGGTGGTTATACTTTTGCTAATTTCCTCAACGAATTGCCTGATTTTCCTGAAACTGAAGTTGATGGTACACCGCCTGAAGATGGCATTGGAGCTTCTGCTAATAAAAAACCTTTTGCAAACACTGCAACTTTTACACTTTCTTTAGGTTTGAGCGATCCTTTTGGCAGAGAAGGGGATTTGTTTGGCTTTATTTTTGGAATGCCACCAAAATTAGTTGATGCTGGACCAGAAACAGCAGGTACTCCAGTACCTTTCTTTGAACAGGTTATTAATAATGAAGAGGAAACTGTAGTAACGGATAATAATCCTAATTTAGATACAGTTGGAGAAGTAATTGCAGCAGATGGAGATGCACCTGGATTAGTTCGAGAAGGACAATTACCAAGAAGAGTAGGACAAAAAGACGAAGCTACTTCTTTACACTTTGAATTTTTCTATCGATTTAAAGTCAATGACAGCATTTCGATTACGCCAGGATTTTATTTTGTAACTAATCCAGGGCATATTGAAAATAATGACACAATTTATGTTGGTACAATTCGTACTACTTATCGTTTTTAATTAAATTGCTTTCTCAGTAAGGGTGGATATTCACCCTTATTACATTTTTTCTCCATAACCTAAACTAATTTGACCTGGCGACAAACAAATTTCTGTAGCTGCGCCAGGCGATTTGAGCCGAACGCGCAATTCTCCTTTAGCTGTTATTCCTGTAATAATTCCTTTATTGCCGTTGAGAGTAACTTGTTGTCCTAGATTAGCAAATATTTCAAGATAATCTTTTAAAAGCTGTTCTCGGTCTACTTGTAAATAATGTTGATAACCTGAAACAATTCCACTAATAGTAATAGCAGTTAATTGTTCTAAAGAAGTAACTGAAAATTGATTATGATTTTGATAGTAAGATTGTAAATTAATTCCAAGATTAGGGACAGGATTAATCCAGTTAATTCCTACTCCGATTACTATTTGAGTAATACGATCTTTATGACTGCGAGTTTCAAGTTTAATTCCTCCCAATTTCTTGCCGATTAAAATTAGATCGTTCGGCCATTTCAGTAAAACTGGTAGATGATAATTTCGTAGTGCTGTAGCTATTCCCCAACCAATTACTAAAGTAAGCAAAAAACTGTCATTTATATCTAGATTACAGGTAATTCCTAGAGAAAGATATAATCCTCCTTGACTAGAAAGCCATTGTCTTCCCCATTGTCCTCTTCCTGCGGTTTGTTCAAGGGCAATTGCAGCTAGAGGTAATTTTTCTCCTTGTTCGATTAATTCCCATAATTTTTGATTAGTTGAAGGGAGAGTTTCCCATATTTGTAAGGGAATTTGCTTTAATTTTTCAGAGTTGGGTAGTTTGAGAATGGCTGATTGATATTTTTGTAAATCGAAGTTCATTTAAATGCAGATGTAGTTATTGTTTGGTTGTGTGTTTTTTTTGGAGTTGTGATAAATGTCCACAGATGAACACTGATAAACACTGATAATTGATCGGTATTAATAGATGTTTGTTTAAGGATATTGTTGTCAATTTTATGATGGAAACAAATCAAACTAAATTTGATTTTCTGAGTCAGAAAATCATTGGCTGTGCTTTTGAGGTTAGTAACACTTTGGGCTGTAGTTTTTTAGAAAAAGTTTATGAAAAAGCTTTGATCCAAGAATTAAAATTTGCTGGGTTAAATATTAAAGCTCAATATCCTATATCTGTTTATTATAAAGGAACAATTGTTGGTAATTTTTATGCTGATATTTTAGTTGAAAAATGTATTTTGGTGGAATTAAAAGCCTTAAACTATTTAGACAATCATCATCAAGCTCAGTGTCTCAACTATCTTAAAGCTAGTAACTTAAATTTGTGCTTATTAATTAATTTCAGTAAACCAAAAGTTGAAATCACAAGAATTATCCGAAATGCTTAAACTAACTCCATACCACATCAATAACTCTATCTGTGTTCATCTGTGTTCATCTGTGTTCATCTGTGTTCATCCGTGGACATATTTAATCATTAACAATCTAGACACACTTCAAAAACACTACTTTATGGCTAACAATTACTTAAACCCAGATCAACAACTTGCTGCTTATTCGCCTACTAGTGTAGTAGTTACGGCTGGTGCTGGTACGGGTAAAACTCATATGTTAGCGGAAAGGTATTTATATTATTTAAAAGAACAAAATTTATCTCCTTTAGAAATAGTTGCGGTTACCTTTACCGAAAAAGCAGCCCAAGAATTGCGATCGCGAATTAGAATTTTAATTAGTCAACAGTTACCTCAACGCACAGATATTTTAGCGGAGTTAGAAGCAGCACCGATTAGTACGATTCATGCTTTAGCTAGTCGAATTTGTGAGGAACATTCAGAAGTAGCAGGGATTCCTGCTGATTTTTCGGTTATTGACGATTTGGAAGGCAAAATCTGGCTTGATGATGCCTTAGAGTCGGCTTTAACCCGTTTACCGCAACAAGTTTATCAGTTGATTCCTTATTCTTTAATGTCTAAGCTAATGAGTGGTTTATTGGCAGATCCTTACACGGCGACTAAAGCATTACGACAAGGAATTCAAGATTGGGAGACTTTGATTAGATATGCTCGACGGGAAGGGTTAAAAAAATTAGTTAATGATGCAATTTGGACTGAAGCTTGGTCAATTTTATCGCAGTATCAAGGAAAAGCAGGAGATAAGTTAGAAATAATTCGTCAAGAAAGTCTAGCTGCTATGACGGAGTTGGAAGATGAAGAGAATATTGATCGCGCGATCGCAATTATAATTGGAATTAAACTTAATGTTGGCAGTAAAAAAAATTGGCAGAATGATAGCCTTACAGTTGTTAAAAATTCTCTCAAATCTTTACGAGAGTTTGTCAAAGAAATTGTTGCTACAGGATTAATTACTCTGACTTTAACTGAAGCAGACGAACAACTTAAACAACTTCTTCCTGCTTTAACTGAAGCCTATCAAGATATTACTAATTATCTCGCCAAACTAAAAGGACAAGCCAGATTTTTAACTTTTAGTGATTTAGAAATTTATGCCCTCAAAGCTTTAAGCGAGCCACAAGTACAAGAGTATTATCGACAGAGATGGCAAGTTTTTCTAGTTGATGAGTTTCAAGATACTAATCCCACTCAAGCAGAATTACTAGAAACTTTAACCAAAACAGCCCAATTAACCATTGTTGGTGATGTTAAACAGTCGATTTATGGATTTAGAAGGGCAGATATTCGAGTCTTTAAACAATTTAAACAAAAAATCCTCAATAATAACGGTCAAGAAGTTATCCTTAGTCAAAGTTTTCGCACTCATCAATCTTTATTACAAAAAATTAATCAGATTTTTGCACCCTTATTAGTAGATTTACATCAGGAGTTAAAGAGTAATCGCTTTTTAGAGGCAGAGGAAAACAGATGGAGAGGAGAAAAAGATATTCAAGTTTTTGCAGTCGAAAAACATTCTGATAGTAATAAAAATCAGCGTCAACGGGTAGAAGCGCATCACCTTGCCCAACAACTTAAACAAATATTGGATGAAAAAACTCCTGTTTATGACAAGCAAACTCAGCAATTACGACCTATTCAACCTCAGGATATTGCCATCTTAACCCGTACTTGGTCGCCCCTTCAATATTACGAAGAAGCTTTAGCAGCAGTAGGAATTCCCGTTGCACCTTCAGGCGGTGGAAACTTACTTGCTACTAGAGAAGCTAAAGATACTTGGGCATTATTGCGTTTTTTAGCCGAACCCCAAGATAATATCGCTTTGATTGCAGTTTTAAGAAGTCCTTTCTTTGCCATTAGCGATCGCATTTTATTTCAACTGGGTATAGTAAGAGAAGATAAAATTGATTGGTGGGCAACAATTTGCTCTACACGAATACCAGAATTAGAACATCCTGTTAAGGTGCTTTCTCAACTACTACAACTATGCGATCAAGAAGCACCCTCGCGTTTAATCCAAATTGCGGATCGTTTGACGGGATATACCGCAGTTATTGCTAATTTATCAGGTGCAGCGAGGAGACTGGCAGACTGGCAAGGATTTCGGGAATTAGTCGCCCAATTAGAACAAGGTACAGACGATCTCTTTGGGGTGGTACGTCGTCTCAAACGTCTTTATGACAGTGACAGTGAAATTACTCGCCCTCCTCTACAGGTAGGTAACGCCGTATCTCTGATGACGATCTTTGCAGCCAAAGGATTAGAATGGTCAGTAGTAGCGATCGCGGATTTAAGCAGAGAACGTCCAAACATTCCTCAATCAATTTATTTTGATTCTCATTGGGGAGTTGCTTGGCAATGGGAATTTGCAGGAGAAAAGCGAACACCAGCCCTTTATACCTATTTAAAATTTTTACAACAGCAAAGGGAAGAACAAGAAGCACTGCGAGTTCTTTATGTAGCTTTGACTAGAGCTAGAGATTATTTGATTTTGAGTGCAAATAGCTCTGATAAAGGAGATTTAAGCAAATTAATTCCTGTTTTAAAAGCAAATAATATTTCTATTGAACCTATTGCTTTTACTCCTGAAGCAGCCTTACCGCCCTTATTCCCCGTACAGAAGTTCCATGAAAAGTCTCTACCTCCCTTATTAATAGACTCGATTGGTTATGGTATTTTTGAACTACCAGTCACAGCTTTAAGCGAATACAATCGTTGTCCTCTCCGCTTCCAATTTCGCTTTCTAGAAGGGCATCCAGGAATTGGAGAAGGAATTGCTTATGCCTCGCAAGTAGGGACCCTAGTACATAAAGCCTTAGAACATGATATCTCTGAAGTAGAGCGTTTAAGAGCTTTTGCCGATTCTAGTTGGAATCAAGCAGCAGCCGGAGAAGCGATCGCTCTAGCCAATCGATTTTGGCAACATCCTCAATATCAATCTTTTCAAACTACAGCCATAGCTAAAGAAACAAAAATTAGTTTATCAATTCAACACATTACTTTTACTGGTGTCATTGATTTAGTAGGAGAAAATTGGGTATTAGATTACAAAAGCGATCGCGAGATTAATCCTCAAGATCACCGTTTTCAACTGTGGGCTTATGCACAAGCATTAGAATCTCAACAGGCACATATAGCTTATTTAAGACACGATTATTTGCATAGTTTTTCTCAAGTAGAATTAAATCAAATTGCGGAAGAAGTAGAAAGTGTAGTTAAAGCAATTAATGTTGGTAATTATGTTGCCAATCCTTCCCCAGCAAATTGTCAAATTTGTCCTTACGGTACTCTCTGTGATTTCGCTAATTTAGATTAAATTTTAATCAGTAAAAATTTTATATGTGAGCAGGGACGAATGAACCGAGAGATTCTCAGTTCTGTCGATAGAGCGTCAATTGAGTAAGCTAGCAAAATTAATTTTACAGGGTTTTAAATATAATTTGGATAATTTTTAAAAATTTAATTTTGATTCTGAAAAATATGGTCTAAATTTGGAGGCACAAATAAAGGTTGGTTATTTTGATATCGCCAGAAAAAATAAGAAGTTATTATTATTAAAATAGTAGTAACTAAAATTCCAATCCAACTTAATTCTAATTTAGATAATTGAGACTTTTTTTGAACTGGTTGCAGTTCCACTAATTGAATTTGTGTATCATGTTCTTGGATTTTTTGACTAATTCGAGTTTCATCAAAGTTAATATTTTTATATTGAATTACACCTGATAGATTAGCTATTTTTAGATTAGTTTGGTCGAAATTAGCATTAATCAAATTAGCTTGAGCAAAATTGGTTTTAGTCAGATTTGCTTGACAAAAATTACACCCTTGCAAATCGGAATTACCAAAATTAGTTTTTGTTAGATCTGCTTCGCAAAAATTAACTCCTTTTAGATTAGCATTACTCAAATCTTCACTAATTAAACTTTTTTTGACTGCTCCTTGATTGACCAGTTCCCAGATTAAATGAGATTTATGGTCGAGGAGAGTTTGATGATTAATTTTAGTTGCTTGAAAATTCACAAAATCTGCGATCGCGTCTCGCAAATAAGCACCAATTAAAGATGCGTTACTAAGATTTGTTGAGGTTAAATTCGCATGACTTAAATAAGCATTGTCTAAGTTGGTTTTATATAAATTGGCAGCAGTTAAATTAGCTTGGGAAAGATAAGCTCCATTGAGATTAGCATGGCTAAGATTAGCATGGCTAAGATTAGCATGGCTTAAATCACTATTACTTAAATCAACTTGAAATAAATTAGTATAAGCTAAATCGATCTTACTTAAATTTTGGTTTGCTCCTCCTCCATTGACAAGTTCCCAAACTTTTCTGACTTTAGAATTTAAAACTGTCTCTGAGTTAAGTTTAGTTTGTTTAAGAATTGCTAAATCTAAATTGGCTTGATGTAAATTAGCTTGACATAAACTAGCACCAAGTAAATTAGCTCCTTGCAAATTAGCCTGATTAAGTTGAGTACTATCCAAGCAAGCATAACTAAGATTTGCTTGACAAAAATTAACTTGTTGGAAATTAAAATCTCTTAAATTTATTTGATATAAATTAGCTTTACTCAAATCAGGAATAACTTGTGGCTGTTCTTGTCGCCATTGATTCCAGGCTATTACTCCTTGGTATAGTAAAGCCAAATGTTTTTCATTTGCCATTGCAGATAAACTCCTCGAATCAGAGTCTTATTTTCTCTTGAATTTTTATAGATAAATTTAAGTTTAATCAAATAATAAATACTTTGGTAATAAATATTAAATAATCTTTGCTAGAGCCATACTTACAATATATATCATTAGACATTAATTAAGTTTTGCCTTGTAATCTTGTTTTGAGTAAAATTGATTTTCTAATAGATTTTATTAACTCAAGAAGGTGATCTATTAGCCACCTCTTAAGCTCAATTTAAATAGGAATTTTTAATAAGTTTGCAATATGATAATTGAATTTATCTTAAAAATCTATAAAGATAACACAAACCTTTAAGCACGGAGAAACACTTTAGAATAACTGTTCTACAATAAGCGTAAATAAAACCTCAATCGGAAAGTATGTTAGATTTTGAACCAATTTTTGAATTTTCTCGACAAAACTGTAGTGCTATCTGTGCTTTTTTGGTGCCAGCTAACTTGCTCACGACTTTAATCAGTTTAGTTTTGTTAGCTAAACAATCTCCTCTCTCCAAAGTTCGCTTGACTGTCACTTTATCCGTTGTCTTTGCTTTGACTTTGTTTTTGCACATTTCTACTTGGTTTATGATTGGCGTTGTTACGCCGATTACCTTTATTTTGTTTACCTTGGGTAGTACCTGTCTAGCAGTGAATTTTTTAGCAATTATCTATCAACCACAATTCCTTCAATTAGTTCGATTAGCTAGCGAAAGACTTGCTCCAAAAGCACGTTCTCAGGAAAGCTAAGACTCATAAGCGTTCTCGCCTATGGCGAGGCGCATCCCCGACGCTTTTATGATTAAACTTCGATTGAGTATTGCCTCTTTCATCTAAATAAATAATAATGTGTTATGTGAGTAACATAACTTTCTTAAATAAATCAATGTAATTTACTTTTTTTAAACCTTAAAACTCCAAGGAAAAATTAATATCAAATATAATTGAATACAAGAAAGTTAGTTATTCAAAACGATGAATGCAAAAGAATCTCTGGTTCAAGAGATAGAACAAATTCCTGAATCACTTTTACCAGAAATACTAAACTTTATTCAGTTTCTCAAATATAAACATCAACAAGAACAACGAAAAACTGCTTTACTTAGCGAGTCAATATTAGCTAAAGATTGGTTAACTCCAGAGGAAGATGAGGCGTGGCAGCATTTATAAAGGGAGATGTAGTAATTGTTCCTTTCCCTTTCTCCGATCTAAGCCAAGCTAAACGCCGTCCAGCTTTAGTTATTGCAACCTTAACAGGAGATGATTTAATTCTTTGTCAGATTACTAGTCAAGCAGTGACAGATAGTTATGCTGTAGCAGTTACTAACAATGATTTTACAACTGGCGGACTAAATCAAAACAGCAATATTCGTCCTAACCGATTATTTACTGCCGATAGAGGACTAATTCTTTATAAAGCAGGACAATTGAAAGCAAATAAGTTAAAGGAAGTAATTGACAAGATTATTGATATTTTGCAATAAAGTTTTGGAAAATGAAGTGTATGCGCTCGCTTTTCTACTGATAAACTTCTCGTTATTCTCTTCGTCTATTGGAAGTCTAGGTTAAAAGGCATTAATAAATTCTAATCACATAAGCGATCGCGTATGCGCCAGCGAAGCTGACCGCGAACTCAGAGAGCGAACCTCTCACAAAGTTCCTCGGCTACGCCGAGATCGCAGCTAGAGCTAATAGATTCAACATTTGCAATCTTAAGTCTCTCAGCAAAATTCTAGTCGATCGCAGATTTTGTTGTTATCCTAATCTTGCCTAGTCGCTAATTTAAGTATATGTCAGCCAACCAAACATCTTTGACTCAAATTCCTGATTGTGCTTGGAAACGTCCTCTCGGTAAAGGATGGGAAAAACCTTACACGGTTCGTTATGCAAGTAATTTGGATGATGGTGCTTGGCATGGAATGCCTTTAGGTGGTTTTGGAGCGGGTTGTATCGGTCGTTCCCACCGAGGCGATTTTAATCTCTGGCATCTGGATGGAGGCGAACACGTTTTTCGTTCTCTTCCCGCTTGTCAGTTTAGTGTTTTTGAACAGTCAGAAACTGGTACTCAAGCTTATGCTCTCTGTACCGAACCTCCTGAAGATGGAACTTTATCTCGTTGGCAATGGTATCCCAAAGAACAAGGAAACTATCACGCTCTTTATCCTCGCAGTTGGTTTGAATATCAGGATGTTTTTCAATCTCAATTGACTTGCGAACAATTTTCTCCGATTTGGGCAGAAAATTATCAAGAAAGTAGTTATCCTGTAGCCATTTTTAACTGGAATGTTCATAATCCCACAGATAAACCGATTACGCTTAGTATTATGCTGACTTGGCAAAATACGGTTGGTTGGTTTACCAATGCGATTAAATCACCCACTGTCAAAGTGAGGGATGATGGTAGTCCAGTTTATGAATATCAACCCAAATGGGGAGATAGTACGGGAAACTTTAATCAATGGATTCAAGATAATTATCGCGTTGGTTGTCTACTCAATCGCATCCAACCCCATGCAGAAATTCAAGAAGGAGAAGGACAAATTGCGATCGCGACTGTGACTAATCCAACTTTAGAAGTATTTTATCTCAGTCGTTGGAATCCTAATAGTGATGGTGCAGAAGTTTGGGATTATTTTGCAGGAGATGGTTCATTACCAGATAGGGAAGATGAAACCCCTGCCGATCCTGGCGAACAAATTGCCTGCGCGATCGCAGTTCGTTTTACAATTAATCCAGGTAAAACTCGCCAAATACCTTTTGTTTTGGCTTGGGATTTGCCCGTAACGGAATTTGCTGAAGGAATTAAATATTATCGTCGCTACACGGATTTTTTTGGACGTACTGGTAATAATGCTTGGAGTATTATTAGAACTGCTTTAAAACACAGCGATTGGTGGCAAGAAAGCATCCAAGCTTGGCAGGAACCGATTTTAAAACGTCAAGATTTACCAGATTGGTTCAAAATGGCGTTATTTAATGAATTATACTTGCTTACCCAAGGTGGTACTCTCTGGAGTGCAGCAACCGAAACCGATCCCATCGGACAATTTGGGGTGCTAGAGTGCATGGACTATCGTTGGTATGAAAGTCTTGACGTGCGCTTGTATGGTTCGTTTGGTTTGATGATGTTATGGTCAAAGCTGGATAAGTCTATTTTAGAAGCTTTTGCTAGGGCAATTCCTCAAGGAGATGATACCCCTCGTATCATTGGTTATAATAGGGCGCAAGCGATTCGTAAAGCAGCAGGTGCAACTCCTCATGATCTCGGCGCACCAAACGAACATCCTTGGAAAGCTAGTAACTACACTTCCTATCAAGATTGCAATCTCTGGAAAGATTTACCAAGTGATTTTGTCTTACAAGTCTATCGAGATTACGTGCTGACGGGAGCAAAAGACAACGAGTTTCTTTGGGAATGTTGGGATAGTATTGTTTGCACTCTGGCATATCTCAAAGAATTCGATCTCGACGGGGATGGCATTCCTGAAAACTCTGGCGCACCAGATCAAACCTTTGATGATTGGAGACTACAAGGAATTAGTGCTTATTGTGGTGGTTTGTGGATAGCTGCTTTAGAAGCTGCGATCGCAATTGGCAAGATTTTAATTGCACATCCTCCCATGAATCCCAATTTACAACCTCAAGATTATCCCCAAGGAATTGAAGAAGTAATTAATAATTATCAAGCATGGTTGCAACAAGCGCGATCGCTTTATCATGATACTTTGTGGAATGGTGAGTATTACCGTCTTGATAGCAAGAGTAATTCTGATGTAGTGATGGCGGATCAACTTTGTGGTCAATTTTACGCCAGATTGTTGGGTTTACCTGATGTAGTTGAAGAACAATATACCAAGTCTGCTTTGAAGAAAGTTTATGATGCTTGTTTCCTGAAGTTTCATGACGGAAAATATGGCGCAGCAAATGGAGTTTTACCCGATGGTAGTCCAGTAAATCCTAATGATACTCATCCCTTGGAAGTATGGACGGGAATTAATTTTGGTTTAGCTGCTTTTATGTTGCAAATGGGAATGAAAACAGAGGCATTTCAACTAACAGAAACTGTTGTCAAACAAGTCTATGAAAATGGTTTACAATTTCGTACTCCTGAAGCAATTACTGCGGTTGGTACTTTCCGCGCTAGTCATTATTTAAGAGCAATGGCGATTTGGGGAATTTATGGAATTTTAGTTGATTGGAAGTAATTTAGCACAGAGCTATCTGCCTTCGGCAGCGCATTCGTGATTGCATAAGAACAAGTTAGAAGTGGTAGGGGCGAACAGTGGTTCGCCTTTACAGAGTTCAGAAGAAATATAATTAAACCATGTAAAAATCAAAGTTTAGTTTAATAAATTCAATAATTTGTTTATGAACTGTTTCTATAGATTTAGTTCCATCAATTACTAATAACTTATCTTGATAGTCAGAAAAAATTTTTTGATAACTAGCTCTAACTTGAGTTAGTTTATTTTCTGTTTCATAGATTTCCTGTAAAGAACGTTCTTGCAATCTTTCCAAAGAAACTTTAATAGGTAAATCAATATAAATAACTAAATCTGGATTAGGAAACTTACAATTTAATCTACTAACAAATTCAAATTGTTCTGGAGTTTGAGAATTATAAACAAGAGAAGAAAAATAATATCTAGTACTAATAACGTGAAATCCTTGTTCGATTAATTTGAAAACACCATCGATTTCATTGTATAAATGATCGTGACGATCAGCAGCAAATAAATATGCCATTTGCTCATCAAACAATCTGCGATCGCTTGTAAAAAAGATTCGTTTTTTTAAAGTATCTCTAATTAAGTTACCAATTGGACCAGCAGAAGGTTCAGGACTAATGACTGCTTTGTCTCCTTGATTTTGAAAATATTTTTTTAAAAGTTCTGCTTGAGTAGAAGTACCAGAACCATCTATTCCTTCTAAAACAATGAATAGTTGATTATTCATAAATAAATTAATTGAATTATTTATATCTCCGTCGCCAATTAAACCATGTTTCTAATAGATTAAAACTTTTTTTACTACGAGCTAATTTTTGTTGATAAAAATCATTGATAGCCTGGTCAAGGATTTCACCATAACTAGGATAGACATAAGGAATATTAATTTGTAACAAGCCACAAATACTATTACGATTAAGTTTAATTTTCTTTTTGATCATAAGCGCGATCGCATTAATTAATTCTATTGCTTGATGACCAATAATTGCACAGCCAAGAATTTCTCCTTGAGGACTGACTAATAATTTTAAAAATCCTGTAGTTTCTCCTAAAATTTGAGCTTGAGTAATACTTTTAAAATATTGTTTAATTACATAAAGATTGTGACCATAAGATTGACGTGCTTGAGTTTCTGTCATTCCTACTCTGGCTAAATTCGGTTCAGTAAAAATTGCCCAAGGAAGACCATGATAATTAACTTTAAAGCAAGAAAAAAACAAAGCATTTTTTAAAACAATTTTCGCTTCATACTGAGCAAAATTTGGTAAACTATAACCACGGATTATATCTCCACAAGCATAAATTTGATGATTAGTTGTTTGTAGATAGTTATTGACAAAAATAATGTTTGATTGATATTGAACTCCAACTCCTGCTAAATTTAAACCATCAATATTAGGAGTTCTTTCTCCAGCAAAAATAATTTCGTCGGCTTCAATCGCATAACTACCTGCTTGCAACCATTTTTTCCGATCAATTTTTTTTATTTGAGTAACAGGAGAATTAGTAATAATTTTTACTTGGTCTGCTTCCAACTGAGCTTGAATTAATAAAGCGACATCTAAATCCTCTTGAGGTAAAAGACGTTTTTGCTCAACAATCAAAGTAATACTTTTTCCGAGTTTTGCTAAACTGTGAACTACTTCTAAAGTACAAAAACAATCTCCAATTACAACTAAATCTTTAGGCAAAGAATCTAAATCTTTTAGGTTAAAAAGTTCAGTTATAGTCAAAAAATCAACTTCTGCTGTTCCTGGAATTGATTTCACTACCAAATCAGAACCAGTTGCAATTAAATAAGCACTAGATTCTAACTTTCTTTGACCAACAATTAAAGCTTGTTTTGGTAATCGACAAAACTCACCTCGATCAAAAACTACATCTACTCCTAAACTTGCTAATGTAGTCAAAGATTGTTCTGCAACTAAATTTTCCTCAACTCCTTTACCCCAAAGTTTAGCTGCTAAAAGACTATTTTTAGGAACAGATAAAATCTCATCGGCAATACCAAAACGATTTTCTTGGCGTTGTTGTACCAAATAACTAATTTGAGTCAAACTATGACGAATAAATTTTTCTGAATTAGAAAAATATCCTGTTTTATGTTGAGTTACTAAGGCAACACGGGCTTTAAGTTTAGCAGCCGTAGCAGCAGCATAAATTCCTTCCCAACTACTACCAATTACCAACAGATCGTAATCTACTGCCATTATCTTTCAGGAATTAAAGGTACTAAATAAATATCCTAATTAAAATTGGCAATTACCTGCTTTAAAGCTTGAATTAGATCTTGATTTTCTGCTGAAGAACGAACTGCAACCCGAAAATAGCGATCGCCAAGTTCAGGAAAACTCAAACAGTCTCTAATTAATATTTGATAATCTTTTAATAATTTTTCTTGCAATTGAGAACTGGGAATGTTTGTTTCTACCAATAAAAAATTAACGGCACTTGGTAAGGGTTGTAATTGAGGAATATTTTGTAACCCTTCAAATAATTCTGCCCTAGCAGGAGGTAACCAACGCCAAGTTTGTTGTTGAAAGTCAACATCTTGAATAATTGCCTTAGCTGCACATTCGGCTAAAATATTGACTGACCAAGGATCGCGCCAAGTTTGCCAGCGTTGTAATCTTTGAGGATGAGCGATCGCATAACCAATTCTTAAGCCAGGTAAACTGTAAAACTTAGTTAAGGAACGTAAAATAACCAAATTGGGATAATCCTTAACCAAACTAATTAAACTCTGATCCTCCTCTGGCGGTAAAAAATCCATAAATGCCTCATCAATTACCACCAAAGCAAATCGGTTTAATAAAGGTATAATTTCCTCCCTACGCCACAGTTTTCCTGTGGGGTTATGGGGATTGTTTAACAATAATCCTGATGGTTGATTGGTAGGGACGATTGGCGAATTGCCCTGATTTAACAAAACGCCCAATAAATCCCCATCCAAAGAATCAAACAAACAACAAGAAAATACCTTGGCATCAAAAGCCAAAAGCGATCGCTTGTAATCCCCAAACGCAGGAGTAATTAAATAAGTAACAGATAGATTAGATAATTCTCGACTAGCCCAAGTCAGTAACTCTGCCGAACCATTACCAGGAAGAAGATAATCTGGCTCTATTTGATGATAATGAGCCAAAATTTCTCTTAATTCAGCATAATCTGGACTGGGATAGCTTTTTAATAAATCAAGACTCTGTTGAATTGCTGCCAGCGCACTCTGAGGAGGTCCTAGAGGATTAATACTGGCAGAAAAATCTACAATGGAAAAAGCTGGACAGCCTGCGATTGCTGCTGCCCAAGCTAAATTTCCACCATGTTGCGGTCTTGCCAAAATTTAAATAACTTTACAGTTATTTAGGGGAAACCATATCTTTGAACAATTTGCCAGGAGAGAAAGCGGGGACGTTAGTTTCAGGGATTGACATTTTTTCGCCAGTTTTAGGATTACGCCCTTCTCTTTCTTTGCGGTGACGACGTTCAAAAGAACCAAAACCAACCAAAGTGACTTTATCGCCCTCAGAAACAGCTTCCATGATTGTTTCAATTGCAGCAGTTAAAACTGCATCAGCTTGTTTTTTGGTAACGGTAGCTTTTTGAGAAATGCGATCAACTAATTCACCTTTATTCATACAAAATCTCCTTTTGATGTGTTTTTGTAGGTAATTAATTTGTGCCTGAGTTTTAATAATTCAGACTGTGACAAGAAATGAACATCTTGTATCTAGCGTCATTCTGAATCTTGTGCAGTTCCTTAGCTAAGGGCGGAGATTAGACTCCATGAAGAATTTAAAGAATCTCTTCATTAGTTTCAGATGACAGATACAAGAACCGAGGAAAATTAACCAGCCCAAATAGTAGTATCGAAGGATACAAAACCCTACAATACCCATAGGCTGTAATTTTCACTGCCTTATTCTACGCCTTACTTGTCCAATATGGATCGCTGAAACTGTTAATTTATATAGATTTCAACAATTTTTCCAATTTCAGTAACAAAATACTTACAATTGACAAGCAATTTCTCAAGAGAATTTAAGGGTTATTAGGCAGTGTAAACCCCTGCTGTTGAAGCATTTCACGCGCTTCTTGTCCTGGTCTGTAATTGTAACCAAAGCCAGCCTGTTCATCAACCACTTGGGGAGTGAGTAAAACAATTACTTCTGCCCGTTCATTAGTTTTGTCTGTACTTCTAAACAAAGAACCAAGCAAAGGGATATCTCCTAAGATAGGGACTTTAGAAACAGTAGTTCGTTCCTGGTCTTGAATGATACCCGATAAAATTAAGGTTTGACCATCTCTGAGACGAATTAATCCCGAACTGACTTCCCGTTTACTTAATAAGTTCAGTACATTAGTCGCACCACCACCGCTATCAAATTCCTGAGTTTGCCCAACAGAAGTGACGCTAGGACTAACCGAAAGACCAATAAAGCCATTGTCATCAATTCTTTCCACATTAACAGTAAGAACTAAACCAGCTTCAGCTATTACTGGCGTAATAGTTCTTGTCCCACTCTCGGCATCTATTTCTGTTTCGACACTTTCAACCACATTTTGAGCGAGTTTAACGGTTGCTTGCTGTCCCTCTTGTACCATCAAGGTAGGATCGGTAAGTACCTTAGCATTACCACTGGTAATTTGGGCTTCTAAGGAAGCTAGGAATTGTTTGGGAAATTGGAACAGGCTAGGAAGAGTATATTCAATTTCGTCGTCGTTAACATCTGACACACCTGGTCGAAATGGATTGCTTCGTGAACCAAAATTAGGACGAGCATAAGGAGCCAGATTTCCACCTAAAAAATCAGAAGAACCGCGAGTAACATTGCCGAACATAGCATTATTTACTATGTCAAAGAAAGGACTTAATTCCGCTCCTGGTACTTCCAACGGTATAATAGTAGGAAAGAATTGACTGGTGGTAACCTGCGCAGTATTTGGTGGTTTAGTATTGCCAAAATTCATAATAGCTGACCCTTGATCCTGCACGAAAAAGGTGTCATTAATCCCAAAAGAAAAACTGCTATTAAATAAATCTTCGTTCAGTAAATTAACATCAATTACTTTGACATTAACTGCTACCTGACGACGACGAGCATCCAATTGAGTTAAAAAAGCTGTAGCAGTTTCTACTTTACGAGGTTCACCAACTAAAGTAATTGAGTTAAGACGGTCATCAGTAGCAAGTTGTAAACCTTTAAGTAATTGAGGAGAAGTATTATCAACTTGTACTTCTCCACCTCCACTTGCACCTTGTAGACTTTGTAACTGGGCTGGTTTTTCTTTTCTTTGAACGACTCTGCCTGTATCTTGGTCGATTACTTCTTCTACTTCTGTAGTTAATCTTTGTCCTTCTGCTCCTTGGCTCGCTAAAAATAAAGCTGCATTTTCAGCACGAACTTGATTTAATCTGATTGTACGACTTACAAGATTTCTTGCTTGGGCTGGCAATTTTTCACCGACGTAAATAATATTGCCTTGACGATTGGCATTTAAACCAGAAATTAAGAGGACAGAATTAAATACTTCTTGGACTGGTTGATTTTCTAAATCTAGAGAAACAGTTTGTTCTTTTACTTCTGCTCCTGGTTGTCCAGCAGCTTGGGCTTGTGTACCTTGAGCAAAGACTACATTTAAACCAGCCGAACGAGCCAGCAAAGACAATACTTCCCTGACAGGTGCATCTCGTAAAACTAAACGAGGAACTACAGCCGATGAACCTAAATCAATCAGATCGGGATTAGTATTGAGATTAGAGACAGCCATATCTCCGACGGGAGGAGCAACTGCTCTTGGTAGATAAGCTGGTTCTGATGGTGGAGTTATCTCATTTTGTTCGTTATTATTTTTACCCTCACCAATGATAATTTCTGGATTAGGAACTAAAATATTAGGATTAGAACCAGAAGTATTAGGTGGAGGAGTATAAGTTTTTTCTTCTACATTGGTAGGCAGTTGTGCAGTGATAAATTCTTTAGCAGAATTAAATTTTTCTGTGACAAGTTGAGAAATAAAATTTAATTTACTTTCTGATTTATTTCCTTGGGCTTCTGCTAATAGGCTCAGAATGATTTCTTGTCCTTGTTCTTGTAATAGTTGTTCGACAGGAAAATCTGGCTCTGTTGCTATAGAAATTTGGGTATGTTCCCCATCTATTTGTTTAATTTCTAGTGATGCTATTCCAGGAAAAGGATTTTTTTTACTAAAACTTTTACCTTGAGGCAAGTTTAAATCAGTATTGAGGAGATTTGCTTCTAATTTATTTTTTTGATTAACAGTAAAAAAAGATAAGTTTTTGGTTAGTTTGCCATCAGTATGCAGTCTTAATTCAATGCCATGCTCAAGAGAATTTAATTCTACTTTAGCAATCTGATTATTAGCAGCTTGTGATGATTGGGCTGCCAAAATAGCTAAAGCTGTACCAGTTAAAAATAGAATTTGATTGTAATAGTTCTTCACAGTTTACTCCTCACCCAATTTTGCTATTTGACATTGTATTTATAAAAACTATGTCGATTTTTAATCCAAGAGAATACAAAGTTAGCAGAAAAAATATTTACATTGTTTATTTAGAGAAACAATTAAGTTGCTAACTTCTAAATTTTATTGATTTGCTTCTTCAGTTTTTTCTGCTTCAGCTTGACCTTCTGCTGGTGGTGGTTGAATGCTTGCTAATTCTTCTGGGCTTAAAGGTAAAATTGCATCAAGTTTAATTTCAGTTGATAGAATTGGCTGTTGTTTCTGAACTGATTCTGATTTATTTAGGGCAACAAATACACCAGGAGCTTCTTTAATTTTGGAACTATAACTTTGCACGACTAATAAAGGTTGTAATCGTTCTAAATCTCTGAGAATTGATTTGGTTTGGTTATAAGTTCCTTCTAAGCTTAAAGCAATACCTTGACGTTTTAATTTACCATTTACTTCATTACCTAAAGAACCATCTTGAATTGGAACAGGATCTCCTTCGGGTTGATAATTAAGTAATTTACCTTGATTAGCATCAATAAAACTATTAATATCTAACAACAAAGTATCCAAATCTTTTTGATTAGTAAATAGAGAAGTGACTTGCAATTTTACTGCTTGTTTACTTGCTAAATCTGCTTGAAGTTGGGCAATTTGCTGTTGAACATCTCCACTTTTAATTTGATCTAATTGACCTTGTTTTTCTTGGTGCTGGGTTTTAACCTGTTCGTAGCTTTCTTTAAAAGGTGCAATTTTATTCATATAAATATAACCAGCCCCAACAATACCTAATACTGCTAAAGCAAGACCACTAACTACTGGAGTAAAAGTAATTCCAAAAGCTGTCGGATAATCTTCTTTTCCTTTGCCTTCTTCTAAGAGAAAATCATCGGTAAATGTCATTTTAAAATAGCTCCTTTATTCTCAAGAGTTTTTAGACGAGTTACTAAACCAACAGCACCTTTATTATTAAACTCGCGAATCATTTGCGAAGCTGGTGTATTGCTTAATTGCGTAGTAATTGAATATTTAACTCCTTGAGGAAATTGAACGAGTAAGTCTTCAGGAATTTCTTCTTTATTTTCAATAGCGACCTCTAAATCAGCTAAATTAGCTCCTGTAAGCTTGATATTTTGACTGTTAAAAAAAGGAGAGCGTTGTAGAAACAAAACGAAATCGTTAACGTCGTTATAAGAACGAGCAATGCCACTAACAACTAATTGAGTGTTATCAATTGAACCACTTTGTTGGATTGTATCAACTTGTACCCCTGGAGGAATGCGATCGCTTATTTCTTGTAAAATTGCTGACCAAGGTCTAATTTTTTCAAAGACACTAATTAGAGCTTTGGTTTCTTGTTCTACACCAGTAATTTGTTGTTTGATTTGATCTAGTTGTTGATTTTGATTTTGAAGGCTAGCGATTTCTCCATCAATACCTTGAATTTGTTGTTCTAAAGCTGCTTTTTCGCTCTCTAAAGATTTAAGATAACCAAAAGCTGCACCAGGAAAAGCCACAAGAGCGATCGCGCCAAAAACTAGAGGCAGTTGTTTGGCAATGGGCTGTTTAGCTTTTTGCGACTTAACTTCACCTTCCGAAGTTTTATTTAAACCTCGGTCTTTCAGAAAATTAACATCTAAACTATACATAAATGATTCGACAAAATTAAATTAATTGATGAATAGAGACAAGAGATAATAGTGAGTTGGTCACTGGTCACTGATTACGCTTCCCGCATACCCAAACCCAAAACCACCCCTAAACCAGGACGTTTAATTAATGGAATTTCCTGATTGACTTCTAAAGCTAAAGCTGCAATTGGATCGATTTGCATAGTGGGTAAATTTAATCGTTGGGTAAAAAACTCATCAATTTCACCAATTCCCGCACCCGGCCCGGCTAAAAGAATTTGAGCCACTTCTAATTCTTCGCTTTGATTTAAATAAAAATTGATCGAACGACCAATTTCATCAATTAATTCGCCTAAAACTTTAAGTAAAGCTGCCATTCCTGGATTCATTTGTAATATTCCTGTATCACCTCCTGTATCCATTGGCGTAGTGATCAAACTCATATCTTGTAAGACATCCATATCTCGGGTCACTGGCAAACCCATTGCTTGAGAAAGCGCACTTCGCATCTGGTACATTCCAAGGGGTACAGTTCGAGAAAATTGTGGTACTCCTTCAACAATAATTGCGATTTCTGTACTATCAAATTCAATATCTACCAAGACAACTGCTTCTTTAGAACCAAATTGACGTAGTTGTTCACGAATCGTTCTAATTAAAGCAAAACTATTAATCTCTAAAATGTCTATTTGTAGATCTGCTTGCTGGAAAATATCAAGATAAAGATCGGTAATTTCTTTTCTAGTTGCTACCAACAAGACATTAACTTTTTCAATACCATCTTCATCCATGAAATAGCCTAGTTTTTGATAGTCTAGATCTACTTCTTCCCGTGGATAAGGTAGATACATCCCTGCTTCATGAACCAAAACCATTTCTTTTAATTCTTGTTCATCTAGTTCAGCAGGAATAGGAATAATTCTAATAATTGCCTCGCGCATTGGTACTGCGGTAGCTATTTGTTTGGCATTGATTTTATGTTGTTTAAATGTTTCTTTGATTATCTCCGACAAACTCAAAGAATCAACAATTACACCATCTTCAAAGATTCCTTCTGGCATCTCCGCAGAAATATTTTTAATGAGTTTGTAACGTTGTTTTTGTTTGGCAATTTGCGCAATATTAATTTGTTGTGGATTAATTTCTATTCCAATTCCTTGAGATTTTTTGGCGAATAGATTGGTTAAATTATTTAACATATTTTTGCCTAAGAAAATTACTGTGCTAGTCTGCCAAATAACAAAAGCTAGATTTGATAAATATGAGCATAATTTATTATTAATAAAACAAATAATCTCAAGTAAATTTCATAATTTTAGAAGTTATTCGCCCTTGATTGAATGCATTTTGCTTTTCTGTTCGACATTGTAGCTGCTAAAATAACTTTTACAGATAAGTGGTTTTACTGAAAAATTATCGGGTAAATTAAGTTAACCTAGTTATAATTACGCAAGTGCTACTTTGGCTCAAGCAAAAATTATATTTTTACCTGAAATTAATGTCGATGTTCAGTAATTTATCTACAAAAAAATTTAGTTTATGGTTAATAATCGGCTTGCTATTAAGCTGGTTGTTAAGTTGCAGTCCTAAGCCTTCAAATACTAATGAATTAGAATTTTGGACAATGCAATTACAACCGCAGTTTACTGAGTATTTTACTCAGCTAAATAATAAGTTTGAGACTAATAATCAAACAGTCAAAGTTAACTGGGTAGATATTCCTTGGTCAGCCATGGAAAGTAAGATTTTAACTGCGATTTCTAGTAAAACTGCCCCAGATATAGTTAATTTGAATCCTAATTTTGCTTCGCAATTAGCAACACGTAATGCTTGGTTAAATTTAGATGAAGTTATCACACCGGATGTTAAGAAAAGTTACTTACCTAAAATCTGGCAAGCTAGTACCATTGAAACTTGTCAGGAAAGTAATTGTCGTGAAACTTCTTTCGGTATTCCTTGGTATTTAACGACGCGAATTACTATTTATAATCAAGAATTGTTAAATCAGGCAGGTCTAAAACAACCACCCACAACCTATGAAGAATTAGCTCAAGTTGCCCGACAAATCAAAGATAAGACAGGAAAATATGCTTTGTTTGTCACTTTTGTACCTGAAGATTCGGGAGAAATTTTAGAATCTTTGGTACAGATGGGAGTGGATTTAGTAGATGAGCAAGGAAAGGCTGCTTTTAATACTCCTGCTGGAGTAGCTGCTTTTCGTTACTGGGTAGATTTGTATCAACAAGGATTGTTACCACCAGAAGTTCTAACTCAGGGACAT
Organism: Stanieria sp. NIES-3757; assembly: GCA_002355455.1. Classification (NCBI taxonomy): domain Bacteria; kingdom Bacillati; phylum Cyanobacteriota; class Cyanophyceae; order Pleurocapsales; family Dermocarpellaceae; genus Stanieria; species Stanieria sp. NIES-3757. The sequence goes on from AP017375.1 coordinate 4,273,183, forward strand.
CGCCACGGAATCGAACTTTATCAAGCAGGAGAAACTGCCTTATTATCTTCTGGTGCTGAATTTCTAAAGGCGATCGCAACTAATGCCCCAACGATTGCCCAAGTATCTGCTGCTGCCCCCCAAATTACGGGAAAAACAGGCAAAAAAAATGTTGCGGTGATGAATCTGGTTATTCCTCGCGATACTGATAAACCAGAAGAAGCTTTAAAATATGCTTTGTATGTTACCAATACAGAAAATCAATTAGCTTTTGCCAAACAAGCTAATGTTCTTCCTTCAACCTCAGATGCTGTTCAACAATATATTCAGGAGTTTTCTTCACAACAAACGACTAATTCGGTAGAACAAGCCAGAAAAGTTAGTGCGATGCAATTAGAAGATGCAGAAGTTCTCATTCCTGCCATGAAGAATCTTAAATTATTGCAACAATCTATTTATGAAAATTTACAAGCAGCAATGTTGAAAGAAAAAACTGTTGAACAAGCAGTTGAGGATGCAGCAGCCCAATGGAATCAACAGGAGTAGATTAGCTTAGAAAAATTAGAAAAAATTGTTGATATCTTAGGACTTTGCTTACAATGAAGAGGAAAGATAATCTTCATTTTTTGTCCGTGCCAATGAACAATCAGAAACAGGATGTTAATTTGGGTGTAGCTTACCTCTTGTGGGGTTTATGTGTTTTTGGTGTTTGTGGAATTCATCGTTTTTATCTCGGTAGAATTGGCACGGGTCTACTTTATCTTTTTACTTTTGGTTTATTCGGTTTTGGTCAAGTAATTGACTTATTTCTTATTCCTGACATGGCACAGGAAAGAAATCGTTTTCTATTAGAAAAATTGAGAACCGAAAAAATATTAAAATTTGCTGATCGCGGTGAAGAAATAATTAGAAGAAAAACTGCTCAGTTATTAAATCAAGTTCAAAAAAATTTAGAAACAGCCCCAGGAAAACCTCAACCATCAGACCCAATGTTGCTGTTACTAAAAGCTGCTGCTGCTCATAATAATGTTTTGTCGATGGGACAAGCAATGATTGCCACAGAATTATCGGCAGATACAGTAGAAAGATTATTAAAACAAGCTCTAAAACAAGGAATCGCTCATATTGATAACGATCCAGAAACAGGGGCTGTTCGATATCATTTCGATCTGTAAAACTTTACTTAAACTCAATCAATAAGGGGAGGGAAAATTTATAAATTTTCCCTTTTTTGGTTTCTAGAGATTAATTTAGAACCGACTAAATAAATCGCGATCACACTTAATTGAACTCCCATTAATAAGGAGTAAATAATCAAAATTGCACTGAGACTATGAGCAGATTTTAAAGAAATTAATAATGCTCCAAAAGTGGTATAAGGTAATAAACGAATCCAAGTACGATGTAGGGGTCTTTCTGCGTTTGATAATTTAATATTCATTATCACGTTGTCTCTCTTTATATTCTTCAGTCTGTTGATATTGGTGCCATAATTTAGCAACTTTTTGACTAATTTTTTGATGCTTGGCTACTCCTTCATAAGCATAACGATTTAAATTATTTTTGATAATCAAATTTTCCATATCACTAATTCTGGCTTCAGTTTGAGGATGAGTAGATAACCAAGCAGGGGGTTCGGGTCGTTCTTCTTTAGCAGCCTCTCGATCTAACTTAACCATTAAATTACGAACTCCGTCAGCAGCGTAACCAGCATTAACTAACATTCTTGTGCCAAAGACATCCGCTTGTCTTTCCATATCTCGGCTGTAATTAAGTACAATCAGGTTTCCTGTCAAACCACCCACATAAGGAATGTATTGAACGACATTAGCGGTGAGACTACCTCGAGAAACTAATTGAAAACCATGAGAAAGAACAGCATGGGAAATTTCATGGGCAAGTAAACCAGCTAATTCTGCTTCTGATTCAGTTTTCATAATTACTCCTGCATTTACAAAAACTTTTCCTCCAGGCAAAGCAAACGCATTAATTTGATCGTCCATTACTACATAAAATTGATAATCAAATTCATTTCTTCCCGAAACAGCAGCAACTTTTTGACCAACTTTTTTGACATAATTTAATACTTCTGGGTCTTTAACCATTGGCAGATATTTTTGAGCTTGTTTAGCGGTACTCTCGCCAACGGCACTTTCGCCTCTTAGTAACATAATAGTCGTTTCTAAAGCAGAAATTGGGCCGAACAAATTTCCTGTTAAAGCATAACCAACTGCCCCTGTAATTAAGTTACCAATCGCATTTCCTCTCAGTTCGGCACGGAGATGACTTTGAAAATTTTCTAGATATTGATCTGCTAATTGAGCAAATTCTGCTGCCTCGGGATGTTGAGGATTAAATAAAGTAAATTGACGGGCAGTAATTGAAGCATCTAACCAATTTTTATCAGCTATGTCTGCTGCAATTTTCGCTCTTAATAATTTAGGTTCATTAGGATATTGACTAATGGCTGTCTCTAAAACTTTTAAGGCTTCTTCTGTTTGAGCTTGCTTTTGCAAAGCTTCTGCATAATAAATATGACCTGGAATGAATTCAGGTTGTTCTTGTACCAACAGTTGTAGAGGCACAACAATTTTACTAGCTAAATTTTGTTTCAAACCTGATTGATAAGTTCGCCAATAAACTGCACCTGCGGGACTTAATTGTTCTGTTTCATAAAAGAGTTTGGCAATTGTAGTTTGACGAATTAGATTTTTTTCTATTTCCCAAGGTTGTTTGACTTCGCGATATAATTTTTCCGCAGCAACTTTTTTGCCAGTTAAATAGAATCGATCTGCTGTAGCTAATTTTAGATAACGGATAATTTGTTCAGAAGTAGGTTGTTTTTTAGCAACTTCATTATCATTTGATGAGTCTGTTTTTGATTCCGATCGTTCTAAATTATCACTATTGGGGAGGTTTGTTCCTGTATAATTTTCCGTAACCGTTGTTTTTTCCGTGTTTGCTTCAGCTACAGTTGTTTGAGCAAAAGTTGTTTGACTAGTTGATAAAATAATTGTAATTATTGTCAATAAGTTTGTTAACAATTTCATAAAAATAAAGAAATATTCAATAAAATATTTGGTTAAATTGACTTTACATAAATTATGAAATAAACTAACCCAACTTGTCTGTGACTTCTTGCAGTTAAAGGGGTGTAAATAAAAGTAATCAATAACAAGTAGTGCAACTTACTTTTATTGTACAATTTGGTTTTTAGAACTATCAGAAACTGAGAATATTAATTCACAGCAAATCACTTAACTTTCTTTTTAACCATGACTACTCACTTTATTACTGCTGAAATTAACCTTGAAGAAAATCCCGTCACCTTAACACAACAAATAGAAGCCGAATTAAGTAAACATGGTGAGCCTCTACGCTGGGCAATTACTCAAGTAGACCAACAACAACACGTAGCGCAAATTGAAGCAATTGTAACTACTGAGGAAGTCTAGTGAGTCATCCTTATACAGCGGTGTTAATCGTCCCTACGGGAGTAGGGGCTGCCATTGGAGGTTATGCAGGAGACGCTTTACCTGTAGCGCGGGCAATGGCTCAAGTTTGCGATCGCTTGATTACCCATCCTAATGTCCTGAATGGCGCACAATTGTATTGGTCGATGGACAATACTTATTATGTCGAAGGTTATGGATTGGATCAGTTTGCTGCTTCTGACTGGGGATTGCAGCCAGTTCATCAAAATCGCATAGGATTGTTGCTAGATCGAGGGATTGAGCCAGAATTACGCTTGCGTCATCTCCAGGCAGCCGATGCTACTAGAGCAACTTTGGGACTAAATCTTACTGATTATGTAGTCACCGATGCGCCTCTGGAAGTTCAATTACGCACCGCTGCTTCGGGAGCAAGTTGGGGAACGATTGGTAATCCAGGCAGTTTGTTACGAGGAGCAGAAAAGCTAATTCGTCAAACAGGAGCAAATGCGATCGCCGTTGTAGCTAGGTTTCCTGACGATCAAGAAAGTATAGCTTTAAATAATTATCGTCATGGTGCAGGAGTAGACGCCCTAGCAGGAGCAGAAGCAGTCATTTCTCATTTATTAGTACGTCAGTTTCAAATTCCCGCAGCCCATGCACCTGCTTTAAATCCTTTACCTTTAGAACCTAATTTATCTCCTCGTGCAGCAGCAGAAGAATTAGGTTATACATTTCTACCTTGTGTTTTAGTAGGATTAGCTCGCGCACCTCAATTTGTCACTCCAGAAAAATTAACTTCAGCAGAGACATCACAAGTCCTGAAGGAAAACTTTAGAGACTCGTCCTCAACCATCTGGGCAAATCAAGTAGATACGGTGATTGTACCTGCTAGTGCTTGTGGTGGTAGTGCTATACTCAGTTTCAGTGGCACATCAACTCAAATTATTGCTGTAGAAGAAAACATTACTCAGATGCAAGTTCCTCCTGAACCATTGGGAATCAAAGCAATTAGAGTAAACTCTTATTTAGAGGCTTTAGGGATTGTAGTAGCCCATCGTGCGGGTATTAATGCCGATGCCCTCCGTCCTTCGTTGTCATCTCTTCGTTGTTTAACTTAAATCAGTGGCAAATTATAATAATTCAGAAATCGAACCTCTCAGCCGTACCCAGATTTTAGTAGTTATGGGTGTTACTGCGGTGATTTTGTTAGGTGTAGCTAAAATATGGCAAAGGTTAGGTTCTGTAAAACTTTTACCTGTAATCTTCGATCTCAATGCCTTACTCTGGGGTATTGGTATGGCAGCAGGGATTACTTTTGCTAGTAGTATTATTTATTGGCTTTGGCCTGCTTATCGACAAAGTGCGGATCTGTATTTGGAATTAGTCATTAAACCGTTAGTTTTACCCGATTTAATTTGGTTGGGTCTTCTTCCTGGTTTAAGTGAAGAATTATTATTTCGGGGAGTAATGTTGCCTGCTTTGGGGTTAAATTTAGCTGCTGTAATTATTTCTAGCTTATTATTTGGTGTTCTTCATCTAAGTGGTGCTGGACAGTGGCCTTATGTAGTTTGGGCAACAATAGTAGGTTTTGCTTTAGGTTACAGTGCCTTATTGACAGGTAATTTATTAATCCCAATTATTGCCCATATTATTACTAACCTAGTTTCTAGTATTCTGTGGAAAGCAACTCATCCTCAAACAAGCAAAGAATAAAATCAAAAGTCAACACCGCGATTAGAGAGCCTCTCTCGCGGTCAAAAGCGCACCCCCTGCGTTGAGGTTTCGCGTGACTTGTAAAGATGGAGCAAGAAGTCAAAAGTGGCAGGTACTTCGCCAGGCAAGCATCGGTGTTCCCCTGTCAAAATAAATTACTCCTTCTACTTCCTATCTCCTTTTATTTTTGGCAAGATTCTCCTAACAGTAGAAAACGACAACCCGCCGAAGGTTCATCTCTAATCATATTTTTGATGGAAAAACCTTCGTAGATATCTTCAACTACATCTTGTTTATCGTTAAGATCGTAACTGCCAGCTAAATCTTGATTGGGGTCAAAATCTATAGTACCACTGGCATTATTGTTTGTTTTGACTGGTGTGAGAGCAGCTTGAATCGTCTCAGTAGAAGGTGGTTGATAGTTAAAAGGCAATTCGATCTTTAAAGGATTCCATAAGCTTAAAAAGTTATTTAAATTTTGTCCGCTACTAAACCTAGTATGCAGAGTAGGTGGATCGTATTTAACTGCATCGGAGACAGTTTTAGCTAAGTCTTCTGACTCAAAACTAGCCGATTCAAAATTTGAGACTGAACAGTATTCTTGAACTATTTTACCCTTATCGGCCGAACCCCGTCCGTGGACTCCGATGACATAACCATTGCTATCAAATACAGGACCACCACTCATTCCAGGACGAGTTTGATCGAAATAAAACAGGCTGTAGCCATTTTCTCCTTGTTGAGGTTGAATTTTTCTGGTAATTGGAGTCCAAGCTAAACGTCTTTGTCGGCGAGCTATTTTTCCTCGACATTCTCCTGTAACTGAGTCTTTTTCTTTTTCTGGATCTGGCCAACCAGAAACATAAATTCGATCTTCGATTTGAACATTATCTACATTCCCCAGTGAGGCGACAGGATAGTTGCGATCGCTTCTAAAACTAACTACGGCTAAATCTTGTCCAGCAACTCTAGTGGGAATTGCTAAAGAATAACAACCAAAACGTAGTAACCTACTGACAGGATTGGGTTGATCGTCAAGAGGACAATCTCGGCGATCGCTAACATTATCAACCTCATGCACCAATCCATCATTCGTGCGAATGCCATAGACATAATTTGCGTCTAAGTCATTTTGTTTAAAGTTATGGGTAACGGTTAAAATGTAATAGGTATTTTCTTTTTTTGCAATAATTACCCCAGAACCAGGGTTCCAAACTCCATCAGGATTACTTTCTCTTGCTAAAGGATTGTTACGATTAGCTTCTAATTCTTTGACTAATTCGGGAGTTAATCCAGGTGCAATCAAAACTGTAGTTTGTCTAGCGATCGAATTAATCTCTTCGACAGATAATTCTGCTGAGGCAGGAGCAACTATCAAACTGTTTAAAAACAATATGCCTAAAATTTGATAAATAAGATTAATTTTTTTGAATTTTACTTGAGATAAATTACAGCAACTAAAATTCAAAAAGGTTCTGAATAAATTGTCTTTTACTTTTTTTAGGCTAGTTGAGCTAGATTTAGAGTTAGAAAACATGGGAAAAATTAGTTTTTCTATAGTCTTTTTTGATCGATCATAACTTAAACTAACTTGTGAATTTAATATTTTTTTACAAAAAGGTAGGAAAGATTATTTACAAACAAATTTAATTACTCAAAAATATCTAAAGACAAAATAAATTTATTTTTTTTATTTAAGTTGATTTTTAAAGATTTGTTTAATTTTTAATTTTTAAATTTTTATTTTTTGTTTCTTCTTTACCCTGATCTTTCTTGAGCGCAGGCGACGAGTTTGTAATGTTTGATTTTTTCTTTTGGCTGTTTTTTAAATGAGAATGAACCCAATCACTGAAAGAATGACTCATTGCTCCTAATTCTAAACCAATAAAACCAGCAATTAGTTCTGCCAAATATTGATTCAAACTTAATTTAAATCCTTGTTGAGCTACTTGTTGCCAATTCCACTCAAAACCCCAAATTAGTTGAAAAATTGCTACTAAAAAAATAGCCAGTAAGAAACAAAATATTAATAAATAAATTAATCTAATAACTGTACCAATAATTAAACCATGAGAAAAAAAACTTCGATGGCGAAATAAATAGCGATAGGGTAACCAAAGCGGGCTAAATAAGCCCCAACGTTTAAACTGGATTGAATGTATATCTAAATCTGGACCAAACATCAATCCACTAAACAGAAAGGATCCAGCAATAATGAGAGTTAATTCACCATTGCGAGTTAAACAAAAAGAAGTACCAACAAGCCAAGGTAAACTCCAAAGAGTAATGCGATCGTGGGTCTGACCAGAAGGCATAATAGTATTATCTTTAAACCCTAATGCAGCAACCTCTTAGAGTAACAAAAAAAATCTCCTATTAATGCCACTCCACAAAAATTATTCTTAAGCCAAGGGAGAATTTAAAAACAAAATTTGTGCCAGCTTTCATTAATCTGGCAATTAAAAACTAAACACTTTGACTGTGATCACAAAAAATAAATTTTTGAACTCAAAATTTTGTAAAGACGTGTAAGCGAAAATCTTTAACTATAAACTTTGAACTAAAAAAATATTTAAATCTAGTTGACTATTACGAGCCCAATTTCCCAAAAACACTAAATGCCCTCTTGACAGGGCAAAATCGAATTATCGGGATGGTTGGTTTGCGTTTCAAAATAACTAATAAGCTAAGGTAGCTAAAGTTTCTTTTAAATAACGACGTACTTGTAAGTCTAGACTTTCTTGAGTTTCGGCTGATTGTTCTGTCAACCAACGTTGGAAACCAGAACTTCTGGCGATCGCTTGTTTTAAGCTGAACCAAATTTCTTGGTCTTGCTCAAATTGGTTTGGCGAAGCAATTGTTGAGTTTCCCATTGATACCTTTTGTACTTAATTGATCTTTATATCTTTAAGATAGCTCAACTATCCAAGTCATGAATGATACTTACTACACCAATTGAGATTTTTTTTATTATCCTGATTGTTCTCGAGATAAAATGCGATCAATCCAAAAACCAGGAATAGTAAATTCTTTAGCAATTTCTTCAGAGGGAAATGGCTCTGTAGCAGCTAAAAAAGCCTGATTAATCAACAAAATTCTTAAAACACTAACTGGTATTTGTAAAAATAAATTGCTAGCAAGGAAACCAACCGCAGCAATAATTAATCCGATTAAATGCCATCCTTGAGACCAGGGATTAATTGGTATTACTAAAGGAGCAAAACGGTCTAAGAACCACAAAATTAACATCATTACAATCGCAGTAATTATACTTAAAATGCGATGGGGTTGAGTTTTGAATTGAGCTAAAATTTGTCTTTGTTCTGGGCTTAATTGCTCTGGTTTGAGAGAAAACAACAAAATACTAAAAATATCAAAGGGACGAACTAACTGCATCCAGAGAATAGGTAAAATTCCTACCGCAGCTAGCAATAGTAATTCTAACCAAGACCAAAATAAAGGTGTACCAATCGATAAGCCTAGCCAGACCACTTCAAGCCATAATGGCACAAGAACAATACCTGTGAGATGAATCCACAAAAAAGGTTCTGAACGAAAAGAAGACATTTTAGATCGAGTTCGGTTAAATACTTACACTTTGATTTTGAGGGGTCAGGGGTAATAGACGCAAGGTATATCTTGCCCGCACCAAGGTTGGAAGCAATAAAATTAAATAATTATTTAATTAAACTCACCTGAAATTAATTACAGTTGAGCAAAAAAATAAAGGGCGAAACCCAGTTCGCCCCAAATAGTATTTTAGATTTTGATTTAATGAGCTGAAAGAGTACGACGCTTAAAGACCATTTCGTAAGCTTCGATAATATCTCCTTCTTGCCAATCATTAAACTTAGATGAGCCAATACCACATTCATAACCAGCATTGACCTCTTTAGCATCCTCTTTGACTCGTTTGAGAGAGTCCATGACACCTGTGTAAATTACTGCATTGCCACGTCTTACTCTCACTTGAGCGTTACGAACCATTTTGCCTGATTGAACATAACAACCAGCAACTGTTCCGCGACCTACAGGGAAGACGGCTCTAACTTGTGCCTGACCAAGGGGTTCTTCCACTTCTTCGGGATCGAGCAGACCTTCCATAGCTCCTTGAATATCATCAAGTAGTTTGTAAATGATATTGTACTGACGAATGTCGACTCCTTCACGGTCAGCAGCTTGGCGCGCACCACTAGCTAAAGTAGTGTTAAAACCAATAATGACTGCACCACTAGCAGCAGCTAAGTCAACATCTGTTTCTGTTACTTCTCCTGGGGCAGCTAACAAGATCCGAAGTTGTACTTCATTTTGAGGCAACTGTTGGAGAGAACCAATAATTGCTTCAACAGAACCGTGAACGTCTGCTTTTAGGATTAAATTAAGCTCTTTGAGTTCTCCTTCTTGAGCCTGAGCCGATAAACTGCTAAGAGTGATTCTCCGAGAAGACATAGCCTGTTGAAGACGAGAATCTCTTTGCTGTTCTGCCCTTGCTTCTGCTACTACCCGCGCTTCTTTTTCAGTAGGATAGACATCAAATTCGTCTCCTGCTTCTGGAACATCGTTTAGACCTAAAACCTCTACAGCAAAAGAAGGAGTAGCTGCTTCGACTTTATCACCGCGATCGTCGATCATCGCCCGAATCTTACCAAAAACAGAACCAGCGACAATATTATCTCCGACTCGAAGAGTTCCATTTTGAACTAATAAAGTAGCCACTGGCCCTCTAGCTCGGTCAAGATTGGATTCAATCACCGTTCCTTTGGCAAGACGATCAGGATTTGCTGATAATTCTTCGATTTCTGAAACTAGCAGAATCATTTCCAAAAGATTATCCAGATTTTCCCCTTTCAGCGCACTAACTGGCACCATAATTGTCTCACCACCCCAATCTTCCGCGACTAATCCAAGTTCGGTTAGCTCTTGTTTGATTCGCTCAGGATTGGACTCTGGTTTATCAATTTTGTTGATTGCAACAATAATCGGTACTTCTGCTGCTTTAGCGTGACTGATTGCCTCTCTAGTTTGAGGCTGTACTCCATCATCTGCTGCCACTACTAAAATAGCAATGTCCGTTACTCGTGTTCCCCTTGCTCTCATAGCAGTGAAAGCTTCGTGTCCTGGAGTATCAAGGAAGACAATTTGCTGTTGGTTGCCGTTGTGTTCGATATCAACATGATAGGCACCAATGTGCTGTGTAATACCACCAGCTTCTCCCTGAGCAACTTTACTTTTTCTAATCGAATCGAGTAAAGTCGTTTTACCGTGGTCAACGTGTCCCATGATGGTCACTACAGGAGGACGAAGTTGAAGATTATCAAGGTCAGCAGCGTCTAACATTTCGGTTTCTTTGGTTGCTGCTGATTTGACTTCTGCGGTTTCTACCTTGACTCCCAATTCTTCGGCAACGGCGCGAGCAGTTTCTAACTCTAGAGATTGAGTAATATTAACTGCAATTCCCTTAAAGAAAAGAGTTTTAATAATGTCTGTTTCTGGAGTATTGAGTAGGTCGGCTAATTCACGAACCGTTAGGTTATGAGAAAGTACTACAGATTCTGGTGGTTGCGCTGCAACAACGCGATCGCGTTTGTCGACTTTAGCAGCTTTTTCGGTTTTTTGGGTTGGTTTTTTAACTTTATTGGCTGTAGCAGCAACTGGCTGTTTTTCCAATGATTTGGGTCTAGCAGGACGAGCTGTAGCCAAACTTACAGAATTAGATATCATTGAGCTATCTAATTCTGTATCAAAATCATCATCATCATCATCAACTAAAGGTTTAGGACGACGCTTAGCTTTATTGCCTGCTTTAGCTTTGGCAGCCTTAGCTGAATCTAGACTTTCTTCTTCTTCTTCTTCCCAATCTGCTGTTTTTCCTTTGCGAGGTAAATCTGGGCGTTTTAGTTTGAGTTTTTTCTCTTTTTTAACACCCGAGTCTAAATCAAATTCCTCGGTTTCTTCTGGTATTTCTTCATCAATTGATGTTACCGCAACTTCTTCTTTAATCTCATCAACTGGTTTAGGTGGTTGAGGTCGTTGTAATTTAGGTAATGAAGGTTGCGATTTGATTTTAGCTTTAGCTTTGTTAACAGTTTTTTCTGGTGAAGCTACTTTCAATTCTGGCGAAGCTATCTCTTCTTCTGAAGCAACAGGTTTGCTAGGAGCTTGTTTTTGAGCATCTCTAGCTTGAGCTTTAACTAACTGAGGTCTTGATGGAGGACTAATTAGTTTGGGTTTAGCTGCTGTTGGTCTTTCTACCACGGTCTTTTCTACGGATTCTTCTGAAGAGTTTGTTTCTAAAGTTGATTTAGGAGGTTGTCTCAGTTGAGATTGAGTAGGGTGAGATGGTGATAAAGATGTTGGTGGATTAGAAGATTTAGTTTGTGGTTTGGCTAGTAATTTTGGTGGCTCTGCTAAAACAGAATTAGATTCTTTTCTAGAGGATTGAGAGGCAGAATAAGGCTGGTTTTGCTTGTGATGAATTGCCAGAATTTGTTGTTTGAGTTTATCTTTGGCTCGTTCGTCTCCTTCATGAGCGACAGACTCATTGACTGTCTTCTCGGGAACATATTTTGTTGCAGCAGTCCTGACTCGTTCAGCTTGAGATTCCGTAATTGTACTACTATGACTCTTAACGGCTATATTTAGTTTTTCGCAGAGGTCTTTGATATCTTTGTTCTCCAAATTCAATTCTTTTGATAGTTCGTATATTCTGACTTTTCCGTTGTTCATCCACTACGCCCCTTAATACCTTAATATCGATTAACTGGGTTATTCCCTAATAATTTGTCTGTGTATGTGGTCTTTCATGTTGCCGTTTGGTTATTGGTAAATTTTTTATAACTGACGACTGTTGGTGAGGTATTGACCTCGCCAGAAACTGATTAAGCGTCCAAGTCTACTCTTTAATTCCTTTGTTGTACTCAGGACTCAAGATTTCGCCTTGTCTGTCTTATTTAATGTTATGTTGTAATCTAGTTGAAGGCTAACAATACCCCCTATCGATCTATTTTAAGGAAAAATACAGAAGTGTTTTTTAGCTTTTTAGTTTAAGTTAGAAAAATTAGTTGTCAAGGTTGCCCCAAGAGCAACTTACTCACTTAATTGTGACATTTTGTTTGCAAGCGTTGAGCTAAACTGCGATAAATTTCTTCTGGAATATTAGCTCGTAAAGAACGCCCTAAACGATTTTTGTGACGAGCTTTTAATAAACAATCCTCCTCAGGACACAAATAAGCTGAACGTCCCATTCCTTCTTCTAGTTTAATTTGGTAAGAAGGATATATTCTAACAATTCGCAAAAATGAATTTTTTGGAGCTATTTTTCGACAACTAAGACAACGTCGATAGTTTGGTTGCATGAAAATGAACTAATTGATGGAGATGAAAATGAAATTAGACCCAATTAGCAGGCAATTTATAGAGTTGCCCGCCTAAAAACTAAAGCCTTGATTCCAACTATGATGATAATTCTTCTAATTCGGTTTCTTCATCGGGATCGGCAATTGGTTCAGAGGTTATCGCAGCACCGTCGTGTTCTTCTTTGTATTTGGCAAGGTCTTTAATATCAATTTTCCATCCCGTTAAACGAGCAGCCAAACGGACATTCTGACCTTCTTTGCCAATTGCTAAACTGAGTTGGTCTTCAGCAACTAATACTAGCGATTGTTTTTCCTCAGCATCAATGAGCAAGACTTTATCAACTCTAGCAGGACTGAGAGAATTGGCAATATAAGTTGCAGGGTCTGGAGACCAGCGAATTACATCAATTTTTTCTCCACGCAATTCATTAACAACAGCTTGGATCCGAGAACCTCTAGCACCGATACAAGCTCCTACTGGGTCGACATCTCTCTCTAGAGTATCTACCGCTATTTTGGTGCGAACACCTACATGACGAGAGGGAGGATGAGCTTCACGAGCAACTGCTACAATTCTGACGATTTCTTCTTCGATTTCTGGTACTTCGTTGCTAAATAATTCTACGACTAAGCCAGCAGCCGACCTAGAAACAATTAGCTGAGGCCCTCGATGAGGAGTTTCTCGAACTTTTTTCAAATAAACTTTGAAAGTAGCATTAGAACGATAGGTATCGTTAACTAATTGTTCTCGTTTTGGTAATTCGGCTTCAACTTCAGGTTGTCCGACTCCACTACTGACTGCCATAATAACTGACTGTCTTTCAAACCGCAGTACTCGCGCTTGTAAAAGGGTATTTTCTAAGTCTTTAAACTCTTCCTGAACTAATTTACGTTGTTGGTCTCTTAGTTTTTGTAGCAGTACTTGTTTGGTTTGAATTGCTGCCATGCGACCAAAGTCTTTTTGTTCAGGAGTAACATCAACTAGAACGGTATCTCCTACCTGAAATTCTGAATCTCCTAATTGTTCTTTAACTTCTTTTAATGGAATTTCGTGGTCGTTGCTCGAAACCTCTTCGACAATGGTTTTGGTCGTGAGAATTCTAAAACCTTCTTCTTCAATATCTAGCTGGACGTTGAAATTGTCAAAGTATTCCTCACTAAATTGATGACGGTCTAAACTTTGAGCGCGACGAAATCTTTCATAGCCTTTGAGTAAAGCTTCTCTTAACGCTTCTTGGACTGAGGTTTGAGGTAGATTGTGTCGTTGGCTAATTTGTTCAATCATATCCTTCAGACCAGGTAGATTTACTATGGTCATAGGCATCACTCCTAAAATTTTTGCTTAATTATTGATTAATAGAGATTGAGAACTGTTTTTTGTATTTGTGAAGTTTGACAATTACCATCAAAGGTAATGTGAGGGGCTGACCCCGCTCTTCGAGGGCTGGGCTTGTACGCCCCGTCCACTACTTAGGGATTGTCACCTAAATTTGATTTAGTGAATTCTGTACCGTCCTTTGAGGTAAAATACCGATGATTCAATCAGTGTCATTTAGTTGAACTTTGGCAATTAAGTGGCGAGGGATAGCTAAAGCTTTTCCTTTTTGATTGATATAAACTGCTTGCTCGTCACGTCCTTGAAGTTTACCCTGCCACTCCTTACGTTCTTTATAAGGAGTAAAGGTTTTAACAATAACCGAAAATCCCTTAAAAGAGATAAAATCCCTGTCTGTGGTTAAAGTACGAGAAATACCAGGGCTAGATACTTCTAATACATAAGAACCAGGAATAATTTCTGTTGTATCGAGTGTTGCTTCTAATGCCAAACTCATGCGTTCGCAGTCATCAAGGCTAGTATCCGCACTCAGATTGCGAACATCTATTCTTAGTACTGGTGGTTTTTTATTGGTTTGAAAAACTATGTCTACCAATTCTAAGTTTAACTCTTGGGCAAGGGGTGTTGCCAATTCTGCTATTTGAGAAACAAGAGGATGGGTCATTGTCTGCAAACAATCGTCAGTATTTTTAATGCTTTAGCTAAGAGATTGAAAATTTTTCCAATAAAAAAAGCGGGGTAAACCCACTCTCAATCTACTTAGATGCTAAGGTAGGTGGAAAGAAGTTTTTTTAGGACAATTCTTCCCAGAATTTATCTTATCAATAATTGAGGTTAATTGCCCAGGAAAGATTGATGGGTCAATTCCTCGAAAGTAAAAGGCAGGAGGTTTAAAACCTATTACTTATTACTTCCTAACAACTGGTCACTGGTCACTGTTGATGGTGATGGGCGATTTGGCGAATTGAGCGAGTTTGTTCGAGAATAGCCTCAATATCTTCATGGGAAAGACGCTCAACATAATTAATTTTAATTTCTTCTAATAAATCAATCAGCAGCAGTTCTATTTTGACGATGCTTTGTTTAGCTTTGATTTCTGAGGAGAAGGATTGAGTTAAATTGGTTAAGAGACTTTCGAGTAATTGATTAAATTTTTCATCTTCTTCTAATACAGCTTGAAGTGCATCAGAGAAAACTTGATAAGTTTGTTGTACTAATTGTTGAGTTAAATTAACGATTGTGCGATCGCTTCCTGGTAAAAAACGAATACCTTGATAAGCTGGAGTTTGTTTGAGAACTTTTTCGATACTATATTGAAGTAAAGCTTCGGCTTCTGGTCTAATTTTGGGTAAAATCTGATAAACAAGCAATTGAGAGAGTATTTTGACTATTTCTGCGGTTTCGTTAGTGTTGTTGATATCGATATAGGGATTATTTTGGTGTTGAGATAATAATTTGGTAATTTCTCCTTGACGAATCGAGGTTTGGATTTGATTAATTACCCGAATAACTACTATTTCTGTAACATCTTCAGCAATAGAAGCAACTACACCTTGACTTATTTGTCTTTGAACAGCATGAAGATCGATTAGTTGAGCTTGATTGAGACGAATTGTTAAGGGAATAATGCGTAACCATCGCCAAAAAGGAAGCAGAAACAAAATATCGTACCAACGCCACAGCATTGCATCTAACCAGCTAATTCCTGTACGACTGCGACTAATATACCAAGTACGAGCCAGAAATTCTAAGCCAAAAATAAGTCCAAAAGGAAAATCAATTAAGCCAAAGTTATCGATATAGTGTCCATTTTCACCAATATAACGATAATAGTTACTAGCAATTAAAGGTCTAATTTGTTGGTCAAAAAAGGTTAATTCTAACTGAGCTTTTGTTTGATTTTGAAGATGGTTAGGACTCCAAAATTGCCAGAATGATTGTTTAGCAGAGTTAGTTTGATTGGGAAGATGTTCGCGCATTCTATTCTTGATCCGCTCCAAAGTTCCTGTTTTATTCGCTTCGGCAAAAGGATTGGTTTGGATCATTTCAAAGCTTTTACGGCGCAAATCTCCTAAAATTGTGGTTACTTCAGGAGAATTAATTTCATTATTAGATAAAACTTGTTCGAGTTGGTCTACTTTTTCTAAATATTGTTCGGTATCGCGATTCGGAATGATACCTTTAAAGCGATCGTATTGAGTAATTAATTTAGAAAAATTTTCATTAATTAAATCTAGTTTGATCCCCTGCAATTCAACATAGCCAAATTTAAGGTTACCAATAGTAACTTGTCCGCTCAACCAAAAATCTCGGAGGGGAACATACGTTAAATTAAAGATTACTAAGATAAAATTAATTGCTGCTATTAGAGCCATAATCTTTTCAAACCAAAGTTTGGCAGGACTTTTGTTGACTCTAATTGCGGTATTTTTTCTGACAATAGTCATTATGTTAGGATTTCATTCTTATCAGTCACCTATTAAAATTCTCGTATATTTTAGTAACAACAATTAACTGAGTTACTCTTCTGTATTGACTAATACGCCGTGAAGAAAAATATCAGCAATCCCTTCTGCCATTTCTTGAATAGCGTGAGGAGAGCCTTGAGGATCGATAATAGTTTGATTAGAAAAACCTGCGATCGCAAACATCCCTAAGAAAACTTGAGCGACAATTTTGGGGTTCATGGGGCGATAAATTCCTTTATCCATCGCAGTTTGGAAGAAAACTTCTGCTACATCGGTCATTTTTTCAATTACTTCGGATTGAATCCGTTCTCGTAGTTCGGGATGATATTGGGCTTCAATGAAGCATACTCGCAAAAGATCGCTATTATGTTGTAGATGAAGCATTCGGCGACGCATCACTTGAGCTACTGCTTTGTAACTGCCCATTTCACTTAATTCGGTTAATAAATCAGTCAGAATTTCAATCCAACCTGCGGTTGCCACTTCGGTGAGAATGGCTTTTTTATTAGCAAAATGACGAAATAAGGTTCCTTCAGCTACACCAGCAGCATTAGCTAAATCCCTAGTTGTAGTAGCATCATAGCCTTGACGTGCAAATAAACGAAGTGCAGCTTTAAGAATACGACTGCGAGTATTTTCTTCATTAGAAGATTGATTAGCTGCTACCAAATTCCGTCCTTCAAAAACTTGCATAATTGTAAAGTGATAATTATCTGGGGACTAAGTTACAATATTTGCCGTATCACTGTATTTAAATTTACTAAATTAATGCTACTTTTTAATTAATTTTTTATAATTTCTCAATTTTATCTAAAAGCATAATAGCTTGAGTTTGAATAATCAAAACGTTGAGATTGATGAAGTTATTTTCAAATAATTAGTAATTTTTAGTGGTTAAGCTTTACAGAACTTATCTCTCAATTGCCGTTTTTCAATAAATAAGCTGCTTGAGATTAATTTATGTTTTAATTGCGCCAATCAATCAAACAAGTGATCATGCCCAAAAAAGTATTTAGTTACAAAAAAAATTTAATCGGATTGATCCTAGTTGCTTTTTGCTTAGGCTGGAATAGTTTAGTTTTACCAGCTTATGGAGAGGCTAACAGTCCTGTTGCTGGTAGTTCGATTCAACCTTATTTAGCCAAAGTAATCAAAAATGTCACTGAATTTCGGCTTGATAATGGTATGAAGTTTATCGTGTTAGAAAATCACGAAGCACCAGTAATTTCCTTTGTTACTTATGCAAATGTGGGTGGTGTAGATGAACCCGATGGCAAAACTGGAGTTGCTCATTTTTTAGAGCATTTAGCTTTTAAAGGAACTAAAAAAATTGGAACAACAAATTATGCAGCGGAAAAACCTTATTTAGATCGTTTAGATCGAATTTTTGCTGAGATCAAAACTGCTCAAGATCTAGGAAAAAAAGAAGAGATAGCACAACTTACTGAAGAGTTTAATCGCACTCAATCCCAAGCCAATAAATTTGTTAAACAAAACGAATATGGACAAATTGTTGATACCGCTGGCGGAGTAGGGTTAAATGCAGCTACATCGGCTGATTACACTACTTATTTTTATAGTTTTCCTGCCAATAAATTAGAGTTATGGATGTCTTTAGAGTCGGAAAGGTTTTTAGAACCTGTATTTAGAGAATTTTATAAAGAAAAACAGGTAATTTTAGAAGAAAGAAGGTTAAGAACTGATAATTCTCCAATTGGCAAAATGTTGGAAGTTTTTCTGGATAATGCTTTTGCTAAACATCCTTATAAACGTCCGACGATTGGTTATACCGAAGATATTACTAATCTTACGAGGGAAGATGTCAGTCAGTTTTTTGCGACTTATTATGCTCCGAACAATTTAACTGTGGCAATTGTGGGTGATGTCGATCCTGAAGAAGTCAAAAGTTTAGCTAAGGTGTATTTTGGTCGTTATCATGCTCAAACAAAGCCTGGTAAAGTAACGCTAGTTGAACCACCACAACAAAAAACTAGAGAAGTTACCTTAGAATTTCCGACTCAACCTTGGTATTTGGAAGGTTATCATATTCCTGCTTTAACTGCTCCTGATTATCCCATTTATGAAGTGATTGCTGATTTACTGAGTAATGGGAGAACTTCCCGTTTGTATCAATCTTTAATTGAAAAACAACAAGTTGCTTTGTCCGCCGAAGGTTTTAGCGGGTTTCCTGGTGACAAATATCCCAATTTACTTCTATTTTATGCTTTAACCGCTCCTGGACATAGTGTCGATGATGTAGCAACTGCACTGCGAGCAGAAATTGAACGACTCAAAACCGAACCAGTGACAGAAGTAGAACTAGAGCGAGTTAAAACGAAGCTAAAAGCAGATTTGCTACGTACTTTGGATTCTAATATGGGAATGGCAGATTTATTGGCTGAATATGAGGCAAAAACTGGTAGTTGGCGGAATGTCTTTGATGAATTAGATGCGATCGCATCAGTAACGGCTGCTGATATTCAAAGAGTAGCAAAGAAAACTTTTGTGTCTGAAAATCGTACAGTTGGACGTTTGTTGTCAGCGCAAAGCGAATAGTAATGTTTACCTCTACGACTTTTAACTTTTGACTTTTTCTGTAACTCTATGACTAGAAATCAACCGAAAAAAATTATTAATTGGCTTGGTTTAGGATTGATAACGGTTATTTTACTGTTAGTTGTGCGTTTACCAGCAACAGCCGAAACACCAAAACACTATACCGAATTGGAATTTGCGCCACCGCCTGAAATTCAATTACCAAATTATGACCGCTATCAGTTAGATAATGGCATGATAGTTTATTTGGTAGAAGACCATGATTTACCATTGGTTAATGGAACAGCTTTAATTCGTACTGGTTCTCGTTTTGAACCTTCAGATCAAATAGGGTTGGCAGAGATTACAGGAACAGTAATACGTAGTGGTGGGACAAAAAGCCATACTGCTGATGAGTTGAATCTCTTGTTAGAACAAAGAGCAGCTAGTGTAGAAACTGCGATTAATACTACCTATGGTAGTGCAAGTTTTAATACTCTCACAGAAGATTTAGATACTGTATTTAAGTTATTTACCGAAGTGATCCGCGAACCTGCTTTCGCACCAGAAAAATTTGAATTAGCCAAAAATCAACAGCGTGGTGGAATTTCCCGTCGGAATGATAACCCAGGCAATATTGCAGAACGAGAATTTGATAAATTGATTTATGGTGAAAATAGTCCCTACGCCAGAACAGTAGAGTATACAACTCTAGACAAAATTACTCGTCAAGATGTGATTGATTTTTATCAACAATATGTCCGTCCTGATGGCATGATTTTAGGTATCGTAGGAGATTTTGAACCAACTCAAATGAAAGCTGCGATCGCTCGTAGTTTTGGAGATTGGCAAGTTGACAACTCTAAACCTCAATTAACTATTCCAACTGCTTCTCAAAAATATACTAGTGGTGTTTTCTTAGTTGATCGTCCGCAATTAACTCAAAGTAACATTTTGTTGGGACATTTAGGAGGTACTTTTAAAAATCCTGATTATCCTGCTTTAAGTGTACTAAACGGAGTAATGAATGGTTTTGGCGGAAGGCTATTTAACGAAGTGCGATCGCGTCAAGGACTAGCTTATAGTGTATACGGTACCTGGAATGGTAATTATGATTACGATGGTACTTTTATAGCCGGTGGACAAACTCAAACAGAAAGCACTGTTCCTTTTGTTCAGTCTGTCTTAACTGAAATTGAAAGGTTACGAAATAGTCCTGTTACCGAACAAGAGTTGGCTAATGCAAAAGAATCAATTTTGAATTCTTTTGTGTTTAATTTCCAAGATCCCAATCAAACTTTATCTCGTTTGATGCGTTACGAATATTATGGGTATCCCGAAGATTTTATTTTTCAATATCAAGAAAAAGTCAAAGCAACGACAGTAGAAGATATTCAAAGAGTAGCTCAAAAATATTTACACCCAGACAAAATAGTTACTTTAGTAGTGGGTAATCAAAAAGCTATGAATCCGCCTTTAAGTAGTTTAAAAGGAACGGTACAAACGGTAGATATTTCTATTCCTCAATCTCAAAACAGTTGAGTATATCGTTACTAGCGATCGCGTTAGATTGAAATTTTAGCGCGATTTCATTCCTAAAATTGTTAGTCTAATTTATTTCAGTAAGTGGAAAGCTATTTTTTACTAGATTAAATATTTGCAAAGCA
The DNA here is from genome assembly GCA_002355455.1 of Stanieria sp. NIES-3757. NCBI lineage: Bacteria > Bacillati > Cyanobacteriota > Cyanophyceae > Pleurocapsales > Dermocarpellaceae > Stanieria > Stanieria sp. NIES-3757. The sequence continues at coordinate 4,293,670 of AP017375.1, forward strand.
TCTGAATGGTATGTTTCATCAAGAAGCTTAAAAGTTATATCTTTGAGAGTTTCTCCATCAATTAAAGCAATCAGTTCATCTAAGTCTATCCCCTCAAAAATTTCTTGAGAGGCTTTGATTAAAGCTCTAGGCAAAGCTTCTTGAAAACTATCTATCCAATCATTTTGTTTAATATAATAAGATTTTTTTCCTAAATGATTGCGCTTTTGAATTTCTAAAAGACTATTGATAATGGAATTGCGCCAACTTTTAGTAACTCTTTGTTCAATTTGAATTTTGATTAAATGAACTAGAAGAATAACGAGAAAACTTTGTAAGTTATTAATTTTATCTTGTCTACCCATTTCTTCTAATTCTTCAATTATTGCTAAAGATTTTTCCCAGTCTCGGCTAATAATTGATTGTTTAAGTTCGATTATTTCTTCCATAAAATTTATTTAAATAGTCTAGAAATACTCGTACAATTTTTAGTTTATTTTAAACTCGTAGCTTGTAATGATGATAATTGTTTTACACTAAATAATTTAGATAGCTTAGTTTTATTTTACTGTCATCCCTTGTTAATTTTTTTCCTAATTCACTAAAAATATATAAATGACTAATACTGGTTTTATCAATTTAAATAAACCTGCTGGGTTTACTTCCCATGATTGCGTTGCTAAGATGCGACGGCTATTAAAAACCAAAAAAATCGGACATGGAGGAACTCTCGATCCTGCTGCTACAGGTGTTTTACCGATTGCAGTTGGGAAAGCAACCAGACTATTGCAATTTTTACCAGAAGCTAAAGCTTATCGCGCTCGAATTCGTTTCGGAGTAACTACCACTACCGATGATTTAGAAGGAGAGATTGTTAGTTCTCAAGCTGTTGAAGATTTAAAACTAGAAAATATTATTCCTTATTTAAATAAACTAACCGGAACAATCGAACAAGTTCCTCCAATTTATAGTGCTATAAAAAAAGAAGGAAAAAAACTTTATGAATTGGCACGACAAGGAAAACAAGTTGATATTCCCTCGCGAATAGTTACTATTGATGAACTACAAATAATTGAATTTAGTTCTCAAGATTTTCCTGAATTAGAAATAGAAATTAAGTGTAGTCCTGGAACATATATAAGAGCGATCGCACGTGATTTAGGTTTAATGCTGGGTGTTGGTGGAAGTTTAGCTAATTTAATCCGAATCGAAAGTTGTGGTATGAAGTTGACTAACAGTCAAACTTTTACTGATATAGAACAACAATTAGCAGCAGAAAATTTTAATTTAATTCCACCTAGTCAAGCTTTAAAACATTTAGATACAGTTAGTTTAAATGACCAAGATGCTCTACGTTGGTGTCAAGGACAAGTAATTACAATTGAGTCGGAACAATTGCAGTCAAAACAATGTTTGTCTGAGTCAGAAATTTATCTCAAAATTTTTGATAATAACCAAACTTTTTTAGGAATTGCTCAACTAATTAATCAAACAGAAAGATTATTAGTTAAACCGAAAATAGTATGTGCTAACTTGGAGCAATAGTTCTGGGTGTTTGAGATGGAGCAAGTTTCATGACTAAGCAAGTTTACCAAATTATCTTGGTAGATGAATCTTTAGAAAACTACCATCTCATTAATAGATTTTGTGAGCAATTAAATCAAACTAGCAATTGTTTTTATCAACTAGATTGGTTAAGCAAACTTGATTTGGTTAAGAGCTTACCTAATTCTCAACTAGATCAAATTTATCTAATTGCTGCTCAACAATTACCATCACTGAACTATTCAACCATTACTCAATTAAAAGCTCGTTGTCATTCAAATTCAATTATTATTTTAGTAGATAGTTATGAAACAGGCGCGATCGCAATTGATGCAGGTGCAACCGACTATTTAGATTTAACTGAACTTACCTTACCAACTCTAGAACGAAGTTTCAGATTAGCTCAACTTGCTTTAAACTCTACCAATCAAACTAACCAAATAGAGGCAAATTTCCAAGCTATCTTTGAACAAGCTGGAGTTGGAATTGCTTTGCTCGCAACTTCAGGACAATTTCTTCGTGTCAATCGTCGATTGTGTCAATTATTGGGTTATTCGGAAGCAGAATTTTGTTCTCTAACTTTTCAAGATATTACCCATGCTGATGATTTACAAGCTTCTTGGGAATATGTCGAACAAATTTTAGCTAATTCTCCTTCAGTTAAGAGTTTAACTAAAAGATATATCTGCAAAAATGGTCATGCGCGATGGGTTAACATTACTGCTTCTTTAATCAAAAATTCTCAAGATTACCCACTGTATCTGATTACCATAGTTGAAGAGCTTCAAGAATGGAAGCAAACAGAAGAAAAACTTCGATATCGTTTAATTTTAGAACAAGCTTTTGCTAACGCAGCTAAACAACTTGCAAGCCAAGAAAAAATCAACTTTACAGAGGTTTTAGCTTGGATTGGTATTGCTGTTGGAGTCAATCATGCTTATTTTGTTACTTTTGCCATAGAAAACCACGAATTTGATGATCTTCGGCAATATCGAACCAACTCTCACCAAATTTATCATTGGTGGGACAGTCAAACTACCCAACCAAACTATTTAAATTCGTGTTTGATTGAACAGTTGACTTGGTGTCAAGAAAAGTTTAAGTGTAACCAAAATATTATCATTTCTGACTTAAAGCGATCGCCTGAGCTTAGTCAACGAGAACAAGATTTATTTAAGTCGTTAGGATTATGTTCCATCTTAGCTGTCCCTATCTATACTTCTACTAATCAACTGTGGGGAATTGTCGGTTTAGATACCAGAGGAGAAAACTATAAATTTTGGTTAGAAGAAGATGCTCAATTACTGAAAATTTTAGGCAAAATTCTTTATATTTCTTGTCAACGCCTTAAAACTCAAGCTCAACTTCAAGCTTCAGAAATACTCTACCAAGGTATTTTTAATAATTCTACCGAGGGAATTTTTTTACTAGCGATTAAACCTGATGAACAGTTAATTTATGAAACAATTAATCCTGCTTACGAACAAATCATCGGTAAAAATGCCACCGAGATCATTAACAAATCAATCGCAGAAGTTCTTCCCTCAGAAATCGTTCATTTATTACTGAGACAATATCATACTTGTCTTGATACTTTTGCTCCTCTTCATTACGAACAAACTTTAGAACTAGGTGGAGAAACTCATACCTGGCGTACTATCTTAATCCCTATTCTTAACGAAGAGAAACAGGTAATTAAGCTACAAGGTAGCATTAGAGATATCACCGAAGAAAAACTTGCCATTGCAACTCAAATTCGCCACACTCGTTATCGTCATCTCTTGCGGTCTATAACGCTTAATATTCGACAATCATTAGATTTAACAACCATTCTGCATACTACTGTAACTCAACTACAAACTACTCTTCATGCTGACCGAGTCTTATTAGTAAAATTTTTACCTGACGGTACAAGTCAAATTACTGAGGAAGAAGTAGTTACTGACGTTCTCTCACTTAAAGATGAAGTTGAATTAGATTTCGCTTATTGGCAACAATTAGCAAAACTTTCTCTAGAAGACAACTTTTATCTTCAACAAGACAAAAATCTCACCCAACTATCTCCTACTCATCAAAAATTTTTACAACAATATCGTATTCGCACCAATTTAGTTTTACCCATTTTTCGTCGTCGAGCAATTAAAAATAGTCAAATCAAATCAGAGCAAGAAATTAATCATCTTTGGGGATTATTATGCGTTCAACAATGTCATCAACCGCGCAAATGGACAAAAGACGAAATTGAATTATTACAACAACTCGTCGGACAATTAAATCTTGCTCTTTCTCAAGCAGAATTATTAGAAAGCGAAATCAAGCAACGTCAAGAATTAGCTCGTTCTAATGCTGAATTAGAACAATTTGCTTATATTGCTTCCCATGATTTACAAGCTCCTTTGCAAACTATTTCTAACTATGCACAATTAATTGAACGTCGTTATCGGGACAAACTAGATTCCAAAGCAGATAAATATATCAATTATATTGTTGATGCAGTTCAAAGAATGCGTACCCAAATTCATGACTTATTAGAATATTCTCGCGTAGGCAGACAAAAAAATACTTTACGAGCTACAGATTGTAATTTAGTGCTAGAACAAGCTTTAGCTAATCTGAGAGCAGCAATTGACAATAACCAAGCAATTATCACTTGTAAAGGTAATTTACCCACTTTGATTGCTGATTTTAGCCAGTTAGTTGTTCTCTGGCAAAATTTAATTAGTAACAGTATTAAATATCGTTCCTTACAACAACCTTTGATTACAATTGATGTTCAACATCAAGAAAATTATTGGCAATTTTCTATCAGTGATAATGGCATTGGAATTGAACCAAAATATCAAAAACGTATCTTTCAAATTTTTCAGCGTTTACATACCCAAGAAGAATATTCAGGTTCGGGGATCGGTTTAGCTATTTGTCAAAAAATTGTCGAACGACATGGAGGTCGTATTTGGGTAGAATCTCAATTAAATCGAGGAGCGACCTTCTATTTTACTATGCCAAATAGTAATCAACTCAATAACCTCGAAAAAAACTAGTTATTGTGCTAACAAAGAAAAAACTCGGATTAAATCAGGATAATTATTTTTACGATTAATTCCAATTCTCTATTTTAATTGTGCTTAATTTAAAACCTATCCTCAATGATTAATTCTCACTCATTAAAAAATATTCTTTTAGTAGAAGATCTTCCTAGTTATCAAGATTTAATGTCCATTGCCTTTGAAGAAAATCATATACTTCATCATCTACATATTGTTAATAACGCAGAAGAAGCTCTTATATTCCTCAGTCAACGACAACAATATTATCATGCTCCTCGTCCAGATCTAATCATGTTAGATTTAGATTTACCTGGGATGCACGGACACGAATTATTAAAAATCATTAAAGAAGACCCTAAGCTCAAATATATCCCAGTAATTGTTTTTAGTACCTCTAATGAGCCTAAAGATATTCAACAAAGTTACGCACTCAAAGCTAACTGTTACATCAGTAAACCTTATGACTTAGAAAATTTTTTAGAAGTTGTCAAAGAAAGTTTAGACTTTTGGCTTAATTGTTCTCAAATTGCCAAAGTAAACTAAATAACTTTTCAGTAATTTCCTCAAGACTCAAAGTGTCAATTAGAGAAATCTTTTTAAGATTAAAACGTCAATTCAAGTAAAAATTTATTATATTTAATAATAGACTAAATAAAAACGTAATATTATACTAAGGACATCTCTATAAAATTTTGAAAAAAACAAAATCAATCATTATTATTTTCTAAATGCAAAATTAATCTTGATATTTTAACAGTAAATGGTTTGCTAAAATAACCAAATTTGTTCAATTAACTCAGTGGATATTAATACTCTTAAAATACTCTTAATTGAAGATAACTTAGCTGATGCCGATTGGATCGGGGAAATTTTAATAGAAAAACATTTAACGAAGTCGCAGCAGACTCCTGCGTCTCACAACGGAGTATTTTCGACTCAAGTCGATCTCAAACACGTCAAACGAGTCCAAGAGGCTTTGAAGCTCATTACTCAAAATGATTTCGATGTAATTTTATTAGATCTATCTCTTCCTGATAGTCAAGGAATAGATAGTATTGCTCAAGTCAAACAAGAAGCTCCAGAATTACCCATTGTAGTATTGACTGCTCTTGACGATGAAAACATTGCGATTCAATCCGTACGTCAAGGAGCGCAAGATTATCTAGTTAAAGGAAGATTTGAAGGAGAATTACTAATTCGTTCAATTTATTATGCCATTGAGCGTCAAAGGACTGAAGCAACTCTACGACAACAAGCTGAACGAGAAAAATTGATGAAAAAGATGTCCGATCGCATTCGTCAATCATTAAACCTCAAAGAAATTCTCAATACTACAGTAGATGAGGTACGTCATTTTTTACAAACCGATCGCGTTGTCATCTATCGTTGTGAATCAGATCAACCTGGAGAAGTGATTGCTGAATCAATGACACTTAACTCTCACCAAGCAAAAGAAAGCATTGCTTTTAATAGTCAAAATCTCTTTCACCAACTTAGTGTCAATCTTGAACAACTAAATTTAAATTTTGTAGAAGATCAGGCTGTTCAAGCAATTGATGATACGATCGCTCATTGGCAAGAAGATATTTATGTTTTAGCAGAATCTCAAATTCGAGCAATTTTGACCTTACCAATTTGGCAAAGTCAATCCAATCAACATCTACAGACTCAAGCTAATTTTGGGATAGAATTTCGCAACGAGCTTGAAAAACATTCTGTCTTAACTGTAAATTCTGTATCTGTAGTTTCTTCTGCCACCAAGGAAAAGATTGACGAAGTCAAACCCAATGTTTCAAGGAGAGAAAACTTCGACCAACTTTGGGGGATGTTAGTAGCACAAAACTATCATCATCCTCGTAAATGGCAAAATTGGGAAATAGACTTTTTACAACAACTAGCTACCCAAGTCGCGATCGCTATTCAACAGTCAGAATTATATACTCAACTGCAAATTGCCAATCGTCAATTAGAGCAGTTAGCAATTCTCGATGGTTTGACTGGACTTGCCAACCGTCGTTACTTTGATCGCGTTTTAGATAATGAATGGCAACGTCTGATTAGAGAACAAAAACCTCTTTCTTTGATTCTCTGCGACATCGATTATTTTAAAGCTTACAACGATACTTACGGACATCCCGAAGGCGATCTCTGTTTGCAAAAAGTGGCTCAGATTCTTAAAGCAGCAGTTAAACGACCCGCAGATTTAGTAACTCGTTATGGTGGCGAAGAATTTGCTCTAATTCTCCCTGATACTAATGCTGATGGTGCTTTAGTAGTTGCTAATTTTATTCTGAAACAAATAAGAAAACTCCGCATTCCTCATCAAGCTTCTGAGATTAGCAGTTATGTTACTCTCAGTTTGGGTACAGCTACCAAAATTCCTAACTCTCATCTTGCTGTAGAACATCTAGTGAAAATGACTGATGATGCTCTTTATCAAGCTAAAAAGTATGGTAGAAATCAAATAATTCAATATCAAATTTGTGGTTAAAGTTAATTAAATTACATTTAATTTAAACATTTACAATCGTTACTAATTATTTTTCTATTTGATTGAAAAGCGCAGTAAAAATTTAGAGCTGCATAACTTGCTCATACTCTTCATAGAAATAAAAAAAACGTCTGTAGCAAAATCCTACAGGTAATTTTGACGTAATTTCAACTAAAACGTTGTCAAAATAATTATTAGTTAAACCCATGCGAATAGAAAACCTCAGAACAGAAACTTATCATCATCGCACTAGAGTTGTTGCTAATGTAATTTGGGAAAACCGCGATCGCCCTGAACAAGAACTTTATTTTGAAACTACCTCAGAATTTGCCCACGAGCTTGATTGTAATCCTAATGCCTTTCTGACCGCTTGCGCGCTTCCTGCGATGCGTTACGGAGAAACAAGAATTACTATTGATCAACCTATCTGCCCTGAATTAAAAGCTGGTTTAATTACAGTGATGAACTGGTTAGCTCATTGGTCTAAAAGCGATCGCAAACCCATTGCGATTGAAGCTCCTCTTCAAACTATTTCAACTCCTTCCTCTCAAGTATCAAGGGCAGGTTGTTTTTTCTCAGGAGGAATTGATTCTTTAGCTTTGTTGCGTACCAACCGCCTCAACTTTCCTCCAACTCATCCTCGTGCAATTCAAGATGGCATTTTAGTTTATGGCATCCTTAATGGTGAAGATGAAAACGATGCTTCTTTCCAAAATGTGATCGATGCTGTAGCCAAAATGGCTCAAGATGCGGGAATTAATCTAATTCAAATTTCTACTAACGCCTATGCTCATCTCAGAGATCTCGATTCTGACTTCAAATTTTGGAAACATGAATTTCAAGGTTCTTTTTTAGCAGCCGTAGCACATACATTATCCCGTCGCCTAAATACAGTTTCCATCGCGTCTACTTACGATCTTGCTAATTTAGCTCCTTGGGGTTCTCATCCTTGCTTAGATCATCATTTCAGCAGTAATGATTTAAAAATTAGGCATGAAAATGAAACTTTATCCAGATTGGAAAAAACTAAAATCGTAGCTCAATGGGATGTTGCTATTCAAAACTTACGGGTTTGTAACGAAAAGAATAGTTATAGTCAAGGCAATTATAACTGTGGTAAATGTGAAAAATGTGTCCGAACTATGACAGCTTTATTAGCATTAGGTTTATTAGAGCGAACTCCTACTTTTTTAGAGAAAAATGTTACTGAAGATTTATTAGTTAAACACGCTTATGTTACTGATTCCTATGAAGAAGCTTGTTACCGTGAATTGATGACTCCTTTAGTAGAAATGAGACGTTACGATTTAGTCAATGGCATTAAACGGATTATTAACAGATACCACGAGCAAGATTTCAAAGGAATGATTAAACGTTTAGATCGTAGTGTTTTTAGAGGTAATTTATTAAATTTTGGCAAAACTTTAGGAGGTTTATTTTAAGATCAAGTCTGTTTAATTAGTAGTAACAAACTGTCAACTTAAATTTTTTTTCTGCCTCCATGATTTTATGACTATTCAACAGGATCTGATATAAATTACTAATTTCAAAATCTTATTTGATACTCTATTCTGCCTTCATTCAAAACATAATCATAAGTTGCTCTGACCGAAGCATCTTGTTTAATTTCATAAATACCTTCTAAATAAGGATAGACCCGCAGATAATCTAAACCAATGTTTTTACCAACACCGACGACAAAATCTTCCACTCCATAAAACAGTCGGCGTTGAAGGGGAGTAATTACAAACTGAGCTACGCCAAGATTGAATAATTCTTCTGCGCTACTATTTTGAAGTTCCTCGGCAAAGGATAAAAATTGATTACCTAACAAACTGACAATTTCTCCTTGACTGCGCGAAGGAATACTCGTAAGTTGGAGGGCAGGAGAATTGAGTAAATTGCGGTTATCTGCTCCGTTTAAGGCAGCGACGTTAACACAAGTGGCTAATTGATTTAATTCTTTTTGACTATAGTTTGCCTGTCCACTAGGAGGAGCATTATCAGGACGAATATTGCAATTACTAGCGGTTTGACCCAGATTTGGCAGTAACTCTTCTGCTTCACCATCAATTACTAAATTAACGTTAATAATGTTATTTCTTCCTACCTGAGAAATATCATCAGAAATTTCATTACTATCTGATTCTAATTGTCGCACGTTATTCAAATTAGAAACTTCTGTTCTCATTTGCACATCGAGATAGGGATTTAATAATCCTGCTTCGGGAGTAAACACGGCAGTATTTTCGCGACTGCGAACTAAAGTAAAGTTACTAGAAAGCCAATCTACATCTCCTCTAGTTATAAAAATAGTTCCTTGTGGTCGAATATTACTAGGAGTATTGGCAGTTCCGTTAAGAGTTAAATTTCCTCGAACATTAAATTGGTATAGAGGAGATTGTTCGATCTTAAAATTGTCTAAATTTACTTGAAAATCGTTGAGTCTGGTAATAATTGTGGAAGAATCAGCATTAGTGCTGGTAATTAAATTAATATTGTTGGCTACAGTTGAGCTATTATCTTCTTGTTCTGGAATAACAACTTCACCATCTTTTAAAAATACTTCTCCACCAATCACAGGTTGAAGTGCTGCACCCGTTACAATTACATTTCCTGCTACATCTCCCTCATAAAGTTCTTCTAGATTAATTTTGCCTTCGGGAATATTGATAGTTAAAGGATTCTCAATAGTTGCAACAGGATATAAAATTGGTAAAGTTCCTGTGGCGGTAAGATCTTTATCAGCAAATTTTCCTGTTAATTGTTCAACATTAATTAGTTGATTATTTAAAGTAGCTGTTCCTGTTGTAATTAAAGGTTCAGAGAAATATTTGCTTTTGACTTGAGCGTCTTGTAAGTTAACTTCTCCTGTAGCATTTAGAGCATAAAGTGGTGTTGCGCGATTTAAATCTAAACGTCCTGTCGCCCTTAGTTGAGCAGTTCCTTCTCCACCAAGCCAAGTCAGATTATCTTGAGTAAAAATACTTAATAATGAAAAAGCTTCTGTACCCAAATCTAAATTAGCTGTAACAGTATCGTTTCCTGGTCTAATAGGGTAAGGAACAGTGGCATCTACTTGAATTGAAGATGGTTCAGTAGTGGCGAATTGTAACTTATCATCAGTGTAAATATAATTGCCTGCAATTGTGTTTGGTAGTGCTTGTCCGTTGTATGCACCATCCGAAAAAGTAACATTTCCTTCTAATTGAGGTTGAGATAAAGTACCTGTAATTGTGCCATTGGTACTAATTACTCCTGCTACATCTACAGGAATATTGATAAATCTACTAATCGTATCAAGGGAAAGATTTTCTATTTGAAAATTAACATTTTCTGGTTGAGTGGGTGAGGGGCTGTCTCCGCCATTCAACGGCGGAGCTTGTACGCCCCGTGGTAATTGCCCTTGTAGTGCTACAACTGCATCTTCAATTTGAATTCTGGCATTATCTAAATTAACAGTATTATTTTGATAAACTCCTTGGATCAAAATTTGATTAATGGCAATACGCTGAATTTCTTCTTTAATAAAACCTAAAGATGGCACAATATTAGCAAAAGCAGGTTGAGGTTGCCATTCCCAATTCTGAGCTTCTACATTAAAATTTACTTGAGGATTAGTAACCGTTCCTGCTAAAAAAATTTCTCCTTGATAAGCACCACGAATATCAATATCTGTGGGAACTTCTCCTGCTTGTTTTGCTGCTGCCTCAGCTTGAATTTGGTTTTCTATTGTTCTTAATAATATTAATTTTCTGACTAGAGATTCTGAGGCGGTTTCGATATTATTAGGAGCAACTTGGTCAGCTTGGGCGTAATTAGGAGTTTGAAATAATCTAGTTAAGTCTTCTAAAGTAAACCAACGAAATGTCGTTAAAATATCTTGGATATAAGCTTGAGGAATACTTAGTTTTCCTTGGAGTTGTCCTGTTGCTAAATTAACTCCACCATTAAAGTTATATTTACTATTACCAAACTCAAGAGAACTAGTTGCTACTTCAGCTAAATTTTGTTCGGGATTATAGTTGAAATTGGCAGCAAATTTTTTAGCTTGAATATAACCAACTGCTGGTTGTTCTACGGTGACATTTCCTGTAGTTGCTAAAGTAAAAAGATTAGCATTTATTTCTCCTGTAGTTTGACCATCTAATGCACCTTGAATTCCTAAAGGTTTTCCTGGGGCAAGATTAAGCACTGCTAAAGGAAAGTTTTGAATATCTAACGAAAAAACATCTCCTTGCCGATTTCCGATGGCAATAACTGGTTGAGAAGTATCTTCGCCTTGACGTAATTCTAAACTGGTTGGTAAGTAGGGAAAACGACATCGATTTGCTGTACAAGGTTCTGCTGTAGCAGCAATTACATCCTGTTCTCCTCTTAAATTAACTGCTAATTCTGTAGTTGGATTAATATTTACTTGACCTGTCATAGTTGGGTCAAATACTACATCATTAAAAGCAAAATTATTTAATCTTAAATCACCAATTAAGTTTAAATTTTCTGGATTAGTCGGTGCAGAAATTAAATTGCTGCCAATGAATTGTCCTTGAAAATTTGCTTGTCCATAAAGATTAACTCTTTCTGCTAATAAATTATTGTTATTAGAAGTTTGAGCAATTAATTGAGCGATCGGTAATTGTTCAAAATTAACATTAGCATTAACATTTAAATTAACCTTAGCTAGATCGGGATTAGTAGTTAAATTAGATACAATTAAATCTCCTTGAGCATTAAGATATTGTTCTCCTAGTTGTAAAGCAATTTGATTAGCTTGAATGGGAAGATTGACTTGATTGTTAAGCACAGGATTGAGGCTGCCTGTCAACTTAATTTGCCCGTTTAGATTATCTAAATTTAAGTTTTGAAGATTTTGAGGAGTAAATGTTTGTGCTAGTAAATTAGTGTTAAGGTTATTAGCATCAATATTAGTTTGCCATTGATTATTATTCAAATTTCCTTGAGCGTTAATTGTGCCATTAGCTACAGCCAAATTTGAATCAAAATCGGCTTTAATAGTATTTAAATTACGATTCTCAGTAAAAGTTAATAACTGTTGTAATTGCCCTGAAAGATTAATCCTACTAGATTCTAAGGTAGTAGTTAGAGGTAAACTGGGTACAAATTGATTAAGTGCAATTCTATCGGTGTTAGCAGTTGCTTGGAAGTTACCCGAAGCGAGTCTACTATCAAGATTAACCTCGCTGCCATTGACATCTAAATTTAAATTAGCTATTCCTGTAATTTTATTTGGAGCTAATTGGTCTAATTTTCCCTTTAAATCAATTGTGCCTTTTGATAAGGTAATTGGTTGGTCAAAATTAACTGCTGAAGTGTTTAATTGAGCTAAAAATGGAGTTAAAGCTAAAGCAGAAGCTTGAATATTAGTTTGCCATTGTTGATTATTTAAATTAGCATTTCCTTCAAGATTTAATCGACCTTTCCCTACTAGAATTTCAGTATCATTAAGTAATAATTGATTATCAGAAAATAAAATTTTTCCTGAACCAGAAAGATTATCTACTGCTGTGGTTGAAGCTTGAGGAATTTGCCATTGTAAATTGGCTTGAGGATTAGCTAATGTACCTCTAATTTTTCCTTCTGTATTGAAAGTATTAACAGCTATCTCTTGAGGAAAACTATAATAAGGAGCTACTATTTTTTCTGTGGGTAAAGTAGCTTTAAAATTAAATGCCAAGGGCATATTTGCAGCATCTATAACTCTATTTTCTTCAAGAGATTGTTTAATTTTAGTTTCGATAATTCCTTGTCCTTGAATTTGTCCTCCAGCTAAGGGAATAGCTTTTAAATCTTTTAGAACAACTTCACTTAAATTGGCAGCAAAATTAGCTTTAACTGATTTTAATTGTGTTTGAGCTACAGTTAAAGTTTTAGTATTATTAATTGTTCCTGTTAGTAGTGGCTCTTTGATTGCACCTGATAGTTGTAATTGTGCTGCGACTTCCCCCGCAAGATTAACAGGAGAAAAAGTATTAAAAGTTTTCTGTAAACCTGATAAGCTAAAGGGCAAAATATCAATATTTAGGTTATAGCCCTGTTGTAAATCCACTGTTCCTTTTAAGTTAGCAGTAAGATTGCCTAGATTTACTTGAGTATCTTCTACTTGGGCATTTTTACCGCCAAAATTTAATTGAGATTTTGCTTCTAAAGAAGAAGATAAATTTTCTACTTCACCTTGAACATTTTGTAAGTTAACTTGTCCTTGAATATTTGCAGCAGTAATTTCTTCTAAGGAAGGAATATTAATATCTAAATCAGCGTTAAGTTTACCACTACTAAGATTGATGGGTGAATTAGGAATTAAAGAAGTAACATCAGTTAATACTAAATCATTAATTTGTAGCTTAGTATTAGTTTGACCAGATGCAATTATTGTTTCTCCTTTAATTTTAGCTTGAGCTTGTTCTATAGCTGCATCTAAATCATATTCTATTAATTGCTCTCCAGTAGGATCATACCTACCACTACCGTCCAATTGTACTTGAATAGGGGATTGATTATAAGGAACAGCAGTAATATTTCCTGCTTCAACATTTACTGTCAAATCTACATAAATAGAAGGTTCTCCTTCTTTCGTTTGTAAGTCTAAATTCAACCACGAATCGTCTTTAGCTTGTTCTAAATAAATTTCTGGTTGAACTAAAGTAATTTCTAAAGGTAAAGTGCGCTGAAAAATAAGCGGTAAAATATTAAAACCAACTTTAACTTCATCAATGGCAACTTGGTCTGGATCTGTTTTGGTTGGAGGAATAGTGGCAGAATCAAACTCAATTCCTGTCAAAGAAAAACTAGTAACTTCTCCTAAATCAATCGGACGATTAATGATATTGCTAATTTGTTTTTCTAAAAAAGGAGGTAACTTTTGTTTAACTAAAACTTGAGTTCCCCAATAACCTAAACCACCCAAAACTAAAGTAGAAAAACCAATAATTGTTATTTGGGAAGGATGCTTAATTTGTTCTAACAACCTCCGCCAAAAACCAGAAGGCTTAGGAGAAGGATCTGGGGGGCGATTTTGTAAAAAATTTGTCATTGTCTTAATGCTACAGACAAAGCTTAGATAATTTCAATCGGTACAATTAGTCAGCCACACAATATCATTATCCTTTTGGGAAAACTTCTTTCCTCCGACAGAAAATAATTAAATTGTTGCAATTAATTTAATTGAGGTTTTACTAGAGAGCAATTCTCAAAAAATTATTGAGCTTAATTTTCTATAAAAATACATTTAAGGCTTGGTTTTGGTGTACGGCGTGTGTCTAAACTAAAAAAGTGCTTACATCATATTTTTAGATTTTATTTCGCTCTGACGAGAGCTAAATTGATAACTAGCTATAGTATTTCAAGATAACCTATAAAAATAAATAAAGAACAAAAGTACACATTAGGGAGTTAAAAGTTAACTAATGCGAATGCTTCACACGATGCTACGAGTTGGCAATTTAGAAGAATCTTTAAAGTTTTATTGCGATGTTTTGGGGATGAAATTACTACGCCAAAAAGACTATCCAGGCGGTGAATTTACCCTTGCTTTTATTGGTTACGGTGACGAAGCTAATCATACTGTAATTGAGCTAACTCACAATTGGGGCGTTGAACAATACGAGCTAGGGAATGGCTATGGGCATATCGCCTTGGGGGTAGATGATATTTATGGCACTTGTGAAAAAATTAAAGCCCTTGGTGGCAGAATCACTAGAGAACCTGGTCCCATGAAACATGGTAGTACTGTAATTGCTTTTGTCGAAGATCCAGACGGCTACAAAATTGAATTAATTCAACTAGGAACACAAGGTTCGGCAAAAAAAGGGGAATTAGCTAGTCAAAAAGCATTGTAGCTATCTCGACATTTTGGGGAAAAGTATAATAAATTACAAAAATTTACCAGATGGGTGTGGCTCAAAACTGATTGGTTGATCGTCAAAATTACTCTTGCGGTTAATCGATGTAGGAAATATAAAATTTTATGAGTATCACAGCAATGGGAGAGCAAGCTTGAAAAAGATTGGAGGAATAAATATTTTCTAATGGCGATCGCATCGCGGGTAGCATGAAGCAAGAATCGGCATAGCTCTCGCGAATTTTTCGGCTACTAGAACAGAGATTTTTTACAATTGGGATAACTTCTTTGGGCTACTGAAGAGCAAATAGTAAGAAAATATGACTACTAAACCGCCATCAAAACCTCCTGCGTCAAATAATTCAACCAAATCTCAATTGAGTAAAATTTTGACTCAAGCGGTTCAAACTATTCAAGCCAAAGTTAATTTTAATGCTCTGGCTTTGAGATCGGGAACACAAGTACCTGAATTAAAGGTTAAAGATGCTAATTCTCAAGCAAGAAGCTATCCTTTACTTGGCGATCGCTATTCGATTGGACGTAGTTCTCGTTGCGATATTCAAGTTCGCAATCCTGTAGTTAGTCAAGTCCATTTTTCCTTAACCAGAAACAAGAAAAATCCTCGTTCTTTTTTAATCAAAGACGAAAAATCGACCAACGGTATTTATATCGGTAAAAGAAGAGTTGACAATTTTGCTCTTTATCATGGCGATCGCTTTACTTTAGGCCCACCAGAATTATCTGCTGCTGTTAGTCTTGAGTATTATAATCCCCCACCGTTATGGCTGAAGATTTTGCGCTACAGTCTTTATGGTACGGGGGGAATGGTAAGTTTATTAATTCTCTGGGTTGGGATTAAATGGGCAAAAACGCCTGTTTATCCTTTACCGAGAGAAGCTACTCGCCCTGTGGTTGTTTACGCTGATGATGGTAAAACTCCGATTAACCCAGTTGCCCAAAATACCCACCGCGAACTTCAAAATCTGGCTGACTTTTCCCCTTACTTATCTAAAGCGGTAATTGCCTCTGAAGATAGTAGATATTATTGGCATTTGGGAGTAGATCCCTATGGAATTGCTCGTGCGATCGCAGTAAATTTAACTTCTTCGGAATTAAAACAAGGGGCAAGTACAATTACTCAACAATTAGCCCGAAGTCTTTTCCCGGAAGTAGGTAGACAAAATACGGCAGGCAGAAAATTGCGGGAGATGCTAGTCGCTTTAAAACTAGAAGCAGTTTATAGCAAGAAAACAATTTTAAAAACCTATCTCAATCGGGTTTATCTCGGTGTTGGTAGCTACGGCTTTGAAGATGCTGCCCAATTTTACTTTGAAAAGTCGGCTGCCGATCTCAGTCTCTCAGAAGCAGCTACTCTAGTAGCAATTTTACCTGCCCCCAATCTCTACAACCCAGTCAAAGATTATGAAACTTCTGTTGCCCTACGTAATCGTGTGATTAATCGAATGGTGAAATTGGGCATGGTATCCGAAGCAGAAGCAGACAGGGCAAGGCGATCGCGAATTGAAGTTAGTCCTAATGCCCGTCAAACCCTTTCTAATACCACTGCACCCTATTTTTACGCTTATGTTCTCAAAGAACTACAAGCTCTTTTAGGGACAGAAGTAGCTAAAGAAGGAAATTACATCGTGGAAACGGGGTTAAACCCTCAAATCCAAACAGAAGCAGAGCAAGCTCTCAAATATTCAGTAACAGAAGATGGTTCACGCTATGGCTATTCTCAAGGGGCTATTGTCACTCTCGACAGTGAAACTGGGGAGATTATCGCCTTAGTTGGTGGGGTAGATTATAATCAAAGTCAATTTGACCGCGCTACTCAAGCTAAACGGCAACCAGGCTCGACTTTTAAAATTTTTGCCTATACTTCCGCGATTGAACAAGGAATCAATCCCAATACCGAATATTCCTGCGCCCCTGTAAGTTGGAAAGGACAAAAATATCGAGGTTGCGAACGTAGTAGCGGTAACATTAATATGTATCGTGGGTTAGAACAATCTGAAAACGCGATCGCTCTACGAGTTGCCCAAGATATAGGTTTAAATCGAGTGATTGAAATGGCACAACGTTTTGGGATTAACTCCTCCCTAACCGAATCACCAGGTTTAGTTTTGGGAGAAAGTGAAGTTAGTGTTTTAGAAATGACTGGTGTTTATGGGGCTTTTGCGAATGATGGAATTTGGCATCGTCCCCACGCGATTAATCGGATTCTTGATGGTAGTGATTGTGAGAATCCTAATGACTTGCAAACTTGTAGAGAAATTTACTCTTTTGGTAGCGACAGTCAAAATCGTCGTGAAGCTGTTTCGGAAGGTGTTGCTGATAGAATGACCTATATGCTTAAACAAGTAATTGCCGATGGTACAGGTAGAGCAGCCGATATTTCCCAAGGAGAAGCAGGTAAAACAGGTACAACTGATAATAATGTCGATTTATGGTTTATTGGCTATGTACCCAAAAAAGATCTAGTTACTGGGATTTGGTTGGGTAACGATGATAATTCAGCAACTAAAGGTAGCAGTTGGCAAGCTGCAACTTTGTGGGGTAACTATATGCGTAAAGCGCTCGACTATCGATAAAGAGCAGATTTAGTTTATTTTTCTTCAGTTTCGAGGCAGGGAGTAATTTCTAAATCATACACAATCGCATCAATGAGATTATGCAGCGCAAAAAAGAAAAATTGCTCATTCCCGTGTTCTAAAGCAGTTTTTAAATATTTTCTTCCTTGTTCTGGATTCATTAAAACTTTATATAAACTTTTTTTAGGGTAGTTAATCAAAGACACGATTGACCTCTTTACTTAACTTAAAAAAAAATCATGACTAATACTCACCTTGAACAATAAATAGTTGTACTATTTACAAAAAAAAAGCTGGATAGGTTAAAACTAAAAAAACATTTATTCAAAAGGTTAAATATCTCATTTATTCTGACCTTTATACCGAGATATTATGCTAAGTCTCTAACTTGACTCCTCTAAACTGGTTTTGAGAATTAAGCTTGCTTGTCAAAAAATTTTGAAAAATTAATTTTGGGCAGATTGCTTAGAGCTATGATCATTATTGCTTAAATTAATACCTGTCTAAATCATCTTCATTAACTTTTAATCAATCTGACACACTTTAGAAATATTTATAGAATATTTGTTAAGTCAATTAGCCCAAAAACTTCAAAATTATCAATTATTTTTCTTGATAAGTACAACTAAAAACTTGGCTACTCAATTCAATTAAATTAAGTAACTTGTGATACTTTAAACCTAAAATTTTGTTGTATGGCTCACAAAACAATTGTCTGGAAAAAATAACAATATGA
The DNA here is from genome assembly GCA_002355455.1 of Stanieria sp. NIES-3757. NCBI lineage: Bacteria > Bacillati > Cyanobacteriota > Cyanophyceae > Pleurocapsales > Dermocarpellaceae > Stanieria > Stanieria sp. NIES-3757. The sequence goes on from AP017375.1 coordinate 4,311,920, forward strand.
CGACAATAATTTTTTTTTGTTTTAAAATTTAGATTGCCGATCCAAGAATAATTATTGAAAAGTTATCTCTTGGTTCAATGTATTAAAATAGCAGCAAGTTTTAATCTTAGGAGTAAAACTAATGGCAGAACCTTTTAGATTTGCAGATGGACAACTAGCTTATAGCGTAGAAGATTTAGTTAAACTTTGTAAGCGATCGCCTGGAGAAGGGATTAACTATTTAATGCGAGCAGATTTTGAAAACTGGTTGGCGTATATAGGTAAAACCGATCTCGCCCAAATGACTCAAACAATCCGTCAAGAGCAACTAAGTGAAAGCGAAAAATTAGAACAGTTTGTAGCTAAATGTAAGCTAGCAGTCAAAAGTGAACCCAAGTCAATCAATTCAAATCAACCAGTCAAGTCAAATAATTTTATGAACAATTTGAGCAAATTCTTCCAGAAGTTAATTGCGCAAAAATTAACTAAATAATCAAAATTATTAGGAGAATTTAGCTTAATTTCATGGCGAACTACAGTTCGCTTTGACCAAAAATTATGACCGATTAATAACTACTATATTCGGATGATGACTTTAGATGAAATACTTAAATGTTTGCTACGGTTAGGAATTATTTTTTAGCTTTTAGCTCTTAGCTATTAGCTAAACTTTTAAACCAAACCAAACTATTTGTAGCATTCTTTTTTCTATTTCATATTAAATTTCTCCCCTTCTCCTTATCTGGGAGTCTCCCTATCATCCATAACATTTAACTGTTGAAACTAACCCGATATTATTTACTTCTAGTTCGGAACTTTCCCCCAAATTAACTCGCCATTGTTATATAAACCAATTTGAGTTGCTTTCACTGTTCGACCAAAATTATACTTTAATCCTTTAATTGACCAATCATTATTATCATTCCATCGATTATTACTGGTAATACGAAAGCTGAGAGATTTTTTATAGCGATCGCTACCACCAGGGTAAATTGCTTTTCCTTGACAATTAATTTCTACATAATAAAGTTGGCCTGATACCCGAACAGGTTGATTGGGAAAATTAGAACATTCACCTTCAGTCTCAACCACAGAGATATCTTGAATATCGTAAGAATCAAGAGTAAAAAAGAAACGAATTGCAGGGTTATCTAAGACTTGGGCAGGAGAAGCCGACTTATTCACTATATCTGCTTGAATTTCCAGAAAATTTGCCCCACTTTGTTTAATTTTTGCTTCTACATAAATTGATTCTTCTGAATCAGTGGCAATTGGTATTTCTGCTAAGGGTTCACCACCAAATTCCCAATACATTCTCGCCAATGCTCCTGCTATGCCCCAATTGTAGCCAATCCCGACTTCATTATTTTCCCAGTTATTGCGATCGTCTTGCCATTGGTCATTTTCATCAGGTCCTCCGACTAAAGCACCAACAAGTAAATTACGATTTTCGCTCGGATTATTACTATCATTTAACCAACTGCCGTGAGAAGTACGATGATGGGGATTTTTGGGATAATTTCTGCCAAAACCAATAATATAACTACGATTACTAGGATTATTACCTAAAATATAATTTACCTGACTCACCCCAAAATCAAAATAACGGTTAGCTTTTTCCCGTTCTCCTTGATGACGCAACCAATCACTGTAGATAAAACCAATAAAAGCAGTATTTGCTGCATAGTTCAAAGAACCCCATTGATTTAAAAAAGCTAAACCTCCTGGAGTGTAAGTGATTTTTTCACCCTGATACCCAATTGTCCAATAATCCAACCAAGCTTCGACACGCTGACGGTATTCTAAGTCTCCAGTTTCTTGAGCCAGTAAAATATATGCACCATAAGATTTATCATCAGTAATATGGGTATAGTTATAGGGTTTGGACATGGATTGATATTCCGCGATCGCTTCGCTTAAATACTCTCCGTTATAACCCCAATTTTGTGCGCTTTTAGCTTTATGTAACCAGATTGCTCCCCAGACTATTTCATCTTGATAACCACTAAAAGATTTATAAAATGGCACTGCTGCGGTGATGCAATCAGAATATTTACCTCGATATTGATCGGCAAAATCATACAATCTTTCTGCTTTCTGTACTAACAAATCTGCATAGGCAGTATCTCCATTTTTACGGAAGAAAATTGAAGCTGCTGATAAAGCTGCCGATGTCTCTCCTGCTAATTCTGAACCAGGACAACTTGTATCAATTTTAGATGCAGGTCTTGCCATCTGATAACTAACTGCTTCTGCCGGCCCCCACCATTGATGATCTTGATTACCATCGCCAACTTGTCCATACAAAACATATTGTCCAGGTTGGTCATTAACAAAAGCTTTTAAAAAATAATCAGTTACCCATTTGAGGTTGCGAGAGAGATAAATTAATTGACCTGATTTTTGATAAGCATCATAATACTCAATGCCACCCCAAGCTAAATTAGTAGCACTAGCAGCCATAGGGAAGCCAAACTTGACATGATCCCCTGCATCAAACCAACCTCCAGTCAAATCGACACCTACATCTGCACCATCAGTTAAGGTTGCATCACCACGCCAAGGAACCCGATTCCATGCTGGTAGTTTACCTGCTTGTTGTGCTTCAAAAAAAAGAATCGTTTTTTGTAAAGCCTCACCATAGTTATATTTGCTTTGAGTGCCTAAACAGGGAAACACTAATAAAAATGCCAGGGTAATCGGTGCGATCGCAATCCAACTTCCCAGTTTAAATATTTTTTTTATTAACATTTTTAACTAACAACTTTATTTAGTTTGATTAAAAATTTCTCTCCATTTAAGTCAAAGTTTACCTTTAACCATGCCAGCGTTGCATTTGATTATTTTCTTGCAAAAACTGTTTAATTGCATCTAAATAAATTTGACGATATTCTGCATAAGTATATTGGTCGACTCGAATCCCAAAACTGTTTGATTTACCTTCCATAATTTTAGCCATTTCATCATTAATTTTGACCGAATAATGACTACCATCAAAGCTATTTTTGACATTTTTAGTAACTGCCGAAGGAATCGAAAAATCATACATCACACCGTACTCTTGTGCCAGTTGATAAAACACTGGTAATTCACATTCCTTAGTTAATTTGCGACCATAGGTATCGTTAACAATACTCCAAGCAGAACGAGGAGGAACAAAACCAATAAACTCAGCATTAGGAAAAAAGGTTTTTAAATCAGCAAATAAATCGACAATTTTAAAATCACATTGTTGTGGTTCTTGAGGCTTATAAAAACCTGGTTGTTCGGCAGGATAGTTTGCAAAATCAGCAGCTTCAAAATTGTGGTCATAATAATTACCAGGATCGGGACTAATGCCTAATAAAGTCATGATCGAAAAAGTTAAGACATCAACCGATAAATAGGCATGAAGAGGTGATTGAGTTTGCAAACTTTTGAGATCGAAGGGTTCAATTGGTTGTCTTTCTTTGACAACAAAATTAAGTCCATCAACACCAATATATACTTTTCGCGGTTTAAATCCGTGTTCTTGCAAAGAACGAGCATATTGAATGAATTCTTCAATTTCTCCTCCTTTAATCGAATAATTATAACAACGATCTTCGGTGAATTGAGAAGCTCTTAAGGTGATAACTCTAGAACTCCCTAAAATGAGGCAATTATAATTATTTTGCTCTTTAGTTCTAAAAAAAAGATTAGTTTTAGAAATACGTTCGTTAAAAGCAAAGTTTTGACCAGTTAAGATATTACCGTGACTATACCAAAGTGGATCGACTAACCAATTAATTCCTCCTACCGTAGCTATTAATAAAGAAGTTATTGAAGTATATAAAACAAAATTAAATTTTTTAGTTTTCTTTTTGGGTAAGCCTTCCTCAATCTTTTTCGTTTTAAAAAAGTCTTTAGCAAGAGTTTTAAGATTCATTTTTTTTTAATTTAAAACTGAAAATATAAAAATTCACTAACTCGGGTAAAACACAACAAAGAAGTTGTAGTTATTACTGCCATAATTACTGTCCAAATATTATTAGGTTGCCAGGTTAAATTTTGCCAGAATCTTTGTGACCATTTTTGATAAGGCTCAGCAGTAGAATCGTTTAAAGTTGGATGATAAATACCCATCCACTGTTGAGTATTAGGGGTAAACAACGCAATCAATAACAGCAGAAAAACACCAAAAGTTGCATACTTTTGACTAATCCCTACATCCATGGTGAAACCCAAAAATCCTACACCCCAATTTCTCATAAAAGCTAATTGAGGTTCTAAAAAAGCGGGTAATTGTATACCATTTAGCCCAATCATTGAGCGCAAAATTGATGTGGCGGTAGCAAAACTATCTGCGCGGAAAAATACCCAAGAAACTACAACGGCAAGAAAAGTAACTAGCCAACCAATTCCTCTTAATAGCCAACCATCTTGCTTGAGATCGTGTCCCTGAGCTTTACGCAAAGAGCGATACAAATGATTAATAACTAAATAAGTTCCGTGTAAACCACCCCAAAAAATATAAGTCCAACCTGCACCATGCCAAAATCCTCCTAATAGCATAGTAATCATCAAGTTACCATAACGTCTGACTTTTCCTTTACGGTTTCCACCTAGAGGAATATAAAGATAATCTCGTAAAAAGTTGGATAAAGTGATGTGCCAACGTCGCCAAAAATCGACAATACTAATAGCTTTATAAGGAGAGTTAAAATTTAGGGGTATCTTAATACCAAACATATAAGCTGCCCCAATTGCCATATCAGAGTAACCAGAAAAATCAAAATACAGTTGTAGAGTATAGGCTAAGGCTCCAATCCAAGACTCAGAAAATGTAAGATTAATACCTTTAGCAGCAGCATTAAAAGCTAAATTGGCATATTCAGCAATGCAATCGGCAAAAATTACTTTTTTGAATAATCCTGCTACAAAAATAGTCAAACCAATTGCTAAAATTTGACTATTAAACTGGTAAGTTTTTGATTTTTTGAATTGAGGTAAAATATCTTTGTGATGAACAATGGGACCAGCAATTAATTGAGGAAAAAAACTAACGAACAAAACATATTTTAAAAGACTATATTCTTTAGTTTCACCTTGATAAGCATCAACTAAATAGGCAATTTGTTGAAAAGTAAAGAAAGAAATTCCGAGTGGTAGGATAATTGTTCCTAAATTAAAATCTTTGCCAATAGCCTGATTGAAGTTATCGATAAAAAAATTGGCATATTTGAAATAACCAATTAAAGCTAAATTAAAACAAATTCCTATTAATAAAATTATTTTTTTACCAATTTGAGTGTTGAGTTTATTACCTAGTAAATACCCCAGTTCATAATTACACAACATCGAAATGATAATTAGGGGCAAGTTTTTAGGATTCCACCATCCGTAGAAAAATAATGAAGTAATTACTAACCAAGCAAGAGGAATTTGTTGTCGAATGGCTTGTTTATTTTTACTGATTAAATAAAATCCAATTAGTGTGATGGGTAAAAATAAAAAAACAAATTCAAAAGAATTAAAGAGCATAGTTTATCATTTAAAACTTTTTAATAAGATTTTTTAATTAATGTTATTATGCTGTCAGAGATTATTTGTCAGTATAAATTGCTAATCATTCAGTTTTTGTAAAGATCTTGTAAAGAAGTTGAATACGTTGTCAAGCTATCAGTGACACACTTTAAGAAGACTTCGCCATTTTGACTTCTTGACGATATAAAAATATAACAATAATCCAAAGCCCAATCATTCTAAAAGAATCTGAACATAAAGTTGCCCAAGCTGCTCCTTTCCATGAAAACTGAGGAATTAAAATGAAATTTAAACTCAAATTTAATAAAGCAGCAATTACCTGAACTATACTTCTACTTTTTTGAAAACCTGCTCCTGTCAAAGTATCGGCAGCTAACATTTGAAAAGCAGCTAAACCGGGAATAGGAGCTAACCAACGTAAAGCTGCGATCGCATCAGCATATTCATCTCCTAAAATAATAGGTAAAACTGGAGCAAATACTAAATAACCTACTACTGAAAGTAGTGCATACATTGATAAAAAAGGAAACAGTTTTTTGGCAAAACCTAAACTACTTCTGATTCCTGAAGAACCATGTTGAAAAAATTTAGTATAGGAAGCAGAAAATAAAGCAATTAAAGGAACGTACCCCACATCGATAAAACGATAAGCGGAACCGTAAATACCGGTAGCAGTTAGACTGGACATACTTCCTAGCATTGTTTTGTCCAAACTAGAATTAATATTATTAGCAGAAGCACTAATTGAAAAATAAATTCCTGGTTTAATTTCTGATTTTAATTTTGATAAATTAAACTGAGCTGAACCAACTAAATGGTTGACTGATAAAATTGCGACCAAACCAATAACGGCTGAACTAATTAAATATAGACAAGCCCAAGTGGTAGTATTAGGATTAGGGAAAAAAACAGCTAAACTTAGAGCTGCTAAAAGTTTACCACAAGTATTCAAAATTCCTAATTGGGCCGATTTTTTGACTAAATTTGCGGCAATAAGAGCTTTAAAGCTAACATCTAATAATCCTAAACAAAACAAATCAGCCAGCAAAATAATTAAAATTGTTAGCCAGGAAATATTCTGAGCAAAAATAATTGGAGATAATAGTAAAAGGACAACAGTAAGAAAACTACTATTGATTAATAAAATCAGTAAAGTATTTCCCCAATAAACAGAAAAAGTTGCGCGATTAATCGCTACATACTGAACTAAAATATGTTCGCTTCCTAAAGCAGCAAAAGGAAAAATAATTGAAGCTAAAGCAGTAACGGCAATAAAAGAACCATAATTCTTTGCTCCTAAAAAACGAGCTACTATTACAAAATAAAGGGCTTGCATTACAACATTAAATAATTTAGCCAGCAAAACCCAAAGTGTATCTCTAAACAAATTAGCTTTAAATAGTTTGCTAATCTGAGATTTTTCTATTTTAAACCGCATTAGATGTTTTGAAATTTAGTGTTGAAACTAACATTTATAATATCGTTAAATATCGGTTAGCTTTGATTAATCAATTAACTTTCTCTTCAGAGAATTTTGTTTTATCTTTCAAGAGAATAGTTTTTTTCTTGAGCAATTGCCAGAGAAAAATTAAGTGCTGTATAGATTGCCCAAAACATATTATCCATTGTGACGATTGTACCTTCAGAAATATTTGATAACAAAATATAGGTTAAAAATAGCAACGGCCAAAGTCCTTCTGAAGTTTTAGTATTACGTAACAAAGCCAAAGATTTAACTGCTGTATTGAAAAAACTGAGTAAAAAAGTAAAAACTCCAATCAAGCCCAAACCTAACCATAAATCTAAAAATCCATTATGAGCATAAGCAACCTGAGTTCTTACGGATAGTTCTACAAAAGCAGAGGGACCCTCTAAACCATGCCAAAACGCAGCTAAACCATAACCAAGCCAAAAACGCTTGTTGATCATTTCTATAACTGCTGACCAAATCATGGTTCTACCAGAAAATGTCGCATCTTTACCAACAGCAACCAACAATAAATCTGATTCTCCATAATAGATAAATAAAAGAGTACCAGCAATTCCAATAATTAATCCCAATAAAATTGCTGAAATCATATATTCATATCGCCAACGGAAAATTCGATAAAGAGCGCATAAAGACAACATGACTAACAAATTGCCTAAAGATGTAGTTGAGCGAGAAAGAACAACTAGAGCAACGGTGACAACTAACAATAACCAAAACAGCCAATTTAAACGTTTACCACTACTAGCACGAAGCAAAAAGATTACTGCTGCTGGTACCATCACTAGACCAAATTGGTTTTTGTGAGTATAAATACCTCGTACTGCTCCTTCATGGAGTGCTGCCATAATCCCATAATGAGGTATGGCGACAACAAAAAACACACTAAGGACAACACTTAAGACAAAAGTTGCACAAAGAATTTGGAATAGTTGTTGAAAGGTGTAGCGGGTTGCTAAGTAAAGACCAAAAGCAGTTGTACCAAGTGCATAGATGCTAAATCGGAAAGTCTCGCTGGGAGCAACTGACCAAAAAGTAGATAAACTAATTACTAAAATAAAGGGCCAAATCAATTTATCTTTGGTTACAATAGCAGCGACTTTTTTCCAACGTAAAAATAGTAATAGAAAAGAAATTAAATAAATTAAAATTGAAATTTTAGCATTAATTGAATAATCATAATTACTCACATTTGAGCCGTCGCCTTCACTCGCTCCTCTAATAAGTAACAAGGGAATTAAACCTTGAGATAAATGAAACAAAGATAAGACAGAAAAAAGATATTCAAAAGAAGTTAGTGAAAAATATTTTTTAAGCATTAATCTGCTATTAGTTAATTTTTAAATTATTCTTTTATATTGATTTCAATTTGCCGATTTGATTAATTAGTATTAATAAGCTGTTTTGCATTTAAGCTGGATATCATTTAATAAAACAAACAAACCGTAAAACTTTCTTTCCGTCTTCAAGTCATTAATTCTCCCTGTCATTCTTAACTAGTAAATTAAAAAATTAATAGCTTACATCTAATCCAATTTAGTAGATTATTTTTTTGAGATTGGAAACTTGAGTTAGTTCAAAAATATTATTAATTATTTTTGGTAATAATACCCTAGAAGAGATTAAACAAACAAGTTACTAGTCTGTTTAAGCTTGAAACATATTCTTTTGATAGCTTATTTTACTACTAGAAGAGAACGTTTGAATACGACGCTCAAGAATTTTAGGTAGTTGAGCAGTAAAATGTTTTAGAAAAATAGGATAAGCGAAGATTGCCATGAATCCAGCTAAAAATTGTTTTTGTTTAAAAGGTTCAACTACAGAATAATAATTTCGCCATTTTTTGGTTTCAGTCATTTTTTCTAGAAGAGCAGCTAATAGTTGAGGATTTTCTTTTAAATAATCTTTGTGCTGAAGAAAATTAGCAATAGCTCGGCATTCATCTTCTAAACGTTTAATTTTATTACTAGCAACTAAAGAACCTGGTCGAGAACGATAATAATAATAAGCTTCAGGAATAAGAAAAAACTTGGCTCCATGTAAAAAACAATCCATATCTAGCCAAAAGTCTTGAGTGACTTTAATGCTTTCATCATATTTAATTTGGTGTTGAACTAAAAATTTTCGTTTAAATAAAGGTTTGGTAAAACCAAGACGTAAGCCGACTTTTCCTTCAATATCTGACCTAACAAAATCGGTTGCAGAAATTTGCCTAACCGAGCCAATAATTTTTCCACTACCACCAATTAAAGTTCCCCAAGGAGAAACATGACCATCTTCAATCAAATAAAGATTATCAGCAATTAAATCGGCTTGATTTGTTTTGGCCAAGTGAATTAATTTTTCTAGTCTTTCAGATGCATACCAATCATCAGAATCAAGCACTGCTACCCATTTTCCTGTAGCTGCGCTCAAAGCACGATTACGCGCACCCCCTGCACCCAGATTTTTTTCGTTAACTAATAGCTTGAGGCGAGAGTCACGAAAACTTTGGACTATTTCAACAGTGTTATCGGTCGACGCATCATCAACAACAATAACTTCAATATTGCACAAGGTTTGATTGAGAGCCGAATCAATTGCATGAGCAATATAATCGGCGGTATTGTGGGCCGGAATGATAACAGATACTTCTGGTTGATCCATCAATGAATGTCTCCTACGAGATAGTTAAAACTGGCTCTAGCAAAGGTTTACCATCAAAATAAGCAGGGAGTTCTGCTCCCATCAAATTGAGTATAGTTGCACTGAGATCGACTGCTCTACCATGATTTAAATGAGAACCTGGTTCAATTCCTGGCCCGGCTGCCATTAAAAAGCCATGTTCTCGATGTCCGCCAGGACGATTATAAGTAATAGGTCCAATGCGTCCAACATCAGGACTATCGACGACATCAGTGGGAATTTCGTGCCAAACTACGATTAAGTCTGGTTCTGGTAACTTAGGATCGTTATCTAAAGGTGATTTACGAGTACGAACTACTTGTTTGACTAAAGGTTGTCCGCTGCGACCATCTCGAAGACGAGCAAGAACTTCGGTAAGGCGATCGCAAAGAGCATCGTATTCAGCCGCTGTAACAATGCCATCGCGGTCTCGTCCTTGAAGATTAATACGAATGTGACCGTCAGCATATGCAGGTAAAGCAAACGCTTTCATTTGTGGCCAAAGCGAACTATACCAGCGTGCAGGCATCCAACCCAACTCTACTTGTTCGTCTAGAAGAGGGTAGGGAGAGAGTAAACCGTGTTTGGAGTTGCGTAAGAATTTTTTGTGCGTCCAAGTGTGCCACATTTTTTTAAGTGGATTTGGTTCGTAAATTTGTCGCCAAACTTCTGCTGACCAACCATTTCTAATTTTTTTGGTAATAATTGGTGGTACAGGTTGATTGAGAGCTCCCCACCCTAGGGCAACTTTGCCTGGAAAATTAAACCGATAAAGCACTTCTGGTAGCAACATCATACTGAGTAAATCAGTTATATTTGCACCCATACCATGAACTGCAAATAGCAAGATGTAGACATTGTCTGGTGCTGCTGCAATAATTTCTCCTACTGCTTGGTCTACTTGTTGAAATCCTTGCAACATCGGATCTCCCAAAGTTTCCATTTGATTGGTGTAGGGATAGAGGGGATGATCTGGTTGACTAAGATTATATAAATCATGCCCCAAAGTATGAGTTTCACCAAAGGCAGTAATAAATAAATCCCATGGTTCTTGTTGCAATATTTCTCGGCAAATTTGAGCGCGAGTGGCGACGCTTTCTTTGACTGATTGGGTAACCCAATTAAAATATTTTTTATCCCACCAAATCCCATTATCTTTTCGATACACGGGATTGGAACCATATTTATCAATGATTTGGGGTAAAAGTTCGCTTGGTTGAGATTCGCTTGGATAAAAAGGATGATGTCCGCCCCAACCTGTAATTTGAATGCCGTTAACTCCTGGAGAGACTCTAGTAACTGGTACATCGAAGGCAGCAACTCGATATTTTTCTCCTAACGCATAGAAAGGAAGATACTCTTGGTAATCGTAGCCTCCATAAACAGGGTCGCAACGCACTTCATAGGTGTCGGGATTGTAGGTAATCGTATCCCAAAAACCTGTTTTATCAGGTAAACAGCCTGTAGTCATCATGACCCAAAGTGGTTCTGTGGAAGAAAATTCGGCTACTCTTCCTTGATAATTGACTTGATTATGTAAACGACCGTAGATTCCCCGTTGACGAATAAGGCTGAGATTGGGCAGATTTCCTTGAGACATCCATTGTTCGATGAAATTAGGGTCAGCTGCATCTAAACCAATGGCAATAATTGGTGTTTTCATATCTCGTGATTAAGAGTACGGTTTTCAATATATCTACGACAACTTAAAAGTAGTTATGCATTTTTAAACTGCTGCTACTTCAGTTTCGGTGCGCTCCTTATTTGAAGTCAGCTTTTTTTTGGAAAAATAACCTTTGGCATATTTAGCGTGATAGGAATAACGCTCAAATTCACTGGGTTTGACACCATTGATCACCATGCCCAAGACTCGTTTATTAACAGTTGCTAAAATTTCTTGAGCAAAAGCAGCACTTTCTTGTTCAACTACGCCTGGCCGACTTACAAACAAAAGCCCATCAACGAGTTTACTCAAGGTTAAAACATCAGCAGTTATTGGTAAGGGAGGTGCATCGATTAAAACGAAGTCATAATCTTGTTTCGCCTGCACAATTAACTCGTTCATTGCTTTAGAATCGAGTAACGCCAGTGGATTAGGTGGAACTACTCCCACAGTCAATAAATCTAATCTGTCAAGGGGTCGAGCTACTACTTCCTGTAAGCTAGTTTTGTGGGTTAAAACATCTTTGAATCCCAAGTGATTGCTCATACTCCAAAGATGATGTTGAGTAGCTCTGCGTAAATCGCCGTCAATCAACAGAACACGACGACCTAATTGCGCGATCGCAGCAGCTAAATTTGCTGCCACAGTAGATTTTCCTTCTCCTGGTACCGAGCTAGTGATCAAAATAACTTGTGGTGGATTGTCCTGATTGAGAATTTTTAAATTTGCTTGGATCATGCGATAGAGTTCGCTGTTGAAGGAATCTGGCTCTCTTTGCACGACAATACCATTGGGTTCGTCATCTGAATATTGAGGAATTAAACCCAAGACTTTATAAGGAAATCTTTGTTTGATTTCACTCATAGTTTTTAAACTACGGTCTTGCATTTCTAACAGTAATACTGAGAGGTTAGAAAGCAGCAGACCCAAGATTACTCCCAATACCATTAAAGCTAATCTACCAGAACTTCCTTCTTCGGGTAATTGAGCTAATTCAATAATTTGAGCGTTTCCACTTTTTTGATTTTGCAATAATTGTAGTTCTTGCTGACTATCGAGTAAGTTTTGATAAACTTTTTCAGCAGCTTCTACTTGACGGACTAAATCTTGTTGTTGTTGTTCGATTTGCGGTAGCTGTCTTGCCCGTTGCAGATAAGCTTGTTGAGATTGATAAAGAGAAGCGAGTTGTCTTTGTTGACTAATACGGTCAATTTCTAGAGAAATATATTTTTCTAATTGATTTTCTTTATTGCCATCGCTTCTAAGTAAACCTTCAGAAATCTTGGTATTTGAACCTACGGTTTCAGTAATTAACCCTTGTAATTTTTGATTGAGGTCTTGTTTCTTTTCTAACAAACTTTGAATCATCGGATGGTTATCCCGAAAACGTTGCCGTTGTTGAGCGAGTTCGGTTTCAACATCAGCTAGATCTTTGAAAATGCTTTCGACAACAGGAGTACCCCCTAGTTGATTGGCTGCAAGAGCTTGATTGAGATTTAAACCCAGTTGCTGATTGAGAGTAGCAGTTTGAGCTTGAGTTCCCTGATATTGAGCAGCAACATTAGCGATTTGCTGATTGAGATTACCCAACTCAAGAACCAGCGTTTCTTTCTCTTTTGCTAAATTAACTACTCGATTTGCTTCTTTAAACCGTCGTAAATCAGACTCGGCTTTGCTTAGTTTTTGTTCTATTTGGGGAAGTTGATTGCTAATAAAACTGTCGGCGTTAGCAGTCTCAGCTTGAGTACTTTTAACTTGTTCATCTAAATAAAGTTTCATCAAAGTATTGATGACATCAGCAGCAGTGTAGGGGTCTTGGTCTTGATATCTGACACTGATTACGTCAGTTCCACCAATAATCTCTATTTTTAGTTTGTTATTTAAAACTTCTGGTTTGAGTGCTTTCCCTTCTTCGTCTTTAAGTTTTAATTTTTCAATGGTTTGAACCAGAATCGGTTCAGCCTTCATCCGTTCAATTTCAGTTTTTAAGGGACTTTGATCATTGAGTAGTGGTTTTAGTTCACCAACCCCTTGACCAACTTTGGTTAAAGAAGCAGTATTATTTTGTTTGAAGAGTAATTTACCTTCTGCTTGATAACTTTTTTTGAGCAAAGTACTAAGAGCAGCCATCGAGCCTACTGTCAGTAAAAATACTGCTAAGGCGGGCTTCCAACGTCTGCTTAACTTTTGGAGATAATTATAGAGATTGACATCAATGCTTTCTCTAGAGGCAGTATAACTGTTATTTAAAGATAAATTTTCTGGAGTTTGACCGTTACTCATCCCAGTAAAATTAGACATATTGATCAACTACTTTCTTAATGATTAGTTTAAATTATTTTGTTTTTATATTCCGTTATAGAAATATATACGCGATAAAACCTCTACTTACTTTAAAGTTTTGATAAAGTTAAGTAGGTAAAGTATGAAAGGGCTAAACAGTTACTCATTACACTACTTGATCTAAGCGAGATCTCAAGGGTTCTTGCTATTGATTAGTTCAAGTACTTGCTATTTATAACTAAAATTTAAAAAAAAAGTTTAATCTAATTAAAGAATTATATCAAATTTTTTTTACCCAGACCAACCAACTATAATCATTAATTGATTCTGCTTCAGTCTTGATTGATTCAGGTTAGAAAAAGTAATTATTTTAAAATAAAAATGATTTTAATTACTTCTGAGGAGATAAATTTCTTTTTGTTGTGAATCACAATAAATCCAGCCCAAATCTTGCAAACGATGAACTAAATTGGAGATAGTTACTCCTAATTGTTCGGCGATTTGGTACAAATGTTGCCACTTAGTTAAATCTTTATTTTGACTCAATTTTAATAAATAATACTGAGGCATCAACAAACAACCTGCAAAATATTGTGCTTGCCATTCAATGCCTTCCGTACTTTCAAGGTCGCGACACAACAAAGGTTCAACTTTAATTGCTAATCCTTTTTGCTGTAATCTGAGCTGACGTTCTACTTCATTACGATCAATATGCAAAATCCAATGCCCAATTTCATGAGCAATGGTTGATTCGCCTAACCCTCCTTGTAGCTGAGGGATGCGATCGTTGATTTCGATTAATTTTTCTAGGGGTAAAATTCGGGCAGCAATTGCTCCATATTCATCATCACCAATAGTATCCCAAACTACATCTAATCCTAGAAATTCGGCGATTAGGCTAGCATCTAAAGGAAATTTAGGTAAATAATTTGGCTTTTTTTGCATTTGCAGCAAAATATCTAAAGCACAAGCTTCAATGGTGAGTTTTGGGATAAAGCTATAGGGACGAAAAATACTCAAGCTAATTACTCCTGACGATCAGCTCCAACTGCTTCGCGAAAAACCTTTTGAGCAAAATCAGGATTTTCTCGCATTCGCCGAAATAAAGCTGGCATATCTTTGTAATGTTGTTTGAGTAAATCTTCTTCTTGTTGGGGGATTCTCCCTGCAAGATAGATTAATTGTTCTTCATCTAACTCAAGTTGACGAGCCAGAGTCCGAATTGCTTCTTCTTTGGGTGGATAATCAGCCCGATTGTTTTCTAATTTAGATAAATAGGTAAAATCTAAGTCAATTAATTTGGCTAATTCTCTTTGACTATAACCTTTATTTTTTCGTGCTTGACGAATCAGTTGACCAAAATTATCTTCCACTATTTTCCGCCTTAAGTTAATTCTATTTAAATCTTAGGAGAATTTGAAGAAAACATCAACATAGAACAGTTACCGATTACTAGATAAATATTCACTTCCATTATGCCTACTTACTTGTTTTACCAATTGAGAATATTTTTAATTTGGTTGACTAAATTTTGCGGTTCAAAAGGTTTAACAATTACCCCAGCAACTCCCAAATTTTGCAACTGTTTTTGTTCGCTTATTTTGGCTTTAGCTGTTAATAAGATAGTAGGAATATGTTGAATTTTTTGATTAATTTGAAGTTGTTTAAAAGTAGCAATGCCATCCATATAGGGCATCATTACATCGAGTAAAATGGCATCTGGTTGTTGTTGTTCTGCTTGTTTTAATCCTTCTGCGCCAGAAGCTACGGGAATAACTTCCCATCCAGCGATCGCTTCTAAGCAAATTTGAATTACTTCCCGAATGCCATCATCGTCATCAACGACTAAAATTCGTTTGTTAGACATAATTAATTATTAATCCGATCAGCTTGAACTACAGGAATAGTGAAAAAGAAATTACTTCCCTTGCCGTAAATACTTTCTGCCCAAATTTTTCCGCCATGCTGTTCAACAATATTACGACAAATTGCTAATCCTAAACCAGTTCCACCTTTGCGACGAGAATCGGAAGCATCCACTTGATGAAAACGCTCGAAGATAGTTTCTAATTTATCTGGTGGTATACCTCTGCCTTGATCTTGAACTACAAACAAAACATCGTCTGATTGTTGAACTACATCAAGCCAAATCCGAGAACCACTCTTAGAAAATTTGATCGCATTAGTTAAAAGATTAGTCAGCACTTGGACTATGCGATCGCCATCGGCACAAAACTCTAGGTCTTGGTTGGTAACTTCTAAAACTATTCCGGCTCGATGGGCTATTAATTGAACCTGTTCGATTGCTCGTAACATTATTTCTTGAGCCTGAAAGAATTTTTTAATTAAGTCAATTTTGCCAGATTCGAGTCGCTCTAATTCTAAAATATCGTTAACTAAGCGAACGAGACTGTCGGTACTTTCTGCTGCTATTTTAATAACTCGTTGTCCTTGAGCGGATTGAGGCAGAACAATTCCACTTACGAGTAAACCCAAAGCACCATGAATTGAAGTCAAAGGAGTACGTAATTCATGACTGACAACGGAAATAAATTCATCCTTCATTCTTTCCATGGCATGACGTGTCGTAATATCTTCCGCAATGCACATCATCCCGATTGGTTTGCCTTGAAGATCACACATTTGAGTACTATTCCAACTAACTCTTTTTTCTTCTCCTGATTTAGTTAAAATAGTCAAAATAGTTTTTGGATGATGGTAAGAATCGGACAAATGAGGCTGAGTAACATTTTGAAATATTTGCTGGGCTTCCTGACGATTTTGATCATGAACTAAACTAAGAACATGTTTTCCGATCGCTTCGCTTGGTGTGTATCCAGTAATTTCTAAAAAGAAGGGATTAGCGTAATCAATGCGACCTTGAAGATCAATGCCAATTACCAACAAACGAACGTTTTCCAATAAAGTCCGCCAGCGTTTTTCTGACTCTCGGAGAGTTGCTTCAATTTGTTTGCGATCGCTAATATCTAAACAAGAACCGATAAAACCTGCAAAACTACCATCAGGTCTAAATCTGGGCGCGCCATAGTCAAGCATCCAGCGATATTCATCATCGGCTCGTTTGAGACGATATTCTAGTTGAAAAGGTTGACGATGATTAAAGGCAGTTTGATAGGTATTGAGATACAATTGTCGATCATCAGGATGTACCCCTTTTGACCAACCATGAGCTAATTCTTCTGCCATTGTCCGCCCTGTAAACTGTAACCAAGCTTGATTAAAAAACGTTGAGTGACCATCACTTCCTGAAACCCAAACTAGCATTGGAAAGCTATTAACCATCAGGCGGAAACGAGTTTCACTTTCTTCCAAAGCAACTTGGGCTTGTTGTCTTTGATAGAGTTCTTGTTGCAAACGCTGATTAGTTTGACTTAGTTCTTCGGTACGTTGAATGACTCTATTTTCTAATTCTTGTTTGGCTTGTTGCAGTTCTAGGACTGCTTGTTGACGTTGTAATTCGATTTGATGAGCATTGATAAATTTACCAATACTTTGAGCCATCATTTCGATAATTTCTCGTTCGTGGCTAGTAAAAGGACGCTCTCTAATTTTAGTAGAGGAAAAATTAAGTGTTCCGTAGATTGCTTGTTCAACAATAATTGGTGTACCGATATATGTTTCTAACTTCAAGTTTTGATAAACAGGATGAGAGCGTAGTTGTTCAATGGCACCAACCTGATGATAGGCAATTGTTTTTTTTTGTCTCACTACTTCGGCACAATAAGTATTGCCTAATTCAAATTGTTGATGGTTACTTAAATTAGTTAAATCAGATACAACCGTGTAAATAGTATAGGCTTCACCTTCAATACGACTGACAATTCCTGTAGGGCAACCGAAAATTTGACATCCAGTTTGGACATAGTCGTGAAATAGTTCGTCAAAACTAGCATAGTTAGTTGTATTCAAACGATGTAATTGTTTTAAATTAGAGCTAAAAATTGCTAGTTCCTCAGATTTTTGCTGCAATTGAACTTCAGCTTGATGACGACGAGTAATATCTTCAGCAATACAAAGTAGATATTCTGGTTGACCAAAATCATCAAAAATAGGTACTTTGGTAGTACGAAGAATTTTTTGACGGGGCATACAAGCCGAGGGCGCGTGTGCGGAATTTAGTTCCGCACCTTGTGTCGCCCGTCTGCCCTTCGAGGGCAGGGATAGCCCCTCACTAGGTGTACCAATCGTAATATTTTGTTCAGGAATTTCAATTACTGTTCTGGTTGCAAAGGCTTGTTGGTCTTGTTGATTTAATAAATCTGCTTCAGGAGCAAAAAAGTAATCGTAGACTGTTTTTCCTAAAGCTTGTTCTGCTGTTAAACCAAACATTCTTTCACTAGCTTTATTCCATAGTAAAAATTTACCAAAGTTTTTTTGGCTAGCATCTTTAACAAAAACTGCGACAGGAAGGTAATCGATAGTTGTTTGTAAAAACTGTTGAGCTTGTTGAACTTTTTGTTGGGCAAATTGTCGTTGTTTGAGTTCGTATTTGGTAAGAGCTAAAAGTTCGGCTTGAGCGATCGCAATACCGATTTGAGTAGCTAATTGTTTGAGTGAATCGACTTCTACATCTTGCCATTGTCGAGATTGTTGGCATTGATGAGCAATTAATAAACCCCATAACTGAGTAGTTTGAGTGGAAGTTGTCTGTATAATTGGGACGACTAAATTAGCAGTAACCTGAAAATTTTGTAATAAATTTTGATAGCATGGATCGATTTCGGTTTGATTAATATTCGTTCTGGTTGTAACGTTACCCTGTTGATAGTATTCAACCCAAGTGTTTTGAAAACAAGGGTCTTTAATCCTACTACCAAGAATCGACCATTGGGGTTGAGCTACTGATTCGATGATGACAGCACCACTCCAATCAGGATAAAAACGATATATTATAACGCGATCGCATTCTAAAAAATTCCGAACTTCTTCAACACTTCTTTGTAAAATTTCTTCTAAGTCTAGAGATTGTCTAATGTCTAAAGCAACACTAGCCAGGAGACGATTAATTTCTTGTTCTGGTATTTTCATCGGTGAGTCTCCTGCGATCATACCCTAAATATTTAAACTAGTTTTATCTACCATTCACGGTAATGATAATCAATTAAGTTTTACGAAATAGCGTGGTATTTTTTAATATTTATTAACAAAAACTTTTAAACGATCAAATTTTTGCCTTGAGCTTTTGCTTGATAAAGTCGTCGATCTGCAACTTGATAAAGACTGTCTAAATCTTGTCCATCGTAAGGGTATGCTGCCAAACCACCGCTAAAAGTAACGTGAAATTCGCGATTGCTAGAATCAGTAAAACTATGCTGACAAAACGTAGAAAGTAAGTATTCTAATTTATTATTTCCAGATTCTTTGGAGGCATCATATAAACCAAGCACAAATTCTTCGCCTCCCCAACGTGCTACCACATCTTCTTTCCTAAACATTTGATTAAGCAGTTTACCTAAATAGCGTAAGACGAGATCGCCAGCATCGTGTCCATAACAGTCATTAACTTGTTTAAAATTGTCTAGATCGATGACAATAAAACACAAAGATTTATTTTGTCGTTTAGCTAAATTGAGTAATCGATTAATTTGCAAGATAAAAGCTTTACGATTTAAAACTCCAGTTAAAAGATCGATTTCACTTTGTTGACGACGATATCTTTCCTTATCTAAACGATTAAAAATACGAGTAATTAATTGTTTGGGATTAAGAGGTAAAGAGAGATAGTCATCCACCCCAGCAGCAAAAGCTTGTTGAATAATCTGCTCATCTTGACTGTGGGAAATCGCTAAAATTGGTAATTGGTACCAATTAGGATCGTTACGTACTACTTGACACAGTTCAATGCCACTAATTTCAGGCAATTCTAATTGGAGGATCGCTAAATCAGGAAGTGATTGTTCGAGAATTTGCCAAAACTGACGGGGATGAGAAAGAAGAATGACTTGAAATCCCCAAGGTGCTAAAAGTTGACGAAAATTGTCTAAAGTTTCTTGTTGTTGATCTACGACTAAAATTTTGGCAAGGGGAGGATAAAACTGTTCTAAAACTTGCGCGATCGCTTGTAAAACTTGATAGGAAGAGACTGGTTTCTGTAAAAATAGTTTCCCTCCCAAACGTGCGACTTTGACTCTAGTAGTTAAACTTTCTTTAGAAGTAAAAACAATAGTTGGGATCGGTGGCTGTTTGGTAGTTAATTCTTCTAATAATTCAAATCCTCCCTCGATAGCTTCGGGAAACGATAAATCTAATAAAACAATATCTGGAATATTTTGATTAATAATTTTTCTGGCTTGTTTTAAATTATTAGCGACAGTAGTTTCTAAACCCCAGGTATTAGCTTCACTCATTAAAACTTGAGTGAGTGCAGAATCATCATCAATAATCAGAAGTTTATATTGGTAGGTAGTAGTCCGAGGACGAGGAGTTAAAAATAAAAGATTATTAGGGGTATTATAAGATTGATTTAATTCTTGATTTAACTTGGCAATTAACTCTTCTAAAAGATTAAAATCTTCAGGCTTTAATTGGGAATAATTTTTTAGTTTTTGGTCAATTTTACCAGCATATTTTGAAGCTTGTTTAAATCCAAAAGTTCCTAAAGAACCAGCTAAAGTATGAGCAACTTGTTTAGCTTCAGCTAAAGAATTTTCTGGATCAGGTTTATTTTTTAAAATTTGAATTGTTTTTGTTAAAGTTTCCAGGTCACTAAGATATTTAGCGCGATGTTGGAGCCAAATATTATTTAAATCAGGAAGTTTGGTAGCCGATTGTTTGGGCTTAACAATTTTTGATTCCCTTGGCTGAGAAAATGTAGTGGTTAATTGTTTTAAGCGGTATCCCATTCCATAAATAGTTTCAATAAAGTCTGCCGAAGCTCCTACTTGTTTTAACTTTTGTCGTAAACCTTTAATTTGAGTTCTTACAGCATTTTCTGAGGGAAATTCATCAAAAGACCAAATTTGGTCTAACAAAGAGCTTTGACTAAAAATTCGTTGAGGATGACGCAAAAATAATTCTAATAAAGCATATTCTTTAGCTGTCAGTTTAAGCGGTTGATCGCAGTAGTCGACTTGACAACTATTAGGGTCAAGATTAAGCCCTTGCCAGTGTAAAACTGGTAATAAAGTATCATTTCCCCTTCTCAATAAAGCTCGAATTCGCGCTAATAACTCTTCAAGTTCAAAAGGTTTGACTAAATAATCATCCGCACCAGCGTCTAAACCTTTGACTTTCTTGGTCAGAGTATCTTGAGCAGTTAGTAGTAAAATTGGTGTGCGATCGCCTTGTGCTCGGAGTTTTTGACATAGTTGTATCCCATCTAGCTTTGGTAGAACCAAATCTAATAAAATTAAGTCATATCCAAAATTTTCAGCTAATTCTAACCCTTCTAATCCATCTGTAGCGCAATCTACTAAATAATGCTGTTGTTTAGTCAAAGTTTCTTGTACTAAATTGGCGAGACTTTCATCATCTTCAATCAGCAAAATTTTCATGGTTTTCTTGTTGCCACGAATATGATTTTCTTAAGGATACCTAACTAGTTGCATTTAAGCAGCAATTATGACTCCCACTTTTTGTATCGTAACGCGAATGAGGCGAAAATTGAGATTAACTTAGTTACTCTACAAGATAAAGTGGATAGTAATCACTAAATATTTATTTCAGGTTACAGGAATTTTTTTGGCTAACTATTCTAAAAAAGCAGTTGAATTAGTTTTAATTAGCAGTAATACCATTACTTTTAAAAATTATTCAGGAAAAGTAAAAAGAAAATTTTTCGATTATTTTCCCGAAAAAATGACTAATAAGCCTCAAAAAACTACTAAAACTATTGGTATTGGCAGTTTCTATTTTATTTTGAAGAATTAATTAAGATGATTGAATTTAATAATGATTTGGTCTGGCTAAACTTTCAAACTTGGTCAGTTCGGATTTGAATAACAATTTTACTGTTCCAACAGGGCCATTTCTGTGTTTAGTAATAATTGCTTCAGCAATACCTTGCTCAGGTGTATCGGGATTATAATATTCATCTCGATAAAGCATAATTACTAAATCTGCATCTTGTTCGATTGAACCACTTTCTCTCAAATCTGATAGCATGGGACGTTTATTGGTTCTTTGTTCAACACCACGACTAAGCTGAGATAAAGCGATCACTGGTACATTGATTTCACGCGCCAAACCCTTAAGAGAACGGGTAATTTTAGATAATTCTTGGACACGGTTATCACTTCCGCCTTCCATCAACTGTAAATAATCTAATAAAACTAGACCCAAATCTTGTTTCAGTTGTCCCTGTAAACGACGAACTTGCGATCGCATCTGGAGAACAGATAAATTAGCTGTATCATCGATGTAGATTGGTAATTCTGATAAATGACCAACCGCATTAACTAAAGCTTCAATATCTTGTTGGGTAATTCTGCCAGATCTAAGGCGATTACTTGCAATTTTTGCTTCACTAGCTAGCAGTCTTTGTGCTAATTGTTCCCGTGACATTTCTAAACTAAAAACAGCCACAGGCATGTTATATTCTTTAGCAATATTGGCTGCAATATTGAGAGAAAAACTAGTTTTTCCCATTGAAGGTCTACCAGCAATAATAATTAAATCTGAACGACCAAAACCACTGGTAAAAGCATCTAAATCATAAAAACCAGAAGGAATTCCAGGTAAAGCAATTTGCTGATGTAAATTTTCAATCGTATTAAAAGTTTGGATCAAACTATCAGAAATAGGCACTAAACCTTGTTGGGGTCGTTCTTGAGTTAAACGGAAAATTTTTTGTTCTGATTGATCGAGTACAGTTTCTAATTCCGTAGCTGTTTCATAACCCAAACCGACAATTTCATGACCAGCTTTAATTAATTCGCGACGAATATATTTATCCATCACCAAATTGGTAAAGCGATCAATATTAACCGCAGAAATGGTACGATTGAGTAACTGAGCGAGTTTAGTAATTCCTCCTATTTGTTCTAGAAGCTCGCGATCGGCTAAATAAGTACTAATGCCCATTAAGTCAGTTGGTTTTCCTTGACTATGCAGTACTTGTGCAGCGTAATAAATAGTTTGATGAGCTTGGACAAAAAAAGCATCTTTCGGCAAAATATCTGCTATTCTCGCCATTGCTTCGGGATCGAGTAAAATGCCACCGAGGATTTCTTCTTCTGCTTCAATATTGGCAGGAAAGTCTTTAATTTCCACTCTTAAATTAATTTGTTACTAAATGCCTATCTAGGATAACTAAATTTGGAGTGAGATTTGTTTAGAAAATCTTTGATTATTTATAAATAATTAATCAACTCAAGCGAATTAACGAGCAACTTAACTGTCTAAACTAGCAGCAAAAAAACTATAATATTAGATATCAGCTTTTTGTGATTTAAAAATCAAAAGACGATGGTTACCGATTTGACTTGACAAAATCACACTTAATTTATTTATGACAGTTGAGAAAGTGTCACTGGTGAACAACTATCTGAAGAGAAATAATTTTACTATATGAATTGTGTGAGGAGTAAGTGTAAAAGAGAAAGACTTTGGGGTCGAAACACGGCAAGACTCCCAAGGTCTTTTTCATTCTTATCTATAAGAATTGAAAGCTAAAGTCAAACTACTAATCAAAAAGTTTAATTAACCACTTTTCATTTCAAATTAAAGCTCGGTTGTTTTTCTTATGATTAATTAAATTAAAGGGTTTTAAAACTTTTAACTCTTGCTAAACGATTCAGAATTCGATTGGCTAATTCGGCGGGAACTATCGGTTTATTTAAATAATCATCAGCACCGATCGCAAAAGCTTGATGTTGAGTTTTATCATCATGATGAACAGTCAGAAACAGAATTGGTAATCTTTGCCAATGAGGATCGCTACGTAATAACTGACATAATTCAATGCCATTAATTTCAGGCATTTCAATATCGAGAATCAACAAATCTGGATTAAATTTGACCAAAGAAGACCAAAATTGCTGAGGAGCGTTAATAGTTAACAGATTAAATCCCCAAGCCTCTAAATCATTTTTTAAAGCTGCTAAAAGTTGAGCATCATCATCAACAATCATAACTTTAGCACCAGAGCCAGTTTGAGCCAAAAGCTGATTAACTGATGCGATCGCACGAGTAGGAGTAACGGGAGACTGCAACAACAAACTTCCTCCTTGACGGATCACTGCTAATCTTTCTGCTAAGTTATCTGCTGTTAAAATTGTCACAATTGGAATCAGAGGATATTGCTGATGTAATTGAGCCATAAACGTTAAGTATTCGGCTTCGGGATTAGTAATTTTAAGTAAAACAACGTGAGGCTGATTATTAAGCATTAATTTCTTGCCTTCAGCTATATTACTAGCAACTACAAGAGATATTCCCCAAGTTGCAGCTTCGTCAGCTAGTTGTTTGACAAAATTGCGGTCGTTATCAATAACTAATAGGGAAATACCTTTACTTCGAGTGCCTTTTTTCTGAGTATGAAAAGGTTGATACTCGATCTCTTGACTTAAATCAGTCAATAATGTAGTAAATTGCTCGATTTTAGCTTGATTGGAAGATAATTCCTCCATGAATAATTCTTCTAATGCTTTAGCAATTTTAGAACCTTCAGGAAAACCAAAACTACCCAAGGAACCTGCTAATTTATGAGCAGAAGCTCTAGCTTGTTGTTGTAATTCCGTAGTTAAACTGTTACTTACCAGAGCATCTTTAGCTGCTGCGATCGCAGCCAATCTTTCGAGCATATTTGGTTTAAATTGTTCCCATATTTTAATCAGAGCCTCTACATGTCGAGTTTTTTGTGCTTGATACTCTTGTTCTTCTTTTTTAGCAGTCGATGGAGTCGGTTCACCTCTGAGACGGTAGCCCATGCCATATACTGTCTCAATCATATCTTTGGGAACATTAGCAGCTTTTAGTTTGTGTCGTAACCCTTTAATGTGAGTTCTAACTGCTTCTTCGCCTGGAGGATCTTCAAAAGACCATAATCTTTCCAGTATTGCACCCGCACTAAAAACTTGCTGAGGATTGCGTAAAAACAATTCTAAAAGACCATACTCTTTAGGAGTTAAGGTAATTAATCGGTCTTGATATTTAACCTCACAAGTCCTAGAGTCTAGGGTCAAATTCTCCCACTTTAAAATCGGAGCAAAATAATGACCTTCTCTTCTCAACAAAGCGCGAATTCTGGCTGTTAACTCATCAAAATCAAACGGCTTGACTACATAATCATCTGCACCAGCATCAAGACCTTTAACTTTATCTAAACTACCATCTTTAGCCGTTAATAATAGAATTGGCATTTGATAGCCTTCCGCACGCACTCGCCGACACAAACTAATGCCATCTAACTTAGGCAGCATGACATCTAGGACTACCAAGTCGTAAGTAAACAGTAAAATGAATTCCCAAGCAGATTCTCCATCAGTAGCAATATCGACAGCATAATGCTGTTCAATCAGACTGTTGGCTAAAGCGTTCATTAAAGGTTCATCATCATCTACTAACAAAATTCTCATGACAGTTAGCTGGTGGGGTCGTCATTTTTGATGAATATTGCACAATGTGGCTTTATTTATTCTCTTTTAGTTACTTACCTAACTTATTGAAATTAGCAACATTTTGTTAAAGTGTAACAATCTCAAGACGAATTAAGCTTTTTTTCCCCATCTGCTTCAAGTATTCTTAATTTTTCGATCCTGATTAAGATTGTCTAATCGCAGTTGCAAAACTTAAGGACACCTCTACTAATTGCCCTCAATAGCTCTTGAGTTAAGCTTTTGGAGCTTGTTGGAGATGTCCGATCGCAAGTATTAATAACTTAGAATTAGATTACGTATGATTGATCTAGGGGGTTGTTGCCCCCTTTCTTTATGAGACTTGTACTAAAGCTTGAGGCTCTCTTTCGGATTCTAACTCGATCTTAGAAGAAATCCCAGAAGACACAATCAAGCGATCGCCTTGGTTGCTGGTGAAATAACTCCAGATCCACTGAATTGCCACAATAATTTTGTTATCAAATTCCAGCAGATAGAAGACGTGAATAAACATCCAAATTAGCCACGCCAAAATCCCAGAAAGTTTGACAAAACCAAAATCGATTACAGCAGCGTGTTTACCTATGACAGCTAAATTACCCCAGTCCCAATAACGAAACGGAGCTATTGTCTTACCTTGTAGTTGACTTTGAATTAGCTTGGCAACATAATTACCTGCTTGCATGGCTGCTGGTGCGACTCCTGGTAAAAGATGATTTTGGTTGATGCAATAATGAGCCAGATCGCCAATGACAAAAATATTACTATATTTACCAACTGTAAACTCTGGCGAGACAATTACTCTACCCATGCGGTCTAAACTCGCTCCAGTTGATTGGGCTAAATTATTCGCGATCGCAGAACCTTTCATGCCAGCCGTCCATAAAACAGTACGAGATCTAATTTGCTCGATTTGTTCACCTTGACGTACAGTAACAACTTGTTCGTCGAGATTGATTACCTTGGTTTTGGTTTTTACTATCACACCTAAATCCTTAAGCTTGGTAAGAGCTTGCTCTGATAATTGAGCGGGATAAGTGGGTAAAACTCTCTCTGGACTTTGGAGCAAAATAATTTTTGCTGTGGCTGGATCGATATTACGAAAATCTTCTTTTAAAGTACTACGAGTTAATTCTGCTAAAGCTCCAGCCAACTCAACCCCAGCAGCACCACCGCCAACTAAAACAAAAGTTAACCAATCTTGGCGTTTTTCAGGAATAGTTTCTTTCTCGGCAGACTCAAAAGCCAGAAAAATGCGTCGGCGAATTTCTAAAGCATCTTCAACTGTTTTTAATCCTGGTGCTTTTTTTGCCCATTCAGGATTCCCAAAATATTGAGGACTAGCACCAGTAGCAATAATCAGTGAATCATAGCGAATCTCACGGTATTTCAATTTGACTATTTGACGCTCAGGTTCGATCTGAGTGACTTCTCCCATCAATACTTCAGTATTTTTGTTATGCTTTAGTACGGCTCTGAGGGGGGAAGAAATATTGCTCGGAGATAAACCACCAGTGGCAACTTGATAGAGTAATGGTTGAAAAACATGAAAGTTTTGTTTATCGATTAAAGTAACTTTGACTGGTGCTTTGGCAAGACTCTTTGCTGCGTAAAGTCCACCAAATCCTCCGCCGATAATTACTACGTGATGAAGAGATTGTTTTTTGTTTTCTTGAAACATGATAATTCTTATCTCCTTTGATCCAGATTTATAGTAGCTCTAGCTAAGTTTTGCCCTTTAAGGGTATTGTGCAAAATCAAAAGTGTAAGTATAGAAAAATACCAGTTTTACTATTGTCATGATATTTTGACTAAATTTATTTTTAAAATCAAATATTGAATTTAAAAATGTCTTTATAAATACATTTTCAGCAAGCTTATTTATTATCTATTTTTTTACAATCAAATAAAATATTTATTTGATTTAAAGAGACATTGAACAATCAAAATATTTATATATTTTAAGCTCGGTTAATATTTTCAGTATTATTACTGAGGTTTTTTGAAGCTGTTACTTTTAAGTTAATGAGTTGACAATATTTTGTAATTTAAGGTTTAGTCTAACTAATATATAAATACCAAATAATTTATAAATATTCTGTAGAGAGAATAGAGCTATTGATATTTGTTAAGGTCTGTATTTCTAATTAATTCTGAAATAAAGTTTACAACTTTAATTGAGTCAAGACAAAAAATATTTTGATGTTACTTTGAAATTTACTTTACCAAATAATTAATTATTTTTTTAATCAAATTTAATTACTACAGAGATTTTTTTAGACTCAATGAGAGCCAGTTTGATATTTTATTGATAGCTAATTAAAAAGCGATCGCGGCACAAAATAATCTGTAGCAATAATAAATAAACTTCTTAATTCAGAATTAAAGTAATTTTAATTATTTAAATATTTGGGCAGAAAAATAAAATAAGCTAAAAATATCTTGAAGATCTAGTTATTTTTTTATTGATCAATCAAGAATATTGATTTAATGATTTAAAATAAAAATATATTAGTTCATTACTTGAGAAGAGATTGTAATTTTAAATTAAATTAATGGAAAAAACATTATTTTTAAATAAAGAAAATATTAAAGTTAGAGCGTTGTTCTTGGGTCAAAGGATCGATATCAAAGCTTTAGAAAATGTCGAATGCTTGACAACTAATCCTCTCATTGTTTCGGCTGGTGAATTTGGTTGTGCAGTTTTATTTCGTTATGGAGTAGTAGTTTTATTTGGTCTAGAACCAATTGAAGAAGCAACTTTCCTGAATAACCTTAAACCTTTAATTTTAGAACCTTTCGCTGAACCAGAAGTAGAAGACACAGAAATTTATTTAGACAATAATACTACTGGTAAAGTGTTAGATGGAAATATTTTTCTGCCACAGTTTACTCTCAAAAGTTTGCAAATTGTCGCCGATATTTTGGCAAAAAGTGTAGTTTTAGCTCACTATGAACTGCAAACCAGTAGCACATTTGATCGGATTGAACCCTTTGCTGTCAGTCTACAAAATACTAGTTGGAGTCGCAAACAAGTCAAAGAATTGCTTAAACTACTTGGTAGTACTTTATCTATTCAACACAAAGTCATGGGTCGAGTTGAAGTAATTGATAAACCAGAATTATTATGGGACTATCCAGAATTAGAAAGACTTTATCTGCGTTTAGAAGATGAATATGAGATTCGAGAAAGAGATCAAGTTTTGGAACGTAAATTAGAATCAGTTTCTCGTACTGCCGAAACCGCACTAGGTTTATTGCAACACAATACCAGCTTGAGAGTAGAGTGGTATATTGTGATTTTAATTGTTATGGAATTAGTTTTATCTTTATATGGAATGTTCGCCGGCGTTTAAGGGAATTGTGAGCAAAAAAAACTTTAAAAAATGCCCAACCAAATTAAGCCAATGATTTCAATTTTGGGAGGATTAATACTCACTATTTATTTAATGATTTGTGGAGTCTTGCGTTGGAAGCAAACTAAATTAATTTTTTTTCCGTCTCCAGTGGTAGTAGCTACCCCAAAAGATTATCAACTTGCTTATGAAGAAGTTTGGCTTCCTGTTTCCACAGGTAAAATTCATGGTTGGTGGATACCTGCCAACACTCCTGAAGCTCCAGTAATTTTATACTTGCATGGTAATGGTAGTAATAATGGTGATACCATCGGTCAAGCTACTCGTTTTCATCAATTAAATTTTTCTACTTTGCTAATTGATTATCGAGGTTATGGATATAGCAGTGGCCCATTTCCTAATGAAACTTTGGTTTATGAAGATGCTGAAGCTGCTTGGCAATATTTAACTGCTGAAAGACAAATTAACCCCAACAAAATTATTGTATACGGTCATTCTCTGGGAGGCGCGATCGCACTAGAGTTGGCTACTCGACATCCCGAACTAGCTGGCATTATCGTGAATGGGACTTTTACGTCAATGCGTGCGATAGCAGGTTACATGAGACAATACCGAATTTTTCCTCTCGATTGGATTTTGACTCAAAAGTTTGATTCTTTAACTAAAATTAGAACGCTCAAAACTCCCATTTTGTTGATACATGGAATGGAGGATTTAGTCGTTCCTTTTTTTATGAGTCAAGAATTATTTGCTGCCACTGCTGCACCCAAGCAATTATGGTTAGTTCCTGAAGCAGGACATAACGATCTTGCTAAAGTAGCAGGAGAAGAATATCTTCAGAAGATTAAACAATTTGTCGAACAAGTATCGAACTGATAACTGGTGTAGGGAAATTCATGCCACCTTTCGGTGTAGCGTAGCGATTGTCCCTACTGATAACTGATAACTGATAACTGAATAATGTCTACACCAAAAATTATTTTAGTCGAACCAGCAGGAGCATTAAATGTAGGTTCGGTAGCGCGAGTAATGAAAAATATGGGATTAGATCGATTAGTGTTAGTCAATCCTCAATGCGATCCTCATGCTTCCGAAGCTCGACAAATGGCAGTTCATGGGATCGAAGTATTAGAACAAGCTACCATCGTACCCGACTTGCCAAGTGCACTCATAGGATGTCAAAGAGCGATCGCAACTACTGCTCGTTCTCGTACATTACCGATGAATTTAGAATCACCTCGTTTGGCTCTTCCTTGGCTATTAGAAGATCAAATTAGTTCTGCTCTCATTTTTGGGCCAGAAGATCGAGGTTTGAGCAATAGTGAACTTAATCATGCTCAAAGATTTGTGGGAATTCCTGCTAACCCCGAATATCCTTCTCTCAACTTGGCTCAAGCCGTGGCTGTTTGTGTTTACGAGTTATACCAAATCTCTTTAGAAAAAGATATTGACACTAGCAATAGCTGTGCTAACTTACAGGGGGAGGAAGTGACTAATTTTTCCCCCGTTTCGGTTGATTATGCTTCTTTAGATACTATAGAAGGATATTATCAACATCTTGAAACCGTACTTTTAGAGATTGGCTATCTCTATCCTCATACCGCAGCAGCCAGAATGGAAAAGTTTCGACGTTTATATTATCGAGCTAATCTAAGTAATGAAGAAGTGGCAATGTTGCGAGGTATACTCAGCCAAATTCAATGGGCAATTAAATCAAATTGTGGTCTGACTGATCGTGAGACTTCTGGTGATCGCTAACTTTTTATTTTTTAATCGTTATTAGAGGAAGCAAGCGTGGACAAAAAACGCAGCCTGGTTTCTAGTAAATCAAAGCCAAATCAAAGCAAAAAAACTAATCTTAAGCCAAAACAAGGCAATCAGCCTCCTGTTCGTCGCACTTCTGCTACCAGTGGTCAATACTCTTCTTCTCAGACTAAACCTCAAGCGCATCAGGCTCAACATAGTTCTCAAAAAGCTTCCTCTACGCCACAAAAACGTTTAGAAAAAAAAATTAATCGTTCTCAAAGCTTTCTTCTTCCCAAAAAGTTAACTTCTTCCTCTAAGCTACTTGTCTCTGCTGTTCGGATCGCAGTAATGGTGATCGGTATCAGTACTATTTTAGGTACAGTTATTGCAGTTGCTAGTAATATCAATTCTTCCGTAGTTCAAGCAAATCAATCTGGTAACGAAAAACTTCAAGCTGCTACCGCAGAAAATCAAAAACAAATAGAAAAGTTACTTCCTAACGTAGTTTTAGGAAAAGAAATAACTAGCCTCAAAAGCAAATTACAAACTTTAGCTAGTCAATATCCCAAACTTCAACCAGCTATATTTTTAGTAGATCTTGATGATAATTCTTATGTAAGTATTCAAGGGGCTGTTACTATTGCTGCTGCTAGTACAATCAAATTACCAGTTTTAGTAGCTTTTTTTCAAGATGTAGATCAAGGCAAAATTCATCTAGATGAAAAGTTAACTATGAATAAAGAGGACATTGGTAGTGGTTCTGGTGGGATGCAATATGAAAAACCTGGAACCCAATTTACTGCATTAGAAGTAGCTAGTCAAATGATCACTATTAGTGACAACACTGCAACTAATATGTTGATCAAAAGAATGGGAGGTGCTGAACAATTAAATCAGCGTTTTTTAGAATGGGGTTTGACACAAACTGTAATTCGCAATCCTTTACCTGATTTAGAAGGAACTAATACCACTAGCCCAGAAGATTTGGGTAATTTATTAATTAATCTGGAACGAGGTAAATTTGTTTCCTTAAAATCTCGCGATCGCATGTTAAAGATCATGAGCAATTTGGCGAGAAATACTCTACTTCCTATAGGTTTAGAAACAAATGCTACAATTGCCCATAAAACAGGAGATATTCGTTCGGTTTTAGGAGATGTAGGTATTATTGATATGCCTAATGGTAAACGTTATGTGGCTTCGGTTTTAGTCAAACGTCCCGATAACGATCCCAAAGCTAAAGAATTTATTCAAAAAATGTCTCAAGTTGCTTATCAACATTTGAAATGGCAACAGTCTAATCTGTTTAGTGAAGAAAAATTTACCGAATAATGTTCATAGTATCCTGCTGAGAAGCCTTTCAAAATGATTGTTAATCAAACAAATGAGAAAAGGCTCAAGGCATTCGACAACCCAATCTAGTTAAAGCTTGAACAGCAGGAGCAAACTCAGGATTAAGCTCTTTTGCCTTTCTATAGGCATCACAAGCCTCACTATATCTTTGCCATCCTTCTAAAGCCGAAGCTTTATTCATCCAAACAAAGGGGTCATTGGGTTCAATTTCTTCAGCCCGTTCAAACGCAGCTAAAGCTTCATCCGTTTTGTTTTGAAAAGCTAAAGCAATACCACGCCCTACCCAAGATTTATAATCTTCAGGATTGATTTTTAGAGCTTTATCAAACGATTCAATTGCCTCTGTTTGATTTCCAGCCTGACTAAGAGCCAATCCACGATCGCGCCAGGCATGATAAAAACTAGGATTAATCGCCACTGCTTTATCAAAGGATGTGATCGCTTCAGGAAAATTGCCCATCCCATCTCGCAAGAGGGAACCACGATTTTGCCAAGTAATATAAGACTCTGGTTGAATTTCTAAGGCACGATCAAAAGCAGCTAATGCTTCTGGATATTTGCCCATAGCAAATAAAGCATTACCTTTTCCTAACCAAGCTAAATGAGATTCTGGCTGAATAGCAATTGCTTTTTCATAAGAATCAAGAGCTTTTTGCTGTTGTCGCAATTTACTAAAAACATTACCGCGATCGATCCAAGCAGTCACATTTTTGGAATTTTCTTGTAAAACTTGGTCATAAGCAACCACAGCTTCTTGATAAACTCGATTGGCTGATTGATTTTGACCTAAATACTGGAGTGCCAAGGCTTTATTTTGCCAAAATCTGGGGTCTAAAGGTTTGATTACCTGAGCTTTGTTAAAATCACTCAATGCTTCTTGATATTTACCTAAACCAATTAAGGCAAGTCCGCGATCGCTTAAAGCCTGAGCATTATTTGGCTCTATTTCTAGTGCTTTGTCTTGAGCAGCAATTGCTTCGAGATAATTTTCTAATTTATAAAGTGTTCTACCTTTACGGTTCCAGGTTTCAGCTTTGTTTGGCTCTAAATCTAAAGCTTTTTCATAGGAGACTAAAGCAGCAGGAAATCTTTCTAAACGATAAAGAGCATCGCCACGACTTTTCCAAGTACTAGCATTTTGACTATCTAGTTGAATTGCTTCGTCATAAGCTGCTAATGCTTCTTGAAACCGTTCTAAATGATAAAGCGCGTCTCCTCTTCCCTGCCAAGCTTTGACATTATTGGGTTGCAGATCGATCGCTTGTTGGAATTTGGTTAGGGCTGTTTCTGGTTCTTTGGTCAACAATCCCTGACCTTGATACCAATAATACATCGGTCTGAAAGTGGGTGAGAAAAATTCGATACTAGCAAGTAAAGAACCAATTCCTGCTAAAGCTATTAACAGATAAACCAAATTTGATTTATTCCTGATGATTTCGGGAAAAGTTCTCGGTGAATTCGTACTATTGAAAAAGTCTGATTTTCCTGTATTGGTTGCGCTAATAGTTTCACTCGGACTAAAATTACCCGATACATGGGAAATTCTGTTCAAATCGGTCAAAACTTTTTCTGCTGACTGATAACGTTTACCTAGATCTAGGCTAGTCATTTTAGCAAGAATTTTTTGTAATTTACGATTAATTGGTAATCCTTCTTGCCAAATAACTTCTCCCGTTTGTTCTTCAATGGGAATCTGTTCTGCTTTCACTCCCGTCAAAGCACAGATCATCGTAATTCCTAAAGCATAAAGATCGCTACTTACCGTTGGTCTTCCAGCCATTTGCTCTGGAGGCATATAAGCTTTGGTTCCGACGGGATCGATAGTACCAGTTTTTAGTTTGGTTAAATTACCAATGTCTTTTAAGACTCCAAAATCGAGCAGCATGACACGTCCATCTGAATTACGAATTAATAAGTTGGATGGTTTAATGTCGCGATGGATAACTCGATGCTGATGGATAAAAGCTAATACCATTAAGGCATCGGCTAATAAATCTACCACTTGTTCTTCTGTTAAAGTCTTAGTCTGTTCTAGCTTTTTTTGTAAGCTTTCTCCCAGAACATATTCTTGAACTAAATAAAAGTCGCCATTATCTTCAAAATGATCCCAGATTTGAGGAATTTGCTCATGATAACTTAGTCTTTCTAAAACTGCTATTTCATTAGAAAATTGACGTTCTGCTGCTTGAATATTAGTAGGATCTCGGTCGGAAAATTTAATTTCCTTAATCACGCAAGGAGATTGATAGTGCCGCCAAAGATTATCAGCTAAATAAGTATAAATTCCTGCTTTACCGCCCAGAAAACTAGTAATGCGATAGCGTCCGCCAACAACTTGTTTAACTTTGAGTAATGGTTGTAAATCGTACAGAACTTCAATTGCTGAGTTATATCTTTCTATACATCTAGGAAAAATCATTCGATTAATAATTTCTCCTAAACGAGAACTAATCGAACAGTAATTTTGCCAGCTTTCTTGATTTGTCTCTTCTAAATTTTCTAATTCTAAAGGCGATCGCCCTGTGAGAGCATAGATAGCTGTTTTACCTAAAGCATAAAGATCGCTGGCAAAAGTAGGTTGACCCGCAATTTGTTCTGGTGGCATAAATCCTTGGGTGCCTACCATTTGGGTAAAAACAGCCTGTCCTTGAGAATTAAGAGCGATCGTACTAATTTCTTTAACTGCACCAAAATCAATCAGCACAAATCTGCCATCTTGTTTACGTCTGATTAAATTAGCAGGTTTAATATCACGGTGAATAACATTGGTTTTATGAACAAAATCCAAAACTCTTAAAACATCTTGTAGTAAAGCAATGACTTGAGTTTCATTAAAAAGATTTTGTTCAATTTCTGCTTGTAGCTCTTCTCCTTCAATATATTCTTGGACTAGATAAAATTCGTGTTCTTCTTCAAAATAACTAATCAACTGCGGAATTTGATCGTGACTTCCTAATCTTTGCAAAACCGATGCTTCATTGACAAAACGCTGTTTCGCGTTTTCCCAAACCCGAGGATTATTGGTTCGCGGTTGTAGTTGTTTAATCACACATTGCGGATGATTAGGTTGACTTAAATCATTAGCCAAATAAGTCCGACCAAATCCACCTCTACCGACTTGCCGCACAATTTGGTAACGTCGATCGATAATTGTGCCAGGATGATGCATTTTAGCTCCAGAGACGGGAAACATATCTCCAGAATTAGATCTGTTAGGTTCTATATTAGACATGATCTATCCTAGCCAAAAAATTTTAGATAAAATAACTTGTTGAAGTTTGCCTTCAATGATGTTGTTTATTTTAGCGAGGAGAATTTATTAGTAGCTGGATAATTATTTTTTAACTTTTCTTTATTTTTACTAAAGAATCTTAATAATAATCTTAATTTTAAGAGTGCATATCCAGGTCAACCGTATCATAATTATAAAATAAATATATCAGTTATTATGCTGATTTTAACTTACTGATCGAGTTTAATTGATTTGGTTAATAACTATGAAAGCTAAATATTTACTTAAAAACTTAACAGGAGCAATTGCTTTAACGGGCGGTATTGCTCTGATTGGCATTCCTACCTTAGCACAATCTTTTTATTTTTTTCCTTCTAGCTATTTCTATCGTTCAGCTTTCCCTTATGAATCAGAAGATAATCCTAATGTAGCTGAACTATTAACTGCAAATAAGGATTTTAAAACTGTTTCTTCTTTATTAAAAAATGCCAAATTGGCAGAAAATCTTAGTGAAAAAGAAGTAACCTTTTTTGCACCAACAAATGAAGCTTTTAAAGCTTTACCTGTTGCCACTCAACAAAAATTATCTAATCCCGATAAATTAGCCCAATTGCTCAAATATCACATTGTTGAAGGAAAAATTACTGACGAAAATATTAAAACTCAAAAAATAGCTACTTTGTTAGGTAGTCCCGTCAATATTGTTGGTGTTCCACTCCAAAATAAACAAGTTCAAATTAAACTCAACCAAGCCACAGCAAGCGAGCCTCTTCCTGCTACCAATGGTGTTGTTATTCCAATTGATAGCGTTTTACTTCCTCCTAATTTCTAGAGATTTTTTTAACCCAATTGGTTCAGTTTGACAATTCTCTTTAGCTACCCTAATCAATAATGCTGCTAATAACAAACTAGCAATCATCGAATTAGTACCATAGCTAAAAAAGGGTAGAGGTAAACCTGTAGTTGGCAAAGCACCAGTTGCTACGCCGATATTAATTAGAGATTGTCCTACCATAAACACCATTACTCCAATTGCTACTAGCCTAGAAATTGAGTTACTACATTTAAAAGCTACTCTTAAGGCTAAAGTCCCGTAACCAAGAATAAAAATTAAGAGTAGAACACTGCCAATAAACCCAAATTCTTCAGCATAAACAGCAAAGATAAAATCTGTAGAACGAATTGGTAAATAGGATAATTTTTGTTGAGATAAGCCAAAACCAGAACCACCTAAACCACCCGATGCGATCGCAAGTAAACTTTGAATTAATTGATAACCTTTACCTTGATAATCTTGCCAAGGATCGAGGAAAAAGACAATTCGATCTCTTTGATAAGGATTGATATAAATACTTAGAGTGGCTAGACTTAAACCTCCAATTGAAGTAATTAACAACTGACTCCACGGTAATTGAGCAGCAACAGCTATCAACCACAAACTCATTCCACACAAAGCTGTTGTACTCAAATTGGGTTGTTTTAAAATCCCCAGCAAAATTAAACTAAAAATAATTAACCAACCAATTCTTACGCCAGAATCTAGTTTTTTCCATTGAGCAAAGATATAAGCTGCTTGTAAGACTAAAAATGGTTTAATTAATTCTGAGGGCTGTAAAGTAAAAGGGCCGATAGCAATCCAACGACTGGCACCATAAGTAGTTTTTCCTAAGCCTGGAATCAAAGTTAAAAAAATTGCTAACAGAAACAGCACAACTATCCAAGGGGAAAGCTTTAAGACGGCTTTCAAGGGATTATTTACTACTGAAATAAAACAAACAAACCCAATTAACACTCCTAATAATTGGCGTTTTAATAAATAAAAACCATCATTATATTCAATTACGCCTTCAGGGAAAGAAGCTGATACCAAAGTAACTAAACCGACAAATAGCCAAACCAAAGTCAACCAGTACAACAATCTTGCTTCTAACGCCCAATATTTCGTTTGCAGATTAAAGCGAAAACTTAACAACTTGAGATATTGCTGCACTATTCTAACGAGTTATTATTGATTAACCCATTAAAAATAACAAAAAGAGGTCGTTACCGACCCCAATTAAAAACTTTTGTATCTATTTATCACAATAAGCCTGTATTAGTACCTTGCTTCCCAGTTGCCAATTCTACTTTAAGAATTTTGCCACCCATTTTCATGATTCTTTGTTGTTCGCGGAACCAGTTGTCATAAGGAACTAATTTAGTAAAGTAAGTATTTTGAAGTTCGCGCTGAGTCCGAATTCTAGTTTGACTAGGAACACAAGCAGTAACCTTAAACATCCGCATGAGTTGACTTCTCCTAATGCTGTTAAATATTCTTTTGTGATTAATATTCGATTTCTTTTGTATTACAGTAAGGCATTAATTTCAGTTATGATGCTCCTTACCGAAAAATCTTAAAAGACTAAAAACATACTAAGGTCGGGAGTCAAGAGTCAATACTAGATCGCTAAAACTCATCTTTTTTTTCGCGCTCGAAAGACTAAGCCTTGTAGGAACTAGCACTCACTCTGGACTTCCCGAACCTTTAAGTTTAAAACTATTTACCAACTTAAGGCTGTATCGGCAATTAGCTCAAGCCAGAGCAAATGTAGTCTAAGTAAACACCCATTTCTTTTCCAGCGTCAGCACCTACCAAGCTAGCAGTAAC
The DNA here is from genome assembly GCA_002355455.1 of Stanieria sp. NIES-3757. Taxonomy (NCBI): domain Bacteria; kingdom Bacillati; phylum Cyanobacteriota; class Cyanophyceae; order Pleurocapsales; family Dermocarpellaceae; genus Stanieria; species Stanieria sp. NIES-3757. The sequence goes on from AP017375.1 coordinate 4,349,392, forward strand.
TTCTTTGATGGCTTGGATTGCTTGAACAGTTGAAGAAACAGGAACACCTAAAGAATTATAGGTTTCTTTTAAGCCGTTGAGTACGCGCTCATCTAAGATGGAAGGATCGCCAGCCAACATAGCATAAGTAGCATAGCGGAGATAGTAGTCAAGGTCGCGAATACAAGCAGCATAACGACGAGTGGTATACATGTTGCCACCAGGACGGGTTACGTCAGAATATAGCAAAGATTTTGCTACTGCTTCTTTAACGATGGTAGCTGCATTAGCACTGATTACGCTAGCTGCACGTACTCTTAATTGACCAGTTTTAAAATAGTTTTTGAGCTTGTCCATAGAAGCACCGTCGAGGTACTTACCTTGAACGTCAGCAGAATTAATAACAGAAGTAATTGCGTCTTGCATAGCTTTGTTTCCTTATCTCACCTAAGTCTTAAATGCCTGAACAATGACAAATTAGTCTATACCGTAGGGAAGCTTAATGCATTTAGAGCAGTAGCTAAAAATACTACTCTACTGCATTGCTCCAATAACGTAGTCAAAGTAAGAAGCAGCTTCAGAAGCATCTTCTACAGACATCATCGAAGTAGCAACATCTTTCATTTCGCGAACGCTTTGAGCAACTGCACCAACGTCAGTTCCTAAAGACTTGTACATTTCGCGAACACCAACTAAACCAATTTCTTCGATGGGAGTTACATCGCCCGCTACTACACCATAGGTGATTAAACGGAGGTAGTAATCCATATCGCGTAAGCAAGTTGCAGTCATTTCTTCTCCGTAAGCATTACCACCAGGAGAAACAATATCAGGACGTTTTTGGAATAAAGCGTCACCTGCTTGCTTAACAATCCGCTCGCGAGATTCAGTTAAAGTTTGTGCAATCCGCAGACGGCTTTCACCAGAAGTAACAAAAGCTTTGATTCTTTCTAACTCGCCAGGGCTCAAGTAACGAGCTTCGGCATCAGCATTCACGATTGACTTCGTGACAATACTCATGAACGGATTCCTCCCAAAAAAACAAAATTAGATTTTGAGTGACCTATCTTGAAGATTTATCTTTTTCCAATCGATGTTTCAGCTATTTTTCCTAAGCTGATTAGGAATTTGCTAATTAAATATCTTTTCACTTTTTTGGCTCAAAGATACTATTGGCACCTGATTAACCGATTAGAGTTGAGATTCTTCATTTTTGGTGTTTGTCGCTTAGTTTTTAATTTTCAGCTACAAAATAGTATTGCAGCTAGTTAGACCAATAAATCAAAGATGGTTACTGCCTTAACAAACTTTTACATAAGGTAAATATTTTGATATAAATGGCGAGCCTTTGGTCTTTAATTTTAATGAAAATACCCCTAGTGGGGAAACCCATAGCTATCAAACACTCAAAAGAATTTTTACAGCAACCTGACCCAATTATTTTGCGACATTTAGTTCACTTAAGCTGTTTTTTCTTAATACATTGTAATATTGAGTTTAGAAAACTTAGAGCGATCGCGTAATTGTCAGGATAATTTTTAGCGCAAACATTCAACTAAGCTTGATTTAGTTTAAACAAAACTCTAGTTGATGGTTTCTTGGTTTAAATTACTATGAGGTCTGAGTAATTGACTAAGAACCACCAACTAAGAATGGTTGAATTGGTTTGCTAACTAAAGCTTAACTAAACAATTGCTAACTACCATTAGTTTAAATGTTTAACTTGGCAGGCTCAAAACTAGGAACAACAATTTCCTTGTCTTGTTTAGTAAGTTTGTTATACAGCTTCTCGGTATTGGGGAAGTTAGCAGCGGGTAAAGTGGGGAAACGACGATAAGGAACTGTATCTTCGCCAAAGACTTGGACATATTCCATGCTATTGACCATTGCACCAATAAAAGCACGAATACCCTTAGTAGCAAGAATTTGATTGTATTTTTGAATTTCTCTTTGGTTTAGAGGAGCTCTACCTAAGAAATGTTTTGTTCCCAATTCAATTACTTTAGTGTTGGGATAGGGTGCATAAAACTCTTTCAAATAAAGCTCAGAACAACCCAAAGCTTCGATAAATTCCTTGACCGTAATTTCTTGATTACCTAATTTACTTTCTAAAGCAGTAAATTGAGTTTGCACGATATAAGGATTGAGGTCGCGTTCAAAAATCTGACGATAAGCAGCAGCGATCGCATTTTTTAAACCAACTTTATCACTAGTATTGGTAAGTTTGAATACTTTACTTTGGTCGCGTTTAACACTGACTCCTTGATTAATCCTTTGTTTAATTTCTGGGGCAGTACGAAGATCGGAAACTGTACCCAATTCAATAAAGCGGGGTGTTTCTTGTTTCTCAACTTTAGTACCAATGCCTTCTCCAAGATTACCAGGACGAGTTTTACGTAACTGATAACCGCCAGCAGTAAGATAACGTTCATAAGGAACAGTATCTTCACCAAAAGCTTCAGAATATTCCACACTATCGATAATGGCATCTACTAAGGCATAAAAACCTTTTTTAGCAGAAATATCGAAATATTTGTTCATTTCTTGACGACCATAGGTAGGACGACCAAGTAAGCGACGATGGATATATTCAATAGCTTTAACGACGTAGAGAGAAGACCAATAAAGCTTACGAAAAGTATCCGATTTAGCTAAAATTCGGACAAATTCTCTTACTGTGATCTCGCCATTCTCTAATTTAATTTCTGGGACAGTTAAACGTTGACCTTCATAAACGTCTCGTCCAAAAACTTGACGATAACAAGCTCGTATTAATGCTTGAGTAGAAGCTTCGGCATATTTAACCCCTATGCCATTACTAGCACCAGGTAACTCGTTGTTGAGACGAAAAACTTTTGCACCTAAAGTACCAGGAAATTCACCTCTAGCTTTGGGATTGCTATTTTGGTTTTGAGTAGCAGGACCGCGATGAATTAATAAACGCTTTGTATCCTTGGTAAAAGGTGCAGGGCTAGAACTGGGGCTGCGAGTTTCTTTCGGGAAAATTGCCCCAAATTGAATTTCTAAGGGGTCGTTACCAGAACCATAAACGTGCTGATCCGGTAAAGGACGGTCGTATTTAGCAAAGGTAGTAATAAACTGAGGAACTTTACGGAAAGGTGCGCTGTAGTTAAATAAATCCTGTTGCATTCCCCAGTTGCGACACTCCTGGGCTTCTTGTCCCAAACCGCGGAGGTAAGGAACTGTTTCTTCCCCAAAATAGTCAGAATATTCTTGAGAATCTACTAAAGCATCTACTAAAGCAGCTAGTCCGCCTTGAGAAACGATGGAGAAGTAGTTTTGAACTTCTTCACGAGAAGAAGGACCACGACCCAAAATATGGCGAAAAGCTAATTCTAAGGCACGACTATTGATAAAAGGTTCAAAAAATTGTTTGCGATAAAGAGGTGATTTACAAACTCGACGAACAAACTCCTTCATAGAGATGTCGCCATTTCTCACCTGAGATTCTAAATAAGAAATAGATTGACTGTAGGCGCGAGTAATATCTCGTTCAAAAATTTGGCGATAGGCTGCTTTAATTACGGCTTGTTTTTCTGATTCCGATAGTCCAGGCTTCATCACAAATTTTTGTCGCCGTTCTGCTGCATTGTAGTAGCTTTGGGGCAGTTGCAAGCCTTGTAAATCAGACGAAGAACGTTGACGTAGTTTATTTGAAGGGCTAGGAGCTTTGAATTCTGCTAAAAGTACATCAAAGTACTGAGTAACAATTTCTTTAGCGTCTGTTTCCCTGTTAAAATAATCTATTGCTGCTGCACGCATTTCTTGTAAAGCGACAATAGTTGCATCAGCAGAACAAGCGTTTTCAATTACTTCTCGCAAACCTCTAACATTAACTACCAAAATGCTGGGATCGCCTGCGACAATTGCATAGGTTACGTAACGCAAAAACCAAGATAAATCCCGCAAAGATTTTTGCATATTAGCAGGACCGTATCTGGTAACGTTAATGGGACGGAAACCTGGTGGAATTGGACCAGAAGTGCTAAAAAGTGAGCGAAATGCTCCAAAAAAACCTGGGCTACTACTACCACGATTTTCAACGTAGGTCATTGCTTCGGCAGGTACTCTAGTATTTCCGCTAGGACTAGCGATCGCCATTTCCTCAATTTCCTGCGGTTTTTCTAGATAAGCCATTGGTGTTCCGCCTGTAAAAATACGATTGGCGGCACGAGAAACAATTAAATCTGCATTATTAGTTATAGTTTGAGCTATTTCTAGTCTTTTAGCACCAGATTCATAATAAGCCGTTAGTTCATTTAGTTCGCCTCTTTCAGGAAAACGGTCTTGTTGTTCTGCTTGTAAAATCGTAGAGACCGCTACAGTTTGATAAAGTTGAGGACGGGCTAATGAACTGCCACCACTTGCCGTTACACTCATTGGATTTTAAGTATCTTTTTACTTATAGTTCAGCTTTTAGATTAAAACTTTTCGGGTTACCTTAGCGTAATTGTTACTTTTTGTGTCAATTACGAAAACTTGTCAGGGAATTTGGAAATTGCTTGAAATTAAATTAGCTTGACAAGCTGAATTCCTCAAAAACACTCAGAATACTATGGTAGAGTCCAATATGGCTTGATTGAGTTATTGCTATTTTTGTCAAGCTAAGGCGATCGCTTTAGGTGCAAATCGTCAAGTTTTGTTAAGTTGATTTATGTCATCATACCGCCGAAGAAATCGATTGTATCTTTCAAAGCAACAATAAAGGCATCGATTTCAGCACGAGTGTTGTAAAAATATAAACTTGCTCTAGCACTACCAGAAGCATTGAAAAGACGATGCAATGGTTGCGTACAATGATGTCCCGAACGAATTGCTACACCTTCATGATCGAGTAAAGTTGATAAATCACTGGCGTGAATTCCTTCAACATTAAATGCAGCTAAAGCAGCCCGATTTTTACCGTCAAGTTTTGAGGTTGCACCATAAATTTTTAGTTGAGGAATTTCTCCTAATTTTTTGAATAAATAAGTGGTTAATTCTTCTTCATAGGCATGAATTTTATCCATACCAATTGTAGTTAAATAATCTACGGCTGCTCCCAAAGCGATCGCTTCGGCAATAGCTGGTGTTCCTGCTTCAAATTTGTGGGGTAATTCTCCATAGGTTGAATAGTCAAAATAGACTTCAGAAATCATTTCGCCACCTCCTAAAAAAGGAGGCATTGCTGTTAGTATTTCTTTTTTGCCATAAAGGAAACCGATACCAGTTGGACCACACATTTTATGTCCTGAAGCTACTAACCAATCACAATTAATTTGTTGAACATCAATAGCCATGTGAGGAACACTTTGACAAGCATCAACTAATACTTTTGCGTCGAATTGATGGGCTATTTTAATGATTTCTTCAATGGGATTGATACAACCTAAAGTATTAGAAACGTGAACAACTGCTACAAGTTTAGTTTGGTTTGACAATAAAGATTTATACTGTTCTAAGTCAAATTCTTCTGTTTCAGTTAATTGTACATATTTAATTACTGCGCCTGTTTTCTGAGCAATAATTTGCCAAGGAACAATATTGCTATGATGCTCCATTACCGAGAGAATAATTTCATCACCGCGATTTAAATTACTTAAACCCCAACTATAGGCAACTAAATTAATTGCCTCTGAAGCATTACGAGTATAAATAATTTCTTCTCGATGGTCAGCATTAATAAATTTGGCTACTTTATTTCTTGCTCCTTCATAACTTTCAGTTGCTCTAATACTTAAACTATGTGCGCCACGATGAACATTAGCGTTATCTTTTTTATAGTAATTGATTAACGCATTTAAAACTGCTTGGGGTTTTTGAGAAGTAGCAGCATTATCAAAATAAATTAAAGGTTTTTCGTGGATTTCTTGAGCTAAGATTGGAAAATCTTGACGGACTAAATCGGCAATAGTTTTGGTTTGAGTAAATGTCATAATTAATTATTGATATTTTTTTTTATAAAACAGAATTTTAAGCAGATAAATGCAGATTACAACTTAAATTATTTCTAGCTGATTCTGCATCGATCTCAAATCCATTAACTACTCGTTTTATTGGCTACTAGGGTTGCTATTTTGGTAGACAAAGAGTTAAGCAAAATACGTTCAATAATTTCTGCGGTAAAACCATTAATTAATAACTGACGAGCATTATCTTCAGTTAAACCACGACTACGAAGATAAAAGATTTCTTCTGCTTCTAATTGACTGACAGTTGCACCATGAGAACATTTAACATTATCAGCCGTAATTCTCAACTCTGGTTTAGTATCAACACGAGCTTTGGGAGATAATAACAAGTTACGATTCAACTGAGCAGCATTAGTTAATTGTGCTGCTTTGGGAACAAATACTTTACCATTAAAGATTGTATGAGCGCGATCGCTTACTAAACATTTGTGTAACTGATCGGTAGTACCGTGAGGTTTACTTAAGGCAATAATACTATGAGTATCGGCAGTTTGTTCGCCGTTAGCTACAGTTAAACCATTGAGATAGGTTTCGGTTTGCTCTCCTTGTTGAGCAATTTCAAGATTATGACGGGATATTCTACCACCGAAGTTGAATTCCGTTAAAGTGTAACGACTAGCACGCGCTTGGGAAACGGCTGTTTTTCCAATATGATAGGCGGTTTCTGACTCTCTTTGTAAGCGAGTATGATTAATTTGAGCATTTTCTCCTAACCAAATTTCAGTCACCGCATTAGTAAGATAAGAAGATTGCCCACTATACTCTTCAATTATATCGAGACTACAATTTTTTTCAGCAACAATCCAGCTTCTTGGTTGGGAAAAACTAACAGAGTCTTCTGCGACAGAAATAAACAACAAATGAATTGGTTGTTCAACTAAGGTGTTTGGTGCAGCCCAAATAATTGCCACATCAGCAATACTAGCGGTGTTTAAAGAGGTAAAAACTTCTTCTGCACCTGATTGAGTTCCCAAATAGGGACGGAAATATTTACAATAAGCTTCTGGTATATTAGTTAGATTCCCAACATAAATACCTTTCGGCAAACCTGAAGTATTTGATAACTCAGGGGCATAAAACCCGTTGACAAAAACAAGTCGACTTTCAGCAGCTTCAGGAATCGAATCAATTGTGTTGAACTCAACAGTACTAAATTTAGCAGCAGTAAAATCTAAATCAAGTAGAAGTGATAAATCTGTAAATCGCCATTCTTCATCTTTTTTACTAGGAAATTTCAACCTAGATACCCAAGATGCAGATTGTTCTCTTAAATTTTCTAACCAAACGGAAGTTTCTGAATCTAGTTGTTCGTGGGGAACAGGAGGACGTTGTTGTAATATTTTAAGTAAAAAAGGAGCGCTCTTAATTTCTCTAGAAGTCACTGCTGGTGATTGACTCATTATGCACCTACCTCCGCCACAGCTTTGTCATCGAGGAAGTCATAACCACGAGATTCTAATTCTAAAGCTAATTCCTTACCACCACTAGTAACAATTTGTCCATTTTGCATCACATGAACAAAATCTGGTTCGATGTAATTAAGCAACCGTTGATAGTGAGTAATGACAAGGTAACCTTTGTCAGGAGTTTTCAGTTGATTGACACCTTCAGCTACAATTTTTAAGGCATCAATATCTAAACCAGAATCAATTTCATCCAAAATAGTTAAAGTAGGATCGAGTAAAGCCATTTGAAGAATTTCGTTACGCTTTTTCTCTCCACCAGAAAAACCTTCGTTGAGACTTCTTTCTAAAAAGCTGGATTTCATTTTGACAATTGCCAACTTTTCCTCTATCAAGTCTTCAAAATCAAAAGTATCGATTTCTTCCAAACCTTCATGCTTCCGCTTGGCATTGTAAGCAACTCGCAGAAAATCTAAATTACTAACCCCAGGAATTTCTAAAGGATACTGAAAAGCCAAAAAAATACCATTTAAAGCTCTTTCATTAGGCTCTTGCTCTAAAATATTTTCACCTTTGTAAATAATTTCACCACCAGTTACCTCATAATCGGGATGACCAGCAATAATTTTAGATAGGGTGCTTTTACCTGAACCATTGCGCCCCATAATGGCATGAACTTCTCCTGCCTTAATTTCTAAATTGACACCTTTAAGAATCGGCGTGCCGTCTACACTAGCAGTGAGATTATGTATTGATAAAATAGTTTCGCTCATTGTCAGGTTTGTTCTCTCTCAAGTAAATCTATAGTGTTCGATTCTGCTACAAAATAGCTGTGACAAAGAAGCGCAAGTTCTAGATGATGATTAGATGGCGCGCTTTGAGATTATAGTTAAACAACATTTTTGTTGTTTAAATCCATTGTAGGATACATTAACAACAAAGATGTTGTCAAAGTCGGTTTTAATTTGTTTTGATTGGCTTCATCGTTTGAGGGCAGCAAAACACGCTCGCTGTCGGTAAAGCGACACCAACTCTAATGACAGGAGTATAAATAAACTTTTGTTAAGTTAAGCAACTACTCAAGAATTTTTCAAGTTATTTCTATTGTTATTGTTTTGAGATTAGTAATTTGGCAGTTAAAACTCAAAAATTTTTTATAGTCCCCTAAGAGCTAATTAAGTTAAACAAATAAATTAATAATTTGATAGAGCATTTTTGTCGAGCAAATTTTCAGCTTTTTTATTATTTGTCTCTAATTAAGATTAGATTTTTTAGCAAAATCTTTTAGATAAAACTATTAAATTTTTGGTTGATATTGTTGCTGGTTGGGCTATTTTCAGAAAGTGAAAGCACAATACTAAATAAAATTAAAAAAAATTATCCTGAAACAACTCACGCGATCGCCTGTTTCAGTTACAAGTTAGGAGATGAATTTGATCGCATCATAATCTTATTCAGCTTTCAAATTAAAGCAAATGATTTGAAATCTGAATCTAATTGCGGGAAAACTATCTCAATACTTAGCTACCGCAATGAACAATTGTCAGCTTCAAAGTACAAAATTCTTATTAACAGCAAATTCTCATCAATTTTGGCAAGATTTAGCTAAACTTAAACTTTCAGAAATTAATCCTTCAGCAAGTTTGTTTGATTAGCAATTAACGCACAATAATAACTGATTTGATTGGTCGTTGAATTGAATTACCTTCTGAATCTAATCTACCGTAAAAAGTTTTGCCATCATAATAAAGAGATGCCGAACTTCCCCCATCCAAATTAATAGCTTTTTCCACACCAAGGGTAGCTAAAAAATCAGCTAATTGTTCTAAAGACATTCCAGAGTTACTAGGAGATTGTGGTTTTTGTGCCACCATTGCTAAAATAATATCTCCCTTAGCAGTAATACCGATCGCACTTCTAGCATTAGGTTGAGTAGTACCGATCGCATCACGAATTTTTTCTCCAGCTTGATAATCGGTAAATCCTTCTTCAAGTGCCGTATTTTGAGGTAGAATTTGGGGTCCTCCACCAATAGCATCAACTAAAATACAACCGCTAGGAGTGGCATTGTTATGAAAAGTTATATCATAACGAAATTGATGAGAACAAATGTAGCGACGAAATTCAGTTCGATTTAAAATTTTGTCAAGATAAGGTTGCAAGTCGGGATTTTCAATTAATCTTTCATTAGTGCGAGGATCGGCGACTAGTTTGCCTTTGCGAGTGATATAAGAAGTCGTTTTTTGATTTTTCGGATCGAAATAACCACCATTAATTACGGCGATCGCTTTATGTTGAGTGGCGAAGGTTTCAATTGATTGAAGTTCGGGCGCAACTTCTGGATAAACTTTAAAAGTACTACCATAAGGAATGGTGATAGTATGAACGATACTATTACCTTGTTCGCTAATATCGAAGCGTAGTTTTGAAAACGAATTATTAATAGCTTGAGAATAAGAACTAGAAGCTAATAGGAATCCTAAACTAATTCCAATCAAATAAACAAATTTTTTGTTCACTACCTAGCTTCTCCTCTTCTCCAATAATTAGCTCTATTAAAACAATTATTAGTTATTAGTCAATAATGTCATTTTTTTTAGATCACTACTCTTGGAAAAATTTGCGTTGCGCTTACCAATTTTATCCATCTCAACGGCAAAATCCAGAAAATTTAGCTTTATTACTAATTCATCCCATTGGAGTTGGTTTATCTGGAGTTTTTTGGCAACGTTTTATTGCTGCTTGGCAACCACAAGAACAATCCTATTCAATTTACAATCCCGATTTGTTAGGCTGTGGTAAAAGTGAAATGCCTCATTTAGCCTATTTTCCTGAAGATTGGGCAGCCCAACTTAAATATTTTATAGAAACAGTTGTCAAACAACCTGTAGTTTTAGTAGTGCAAGGAGCGTTATTTCCCGTCGCGCTGGCATTAGTCAACGATCCTCCGCAACCTAATTATATAAAAGGTTTAGTTTTATCGGGACCTCCAGCATGGAAGATTATGACGGAAGCTGGTAAACCTCTGCAACAAAAATTGCTTTGGAATCTTTTGTTTGATTCTCCTGTTGGTAATCTTTTTTATCGTTATGCCCGTCGTCGTCAATTTTTGCAGTCTTTTTCGATTCGTCAATTGTTTGCCGAAGTGGAAGATGTGGATGCTAATTGGTTAGATTTTTTGGAAGCAGGGGCTAGTAATTTAGATAGTCGCTATGCTGTCTTTTCTTTTTTGGCTGGTTTTTGGCGCAAAGATTATACTAAACAGATTCAAAGCATTACTCAACCTACTTTAGTTGTTTTCGGAGACAAAGCATCGAGTATCAGTCGTGAAGGTTTGGCGGAAACTCCAGAACAAAGATTAAATTTGTACTTAAATAATTTACCATCGGGTCAAGGCAAAATTATTCCAGGAAGAAATGTTTTACCTTATGAATCAACAGAAGAATTTGTTGCTGTAGTAAAGGATTTTATCCGTCAGTTATCTATTTAAGGTAGTTAGCGTTTTACAATCAAAAGGGTACTTGCTCATAATCATCACTAAGAATTAGATGGCTAATCAATATCACGCTCGTATTTATGTTACTCTTCGCCCCTCCGTACTCGATCCAGCAGGTACAGCCGTCGCATCAGGATTGAAACAATTAGGATATGAAGGAGTTGAAGATGTCAGAATTGGTAAATATATCGAACTAAATTTGACTGCTACCAATGAAGCACAAGCAAAAGTTCAATTAGATCAAATGTGCGATCGCTTGCTTGCCAATCCCGTGATTGAAAATTATTGTTTCGAGTTAACTCAATTAGCTACTGTTTAGGTAAAAAATGAAAGTCGGTGTTATTGTCTTTCCAGGTTCAAATTGCGATCGCGATGTCGCTACGGTTACCGATGGGTTATTTAATGTTCCCACTCGCATGGTTTGGCACCAGGAAACGGATTTATCCAATTTAGATCTGATTGTAATACCTGGTGGTTTTAGTTATGGTGATTATCTTCGCTGTGGTGCGATCGCTCGTTTTTCTCCTGCTATCAAAAGTGTTATCGAACACGCCCAAGCAGGTAAATTGGTTTTGGGCATTTGTAATGGCTTTCAAATTTTAACTGAAGTCGGTTTATTACCAGGGGCATTAATTCGCAATCGTGACTTACATTTTATTTGCGATCGCGTCCCGATGAAAGTCGAACGTAATGATTTACCTTGGACTAGTAATTATACTTCAGGACAAGTAATTACTTTACCGATCGCTCATGGTGAAGGACGTTATTATGCTGATAGTGATACTTTAAAAACTTTAGAAGATAACGGTCAAGTTTTATTTAGGTATTGTAGTGCGACAGGAGAAGTTAACCAAGCAAGCAATCCTAATGGTTCTTTAGACAACATTGCTGGCATTATCAATCAAAAAGGCAATGTCTTAGGCATGATGCCTCATCCAGAAAGGGCAGCCGATGCAGCTATTGGCGCGATCGATGGGAAGGCTTTGTTTGAAGGGATTTTGTCGAGTTTTGCTGTTGGAGTTAGATAACAGTGATCGGTTATTGGTAGAGACGTAGCATGCTACGTCTCTACACCTCGTGTATTGTATGCAAATCAACAATATTAATGCTCGTTAAACCGTTAATTAAATTATGTGCCTTATCGTTAGGCTTGGTATTGTGCTGGGGTTTTCCAATCAATTTAATTCAACCAGTTATTGCTGCTGAAAAACAAGCTATTGTAACCAAAAAAGATATCTTAGCTCAATTAGCTCAAGCAGATGTTGTTTATCTTGGCGAAAATCACGATAGCGTTGCCGAACATCAAGCACAATTAGAAATTATTACCGCACTCTATCAAAAAAATCCCCAAATTACGATCGCTTTAGAAATATTTCAGCGTCCCTTTCAGCCTATTTTAGAGCGTTATCTAGCAGGGGAAATTAATGAAACTCAATTAAGAAAACAAACCGAATACGATCAGCGTTGGGGTTTTGACTGGCAATACTACGCCCCAATTTTGCGTTTTGCCAAAGCCCATAATTTACCGATTATTGCTTTAAATACCCCTACAGAAATTACTCGTAAAGTCGCTAGTCAAGGGTTAGAAAGCCTATCGGGAGAAGATTTTCGCTATATTCCACCTGTGGCAGAAATTGACCTGGATAATCAAGCTTATCGTCAAATGCTACAAAATATTTATAGCGGTCATAATCACAACAGTCATGGTAATAGTGATGGCTTTGATAATTTTTTCGCTGCCCAGGTACTTTGGGATGAAACCATGGCAGATGCGATCGCACAATTTTATCAAGCTAACCCTAATTATCAAATTATTGTTTTAGCTGGTCAAGGTCATATTGTTCACGGTTATGGAATACCAGATCGAGTAAAAAGAAGAATCAACGAGCAATCTTTTATACAGCGATCGCAGTTATTAGAAGAGCTTGTTAACATTACCCCGCCTTGAATTCAACTATTTAAATTTGGAAGAGTTAATCGAAAAACAGTTCCTTTGCCTACTTCACTCTCCACATCGATTTTGCCCTGCAATTTTTGAGTGATGAGGTTATGGACTATATGTAATCCTAAACCTGTTCCGCCTTGATGTCTCGCTGTAGTGAAGAAAGGTTCAAAGATGCGGTTTAAGTCTTTCTGGGGAATACCACAACCATCATCACAAAACTCAATCATAATTGAGTCATTTTGTGGTAGCAAATTAAGGTGAAGATGACCAACTTCATCAGTTTTATAGGCGTGTTTTAAAGAATTCATGAGCAGATTAGTAACAACTTGTGCCAAGGCGGTAGGATCGGTTTTGATCGAGATAGTCTCATCTCCGCTGATTGTCACTTGATGCCCAAGAGAACGAAAATTAGGACTTAAACTAAATATAATTTCTTCGAGATAAGCTTTGACAGAAATCAAAGAACTTTCGATTGGCTTTTGATCTACAGCAATTTGTTTAAAAGTTTGGATTAACTCGCCAGCTCGATTGAGATTAGTCAAAATAATGTGGCTACATTCTTGGGCAAGATTTAAATAGTTGTTTAAATCCGATCTTTTTAACTTTCCTTGCTCGGCTTGGGTTATTAAAGTGGTAGTTTGATCGACTAAAGTAGAGGCTAAAGTGATACTGGTGCCAACAGGGGTATTAACTTCATGGGCTACTCCAGCCACTAAACTGCCTAAAGCTGCTATTTTTCTGGTTTCTAGCAGTTGATCTTGAGTTCGTTGGAGTTCTGCCAAAGTTTGGGAGAGTTGTTCGGTACGCTCGGCTACTTCTTTTTCCAGAGTTTGGTTATATTCTGCCAGTAATTTTTCTGCTTGTTTGCGATCGCCAATATCCTGAGCAGTTCCAATGCTTTGCTTGACTTGACCACTAGAATCTCGGCTAAATACGGAATCTCGGCTATAAAGCCAACGCCATTCACCATTGGCATGTCTCATGCGATATTCTGTTTCAATAATTTCACCATCTTGCGCTGCCTGTAATCGAGCCATTTGGGCGGGCAACACTTTCAAGTCTTCAGGATGCATGAGATTTTGGAATAAGTTTCTTCCCATTGCCTGAATCTGTTCTGGTGTATAGCCCAGAATCATTCCTATTTCCCGATTAACGTAGACATTCCGTTGTTGTTGCAAGTCATAAATATAGAGGATATTGGGAGAAGAATCCACAATTTGTTGAACAAAATGCTGACTTTCTTGCAGAGCAAGTTCAGCTTCTTTGCGATCGCTAATATCTACAACAATACCATCCCAAACTGTAGAACCATCTGCTTGGCGTTCTGGTCGAGATGAACCTTGAACCCATTTAATCATGCCTGATGGTGTAACAATCCGCCATTCATGAAAAAATTGTGTCAAGTTTTGAGCAGATTCCTGAGTTAATTTTTGAATTTCTGAGCGATCTTCAGGATATTCCATTGCCAGGAAATTTTGCCTACCAATCATAATTTCTTCTGGTGCTACTTCGTACAAGTCAGAGCAACCGGAACTGACGTAAGGCACTGAAATAGAACCTTCAGCAGTGATACGAAGTTGATAAATTACCCCAGGAATATGATCTGCCAGCTTGGCAAAACGAGCTTGACTAGTTTGCAGTTGCTCAAGAGATTGTTCTAACTGTTGTGCATAAACCTGAGATTGTTGATAAAGTCGAGCATTTTCTAAAGAAATAGCAGCTTGAGTGCAAAGTAGATTGACGACTTCAATGCGATCGCTTGTAAAGGCTCCAATCGTAAGATTGTTTTCTAGATATAAAATTCCTAGCAGTTGACCCTGTTGCAAGATCGGCGTACATAATACACTTAAGGGCTGTTTTTGAATAATATAAGCTTCACTTGATAACCATCTTTCTTGCCTAGCATCAGCAATCACAATTGTTTCTTGAGTTTGTTTAACTGTATCAACTAAAGCGAGAGGAATTTCAGAACTCTTTTCAACAGGAAGTTTTAATAAAACTTGTGGTTCTTCTCCGAGTTTCGCGATCGCTTCAATCGTCAAGTTATTCTCGTTGACTAGGAGTAATACACCTTGATCGGCTCCAGCATTAGCAAAAATTGCTTGAAGCAAAGTAAGGATTAATTTTTCTAGACGAATTTCGCTTGATAGAGCTTGGGATGCTTGAAAAATAGTTAGAAAATCTAAGGCTGGTGAAGTAGTTTGGTGAATATTAGATGACGAGCTTAACGTTTTTTGATTAGATAAATTATTATAATCAAGTGTTTCTGGCTGCTGAATCGATCCTAATAGTTGAGGATAACACTGGATTAAAGCTTTTAGTTTGGCTTTAGCTCCCCAACGAAGATAGCAGTAATAGGCATCAATCATATAAGCTTGAGCTATCTTTTCTTTATTCCAATCTAGATAAAATTTAGCTGCTAGTTCATTAGCCAAAGCCTCTTCGTTAAGAATTTGATTCTCTCTAGCACTAGCGATCGCGCGATCATAGTATTCAATTGCTTCTGCTTTATTTCCGAGTATTCTATGGCATTCCGCTTCAACTAAGTCATATTTGTTTTGAAAATTCATGGGTGCAGACTGAACATAAATTTTTAGTTTTGCTTGATTTTCTTGAATCTTTAAAAATAGCTCAGTTTGTAGAGAAATGACTGGTATTAACAAGCTTAAGCACAAGCAAAAGACAGAGGAATAGGTTTTGCAATTCCATAACCTTGAGCGTAATCTATTTCTAACTCTTTTAAAGAAGCTAAAATATCTTCATTTTCGACAAATTCGGCAATGGTTTTAATCTTCATAACCTGACTAATTCGATTAAAAGCTTCTACCGTAGCGCGGTCAATCGGATCGTTGATAATATTTTTAATAAAAGAGCCGTCAATTTTTAGATAATCGACGGGGAAATTTTTTAAATACCCTAAAGAACTTATTCCACTACCAAAATTATCCAAAGCAAAATAACAACCTAATTGTTTTAACTCTTTAATCAATTGAGTAGCTTGAGTCAGATTAGCGATCGCAGTTGCTTCGCTGATTTCAAAGCAAATATTTTGAGGGGAAATCTGATACAAAGCAAATTGTTCTTTAAGAAACTGGCAAAAATCTTTTTGATTAATACTGGTTGCTGAAAGATTGATTGTATAAATATTTTTATTATTTGGCTCGTCTTGACAACATTGTTCATAAAGTTGAAAAAAGGTACTAATTACCCAACGATCAATTGCAGGCATAAGATTGTATCTTTCCGCAGCAGGAATAAAAGCACCAGGAAGAACAATTGTTCCTGTTTCATCAATCAGACGCAACAAAATTTCATAATGTTTTTGCTGAGAACGATCCTTAAGAGGAGCGATGTTTTGACAATAGAGACAAAAACGATTTTCCGCTAAGGCTTGATTGAGACGAGTAATCCAAGATTTTTCCCCTTGTTGTCTAGATAACTCGCGCTCGTCAGGATAAGCAATTTCAATACAATTACGTCCTTGTGCCTTGGCTGCGTAACAAGCAGTATCAGCAGTACTCAAAACCTGGTTTAAATTGATACTGCTTCGATCAATCGCAACTAAACCAATACTAACTCCAACAGTAAAATTTTTTTCTTGCCAGGTAAAACGAAAATTCTTAATTAATTCCTTCAGCGTATTGGCAATTTTCTCTCCTTCTGTCAGAGAACACTTATAAAGTAGTAAGCCAAATTCATCTCCACCTAAACGAGCTAAAACATCTGTATTTCTAACTCTTCGTTGCATGAGATTGGTCACTTGCTTTAATAATTCATCTCCGGCAGCATGACCACAAGTATCATTGACAATTTTAAATTGGTCGAGGTCGAGAAAACAAAGAATATGATGGGAATCTTCTTGTTGTGCAGCAATAATTGTTTGTTGAGCTTGTCGTTCAAATTCGAGCCGATTGTATAATCCTGTAAGTGGATCGTGGCGAGCTTGCCAAGATAATTGACGAGTTAATTGACGAGAGCCAGTCACGTCATGGAAAACTATTACCATCCCAATTAAATCACCTTGATAATTATAAATAGGTGCTGCGGAATCTTCGATCTCGTATTCGGCACCATCACGAGAAATTAAGATCGTATGAGGTGATAAACACACAGTTTGCTCTTGTTGTAAGACTAGCTCTAAGGAGTTAGTAAGTGGCTGTTTAGTTTCTTCATCTACTAACTGAAATACTTCTGTAATATTTAATCCATGAGCTTCTTCTTCAATCCAACCAGTTAATTGTTCCGCCATGGGATTGAGATTGTTGATTTTACCTTCTGCATCAGTCGTAATTACTGCATCAGCAATTGATTGTAAAGTGACTCGCGCCAATTCTTGTTCTATCGACAAAGTTTGTTCGATGTCTTTAAGAGAGGAAATATCCCGCGCTACCCAAATTGCCAGCTCTTCAGAAAGAGGAGAAATATTAGCAATAAACCATTTTTTGGTTTGCTCTTCTGACACACTATACTCAATGCTGACGGTTTCTGTGGTGGTTAAAGCTCGTTCGATTAGCTGCCAAAACTTTTCAGAGGTAGTTTGACAATAAAATTTGCTGATAGTTTGATTAATCCAATTAACTCTAGATTGGGACAAAGAAGCTTGATTAGTAGGAATAAATTTAATTTCTTTGTTATTTTTATCTATGAGCAAAACAATATCAGTGATGGTTCGACAAATCGCCCTTAGTTTAGTTTCGCTGGCTTTTAACTGAGCTTGAAGAAACTTTTGCTCGGTAACTATTTCAGTAAAAACGATCGCACCAGCAATTCCCTGTTGAGAATTACACCAAGGCTGAAAAATACATCTAATCCAATCTTCTGAACCATCATTGTGAATTAATCGTTCTGCTTCTGATTGAAAATCTATGCCAGCCAAACAACTTTGATAGCCTTGATGCCATAGTTTAGAAAGACTTGGTAAAATTTCTGGGTGCAAACAACCAATCAGGTTTTTCCCTTCGAGATGATAGTCTTTTAACCAGCGGGGACTAGCTGCTAAATAGCGCATTTGACGATCAAGTAAAGCGATCGCCATAGGTGCTTGTGCAATAAAAGTAAAAAACTCTGGTTCAATAATGCTCGCGGGGATAAGCTGCTTTAACTGATCAAATGAATACTTCATGAAAAGCAAGTTACCAAAGAATTGAAATGTTTTTCTTCTATCAGAGTGAGTCAATGATTAATTTCTCATGAAGTGAAACTAAATCAAATTGTTTAAGGCTCTGAAGGCGATTGAGAGAGATATTATTCAAAAATTGCAGTAAATTTCTTTTAGAATAACTTTATTCTTTAGTAACAGGCTTCAGGAAAATTATTTAAGTAATTTCTTTATCTATCGATTTTGGAGTCTTCTTCTTCTAGTTGGGGATTATTTATTTCTTCCTTAAAACCTCTAAGGGTTTTCCCCAAAGCACTGCCAATTTCAGGAATTTTTTTCGGCCCAAACACGAGTAAAGCTACAATCCCAATTATCGCCACTTCTGGCCAACCTAAACCAAACATTTTTGATCTCCTCTCTTTAATTGATGACGATTAATAGTTATATATATTTAAGAGAACAGTTTCAGTATATCTTTAAGCTTATGAAGATTTGCTGCTGATGTTGTTAAGTTGCCTACAGCGTTTTTATGACTGAAATGTTAGAAACTACACCAACCTCACTCCGTCAAGAACAACACCCCTTAATTTGTCAGCTAGCCGATCTGATTTTAGATTACTGGCAACAATATTTAGATTTACGCCCCTATACTCTTCCAGAAGGATTGGGTTATGTTGAAGGGAAACTTGAAGGGGAAAGATTAAGAATAGAAAATCGCTGTTATCAAACTCCCCAATTTCGTAAGCTGCATTTGGAATTAGCCAAAGTCGGTAATAACTTGGATATTCTTCACTGCGTCATGTTTCCTCGTCCTGAATACCCCTTACCAATGTTTGGGTGCGATATTGTTGCAGGAAAAGCTGGAGTTAGTGCTGCGATCGCAGATATTTCCCCTACCAGTCCCGAAAAAACTCTCTCAGAAAACTATAGATTAGAACTTGCTGCTTTACCCAGTAGCAAATTTTCTCAACTTCGTGAACTTCCCTCTTGGGCAGATATTTTCTCTGAGTTTTGTTTATTCGTTCGTCCTCAAAATGATGCAGAAGAACAAGATTTTCTGCAACGAACTTCGAGCTTTTTAAAGATTCACTGTCAACAAGCTGTTCAAGCTAAACCAGTTTCTCTTCAACAACAGAAATTATATTTGGCTGGACAAAACTATTACTGCACTAAACAACAACAAAATGACAAAACTCGTCGTGTTTTAGAAAAAGCTTTTGGCTCGGACTGGGCGGAATACTATATGAAATCCGTCTTATTTGATGTCCCCAATACTTTACCCACTGAGGAAGTTGTCCCGAACTAAAAAATTTTGCTGTTGCTAAAAATAAAAGTGTAATTTTTTGGCTGGAGATAAAATACACTTTTTTCTCAATCGATTGATAGCGTCCACTCAATCAAAATCCGCTGTAGTCGCACGAGTGTACTTTAACTTAAAAAAAAATTAAAAAGAAGTAGCTAAGCTTGAGCAAAGCTAGTGACTAATCTTAGTTGAACAAAATATAGTTATTGTGTTTAAAATACTTTTGCCCAACTAGGCTACCCTTGTTGGATTTATTTTGAAGGTCAAAATTGTTAAAACTAAATAAAATTTACTTCTTCAAATAATTTATTGCTAAATAGTTCAATCAAGTTAATCGCAAAATAGTTTTAACAAGCATAAATCACCTTTGAAAGCAAAGGCGATTCATTGCCAACAAATTTGGTTAGAGCAAATCAATTTTCTGAAAAAGTCTCATCATCATCATCATCATCAACTTGTTTCAGATGAATATGCTTGTACCCTAACTTAATTTCAAATTTATCACCTTCTTTTAAACCCATTGCTTGAGTATAGGTTGAACCAATGACAATTTGACCATTTTTATGAACGCTAACTTTATAAGTAGGTTCACGACCACGACCATCTTTTGCTCCTTCTGGATCGAGAGGAACGCCTTTAGCAGCTAGTACTGCATCATAAAAATCTGTTAAATTTACTCTTGTTTGATTGTCTTTGGTGGTAGTGTAATATCCGCAGCGTTTTGCTGTTTCTCTTCTTGGTAAGTGGGAAAGCTCTTTTACTTTTTGAAGTAATGCTTTTCCTGTTAAAGGAGCGGTTGCAATTTCACTCATTTTTTTCCAAATGTTCCTTTGATCTTTTTGAGATTGCTAATTAAATATATCAGATATAATTGACATTATAAAAAAAATATACCGTTAAATATCTATATTGTCACTTTTTTTTTTATAGTTATGATTTTTCAATAAAAATGCTCAGAAAAAAATATTAATAATAGATTTAAATACCTCAACTCAAGACTATTTCCTTAGTCAGTTTTTTGGAGAGACTATTTTCTTTAAACATTTGTTCTAGGGCAATAAGCGAGGGACAGATAAAATTTTAATAATCTATGCTCAATTAGAATCACAATCTCTAATTACTTTGAGATTAAATTTGCCTCAAACCAGCTTAACCATAAAATGAGGTGAAATTTTAGCCCAAGTTCGATCAGCAGAATATTCGCTAATAAAATCAGATTAATCTAAATGCTGATTTGGCTTAAATTTAGTCTTAGTCTGAAAAAAAATGGCTAACTCAAGACAAACACCCCACTGTCGGTCTAAAAATTGTTAAGTCAAATTAGGTTAAATAATAGTGAAATCAAATCAATCCTTCACAGATCGGTAATATTTCTATAAAGTTAGATTAATTGAGATATAAGGCTCAAAAATTATGACTGTTGCGTTAAAGAGAGACTTAAACTTTAGCTATCCCTAACGTGATAAAAAAAACTTAAATTATTAACCGAGAAGTCTTGCAACTTTAGCAAGTTAGGTGGATAAGGAAAAAAAGCCTTTCTTGATTTTAAGCAAGATAATCTATTACTCTGAACAGGCGTGAGAGTTTACTCTTTCTTCGCGAGGGATTCGCTCCTAAAGTTCGCGATCACGTGTTTAGAAAAAAATCTATGATCATCTCCAATTATTATAGGACTGTTGGTTTTTTTTTACGTAATAATTGAAACAGTTATTTCGATTTCTAGAACTTACATCTAACTAGATAAAACCATCACCTCATTCAAGGGTTAAAACTACCCATCACAAAGCTTTAAAAATAATTCATTAATGGTAAGATTGCGATCTAGACATAACTTGTTGCGCTCAATTTCAGTTTTTTTTGTTACTAGAAGTGTAACGGGATTTTAGTTTAATCCCGCTAACAGAGATACTGAAGCAATTAGTCATAAAGATCGATGAGTTTCTTGGTTATTTGCTCAAGAACAAAAGCTACATTGGCTAAATAGTACTGATTTATTTATGGTCAATTGTCATGTTTTTAGAAGACGCACGAGATTATCAACTGATTTTTCTGATTTCATTTTTGTTTTTAGGTCTAAATACTAGAGATTGGACTTTAAATTTTAGTATTATTTGTATTGCGATCGCTACTTGTTTAATCACTCAATGGTGTTTATCATCATGGCAAGAATATCGTACAAGAGTTCAAGCTAGTTATCCACTGACAATCAACTGTTACTATGCAATTATCTTTAGTCCTACAGTTGTTTCTTCCTTACGTAGTGGCTTAATCACAGCTTTAGGACTTTGCTTATTATTACGGACAAACAATTATTCTACGATGATGTTAGCTGGATTAACTGCGATCGCAAGTAAATTTTTATTTCGTCGTGGCAACAAGCATTTTTATAATCCTGCTAACTTTGGCATTATTACTGCTTTAACTTTTACTAATGATGCTTGGGTTTCCCCTGGACAATGGGGAACAGATTGGTGGTATTTGTTATTATTTGCTGGTGCAGGAGGATTAGTTCTAAAACGGGTTGGACGTTGGGATACTTCTGTAACTTTTTTGCTAACCTATACCAGTTTAGAAGCAATGCGTAATTGGTGGCTTGGTTGGAGTTGGGATGTTTGGTGGCATCAATTAAGTAGTGGTAGCTTATTACTCTTTGCCTTATTTATGTTAACCGACCCGCGTTCCATCCCCAATGCCCAAGCCAGTCGGATACTTTGGTCTGTCATGATTGCCATTGTTAGTGTGATCTTAAAAGATTGGTTTTATCTCTCAACAGCCATTTTTTGGGCATTATTTTGGCTAGCACCCTTGACCATTTTATTGGATGAAATTTGGTCAGCACCAAGATTTGTCTGGAAGTCCAAACCAGAATTATCGATGTGACTATTTGTTTATCTTCTCCAAAATTTATTTACAAAAAATTTATAGTAAAGGAGGTCTGGTAATGAAACCGATCAGAATTATTTTAAGCTTACTTTTAGTTAGCGTAATATTTTTAGCTGGCATTAGACCAGCCTGGGCTTTTTGCGGTTTTTATGTGGCAAAAGCAGACACTAGTTTATATAATCGTGCTTCTCAGGTGATTATTGCTAGAGATGGCAACAAAACCGTTCTGACAATGGCAAATGATTATCAAGGAGAAGCCCAAGATTTTGCTTTGGTTGTACCAGTACCTGTAGTTTTAAAACAAGAACAAGTTCATATTGGCGAAACAAAAATTCTCAGCAGATTAGATGCTTTTAGCGCACCTCGATTAGTAGAGTATTTTGACCCCGATCCTTGCCAAGTTCTTATGTATGAAAGCGATGCACTTAGATCAATGCCACAAGCAGCCCCTTCTGCAAGCGAATTTAAACGCAACAATGCTTTAGGAGTCACAGTAGAAGAACAGTTTACAGTAGGAGAATACGATTTTGTGATCCTAAGTGCCAAACAATCAGATGGACTAGAAACATGGTTAATCGAGAATGGCTACAAAATCCCCCAGGGGGCAAAAAAATTGTTGCAACCATACATTCGTCAGCAGATGAAATTTTTGGTAGCTAAAGTAAATCTTACAGAATATGACCGCCACGGATTTGAAAAACTACGCCCAATTGCGATCGCGTATGAATCTCCTAAGTTTATGTTACCAATTCGATTGGGTATGATTAATGCTCAATCTGAACAGGATTTAATTGTTTACTTGCTTTCTCCTCAAGGACAAATTGAATTAACTAATTACCGTACAGTAAAAATTCCTTCTGATGTTAATGTTCCTGAATTTGTTCAAGCAGAATTTCAGGATTTTTATCAAGCTATGTTCCAAAAGTCTTACGAACGGGAAAACAAGCAAGTTGCTTTTGTCGAATATGCGTGGAATATGAATAGTTGCGATCCTTGTTCGGCTGAACCACTTAATTCTGAAGAGTTAAAACAAGCTGGTGTTTTTTGGCTCGATTCTAATTTAGCTAATAATGTATTTATTACTCGTCTTCATCTACGTTATACTCGCGATCGCTTTCCTGAAGATCTTCAGTTTCACACTACTGCTAATCAAGAGTTATTTCAAGGTCGTTATGTAATCAATCATCCTTTTGCTGGCACGATTAGTTGTGAGGCAGGCAGAGAATATCAAAGAAATGTTAGAAATAGACAGCACCAAGAAGCAGAAAATTTAGCCAGATTAACTGGTTGGAATCTCCAAGAAATTTTAGAGCAAGTTACATTTGTAGAAACCAATCCTGTTCCTTGGTGGCGTAAGTTGTGGAATTGAAAAATGTTGAATTCTTATTTTTGATTTCGCAAATAATGAACTAATGCTTGCAATCCCAAACGATAACTTTCTGCGCCAAAACCACTAATTTGACCGATCGCGATCGGTGCAATATAAGAATGATGGCGAAAAGCTTCTCTTTGATAAATGTTACTTAAATGAACTTCTACAGTAGGCAGTTTAACTCCTGCCAAAGCATCTCGAATCGCGACGCTGGTATGGGTATAAGCTCCTGCATTAATCAAAATACCTTGAGACTCTTCTCTAGCTTGATGAATGGCATCTACTAAGACACCTTCGTGATTGGACTGCAAGCAACTTACTTGTACTTGCAGCCTTTGTCCTTGTTCTACTAGATCACTATCTATTTGCTCAAGAGTAACAGAACCATAAATTTGAGGTTCTCGCAGTCCTAATAAATTTAAATTAGGGCCATGTAAGATTAAGATCTTTTCCTGAGACAATCTATTTGCTAACCAACTTAATAATTAACGATAACGACCGCGATGAGGCTCGTTTACTGGTACTGGAATAGGTTCCGCTTCTGGTTCAGCCTCTGGTCCTAACAGGATTTCGATTAGCTTTTGCGCCCATTCTTTCAATTTCTCAAGCAAGTTTTCTAAATAGTCCATCAAACTGACGACTCCTACAAAATACTTTTTTTATATCTACATCTTTAAGCTATTTTGCTTTTTCTACCTCTACCCGAGGTTTTATCCATGGTTTTGGTTTATTTTGACTATAATTGCTCAAAAAAATTCGGACAATTATTTTCATTATTTTGCTTACTATTTAGACTAACATAGGTTCGCAATCTCGGATAATTTCTCTTCTATTAATCACGATAGATACTGGACGAAAAAATTTCTAGTACTATGATTATTAGTTTTTAAGTTTACTTACTAATTTTTTGCCAAAATCAAAAATTTTGTTAAATTGGGGTCTTGATAACCACAACTGCAAAGTATGAGCGAACTTTCAGCTTTGTAACATTGACATTTCCTAGCTTATTTTCTAGGTTAATAACCTTATTTGAGCTATACAGTATAACTTACCAAATCGCGATCGGGATATTAAATAAAACTAAAAATCCTAAAATCGCCAAGATGTCAACTAAAAATTATGATACTTTAAAGCAAGGTAAAGATAAATTAAGAAAATTAAAACCTGTCTGCCAAATTATACTTACTATACTTATTTGCCTGTGACCTCTTCTACTTCTAATTACTCCCTCGATCAAGCCGAGTTGAGCTTATCGTTATCACAAAACCCAGAACGTCAAGCCTGGTTAGTTTTTTTTGCTGCTTCTTTTTTAGTTTCCGTTCCAGTATTTTTTCAAGCACCTTTAGTTAGACTGTTTCCCTGGCTTAGTCTTTGGTTAACTGTAGTTTGGGTAATTTTGGGTGCAATTCTTTATCAAAGTCAAAAAACTCGGTCTTGGGGAGACTTGTTGTTAGGGTTTAGTTGGAGTTGGTTAGCAGGTTCAATTTATTGGGGTTGGTTAAGATATGAACCCTTAATTCATCTTCCAATCGAATCGATTGGTGTACCTTTTGCTATTTGGTGTTTGTGGCGCAGATGGGGCTTAGTTGGCAATTTATTTTATCTTGGCTCATTATTAGGCACTGGCATTACAGATTCATATTTTTATTTAACAGATTTGATTCCCTATTGGCGGAAATTAATGACAGTAGAACCCAGTTTAGCCTCGCCAATTTTACATCAAGCCTTAGCTCAGATGCAAACTCCGTGGGGTATTAGTTGGGCGGTAGTACTCGTCAATATTTTGTTAGGTTTTAGCTTTTGGTCTTTACAAAAGAGTCAGCATCATTGGTGGGCATTTGCAGGAGCAGTATTGAGTACAATCTTAGTTGACAGTCTCTTTTGGATTGCTGCTTGTTTCGCCTAATTAGGTTTTGGTATGACTTTTAGTAGAGATTCTGCTGTTGATAATTTCAGAGCGATTAGTTTCAGGAATTTTTTAACCAATGAAACTACACTTTATATTTTTAAAAGATTATTACAAGCAATACTGACGCTTTTTTTAGCTTCTGCGCTCAGTTTTGCAATTATTCAACTAGCTCCTGGGGATTATCTTGACACACTTAAAGGAAATCCTCAGATCTCACCCGAAAGATTAGCACAATTGAAGCAACAATTTGGTTTAGATCAACCTCCAATAATTCAGTATTGGCGTTGGTTAGTTAGAGTTGTTACTCGTTTTGATTTTGGAACAAGTTTTGTTTACTTTCGACCAGTCTCTTCGTTATTAATCGAAAGGATACCTGCAACTCTATTGCTTGCGATCGCATCTATTATTATTACTTGGGCGATCGCTATTCCCTTGGGAATTGTGAGTGCGGTTAAACAAAATACTTTGATTGATAAGGTATTACGAGTTTTAAGTTATTTAGGTCAAGGTTTTCCCAGTTTCATCACTGCTTTGGCTTTGTTAACCATAGCGCAAAATACCTCTCCATTGTTTCCTGTGGGAGGAATGACCAGCATTAACCACGCTGATTTATCTCCTGTTGGTAAAATACTTGATATTGGTTGGCACATGATTTTACCGACCTTGGCACTGAGTATTACCAGTTTTGCAGGATTACAACGTCTAACTAGAGGGCAATTACTCGATGTGCTTAGACAAGATTATATTCAAACTGCTCGCGCCAAAGGATTACCAGAAAATAAAGTTCTTTATGTTCATGCCTTACGTAATGCAATTAACCCTTTGATTACTTTGTTAGGGTTTGAATTTGCCAGTTTACTCAGTGGTGCATTTATTGCCGAATTTTTCTTTAATTGGCCTGGTTTAGGTCGTTTGATTTTGCAAGCCGTCCAAGCTCAAGATCTTTATTTAGTCATGGCAAGCTTAATGATGGGTGCAGCAATGTTAATTATTGGTAATTTACTCGCTGATTTATTATTAAAGGCAGTCGATCCAAGAATTAAGTTGGAAGATTTGAAATAAAAATTTGTCTTTTGTCCTTTGTCATTAGTCGTTCGTTTTTTGTAATAACTAATGATTAAGGTAAGGGCAATTCGTGAATTGCCCCTACTTACTAATAACTCATGATTAATAACCAATGACCGATCACATCAATTATGTAATTCGTTCAAAAGTCGATGGTAAATATCTAGTAGCTCGCTTGCAGGAAGATGAAGATCGACCCGAAGCTACTTATTTATTGTTATTTAAAGAAGATTATGATGCTTTGAGTTATGTTAATACTCATGGTCAGGATTTACGCGATCGCTTGATGGTAGAATCTACCTCTGCTAATCAATTAAAAGGATTACTTAAAAGATGGGGTTATCAAGGAATAGCTTTGGTAGAAGATCCTTTACTACCCACTATTCAATTTATGCTTGCGGAAGATTAATCTTGACGAGGGCAGAATATCTTCGGCTTAGAGAGAAAAATAAACCAGTCCTTAATAGGACAGGTTTTAACATCAAATATTTTGATAATTAATAGATTTAAGCTATTTTGTGAGCGTAAATATTTAACTGTAAATCCATACCAAGCTGTAAACTTTTTTCTACTAAGGGGTTTTGAGAGCAAAATTGCGTATGGATGTAATATCGAAAACCATAAGCAGTTAATTTGTCTAAAATCTGTCCCAGTGTTTGTTCTGTATCTTTAAAAGAATGATATTCAATAAAAAGTTGTGAAACATTATCCAGTTTATTGGCATCGCAAATAACTTCTGTTTCAGCGCCTTCTATATCAATTTTAAGAAAATCTACAGGCTCTTCAAGCAACTGATCGAGTTTGATACATTCTACTTCAAACTTAGCTTGAGAATCTTCTAGAGGATGTATTCTTCCTCCATCAGCACCTTCACTAAAAAAATCAATCGTACCAGCTTCTTTTGAGACAGCTTTATTTAATAAGGTAACATCTTCATAGTTAGCTGATCTAATATTCGACTCTAAAATACTAAAAATATTAGGGTCAGCTTCTACTCCAATAATATTAGCTTTAGGATAGATGTCTTTGAAATATAAAATACTTGTTCCGCAATTTGCGCCACAATCAACTATTACGGGTGCTTCTGATGAAGAATTAAATTTATATATTTGATCGATGAATATTTCTCGATAACTATGAAAGAAGGAAAATGAATCGGCAATCTTAAAATCACGTCCCAATAATTGAACTTTTTTTTTCTGATATCTAGGCTGTTTTTCTAAATTTTCATAGGGTGAGGGAGTATATTTAATTACCTTCAATCCTAATCGATTGAATAGTCCCTGTACAAATGATTTCATGATTGATTGGTTTATTTTGATGATTTCAATGTACAAACAAACTCAATGCAGCCTAATTATTAAGCTGTTAATGCTTTAATCCTTGTGCTAAAAGCTTTACGGCAAGCATTTGAGCTGCTAAAACGCGCAACAGCCTTATTATAACGCGCTGTAAAATTTAACTCTGAAATACTCATTGTCAAAAATCAAAAATAATTATTGCTGTTCAATGTTTTTGAGCGGTCAAATTTTTCTTTCTGTAACTAAAGTACAATTAAGCCAATTTCCCTTGTCGTTATAGCTACGAATAATTCTTTGGCGTAAATTTGGTTGTAATAACCATCCCATTTCTAAAACAAAATTATGACCCGATTTAATTTCTAAAGGACAGTTACACGATGCACCATCAGGTAACATTAAAATTTGAATAGGTAAACTACCAGATTCAAATAAAAGTCGAGAACCTTCTATTTTTGCTTGAGAAGTAATAGTTTGATGGTTAAAAGATAATTTTTGACAAATGTGATTACTATCTGATCGTTCTATTTGTAGATGAGTAGTAAAACTATCAGGATTTCTGAGATCTCGATACATTGTCACTGCTTCTCCTTGCCATTCTCCCAACAATTGTTCTATTGTTAAGGGTGGTCGTTCAGGAGTATTACTGTTAGGTAATTTTTCTCTGATTAAAACCACGCGGTCTAATTGACTAGAAGTATTATAAAGTTGCACCATCCGTAAACGGCGATCGCGATCAATTAGACCAAATTCACCACCAAAATTACTATAGGGAGCCCACTGCATCGATCCTTGGGAAAAAGCCCCATTTTCAAAAAACAAAATAGTACTATTGAGACTACTATATTCTAGAACCAGATCGCGGGGCGATTCATTGGGAGGAAGGTAACGGACAACTTGATGAACAGTTTTATTATTATTTTTCCCTTCCAGAGTAACTACTGTAGGCGTGTCTTCTGTTTCTTCTCCCTGCGGTGATAAACGAGTAAATGAACCTTGCCATTCCCCTAGATTTTTTAACAAACAATCCCATTGAGAAAGCATATCTTGAAATTAGCCTAAAATTACCATTAGTTTATTATCGATGTTTTGCGGACGATTGTGGCTGATAATTTCGCTAATCACAATAATTAAGTGAGAACAATTGCCTACTCATCAAAATTAATTTCAGACAAAACTAATTATTTTGTTCTTCTAGGAGATATTTTAAAAACGAATAGGTATATTCTAAGGAATAGTGTCTAGGTTTTCCATGAATAACAAGTTGGTATTCATTAATATTCTCTCCATCTCCATAGCCTGAAATCAGGTGTTGATGAAATGCTTTGTCTGCAAGTTTTTCTATTTTTTGCCTTAAAGAAACTATTGGTTGAGTTAGCATGGACTGATACTCTAATTCTTACTTCTATCTATTATTAATTCTTTCATGTCATCACAACATCTCACGAAAGTAAGACATCAAAAGTAATAAAAAACAAAAAAAATATAAATAAAAATTGAGTTAGCAGGTAATAAACATAACATTTATAGTCAGATACTCAAGCCCAAAATTAGAGTTATTGACAACTTATTATTATTTCTTATTACCTACATCCTCAATCTTTGCTTAAACAAATACTCGATGTTGTAAAGAAGGCATTTGCTGGCGTACTTGTTGTAATCTTTCAGGATTAATTTCTGCGATCGCTACTCCTGGTTGATTTCCCGCATCAGCTAAAATGACACCCCAAGGGTCAATAATCATAGCATGACCGTGAGTATAACGTCGCTCATAATGGTTCCCAGTTTGAGCAGGTGCAATCACATAACAAGTATTTTCGATCGCTCTAGCTTGTAACAAGACTTGCCAGTGATCTTTACCAGTAAAGGCAGTAAAAGCAGCGGGAATAAACAGAATATCCGCCCCTTTGTTTGATAAATGGCGATAGAGTTCAGGAAAACGGACATCATAACAAATAGATATACCAATGTTTCCTAAATCTTCAGAATGATAAATAGAAGGTAAATTAATACCTGCCATCACCGTACTAGACTCGCGATAGGTATTACCATCAGGTACGTCAACATCAAACAGATGGATTTTTTGGTAGCGAACTTGTTCTTGTCCACTAGGGTTAACTAACAGAGCAGTATTATAAGCTTTAGAAGCATCTCCTACTACTGGAACAGGAAACCCACCGCCTAAAATGGTAATTTGAAACCTTTGTGCCATAGTTTTGAGAAATTTCTCAGTTCTTTGAGCTATGACAGTTGCCTGAGCTAGTTTATCGGCTTCTTGACCCAAAAAAGCAAAATTTTCTGGTAATCCTACTAATTCTGCGCCTTTACGCACAGCTAGTTCAATTAGTTCTTCAGCCTCGATTAGATTTTTTTCTAGATCGGGTTTACTAGTCATTTGAATAGCAGCAGCGAGATATGGTTTCATTGGAGACTAAAATTTACTTGCTGTTAATTTAACTCAATCTATATAGGATATAGCTTTCAGATAGATTTAGAAACCGTAATGATCGTTTCAAAAAGAAAATCCTGCGGGTAAAAGTTGAGTAGCTGTTGTACTTTCGTAAGAATTTTCTCCCTGAAAAATCACTACCGCATCTTTACCAAACTCTAAAATAACTTGACGACAAGCACCACACGGAGAACATCGAATATCTCGATCATTAACAATTGCGATCGCTTTGAGTTTAAATACATTACCTCCTTCACTAGCAACCGCAGCAGCAATAGCATTTCTTTCAGCACAAATACTCAATCCGTAGGAAACGTTTTCAACATTGCAACCAGTAAAAATCTTATCTTGCTCGGTTAATATGGCTGCTCCAACTCGAAATTGAGAGTAAGGGGCATAAGCTTTAAGCATTGTATCTTTAGCTAAAGCAATTAATTGGCTTTGTTGGGTAGCAGTAAGTTGAAAGCTTGAGGAATTATTCATCAGAGAATTATTAACTAAAAATAATTTGGCATTTAGTGAAAAAAGACATCTGGATGATTGTTGAATTCAACTGTTATCTTAGAGTCGACCAAAATAAAAAATTGATGATTAGTCATTACCACAGACAACCCACGACTAATGATCAAAAATTACTCAAGTCTTTGAGGAGTTAAAATGAATAAAATTTCCCTATTTGTGTTATTAGGAATTTTAGCTATTTCTCTAGAAAGCTGCTCTTTGTTTGGCTCAAAAAGTGGAGAAGATACAGCGTCAAATAATCCATCTAATTCAACTACTAACCCCCAAGCTAATCCTACTCAAGCAACTTCAACTGAATCAGCTAATTCAGCCGAATCTACGGAGAAAGTTGGTATTAGTGGATTAATTCCTGCTACTAATCCTGATGTACGTGTAAGTGGCAGTATTAGAGGTAGACAAGATCCTTTTGCTCTAATGACCCTTAAACCAGACATAAAAGCTAAAGAAACAGAAACAAGCCCCACTAGTTCATTACCACAACCAAAAACTATTCCATCTAATTCTAACAAGATTAACTCAACTCCTACGATTGATTCGTTAGAAAATCAACCCGTAGGAACTATCGCCCAAAATGTGATTGTTAGCGGTTTAGTTGAATTAGGAGGTACTACTAAACTGATTATTCAAGAACCAGGAGAAGCTTTTAGTCGTTATGTAAATGTTGGTCAATATATAGCCAATAACAAAATTTTGGTCAAGCGGATTTTATTAGATAATCGTTCGACTCCGGAGGTGGTTTTAGTAGAAAATGGCATTGAAATAACTAAGGCAATTGGAGAAAAATCTCCTGCTGAATCTTCTGCCCAACAGGAAACACAAGCAATGAATCCTGGCTCGGAAAATGCCTTTGGAGGTGCTGTTAGTTGGGTATCTGATTATTTATCTAAAAAAACTGAGTAATATACTTGAAATAAATTTTGACTAATCTATCTAATTTTTACCTCTAAATTGAAAATTAATTAAATTTTTTCCCAGGTTTTGGCGAAGAGACTCTGAACAATTTATACAATATTTAAAGTAATCAAGGAATGAGAGATTGCTAAGGCTAAAATTAGGAGTCATGAGCAAAAAAGCACAATTACTAGAAGCGATCGCAGGGAAAAATCGCGGTTTGTTAGCAACTGAGATTGATAATGTCAGAGTTCTCTCAGCCATTCAGCAATTAGAAGACTGCAACCCAACGCCTAAACCTGTGGAAGCTAGAGATTTATTGGAAGGGAATTGGCGTTTACTATATACAACCAGTAAAGGAATACTTGGTTTAGACCGCTTCCCTTTATTTAAATTGGGACAAATTTATCAGTGTATCCGCACTGCTGAAGCCAAAGTTTACAATATTGCTGAAATTATTGGCTTACCTTTTTTAGAAGGTATTGTTAGTGTCGCAGCGAGGTTTGAACCTGTTTCCGAACGCCGTGTGAATGTTATTTTTGAACGTTCAGTTATCGGTTTACAGCGTTTCTTTGCCTACAATTCTCCTTCAAAATTTATTCAGCAACTCGAATCGGGGAAAAAGTTTCCTCCCCTAGATTTTGGCATTGAAAATCGCGATCAAAATGGTTGGCTTGATATTACTTATTTGGATGAAGATATGCGAATTGGGAGAGGAAATGAAGGAAATGTGTTTGTCCTAACTAAAGAAAAATATTAATTAGAGGTTTTGGATTGCTCCAATTCACAGTTCAATATTTTTTGTTGATTGTTGATAGTTAATGCTTGACAATAATAATAAATTTTAAGCAATCATTTTAGAGTCAAGCTCTGAACTATTTAATCATTAACAATTAACAGATTTTTTGGGATTTTGATTATTTTTCTACTGAATTTCTGTCTTCTTCTTCGACTGTACCGCCTTGTTGACGAATAATTTCTTGAGCTTTATTAATTTCTGCTGCTGTTCCTTTTACCGCTACCAAATATACAACTGATTGATGAGCGATAGTAAGATCTACATCTGGTTTAGGTACATTACCACCACTTAAAGCAGCAATTAAACCAATTGTTAATGCCCCAACTCCACTACCAAGTAAAGGCGCAAACAAGTAGACCGAATTAAAATCATTAAAAACAGCAAAACCTAGTCTAGGAAAATCAGTCACAACTAGACTAATATATATACCAATAATAGCCCCTAAGACAGTTCCTGCGATCGCGCCACCTCTAACGCTTTTAGCTATTTCAGTGTTTTGTAATTGGAATGGAAGCTGGAAATTTTCAGTCTCTAAAGTAACTTGTTCTGGGGCAATTCCTGCTTGTTCAATATGAGTTTTTGTGGTTCTTGCTGCGGTTGGATTATCAAATTTTCCCCATGTATATATAACTGATTGTGAAGATTCTGCTTTAGTCATTGATTTTTACTCCTGATTTTGATCGTTAAATCGTTTTAATTATTGGTTAATTGAGAGCGCAGTTGTTGATTGTAATGATTAAGTTGAGTTAGCGAAATTGAGTGTTGAATTTTCAATTTCTTCGGTTTAATTAACTATTTGCTAGCTTTGTTATCTTTAATTTATTGGAGCGCAAATTGTGATTTTGTTCATCTCTCAAAAGATAGGCAAAAGCAAATTTAACCTTTGACAACTGGAGGTTTTTTACCAATGGAGCAGTAATGAATCAAAAAATAAAGATGAGTATCAACAATAACTAAAATAAATTACAGAAATAGGGATATAATTAGCGATAGTTGCTCAATTATGTGTTATTAAACTAACTGATTACGTTATAAAGCCGAGCAAACCAAATCAATTTTTTGAGTGAACGCAATAATTAAACAAAGTTGATAGACTAAACAAAATTGTAGTTCTGATTTAAGATATTTTTTGCAGAGATGAAATGAAGTGGAAAAGTTTTAAAGCTTGGTATCATCTGAACATAACCAGAAGATAGCTATCTATGGCAAGAGTTAAACTTCAAAATATCGCTCGTAAATTCGGAAATATTACAGCGATAGAAAATATTACTTTAGACATTCCAAACGGAGAATTTTGGGTTTTAGTTGGACCTTCAGGATGTGGAAAATCAACAATTTTAAGAGCGATTGCTGGGTTAGAATCAATCACAGAAGGTGAAATTTATATTGGGAATACGTTAGTTAATCATATTCCTGCTCGTCAACGAGATGTAGCAATGGTTTTTCAAAACTATGCTTTATATCCTCATCTGACGGTAGCAGAAAATTTAGCTTTTGGTTTGCGGATGCGCCGTAAAGCAGAAGCAGAAATTAATCGAACAGTTCAAGCTGTAGCGCGATCACTCAATATCGAACACCTTTTAAAACGTAAACCCAAACAACTTTCAGGTGGACAACAACAACGAGTAGCTTTGGGTAGAGCGATCGCAAGAGTTCCCCAAGTATTTTTACTTGACGAACCTTTATCTAATTTAGATGCTCAATTGCGAGATGATACAAGAACAGAATTAAAACAACTTCATAATCAAGTAGGAATCACAACGATTTATGTTACCCACGACCAAACTGAAGCAATGACCTTGGCAGATCGTATTGTAGTGTTAAAAGACGGCAAGATTCAGCAAATTGGTCATCCTCAAACCATTTATGCTCAACCAGCTAATCGTATGGTAGCGACATTTTTAGGTAATCCACCAATGAATATTTTACCTGTAACTTATCTCAATGGCAATTTTGTCATCAATAATCTGTTTTTCCCGATCAATTCAGAGATTGAACAGCGATTACATCCAACTCAAGGACAAAATTTCGATCTAGGTATTCGTCCAGAAGATATTCAATTAGCAACATCAGAATTAAGCAGAGAGGGTTGCTACACTATCACGGTAGAAATCAACTTAGTTGAACCATTGGGCAGAGAAATTTTAGTGAAAAGTAAATTACTCGACACCAATATCAACCTTGATTTTTTAGTTGGTGCTGATTGGCAAGGCAAACAAGGCGATCGCGTTACTGTACAATTAGATTTGAGGCGTTTATTTATCTTTGATGTCAGTAGCGGAAAAACTTTATTTGCTACTAGCTTTGTTCGCTAACCAATCAGTAAACTAAAATTTTAACAAGCCCTTTCTGGAGAGATAATGATTGCTTTAAAAATAAGAAACATTAATTAACTTTTTTTGATTGTGACTGGAAATACAGGACTGTTCAACCATCGTTTTGCTGCTAATTTTATTCCCCTACCTCCTTTTCAAGTGCCAGTAGTTGGTTCAACTGCACCAGACTTTAGTTTGCCAAAGATCAGAAGTAAAAATAATGTCAAGCTTTCAGATTACTAAGGTAAACAACCTGTAGTATTAGCATTTACCCGAATTTTCACAGAAAAACTATTTTGCCCTTTTTGCTATCCCCACATCCAAGATTTGAAAACAGACTATCAAAAGATTAGGGACAAAGGAGCAGAATTACTCATGATTTCTAGTACAGACTCAGTTCAGAGTCAGCAAGTTGTTGAACAACTCAGCTTACCTTATCCTTTCTTATTCGATCCAGATTGCAATATATTTCGTCGTTATGGAGTAGGACAAGCTCTTGGCGCACCTTTACCTGCCCAATTTGTGATTAATTGCGAGAGTCGGATTACTTTTCGACATCTATTTTCCTTTGTCGATAGCAATGCCGAGCTAGATACAATCTTAGCAGAACTAGATCAGCTAGCAGAATAAGACAGCAAAAAAAAGATTGAATAGAGGAGAAAAAATTGAGCGAGCTAGCCTATACTAAGAAAATAGAAAAGGTAATCGAGACTCTTCAAACCGAACTACCAACTCTATTTGAAACTGATCTATCCTACGATATTTATACCCAAGATATCTATTTTAAAGATCCAGTTAATACCTTTAAAGGCAAGCTCAACTATCGAATTATCTTTTGGACATTAAGATTTCACGGCAAGCTCTTTTTTACTTCACTCTACTTTGATTTACACGATCTTAATCAGACTGCCAAAGATACAATTTTAGCTAATTGGACTGTGCACGGTACTTTACGTTTACCTTGGCAAGCTTGTATTTTCTTCAATGGCTATTCTACCTATAAGCTCACGAAAGAAGGATTAATTTACGAACATATTGACACTTGGGATCGTCAACCAGGAGAAATTCTGAAGCAGTTTTTCCGTAGAGGTGAAAGGGAAGAAAGTTAAAAAGTCAGCTAGGGGCAAGGCATTATCTTGCCCGTACAAAAGTCAAAAATTACTTTTATTGAATATATTTAATAACTAACTAATCCTGGGATTTGTAAACGAATTCGGTAAACGCTGGTATTGGCAGTGACATAAAGAGTTTGATTGTTCTGGTCGCCCCAAGCCAAATTAGTGGCTACTTCTGGTACTGCAATCTTATCTATTAATTTTCCTTCAGGAGAAAAAATCCAAACTCCGCCTGGCCCTGTACTATAAACATTACCTTGGGTATCAACCTTCATCCCATCAGGTACACCTTCTTAATTTGGGTCTTTTAATTGGGCAAAAACTCTTCCGTTAGTTAAACCTCCGTCTGGTTGGATGTCAAAAACACGAATATGTCCTACTTCTGAATCGTTAACATACAATTTAGTTTGATCGGGAGATAAAGCAATTCCATTAGGACGAGTAAAATCATCTACGAGTAAAGTTAATTCACCCTCTGGAGAGAGACGATAAACTCCATAAAATCCTAATTTTTCCTGTGCTGCTTGAATTCCATAGGGTGGGTCGGTAAAGTAAATACTGCCGTCTGATTTAACAACTAGATCGTTAGGACTATTTAACTTTTTGCCTTGATAATGATCTACTAAAGTAACGATGCTTCCGTCTGTTTCTGTTCTAGAGACACGGCGGTTTTCATGTTCAGCAGAAATTAATCTCCCCTCCAAATCAAAAGTATTGCCATTAGCCTTGCCAGAAGGACGACGAAAGATGTTAGTTTCATTATCTGGTTGCCATTGATAGATTGTGTTGGCAGGGAGGACCTTATGTGAATTTAAATCCTGTAGCTATCTGTTCTACTTGACTGTTTTTAGGAATAATTTGAACTAAAGTTTGGCTAAGATTTTCTGTTCCCGTCGAAATTTTGACAGGAAATACAATAGCTAAACCTAGAGATGCCCCCCAAAAAATACCAAGCTTAATTTTCTGAGCGATTTTAAATAGTTTCCTCACTTCCCTCACTTTGATTACCTGAGTTAGCGATAAGATTCTACAGAAGAAGAAACTGTATTATTAATTTGAGCAATACTTAAGTCGGGGCGGAGGTTTTGAGCATTTCTCAAATAGCAGTGAACCATTGCTGATTGAGGACGAGGAGTATTGACTTGAATTAAAACCCGAATACACGAAGGTAAGCTACCTGCGACGTGCATTTGTTGCAAATCCAACAGGGGAATATTATCCCATCCAGGTCGATTTCTCGCTACTGCTGCGGGGAAAATCGCATCTAAATCGCGAGTGGCAGTAAAAAAGACGCAAACGACATCTTGAG
This sequence comes from Stanieria sp. NIES-3757, assembly GCA_002355455.1. NCBI lineage: Bacteria > Bacillati > Cyanobacteriota > Cyanophyceae > Pleurocapsales > Dermocarpellaceae > Stanieria > Stanieria sp. NIES-3757. The sequence continues at coordinate 4,386,515 of AP017375.1, forward strand.
GGTTAAATTGATTGTGAGCTTCAATTTCATCTAAAAGTTCTGTTACAGCTTCTGCGATCGCATCAATCTTATTTTCTGTAACAGTAGTTGCCCCACGAATGCCTTGCACTTTCCATTCCACAATTTTTTCCTCCGCTAATCTGATTGAGTTCTTGGTTTTATGGTCTATATAACCATAATGGTTGACCAGAAGTAACCAGTTCAAATTCTACCCAATCTATGGCAGTTCCTATACTAGATTTAGTTTGACTTCGACCTGGTAAAAAACGATTGATCAGAGGTTTTGGTTCTTCAATGGTATAGCATTCGGTTTTATCTGGATCGAGTCCAGCTAGTTCAGCAGCCCAACGAAGGGCATCTTCTTCTGTTCCCAAGCGGTCAACCATACCCAATGCTAACGCCTGTTCTCCCGTGAATACTCTTCCATCAGCAAAAGCTTTTACTTTTTCTACTTCCAGATTTCGTCCTTCTGCTACCGTTTTAACAAATTGTTGATAACTGATATCAATTAATTCCTGTAAGATTTGTTCTTCGGCAGGAGTTAATTGACGATCAAAGGCGAGGATATCTTTATAAGGACCCGATTTAACTACTTTGAAAGAAACACCAATTTTATCGAGGAGTCGTTCTAAGTTATTACCTCGTAAAATTACGCCGATACTACCAGTAATTGTGCCTGGGTTAGCAACAATATGTTTTGCCCCAACCCCAATATAAACACCACCAGAGGCAGAGATATTACCAAAACTAGCAACTACTTTGACATTTTTGTCCTCTTGTAAGCGTTGTAGTGCTGAATAAATTTCTTGAGAATCGCCTACCGTACCGCCAGGGGAATCAATCCGTAACAGTAATGCAGGAAATTTTTTTTCTTCAACAGTTTTGAAAGCTTTGAGGACTCGTTTGCGAGTATCTCCTGCGATCGCTCCTGTAATCTCGATTTTAGCTACTTGTTTTTTCGTTTTCTTCTTAAATGGCCAGACCATGAACTGTTAAATTTTAGTGGGATTGTTACCTAGGGTACAGTTTTTAATTTTAGTTTGCCTAATGACATTGCTAAAAAGTCTACCAACTGTATTATGGAGTTTACGAAGGCGGAGTACCTTCAACCAACAATCTGCTTTTCTAAAAGCTTGACTGTCGAGCGAGCAACAAAATTTTAACTTTTGCTGTTTGATTTAGCTTAACAAAAGTATAAATTTAATTAAAATTAAGTAAATTAATCAGCCCTAAATCTTCTAATAAATTCAATGGAACTCAGCTTCAAAAAAATTATGGGATTCACAAGCCGAGGGACTGTGACTCGAACCGAGTTCGAATCCTTGAAAGCCTCGTCCCGAATCAAATTTGGGGGAAGACCCCTTACTTTTCCTTGGACTACTGTAGTGCTAATTGCTCCTTTTTTCCTATGGGGGACAGCAATGGTAGCGATGAAAGGGGTAATTCCGCAGACAACTCCTTTATTTATGGCAGGAGTGAGATTGTTTCCTGCTGGGTTATTAGTTCTGGCAACGGCAGCTATTACCCATCGTCGTTTTACAGTATCTGCCCAAGGATGGTGGTGGATTGCCTTGTTTGCTTTAGTAGATGGAGTAATGTTTCAGGGATTTTTAGCTGAAGGATTAGTGAGAACATCGGCTGGTTTGGGTTCGGTAATGATTGATTCTCAACCCTTAGCAGTAGCTTTGTTATCCAAATTTCTGTTTGGGGAAGTTATTAATGTTTGGGGGTGGTTGGGATTAAGCATTGGAATTTTGGGTATTAGTGCGATTGGTATCCCCGATCAATGGATTTATAGTTTATTTCACGGCAAAATAGTTGCCATTGATTGGAGTTGGCAAACATTATTTGATAACGGAGAATGGCTGATGCTTTTAGCTTCTTTATCAATGGCAGTCGGAACAGTGCTAATTCCCTTTGTCAGCCGTCATGTCGATCCAGTCGTAGCTACAGGCTGGCACATGATTTTAGGAGGAATTCCTTTATTTGGTTTGTCTTGGTGGTACGAATCAGAACAATGGGTCAATCTTGATTGGCAAAACTGGCTTTGTTTAAGTTATGCGACAATTTTTGGTAGTGCGATCGCTTATGGGTTGTTTTTCTATTTAGCTTCTTTGGGGAATTTAACTAGCCTTAGTGCTTTGACTTTTTTAACTCCAGTATTTGCTTTATTGTTTGGTAATATTTTGCTTGCAGAAGTTCTTAGTCCCCTACAAACTGGAGGAGTTGGTCTGACTTTAATTAGTATTTATTTAATTAATCAACGAGAAAAATTAGCGCAATGGTTGTTTAAATCTAATCACCGTATTAATACTGAAGATGATTCAGTTAAGGAAATAGATTCTCAATCGGTTCAACCTCCATTAGCTCTCAATCTTAGTCAATCTAAACCAGAAATCATTTTAGAAGAATGATTAAAAGTGTACTTTAAACTGAAGTTTTTAATCCTGAGCAAACCGTATTATTAAAGATCTGTTTAACTCAGAAAAATAAACTAGCCTATTGCGAGCAAATTGGCTAAAACAGACAGGTAAGCAAGAAATGAGGATGAGATAAAAACCTGATATGCTATACAATCGTTTTTCTCTTTGGTGTGCGCTTAGTATTACTTGCTTTGGTTTAGTTTCTGGTAATGGTTACTGTCGAGCTGCTGTTTTTGAGGAAAATTCTTATTCTTTGAAGTTAGCTCAAGCCGAATCGGATCTTCACAATGAAAAAGCTTCTGTAACAGCAGAAAATTTCCAATATGAAGAATACATGGCAGCAGGTTACGAAGCCGATAAAAATCGAGATTATTCGGCTGCTTTGAATCATTTTCAAAAAGCTTTAGTTCTCCGTCCTCAAGATTCTTTTGCTGAGAGGGCTATTGTTAATATTACTAGCTATGCTTTCGATCGTTATATGCAGGCTGGTTATTCAGCAGATCGTAACAAAGATTATCAAGTTGCTTTAGTCAATTTTGAGAAAGCACAACAAATTAGACCAGATTCGGTTTATGCGCTGACAGCAGTTAGTAATATGAGGCAGTATTTAGCTGTTAATGCTCAATCAACTCAAACATCAGCAACCAATGGTCGTAATTTACTATTAATGATTGCGGGATTAATTATTACGGCACTTGTTGGTGCAGGAGTATTATTTTTGTTATTAAAAAGAAGCGATGTGCCTCCAGAAGAATCAACCGAAGCAAATATAAGTTCTAACGAGCCTCTTCGTGAATCTACAGTTGTTGAAGCCCCTATTGCTCAATCTCAAGTCACTACTAACGTTGAACCAAATCCTGTCGTAGCTTCTCGTAATGGAAATGTAAATCCTGTCGAACCAGCACCAGCGATGTTGGTTTCTCCTAGCAGCAGTATTTCTAAGTTAGATATTGTTCCTGAATTAATTGAAGATTTAAAAACTAGCGATCGCTCTATGCGCCGTAAAACAATTTGGGAATTAGCCCAAAGAGCCGATTCTAGAGCAATGAAACCTTTAGTAGAGTTGATGATTGAGGTTGATTCTCAAGAGAGAAGTCTGATTTTAGAGGCGATGACTCAAATTGCTAGTCGGACTCTCAAACCAATGAATAAAGCTTTGATGTTATCTTTGGAAGATGAAAATTCTCAAGTTAGACAAAATGCGATCCGAGATTTAACCAGAGTCTATGATTTGATGTCCCAAGTGACTAAACGCTTATCTCAAGCTGTAGAAGATTCTGATGCCCAAGTCCAAGAAACCGCTAAGTGGGCGTTGCAACAGTTAAATCAAATGCCTCAAGTTCCTTGGGAAATGTCCGCAATGGAGGATAATAAAGATTCGATCAATCGAATGTAGTGATTTATGTTGAGGTTATTGTTTCTATCAACCCCTGTCGGGGCATTGGGTACTGGACAAGGGGGAGGTGTAGAATTAACTGTCCAAAATGTTGCCCAAGAGTTACAACAAAGAGGAAATCAGATTGAAGTAGTTGCTCCTGTTGGTTCAAGGTTGCAAGAAATTCCTGTCACTGAAATAGAAGGTAATCTACAAGTTGCAGTTCAAACTCAGAGTCGAAATGTCCCGATTATTTTACCAGATGATTCTGTCTTGGCAAATATGTGGGATTATGCTCGTCAGGTGCAAAGCAATTACGATCTGATTGTCAATTTTGCTTTTGATTGGTTACCTTTTTATCTTACGCCTTGGTTTGATTGTCCAATCGCTCATTTTATCAGTATGGGTTCTTTGACTAATGCTTTAGATCGCATTATGGCACAGGTAGCCCAGCAATATCCTGGTACTATTGGTGTTTATACTAAGTCGCAAGCAAATACTTTTACTTTTGCCGAGCAATGTGAAATTTTAGGTAGCGGTATCGATTTATCTTTGTATCAATTTTGTCCTCAAGCAGAAAATAATTTGGTGTGGTTGGGTAGAATTGCACCAGAAAAAGCTTTAGAAGATGCTGTCGCAGCAGCTAAAATTACAGGAATTCCTCTGAAGATTTTCGGCAAAATACAAGAGCGAGCTTATTGGGAGCAAATTTGCCAAGATTTTCAAGATGCACCGATTGAGTATGGCGGTTTTTTATCTACTCAAGAGTTGCAGCAAGCAATGGGAAAAAGTCGTGCTTTACTGATGACTCCCCGTTGGGTAGAGGCTTTTGGGAATGTGGCAATTGAAGCTTTAGCCTGTGGTGTGCCTGTAATTGCTTATGCTAGAGGAGGCCCTACAGAGATTATAAAAAATGGTATTACAGGTTTTTTAGTTGAACCAGATAGCGTTTCAGGTTTGGTTGAGGCAATTAATTCTCTAGAACAAATTGAGCGCTTTAATTGTCGTCAACAAGCGGAGTCGGAATACTCTTTGACCGCTTTAGGCGATCGCTTTATACATTGGTTTACAAAGATTGTAAATTCTTAATGTAATTTAAATCAGCTTGGTATTAATTTTGATTGAGTTGGGATGAGTTTTCGATAAGCTTAGAGTTGTAGTCTTGACAGACAATTATGAGCATTTTTCAACCCTTACTCCAAGGATATCAAATTTTTGACAAAATTTATGAAGGCTTAACAACAATTGTCTATCGAGGACAACATCTAATCAATCAAAAACCAGTAGTCATCAAGTTTTTAAAAAATCAATACCCTCAAATTAATGATTTAATTCGGTTACGTAATCAATATATTATTACGAAAAGTTTAGACTCAGATGGTTTGATCAAAACTTATAGCCTCGAAAATTATGGGCGTAGTTTTGCTTTAGTGATGGAGGATTTTGGTGGAATCCCTTTATTTGATTATCTTCAAAGTAAAAATTGTTCTAATTCAGCAGCTCGACACTTAGATGATTTTTTTGTAGTAGCGATTGGAATTGCCAAAATCCTCGAACAACTCGATCGCGCTCGAATTATCCATCAAAATATTATCCCAAAACATATCTTAATTAATCCTTATAATCAACAAATTAAACTGATTGATTTTGGAGTTGCTTCTTTATTACCAAAAGAAAATCAATTTAGACAATATTTGGCAACTGAAACTGATAATTTAGTTTATATTTCCCCTGAGCAAACAGGAAAAATGAATCGGGGTATTGATTATCGCACAGATTTTTATTCAGTGGGAATTATTTTTTATCAGTTGTTAACTGGACAATTACCTTTTCAAAGTAAAGATTTAAATGAATTAATTCACTTTCATTTAGCAAGAATTCCCCCTCCCCTGCAACAAATTAATTCTAATATTCCATTGTTGCTTAACGATCTAGTTTTAAAATTGTTAGCTAAAAATCCCGAAGCACGTTATCAAACTGGATTTGGTTTACGTTATGACTTGGAATTATGCCAACAACAATGGCGCACAAACAAAAATATTGCTACTTTTATTTTGGGACAAAGAGATATATGCGATCGCTTTATAATTCCTGACAAGGTTTATGGCAGAGAAACAGAAATAGAAATTTTATTATCTGCTTTTGCAAGAGTAACTCAAGGTAAGGCGGAAATAATTTTAGTTTCGGGTTATTCAGGAGTAGGTAAAACTGCTTTAATTCACGAAATTCGGAAACCAATTGTAAGTCGACACGGTTATTTTATTCAAGGTAAATTCGATCAATTTCAACGCAGTATTCCTTTTCTGGGTATAGTCCAAGCCTTCCGTAATTTAGTTAATCAATTATTAACAGAAAATACAACTAATTTACAGCAATGGCAAATCAAGCTTACTGAAGCTTTGGGAGAAAATGGACAGCTTATTGTCAATATTATTCCTGAGTTAGAACAAATAATTGGCAAACAGCAACCTGTTTTAGAATTAGAACCGAATGCAGCAGAAAAACGTTTCAATCTTATTTTTAATAAATTTATTCAAGTTTTTACTACATCAAATTATCCTTTAGTTCTTTTTATTGATGATTTACAATGGGCTGATTTAGCTTCTTTAAAATTAATTGAATTATTAGCAGCAACCAGAGAAGGTTCAGGGTTATTAATTATTGGCGCTTATCGGGATAATGAAGTTGATTTAGCTCATCCTTTGATGTTAACCATAGCGACAATCAAAGAGCAACATCTAACTCAAATTAATGAAATCAACTTATCTCCCTTAAGTTTAGTTGCTTTAAATTCTTTAGTAGCTGATACTTTGTTTTGTCCAACTCATTTAGCGTTACCTTTAACTGAACTGATTTATCAAAAAACTCAAGGCAATCCCTTTTTTTCAATTCAATTACTCCGCTCTTATTATCAAGCTGATTTAATTACTTTTAATTTGGATCAGAATTATTGGCAGTGTGATTTGGCAAAAATAACCATTCTCTCCGTCAGTAATGATGTTGTTGAATTTATGGTTAATCGATTAAAAAGACTACCACTTGCTACTCAAGAAATTTTAAAACTAGCAGCTTGTTTAGGTAGTACATTTAATTTAGCTATTCTGGCTACTATTTGCGAACATTCCTGTTTAGAACTTACTAAAGATTTATGGTCAGCTTTACAAGCAGAATTGATTATACCTGTTAGCGAAATCTATCAATTTTATCTTGAACCTAATCAAGAAAATGAGGCATTTAATCTTAATAAAGAGCGACAGTTTGATTTAGCAGTTCCTTATCAATTTTTACACGATCGCGTTCAACAAGCAGCTTATTTATTAATTCCTGAAACTGACCGAGCTATTACTCATTTAAAAATTGGTAATTTATTACTAAAAAGTACTCAACCAGAAGCCCAAGAAGGACAACTTTTTACTATTGTTAATCATCTAAATTTAGGTAAAGAGTTAATTAATCAACCACAAGAAAAAGAGCGATTAGCCCAATTAAATTATCAAGCTGGAAAAATAGCTAAACAAGCTCCTGCTTATCCAGCAGCTTTTAATTATTTTGCCACAGCAATAGAACTTTTAAACCAAACTTGTTGGCAAACATCTTATGATTTTACTTTAGATTTATTTATTGCTACTGCTGAATCTGCTTATCTTTGTGGCAAATTTGAGCGTATGGAAGAGTTATTTAATACGATCCTTCAACAAGCAGATAGTTTATTTGATCGAGTTAAAGCTTATGAAGTAAAAATTCAAGCTTTAATTGCTCAAGGTAAACCAGCCGAAGCAGTCAAAACTGCGTTAAAGGTTTTAAATTGGTTGGGTTTAAATTTTCCGTTAAAACCTAATAAATTAAGAATTTTATTAGCTTTAATTAAAACTAAATTTAATTTAGCTGGTAGAAAAATTGAGGATTTAATTAATTTACCTACTATTAGTAATTATAAAATTGTAGCAGCAGGCAGAATTATGATGATTGTAGGTTCTTCTGCTTATAGTGCAGCAGTTGAACTAATTCCATTAATAACTTTGAGTGGTGTTAATTTATCAGTTAAATATGGTAATGCGCCTATTTCTACCTTTGGTTATGCAGGTTTAGGCATAATTTTATGTGGAGTTTTAGATGATATAGATTCTGGTTATCGCTTTGGCAAACTAGCCTTAGATTTAATCGAAAAATTAAATGCTAAAGAACAAAAAGCGAGAACAATGATGATTTTTAATAACTTTATTCGCCACTGGAAAGAACATCTTCAATTGGGATTAGAACCGCTACTTGCAGGATATCAAGTAGGTTTAGAAACTGGAGATTTAGAATTTGCTGCCTATTCTGTTTATATGCACTGTTATCATTCTTATTTCTTGGGAAAAGAATTAACAGAACTTGAACAAAAAATGACAATTTATGGAAATACTATTCAAAATTTAGGACAAGAAACTGTCTTGCGTATGCATAGAGTTTATCATCAAGTAGTTTTGAATTTGCTAGGACAAACTCCTCATCCTTGTTTTTTAACTGGCAAAATCTATAACGAAAAAAATAGTTTGCCTTTATTAATAGAACAACAGCATCGTTCAGCATTATTTGATTTGTATTTTCATAAATTAATGATGTTTTATTTGTTTGGCAATTATGTTGAAGCTTTTAATTATGCCAAGATGACAGAAGAATATTTAGATAGTGCGATCGCGACTCCTTCTGTACCTATTTTTTATTTTTATGATACTTTATCCCGATTAGCAAGATATGATCAGGTTGATAAATTAGAGAAAAGAAAAATTACTAAGCGAGTTAACCATAACATCAAGAAATTGCGAAAATGGGCAAATTATGCTCCAGAAAATATTTTACATAAATTACATTTAGTTCTAGCAGAACGACATCGCATTTTTGGGAATAATTCTCAAGCAATTGAACATTATGATTGGGCAATTCAACTAGCTCAAAAACAGCAATATTTAAACGAACAAGCCTTAGCTCAAGAATTAGCTGCTAAATTTTTTATAGCTTGGAAAAAAGAAAACATTGCTCAACTTTATCTTACGGATGCTTATTACAGTTATGCCCGTTGGGGAGCTAAAGCTAAACTAGAAGATTTAACTAAAAATTATTCTCAATTACTTACCCCTATTATTCATTACACACCTAATTTGCTCGTGCCAGAACAATATCATGAAACTCTAAAACAACTCGATCTAAATACAATTCTCAAAGCTTATCAAGCTATTTCTAAAGAAATTAGATTAGATCGATTATTATCAACTTTGATTAAAGTAATTCTTGAAAATACAGGAGCGCAAACAGGTTATCTTATTTTACAATTTCAATCACCCACTCAACCATTAATTGTAGCTGCTAAATCTAGAGAAAATGATATAGATATTAATACTTTATCTGCCCAAATAATCGCATCTAATCAACAATTTCCTCATCGAATCATCAATTATGTTCAAAATACTTTAACACCTATATTAATTAATGATAGTCAATCAGAAAAACTATTAATCGACGATCCTTATATTAATAACTATCAACCAAAATCAATTTTATGTTCGCCTATTTTAAATCACCATCGACTTATTGCGATTCTTTATCTCGAGAATTATTTAATTACTCATGCTTTTACTCAAGAAAATCAAGCAATTTTAAATATTATTTGTTCTCAAGCTGCCATCTCAATAGAAAACGCCAATCTTTATCAAAGTTTAGAAGTTTTAGTTGCTCAAGAACAAGAAAAAACTTATCAACTAGAACTATATTTACAAGAACTTAAACAAACTCAAACTCAACTCCTTGAAACTCAAAATAAACTTCAACATGATGCTTTTCATGATTCATTAACAGGTTTACCCAATCGACAATGGTTACTCGAACTATTACAACGAGCAATTAATTTATCTGCCCGATATCCTAATTATTTATATGCAATGTTATTTCTTGACTTAGATGGGTTTAAAACAGTTAATGATAATTTAGGGCATCTAGCAGGCGATCGATTACTTCAAAAAGTAGGTAACATTTTACAACATTGTGTACGTGCCAGCGATACCGTAGCCCGTTTTGGTGGTGATGAATTTGCTATTCTTTTAGAAGAATTAGAAAATCCTCAAGAAGCGATCGCAATTGCTCAACGAATTCAATCTCAATTTATTCAACCGATTCAATTAAACTCCGAGCAAATTAAAATTGGGACAAGTATTGGTATCACTTTTGGTACTCTTGGTTATCGTCAACCAGAAGATATTTTGCAAGATGCAGATACAGCAATGTATCAAGCCAAAGCTAAAGGGAAAGGAACTTATGTTGTTTTTCAACTAGCCAATCAAGATCCATTATCCTCATCCCCAATCAATACTAATTACTCTGATCCTGCTATGGAGTCGAAGATTTCCAAGTACCATGAAAACTAGGAGGAATCACCCTAGGTAAACCAAGACGACATACAGGTTCACTCTCCAGGCGATCGCTTTCATAAATTCTTACTTCACTACGATGATCGTTACCGTCATAGACTATTGTAATTAACCAGCCTTTATCTGGATGATTTGGTTGAGGAACATAAATTGGTTCAGCAGGATAAGAATTTACTCCTAGATCAGCTATTGATAACTTACCCGTCTGGCGATCATAACACGCGATCGCATTTAATAATTCTTGACTTAAATCTGTCCCCTCTTGATAAATAGATAAATAGGTTTTGTCCCAAAATTTACCGACTAAATGTTGAGGCACCACAGGAAATTCACAACCTCGATCTAATAATTGAGTTAAAGCTACAACTTGTTTTGTTTGAGGATTAATTTTTATTTCCCACAAGGTTCCCTTCGCTGCTGTAGTAGTTTTACCCGTAGCTACTTCTTTTAAATATTGATTAGTCTGAAAATCTGAGTAACGAACAAACTCAATTGTGATTAAACCATCGTCATCAACAAACCCATTAGTAAAATGCCATTGATACCAAGCTTCCGCTTCCAACTTACCAACCAAAGCAAGATTATTTCGATCAAAAATTAAAATTTCTGTTCCTAATTTTGGTTGCCATACCATCGCTTTACTAAAAGATTTAAAACCTAGTAAAACAGGTAAAACATCAACTCTGACAGGTGGTATACAAAAAACTAAATATTGTCCAGCCAAAACAAAATCATGAATTAATGGTAAGCCTTTTAATTCCACACAATTTTGTTGTTTAACTTTTCCCTCTGCATTACAACAATAAAGATTCAAAATCGTTTTTGAACCTACCGCAACTCCAAAATTAAAAATTTCTCCTGTGTGTCGATCAACTTTAGGATGTGCCGAAAAAGCCTGATTTTTTGATAAGCTTGCTAAATTATCTATTCCTCTAGTTGCCAAAGTTTGCAAATCCAAAGCATGAGGTAAGCCACCTTCCCATAAAGCCAAAAGACGATCTGGTAAGGCTAAAACCGAAGTATTAGCTGCATTTTTCACAGGTTTCAACCAATTGTTCCAGAATCCACCAGCAGCCGTCATCCCATAATTAGGGTATACAAAAGCATCTGCTGCTTCTTCTGCTTGATATCCTTGTGTTTGTACATAGCGGTATACCCCTGTTGCACCTGTTGCCGTAAAATTAACAGCTAAAATAGCACCATCGCCATCAAACCAATGTCCCACTCTATGTTTACCTCTTTGTAAACGTCCAGGACCATTACGATAAAGCGTTCCTCTCAATCCTACAGGAATACTACCACTAAGAATTGATAAAGCAGTAAGAGCAAATTCTTGAGCAGGTTGAGAAATAGCTTTAGACCAAGATTTATAATTAGATATCATCTCAAGAACCGATTAAATTAATAAACCTTTTGTTAAGAAAAAAAACTAAACTTTAGCCAATCAAACTTTTGATTTTTCAAAAAAATTAGTTTAACTCAATTTGAAAACCATAATTTAAATAAAAGCGATCACCAAATCCGCAGCTACTTAAATTTACTATCAAACCTATTAAAAAAAAATGCTTCAACAATAGACAAATTTACTCAGTATAATTGCCATTCTTTTTACTTTATCAAAAATTTAAATTAAAATTAAAAAGTTTTTAAAATTAACCTATAGCATTTCTATAATGATTGAGTTAAACTTATTACCCATGATAGTAAAACAAAAATAATTGATTTATTAATTCACCTTTTGAGTTCAATCGTTGATGGATAAAACCTTTAAGATGATGTTGACTGATGAGCAACAAATCAGGTGTAAGTTAGATTTTTTTTCACGGCTTGCGCTATCTAAAACGTTTGGACAAAAGGACTATCTGTGGAGCAAATCCCCAAAATTGATGCGCTCCTTTCTACGCAGAGTTGCTGGTCAACTAAGAACCTTTTATATATTATCTAAGTAAATTCCGATCAGGAAATCTTAGCAAGGAAAACTTATGAAAGTAGCCCTTCTGGCCGGTGGATTAGGAACAAGACTTTCTGAAGAAACCGAAAACAAACCAAAGCCAATGGTAGAAATTGGTGGACAACCAATTTTGTGGCATATCATGATGCACTACCATTATTATGGATTTAAAGATTTTATTATTGCCCTAGGATACAAAGGTGCAGTCATCAAAAAATACATGGTAGATTATTGCGCCCTTAATAGTAATCTGACGGTTAAATTAGGCAACGGTCAGGTTACAACTCATAGTAACTATTCCCTCGATTGGACAGTCGAACTAATCGATACCGGACTGATGACCAATACTGGGGGGAGAATTAAAAGATTAGCTCCCTATGTAGGCAATGAAACATTTATGCTGACTTGGGGAGACGGAGTATCTGACATCAATTTAAAAGAATTATTAGCCTTCCATCGCTCTCATGGTAAACTCGCGACTCTAACTGCTGTTCGTCCTCCTGCCCGTTTTGGTCACCTAGAATTAGACGGAGATCAAATTGTCGAATTTTCAGAAAAACCTCAAACTGCTGAAGGTTGGATTAATGGTGCTTTTTTCGTGTTAGAACCAGAAGTATTTGATTATATCGACGGTGATGACACTCAATGGGAAAAAGAACCATTAGAAAGATTAGCTAGAGAAGGTCAATTAATGGCTTACAAGCATGATTCTTTCTGGCAATGTATGGATACCTTAAGAGATAAGCGTCGCTTAGAAAGTTTGTGGTCAAGTGGTCAAGCACCTTGGAAAAAGTGGGAGGAAAATAATGAAAATACTGGTAACGGGTCACAAAGGTTACATCGGAACGATTCTAATCCCGATGTTGCTCAACAAAGGCTATGAAGTTATTGGTTTAGATAGCGATTTATACGAACGTAGTACTTTTGGGACAGGAATAGTCGAAATTCCAGAGCTTAAAAAAGATGTTCGCGATACTCAACTAGAAGATCTAGCAGGAGTAGATGCAGTACTTCATCTAGCAGGATTATCTAACGACCCGTTGGGAAATCTCAATCCTAATTTGACTCATGAAATTAACTATCTAGCTTCAGTTAAACTAGCAGAACTAACTAAACAAGCAGGGATTGAGCGTTTTATCTTTTCTTCCTCCTGTAGTAACTATGGTGCAGGTGGTACAGATTGGCTGACTGAAGAATCTGCCTTTAATCCTGTAACTCCCTATGGAGTTTCTAAAGTTAAAGTGGAACAATATGTTAGTCAATTAGCTGACGATAATTTCAGTCCTACTTTCCTGCGTAATGCTACTGCCTATGGAGTCTCTCCTCGGTTGCGTTTTGACTTAGTTCTCAACAACTTAGTTGCTTGGGCATTAACCACAGGAAAAATTTATATCAAAAGTGATGGTACTCCCTGGCGACCAATAGTACATATTGAAGACATTTCGCGAGCCTTTATAGCTGTACTAGAAGCACCCAGAGAATTAATTCATAATCAAGCTTTTAATGTAGGACGCAACGAAGACAATTATCAAATTCGCGATTTAGCTAATATTGTTAAAGAAATTGTTCCTAATTGTCAGATTGAATATGCACCCGATGGTGGTCCTGACAAACGTTGTTATCGAGTCGATTGCAGTAAAATTGCTCAAACTCTGCCTGATTTTCAACCGCAATGGAATGCTCGAAAAGGAGCAATCGAACTGTATGAGACTTATCAAAAAGTAGGATTGACTTTAGAAGAATTTGAAGGACCTAAATATCAACGTATTGCTCATATTAAATATTTAATGGGTCACGATTTATTGGATGAAAATTTGCGTTGGAAAAAATCAACTCTTGCCATGCAAATTTAGTTTTGTTCAATAATTGATCCGTAATTATTATCTATAAGGGCAATCTCTAAGGTTGCCCATGTCATTATTGTAATTAACTTAATAATTATCATAGTTCTGCTGAAATAATGTTAGAAAAAAAAGCAACTTGCCTCTCTTGTCGCAACTCCGACTTAAAAACAATTATCTCTTTTGGTTACACTCCTTTAGCTGACAATTTGTTAACTACAGAACAGCTAAATTTACCAGAATATACCGCACCTTTAGATTTAGCTTTTTGTCCTGATTGTGGTTTAGTACAAATTACAGAAATAGTTCCACCAGAAATTTTATTTTGTCGAGATTATCCTTATTTTTCTTCAGTTTCTCCTTCTCTTTTAAAACATTTTGGAGATAGTGCCAAAAATTTAATTACAACTAGGAAATTAGACAGCAATAGCTTAGTAATAGAGGCAGCTAGTAATGATGGCTATATGCTGAAAAATTTTGTTGAAGAAGGAGTCCCTGTTTTAGGTATCGATCCTGCTTCTGGACCGGCAACTACTGCTCAACAAGCAGGAATACCAACTCTTTGTACTTTTTTCACTAAAGATTTGGCACAACAGTTAAAAACAGAAGGCAAACAAGCTGATTTATTTTTAGCTAATAATGTCTTAGCACACGTACCAGATTTAAATGGTTTTGTGGCGGGAATTAAAATTTTACTTAAAGATACTGGTGTAGCAGTTATTGAAGCTCCTTATGTTGTTGATTTAGTCGAGCATTGTGAATTTGATACTATTTATCATCAGCATCTTTGCTATTTTTCAGTGACAGCATTAGATAAATTATTTAGAAGACATAATCTATATCTCAATAATATTCAACGGACTTCAATTCATGGTGGTTCTTTACGCTTATTTGTTGAACCAGTTGAAGCAGTTAAAGATTCAGTTAAGTCTTTATTAGAATTAGAAAAAAATCAAAAAGTAGACCAGCTAGATTACTATCAACAGTTTGCTAGTCGAGTTGTTAATTTTAAATCTGATTTATTAGATTTACTTTGGGAACTTAAACAACAAGGTAAAAGAATTGTCGGCTATGGTGCTGCTGCTAAAGCAACCACTATGCTAAGTTATTTAGGAATTAATAAAACTATTTTAGATTATGTAGTCGATCTGAATAAGTTTAAGCATGGTCGCTACATGGGAATTAATCATTTCCCAATTTTTCCTCCGAGTAAATTGTTAGAAGACCAGCCCGATTATGTGTTGATTTTAGCTTGGAATTTTGCTCAAGAAATTATGCAGCAACAAGAAGCTTATCGCGCTGCGGGAGGTAAGTTTATTGTGCCAATTCCTGAACCCAAAATTGTTTAATTCCTGCTGACGAATTAATAATTTACCAGACAAAAAATTAATATGCTCTCTAATCAAGTTCAATCTAAAACATCAAAATCTGCTTCGGATCATATTTGTCCTAACTGTGGTAATCAAGGACTAGAGATTTTTTATGAAGTACGGAATGTACCAGTCCACAGTTGCTTGATGATGTCAAGTAAAGAAAAAGCTTTAGATTTTCCTTGTGGTGATGTTGTTTTAGGCTTTTGCGACCAGTGTGGTTTTATTACTAATGTAAAGTTCGATCCAAAATGGTCGGCCTATGCGCCTAATTATGAAGATCAACAAAGTTTTTCGCCTACTTTTAACAAGTTTGCAGTTGATTTAGCTAAAAAATTAATTAATAAATACGATTTACACAACAAAGATTTGGTTGAAATTGGCTGTAGTAAAGGGGATTTTTTATTGCTGCTTTGTGAGTTGGGTAATAATAGGGGAGTTGGCATCGATCCTAGTGTCGTACCTGGTAGAGTTCAAAGTGAAGCAGCAGAAAGAGTAACTTTTATTCAAGAGTATTATTCTGAAAGTCATGCCAAATATGTCGGTGATTTTATTTGCTGTCGTCATACTTTGGAACACGTTCAGCCAACGGCAGAATTTATTAGTACTGTCAGGAAATCGATTGGAGACAGACAAAATGTCGCATTTTTCCTGGAAATTCCTGATAATACTCGCGTTTTACAACAATTAGCTTTTGAGGATATTTATTACGAGCATTGTTCTTATTTTTCTCCTGGAACTTTAGCTCGTTTATTCCGTAGTTGTGGGTTTGAAGTAACTGATTTGTATCTTGAATATGGCGAGCAATATTTATTGATTGAAGCTATCCCCGTAGATACTCCTTCGACTAAAATCCATCCTTTAGAAGAAACGGTTGAAGAGGTAGTAGCAGATGTTAAGTATTTTACGGAGAATATTCAGCAAAAGTTGCAACATTGGAAGCAGTATTTAGAAAAGATGCAAGCCGAACAGAAAAAGGTGGTGGTTTGGGGTTCTGGTTCTAAGTGTGTGGCTTTTTTAACTACCCTTGATACGATTGACAAGATTGAATACGTGGTTGATATCAATCCTCATCGTCATGGAAAGTTTATTCCTGGTGTAGGTAAAGAAATTATGTCACCTGAGTTTTTGAAAGATTATCAGCCTGATACAGTAATTGTAATGAATGCGATTTATTGTGATGAGATTGGGCAGATGCTTCAGAAAATGGGCGTTAATCCCGAAATTGTGGCTCTTTAATGTTAAAGGCGCATAGCCATGCGCCCCTACAAGATATAAATATTTGGGATAAATTTCAAATTTTATGTACGATTTTGCGATCATCGGTGGTGGTATTGTTGGTTTATCAACAGCGATGGCTTTAGGAAAACAATTTCCTGATGCCAAAATAGTCTTATTAGAAAAAGAAAATTCTTGGGCTGCCCACCAAACTGGTAATAATAGCGGAGTTATTCATTCTGGAATTTATTACAAACCAGGCAGTTTTAAAGCTAAGTTTTGCCGAGAAGGCAATCTTTCGATGGTCGCATTTTGCCAAGAACATGGTATTGATTACGAAGTCTGCGGTAAGGTTATTGTTGCTACGGTTGATACAGAATTACCTTTATTAGAAAACCTCTATCGACGAGGTTTAGAGAATGGATTGGAAGTTGCTAAATTAACTAAAGAACAAGTCCAAGAAATCGAACCTCATGTTAGTTGTTTGGCGGGAATTCTGGTTAAATCAACAGGAATTGTTAATTATCGCCAAGTTAGTGATAAATATGCAGAAATAGCTCAAAAAAAAAGTGCAGAACTATATTTCAATCAAAAAGTAGTAGAGATTAAAGAAACTTCAGAGGGATACTGTCTGATAACTAATCAGGGCGAATATAGCACCCGTTTTCTGATTAATTGTGCCGGCTTATTTAGCGATCGCATTGCCCAACTTGCCCAAGCTAAACCCTCTGCTAAAATCGTTCCTTTTCGCGGTGAATATTACGAATTAACCCCAGAAAAGCGTTATTTAGTCAAAAATCTCATTTATCCTGTTCCTAATCCCAATTTTCCCTTTTTAGGAGTTCACTTTACCCGCATGATTGATGGTAGCGTTCATGCAGGTCCTAATGCGGTGTTAAGTTTCAAACGGGAAGGTTATCATAAAACTGATTTTGACTTCAGGGATTTCCTCGATACCATGACTTATCCTGGTTTTTGGAAACTAGCTGCTCAACACGCTACTCCTGGCTTAGAAGAAATGATGCGTTCATGGAGTAAAGCTTTATTTGTCCGTAGTCTACAACAGTTGATTCCCGAAGTTCAAGCAGAAGATGTTATTCCTACCCATGCGGGAGTAAGAGCGCAAGCACTACAGAATAACGGTAAGCTAGTAGATGATTTTTTAATTATCAATCGTCCTAATGCCATGCACGTTTGTAACGCACCTTCTCCTGCAGCAACTTCCTCTTTAGAAATTGGTAAAGCGATCGCTCTTCAAATTGTAAGATAATATTGATCTGATTAATGAGATCTAGTCTAATCTCTTGATTTTGTTAATTGTTCGTCCACAGATGAACACAGATATTTTCAACACTTCTGACCTCAATTAATGCAGCAATATTTAATCAAACGCTTGCTCATTTCTATTCCTACTTTACTGGCAATTAGTTTAGTAATTTTTACGGTTTTAGCGTTAGCACCAGGAGATCCTTTAGGTGAATTTGCTTCTAATCCAGCGATTACGGCAGAAGTTCGTGAAAATATTCGCACATCTCTTGGTTTAGATGAACCAATTCAAATTCGTTATTTTAAATGGTTGTGGGCATTTATTCGAGGAGATTTAGGTTATTCTTTTACTAGTCGTAGCCCCGTATTTGATTTACTTTTACAACGATTACCAACAACTCTTTGGGTAGTTGGTTCAGCTTATTTAGTTGGAGTAATTATTGCGTTTCCGTTAGGAATTATTTCTGCTTTAAAACGTTATTCTCTGAGCGATCAAATTATTACAACTTTGGCTTTTTTAGGTTTTTCTTTACCTCCTTTTTTTACAGGAATATTATTTATTATTATTTTTAGTGTTCAATTACACTGGTTTCCTTTTATTTATAACAGTACTTTAAAAATAACTGATTGGTCGAGTTTTGTTGCAGCAATTCAACAATCAATTATGCCCATAGCTGTCTTAGCTTTGTATCAATCAGCCATATTAATGAGGTTTATTCGTTCTTCAATTTTAGAACAATTAAATCAAGAATATGTCCGCACTGCGATCGCAAAAGGTTTATCTTCTTTTGCTATATTAAAAAATCATATTTTGCCTAATGCTTTAATTCCTGTAGTGACTTTAATTGCTTTAGATATTCCTGCTATTTTTACAGGAGCTTTAGTTACAGAACAAGTTTTTCGTATTCCTGGAATTGGTGCATTATTAATTGAGTCGATCTATCGTAGCGATACTCCTGTAGTAATGGCAATTACTTTTATTTATGGCATTTTAATAGTTTTGTTTAATTTAATTGCAGATATTTTGTATAGTATTCTCGATCCAAGAGTTAGATATTAATTCTTTAATTTGAGATAAGTACTCGTGCAAAATAAATTACATGCGGAGATAAATAAGAGGCAAAAAGTAAAAAGTAACTGGTGTACAAACAAAGCACTGTTTTGCACCCTACTGGTAACTGGTAAAGGATAACTGATAACTGTTTTAACGACGAATGGTTAAAACATATTTGCCTCGTCCACCTTTATCATAAGCATTGACAATGACGTTATAAACTCCCGCTTTAGGCAAAGTCACCTTAAGACGAGAATTACTATTGCGATCGCTAACATCATCATTCTGTTCTAAAATATTGCCTTCTCCATCCATAATTGCTAAGAAAGTATCAAATTCTTCACTTTCTACACTAATAATAAAAGAATCTCCTGCTTTACCTTCTAGAGGATAAGAATCATATAAACTGCCATCATTAGGAATCACAGTATCCCCTTCTTCTAAACTACCCTGTTCGATTTTTTCTAATAACAAAGAACTATCATTAGGATCGGTTGAAATTTCTGAGGATGGTTGTTCCGTTTCAGTAGAAAGGGTTGAAGTTTTTGATTCTAGTTGCTCAGAATTTGCTGTAGCACTACTATTTTCTAGATTGGTTTCTGAAGAATTATCAACAGCTTGTTCTGAAATATCTTCTTCATAGCCGACCAAACAAACATTATCGTATCTACTATCAGCCTGACAAGCAATACCAGTTTCTTTCCAGTCAGGATTAAAGATATTTTGAGAATTACTACCATTGATAAACCCATCCCCAATCACTAGCTGCATAACAATTCCTTCAGCAGTAGTTCTTCCATAACTAACATTTCCTGTTTCAAATTGATTACCTGCTTCAATTGCTTGAAGTTTTTCTTGCATAACAGTAGTTAATTCTGTTGATAAAGTTAAAGGAGGTAGAGGATCGAGTTCTTGGAGAAAGTCAACCGCATCTTCTAAAGCTTGTAAACCTTTATTAGTTCTAATCGGTTTTTCTCCTGGTAATTTTAGCCAAACACCATCATAATACTGCTTCAGATCTTTTAACCAATCCGCATAACCGTCAGGATCAGTTCTAGCGCGGTTAATCTCTTTAGCGATCGCTTGTTCTAACATCAAACGATTCGAGGATAATGAATTTTGAGCTATTAACTCTTCAACTAATGATAAATATTTTTTTGGTAGACTTTGAGCTTGGACAGTCGGCTTAAAAACTGCTATCGACAAGCTCTGAATTAATATAGTAAACAGTAAAATTTTTAAAGCATAATCCTTAAAATATTTCATCTCATACATAGATACCTCGCAAGGCTTCGGTTTAATCTAAGGCAAGAAACGATCTAAAGCAGCTTTTAACTCCTCAATTTCGCTTTCAATATTTCCTTCTTTAGCTGCACGAGTAATACATTCTCCTAAATGTTCGTCTAAAATAATCCTGGCTACACGGTCAATAGCTCCTCGGACAGCAGCAATTTGGACTAACACTTCAGGACAAGGACGACTTTCTTTAACCATAGTTTTAATCCCCCGAATATGCCCTTCAATGCGAGATAGACGATTGATGATCAGTCTTAGAGACTCTTCACTGTGGACATGAGGAGTGGCCTCAGTCTCTGAAGATTTATTTTGATGTTGATGACCCACTTTAATTTTGTGACGCTAATTTTAAGTTTTAGTTTCGCTCAGATCTATTTTTACTCTTTTGAAAGCATAAGTGTATCTTGATCTAGTTATTTATACTGGTCAATTTAATCAAGAGCTATTAGTAAACTTGGTTTACCAATAAAAAGTGATAGGAAAAAGCTTAACAGCTATTGCCCTATCACTTAACCTTAAACTATTTAGCTTTGAGCAAGATTTTTCTTATTTATTCTTCTTCAAAATCCTCAAAGTCATTATAATAACTGCTTCCGAGGGGCTCTTCATCTTCTTCTGAGATAATTGCTCTGGCAGTTTGATCGTCGAGAATCACATTTTCGTCATCATCAAAATCTTGATAGCGACGAGGTAAAGGATCTTGAACAAAGTTATCTTCGGTAATACGATAACTGTCATAACCTTCACTACCGTAACTATACATTGAACCACTACGGGAATCTAAATCGCCACGGCTACCTACTCCTTCTTCGTGAGTATTAAAACCAGTTCCAGCAGGAATCAAACGACCAATAATGACGTTTTCTTTTAAACCTCTCAGCCAATCAGATTTACCTTCAATTGCTGCTTCGGTCAATACACGAGTAGTTTCTTGGAAAGAAGCTGCGGAGATAAAGCTGTCGGTATTCAAAGAGGCTTTGGTGATACCCAAAAGTACAGGAGTATACTGAGCAGGTGCGCCACCAGTAATAGACATAGCTTCGTTGACTTGTTCGATTTGTCGCAATTCTACTAATTCTCCAGGAAGCATAGTAGTATCACCACCGTCATCAACTCGAACTTTAGAAGTCATCTGGCGAACAATTACTTCAATGTGTTTATCAGAAATATCAATGCCTTGACTTTGATAAACAGACTGTACTTGAGTAACTAAGAATTTTTGAGCTTGTTGTAAGCCAATCAAAGATGCCTCGTAGCAACCTTTTTCTTCCAGATAGTAATTAAAGAAGATCTCTAAAATTTCGTGAGGGTTAGCAGGACCATCAGTTAAAGGTTCACCAGGTCCAACTTGTTGTCCATCAGATACCATAGCATTTTGACCAGGTCCGACGGGATAATCGCTAACCACACCATCTTCTTCGATAATTTTTACGTCAACTGTTTCATCTTGTTCGTAAACTACTTGACAAATTCCTGGTCGACGGCTCAATACACAAGCTTCTTTTGGTTTACGAGCTTCTAACAATTCTTCAATTCTGGGTAAACCCTGAATAATATCTCCAGTTTTGGCTCGCTCGAAGATTAGTAGTACTAAATTATCACCCCTTTGGACTAAATCTCCATTATCAATGTGTAGAATCGCACCCGCAGATACCCGATATGGACGAGCCAAACGTAGAACAACCGTAGTTTTGTTCCCTTCTGTTTCAGTAATATCTACTACTTGTCCCGATTCAACTAGTTTAGTTCCAGGAACGAGCTCAGTACCAGCAACCAGTAAATCGCCTTCTCGACATTGGCATTCGCTTTTCTTGGCAGCTAATTCATAAGAAACGCGATCGCTATTACGTACGACTAAGATTCTACGGAGTGCTTCTCCCCCTTTACGAATACCTCGTACTTCTCCAGCTTCTTTACAACGAATTTCCGTACGGGCGATCGTTGCTCCTTTGGGAATTTCTTGACCGTCTTCTACTAAAACTCTGGTTTGGATATTACCGCTATAAGGGTCTGCATCAGTATCTCGGCGTATCACCAAAGATTCTAGAATAACTAACTGCAAGCGTTGTGAGTCAGGATCGTCTTCGTCAACTTTTAATTCAATATCGGCACTTAGGTTAGTAGCAGTTTCAATTTCGTCAGCATTATCAATTTCCAGAACTAACTGGGTACTTAGTAAAGAAACTCCTTCTACTGATTGGACTCTTTCTCCATCTTTAAAGAAGAGTCGCTGTACGGAGCGTAACTCTATTTGACGACCATCTTCATGGTTGATCGAAGCTTGAGAAGGAGCAGCAGGTTCATCAGATACATGGTACTCAACTACTGGTCTGAGTAGTAGTGCAACACCTTCAGTAGTTTCAACAATTTCTCCGTATTTCAGTTCTTCAACTGTAACACCAGGAATTACTTCCGTACCTGGTTGAATTAATTGTCCATCAACACTAGGGTCAATATCATCCAATAAGTGTAATTCACCTGGTTTGATAATTATTTCTCGCAAAATATCATTTTTTTGAATTACTTCTGCTACCCCAGAAGATTGACAAAAGATGTCTTTAACTACTTCTGTGCCTGCTTCAACATACTGACCATCTTCTACCAGTAACAAAGAAATATCTTTATTGACTTCGTGACTCTCTTCCGAAATCCATAAAATAGTTCCACCTTGACTAATTTCGTAACCTTGTTTACGGCTACCTTTAGAAATTTCTACTCCTGCATACTTAATAATGCCACCAGTTGAAGTTTTATAGCGGTCATCAATTAATTCGGCTACTACTTGATGATTTTGAACCTTTGTTCCTGGAGTAGTCTTCAGCAGAAATCTTTGATCGTCCGCAGTATAAATAATATATTGTTCCCGACCGCCATCGCTCTCTACCTTAACTTTGGCTTGATCTAACAAAACAGAAGCTGTAATTACTTCTATTTCACGACTTCCAGGAGTCTTACGAATAACCCCTCCACTGGCAGACATTAATCTTGTCTGTGCCAAAATGTCTCCAGGTTCAACTTGGTCGCCATTTTTGACTAATGGTTCTGCTCCAGGAAGTAAATTGTAAACTTCTCCCGATAAAATCCACAATAATCCTGCTCTTTGAGCAATACGGGTAGTATTCCCTTGACGGTCAGTTTTTTCTTCAGGAATTAAGTCGGCAAACAGAACTTCTCCTGCTAGATGAGAAGATACGTCTTTAGCTGCTTTTTCAGTAGATTTTTGGACTTTTGCTGAGTTGATCTCTGCTAAGAGTTGCCCTTTCTCTACCTGATCTCCATCAAACACATGGACAAAAGAACCTGGTGTCAAAGGATAACTGAAAGATTGTCCTTTGCTTGGTAGTAGTAATAAATCTCCTGCTACCTCTACTTGCTCTCGTTCGTCACCATGACGAGTTCTAACTCTACGGGTGATTAATCCTTTACTGTACTTGATTTTCCCAATTACCTCTGCTCTTATTTGTCGGGCGACTTCTCCCGTAAAAACACCTCCTGTATGGAAGGTACGCATGGTTAACTGGGTTCCTGGTTCTCCAATGGATTGAGCAGCAATAATACCTACCGCTTCACCCATGTCAACCATTTTACCGTGAGCCAAACTCCAACCATAGCAATGTTGACACACAGAACGAGCTGCCTCACAAGTTAGAGGAGAACGAACCATTACCTCTTCAGCGCGACGACCAATTTCTAAAGATAAATCTTCATCAATGTTCTGATTGCGCTGTGCAATTACTTCTCCAGTTTTAGAGTCTATGGCATCTCGGGCTAAAACTCGACCCATCAAGCGATCGCTGAGAGGAATCAAAACGCGATCGCCATCAGTCATGGCTCGCAGCGTAACTGCTCGTTGAGTACCACAATCTATCTCTCTGACAATTACATCTTGAGCTACGTCCACTAATCGACGAGTTAAGTAACCAGAATCTGCTGTTCTTAAAGCTGTATCTACTAAACCTTTTCTCGCACCATAAGAAGAAATAATATATTCAGTAACCGTTAAACCCTCACGGAAGTTAGTTTTGATTGGTAAATCAATAATTTCCCCTTGAGGATCAGCCATCAAACCTCGCATCCCCACTAGCTGACGTACCTGAGATAAATTCCCCCTTGCACCACTAAAAGCCATCATGTAGACAGAATTAAGAGGGTCGCTAGCTTTAAAATTACGGACTACTTCATCTTTCAAATTTTCAGAAGTACTATTCCAAGTATCAATTACTTTTTGAAATCGCTCTACTTCAGTAATTTCACCTCGGGCATATCTTTGTTCTGTATATCGAATTTCAGTTTCAGCAGCTTCTAACAATTCCTGTTTTACGGGAGGAACTTTGAGGTCATCAACGCTAATTGATACACCCGCTTTAGTGGCATAACGAAATCCCATTTCTTTCAACTGGTCTGCCATATTAGAGCAGCGTGCTGAGCCATAATTTGTATAAGCCCAAGCAATTAACTTTTTCAGACGACCTTTATCAACGATGCGATTGTAGAACTTCATCTTAACTACCTGATTATCAATTAAATTTTTTTAGTTCAGTCCCCATTACATCGCCGGCGAGATTAGATTGGGAACTGATAATGATCGATTAAGACACTGTTTGAAGAGTCTCTTGAATGACTTTGTTATAAATAATCCTGCCAATAGTTGTATGGACGTATTGAGCCAAGTATTCTCCTTCCGCAGTTTCTCTAACTAGTCGTTGTTGATAATATTTGATCGTGCTACCATCAGCCAAAGTTTCCATTTCGATTACAGTATCATCTGGTTTACTGGTTTCCACCTCTCCTTCATAACGAACCCAAACATAAGCGTGAAGATCTACTTGTCCTTGTTCGTAAGCTTTAATCGCATCATCTAAGCTAGCAAATCTACGGTCTTTTCCTTTAGTAGCATTAGGATTTTCTGCGGTTAAGTAATAACAGCCTAGTACCATATCTTGAGAAGGCGCAACAATGGGTCTGCCTGTGGCAGGAGACAGAATATTATGACAAGCTAACATTAGCAATCTTGCTTCTGCCTGAGCTTCTAAAGAAAGAGGTACGTGTACTGCCATTTGGTCACCGTCAAAGTCGGCGTTAAAAGCAGGACAAACCAGGGGATGTAACTGAATTGCTCTTCCTTCCACTAAAATTGGCTCAAAAGCTTGAATCCCCAAACGGTGTAAAGTAGGAGCGCGGTTTAATAGAACAGGATGCCCGGTAATAACTTCTTTCAGTACCTCGTAAACACCAGGATCGCCTCTTTGAATAAGTTTCTTAGCAGCTTTAATATTGTTCACCATACCGCTATGAATCAAACGGTGAATTACAAAAGGCTGAAACAATTCGATCGCCATTTCTCTGGGCAAACCGCACTGATAGATCTTTAATTTGGGGCCAACGACAATTACCGAACGTCCAGAGTAATCTACCCGTTTTCCTAATAAATTTTGTCGGAAACGACCTTGTTTACCTTCGATAATATCTGAAAGAGATTTTAGGGGACGATTATTTGCTCCAACAACGGTTCTACCGCGACGACCATTATCAATCAAAGCATCAACTGCTTCCTGGAGCATCCGCTTTTCATTACGTACGATGATTTCTGGTGCTAAAATCTCTTGCAAACGAGCTAAACGATTATTTCGATTAATTACTCGTCGATAAAGATCGTTTAAATCGGACGTAGCAAAACGACCTCCATCTAATTGAACCATTGGACGTAAATCGGGAGGAATTACCGGAATTACCGATAAAACCATCCATTCAGGACGAGCTCCAGTAGCAATAAAATTATCAATTACTCTGAGTCTTTTAATTAATTTGGCTCGTTTTTGACCTTTAGCTTCTTCAATTTCTTGTCGAAGTTTTTCTGCTTCTGACTCTAGTTCAACTTCTTCCAAAAGTCTTTGAACTGCTTCAGCACCAATTCCAACTTCTATCCCAACTAATTCAGAATCTTCGCTGTAGAGTTGTTCTTCAATTTCAATCCATTGGTCTTCAGTCAATAACTGTTTGGGTGATAAATTCTGAGCATTACCTGGATCGAGAACGACATAAGCATTAAAGTAAACGATTTGCTCTACATCTCGTAGAGGCATATCTAAAAGAATGCTTAGATAACTAGGTATCCCTTTGAGATACCAAACATGAGTAACGGGAGCAGCTAATTTAATATAGCCCATGCGATGGCGACGCACTCTCGACTCAGTTACTTCTACACCACATCGCTCACAGACTATTCCACGATGGCGCACCCGTTTATATTTTCCGCAATGACATTCCCAATCCTTAGCTGGACCAAAAATTCGCTCACAGAACAGTCCGTCCATCTCTGGTTTCAGAGTTCGGTAATTAATAGTTTCTGGCTTAGTAACTTCTCCAACTAGTTGACCGTTTGGTAAAGTTCTTTCTCCCCATTGACGAATTCTTTCTGGAGAAGCAATGCCAATTTTAACGTAATCAAATCTTTGTTCTAGTTGATTTCTCATTTCCAGCGATATCAAGAATTAGCGAGTGATGATTATTGTTCAATTAAGATTGTCGAACAAGGTTAATTGGCTATCAGTCCTACATAAAAACTGATAACCAATTGTGAATTTTGTGTACTTAGACTTCCTCTTCTTGCATATCCTCCCGATTTAAAGACTCATAAGTAGGTCGATTAGGAGTACGTCGGGAAGTATCAGCCATCAAATCTACTTCGACATCACGACTACTGCCATCCTCTGAAGTGTCTATTTTATGTACAGCGATATCTAATCCTAGCGATTGCAATTCTCGCATTAATACTTTAAAGGATTCTGGTGTACCAGGACGGGGAATAGGTTTACCTTTAACGATCGCATTTAAAGCTTCGTTTCGACCTTGCATATCGTCTGATTTGACGGTGAGTAATTCTTGTAAGGTATAAGCTGCTCCATAAGCTTCTAATGCCCATACTTCCATTTCACCGAAACGCTGACCACCTTGTTGAGCTTTTCCGCCCAGAGGTTGTTGAGTGACAAGAGAATAAGGACCTGTCGAACGAGCATGAATCTTATCATCGACTAGGTGAACTAGTTTCAGCATATAAGCTTTACCTACAGTGATTGGTCGGTCAAACGGTTCCCCAGTACGTCCATCAAATACTTTGATTTTGCCAGGATTATCGTCATCAAAGACCCAATTGCGACCTGGTTTATAAGTTGCCTCTTTGATTTTGCCGTGAACGGTTTCTCTGGATGCTTCTTTACCGTACATTTCATCAAACGGAGTAATCTTAAATCTCATCCCCAAATGTTCACCAGCCCAACCCAGTAAACACTCAAATACCTGTCCCACATTCATCCGTGAAGGAACACCCAAAGGATTGAGAACGATATCTACTGGAGTACCATCGGGCAGATAAGGCATATCTTCGATGGGCAAAATTCGTGAAATGATTCCCTTATTGCCATGACGACCTGCCATTTTATCTCCGACCTGAATCTTCCGTTTTTGAGCTACATAGACTCTTACAACCATGTTTGCTCCGGGAGGCAGTTCGTCGCCTTGCTCTCTGGTGAAGACTCGAACATCGACTACTCTACCTTTTTCCCCATTAGGAACTCTTAAAGAGTTATCACGAACATCTCGAGCTTTTTCTCCAAAAATGGCACGTAGTAATTTTTCTTCAGGAGGCTGGTCAGATTCACCTTTGGGAGTAACTTTTCCGACTAAGATATCTCCTGCTTCTACCCAAGCACCAATATGAATAATGCCTCGTTCGTCTAGGTTTCTGAGCGCGTCTTCCCCAACGTTAGGAATTTCTCTAGTGATTTCTTCGGGTCCTAATTTGGTTTGTCGTGCTTCAATTTCAAACTTTTCTACGTGAATGCTAGTATACACATCATCGTAAACTAGTCTTTCACTAATCAAGATCGCGTCTTCGTAGTTATATCCTTCCCAAGGCATATAAGCGACTAGGATGTTTTGACCTAAAGCCAGTTCTCCCCCTTCTGTGGCAGAACCATCAGCTAAAACCTGACCAGGAACAACCTCTTCTCCAATGTATACTAACGGACGTTGATTAAGACATGTATCCTGATTAGACCGTTGATACTTTTGTAATTTATATTCAATTTCTCTTCCTGGTGCAGGGGAATGAGGCTCATTATCTCCTTCCATGACGCGCACTCGGATCACCTTAGCGTCTAAATAGGTTACGATTCCGTGAGTCCGAGATACAACTACCATCCCTGAGTCTCTGGCTGCTTGTGCTTCTAAACCAGTTCCTACTAAAGGTCTTTCTGGACGTAACAATGGTACAGCTTGACGCTGCATGTTTGAACCCATTAAAGCTCGGTTAGCGTCGTCGTGTTCCAAGAAGGGAATTAAACTGGTTGCTACGGAGACAATTTGCATCGGTGAAACCGCTACATAATCTACTTCATCTGGTTTACAAGTTGAAAACTCTTGACGATATCGAATGGGCGAACTTTCTCCTAAAATATATCCCTGTTCGTCGGTAGGAACGTCACCAGCAGCTACACGCAAGTCGTCTTCTTCATCAGCAGTTAAATAGATCGGATCGCGATCGCGATCCACTCTGCCATTTTCGACTCGATAGTAAGGAGTGGCAATAAAACCAAACTCATTAACTCTGGCATAGGTAGCTAAAGAACCAATCAATCCTGCGTTTGGACCTTCGGGAGTTTCTACAGGACAAATTCGACCATAGTGAGAGGGATGAATATCTCTGACTGCAAATCCTGCTCTTTCTCTGGTTAATCCTCCTGGTCCTAAAGCAGAAAGACGACGTTTATGAGTCAACTCAGCTAAAGGATTGGTTTGATCCATAAATTGGGATAACTGTGATGAACCGAAAAACTCTTTAATGGCAGCAACTAAAGGTTTAGGATTCACTAAAGCTGCAGGGGTTAGGGTTTCTGCTTCACTTACGGTCATCCGTTCCCGAATAATTCTTTCTAAACGGTTTAAACCGACCCGAACTTGGTTCTGTAATAACTCTCCTACAGAACGTACTCGTCGATTACCTAAGTGGTCAATATCATCGATACTACCAACATCAAACTCTAAGTTAACCAAATAATCGATCGCAGCCAAAATATCTGTTTGAGTCAGTACCCTAACTGTATCAGCAACATTCAGACGCAGTTTTTTGTTTAATTTGTAACGACCAACTCTACCAAGATCGTATCTTTTAGGATCGAAAAATCTTGATTCTAATAACTGCTGTCCACCACTTACTGTTGGCGGTTCACCAGGACGTAATTTGCGATACAATTCTAGTAGAGCTTCTTCCTCACTAGGATTTCCTTCTTTGTCCAGAGTCTTTTGATAAAAATCTGGATGTCTTAACCCATCAAAAATTTCATTGTCTGTTAGTCCAATTGCTTTTAGCAATACTTGTGCTGATAGTTTACGGGTTTTATCAATTCTGACCCAAACTAAACCATTTTTATCTGTTTCAAATTTTAACCAAGCTCCTCGGTTAGGAATTAAAGAAGCAGAATAAGTACGTCGTCCGTTTTTATCTGTTTCTGCTTTGTAATAAACTCCTGGAGAACGAACGATTTGATTGACAATAACTCGTTCTGCTCCATTAATAATAAAAGTACCACGGTCAGTCATCAAGGGAAGATCGCCGATAAATACTTCCATTTCATTGATGACTCCGGTTTCTTTATTAATTAAGCGAGTCGGTACATACATTTGCACGTTGTAAGTACTATCTCGACTCTTGGCTTCATCTACCGTATATTTAGGTTCTTTGAGTTTGTAATTTTCTCCCAAAAAATGTAATTCAAATTTTCCTGTGTAGTCAGTAATTGGAGAAAAACTATTTAATTCTTCAATTAGTCCTTCTTCTAAAAACCAACGAAAACTAGAACGTTGGATTTCGATTAGGTCTGGTAGCAAATTGTAGGATAAATTAGTCATGAGGGTTTGGATTGATAAAGACTATGGCTGTTGTTTTTTTCGGACTTCTTGATATCTTTGACGAGAGGAAATAATATATAAATTATAAATTTGGTTTTTGCCTCATTAAGAGTGAGTGAATGGGAAAGATTGGTTAATAAAGGTTTGATTTGAAAAGAAGACCGACCACTTTTAGTCAAGACTTAGTTGTAGTTAGTAAAGAGCTTGTGAATTTGGATTAAGAAACTTTAGTTAGATTGAGTTAGTTGAATGCCAAAAAGTCGACAGGCATTTTCAGTAGTTTGTTGAGCTATAGTTTCTACCGAAACGTTGCGCAAGGACGCTAAAAACTCTGCTACATAACTAACATATGCTGGTTCATTAGTTTTTCCTCGTTTTGGAACAGGAGCCAAAAAAGGACAATCAGTTTCAATTAACAAGCGATCGCTAGGTACTAATTTAGCTGACTCTTGAATTTGTCGTGCATTTTTAAAAGTTAAAATCCCACTAAAACTTATATAAAAACCTAAATCTAAAAACCACTGAGTTTCTGCTTGATTCCCTCCCCAACAGTGCATTACTCCTTTGGGAATTTGATTTTGTCCCAAATCTTGACAAACTTGCTTCAAAATTTGAGCTGCATCGCGACAGTGAAGGATAACTGGTTTATTGAGTTCTTTAGCTATTGTCAATTGCGATCGCAGAGCTTGTTTTTGCTGCTCATAATTATCTGCTTTATAAAAATCTAACCCAGTTTCGCCAATTGCGACTACTCTCTGGTCAGAGCTAGCTAAAGCTTTAATCTGATTAGCAGTACAGTCGGTCCACTTATAAGCATCGAGCGGATGTAGTCCAACCGCAAAAGACAATTCAGGGAACTGATCCGCTAAGGACTGTATTCCCTGAAATTCTTCTGGCTCTACACAAGAATGAACTAAATGTACTACCCCAGCTTGTTGCCAACGCTGTCGCAAAGAGTTTAAATTCCCCTGAAAGACATCAAAGTTGATGTGAACATGGGTATCAATTAACTGCATTTGCTGATTATGCTGCCTGCCATAATTACTAAGCAATTTAAACTAAGAGCTGGTGTTTAGTTATGTATAATTTGCTCTGTTACCAAAATACTCCCTGGCTTTTTCCTAGGAGGCTTGTGCCGTAAGCTCTTTGAGGGCTTTGGCTAAACGGGCTTTTTTCCTAGCTCCATTATTATTATGTAATACTTTTGTTTTGACTGCTTTATCTATTTTGCTGTAGGCTGCCGACATAGCTCGTTGAATTTGCTCCAAGTTATCTTGACTTGGGGTTGCCGAGTAAAGCTCCACTGCATTAAAGTAGTTTTTCATCAGGGTTCTAATTGCTGATTTATATGCTTTATTACGGAGTCGGTTGCGTTCAGCTATTTTAATGCGCTTGAGTGCGGATCTAGAATTAGCCACAGTTTTTTAGAAATAGTTGTTTTGGTTGTAAATATTTATAGAATCAGAAGTAAGATTATAACAATTAAAATTTGCTACAGTCAAGATACAAGTAATAGAATTTACCTCTTTAGCTCGATCTTGATTATAGAATATCTCTGGAATTTATGTGTTCTCGGTAGCACGACCAATCTTAAATCCAGGTTAAGCTAGAAGTAAAATAAAAATTATGTATTAGCGGTTAGTCTAGTCATTACCTAGTGACATTGACGGCAATCGCCAAACCGAAAACTCATTGGGTAGTAGCAAAGAGCGGATATGGGGACTACATGCTGCGAATAATCACTCAACAAACTGAGGCACAAACAGAATTAAAGCGGATCGGCGATCGCACATTTGATGACGATATGCAACCGAAAGAAGAACTGGTGAGGCAAATCATCACTAATGTCAAAACTCAAGGTGATAGTGCCTTGCTGGCTTACACTGAGAAATTTGATCAACAAGTGTTACCTTTAGAGAAATTGAAGGTAAGTGGCTCAGAATTAGATGCTGCTTATCAACAAATTTCCCAAGATTTACTTCATGCGATTCAATTGGCGTGTCAAAAAATTGAGGCTTTTCATCGTCAAAGAATACCAAAATCCTGGGTACAGTTTGAGGATGACGAAGTTGTCTTGGGTAAACGCTATACTCCAGTAGATCGAGCAGGGTTGTACGTACCAGGTGGGAGAGCAGCTTATCCCAGCACAGTCTTAATGAATGCTATTCCTGCTAAAGTGGCAAAAGTACCAAAAATTGTCATGGTTACGCCTCCAGGAGAAGACTTAAAAATTAATCCTGCGGTGTTAGTTGCAGCGCAAGAAGCTGGAATAGAAGAAATTTATCGAATTGGTGGCGCACAAGCGATCGCAGCGTTAGCTTATGGAACAGAAACGATTCCTAAAGTAGATGTAATTACAGGCCCTGGCAATATTTATGTAACTCTTGCCAAGAAAATGGTCTATGGCAAAGTTGGGATTGATTCTTTAGCTGGTCCTTCTGAAGTATTAATTATTGCCGACCATCAAGCTAATCATGTTTATGTGGCAGCCGATTTATTAGCACAAGCAGAACACGATCCGATGGCAGCAGCGGTCTTGTTAACTACTGATGCTAGTTTGGCATACAAGGTACAGCAAGAAGTTAGTCGACAATTAGAAAATCATCCGCGTAAGATTTTGACCGAAAAAGCGATCGCTCACTATGGGTTAATTGTAGTAGTAGATTCGTTAGAGACGGCAGCCGAACTATCCAATCTTTTTGCCCCAGAACATTTGGAATTAGAAGTTAGTGAACCCTGGGATTTGTTAGAACATATTCGCCATGCAGGGGCTATTTTCTTAGGAAGTTCTACCCCAGAAGCGGTAGGAGATTATTTAGCTGGTCCAAACCATACTTTACCTACTTCAGGGGCTGCTCGTTATGCTTCAGCTTTAGGAGTAGAGACTTTTATGAAGCATTCGAGTTTAATTCAATATTCCCCTGTCGCGTTGAAGAAAATGTCGAGTACAATTCAAATTTTGGCTCAAGCAGAAGGACTACCTTCCCATGCTGATTCAGTCAGATTAAGAACGGATTAAGACTAGATTGGGGGGTGAACCACTGTAAAATTATTGGTTCATCCAACTTAAATTGGCTCAAGCTTAATGTTTCTGATTGCTTAAAGATAGTTTTGGCTTCTGGTTTGTTCGCGATCAATAATTGTTTATCAATCATGGTAATGCTAATTATTTTTACAGATTTAGATGGCACGTTACTTAACCAGGAAGACTATGACTATCAACCAGCTATTCCAATTCTCAATCAGCTAAAACAACAACAAATTCCTCTAATCCCTGTTACTAGTAAAACTCGCTCCGAAGTAGAAGGATTACGTCAGCAAATAGGTTTGGGCGATCCGTTTATAGTTGAAAATGGTAGCGGTATTTTTATTCCGCAAAGCAGTAGTAACTTGTGGAAAGTTGCTGCTGAAACAAGCCAAATCAATCAATACCATTTACATAGTTTAGGCTGTAGCTATAGCAAAGCTAGAGAAGGATTAAACCAGATTGCAGCAGATTTAGGCGAGAATTTACAAGGATTTGGCGATTTTTCGGAAAAAGAAATTCAATCGCTCACAGGACTTCCTCGAGAAGAAGCAAAATTGGCTAAACAGAGAGAGTTCACAGAGCCTTTTATTACCCCAAAACAAATTGATGCCAAAATTGTCGAAGATACAGCAGCTAAATATGGATTTAGAGTGCTACTTGGCGATCGCTTTTCTCATTTAATTGATGCTCAAGCGGGTAAAGGAAAAGCAGTTCGGTGGTTAATGAGTAACTACCAATTATTGGCAGAGGATGAAAAAGTTATTACAGTAGGCTTGGGTAATAGTCCTAATGATGTAGAAATGCTTGAAGCTGTGGATATTCCTATCGTTATTGCTTCTGTGCGAGGTGTTCATCCTGGTTTAGTTTCAAGAGGATGGCAAGTAGCTCCTGCACCTGGTTCTCAAGGGTGGGCAAAAGCAGTAGCAGCTATTTACGAGCAATACTTATAATAGTCTAATCTGCTTTTTATACTTTTGATGATATTGTGGATATTTAATATTCATATTTATTTAGGTAAATTGGGTTAAACAATCAAAAAATAAAAAAATAATAGAAAAAACTAATTTCTTGAAAGCTCCCTATAGTTATTCGCTGATTAAATTACAATTTTTGCGATGGATAGGGGAGTGGGGCAATAGGAAAATAGACTTCTGTAATTTACTTGACGATTAACTATAATATCAGGTTCGTTTAAACAGTTAAATATTATGGATAACGAGGAGACTTGAAGAAATTTGATTTAAAGTCAACGGTAAACCGATTGTGATCTCGCGCGAAGAATCTCAGCGGTGTCTGCGTTCACTGCATCTTGGCAGTGATGCTCTAAACTTAATATAACTCGTTAGAGCTAGATTTTAACAAAGAAAAATAGTGCCATTTTAATTAAATTTTATTTTAAGCTTCCTTAACTTTATTTTTATAAACTAAAAAAATCAAAATTTTAATATAGAACCCATTTAGTATCTTTTTTATTGAAAATAGAATATTCAGAAAGCGCGAACATTAAGCAACTTAACTTCAAAATAGGTGTTTCAGAAATATTGATTGACATAATGGCTATACCGAGAAAGATTAAAGCTTGTGGTTACAGTCAGAGAGATCAAATGGGTTCTATATAAATCAAAAAGCAGAATTTATTTCAGTCTGTTGTGTTTTTAAATCATACTATTTTTGTTTTGTAGGTTATATGGTTGTCATTTATTTTGTTCGATCATCATCAATCAAATATAGATATCAATAAATTCAAGTTCAATTTTATTTGTAAAAATTAAAACTTTATCTGAAGAAAAAAATACCATTATTATTTTTAATTAACCCAAAAATCATGGTAGAAGAACTTAATATTGTTATTAAAAATCAAATAGAATGCTATAAACCAAATTCTACTACAACAACAATAGAAGCAATCAAATCAGCTTCCAAAGATACACCAATTATTCTTGATTTTGATGAAACTCTTTTACTTCGCAATTCTACAGCCGAATATCTCAATAGTTTACAACCTCGATTAATTGGAGCTTTACTACTTAGAATATTCAACTATTTTCAACCGTGGAATTGGTTACCACCATCTATAAGAGGAAAAAACTCGCGAGATTGGTTTTTAATTATAGGAACTACTTTACTTTTGCCCTGGACATTATTATTTTGGCAAAACAAAGCCAAACAATTGGCTAAAGATTTTAGTAATAAAGAAATAATTGCTGCTTTAAATGAAAATAATCAGGCTGATGTTGTAGTTGCTACTTTAGGCTTCAATTTGATTGTTTTACCAATCCTCAAACATATACCAATTAATTATAGTCAACTGATTAGTTGTCGTTTTTGGCGAGGTGCAATAGATAGACACAAAGGCAAACTACAAATGGTGATAGATGCTTTAGGAGTTGAAGCAGTAGAACGTTCACTGGTAGTAACAGATTCTTCTGATGATATACCTTTACTTGCTAAAGCAGCACAACCTTATTATGTAGTTTGGTCACAAGCTAAATATACCGTACCTATGAATGATCTTTATTTACCTTTTTTTTATTTAGAAAAAGTAAAAAGACCTGGACAAAAGTATTTATTTAAGGCAATTCTTGGTGAAGATTTATTGATTATTTGGTTGAGCTATAGTTGGCTTAGTTACCAACCAATAATCCACGCTTTAAGTATGCTATTGTTGTTAATTTCTTTCTGGTGTATTTACGAAGTTGGTTATTGGGAAAACGATTTAGTAGCGGAAAAATATGAAGAAAAACCAGTGTTATCTGAAAATTACTACAATTACCAACCAATAAGCAATGTGTGGCAACCTTGGTTATGGTCTTTTTATTTTGCTGTGCTTGGAATTATTTTATTAGTAGCTAGTCAGAACAAGTTTGTAACTGCCAATTTTAGCTTGGAAAATGGGAAAATATTAGCCTTACCTTTAATTAAATGGATCAGTTTTTTAGCGGTAGTAAGAGGTTGTTTTTGGATTTACAATTATGTTAATAAACGTACACGGATTTGGTTATACTTTCCATTACAAATTTGTCGATATTTTGGTTATCTTCTGATTACTCCTATTAATCTGGTTGGTACTATTTTATTGGTAACTCAAGTACTAACACGTTATATGCCTTATGTTCTTTATCGCTATGGAGGAGGCAAAATGGAAAATTGGTCACAGTTACCTAAAAGACTTCTTTGTTGTCTAGTATTTGTGTTTATACTTTCTGCTTTAACTGTAGGTAGTGGAGATTGTTCTCTAATACTCAATCAACAAGCATTAGCTATATTATTATGGTGTTTTTTACAAGCAGGTTATCGAATTTGGCAAGAAGTTCGTCAAATTAAACCAATTTATAGTGATGGTACTAATCAAGTTGCTGAAAAGTTGGCTGATTAAAACTTGGGTAAGACAGTTTTTCTATTCAATGGAATAATTGGCTATGCCAAGCAGAATTAACCTCCAGCATTTTGTGAGATGTTTGAGGGGCTTTTAAATTGAGTGGGTTAATTTGAGCTACGATTGATACGCTGACTTAAGTATTCGAGTAAAACTCGATAAGCAAACAATGAATTACCGATGATGTATCTTTTCCACAAACGTTTTGGTTCGGTAAGTAATCGACTTAACCATTCTAAACCAGCATCTGTCATCCATTGTGGTCCACGGTAAACAGTTTCAGTGTAAAAATCAAGACAAGCACCTAAAGGAAGAAAAACTTTAGCATTAATTTTGGCGATATTTTCTAAAATCCAACGTTCTTGGAGTGGCATACCAAAACCGATATATAAAACATCAGGTTTAAATTGATTAATTTGCTCAATTATTACTTCATTTTCCCAACCAGATTTGGCAAAATAACCATGATGTCCTGCTATTCGTAACTGTGGTGCAACTTTAGTTAATTTTGCGATCGCTTGATCGGTAACTCCTGGTTTACCTGCTAACAAGAATAAAGAAACATTGTTACGTTCGCAAGTCTTAGCTAAGTTTTCAATATAATCAGGACAAGTCATGCGGTGTTTTTTATCAACACAATTACCATGTAATTTTGCTCCGAGTAACACACCAAATCCATCACAAAAGACTAAATCTGCCTGATTATAAAAGTTTTTATACCAAGATTTTTCCCAGGCAAAATTCATGCCTCGGATATTAACATGGCCGACAATTGTTTTTTGGTTAAATTTAGCAGCCTTAACAATGTATTCGATTAATTGACAAACAGTTAATTTATGAAATCTCGTACCAAATAGATGAACTTCTTCAAATTCGTGAGTTTTATTAGTTGTTGTGAGATCCATAGTCTTTAATAATAATTTACTTGGTTGGTTGAAATTTGCTTGATTGCTTCACTAACCTCCGCTAAAAATTTTTCTCGGCGGAGAGAATACCATTGGTGAACTAATTCAAAAGAATTAGCATTAGATTGATTCTCGACTGCTTGAACCAACAACTCGGCAAATTGTTGGGGATGTTGCGCTACTTGTACCGTTGGTGGAAGTTGACTAATGCCACGGGTAGCAGTTGGAGTGGCAACAATTTGGGAACCAGACGCGATCGCATCAAGGGTTTTAATTTCGATGCCTCCACCACTAAGAGTAGGAATTGCTAAAACTTTCGCCTGTGCCATAAATTGTTGAGCATCCTCAACAAATCCTTGATAGTTAATTCTGGGATATTGCTCTTGAATCCAATCAGCATCTCTCCCTGCAATATGAATTGAAATGGAATTGGGGAGAAAAGGATAAACTTTGCTTAAAAACCATTTCAAACTGTCTTGATTAGCTTTCCAAGTCCAACTCCCAATTAACCCAATCTCAAATTTTTTATTGGTTGATTGGTTGTTTAAGTTATCTAAACTAGACAGTAGCGGTAAAGGTCTAATTTTGGCTGAGGGATTAAACTGAGCAAAGTATTTGGCATCATGTTCGGTTAATGTCCAAATTTCTTGCACTTTGTGAGTTAGGCTTGCTTCGATGTCTCGAATAAGATCGGCTTCCCGTTGATAAACTAATTTAGCTAGAAAATTGTTACTGTTTTGGCAATGCTGGCGATAGATTTCTTGTTCGATATTGTGAGCAATAAAGATCAGTTTGGTTTGAGGTGGTAGAAAGTTAGTCAACCAATCTAACTGGGAATGGTCAATAATTACAATTTGATAGTTTTTTTGAGCTAATAGAGACTTAACTAGATTGATATAGTCCCTAGAGTAATATTTAGCTGAAGAATAAGGTAAGTTTTGAATCAAACTTTGACCAAACCACAAGAAAGGATACAATTTGGCTTTTTTGGTTTCTACATATTGTTCTCGAACCAAGATTTCTTGAGGACTAAATTCAGTGATGTTGTCCTCTTTGCGAGTGTATCCTACCACTGTGACATCACAGCCAGCTTGATTGAGAGCATCAATAATAGTTTGTGATGCAACCTCGCTACCATGTAGTTTATGACTAGGAAGGTTGGTTGTCAGAAACAGAACATTCATCAGTTATTAGTTATCCGTTACAGAATTACTCCGCCTAAAGTCGGCTTCGACTTTGTCAGGCAATTAAAGATTTTTCCAGCAAATAGTTCGGCTCGATTAGTTTGAGCAAATTGACTCATTTTGCTACGGTTACATAAAGCTTCTGGACTTGTTTGTAAAAAACGGCACAATCCTTCAGCAATTTGAGAGGGAATAGTAGAGTCAACGGTCAAACCTAATTTATAACGTCGAGTTATCTCCCCCATCAAGCCAAAATCAGAAGCCAATACAGGTTTTTGTGCAGTTGCTGCTCGAACTAAAATGGCACTCATGCCAATGTGACGCTGATAGGGAGCCAAAATTACATCAGCAATTTGGAAATAGGGTTGAATTTCTTCATCAGGAATAAATCGATCCAAGCGAATAATTTGGACAGAATTAGGCAGTTTGGTTAGATGAGTTGCTAATAATTCTCTCTCTCTTGGCGTAATTGGGCCGACTAACAATAAACAAAGTTGCTGAGTTAGTTCAGGTGTTAGAGTTGCGATCGCGTCTAATAATTTAAAGAGTCCTTTTCGCTCTGATAACGCACCAAACAACAGAAATACTTTTCGACCTGGTTCGATTGCTAAACTGCTTTTGAGTTGTTGTATTTCGCTTTCTGGATGGTTATAGATTTGTACTGGATCTGGTAAATGGATAGCTTTAGCTGACTTACCCATACGATTAAGATCTTCTATTACTACTGGGTCGAGACAAAAGAGAGTATCAAGCTGGGGAGAGTTTAATAGCCTTGGTAAACAAACTCGATCCCGCCAACGCCATAGCCATTCGCGGTCTTCACTGGTGTAGTTGGGAAAATTGGCATAGTGAAAGATGGGTCGAAAATAAATACAGGAAAAACGACAAGGTAAGTTACTACTTATGGCTAAACGTAACAATATGGTATCGAGGTACATCAAAAAACAGTGAGTTGTACCCAAGACTTTGGTATAACGGGACAGTATTTGATACTCTTGAAAAGCTCGTTTGATCCTACCTCTAAAAGAATACTCTAGTTGAGAACTATCAAATAATTCGCTTTGTTCTTCAAGGGTAATCTGAATAAAGGTAACTCTAGGATTATTATTTCCCAAAGCAACAATCTGAGGATGCCTTTGAGCAAATTTACGGGAAATTAGGACATCCAAGTGTCCAGAAAATTTTTGAGCGCACCAATATTTAACTAAGTGCTGTAGATAACCAGGATGATGTCCGCCAGGATTTAATTCAAAAAGCAGAAATTTATTGGCATTCTTTTCTACATTGGTCTGCTGTCGGTCTTGATCGATACCTAACATGATTAATTTCTTTTAAATTAAGCAGTTACTTTGAGTTTTGCTTGTTCGGAGATAATAATTTCTTGGAAAATGTCTGTAATACTTTTGGTAATATCCCACTCAGGAAAATGAGTCTTAAGCTTGCTCAAGTCGGAGATATAACAAATATGATCGCCAATGCGATTTTGATCGACATAAACCCAATTAACTTTCTTCCCAGTTAAATCTTCAATCAAATCGAAAGATTCTAAAATCGAAATACTGTTGTTGCGTCCACCACCTAAGTTATAAACTTCTCCTGATCGAGGATTGTTGCGAAAAGCTTCAAAAGCTTGAATCACATCATAACTGTGGATGTTGTCGCGCACTTGTTTACCTTTGTAACCAAAGACTTTGTAAGTACCGCCTGTAACTGCTACTTTCACTAAATAAGAAAGAAAACCGTGTAATTCAACTCCAGAGTGGGATGGCCCGGTTAAACAACCACCGCGAAAGACTCCTACCTTCATGCCAAAATAGCGACCGTATTCTTGAGCAACTACATCCGCAGCAGTTTTAGAAGCACCGAAGAGGGAATGTAAGCAACGATCTATGCGACAAGCTTCGGTAATACCATTAAAGTCTTCAGGATTGGCATAATCGTAGCGTTTTTCTTGCTCAACTAAATCTAACTCATTCGGTGCATCACCATATACTTTGTTAGTACTGATGTGAATGAATACTGCCTCGGGACAAAACTGTCTGGTTGCTTCGAGTAAGTTAATTGTTCCTAAAGCGTTAACTTCAAAATCTAGTAAAGGAATTTGGCAAGCTTTGTCGTGAGAAGGTTGAGCAGCACAATGAATAATTAGATCGAAGGAATTATTTTCAAATAAATCAAATAAGTTCTCGCGATCGCGAATATCAACACTATAATGTTTGAAATTTTGAGTGGCTTTTTGTAAGCGATTTAAATTCCAAGTTGTGTCACCTTTTTCTCCAAAAAATGTAGCTCGCATATTATTATCAATGCCTACTACTTGATGTCCGTTAGCATCATAATATGTGACTGCTTCAGAACCAATTAAACCGCTAGAACCAGTTACTAAAACTTTCATTTTTTTTCTCACAATTTTTGGTTGATTTAATATTTATTGATTTATTTTTGAGAGCAAAAAGTTTAACGTTTTAAATATTAATTTAATTTTTTTCCATTTTATTGCAAAATCTGTTAAATTTAAATAAACTTATTTGCTAAATAATTATTTTTTTTGCTAATTACAGATTAATAAATTGGTTAAAGATAGAGACATATATCCCAAAATGATTTAAATTATATTAAATCAAGATAATTTATTTATATTCTTTACTAATCAAATTTTGTTTTAATTAATTTATCATATTTACTTAATAAAATCTATATTTTTTGCATTGCATTTCTTTTATCAAAGTGATGTTGTCTTTGGGAATTATGGCCTGGTGATTTAATTCTTTTCCACCAAATGCCAAGTAAAAAAGAAAAAGATATATATAATACCCACATTGCTCCTCCTTCTATAAAAGTTCTAATTTCACTGAAATTCGCTAAAAAAGAGATAAATAAAAATTGTAAGATCCATAAAAATTCTCTTTTTTGAGTAGCTTGAATTAAGTTGATCGCTCTCCAACATAATCTTAGAAAACTCAATAAACATAAAATCAGACCAACTAAACCTAACTGTAAAAAGATTTCAATTAAACCATTATGGGCATGAAATCTAGCTCCTTCCTTTTTTGCTACTACAGCCCAAGTATTATTTAAAATGTAATGAGCAGCGTCGGAAGTCCAAAAACCAGAATAACCATAGCCTAACCAAGGTCTTTCCCAGCCTTTTTCTAGAACTAAACTCCAAATAGTTGTCCGTCCATTAAAAGTAAGATCTTTGCCCAACAGATCGACTACAATAGTTTCTAAATTAATCGTAATCAATAAACCAATACTAATAACTATTAAAAAAGCAAAAATAAAAATAGCTCCTTTGAGACGATAACCTTGTTTTAGTAAAGTAAAAACAGGAAATAATAATAATGAAAAAAACAATAAAATTAGCGCAGATTTACTACTAGAAAGTATTACTAAAACTAAACACAAAAATAATAAGCCTAGCAGGAAAAAGCGATGTTTAGATTTGTCTAACAATAAATGTAAGCAAGTAATTACTCCAATCGTCATTTGTCGACCAAGATATTGTTTGTGAGTAAAGATACCTCGCCAAGAAACTTCATTATTGGAAACAAAATCAATGCCATAATCTGGTGTAATTAAAGCAAAAATAATACTAAAAATTGCTGCTATTCCTAAAGCTGAAACTAACAACCACATATGCTCCTTAATTGTGTAGCGTGTAGCTAAATATGCTCCTAAAAAAGAAGCTCTAAAAAGTGGTTCAATTTCATCAGAAGTATATTCAGGAGCAGCAGACCAAAGAATTGAAGCAAAACTCAACCCTAATAATAACCAAGGAAATAAATCTCTGGTAGCAACATAAGCAAATTTTTGTCCTTTAGTTATTAAATTAACAATTACTAAAACTCCGACAAAAAGATAACAAAGATATTTAGAAACATTATCTATTACAGGAGGTAAATTAAGACCAAAATAATAGAGCAGCAGAAAGGTAACAATTACTGGTTCAATTTTATTTAGAATTAGTTTAAGTGAGTGAGTTTTCAAGGTAATCCTCTCATAATATCAAGCACGGATAAGCATTTTAAATAAAATTTACCCAATTCCTTAATCCCCGATTCAGACATAATATTTAACTATTTAATCGAACTTGATATAAACTGTAAATTTGCTCTTGCTTTAAGCAGAAATTACCAGCCATGGTAAACAATAAAAGATTTAGTTAAACCTAATATTTTTTCTTCATAAATAATTCCTTCGGGAAATAGTTTATGTAGCTCTTTTTTGCTTAATAATTGTATTTCCTGACATAATTGTTTGGCTAATTCTAAATCTTCTACTTTGCCATACCAGCCTAAAGCAAAATGACTAATCAACCAAACTTGTAACCTTAGTGGTAAAAATTGAAATAAAGGAAAAACAAAATGTGGTTCAATCGGAAAATAGCGATTAGGCGTTTGAATAAAATACCTTTTCCCAACTCGTTTAATTTCATTAGCCATTTTCAGTCGATCTTGTTCGCTACCAACGTGTTCAATTACAGAATTAGAAAAAACTACATCAAATTCTTGTTGTTGAAACTGATTTAAATCTCTAGCGTCACCTTGAAGGCAGACAAAGTCTTGATCGCTTAATTGCTCAAGATTAATAATAGTAATTTTAAAATTTTGGACAATTGTTTCTAATCCTTCTTGCAGTCGCCAAAAAGTAGGTCTTCCACCAACATCGAGAATTTTTAGCGTTTCTACAGAATCTTTTTCAAGGGAATTAATTAAAGAATTTAGCAAAGCAAAACGTTTTTTTCTTAGTTGGGTTGACCAAGAATCGGAACTAGAATTATCGTAAATTTTTTTAATTAAATAATTGTCATAGATTTTCTTCAGCATTGTTTTTCATCTGATTAAGTTGACATTAACTGGATTGTAAAGAATATTTTTTCGCCCCAGTTAATTCTTGAAATAGATTGAGATAGCGTTTTGCTTGCAGTTGTAAAGAAAATTCTTGCTCTGCTTTTTGACGGGCGCGATCGCTTAATTTTTGCCTCCTTGATTCATTTTCTAGTATCCAAATTAGACCTTGAGCCAAATCTTCTATTTGATAAGGTTTAGCTAAATAACCGTTTTGTTGATGTTCGATTAAATCTGGCATCCCACCAATCTGAAAACCTACCGCAGGAGTACCACAAGCGATCGCTTCTAAAACGGTATTGGGTAGATTGTCTTGAAGTGACGGTAGGACAAAAACATCGGCTGCACAATAAGCTAAAGTTAAAGACAAGTCATCTTTAAGGATGCCGAGGTAATGAGTTTTAAAGCCGAATTCTGGTGGCTTTTGCGGTCGAGAAGCTCCAAAAATCGCTAGTTCTACATCTTGCCAACCCAATTGTTCTAATTGTTGTAGTGCTGGTTGGAGTAGGTGAAATCCTTTTCTTTTATCACTGGTAGCACCAAGGGAACCAAATAAAATTAACTGCTTATCTTCAGGTAAACGTAATAATTTTCTAGCTAGTTTTTGGTCAATTGGTCGATAAACTTCTAGATCGATCCCATTGGGAATGAGTTCGATCCGACAATTTTGAAACAAGCTACTAGAAGCTGCACAATCTCGTAACCAAGAACTTAAAACGACGATGGTTAAGTCTAGCTGTTTCCAAGCTTTAGCTTTACGCTGCCAAACCCAACGAGAAAGATCCCAGTCGCAGTTACTACCTAATTGAGGACAACTACCACAAGAAAATTTATAGCGATCGCAATTGTGATCGTAGTGACAGCCTCCTGTGAATGCCCACATATCGTGCAGTGTCCAAACGATTGGGCGAGCTAATTTAGCGATCGTTTCAACTTGCAGCAAAGCTTCTCCA
This sequence comes from Stanieria sp. NIES-3757, assembly GCA_002355455.1. Lineage (NCBI taxonomy): Bacteria > Bacillati > Cyanobacteriota > Cyanophyceae > Pleurocapsales > Dermocarpellaceae > Stanieria > Stanieria sp. NIES-3757. Next base: position 4,430,915 of record AP017375.1, read on the forward strand.
ATCCAATGTAAATTAATAACATCAGGAGCAAGTTGAGCAATTTTAGCCCTAGTCCTTTCTGGTAGCCACTGTAAAGAATAAGTAAGATTATGACGTTGGGGATAAAACTTTAATGGCAAAGCATCAACAGCAATTCTCGAGTTACCAATACTTGTTGCTAGTCTAGTAGTAGGAGCAAACACAGCGCGATCGTCACTCAATTTTTGTTGTACTAACATTTGAGAATCAACGCTTAGTTGCTGTAATCCCTGATGCAAGCGATAGGCTGCCCGTGCAGCACCACCAGCGAGATCGGAATGATTAATCAGTAGAACTTTCATCGATCAACAATTCCTCGTTAAGAAAAAACTTGCCTAATTCTCTTGAAATAAAGCAAATTTTGTTTAATCCGAAACGGAATAAATAGAGCCTTAGTTAACATCCAAGTATTTTTAAATAAGGGTGGAAAAAATGCTCCTGCTAAATAACAAGCAAAAGCATAAGAAATTAAAGTTGCGATAGCTGCGCCTTTACCTCCATATAAAGGAATCAAGTAAAAATTCAAGCAAATATTGGCAACCACTCCCAAAGAAGTCGCCATAAATTCAAATCTGGTCAGCTTTTCAGCAATTAACCAACGACCGCGAGCCACACTTAGAAAGACAAACGGTCCTGACCAAATATGTAAAGCCAAGATAATTCCTGCTTCAGCATATTCTTTACCCAATAAAATATCTACCAGTGGTTGAGATGCGATCGTCATTACCAGAGAAATAGCGATCGAAATCCACGCCATCACATCGTAAAGTTGTTGAGTTTTGAGGTCGTATTCTCTCCTACTTCTAGCTTTTGCTTTAAGCACCGATGGAAAAACCGAAGCACAAATTGCCATCGGCACAAAATACCAAATTTCTGAAAACCTTACCGCTGCTGCATAGATTCCTACTTCTCTACTACCTACCAAATTCTGCAACATCACTTGGTCGATCTTCATATAAATAGAAATCATGACTGCTGAGAGCAGCATAGGAATTGAATCTTGAAGCAATTCCACAGCAGTTAACCAACGGAATTCCCATTGCTTAAAAGATTGCCGATGTCTTAGGTAAACCCAAATCGACCCTAGTCCTTTGAGCAGAAATTCGGCAAAAAACACCCAAGCAAAACTAATTAGGGGCAATTTTAAGAAAACAAATAAAATTCTTGCTCCCGCAGTCAGAAAAATTTGCACACTTTGAACTGTAGCGATGGGACGGGATAAAACTTGGGATTGAAACCAAAAACTAATGACCTCAAACCCATCAAAGATCAAACCCAAAGCGATTATGATTGTCATCCAACGAATTTGGTTATCCTCATTTAAGAGCCAAATCGAACTGGCGATCAAAATAATACTAATGACGCTACTGAATAATTTCAGGACAAAAGCCGTACCTAAAATTTTTGGAGTAAATTTTTCTTGTTGAACTATGTCCCTGACAACAATATCGTTTAAACCTAATTTCGCAATAGCAACAAATAGATAAAAAAAGCTGTAACTATAACTAAGTTTGCCAAAATCTTCAGGACCTAAATATCTAACTACATAGATTCCCACTAGCAGGGAAACTACCATGTACAAAATTCGCTCAGTAAACAGCCAGCCGATATTGAGAATAATTTTCTGCAATCCTGGACTGAGCTTATCTTCCAAGGATTTAAGTTTACCTAGCATCTAATTATTTTCCCTGATTTAATGAATAAGAATCGTCATATTCATAATTGGGATAGTAATAATAGTCGTAACCGTAGGCTTCGTTGCGTAAATTTACTCCATTGGCTACTACACCGATAATTGGCTGACCCGTTGTTTCGATTAACTTTTTAGCTACTGAGACACTGCCATAATTAGCTACTCCAGGACGAACTACCATCAACAATCCATCTACCATCCTGCCGAGAATTCTAGTATCTGCCATACCTGTAATCGGCGGAGTGTCGAAAATAACGTGGTCGTAGGTTAGGGCAGCAGTCTCAATTAAATATTTCATGCGTTCTGAATCAATTAAAGGTACAGGATTATCGGGAAGATCTCCTGCCGTTAAGATATCTAAGCCTGGTTTGATTGTTTTGATTGCTTCTTGCCACTCTGCTTCCCCTTTGAGAACATTACTTAAACCTAAATAATTAGGAATACTCCAAATCTTGTGTTGAGAAGGACGACGCATATCAGCGTCAATCAGCAAAATTCTTTTTCCTACTTGATTTTGAGCGATCGCTAGATTAGCAGAAACATGAGATTTACCTTCTTGAGGAACACAGCTAGTAACAGCAATTACTTTTCTTGCTTGAGAAAGACTGAGCAGTTTGAGATTTGCCTGTAAAATTTGATAAGCTTCCCTAATCGGTAATAAGGCATGACGATGATGAGAAGAATCATTTTGACCAGCCGGTAGTTGGGGCAGCGTATCAACTACGTCTCCTACCAAGAGATTGGGTGAACCCTCTTTTGCTAAATCTGGTATGACCCCCTGCAACGGATAACCAAATATTTCTTCAATTTCTTGACTATTTTTCAGGGAATTGTCTTTCAAATCTAATAAGAAAGCTACCGCTATTCCCAATAATCCTCCTAATAAACCACCAGCAGCCACAATCAGTTTTTTACTCGGGCCAGTTGGTTCATCGGGAGGAATAGCATTAGCTAAGACTCTAACAGTTCCGATATTTTGTTTTTCGGCTACTTGAGTTTCTTGTAGTTTGCCGAGCAGAGTTTGATAGGTTGCTTGTGCAGCTTTGGTTTTTCTTTCTAACTCTTTTTGTCGTTTTTCTAAATTGGGTAAAACTGAAAGCCTTTGTTGATAATCTGTTTTAGTTTGTTTTAAATTAGCTAATTTTTGTTCTAATCCTGTTTTTTTCAGCCCTAAACTTGCAAATTCACTAATTTGCTCTTGTTTGAGTCTGCCAAGTCCTAAAATATTTAGTTGAGCGACGCTACTAGCTGATTGGCTACCTAAAGTTTGCCTAATTTGTTGTTCTAATAAAGCAGTTAGTTCCGCTTCTTGTTCTTTTAAAGAAATAATCTGCGGTGCATTTTCACCAAATAAATTCCGTTTGCTTGCTAGTTCCACTTTGACATTTTGTAATTGAGTCAAAGCTTTTTGAACTGCTACTGATTGATTTAAAGAACTGATAGCAGCAGCTTCTGATACATTCATGCCCAATTGACTGCTTAAGCTAGTATATCTAGCATTCACATCTCCTAATTCAGCAGCTACTTGATCGATTTGAGTATCAACTAACTTACTCGTTTCAATTAAAGTCGTAGTTTCTTCAGACAAATTAGCAATTTGATTTTCATTTTTAAAATTACGTAAATCTGCTTCCGCTTGAGCAACTTTAGCTTCTACTTCAGGTAACTCCTCACTAATAAACTGACGTGCAGCAATAGCTTCAGAACGATTATTTTCAGTATCTTTTTCCTGATAAAGCTCAATAATTTTATTAACTACTAAAGCTGCTCTTTCGGCATCTGAGTCTTCATAGGAAATTTTAATTACGTTACCGCCTGTCACTGGCTTGATTTCAAGTTTATTAATCAAATCTTTGTAACGATACAATTCATCTTGCTTATTTCTGAGGTCTAATTCTTTAATAACACGGTCAATGATTGGTCTAGAGCTGACAACTTCTACTTCTGTCGTTAAAGGATCGCTTTCATTGGTGAGAACTTCAATTTTACCAATATCGTTTTCTAAACCTGTTAACTTAGCAGATTTGTTAGTTTTAATCATGACTTGTCCTTCTGCTTGGTAAACTTGTTCTAAGGATAAAGCTGTAACCAAAGACAGAGTCATCACACCAAGACAAGTGATCGAGGCTGGAACAATACGGCGTTTTAAAACAAGCCAATATTTTTTAAAATCAAGATATTCGTCAATATATAAATTAGATTCCATAATATTAAAATTTTTAAGGAAATTTTACCGAAATGCCCGTTAATATGCCCCTTTGCTTGTTAAAACTACGTGGAAAGTCTGTAGCAATATTTTTAAATCGAGAGCAAGAGACCAGTTTTTGATATAAGCAAAATCTAACTTAAACACTTCTTCAGAATTTTCAATATTAGAACGACCACTAACTTGCCAAAGTCCTGTAATTCCAGGTAAAACTTCGTGTCGAAAAAAGTGGTGTTGAGAAAATTTTTCTACATCTCTCACTGGAAGAGGACGAGGACCAACTAAACTCATCTCTCCTTGCAACACATTGAATAGTTGCGGTAGTTCATCAAGGCTGTAGCGACGCAAAAATCTACCAACTTTAGTAATTCTGGGGTCATCTTTGATTTTGAATAAAACACCTCCCTTAACTTCATTTTTGGCTTCTAGTTGTTTTTGTAGTTCGCTGGCATTTTCTACCATGGTGCGAAATTTCCAAACTTGAAAGCGTTTACCTTTTAAACCTACTCGAGTCTGCTTATAAAAAACTGAACCTGGAGAATCGAGTTTGATTAAAATCGCACTGATGAGCATTGGTCCACTTAAAATAAACAAAAGCAAGACCGAAACTACAAGATCGAAAGCACGTTTGCACCAAAAGTCTACACCAATAATGGCTGCTGCATTAAATCTAAAGGTAGGAATATCTTCAATTAAACTAATATCTGACCATTGCAGAGGTAAATTAAGCCATACAGACATAATTCTCCAGCTAATTCCTGCACAGTTTAGTTCCCATACTAAGGCAATTGGATTGACTAAATATTCCCAAGAACAAATCAATACTTCATCAACTTCATGACTGGCGATCGCTTTTATGAGTTGACTAGATTCGATTAAATGATTAGGGCTAAATAACTCAATGACATTGACGATTTTAAAGGTTTGATGAGTGCCAAGAATTTTTTTTGCCTGGTTAATGTCTTGTTTGTTGCCAATCAATAATACGTTTCTTCTTAATTCTGGAATGTTTTTTCTAATACTATCTATAGTTGAGTTGAGTAAAAATCTTTCGCCAATCACTAAAATTGTGGTTAACACCCAGATCAAAACTATGAAATAGGGTGATATCGATAAATGAACTAAATGAACTTCTAATAATAAAACGATAAAGGCTAGTGTTACTGATTTAAATAAATTACTATAACTACGGCTGAGGCGATCGATTCCATAAAGTTTGGAAGCATACAAAATAACTAGGTTAATTGCAATTGTATTAATTACAAAATTAAAGTTTTCACCTTCTAGCCAAAGTGGCAAGTAATTGTTAACAGGATTGATTATTTGGCTGGCAAGTATAACTGCTAAAAAGATCATCAAACTATCCAGCAAAATTACCACCAAAACTCTACAAAGGTGAATAATTTGCCAGGTCCCAATCTTAAGTGATTGCGGTTTTCTTAAGTCTAGCTCTGCTCTTGAGTAATTTTGTAGACATGAATTATTTAAAATTTGATGATTGGGATTTAAGAGCTTCCTAAATATTTTCAAGGTACTTGGTATCGAATGATACTTATTGCTGGTAAGTTGATGTATATCTTTATTCAACGTCAATCTTTTTAGGCTCATAAGTTTAGCCTGCAAAAATTTTAAATAATCTAAATTGTTATTTAGTATAAGTTACTCTAAGTAAAAATAATGAAATTTTGTGAAAAATTGGAGAAGCTAACTCAGTAAAATTTCTGATTTAGTCTAACTATATATTCGCTTTACATAAATGTAAATTTTGTAAATTAGATTTGAGGTTTTGGTGATAAAGATCGAATCAAACTAATTTAGCTTTGAGGTGTTTGCCGTTGCGGTTAAATTGCAAAAATCTCAGCATAAAGCACTATTTTTGAGAATTTTAGCTATTTAAAGACTCAACCTAATTCAAGAGCTTGAAATGAATGAATAAGTGTTGTTAATGCTCAAAATTTATAAAAAAAAACCCACGTCTTAAAAATTAAGATTGGACGTGGGAAATGCGATCAGTCAACTAACTTAAAATTTAATAGTTGTAGTTTGATTGGTTATTGTCGAGCAGAAGTGCTGATGCGATCGCTCTGAATGAGAGGTTCTTGAGCTAAATCTTCTAATCCTATAGAATTCAATAATTCTGACCATTGTGAAGAGTTTGGTTCTTCTGCGGAAGCTGCCAAAGCGTCATGCCAAATACCTTTTTGATGATACAGTTCTGCTTGTTTGATATGATTAAAATCCTGCAACTTCTGTTTCAAAGCAGTTTCTAGTTCAACGCGACGAATCCAACCTTCAACTACTAAATCGTGAGAACGTCGCATTGGGTCACAAATCATTGACAAATACCAATGGTAATTTTGATTGACTTCTAATCCGTTGAAATTAGCAGAATTAGGTAAATTAATACTAACAATACCCGATTGCTGGCTAATATCGATAAAAGTTTCATAAACTAGTTCATCATTTTGATTGCGTAAAACAAACTCAATTTGATGAGGATTTGTAGTAGCTGGAATATAGAAGAACAGTTTAGGAGAGTTGGACGCAGTGAGATTAATATTTTCTTCTGGAACTAAAGCAACTAAACGATGATTACTAGCAAGACAACTGCCTCGACTTCCGCCAGCTATACGATTGACTGGTAAACCATTTCTACTAGAGTTTTTTGCTTGATTTTTAGTATTAGTTGACGAGTAACTACTAGAAGAATTAGGGGTTTGTGCTTTTAGTAAATTCGGAGAATTAAAAAAAATAAAACTCCCAACTAGTGTCAAGCTAGTGAATTTGGTAAGGAAGTTTAATTGACGAGATAACATACGTTTTATTTTAGAAAAAATTTAGCTAAACTTATTTTTATTAATAGGCTTTGCTCACAATTTTAATCTTGAATTATTAATAAAGTCCATAAAAATAAAGTTTTTGTTATTTTAACTTTTGAGTAAAAAAAATATTTACCTAATTAAAAATTCTTAAGTAATTTCCCTGAAGACCCGTCAAGTCGTTAATGGATAAAGAAAAAAACAAAGTGTTAACAAAAATAAACCGAACCTTTAATAATCTTGTCGAAAAATCAACTTTTTTTCAGAAAAAAAAGCAGCCTTTAAAAAAAATTAAATTTATTTATATTTATTATGTTTTATTCTCTAGTTTATTAATAACTGGAATATTAATAGGAATTAGACAGTTAAGTGGTTTACAAATATTGGAATTAATTGCTTATGATTATTTAGTTCGGTTTCAACAAAAAGAATATCTTGATCCAAGAATTTTAGTAGTAGAAATTACTGAATCGGACATTTATCAACAAAAACGCTGGCCTATTTCAGATCAAACAATTGCTCAACTACTGGTAAAACTACAGCAATATCAACCCAAAGTAATCGGTTTAGATTTATATCGAGATATTCCTTATCTTCCTGGGCGTAAAGCTTTAGAACAGCAACTTCGAGCAGAAAATGTGATTGTTATTCAGGAATTAGGCAAAACAAATAACACTGTTGCAGCCCCTGCTTTTATTCCCAAACAAAGAATCGGTTTTAATGATTTGCTTTTAGATGCAGACAGCATTCTTCGACGCAATTTAATGTATGTGCGTTTGGGAACAGAAGAATTTCCTTCCTTTTCTTTACAACTAAGTCTCAAATATTTAGGTACTCACTCAAAAATAGAATTAGACTCCGATTCTCTCAAAGTTGATGATACTGTTTTAATTCCTCTAGAAGCCGATTCTGGAGGATATCAAATGGCTGCCAGCGAAGCAGTTGGATGGCAAATTTTACTGCGTTATCCTTCTCCCAAGATTGCTACAACAATTACTTTGACAGAAGTTCTCAATGGTGAGTTTGATCCGAATTTAGTTAAAGATAAAGTAGTGTTGATTGGCACAACTGCCCCTAGCATCAAAGACTTTATCTATACTCCTTATCGAGGAAGTCAAGGTATTATGCCTGGGGTAATTGCTCATGCCCAAATGGTTAGTCAGATCTTACGACTCTTATCAGATCAAGAATCTCAATTTTGGTTTTTACCTCAATGGGTTGAAGGTGTCTGGATTTGGATGTGGTCAATTGTTGGAGGTGTTTTAGTATGGCGATCGCGTTCTCCTTGGCGTTTAGGGATAACGATGATTGCTAGTCTGGTTAGTTTGTGGGGAATTTGTCTAGTTGCCTTTACTCAAGCTGGCTGGATTCCTTTTGTCCCAACAGCCTTGGCTTTTGTTCTTACTAGTAGTGCAGTTTTAGCCTATCGAGTAGTTTATTCGATGTTATATGATCCCTTAACTGGTTTACCTAACCGCAATTTATTTACCAAACAATTAAAACAACTAAATCAAAGAAAATTGAATCAATCAGGCGGATTGATGGTAGTTTTTTGTCTCGATCTCGATCGCTTTAAGTTAATTAATGATGGTTTAGGGTATCAAGCAGGTGATCGATTATTAATTACTACTGCCCAACGTCTTCAAGCTTGTTTAAATCCTCAAAATCTGTTGGCAAGAGTAGGAGGAGATGAATTTGCGATCGCGATCGATCATGTTACTGATGTTGAGCAAGCTATTGACTTCGCCAATCAATTAGAAAAGGAACTGACTCTACCTTTTCAATTAAATAATCAAGATACTTATACTACAGTTAGTATTGGTATTGCTAGCGAAACAATTGACAACCAATTTCAACCAGAAAATTTGTTGCGATCGGCTCATACAGCAATGTATCAAGCTAAAGCTTCAGGCAAAACTCGTCATGAAGTTTTTGCAACTAAGATGCAAGAACAAGCATTAGCTTATTTAGAATTAGAAGCAGATCTACGCAAAGCAATAGCTAATCAAGAATTTGAATTATATTATCAACCAATTGTTTCCTTAAATAGTGGCACCATTGTCGGATTTGAATCTTTGGTGCGTTGGCATTCTCCTCAACGAGGTTTTGTCTCACCAGCTAGTTTTATTCCCATTGCTGAAGAAACTGGATTGATTATCCCACTAGGAAAATGGATTCTACAACAAGCTTGTCGTCAAATGCAGATTTGGCAAAGCCAATTTCCTCATTGTCAATCTTATACGATCAGTGTAAATCTTTCTGGGCGACAATTTTCACAATCTAATTTAGTCGAACAGATTGAAGAAATTTTACAAATAACTAATCTCAAGGCTCAAAGTTTAAAGCTCGAAATTACTGAAAGCATGGTAATGGATGACGTTGAAGAGGCAATTGGTTTGCTGAATCGATTAAAAGCTTTTGGTGTGCGTTTGAGTATGGATGATTTTGGCACAGGGTTTTCTTCTTTTAGTTATTTACATCGATTCTCGATGGACACACTTAAAGTAGATCGTTCTTTTGTCAGTAATATGAGTCAAAGTAAAAAAAACCAAGCAATTGTTACTACTATTATTACTCTAGCTCACCAACTAGAAATGGATGTGGTAGCTGAAGGAATTGAAACGGAAACAGAAATGACAAGTCTGCAAGCTTTAAATTGTGAATACGGACAAGGCTACTTTTTTTCTAAAGCAGTCAATAGCGAACAGGCAACTCTTTTAATTGCTAAAACTCCTCAGTGGTGAAAAATCTCTCAAAAATAATGAATAAACTTGATAATGATTAATTAATTGGCTTTTATATGTGTTGATTAATTTTGTAGTTTGGTTCTTTTTGGAGAATTAAACATTGATTTATTATTCAAACTTTGCCAATAAGCTCCCCCGACAATGATTAAAAAGACAAGATAAGCAATAACTTGTCCTAAATAAAGAGTTTGACGATAACCAAATAAAGATTTTAAGAGAATGCCAGGAAATTTTTGATCGGGTAAAAATGCAGTTCCGTCCCAAACTTTTGCTCCTAAAATACAAGAAGCATTATGACCGAAACACCAGTTAGATGTAGAAAGTTGAGATAGTAAAGCAACAGTCGCATCAAGATGCTTGAGTAATCCTAAGACTAATCCACCTACAATTAATAATAAGAAAACTCCCATTATTTGGAAAAACAAACGAATATTGATTTTAACTCCTAGCGCAAAAAGTAAAATTCCCATTACCGTTGCTACAGCTAAACCTGCGATCGCACCTAAGGTAGGTAAAGCCCATTCTTGTTGGAATTTAGCGACAATAAATAAGACCGTTTCAAAACCTTCTCGTAAAACAGCAATAAAAATCAGCAAAAAAATCGCTTTGCCTGCATTTTGTTGGTTCAAAGCTTGATTAATTGTTCCTTCTACTTCACCTTTAAGAGATTTTGCCTGTTGAGTCATCCAAAGTAACATCCAACTGAGCATTGCGATCGCAACTAAACCAAAAATTCCTGCTAAACTTTCTTTGATGACTGGTGCATAGATGCCTCCAACTGATTCCATTTGTTGAATTGTTTTAGCTAGAAAAAATCCGACTGCAACACTGGCAGTAATACCGCCACCAATACCCAAATAAACCCAGCGGTATAATTGTGGTTGTTGAGCTTTTTGTAAACAAGCCATTACGATCCCCACCACTAAGGCAGCTTCAAAGCCTTCTCTGAGGGTAACAACGAACGTAGGTAAAGCTGTAGTTAAATCTATCATAATAGTTTTTGTTTGCTAAAAGCGATCGCTTGTTGTGCCAGCGTCTTTAGATACGAACATATCAAGCGTCCGAGGTGTCTAAGACTAGCGAACCTCTCGCTATTAATAATTAATTTACGAAAAGAATTCTTAAATGTATACAATCAAGGGATAGAATTTTAATTCGGGCTATAACTATAGTTTAGTAAAATTATTGAAAAATAGTTTAAAATTTTACCTAAAGCAATTAAATATTACGTATTTACTTTTTTTTAAAAAATTTAATATTAATTGAAATGAGTTCAAGAATTTCAAGGATATTTTAAATATATTACACCAATAAACATTCCCAAAAAATGTTTTTAGAAGTTTTTATATAATTACCGTGAAGAAACAAATTCTTATTAAAAATCAGTGATTTTACTGAGGTGAGCTTTTTTTCAGATTTGATAAGCTAAAACAGAATCAAACTACTTATTAAAGCAAAAAAAAATTGTATTGATAAAGTAATTTTTGACTTTAAGTTAGTTATTGAAATTTAATTGCTCAAAGATATTAATTATCATTGCAAAATTGCAGAAAATGTTCTCAAAACAATTAGGTATAGTAGTTTTAGCTGTACTAACAACTTTAGCAAGTTGTGGATTAAAACAAGAACTTGACAAAAAAGAAAAATCATCAAGTATTTTTAATAAAAAATCTGAAACTCAATTTTTGTTAGATCGCTGGCAAGATATTCAAGCTAAAAACCAGAATATTTTTTCTACTTTAAAAGTAGAAGAACAAACTTATCAAAAAATTCTCTTAAAAACTTACACAGCAATCATAGTTGTGGCTGAGTATGACTCGCATCGCTATAAAGATTTGGTGAGTCCAGCTTATGGATTACAAAAAAAAATTCACAATAATGGACAACCTGTATAAATTAAGATGGAGGATAATCCTGAAGGTAAAACTGTCTGACAAAAATTTAAGAAAACAATCGAAAGAAGTTTGCTTTTTCGAGTCGAACCAAGTTTGGGTCAAATTAAAGAGTTATACTAATCGCATCAAACTAAATAACTCTATGTGGGGAGATTTTAGCTGGAGAAAACTATCCCTAGCAGCCAAGTTGACTGTTGCCATGACTACGACAATTGCCCTTACTTCAGCAGGAATTACTATATTATTAATTGACAATCAGCAAAAAAATCTTCAAAAAGAATTAGAATTAAAAGCGGAATTATTACTTAATACCCTAACTGTAGTTGCAGCAGAAAATCCCTCTCCCCAAAAGGTAGATTTACTTCAAAAAATGCTTCAGCAATTCGGTAATCATCATTTAATTATTGGTGGTCAAATTTATAATTACCAAGGCAACATCATTGCTAATACTTTGACTAAGTCAACTAGTAATCTTGTTGGTCAACAATTTATTAATAGTAAAAATATTGTTGTAGTCTGGCAGTCTGATCGATTACTAGCAGGTAAAGCAATCCCATTAGATCGTCAAACTTTAGGTGCCATTAGTATTACTTTATCTACCAATCCTCTAGGTCAAAAAATTTCGCTTATATGTAATCAAGCCATTGCGATCGCGTTACTAATTTCTAGTTTAGGTTTTTTAGTTACTATTTGGCTTAGTCGTTTACTCACCAAACCCCTCAAAAAAATGACTATGGTTACCCATAAAATGGCTGAGGGAGATTTAAAACAACAAATTAAGATTAATAGTCAAGATGAATTAGCGGTGTTGGCAGATTCTTTTAATAGTATGACTGCTCAACTACGAGAATCAATTGAAGATTTAGAACAACAAACTGAATATTTACAACAAAGTGAGGGAAACAATCGAGCTTTACTAAATGCTATTCCAGATCTGATGTGGCAACTTAAAGGAGATGGCACAGTAGTAGATGTTAGAAAAAATCAGAATAATAATTCATTTCTCCTCAACAACAATTCAATTGGTAAAACTATTAGAGAGATTTTTCCAAGCGCGATCGCCGAAAAGTTTTTACAAGCGCTAAAACAAGCTTTACAAACAGGGGACATACAAATCTTTGAATATGAATTATTGGAACAAACTCAACCAAAATATTTTGAAGTCAGAATTGTTGTCAGTCTCGAACATGAAGCTTTAGCAATTATCCGCGACATCACTGCTACTAAAATGGCGCAAGAGGAATTACAACAAGCTAAAGAAGCTGCTGAAGCTGCTAGTATTGCTAAAAGTAGATTTTTGGCTAATATGAGCCATGAATTAAGAACTCCCCTCAATGGTATTTTGGGTTTGAGTGAATTACTGAAAATAGATGCAGAAGAATGTGGTTATACAGATTTTATTCCCGATCTCAATCAAATTCAAAAATCTGGAATGCATCTACTGACTTTGATTGAAGATATCTTAGATATTTCTAAAATTGAAGCAGGTAAAATAGCAATCTATCCTGAAAGTTTCGATCTCGTTGCTTTACTGGCAGAAGTTCACGCTTTAATCTTGCCAATTGTCAACAAAAACAATAACTTGCTCACTATCATATCTGACGATCGCTTGGGAATGATGTTTAATGATCGCAAACGAGTTAAACAAATTTTATTAAATCTACTCAGTAACGCAGCTAAATTTACCCATCAAGGCAAAATTACTTTATCAGTTTGTCGGGAAACTAAGAGTTTTTTCCCTGCTGTTGTAAATTCCCAAGCAAGCAACCGTGAAGATCAATCCCTTCAATTTACAGATTGGATCATTTTTAAAATCAGTGACACAGGAATTGGCATGAGTGCCGAACAAATTAAAACAGTATTTCAACCTTTTAGTCAAGTAGATGATAGTACCACCAAAAAATATGGAGGTACTGGATTAGGACTAGCAATTTGTAAAAGTTATTGTGAAATGATGGGTGGTAATATCACAATCGAAAGTCAAATAGATCGAGGTTCGACTGTAACTTTTTGGCTTCCTGCGATTGCAGTAGAATCCCCTCAATTAGCACTTGATCGAGGTTGATGACTAACGATCCCTGACCATTGAACCTGTTTTTCGTTGCTACGACGATAAGAAAAGAAATAATCTGGTTGCTGATAGGTGCAATAAGGCGCGATCGCAATTTGTTCTCGGTCTATTCCCAACTGTTCTAGTTGAATAGCATTAACTCTTCTGACATCTATACGTACTCGACCAGACTCAGGATCATCTAAAATGGGAGAATCGGGTAACTGTTGCAAAGCAATTAACATTTCTTCTGTGGTTTTGGCTTCTTCTGAAGCAATAATACTTGTACCCACTTCAGCAGCTACGTATTCTGTAACTTGATAAACTTCACCTGAAATAGCTGGTCCCATAGCAATCCGCAGATTATGTAACAAACTACCATGAGCTACTAAACGAGCGATCGCTTCAACCACAATTCTTTGTGCTGTACCGCGCCAACCAGCATGAATTGCAGCTACTCTTCCCGTCACAACATCTCCAATCAAAACAGGATTACAATCAGCACTAGCTACCCAAACTGCCTGCTCAATGCGATCGCTTAAGACACCATCCCCACCAGGTAAAGATTCTGGGACATCAGCTTGCTTTTTAGCTGCTAAAATTTCTGTCGGTGTAAGTATTTGATTGCCATGAATCTGTTTAACCCGATGTACAGTCGCTTCGGAATTTAAGATGACTACTAAATCTTCTGGAAGACGAGGAAAAAATTGCTGAGTAAAAAATCCATGTTGCCATTGTTGCAATAAACTACAAGTTAGATATGGTAATCCTTCCCAATCACGCCATTGCCAATCAGAATTAAGAGTTTGAGTCTCAGAAACAACTGAAGAAGATACCATTACTAATACCTCGCCTTATTCGTTGATCTATCCTAATCCCAAATTTACCCTTCCGTCTCTACTCAACTTTTTCTCTAAGATTAATTAATCTAATCTGAGTACTGAAATATGACTTTGACAACACGAGCTTTTTTGGCTAAATTAGCTATCATTAATTTGTTTATTAACTTTTATCTAGCAAAATCTATTTGCTAATTTCCTTATCTATTAGTTATTTAAGCGTGATCTTGTTTTTAAATGTATTATGATTGATTAAAAAAAATATGTCGAAATTATTAAAAATTTTCTGATGAAAAATGGCAGTCTAAATATTTAAGCATGATGTACGCTAAGAAAATATACAAGCTATGATCGATAGCGATATGATAGGAATAGGGAATGTCTGCCTTTGCTCTTGAAATTCTCTTCATTTTTTTACTAATCGTTGCCAACGGTTTATTTTCCGGTTCGGAAATTGCTGTTGTCTCTTCTCGCAAGGTTCGCTTAGAGCAAATGGCAAATCGAGGTGATGCTAACGCCAAAGCTGCGCTTAAATTAGCAAATGCTCCTAATGATTTTCTGTCTACAGTTCAAATTGGGATTACTTTAATTGGAATCCTTAGCGGTGCGCTTGGTCAAGCAACTTTGGCTCAAAGATTGAAGTTCGTTTTTGATTTTATTCCTTTTTTCAAGCCTTATAGTGAAGAAATTAGTGTAGCTATTGTTGTAACTTTAATTACTTATCTTTCTTTATTAATTGGAGAATTAGTTCCAAAACGATTAGCTTTAAACAATCCTGAAAAAGTTGCTTGTTCGGTAGCTAAACCGATGCGGTTACTGTCAACTATTACTGCACCATTAGTTTATTTACTCGGAATTTCTACCAATGGATTATTGAGGTTACTCGGAATTCAACCAGAAGCAGATTCTACTGTAACAGAAGAAGAAATTAAAGTCTTAATCGAACAAGCTACTCAGTCTGGTACTTTTGAAGAATCAGAACAAGAAATAGTTGAACGAGTCTTTCGTCTTAGCGATCGCCCGATTAAAGCCTTTATGACTCCTAGGTTTGAAATTGCTTGGCTTAATTTGAATGCACCTTTAGAAGATACTCAACGTCGCATTATTGACAATAACTATTCGCGTTTTCCTGTTGGCGAAGAAAGTTTAGATAAATGTTTGGGAATTGTTCGTGGTAGTAAATTTTTAGCTGCTTGTTTAGAAAGACCAGAAATCGATCTTGGTAGCATGCTTGAGTCTCCTTTATTTATTCCAGAGAATACGCCTGCCTTAAGAGTTTTAGAAGAGTTTAAATCTAGTGGCATTCACATGGCGATTATTACTGATGAATATGGAGATATTGAAGGGTTAGTAACTCTAACGGATTTAATGGAAGCTATAGTTGGTGGTATTTCCTCTTCCGAAGATCTGGAAGAACCAATGATTATTCAGCGTGAGGATGGTTCTTGGTTATTAGATGGTTTACTTTCAATCGATGAAGTCAAAGATTTGTTAGATAAACAATGGTTAGCTGAGGAAGAAACTGGGGATTATCATACGTTGGGGGGATTTATGACAACTATGCTTAGACATATCCCTAAGTCTGGAGAACATTTTGAATGGCAAGGAGTCCGATTTGAAATTGTCGATATGGATGGGATTAGAGTAGATAAGGTTTTAGTAACTTTATTGCCACCACCAGAACAATTATTGGAAAATACCGATAGCTTAAATACTTAATTATTGGTTTCGACATGGCTGCTAAATCTATCTTTCCTCCTTGAAGTCATGTTATTCCTTAATTTATTACTTTTACGCCTGGAAATTATTGTTCAAAACGCTTTTTTAAAACCTGATTAATTTTCACCATATTAGTAGAACCATTAATTTTAATTGTTGTTCCTTGAAGAAGATTAGTAGGTGAAATGCAAGCAGTTTGAGAGGAAAAAACAGTTATACAGAGATACCAATAGAGGAGAAAATATTCTAATCTTAAGAATAGTATTCATGGCTTAGAAAGGGTACAGAAATAATTTCTCCGTTTGCCTCTCCTACTTGTACTTGTAAACCTACTCCTCCTGCTTTAGTACGAAGATAAGCTAACCCAAAAGTACCTTCAGGAGTTTTCGTACAACTAGTTAAAATTCCAACTTTATTTCCTTCTAATATTAAAGGTGTTTCTGGGTTAACTGGCGTACTTAATTTTATTCCCCAAAGTTGTTGTTTTACACCTTTATAAGTATTTAAACGAGCAATAGTTTCTTGACCAATATAACAACCTTTTTCAAAAGAAATAGCAGACCATAAACCTGTTTCTAAAGGATTATAATCTTCTGTTAATTCTTGATCGGGAATTGGTCTTCCTTGTAAAATTCGTAATTGTGACCAAACGCGATCGCCTAGCGGAATTACACCGATTGTAATTAGTTTAGACCAACAAGCAGCAGCTTCAGCAACAGGAATAATTAAAGTATATCCAGGTAAAGCTAAACCATTACCTACAGCAACTCTAATAATATTATTATCGAAGTTAACTAATTGATGGCTATTTTCTGGTTGATTAATGACAGATTGAAGTCCTAATTTTGTTAGTAAATCATTGCTTTGTTTGCCAATTAAATTAAAGACAGCATACTCAGTAGAAATATCACTCAATTCTACTTTGTCAAACGGAAAAATAAACCGATCTAACCATTCAAGTAATTTTTGACGACGTTGAGGAGAAACTAAAACTAAAACTGCATCTTCTGTTACATAAGCTGTGGTTAAATCTAAAGTTCTCGCTGTGGAAGTCACAAAAACAGTATCGCAACCTTGTCCAGGTTGAAGCTGATTAAAATTATTGGTACTCTGATTATGGAGATAGCGTAATCGATCGTCTCCAGTAAATTTGAGTAAACCCCAATTAGAGCGATCGCTTATTACAACTTCTTCTTTGGCAGCTACAAAAGCGCGTTCATCATTCCCAAAACTCAAAGGTATTTTGGTGGCTGAATCTAAAGTAGCTCCCATTTTTTGTTGAATTTGACGTAATAATTCCATAATCTTGGTTATTGTAGTTCTTATATTTTAAACCATCGATTTTTTCCGATAGTCCTTTAATATCACCTTTGATACTTTCTATTTTTAGATCGAGGTTGCTGATGTCTTTTTTTATTTCAGCTTGACTTGAAGCTATTTCTAATGTCAGTTCGGTTTTCAATTCATCAATTCTTCTGTCTAGTTGAAAAAAGCGATCGCTGAGAAAATTTTTTAGCTCTTGAATTTCTGTGTTGGATGATGTGGTCATTACAATATTTTGCTCTTGTTGAGAAGCTCTTTTTTTAGTTTATCCTCTGAAAGGATAGATGAGATTAAGTCAGTTTAATTAAGTGGCATAGACTTGTAACAGTAAAAACTTTTCTCTTTACACTTATTACTTAAGAGCGATCTCGCCCAAGGCGAGGCGCTACGCGAGAGGTTCGCTCTCTGCGTTCGCGATCGCATTAGAATAGATTTTAATTGCTACAGTTGGGATAATTATCTGGAATACGCTGAGTATTCTCAGTAGGATAAGCAGTTAAATTAATCTCTCCTACTCAAAGTTAAACAAGTTAGAGAAACTAGGACAGATAAGTACTTATTAATAAATTTAAAGTCAGTTGGAAGTTTTGAAAAATTGTTTGCTTTATCTTTTATTTTGTTGGTAAACAATCTAATTTTTTTAATTACTTAGCTTAAATTAAGTGTCAATCATTCAGATAATTTGTGTAGAGACAGATTGTTCTTTAGATTCTTCGTTACCTCAGAACGACATTAAGATACGCAATTTGATTTGAATTGCCAAAAGAGGGAAAATCTAAAATTATTACCTCTCAGGTAAATTTTCAAATACTTGTCTAACTGATTTTTGTGCTTTTGCTTCTAGAAATTGCCAATCAACTTCACCCGTGTCATCTATTAAACGAGTATCTATTTCTACTTCATGACTACTTTGATCGTAAGAACTAAAAATATTATTGGGCAAAGTAAGATAATTCTGAAAACAAACTTGATAGCACAATTCCCAAATATCAATTTCGATGGATTTTCCTTGACTAGTTAAACAAAGATGATAACCAGGGATAGGGTCAACCACTTCTTTGTATTCTCCCTTCCATGGTGAATTATCGAGTTGTTTACGAATATTATCCAGAATTCTAATTAAGGCTGGTTGCATCAGCATTTGTGCTTGTTCCCAAGCCTGTACTGTTTTAAATTTTGGTTTCATCAGTCTTAAATTATTATCTCTAAAAGTAAGCATAGTACATTGCTACGCTATATTTTTGCGAGTTCTATTTCCCGATGCAAAATCGACTAAAAATACGGTCTAGAATTGATTCAGTAACTTCTTCTCCCGTAATTTCGCCGAGAGCTTGAATTGCGCCTCTTAAGTCAATTGTCCAAAAATCTAAAGGCAAATTTGCTTTGATGGTTTCTTGAACTTGTTCTAAGGATTGTTTTGCTTGAGTTAATGCTGATGCTTGTCTTTGATTGATGGCTATGTCTAAATTGGCTGCGGTAGTTTTGCCAGTTTGCACCGATGCTAAAATTGCAGTTTCTAATCGATCGATTCCTTCCTGATTAGCAGCAGAAGTAGTTACAATCTGCTGGATTTCTTGAGGATAAACAATTGTTTCTGGGGAAGCTAAATCGACTTTATTAATAATTAAAATTAAAGGGCGATGTTTAACTTGAAGATAAATCTTTTGATCTTCTTTCGTCCACCCTGCTTGAGCATCAACTGTTAGTAAAACTAAATCGGCTGATTGGGCTGCTTTCTGCGATCGCTCTACGCCAATCTTTTCAACTGTATCAAAAGTATCTCTGATTCCTGCGGTATCTAAAACTTGAATGGGTATTCCGCCAGCTACTAAACTCGATTCGATTACGTCACGGGTAGTGCCAGGTAAATCCGTGACAATAGCGCGATCGCATTTACTCCAAGCATTGAGTAAACTTGATTTTCCCACATTAGGACGACCAACAATTGCTACTTTAATCCCATTCCTGAGTAATTCTCCTTGATTGGCAGTAGCAAGGATATCTTTGACTTGTTGTAAAACATCGTGGAGTTGTTGAACAATTACATTTTCATTCAAGGGCGGTAAGTCGTCTTCAAAATCAATTCTGGCTTCTACTTCTGCCAAAATATCTAAACAGGTAGCTCGTAACTGACGAATAGGATGGGCTAGTTTTCCCTGTAATCCTGCTAAAGCGACTACTGAAGCAGCTTGAGATTGCGCTCCTACTAATTCCGCAATACTTTCTGCTTGAGTTAAGTCAATTCGACCGTTCAAAAATGCCCTGAGTGTAAATTCTCCTGGTTGAGCTAATCTGGCTCCTTGTTCTAAACAAAGTTTTAACACTTCCTGTACGGGGATGATACCACCATGACAGTGAAATTCAACCACATCTTCACGGGTAAAGGAACGAGGCGCAAGCATCAATAACAACAAAGCTTCATCAACCAATTCCTTAGTTTCAGGATGACGAATATAACCATAGAGAAGACGATGACTTTCCCACAACTGTTTACCAGGCGCATCAAATAAATTTCGGGCAATCTTTACCGCTTCTTCTCCCGAAAGACGCACAATACCAATGCTACCCTGTTGAGGCACAACGGCTGTCGCGATCGCAACAATAGTTTCTCCTGTTGTAATTGTCATAAGCTCTCAATATCATAAATATTAGGAATGTAGGGGCAACGGTGCAGAGAGGCAGAGGTGCAGAGGGGAATTTATGAATAATCATACTAGATTTCTCCTTTTCCCCTTTTCTCCCCATCTCCCCATGTCCTCACTCTTCTTCCCTAACCTCCTTCATCCCCTTTTCCGAGGGAATTGCTGCAATAATCGCATCGATCACTTTACCAATTGGGACAATTTCTAAACCCACATCATCGGGAAAACTTTGTCCTTTCGGTACAATCGCCCGTTTAAAACCTAATTTAGCAGCTTCTTTAAGTCTTAGCTCCATTTGCGATACTAAACGAACTTGACCACCTAAACCTACTTCCCCAATTAAAACAGTACGAGGATCGACAATGCGATCGCGAAAACTAGCAACTAGAGCGATCGCTATACCTAAATCGGCTGCGGGTTCGCCTACATTTAAGCCTCCCGCAGAAGCGACATAGGCATCGAGTTTAGAGAGAGGAATGCCTACTCTTTTTTCTAAGACGGCTAAGATCTGCTGCAAACGATTGTAATCTACTCCTGTTGTGGAACGACGGGGAGAAGTGTAGCTAGTCGGACTGACTAACGCCTGTAACTCTACTACAATCGGACGAGTTCCTTCACAAGCGACGATGGTAGAAGTACCAGGGGCTAATTCATCGCGGTTTCCTAAAAACAGTTCCGAAGGATTTTCTACTTCAACTAAACCCTTATCTGCCATTTCAAAGATCCCAATTTCATGAGTTGCTCCAAAACGATTTTTTACCGAACGCAACAGGCGGTGAGAAGCGTAACGATCTCCTTCAAAATACAACACGGTATCGACTAAATGTTCTAAGACTCTTGGTCCTGCGATCGCGCCTTCTTTGGTAACATGACCAACAATTAATAAGGTAATATTTTCCCGTTTTCCTACCTGCATCAAAGCCGAAGTACATTCCCTCACTTGGGCAACTGAACCAGGTGCAGAAGTAAGAGAGGCAAAATGAAGAGTTTGAATACTATCAATTACCGCAACTTGAGGCTTTAAAGACTCTAATTCCCGAAGAATTTCCTCTAAATCTGTTTCTGGCATTACGTAGAGATTATTTTCATTGACATCTTCCCTAGGCTTTGCCTTTTTTCCTGTTCCTTTACCATTCTGATGCACTAAAGGTTCATCTTCTTCAACTACCCCTACTCCCAAACGAGAAGCTCGCAATTTTACCTGTTGTCCCGACTCTTCGGCAGAAACATAGAGGATACGGGGTAAACTTACTGATAATAGATTAGCTACTTGTAATAATAAAGTTGATTTACCAATACCAGGATCGCCTCCAATCAAAACCAACGAACCAGGCACAATGCCCCCACCCAAAACCCTGTCTAACTCTCCGTATCCTGAAGGAAAGCGAGCTTGGTTATGATTATTGATCTGAGAAAATTTCAGTGATACCCTTGGTTGGGCTGGAGTATCCGCTCTACCCTGAGAACGTGTCCCAGATTGCCAGCTACCACGATTTCCCGTTGTAGGGCTTATTTCAATGGGTTCTTCAGAAATAGTTCCGTAAGAATCGCACTCTTTACAGTAACCATACCATTGAGTATATTCTGCACCACACTCACTACAAACGTAAATTTGTCGGGATTTAGCCATGAGGATTTTTAAAAAAAATATTAAGAAAACTACAAACAATAGTCAATTAATGTTTAAAACTGTCACAGAATCCTCAACGGACTCAAAAATAAAGTAAATCTGAAAAAAGCCAAAAATTGGCATAATAAAATGCACACCCAGACTAATTAAATAACGTGAAAGCGATATTCTAGAAACACAGGTACTCAAAATTTAACTTAAAGATCAGATCGGTAATCTAATTTAAAGAAGGAGTGTGGAGTAACTTGGAAACACATAAAGAAAAAATTCTAGTTGTTGATGATGAAGCTAGCATCCGTCGTATCCTGGAAACTCGGTTGTCCATGATTGGTTACGACGTAGTAACTGCTGCTGATGGAGAAGAAGCTCTAGAAACTTTTCGCGTTGCTGAACCAGATCTCGTCGTTTTGGATGTCATGATGCCCAAATTAGACGGTTATGGTGTATGTCAAGAATTGCGGAAAGAATCTGATATTCCTATTATCATGTTAACTGCTTTAGGAGATGTAGCCGATCGCATTACTGGTTTAGAACTGGGTGCGGATGATTATGTAGTTAAACCTTTTTCTCCCAAAGAGTTAGAAGCCAGAATTCGTTCTGTTTTGCGTCGAGTTGAAAAAAATGGTGCGCCAGGTATTCCTAGTTCTGGTGTCATTCATATCGGTTCGATCAAAATCGATACCAACAAACGTCAGGTATATAAAGGAGATGAAAGAATTCGTTTGACGGGAATGGAGTTTAGTTTGCTAGAATTACTTGTCAGTCGTTCTGGTGAACCGTTTTCTCGTTCAGAAATTCTACAAGAAGTTTGGGGCTATACTCCCGAACGTCATGTAGATACCCGCGTGGTTGATGTTCATATTTCCCGTCTTAGAGCTAAATTAGAAGACGATCCGAGCAATCCCGAACTGATTCTTACTGCCAGAGGAACGGGCTATTTGTTTCAACGAATTCTCGAACCAGGAGAAGACTAAATCAACTTCTCATAGTACCAGTCATAGGTAAAGGATGAGTAAATCCGATCCAAATCGAGTATTACGGTTGTTACCGATCTTTGCTGGCGCGTTGGCGGGGATACTGTTGCTAATTAACCGTTTATTAACTGTGCAGTTAACTGATTCTCAGGCAAGATCTGACGCTTTGGGAGTGATTGAAGGGGCTGTATTAATTTTGGTTGGTTTAATTTGGCAGCAGATTCAACCGCGATCGCCAGATGCCGTTACTTTAATTGGACAAGAAGGTTTTGAATTAGCCCAGCATTTGCCATCAGAAGTTAAAACTGAATTGGCATGGGCTTCTCATTTATTATTAACTAATACCGTTACGCGATCGCTGGTAGTTTATTATCAAGGACAAACTTTGTTAAGAAGAGGTATTTTGGGGCAGAATTCTCAAGTTAAACCAGGCGCGATCGTGCAGAGAGTCTTAGATACCCAAAAATCGATTTATTTGGTCAATCTGAATCTTTATCCTGGAAAAATTGAATTTGATTATTTACCAGAAAATATTCAAGGGGTTATTTGTCAACCGATTGGCGATCGCGGTGTGTTAATTTTAGGTGCTAATGTTCCTCGTAGTTATACCAAACAAGATGAAAAATGGATTGAAGGCATAGCAGATAAATTAGCAGAAACCTTAAGAGCATTTTCTGTTGAATAGAGGTTAGAAAAGGCAGAAGGCAGGAGATAGGAAATTTAAAATCTTATTACTTATTACCTATTACTTAATTAATTTCTGATAACTGGTGTACGGGCAAGGCAGTGCCTTGCCCCCTACTGATGACTGTTCTAATTTCCACAACAGCGATCAATTCCTAAACTATCTAAAATAAGATCGCTCACTGCATTAGCGATCGCAAATTCCCCATAAAAACTTTGACTAAAATCAAATGCTTGCATTTCTGTAACAATGGCAATTACTAAAGCACCGAGATCGTTTTCTCCTTCTAAACGTTGACGAACAAAGATTTGAGATGCCCTTTGGGCTATTTTCTCATTAACTACTTCAGGAATAAATTCTTGATCGAGCCAAGTATGTAAAGAGCTTTTTAACCATTCTCCTTCTTTATCGGGGTCTTGGATCGGTGGTAAAACTATGGATGGAATAGGTTGAGGTTCTTCTGTCATTGGTAACTGATTTAATAACTGAGAACTACTAACAAGATGGTATTTAATATCTCTTCAATTATAGAAGGATACAGCCAAGGCTATTTTCTCATGGCAGATGATGAGGAAGGACTAAATTGGTATTCTAGTCATCAACGTACTTTAATTCCTCTTGACGAACGTTTTCGCTATCCTAAATCTTTGCAACGAGTACTCAATCAGGAAAGGTTTTCTGTCGCAATTAATCAAGATTTTGAAGCTGTTTGTGAAGGCTGTGCCAATCGAGAAACTACTTGGATTTCTCCTGAGTTAAAAGAAATTTATTTAGCTTTGTATCAAGCTGGTTGGGCGTATAGCTTTGAAACTTGGCAAGGCAACGAGTTGGCTGGAGGAATTTTAGGTATAGCTATTCGAGGAATGTTTATTGGCGAGTCGATGTTTTATCGGATCGATGACGGGTCAAAAGTTGCAATGGTAAAGTTAGTCGAACATCTCCGTCAACGAGGTTATTTATTCTTTGATGCTCAATTACAAAATCCTCATTTAGAACGGTTTGGTTCTTATGTCATTAGCCCAAAACAGTATCGAAGTTTATTAAGCAAAGCTCTAACTTTATCTTGTCGGTTTAATTAAATTAAATTACTCCATCCCCAAGCTAATAAAATTGCTGCGATCGCGCCTATTAAGGTATTAATTATATTAACCATTTCATTAGTTAACCATGACCAATTTGATTGCCAAGTTGCCCCGATTAAACTTTCAATGGTAGTAGCTACAAAAGCTGCGATCGCACACCAAATAATTCCCAACCCATCAATTGTACCGACTAACCAAGCAACTAAAGCGATCGCTAATGAACCAACTATACCAGCTACAGTTCCTTCTAGACTTACTGCGCCTTCTGTTCCTTTTGGTACTGGTTTTAAGGTAGTAATTAAAAAAGTATGTTTGCCATAAGCTTTACCAACCTCGCTAGCAGTAGTATCGGAAAGTTTAGTACTAAAACTAGCCACATAACCTAATAAAAAAAGTTCTTTGAGAGGAGAATCACAAAATAAAGTAGCAACAGCGCAAATTGTGGCGATTAAGGCTGAACCCCAAACATTCTCTGGTCCTCGCATTCCTGATCGCTTTTCTGCTATTCCTGCTGCTTCTTTTTGAGTCATACCGATCCGAGTGACTGCCGAACCAACCAGGAAATAAAACATTACGATTACATAGCCTTGCCATCCTAAAGTTCCCCAAACCAACACGCCTAAAATCCAAGCATGAAGGTAACCCATTGGGGTAAGTAACTTTTTAGGACTAATCCAAGCAAAACTCAGTAAAAAACTATTTAATCCTATTGCTATTAACCAAGGATTGAACCAATTAATTGTAGAAAACATTAGTACTCTAACTTATCTGTGTTTATATATTTTTAAACATAATTCACGATCAATGTTTTATGAACCCAGAAGAACTAATCAGACGTTATGCACCTCATCAACTGAAATTAATCGAACATTACAATTACTTTCTTAAAGATGAACTACAAAAAAAGCGATAGTAATTTTTTTATAATCTTATTTAGCAAATAATAAATAATTTTTGTGGTAAAAGTTAAGCTAGTGTATATTCATTGATTAGGTTGCTCTTAAATAATCTAATTTTATTGTACTCTTAAGCTGTCAAGCTTATTAGTGTATTATTTATTGTTTACTCATTCATATTTTTGAAAGTAGCTACAGCAGATGGTGAAATACGATTGAGGTATCTAAAAATCCAATATTTAAAAATAGTATCGAGAATAACTGGAAAAGTAGCAATGAATAGAAATATAGCACTACGATTAGGCTCAATTCCTAAATGATTAGCGACACCTTCCATAATTACTTCCCAACCATGAGGCGAGTGAAAACCGACAAATATATCAGTCAACATAATAATAATAAATGCCTTAGCACTGTCACTTAAATTGTACATGATACTATCAAGAAAACTTTTGATCGCACTAATTCCTGAGCGATTAGTTAAGACAACTCCTGCAAAGGCTATTAAGCCTAATAAATCAGCAAAGACATTACTAATAGCAACATTACTTTTATAGCGAAATTCTTCGGCTAATTCATTAGCTTTTTCTTTTATTTTTAATTCTGTATCTTCAGGCGAAATATTTGAAGTTTCTCCCAGGAGACTTTGAAATTTTAATCCTTCTTCAAAGATTTGTAATTCTTTGAAAGCTTCTTCTCTCATTTCACTATTAATAAATATTTCTGGATTATGATTACTGCGGAACTTTTCTACTAAAGGTAATAATAAAAATTCTTTAGATAATTGTTGAGTTAATAATGGAATAATTATTAACAGCAGCATACAGCGAGTTGCAGTTTGAGTTACCCAACGAGAACGGCGAAAATTTTGTAGAACTTCTGCTTCACTATTGCTATTAAAATCGGTTTTAATTGTTTGAAAAGTTTTTAAAAGAGAGCGTGGTAATACACTAGTTTTATCCGGGGTTGATTGAGTATTAATAAACTCATCTTGCAGAGAAGAATAATTAACTTGAGAATTATTTGGTTTTTCGATTGCTCGATCTGGTTCTACTACTGAGGTTTCCACAATATCTGTGCGATATTTTTTGAGAACTTCATCAATAACAACTAACTTCTCCCAAGAGTTAGAATTTTGAGAATTAAGTAAGAAACGACTAACTTTAAATTCAGCTAAATTAATTTTGATAATTGCTAAATATTTTTCCAGGTCTGATTGTAAACATTCTATGATTGTAGATTTAAAATTATTAGTAGCCTGGGCTTGAGTTTGTGCTGTTAAATAATCTGCTTCTAAAGATTTAATTTTTAAGGCTGCTTGGTAAGCTTTATCTAATGCTCTTCCAGGAGTAGCAATCAACCAACGATAGCTAGATTGAGAATAACTAGAGATTTTTTGGAGGAAAATTTCTTTATTTTTCCTCAATAAAGATTTTTTCATTATTCAGGTTGAAATCTTTTTTATTTAAAAAAAAGTAAAAGGAAAAGAATATCCTAATTATTTATTCAAATCAGATCATTCTTTCCCAAGCGAGAGCAAAATTTAATATAGCGTTTCTCATAGTTAAAAGGTACAATCAACGTTCAGGTTTTTGTTAATGGTTAATAGATGAGCAACCTTAACAAAGTTTCCTCCCATAGAAGCTTGCGAGTTAATTGAGATGTACCTTATGAGTCTAAGAATTGCAAGAAATAATCATGAAAACTTTAAGCTTTTTGGTGATGAATAATCGATAAAGGATTAGGAACAGGGAACGGTCCAGAACTAAGCAAGGCAAATTCGCCTTTATTAGCATCATAAGCATAAATTTTGCCTGTTTCTATGGTATAAACCCAAGCGTGAAGAGAAATTTGTCCGCTGTGCATTTTGGAACGAATGACAGGATACGTTTCTAAATTTTCAATTTGAGTTAACACATTTTCTTCAATAGCAATCTTCAATAATTGTTCTTCGCTACAATTGGCATAATTTTCTTTTAATAAACGGCGTACAGGTTCACCATAATGTTTTAGCCAATCATAAACTAAAGGCATTTCTTCATTTAATTTGTTGAGTTGTAAAAGGGCTTTCATACTGCCACAATGAGAATGCCCACAGACTACAACGTGTTTAACATCTAAAGCTGCCACAGCATATTCAATTCCTGCGCCTTCGCTACTATTAAGAATGCCATGAGGAGGAACAATATTGCCGATATTACGAATAATAAATAATTCCCCAGGTTGAGTTTGAGTTAATAAATTAGGATCGATTCTGGAATCAGAACAAGTAATTAGCAGAATGTCAGGAGTTTGTCCTTGAGAAAGTTGCTCAAACAACTCTTGATGAGTATTAAAATAGTTAGTCTGAAATTCACTCAATCCCTGAATAATGCGACTAAGAGGCATAGACAACTCCCTAGTTGGTAAATCAACGGCTTTTGTTGACATCATAATCCTCAATCTTAGTTGTCGAAAAGAAGAACTTGAACTGTTTAATGATTTACCCAAGCTGCATCAGTGAGGGGCTGTCCCCCGAATCGAATTCGGGGGGGGTTCATAAACCCTCGGCTTGTACGCCCCGTCACTAGACAAATTCCACCAACTTTTTTGAGGAGAGGTGTAATTTCTTTAATCAAAAAATTGAGTTGTTTTTCATTTGTACAAACAGTCAAAATATAGTTATTACTAGAAGCTCGATCTAAATCGTTAGCTCAAATGCCGCGATCGCCTTTACCAGAAGCAGGATTGATAACGGTATAACCCGAAACTCTAAGTTTTTCTAAAATGTCTAGTACTTCATTAATTTTTAGACTACTGATAATAATTTCTACTTTGTGAACGGATTGCATAATCTTAGGCTGCCAAGTGTTTAATTATTTCTAAATAGAGCAGCATATTACAGCTTCATTTTTCTTGCGCTTACCCTGAGATACATTGAAGTTAATCACTTTATTCAATTTACACCTAATATAAGCTTAGAGTTTGGCGATCGCTTATTTTTAGTTTCTTACTATTTATTAAGCTTATTTAAATAAATATAAATCGAATAACCTTTATAAAAAATTTGTCCGTGTCCTGGTTTTAAATCAAAATCAACTTCACCATTATCATCAGTCACGCCACCTCTAAAAAATTCCTTGAATGCAACTGCAATTTTGATTTTTTTAGCAGGTTGAGCATTATTTTTCCCAAGAGCTTTAACTGTAATCATAAATTAATCCTTTTATCAATAATTTTTAGTAGTTGAAACTTATTGTTTTATAACTTTCTTTGATTAAATTCCTTAAAATCTTCAAAATTACAACTAGTTGAATGAGCAATTGATTGAATAGTCATACCTAAAAATACTTAAATATTTATTACAAAAAATTTCTCTTTGCAGAAAAAACCATCACTAGCTTTGAGTGAGATTTACATATAGTTGATTTTTAAAATTTTTGTAGTTGCTCAATTCAAATAATTACTAATAGTGAAAAAATCTCAAAATAGTTATTTAGCAGGAACAATATTTAAACAGTTACTTCTTAAGAAAAATATTAATGCTTATCGGCTTGGTCAACAAACTGGAATTGACAAAACCTATCTAAGTAAACTGACTAGTGGCATCATCAAAAAACCAGGACATGATAAATTAGCTAAAATTGCCCAAGTTTTAGAGCTTAAACCAAGCCAATTACACGCTATTTTTACCAAACCTGAAATTGCAGCAGCAGAATTAAATATAGGAGAAATCAAGCTAACTCAACAGCAACTGATTCAATCTTCAAGACAAGATTGGGGAGAGGCACCCGATGGCATAGTTTGTTATGGAAGGGTAGCTGAAATGGCAATTTTACAGCAATGGCTGATTCAAGAACGCTCTCGAGTTATTATATTGTATGGTTTAAATGGTATCGGTAAAACTACACTCGCCGTACACCTAGCTAAACAATTTCAACATGAATTTGATTATATTTTTTGGCGCAGTCTTTGGTATGCACCATCGCTAGAAATTATTTTAACCGAGGCTTTAGGTTTGACTACGCGAAAACAAACTTCTGAAGCTGGTGTGGCACAAAAAATTTCTCAATTACTGTTTCAATTGCGTCAGAATCGTTGTTTGTTGATTTTCGATCAAATAGAATCAATTTTAGCAACGGGAAATACTACTCAACAATATCAAACTGGTTATCAAGTTTATGGAGAATTGTTTCGTCAGATTGCTCAATTAGAACATCAAAGTTGTTTATTAATTATTAGTAACGAAAAACCGCAAGATTTGGCAATCTTAGAAAGTGCTTCGGCATCAATTCGTTCTCTGCAACTTCAAGGTTTAACTACAGCAGCAGATCGACTACTTGAAGACAAACAATTATCAGAAAAAGAACTTTGGCATGAGTTAATCACAATTTATCGAGGTCATCCCCTCGCTTTAAAAATAGTTGCTACAACGATTAAAGAGCTTTTTAATAGCAGTATATCTGAGTTTTTACGTCAAAACACTTTTTTTCTTGGAGATTTAAAATTTTTAATCGAGCGACAATATCGTCGTTTATCAGATGCAGAAAGAACTTTAGTTTGTACCCTTGCTAAAGAAAATCAATTAGTCTCAATCTCGCAGTTGCAAGCAGAACCTAATTTACTAATGAATTGTTCAGAAATTATTTGGTTGCTTGATTGTTTAAAGAGGCGATCGCTTTTGGAAACTATTCAAGAAAACAATCAAACTTGGTATACCCTTCAACCGATAGTGAAAAAGTATCTCAATTTTTATGGTTAAATCTTAAGCAATTATTGCAAAAATATTTATTGACTACGTTTGAGATAATTAGCTACTTGTTGCTTGATTTGAGGATCGTATAAACGTAAATAATTCCAATAATTACTAAACACTCCTTCCACATAATCTTTAGTTTCTGGAAAAGGAATCTCTTCTACAAAACGATCTAAATCTTTAGTACTGTATTGTTTCAGCCATTGATTGACATTACCTGTTCCTGCATTGTAACTTGCGATCGCTAAAAGCGAATTATTCTGATAACGTTCATGATTATGAGCTAAATACCAAGTGCCAATTTTAATATTGTCATCGGGTTGTTTTAAAGAATATTCTGCCAGATTAATTTGTGTTGCTACCCATTGAGCGGTTTCTGGTACAACCTGCATCAAACCAACTGCACCAACTCGTGAATTAATTTCAGGCGCAAAAGTTGATTCTTTACGCATCACCGAAACAACCAATAAGGGATTGATTTTACTTTGTTGGGAATTGGTTAAAATTGCCTCTCGATAGGGAAAAGGAAATAAAGCATACCAATAAGTTGGTGTTTTTCTGAGAACTTGCCATTGTTGTTGTTCGTAGGGGTTATCCCGTTGCGCTAAATCCCAAATTTGGTTAATTCCTGCCGAAACTTGCCCTAATTTTAGCAAAAGTAGCCCTTCAATAAATTGTTCTGAAACAGTTAGTTCTTGAGGCTGTTTGATTTCTGATTCCAGGAGATTCCACGCATCTTGATACTGCCCTAAAACTAGTAATTCCTTAATGGTATCGGAATTAGTATGGGGAACTAGATTGAGTTCGGGAAATTCTAAAGCCCGATTGAAGGTACGCACATTATCAAAATTTCCTACCTGCCAACCCAACCATACTGCCGACCGCCAAGCATAATAGGATTGAGGATAAAGAGTAATTACCTTCTGAAAGGCTTGTTGAGATTGGGCTACCATTCCTAATTGTTTAGCCCATTTTCCTGCCCAAAAAGTAGCTTTAGGAAGAATTTCAAGATTGAGATTAGTTTGAAGATCAATCAAAGGTTGCACCCATGAATATGCAGCTTGGATATTTCCTTTAACTGCTAGCTTCTGGGCTTCCTCCCAACGATAAGTTACGGCCGCTTCTGAATGAGGATATTGTTGCAACAATGTTTGTCTGGCTTGGTTAGCTAACTCTGGTTGTTCGAGAGCATCATAAACCATTCCTTGAGATAACAAAGCTTGGGGAGCGTGTTCGGGAAACTTTTTAATTGTCATGTCCAAATAAATAATCGCTTCTTGCCCTCCAGAAATTGAAGCTAAATGAAGTAAACTTAATCCTGCTTCTCTGGCATCGTGAAACTCAGCAATTAACCTTTGATAACCCCTCTGAGCTTCAGAAAAATTGCCATTAAGATGAAAACCTCTAGCAGTCCGATAGAGATTACGGGGAGTAAGACGAGCTAGGGTATAAGCATCAGCAGCCTTACGATATTTTTCTTCACGCCAATAACCAGATGCGATCGCTTCCCAGTCTTCTGGAGTTAATTCCGTAGGATGTTCTAAAACTAAACGATCTCGAATCGCTTCAAGATTAGGCTCACGACTATATTTAGCTAACAATAATAATAAATTTAATTGAGCGGAATCTTGCTGAAGTAACTGACGAACTAGCTGTTGAGTTAAGGGATGATAAGGAAATTCTTTAATTAGTTGTTGTTGATAAGAAACGTCGCTTTGACTCAACCAAAACAAAACTTCAGGAATTGCCAAAGAATCCGCATATTTTGTCATTAGTTGTTGATAAACTTGCTTAACTTGGGTTGATTGATTGAGCAATTGATAAGCATTGGCTTGTTGAACCAGAATTTGCGGGGCGAGAACCGAATAATCTTTTTCTAAGTCTTCTAAAGACTCTAAAGCAGCTTTTGCCTGTTGTGCTTTTAATAAATCTACTGCCAAAAGATAACGCGCCCGAAAGAGGTCTGTTTTCGTTATCTCGGATTTTTTCCAAATAGAAGAATTACTCTGAATAATTTCTTTTAAACGATTATCTCTTTGCTGAGGAGAAAGGGTAACTAATGGTAAAACCTGAGAAGGCTGTTTTGATTGTTCTGGTTGCTGAGTTTTAAATAGCCAAACCACCATAGTTAGCAAACAGATACTAAAACTCAGTCCGAGCCAAACTTGGTGAGAACCTCTTTGGTGTCTTGGTTGGGGTAGTGGTCTTTGTTTTAACATAACTACAGAAGCTAAAACGAAAGTTTAAAAAAGTGAGCGTTGGTTGGCATTTTACTCGCCCAATTGAATCCCAAAGTTACCAGGAACTATGGTAAATAGCTCTTCGTCGAGATAATCAATCAATAAAATTAAATCTTGAAAAATATGTTTGCTTTTAGATACTTTAAACCAGCTACTTCTTTAGTGATGTCATTAACTATTGGTATGGTTGCTATTACACCATTAGTTAGTTTAGCTCCTGCTTCAGCTCAACTTTTTCCTTCTCAAAGTAGACCAAATCGTAACAACTATCCCAATCAACCTAGTCAACTAATTATTCCTGCTGGAGCAGAAATTCCTGTTTTCTATGAAGATGCAGAAAAAATTTTAGTAACTAAAGAAGAAACTGCTCCTTTAACTTTAAAAGTGGCAGCTAACTTAAAAAATCGCGACGGTGTTATTTTAATACCCTATGGCACAGAAATTGTCGGTCAGATTGAACCTGCTAATGGTGGTTCTCGTTTTGTCGCCCAAGAACTAGTTTTTTCCGATGGTACTAGACAGTCTATCGACGCTACTTCTCAAACTATTACTCGTACCGAAACCGTCAGAAGAGGAGCAAGTGCAGGAGGAATTCTTAAAGGTGCTGCGATAGGCGCAGCAGCAGCTACAGTAGTTTCGGGAATTACTGGAGATAAAGCGATCGCGACAGAAGAAGTTCTTGGTGGTGGTGCTATAGGTGCAGCAGCGGGTTGGCTGTTGGGTAGAAAACAAGTAGAACTCATTTCCATCGATCCCAACAGTGATTTAAATTTAACCCTCCAATCCGACTTAATCTTGCGCTAGTAATTTAGAAACTTTTAAAAGTTGCTTCATAATTCTTAATTGAATCGAGCCTGTTTGGCTCGAATTAACTGAGTTGAAAAATAAAAGTAACTAAATCACCCTTGCCTAGGGAAATGCGATCGCCTGTTCTTAAGCGATGACGATTTCCAGGTGGTAAAGGACTATGATTGACATAGGTACCATTAGAAGAACCTACATCTTCGAGAAAGTAAGTATCTCCCTCAACCCGAATATCGGCATGAATTCGCGAGACAACTTCGGAATTAGGAAAACCGGAAACGTCAATATCGGGAGGAATTTGACTGTTTGGTTTGCCAATATGAATTACATATAAATTATGAGGAAGTTCTAAAGTTGTACTAGTCTGGACATGAAGTAGACTAGCTTGCTGAATTTGGAGTTGGGTGGCAGAACTCACTTTTCCTCCTGAAGAAAATGGTTGTGGTGGTGGCAATGGCGGAGATGGCGGAGACGCTGGTGATGGTGGTGGCGATGCTTCGGCAACAGGTTGAGGTGGTTGAGGTGATGGAATTGGTTGTGGTTCATTAAATGCAGTATCTAAATCGATATCTTCAGCTAATTCTTGCTCGCGCTCAGCAAATCTAGGGTTAGTTGGCGGATGTTTAGGAAATTCTTGCTCAAAATCAACTAAAGGTGAATTTGTTGTCTCCAGTTCCTCTAGTTCTTCCAAGTCCTCCAATTGTTCTAATTCTTCTACTGCTAAATTTTCATCATCCCAAGAATCCCCAAACCCTGAAGTTGGTGACATTACTTCGGTTTCATGAGTTTGCCAAGGTTCGGGCGTGGGAATTGTTTCGATCTCCTCGTCATCCCAAGGGTTAATTAATGTAGAGGAAGTACCAGTTTCAGATGAGCCGACAAAAGTTTCCGAAAGTTCTGGAGTAGGAGCGAGAGTTTCTGCTTGAAGATTAAAACCACATTGACCACAAAAGGTAGCATCAGTTTGTACAGAAGCTCCACAATTGGGACAGCTAGTAGTTTGGGGTAAAGGAGTGTAGCAATTTTCACATTGCATCGAACTTTCTGGATTTTGATGATTGCAATTTGGACAAACAATCATAGGTTTTTTAGTTAATTAAGTTTTATCAATCTAGTTTTCCAGAATTTTTAGTAAAAAAAAACTGAATTATAATCTCGACCATTTTAAGCCAGATTTCCATCAAATTCTGCTCCAGCAGAATTATCTAACAACCACCATAGCTCTCCTTCAGGTTGAATTAGACGTGCAGGATACATGATTCCATCTCCTTGAGGTGCAAAAATTTCTCTAAGAGCAGGACGTTTATTTTCACCACTGACGATAAAAATGACACAACGGGCGTGATTGAGTAAGGGGACAGTAAAAGTTAAACGAGGTTCGCCTTGCTTATTGCCAACTGTCACTAATCGGTCTGTTACTTTTAAAGCCTCTGTCTGAGGAAACAAGGAAGCTGTATGACCATCATCTCCTATCCCTAATAAAACTAGATCGAAATGCGGAAATTCCCCAGGAGCCAGTCGAAAAAATTGTTGTAATTCGGCTTCATGCTTTTGGGCATCGAGATTAGCATCTCCTGCTGAGGTAGGCATGGGATGAACGTTGGTTTCAGGAAAATTAACTTGTGTTAGCCAAGCTTGACGTGCCATCAATTGATTACTATCGACATGATCTGCCGAAACATAACGTTCGTCACCCCAAAACACTTCGATTTTGTCCCAAGGAAAAGATTGTTTGGCTAAAGCCTCATACAAAGGTTTGGGTGTATTGCCTCCAGCTAAAGCAATAGTACATTTTCCCCTGCTTTCAATAGCTTGTTGGATTTTGGCGACTACCAGGTCAAGCGATCGCTCTATTAAAGCGTTTCGATCTTTTAGTACTTCAACTTTTCTATTCATGATGATTTGATGTTGGTGTAATTTGGGAATAATGAGAAGGCATTTTTAGACCCTTACCATCCTAAAATCTTCTCCGAGAATAAGGACTAAAACTTAAGCATATATTCGTGTCACTGTTAGCTAAATAGTGGACAAGTTAAGCTGGGCAAGTTACAACTCAATTAAACTTATCTGGATTGAAATTTTTGAATTGAGCTTAAACAATAGCTAATCTATCTAGCTTGTTTATCGTTATTACCTTATCAGTTATTACTGCATTTGCTCTTGAACACAATTATTTAGTAGTTCTAAAAATCAAACCATGAATAACACAAGTACGTCTCAATTTACTTCTTTATGTCTTAAGATAGTAGGTTTAATTCTGATTATTTCTGCCTTACTCGATTACCTTACTTTAGCAATCCCTTTCCAACCATTAGATTCTCAATGGCAAATTAGTTTTACTGGTCAAATTGTTGATCGCGGAATTGTGCCTATGGTTGGCATCAGTTTTATTTTAGTTGCTGTTTGGATTGAAGCAACTCTCAGTAATACACCTAAAAAATCTGGTTTTGATGTCAAATTACCAGTATTTATCTTAGCGAGTATCCTCGGCTTATTATTTTTGCTTTTAGTTCCTTTACATTTAAATAATCTTCGTTTAGCTAGCGATAATGCCATCAATCAAATTCAACAGGGAGCAGATCAAGCGGAAAATAGAATTAAACAACAATACGATCAGCTTAATGTTTTAGCTCAAGATCCTCAACGTCTACAAGAATTAGAAGCTCAACTAAAACAAATTGATCAAGCTATTAGTAGTGGTAAATTTCAAGGACAAACTCTCAATCCTCAACAGTTAAAAAGTTTACAAGAAAGTCAACAACAATTACAAAATTTCCGTGAATTGGCTAAAAATCCTGAAGCATTAGAAGCCAGACTGAGTGAATTACAAACTCAGCTACGAGATCAAAAGCTAGATAGAGAAGCTCGTGCTAAAACTGAAGCGATTAAACAAGGTTTACGGACTGGTTTAAGTAGTTTAATGTTGGCGATTGGTTATATTGTGATTGGTTGGCTTGGCTTAAAAGGATTTGGCGGTACTTCGGTTAGTCCAAAAAAAGCTTCTGTGCGTTAAATTATCGATTAATTTCAGCCAAATTGATTCGATCTCGATCTACAAGGCATCTCTAAGCTAATAATAAGTAATAAATACTTAAAAATAAAATCTGAGATGCAATGATTCGTTGGTTAATCGTTTTAATTGGGATTGGTTTTCTCTCCTTCTTCAATATCAGTCAAGTTGCTCCGGTACAAGCAAATGAACTATCTTCAATTACTCAGCAGCAACTTAATCAAGGAGAGGAAACTGCTCAAAAAGCTTTACGGGCAATCGAACAAGGCAATTATCTTCAAGCCGAAGTTTATTGGACTCAGTTAATCGAACAATTTCCTAATAATCCTGCTGTGTGGAGTAATCGAGGCAATACTCGCATCGCTCAAAATCGTCTCGATGAAGCGATCACAGATTTTAATCAATCGATTAAAATCGCTCCTCAATACCCCGATCCCTATCTTAATCGTGGGATTGCTTATGAAAGCAAAGGTCTTTGGCAAGAAGCTTTAGCCGATTATAATCATGTTTTGGCGATCGATGCAAATGATGCAGTAGCCTATAATAATCGTGGTAATGTTAAAGCAGCACAAGGTTTTTGGCAAGAAGCTTTGAGCGATTATCAAAAAGCTGTAGAAATTGTTCCTAATTTTGCCTTGGCTCGTGCTAATGCAGCTCTAAGTACTTATCAATTAGGAAACTGCGATGAGGCAATTCGTGAGTTACGTAATTTAGTCCGTAAATATCCTTTATTTTCCGATCCTCGGGCAGCTTTAACAGCAGCTTTATGGGTAGCAGGATTGCAAGGAGAAGCTGAAAGTAACTGGGTAGCCACAGTTGGTTTAGATCATCGCTATCAAGATCTTAATTGGGTTAAAAATAATCGTCGTTGGCCACCAACCATGATTGAAGCTTTAGAAAAGTTTTTGACTCTCTCTTAGCAGCTTTTTTACCTTATTAAAATATTATGATTAGGTTTAAAAACCTAAATTAGGGACAAGAGCAATACTATTCTTAGTCTAATATGTAAGCCAATAAATTAGACAATTTTGCTCTAAATCAATTTTTAATTAAAAAAATCTGAAAAAACTAATATAACTAGTTATATAGCAATAAAAATGTTGATAATATATTATGCCTCTACTGTTAATCAACAGTAGATTATACCAATAAATTTAAAGTTCTAATGTGTGGTGTGGAGATAAAACAATCGAATTCATCAAAGCAGAGGTTGTTAAGTTTTTTTACACTTCTTAACATATTGGCTTTTTGATCTATCACTTACCCGAAACACATTGAGAGTAAAATTATGAATCAATTGGCAGAGAAAATATTAAGCTCTATGTCTTTTGAAGAAGCGATCGCTAATACTCAAGCGTTAATGATTCAAATTGAAACTAATAAATTAAGTGAGGAAGAAATTACTTCGGCAATAGCTACTTTAATCACAAATAAAGCTAGTGCTAGAGGTTTTTTTGTCGGTTATCTTACTAGTGATTTTTTATTAGCAGATGTGCCTTGTTTAGCTATTATTCATGGCTTAAAATCTGCTCCTGATATTGTTAGTGAATTATTGATCAAAAATCTTGTCATGTCAGCAGCGATGAGCATTACTCATCGTCGTAATCATCAAGAGATGATGGCGTTGGGTTCAGAAAAAGTTCTTCAACGAACTCTTAATTTGATTAAACAAATAAATCTGGAACAAATAAAAATAGGTTTACGTAAATTACAAGTTAGCTTGTTAACAGGAGAAGGAGATTATCAAAAATTCCTCAATCGTTGGGGATATGACCGAGAACAAAAACAAATAATTCAACAAGCTATTGAGCAAGTTAATTATTGAACAGTTTACTCACCTAAGAAAAATAGGGATAAATTAAAATTTTATCCCTAAATTACCCCTAGAAAACTTTAATTAAATCAACATCTATTTACTTTTTGGTTGATTTTTTACCTGCTCTAAAGCAATTTCTTTCATCGCTTCAAACGATTTGCGGTTAGATGTACCTTCAATAGCTTTAACTGCTAAATCTTGAACTTGTTTAAGAACTAATTCAAGTTGTTGGGAAAGTTTATCAATTCTAACTTCTTGATTATGAATTGTTTGTTCTAATGTTTGTATTCTTAGTTGATAATTTTTGGTTTGTCCTTCTATCTCTTTAGTCCGTAAATCTGCTTTGACTTTAGCTTGATAATTACCGATACTTTTACCTTCTTCTTCAGCTTGTTTGATTTTTATTTTTAGTTGTTCTTCAAAAGCAGCTACTTTATTTTTAGCTTCAGTATATTCTTGCTCTTGTCCAGTAATAGTTTCTTCTCGCTGTTGCCATTGTTTTTCTAATTGTAAGCGAGCCGTAGCTAATTCTTGATATAAATGTTTTTTTTGTTGTTCGTATTGTTCTTCCTGTAAATCTCTTTGTAGATCTAAATTGCACTCATATTCTTCTGCTTCTCTTTGTTTAGTCTTTTGATAATTTTCATTACGCTCTTTAACTGTTCGAGTAAAAATTTCTTTTTCTTTTGTCCAAGCTTGTTTTAAAGATTCGATTTCCTGTTGAATATTTTCTTCTTTTTGATTTAATTCTTCAATAAACTGTTTAGCACTACTTTGATAAGTTTGAATCAAATGATCGATAGTATTTTCATTTATTTCAGTTAATTGATGAAGTTCTTCTAATTGTTTTCTTTCTATAGAAATTAATTCTTGGATCGTTTGAAATGAGCTAGACTCTGCTACTAACTGTTCAGAAAGATTACCAACTGAACTACTAAAATCAGTTTGCAACTTTTCTAAAATTTTAATAGTTTGTTCCATATTTTTATCTGATAAGTTTACTTTGGTATGATTAGTAGTATTATTTTCTTTAATAACTGGACTAGAAAGAAAAACTGTTTTTTTAAGTTCAGACTCTAGAGTTTTTTTCTCTTTTTCTAATGTTTTATAGGCTTCCCAAATTTGGGCTTTAGTACTTTTAAAATTAACTGTCATGATTAATTACCGTTAATTTATTTAATTAGCATTAGTTTGAAAAGCTTTGAAGGCTAAATTTTGTGCTTGAGAATTAACTTCTTGCAGTTGAGCAGTTAATTAATTAATTTGTTCAGTTTGTTTCTGAATTGTTGTTTCTAAAACTTGAATTTTTAATTCGTATCCTTGTTGATTTGCTTCCCATTCTTTTTGATGTTCGGCTAAATATTTTTTTCTTACTTGCCAATCTTGTTCTTTTTGTTGGGCTATTTCGGCTAGTTCTCTTTCTTGTTGACGTTTATCTTCTTGATAATCGTCTAGTTCTATTTGTCTTTGTCTGGTAATTTCGTATTGATAATCAGCTTCTTCTTGCTGACATTTTTGCTTTAATAATTCGGCTGCTTCTGTAACTTTTAAACTAAATTCTTCTTGTTCTTTTGCCCATTGTTTTTTGGTTTGGTTTATTTCTTTGGCTAAAGCTTCTTTTTGGTTAATTGTTTGGATTTCTATTTGTTGGATTTTTTCTTGATGTTCTTGTTTAAGAAGGTACAAAGCATCGGCAACTAATTTAATTTGACAGAGTTGTTCTAGTTTTTGTTGTTCAATTATAATAGCTTGTTTTAATTCAATTAATTTATTAGATTCTTTATTTAGTTTGCTCGTTAATTCATTGACAACACTACTAAAATATAATTGTAATGTTGCCATACTATTAACAATATTATTAACTGTATATTCGTTGACTTGCGTTAATAATTTTTGATTAATAGTTTGTTGTAACTCTTCTTCTTTCGTTGCTACTTTGGTTTGTTGTTGTTGATATTGATTTAATAGTTTGTTGAAGGACACAATAATTTTTTCTCTGCCTTCTTGCGATGCAGTTAAGCTCATATTATTCTCCTATTTGATAGCTGAAATTTATCTCACGTGTGAGATGAGCGTTAGTTTTTGATGATGGGATTTTGCTTGGCTGAATTGGTTTGATTTTTTAATCAACTTGTTTTTATATTAAAGCCAAGTTGATTTTTAAGTCAATAGCTGGGCTGATTTTTTTTTTAACTATCGCAG
This sequence comes from Stanieria sp. NIES-3757, assembly GCA_002355455.1. Lineage (NCBI taxonomy): Bacteria > Bacillati > Cyanobacteriota > Cyanophyceae > Pleurocapsales > Dermocarpellaceae > Stanieria > Stanieria sp. NIES-3757. The sequence goes on from AP017375.1 coordinate 4,470,940, forward strand.
ATGTCCTTACTCAAGCATTTTTCAGACTTTTGCCATGATCAAAAAGCACACTTCAGTCAGAAGCGATCACTCTAAAGCAAATAATACAAAAATATTAAAATAACAAGACTTACGTAAAAATAACTGTTGTAGCGAGCAACTTAAAAAAAATAAGTATAAGTAGCAAATCTCATTAAGCAATCTTTAATTTTATGGGAAGAAAATTAAAAACAACTTTATCAAACTTATGTAAAAATTTTAGGCAGCCGATCAAAAAGAGCCAAACAATGCTAGATGGTTTTAAAAGATTTATTTATCATCCAATTCTTTGTTACCTACCTACCTTTTTAATAATAATGTTTTTGATTTCTAGTTTAAGTCAACTCAGTCCGACCAACTGTTTATTTAACTCGATTCAAGAACAATGTTTGTTGTATACGAATTTGAGTTTAATTGTTTATCATCCAATCTCTTTAAGTATTTATTTACTTTCTTTGTATACTATTTATTATTTGTATTACAATATTATTAACCAAAAAAATATTGTTGGGAAATCAGTCAAAATTAGTTACGAAAAAATAATTAATAACTTAAAAATTAACGATACAAAGAAACAATTGTGGATTTTATTAATTAGTTATATTATTATCTCAATATTTTCCTATTTTGTATTACCTTATTTTTTGTGTAAAAAGAAACTTGAAGTATAGTGATTTCTAATTTAATTAAAAAAAAGGAAGATTTAGTTTTTGCTTAACTAATTAACTCAGATGCATTTAATCAATAACCAACGCCTTAAATCCAACTTTCGAGCTTAATGCACCTATCGGTCATCTTCCCACTTGTGTTTTAGAATGTTGGTTGTGGTTTTGAAATTGGAAAGGTCAATCTCCTATCTTTTTCTCCCGTGTAGAAAGTTGTAAAATTTAAGCAAGGCTTTTTGATAATCATGGCTCAGGTTTTACCTTTAATCGCTTTTCTATTTTTATCTTTAGGGCAGATGAATTCAAAACAAGCTATTGGCGCAATGGTACAAAGACAAGCTTCTGCTTGGGAGAATGCTAATTCATCAGCTATTGTGCGAGATTTTGCTGAAGATGCCATTTTTATAGCTGCTGGGACTAAATTTGAAGGAAAAGAAGCAACTAAACAAGCAGCCGAAGATTATTTTGCCCAATTTACCGACACTAAAGTAACCATTAAACGAATAATTATTGATGAGTTTCAAGGTGCGGTTGAATGGGATTGGAGCGATCGCAATAAAAAAACTGGTCAAATCTCTCAAGCCGAAGATGCAATTATTTTTGAATTAAAAGACAGCAAAATAGTTTACTGGCGCGAGTATATTGAAAAGAAAAATTGATCGTTAGACTATTTTAAGAACTAAAGCCCAAGAATATTTTTTAATTCATCTTGAATAAGATTTGGTAAGATTACGTTAAATTAAGTTTTGTAAAGGAATAAATTAATGTATCTCTTGCTCGAAGCTGCTGCGATCGCAGGTGGTAAATTCCCTACTTATTTCGTTGCTGTTTATGTAGTTGGTTTTATTGCTGCTGTAACCATTGGTTCTATTGCCTGGTATAATTCCAAACGTCCTACTGGTTGGGAAGATGCGGAAAAACCTAATATTGTGCCAAATATAGATATAGAAAACCAGCGTGGTGAGAAAGCAAGTAAATCCTAGTTTAGTGGGTGAGTAACCGCATCATTGTTCAAGTCAAAACTAATTAGGTATTTAGCAATTAATTTTAATGATACTAAATCCAATTGATAAAAGTATCTATTAACTTGGATGGCTAAATACTATTGAATACTTCTGTCTTCTACCTCCTGACTTACATAACAGTTAAATAACCTGCATGAACAGGATTTAGTATGACAAATCAATTCGCCATGTACCTAACCAAGAAAAAAAGTTTTTCTGGTGACTTCTTGGCAATGCCTACTAGACAATCAACTATTATTTACACCACAAAACAAACTATTTCAAAATTTTAGAATAGGTTTCAGAAAATGGTTTAGCGAAAATCATTCTACCAGCAGAAGTTTGGAGAGAAGAAGTAACTACTACTTGAATTTCATCCCCAACATAATGATTTCCTTCTTCTACCACTACCATGGTGCCATCTTCAAGATAACCAATTCCCTGTTGTGGCTCTTTTCCTTCTTTAAGGATTTTTAATTGCAAATGATCGCCTGGTAAGTAGATCGGACGTACTGCTTGAGCCAAATCATTAACATTGAGAATTACTACTTTTTGTAAGTTGGCAACTTTACTCAAATTGTAGTCATTGGTTAAAAGCATACCACTAAGCTCTTGAGCCAAAGCAATCAATTTAGCATCTACTGTATCAATATCTTCATAATCAGCACTATGAATGATAATACGTTCAGGAAATGATTCTTGGATGCGATTGAGAATATCTAAACCTCTTCTTCCACGAATCCGTTTTTGATCGTTACTGCCATCAGCTAACTGTTGTAATTCTTGTAAAACAAACTTCGGTACCAAAATTTGTCCTTCTAGAAAACCAGTTTTGAGTAATTCTTCAATCCGACCATCGATAATTGAACTAGTGTCTAATATTTTAGTGGAGGTTGGTTTTAAAGTTCCTTCGGCTACCAACATCGTTTCAATACTATTGGCATTGATCAAACGTAAAAAAGTCCGTCCGTGAGTATCTGCTAAACTTACTCCCATAAAAGAAAACATAACGCTGCCTAAAATAGCCAACATCGGTTTGGCGAAACTAAGTTCTTTGGGAATTGGTAGCAAAAAGATCGGTGCAAGCATTAAATTAGCTACCAGCAAACCTACTACTAATCCGATCGCACGAGTAATAATTGTTTCTATGGGCGTATTACGGATTTGAGTTTCTAATCTTCGATAGGTGGTTTGTACTACAACACCGATACCTAAACCGATAATGGCACCAAAACCAGCAATAACGAAGCGTAATGCGTCAATATTGGAGACTTGTTCGAGAATGTCAGCAGGTAATAGTTGTAAACTCTCAAAACCGAGATTTACTGCTGCTACAATACAAATAATAATTATGATGACATCAACCATTGTTTTAGTTGAAATAAATTAGGTATATATTTACTTTAATAAATCTGACAGAGAGACTGTGAAAGACTAGCTAGTTCTTAATATTGTATTTGTCTCATGTTTTACTAAAGTAGATTTATTTTTCTCATCAGAATCTTACTCAGCGTGATTGATTCAAAAATTTAGCTTGGATTGTCAAACAATAGCTTGACCATGATTTTTCTCAACCACAGAACCGAAGCTCCCGACTGTTTTTGCTCTACTTCACTTGTGGATTACTTTTCATTTAACTAAACTCAAAAAAAAATCGATCTTAATGCAGCAAAATTTATCCCTAAACCTAGATAATTATCTCTTCAAACAAGAGCAAAATTCATTAAGAGATTCTTTACCAACTGCGGTTTATATTCATATTCCTTTTTGTCGTCGTCGTTGTTACTACTGTGATTTTCCTATTTCTGTAGTGGGTAATGGTAGTCTTGTTTCCACTTCAACTATGGTATTAGATTATGTTGAAGCTTTATGTCAAGAAATTATAACAATTGAGCAAGCGCATCAACCTCTGATGACAATTTTTTTTGGTGGTGGTACACCATCATTATTACCAGTTCCCTTACTTGCTCGAATTTTGGCAACACTCGAGCAACATTTTGGCATTGCTAAAGATGCAGAAATTTCAATGGAAATCGATCCAGGTACTTTTGAGCGAGAACAATTAGAAGGCTTTTTAGCTGCTGGTGTCAATCGAATTAGTTTAGGTGTACAAGCTTTTCAAGATGAATTATTGCAAATTTGCGGACGTTCTCATAAGAGTCAAGATATCTTAAAAGCGATCGCTCTTATTAATCAATTAAATATCACTAATTTTAGTTTAGATTTAATTTCTGGCTTACCCAAGCAAACTTTAACCCAATGGCATGACTCTCTCACCAAAGCGATCGCTTTAAATCCTGCTCATCTTTCTTGTTACGATTTAGTATTAGAGACTGTTACAGCTTTCGGTAAGCAATATCAACCAGGACTCAAACCTTTACCAAGCGATGAAGATACTGCCAATATGTATCGGCTAGCACAGCACATGTTAACTGATGCTGGTTACGAACATTACGAAGTATCTAACTACGCTAAACCAGGGTTTCAATGTCGTCACAATCGAGTTTATTGGCAAAATCAACCCTATTATGGTTTTGGAATGGGTGCGGCAAGTTTTTTCGCCCAGAAAAGATTTACTCGTCCTCGTACTAGAAGGGAATATTATGCTTGGGTTGAAGCTGGTGCCATAATTGATGTGCCAGAGTTATCTGCTACAGATTATCTGTTAGAAACACTTATGTTGGGTTTGCGCCTAGCAAAAGGAATTCGTTTATCAAATATCACTCAGCAATTTGGCAAACAAGTTCTTAAATCAATTGGTATTTGTCTGCAACCTTATGCAAATCGAGGATGGGTAGAAACTGTTACGGACGAAGGTATACCAATCAACGCCGATTGGCACAATTTTGAAGAACATTTAGAATTAAACTTGCGATTAAACGATCCAGAAGGGTTTCTCTTTTCCAACACGATTTTGGCGGATTTATTTGAAAAATTTAGTTAGTTAAAGATTTTCTATCTTAGGTATTGAAAAAAACAAATGTTAAATAATTCAATAATTGATAAAATATAATGATTAAGTAAAAAATATATTTTTGGCTACATCGGTTAAGCGCTTTGTACCAAGGCAATTAGATTTGTCGTTATTTTTTGCTAGTGTTTCAATTTTCTTTCCTTCAGAAAATCTCAATAGTTACCTGAAACTTTATTATTGTAAATAATTTTACAGGTAACTTTTTTTTTACTTAGGAACAATTAAACAAAACCGATAATTGTTAAGATATTTTAATTAATTAAACATAAAATATATTATTTTCAACAATTAGAAACAAAACTCAAATTTATTCAAACTAAATATAAATAAATTAACTAAAAAATGCGATCCAATAAAAAGAGATGTAAATATACTTGAATATAAGCAAGCAAAAAACTTGTTTTTTTAAAGTAGATTTAATTCGGAATAATAATCAATGACAACTACTATACGCAGACCGGAGACTTCCAGTGTATGGGAAAGATTTTGTCAGTGGATCACTAGCACCAACAATCGTATTTATGTCGGTTGGTTCGGTGTACTGATGATCCCCACGCTCTTAACCGCAACTACTTGCTTCATCATTGCCTTCATCGCAGCTCCCCCAGTGGACATCGATGGCATCCGTGAGCCTGTAGCAGGTTCGTTACTCTACGGTAATAACATCATCTCTGGTGCAGTTGTACCTTCTTCTAACGCAATTGGTCTTCACTTCTACCCCATCTGGGAAGCAGCTTCCTTAGATGAGTGGTTATACAATGGTGGTCCTTACCAGTTAGTCGTATTCCACTTCCTGATTGGAATTTTCTGCTGGATGGGTCGTCAGTGGGAACTATCTTACCGCTTAGGTATGCGTCCTTGGATTTGTGTAGCATACAGTGCGCCAGTATCTGCTGCTACCGCAGTCTTCTTAATCTATCCTTTAGGACAAGGTTCTTTCTCTGATGGAATGCCTTTAGGAATCAGTGGTACCTTCAACTTCATGTTAGTGTTCCAAGCAGAACACAACATCTTAATGCACCCCTTCCACATGTTGGGTGTAGCTGGTGTATTCGGTGGTTCTTTATTCTCCGCCATGCACGGTTCTCTAGTAACCTCCTCTTTGGTTCGTGAAACCACTGAAACTGAATCTTTAAACTACGGTTACAAATTCGGTCAAGAAGAAGAAACTTACAACATCGTAGCTGCTCACGGTTACTTTGGACGTTTGATCTTCCAATACGCATCCTTCAACAACAGCCGTTCCTTGCACTTCTTCTTAGGTGCATGGCCTGTGATCGGAATCTGGTTTACTGCAATGGGTATCTCGACCATGGCATTCAACCTCAATGGATTCAACTTCAACCAATCGATCATGGATTCTCAAGGACACGTGGTCAATACTTGGGCAGACATTCTCAACCGTGCCAACCTCGGTTTTGAAGTAATGCACGAACGTAATGCTCACAACTTCCCCTTAGACTTAGCTAGTGGTGATATCGCTCCTGTAGCGTTAACTGCTCCTGCTATCAATGGCTAATTGCTTCAAGTCTAACTGAATTTTTCAAGACGCTCTTCTTCGGAAGGGCGTTTTTGTTTAGTTATAAAGTAAGTTAGCTCTTACTTAATTGATAAAGTTAATTGAATAAGTTGCCTCATAACCAGAAATTATTGCACTAGGAAAGAAAAGTTAAGTTATAATAACAAAAGTGTAGTCGTTATGAGTTTAATTTATAATTATGACAAATCCAACCATAGAAAATCTAGTAATTATTGGTTCAGGGCCTGCTGGTTACACTGCTGCTATTTATGCTGCGCGGGCAAATCTTAAACCAGTTATGTTTGAAGGTTTACAAGCAGGAGGAATTCCTGGTGGACAGTTAATGACTACTACCGAAGTAGAAAACTTTCCTGGTTTTCCTGATGGTATTACTGGCCCGCAATTAATGGAGAGAATGAAGGGACAGGCAATTAGATGGGGAACAGAATGCCATACAGAAGATGTAGTGGAAGTAGATTTAAGTAAGCGTCCCTTTACCGTTCGTTCGAGTGAAACAGAAGTAAAAACCCACAGTATTATTATTGCTACAGGTGCAACGGCAAAGCGTTTAAATCTACCTAGCGAAAATATTTATTGGAATAATGGAATTTCTGCCTGTGCTATTTGTGATGGTGCCAGTCCGCTATTTACTGGAGAAGAATTAGTAGTTATCGGTGGTGGAGATTCTGCTACGGAAGAAGCGGTTTATTTAACTAAATATGGTTCTCATGTCCATTTATTAGTTCGTAAACATGAACTGCGTGCGTCCAAAGCTATGCAAGATAGAGTTTTAAACAATCCTAAAGTTACCGTTCATTGGAATACGGAAGCCATCGATGTGTTTGGCGAAAATGGTCGCATGAGTGGAATTAGAGTCCGCAATAATCAAACTGGTGTAGAACAAGAGATAAAAGCCAAAGGTTTATTCTATGCCATTGGACATAATCCCAATACTTCTTTGTTTAAAGGACAGTTAGAACTAGATGAAGTTGGTTATCTGGTTGTCAAACCAGGGACAGTGCAGACTTCTGTAGAGGGAGTTTATGCAGCAGGAGATGTGCAAGACCATGAATACCGTCAAGCAATTACCGCAGCAGGGACGGGTTGTATGGCAGCTTTATCCGCAGAAAGATGGTTATCTGAACATAATTTGATTACAGAATATCATCAAAAATTTTCGGGGAAGGGTCAAGAAGACAATGAAGTAGTAGAAACAGAAAATCAAGCTGATACTGAAGAAACTTTCGCTCTCAATGCTACCCGTCACTACGGTGGTTATGCCTTAAGAAGATTATTCCATGAAAGCGATCGCGTTTTAATGGTTAAATATGTTTCTCCGACTTGTGGCCCTTGTAAAACTCTCAAGCCAATTTTAGATAAACTTGTTGAAGAATACGAAGGCAAGATTCATTTTGTCGAGATTGATATTGTTGCTGAACCAGAAATAGCCAAAATGGGGCAGGTAATTGGTACACCTACTCTTCAGTTTTTCCGCAATCAAGAATTAGTTCAAGAACTTAAAGGTGTAAAACAAAAGAGTGAATACCGTCAGGTAATAGAAAGCTATTTACCAGTAAGAGCTAATGCTTCGGTATAACAGTTGTTTAGGTTAATAAACTTTAATTTCTTGCTGTAAACTCAAAGCATTGATTTCAAGTGTGCGTTGCTTGGTGAACCTGTAGCACCATTAGTCGCACCTTGAAATTATTTTTTATCTAAATTGTTAAGATTTTGTCATTAAGATAAGCAAATTTTCTTAAGAAAAAGCTTGGATCGTAGGGCGATCGCTATATAAATCCATATAATAGACATCTCCGTAAAATCAATCATAAATGAATTAATCAGTGCCAAAATTCAATCTATTGTTGCTGGTTGGTTCTTAAATCGGCTAAGAGGCTTACTATCAATTAAGTAACGCACTTAAACTCAATCTAAAATTAGACTTCTATTACTCTGTAAGAAAAAGGTTTCAATTGTAAAATTACCTTCTAAAATAATGGAGTAATAAGTAGATGTACTATGGAAAAAATACCTATGATTAGTGACAAATTCGACCACCCTGCTCTACTATCTTCTCGTGAATTAGAAATTCTAGAATTAGTTGTTAGCGGTTTAAGCAATCATAAAATTGCTGAAAAATTGGATATTAGCAAACGAACTGTTGATAATCATATTAGTAATATTCTTAAAAAAACTCAAACAGAAAATCGCGTAGAATTAGTTCGTTGGGCTTTACAGTGGGGAAAAGTATGTATTGATGATGTCAACTGCTGTTCCTTGCCTGACTCTAATCAGTCAAAAAACCGCAATGAAATGGTATCAGAAGCTTAAGCAACCAATTGTTATAGTTACTGTATTAGGTATCGGTATAACCATAGGACTAGGCAGTTGTAATCAAGCTAACTACATTACACCGCCTACTCAAAATTTAGGTGCTTCATTAAATACGACAGCAACTGAACAAGAACCTCATTTTTCCTATGATGGTCGTTATCTAGTGTTTGAGAGCGATCGCTATGCTCCTTGGTTACCTTCAGACCGTAATTCTCAACGTAGTATATATCTTTACGATCTACAAAGCCGTCGTTTAATATCTCTTCCTGGACTTAATCAGCAAGGAAGTATGCAGTTTCAGGCGGATATTAGTGCTGATGGTCGTTACATAGTCTATGTTTCAGAACAATTGGGTAAACCAGATATTTTTCTTTACGACCGCTTTGCTTTGAAATCTGAAAATATTACTCGTAATTTTTTAGGAGAAGTACGTAACCCCACGATTAGTGGAAATGGTCGTTTTATTGCTTTTGAAGGTAATCGTTCGGGACAATGGGATCTAGAAATTTATGACCGGGGTTTAGGAACAGAGTTATCTTTACCTACAACTGTTCCAAATAATTCTGATACACCACAACCCAATAATTAATTCTTACTCATTTGCTGATTAAAAATGCAATTATTTTAATGGCATTTCTCAAAGAAAACAAAAATTTTAGCTTGTATATAATTAAATTAATCAATAATTTAGACGTTTTCAAGAGTCTGGTTTTAATATTTCCGCTCCTCTAAAAGTAGCTTAAATTTCCCTGATTGGCAAATTAGGCAGTAATTTTACAAATTGTGTTTTAATATTTTGAGTGTATCAGTCCTACTACAATAAAATATGTAATTTAAATAACGATTGCTGCCATTAAAATTATGCAGCCAACTCCGTTCGATGAACTCAAGAAAATCTTAGAGCAACTGGAAAACTTCCCTAGCACAGGATATCATCGCATTTATCTCCAAACTAAACTCAAGGAAGCGATCTCAGCTTACAATAACGTTGGGATATTCAAATATGTCCTGTTTGCACCGAGATATCATCAACTTATAAAACGCGCTCGTTCTTTTCTGTAGCAGCTTTTAATGGTGTTGATTATTTAATGTATAAAAAACGCTATATATTTAGCTAGTTGGGTTTCAAAATATTGTTATGTGGGAATCTCAAATTGAATCTCTCAACTCTGGTTGTATTCAAAAAATCTCCATTTTTTCCCAAACTAGAAGAGTAACCTACTCAGAAGTAATTCAATTGTGGCAACAAGCTGAAACCTTTCGTTCTTTTTTTATCTCTCTGTTAGCCTCTGCTCCGTTTTCAGCTTATTTTTGGGAAACACCGCCAATTACTCACTCTACTGTTAACCAGGAATTCGAGTTTGTTTTAGTAGATAGTCCTCAACTAACTAAAGTAGAGCCTGAATTAAGTTCGTTTAAAGAATATTTTGAATCAACTTCTGAAGATGTAATTACTTTTCCTAATCTAAATCAAGATGCTTTACTGGTTGTACCATGTCCCATTGCAAAATCATCTGCTTATCCTCATCTAGCTACCTTTGTCAGAGAAGCTCCCAAATCGCAGCAGCATGCTTTATGGCAAACTGTTGGTAGTGTATTAGAGCAGAATCTTAATGATCGTTCAACTTGGGTTAGCACATCGGGATTAGGAGTTTATTGGCTTCACGTTAGATTAGATTCTTATCCGAAGTACTACAGTTTTAATCCATACAAAATTGCAGGTTGAGCCGTGTTCATTTTACTCAATTATCATTTTATAAACTAATACCAATTTGATTTAATCGTGAGAGAGATTGAAGAAAAAAAGTAATAAGTAATAGGTTAAAGTTGCCTTCGGATTTCTAAAAACTGATCAAGTCTTTCATTAATTTAGAAAATTGGGATAAGTAGCTGCAAGAAAGCACTTTAATGTATTATGAAGTAAATATATTATATATTATTTAATAGTGTAGAATTAGATTGTAGTAACGAAGAAAATATTTTGAAAAAAACGAGAAAAACAAATAAATTTGCTCAACCCTTTCAAAAAGCAGACCTACATCGAATTAACGAAAGAATTACCGCTACAGAAGTTAGAGTCATAGATGAAAACGGCGAACAGATTGGCATCAAACCCCTACAAGAAGCATTGATGCTAGCTAAAGAACAAGAGTTAGACTTGGTTGAAGTATCGCCAAAGGCTTCACCACCAGTTTGCAAAATCATAGATTATGGCAAGTTTAAATATCATCTACAAAAGAAAGAAGCAGAAGCTAAAAAAAATCAAACTGATAACACCGTCAAGGAATTAAAAATAAGATACTGTACAGATATTGGAGATTTAAACACTAAATTAAAACACGCTCGTAAATTCTTATCAAATGGTTGCAAAGTTAAATTTTCGATGAGATTTAGAGGAAGAGAAAAAGCATTTGTTAAACTGGGTCAAGATAAATTAGACCAGATCGTTGAGACGCTTGCTGACGTAGCTAATGTAGATGAGCAACTTTCTAGTAATAAAAGTCAAATGCACGTTGTTTTGACTCCTAATTAAATTTTTTTAAAGACATAACTTATATGTATAGGATAGGTTATGCCTATCTTTTTTTTATGGGATTGGAAAACTAGACCAAGTAGAATTTTGTTCTCTTTTTAATAATCGCCAAAGATCGGGAGGTTGTTCAACTGTCTCCTGCGATGTTGCAGAAGAATCTCGCTCTTCTACTTGTCTTTGAAGATAAAGATCGAAGAAGTTATTAGTTTGAGTTGCTTGACGACGGGGTAATTTTAATTTGAGATTATATTTGCCTTGTAGATGGTAGGTAGGAAGTTTGGCAATATAAATTGGTTCTACTTGATCGACACGAAGATCGGTAATTTTTAAATCTGGAATAGAAGCATCTAGTTGTTGAGCTAGAGCTTGCTCGGTTTTCGCTATTTCAAATACGATCGCGCTTTTGATAATTTGATGGTCTGGAGCTAACTCTTTGGGTGGAATTCGATAACCACAACTAGAAAATGCGATCGCGATCGCGATTAACAGTAAAATTTTTACCAACCAGCCGAATAAGTTTTGTCCTCGATCGATCTGCAATTGATTCACTAGCTACTCAATTAAAATTCTTCTAACACAATCTTGATTTTTTTTCGGTATTTTGTCTTACATCGCTTCAAAGAACTAACTAACTCTAGCTAATCTTGATAGTTTTATTTTGAAGCTAATCGCCCTAAAAGCTAGTAATTTTGAGCTAATAAAACTTAAGAGCGTCTTTGAAGTTAAAAACTCTTCAATAGACACTCCCTATCTTTTTTTGTTTATTTTTAGGGTCTTTATATTGGCTGACCCCATTTGAATATATATATAGAATCTCAGACATTTGTGTTGCAGCCAAATTTCCTAATAATTTCTTTATATTTCAAAAATTTACGATTTTTCTTCTTGTGTAAAATTATGTTGCGTAGTAGCCAAAGATACACCAATAATTTGTGACACCCATACTTCAAAATTCCGAATTGAATAAGAAGGAGCTTCCATAGTAGGGCCAAGCATTGGTTCAACTAAAATTGTAAACATACCCAAACGATTACCTGCCAGCACATCAGTAAAAAGGCGATCGCCTACCATCGCAACTTGTTCGACTGGTAAATTCATTTGCGCTGCTGCTTGTCTAAGTTTTCGACGTGAAGGCTTTTTCGCACCAGCAATGTAAGGTACATTTAATGATCGAGCAATTCCACCAATTCGATTTTGGCTTAAATTATTGCTAACCAACCAAATTGTCGCTACTTGTCTAATTTGAATAATCCATTGTTGTAATAATTCAGAAACCTCTCTTTCTCTAAATGGAACTAAAGTTTCATCTACATCTAAAATTAGTCCTTTGAGTTGATATTGATAAAGAAGCTCAGGAGTAATTTTAGTTACAGTATCCCCCAAAATTAAATCTGGTTGTAGTAAAGCTCGTTTAATCATGTTCTGTTCAGTGATTTGACCTTAAAATACTATTGCTAAATATTTAATTCTAGCTTTTGACAGCAACAGGCATCCTCTTAAATAGAAGGCAAAGATTTGACTGGCATTGATTACTCAAACAAAAATGTTTTTAGAACCGCTCTGCATGATTGCAAAAAAAAAATTATTTTGGTTGAAATTGCTTACCAACAATAGATTTGTAAGAAATATTGCTAGTCGTAACTCTTTTTAGTAAAGTTCTGTATACTCTGACAAAGGAAGACCGAGCAGAAGATATATTGTTAAAATTAGTAAAGAAATTGATAAATTTTAGCAACTTGTAAAACTATGGGTCGTGTTGGGGTTTTATTACTCAATTTAGGCGGACCAGAAAAAATCGAAGATGTCCGTCCTTTTTTATATAATTTGTTTTCTGATCCAGAGATCATTCGACTTCCTTGGCAAGGATTACAAAAACCTTTGGCTTGGTTAATCTCCACTTTGAGAGCTAAAAAATCTCAAGAAAACTATTTACAAATTGGTGGCGGTTCTCCCTTATTACAAATTACTGAAGCTCAAGCTGAAGCATTGACAGCTAAGTTATCCGAACTTGGTAAAAATGCTAAAGTTTACATTGGCATGCGTTATTGGCATCCTTTCACTGAAGAAGCGATCGCCCAAATTGAAAAAGATCAGATCGAAAAGGTAGTAATTCTACCGCTTTATCCCCAATTTTCTATTAGTACCAGTGGTTCTAGTTTCCGTGTTCTCGAAGAAATGTGGAAAACAGACCCAAAACTCCAACAAATCAAATATACTTTGATTCCTTCTTGGTATGATGCGCCTGGTTATCTCGAAGCAATGGCAGATTTGATTGCTCAAGAGTTGGATCAATTTGACAATCCAGAACAAGTTCAGATCTTTTTCAGCGCGCATGGTGTTCCCGTCAGCTATGTTGAAGAAGCAGGCGATCCTTATCAAAAAGAAATTGAAGAATGTACTCGTCTGATTATGCAGACTCTCAAGCGACCTAATCAATATACTTTGGCTTATCAAAGTCGAGTAGGTCCAGTAGAATGGCTGAAACCTTACACTGAAGATGCTCTTAAAGAATTAGGAGAACAAGAAGTTAAAGATTTATTGGTAGTTCCGATTAGTTTTGTCTCAGAACATATTGAAACCTTACAAGAAATCGATATTGAATATCGTGAAGTAGCTGAAGAAGCAGGAATTGAAAATTTCCGCAGAGTGCCAGCATTAAATACTCATCCCCGTTTTATCGAATCTCTAGCTCAATTAGTGATTGACTCAGTAGATTCTAATCCTCGCACTTTTGCTCAAGTCACTCATCCCATAGACAACATGAAGATGTATCCTCAAGAAAGATGGCAATGGGGTATGACAACCGCAGCAGAAGTCTGGAATGGTCGATTGGCAATGCTTGGGTTTATTGCTTTATTAATAGAATTGATTAGTGGTAGCGGACCTCTACATTTAGTCGGTCTATTGTAATGGGAAAAGGTTTATGGCTCAAAGGTAAAAGGTAAAAATCTCACTAATTTTCCTTTTCCTTTTAATTTTTTTGAGAGGAACACTGTTTTTTATGAACATACCAATCTTGCCAAGCTTTAGAACTACGAATAGCAAGCCACAATAGTAATAAAGCGATCAAACCTCCCTGTTGAGGAGCAGAAAAAGCTAACAATACTAAACTAAGACAAAGAATATCTTCAAGTATCACAATGAAAATTGGTATCCCGCGTAAGCGAAAAAACCAACCCACTTGCACTAAAGTTAAGACTAACGCAAATACTGCTCCAACTACAGCAATAATCCAAGTAGGAGTAAAATCAAGCTCGGCAATTTCTACGACAGTTACGGCAGTTAAAGCTCCTACCAACGGACTAAAGATTAATTGAAATATCTGTAAAATTCTTTGTCCGAGTAATTTTTTTGAAGCAAATAATTCAAACAACGACCACGAAATTAAAATTGCTAAAATTACCCGTGGATTAATTTTGGCTAAAAGCGGTAGTTGAGACCATAATTTATCTTCGTCAAACAAGCTAATTACGAGTAAAGGTAAAGCAATTCTCATGCCTGCTGCTGCTGAAGCTGATAAAACTGCCAAGATTAAAGTAAACATCTGCAAAAATATAATTAGCTTGAAAGCAACTCCAAGATAGCTGAAAAATTTCAAGGTTTGGGATCGATAGTCTTTACTTCAGCCGATTTAAACTAAAAAATCTCAAGATTGTTGTTATCTAATCACTAATCGCTATAATTCAAACAATTGCGTTTGGTTCTTTTATGTTTGATTTTCTTAATCCTCTTTTTGGTCGCAATCCAGAAAAAATTAAAGCTAATGTAGAAATATACACTTGGGTAACTTGTCCATTTTGTATAAGAGCAAAGATGCTACTGTGGTGGAAAGGGGTTGACTTTACTGAATATAAAATAGATGGTGATGAAGTAGCTAGAAATCAAATGGCTCAAAGAGCTAATGGAAAAAGAACAGTCCCACAAATTTTTATTAACAATCAACATATTGGTGGTTGCGATAATCTGTACGAATTAGATGCTCAAGGAGAATTAGATTCTTTATTATTTGAAGCAGCTAGTTAATAATTGAATTTTATTTTTTCCTGGTTTAAATTCAGCTAAATATCTAATCTTTGCCACGTTAAATTTTTTTGTGCTTCGTTCCAATGCCAACGCAATAAATTAGCAGGTTGTCCCACAGCTATACCCGATAACCCAATTGCTTGGCGAGGAGATGCTGTTGCCATTGCGATCGCTTTTTCAATGCTACAAATTTCCCATTTAATTAAATTATTTACTCCTGCTAATAAGGGTAGGGTTGTTCCTGCTAACGTTCCATCAGCAAGTTTAGCTGTACCAGAGTTAATTTCTATTTCTCGACTGTCCCAAGGATAAAGTCCATCTGGTAATCCTAAAGGTGCTAAGGCATCACTGACTAGAAAGATTCCTTGTTCATAATTACTAGCTGATAACAAAATTTTCATCATGGTAGGACAGACATGGTTGCCATCAGCAATTAAGCCACAAAATACCTGAGCATTAATTATTGCTTCTCCTAACAAACCAGCTTGACGATGATGTAAACTGGGCATGGCATTAAAGGCGTGAGTTACCATTGATGCTCCTAATTTAAAGGCAGTTTTTGCTTGTTCGTCTGTTGCTGTTGAGTGTCCCAAGCTAATAACTATTCCTTGAGAATGTAAATAAGTAATTGTTGTTCCGCTTGAGTCTAATTCAGGAGCTAAAGTAATAATTTTGACAAGATTTTGATAACTTCCTAGGACTTGTTGTAAATTTTCAATTGTTAAGGGTAATAAATATTCTGCTGGATGCGCTCCTCTTTTTTCGTAATTTAGAAAAGGGCCTTCTAAATGAACTCCGATAATTTGGGCTGTTTTTTTACTAGGAGTTTGACTATTAATAAACTTATCTATTGTTGCCAAGGAGTTTTGAATTTTTTCGATTGAAGTGGTCACAATTGTTGGTAAAAATCCGTCTACTCCCTGCGACCAAAGAAAATCACAAATTTTTGAGAGTTTAGTTAAATCTTCTGGTTGCAAATCGGGAAATGCCAAACCTAGCGCACCATTAATTTGTAAGTCTATTCCTCCTAAAGATAGCCAATCTCCCTGTAAATCGATGACTTGTTTTTCTGTGTTGACTATGGTATTATTACTAACAGGTTTAATTTGATTAATAATTCCTTGCTCATTAATTTCTACTTGTTGCAACTCTTCAAAACCAGGCAAACAAGCATTAATAATTTTTTTTCCATTTCCCATTATTTTTTTTTCAAAGCTAAAAAAAACGCGCTTTTTTTTGATTAGTTAATAACAGTTTTTGCTTGACTTTATGTTATTATTTTAAATAATAGGAATATTGACGTTTATCGATAGCTGCCAATATTCCCATTATGAAACTATATTGTTCAAATAATACCAGAAAACGAACTCAATAGTATTCTATCTTTGAGCAAATTTCCTAAAAAAAATCTTAAAAAAAGTCATTAACAAGTTAAAATAGTTGGTTCAAGAATTAATCAATAATCGTGAGTCAAACCAAGCCAGTTGTAGGGATTATTATGGGCAGCGATTCCGATTTGCCCACCATGTCAAGCGCGATCGCAGTATGTGAAGAGTTTCAAATAGATTGTGAAGTTGCGATCGTTTCTGCCCATCGTACTCCAGAAAGAATGGTTAATTATGCCCAAACTGCCCATCAACGAGGAATTAAAGTAATTATTGCGGGGGCGGGTGGTGCAGCACATTTACCAGGAATGGTAGCGTCTCTAACTCCTTTACCAGTAATTGGCGTACCCGTTGCCACGAGGCATTTACAAGGAGTTGATTCTCTTTATTCAATTGTCCAGATGCCTGGAGGAATTCCTGTCGCGACAGTAGCAATTGGTAATGCTAAAAATGCTGGTTTATTAGCTATTCAAATTCTCGCGACTAGCGATCCTGAATTATTAACCAAAGTACAACAATATCGTCAAAGTTTAAATGAAATGGTAATGGAGAAACAAGCTAAATTAGCACAAATAGGTTATCAAGATTATTTAAACAATATGTAATTACTTTCAACCTTATATCTTGTACGTCATAAAATTGGCAAATGCTCTAATTACGCCTAGGTTTTTTACTTTTGTAGAGACGTAACATTTTACGTCTCTACCTGTTGACTTTTAATTATTCATTTTTTTCACTACAAATTTGATTCAGATTGTATTGAATATCTGCCCATTGTTGGGGAAATTTATCTCGGGTATAAACAACAGAAGCTTGCTTCAAAAAAAAGATTGCCTGAGCGATATTTTCTGATTTGTTACCTTTCAGACGATGACGATAAGCACCAGCTAAATTATTTTGAATCATTGCCCAATTGTAAGGAAATTGATTTAAGGTATGAATTGATAAAGCTTTTTGATAGCAAGCAATTGCCTCTTCAATATTCTCTTCTCTATCGCCTGTGGTTTTACTTTGAAAAGCATTACCCAAATTATTTTGTACCATTGCCCATTGATGGGGAAAATCTTGAGGTGTATAAATTCTTAAAGCCTCTTGAAGATGATGAATTGCGATTAGCAAATTTTCTTGTCGATTGCCATGTAGACGGTTAAGATAAGCATCTCCTAAATTATTATGATTAGCAGCCCAATCTTGAGGAAAATCATCAAAATTATGGACTAATAATGCTTGTTGATAATGAGCGATCGCATTGTCGATATTTTCAGCGCGATTGTCTTTGACACGATAGAGATAAGCAATACCTAAATTACGTTGAATATTTGCCCATCGGTAGGCATATTTTTCTTTCGTAAAAACTGTTAAAGCAAAATGATAAGACGCGATCGCATTCTCGATATTTTCTATTTTATTTCCCTTAATTCTATCTCGATAAGCATTAGCTAAATTGCCATGAATAGTTGCCCAACTTTCAGAAAATTGAAGTTTTTTATAAGGTTTTAAAGCAGTTTGATAACCAATAATTGCTACTTCTAAATTATTAACTTTATTTCCTCGCGGAAAATCACACAATAAATTACAAAAATTAACAATATCATTGGCAATACTACGAGCTTGCTCTGGTTGAACCGAACTAAAAGTTTCTGTAGCCCAATATTGAAGAATTATACTTAAATTATGATCGATTTTATCAAGATTTTTTTCTAAAATTGAATAGATTAATTGAGGTGTAGCTCGTTGAGATACTTGGTGTAAAACTGCCATTAAAAATTTAAAATATTCTTGGCGGTTAACTGTAGCTGAATTGTTTTTTTCTAATTGAAGTAATTTACTGGCTAAACTAATTAATCTTTCTGCATGATCTAGATATTGTTTTTTTCTAAGACTTTCTCCCACAGTAATTAAGTTACTAATTAAATTCTGGTCTACCAAATTTTTATGGGCGTTGAGAATTTCCACTTCTAATTCTCGTGGACTATTGAGCAGAGTTTCAATTAGCTTTAAATATAATTGTGTTTGTGGTTGAGTCATGGTCTGTTTGAAGATTAAGTGATGTTAAGTATTACTTATTAATTGTGCTTCAAATTAACTACATTTTTTTTGGAAAAGAAGTATTATATTTTTTGACCAGTTGCTTGGTATCTATTAATACTTTTAAGGAAAATATTATTTTTCAGTTTAATTAACAGTAAATTAGAACTATTACCCAACTTCTTACTCTGATTAGATAATAACTAAGGTTTGAAACTTCTAGTAAAATCGAAAAAAAATTAATTCAATTGGTTTCGTTTATGTTATTAATTCAACCTAAATATTGATTTTATTGATATTTTTATGTACAGCTTGTTAAAAAATAGATTAGATCTAGACGAATCTTTGTCAAGAAAGATAAACTCAACAGTCATTGTCTCATTTATCTAAATATCCTGTGTCTGTAACTAAAAAATCATCTCGTTCATTAGCTAGTATTGCTAGCATTGTTGCTATTGCTACCCTGATTAGCAAAGTTGTTGGTTTAGTACGCGAACAAATTGTTGCTGCTGCCTTTGGGGTAGGTGAAGTTGTCAATGCTTACGCCTATGCTTATGTTATACCTGGATTTCTTTTGATTTTACTGGGCGGTATTAATGGTCCCTTTCACAGTGCTTTAGTAAGCGTTTTAGCTAAAAGGGATAAATCAGAAGCTGCGCCTTTAGTGGAAACGGTAACTACCCTAGTTACGGCAATGCTGTTAATTGTCACGGCAATTTTAGTAGTTTTCGCTGGTACCTGGATTGATTTGTTAGCACCAGGGTTAGAAGCAGAAGTTAGGGAGATAGCCATTTTTCAATTACAGATTATGGCACCAGTTGCGATGCTGGCAGGATTAATCGGGATTGGTTTTGGCACTCTTAACGCTGCGGATCAATATTGGCTTCCCAGTATCAGTCCCTTATTTTCCAGCATTACTATTGTGATTGGTGTAGGAATTTTGCTGTGGCAAGTAGGGGAACAACTCAATACACCTCAATATTTCCAAACAGGTTCGTTAATCTTAGCAGGCGGAACAGTAGCTGGTGCTATTTTACAATGGTTGGCGCAATTAATTGCTCAATGGCGATCGGGACTAGGTTCGTTGCGGTTGCGGTTTGACTGGCGAATTCCTGGGGTAATGGATGTGTTGAAAGTAATGGCACCTGCGACTCTCTCTTCAGGAATGTTACAGATTAATGTTTATACCGATTTGTATTTTGTTTCCTATCTTAGTGGTGCTGCAGCTGCAATGCGTTATGCCAACTTTATTGTTTTAACTCCTGTTGGCATTATTTCTAATATGATTTTAGTTCCGTTTTTACCAGTCTTTTCTCGTCTTGCTGCGCCTGAAAATTGGCAGGAATTAAAAGTTAGAATTCGTCAGGGATTATTTTTAACTGCCTTAACTATGTTGCCTTTAACAGCAGTATTTTTATCCCTTGCTTTACCAATTGTGAGATTAATTTATCAACGTTACCAATTTAATGAAGAAGCAGCACAATTAGTTGCACCTTTATTAATGGTTTATGGTTCGGGAATGTTCTTTTATTTAGGAAGAGATGTTTTAGTTAGAGTTTTTTATGCTTTAGGAGATGGAGAAACACCTTTTCGAGTCAGTATTCTTAATATTTTTCTCAATGTAGTTTTGGATTATTTTTTGGTTAAAAGTTTTGCTGCGTCAGGTGTAGTAATGGCAACGATTGGCGTAAACGTTTTTTCAATGGTTATCTTTCTATGGATTTTGGATCGTCGTTTACACGGTTTACCTTTAGTTGAATGGGGACTGACTTGGTTAGGGTTAGTGTTTGCTAGTGTGTTGGCTAGTTTAGGTAGTTGGGGAGTTAGTTGGGGATTTGAACGAGTTTTAGGAAATAATAATTTCTTATTTTTGTTATTAGAATTGGGATTAGCTACGGCATCGGCGTTGATTATTTTTATCTTGATTGCGATGCAGTTTAAGTTACCAGAATTAGATTTATTAACATCTCGAATTCGTCAGAAGATTAGACGCTAAAGTTGATTTTTTTATGTTTGTTTGAGCTTGATGACTTAGTAGTACAATTTAAAAGGATTATGATGATGTTTTAAAAAAAATTTCAATATGACTCCTCAAGAAACAAACTGGTTTAATCTTTTTGGACAATATGTACCAGAAAAGACTACATGGCACGCTTTAACTACAGTGTATTCTGTAGCATTAGAAGTAATTCGTTCCTATCAATTTACACGAACATTTAGCACTAATGCTGATAAAAGTATAATTTATCATCACAATATTTATTACTTACCTGATAACCAGATCAAGGAACAAAGTTGGACATTAGAGCGACAGAAATGTAATCAACCCGATGGCGTTTTTCATCCCGAAGCTGAAAACATGAGAGCTATTGGTTTTGACAATGAAACAAGCATTTGGAGCTCTAAAAAATTTAGCCATAACCATAATTTTGGCTCGGAAGTTTTTTTTCAACAACAAGATTGGCGATACAGTGTTATTCCAGTTTATGAAGAGGGCAATTTAGTTCGGATCGTTACGATTAAAGAAAATAAGCAACAATTTCCTACTCAAATTGATGAAGAAAAAATTACGAATTTATCAGGAAAATGGCAATTAAAAAGAATAAAAATGACACCTAATTTACAAACTTCTAATCAAGAATTTGCTTTTCAAGACATTATAAATTATGTTGCCATTGAAACTAATCAAACTTATTTTCTGCCTGAAAAAATTATTCTTAATTTGCCCCCAATAATTCCCATAAATCAAACCTTTGAAATGCTCGTCGGCAAACAAATTACAGACAATTTATATCAACAGATCAAAGTTCAATACAATTCAAGCGGAAAATTAAGTGAATTAACTTCAGAAGTTTATCAACTAGACGCATCAATATAATTTGAATATTTAATGATCATTAAGAACTGGTAACTAAAGTTCTTACTGCCCGATAGTAACCAAAGTGTAAGTAAAAAGAGCGGACTACTAATAACTTGTTGTGAAATATATAGAAATGTTTTTTTAGAAATGTTAATAGTAAAGAGTACTAACAACTGGAAATTGAGGAATGCTCTCTGCAATTTTGTTCGATCTTGATGGCACGTTAGCTAATACCGATCCGATTCATTTCTCTATCTGGCAAGAGCTATTAGCTCAATACAATATAAATTGTGACCGTACTTTTTATCAAACCTATATTTCTGGTAGAACTAATGCAGAGATAATTCAAGAGCTTCTACCACAATTATCTCCACAAGAAGCTATCCAACTAGCCGATTTTAAAGAGGAACGCTATCGTCACTCAGCACCAACTTTAACACCAATGCCAGGGTTAACTCAAATTTTGGAATGGATTGAGCAACAACAACTCAAACAAGCAGTTGTTACTAATGCACCTTGTGAGAATGCCTATCATATGTTAGCTGTACTGAATTTAACCAAGGTATTTCCTATTCTAATTTTGGCAGAAGATGCACCACCAGGAAAACCCGATCCAGCACCTTATAATTTAGCCTTGACTCGTTTAGGTGTACAAGCAACTGAAGCAATTGCTTTTGAAGATTCTCCTTCGGGAATTTGCGCTGCTGTAGCTGCTGGTATTGTTACAATTGGGGTTGCTTCTACTCATGCTCCCGAACATTTGATTGAAGCAGGAGCGGTTATGATAATTGAAGATTTTACGAACCCGCAACTTTGGCAAATATTAACCCAGAAATTAAAGTATTTTTAAATAAAGTTTAGCGATCGCATTTATTTAGGCGATAGTTGTCATCAGTTTATACTATAAAATTTATTTAAAAACCGCTCTATTAAAACTTTTTTATTAATTAAAATAACTTGGTTTGTTAAATAACAAATTAAATTATAAATTTAAACTATTATTTTAGTCTTAATGACTAGCACTCCTTTAAATTGTAGTAATCATCACAACAAAGAGACAACATCTCAACCATTAGTTGAGTTAAATTTGTCTGGAGTATTTTCTTCTTTAAAAGTATCTCAATGTCTTAATCCTCAATGTCTCAAGCTTAATCAGGAAAAATCAGAATTTTGTCAAGTTTGTGGTCACAAATTATTCCTACAAGAGCGTTATCGAGCAATCAAATATCTTAGTCAAGGAGGATTTTCTCATACTTTTATCGGTGTAGACAAACTTAACTGCAATCGTGTTTGTTTGATTAAACAATTTGATCGACAAGTTGTTATTAAAGCAGAAATTTTAGGTGAGAGAGAAGCAGAAATTTTAAAATATTTGGGAGATCACCCAAAAATACCTAATTTACTAGCTTTTTTTGTTCACGAAAATCAAGTTTATTTGATTGCTGAATTAATTACAGGTCAAAATTTATTACAAGTACAACAGCAAGCAGGATATTTTAGTCAATCGCAAGTCATCAATATTTTAAATAAACTGTTACCTGTTTTAGAATTTATTCATCAACGCCAAGTAATTCATCGAGATATCAAACCTAGTAATATTATTTATCGAGAAGATCAATCTGTAGCCTTGATTGATTTTGGTAGTTCTATCTTTTTAAAATCTAAGTTTCAGCACTTTACGCCTATTGCAGGTACACCAGGTTATGCAGCACCAGAGCAATTACAAGGTCAAGTATATCCTGCGAGCGACCTTTATAGTTTAGGTGTAACGACTTGGCAACTGTTAACAGGGATAATGCCACCAGAAACAGGAATAACGGATAAATGGATTTGGCAATCTAACGATCTTGCTCTTGATCGAAATTTTACTCAGATTATCACTAAATTACTTCAACCGAATTGGCGCGATCGCTATCAGTCAGCAACGGAAGTGTTAGATGCTTTATCAACCTTAATGCCTCAATCAAACCAAATTGAGATTTTAAATCATAATTTTTCTGAAACTAACTATCAACAATTAAAAGATTTGTTAGCTCAACAAAACTATCAAGAAGCCGAACAAGTAACTTGGCAATTAATTCTAAAACTTGCTCAAAGAGAAGTCCAAGGTTGTTTAAATTTAACTGCGATTAATAATTTACCTATTGCTCAATTAAAAATTATTGATTTGCTCTGGCGCAATTATAGTCGCGATCGCTTTGGTTTTTCTGTTCAAAAAAGAATTTATCAAAATTTATTAGCTGCAACACAATTAGATTATCTTGGTTGGCAAAAATTTGCTCAACAAGTTGGATGGTATCAACAAGAACAATGGTTAAATTATGCTCAATTAAATTTTACCAATCAAGCACCAATCGGACATTTACCTGTTTGTTTGATTGATGTGTTTAATCGTGGTGGAATTAACCGTCATGTTTGTGGTTGGTGGCGTACTGGTTTTTTAACTTTCATGGAAAAAATAATTTTTTAAATCAATTAATAATTTTATGAAAACGAATTTAACTTCTAAATCTAATATTTTGATTAGTAAAAACTGGAGTTATAAAAAAAGATTAGCTGGAATTATGTTGGCACTCAGTATTCTTCCAGTCTTAATTTTTGGTGTACTTACTTATATAAAAACTCAATCAATTAATCAGCAAATTCAACCATTATTAAGCTCAACAGAGCTGGAAAAAATAAAAACAGATTTGGTGAAACAATCCTTTTGGCTATTAACTGCGACAGTTATGATTACAGGATTATCTGGAACTCTTGCTTTGATTTTAGCAGAATATATTTTTCGTCCAATTTTACAAGTCAAAAAAATTTCTCAAAAAGTAATTAAACAATTAAATCCTGAAAACAATTCTAATTTACAACAAGATGAATTAATAGCTTTAGAAAGTAATCTTTATGCCATTGAACAACAACTTTCAGGTTTGCTTTGGCAACAAGAAGCAGAAAATGAACGTTTTCAATTAATCATTAAAATTATTCAGCGTCTTCAACAATCTCGTTCAGTTACAGAAGTTTTTACTCAAACATCAGAAGCAATTCGTCATACTTTTCAAGTAGAGCGAGTAGCAATTTTATATTTCAATGGAGAAAACAATATTACAGTTGTTGCCGAATCAGTAGCTGCTAATTTACCTAAAATTATTTGGACAGATTTAGCTCAGTCTTTATTTGAACCAGAAGATTTAGAAACTTTTCGTCAAGGAAAAATTCGTGCTATTGATGATATTTATCAAGCTGACTTGAGCGATCACTATGTTAATATCTTAACCAAATTTGCTGTTAAAGCTAACTTAATTGCACCTTTAATTAAAGATGAAAAATTATTTGGTTTATTAATTATCCATCAATGTTCTTATCCCCGTCATTGGCAAGCTAAAGAAATTGATTTAATTAGTCGCATCACCAGTCAAGTTGGTTTTGCTTTCAACTATGCTAATTTACTAGAAGAATTAGATTTAAGAGCTACTCGTTCTCAACAATTTATTGAACTGAGTCGTCAAATTCGCGATGCTTTAACTGAAGAAGAAATTTTTAAAGTTACTGTCGAACAAATACGAAAACTACTAACCAGCGATCGCGTGATGGTTTACACTTTCGACCGAGATTGGTATGGTACAGTAGTAGCCGAATCAGTTTTACCAGGCTTTTCTAAAGCTCTTTGGGCAGGTATCAAAGATCCTTGTTTTGCCGAAGGTTACGTGGAAAAATACCAAGCTGGCAGAATGCAGGTAATTAATAATGTCAACGAAGCAGGATTAAATCCTTGTCATGTCAAGCAATTAGAACCTTATGAGGTTAAAGCTAACTTAGTTGCCCCAATTTTGAAAGAAAATCAGCTATTTGGTTTATTAATCGCTCATCAATGTTCTGCACCCCGTAACTGGCAATCTTCTGAAATCGATCTATTTAAACAAGTTGCTACTCAAGTTGGTTTTGCGTTAGATCGAGCGAGATTATTGCAAAGACTAGATACAGAAATCAAACACAATCAATTATTAGCTAATCTGACTCGTTCAATTCGAGCCTTACTTGTCGAAGAGCAAATCCTCAATATCACAGTAACAGAAGTTCGGAAAGCAATCAACAGCGATCGCGTGATGATTTACAGTTTCGACCAAGATTGGTATGGTACAGTAGTGGCCGAATCAGTCTTACCAGGTTTTCCTAAAGCTCTCTGGGCAGAAATAAAAGATCCTTGTTTTGCCGAAGGTTACGTGGAAAAATACCAAGCTGGCAGAATGCAGATAATTAGTAATATTGACGAAGCAGAATTAACTCCTTGTCATCGTCAGCAATTAGAACCTTACGGCGTTAAAGCCAACTTAGTTGTCCCAATTCTCAAAGATAATCAATTATTTGGCTTATTAATTGCTCATCAATGTACTCAACCACGCTCTTGGGAATCATGGGAAATTAATTTTTTCTCCCAAGTTGCTTTACAAGTAGGATTTGCTCTCGAACATTCGAGATTATTACAACAAGCAGAAAATTTGGCTCAACAACAAAACCAGCAAAAACAAGCTCTGCAACAACAAGTCTCCAATCTACTTTATCAAGCAGAATCGATTCAAATTATTTACGAACAGACTCAAATTTTAATTAATACTTTAGTCAATCTCCAAGCTACTGTCAAACAAATTGAAACAGAAGCACAACAATGGCAAAAAAATTTTACTGCGATCGCAAATATTTTTCAGCAGAAATTAGCTTTAGAAGTTAATACTGTCGCAACCTTGAATCAACTTCAAAGTCTCAAAGATTCATTACCTCAACTAATTCAAATTATCAAAAATGCAAACGATACTACTGCTCAAATTAAAGTGCAAGGAATGAATGGTGTTATTGAAACAGCTCGTAGCCAAGCTAATTCTGAAACTTTAGCAACTATTTATCAAAAAATCCATAGTTTAGCCAAACAAGTAGAACAAAACTTTAGTCAGATACAACCAACTCTAAGTTCTTGGCAATTAAAACTAGAAGAAGCAACTAATACTCTCTCAACTAATCTGACCTCTACCGATCTTGAACAGTTGGAACAACAAACAGAACAAAACATACAAGATTTTACTAGTGTTGGCGAGCAAATAAAAACTTCACTAGCTTATTTATCACAAAGTTCTCAACAACAAATAGAAGCTTTGAATATTCTTAAAGATACAATTGGAGTAATTAAACAGCTACTTAATTAAATTATTTTTGGTAATAGTTATAAGACAGGAGATTTTTAGCTATTTTGTCATTAAAATAGTTGCTTTTATTTTATTACTTGTTAAATTCAAATTTTTAAAAATTAGATATGGATGCACTAAGTTTATAATTTCAACTTTTAAATAATTGCTATATGAATGAGGAATATGTTCTTTTTTTAGAAGAAAGCTTAGAAAGCTTACCTTTTATCTATACTAAATTAAAACAATTATCTAACCATTACTCTTTTGATTTATTAAGTGAATTAGAAGAAATAGTCAACCAATTAGCAACCAAAGCTCAACAAGAGCAATTAATTGAAATTAAAAATTGTCTGAAAAAAATTGAACTGTTAAATAGTTTCAGTCAAGAATCTCAAACTCCAAATCAAAAATCTAATCTCATTAAACAACTTTGGCAAGCCTACACTAATTTTAAACAATATCTCATCAAAAATTTAAGCCAATCCGATTCAGGTAAGGCAGGAATCCTAGCTCAAGGAGAATCATTTGTTGGGTTAATTTCACCACTCATTCAAGTTAGCGAGATTGAGTTATTTCAAGAAATTTGGCATAAAGATGTAACTCCTATTCTTAATTATCTCGAAACCGCCCATAATAATTCTAACCAAGAACAACTTACCCCTATCTTTCATCAACAAGCCGAAATATTACTTGGTTTAGGAGAATTATTAGAAATTGCTGATTTGATTACAATTACTCAAATTGCGAGCGCTCTCCAACAATCCTATCCGCAAGCAACTCACTTAATTGTCAAAAGGACTTTAGCTAGTTGGCGAACTGCACAAGATGCTTATTTTCAGTTATTAAATCCTAATTTAGAGTTAGAAGAAGAAAATAAAATCGATCTGTTTGATAACGCAGAAATTATTGATGAGACTGCATCAATAACAATAACAAAGCCACTCTTACATAGATTAGAAAAATATCCCAAAACTTCTACAATTAATACAACTAATTTTTTACTTTGGTTAGCAGGTACAAATTTATTTCTACTCCCAGCAGAGCAAATTCAAGAAATAGTTAATCTTTTCCCCGAACAAATCATTGATTCTCATGAGCAAATCTTTTTCAACTGGCAAGCGCAGTTAATTCCTTGTCTTCAATTATCTCAATTAATTAAATATAATTATTATCCTCTCAATCGAGTCAGTAATAACTCTACTACTTCTTCTTTATCTCAGATCGTAATTCTAAAACAAAACCAGAAATTTCTTGCCGTAGAGATTGAAGTTGAACAACTGCTCGTTATCCCAGAATTGACTTTACAACATTTTAATCCAATCTTGACAACACCTACTTATCTACTTGGTTGCACAGTGCTAGAAAATGAACGTTTATTTGCGATCATCGAAGTTTTAAATTTATTAGCAAATCATTTCTAAGTTAATAAATCTAGCTGTCGCTTAATCTGTTCCTGAATTTGCTGCAAAGAAGCTACATCATCTAAATAAAAAGGATTATTTTGCTTAAATTCTCTAATTTGTTGCAATTTTTGTTCTAATTTTTTAGCTAGATCTAAAGCTTGCTCTTCCCATTCCTTGATTTGTCTGCGTTGATACAACTCTAAAGCTTTACCACGCAAAATTTGGATCGTTGCTTCCTCACCATATTCTCCAGGATGAATTCGCCAACGGATGAGCAACTTTTCTTCTTGATAACAACGTTCTAACTCTCCCTGCTGTACTTTTGCCAGTGGTAGAGTAGGCAACCCAGCAAATTTTTTAAACTCAAGTAAAACCCCTTGAAATATTTTTAACTCTAGAGAATCAAAAGATAATTTTAAAGCTCCATTTTGACTCCAAAGCACTCTTCCACAGTTAGCTAATCTTTCAAAATAAAGTCTACCAATTCCTTCTTCCAAAACTCTTCCCAATAACTCTTGCCACAAGACTTGAGGAGGTAAAGCAGCCAAAAATTCGACAGGAGCAGATAAATAACGTGCTTTTACTTCTATAGTAGAAATATTCTTGAGATAGCTTGCTTTAGAACCATTTTTGAGCAATTCCGCCTCAGAAGAGACAACTTGCTCGGTTATTTTTGGTAATTGTTCTGGAGCATTGATAATTAAAGTAGGTCTTTCTTGAATCGGTTGTTGAGGAATAGCAACACGCGATCTCGGCACAGCCGAGGCACTTCTGGAGCGCGATTGACGAGAATGTTGAATATATGCTGAGAGAATTAATTGATGAGTATGAGCTTCAATGGGTTGCAAATGAAAATTCTCAACTTGACTACCACAAAACGAGCGAACTTGTTCTAAAGTATCATTTTGCTCTGGATTTACCATGCCTAAAGTGAGACATGTTTGATTTAACTCAAGGGGAACAACCTTATGAGATAAACAATAACGAACAGGTAGTAAATTATCAATTAGCTCAAAAATCCGAGCAGGATTAGTTGTAGTTGGTTGGAATTTTTGCTTAAGTCTCTGAGTATTAGGTGATTGAGAATTAGACTGAGCTAAGTCTTGAGTGTAGGACATGGCTTGCTCGAATTATTGTATAGTAACTTTGATTATATTTAAGGAATTTTACTTAAGCAATACTACTGACATCAAAGTTCGACTAACTTTACTCAATCATTAAATTATTAAAAACAAACAACCCTGTAAGGGCAAAGGCTTTTGTTAAGTTGGTTTTTACTGCAAAATTTCTTTTAATTGATGTTGTTGCCATAAAGATTGATATAAACCTGGTTGTGCTAATAAATCTTGATGAGTGCCTTGCTGTACTAATTGTCCTCGCTCCATAACTAAAATTCGGTCTGCGGTAGCTGCTGCGGATAATTGATGAGAAATAAAAATTACGGTTTTTTTTCTGCCTTCGTGAGCTAGATTATTCAAAATTTGAGTGGCTGTTTCATTATCAACACTAGAAAGAGCGTCATCTAGAATTAAAATTGGTGCATTGACTAACAAAGCTCTAGCTAAAGAAGTACGCTGACGTTGTCCTCCAGAAAGAGTAATTCCTCTTTCACCGACTAAAGTTTCATATTGTTGCGGAAAATTGAGAATTTCTGGATGTATTTGCGCACTTTTGGCAGCATATTCTACTTCAGAAGTTTCGCTTAAAGGTTCGCCGTAACGAATATTATTTTTAATGGTGGTACTAAAGAGAAAACTTTCTTGGGGAACATAAGCGATCGCTCTACGTAAATCTTCTAGTTTTAGTTTGGTAAGATCGTAACCATCTAAAAATAGTTGTCCTGATTCAACATTGAGTAAACGAGCAATTAGATTCGCTAAGGTAGATTTACCCGAACCAATTGAACCAACTACTGCAACAGTTTCTCCTGGTTGAATGATAAAACTGACATCGTTAACAGCAGCGATTTTGCTATCGGGGTAAGTATAAGTGAGATGATTGGCTTGAATTTGTCCCTGAATCTCTTCAGGAGCGATCGCAACTGGTTGGGGAGCATTGGTAATCTGAGGTTGAGCAGTTAAAATAGCTTCAATGCGGTCGATACTTACTTCTCCTCGTTGATAAGCGGTGATGGTAAATCCAAGTAAGGCTGTAGGAAATACCAATCTTTCTACGAATAAAATTAAAGCAACTAAATCACCTACTGTAATTATTCCCTGAGCGATCGCTCTAGTTCCCAGCCATAATAAAATCAATAAACTGATATAGGCAATACTTTCGACCAAAGGAAAGAGTAAATTTCTGGTTCTAGCCAATTTTAAATTAGCTCGTAGCAGTTTCTGATTATTACGCCGAAAAGCTAACCTTTCTGGTTCTTCTTGAGCATAAATTTTAATCAAAGAAATACCGCTGATATCTTCTTGGATTAATTCACTGAGGGAAGAAAGTTGTTCTTGTACTTCTTGCTGCTGTCCTCTCAAGCGATCGCTAAATAATTGCACCGTAATGATCATCAGAGGATAAACCCCAATTGCCAATAAACTCAGGCGCACATCAATTGCCAACATGGCAGGTAAAGTTAACCCATAGGCAAACACAATATTAATCAAACTTAAAACAGCAAACCCCAACAAACGACGAATATTATCCACGTCGCTAGTAGCGCGGTTCATTAAATCACCAGAAGTATTAGTCGCGAAATATGCTGGTTCTAGTTTGAGTAAATTTTGAAAAATTCTTTGTTTGAGATCGAACTCGACTTGTCTGCCTACCCCAAAAATCAAAATGCGGGATAGTAGCCGAATTACCCACATCAAAGAAGAAAGAACCAAAATAATCAGCACATAACGCCAAAGCTCGGCAAAATCAAATTCTCCCCTCAAGCTATCAATAATATCTCTAATCAGTAAAGGAATATAAACCCCCACTGCATTAACGATCAAAAGTGTAACAACCCCCAAAGACACCATTCGCCAGTGAGGACGCAAATAAGCCCCTAATTTCCTAAGCCTTGAGTTTGCCATTAAATAAATATAAGCATCGAGGAACAATAAATTATTATCGATGAATATTTAATTCTTAGCTTCTTTCTAAAGTAAGCTCTTGTTCAGTTATCAGTTACCAGTGACCAGTTACCACTTTTTCAGCTTAACTAGAACCCAGGTTACATTACAATAAAAGCCTAAACCAACAAGATTTTATTGCTAGTCCAGTTAGGAGAAAATCATCGCCGTGGAATCCCGATACAACGCAACAGAAATAGAACCAAAGTGGCAAAAAACCTGGGCTGAATCTGAAACAGATAGGACTCCAGAAACCCCCAATCTCCCCAAATACTATGCACTTTCGATGTTCCCCTATCCTTCGGGAAGCCTCCACATGGGACACGTGCGTAATTATGTGATTACTGATGTAATTGCTCGCTTAAAAAGAATGCAAGGTTATCGGGTACTTCATCCGATGGGTTGGGATGCCTTTGGTTTGCCCGCAGAAAATGCAGCGATAGATCGAGGTGTTCCACCAGCGCAATGGACTTACCAAAATATCGACCAAATGCGATCGCAACTACAACAGTTAGGATTATCGATAGACTGGGATCGGGAAGTTGCTACTTGTTCCCCCGATTATTATCATTGGACGCAGTGGTTGTTTTTGCAGTTTTTTCAAGCAGGATTGGCTTATCAAAAGGAAGCTGCGGTTAATTGGGATCCCATCGACCAAACTGTACTCGCTAACGAACAGGTAGATAGTGAAGGGCGTTCCTGGCGTTCTGGTGCAAAAGTCGAACGGAAATTATTAAAGCAGTGGTTTTTCAAAATTACTGATTATGCCGAACAATTACTTAACGATTTAGATAAGTTAACTGGGTGGCCCGATCGCGTAAAATTAATGCAGGCTAACTGGATTGGTAAATCAGTTGGGGCTTATTTGGAATTTCCGATTATTGGGATAGATGAGAAAATTGGGGTGTTTACGACTCGTCCCGATACTGTTTATGGTGTAACTTATGTTGTCCTCGCCCCTGAACATCCTTTAACTCCTCAAGTTACCACGAGCGATCGCCAAGAGGCTGTTGAAGCTTTTATTAAAGAAGTCGCTAGTGAGAGTGAAATTGAAAGAACTGCCGAAGATAAACCCAAACGAGGTATTTTAACAGGTGGTAAGGCGATTAATCCTTTTAATGGCGCAGAAATCCCGATTTTAATTGCCGATTACGTCCTTTACGAATACGGTACGGGGGCAGTAATGGGTGTACCCGCTCACGATACTAGGGATTTTAAATTTGCCAAGGAAAATAATTTACCCATTCAGGTTGTAATCGTTCCAGAACAAACCGACGATATTGGGACGCTAGAAAATGCTTACACCGAACCAGGAATAATGGTTAATTCTGGGGAATTTGACGGCACACCTTCAGAAACAGGCAAAACCAAAATTATTGAATATGCGGAACAAAAAGGTTATGGCAAAGCACGTATTCAATATCGTTTGAGAGATTGGTTGATTTCTCGTCAAAGATATTGGGGTTGTCCCATTCCTGTGATTCATTGTCCTAGTTGTGGTACAGTTCCCGTACCCGATGCTGATTTACCAGTTCAATTACCAGAACAAGTAGAATTTAGTGGTAGAGGACCTTCTCCTTTAGCAAAGTTGGAAGATTGGGTAAATGTACCTTGTCCTAGTTGTGGCGAACCTGCCAAACGGGAAACCGATACAATGGATACTTTTATCGATTCTTCTTGGTATTTCCTTCGTTATAGCGATGCGAAAAATCCAGAGTCAGCTTTTGCCAAAGATAAAGTCAATGACTGGATGCCCGTCGATCAATACGTCGGTGGGATCGAACACGCCATCCTTCATTTACTTTATTCTCGCTTCTTTACTAAAGTATTGCGCGATCGCGGTTTACTAGATTTTGATGAACCTTTTCAACGCCTATTAACTCAAGGCATGGTACAGGGACTTACTTATAAAAATCCCACTACAGGTAAATATATCCCCTCGGCAGAAGTTAATCCTGAAGAGCCTAAAGATCCAGAAACAGGGGAAGCTTTATCTGTCTTCTACGAGAAAATGTCTAAATCTAAATACAATGGTGTCGATCCTCAACGGGTATTAGCTAAATATGGGGCGGATACGGCACGGATGTTTATTCTGTTTAAAGCACCACCAGAAAAAGATTTAGAATGGGATGATGCCGATGTAGAAGGACAATTCCGTTTCTTAAATCGAGTTTGGACACAAGTTACCGAATATAATTCTTCTCAATCTATTTCATCTGAAAACAAAGAACTTACTAAAGCTGAAAAAGATTTACGCAGGGCAATTCATACCGCTATCAAAGAAGTTTCCGAAGATTTGGAAGGAGAATATCAGTTTAATACGGCTGTTTCTGAGTTAATGAAACTAAGTAATGCCCTCAAAGATGCATCTTGTAAAGATTCTCCTGTCTACAAACAAGGGATTGAAGCATTAGTAATTTTACTTGCACCTTTTGCCCCTCATTTAGCAGAAGAATTGTGGCAGCATCTCGGCAATAATAATTCAATCCATCATCAAAGTTGGCTTAAAGTCGATCCTGATGCTTTAGTAGTTGATGAAATTACTTTGGTAATTCAGATCATGGGTAAGACTCGCGGGACTATTCAAGTTCCTGCCAACTTAAACAAGGTTGAGTTAGAAAAATATGCCCTTCAATCAGAAATGGCTCAACGTTACTTAGAAGGAAAAGAAGTCAAAAAGGTGATTGTTGTGCCGAATAAACTTGTTAATTTTGTAGTAGCCAAATAAATTAAATATTTTTTGAAACCAACAATTTTACTACACTAAAAAAAACTTTAAAACTTTTTATTTGGTCGGGGTTTGGCATAGCTAAACCTCTATTTTTTTGTTTTGTTTATTGCAGATTTCAATTAAAATTGCTGACCCAGCAATGCCGAATTTTGAACAACCTCAGATAACTTTTGCTCCAGTAGTATCGAGTTGCAAAATCATTACTTTGGAATTAATTCCTTGCTCTTGCCAAGCTTCCATCATTGCACTAACAACACTTTTTGCTTGTTGAGGATTAGTTAAAGCAAGCAAAGTAGGACCTGCACCACTAATTACCATACCATAAGCACCAGACGCGATCGCAGCAGCTTGAACTTGTTGATAACCGTGAATCAATGCTTGACGATAGGGTTGATGCAATTTATCTGCTAAAGCTGCGCTTAACCAATCACTACGATTTGTTTCTAAACCTCTCAACAACAAACCGAGACGAGAAATATTAAAAATAGCATCGCTGCGACTAATTGTAGTTGGTAGCACCGAACGAGCTTCTTCGGTAGACAATTCAAAATCAGGTATCGCTACTACAGGAACAATCTCTTGATGCCAAGGAATTTCGCAAATTTGCCAGTTACCAGTTTCCCCTACAGATAATTGACAATTACCCAATAAAGCAGGAACGACATTATCAGGATGCCCTTCCATTTCAATGGCTAATTCCATTACTTCTGTATTAGACAAAGGATTACCAGCTAATTGATTTGCTCCTACCAAACCTCCTACTATCGCTGTAGCTGAACTACCCAAACCCCTAGCCAAAGGTACACCCAACTTGATTTCTATTGCTATTTTGGGTATCGAGCGGTCAATTTTGTGATAAAACTTAGTAAAGGATTGATAAAGTAAATTATCTCGATCTTGACTGACTCTTGCTGCTTCCTCTCCAGTAACAACAATTTTTAAATCGGTATTTGTTTCAACTGTAGTGAAAGTAAATTGGTTGTAGAAGGTTAAGGCAGCACCAATGCAATCAAAACCAGCACCAAGATTAGCAGTAGTAGCAGGAACAATAACAGTAACTTGCTTCATTCGACTAGGAACTAGGAATAAGAGCGATCAATTAACAGCAATATTTAATCCTAACACAGTCACTGTGATGGTTCAGCCTATCTTAAAAAAGTAGAAACAATTCATAGTATCTTGAGTATTTACAAAACTAAAATTAGTTGCTTTAGCTGACTTACTCATCAGAGTTAAGGTAATAATTTGGTTAATTAACTTTGTTTAAAGAGTTATTTTATTAAATTAATATTTAGATATTTTAACTATTTTTTATTTTATCTTAATTAAAATTAGGTAAAATTTTAGGTCAAGCATCCAATCAAATAAATATTTTTTAATCAATGATGAAGTTAATTAGGCTGCTTTTAAATAAAGAGCAATTTAAATTGTGATTATAATTTTGGTCATTTTTTTTTATTTGACTATTAATTAATATTATCAAAAAACAGATGAGTTTTAATCTTGAACTTTGTATAAACGTATCGTCGATATTTAAAAACTGCAAATTACCTGATTTATCAATTAAGACTTGCACCAGAAATAACGAGTAATAAATGGCTAATAATAACGGTTTAAAGATTTATAATGTCAAATAGGATAATTAAGAGTTATAAGCTCTACTTATCACAAATGACTTATTAAAACTTAATAAAAATCAAAGGAGATGCCTCTCTCTGATAGACTTTTGACTTGAGTAGGCATACCTTGATTGTAAGGAAATCATAATCGAGTAGGGAGGAAAATCTTGCTAGAAAATACCCTTGGGCTAGAAATTATTGAGGTAGTCGAACAAGCTGCGATCGCCTCAGCTAAATGGATGGGGAAAGGTGAAAAAAACACCGCCGATCAAGTTGCAGTAGAAGCAATGCGCGAACGGATGAACAAAATCCACATGAGAGGTCGCATTGTCATCGGTGAAGGCGAACGGGATGATGCTCCCATGCTTTACATCGGGGAAGAAGTAGGCATTTGTACTCAAGAAGATGCTAAAGACTTCTGTAACCCAGAGGAATTAATTGAAATTGACATCGCAGTCGATCCCTGTGAAGGAACTAACTTAGTTGCTTACGGACAACCAGGTTCGATGGCAGTATTGGCAATTTCTGAAAAAGGTGGTTTATTTGCTGCACCAGACTTTTACATGAAAAAGCTAGCTGCACCACCCGTAGCCAAGGGTCATGTTGATATTAACAAATCAGCTACCGAAAACTTGAAAATCATCTCTGATTGTATGGGAAGAGCGATTGAAGAGTTGGTTGTGGTAGTAATGGATCGTCCTCGTCACAAAGGATTAATCCAAGAAATTCGCTCTGCTGGTGCGAGAGTAAGATTAATCAGTGATGGTGACGTTTCTGCTGCTATTTCTTGCGCTTTTTCTGGTACAAATATCCACGCTTTGATGGGAATTGGTGCTGCACCTGAAGGGGTTATTTCTGCTGCTGCTATGCGCTGTTTAGGCGGTCACTTCCAAGGACAGTTAATTTACGATCCCGAAGTAGTTCAAACAGGTTTAATTGGCGAAAGTAGAGAAGGCAATCTTGCTAGATTAAATGAAATGGGTATTAATGACCCAGACAAAATTTACAATGCTGAAGAATTAGCTAGTGGCGAAACAGTGCTGTTTGCTGCCTCTGGTATTACTCCAGGAACTTTGATGGAAGGAGTCCGTTTCTTCAAAGGTGGAGCAAGAACTCAGAGTTTAGTTATTTCTTCTCAGTCTAAAACAGCCCGTTTTGTTGATACTGTCCATATGTTTGAACAACCTAAAAATTTACAATTAAAATAAGGTTGTTTTAAGTCATCAAAGGTGAAAAGTAGAAGGTAAAATCTCTTTCCTTATTACTTTTTCCCTTTCTCTTGGTTTA
Source organism: Stanieria sp. NIES-3757 (assembly GCA_002355455.1). Lineage (NCBI taxonomy): Bacteria > Bacillati > Cyanobacteriota > Cyanophyceae > Pleurocapsales > Dermocarpellaceae > Stanieria > Stanieria sp. NIES-3757. The sequence goes on from AP017375.1 coordinate 4,507,556, forward strand.
AGTTTTAAGATATTTTGTTGGCATAAATTAAATTTAATTACTAATCAAAAAACAGCCAAAAAACATAACCAAAAACTCTTGAGAGAACACATGAATATTGTAGTTGTTGGTCTAAGTCATAAAACCGCAGCCGTAGAAATTCGCGAAAAACTAAGCATTCCAGAAGCACAAATCGAATCAGCGATCGCGCACTTATCGAGCTACCCTCACATTGATGAAGTAGCAATTATTAGTACTTGTAATCGTCTGGAAATTTACGGCATTGTCAAAGACACTGAGCAAGGCGTTAAAGAAATTACTCAATTCTTAGCAGAAAAAGGTCAAATCAGCCTGCTAGAATTACGCAGACACTTATTTACCTTATTACACGAAGATGCTTTACGCCATCTGATGCGAGTTGCATCGGGTTTAGAGAGTTTGGTATTAGGGGAAGGACAAATCCTTGCTCAAGTCAAAAATACCCACAAATTAGCTCAAAAATATGGGGGATTAGGACGATTATTAGATCGCTTATTTAAACAAGCTATCTCTACTGGTAAAAGAGTTCGTAGTGAAACTAGCATTGGTACAGGTGCAGTTTCAATTAGTTCTGCTGCAGTAGAATTGGCGCAAATCAAAGTAGAAAATATTGCACCACTAAAAGTCACAATTATTGGTGCTGGAAAAATGGCTTGTCTATTGGTGAAACACCTGTTAGCCAAAGGTGCAACTGAAATTGCTATTGTTAACCGTTCTCATCGTAGAGCGCAAGAGTTAGCGGATAAGTTTCCTGAAGCTAGTTTAAAACTTTATCCTCTCTCAGAAATGATGAGTATGATCGCTTTTTCCGATCTCGTTTTTACTAGCACTGGTGCGACTGAACCAATTTTAGACCAAGCCAAGCTAACAGAACATTTACCAACCGAAAAGTCTTTAATGTTGATTGATATCTCCGTACCTCGCAACGTCGCTGCGGATGTCAATCTGCTCCAACAAATTCAAGCTTATAACGTTGACGATCTTAAAGCAGTAGTCGCAGCTAATCAAGAAAGTCGTCGGAAATTAGCTCAAGAAGCAGAAGGAATCATTGAAGAAGAAGTTGAAAACTATCTACTTTGGTGGCGCTCGCTAGAAACTGTTCCAACCATTAGTTGTTTACGTAGTAAAGTAGAAACAATTCGCGAACAAGAATTAGAAAAAGCTTTATCTCGTCTCGGAACAGAATTTGCCGAAAAACATCAAGAAGTAATTGAAGCTTTAACTAGAGGAATTGTTAATAAAATTCTTCATGAACCTATGGTACAGTTAAGAGCGCAGCAAGATATCGAAGCTCGTCGTCGCTGTTTACAATCGCTTCAGATGCTGTTTAATTTAGAGACAGAAGAACAATTTAGTTAAATTGTGTTTAATAAAATATTTTTTTAACAGATAAACACGGAGACTGCTCGATGTAGTTCCGTGTTTATTTTATTATTTGTCTTTTGTCTTTTGTCTTTTGTCTTTTGTCCTTTGTTCGCTAGTATTTTTAGTGATTAAATAACCACCAACCAACAACCAATGACCAATAACTAATGACTAATAAACTTTCTCGCATGGAAACGGTACAATCTCCTTTAATTCCAGTGATTGGGGAACTAATTCGTCAACACCCAGGTACAATTTCTTTAGGACAAGGGGTAGTTGCTTATCCTCCTCCTCAAGCAGCAATTGCAGCTATAACAAAATTTTTAAATAATCCAGATAATCATAAATATCAGGCAGTAGAAGGAATACCACCTTTAATTAAAGCGATCGCACATAAATTGGCTACGGAAAATCAGATCGAAATTGAGCAAAATAACTGTATTGTGGTTACTGCTGGGAGTAATATGGCATTTTTTAATGCTATCCTCGCGATTACTGAAGCTGGTGACGAAATTATTCTAAATGCGCCTTATTATTTTAATCACGAAATGGCGATTAGAATAGCCAATTGTACTCCTGTAATTGTACCAACAGATGTCAACTATCAATTACAACTAGAATTAATCGCTCAAGCAATTACGAGTAAAACCAAAGCAGTAGTTACTATTTCTCCGAATAATCCCACAGGTACAGTCTATTCTGCCCAAACTTTAGCTCAAGTAAATCAACTTTGTCGCGAGGGGTTCGCTCCTTGCAGTCGCGATCGCGGTATTTATCATATTAGCGATGAAGCTTATGAATATTTTACTTATGATGGAGTTAAACATATTTCCCCAGCTTCTTTTGCTAATAGTAGTAATCATACTATTTCTCTCTACAGTTTATCCAAAGCTTATGGTTTTGCTTCCTGGCGTATTGGTTATATGGTGATTCCGAAGCATTTATTAATGTCGGTCAAAAAAGTTCAAGATACTAATTTAATTTGTCCGCCTGTTATTTCTCAGTATGCAGCTTTAGGAGCTTTGGAAGTTGGCTATAGTTATTGTCAACCTTTTATTCAAGAAATTGCTAAGGTTAGAAAGATAGTTTTGGATAAATTGCAAAGTATAAATAATATTTGTACTGTTAATCAGGCGGATGGTGCTTTTTATTTGTTCCTCAAGATTAATTCAGAAATTAATGATTTTGAATTGGTTAAAAAATTGATTATGGATTATCAAGTTGCTGCAATTCCTGGAAGTACTTTTGGGATGGAGAGTGGTTGTTATTTAAGAATTGCTTATGGTTCACTACAACTCGATACTGCTAGCGAAGGAATTAACAGATTAATTAAAGGATTAAATAATATTTAGTCATTAGTTGATTGTTAATTGTTAATTGTTTGTCCACAGATTAACGCAGATAAACACAGATGATTGATTAGATTAATTGCTACTTTTTACTTGCTACTTAATCTTTGGTAACTGGTAACTGATTATTGAGCGGGTGGAATTCCTTCAATCGCAATAATAGCTTCCATGACTGATTTAACGATAGGTGCTGCTACGGTAGAACCAAAAGTATATGCGCCTTTAGGCTCATCTACAACAGCTAAGATCGCATAACGGGGAGCTTCAACGGGAAACATAGCAACAAAGCTGGTAATTTTGGCTTTTTTGTCGTATCCTCCTTCATTAACGGCTTTTTGTGCAGTTCCTGTTTTGCCAGCAATGCGATAACCTGGAAGAGAAGCAACATAACCACTACCTTCTTTTTCCCTAACTACACTTTCCATCATCGCTAAGACAGCTTTGGTAGTTTCTGGTTTAAATACTTGTTTAATAGGATAAGTAGGTTGCCAATGTAGATAGCCTTTGACATCTGATAAACCACGAACAAAATGAGGTGTAACTAAATTTCCTCCATTAGCGATCGCACAATGTAATTGAATCAGTTTTAAGGGTGTTAAAGAAAAACCTTGTCCAAAAGAGGTAGTAGCAGCTTCAATGGCTTTGACTTTAAATTCTATTTCGTTTTTGAGATGTCCAGGAGTATAACCAGGAATATCTAAAGCTAGTTTATCTTCAATTCCTAAAGCGAGAAGATGATGGTAATAATCCTCTCGATTGAGACGATTCATCATCTGAATCATACCCACATTACTTGAATGCTGTAGAATTTGGGGAATTGTTAAAATGCCTCGCGCACCGTCGTCTTCATAATCGTGGTTGCGTATCTCCCAACCATCAACCTTGATTTTACCTGTATCTTTAAAGGTATCATTGGGAGTAATTACCCCTGCATCTAAAGCGATCGCAACATTAATCGGTTTAAAAGTCGAACCAGGTTCATACAAATCGGTAATTGCCCAATTTTTAAACAATTCCACATTATATTTGTAGTAAAGATTAGGATTATAAGTAGGTTCAGAAACCAAAGAAGCGATCGCACCATCGTGGACATCCATCACAATTACAGTACCGCGTTTAGCTTTATATTTGAGCATTTGCTGTTTTAAAGCATTGCGCGCTGCTTGTTGAATCTTAAGATCGAGCGTTAATTGCAAACGTAAATCGTCAAATTGCAATAATTCCTCTTGAGGATTTAAATCACCTACATGAAAGATAGAGCGATCGCCAATAAAACTCCGTTTAACTGATTTAGTAATTTCAGGACGTTGTAGAAGTTGTTGTTGAGTATATTCTACTCCTGCTTGCGGTAATGGTAAGCGATCGCGATTCATATAACCTACTACTTCCGCTACCATTTCTTCATAGGGATAAAAACGAGAATAGCGTTTTTGTAAATCTAAACCATCAATTTTTAATTTACTAATTTTTTCTTTAACTGATTCTGGAAGATCGCTTGCTAATTTAATTCCTGTTTTTCTTTCTCTAAAAACTTGGACTAATTTTTCGGTAGTGTAATTAGGAAGAATTGGAGCTATTTCTTGTGCTACTTGTTCAGGAGAAATATCTTTAGAATAAACAGTAAATAAAGAAGGATGAGCGTAAAGATCGTAAGTAATTCGATCTGTCGCTAAAACATTTTGTTGACGATCTACTATTTGACGACGAGGATTATAAAAACGTAATAAAGTATGTTGTTGATCGTTGGCTATTTGTTTTAAAGTTTTGCCTTTAGGTGCTTGTTCATAAATAATAGTAGGATTCAAAATTTGTAAATAAAAAAGTCTGGTCGTTAATCCAAAAGCAGCACATACTAAAACTAACCAAACTAATAATAGTCTAATCGGCTGAAATTTTCTTGAAGATTTAATTGAAGAAGCTTGAAAAATTCTTTTTGGTCGTTGAGGTATATTTGTCGGTTTTGATTTAGTCATTTTCCCCCCAATGCTCAATAATTGTAGTAAAAAAGATTTAATATAAAAATTTATTCAAGTTTTATTATAAAAATTGCTATTTGAACTAATTTTCTAAAAAAAATAATTAGTAGAAACGTAAAGATTACGCTTCCACTTGATAATTGCATATCTATTTACAGCCAAAAGTTAATCAGTTAAATCCTTCAACAAACGACATCTATTAAAAAAAACTCTAGTTGTTTTTAATAGACGATCAGAGGTTTTAGAGACTTATGATAACTGTACCAACGTAATAAATAACGTCTCTACTGATAGCTGTTAATACCCTGAATTAAATTCTAAATCTTTTGCTTGAACTTGTTCGATAGGATTAGATTGAACTGAAGAAGAGATCGAAGCTGGACGAACAAAAATAGCGTTATCTACAGACAAAGAAACAAATTTATTATTTTTCTCTTGAGCTTGTTGAGCAATTTCGTGTTTGAGAGATTCGTTAATTGCAATTAGCTGCCGTTCTTGACGTTGCAAAGTTTCTAAATTGTTATATTCTTTACTCCAAAGTTGAGGAATACGAACATTACTAACATAAACTGCAATACTGCTAGCTATTAATACTAATGCTAAACCAAAAGAACTTTTTTGTAAGAATAACAAAATTTGTAATTGAACTGGTAGTAGTTTTTTATTAGGTAATTTGGCAACCGAAGAATTACTGAATTGATTAATTTTATGATGAGAAGAAGGCAATTGTGAACGATAATTTTTACGCTTACGAGAACGATTAGAATAGGATTGTGGGGAATAATTTTGAACTGGAAAAGTTGGCTTAGGAAGAGCGGACATAATAATATTTATTATCCAGTAATAATTGCTTTCGGGCGAAATTATAACTTTATTTTTATTTAAATGGCAGCAATTAATGTGATTTATTAAGATTTTATTTTTTTGCTTAATAATTTTTTTATCTTCTTTGCCATTGAGTCGGATTATTCACCAAAAATTGCTTCAACCAAAGCTATAAATAATTTGACTTTCCCACTTACCACAGAGTTGAGAAGGTGGTTGAGTTAAAGGAAAAGTTTGTCTGTCCAACTTCACTTGTAAACCCATCATGGGATCTTCCCCAGTAGCAATTAAAAATTCTAAACTCTGAACATCTTGCCAACTAGCAAGATAATCAAGAATTTTGCCGATTCCTTCTATATAAGGATGATTGCAATCACAATACCAGTCGGGTTTGGCTAGGTTGGATTGATCGAAGCCGAGATGAAAAATTAAAGCAGGATTGCTAAATAATGCGATCGCAACTGGTCGAGCTTCTTCCTGTAATAGTAGATCGAAAGATTGAGCTAGGTGTCGAATTTTATCTAATTTTTCGTATCTAGCTGTAGCCGAGCTTATTTCTTGTTTCCAATTAATGGCTACAGTGATGAGATAGGTTTGTAGCAACAAATGTCCTAATTTTTTGGCTTTGGTGGCTAAATATTCAGAATTATAATCGTTAGCTTCAATTAACAAAGGAACGCGATCGACTATTTCCAAACCATATCCTTTTAAGCCAGCAATCTTACGAGGATTGTTGGTAATGAGACGAATTTTTTTCACGCCAAGATCGTTGAGCATTTGCGCTCCCATGCCATAATCTCGTAAATCAGCTGGAAAACCTAATCTTTCGTTCGCTTCTACCGTATCTAAGCCCAAATCCTGTAAAGTATAAGCTTTTAACTTATTAACTAAGCCAATTCCTCTTCCTTCCTGACGTAGATAAATTACTACTCCTAATTCTGCTGCTTCAATCATTTTTAAGGCAGCTTGTAATTGCATCCGACAGTCGCAACGCAGTGAACCCAAAGCATCACCAGTCAAACATTCTGAATGTACCCTAACCATAACTGGTTGCCGATCAAACTGAGCAGGATTACCTTTAACTATGGCTAAATGTTCGGTTTCATCAAGAACATTGCGATAAGCGTAGATCTGAAAATCTCCAAATTGGCTGGGAAATTTACAAACCGTTTCCCGATAGACAAAGCGATCGTGTTTGAGGCGATAACTAATCAGATCTGCAATACTAATAAGCTTGAGATGGTGTTTGCGAGCATATTCTACTAACTGAGGTAAGCGCGCCATCGAACCATCCGCATTTTGGATTTCGCAAATTACTCCTGCTGGATAAAGTCCTGCTAATCTAGATAAATCTACCGCAGCTTCAGTATGACCAGCCCGTTTGAGAACTCCCCCTATTTTAGCCCTCAGAGGAAAAATGTGACCAGGACGAGCTAAATCTTCTGGTTTACTAGCTGGATTGATAGCTATTTGAATGGTACGTGCTCTATCTTCAGCAGAAATACCCGTACTTCCTCCCAAATGCTTGGCTGCATCGATACTGACAGTAAAAGCAGTTTGGTTGCTATCAGTATTTTTAGTCACCATCAGAGGTAAATCGAGTTCATCCAATCTTTGTCCCGTCATTGCCAAACAAATCAAACCTCTAGCCTCTACTGCCATGAAGTTGATCATATCTGGGGTAGCAAACTGTGCTGCACAAATGACATCACCTTCGTTTTCGCGATTTTCATCGTCAACTACCACAATGGCGCGACCGGCTTTAATATCGGCTAAAGCTGCGTCAATGGAATCAAATGTAAAGAAGTTGCTTTGAGGCGTTTCCACTCTAAAAACTTGAACCGTAAGATTGTTACTTGATCTGTTCTGATTTTAGCGTGTTTGTCTCCTCTACTTCTGATTGGGTTCAAAGGTTTATGTTTGAAGGTTTTTTGAAAAATAAAAATAATTTTATAGCGATCGCTATAACTAATAAACTTACAAACGGTAAATAAATAATTAGTGATTCTCCTAATCTACCAATGAAAGAATAGATAAATGCCAGCCATAAATAATACATTCCCACTGTATGCAAAATCTGCCAACTACGATGTCCTAACCAACTTGCCGTAGTTTGAAATGAAGTAGCAGTCATAGCAATCAAAAAGATATAGCCTAAGTTGCCACCGTGGTTATTGTGAAGAATTTCTGGCGAAGAAAAGATTACTAAACCAATAATTGCTAAAGCATGAAATCCGTGGGAAACTGCTAGGGAAAATAAAAAATAACGACGATTGATAAAAAGCCAATTGGTTAACTGATTAGTTCTAATTCTTTTGATTGTATTAGCAACAAAAAATAATAAAAATAGCAAACAAGAAGTCCGAGCAGTTGCTCGAATTGCTATCCGCATACTTAATTCATTAATACCATTAAAAATTAAAATTAAGACGAAAAGACTTGCAATTATCAAAGTTGAGTAATTAACAATTTGCCATTTTTGTAAATTAAGTTTTCGAGTAAACATATCTGATCTTGAGTATTGATAGGAGTTTTGAAACTAATGAAAGACAAATTTAATCGTTTTGAGCTATAAAAAAGTAAGCCTAGCTCAGATGAATTAAACTAAATTAAGAAACGCGATAATTTTCTTTAAATATTAGTTATTAAGTAAATAACTTGGATTATTATGAACTAAAAATGAGAGTAACTAGAGAAGTAATTATTTAATTTGTTCGACGATTAATTATTTTTCAAATAATGCTGTCGGTTTAAAAGAAACAAAGGTAAACCAAAAGAGATACCGACCCAAAATGTTACTTAAAGGATAGAGCCAAAGATATTTCATCTGAAGCTTTGAGCCTTCCCAAAAAACAAATACCCAAAATACTAAAGATGAAACAATTACATCCATGCCCAAAAAACTAGATATTTGATTATTAAATAGCTGTTCAAAAAAAAGTTTTATATCTAAACCATGTTCAATTAAAAAAAGAATAAATTGAGAATAAGGTAAAATAAAACCCAGTAAACACAGGAAAAGATAAACAAAATTCAACATAATTGTTTAAGTTCGCTCATAACTTTCCGAGTTGGTTAATTATTAAGATATAAACTTCGTTTACTTTTGTATTGCCTATTCTTCTGAAAACTGTGCAGATCTTCCTATCTTTAAACCCAGGTTGAATCTTAAGAGCAAAGTAACGATAAGAAATTATTCTTATTTCAATCAAATATTTTTAAGTCGAGTCTCGATAAATCTTGGGTGTAGTTTTTACGTGTTGACGAAATACTCTAGTAAAGTGACTTTGATTGTGAAAACCAACTTCATGGGAAATTTCAACAATTGATAACTGTTTTTGTCGCAATAGTTGTTTGGCTTTTTCGATGCGACATTTGGTTAAATATTGATGAGGTGCAAATCCTGTAGACTGTTTAAATAAAGTAGCAAAATAATGAGGACTCATCTGAGCGATCGCGGCTAATTGAGCTAAACTCAAATTTTGGTCTAAATGTAAGTGGATATATTCTTTGACTTGCTTTAATTTATAGAGAGGTAATCCACCTGAATAATTTCTAATTTCTTGGCTATGGGATGAATATCGTTGCAATAGATGAACAGCAAGTGCAGTAGCCATCGAATCAGCATAAAGTTTACTATGACTATTTCCTGTTGCTAATTCAGTTTTCAAAGCTAAACCTATTTGTTCAATTAACGGATCGCGTAATTTCAACTGCTGTGCCAATTGAATTTTGCTTGTTTTAATTGCTTCTTCAGCAGTGCTAGTTAAAATTGTTGGTTCAAAAAAAAGCTCAATTAAAGGAACTTGACGATCAATTTGTACTTTCGGAAAAATTTCTCCCGCAGGAAAAAGAATAATATCTCCTTCTGTATAAGTTTCTTGCTGCCAATTGCCATTAAAATGGTAGCTAGCTTGACAATTTCCTTGGCAAATAACTAACAGATGTTGCTCTAGCGCAAGTTCTGGCATTTCTCCAGCAGGTTCTAATTCATAAATGAGATTTACTCTTTCCCATCCTGCTTGTTCACTAGAAAGTAAATGGAGATGTTCGATATATTCTCCTTGTAAATCGACTGTAGGTAATTGATGATCCGACACAAAAATTACTGAAGAGAAAAAGTGATTTTATAAAATTCTAAGATAAAAAGTGTTTTGTCTCATTTCCAATCAATTCAATTTGCTCCTGTTATGTTAACTTTAGATTCTCATCAATATGCTTTAGCTCTTCACACTACTACACCTCAATTGGGTATAGCGATTAGTAATTTTGCAGGAGATCATCGGAGTCAAGTTTGGCATTTAGGACAAGATCTTGCTTCTCATCTTCATCAATATCTTGGCGAAATTTTACCACCGCAAACATGGCAAGATTTAAAATTTATTGCCGTTGCTAAAGGGCCGGGTGGTTTTACTGGTACAAGAATTGGTGTAGTAACTGCTCGAACTCTAGCGCAACAGTTAGAAATTCCTTTGTATGGTGTTTCTACTTTAGCTGCTGTTGCTTGGTCACAAAAAACCCAATTTGAATCTGATTCTCTTCTAGCTGTGCAAATGCCAGCCAACCGAGGTCAATTATTTGTCGGTATTTATCAATTCTCTAAAACTAATCATAGGAAAATTTATTTACCCGATACGGTAATGACACCAGAAGCTTGGCAACAAGCTTTAACAGATTTAAATTTACCTTATCAATTAATTGAAACTCCTGTTAATCTTGCTCAGACTGTTACTAATATCCTTCAACTTGGTTATTTAGAATGGCAGCAAAGACATTTTGAGCAATGGTCAGAAGTCGTTCCTTTTTATGGTCAGAATCCAGTTTAAAAAACCAAGTTAATCGAATCTTCATTTTGATAGTAACTATTTTCAAGATTTAGTTAAATTTCGGCTTTAATCCAGTCATTTTTGATTTGATATGTCATATTAATAATAACTCTCTTGTTTAAAACTAAGTGATTTGACTTTATCAATTATAGTTAGAAAAAATATACATAACTAAACTGTAAAATAATTGTCAAACAAATGGTTTTTACCTTGCTCATGGTCATGACTAGCCATGAGTTTTTTTTGTTTTAGGTGAAATTTAGGCTTGATAATGATTTATCAAATATTACTAAATATTACATAAAAAATACTAACACAAGCTAAAATCAGCCCAAATCTTGTCAAGAAGATTAATTAAAATGATAAAATCTCAAACACTTGGCTTCATTACTATTTAATCTATGAATACATCAATAGAACGTGTTCGTTTATCAACAACGGCTAAAGAACAACTGATAAAACTTAAACGTCTGACTAAAATTGAACAGTGGAATATTTTGTGTAGGTGGGCATTTTGTTATTCTTTAGCTGAACCTAGTATTCCTACTTCTGTACCAATAAATTTAGATAGTAATGTGGAAATGACTTGGAATGTTTTTGGTGGAGAAATCGCAGATATTTTATTATTGGCTCTTAAAAAAAGATGCGATCGCGACGGTTTAGAGACAAATCAAGAAACTCTTAAAATGCAATTTATGTTGCATCTTCATCGAGGAATTAGTTATTTAGCTGGTGAATTGGATTTTAAAAATATTGACGATTTAATTACTATGGCGGTTGAACCAACCCAAACTTTACAAACCGTTACTCAATTAGAATCTAATTAGGACATAAACCATTACTTACTAATTCACTCCGAGTTTTGAGCGTCATTTTTTTATCTCACCAGCTAAGATAAAAATTAAAATTCTTTATCCTAAAACTATGCCACGCTTAAATCTTCATAGTTTATCAATGCAAATAAGTCGGATGTTTGAGCAAGGACAATCTTTATTCTGTACGATTAAAGTTCAAGATTGGCTCAAAGAACGCAATTACGACCCTAACGAATACGATATTATTTTTCATCATAAACCTGCACCGCCAGAATCAGGCTTAATTCAAATGGTAGAAATTGAATTGCGTCGCAAGGATGGACAACCTGTAGATAGTTGGCTACAAACAGAAGTTAATCGTTATAGTTAAGCTGAATTTGGGATAAGAAAAAGGACAGGTAGTAAGCTGAAAATAACGACTTTCTTCAGAAACCTGTTCTATAAGTCTTTATTACTAGCGTTTTTGACCTTAACTCATATTCTCAATATTGGGCAACTCATCATTATTCCTAATGTCACCAGCAGTCAAGAGCGAAGCCGAGGCACTTCGTGGTCGCTATTCAAATTAAAGGATGGTCTTTTTAGGTAAAAAGTTTTTTTTACTTTTAATTTTTAAATCCATAATTTTGTTGGTGCAATCGGTTCAATCTCTTCGTCCCAACCGCCGACTTGATTAGTCCGCAACAGCCATAAACAAGCACCGTGTTGAAGTAAGATTTCTGCTAATTGATCGTTAGCTAAACGAGGCAAAAGCGATCGCCAACTGGTTAAAGCACTAATAATTGTAGTTACTGGTTGTTCGGCGAGTCTAGTCCCAATCAAAGATTCGTAAGGGTCTAACCAATCGGAACGAACTGTTTGCCAAGGAACTAATTTTTTTTCTATGGCTTTGTACAATGCAATCAATCTTTCTAAGCGTTTGGTTTGAGGGTCTTCTGGATATGCTGCGATCCAGTTTTGAATCTCTTGGTTGCGTTTAATTTCCGTCAAAATCATTTTAATAGCTAAATATAGAGCCTGACAGGAATCTTGGACACAAGAGTTGGCAAGTCCTGCAAAGGTTGCGCCAGTTGCATCACCTGTGCGATAACGCGCCATCATTTTATCTAATTGATAGGCTAAAGCATTAAGGGGAAAACGAACATTGCCACCGAAGTCATATTTTTCTAAGACATCTAGCTTAACAATGATATCGACTATCGGACGACTTCCCAACCAACCAAACTGGCGATCGCCTAAATAATTACTCCAGTCTAAGTTACCAGCAATAATACCATCGAGGTTTTGAGTATAAACTTGATCGTAAGTGATTTTAAATCGCAGTTCTTGGGTAATCGGTTCGCGCATTACGGAAGCGATGCCAAAGGCGAAATGTCCAAAAAACAGACCTATTGGAGGAACTTCAGCTTTCTTTCCGCCAATTCCGCCATAAGTATGCAATAGTAACAAGCGATCGCCTTCTTGATATTGAGCAATTGCTTCGGTTTCGGGTAAAGAATTAGGATTCAGTAGAATCGAATCAATCTGACCTTTTTGCTGTTTAATATCCTGCCAATATTCGTTATGGATGTAATTGGTAGTAGTAGATAAACCTGAAATAAATCGTTTGGGTTTTAATTGAAATAACTCTCTAGGAGCGATCGCTCTTACAGTAAAAACTCCATCTTGATTGTATTCCCCATAAATATACCAACCAGTCGAGTTGACAGGAGAGTCTTCAATCTTATTATTAGTAGATGGAAATACCCCATTAAGATCGGGAATTACTTGAGGAAGATAAACATTTTCTTCTCGACCATCAAATTGTTGGGAAGTAGGATTATAGTGACGAACTCGAACATGATCTGACTGGTTTACCTTACCTAAAATAGTTACCAAACCATAAAAGCGACCAGTAATAACTGTGGGTTCTTTCTCAATATACAATGTAGGCTGTTTTCCTCTAGAAGCAACCTTTACTGGTTCTAAAGCAACAATAACATCATCAATTGGTCTAGCACCAACCAAAGATTCCAAGGCATCAATCTCCCGCCAAAAATTCAAGCGAATAGGATGAACCAAACCCTCCTTCATACTTGCATAAGCTTGAGCAGAAAAATGAATGCTACATTTAACTTGATTGAGATAGGCTTGTAGATCGGCGCGATCGCTCCAGCTTAAAATTACTTTTTGTCCGATCAAATCTTGATATTGTTTCGGCGCAAAATAAACTTCTAAAAAAATTCCTTTAACCTGAGAACGTTCTTGAAGATCGGGTAAAATCAAACGACCGATCCAATTAGCCACAGGTTGATAACCAAATGGTACGGATTGTTTAGTTGGATAATAAGTATATTGATTAAAAGCAGCTTGAAGATAACGTTCGTAATTACTTAGTTTTCTGGGTGTGTAAACTGTTTCGGGAACGCTAGCAGGAAAAAATTCAATCCCATCTTTGCGATGCAAAATCTTGGTAATAATTTCCACCGTCTGAGTTAAATAACTACGACCATCAGGAAGATAAGTTGTATCATCTAGAGGACCGCCAATGGCATCATGTCGTACAGGGCCAAGAGAAATAAAACTGATTTCTCCCCGACTTTTAGCCAAATTCCAATTTGACCAAGAAATAATCGACCATCTTTGGGGAAACAAACAAGGAACCAAACGAGCGACTAAATCTTTTTCTCCGACTAGATGATAAAGATGTTCTAATTTAACTACTTCTGTATTACCACTCAAAACTCCAGCCAAAGAAATCACCTCTAAAGGTGCAGCCAAAACTTTTTTTAAATAAGGTACAGTTCCTAAAGCAACCTGTCCACCACCACTGTAACCAATCAGCGTAACAGGAGTACCGCTTCCTGGTCGATAACCGCGATCGAGTAAACTATCAATAATGATTTGTGCTGTACCCCGATTAAAAATTGGACCGTAGCGACTATCTACTGATACCGCTACCTGAAACATATTCCGCAACAAAATTAAAACCCCAAGTCCTGGGATTTTGCTTTGAATAACCCATCGCCAAAAAGCAGCTAGGGGTCTTCCGATAGTTAAAGGCAGATTAAAAACCGAATAAGGCATGATCTCGCGAATTAAAATAAACTCGCTGCCAACTGCTTCAGTTAACCGTTCTAAAAATATTCCCACTCCAAAAGCATCTTCAAAGGAACTAATCCCAATGCCATCGAGATAAACTAGATAGTGGGTTGCACTTGCTTGATCTATAGTAGATTGCGCTCTCGACGCAGCAAAGACTCGAAGCGATCTATAAGTTGTACTATTTCCTTTGAGTAGAGGTTGTTGTTTAGAGTCTTGATTATTACCATACCATCCTGCCCACCAACCCAAAGCTTCAAAAGGAGCAAGTAAACCCGCAAAAGTCAGGGTTAACAAACCAATTCGGATTAGATCGAGACTGAGATAAAACAATTGATTTTCCACAACTCGATACCAGCTTAACCACCAAACATTAATTGGAGAGAGAAAGACGATTAAACTTAAGGCTAAAAGAATTAAAACCCAACTTTTAAAAGATTGCTTGTTCACTAGACTTCCTATGAATTCCTTCTTTTTCCATTAAATTAGAAAAAATCTTAACTCTTAATTAATAGACTTCTCGCAAAAATAAATTAGAAATCTAGATTAATATTTTTTGCATGAATGCCTTTTCTCGCAACTAAACCGAGGATGAAAGGGCTTAGGCAACAGGTCTAACAATTTAAAATGCGAATTACTATGTTTGAGTAAATGGTCATTATCTCTAGTTAAAATATATACTTTATTTTGATTAACAATGGAAACGGCTAAACTTTTTCAAAACGAACTAATAATGTTAAAGAATTTAGCCGAGTACCCAAATTAAAAGTAGACAATTGGGTTAGTTAATTGTTTAATGACAAAGACGATAACCAACTTCTTATTTTGATAGTTTTATTCGTTTTCTTCCAAATTACCAAGAAAGTTAGGAATATTAGTAGGTGCAGGAGCAATTGGTAACCCTGTATAAAGTATTTCTTCTAATTCAAGCTGATTGGTAATTAACTCTACTCCCGCAATTTGTTCAGTCAGCCAATTACTAACTATAGCAATGGGACGACCGAGAAGACGTTGAGAAATTTGTAGCACAATCCAACCACCGATACAACATTCAAAAACTTGCCACAATCCCAAATGAGCAACTGCATCTATACCTGTCACAATTGCTAATAGTGTCCAAACTGATAAGATAATAAATATAGGCATACCAAAATAAGGAATAACCATCAAAAAACCAAATAATAAAGGAGCATAACTAAAGCCAAAAGTTTGGACAACTTCGAGCAGAGAAAGAGAAGCTTGAAAAATTTGAGTAGCTACTAACCAGGTACTTAAAACCCAAAAATTATAGTTAAAGGTAAAAATAACCGCTGAAATTGCCAGTGATAAAATAAATCTAATTGGTCGCACTCGATTAATAAATAAGACGACACTCTGACCAATACCTTGAGATAAAGCTGCTAACAAAACTACTAAAATACTTGCAATTAAGCTCAAAGGTAAATGGTTTAGAAGTCGAAAAGTTTCACTATTGAGTGTTAAAACTCCAGCTACCAGACTCCAAAATCGATCTAATGCTGTAGTTGTAGTCATAATTAACATTCAAATAAATTTGCTATTCAATATAATGAGTTATTCATCCTGATTGTAAAAGCCAAAATCAATTTCAATTTAAATATGATTGCGATAAATTTATTTTGGTCAGAAGAATCGCGCCTTTTTAAAATTTATCTAGGAATTAATCAGCAATTATTGTTACTGTAGAATCATCAGTACACTTTTAGTTGGATTAAAAAATATTAGTGTCGATAAGTATCTTCCGTGGTTAAATTTTAATTTGTGCTTTAGAATCTCTACTAATAATATAAAACTATAAACTTAAAAGCTTATCCTGGCTAACTAATGTATTGCCAACGTTTTTCTAAGTAGGTCAGCTTAATAAAATAACAAACCGCAATGCAGGAGTCAGAGTAAGAAAATCGACAGATTATTTTTACGTTTTGTTTAAGTAAATTTACTTAGTAAAGAGCAAATCGAACAGGAATTTTGCTTTTATAATCTAGATGAAAAAACAGTCAATTATATCCAACAACTCTAACACCAATTTTCTGCTTGGTGGCGGAGAAATGGGAGCGAGAATTAGAGCTAGAGACTGGTCAAACACTCCGTTAGGTTCAGTAGAGAACTGGTCACAAAGTTTAAAAACAGCAGTCCGTATCATGCTGACTTCTCGTCAACCGATGTTTGTTTGGTGGGGCGAAGAACTAATCAATCTTTATAACGATGCTTATAAATCTATTGTTGGGGGTAAACATCCAGAAGTATTAGGTCAACCTGCCTCGGTTGTTTGGCGAGAGATTTGGGATCAAGTAGGACCTAGGGCAGAATCGGTCATGCTCAATAATGAAGGAACTTACGACGAAGCTCTAATGCTGATTATGGAGCGCAATGGCTATCCGGAAGAAACCTATTACACTTTTTCCTATAGTCCAATTCCGGATGACCAAGGTAATACAAGTGGAATTATTTGTGCCAACACAGATGACACACAACGCATTATTGGTGAACGGCAATTAGCACTTTTACGAGAATTGGCAGCTAAAACCGCAGACGCGAGAACTTTTGAACAAGCTTGTACTTTAAGTGCTAAATGTTTAGAAACTAATCCTTATGACTTACCCTTCGCGATGATTTATTTGGTCGATGCGGATCGGCAAAGCATGGTTCTAACAGGAAGTTGTGGTATTGAGCCTGGTCATGAAATAGCACCAAAAACAAGAGATTTTGAAGATAATTCGCTTTGGTCTGGAGAAGAAGTTCTTAAAAAAAATCAAAGTATTCTAATTTCCGACTTAGAAGCCAATTTTAGTGATTTACCACGAGGAGCTTGGGAGAAATCGCCAAAACAAGCAGTAGCAGTACCAATTTCTCCTTCTGGACAGACGGGCAAAGCCGGTATTTTGGTTGTTGGTTTAAATCCGTTTCGGTTGTTTGACGATAATTATCAAAGATTTATTGATTTAGTTTCGGCTCAGATTTCAGCTAGTCTGGCTAACGCCCAAGCTTATGAAGAAGAACGCAAGCGGGCTGAAACTTTAGCAGAATTAGACCGTGCTAAAACAACCTTTTTTAGCAACGTTAGTCATGAATTTCGGACTCCTCTTACTTTGATGCTGAGTCCTTTAGAAGAAACCTTGACTAATTGTGCCACGGTGCTGCCACCGCAAGAACGAGAGCAGTTAGAAATGGTACAGCGGAATGGACTTCGTCTGCTGAAATTGGTAAATACATTGCTAGATTTTTCTCGACTTGAAGCAGGCAGAATTGAAGTTGCTTACGAACCTACCGACCTTGCCAGTTTTACCACAGAACTGACTAGTTTATTTCGTTCGGCTATAGAAAGGGCAAAAATAAGTTTAGTGGTTGATTGTCCTCCTCTGCCTGAACCTATCTACGTAGATCGGGAAATGTGGGAAAAAATAGTTTTTAATCTGCTTTCCAATGCCTTTAAATTTACCTTTGCAGGAGAAATAGAAGTTAGTTTGCAGTGGCAAAATGACCGAGTTGAATTAAAGGTAAAAGATACAGGAATTGGGATTCCAACCGAAGAGCTTCCCCATTTATTTGAACGATTCCACCAAGTTAAAGGTTTGCAAGGACGTAGTTTTGAAGGCTCAGGAATTGGCTTGTCACTGGTACAAGAATTGGTGCGAATTCATGGCGGGAAAATTGAAGTTACTAGTGTGATAGGGGAAGGTAGTTGTTTTACCGTTACAATTCCTACAGGAACGGCTCATTTGCCGACAAGCCGTATTGGTATTAATAGAACTCAGGTTTCAAGGGCTGTGGATGCTACTCCTTATTTGGAAGAAATGTTAAGTTGGCTACCCAAAGACTTAAGAGAGATGGGGAGCAAAAGAAGACGGGGAGAGGAGGTGAGGGAAAAACTTGCTTCAGTATGTTACTCCCTAAATTCTCAAGTTCCAGAGTCCCAGAGTCCTGCTCGTATTTTGCTGGCTGATGACAATAATGATATGCGGGATTATTTGCAACGATTATTAAGTCAGCAATATCAGGTAGAAACTTTTGCCGATGGTTTAGCTGCTTTATCGGCTGCTCGTCAGAACCTTCCCGACTTAATTCTGACTGATGTTATGATGCCCGAACTGGATGGCTTTGAATTATTGCGATCGCTACGTAAGGATCCGCAAACTCAATCAATTCCGATTATTTTACTTTCGGCAAGGGCTGGTGAAGAGGCGCGAGTTGAAGGATTAGCAGCAGGGGCAGATGATTATTTAATCAAACCTTTTTCGGCAAGAGAACTATTAGCAAGAGTCGAATCTACTCTCAAACTTGCCCAGTTAAGAAAAGAGGCAAATCAAAGAGAGCAAAAGCTTCGTCAGGAAAAAGAAGCCGTTCAGCAGCAATTAAGCGATCGCTTGGAAAAGATGTCCGATGCCTTCGTAATGCTAGACCTAGATTGGCGCATCGTTTATCAAAATCAAGCAGCAGAAAAGATTAACAAAAAACCGCGATCGCAAGTACTAGGTAAGACTCACTGGGAAGAGTGGCCAGCCTCTGTTGGTACACAAATCGAATCATATTATCGACAGGCAATGGCAGAGCAAGTCCCTGTTCATTTCGAGTATCATTATTCTTTCCCTCCTGACTATGATGTGTGGTTAGAAATTCATGCCTATCCTTCGGAAGAAGGACTGAGCCTCTTCTATCGAGATATTACTGAACAAAAGCGGACACGAGAGCGGGTCGCAGAAATTGAAACACGCTTCCGTAAAGTTGCCGATCTTGTACCGGACCTCCTCTGGCGCAATGATAGCCAAGGCGTAACCAAATGGTGCAATCGACGTTGGCATGAATATACTGGACAATCGCTTGAAGATTTCCAGAGAGCTAGTTGGCTAGATGTAATTCATCCCGATGACCGCGAACAGTCTTTAACTAATTTTCAAAATGCTGTGAATGCACGTCTATCGCTACAACAGGAATACCGCATTCGAGGTGCGGATGGAATCTACCGTTGGTTTTTGGTTCGTTCAGAACCTTTATTCGCTCACAATGGTCAAATCTTACAATGGTTTGGGGCTGCTACCGATATCCACGAACAACGCACCGCCTTAGAAACTTTACGCGATCGCGAAGCCTTTATTTCAGCTATTAACAACACTGCCAGAGTCGCGATCGTTCTCTACAATCTGGCGATGGGTAAAGTTGTTTATGTTAATAACTACGTCGAGCAAGTGCTTGGTTTTTCTGTAGAAGAGTTCTACGCCATTAGCCGTAAGGAAGCCTTGGAATTAATTCATCCAGATGATGTTGAAGCAACGATAGGCTTTATCAAACGTTCTCAAGTAGCTAGAGATGGCGAGAATCTACTCCACGAATATCGTCTGCGACATAAAAACAGCGAGTATCGTTGGTTCCAAGCTAGTAATGTCGTGTTTGAAAGAGATTCAAACAACAATGCCACATTATTATTAAGTGTTCTTGAAGACATCAGTGAGCGTAAGCAGGCAGAGCAAGCTTTACGGGAAAGTGAATCTCGATTCCAAACGCTAGTCAAAAATATGCCAGGAATGGTATATCGCTATCATCCAGAACAAAATGCCTTTACTTATGTCAGTTCTGGTTCTCTAAAACTATTGGAATTAGAACCCGAGCTAATCCTTCAGGATGCTAATGTTTTTTGGAGCGTGATTCATCCTGACGATTTACAATCGCTTAAAGATTCGGTAGTCATAGCAGTAGCTCAGTCACTAACCTGGCAGTGGGAAGGACGCATTATTACTCCATCCGGTCAACTTAAATGGATTCAAGGTATTTCTCGTCCTGAAGCAACTATTACGGGAAAAGTTTGGGATGGTTTACTGATCGACATTAGCGATCGCAAAGAAGCAGAATCAGCCCTTCGTAGATCTGAAGAACGGTTCCGTCAGATGGCAGAAACTATTGAGGATGTCTTTTGGATTAAAGATCCCTATCAATCTCAAGTTGTATATGTCAGTCCCGCCTATGAAAAAATCTGGGGACGCTCGCGAGACGAAATCTATCAAAATTTCTCCGCTTGGATGAATACGATTCATCCCGATGACCGAGAACGAGTACAAAGAGTTGCGGTCAATAGTCAGCACCAAAATCAAGATCGAATCGAATATCGCATTGTACGCCCTGATGGCTCGATTCGTTGGCTCTTGGATCGCGGGTTTGCAGTCCGAGACGAAACGGGAAAGGTTGAGCGAGTTATTGGGATTGCTCAAGACATTAGCGATCGCAAACAAGCAGAATCAGCCCTTCATCAAAGTCAGCTACAACTGCAACAACAATTAGCTGAAATTGAAGCTATTTACGCCACAGCCCCGATTGGTTTAACTATTTTAGACAGCGAGCTACGCTATGTCCGCATTAATAAGCAATTGGCAGAGATCAATGGCTATTCGGTTGAAGCCCATATTGGTAAGACAATTCGTGAATTATTACCCGGTCTAGCAGATGCAGCAGAGCAAATTTTGTATCCCGTTCTGGAAACTGGACAACCCAAGCTTAATGTAGAACTTCGGGGAGAAACTCCGGCTCAACCAGGTGTAGAGCGAATTTGGTTAGAACATTTTTTGCCCCTCAAAAATGGTGAGGAAGTGATTGGAATTAGTGTTGTCTGCGAAGAGATAACTTCTCGCAAACAAGCAGAAGTTGAACGAGAAGAACTCTTACAACGAGAACAAGCTGCTAGAGAAGAAGCGGAAAAAGCCAACCGCATCAAAGATGAATTTTTGGCAGTGCTTTCCCACGAATTGCGATCGCCCCTAAATCCTATTTTGGGTTGGTCAAGACTTCTACAAACCCAACAGTTCGATCAAGCTACAACTAACCGTGCCTTGGAAACCATCGAGCGAAATGCTAAGGTACAAGTTCAACTGATTGAAGATTTACTTGATATCTCCCGAATTATTCGAGGCAAACTTAGTCTGAATATCCATCCAGTTAGTTTAAAATCTACTATTCAGGCAGCGATAGAAACAGTCAATCTTTCGGCTCAAGCTAAATCGATTAAAATCAAAACCATTTTTGAACCTGAAGTCGGGCAAGTATCTGGCGATCCTAGTCGATTACAACAAGTAGTTTGGAATCTACTTTCCAACGCAGTTAAATTTACCCCTGAAGGAGGAAAAATTGAAGTCCAACTTCAATCGATTGGCTCCAAAGCTCAGATCATTGTTAAAGATACTGGTAAAGGTATTTCCTCTGATTTTCTGCCTCATGTCTTCGATTACTTCCGTCAAGAAGATTCGGCTACAACTCGCAGGTTTGGTGGATTAGGATTGGGTCTGGCAATTGTTCGTCATTTGGTAGAACTTCATGGTGGAACAGTCGCAGTAGATAGTCTCGGCGAGGGACAGGGCGCAACTTTTATGGTGAGATTGCCTATTCTACAACCTCAAAACCATAACAGCGATCCGAAAAAATCAATTCCTTCTTTATTTTCTGCTACCCTTCAAGGAATTCGTATTCTCGTCGTAGACGATGATGCAGATATCCTAGAGCTAGTAGAATTTATCTTACAACAGGCAGGAGCCAATGTTAGAGTTGCTGCCTCTGCAACAGAAGCTTTCAAACAGTTTGAGGATTTTTTACCCAATTTGCTGATTTGTGACATTGGTATGCCTGAAATAGATGGTTATATGTTGATGCGCCAGATTAGAAAACTTCCCTCAGAACAAAAAAGAAAAGTAAAAGCGATCGCTTTTACTGCTTATGCTGCGGAGATCGATCAACAACAAGTTTTAGCTGCTGGTTTCGATCTCCATCTCGCTAAACCCGTAGAACCAGAAAGATTAGTTGATGCGATCGCTACTTTAACTAGACAAAATTAGGTAAAAAATTTATTTAATTAAATACTGAAATCTATTAAAAAAATCCGACACTTTATAACTTTAGGGCGATTTACCAATCGCTTTTACTAGTTGAAATAAAAATGATTTCGATCTAATTGTATTTGTTTTACGATTTTATTTTGATGTATTTGTATTACAATATTGTCTAGTCGAGCGGGATATTTTCAGAGATTAAAAAAAATTGCAATAGCTGATGAGATTTATCCCAATTCTTTAGGAGTAACAGCAGATGTTTTTTAGTTCAGATGATTGGCAAACTCTGATTTTTAGAACAGGCATGGCTTTACTAGTGGGAAGTTTACTAGGATTTAATCGTCAGCGTAATGGTAGACCTGCGGGATTAAGAACATATATGATTGTTAGCTTGGGAGCAGCCTTGTTTGTCATGATTCCTTTACAAGCTGAACAGGATATTGGCTACCCCTCATCTAATGCTCTTAGTCGGACTATTCAGGGAGTTGCTTCAGGTGTAGGCTTTTTAGGTGCAGGAATTATTTTGCAACAATCCCATCACGAACTCAATAAAATTGAAATCAAAGGATTAACTTCTGCTGCCACAATTTGGCTAGCAGCAGGATTAGGTGCAGCAGCAGGTTGTGGATTGTGGCGGATGGTTTTAGTAGGTATTTTATTTTCTTTATTAACTCTTAGTGGTGTTAAAAGACTTAAAAAAACTAATCCCTTACTTTCTAAGAAAAACAATTCAAAAACAATAAAAATAGTTAAACAAAAAAATATAGTTAAGGATGAGCGATATTAAGTTCGGATGATGACTTTAAATTAAATTTCTCCTTGTCTCCGAGTCTTCCCGTCATCCATAACATTTAACTGTTGAAACGAACCAGATCTGATGATACTTTCTGCCTGGGAGAGATTTTGGCTAGATTATTTCTTCTCTAGGAATAGCAACCAACAACCAAGGTTTATTAGCTTCTCCAGGCTGTGTTTCGATCATTTTTTGTCCCTCAAAAAAATTAACCAGGGTTTTAAAGCTTTTAAAGCTTGTATTTCTCATATCAAGTCCTGGATCTGACAATTTCATGCGATCGTGAATGACTGAGATATTACAAGGAAGTTTATCTGGATCGATGGTTTTAAGCACTTCAATAAAAGCTTTTTTCGCAAGTTCATCATTCTCTTGTTCATCGCTTTTATCTCTCTTTTGAAGAGAATTTTGTTCAGACTCATAATAATCTTCTAAATAAAGCAATTTATCAAATGCGTTTGACAAGATAGCTCTTTCTCGATCCTGTTTTCTACAAACAAGCCAGACATCCTTGCCATAAGTTCTCAGCTTTTCTCCAATCACGGTAAAGTCAGAATCACTGGTCAAAAATATGTAGCGATTAATATTAGGATTATTTAGATAAAGAGACTCGAAAGCGTCAATACTAATAAACAGATCCGCTCTATTCTTCTTTTCGCCAATACGAATTGTATGAATCATGTAGAATCCAAGTTCTGACAGTTGTTTTTTGAAATCCGTATTAACAGAATCTAATAAACCATAAGCTCTTTTGATTGAGAAGACTGGTTTGATAGCCGAATAATTGCCTTCGTTGGACTCTAACTCTAATTGTTTAATTAATGCTTTTAATTGAAACTTACTGCACGGTATGTTTTCAAGATCGATATAAATTGCTACAAATAATCTGTTCATAAATATTGGATTTGATCGCGAAATGTCTGGTAAAGCAATCGCGCTGACAATCAACAACTAATAAATTAACACTAATTACTTAAGTTCTCTAAGCCAAACTTGATGCGCTGCTTGAAGAAGCTAATCTTGATTAATGGCAATTTCCTACCTTTAAAAGAATTTATAGCGTTTCTCTAATTATTCTCGATTGATTTTTAGGATGTTGTTTAAGTTGATATTCGTGCTTTAATGCACAGAGCTTTCCTAGCGCATTCTTGAAAAAAATTATGACAAAATTATTATCCATTAAAAATCCCACAAAATACGAGATAGATCGAATAGTAAATTC
Source organism: Stanieria sp. NIES-3757 (assembly GCA_002355455.1). NCBI lineage: Bacteria > Bacillati > Cyanobacteriota > Cyanophyceae > Pleurocapsales > Dermocarpellaceae > Stanieria > Stanieria sp. NIES-3757. The sequence goes on from AP017375.1 coordinate 4,531,649, forward strand.
AATCGTACTTGCCTTTAGTCTAGATCCTGTAGCTCGTTGGATGTATCCCTTACCACATAATTATCTTCAAAATTTTCCCAATTTTGTCAAGAAATTTGGTGGTAAAGCCCTCGATACCAAGACAGTTTACTACACTGATGATTATTCAGGTGCAGCTTTTTGGCTTCCTCCTCAAACCGAGCCTGATAGTGAAGCAATATGTGCGTTCTTGCAAGCAACCATACCTGAACAGCAACAAGAAGAAGTCTTTGCCTTGTTGGAGCAGATGGGCAATTATCACCCTGATGAGTCTCATTGGTACTTAGGAATTCTTGGTGTAGAACCGACTCAACAGAAAAAGGGATATGGTTCGATGTTGATCAAGCAGATACTCCAAAAGTGCGATCGCGAACGAACAATTGCCTATCTTGAATCTTCTAATCCAATCAACATCTCATTTTATGAAAAACATGGCTTTGAGGTAATCGGTAAAATTCAAGCTGGAGAGTCACCAACCATTTTTCCTATGTTACGCTACCCACGATAGATAATGTTTCTTGGAAGCAATGAGGGCATATTTGACAAGCATTGGTAGTTGAAGCGAACTAGTTTGGTTCAACAAGACAAAAAATGAGACAAGATCGACAAAAAGAAACGATTAAACGTCATAAAACTATTGCTAGAGAGTTTGTTGATGCAATTAATCACAAAAACTGGGATAAGCTTGATCGACTAGTCGCTACCAACTTCGTGCGACATAGCTATGCTGCTGGGGAATCAAAAATTTGTCATCGAGACAAACTGAAAGAGTTTCTCCATCGTGAACTAGCCACATTTCCAGATGCCTTTGAAAGAATTGAAGATATTTTTGCTGAAGGCGATCGAGTAGCCGTCAGACATCAATTCGAGGGAACACAACAAGGTTGGATGGGAAAGTATCCACCAAGCGGAAAGAAAATGAAAGCTAACTATATTGCTATCTATCGAATAGATAACAATCAAATTGTAGAAGCGTGGGTAGAATGGGACAATCTACACGGACTTAAGCAACTTGGTCATTTTAACCAAGCTACTTAACAATTGAAAGACAGCAGACAAAAGAAAATTGCTGTTGCTGAGTTTAAACTAAAAACATCTTTTTACAATTATTTGAGTCTTCGACTCACGCAATGTCAACCTTTTTGGTAGTGTACTTTATGATGACAGTATAGCTGTAGCGTAGTTTCTTGATGTCAAACTGGGGCTTTAAATCCACACTTACGATCGGAACAAGTGCGTTACAAGTTACTCGCGATCGCCTAACTAAGAGATTGAAGTAAAAAGGTATGACATGAAACCAGAGGCATCGAGAGATTCCTTAATTAATTTGCTATTGCCTCTAGCATTGATTCTAGGGCTAGTGTTGCTGTTGAGTTTAAATGTAGAAGGTACGGGAGGAAACAGAGAAACTACTCCTTTAGAAACATGGCTCAAAGTGATTGTTGATTATTTGGCAGTAGCAGCAGAAATTGCAGCAGCAGTAGTGATTGGTGGCGGAGTTTTCCGAGGTATTGTTACTTATTTACGACTCTTATTCTCTCATCCTAGACAACATTTTGATGCCACAGAAGGAATTCGTCTGCAATTAGGGCGAGTTTTGATCTTAGGATTAGAATTTACTGTTGCCAGCGATATTTTGCGAACAGCAGTAGCACCAACTCGTCAAGATATTTTGAATTTAGGTGCGATCGTTTTGCTGCGAACCTTACTGAATTATTTTGTAGAGCGCGAGATTCAACAAGGAGAACAACGTCGTTTACAGGAGTCGGAATTTGATCGGAGTATGCGATGAAACCCCATCAGTCTAGCTTAAAACCTCTAGCAAAGAAGGCTCGTACACTTCGCAATCGTCTTAATTGGAAAGGTGAATTGATTTTAGCCACTGCCCCAACAGTAGTGATCTTGAGCGTATTTGCTCTTGTAGAAGCACTAACCCGTCAGCGTTTATTATTTGCATCCCTTGCCTCTAGTGCATTTTTAATTTATCTCGATCCTCAGCACGGTACAAACACAGTGCGAACTCTAGTCATTTCCCAAATGATGGCAGCTACAATCGGTTTTTTAACTTATCTGCTGCTAAGTTCTGGTTATATGTCTGGTGGAACTGCAATGATCGTCACCATCGTGCTGATGATTTTATTGGATGTGATGCATCCTCCCGCCGTCGCCACATCCTTAAGCTTTGCCTTAAAAGCTGGTAATGAAAACAATTTAATTTTATTTGGTTTGGCTGTAGTTATAACTACCGTTTTGGTTGGATTAGAAAGATTTGCCCTGTGGCTTTTGGTATACTTTAGCCCGAAGTAATTTCAAATTTTTAATGACGAATTAATTTATTGGTGATTAGGCGGTAGGTATTCAATGTTTCCACTTTGGTTAAAAGCAGGTTTTTGGGGTTTGGTTGGTGGTTCAGCACTGCTATTAGGTTCAGCGGTGGGTTATTACGCTAAAATTCCCCAGAAAGCGATTGCTGGGGTGATGGCTTTTGGTGCTGGTGTATTAATTTCAGCATTAGCATTTGAACTGATGGATGAAGCTTATCGGCGTGGCGGTTTTGATTCGACAGCGATTGGGTTTATCAGTGGTGCAGTTGTATATACAGGAGCAAACTGGTTACTTGCCCATCGAGGGGCAAAACATCGTAAACGTTCGGGAGGACAACAACCATCAGAGGAAGAAAACAGTGGTAGTGGAATGGCGATCGCTGTCGGGGCATTACTCGATGGTATTCCAGAATCTATTGTGATTGGTGTAAGTATGATTGGAGGAGCAGTTGTAAGTTGGGTTACAGTGGCAGCAGTGTTTCTTTCTAATGTTCCTGAAGGGCTTTCAAGTGCTGCTGGCATGAAAAAAGCAGGACGTTCCCCAGCTTACATTTTTGGCGTATGGGGAGGTATCAGCATTATTTCTGGTATAGCAGCACTTCTAGGCTATGCTTTGTTCAGTCACTTTTCACAAGAAGTCATTGCTGCAACTACTGCCATCGCAGCAGGTGCTATTTTAGCGATGATTACAGACACGATGATTCCTGAAGCTTTCGAGCAAGCCCATGATTTTGCTGGGCTAATTGTTGTTTTGGGGTTTTTGACTGCTTTTATTCTTAGTAAGCTGGCTTGAGAATGGTTCAATCCTTTAGAAGCGGAAAGATGGAATAAACTAAAGCTAAAGCTAAAGCGATCGCGCAGCGCCTCGCCGAAGGCGAGATCGCGTCTATTAAAGACGAAGAACTGAGAAAGCAGTTACTCGAAGATGCGATTACTAACTCGTTATCCTTGAGTCAGATCAAAGAGAAAGTAAGCGCGATCGTTGGGTGAAAAAATTTTAATTAACCGATTGACAAAACCCTAAAAATAACATCCCATAGAGTAGCATTCTGTTCGGCTGTTTTCAGAACACTTTCCCAAAGTTGTGGTGGTGCTTGTAATAAGCTATCTTGAGCGATAATTTCTTGCCAATTTAATCGTTTTGGATCGGCATCAATAACACCCGCTTTTTGCATTTCTTCTAGAAAAGCTTCAGCCACAATCCCAGATCCAATAGTTGAAGGGTGAACGCAATCTAAACTGAATAAACCACCACTAAAGCGTTGACCATTACAAAGCTCTAGACGAAGAACATTGGGAATAGGAGAAAGTTGAAGAAGAGGATGCTCGCTAATTCCCTTGCTGGCATAATAATCTTTCAGGGCAAGATTTGGAGAATCTGTTAACTCATTCCGCTTAATAGCTAATGAATCTAAAACCTGTCCTATTTCAACAATATGCCAATTAACTCCTTGAGCTTTGACAATATTTCTAATTATTCCATTAAAGTCATCTATTCTTTGATCGATTATTTGAGCTTCTTTTCGCTTTAAGTGTTTTTGAGTAAATGACGAAAAATTTTTAGGGTCGATAAAAAATCTTCCATAATACTCGAAATATGTTCCATCAAAAGGTGGTATTCCTTGGGTAATAGGTGGAATAGTAATGTGAGGAATTGTGCCAACAAAAACTTGGGTGTGATTAGGAATAATATTTTTAACGTCTGATACTAATCGATTAAAATCTTGTTGAAAAATATTGAGATTAGTAAGATTATATTTTCTTCGTTTTTGGGGGTTATCACCAATATTATCGGGCATATCGTTGATTTCTAAATTGACAACAGTACCCAAACAATCGTTAGACCCCAACCAAATAATTACACTGTCCAAGCTTTGTTCGGTTTCAACTATCTTTTTTAAATTTCCAATTTGAGTTAAATTATTTCGCTCATCTACTAATTTCGGATTGAGAACTCTTAAAGCAGTGCGATACATAGGTGCAGCAGGAAGACCGAGGAAATCGTCTTCTAACCATCCCTCATCTCTTGTAATTTGTTGTCGGCAATAATTAGCATCAACCTTAAAACTATCAACAACCCGAAATCCCCAAACTGCTAAGTTGTGATAAAAACCTCCATAGGTTGCTGGTCGAGAGCCATCCTCTCGTTCGTATAAATCCTCTACTCCATCCATAAACTGCTCCAATAAAAAAGGAAATCGAAAGCTCCACTCGAACAAATCGATCTCAGAACCTAACAGAGTTTTTAGCCAACGCAAAAATTCCTCGATATTGAAGGGTAACCCGCTACCTGGAAATATGGGTGGTACGGGAAAATCACTAGGAATTGCTAAACCCATTGAGCGAGCAATCATAGCAGGAAAAGATAAATCCGTTCTATAAATAGCTCCACTTTGAAAACCTTGGGTTAAACTATCTCCGATTGATACTAATTTAGCCATAAATCTATTTATTAGTAATTTTTATCGCCTGAAGTCTAGCAATAGTATCAAGAGCTAGAAAAAAATCCCTAGAATTTTTTAATTAATCAAGCTCGAAAGGATTTTTTATATGAATTAATCTAGTTTTATTCAAAAGTTAATTGAAATTAGCAGGTTAAAAATGGTAGTTATCTTTTTGATTGCTCACCTTTTTTGGTTACTTCGATTACTCAATACTTTTAATATCTCTTCAACCTGACGAGGAGACAAAGTAAGCTATAAAGTTGATGAAACTAAAGATTTTTTTATGATTTGTAAATATTGTTTTGCTTAATATACAAATAATTTAAAACCGAGCAAAAAAGATAACAACTATAAATAAATTTAATGAAAACAGTTATTAATCCAAGTCATCAGCCATAGTATTGAATTAAGTTTTTATAACTAAAGGATGATTACTATCTATTGAATTTCTGTTTATATAAAATCTATAAACCAATAGGTATTCTTTACTCCATCTAAAAAATACTTGGTTTTGAAACTAAAAATCGGAAGGTAAAATTAAATGTACAGAAAATTTCTAGCAACTTTAAAAGCTAAAATCACCAATCTATTAACTATTACGCTTTTATTAACAGGATTAGTTTTTGGTAATCTCTTATATGCAGTACCCGCTACAGCAAATTCTTTAACTGCTGAAGCCGAATCTTATGCAATAGAAAGAAACGCTAATGGTTCTAGTACCGAAACTAGAAGTATCCCTACTCAAGTTAAAGATGCTTTTGAGGGTGCCAAAGATACTTTTGCTGGAGGTACTAAAAATGCTCAGAAAGAAGTAGAAAACCTTGATCCTGAATCTTTAAGTAAGCAAAAAATGGGGATTAAAGGCAATAGCAACAATAAAATTGGCGATTATCAAAACGACCTAGCTAACTAAAGATAACGTGAGTTCGATGAATCCAAACATCTTGAGTTAGACGGTATCAAAGGTTATTAATCTTAGACAACCGTAAAATATGCTATTGCCCAGCACTCATAAATATTTTCGTCGAACTCAAATGAATCTAAACATAATTAATCTTATTTGCTTAATCTAATCAATTAGATTAGTAATTTTTCCTTTTACGGCTGAAATTGCGACTATTCGGGGAGAAGCTAAATAATTTTTTGCAGTCGGGTCGCCACTACGTCCTTTAAAATTACGATTAGTCGCATAAACGCCTACTTCTTCTCGTTCTAACTCGATCTGATTTGGGAGGAAGGGCAACTTGAGGTTCTAAATTGCTCAGATCGAATTGATAAACTTGTTCATATTCTGCATCTGAATCACTGGTAATTATCTTAAATTCTTCTTTGCTTATTCTTTTTTGAAGATATTCAATAGTTTGCGGACTTTTTTAATTCCTGCTGCTTTAATTGCTAAAGGTGCGTATTCTCGACTCGAACCACAACCAAAATTATCTCCAGCTTCGATAATATTGTATTTTTTTAATTGATTTTCTCCGAGCAGATGTTCTAAAGCATACCTTGCCAAGTGTTCTAGATCGCCATTAGTTCCTCGTTTAGCAGAAATAATATCATCAGTATTGATGTCATCTCCTAAATAAAGAATGTGTTCCAACTTATTCATCTTTTTGGGTAACTCAAATTATCGAGCGAAAAATCTTAAGTTAACCCATAATATAGTTATTTTCTAAGAATATGCCTCAATTGAATTGCCTAATAATTTAAATTGGGCTGATTAAAGGAAGAAAAAACAACCACTTTCTACTTAATTACTTAACTCGATTGAGATAATTTGATCCGATGATGGCCTTGTTGCATCCATTGGTAAGAAACCACATTCAAAATAATACCAACTAACAATAAAACTACCATCAAAACAATTTGATACCAAGCGATCGGATCCACAAACAGATCGAGTACTACATGAAGCAAATTCATTACTGAATAAACAACAGTCAAACCAAAATGAATGCTTCTGTAACGGTAAGAATTATAAAAAGCTGTACCAACTATAGCAATCATTGGTAAAACAAAAAAAGCTAACATTAACCATAAAATATAAGAAATCTCGTTAATACTTGCTGCTGTTTCACCATGACCATGACTTACATCTAAACCATGAAAAAGAGGCATTAAAGCTAACTGAGTATGAAAAATAGTTCCTAATAAAAATACTGTCCAAAGAGCAATTATTTTTTCCTGATAATTAACTTTAGTATTCATTTTTTACCTCATTCAAAGATTACAATAAAACTAAATTAATTAGTTATATTTGTTTAGATTTTTGAGTAATTTCGTCACCTTCTTCAGTTTGAATTCCTTGAATTACTAATACAGAACAATCAGCATGATGAGTAACATAATTACTCACACTTCCCATAATTAATTCTGACAAACCACTGTAACCCCGACGACCAAGAATAATTAAATCTGCACCCCAATCTTTAGCGCGATCGCAAATTAAAACCCCAGGATTTCCAATCCGACAATCTGATTGAGCGGTTATATTTTTAGCGTTAGCATATTCACAGTAAGTTGCTAGCCAATCTTTGATTTGTCCAATATCTTTTTGCAAATTTTCATGTTGTAGTCGTTGAAAAGTATTGTACATATTGGCATCACCTAAAGTTCCAATCCCAATGACAGGACTAATTTCTTCAGTGTGAAGATCTAAACAGTTAAATAACATTAATTGACTGCCCTGAGTTTCTGCTATAGCTAAAGCTTGTTTAAAAATCATTGTTGTTTGAGAGGAACGATCTAAGGCAATTAAAATTTTTTTGAAAACCATAAATTTTACCTCTAATTTGTACTAGATATAAATCAAGGAAATTAAGCCAATAATTGTATAAATATATCAACTATTAACTATCAACAAAAAAACAAATTTTCAAAATCATTTATTGCAAAAAGAAGATTTCTATTTATCTTTATTTAAATGAATTTTGCTATTTTTTAGTTGGTTTTACTAAGGGAATTTTCTAGTTTAATTAATTTTGTAAGGACTACTAATTTACTGAGTTATCTTAAGCTTTAAATTAAATTTAAGTTAGTCTAGTTGTTTAAGGATATTCTTATCATCTCGTAAATTAAAGCATTGAGAGCAAGTTTGCAATCTTTTTTTACTTAATGATGAAATTTAAGATTATTCGTATGAATTTTTCAGATTCAGCGATGGTTCTCAATTGACGATATTGTTTGGCTTAACTTAAGCTGTGAGGCGAGTTCTATGTGTCTCTAACTCTTTATTATAAAAATTAAAGAACTAATTTTTTGATTGTTTCTAGCAAATCTGTTAATTGACTAATATTTTGATTTAACTGTATTGGTGCTTTGATATAGTTAGGATAACTTAGCTCTGTTCCATCTGGTAATTTTTTACTTACATAACTATTTTTAAAATCATTTTTACTAATAAAACCTCGGATTTCTAACCAACCAAGGTTTTCATTAAGATTAAGTTGAGCTAATTGTAGACCCGCTTTAATTGCTTGATATAAAAACGTTTCTTTAATATGGAGTTTGACTAACACGAATATTTCTCCTTCCCAGTCAATTTCATGCTGTGGAATTGCTAAGTAGTTACCGTTTGTAGATTTTAAAGATATATGATATTGCTGCGGAATATCATACATTTGATAATTTATAACTACTTGAGTAAAATCTCCAGCATCTCTTTTTGTATTAGAATCACTTACTTTAGAGTAGTCGACAGGGAATTCAATATTATTTAAATTAGCAAGATATTTACTAAACCCATGCTCCGCTAGCTTGCCTCTGACTTCATCTTCAATTTTTCCAGTAAAGTTTCGCTGTCCTCTCATTCCATGTTTTTTCGACCTATGAAGAACTTCATCATAATTTTCAATGACAATTTTAGCGTCATTATATTCTAAATCTATTGAATGCTTGTATATATTGAGAATATAGTTTTCTAAATCTCTTAATTGACAGCATACTCGATTTCGAGAACCCCTAACTCGTTGGAAAACTATTTCTGGTTGAATAGTTTCATCTCCTATTTTGAGGTTTTTTTTTCTTCTAAACTCTAAATCTTTTGGTTGAATATCTCTCTTGCATAACTCAAAAAATTTTAAAGCTTGATTTGGAGTTAAATAAGTATTTTCATTGATAAATAATAGATCAGTTTCTTCGTTATTAATTGTGTTGACAAGATTATATTGTTGTTTAATTGTATTAGAAGCTGTATGTACACGACTACTGGGCATCATATCTTCTTCTTGGATCAGTTCTAGTATCTTTTCTGTTTTAACCGAATATTTTTCAAATACCAAAGGTAATTGCAACTGTTGATATTGATTCAACCCATTTTGATGAAAATTTGTCTGCGTACGCTTCCTCAAACCTTTGTGAAGTACGTTTTGTTTAGATTTAATATTAAAAATCGGTTTAAGTTCATCTGCTATAACTTTAATCGCCACAGGGGATACTGAATTACCTATTTGTCTGCGTACATCTGCTATCTTGCCGATAAATTTAAAATCATCTGGATAACCAAACAAACGCGCTCTCTCTCGATTAGTTAAAGGTCTAGGTTCAGAGAAATGATATCCCCATGTTCCTCCACCTCCTGCTGCAATAATAGTAGTTGCAGGTTTGTTGCGATCTAATCTTCTATAGACATGAGAAATCATTCCTTTAACATAATAAGGAGAATCTTTAGGAATAGATTGAAAATTCCCGCCTTCAGGAATTAGCTCTAAAATCTTTGTGGTTTTAGGTCTAATTTTAAGAGTTTCATTATTATAAATTGCTTTTTCTACACCTCTTAAAGCTTCTCCAGCCGTAATATAATTATTATGAGTTGGTTGTGGTTTTTGATAATTAAAATCAATATCTTTTCTAATACCAATTATTAAAACTCTTTCTCTGAGTTGTGGCGTACCATAATCGGCAAAATTGTAAATATCTGCATTGATTTTATAACCACAATTTTCAAAATCTTCAATAATTTTTTGAATAGCTTTTCCTTTGTTTGCTGTTAACAACCCTCTAACATTTTCTGCTACAAAAAATAAAGGTTGTTTGAGAGCTACTGCTTTAACAAAATATTGATAAAGATTACCGCGATCGCTTTCAATTCCTTTTCGTTTCCAAATCATAGAAAAATCCTGACAAGGAAAACCCCCTAAAATTACGTCACAATCGGGAATAGAAAAAAAATCTATTTGAGCAATATCAGCTTCAATAATATGATTGCCAATATTTAATTTATATGTTTCACAAGCATAATGATCGATATCATTTGCCCAAACTACTTGATAGCCTGACCAAATAAATCCTAAATCCATTCCTCCACAACCACTAAATAGTGAAACAATTTTCATAGCAGCAATAAATAAAATTTCTTGCTCATCTTAGATAGATTGTAGGCATAACTCCAAGACTTTAAATATATCACCTGAAAGTATGTTTTATGCTAGTAAATTATTATTTGTTAGTTCAAATAACTTTGCTAAAACGGTAAAGATAAACCCAATCCGATCGCGGTTTCATTTTGATCGCGGACGCGGAGTTGATGCCATGTAGAAAATCCGACTCGATTAGTTAAATATAATTCTAGTTGAGGATTACTATTATTAGCAGAAGGTTCTAAACCCAATAAAGATAAAGGTTGCCAACGAACACCTACAGTCCAAGGAATTTCATCTTGTAAACTATTGCCAATAAAAGCATTACCATCGCCTGCAAAATTTGCTCCAACTTCTCCTAAGAGATTAAATTCTTTTCCTAAAGGAATTGAACCACCAACATTAAAGCCAACTAATTCAGTTCCTTTGCGTTGTAAATAACCAATCATTGGTGTCAACCAAACCGCAGCATCGTTTTGAAATTGATAATGTAAAGGTAAAGATAGAGTAAAAAGAAATTCTTTGCCTTGAGCGTTATCATCTGCACCAGGATAAAAGATGGGAACTTCTTTATCTAAATTACGCTGATCGAATTCCTGGCGGTCATTATTAGAAAAATTAGTTAAAGCTTGATTACCAAGCCCAATTGTTGCAGCCAAACTAGCAGTTAAAGGTTGATTTTCTGCTTGATTAAGTAAACGAATTTTGGTACTTAAACCTTGTTCAGATTCGTCTGTTTCTCCTGAAATATAATCCAAATAAATTCCTACTTCAAAATCCTTTAACACACCATATCTGAGAGAAGTTAACAGTCCTTGACTGCCTCCCTGTAAATTAAATAAAAATTGCCCACTAGATAACGTGCCACCATCAAAAAACCCCAATCCATCAATAGTAATTGGTGTACGATCAACATTAGATTGAGAATTAAACCTGTCAGGTTGACGACGATTAACAGCAAAAAGATCGGGCATAAAAACTATATTTGTCCCTAAAGCCATTAAATCTCGATCTGCGGTTAAAGATAAAGGTGCAATACTGCCAAAAGTATTAGAAGCATAGATATCTAAAGCCAAACGAGGATTAACAAAATAACGCAAACCCGCATTATATGCGATCGCATCATCGGGTTTACCCGATTGTCTGCTGATACTGTTATTGCCTGTTAAAGGCAGAAACACATCACCCCAGAGAGTTAATTTCGGACTAATTGTATAGGAAACTGCACCCGCAAACCCAAACACAGTTCCGAACGAACTATCCTCATCATTAGGCAAACGTTGGAAAAATTCGGCATTATCTTCATTAAAAAAAGCCAGAGTAGGAGATACAGTAAATTGCCATCTGCGATTTACCGTCGTAGTGAAAGGAAAATGAACGGCAGTGTAAATATTACGGTTATTCAACTCTGTGGTTGTACCTTCTCCAGTCAAGCGAAAACCGCGAGTACCCCAAGAAGCAGAAAAAACCCCACTCAAAGATTGAGTACCCGACGCATTTTCCCACAACTTTTGTTTAACTTCTAAAGCTGCCTCGTTATCTTCAGTTCGTTCCGAAGTAAAATTACCTTGACGGGCAGGAGAACTACTATCGACGTGTTGAAATTGTAAAGTAAGTTCTAACTCATCGCTAATGCCCCAACTAAAACCAGTATTATAATTTGAGGCAGTATCAGAATCATCTACTCCATTATTAGGAACTAAATCGGGAAGAAAAAACAATCTACTATCAAAATTAATTACCACTTCTCCCTTTCGCAAATGTCTACTGGTAGGTTGGGTAAATAATTGATTGATTAACGGACTAACTGTAAAAGTAAATTCAGTATCTTCTTGTGCTTGGAAATCAGATTCTTGGCGGGGTTCATCAACTTCTTCGTTCAAAGCAGGAGAAGACCCCTCACCAGCTAAACTTTCACCTGCAACAACCAGCATCGTTAAATTGCAGAGGAAAAAAGAAATAAATCTCATGCGATCGCCCGTTCACTTCCTCAAAGTATTCTGGAAGACACTTCGCCTAAATTAAATTCAGGTGCTTGTGTTGTCCGTTCTGAATTTACTCGATCATTGATTAGTGATCAATGCTTAACTAAATATTTTTATCGCTTCAGAGTTTCTCAAAAAACTTATTTCTACTGATATGTTATTGTTTGAAAGCAGCTTTTAGATTCCAAATTGGATGAATAATCTGTCTATTTTTGAAAAAAGTACATCAATTGAAACACAATTTAATCCAGAGCATCGGTTAGTACTTTATCCAGGAAATGTTTACGAATTTTTAGCAACTATTCCTAACCAGTCTATTACCTTAATAGTTACTTCTCCTCCTTATAACTTAGGTAAAAATTATGAACAACGCATCTCAATTCAAGATTATCTTCAACAACAAGAACCAATTATTGAGGAATTAACTAGAGTTTTAAAATCAGATGGTAGTATTTGTTGGCAAGTTGGTAATTATGTTGAACAAGGTGAAATTTTTCCTTTAGATATTTTTTATTATCAAATCTTTAAAAAATACAATTTTTTGCTCAAAAATAGAATTATCTGGCATTTTGGACATGGACTGCACGCATCTAAAAAATTTTCTGGTCGTTACGAAACAATTCTTTGGTTTACTAAAAGCCAAAATTATATTTTCAATTTAGATGCAGTTAGAGTTCCTTCAAAATATCCAGGTAAACGTCACTATAAAGGAAAAAATAAAGGTAAACCTTCAGGTAACCCCCAAGGAAAAAATCCCTCAGATCTATGGCAAATTGCTTTAGAAGAATGGTCAAAAGAAGTCTGGGAAATCCCCAATGTTAAATCAAATCATCCAGAGAAAACAATTCATCCATGTCAATATCCTGTCGAATTAGTCGAAAGATGCGTTTTAGCTTTAACTAATGAAAATGATTGGGTATTCGATCCTTTTGCTGGTGTTGGTTCATCTTTGATTGCTGCCCTTAAACATAATCGTAAAGCAGTAGGTTGCGAAAAAGAACCACAATATTTAGAAATCGCTAAAGAACGAATTAATGCTTATTTTAGCGGTACGCTTATTACCAGACCAATGGGAAAACCAGTTTATCAACCGACAGGAAAAGAAAAAATTAGTCAAGTTCCTGATGAATGGGAATTGAAAGAGATAAAATAATTTAGTCGGCAAAGAGAATCAATCACTGTTCACTGTAAACGCTTCCATCAGGCATAATTGCACCTGTCAAAATTGCTTTATTTAAATTTACCTGTTCTAAAGAAGCCTGAAATAAATTCGCTTCTACCAAAAAAGCTCCTTCTAGATTTGCTCCTCTCAAGTCTGCTCCTGTTAAATCTGCATTGGTTAAATTTGCTTCTTGCAGATTTGCTTCCCACAAGATTGCATGACTTAAATTTGCACCTCGTAAAAATGTTCTTTGTAAAATAGCTCGGCTCAAAACTGCTCCCTGTAATTGAGCTTTCCCTAAAGAAGTTTTATATAAAAGTGCTTCCGTTAAATTAGCCTCTCTTAAATCAGCTTCAGTTAAAATTCCTTGACTCAAATTAACCAGTTGTAATGATACTCTGTGTAAAACCGCTTTTTCTAAATTCGTTCTGGTTAAATTAGCTTCAGTTAATATAGTTTGGCTGAGATTAGCTTCACACAGGATTGCTTTGCTTAAGTCAATTTCTCTACAATCTGCTCCTGTCAAATAAGCTTGACTCAAATCGATCGCTTGTAAGTCTACTCCTCGTAAAATCATCTGAGAAAGGTTAACTCCTCTAAAGTCTCTTTCCCCCATTGCATAACGTTTCAACAAATCTTCTGTGTTCATTCCTTTTATTATCTATTCAACATTCCTCCTTAATTTCGTTAATAAAATTTAACAAGAAAATTTAAGTATAAATACTTAATTAACATTTTATTAATGTTTTCTGTGCCAGTAGGTAAATTTAATATGACAAATTATTAAATTTTTAATCTAAATATTAAAAAAGTATTAAATTAACAGAAAGAACAATAATTTAAATAACAAATCCTTGCCTAACTCCAACTCAAAAGCAAATCAAGAAATGCTTACTTTACAGACTGAGAGAGAGAAATTGGTAGCAGCCATTGCTCTTCGGATTAGGCAGTCTCTAGATTTAGATGTTATTCTCAATCAAACAGTAGAAGAAGTTAGACAATTTTTACAAGCAGATCGAGTATTAATCTTTCGCTTTGAACCCGATTGGAGTGGACTGATAGTAGTAGAATCTTTGGTTTCACCTTGGCAAGCGGTTTTTGGTCAAAAAATTCATGACCCCTGTTTTACAAAAAATCATATTAAACAATATCAACAGGGAAGAGTTCAAGTCATAGAAAATATTTACGCTGCTAACTTATCTTCCTGTCACATTGATTTACTAGCTAGTCTTGAGGTAAAAGCCAACTTAGTTGTGCCGATTGTAGCAGAAGAAGAGTTATGGGGTTTGTTAATTGCCCAACAGTGTAGTGGTACTCGGAAATGGCATTTAGCTGAAGTCGAATTACTGAAACAATTAGCAATTCAAGTAGGAATTGCCATTCAACAAGCCGAACTCTACCAACAAGTCCAAAGTTTCAATATTTACCTCGAAAGAAAAGTTAAGCAGCGCACCAGTCAACTACAACAAGCTTTACAGTTTGAAGCTTTAATTCGGCGAGTTACAGAAAAAGTTAGAGACAGCTTTGATGAAGGACAAATTTTGCAAATTGTTACTCAAGAATTAGCAAAGGTTCTCAAGATTGAACGCTGCAAAATCGAACTTTACGATCCTCTTCAAGAAATAGCAACTATTGTTTATGAATATACAACCAGTTCTCTTACTTGCCAGGGTATAGTGAGACAAGTAGCCGATTTTCCAGAATTATATCAACAACTTTTAGAGAAACAAACTTTACAATTTGTCGAAATAATTCCCGAACTCAGTCCGAAAAGAACCCAAGCTACCCGGCTGGTTTGTCCAATTTTTGACGATCAAGGAATTTTAGGCAATCTTTGGTTATTGAAACCGAGAGAGCAAATATTTGATAAATTTGAAATTCGTTTGGTACAGCAAGTTGCCAATCAATGCGCGATCGCTATTCGTCAGGCTCGACTTTATGAAACTGCTCAAACACAAGTACAGGAATTAGCAAAACTCAATAATCTTAAAGACGACTTTCTTAAAACTATTTCCCATGAATTACGTACTCCGATGAGTAGTATTTTGCTTGCTTCTCAAACTCTTGAAAAACTGATCGAGACTGGTCAGCAACAGAGAATTGAGTCTCGTATATTTAAGCAAGTGTTTAGAATTTTTAAAAACTCTTGTAAGCAACAAAATAAACTAGTTACCGATCTACTGACTCTTTGTTATATCGATGCCGATAACGTCACTTTGATGCCCGAATGGGTCGATCTCAAAGTTTGGCTTCCAACAATAGTAGAATCTTTCCGAGA
The DNA here is from genome assembly GCA_002355455.1 of Stanieria sp. NIES-3757. NCBI lineage: Bacteria > Bacillati > Cyanobacteriota > Cyanophyceae > Pleurocapsales > Dermocarpellaceae > Stanieria > Stanieria sp. NIES-3757. The sequence goes on from AP017375.1 coordinate 4,547,214, forward strand.
ACAAACTCAATATCACCAGCAACAGTTAATTATCAATCTCTTACCCGAATTACCTTTATTAGAATCCGATCTTTCTTTTTTAGAACGGATTGTCAACGAACTACTTAATAATGCTTGTAAGTACACCCCTGCGGGAGAGACAATTATGGTTTCTGCTTGGGCGACACAAGATACACTTAGTTTAAGTTTTAGCAATTCTGGCATAGAAATTGCATCAGAAGAACAAAAATGCATCTTTGAAAAATTTTATCGGATTCCCAGTCACGATCCTTGGCAATATGGTGGAACTGGTATCGGATTAGCTTTAGTCAAGAAGTTGGTAGAACTGTTAAGTGCAACTATTGAAGTTGAGAGTCACGCTAGCCAAACAACATTTACACTTCAATTTCCTTTAGAAGCCAAAAACCTAGCTTAAAATGTTTTACGGCTATTCGAGCACCAGAAAATCCAAGTAGATTAAGTTAAATTCACAATGATGAACTAATTTGAAATTTTATGGCATTTTCTTAAATAGAAACATTCTAGGTAAGCTATCAAGCTAGCATTTTAGTTTAAAGCAGATTCTGCCAAATCGCGAATCAGCATAGTTTTAGTATTCAGGTAAGATTCTACCTTTTCTCGCTCGTGAGAGCTAAGTAAGATTTCTTGTTGAAGTCTTTCGATCACATAGGAAGTGAGTTTTGTATCGCTCCAGTCGACAATTGTATCAGTTTGTATATTGCCGATCATAGACCAAAGCAGACGTAGTGTTGTCGAATTCATGATTACCTTCCTTCAGTCACTCTACTACTACAAATTAGTTCATCACCTTTTTTATTTAATAATGTTTTTAGATTTTTGGGTGTGCTTTGCCCTTTTACGTTACAAATATTAAAAGAGTTTTCTGGTTAAATTGCCTCAAACCTTGGTTAAGACGCTTATAATTAGGAGTTTTTGGGCTACTTTAGTGGTAAATCAAGATTGTCAACAATACTTGCACAATTAAAGCGATCGCGAGCCACCATAAAAAACAACCACGAGTCAACCCCAAAGCTTGTTGAACGATTTTTGGGGTAATGGGATGAATTGCTTCGCCCAACAATGGCTTCTGCTTGACTATTCCTTGATAAGTATTAACTCCTCCCAACTGCACTCCTAAAATTGCAGCATAAATACCTTCACTCCAACCAGAATTAGGGCTAGGGTCTTTAACTGCATCTTGACGACACAAAGCTAAAACTTGTCTTGGTTTTCCTGAATATAAAGCCAACGTTAAAACTGTTAAACGACAAGGAACCCAAGTCAGTCGATCTTCCAATTGCGCGCTAAACCATCCTAGATCCGTATAAGGTTCATGACGATAACCAATCATCGAATCTAGAGTACTTGCAGCCTTATAACCCAAAGCTAACGGAACACTACCTATTCCTGGGATAAACGCCCCCAAAATCGCATAAAACAAAGGTGCAGTTACACCATCAACTGCATTTTCTGCTACAGTCTCCAAAATAGCCCGCAAAATTTCTGACTCAGATAAATTATCCGTATCTCGACCGACATAAAAACTTAAACGAAAACGAGCCGTTTTGAGATCTCCTTTTCCCAAAGGTTGAAGAACATCTTCGGCTGCTAATCTTAAACTTTTTCCTGCAAAGCAACTTGCTAGCACCACGGTTGCTATTATTATCCCCAACCAAAAATTAATTAAATTGCTTACCCAGACAATCAACCAACCAAACACACTGCTACCAAAAATTAAGAGTAAACTTAACAAAATTCCTTGCAGACGACGTTGCCTTGGTTGCTGATACAAATTGAGGGTAAATTTAGTAAATTTAGTAATTGCCCAACCCATTACTTGAACAGGATGTAGCCAACCGCTAGGATCTCCAATTAGATAATCCCAAATAGCTGCAAGCAGTAAGACTAAAAATACCTGTTCTAGTGCCAGCATTTTTGACCAGTTTATAAAAATAAAGTTAAAGCCTTAGTTATTTTGACAAACTTAAAGTAGTCTTTTTAACTATCAAAATAAATCTCTACTACTAAATTAGGATGAGCCTTAGGAAACCTACTATTATACTGCCTACTCTTGATTAATCAATTAAGTCAATCTTAATTTGAGTTATGATTAGTTATTTTGTATTTTATGAACATTTTCTTCCCAGTTTATCCCATCAAAAGATTTAACTTGAAATTGAGAAATTACATCGTCGTCTAAACAGCGGATATTAATATCTATCCATCCAGGATGAGAGCGGGGATAGTAAAAAGAATGAATCCCACAAATCGAGCAAAAAATATGTTTAGCTGTCCCTGTATTAAAAGTATAAGTAGTTAAAAATTCTTCTCCTTTAAGTAAAGTGAAATTGCTTGGTGGTACAATCAAATGTAAAAAACCTTTTTTACGGCAAATTGAACAGTTACAGTCTTCTACTTCCCAGCGATCAACTACTACTTGAAAACGGACTGACCCACAATGACAACCACCTTGATAAATAACTGATTTTTTATCTTCACTCATAGCTTTAATTTTGTAATTAAACAATAAAATTATTTTCTTCTCCTTGGGCTGCTTGCCAACTGCGAGCATCATAATATAGATCGGCTAAAGTAATACTATATAAAGCTTCTTTCAATTTTTGGTTTAGTTTTTTCCACAAACTAAAAGTTACCCAATCTTCAGCGATATTTATATCAGGTGTATAGCTAGATAAAGGATTGATATTTTCTCCAACGGCTTCCAAAATTTGCCCTAAAGAAATTTGTTTTGGTTGACAAGCTAATTGATAACCTCCTTGCGCTCCTCTAATAGAATTAACTAATCCAGCACGCCTCATTTCTATCAATAATTTTTCCAAATAAGGTGCAGGTAAACCCTGACGTTGTGCGATCGCATTAACTGATGCCGGTCCGTATCCTGGTTGTAAACTAAGATCTAACAATGCTTTTACACTATAGTGACCTTTAGTTGTTAACTTCATCTTCTATATTCAATTGTAAGGAAAACATTTATCAAGAACTTAAATTTTTTTTTTTACAGATTCAATAATAATTTAGCTATTTAACTCAATTAATCTAGATTAAAATTTAATTAATTATGCTTAATGAGTGTAAGATAGTTTTATATATAGATAGCAAAGTAAGATATTATTATCTTTGCATTCTTATTTTAGAAGCAAATCTGTAAACCACATATTAGTTTTAGTTTAAGTTGATGGCAAAAACAAACCAACCGCAACCTTTAACAGGACAAGAGTTGCTGACCAAAGTAAAGGAGTTAGGCAATCTCTCTAAAGAAGAAAAAGCAAGAGAGTGTGGCTATTACACCGTTACTAAAAATGGAGTAGAACGAGTTAATATGATGAAATTCCTTAATGCTTTGATTGATGCAGAAGGAATTGAATTAGATAGCACTTCTAACGGTCAAGGAAGAGGTGGTCGTTCTGCTAGTTATCGTATTAGTGTACAGTCTAACCATAATTTGTTGATTGGTTCTGCTTATACAAAAAAAATGGGTTTAAAACCAGGAGATGAATTTGAAATAACATTAGGTAGAAAACACATTCATCTTCGCCAACTTGATGCTGACGAACAAGAGTAAAAAACTACCAAGCTAAATAATAATAGCGATACAACTCAAGTCAATTCTACTAATTATTGATAGTTAGAGTCATAATCGATTTCTTAAGGCGTTGTTTAGTCAGAGATTACTCCGCCGTACAACGACGGAGCCTGCTCTGACCGTTGGTCAAAATTAACTAAACGGCGTCTCATAATTAATTAGATTTATTAAATAGTATTTGGTTTGTTTATTTATTTATTTAAGATTTTTTATTGCCAAAAACCAATCAACAGACTGGTTATTAATAACTGGAATGAGATTTTGCTTGGCTATCGGTAAATATTTTAAGGTAGAGTGATCAATTAATAAATAAGAATTAGATAATTCTTGCCAGTATTGTTGAAGTTGCTCTTGTGGTACAGCAACTACTTGGTGTTCACTATAAAAATTTAAAGAGGAACGATTATAACTAAAAGAAGTATAAACGATTTGATCTTTAGGTACATACTGTTTGATTATTTGAGCAACAGGTTTAACAGGATAAGCTTGATTTAATTCCCAAAGCCAGTGAGATGAACTAACTAATAAGAAAAGAGAAATATAAGTCCCCCAAAATAACAAGAAGATAAATTGAACTTCTCTTTTAGCTATCAATAAAGCTGTGATTGTCAGAGTAATTGCGACTGAAGCACAAACTAATAATAAAGAAAGTTCTAAGTCATCTTGCCAAATTAAATATAGTCCAGTGACACTAGCAATAAATGCTAATAAGCTTAATACCACCATGAAGGGACGAGGATAAACAGTATAACTGGGTAAATTATAAATTTGATACAGTTTAATTCCTCCTGCCAAAGCCAAGGCTGGGTAAAGTGGCAAAATATACCAAGGTAGTTTAGTTACCATTAAGGAAATCGCTAGAAAATAAACTCCACTCCAAACCAAAATCAGTTTTGCCCAACCCCAATGACGATTTTCCCAAGCTAGTTTCCAACCATAAATAGCGAAAATTAACCAAGGCCAAGTAAATTTGAGAATTTCAATCAAATAATAGCCAGGAATCTTGGGATGACCTTCGACTACCGACCAAATTCTTGCCCAAGATTGAATAATACTTCTCCAATCAAACAATAACTCTTGATAATAATGCCATTGAGCCACATACCAAAATAGAACTGGTATACTACCTAGAATTATTCCACTCCAAAGGTAAACCGAAGTAATTAATCGAGGAGTATCCCAAGCTAGAAAAATTAAAACAATTAGTCCTACCAATAATCCTGTAATTCCTTGAGTTAGAGAAATTAAACTAAAACTAATTCCTGCAATTAAAGTCCAACGTAAGTCTCTTCTTGCCCGTAGAATTGACCAAAAAGTCAGCAATTCAAAACAAAGTAAAGGTCCATCTAAAATAGCTAAACGTCCGTAATGAACTATTGGTAATAAAGTTAAATAAATTAATGCTGAAAATAAAGCTGGAATACGAGCAACAAAAATTTCTCGACCAATACCATAAAGTAAAATGACTGAAATAGCAGTGAGTAAAGCACAAGGAAAGCGCACAGTCCATTCACTAATCCCTGCGATCGCATATATACCAGCAATCAAATTATGAATCAGAGGAGGTTGATTTAGATAAGGTTTTTCCCAAAGAGTAGGAAAAAGCCAACGCCAAGAATCTTCGGGAGCTTGCCAAATTTCCTTAGCCACTTGAGCGATCGTAGCTTCATCTCCATCTAGTAAAGGTAAACTACCCAAATTAGTACTAAATAACAGTAAGGATGCCAATAATAAACCAACAATACAAAAATATTCGAGCCACTGTTCTTCTTGACGTAGTTTATTTTTTTGAGAGCGCTTCCAAAGAGAAGTTTGATGAGATGACATAATTAAACAAGATCGACTAAATTGTTAAGATAACAATTATTACCAGGGCGATTAAATTTTTACCCCTTAATTTTGCCAGGATTTACTGCCTAATTGTAGTTTTAATTGTTAACAGTTTTTACTGATATAGTTTGAATAGCTTATTCTCTGCAAAAGAAAACGTGTAATTATTTTTAGTCAACTGTTAGCAGAACCAAAATGTTAAAATACCCCAAATAAATCATTTATTTCTTAAATTAAAGTTTTATTGGCAAACATCTACTCTAGTTTATAGTTTAAATTTTTTGTCTGAAATATTAGAAACTTTTCGAGCCCAAATTTTCAGACCTGCGCCAGAACGTTTATAATCGATTGGCTTATGGAAGGATCTTTTGAATTAACTCTACAAATAGTCATTGCCGTTCTTGCAGGCATTAGCGCGCAAGTTATTGCCGAATATCTTAAAGTACCCAGTATAGTTTTTTTACTACTATTCGGAATTCTTTTAGGTTCTGACGGCTTAAATGTGCTTCACCCTCATCATTTGGGGATGGGTTTAGAAGTTCTTGTCGCTTTAGCAGTTGCCATTATTTTATTTGAAGGAGGTCTAAATTTAGAATTACGTGAGTTAGATCGAGTTTCAGGAAGCTTGCGTAATTTAGTTACAATCGGAACTTTGATTACTTTAATCGGTGGTGGTATTGCTGCTCACTATTTAGCAGAGTTTCCTTGGTCGATATCTTTTCTGTATGCTTCTTTAGTAGTAGTTACTGGTCCGACCGTAATCAGTCCTTTATTAAAACAAGTTCGGGTTGACCGACAAGTCGCTACTTTACTAGAAGGAGAAGGTGTTTTAATCGATCCCGTAGGAGCAATTTTAGCTGTAGTAGTACTCAATACGATCCTTAATAGTAATGCTGCACCAATCACCATCGTAAGTGGACTAATTTTACGTTTAGGTATTGGTGCGCTGATTGGAGTTGCTGGTGGCTGGTTACTTGGTTTATTGCTCAAACAAGCTAACTTTTTGTCAGAAGATTTAAAAAATTTAGTTGTCTTGGCAGGAGTTTGGGGTTTATTCGTTCTCTCACAAACAATAAGAAGTGAGTCTGGACTAATGGCAACAGTTGTTGCTGGTATTGTTGTTAAAGCTTCTTCCCTGCCAGAAGAAAGATTACTCAAACGATTTAAAGGACAATTAACAGTTCTTTGCGTTTCAGTTTTATTTGTTTTATTGGCAGCAGATTTATCAATTGATAGTGTTTTTGCTTTGGGTTGGGGTAGTCTTTTGGCAGTATTTGCATTGATGCTAATTGTTCGTCCCCTCAGCGTGGCATTTTGCACTTGGAATAGTGATTTAAACTGGCGACAAAAAGTATTTTTAGCTTGGATTGCTCCCAAAGGAATAGTTTCTGCTTCTGTCGCTTCTTTATTTGCTATTTTGCTTACTGATAAAGGAATTAACGGTGGTGATGCAATTAAAGCCTTGGTCTTTCTCACCATCATGATGACAGTATTTTTACAAGGTTTAACAGCTAGATTAATAGCTAATTGGCTACAAATTACTTCTCATGAAGCAACTGGAGCGGTCATTGTTGGTTGTAATGATTTAGGACGTTTACTTGCTCGTCTTTTTAAAGAAGCAGGAGAATCGGTTGTTTTGATTGATACCGATCGCGAAGCTTGTCGAAAAGCAGAAGCAGAAAATTTACCTGTATTTCAAAGTAGTGGACTCGATTCGGAAGTTCTCACTGAAGCAGGAATTAACTCAATGGGAACTTTTATTGCACTGACCAATAATGGAGAAGTAAATTTAGTTTTAGCTCAACGAGCGGTAGAAGAATTTCAGCCACCAAAAGTATTGGCAATTTTTCCTCAGAGTAATCTCAATAATACTAATAGTAAAAGTAAGGTTAGTCAGGCTTTTATTGCTCAACTACCAATCAAAGTTTGGAATAATTATTTAAACGAGGGGCAAGTCAAGCTGGGCAAAACTGTTCTGAGAGAGCCAGAATTATCTTTTCAACAGGCTCATTTACAAGCTTTGATTCGTTCGGGCGAGTTGCTACCTTTATTAGTGAAGCGTAAAGAAAATTTACAAGTAGTCAAAGCCTCAGAAGAATGGCAACTAGGAGATGAAATTATTTATCTGCTCCACGATCCTAGACCTAAATTACTGAAAAGACTCTCTGGTGGCAATCAATCTTCTCGTTTAGCCTTGGAAAAGCTCCCCGAAGTCGAAGAAGTTCCGATCGCAGCTCCTGTTATTCAAACTTCAGAATCAACCAAATCAGAAGCTTTACCCTAACGGTAGATTATTAATTTTTAAGTTTAAAGCTGAAATAAATAGATTTTTTGAATAATTAAGCCAAATTACTAGCACTATCATATTTAGTAAGAATCCTGATGAAATAGGAAAATACTTATGGATGTCAAATTATTGATGGTCGTTCTGGCTGGTCTGTTTATCGTTGCTTCTTTGTTTTTTGGGACTAAAAATGGATTTTATGACTCTGATAATTATGATGGTAACGGTACTGCTCACTGATACAAGTAGTTTGAGCATGAAGTTGAGCAACGAATGCCAGACCGCTAATTTTTTTTAGGAGTGAGATAATCAGGATCAATTTTTGCAATTGGTGGAAATTCTTCTTTCATGCCCCTTGAGCTTTTGATGTGGTTAGCTTGAATTGCAATTACAGGGCTGATTTGTTTATTTTTAAGATTGATAGGGGCTGACTTCATGGATAAGCGTCGCACAGTACCCGCAACTGATACAAATTCTTTATCTTGTCTTCCCTATGGCGTTGGTCATAGTGATGAAGGAGTTTGTTTGTTAGTGCAAATGGGAGTGCATCGCATTATTTTAGACTGCGGTTTAGAAAGCATCGAATTGTTGCAAAAGCAAAAAACACCACCCGCCGAATTTGTGATTTGCTCTCATGCTCATGTCGATCATTGTCGTAGTCTTTCTGCCTTGCATCAAAGTTTTCCCCAGTTACCTATTTATACAAGCGAGGTGACTGCCAAACTTTTATCTATTTATGAGCAACAACCCAACAGCATCTCTTGGTGTCAAACTGTTCCTTGGCGATCGCAAATTAAATTAGCCGAAGACCTCAGTTTTCAGTTATATCCGGCAGGACATTTGCCAGGAGCAGCAGCAATTCTGCTAACTTATGTCACTCAAGAGCGCAATTATAAGTTACTTTATACAGGTGATTTTTCTCTCTCCAATTTTCAATTAGTAGAAGGTTTATCTTTAGAAGATTTGAGAGGGATCGCGCCTGATATTTTGATTGTTGAAGGAAGTTATGGTACAGTTCGTCATTCCCATCGTCGTCAACAAGAAAAACAATTGATGGAGCGAATTGCTCAAGCATTTGCAGAAGGACGCAATGTTCTTTTACCTGTCCCACTCATCGGTTTAGGACAAGAAATTCTCAAGTTACTGCGCTCTCATCATCAATTTACTGGTCGTGATTTAGATATTTGGGTTGATGGCAAAATTGCCTCCGCTTGCGATCTTTATTTAGAACTTTTGCCTCAACTTCCTTTAGCCGTACAAAATTTTGCCAAACATCAATCTTTGTTTTGGGATGAACGGGTTTGTCCTCGAATGAGAAGATTGACTAATCATCATGACTTGATAGAAAGCAAATTTCCTTGCATTTTGTTAGTTGATGACACTGCCGATCTCAAACAATATTTAAATTTTACTTGGGGCGATTGGCTAATTTTAATTTCTGAATCTTCCCAGAAATATTTAGATTTAGATGCTGTGAAACTAGCTAACCAATCTTCCTCAAAAGTTGCCCTAGAAACTTATTTGCTAGCAGAACATAGTGATGGACGTAATACCACTCAGTTAATTCATAATTTACGACCGCAACATGTAATTTTTGTTCATGGTTCTCCTAACTATTTGATGGATCTAACCAGTTTAGAAGAATTACGTAATCGCTATCAACTACATTCTCCATCGGTAGGAAATTTGCTTGAATTACATTTAAGCGATCGCTTTATTCAACCAGCGACAACGCCACCTAGTTATTATGAGGGAGAATTAAACGAAGTTGGTTCTGTAATTACTGTGGTTCTTCCTGATGCTTTAATTAACGATTCTCGTTGGAATAATTTTGCTGATACTGGAATAGTCGAAGCTCGCTGGCAAGGAGAAGAATTAGTTTTAAGAGGCGTTTCTCAAAGAGAATTATTAAATCAAAGTAGTGAACCAAAAACACCAGAAGATGTTGATTGTTGTAACAATTGCTATTATTACGCCAACCAACGTTGTTTAAATCGCATTTCACCCTTATACGGTTTTAAGGTTATCCCAGAAGGTTGTTGTCCAGTATTTGAACCCTTATCATCAGAAAATAGCTTGGACGAACATTAGTTTTTTAGGAGTTTGCTTTATTCCTGTTGCCACTCAGAGTTAGCTTCGGGAAATTGAGGATAAATCTGTTCAGCTTCTGGACAATCATCGGAAACAGCTAATTCTGAATTTAACTTCGAGACAGAAGCTAGTTTTTGAGTTACGGCACCGATACTTTCGAGACGTACCATTTCTTCCCAAGAACTAATTTCATCTTCTTCTTCAGTTTCATAGCGAATAGTTACGAGATCTCCCTCGAAATCAACAATACGACCGCTTTCTATCCAGCGTTGCTGATCCCGCAAGAAAATACAAACTTCACGACCATCTTGATAGAGTTGATAAATCTTGCGGTGTAGCATGGGTTTCTCCTGTACGAGTAACTCCTCAATCTTAATCTGTTTAAATTTTTCCCTTAATGCTATTGTGACACAATGATTGAGGGAATTAAATGATGATTTTAGTTAAAGACAAAAATACTTAGTTAACTTATTAACTTAACTGAGATTGTGACACAATATTGCCAATAAGATCTGCCACTACTTTGGGCTGTTCTAGCATTGAAAGATGACCACAATCAGCAACTTCAATTACATTACTATAATTTTGTTTAAACAGGGGATGAAAACTAGCTAAATGATGAACATATTTTAATTCCATTACCTGGTCTTGTTTTCCAGCTATAAAATAAACTGGTTGTTGTAGTTGTGCAACAATTTTGGGTAATAGATGAACTTCGGCTTCCGTCGTCGAATCTAAAAGCGCACCTAGGGCAGCTTTTCGATTAGCTCGAACAAAATCAATTAATCTCTGACGACCCCAACTAATAGTAAGAGGGCGAGCAACCATCATTCTAGCGAAAATCAAATCTAACCAAGGCAGTTTGCTTAACCAATAAGGGCGAAATTTGACTAACTGCTGACCTACAGCGCGAAAACGTTCAAATTCTTCTTTAAGATATATTCCTCCTCCAGAATTTAAACAAATTACCCCTTCGACTCTTGGTTCAATTGCTTTGGCTCCCCAAAGAGCAATACTTCCTCCTAGAGAATGACCAATTAACCAAACTTTCTCTATATTTAAATGTTGTAATAACAACTCCAAATCTTCAGCATAAGCAGCCAAAGTATAATTGCGGTCGTTAATTAAACTAGTTTTTGAATCTTTACTTGGTAAAACTTGCGAATCACCAAATCCACGTAAATCGTAAAGTAAACATTGATACTCTGAACTAAGCAGATCGAGCAAAGGCTGCCAATAATGCCGACTCAAAAGCCAGCCATGAATAAAAACTAAGACGGGAGTGCGAGGTTTGGCAGTCCAAGGTGTTAGCTCGTATACGTGAGGAACGCCCAAAATGTCTATAATTGGCATACTCCTATCCTATCATTACTGAAATCGACAAAAGTAGAGACTAGGAAAAAACAAGCAATTTATTAATAGTCGTTAACAGCAAAAAATTTGCTTATGCGATCGCCTGCTCACTATGCTGTACATTTGGTTTCGCAAATGCACCTGCCGAGTAGCTCGCGTCTTAAGTCAACTTAATCAAAAAAGTCATGAAAATACGGTTATTGCGGTTATTTTACTGTGGTAAGAACCGTACTTCCTTATCTTGACATTTCTGTTAATTTATAGTCAGGTTAAACTTTAAATTTATTAAAATTTCTAATCATTATCAGCCAGTAATTACTGTCAAGGAGATCGCTATCAATGCCTTCCACCGATTTTAAAGACTATTATGCTATTTTGGGGGTGAGCAAGACCGCTAGTCCAGAGGAAATCAAAAAACAATTCCGTAAACTTGCCCTCAAATATCATCCTGACCGCAATCCCGGCGATAAACAAGCAGAAGCTAAGTTTAAAGAAATTAGTGAAGCTTATGAAGTTCTGTCGGATTCCGAAAAACGAGCTAAATACGACCAATTTGGTCAGTATTGGCAACAAGCTGGTCAAGGTGGTTGGTCTGGTAGTAGTGGAACTGGGGTTGATTTTGGTAATTTTGACTTCAGTCAATATGGCAATTTTGAAGAGTTTATTAATGAGTTATTAGGTCGCTTTTCTACTCCGGGAAACACTAATAGTTCGCGTACTTACTCTTATAATACTAATACTTCAGCTAATCGAGGCAGTAGTTATAGTAGTAATTTTGGTGGTTTTGGCGATTTTGAAGGTTTTAGCAATCAAAAAGTTGCGACAGATCGAGAAGCAACTATTCGTCTTAGTTTGAGTGAAGCTTTTCATGGTGTTACCAAACGCCTCAATCTTGGTAATGAAATGGTAGATGTTCGTATTCCTCCAGGAGCAAAACCAGGTAGTCGTATTCGGGTAAAAGGAAAAGGACAACCAAGTCCCTATAATCAGACTAGAGGAGATCTTTATCTCAACGTTGAAATACAACCTCATGCTTTTTTCAAATTTGAAGGAGATAATTTAGCTTGTGAAGTCCCCATTACTCCTGATGAAGCTGTTTTAGGAGCATCGATTGAAGTTCCTACTCCCGATGGTTTAGTAACAATGAAAGTTCCGCCCGGAATTCGTTCTGGTCAAACTCTACGCTTAAGAGGTAAAGGATGGTCGCTTCCCAAAGGAGGGCGTAGCGATCAGTTGGTACATATTATGATTGCGACTCCCACTCAAATTAGTGCCAAAGAACGAGAATATTACGAACAAATTCGGACAATTCGCAATTATAATCCCCGCAGTGACTTGCGACAGGTTAGATTATAAAAAATAACTTGACATCAGTAATTTTTTTTTAAGATAATAAGAGATTGTGTGTCTAATTCCTGCTCGGAACAGGTAAAGGCATCCAAAAGCTAGACTAAATTTAATTTGAAAAAATTAGTCTGCTACCTGTACGGCAATATTTTAGTTAATGCAATTTTATGACTTACGCAATTATTGAAACTGGTGGTAAACAACTACGGGTTGAACCAGGTCGTTTTTACGATATTGAATTATTACACGTCGATCCCGATGCTGACTATACTGTAGACAAAGTTTTGTTAGTAAGTCACGAGGATGAAGTTACTGTAGGACAACCTTTCATTGAAGGAGCTACAGTAGAAGGTACAGTCATGGAGCATCGACGGGGTAAAAAAGTCATCGTTTATAAGATGAAACCTAAAAAGAAAACCCGCAAAAAAAGAGGACACCGTCAAGAGATTACTCGTTTCATGGTTAATTCTATTAACATGAATGGTTCTGTAATAGCCTCTGCTGAAGTTGAGGAAACAACAGCAGCTACTGAAGTTGCTGCGGAATAAAATTATTGATTATATAAGAAGTTAGGAGAAAAAGATGGCTCATAAGAAAGGAACTGGTAGTACTCGTAACGGACGCGATTCTAATTCTAAAAGATTAGGAGTGAAACGTTATGGTGGTCAAGAAGTTACTGCTGGTAGCATTTTAGTTCGTCAAAGAGGAACTAAGTTTCATCCTGGTTCAAATGTTGGTCGTGGTAATGATGATACTTTATTCGCCTTAATTGATGGGGTAGTTAAGTTTGAATATAAAACTAAAAGTAAGCAAAAAATTAGCGTTTATCCTGTAACTGAGGAATCTGCTGCTTAATCTTTCTCAAAGTTTACCCTGACTATTCGACAATTAAGTAAGAAGCACTCATTAATACGGGTGCTTTTTTAGTTTAATTTGCCTTTAATTTAATCAATTAAATGGCTTATTTTGTTGATAAAGATTGCAAGATTTCTCGATTTACTTGGTCAATTGTAGCCATAATACTTGATTGATGATTGGCTAGTAGAGAAGCCTTAATTTCTTGCAAATAATCATAAATAGCTTCCCTTAAGATTGGTTTTTCAATGGCAACAGTATAATGATAATCCCAAACATCCCAAATAATAATCCCCACTGCCACAATGGGATCGAGTAATTGTGCGCCTAATTTACCTGCTACGACTCCACCTGTTTTTGCTGCAATTTTTGTACCTGCTTTTCCAGCCATAGAGAGAGCTACTTTACTGCCAACTTTAGTCACTACTGGTATCATTGCTTTGGCTAGTAAATAAGTACCACCTCCAGCAATAAATTTCATTGATAAATTAGAAATATTACCTTCGGTATCGGTAATAGTAATAGCAATATCATCTAAATATCTTTCCCAATTGCCTTGAGGAATTTGATAACTAGCTTGAATTTGAGTGAGATTATTTTCTAATTCATTAATATATAAATTAACCGTATCTCTGGTAATTCTTTCTAACTCTAATTGAGCAATTTTGGGACGGAGTACTCTTTTAGTAAATTCGGTTTGAAATTTCTCAGTTATGCTTTCTGCGACTACGTGTTCTGCTGATAAAGTTTCAGGATTAATCCAATGAGATACTGATGAAGATAACCAAATAAAAGGAGTACTAAATTCAATTTTCTTTTGATTAAAATAATCGAAATACCAATCCAAAAAACTATGATCCACTCTCCACATTAGTTTGTCGATCCAAGCATCTAATTCCTTTGCAGCAAATTTTTGGGAATGATTGTAAGCAGTTTTAACTCCAATAGCGATCGCATTATCAATTTGAGTCGGGTCAGGCAGAGTTTTATTAATAAATACAATCTGTTCTGGTTGTGGTTGTTTAAAATCAGAAATCTTGCCAATCGAATTAACTAAAAATGCTTTGCCTATTAAAGGAAAAATTACTACTAAAACAACAATTCCCCAAGCCAAAATAGCCAAATATTTAATTAGTTGAATCCAAGTTTTAAAGCGATCTGTTTTCTCTGCATAACTGGGATTTGGAGTTAATTGTTTTTGATTTTCATCTGTTTGATTCATTCTCAGTTTAAATACTTCTTAGTGCCACAATGGGATCGAGTTTGGCAGCAGAACGTGCAGGAAAAACACCAAAGAAAAGTCCAATGCCACCAGAAACACTTACCGCCATAACAATTGCGACAGGGGAAACAGTAGCTGCTAAGGGAGAAAATGCTCCTACTATTAAAATAGTACCAACTCCAATTAAAGTACCAATCACTCCACCCGTAGCCGATAAAATAATTGCTTCAATTAAAAACTGTCCTAAAATATCTTTTTCTCTAGCACCGATCGCTTTACGTAAACCTATTTCTTGAGTTCTTTCTCTGACTGAAACTAGCATAATATTCATTACGCCGATACCACCAACGACTAGAGAAATTCCTGCCACCGCAGCTAAAAGAAAAGTTAAACCATTAGTTACTGTGCCAACAATTGTCAAAATATCTTTTTGAGTTTGTACCCCGAAATCATCACTATCGGTAATTTTATGACGTAAGCGTAAGAGGTTTTCAATTTGAAACTTAGCTGCACGAATGCTATTTTCATCTTTAGCGGAAATAGCAATAAAGGAAACTTGAGTTCCGTAAGGAGAAGTGTTGCCAACAATTTGATTGGACATTGTTGTGAGTGGTATGTACACAGAATCATCTTGATTACTTCCCAAAAAAGAACCTTTTGATTCCATTATGCCAATCACTTCAAAGCTAATATTTTTAATCCTAATTTGTTTACCAATTGGATTAGTTTGTAAAAAAAACTGTTCGGCAATTTCTGAACCTAAAACAACTACACGATTATTACGCTTCAAGTCATTTTCATTGATAAATCTGCCTCGATCAACCTCAAAACTTCGCACGCTCAAAAACTCTGGTGTTGTTCCAATTACCAATTTATTATTATTGCGACTGCGATAAGTAATCAGTTGATTACCATTAATTTGAGGAGCAACTTCAGTAACGCTTGGAACTTGTTCGGCGATCGCGTCTGCGTCTTCCCATACCAAAGTTTTTGGTAAATCAAAGGAAGTACGGCGTTCTTCTTGCGAACCTGGTACAACAAACAACACATTAGGGCCTAAAGACTCAAATTGTTCTTTGGCTAATTTTTGCGCTCCCTGTCCAATGCCTACTAAAGCAATTACAGAAGCATTACCAATTACAATGCCTAACATGGTTAAACTGCTACGTAACTTATTACTAGTTAAGGTAGAAGCTGCCATTTTCAGGTTTTCTACAATATTCATTTGTTAACTGTTAATGGTTGATAGTTGATTATTCATCATTAGTAATTAGTAACTGATCACTGTTTATTCTGATTCTTTATTTTTCTCTTCTGGTAAATCAATAAACACGCGATCGCTTGTAGACAAACCTGATAAAACTTGAGTTTTATCCCGTAAGGTGAGTCCAATTTTCACGGGTTTAAACTCGGGTTGATTTTTTTGGTTGAGAATCATTACTCCCTGTTCTCCCTCTTGAGTCACAATGGCTACGGTAGGAACAACTAAAGCATTATTTAATTCTTGTCCTAAAAAAGTCACATCGACATTCATTTTTGAGAGCAATTTATCTTGACCAGTCATCAAAGCAATTTTGACTTGAAACGAAGTCACGTTATCTTCTACGACTGCTTCAGGAGCAATAGTTTTGATCACACCAAAAAAAACATCATCGGGATAAGCATCTGCTATAATTCTTACTTTTTGTCCTGGTTGTAACTGACCAATATCTACTTCTGGAACTTCGGCTACTATTTCTAACCCTTGCGCGATCGCTAAAATAGAAGTCGAAGTAGCTGAAGCTGTACTAGAAGCCGAAGTAGTTGGAGTGACAAAAGCTCCTTCCACTGCATATTTTTGAGTGATAATTCCATCAAAAGGAGCGGTCAAAATTGTATCAACAAATTGAACTTCTACTTGCTTCAGAGCAGCTTGAGAAGATTCTACCGCAGCTTCTAAAGAAGCTATTTCATTTCTAGCATTTTGTTGTCTTTGTTCTAGAGCAAGTTTAGCTTCACCAATAGCAGCAGCTAATTGTTCCAGTTCAGGATTTCCCGTGCCTTTAAGTTGTTCAAGCCGTTGGGCAATTTCGGCTACATTAGCCTGAGCATTTTGATAATTATTGACAGTTTCATCAAAACGATCTTGAGTAATTGCTCCTTGCTCAAGTAGATATTGATTACGTTTAACCCTTTCTTGGGATAATTTTAAAGCTGATTCTGCTGCTTGCAGTTGCGCTCTAGTTTGATCGATATCTCTCGGAATTCTAGCCTGAGCTTGACTAAATTGAGCTTGAGCTTGAGCTAATCTAGCTTTAGCCTGTTCAATTTCACCTGCCACACTAACTTTTTTCTCTTGAAGATTAGCGATCGCGCCTTTGAGGTCAGCCTGAGCTTGAACACCTTGAGCTTGAATCTCGACATTTTCCATTACCGCCAGCTTTTGTCCTTGTTTGACGGAATCGCCTTGTTCGACCAGTAATTTCGCTAAACGACCAGGATTTTTTGGGCTAATGTTGACACTTTTGATTGGTTCTACAGTGCCACTGGCTTTAATTTGTACAGTTAAATCTTGTTGTTCAACAGGTACAGTTAACTCTTCTAATTCCGAGCGAGAACCAGCATTTTGCACAGTGAAATAAATAGTAGTACCTAGCAAGATAAAACTACCTGTAATTATACCGACTATCCACGGTAAAGGACGTTTTAGCTTGCCAAATAAAGGACTTTCCATAAATATTTTTAACCAATGAATGATTCGGCAATAGAGGAGCTAACCAAGCTATACTGTAATTTAATCTTTACTTAAATATTAACTTTAATCAAAAAAAAATGTGGGTTAACTCCTCCTCAAGTAAGGCTTTGAGCGAATTGCTTTTGAATAGTTCTATTTAAAATACGGAAAAATACCCTTAACATAGATTGAATGATAGAGTGTGTAAGTTTAAATTGAGGCGATGCCGTGCCTAAACTGAATTGGTTATATTCTCTGATAGTTTGTACTGGTTTATCTAGTATAGTCGTTCCTGCCCAGGGACAAGCTCTTCTTCCCTACATACCAAAACTAAATTCAGAACAACTAGAACAACAAGGTCTGCAACTGCTTCAAGATGCAGTACAGTTAATTAAATTTCAGCAGTATGAATTAGCTTTACCTAGGGCTGAATTGGCTACGCAATTAGCTCCTGACACGTATGAAGTTTGGTATATATTAGGCAGTCTTTATATACAACAAGACCAATTAGACCAAGGAATTAAAGTACTTCAAAAAGCGGAAAAACTTGCGCCTAATCAAGAAGGGGTATTATTTACTTTAGGTAACGCTTATTTCCAAAAAGGTAATTATCAAGCAGCATTACAAAAATTAGAAGCAGGATTAAAAATTAAAGGTGATGCTCCTGAAGCTTTATTTGATTTAGGGAATACTTATTTAAAATTAGATCAATATCAAGACGCAATTTCTTCTTATCAAAAAGCTGTGTCTCAAGAAGAAAAATTTTGGCCGGCAATTAATAATGTTGGTTTAGTTAAATACGAACAGGGTGATATTAATGAGGCGATAGAGCAATGGCAAGCCGCTCTCAAAATTGACCCCGAACAAACTGAACCACAACTGGCTTTAGCAGTCGCCTTGTATACTCAAGGAGAAGTTGACAAAGGAGTAGAACTTGGAGGCGCAGCTTTAGCTAATGACAGTCGTTATGCGGAGCTTCAGTTTCTCCAAGATAATCTGTGGGGAAAACGTTTGCTTGAAGATACTAAAGCTTTTCTAGCTAATCCACAAATGCAAGCAATTGTTTCTCGTCTTAAAGAAGAAGCTCCGACAGAAAATTCACCAAAAACAGATTTGGTACCCTAATCAAACTAAAATTTTCCAAAAGTTTTCAATTTATAGCTCTATTTAATTTTGAGAAGTGAAATAATTATTTAGTTGATTTGTACTAGTAAAGATGATATTATGCCACTGAAGTCAAAAAGGCAGTGGCTCTAAACTTTGTTATGTATACTTTTCAAGTTGTCGACTTGAGATTGTCAAGATTGGCTTATGAGTGATTAATCAAAGCTAAAATTTGGTCGATAAACTTTTGGTGATCGACAACAGGTTTAGAAATATAATCATCAGCACCGCTTTGTTTGAGGAAATTTTCGCGATCGCCTTGCATAGCATGAGCCGTCACTAAAATTACTGGCAGAGTAGAAGTTTTTGGGTCGGATTTTAACATTTGGGTAATTTTAATGCCATCGACTGATTTCCCTTGATAAACACTATTAGCAAGAGAAACGTCCATTAAAATAATATCTATTTCGCCAGATTGGGCGAATTGAAGAACTTCTTCCACATTTTCCGTGCCTCTTACTTCCAAACCACCTCTTTTAGTCAGAATTTTGGAAAAAACTCGAAAATTGATTGGGTCATCTTCTACAATCAAAACCGTTGTCATAGATATTAATTACAAATATTAATTACAAAACTTTTCTTTAAATTCAAAGGAACTTAGTGTTAAGAATAACTTGAATCAGGTTACCTTGAAGGCAGTACCTGTCTACTAACACAATTGTGGCTTAAAAGTTTAGGATCGGAAACTCATGGCAAAACAGTTTAACCTACTCGGTAGTGGTCAAATTATTTCTACTGCGCTCCACTCGGAAATGGAAAGGTCTTATCTGGAATATGCTATGAGCGTGATCGTGGGACGAGCTTTACCAGATGTTCGAGATGGACTTAAACCAGTACATCGGCGAATTTTATATGCCATGCACGAACTTGGTTTAACTCCAGACCGTCCTTTTCGCAAATGCGCCCGTGTAGTAGGAGATGTTTTAGGAAAATACCATCCTCACGGCGATCAAGCCGTCTATGATGCTTTGGTGAGGATGGCACAGGATTTTTCTACTCGTTATCCCCTGCTCGATGGTCATGGTAATTTTGGCTCGGTGGATAACGATCCTCCAGCAGCGATGCGCTACACCGAAACTAGATTAGCTTCTGTGGCTCATCAAGCAATGTTGAGTGAAATTGGTGAAGCAACTGTCGATTTTACGAGTAATTTTGACAATTCTCAGCAAGAACCAGTCGTTTTACCTGTTCAACTGCCAATTTTACTTCTCAATGGTTGCTCTGGCATTGCTGTAGGGATGGCAACCAATATACCTCCCCATAATTTACCTGAAGTAGTTGATGGTTTAATTGCTTTAATCGATAAACCAGAATTACCCGATGAACAACTGTGGCAGTTAATTCCAGGGCCCGATTTCCCGACAGGAGGAGAAATTATTGACAAATCAGGCATTATCGAAGCCTATCGCACGGGTAAAGGGATTATTACGGTTCGAGGAATAGCCAAGGTTGAAAGCATTTCTGTCAGCACGAAAAGACGCAAAGAGAGAACTGCGCTGATAGTTACAGAGTTACCTTATCAAGTTAATAAAGCTAGTTGGATTGAAAAAGTAGCAGAGTTGGTCAATCAAGGCAAAATTGAAGGAATTGCCGATATTCGAGATGAAAGCAATCGGGCTGGAATTCGCGTAGTGATTGAATTAAAACGAGATACGAATCCTCAACCAGTCCTCAAACAACTTTATCGACAAACTGCCCTACAATCGAATTTTGGGGCAATTCTGCTTGCTTTGGTAGACAACAAACCTTGTCAGCTTCCTCTGCGAGATTTATTGACCGAGTTTTTAAAATTCCGCGAACAAACTCTTAGAAGGCAATATAGTTATGATTTAGAACAAGCACAACAACGTCTCCATCTCGTCGGAGGATTGCTCGCAGCTTTAAATAATCTTGATCGCGTGATTGATATCCTTCGTAATGCTCCTGATGGCACTACTGCTAAATACAGTCTTGAAGCAGAATTAAATCTTACTGATGCTCAAACAGATTCAATTTTAGCTATGCCGATGCGTCGTCTGACGGGGTTGGAAAAGCAAAAACTAGAAACCGAATTTGCTGATTTGCAACAACGCATTGCTGAGTTAGAAAGAATTTTAAGCGAGCGCCATGAATTAATGAAGGCTCTCAAAAAAGAACTTCGCGCTCTCAAACGTAAATACGGTGATGAACGTCGAACTCGAATTGTTATTCCTGTCAAAAAAGAGCAACCGAAGCAAGAGTTATCAGCAAAAGAAACCAACCATCAAGATGCTCAAGGACTAAAGGAAAAGCAACTCTTGACTTTGAACGAAGCTAATGGTTCAAGAACTAAAATAGCAAAAGAACAAAAACTTGACGCTTCCTCGAACAAACAGAAAAAAAACGAGATTCAGCCTTCAGTGTTCAATATTCAGCGCGATCCAAACGCTACCATAGCTATTACCCATCAAGGTTGCATTTATTGGCAAAATCCTACTCAAGAACAAGAATTACTTCCTGCTAAACCTAAACCAGGAGAAGATTTGGTCGTTTACGCTGAACCAATTAATGCTCGCGAACAAGTTATTGTAATTACAGATAGCGGTAAAGCTTATCCACTTAGTATTGAAGAAATTCCTGCTAAAATTCAAGCCCAAAATGTCACTGCGTTGAACCTGTTATCTAAAGCTGCCCAACGAGATGCTAATAGTACAGTAGCGCACTTTTTCTTACCTACAGAAGCTAAAAACCTGGATTTAATTTTAGTAACCGAAAAAGGCATAATTAAACGTCTTCCTATTTCAGAATTAACCAATCTCGGTAATCGCGGTTTAGTCCTAATCAAACTTAAAGAACAAGACCGTCTCAAATATGTCAGTTTTACTAAAGAAGACCAAGAAGTTGCGATCGCAACAACGGGAGGACGTATTCTTCGTCTGCCTGTCAACGATCAACAAATTCCCATTCTGGGTAGGAATGCTCAAGGCAACCAAGCGTTGAAATTACGTTACGGTGAAGCAATTGTTGGTTGTGTCACTTTAACCAGTGAAGATAACCTACTTTTGGTTACTCAGTCGGGTTACGGTAAGTGTATTCCCGTAACGGCTCTCAGGTTAGCGAGTCGAGGTGATATTGGTACGCAAGCAATTCAATTTAGTAATAAAACTGATAATTTGGCTGGAATGATTTTGGCTCAACCACATCAGTCAATTATGTTAAATACTAATAATGAACAAAAATTGCTGATTGCGATTGATGAAATTAATTTATTAGGAACAGATGGTGCTGGTAATAAATTAGTAAAACTTCAACCTCAAGAAGTAGTGACGGAAATTATACCGTTAGAGTTGGATAAGTAAGTCAAATTGAATAAGTATCTGATAATTAAAAAAGGGGGATAAAACCAAATTCATCCCCTTAATTCTTTAACTAAGAAACAAAAATTATAGCTGAGGAACAAACTGTTCTTTCTCAGGTACTTCAGTGTACTCAGCTACGATTTGACGAAACTCTTCTCCATCAATAGTTTCTTTTTCAATCAACAAATCAACTAAACGATCAATAACTTCACGATTTTCTCGAATGATTTTACGAGCCAAATTGTGACCGTGTTCGCTAATTTGACGGACTTGATCGTCAATTCGAGAAGCAACTTCTTCTGAATATTCGGCACGGGACATTAAACCTGCACCCAAAAAGACTTCTCCACCTTGACCTTCTAAAGAAACAGGGCCTAAATCACTCATCCCAAAGCGAGTAACCATTTGTCGTGCCATTTCTGTGACTTGTTGTAAATCACCACCTGCACCAGTGGTAACTTCGTCATAACCAAAAATTTCTTCTTCAGCAGCACGACCACCCATTGCACCAGCGATTCTCGCCATTAACTGAGATTTGGTGATTAAACCTTGGTCTTCATTAGGAGTGAACCAAGTTAAACCCTGCGCTTGTCCTCGTGGAATGAGGGTGACTTTTTGTACAGGGTCATGGTCTTTAATCAAAGTACCAACGATCGCATGACCTACTTCATGATAAGCAATTAATCGTTTACTCTTGCCATCTACTAAAGGAGTTCCTTCCATACCAGCGACAACGCGGTCAACTGCATCATCAATTTCTGCCATGGTAATCGCTTCTTTTCTTCTTCTAGCAGTAAGAATGGCTGCCTCATTAAGGAGGTTAGCAAGATCTGCACCAGAGAAACCAGGAGTCCGACGAGCGATCGCATCTAAAGAAATTTCAGAGGCTAATTTTTTATTGCGAGAGTGAACTTCTAAGATTTCTAAACGACCTTTGATATCAGGATTGTCGACAATTACCTGACGGTCAAAACGACCAGGACGCATTAAGGCAGAGTCAAGGACATCAGGACGGTTGGTAGCAGCAATAATGATAATGCCAGTATTCCCTTCAAAACCATCCATTTCGGTCAGTAACTGATTAAGAGTTTGTTCCCTCTCGTCGTTACCACCACCGATACCAGCACCTCTTTGACGACCTACCGCATCAATCTCATCAATAAAGATTAAACAAGGTGCATTTTCCTTAGCTTTCTTAAACAAATCGCGGACGCGAGAAGCACCGACACCGACAAACATTTCCACAAATTCCGAACCAGAGATACTAAAGAAAGGAACTCCAGCTTCTCCTGCGATCGCTTTGGCTAAGAGAGTTTTACCTGTACCAGGAGGGCCAACTAATAAAACACCCTTGGGAATTCTGGCACCTACGGCGGTAAATCTTTCTGGTTGTTTTAAGAAAGTGACAACCTCTTGTAATTCTTCTTTGGCTTCATCAATTCCCGCTACGTCATCAAACATCACTCCCGTTTTAGCTTCCATTTGGAAACGAGCGCGAGATTTACCAAAGTTCATCGCTTGACCTGGACCACCAGGAATATTGCTGGAACGACGGAATAAAAAGAATAAAGCAGCAATCAATAGAATTGGAAAAACTAAATTACCTAATAAACCCCAAATGGCACCGTCGTTATTAACAGGATGGTAATCAAAACTAATATTGGCATCTCTTAACTTACTAATTAATTCGGGAGAATTTCCTGGTAAGTCTACTCTTAGCTTAAGCAAACGATTATCTAATTCGGGATCGATCGCTTGAACGATCGCAGTTCTACCATTTTCGTATAATTCAACACTCGTTACTTTGTCAGCATTCAGATATTCTAAAAAACGACCATAGGTCATCCGAGTATTAGCTGTATTACCACTTAGACTGTCGGTAGCTGGTGCAAAGGTTCCCTGCCACAAAAAGAAACCTACCACCAACAAGGGTAACGTCCACAGTAAAATAATTCTCCAAGAAAATTTTTTCATAGGCTCTGATTTAGTTGTAATTGATTTTTATCAAGGCTATTTTGTTTTAGCTATACATTTAGTTTGGAAAAGCACTTAATTTATTTTTTGTCAAGTTATTTTTATCTTTAAGGGTTTAGCTTAATTAAATTTAACGTAATTCTCATCTAACAATCAACCCAATTTTAGGAAAGATGCTAAATTCAAAAAAACTGGTCTAAATCTTTTCTTAGTTGAACTGTTAATAAAGACTAATAAATTGCTACTTATCCTTAGCGTTTAAGCGAAAAATTTTGATTAGTTTCTTCAATTAAAAATCTCAATTTAACGGTATTAAAACAATCAGTGTTTCAACTTCAGTACTCGCCAACAGAAAATAGAAAATTATCAACTTCGTACTATAAAACTCTAGTTCCCTATCTGAATCGATGGGAAAAAAGGCGTTAGGCTGTAATCATAAACTTACTAGCACTCAAGCTGTTCACATCTAATCCGCTCAGCAAGAATTGCACTAGAAAAGCTACTGGTATAAATTTCTAATTCCGCTTGTGGAGGTGCTTCAAATACAAGGCGTTGCCCTGGAAAAATTACCCTTTCAAGATACCAATTAGTCACATTAGAAATTCGACCAATTTGTACTTTTTGGGTATGGTTAGTGTAGGAACAAAGGATATTTTCAGGGCAGTTAGATGGACAGGAAGAGAACATAACTATTTGAGTCCAATTTATTAGCACTCAAACCTATTCGCTCTGAGTGCGCTTTTTTATTTATCAGCCGTTTTATTCAAGAAGTTGGCTGACTGTTTTTAAAACTATGTAAACAAATATAAAGTTTTGTTGACCTAAAGAGAAACTTCTTTATATTTTCTCAAGACTTGGCTGAAAAATACTCTGTATCTACCCCGTAACTCTTTACTCTATAATGCGATCGCTCTTATCCCGCTAAGGAGTGTCAAAAGCGATCGCCCGAACCAGCCAAGACTAAATTTTTAGAAAATCATTTTAAGATTTTAGAAAAAATTCCCTCATCAAAAATAAAACGCGCCTAACTGGGGTTTGATAGACGCGCTAATAATTTTTCAGAATTAAAATTAACAGAAATGAAATTTTTAGTAAGTTTCTACGTGCCAACGATGCTCTTTTTTCATCTGCTTGCGGTATTCATCCCAATTAATACCGTGTTTACTAGCAGCACCACTCATTGCTTCATCGATACCGCCTTCCATACCTTTGAGTCCACAAATATAAGTATGAGTCTTTGGATTTTGCATTAACTCCCAAAGTTGGTCAGCATATTCTGCAATTCTATGTTGAATATACATTCTACCGCCTTCAGAATTCTTCTGTTCACGGCTAATTGCATAAGTCAAACGGAAGTTATCAGGATATTTATCTTGCAACTCTTCTAAATCTTCTTTATAAAGAATATTAGGAGTAGTAGGAATACCGAAGAATAACCAAGCTAAACCTTTAAAGTTATAGTCTGGATTGAGTTGACCTTCTTTAAACATTCGCCATAGGTAAGCACGGAAAGGAGCAATACCAGTTCCAGTTGCCATCATAATAATATTGGCATCTTCATCATCTGGTAAAAGCATTTCTTTACCTACAGGCCCAGTAATAGCTACATCATCTCCTGGTTTAAGATTACAGAGATAAGTAGAACAAACCCCTTCAACTAATTCTCCTGTTTCTGGATGTTGATATTCTAATTTACGCACACACAGAGAAACAGTTTTATCATCCATTGCATCTCCATGACGAGTAGATGCGATCGAATAAAGCCTCAGTTTGTGAGAGTTGCCTTTATCATCTTTTCCTGGAGGAATAATACCAATACTTTGACCTTCGATATAGTACAAATCGCCACCAGAAAGATCAAAAGTCATGTGACGACAAGTACCGATACCACCTTCTTCGACTAGGTCGTAAATTTCAGTACATTTGCCGATATAAGGATTTTTGGGACGGTAGATGTTAACAGGTACATCTGTTTTTTTGGCTTTTGCTTGAGTCATCGATTTACTTTGCGCTTGTGGTTGCTGCTGTGGTTGATTCGATTGACTGGCACCATTAACTTCTGAAAAAACATCGCCACTAAGAGGTTTAATACTGACGATTTGACCGCCCAAGCGAGTAATGCGGCGCATTTCTTGATTCATGCGATGATAAGGTACGGTGATAAAAACGCTACCACTCCGACGAATCGGGTAGTTGAGACTCTCAGTATTACCATTTTGTGAAAGACCTTTCACCTCATACACAAATATACGATTTTGATATTGTGTGTTGTTATTGGAAGCTGTTGCTGCGCTATTGTGCATTATTTCAATAATCTCCTCCCCATGTCAGATTGATTATATTAAAAATTTCCTCAATAAAACTATGCTAAGAAGCATTTTATCTATTTCTAGAATCAATACTGTCAGCAGAGAATTTATTTAGGTTGCATTATTAGCCTATCATTGGGAGGCTATCACAACTGAATTTGGAAGGAGGCTTGGGGATGTTAGAAGTTAAACCAGTTTCTTATTTAACGATAGCGAGATAATTATCATAAAACTGTTAGCTTTGCATCAGTTTTTGCTTTTTTTAAGCATATATAATTTCAGAGAAAAAACCTCTTCAAAAAAATCCTCAAATAAATTGCCGACTTCTCCCTTGTAGAGGAATATTCCTTCTGGTAAGATTGGTCAATGTTAGTAGTTAGTATTAAATACTCAATTATTAGCTCAGGATTAAGTCTAATTAAAAATAAATTGGTGTAATTAACAATATAAGTGTCATTAATATTAATACCTATAAATATGAACCTGGCACATTGAGTTTACCAATTTGAATCTAGACTTCAGCTTGAGCCTGTTTGATACTATATATGGATTAAATCAGTTTTATAAAAAGAGGGAAGCTATGACCACTGATCTAGACCGCGTGGTGCTTATCGGAGTAGCAGGAGACTCCGGTTGTGGTAAATCAACATTTTTACGTCGTTTAACAGATTTATTTGGCGAAGAGTTTATGACAGTCATTTGTTTGGATGATTATCATAGCTTAGACCGTCAAGGCAGAAAAAAAGCAGGAGTTACCGCCCTAAATCCTAAAGCAAATAACTTTGATTTGATGTATGAACAGATCAAAGCTCTTAAAGAAGGAAATGCGATCGATAAACCAATTTATAATCATGAAACTGGGATGATCGATCCTCCTGAAAGAATTGAACCTAACAAAGTGGTTGTGATTGAAGGACTTCATCCTTTGTTTGATGAGAGAGTTCGTTCTTTATTAGATTTCAGCGTTTATTTAGATATTAGTGACGAAGTAAAAATCCAGTGGAAAATCCAACGGGATATGGCGGAAAGAGGTCATAGCTATGATGATGTGATCGCTTCAATTAATGCCAGAAAGCCTGACTTTTCTGCCTATATCGAACCCCAAAGAGAATTTGCTGATGTGGTAATTCAAGTTTTACCAACTCAATTATTAGAAGATAGCGACCTTTTACGAGTACGTTTAATTCAAAAAGAAGGTGTGAAAAACTTTGAACCTGCTTATCTATTTGATGAAGGTTCAACTATTGATTGGAGACCTTGTGGCCGTAAGTTAACTTGTGCCTATCCTGGTATCAAAATGTATTACGGACCAGATAGTTTTTACAGCAATGAAGTGTCCATTTTAGAAGTAGATGGTCAATTCGATAATCTTGAAGAGATGATTTACATTGAAAGCCATTTGAGTAAAACAGGAACTCAACATTATGGCGAAATGACAGAATTATTGCTCAAACATAGAGATTATCCAGGTTCTAATAATGGTACTGGCTTGTTCCAAGTTTTAGTAGGTTTAAAAATGCGTGAAACCTACGAAAAATTAACCTCTACTGTTACCAAGCAACCTGCTCAAGTTTCTTCATAGATTGTTGAGAGTTGAAAATCTAAAAGTTCATTAAAAATTAGTTCGCGGGAGATGGATCTAGTTATTAAGATTAGATAATTTAGCTCTCGCGATTTTGTTTGGATTAACATACAATTAAGTCCAGCCAGACCTAATGAATTGTTGTCACTATGAAAGTATGGTTAATTAGTGTTGCCTTTTTATTTGTAGTAGCAGAATTTTTGCTTTGGGCAAAAAATTTTATTTTGCCGTTACCAGTTTATCTGTTGGGTGGTGCGTTTTTAGCGATCGCATCTAATTATGAAAAAGGTATTGTTGCTTTATTCCGTTCTCCAGAACAAGTACCTCTAAATACTCTATCTCAAACAGCTACTTTAATTGAAACTGCTCCCAACCAAATTTCAGAGACTGAATTAACTGCTGTGACTTCTCTCCCTCAACAGCAACCTCAATTAACAAAACCCGATTAGACTCAAAAATTTGATTTAAATTTTATTTGGGTCATAAGTCGATTAATTGCAATTTATTTACCCAAATTACGTTTCATGCGATCGATTTCTTCATCTAATTCCCATTTTTGAAACTGAGCATCTAAAGGATCGGCTGCTCTACTATAATGACTGGAATTAACTCCTTGATTCCAACCGACAGTATAACCATTGTTACTACTCTTAGAGGTAGAAGTTGTTTTGACTTCAGCGTATTTAGCCGTAACTTCTTGTCGTCGCTGTTGAATTTGTTTGAGCAATTCTTTGGCTTGAATAATCCTTTGTTTAACTCCCTCCATTTGTCCCCAAACTTGATTACCTTGGCGTAACAAAGCAGCCTCTCTTTCCTTAGCAGCCTCAGCTAAATCTTGTCTGCCTGCTGCTTGAGCTTTACTTACTCTACCGTGCCAAGTTTGAATATCTTGAGCCAAATTTAAAATTTCATCTTGAAGTCCTTTTTCTTTGAGTTGTAATTCGGCAATTAGTCTTTGTGTATCTTGTTGCTGTTCTCTAAGTTGCTCTTCAATCGCTTGTAATTCTAGATCGGGATTATTGGCTAAAAACTCATCCAGACGATCTTCAAGAAACTGATTAAAATCTTCAAATAAACCCATTGGCTCGATTTAAATTTAGTTTGGCGGTTATGTGTTTATGTTAGAACTTTTCGCCAATACTCAGAGAACGATTTTTACTTTGAAAACTAATAGTTGCTTGTTGATTAGATACTGATCTGAGTATCCAACCTGTATCTTCAATGGTTTCTCCTAAGCTAATTTTTTTAGTTGTACCGTTAACTTTAAATAAAGCTACGGATTGTTCCCCCAACTCTAGTATTCCGATCAAAACGTAATTATGAAGAGCATTAGTAGAAGTAGCAGCAATTGGTGTTGGTGTGGCAACGGAAGAAGCTACAGTTGAAGAATTTTGGGATGCAAAAGTAGGTGGTGGTGCAGGGGGAAGAGATTGAGGAGGAGGTGGTGGTTCAATTTGAGCTACAGGTGGTAACCAAGCTGGTTGAGAAGGGATGGTAGCATAGGGAGATGGAGTATAAACAGGGACATAAACTAAGGTGGAATGATTAGATTGATTGACAGCTTGAGAATCTGTCTCAGTTGTCTGGTTAGCCTCAGTTTTACGTTCAATGACTTCGAGCGATCGCTCTAAATAATCAAGAAACTGAATTTCTTCTGCTGATAATTGATGAGTAAGTTGTGATGGTGCAAATAGCCAAGTAAGTTGTCCCTGAGTTTGATAAAAAATCCATCCAGATACACCAATGACATATAAACAGGAAAGAGCAAATAAAATCTTATCGAAAGGGATTTTGCCCTTCTGAGGTGAATTGTTAATTGCTGTTGAAAATTCTAATTCGCGATCGAGATCGAAGTTGTAGGCTAAGTCTGGAGAGTTACCAATAATCAAATTAGAATAAAGTGTTAGAGTTGGCAAACTAAGAGTATTAGTACTCGATGCCAGATTGTCTGGCTGAGATTTTTTTGGGTTAATAGTCTCAGATGATTGATAATTAGACTTTCGCCGAGCTTGAGTTTGATTTACTGAGCGGGAATAATTAATTTGCTCAATAAAAGAAAATTTTTTAGTTACAAGCTGATAACTGGCATCGGTTGACATCGATAATTCCAGCAGTAATTAGGTTGACTAAGTGCAAACAAAACCTGTTGTTTTAAAGCAAAGAAGTTTGCATCGATCAAGAATAAGCGTAGTTATCAGTTAAAGACTATAGTAATTACTCAGAAATTTCTATTGAACTAATAATTTTAAGTTAGTAAAATTACTTACTTGAATTTCTAGATGTTTTTTAGTTGTACTGCATCGAGTTGCCTTGGCAAAAGTAAACTTTGCTATAGAAAATAATTTTAAAAACTAAGATTGTTGATATTCTCTAAGTAATATCACGGTTCGGAAAGTGTGGCAATGAGTATACAAAAACTTTACAAATTTTGGCTCACAACTAGTTTAGCCTTTACCAGTTTTTATTGCTTAGTTGGTACAGGTTTAGCTCAAGCACAATCAATTACTCCAGATGCGACACTTCCTACACCTACTGAAGTGACTCCGACGGAGGATGGAGTTGAAATTACTGGCGGTACAGCAAGAGATATTAATTTATTTCATAGTTTTCAAGAATTTTCTCTGCTTAATGGAAATGAAGCTTTCTTTAACAATGCTAGTACCATTTCTAATATTATTACCAGAGTTACGGGCGGTGAAATTTCTACCATTGATGGTCTAATTAGAGCTAATAACGCTAATTTATTCTTCCTCAATCCTGCGGGCATTCTCTTCGGCCCCAATGCTAGCTTAAATATCGGTGGTTCTTTTTATGGTTCTACGGCTGATAGTTTAATTTTTCCCGAAGGAGAATTTAGTGCAACCAATCCCCAAGCTCCTCCAATCTTAACGATTAATGCGCCAATTGGGTTAGGTTTTCGGGATAATCCTGGTGATATTAATGTAAATGGAAGTGTTCTGAGTGTAGATGCAGAAAAAACTCTAGCTTTAATTGGTGGTGATGTTACTGGAGATTTTGGCTACTTAATTGCACGAGGTGGAAGAATTGAATTAGGAGGATTAACAGCTACAGGAACAGTAAGTTTTAATGATGATGGTAGTCTCAGTTTTCCTGATGCAGTACCTAGAGGAAATGTATCATTAATCGATCAAACCTGGTTAGAAGTTGATGGCAAACAAGGCGGTAGTATTGCTATCAACGCAAATAACCTAGATATCCTAGAAAATAGTAAATTACAAGGTGGTACTTTTTCCAGTGTTGGTTTAGCTAATTCTCAATCAGGAGATATTATTCTCAACGCTACAGGAGACATTACTGTTGACTCCAGCAGAATAGATAATGCTGTGGGAATAGGCAATGCAGGCAATACAGAGATTATAGGGCAATCTTTTTCGTTAAATAACGGTGGAGTTTTAACTAACAGTACATTTGGAGAAGGAAATGCAGGCAATATTACTCTCAATATTGACGGTGCAGTAGATATTAATAATTCAGAAATTAATAGTAATTTAGAATCTGGTGCAACTGGAAATGCAGGAGATATAGAGATTACAAGTGAGTCTTTATCTATACAAAATGCAGGATTTTTAGAAAATAGTAGTTACGCTGAGGGCAATGCAGGAAATGTAACTCTTAATATTAATAATGCAGTAAACATAAATGATGGAAACATTTTTAATAATGTTGAAGCAGGAGCAGAAGGAAATGGTGGCACAGTTACGATCAACTCAGGCTCTTTGTCATTACAAGATGGTGGTCAAATTCAAGCTTTAGTTCGAGGAGAAGATACAGAAGCACAATTACCTGGAGGAGTAGGTTCGGCAGGAAATATAGTAATTGATGTAGAAGATAGTGTCAATATTGCTGGCATTAGCGGAAGAACTGAACTATTTAGCGCAATTTTTAGTTTTTTAGGAAATGGAGCAAAGGGTAGCGCAGGTAATATAAATATTACAGCAGGTTCTCTTGTTTTAGATGATGGAGGATTTCTCCAAAATAGTACTTTTGGTGAAGGTAGGGCAGGAGATATTACTCTCGATATTGATGGTGCTGTAACGCTAAGTAATGATGGTGATATTTTCAGTGAAGTTAGAACTGGTGCAATACTACCACAAGATGAAGTCAGTAAAATTATTATTAATGCAGATTCGCTATCAATTGCTGATGAAGCAAGTTCAATTAGTACTAATACTTTTGGTACTGGAAATGCAGGTAATATTACGCTTAATGTTTCCGATAATATTTCTTTGAATGGTGGCGATATTTTTAGTCAAGTCGGAGATGGTGGCAAAGGAAATGCGGGAAATATTGAAGTCAATACTACTAATCTCTCTTTACTCAATGGTTCACAATTAACTGCTGGCGTATTTGGGACAGGAGATGCAGGAAAAGTAATTATTAATGCTACTGATACGGTTTCTTTTCAAGGAGTTGGAAGTGATGGACTTCCTAGTGGCGTTATTAATAATGTGGCAGCTACAGGTGTAGGTAATGCAGGCGATATTGAGATTACTACAAAAAATTTGACCTTGAATGATAACGCGAGAATTAGCAGCATTCTTTTTGGCAAGGGAAATTCAGGTAATATTACACTTAACTTAGATTCGCTATCGATTGCGGATGAAGCAAGTTCAATCAGTACTAATACTTTTAGTACTGGAAGAGCAGGTAATATTACCCTTAATGTTTCCGATAATATTTCTTTGAATGGTGGTGATATTTTTAGTCAAGTCGGAGATGGTGGCAAAGGAAATGGAGGAAATATTGAAGTCAATACTACTAATCTATCTTTGCTGAATGGTTCACAATTAAGTGCTGGTGTCTTCGGGACAGGAGATGCAGGAAAAGTAATTATTAATGCTACTGATACGGTTTCTTTTCAAGGAGTTGGAAGTGATGGACTTCCTAGTGGCGTTCTTAATAATGTGGCAGCTACAGGTGTAGGTAATGCAGGCGATATTGAGATTACTACAAGAAATTTGACTTTGAATGATAAAGCGATAATTAGCAGTAATCTTGAAGGAATAGGAAATGCAGGTAATATTAACATCAATACTCAATCATTTTCCTCATCTGCAAGTATAGTATCTAGTAGTGTATTACAAAATGCTAGTGGGCAGGGTGGTAAAGTTACTATAACTACAGATTCTTTGAATTTATCAAAAGGTTCATTTATATCTACAGGAACTTTCGGCAAAGTAGGAGAAAATGGACGCTCTAATGCAGGTAGTATAGAAATCAATCTTACCGACTCTCTCGAAGCAACAGATGGTTCATTTTTATTCTCTGTTACTTTTGGTGAAGGAGATGCAGGAGACATAAGTATTAATGGAAAAGGAGCAACTATTTCTTTTGATGGGATAGGTAATAACAAAGTACCTAGTAGTATATTTACGTCAGTTGGCCCAGTTGCAGTAGGTCAAGCAGGAAACATATTTATTACAGCTAAGTCATTTGATTTAACTAATGGAGCGCAAATAAATAGCAGTACTTTGGGACAAGGTTCGGCAGGAAAGATTGATATTGACGTTGATAAAACTATCAATATTGATGATGGAAAAATTTTCAGTACAGTAGAATTTGGAGCGATAGGTAATGGCGGTGAAATTAACATCATTACTAGTAATCTAAATTTAATTAATGGAGGTACGCTTACTGTTAGTTCTTTCGGACAAGGAAATGGAGGTAATATATTTGTTCAAGCAGATTCTTTGACTCTTAATAATGGAGGAATTTTTGCGGGTAATCAACCATCAAAACTTCTTGCTACTAATCAAGAACAACCAGTAGGTGGTAATATTACGCTAGAAATAGCAGATAATCTAATTTTAAAAAACGATAGTACGATTTCTGCTAGTGCAGGTGAAAATGCCAATGGGGGCAATATAGATATCAATGCAGAATTTGTAATTGCTTTTCCTAGTAATGGTAATGACACTGGTAACGATATTATTGCCACGGCACAACAAGGAAGGGGTGGAAATATTGATATCAGTACACAGCAAATTTTTAATCTAGAAGAACAAGATGCAGTTGATGAAAATAATAATATTATTGCCAATGGCACAAATGATATCGATGCTAGTTCTGATCTAGGTATAGATGGTCAAATAAATATCAGAACCTTTACTGAGGACGTGATCCGAGGTGCTAGTGAATTGCCCAGAAACCCCATAGAACCAGAGCAAACTGTTGCTCAAGCTTGTTCTTCTCAAGGTATAGCAGAAGGAGGAAATAGCTTTACTATCACAGGAAAAGGTGGCGTACCTCCTCAACCGACTGAACCAATGTCTAGTGAGGTAATTTTATCAGAAGGGACGGTTGAAGCAGAGGTGCAGGGAAGTCGAGGTGCAGGGGAGAATTTATCAACTGATTCATCTCATAATCAGAATCAACAACCACAGGGAATTTTAACTTCTCAAGGTTATATTGTTCCTGCACAAGGAATAGTTAAGAAAGAAAATGGTGAGGTGATGTTAGTTGGTTATCCTGTTAATAATATTAATCAACGAACTCCCGTTCAATCTCCTAATTGTGGTAAATCTTAGATAAAGTAAAAGCAGTCTTGACTTTGCCAAAGCGTAGAGTGGTTGCGCCGATCTAGAAGAAATAATAATGCTTATAACTTTAGTTAGAACCCTCAATAATTGGGTAGTTGCTATCTGTCAATTATTAGCACTGTTTGTGATTGTTACAGGGATTATCAAAGCTTTAATTATTTATTGTAAGCACGTTTTTTCTAATTCTCGTTCTGCCCTAGCTTTTCAAGCAAGTCGATTGGAGTTGGGTTATTCTTTTTCTTTAGGACTAAGCTTTCTGGTTGGTGGTAGCATTTTAAAAACAACGATCGCACCAACTTGGAATGATATTGGTCAATTGGCAGCAATTATTGCTTTACGAACAGTTTTAAATTATCTATTATTACAAGCTATTAACAACGGTTCAACCGATGAAAATCAAACATCTTTATTATCGGAAGAACAGTCAAAAGTTTCTTTAAGCTTGGAACATTAAAAAACAAAAAATAGGCTGAATTGATAGATTCAGCCTTAATAACTAAAATTTTTGTCTAAATTTTGTCGAATTGCACCTATTTAATTAAAATTAAGCAAAGATATTTTAGCAAACAAAGCTGAGAC
Organism: Stanieria sp. NIES-3757; assembly: GCA_002355455.1. Taxonomy (NCBI): domain Bacteria; kingdom Bacillati; phylum Cyanobacteriota; class Cyanophyceae; order Pleurocapsales; family Dermocarpellaceae; genus Stanieria; species Stanieria sp. NIES-3757. The sequence goes on from AP017375.1 coordinate 4,581,998, forward strand.
TATAGTAAGTAATAACACTAAGGAAATAATCGTCCAGTTTTTATATTTGTTAGCTTGAGTTTGCTTCGTTGTTAATCCTTGTTGTTCTTTTAATTGAATTTGCAAATTATCAAGCAAAGTTTCTTGTTCTTCTAAATCATTTTGAAGAGTTTGATTAGTAGTTGTTTTTTCAGACAATTGTTTTTCTAATTGACTATTTTGTTGTTCTTTTTGTTTTAATTGTTGTTGCAGATTCTCTTGATTGTTTTTCTCAATTTGAAGTTTTTGCGTTAGTTGATTAAGATTATTTTCTTGGGCTTGTAACTGCTGTTGCAGCTTATGATTAGTTTGTTCCTGTTGTAATAGCTGCTGTTTGATTTGAGTAAAATTATCTTCTTGACTTTGTAATTGTTGTTGTAAGTTAGTAGCAGTTTGTTCTTGAGCTTTTAGCTTTTGTTGTAATTGAACAAGGTTATTTTCTTTGGTTTTTAATTGTTGCTGTAAGTTATTAACAGATTTTTCTTGTTCGGTTAATTGTTTTTTTAAGGTTTCATTTTGCTGAGAATGTTCTTGGATTTGGGTTTGCTTTTCTGCTAACTCTTGCTGTAGTTGAGTAAGATTATCTTCTTTGGTTTGTAATTGTTGTTGTAAGTTATTAACAGATTGTTCTTGTTCGTCTAGCTGTTGTTTTAAAGTTTGATTTTGCTGTGATTCTTGTTCTAATTTGGCTTGTTTTTCTGCTAACTGTTTTTGTAAATCTTTGGTAGATTGCTCTTGAGATTCTAACTGTTGTTGCAGTTGATTAATTTGTTCTGATTGTTGATTAACTTGTTGTTGTAGTTGAGTAAGATTATCTTCTTTGGTTTGTAATTGTTGCTGTAAGTTATTAACAGATTGTTCTTGTTCAGTTAGCTGTTGTTTTAGAGTTTGATTTTGCTGAGAATGCTCTTGGATTTGGGCTTGTTTTTCTGCTAACTGTTGTTCTAAATCTTTGGTAGATTGTTCTTGGGATTCTAACTGTTGTCGCAGTTGATTAATTTGTTCTGATTGTTGATTAGCTTGTTGTTGTAGTTGAGTAAGATTATCTTCTTTGGTTTGTAATTGTTGTTGTAAGTTATTAACAGATTGTTCTTGTTCAGCTAGCTGTTGTTTTAAAGTTTGATTTTGCTCTGATTCTTGTTCTAATTGGGCTTGTTTTTCTGCTAACTGTTGTTCTAAATCTTTGGTAGATTGTTCTTGGGATTCTAACTGTTGTTGCAGTTGATTAATTTGTTCTGATTTTTGATTAACTTGTTGTTGCCGTTGAGTAAGATTATCTTCTTTGGTTTGTAATTGTTGTTGTAAGTTACTAACAGATTTTTCTTGTTCAGTTAATTGTTGTTGCAGTTGATTAATTTTTTGCTCCAAATCTTGAGATAATTGTTGTTGTTCTTCCCTATCTTTGGTCTGTTGAGCTTTTTCTAATTGTTGTTCTCGTTCGTGGAGTTGTTGTTTGATTTTGGCTAGCAAATCATTTTTAGCTTCTAAATCTTGGTTTAATTGAGCAATACTTTCAGTTTGTTGAATTAGTTTTTGATTTAGACTTTCAATTTCATAAGATGATTCTTTGGTTTGATTAACTGATTTGCTCGAAACAGTATCAGTTGCGACTCCACCACTTAAGACTGTAATATTAGGATTGTTATTACTCGATTCAAAAGCAATAGTTTGATTAGCATTAGTGCTAGCGATCGCGATAGTTCCCTTAGCTAAACTCTCAATTAATTCAGATTTATTTAAACCAGTTGCCTTAACTATTTTATTGAAATTTTCTAAAGCCGAAGGTGTTAAAGAAATTCCTATTTGAGATTTTCCAATTAAGTCTGAAGCTGCTGAAGATTTAGTAGCGGTTGCACGTTTTTTTCTTGCCATAAAATTTACCTCCGAATGCTTTAGTTAAGAATGATTGTGCTGAGATAATAAGACTTTATCAACAAGTCGACTAAAGCTATTAAAATTAACAATAACAATACATTACTGATTAAATTATTGCTTTGACTATTTTTTTCTGGCTCGATTTGCTTTAGTTGTTCTTCTAACTGACTAATTTGTTGATTTTTAGCAGATAGTTCTTGTTGTAAAGATTGAGATTGATTATGCTGCTTTTCTAGTTTAGCTTCTTGTTGAGCTAATTGTTGCTTTAGTTGTTCAACTTGAGTTTGGTATGATGTTAGTTGTCTTTGTAACTGAGAATAAGTTTCTCGCTCAACTAAATTTTCTGACTCGATTTGACTTGACTGAGAACTAGAAAAAGATAAACTCTCTGCTCGCTCAATTGCCCTCGATTCTGTCTCTAAATTAATCTTTTCTTTAGCCTCAACAGCAGCAATTGTAAACTCACCTTTAGCTATTTTTTCAATCAAATTAGATTGAGATAAATTTAGCTGTTTAGCAATTTGTTCTAAGTTACGAAAAGTGCTTGGAGAAACAGGAATATTTAATTTTGTTTTAGTTACTGCTGAATTTCGCGAGTTACTACGTCTTCCCCTAGCCATATTATGTCTATTCTAGTCACAAAGAGACTGTGAAAATTAGTATATGGCAGTAGGTGTAATTAAGATAGCCAGCTTTATAATTAAGTAATCATTCTTATAAATTAGTCTGTTTGGTTCAATCTCGCCAAAAAAAAAGGGCAATTTCAAGAAATCAATTTTCCCGTTGCCCTGAGTTAGATTAATACTTAATAGATTAAATTACTCAAACGAGTATTTAATGCTTCTCTAGCTTGTTCGCGGTCATCAAAATGAATTTTTTCTGTGCCTAAAATTTGATAATCTTCATGCCCTTTACCTGCAATTAACACCCCATCTCCTGGCTGTGCATCACTAATTGCCAAATAAATTGCCGAAGCGCGATCGCTGACCAAGATAGAATTAGCAGACTCAGGAATACCTGCCAAAATATCAGCTAAAATTCTTTGCGGATCTTCCGTACGAGGATTATCTGAAGTAACAATTACTACATCGGCTAAATCAGCAGCAATTTTACCCATAAGGGGGCGTTTAGTGCGATCGCGATCGCCACCACAACCAAAGACACAAATCATTCTACCTTTAATAAAAGGGCGTGCTGCTGTAAGCAGATTTTCTAAACTATCGGGAGTATGAGCATAATCAACAATAACGCTAAGATCTTGGCGATCGCTAATGTGTACTCTTTCCATTCTGCCTGGTACACCATTAAATTGAGGCAAATGCTTGGCAATGGTAGCCAAATCAACACCTACATTTAAAGCTGCGCCTACTGCTGCTAGCAAGTTTGAGAGGTTAAATTGACCGACTAACGGCGAACTAAAAGGTATTTCCCCAACAGGAGTGTGTAAAATACCGCTAACTCCATTAGGTTGATAATTTAAATTGCTAGTACATAAGTCAGCCGAAGAGTCGCTAACACTATAACTCCATACCCGATTGCGATCCAACTTCTTAATTAAACGCTCACCATAGGGGTCATCTAGATTAATAATAGCTTTGCCTGGGAGATATTCAGGACTAAACAATAAAGCTTTGCAGCGAAAATAATCTTCCATATCGCGATGATAATCGAGATGATCTTGAGTCAAGTTAGTGAAAACAGCCACCTCAAAAGCACAATTTTTCACTCTTCCTTGTGCCAAAGCATGGGAACTTACTTCCATGACTGCATATTTATTTCCTGCTTCAACGGCTTCAGCTAGCTGAGATTGTAACTCAACCGCAAACGGAGTAGTATGTAGCGCAGTTTGTTGATAACCAAGCCAACGAGTATAAAGAGTACCGAATAAAGCTGTCGGTAACTGAGATTGACTTAAAAAATATTCAATTAGATGAGTTGTCGTGGTTTTGCCATTTGTGCCTGTTACTCCGATCAGCTTAAGTTTTTTCGCAGGATATTCATAAAAAGCAGCAGCAATTGAAGCACAAGCAGCCACCATATCTTCCGCTTCAATGATACAAGCATCATGATTAGGAGGTTGTTTGGCTACTGCTTGAGGAGTAACCAAAGCTGCTACCGCCCCTGCTGCTACTGCACTTTGCCAAAATTCACCGCCATCTACTCTAGTACCTGGCATCCCAATAAATAAATCTCCTGCTTGACAAGCATGAGAATTAGTACACAATCTTTTGACTTCGGTATCTAAAGCAGAATGTTCGGAGACTTGTCTCACACCAGAAATTTGCAACAATAACTCACGCAGTTTCATCATTTTGATTTTTCAGTTGAGTAAATTTGGATGATTGGATGATAGATATTATTAGCCTGTTCTTGATTGATTGTGGCTATATTTGTAGATTGATTAAATTAAATATTTCTGTAACATTTGTTCCAATTGTTTAACAGAAGCGCGAGGAGAAAGACGGGGTAAGGGGTTTTCGCGATCGGGTAATTTTTGACACAGTACAGGAATTTCATACTGGTAAACTGTATACCAATCTTCCCTAGTAGTAATATCGCGTATTTCTAGAGTAAATTTGGGCTGATTTACTTGAGTTAATTTTTCTTGTAATCCTTCGCACAAATGACACCCAGGCTTACTATAGAGGATTAAAATGGTTGAATTCATGGAAGACAATTTTATTTAAATATTTAAAATTATATATTTTGTGTTACTAAGAAAATTTGCCTTAACCCTAATAATTACAAGGGTTATACCACTTTAAAATTATTGATTAAAATTGAGTTGGCGTAATTTATAAATTGTTTCTCAATTCTTAAAATCGAACTATATAAATAATTTATAAAAATAATTAAGTTTCAAGATTATTCGTTAATCAAAAATTGCTTTATTTGGCGCACGGAACATTTAAAATTAAACAATCGTCTGAAAAATATTGCTTATTTTTATCGCATCAAACGTAGCTTAAGAGAAAGGAAGGTATCTGCTACGTTAACTTTTTTGCTAATAACATTAAACAACAATGACAATAGAAAAAACAAACAAGCAGAGTCTAAGTTTCTGGCAACTCTGGAATATGAGCTTTGGTTTTTTTGGGATTCAATATGGTTGGACTTTACAAATAGCCAATACGAGTGCTATTTATGAATACCTGGGAGCTAATGCCGAACAAGTTCCGATGCTTTGGTTAGCTGCGCCGTTAAGTGGTTTATTTGCTCAACCAATTGTTGGATATTTTAGCGATCGCACTTGGACTTGTATTGGGAGAAGAAGACCGTATTTTTTGATTGGTGCTATTCTTAGTTCCATTGCCTTAATTTTAATGCCTAATTCTCCGAGTCTCTGGATTGCAGCAGGTTTGTTGTGGATTTTAGACACTTCTTTCAATATTAGTATGCAGCCTTTTCGGGCTTTTGTGTCGGATTTATTACCAAAGCAACAAATTACTAAAGGGTTTACAATTCAAGGATTTTTTATTGGCTTTGGTGCAGTTGTAGCTTCTTTAACTCCATTTTTCCTCAATCACTTTTTTGGCATAACTAATAGTAGTACTGCTGAACATGCAATTCCTTTAACTGTAAAAATATCCTTTTATTTAGGCGCAATCATTTTATTATTTACCGTATTTTGGACAATTTTTACTACTAAGGAAAATCCACCAAGCACCATTGAACGTCATAATCAACCCTCAAAGCAATCTTTAGCAATTATTGGGCAAGAAATTCTGTTTCTAATTAAAACCATGCCCACTACTATGAGGCAATTAGCAGGAGTGCAATTTTTTACTTGGTTAGGAATGTTTTGTGTCTTTCTTTATTTACCAACCGCGATCGCTCATCATATTTTTGGTGCAATAATAGAAGGCTCTCCTTCATATACGGCTGGAATTGAATGGGCGGGATTTTGTATTGCTGTTTATAACGCAGTGTGCTTTATTTTTTCTTGGTTTATTCCAAAAATCGTTCTCGTTACCAGTCGCAAAGCAACCCATTCTTTGTGTCTTTTATGTGGCGGTTTAAGTACTATTTCCTTATTATTCATCCATAATCAGTATTTGATTTTAATACCGATGATTGGCTTTGGCATAGCCTGGGCTAGCATCTTATCAATTCCTTACGCAATTTTATCTGATAGTTTAACAACCAAAAATACAGGTTTTTATTTAGGTATTTTCAATACATTTATTGTCTTTCCTCAAATTGTGGCTTCTTTAGGATTGGGTTGGGTAATGGTAAACTATTTACACAGCGATCGCTTATTAACAGTAGCTTTGGGAGGTGTTTGTTTAGTTTTAGCTGCCTTCCTGGTTAAAGGAGTTGAAGATCCTGCGAGCAATCATCCGAATCAGCTTGAGCCAGAAGTTACTTGGTGCGATCTTATTTCCTAAGATAAATGATTAGCAAGCAACACAAGATTAAAATTAATCTCAATTGTTAGTGATATTAATGTGTCACTATTGAAATTAATGTGCCACTTTTGTGAGTGGCATTGTTACATCCAATTCTGCTCAACTTGATTGACGCGATACTACTATGAATAGTCTGACTAAGTCTGAAACACCGATTAAAGACCTCAAAATTTCTTTGGAACGAGATGTGTTTTTACGTACCTTAATTAGAGAATTAGCAGGTACATTGCAGGATATAGTGGGCTTAGAGGAAGCTTCAGGTTTTATTAGTGTTGTGGGTCAAAATATGGGAAGGCAAATCGACCACGACTATAAAACAGCTCTACAGGTATCCTCTCTTACACGAGAACAAGTAGCCGATGTTTTGGTAGATTTGAAGAGGCGAATTCAGGGAGACTTTTATATTATCGAACAGACGGATGAAAAAATTGTTTTAGGAAACCGTGCTTGTCCGTTTGCCGAAAAGGTCATTGATCGCCCTGCGATGTGTATGATGACTTCCAATGTTTTTGGTTCCATTGCAGCGGAAAATTTAGGGTACGCCAAAGTAGAACTACAAGAAACGATCGCGACGGGTGCGCCTGGATGTCAAGTGGTCGTTTATTTAAAACTCACCCCAGAAGCAGAAGAAAGTCAAGGAAGAGAATACTTTAGGGGAGAAAACGAGGGATGACTCCCGAACAGTTTCTCGAGTTCGCTAGACCTCTCCCAGAACCTATGTTTCTAGTTACAGGATCTGGTCAGATACTAGCTGTCAACCCATCATTAACTAAAATGCTGGGGCTAAACCGTCAGACACTTCAAGAAAAAACGCTTTTTGAGCTAGTCGCAGAGCCGGTGGATAAAGTTAAACAATATCTGCGTATTTGCTCCAGCAGTAGAGAAATGGTGATTGGCTCATTAACTTTTAATGCTAACAAGAGTGGAACATACTTATATCGCTGTGAAGGTGCTGTAATCCAACCTTGGTCACCTCAATCTCCTGCACTAATTTTGTTGCGCTTAAAAAATAGAGAATCTGCCAGTAATAGATTTACACTGTTAAACAAGAAAATTGATCAATTAGCCAAAGAGATTCGACAACGTCAACTAGCAGAAGAAGAAAGGGCTAAACTTCTGGTACAGGAACAGAAAGCACGAGCAGAAGCGGAAAAGCTTAATCGATTAAAGGATGAATTTCTATCAACTGTTTCTCATGAACTACGAACACCCCTGAATGCCATTCTTGGTTGGTCTCAACTTCTGCGGACTAGCAAAACAGATGAAACAACCAGAAATCGTGCTTTAGAAACGATTGAGCGCAATGCTAGATCTCAGGCGCAGTTGATTGACGATCTTTTGGATATTTCACGCATTATTACAGGTAAAATTCGCCTTAATGTACAAACAGTCCAGCTATTGTCAGTGATAGAGGCAGCAATAGATACAGTACGACCTGCTACCAATGCCAAATCTATTCGACTGCAATCTATACTCGATCCAGCAGCAGAACCTGTTTTAGGTGACCCTGAGCGATTACAGCAGATTGTCTGGAATTTACTTAGTAATGCGATCAAATTCACACCTAAATACGGTCGGGTTCAGATTTACCTGCAACGCATTAATTCTCATATTGAAATTGTGGTGACAGATACAGGTCAAGGTATCAGTACCGAATTTCTTCCCTACGTCTTCGAGCGTTTTCGTCAGGCAGATAGTTCCATTACTCGTTCCTTTGGTGGGCTGGGGTTAGGTTTAGCCATTGTCCGCCAATTGGTAGAACTGCATGGTGGAACAGTCCATGCTGAAAGCCCAGGAGAAGGGCAAGGCGCAACCTTTACCGTAAAACTTCCCATCATGGCTGTTAGACCAATCGTAATTGAATCAGAAAGAGTGCATCCAGCAGTGGGAGGCAGTGCTTCTTTTTACTGTTCCTCTCGGTTAGATCAATTGAGAATACTGATTGTAGATGACGACCCCGATATGCGAGATTTACTCATCTACACAATCGAAATGTGTGGAGCAAAAGTCATTGCAGCAGCTTCAGCAAACGAAGCCATCTCAATCCTGAGCAAATCTTCACCACCATTCGACATTTTAATCAGTGATATTGGGATGCCAGAGGAAGACGGTTATACTTTATTGCGTCGAGTCAGAGCATTGCCACCAGAGAAAGGAGGTCAAATTCCTGCGATTGCTCTAACTGCCTATGCCCGAACTCAAGATCGTACTGCTGCTCTTTTAGCAGGTTTTCAATCTCATATTGCCAAACCCGTTGAACCTGCTGAATTAATTGCCGTGATTGCTAATCTGACTGGACGGATCGGAAATATTTAAAATATGCGATCGCTTTTATAGTTAAAATTGTCATAAGCCGATGATGGGAATTGAACCCACGGCCCACTGATTACGAATCAGCTACTCTACCCCTGAGCTACATCGGCAATGCTAATATTTTAAAACATCCAGTCTCAATCAATAGTTCAAATCGGCAAAATTAGCTAACTTCAAGGGATAATCAACCTGGGAAATTCTGTTTGTACACTTAGTAAGATGCTGACTGTCTCCGCTCGTTAGATAATTACTTAGGAAGTCTAAAAAGCAGTCGAAGGTACTCCGCCTTCGTCAAGGGAGTTAGGATTGTGGGGTTTAAGCATTGGCTCGGTTTAATCGTCCTAGTTGTATCTCTTTATATTCTTTGGCAAATTCGACAAGTCATTCTGTTGCTATTTGCTGCCGTTATCTTAGCAACCATTTTAAACCGAGTCGTGCGAAGATTACAGCGATCGCGTGTCAAACGAGGAATTGCTATTGCTATCACCATAATTGTCTTATTAGCGATCATAGTTGGCTTTTTTGCCTTGATTGTGCCAAGTCTGGTCACACAGTTACAAGAATTAATTGATATCCTGCCACAAATCTCCCAACGACTGCGTTCTTGGCTTGACTGGCTGCAATCTGTAATTCCTGGTTCAATGTTAGAACAGTTAGAACAGTTTCGGGGATTAGAAAATCTAACTCAACAAATACAAACCTGGATTTCTCAATTACTCAGCAACTTTTTTGTCTTCCTCAACAACTCTCTCAGTGCTGTCCTGAATCTATTGCTGTTCTTGGTTCTCACTATCATGCTCCTAGCCAATCCCGCTCAATATCGACACATTTTACTCTTGGCATTTCCTGCTTTTTATCGACGGCGTGTCGATCAAATTCTATCTGAGTGCGAAACCTCTTTGGTAGCTTGGATTAGAGGTACACTGATGACAATGCTAGTCATCGCTCTTCTATCTTTTATGGGATTATCGATTTTAAGAGTCCGATTACCTTTTGTCAACGCTATCTTAGCAGGTTTGTTAGAATTTATTCCCAATGTGGGTCCAACTTTGAGTGTTATTCCGCCAACTTTACTTGCGTTGCTTGATGCACCTTGGAAAGCTGGAGCAACAATTTTGCTTTATCTCGTGATTCAACAGCTTGAAAGCTTAATTTTAGTTCCTTTAATCATGAAGGAACAGGTAAATCTTTTACCAGTCTTTACGATTTTAGCAGTAGTCATTTTTGCTAGTTTTTTCGGTTTTTTGGGTTTATTTCTGGCTATTCCACTATTGATTGTGTCGCAAATTTGGCTCAAAGAAGTTTTGGTTAAAGATATTCTGAATAAATGGGAGCTAAAGAAAACAGATCAATCTTGAGTTAAATATAGGACAAAAGTTGTCAAGAGTGGAGAAATTTATCAAATTTTAAATCCAAATCAGTAACAATTGAACGAAGATAATCAACTCTTGTAACAATTACGACTTTACCTTTTAAGCTGCGTAGAGTCTATTCTCTGTGAAGTGAGCATCACCCAGTTTAGTATAAAAAAAAAGTTTTGTTTTAATCCGCCTCCGAACTGACAGCAGTTGAAGGCGTGAACAAAAATAGTAGGAGTAGAGACAGACTGAAAAATAAGCTCAAAGTTGAGGAAGGGAAGGCTTTAACACAGCCCAGAATTAAAATTTAGCGTTACTCAAATTTCCTTGAGATTGGCGATTATTTAATTTCCCAGGTAACTACAGCCCAATCAGAATTACGATTGTATTGCATCATATCGTTAAACTTGCGTAATTCTGCTCTTTGCACCGTCAGAATTAAAGGAGGAATTTCGAGTAAGCTGTCATTTAATTGAGAAATTACTTGACTCAACTGAGTTTTACCTATCTCCGTAATGTTTTCGCCAAAGTAACCTAAAGTAATATGTCCTGTGAAATCATACTGTTGTTCGATACCTAGAGCCATTAAACCCGAATTTTGATAAATAGCACGACGTAATTGGATAATTGTTTCGTAACTATTTTGGTCTTTAGGCGCAAGATACACTAAAATTGCACGAGGTCGAACACCAAAGCCTAACAATTCCCAAGAGATTGTTTGAGTAAAATGATTCAGAGTTTGATATTGTTGAAAACTTTCTTGAATTTGTGTTTGCAGTTTTTGATCGTAATTAGGACTTTCTGCTGCTGCTTGACGATAGGTACTGTCCCAAATTAAATCGGCTAAGGTAAAGTGAAAGCTTTCTGGCGGTAAAGAAATGGCAATGTCTTCGTCTAATTGCTCAAATAATTTTTGTCCTAATTGGTTTAATTGAGTATAAAATTCCTGATTAATGCTATCTTCTTCCGCTGGAGGAGTAATAATACTATAACCAGGAAAAGATACTGGTTGACCATCAACAAATTTAGGAGATGGCTGAATAGTTTGTAGTTGGCTAGCATAAGAATCTGCTAGCGTCAATCTAGCTACGCGATTAATGTAATCTTGATAAGTTTCGTCCAAGCCTCTTTACCTCCGACCATTAGTTAAACTTCAATAACAGTTAATCAAGTTTATTTGACTAACTTTGTAGCTTTTGATGCTGGCTTTAATATACCTAATTTGGATTGTAAACTATGCCTATTTATTTATATTGGGGTGAAGATGATTTTGAGATTAATAGCGCAATAGTTCAATTACAGCAACAAATTCTCGCTCCTGAATGGCAACAATTTAATTATCATAAACTACCAGGAGATCGCCCAGAAGCTATTCTCGAAGGATTAAATCAAGTGATGACTCCTGTATTTGGTATGGGAGAACGTTTGGTTTGGTTAGTCGACACTAATTTATGTCAGCAATGTTCAGATGATATTTTAGCCGAATTGCAAAGAACTCTACCAGTTATTCCCGATACTTCTCATCTTTTGTTAACCACTAGCAAAAAACCCGATAGTCGACTCAAAGTAACTAAATTGATTAAAGAGTATGCTCAAGTTAAAGAATTTAATCTCATTCCTCCTTGGGAGACAGATAGGTTAATTGCGAAGGTTAAAGACACTGCTCAAGCTAAAGCAGTGAAACTTACTCCTAAAGCGATTGAATTATTAGCAGATTCTGTCGGAAATAATACCAGGCAGTTATTTAATGAATTAGATAAATTAAGTCTTTATCATCAAGACCGTAATCAACCACTAGATGAAAATGCGATCACACCGTGCCTCGGCGAAGCCGAGATCGCTCTTTTAGTTATTTGTAATACTCAAAATAGTATCAAATTAGCTGAGGCAATTATAGCTGGTAAGACTGCCACGGCTTTGGGCTTGATTAGTGATTTAATTAATTTAAATGAACCTCCTTTAAAAATAGTTGCTACTTTAGTAGGCAAATTTCGCACTTGGTTAGTGATTAAACTGATGGAAGAAGCAGGCAATCGAGACAATAAAGCAATTGCCGAGGCAGCCGAAATTGGTAATCCCTTTCGAGTTAAATACTTACAAAGAGAAATTGATACTTTATCATCTCAACAGTTGATTACTGCTTTACCCCTATTATTAGATTTAGAATATAGTCTAAAAAAAGGAGCAGAATCTTTAGCTACTTTGCAGACTAAAATCATTGAATTGTGTTGTTTATTTTAATAATTATTTGTTAATCAACTAACTGAAGAAGGCAATAAACTATCAACGATTGTCTCATTCTTTATATCAACATTTTGCTGGTGATTAGCTTCTACTTGTGGAGAAAAAGAAGCCTGCATTTCTTCTACTTTTAAAACAATTAAATACTCGTAAAATGCTTGTAAGGTACACCAAGCAAATCCTGCTTTACCATCCCAAATACCTCCCAGAATAAAATACATATAAATCCACCGAATTAGAGGACGAAAAGGTAAGCGCAAAGATAAATCTTTTAAGGCACGTCTTCTTTCTATTTCTGATTTACCGAAGAATAATTGTTGCCAATTAACTTTTCCTTGGTTGAGTTGTTGAATAGTTTCTGCTGCTTCATCAGTTGAGTAACGATTGTGTTTATCTAACCACCGACTCAAACCTTTACCAGAAGTATAATGAGGATAAGTTTCAATTAAAAATCCAGTATTTCCCAAACAAACTTCTCTTTCTGTGTGTCCATAATCATCAAACCAGACTTTGGTTTTTTCAAATAGACGCATTTGATAACGAGGATACTGAGTACTGTGACGGATCCATTTCCCCATAAACATTACTCTTTCTGCAACATAATAGCCGATCGCTTGTTGAGATTTAATTGCTGCTAAACATTCTTTAAATAATTCTGGAGTCATTCTTTCATCAGCTTCCAGAATATAAACCCATTCATATTTGGTTGGAATATTTTTTAACATCCAAGTCCGTTGTTTACCGTGACTTTCAAATTTATGTTGTACAACTCGAACAGGATAACTAGACGCAATTTCTACTGTACGATCTTTACTAAAAGAATCAACCACAATTACATCATCAGTAACAGCAGCAGATTCGATACAAGCAGCAATATCAATTTCTTCGTTGTAAGTAAGAATATAAATCGAAAACATTTTTATAAATTAAAAGAAAATTAATTTTGACCGGGGAACGGCGGAGTACCTGACACTAAAATTTAGATTATTTAAATCAGTTGTAAATTATTAAGCAATCAATTTACAAGTTATTTGATTGTACTTAAGCAAAACTTTATTTAGAAAAATAATCACTTTACGTGTAAATACGTTGACAAATCTAACTTTACTCTGATGATTTGTCGATTTTCATCATTAAGTTAAGATAAAGAATTTTAATTCCTGGTACTCGATTCATACTTGCTCAGAATTAAACATTTATTAATTATTGTTTAACCTTCGTCTCAATGTGATCGAGCTATAATTTTTTTGTTAAAATTTCGTAGCTATTGTTACAGAATTATTTTTTGTTATTTAGTCCATATCTAGATAAATTTTTATTGGTCATGACAATTAAACAACAATCTCGAATCTTGCTCGTGCGTCAACGTCATAAACTCCGTCAATTATCTTTGTTAAACCGTTTAGTTGAAGAAATAGTGAGTGATAAACCTGAAAATCTTGCTAAAAACTCAAAGTTTCACGAGTTTACAGAGCTTAGTTGAAAATTCGATCTAGTTTAAGGAAGAAAAATTATGAAATGCTGTTACCGTGGTGTTGTTTATGATTGCCAAGTGATTTCTCTCGAAGTGAGGGAAAAAGAAATTATGGGGATGTATCGAGGAGGGAATTTATATTCTAGCCAAATTCAGACTCAACTGAAATCCTATCATCATATTCCGCGATTGACAAAGAAATATCGAGGAAATATTCATACTAAAAATCGTCAGCAATATTGTTTTAATGCTGACCATAATCATTTAAAAAATGAAAGTTATTTTGATTCTTTTAATCTTTGCTCTGAATAATTTGTGTTGATTCTTACGTTGAAAAGCAAGATTTAGTAGGCATAACGCAGCACAATTTAACTACAATTATGTCTACTAATTAATTAGTAAATTTTTAGCTTAATTATAGCAATTTTATTTTCTGCGTTCGATTAAGGTTAGGGAAGTTTGAACTTTGCGAAGAAAACTTTCATCGTTGATAGTTTCTGGAGCAAGTCTTCCTTTTTCCACTGCACTTTTAACCAATTGTTCAGCATCGATTGTGCCAAAATGTACTAAGGACACAAAAGTAGCACCACTAGGAATTCCTTGGTCTAAAAAATAGCCTTGATAACCATGAAAAACTAGATTGATCGGAGTAAGCTGATCGCTTTTATTTTTATTAGTAGAAGTATCATCAGCAGCTAGTGTTGCTTCCGTGCCAATCAAGATAGCAATACTGGCGATCGCAAAACTACTAAGGACTTCAAAACAAATCTTTTTCATAATAATTTTTCCTATTGCTAATTTTTTAACTAAACTTACTTGTTCAGTTAGAAGCAAGTTAAAAAGTAATTAAATATAGTTATCGTGAAATTAATTTTAATAATTTGTTTTCTAAAATAAAAGCTACCATTAAATCAAAAGTAATAGTAAAAATTGAAGCAAAATTAATCGAAAATTTAAGTATTTTTGTCTAATGTTTAAAGCATAGGGAGCAGAAGGCAAACGATACAAAAATTTAAGTTTTTTTTCTAATCAGAAAAATTTCAGTATCTATTTCTTTAGTTAGTGCGCGAGAATTGGTAATGGTATTTAAGTAGGCATTAATTCCTGAAGGCGTTCGGGTTCTTCGCCAAGCCAATCGGGGTTTTGGGCAGTGCTATCAAAAATTGATGAAGTTTTAAATAACTCAAACTCTCCCTTTAATGCTGCCTCTGCAGTTTTAGCTAAAAGCGATCGCTCTTGAGATTCGTCCATTGGTTTAAAGGTATGTACCGCCTCAAAGGCTTGAGCGAGTATTTCTAAACTATCAATTCCTGTAATCACCACTGATGTAGGCAAATTTAAAGCATAGTGTAAACATTCAATGGGCGTTACCGTTTTGGAACGTAATAAAATACCATTGCCCATAGTTTTCATCGCCAAAATACCAGTATTCTGTTTAACCAATTCTGGTACAACCAATTTAGCAAAGCTACGATAATGAGCATCCATAACATTGAGTGGCATTTGCACCGCATCAAATTTAAATCCTTGTTTGGCTGCGACTTGAAGCATATACAAATGGATCTGAGGATCTTTATGTCCAGTAAAACCAATGTATCGGAGTTTACCAGCTTCTTTAGCCTCAATCAAAGCAGCATTAGCACCTTCTTCGTCAAAAACTCGATGAGGATCCTCGTAACGAATAATTTCGTGATGCTGAACCAGATCGATATAATCTACTTGAAGACGACGCAGAGACTCGTCTATTTGTTTAGCAGCTTCTTGCTTCGATCTCCCATCAATTTTGGTCATCAAAAAAACTTTATCTCGATAGCCATCGCGGAGTGCTTTACCCATGCGCGTTTCACTGACACCACCATTGTAATCCCAACTGTTATCCATGAAGGTAATACCGTGATCAATCGCTGTGCGAACTATTCTGACTCCTAATTCTTCATCAACGTACTTCAAACCGATATGCCAACCACCTAATCCGATCGCAGAAACTTCTTCGCCTGTACTACCAAGAACTCTGTATTGCATTTCTGATGAGCGTTCTTTCATGATTGACCTTCTTAGTCTGATGTGAACCGTTGTGAGATGATCAAAACATAAAAACAAATTGATTTTATCTAGCTAAAGACACAATCCAGTTATCAGCTACCAGTTACCATTTATCAGTAGGGGGCAAGGCACTGCCTTGCCCGTACACCAGTTATAGTTTTACTGGTTATTTCCTGCTTCTGATGTGGAAAATAATTTAAACTACTTCACTCAAAGCAATACCAGTATCAGCAGTGATTTGACTTTGCAACTGATTTAATTTCTCAGCTACTTTGCCTTGAGTCAACATAGCTTCTGCTTGAGTAAAACCTGTAGCTAAATCTGAACAAATACCAAACCGCCAGAGATAAAAACCTCCATTTAAAATCGCTGAAGGCATTAATTCACAATTTTTTCCTGCAATGATTGCTTGCAGTTGTTCAATTAGCTGAGGAGTAGATTCTAAAGCTAAATCTGTGCCATCTAAATCGTAATCACGAGGATGAAGATGAAGACGTTCAAAGCTACCATCTGGTTGTCCTAAACCAATAATACCTGTACGACTACGAGCAAGATCGCAACTACCTTCTAATCCTTTGACAGTAGTGTAATGATTAATTTCTTTTAATTTAAAAGTTGCTTGAAAACGTTCTTCGGTAGGCGGATGAACAAAACCAGAAACCAGATGATAATTGCCTACAAAAGGTGACCAAATTAATTCTGCTGTAGCAAAAGGTGGGCGTTTACCAATTTGATCGCGATAGGGTACCAGGGCATTAGCTTCAGGAAAGTGTTGCGGTAAATAAATAAAACCAATGCCTGTTTTCTCCAGTAAGGTAGTAGTTTGTTTTAGGGATAAACCAGCAAAATCAACTCCCAAGTTGCGCCAAATTTCGATCAAAGGAATTCCATATTTAGTAGGCATACAATCCCCACCGTGTAAAATTACTGGGATTCCCACCGTAGCTAAAATTAAGGCAGTAATCGGCATCACAGGAGCAGTGCGCGATCGCCCGTCGTAAGGATTGCCAAAGACAACGGGCAATT
Source organism: Stanieria sp. NIES-3757 (assembly GCA_002355455.1). Taxonomy (NCBI): domain Bacteria; kingdom Bacillati; phylum Cyanobacteriota; class Cyanophyceae; order Pleurocapsales; family Dermocarpellaceae; genus Stanieria; species Stanieria sp. NIES-3757. The sequence continues at coordinate 4,598,755 of AP017375.1, forward strand.
TATTGTTAGGCTTAGTAAGAGTAAGTTTTGTTGCTAATTGTTCGTAAGCATCAAGCATTCCTGCTAATTCTTCAGGAGTTGGACGTTTAATCCGATGAGCAATCATAAACGCACCAATTTGAGCGGGAGTTGCTTTTTGTTGCAACATCATTAAAGTTGCTTTCTCTGCTTCTTGGCGAGTTAAATCTTTACCCGTATGAGTACCGCTACCGACTTTTTTTAATAATTCTCGAAACTGATTGCTCATAGCCTGTTATGGTAATTAGCAATTACCTACTAATTGTTTCTCATTCAATAAGGTAGTAGTAATTTGATTCATTTGTTTAACCAGATTGCAAAAATGAGCAATTGGAGGAATTGATAAGCGATCGCTTGTAGTGACTAAGACTACTTGACGAGTTAAATTATTTTTAAACTCTAATGATGAAATCTCCTGAGAGATTAACTTATCTGGTGTACTAATAGAACGAATGGCTAAAGTAGGATCTTGTCTAGACTCAATTAAAGCTGCTTGAGGAAGTAAGGCAATCATTTCTCCTTGTCTGACTACCCCCCGAAAAGCATCAAGGGTATTCAATTCCATGATTGTTTTTGGTTCGGCATTGTGACGGGCAAACCACTCGTGTACCAATCTTTGCATCCCATAACCATCTTTAAATACTACTTGGGGATATTTCACTAATTCTGACCAAGTAATGGTTTCATATTTAGTTAAGGGATGATCGACTGACATCAAAACTTGAATTTCTTCTTCATAGAGTACATCTACCACCATTTCGGCTGAAGAAGTCAAAAAACGATTATTCATCACAATCGCCACATCTACCAAACCATCTCGTAACACCTTCAAAGCGCGATCGCTTCCCAACGCCGTCACCCTTAACTGAATTTCTGGATGAGTTGCACAAAATTTTTGTAACACCGGCGGAAGATAATGAGCGCAAACAGAATGGATCGCTGCTATACAAAGTTCTGGTTGTTTTCCTGCTGCCAAATCAGTAAACTCAGCACAAACTTTTTCCCATTCTTGGCAAATTTTGAGGGCGCGGGGTAATAATTTTTCTCCTCCCACCGTTAGTTTGGCTTGGGACGTACGATGAAACAAAAGTAAGCCCAAATCTTGTTCTAAAGATTGAATTTGACGACTAATAGTAGATTGAGTCACCCCACATTTTTTGGCTGCCTGCCCAAAATTACCAGTTTCTGTCACAGCTAAAAAAGCTTGTAGTTGTTCAATCCGCATAAATACTTGCTTACTGCCGGCTTAATTTGCATTATTTTCATCGTTATGTTGACAATAACGAATTCGTCAAGGAAGTTTAGTATAAATTGAGACAGTAATTTAGTTAAATTAGACTGCTAGTTCATCACCGAACAATGCGCGTTGCGTACGCTGGCGAATTCGCGAGAGGTTCACTCCCTACGGTCGCGATCGCATTAATGATTGATGACAAAAACTTAGATTTGCTAACTTAGATAAAAAAAATTAACACAATAACTAAACAAAATATCTCTCTCGTAACATCTAACCATTGAGTTTTTCTTCACAATAGAAAAACTATTCACTGAATTTAATTTAGTGGTAGCTAATTAACTATCAAAGTCGATCAGCGAAAAAATCTTTGATGAATTTCGCTAGATTAGGCTCATTGTATTCACAGCAGTAGATTATTGAGATTCATGACTGTATCGATTGAACAAGTCAAACATTTTTCCTGGAAAGTAAAACCTTTACTCCAAAGACTTTATGGTAAAGAGACAGCAGAAAAACTAGTAGATAAAATTTATCTTCTACTAGCAGAACATTTTGCACCTTTAAAAGAAGAAAATCTAAATAAATGGAGTGAGAATAACGTTCTTCTGATTACTTACGGTGATAGTGTAATTAATCCTACAGCAGAAAAACCTTTAACTACTCTTGATCGCTTTCTCACTAAATATTTCCAGGAGACAGTTACAGGAATTCATATTTTACCCTTTTTTCCCTACAGTTCTGATGACGGTTTTGCCGTGATTGATTATCTTCAAGTCAATCCCGAATTGGGAGATTGGAAAGATATTGAAGATATTGCTAGTAAGTTTAACTTAATGGTTGATTTGGTCATCAATCATGTTTCCAGTCAAAGTGTTTGGTTTAAACAATATCAGCAAGGTGAGCAACCAGGATGCGATTATTTTATTGAAGTAGAACCGACTACGGATCTTAATAAAGTAGTTCGCCCTCGCAGCAGCCCACTTTTAGCTCCAGTTGAAACAGTTAATGGGACAAAGTATCTCTGGGCTACGTTTAGTCATGACCAACTCGATCTCGATTTTGCTAATCCCGATGTTTTGATCGAATTTATTAAAATTATCCTCTTTTATGTTCAAAGAGGAGCAAAATATATTCGTCTCGATGCCGTTGGTTATCTCTGGAAAAAAATTGGTAGTAGCTGTATTCATCTGACTGAAACCCATGCTGCAATTAGACTGATGCGCGAATTGCTACAAATGTTGAATGCTGATGTTGCTCTGATCACCGAAACAAATGTACCTAATCGAGAAAATCTGAGTTACTTTGGCAATCGAGACGAAGCACACATGATCTACAACTTTAGTCTCCCACCTCTACTTCTCAACGCACTTTTGCAAGGTAAATCAGAACATCTCAAAACCTGGATGATGAGTATGCCACCAGCCCCAATTGGTTGTGCTTATCTAAACTTTACCGCTTCTCATGATGGTATTGGTGTTCGTCCTGCCGAAGGATTACTAGCAGAAAAAGAATATCATCAACTGCTAGAAACAATGCAGAAATTTGGTGGGCAAATCAGCATGAGACAAAACGCTGATGGTACAGAAAGTCCTTATGAAATTAATATTTCTCTGTTTGATGCCTTAAAAGGAACTGTCCACGGCGAAGATCAATGGCAGGTAGAAAGATTTATTTGTTCCCAAACCATTATGATGTCGATTGAAGGCATTCCTGCCTTTTACATTCATAGTTTGCTGGCAACTCCTAATGACTACGATAATGTTGCCAAAACTGGACGCAAACGCTCGATTAATCGTCATCAATGGGAACTGAATCAATTAGAAGAATTATTAAGTGATTCCCAATCATCTCAATCTCGCGTTTTAACCGAACTCAGTCGTAGGATTCAAATTCGTCGCCGTCAACCAGCTTTTCATCCTAATGCTACTCAATACACTTTGCACCCAATGAATAAGAGTTTATTTGCTTTTTGGCGACAAAGTAGAGACAGAGATCAGAGTATTTTCTGTATTTTTAATCTCAGCGATCGCCAGCAGAAATTACGCTTATCCGATCTCAATTTAGTTTGTATTGATACTTGGTACGATTTAATTGGCAATCAAATACTCAAAGATGATGACAATAAAATGATGCTCAAACCTTATCAATCAATTTGGTTGACCAATAAGTTTTAACTAAAATTTAATTCTAAAAAATAGGATCGGCTATGAGAAAACGTTATCTTAGAACAGAGTAATCATGAATTACTCTTTTCCATCCTTAATTTTTTGATTTGAGCCATGCAAGTTGGTTTGAAGTCTGCTCTTAGCGATCCTTATCTTGACGTTCAACAAAGAAGTAGTCAACGTCAACTTTCTCTTGCTATTTCTGCCGTTAACGATGCCAGAGTACAAAATTTACCACTTAATTTGTGTCTAATTTTAGACCGTAGTGGTTCAATGAACGGCAAACCCTTAGAAAAAGTCAAAGCAGCAGCAGTCAATCTGATCAAAAAATTAACTAACCGCGATCGCATTTCGGTAGTAGCTTTTGATCATCGAGCTAAGGTAATTATTCCTAATCAATTAGTCAACGATCCAGGTCAAATTGAGCGACAAATTGACACGTTGGTAGCAGATGGAGGAACTGCCATTGATGAAGGCTTAAAGCTAGGCATTAAAGAAATAGCTGCGGGTAAACAAAATACCGTCTCCCAAATCTTTTTATTAACCGACGGCGAAAACGAACACGGTGACAATCAACGCTGTTTAAAACTAGCTCAACTCGCCTCTGAACACAAGATCACAATTAATACTCTCGGTTTTGGCGAACATTGGAATCAGGATGTGTTAGAACAAATTGCCGATTCTGCTGGAGGTAGTCTTACCTATATTGAACAACCAGAACAAGCGATCGCAGAGTTTGAAAAATTATTTACTCGCGTTCAAACTGTTGGCTTAACCAATGCCTATCTGATGATGGAATTAATGCCTGAAGTCCGCCTGGCAGAATTAAAACCTGTGGCTCAAGTCTCTCCAGAAACCATAGAATTACCAATCCAATTAGAAGGTAACTATTTTACTGTTCGCTTGGGCGATTTAATGATCGACTGTGAGAGAATAATTTTAGTCAATCTCTACATCTATCCAGAAGAACCAGGACAACAGCAAATTGTTTCAGTACAAATCCGTTATGATGACCCCTCTTTAGGGCAAGAAGCTTTATTTTCCGAAATTTTTCCGATCGCAATAGAAGTACAAGAGCAATATCAACCAAAACCCAACCAAGAAGTACATCATTCGGTACTTGCTTTAGCCAAATATCGTCAAACTCAAATCGCCGAAGCTAAACTTCAACAAGGGGATCTGGCTGGTGCAGCAACCATGTTACAAACAGCAGCTAAAACGGCATTGCAATTAGGAGATGAACAAGGAGCAACTGTGCTACAAACTAGTGCTACTCGTCTTCAAGCAGGAGAGGAATTATCTCAAGGAGAAAAGAAAAAAACTCGGCTTGTTTCTAAAACGATTTTGAAAGAATAGTTGTTAGTTTTTAAATTTATGAATTAAATAATCTAAGAGAAGCTTGACAAACTCAAGTAATTTCTTAGAAGTAAAAATTATTAATTACCTTTCTCAATATAGATGAGCCAAAAAATTTTTATCATAACTAAAAAATAATCGAACAGACTCCAGCCTAAAAGCGATCGCTCTACTTCTTGAATAAGTTTAGATAAATTAATAAATTTAATGATGCTCTTTAGCCAGATAGAATTTTGTAAAATAAGAAATTCGGAGAGCGAATATTTAGTAAATAATTACAACTTATTTAACCCCAACTCAATTTCGCTCCATTGCTTATTCCAGTCTCCAATACCACAGCATACTAGACCCAACGACCATGTTAAATCCCAATTTGGATGAAATAGAACTGACTCAAGACGACTATCAGCGATATTCTCGTCATATTATTTTGCCAGAGGTAGGACTGGAGGGACAAAAACGCTTAAAAGCAGCTAGCGTTCTCTGTATTGGCACTGGTGGACTTGGTTCACCTTTGTTGCTTTATTTGGCAGCAGCCGGAATTGGTAGAATTGGTATTGTCGATTTTGATACAGTCGATCACTCCAATTTACAACGTCAAATTATTCACGGTACATCTTGGGTAGGTAAACCCAAAATCGAATCAGCCAAACAGAGAATTTTAGAGATAAATCCTTATTGTCAGATAGATTTATACCAAACTGCTATAACTTCAGCTAATGCCCTCGATATTTTTGCTCCCTATGATGTAATAGTCGATGGGACAGATAATTTTCCTACTCGTTATTTAACTAACGATGCTTGTGTTCTTTTAAACAAACCTAATGTTTATGGTTCAATTTTCCGTTTTGAAGGACAAGCGACTGTCTTTAATTACCAAGATGGACCAAACTATCGCGATTTATATCCCGAACCACCACCACCAGGAATGGTTCCTTCTTGTGCTGAAGGCGGAGTCTTAGGAGTACTCCCAGGTATCATTGGCACCATCCAAGCTACAGAAACAATTAAAATTATTCTTGGTGCAGAAAATACTCTCAGTGGTAGATTACTGCTTTACAATGCTTGGGATATGAAGTTCCGTGAACTGAAACTAAGACCCAATCCAGTACGTCCTGTCATTGAAAAATTAATTGATTACGACGAGTTTTGCGGTATTCCTCAAGCTAAGGCAGCCGAAGCGAAACAACAAGGTGAAATTCCTGAAATGACGGTACAAGAGTTAAAAGAACTGATCGATCGCGGTGCGGATGCTTTTATTTTGCTCGATGTCCGTAACGTCAACGAATACGAAATTGCGAAAATTCCAGGTTCTATTTTAGTACCCTTACCAGAAATTGAAGATGGTGATGGAATCGAAAAAATTAAGCAATTAGCCAACGGTCACCGTTTAATCGCTCATTGTAAAATGGGTGGAAGATCGGCAAAGGCTTTAGGTATTTTGAAAGAAGCTGGCATTGAAGGTACAAACGTTAAAGGCGGCATTACTGCTTGGAGTAAAGAAATAGATTCCGACGTTCCACTTTATTAAAAGTTGTTACCTACTAACTTTCGATCTCACGTTACTTAAATCGTGGGATTTTTTTTTGGGAAATCATCTCTCTCAACTATCAAGGTACTGCTCACGGGGTGACAACCCCTTGGAATAGAAGATGAACAGTCAGGAGAGCGGGAAGATGGTAGAAAAAAGGGGTCGAACTTCTTGAGAAAAACCCCTAAGCAAAAATGTTGCCAAAATTCTATCACAAATGCTTCTCTAAGTTGTTAACTTCAAGGCAATATACTACGTTACAAATAATTATTTTCTTATTGCAAAGTTACAGAACAATTCAGATTGAGAAATTAGCTGCTTTACTACCAATTCCCATCAAATATGAGAGCCGTCGTCGTCATCTTCAAAGATTGTTAATCTCACCTAAGTTGAGGCTAAAATGTCTTTGGGTTCCTATCCTCAAAAAATGGCTAAAAATCAATCAATCTCCTAATAAAATAGCTTATGTAGCCATAGATAGAACCAGATGGCAAGAACGAAATTTATTTGTAGCTAGTCTCATCCAAGATAAAAGAGCAATTCCTCTACATTGGCTCTTGCTAGATAAAAAGGGCAATAGCAATTTTCAAGAACAAAAGAGATTACTCAAATTAGTCTTACGGCTGTTAGATGGCTTCAAAATTGTCATTTTAGGTGACCGTGAGTTTGGTCATATATCATTGGCAGATTGGCTCGAAAAACAGGGATGTCAATACGTTATCAGAACGAAAGACAATAAATACATTAAGCAAAAAGAAGAAAATTATCAGTTATTAAAATTTTTAGGACTTAAACCAGGAAAATCTTTTTATTTACCATCAGTTAAACTAACCAAACAAAAAGGTTTTGGTGTAGTTAATCTTGCTGGATATTGGTCACAGAAGACCAAAAAGAAGCAAAAAAATGAAGGATGGTATTTGATTACAAATTTACCCAATTTAAAACAAGCAGTATTCGCTTACCAACATCGTTATGGAATCGAGGCAATGTTTAAAGATTGTAAAACAGGAGGTTATAATTTAGAACAATGTCATGGCAATGACCAACGTTTACTGGCTTTAGTTTTATTAATAGCAATCGCTTATACTTGTGCCATTAAAAGAGGTAAACAAATTAAATCTATGGGGATTCAAAAGTATATTTGTCGTCTAAAATCAGCTAGAAGAACTACAAGACGACACAGTAATTTTTGGATAGGTTTGTATGGTGGATTATGGATTAAAACCTATGAATTTTGTCATGATTTGGTAGAGCAGTTAATGAGATTTACTCCTAATAAGTTACCTTTCTACCAACAAGGTCTGAGGGCTAAAAGACTCATTCAAACTGCTTTTTAGCTTGGTTGTCACCCCGTAAGAAGGTACTGGCTAGTACAATCAACAGATAATTAATTGTTAAGACAAATTTTTAAATCAAGAAAAATTGAGATAATAAAAAATTATCAAAAAAATAACCATAAACAGTCATATTTTCCCCAATTTATTATGCCGAGTGTTGATAATCGCCCAGAAATATCATCAAAAGCGGATTACTTATTAACTGCTTTTGATATTCTTACCCAAATTGAATCAGGAGAAAGTTTGGTAGGGCAAGATTTGAGTAAAACTGATTTATATGCCATTGATTTGAGTGGTGTCGATCTTACTAATGCCAATTTTACTCAAGCTACTCTGACTAACGCTAATTTAAGTGGTACTAATCTAAGTGGTGCTAATTTAACTAACGCTGACTTACGAGGTATCAATTTAACAGATGCTAACTTAACAGGTGCAAATCTTGAAGGAGCATACCTGAACCGTTCCGATCTACGTCAGGCGAATTTTACAGATGCAAAGCTTGACAAGGTTAAACTGCAAGTAGCTCTTTACGATCGCGCAACTATTTTCCCTGAAGGATTTAATTATAAAAGTTCTGGTGCAGTTGGTCCTGGTGCAAATCTCAATGGAGCTTATCTCAACACAGCTAATTTACGTCGAGTAGATTTGACAGGTGCTAAATTAATTGGTGCCTATCTTTCGGGAGCCGATCTAACTGAAGCTATTTTGGAAAATGTTTCTTTAAGTGGTGCCAATCTGCAAAAAGCTTTTTTAACTGGTGCTTGTTTACGTAATGCTCATTTGGGAAATGTAGAATTACAAGGAGCAGATCTCAGAGCAGCAGATTTGATTGGAGCAGATTTAAGTCATATTCAAAGTATTGCAGGTGCAGATTTTAGTTTAGTCAAAGGATTGAGCGAAAGCGATCGCGCTAAGCTAATTAGTTATCCAGCACAACAATTATCTGCTTGGAATCCTTACACCCGTAGAAATACTCTTGATAGTTTAAATATTAGGGTTGAATAGCAATTAAAGTGTAATTACTTAACAACTAATGATTAGAAATATACATCTTGTTTCTGCTTGATTTTTAATTAATTTAATCAAATGTCAAATTTTGAAATAATGATCCAAGTCGTTTTAGTTTCCAGTTTCCTTTACACTTAAAAGAATTAAATACTTAATAAACTAGAACTAGTGATAGTGCTGATCAATTATCATTACTGATAAGCAGCTAGATTCTTACAAATTATTTCTCTTAAAGTTTTGCAATTATTGAAAGTTAATCTTGCAGGTGTAGCAAAAGATAAGATAAATTGTTGAAGTATTATCTATCTTTTAAAAAAAAGTTAACTAAGTACGGCTATTTGTTACTTAGGAAGAGACTTTATTGTCAAGCTTTTTCGTCAAATTATTTTCAAGTCATCTTTCTGTTTTTGGTATTGGAAAACCTTAAGTTAATGACCTTGCCAGCTAAGAAAATTCGATCTATGAATGATTATTATTAACTCATGGTAGATGAGCAATTTGTATAACGAAGTATCTAAAGGAAATATATTAATTGTTGACGATCTGCCAGACGATTTGCGCTTGCTGTCATCTATTTTAAGCAAACATGCTTATCAAGTTAATTGCGTAGTTAATGGAGAAATGGCATTAAATGCCGTTAGAAACAATCTTCCTGACATAATCTTGCTTGACATTATGATCCCGGTCATAGATGGTTATAAAGTCTGTCAAATTCTCAAAGCTAATGAAAGAACTCGCAAAATTCCTATCATTTTTTTGAGCGGGTTGGATTCAGAATCAGACAAAGTACAAGCCTTTAAATTAGGAGCGGTAGATTATATTACTAAACCTTTTTTCATCGATGAAGTAGTAATTAGAATTGAAACTCAATTGGCTTTTGCTCGCGAACAAAGTAAGCTAGCAGCAATTATTGAAGAACAAATTCACGAACGTCAAATGGTCGAAAAACAACTGAATCAATCGCAAGCTCTTTTGACTGGAGTGTTAAATAGTTCTTTAGATGGTGTAGCAGCTTTTGAATCTGTACGAAATCAAGAGGGAAAAATCATTGATTTTCGTTGGGTAGTAGCTAATCCAGTAGCAGCAATGACAGTGGGAGAAACTAGAGATAGTTTATTAAGTCAATGTTTATTTGATCGATTACCAGGACATTTATTTGACGGACTATTTAAATTATTTGTTCAAGTAGTAGAAAATTGTATTGTTTTAGAACAAGAGCATTTTTATAAATCTGATTCTTTACAAGCTTGGTTTCAAATAGTCGCAGTAAAATTAAACGATGGGTTTGCGATGACTTTTCGTGATATTACCGAGCGCAAGCAAATGGAAATAGCTCTTCAAGATGCTAATTGTGAACTTAAACGTCAGGCTAATATTGATAGTCTGACTCAAGTTGCTAATCGTCGTCGTTTTGATGAATATATTCTTCAAGAATGGGCAAGATGCGCCCGAGAAAGACAGTTTTTGTCTCTGATTTTATGTGATGTCGATTATTTCAAAGCCTACAATGACGAATACGGACATCAAGCAGGAGATGATTGTCTTTATCAAGTAGCTCAAGGAATGAATAACATTGTTAGACGTCCAGCAGATTTAGTTTTTCGCTATGGTGGGGAGGAATTTGCAATTATTCTTCCTTTTACTAGTGGTGAAGGTGCGATCGGAGTAGCTGAAGCGATTAGACAAGAGATTAAGCAACTAAAAATTCCTCATAATTTATCTCAAGTTAACCAATACGTGACTCTTAGTTTAGGTATTTCTAGTATTATTCCTCATCATAATTCTGCTCCTGAAATGTTGATTGCTTCTGCCGATCGCGCTTTATATGAAGCCAAAGCTCAAGGACGCGATCGCGTTATTTATAATGGTTTAGAAATTCCTTTTTTTTATTGAAATACTAATTCTTCTGAAGGAGGAGTCCGCCACAACTGCTCTAAATTACTAGCTGGCATAGTTAAATACAAAATATCTTCAGGATTAAGTAAGGTTTTTAATAAATCCCAACTGTGAATAGTATGACCGTTTCTTTCCAAATAAAGAGGCACAAAATCTGCTTTCATAGCTGCATCTTGAATTTTCATGCCACAAAAAGGATGTTTGGCAGTAATCATCGTAGCTAAGGCTACCCAGAGTAAATCTTGCGTCATCCCATTACCTAAAATTCTTCCTCCCAAAGCAGCAGCAACAAATGAATGAGTTGATAATTCAATCGGAGACAAAACGCGATCAAATTCAAAGACTTCTTGCATTGATTGAGCAAACTGCGGATCGTAACTCCTGACAATGGTGGCTATTTGAGGAGCTAATGCTTTAGCGGTTAAAGCTATTTCTAAATTAATCATATCGTTGCTAGTGACAGCAATCAGACTAACAGCGCGATCGCAATTGACTGTTTTGAGGGTGGCATTTAGACTACCATCTTCAATAATGACAGGAACTCCTAGAGAACGAGCCGTATGTAGAAACCGATTGTTGGGATCTGAATCGATGACGACAACTTCATGCCCTTGTTGATGTAACTGTCGGACAATTTGAATGCCAATTCCGCCTAAACCACAGATAATATGATGATGACGAGTTGGTACTCTGGCAGCATCCCAAGCTTGTTTGAGTCGACTACCCAAAATAAAATCGTTAATCAAAGCGTAGCAAATTCCAACTACTCCCGCCCCGACAAGCATCATCACTGTAGTAAAAATTTTAATCCCATCAGGAGCTTTTTCGGCTACTTGTTCTTGTCCTCCTGCGCCTGTAATCATGCCGACGGAAAAATAGAGTGCATCGACAATTGAAGTATTAAAATTTACACTGACATAGATTAAGGTTGCTAGCAAAATCATCAATAATAAAAACAAACTAACGATCGCAACCGAACGAGCATATCTTTGATATTGAGGTAAATTATTAATTGCTTTAAGAACTTTTCCCCAATAGGAACGGCGTTGATGACGAATAGTTGGCTTAGTACCAACGATCAGATGATCTCCTGGTTGTAAAGTTTTTCCTTTGATCACTGCCGAAACTAAATCGATTTCTCCTTGAGTAGGAAGATAATAAATCAGCATTCTACTGGTATTGTTCCACAATTCTTTTAAAGATTTACCTAACCAAGGATGATCTTCATCAATAACTTCTTCATGAATTGGCCAAGTTTGATTAAATAATTTTAATTGTCCAATTGCCTCACTGCCCAAGGCTGCAAAGGTAAAAATGGGTGCAGAGAGAGAAGCGACACTCATAGTAAAATGGTCGGGAAGAGTTTGATCGAGACGTTCGCCCAAAGTTTGATTGAATAAACGATTAATGATCCGAATGCGAGGATTAATTAATCTAGCTTGAGTTAAAATTGCCAAATTAAGCGCATCATCATTATGAGCCAAGATCAAAGTCTGAGCTTCTTTAATTCCTGCATTAATTAAAGTAGTGGCTAAAGCCGAACTCCCGATGATAATTTTTTCTGTAGGTGACACGCTCATCGGGCGATCGCTAATCCCAACGACATCTGCTCTTTGTTGTCGCAGTAAAGTGTAGATTTTATATCCAGTACGACCAAGACCAGACACAATGATCCGGGTTTTCATAATCAAGCATAATTGAGAGTAAAGATGGAGATTATTTTTTATCTTTTATTGTGAACTACTTATCTAGCTCTGAATGTAACCGATCGCACTAGAGTGATTTTTTTTATACTGGCTTTGTCAAGCTAAAATTTTAGCTAGAAATTCGGTAATCCCTATCTATTGTTAATTTTCAGACCTTGAGCCTTGAATTAAGATTGAAATAGATAAGTGAAAATTTAAAAATAGTCTTGATTAAAAAAACAAGCTCATGAGTAATACAAGCAATTTTCGCCAAGCGATTAGAGAAGCTAAAGGACAAGCTTTGCTTGGACCTAACGTTATCGCTAACGCCCTACCCTATCTCGGTGGCGGTCTAATTTTAACTGCCTTAGGTACTTATGGTGGTTTAGGGGTGATTAATGCTCGCCCTGACCTCTTTATGCCTACTTTTATCGGTGCCATAATCGCTGAATTAGTTTTATTTTTTATCGCCCGTGGAGTAGCAGAAAAAGGAGATAACAGCACCGCTTTACCTCTGTTGGCTCTCTACAGTCTTTTATCTGGCTATACTCTTAGTGGTTTAGTTTTTGTAGCTCTTAGTACTTCTGGTGTGGGTATTCCCGGCATTGGCATCGCAGCAGCAGGTTGTGGTGTGACTTTTATTGTCGGTCGTAATATTGGTTCTAACCTTTCCGAAAGCGATGGTTTAGCTTTGGCTCAAACTGTTCGTTTGGGAGTTATTGCTTTACTGGTTGTTCTTTTAGCTCAACTAGGTTTGGCTTTGTTTGGAGTCTACACTCCTAGTTGGCTAGAAATTGCCATTTCTGGAATTGGGGTGGCTTTATTTGTGGGTTCGGCTGTAGTAGATTTTTATATCCTTCCTCGTGCTTATCGTAACGACCAATATCTACCTGCTGCTCTTTCAATGTATCTCACCTACATTAATTTGTTTGTCTTTATCTTACGACTCCTGATTGCGTTGAATAGTCGTGACTAAAGCAATAGTTAAAAATAAGGGTGGATCTTTAGTCCACCTTTTCTTTTAGGATAAGATAAAGAAAGTAAAGAATTATTAATTTTGCTAGACAAGAGGTTAATTTACTGATGAGCGAATCTCAACCTACTACTACTCCTAAATTAGAAGATCCCAAATTTGGCTTCAACGACTACGCTGAAAGATTAAACGGTCGAGCAGCAATGATTGGTTTTGTTTTGACTTTAGTAATTGAGTATTTGACAGGACAAGGTTTACTATCTTGGTTAGGTTTACAGTAATTGCTTTAACTTAAAACACGGTTAAAAGTTTTTGAGGCGTTCTTGCGGGAACGTCTTCATAATTTAAATCTAACTAAGACTTGAATTTACGATCATGCTGCTAAGATAAGACACATTACGGGGTGTTTCCCGTTAAGCTTAAAGTAATTGCAATCAATGTTTTGATTGAGCAACATCGATGAACATTTTCTTGCCTAGATTCTTAAAACTAGCTTATCGTAAAGAACCTATCTCTAGCTTTATTCTGATTTTGGGTGCAGTGGATGCCGTAATTGGAGGTATTGGTGGACGCTGGAGCTTGTTATCTGTTGGTTTAATTATCGCTTTGATAGGAATCTTGGTTCGTTGGCAACAACTACAAAAATCTCAAGCGATCGCAGTTAAAAACAATACTAAATACGCTCTTCCTCCTAGTCCATCTAATTCTCCTTTGCCTCTGTTGACTCACAATAAACAACATAAAGGTTAATCAAAGTAGAGACGTGTCTTGGTGAGCGTTCCTTACAAAAGGCAAAAATTTCCTTTAACCATCAACCATCAACAAAAGACCAACAGCTTGACCGTATTTCATTAATGTGAGAAACGCTATATATTTTTATAGAGCAAGCAATAGTAGTTTGCTTTGGTTGTTATTAGTTAGAAAAAAATTATGGCTCAAGCTATAGATGTTCTGTTTGAAGAAGGTTTTGCGAAATATCAGGCAGGAGAACCACCAGAACAACTAATTCCATTTTTCCAATCCATTTGCGATCGCGCTCCTAAAAATGCTTCTGCTTGGACTTGTTTAGCTTGGCTTTATCTATTAACAGAGCAACCGGATAAAGCTCTTAAAGCAGCACAAAAAAGCGTCAAAATTGATGCTCGCGATCCCCAAGCTCGAATAAATTTAGCTCTAGCTATGTTAGATTCCGATCAAAAGGGAGTCAGACCCCATATTGAACTAGTGCAAAGAGCGATCGCCTTTGACAATCGCTTCAAAGATGAAATTGAAACCAATATCAAAGACGGATTAACCAGAAAACCTAACTGGAAAAGCTTGCAACGCATTAACAGTTGGTTATTTGAATAATTAATTAACCATGACCATGAATTTAACGAAACAAGTATTAACGGGACTAAAAGCGGATGATTTCCGCCACCCCCTTGACTTACAGGCTACCACTACCTTAAAACAACTACCAGGTTTGGATTTGGCAATTCGCAGTTTACTCGGTTCGGTAGCAGAACAGTTTTTTTATCTAAACAATATTGCAGCCAGTGTTTTAGTTAGTGACAAACAATTACCTCAATTACACAAGTTATTACTAGAAGCTTGTGAAGTTCTAGACTTAGAACCACCTCAGTTATACGTCCAACAAAATTCTGTCCCCAATGCTTATACTTTTGCCATGCGGGGGAAACAACCCTTTATGGTACTTCATACTTCTTTAATTGAGATGTTAACTGCTGAAGAAATTCAGGCAGTAATTGCTCATGAATTAGGTCATCTCAAGTGTGAACACGGGGTTTATCTAACTATAGCTAATATTATGGTCTTAGCAGCCAACTTGCTTCCTACCTGGGGAACAATTTTAGCCCAATCCCTACAAGAACAAATGTTGCAATGGGTACGCTGTGCTGAATTTAGTTGCGATCGCGCTGCTTTATTGGCTACCCAAAATCCTCAAGTAGTCATGTCTGTATTGATGAAACTGGCTGGTGGTTCTCCTCGATTAGCTTCTCAGTTAAATTTAGAGGCTTTTATCGAGCAAGCCAAAGCTTATGATAGTGCTACTGAAGATCAATTAGGAGAACTGCTAAAAAATGCCCAAACAGCCCAATTAACCCATCCCGTCCCTGTAATTCGAGCCAGAGAAATTGAAAGATGGTCAAGTTCGGCAGAATATCACAATTTATTAGTTAAAGGTACCAAAGAACTTCAAGGTGGCTGGCGTAATTGGTAATCAATTAATCTTACAGCTTCAAAGAGCAGAGGGTATAACTACATGAATCAGTTACTCAATCAATTAAAATCTAGACTAATTGTTTCTTGTCAAGCACCAGTAAATTCTCCCCTTCATCATCCTGATGTAATTGCTGCGATCGCAATTGCTTGTGTCAATCAAGGTGCAGGGGGAGTTAGAATTGATACCCCTAGTCATGTTCAAGCTGTTAGAAAACAATTACCCCAAATCCCAATTATTGGTTTGTGGAAACAGCAGAATTTGGGTAGCGAAGTTTATATAACTCCTCGTTATCAAGATGCTGTTGCGATCGCTCAAGCTGGTGCGGATATTATAGCGATCGATGCTACTACCAGAAAACGCCCAGGTGGAGACACTGTTACAGAAATTATTGAGCGCATTCACACCGAACTAGGAAAATTAGTTATGGCAGATATAGATAGTTTGGAAAATGCGGAAAGTGCCGTAGCAGCGGGTGCAGATTTAGTAGGAACTACTCTTTATGGTTATACCCAAGCAACCAAACATCTTTCACCCCCTGGCTATGATTTACTAGCAGAAATGGTAGAAAAATTTACTGTACCTGTAATTTGTGAAGGAGGAATTGCTTCACCAATAATGGCAAAAAAAGCTTTAGAATTAGGAGCAGATGCGGTAGTAGTAGGCACTGCTATTACAGGAATCGATTTACTTGCCAAATCTTTTCAAGCAGTTTTTGAGTAAAGTGTTAGTTAATTTTTAGTTAATGATTCAGCTACAAGCTAAAAAATATCTTAACCCCAGCCAATATTTAAGTATTTCATTAACAACTCAATTTAATTTCGATTTACCATGACAATTTGCCATTGACCAGATTGACTAGTTTGAAAAGCCACCTTACTACCATCACCGCTAATTGTCGGATGACTAACCGAACCACGAACATTAGCACTTAATAATTCTGTTGTTTGAGTTTGCCGATTGTAAACAAAGACATCAGTTTTACCCCGTTCGGTGGAAACATAAGCTAGATATTGTCCGTCAGCACTGAGTGACGGTTGATCTTGAGAAGAATTTCGACGATTGAGGTTGGGCAATGAAACCAATTGACGCTGCTGTAAATCATATAAAAAAATATCTCGATTGCCATTGCGGTCTGAAGCAAAAGCAAGATAGCGGGCGTCACCACTATAAGCTGGGTATTCTTCAGCAGAGTTACTATTAATTCCTCCTGTTAGAATTTCAGGGGTAATTAATAAAGCTCGGCTACAACCACTTATCCAAGTAGTACCCAGGAAACATAATAAGATTAAATTAAACGTTCCTACAGCCCTCATTTATCTTATCTTAATGGTAGTTTCTTGTTTTTCAGCAAATTTACAAAGAAAATGTAAAATTATACATGATTCAGGAGTCAAACAAATTTAATTAAATTTAATTCCTGAGCTTAAGCAACTATTGTGAGTGAACAGTACACTGCCATTAAACGACAGTTTCTGCGTTCACAAGGGGAGGGGCTGTGTTCTGAACTAAATTCAGAACCTCTTAAGCTCCGTGCTGTGTGCAGAGGTTGCCTCCACACTTTATAAGCCCCGTCGCTTTCCGCGGTAGTATCTCGATCTCAATATCTAATGAATAGTCCTGCTTCCCGTTCTACTATTGCTTGGCTGCTTTTTACTAGCGATATTATTGGCTTACTGTTTTGTTTTAATTTAGCTTTTCTGGTACGTTTAGAGAAATTAATTGACTGGCGATCGCCTATATTATATGGATTAATTTTAGTTTATTTGTTAGGTCTTTATTTAGCAGATACCTATCGACTAGAAATTAAACTTTCTGGTCTTTGGACTTCAGAAAGAGTTTTATTTGGGATTTTAGCTACAGTTACCGTCATTACTTCCTGTATTTATCTTACTGGCTTATGGGGAAGTGAACCAATTGTTGGACGAGGTATTTTATTCATTAGCGTAGGTTTGTTCTCAATTTGGGCAATTTCTTGGAGATTGTTAACAGGAAAATGGGTCAAAATTACTGAAGAAAAAAGCCGTTTTTTGGTTTTAGGTAGTGGCAAACAAGCTTTACGTTTTGGCTTAGAATATCAAAATTTTCATAGCAAAACTGATTTTGTTTTTTTGACAAAAAATAATTTAGAAATTAATTCAAATATTGAATCAGATCGAAATTTCATTATTGATAATTTTGATAATTTTATTACTTGGAGTAAGCAATCTTGGTCAGGAGTTTTAATCGACGATACACTAGACAATCTTTCTAATGAAATGATTAGAGAATTAATGGAGATGCGGTTAAGAGGTGTCTATGTTTATAGTTTGGCAAATTTTTGCGAACAATATTGGCAAAAAATTCCACCTTCCTATATTCAAGATGATTGGTTTGCCTTCACCTCTGGCTTTAGTATTTTACATAATCGCATTAATATTAAACTTAAAAAAGTAATTGATAAAGGAGCAGCAGCATTATTGTTAATCCTAACTCTTCCCCTATTTTTACTCGTAGCAATTGCCATTAAATTAGATAGTCCTGGTTCTATTCTTTATTCCCAAGTCAGAACAGGATTAAACGGTAAAAAATTTAAGGTTTATAAATTCCGTTCGATGTGTCAAAATGCCGAACAAAAAGGAATTCAATGGGCAAAAAAAAGAGATCCTCGGATCACGCGGGTAGGTTTTGTTCTCCGTCTTACCAGAATTGATGAACTGCCCCAGATTTGGAATGTACTCAAAGGAGAGATGAGTTTAGTAGGACCTCGTCCAGAAAGACCAGAATTTGATTTACAATTAAGAGAAGAAATTCCTTATTATGATGTCCGTTATTTAGTTAAACCAGGGATTACGGGATGGGCGCAAGTCTGTTATCCTTACGGCTCGTCAGTAGAAGATGCTTATCAAAAAGTTGCTTATGATCTCTACTATATTAAAAATTATTCCTTGCTCTTAGACCTCAAAATTGCTTTTAAAACCTTGCGTGTGATGATTTTGGGTAAGGGAAGATAGCAAGAATTTAACTAGAGTTGATGGCTACAAGCCGATTACACTTGTTTCAATTTTATTTATAAATGATTCGATAAGTAATCTTCAATGGGACTTATAACAATACACAATCGCAGTCTTAACGCACATAACTGTAAGATTTATTTAATACTTGCAGTTATGTAAACGAGGTATAAATTTTTATGACCGTTGCCACCAATATTCCAGCATTTTGTCAAGGTATTCAGTATTTTCAAGAAAAATTATCTGGGTTTGCTGAATACGGGCAAGAACCAGCTATCAAAAAGGGCGAAATTGCGATCGCCTCGACCAAAGACAAAGCAGCGGTTTATCAAACCATGTTAGCAGCAGATGCACTGCGCTATCTAACGCTACAAATTACTGCTAGTAAAGAATCAGGACATCCAGGGGGATTTGCCAGTATTGCCGATACTATTGCTGCTTTAGTGATGCTAGGCTACAAAAACATTATTACTGAAGTAGGACATCACGCCCCAGGATTTTATAGCAAAGTATTCTTAGACCGTTCCCTGGAAGCGATGGGAATTAATAATGTGCAGAATTTATGCGATCGCTTTCGGGAAATGCACGGACTGTTAGGACACTTATCAGGACAAATGCCAGGACTATTAAATCCCGCCGGTCCTTTGGGACAAGGACAACATTTTGCCATGGCAGGGGCAAAACTTCATCCTGGGGTATTATTCCCCGTTACCATCGGCGATGGTGGTTTGGGTGAACCCTATATCATGAGTAGTTTTGGTCATTTTAATACTGCTTATCCTGAAGCTACCAATTTCTTACCAATTCTGGTCTGGAATGGTTATTCTCAAGAACATCACAGCATGGTATCTACCAAAACCAATCAGGAGATGATTACCTACTGGAAAGGTAATGGTTTTGCGGAAGTAATTCTTGTGGATGCTAAAGACTATGATAATAGTAATCAATCAGGAGATTATGTCGATAGTACTGAATTTTCTCTTGAAGACAGAATGGCATTTACCCAAGCGGTTTTAGAAGCAACCGACAAAGCTGCTAAATCAGCATTGGCAGGAAAGCTGACTGTTTTAATTATTAAGCAACTAAAAGGTGCAGGGGTTCACAAACGAGGTGCGAAAGCACACAATTTATATCCAGGAGATAGCATTGAAAAAGATTATATTGCTAGTGCGCTCAAAGAAAGAGCATTAACTCCTGAAGCTTGGGAATTAGTACGAATCAACTGTGTTAGGGCAGGTGGTGGTTCTTCTGTAGATACAGTAGTTACCGAACAAGAATTACCTTTACCAGAATTAGGACAATTACCTCTCCAAGAATTTCCTCTTGATGGAGATAAAAAAGTTGCTACTACCGCAATGGGTGAAATTGTCGCTTATGTAGGGAAGAAAGACCCCAATTTTGTTGTTACTAATGCCGATGGTAATGCAGCATCAGGTATCAATAATATTAACGTCGTCCTAAAAATTGTTCATCCCACTACAGATGAAGACTATTTTCAACAACCCCAAGGACAAGTGTATGAACCTCTCAGTGAAGACGCTTGTGCTGGTTTAGCAGTTGGGTTAGCTTTGTTTGGGGCGCGCACTCTCTGGTGTTCTTATGAATCTTTTGCCATCAATGGTTTACCTATTTGGCAAACTGTTACCCAGGCAATGGCAGAATTGCGTCGTGCTACACCTTCTACTATTACTTTATTTACCGCAGGGGCATTGGAACAAGGGCGCAACGGTTGGACTCACCAACGTCCCGAAATTGAAAATTATTTTGCTGCCATGATGCGTAACGGTAATGTTTTCCCTCTTTTCCCTTGTGATGCTAATAGTATTCAGGTTTGTTACGAATGGGCATTGAGTACTAAAAATAAAGGTATTACCATCACTGCTAGCAAATCTCCTCTACCTATTCGGACTACTTTTGCCCAGACTCGCGAAGGATTAGAAAAAGGTGGGGTAGTCTTGCAAGAGATACCTGGAGACAAAACTATAACTTTTGCTGTTATCGGCGACATGACTTTAATTCCTGTGTTTGAAGCAGCAGAACAACTCAAGTCTCAAGGTATCGGTTCTAAAATTGTTGCTGTAATCAATCCTCGTCGTTTATACCGTTCTTCCGATGTAGCTTGGGAGAATTGTAGCGAAAAAGACGACGGTTTCTTAACCGATGCAGAATTTGAACATCTTTTTAGTGGCGATGCCTTAATTGGAGTTACTGGTGGTACCAGTGCCATGTTAGAACCAATTATGCTACGTAGCAATTCTAAGCGAGATGTGTTTGCTTGGAAGCGTGGTGAAACTACTGCTAGTGCAGGTCAAATTATGGCATTTAATGGTTTAACTGCTGATAATTTTGTGAAGCGTGCCATGGAATTAATTGGTTAAATTTAATTTTCCTTCCCCTTTCTTAATAGGGAAGGGGTTGAAGCGGGTTTGAGACTAAAAAGATTACACTAAATTTATTGAAGATTCGTTCCCCGACTCAATTTTATTGTTTAATTTTTTTACAGCAAAATTGCTATGGCATTTTCTTCTGTTGTTCGCGCCATCACTAAGTCTAATCTGACTAAAGAATTATTATCGAAGCTTAGTCAAACCAAGTCTTTATTGATTAATGGTGTTCCTCGCCTTCCTAAAGGGATTGTTGCGTCTAGTTTGGCACAAGCAGAAGGCAATAATTTGTTAGTCGTTTGTCCGACTTTGGAAGAGGCAGGGCGTTGGGCAACGCAATTGGAAGCAATGGGATGGCAGACGGTTAATTTTTATCCGACTTCAGAAGCTTCTCCTTACGATCCCTTCGATCCTGAGTCGGAGATGATTTGGGGACAGATGCAGGTTCTTTCAGTTATTGGTAGGAGGCAAGGCATTGCTTTGCCCGTACAAGGTGAAATAAACACAAAAAATGGGAATTTTGCTATTGTTACTACAGAGCGATCGCTTCAGCCTCATTTACCGCCACCAGAAGTATTTCAAGCTTATTGTCTAACTCTACATCAAGGGATGAGTTTGGAGTCGAAGGAATTGGATCGATCTTTGGCAAGATTGGGTTATGAACGAGTATCTCTAGTAGAAACGGAAGGACAATGGAGTAGAAGAGGAGATATTGTTGATATTTTCCCTGTTTCAGCGGAATTACCTGTCAGATTGGAATTGTTTGGCGATGAATTAGAAAAGATTAAAGAATTTGATGCAGCAACCCAACGTTCTTTAGATCAAATCGAACAATTATTGTTAACGCCTACTTCATTTGCGACGATTATTGCTAATACTATTTTAGAGGCAGGAAAGAGTTTAAATAGTTATTTATCTGCTGAAGAAATTGAGGGATTAAATCAAGGTATTCTGCCCGAAGGTATGCGTCGTTTTTTAGGAGTTGCTTTTGCTCATCCTTCATCTTTATTAGATTATTTACCTCACAATACTTTAATTGCAATTGATGAAATAGAACAATGTCAAGCACATAGCGATCGCTGGATTAAAGATGTTGAAGAAGATTGGCAGGACAGTAATAAGTTATCGAAAATTCATTGTGTGTTCGCCAATTGTTTAGCGAATATTCAAGAATTTACCTGTCTTTATTTATCAGAAATAGCAGAAGAACATCCAAGATTACCTGTAGCTAATTGGGAAACAATTCCTGTTATTAATCTTTATAGTCGTCCGCTGCCAACTATACCCCATCAATTTGGAAAATTAGCAGCAATTTTAAGGGGAAAAAAAGAAATTTATAGTGGAATTACTTTAGAAAAATATAAAACTTGGTTGATTTCTGCCCAACCAACTCGTTCAGTTTCTTTATTACAAGAACACGATTGTCCTGCCCAATTTATTCCCAATCCTCGTGATTATCCAGCCATTGAAAAGTTACAGATTCAAGATACGGCCGTTGCTTTACAATATTCGGGTTTAGCAGAATTAGAAGGGTTTATTTTACCTACTTATAGAATTGTCATTGTTACTGACCGCGAATTTTTTGGACAGCATACTTTAGCTACGGCTAGTTATATTCGCAAGCGTCGTCGGGCTGCTTCTAAACAAGTAGATTTAAATAAATTAAATCCAGGAGATTTTGTTGTCCACAAACATCATGGCATTGGGAAATTTATTAACTTAGAAACGATCTTGCATCGGGAATACGTCACCATTCAATATGCCGATGGTTTACTGAGAATTCCTACCGATTCTTTAGATTTAATTTCTCGTTTTCGCCAGGTAGGAAACCGTCCCCCAGTCTTAAATAAAATGGCGGACAAGGGATGGACGAGAACTAAAAATCAAGTCCGTAAAACTGTTAAGAAATTAGCAGTAGATTTATTAAAACTCTATGCGAAAAGAGCAAAATTAACAGGTCATGCCTACCCTGGCGATAATCCTTGGCAACAGGAATTAGAAGATTCTTTTCCCTATCAACCAACCCCCGATCAACTTAAAGCCATTCAAGATGTAAAACTAGATTTAGAAAGCGATCGCCCTATGGATCGTTTAGTTTGTGGTGATGTTGGTTTTGGTAAAACTGAAGTAGCAATCAGGGCAATTTTTAAAGTAGTTACTAGTGGTCATAAACAGGTAGCTTTCTTAGCCCCGACGACAATTTTAACTCAGCAACACTATCACACTCTCAAGGAAAGATTCGCTCCCTATCCGATCAATATTGGTTTATTAAATCGCTTCCGAACTAATTCCGAAAAGAAAGAAATTATGCAACGTCTCGCTACGGGAGAATTGGATGTTGTAGTGGGAACTCATCAGTTATTAGGTAAAGAAGTTGGTTTTAAAAATTTAGGTTTATTAGTAATTGATGAAGAACAGCGTTTTGGGGTAAATCAAAAAGAGAAAATCAAAGAATTTAAAACCTTAGTAGATGTTTTAACTCTCTCTGCCACTCCGATTCCCCGTACCCTTTATATGTCTTTATCGGGAATTCGGGAAATGAGTTTGATTACCACTCCACCTCCTTCTCGTCGCCCGATTAAAACTCATTTATCTCCTTATAACCCTGAAGTTGTCCGTACAGCTATCCGAAACGAATTAGATCGAGGTGGACAAATCTTTTATGTCGTTCCTAGAGTCGAAGGCATAGAAGAAGTAGCTTCTCAAATACGAGAAATGATTCCTGGCATCCGAATTGCGATCGCTCATGGACAGATGCCCGAATCGGAATTAGAATCAACCATGATTACTTTTAGTAATGGAGAAGCAGATCTACTGGTTTGCACCACCATTATTGAATCGGGTTTAGATATTCCCCGTGTCAATACAATTATTGTTGAAGATTCACAGAAATTCGGTTTATCCCAACTCTATCAATTAAGAGGTAGAGTTGGACGGGCAGGAATTCAGGCACACGCTTGGTTACTCTATCCCAATAAACAAACTTTATCCGAGCCTGCCAGAAAAAGATTACGAGCCTTACAAGAGTTTAGTCAATTAGGTTCTGGTTATCAACTCGCCACCAGAGACATGGAAATTAGAGGGGTTGGTAGTCTCTTGGGTGCAGAACAATCAGGACAAATGACTGCCATTGGTTTCGATCTCTATATGGAGATGTTACAAGAATCAATTAAAGAAATCCAGGGACAAGAAATTCCCCAAATTGATGATACTCAAATCGATCTCAACCTCACCGCTTTTATCCCTGCCGATTATATTGCCGATCTAGAACAAAAAATGTCTGCTTATCGGGCAGTAGCTGCCTCTTCATCCAAAACCGAATTAAAACAAATTGAAGCGGAATGGCGCGATCGCTATGGAGAAATTCCCCCTGCTGCCCGGCAACTGATCCAAATTATGGAATTAAAGCAAATTGCCAAATCGATTGGTTTTTCCCGTATCAAAGCCGAAGGACAACAAAATCTAGTCTTAGAAACACCAATGGCTGAACCTGCATGGAAACTCCTCGAAGAAAAATTACCCGAACACTTGCGATCGCGTTTTGTTTATGCACCGAAAAAAGTCATCGTGCGCGGTTTAGGGATAGTTAAACCGCAAAGACAACTAGAAACTTTGATCGAATGGTTGGGAATGATGCAAAATGCTATATCAGAAACAGAAACGGTTTAGTTTTCTAGGTTAGATCGAATCCGTTAACCCGTCAGACTTTCCTTACAGGTTAAGAGTATTAGTTCTAATGATGAAAGTGCGATCGCTCTTTTGAGAGAACAGTATGCAGTTGGAAATGTAGAGGTTAGGATAGTGCGATCTAGATAGTAGAGCAAAACAAAGATAATTAAATAATTAAGAGTCAAGGGAACATTATGTTACATGGCAACTTTGAGAGAATACTTTGATTTTGACTTGAGCAAGTGTCTTTCACTACATAAATCTTGGGAAATGAAAAATTCTAACGGTGATCTTTTTAATCCCATTATCGCTAGAATTTACCAGGACTTCGATGGGAATTCAAAATATTGGTCTTTTTTTATACAGGAGGGTTCTGATGTTAATGGATACGTAAATGCAATCTTTTCATCGCCTGAAACGGCAAAGTGCATTTTATCTCCTGAAGGTAACGGAGTTGATGTTGAAACTGGATTTTACGGTTATTCAGAGCGAATGTCTTCAGCAACTTTAGTCTTTACCAAAAGATTATTTCTCTATATTGATGAATTTTTAGGTGAGCCGACACGAAAACAAATAACAGAATTTGGTATTCAAAAAGGATTTTATGTCAATGTTCGAGATAAAGAATATGCAATGAAAAAATCAGAATTAGAAAAGCCACTTGCTTTTATTTCACATGACTCAAGAGACAAGGATTCATTAGTTCGAGAACTAGCCAAAGAGATGTCTAAGTTAATGTGTCCAGTTTGGTATGATGAATTCTCTCTAAAAGTAGGAGATAGTCTAAGAGCAAGTATTGAGCGTGGTCTTAAAGAAACTCGAAAATGTGTAGTAATTCTCTCACCAAATTTCTTGTCAAATGAAGGTTGGGGTAAGGCAGAGTTCGATTCTATTTATACTAGAGAAATTATAGAGAAAAACAACGTTATCTTACCTGTGTGGCACAATGTCGGGGTAAAAGATGTTTATCAATACAGCCCAAGATTAGCAGACAAGGTAGGTCTTAATTCATCACTGGGTATTCAAGAACTTGCTAAAAAATTGTCAAATGTTATAAAACAAAATGACACTTGACAAGTGCGCTCGCCTGTAGGTTGGGTTGAGGCACGAAACCCAACAAAAATAAGCTACTCCATCCCAATTTTTGAATCAAGAACAGGTATTTGAGCAACTCCCCAATTAACATCGTAAATACCACGCTGCACAAAACGATGGAAACTAGAATATTGCCAATCTCTAGGGGAGAACACTAAACCATGCTTTACAGGATTGTAATGAATATAATCCACATGATTAATAAAATCCTGCTCATCTCGAATTAAATGTTCCCAAAACCGCCGTTGCCAGACAGCCTTTTCCTGTTTACTCTGTCTCGAAGCTGAAACTTTTCCTAAATACTTAAGATCGCATCGACGGCTAAACCAACTTTTAACCAATCGCCAACGAGTTGAAAAATCTGCATCACCTGGTGGTAATGTCCAAATACAATGAAGATGATTGGATAAGATGACAATAGCATCAATTTTAAAAGGATGTTGTTGCATTACTTTTTTAAACGAATCGCGCAATAAATCGATATTTTCAGGCTCACAGAGAAAAGAGCGACGATTGTGAGTAACTAAAATAAAAAAATAGGTACTTCCTGGCGATTTTGCTCGACGATATTGCATTAATTTATGATAGCCGAGAATATTTGTTGTTGGGTTTCACTTTGTTCTATCCAACCTACTAGCGTATCCAGTTTAAATTATTGGATTGCGGAAATTTATTTGCTACCCCTTAATCCACAATCTTGCAGCAACAATCGATTACTATAAAAAGTATCAACGCAGCATTTTAGCCTAGACGCGCTACTACTAAAAAAGCTCGCGTATTGAAAGTATAGTTAATTTTATGTACTAATTAAATCAACTAGTTTGATTGACCATCGCTACCAAAATACTCTCGGTAGCCACAAATTTTTTCTCCTCGCACATCAAAAGAAACTGCAATTCGGTTTTTATAAGGTTTGCTTCCCATCATTCCTTCATCGCGGAATTCAAACACAACAGTAGTCTCATTGCTAGTAACACGTTCTAAGCTTGTCAGTTTGATTGTTTTGCCAAAAACTTGGGAAACGTACTCAAAAAACGCTTTAGCCTTTTCCTTCCCAACATTTAAACCGTGATAGGGCCCTACTGGAAACCAAAAATTAAAGTCTTCTGTAAGCATTTCTAACAGAGGAGTCCAATCTTCTGTTGCCAAACCATACTGTAAGCTTTCAAATGCCTGATGGGCAACTTTTAAAGTAAGTTCGGAACTTTCTGTCATGACAATTCCCTAACTAAATATCAAACATCTTAATCGCTTTTAGTCATGAGTAATTAATTTTGTGGAAATAGTTGAGGAAGGGTATGCTGAATTTATCGGACTTTCAGCTTACTATCCCCTTCCTTTTACCTTATTTCAAACTCAGTTTAAATTGCTAAACCTAACTTTAAACCTAAAATGGCATGAAGAAATAAAATACATAAAGCAATGCTTCCCACATACGCATGGATAGTCCGCATGACAGCTTTATTTCCTACAAAACCAGCAGCAGAAATTACTGCATTGATTGTCAGTAAAAGTATTACCACCGAACCAGTCCAAAAATGAGGACTTTCTAAAATCGGTTGATGCTGCATCACCAGAGATAAAACTCCACCTGTATAACCAGCAGCTAAAAATAAATACATTAACGGTGCGATTTTACGATGATCTGCTTTGCTTTTAATTGCTTCATCTGTATTAGTCGTGGCTAAAATTCTGCTACGCCATCCAGCTAAACCAACAAAACTTCCCATCACAAATACCACAATTGCCATCATTAAAGGATGTCCCCAATGGACAATTGGTTCTGGTGTACCAAGACTGCGAAACCAGGCAGCAATTGGTTCTAAAAAATTGCTTAATTGTTCTCCCATCTTTTTTGCTTCATATTTCGTAACAATTTATTATAATCCTGACTAGCCTTGATTTTTAGCAATCTACGTCACAGATATTTCCGCGATCGCTATAAATATTTTAATGGACTTCCAAACGATTTGAATTAGGCAAATTAACTTGATGAGTTTGATAAAATTTATCGATTTGCTCTTCATCAATTTCAGTCTCGAATACAAATTGACCTTTTTGGACAATGGCTGAAACTCGATAACGGCTCAAAGAATGTGCGATCGCAGCAATTTGACCATCATGGGTGTACCAGATATGGACTTTCACTTTTGCCATGAATAAACCTCTTTTAAATCAAAGTAAGATTGTTAAATAAAACAGGCTAAACCTGCTCCAGGCAGTATTTATACTTGTTAATGTAATTAAAATTACTTGAGTCTTTAAAATAAATAACTGATGTTACGCAAAAGCTATAATACTCGAATGGACAAAAAGCTTTTGGAACTATACAGCGATTATATTATCAGCTCGTTTGGACAGATAACAGCGACAGGATTATCAAGAGTATTAGAAGGAAGTATCAGTCACGATAAAATAACTCGTTTCCTGTCGGCTAAAGACTTAGAGTCACGAGAGCTGTGGAAGTTAGTGAAACCAGTGGTCAGGGAGTATGAACAAGAAGATGGTGTGTTGATTGTGGATGACACCATAGAGAAAAAACCTCATACCCAAGAGAATGAGTTAGTGTGCTGGCATCATGACCATCAAGAAAACCGTTCTGTCAAGGGAATTAACATCATCAACTATGTTTATAGTGTCGAAGACATAAGCCTACCAATTGGGTTTGATGTCGTCAAAAAGTCCATAAAATTTTGTGAGGTAAAAACAAAGAAGGAAAAACGAAAAGCAACAGCAACAAAAAATGAATTAACACGAAATCAATTAAAAATTTGCTCCCAGAATCAACTCAAATACAGGTATGTGCTAGCTGATAGTTGGTTTTCCTCGAAGGAAAATATGGCTTTTATCTGTCAGGATTTAGATAAGCACTTGATCATGGCTCTCAAAAGCAATCGTACCGTAGCCTTGAGTGAAGAAAACAAAAAACAGGGTTGTTTTACCAGAATTGATGAACTCAACTGGTCAGAACAGATCTCAGTCAGAGGATGGCTTAAAGGACTGGACTTTCCTGTTCTCATCTATCGTCAAGTCTTTAAAAACCAAGATGGCAGTACTGGTATTTTGTATTTGGCTTGTAGTGATTTAAACTGTAATGTCCCTCAAATAGAAGCAATCTACCAAAAACGGTGGAACGTGGAAGTCTTTCATAAAACGCTCAAGTCTAATACTGGTTTAGCTAAGTCCCCAACTAAATGTCTTCGTACTCAAGGAAACCATATCTTTATGTCTATCTATGCTGCATTTCAATTAGAGTGTCTGAAATTGAAACACAAGATGAACCATTTTGCTTTGCGCAGTACTATTTATGTCAAAGCTTTGCAACAAGCTATGTGTGAATTACATTTACTCAAGAGTGCGTAACATCAGTAAATAACTTTCAAATGGTTGAAAATCAATTCGTCATTTGCCCTATATTAATGTGAAGTTTGCTTTACAGTTGTCTTTTCTAGTTGTCTAAATTGTCTTAGCCTTAAATTAACTAAAGTTTTTTAGTAGATATTAAAAGGCAAACCAATGAAGCGATTGACTTGGAAAGATACTAAAAACCTGCTTCACGGCATTCAAAAACTTTATTCTCTTCATGACTTAGATTCCTTTGGTGTCAACGCACTTGCCATTGTTGACCAACTCGTTCCTAGTGAATTTCCAGTATTCAATCTCAATGCACTTCAGTCACAGCAAATATCTTATATCTTTCTTCCTGGTTATTCTGGTTTAACTCCTGAGCTGCAAGAAATACCTCGTCGCTATTGGAGAGAACACCCAATAGTCCAGAATATGCCAAATACATTGACAGGAGCTTATAAAATCTCAGATTTTATCAACCAGAAGGAATTACATCAATTAGAAGGTCTTTATCAGCAATTAATGAGTTTGATGGGTTGGGAAGATCAAATGGTTGTACATCTAATAAGTAACCAACTTGAGAGTTCACCGATGCCTTCGCCAGCTAATACAGACATGATTGCAATTAGCCTCAATCGCAGTAAGAGAAACTTTACCGAACGCGACCGCCTTATACTAAATTTACTAAGTTCTCATTTATTACAAGCCTATAATAATGCTAAACGCTATCATCAATTACAGCAAAACTTAGCTCAACTGTATCAGTCTCTGGATCGAGCAGGAGTTATTTTTTTGAATGGTGTGGGGCAAGTACAATTAATGACTCCGCAAGCTGCCACATGGTTGCAATCTTATTTCCCGAACCATAATGGTTTTAGTCAACTTCCAGAACAATTGCACTCATGGGTTCGACATCAAATTGCTCAATTCAATACAGAGTATGATCTTCCTTCTCCTTGTTTACCTCTTCATCTGCAACAGGGCGATCGCAAATTAACAATTCGTTTAGTAATTGATCGTCCTGGAGAACAATATTTGTTACTTTTAACTCAAGAGCAAGTGCTATCCTTATTAGCCTCTTTAAAATTGATTGGCTTGAGTAAGCGAGAAGCTGAGGTTTTGTCTTGGGTTATTAAAGGAAAAGATAATCAAGCGATCGCTCTAGAAATGAAAATCCGCCACAGTACGGTACGCAAGCATTTAGAGAATATTTATAGCAAATTGAATGTGCAGAGTCGAACAGAAGCTGTTACCGTAGCACTAGAAAAGTTAGGATGTTTGCATTCAGCACCACTGATTTAACTAGCGTTGCTGATGAGCAAGTCTGAAACTGAGAGTAATAGGGTTATTAGCTATTCTTGATCTATAGTTAAGTTGCTATAACTGCTCAAGCGCGATCGCTTTAATTTCAGTGACTATGTAATTTGACTGCAAAATATAGTGAGAGCAGATCTGGTTGAATAGCCATAAAATTGATGGAGTTAGAAGGCAGAAAGAAGAATTGAAGTTGACAGCTTATTACTACTAATTAAAAGGATTTGAAGTGAAACCTTCATTAAAAAAGCGAATATTAATAAAAATTTAATTAACGGTGGAAACTTTTATTTGCTTATGGTCTGTCATACGCTCTAATCAATTAATTTAACTCATGGCTATCATCCCCAAAAAGAAAAATACTCGCAATTCAAAAATTCGTTCTCCCTGGTATTTTATTCCAACTCTTTATTTCGCAGAGGGAGTTCCCTATATTCTCGTCAATACCGTTTCAGTGATCATCTACAAGAATATGGGGATAGACAATGCTCAAATAGCATTTTGGACGAGTCTTTTATATCTGCCTTGGGTACTCAAAATGTTGTGGAGTCCTTTAGTAGATCTTTACTCAACTAAAAGAAATTGGATTGTTTACACACAGTTAGCCATGATGTGTTGCTTAATTTTAGCTGCATTTTCTCTTCAGATATCTAATTTCTTTTTAATCTCGTTGATGTTTTTTACAGTAGGAGCGTTTATTTCTGCTACCCATGATATTGCTGCCGATGGCTTTTATTTATTAGCTTTAAATATTAAACAACAGGAAGTTTTTGCTGGTATTCGTACAGTTTTTTATCGACTTGCTGTTATTTTTGGTTCTGGTTTTTTGGTTTTTGTAGCAGGTAAATTACAAAAAAATTGGAACAATGCTTCTTTGAGTTGGACCTTTTGTTTAGGAATATCTGCTTTAATTTTTGGTCTAATTTTTATTTATCATCAATTTACCTTACCCTATCCTCCTATTGAGAAAAATAAACCACAAACAAATTCTCAAAAGGTTAATCAAACTGTACCATTTTGGGAAATTTTTATCTATTATTTTCGCCAACCAAAGATTGGAGCAACTTTAGCTTTTATCTTATTTTATAGATTTGCCGAAGCAATGTTACTGAAATTAACTTCGCCATTTTTATTAGATCAAGTTGAACAAGGTGGACTGGGATTAAGTACAGAAGATGTTGGTTTAGTTTATGGTACTTTTGGCATTCTTGCCCTAATAATAGGAGGAATTTTAGGGGGAATAGTTATTGCTAAATATGGTTTAAAAAAGACAATCTTACCTCTAGCATTAGCTCTTCATTTACCTGACTTATTTTATGTTTATATGTCTCTGGCTCAACCACCCTTACAAATTGTCTATCTTTTGGTTGCTGTAGAACAATTTGGCTATGGATTAGGTTTAACAGCTTTCATGGTTTATTTAATGCAGATTGCTCAAGGTAAATATAAAACTTCTCACTATGCAATTTCAACGGGAATTATGGCATTAGGAATGATGTTACCAGGCGCGGTGAGTGGATATATTCAGCAAGAAGTTGGTTATACAGTATTTTTTGTGATTGTTTGTTTACTCGCTATTCCAGGCATAGCAACAGTATTTTTCCTTCCTTTAACTGAAGATTAACCCGCAATCCGAATCATCGGTACATCTTCTAGTAAACAATAAGGACGACTATAAGATAAAGGGGACTCTAGAGAATGTTGTACTAAAAAATCAGGATCGCTCATAATCCTCTCTGTTTCTCCATCATAGACAATTTGACCTTGACTTAAAACTACAGTACGAGAGCATAATTCTAAGGCTAAATCTAGATCGTGGGTTGCTACTAATTGAGTTAAAGGCAAATTTTGCAATAATTCAATTAATTGACGACGAGAACGCGGATCTAACTGTGCCGAGGGTTCGTCTAAAACTAATACCTGGGGTTCCATAGCTAACACTCCAGCGATCGCAATTCGTTTTTTCTCTCCTCCCGATAAATTTTCTGTATTCCTTTCACCGTAATATTCGGGGTCAATATCAACCATCATCATTGCTTTGGTGACTCGCTCTACAAGTTCTCGATTTCGCCAACCACGATTTTTAGGGCCAAAGGCAACATCCTCCCATACAGTAGGCATAAATAGCTGATTATCAGCATTTTGAAAGACTAATCCCACAAAATTACGAATCTCCCTTAAATTATCTCGATCTACCAACCATTTTCCTACTTGGATACTTCCTGATTGAGGCAGAATAATTCCATTGAGGTGTAATTGTAGAGTTGACTTGCCCGAACCATTAGCACCGATGAGTGCAACTCTTTCATTAGCTTCGATAGACAAGTTAATGTCTTTTAACGCTTTAGTTCCATCGGGGTAAGTGTAGGTAAGATTTTTGATAATAATTGGATTGTGATGCATTAAAATTCAATCAATTAATTTATAGCCAGCCGAAAAACCGAATTCTACTCCTGAGAGGTTAAATCGAGTAAATAATAACATTTACTATGATTAAAGACATATATCGAAAAGCTGAAATTCAGACGAAACCGAATCTTGAAATATCTGCACAACAACCTAGATCTATTGTTTTTTCTTTGCTCTCAATCAATGCAGTAAATAAATAGCTTGTCCCAACAATGCCCAGACTGTAGTTAAACTAATGATTAATACATCTCGCCTTCCACCAGAGGGGACTTTCTCAAGTATGGGTATGCCCTGATAACCCCGCGCTAACATGGCTTGATAAATTCGTTCTCCTCGCTCGTAAGTCCTAATAAATAAAGATCCCATCATATTGCCAATAATTAGACGTTGCCAGTTACTCTTACCTGTAAAGTTGCGAGACATAGCAGCTTTACGCATTGCCTGAAACTCTCTAATTAAAACGCTAATATAACGATACATCGATGCTAAAGTGGCAATTAGTAGTGGTGGTACTCGTAAAGCAGTCAAAGCATTAAGTAAGGCTGGAACTGAAGTAGTAAGAGTCAGAACGTTTAAAGTGAGTAGCGACAATAAAGCTTTGAGCGTGACACTGCCTAAAACAGTTAACCCTTCTGTAGTAATTCGTAATACTCCCCAAGACCAGAGAACTTGACCGCCTTCTCGAAATAAGGTTCCTAAAAGCACGACACCGATAAAAGCAAACTCAACTACAATTCTCTTGAGCAGGACTTTTTTAGTTACGCGACTGAAAAAAATCAAGCCTAACACTCCTACCCCGTAAATCGCCCAAGTCCACCAACGTCCGTTGGGAGTTAAAGCGATCGCAAAGACCATTAATAGTGTACATAAAAGACGGGTACGGGGAGCTAGAGAATGCCAGAAACTAACTTGTTTACTATTAAGATCGAGATGAAACGTCCCTAGATGTAACAGTAGCATTCATCTAATTCCTAATTATTTTAATTGGGTTGTTCTTCATCTGGAGGTGAAGAGGAATTTTTGATCGCCAACTTGCCAACTCCCCACGCCAAACCGAAAGTGGCTAAAGTTCCAACCAAACCTGCTAGTGGCGTAGCTATTCCTGCTGGTACACCTTTGAGTGCATATTCATCAAAAATTTGGGCAAAAGGCAATTTCTTGGCGGGTGCATCTTCCGTTGCTTTATGTTCAAACTTTAGATCTTGGGAAACTCGATCTAAACCATCTGGATCGGAACTAGCAAAGGGCGAAAGGAAAATGGCAATCAATAGCGCACTTCCTAACCCAGCGATCACAAAAGCAAGATTACGCGAGCGTGAGATTTTATGACTCATAACCCTTAAATAAATTTAATTGAATGGCGTTAACGTTGTATTAATGGGCGTGAATTAGATAATTTGGTTTTGCGGGGAGGATCGTAGAGTAAATCTGGTCGAGTCCGCCAGATAAAACTAACTACTGCCAAGGTGATCAATGCTTCACCAATTCCGATCAGTAAGTGCCAAAACGCCATTGCTGAGATCGCTAAGTTTAGAGGTACAGTTTTTGACCAAGCTAATTCTAGCGCACAAAGAATTGAAGCAATCAAGACACTTGTCCAAGCACTTACAACTGTAGCGATCGCCATTCCGCGCCAACTATTGCGACCTATCGCCGAGCGAATTGCCCGATAAAGATAGTAACCGCTAAAAGTTCCAATTAGTGCCATATTGGCAATATTTGCTCCCAAGACGGTAATCCCGCCATCTTGAAAGATAAACGCCTGAACGATAAACACTACAGCCATTACTAACGAACCCGCCCAAGGACCGAGTAAAATTCCTGCTAATGCACCTCCTAATAAGTGACCAGAAGTTCCTCCTGGGATTGGGAAATTAATCATTTGTGCTGCAAAGATAAAAGCAGCGCACACTCCCATAATGGGAACTGTCCGCTCTTGATATTTTGCTTGCACTTGATTTAAAGCTACTATAATTAAAGAGATCGCAATAAGCCACGTAATTAGACTCACTGGTAGATTTAAAAATCCGTCTGGAATATGCATTGCTAACTGTGGCTGCCAGTTCGAGCATAACCAATTACTTAATGAGAAAATAGATAGCACAATAATAATATTTTTATTTGGTTAATTTGGGCAAAAATTATAATTACTGCCCCTTGATAATTCTAAGTAGTTTTTATCATAAAAATCAATTCTATCTGAGGGGATTATGACCAAGTTTAGACTAAGAGATTTGGTGAATTTTGGTGGTAATTCGGTAAAATTTTTAAGATTATTTTAATGATTTTTTAAATATATTTTAATTTTTACTAAGCAACTAAGTTATATATATACTATTATTTTGTGATAGTTTCTTTTAAATAGTCAATTTATTTTTAAATAAGCGAATTAAAAATTATTTATTAATAGATTGTAAATATATGTTTAGTCAAGTTACTTATTTATTTAATTTTTTTTGATTACAAAAACGGTTAATCCTATCAACTGATGATCAGTTGATCAGTGAGCTTGAAAGTAATTAAAATTTTTAATAAATTAAGGAAAATTTAATTCTCATTCTTATCAATGGAGCGATCGCTTTATGCTTGATTGCGAAGCTTTTGAAAATTTTATATCTTTAGTTAGATGAATAAAAAAAAGAAATCTTCTTGCAATTCTTATTTAACAATTCATCACTTCAGAAAATAAATCTCGCGGTAGAGTAAGCCTCAAATCATAATTGTTAATTTGTAAATGTAAATTAAAAATAAATAAGGTAATTATTGATTATGGGTCTTAAAGATAAAGCTGAAGAACTTAAAGATAAAGCTCAAGCCAGAAGCGAAAGAATTGAAGGCAGAGTTCAAGAAATGATGGGTGAACTTGATAACGATCCCCAAGATAAAGCAGAAGGTCAAGCTAAACAAGTTAATGCGGGAGCAGAAAATACTCTCGAAGATATTGAAGAAAAAATGAATAAAAAAACTGACTAAATTTAGGTCAATTTTGTTGGGTTAAGTATTTTTGCCAGAAACTCTTTATATGTTGGTTGAACGGTCTAGATTAGCAACTACTGGGGCTACTAGACCGATTTATTTACAGTAGTTTTGGTTTGGGTAAAAATTGATCTAACAGTTCAAAGTTCAAAATAAAATTGATAACTGGTTAGCGAAGTTTCTTTTGTTTTAAAATAGTTAACTTTGTACTTCATCGATCTTGATGAGGTACCAGTGACATTACAGCTTGAACTAATTGCTCTGGTTCAAGGGGCTTGTTAATATGCCATTGATAGCCACTCGTAAAAGCTTGCTGACGATCCTCCTCTCTGGCATAGGCAGTTAGTGCGATCGCAGGAACTTGCCCCCCTTGTTGAGGAGATAAATCACGAATTTGCTCGATCAAACTATAGCCATTGACATTGGGCATACCAATATCACTAACTAATACATCGGGTTGAAACGATTCCAGATTGGCTAATACTTCACCAGCAGAGGCAACACTCAAAACTTCTGCGCCATATTGGGTTAATAAGACGGTTAACAATTTACGAGCATCAGGTTCATCATCAACAGTGAGAATTCGGATTCCAGTCAAGTCTAGTTCCTGTTTTAAAACTTGTTCGGACTGATGCGATGTTGGTTGAGAAACAAGTAATGGTAATCGAACAGTAAACGTTGCGCCTTGTCCCTCCCCCTTACTATCAGCCCAAATTGTACCTCCATGGGCTTCAACCAGATAACGGACGATCGCTAATCCTAATCCCAATCCGCCATAGTTACGTGTAGTAGAAGCATCTTCCTGCCGAAATGACTCAAAAATGTAAGGCAAGAAGTCAGGTTTAATACCCTTACCCGTATCTCTGATGATAATTTCTGCATATTTTACTTGAATCGTTGATGACTGATTAGCGAGCAAAGACAACTGAATATCTACCCGTCCATGATTAGGAGTAAATTTAATCGCATTAGACAGCAGATTCCAAATTATTTGCTGGAGTCGAGCTGCATCACCGAATATCTGCCCGACTTGAGGAAGTTCAACTTGTAGCTGAATAGATTTGGCCATAGCTGCTGTTCTAACAGTACCAATCGCTGCCTCAATCACAAACGCCAAATTAACCGAAGCCATCTTCATGCTGAGTTTACCACGAAGAATCTTGGCAACATCCAGGAGGTCATCAATTAGTTGGGTTTGAAGTTTAGCATTACGTTCGATTGTTGCCAAACCTTCAGCCATTTGATCTGAATTAAGTCTGCTCATTTGCAGCAGTTGCGCCCAACCTAAAATCGGGTTGAGAGGCGATCGCAGTTCGTGGGAAAGAATTGCCAAAAACTCATCTTTGATACGGTTGGCGCGTTCGGCTTCCTGCCGTGCCAATTGCTCTCGCTGTAGTAATTGCTCTCGCTCATGTTCTGCATGTTTGCGATAGGTGATATCTTGGGCAACTCCAACTAAGCGTGTCAGTTGTCCTTGCTCATTCGGCACAACAAAACCTCGCTCATGCAGATAACGAATGCTACCATCGGGGCGAATGATGCGATACTCTATCTCAAAACCATTGGTTTCGAGTGCCTGATCTAAAGTGAAGACAACCCGTTCCCGATCCTCTGGATGAATGTAAGCATAGCCAGCTTCCAACCTTTGATAGAGTTGCTCAGGCGATCGCCCCCAAATTCGCTCGAAAGCTGGATTGATATAAAGGATTTGTTTCTGTTTGACATCCATCATCCAGAAAATATCGGAGATGGTTTCTGCCATTTGCCGAAAACGTTCTTCACTTTCTTTCAGAGCAGCTTCCGCAGCTTTGCGATCGCTCAAATCCAAGATAAATGCCACTGACTCTTCCCTTGCTTCTCCCACTAGAGAATAACCCACCAGAATAGGAATTTTTCTACCATCTTTATGAATGTATTCCTTTTCGTAAGGGGTACAAGCACCCTTTGCCTGTGCTTCTGCGATCGCTTGTTCATCTAAAGGTAAATGCTCTGGAGGTGTGATATCGATCCAGCGGAGTCTGCCCGCACGTAATTCTTCTCGTGTATAGCCAACGATTTTCAGTAGCTCATCGTTTGCTTCATAAATGTTGCCATAAATATCACCATAGAGAATGCCAACTACATTCGCCTCAACAAATCCTCGCAGTCGCGCTTCGTTGGCTGCAATGACTTCTTCAGCACGTTTCCCGTCATGAATATCTACGCTGCAACCGAACCATTTTTCAATGGCACCCGAATTGTTACGTTGTGGTAAAGCGCGGAAGCGATGCCAACGATATTCACCATCTTTCTGGCGGTAACGTACTTCACCCTCATAAGGTTCACCTGTAGCACAACAATGTTGCCAATAGGGCAAAATCCTTTTTGCATCGTCTGAGTGAATGGTGTTTACCCAACCAAAGCCTAGAGGCTCTTCCAAACTTTGCCCAGTGTATTCATACCAGCGTTCGTTGAAATAAATGTTTGCGCCTGTTGCCGAACAAACCCAAATGAGGGCAGGGGAAGCATTAGCAATGATACGAAATTCAGCTTCACTGAGTCGCAAGGCTTCTTCCGATTGTTTTAGATTAGTAATATCGACTGCTGCACAAGTAATGCCATTGATCGCATTTTGTCTATCCCGAATCGGGTCGATCGTCAAATCGTAGTAATTTGTCTGTCCCTTAATTGTGACTTTGACTTCTTCACGCAAACCTATACCAGTCTCCAGTACTTGCTGTTTTAGGAGAGTCAGACGAGCAGCCGTATCTGGAGAGGCTAACTCTTCATCTCGCTTACCAACCACGTCTTCCACTCTATAGTTGGTGGGGTTATAAATCCAAGTGTAACGGAGTTCTAAGTCTTGGTTGAAGAGGGTAATAGGCGCACTCTTAAGGGCAACATTGAGTCTTTCAGTAGTCTGTTTCAGTACAATTTCAGTTTGTCTTAACTCAGTTTCGCGCTGCTTGGCATCAGTAAGATCTTCAGCAATACCTGTAAAGCGATAAATGTTCCCTTTCTGATCCTCAATTGGAAAACAACGATCGCGTATCCAGCGAATGTTTCCATCAGGCAGAATAATCCGATACTCTTCATCAAACTTTCCAGTTGTTGCTTTTTCTCGAAAAGCTATTGCGATCGCTTCACGATCATCAGGATGAATGTATTGAACCCAAGCTTGTTGACTTTCATACAATTCTTGAGGGTCTAGCCCCCATAACCGTTTATAGGCAGGGCTGACATAACTGACTCGCTCTTCAAACGCTTCTCTGATCCAGAATACTGTATTAATATTTTCTGCTAACTGCCTAAACCGTTCTTCACTTTCTCGCAAGATTTCCGCAGCCTGTTGGCGTTCGGTAATATCAATATGATTGCCCGCCATCCGTACTGGTTGCCCTGCTTGGTTGTAAAATACCTTACCCTGGCTTAATGCCCAGCGAACTATACCATTTGGCGATACAGTCCGAAACTCAATGTCATAGTCTTCTCCAGTAGCGATCGCATGGTCGATGGTTGCTAGTACGTGGTCGCGATCGTTAGGGTGAATAAGATCGACAAACATCTTGAAGGTGCCTTCAAACTCTCCATGTTTCAGGCCAAAGAAAGTCTCTAAGTTCTCTGACCATTGAATCAGCCCTGTTTTAATATTCCAGTCCCATGTACCCATACGCGAGGCTTTCAATGATGATCGCAGTCGTTCTTCACTCTCTCGCAGTTCTAATTCTATCCGTCGACGCTCTGCCAGTTCATTCTGTGCCTGTTGCTCAGGCTTCGATTGTTGGAGCGCAATACCAAGCTGAATTGCTAATTCTTGGAGCAACTCAATCTCTAACGGTTGCCACTGATGGGGGGCAGCACAGTAATGGACGATCAGCATTCCCCACAACCGCTCTCTTACTAAAATTGGAACTACTAAGTTTGCTCGCACCTGCAACTTTGTTAGTAACTCAACCTGACAGGGAGGGATACTACCGTCGTGAAGATCTGATGTAATTGTAACTAACCCTTGACGGAAGGATTCAAGATCATTTTCGTTAAAGCAAGGATCGGATAGTGAAGTATATAGAAGAGGAGTCCATTGAACAGCAACTGACTCTGTTACCACCTCGCCCCAACCATTTGATTGTAAACGGAAAATCAACACGCGATCGCTCTGGAGAAACTGCCGTACCTCTGTTACCGTTGTTTGTAAAATTTCTTCCAGATTTAAAGTTTGATGAATTTTGCGATTAATTTGAGCGATTAATCGCTCACGTTCGCTCCGCTGTTGTAGTTTGGTGCGTAACTGCACTATTTCAATTACTCGCTCGATCGATACAGACAACCTTTCTGGAGTTATTTGTTCCTTGATGAGATAATCCTGTGCGCCTGCTTTGATTGCTTGAGAGGCGATCGCTTCATGCTCTTGTCCTGTCACCATAATTACAGGTAAATAAGTCTGTTGA
Source organism: Stanieria sp. NIES-3757 (assembly GCA_002355455.1). NCBI lineage: Bacteria > Bacillati > Cyanobacteriota > Cyanophyceae > Pleurocapsales > Dermocarpellaceae > Stanieria > Stanieria sp. NIES-3757. The sequence goes on from AP017375.1 coordinate 4,638,800, forward strand.
ACCAGCGATCGCAATTGAGCCAAAAACGCTAATCCATCCAAATCAGGCAATCGAGCATCAAGCAACACGAGATCTGGTTGTTGCTGTTGCCACAGTTCAAGTCCTTGCTGTCCCAGATCTGCTTCTAGAATAGTGTAAGAATACTCGCAATTTTTCAGCAGGTAGCGTCTGTAGAGTTTCCGATCTTCAGGAGCGTCATCGACAATTAAGATAGTGCGTGGAATTTCAACCATAACTTAAATGTAATAGATAAATAAGAATGGAAATTTTATCTAATCGCGATCGCCAGTTTATTCAACTAATTACTCTTTCCAACTCGCCAGCAAGTATTCTCGGCTTGGCAGGTAATCAATCAATGGATGAACAAATTATACAGAATGCTTTTGCAGCAGAATAAATTACTTCTTCTTCTACAATCTTTCCTTTGCGAGTTGATTGAAATAATTACACCACAATTAATTTTTCAAGTTTACGAGTGCAATTTTTAGTTACTTCATCCTAAGTAAAATTCAATCATCAGGATATTGTTTAGAGCAACTCGGATGTTATTCTACGAGTTAAATAAAAAACTTCTGACATAGAAGTCGATCCCCAATCAAAATTCAGCAAATATCGTGAAAGCAATTACAATTCTCGGTTCTACTGGTTCTATTGGCACACAAACTTTAGATATAGTTGCCCATCATCCAGATAAATTTCGTGTCGTTGGTTTAGCAGCAGGACAAAATATTCCGCTTTTAGTCGAACAAATTCGTCAATTTGAACCAGAAATAGTCGCTACTTCTTGTACAGAAAAACTTTCAGAATTACAAAGTGTGATCGCCGATTTACCTAATCCTCCGCAAATTTTAGCAGGGGCAGAAGGAGTAGTTGAAGTAGCCCGTTATGGGGATGCGGAAAGTGTGGTTACAGGAATTGTTGGTTGTGCTGGTTTATTGCCTACCATTGCTGCGATAGAAGCAGGTAAAGATATTGCCCTCGCTAACAAAGAAACTTTAATTGCAGGAGGCCCCGTTGTTTTACCTTTAGTCGAAAAACACGGCGTTAAACTTCTTCCTGCGGACTCGGAACATTCAGCCATTTTTCAATGTTTACAAGGTGTTCCCCAAGGCGGTTTAAGAAAAATCATTTTAACTGCTTCTGGTGGTGCTTTCCGCGATCTTCCTGTTGAAAAATTAAGCACTGTTACAGTTAAAGATGCCCTCAAACATCCCAACTGGTCAATGGGTAAAAAAATTACTATCGATTCGGCTACCCTAATGAATAAGGGCTTAGAAGTAATTGAAGCCCACTTCCTGTTTGGTTTAGATTACGATCGCATCGAAATTGTGATTCACCCTCAAAGTATTATTCATTCTCTAATTGAGTTACAAGATACATCGGTACTAGCTCAACTGGGATGGCCAGATATGCGCTTACCTCTACTTTATGCCTTGTCTTTTCCCGAAAGAATTTATACTGATTGGGAACGGTTAGATTTAGTCAAAGCTGGTGATTTAACCTTCCGCGAACCAGATCATGATAAATATCCTTGTATGCAACTAGCTTATGCGGCCGGGCAAGCTGGCGGTTTAATGCCTGCGGTACTCAATGCAGCCAACGAACAAACAGTAGCTTTATTTTTAGCCGAACAAATTCAATTTTTAGACATACCCCGTTTAATTGAAACCACTTGCGATCGCTTTACTGACCAAAATACTCAAACGCCTACTTTAGAAGATATTCTTAATGCAGATAGTTGGGCAAGAGAAACTGTTATAACTGCTAGTAAGGAATTAAACCAAAGCGGTAGTTTGATTTCTTTAACATAACTATTTTTTGAGTTTGTTTATGTCAGTAGAATTAATTGTAGTTATTGCTTCGGTTGTAATCACTTGGCTGATTTTTACTTGGCTAATTAAAGTTTTAAAAGCAAGTCTCAGTACAGCTATAACTATTGGTGCAATTCTGCTGATTTTACAGCTAGTATTTGGGATTCAATATCAAACTATTTGGCAAGAAGTCATAAAATTACCAGAAATTATTTGGCAATTATTAGACAAAAATTAAACAAAATTATTTAATTATCTCCCCATCTAAACAATTAGGTGGGGTGTTCTATCTCAAATCGTTTTTATTCTACAGACTTTCAAATAAATAATATCACGTTAAAAAAACAATTTTTTCCTAATTTATCTCCTCAATCTTATTCAAAAGGATAAATATACGCCTCAATATCTTGTTGTTTTAGTTGCGTTATAAATTGGTTAGCTTGGTCTTTTGCTGCAAAAGCTCCTAAATAAATAAAAACACCTTGAGGAAAATTAACTAAAGAAACATTAGCAACTTTTTGTTGGGCTAAAGCTAAGGATTCTTCTCCTGTATATTCTGACAAAATATAATAATAATTAGAATTGATAGCCGAAGTCATTCCTGGTGGATAGTTAGGAATACTAGTAGGAGGAATAGCTAACGGGGGAGTAATTTTTGGCTCAAGCTTAGATTTACTTGCAATGTTATGATATTTTTGAGCTTGAGGTAAAGCAATATTACTTAAACTGGTTTGATTCAAATCGATAAATTCTTCGGCTGCTAAATTAGGACTATTAATCGAATTCTCCTGGGTGTTTTGAACTAATTTAGTCTCAGTATTTGTTTGATAAAAATAAATAATCAGACCAGAAACAACATTGGTCAAAAGTAAAATTAGGAGCGAACTAACAATCCAAGGATTAACTTTTTGATCTAACCAATTACTAGGTACAGGAGAAGCTAACTGAGTTTTTTCTGTTGTCAAAAATAATTGAGTCGAAGCTTGCCAAACAGATTCAGAATTTGATTTAGTTAAATAACCGTTGGGATTATTTTTAGGAGGATTAAAAATATTAATCTCATGCTCAGGAAAAGGTTGATGAACTAAATTAGAAGCTTTGTTTTGATTTTGCTGATTTGGTTGTGATGGATTCATGAGCAATAGATATAGTACAAAAAAGTTTTAATGACAATATGAATTTACTCCTTACTATTAGAAATTGAGAATTGTTGGTTTGTAATTCTTAATTTGGCATGAAAAATCAGACAAGATATTAATGAAAACAACTCAAGTTTATAAAGGAAAAATGTACATTCTGATTGGTGGAGTCGGGATGATGGGAGCAGATTTAGCGAGAACCCTGCTCGAAATGGGACACACCATCGCTGTTATCGATACCGATCCTCTTGCTTGTCAGTATGCCCGTGAAAAAATTGGTGTGATGACTTTTGAAGGCAGTGCCGTCAACACAACTGTTTTACTAGAGGCAGGAATTCGTAAAGCCGATGCGGTTATTGCTACGCTTCAAGATGATGCCCTGAATTTGGCATTAGTAACTTTATCCAAACATTATGGTGTCACTCAAATCATAGTACGGATGAGCGATCGCGATTTTGCTGAACCTTATCTACTAGCTGGGGCAACTCATATTATTAGTACTACTCAACTTGCTGTTACTAGGATTGTCAATGCAATTGAATATCCTGAAGTTGATGCGATGATTCACTTTGAACAAGGGCAAGTTGAAGTTTTAAAACTGACAATTCCAAAGCAATGTAATGTTGTGGGTCGTAGTATCGCTGAAATCGCTCAAAATTCTCGATTTCCTGTTGGTACTTTGATTATTGGCTATCAAGCTCATCCCCATGAAGATTTAATTATTCCTAATGGCAATACAGTTTTAGAAAGTGGTTCAACGATTCTTGCTGTTACTAAACCCCATCTTGTTAGGCAGTTAATTGATTTTATGGGGCTATGTTCTTAGTCATCCTTGAGAGATAAAAGTTTTTCATTCAATTCTTTGATCTGAGATTGGGCTAAATCATCAGACAGTAATCCTTTACGTACCGCATCATTAATAGCTCCCTTTTCTGCTAAATAAAGGCGACGACGTAGTCCGTCTAGATAGTTGCCTTTTTCAGCGTTCTTTTGTGGTTTAGTAATGCGCTGATTGTAAATATCCCGCAGTTCTCTTTCTGATGAGGCAATTCTGGCTTGGTAAGTAGCAAATAGTTCTTCGTAAAGAGATTTAGGTAAACTACCAGACTGTAAAAGATTTTTTAATTCTTGTTGGGCAGCCTTAGAGGCAATTAAGTTCAGTTGCAGGTTTTCAATCTTCTGTTTGATTGAAGAATGTTTGGATAATTTTAACTTTTTAACAAACCAGGATAAGCTAAGTCCCTGTCCGATGAATGAAACTAAAACTGTACTAAAGACCAAAGTAATTACATCTGTGCGTCCAGGTAACGTCAATGGTAAGCTAAGAGCGAGTGCCATTGATAAAGAACCTTTAACATTGCCCACAATCAAGATGTGTTGCCAACGAAGCGGTAAAGGTCGATCAAAAAAACTTAGTAGATAAAGTAAAGGATAAATTACACATATTCGTCCGATTTGGTAAGCTAAAATTGCTAAAAGTGCTGCGGGAATGGTTCTTAAAAGAATTAGTGGCTCTACTTCAATCCCTACTAGTAAAAAAATAAAAGTATTCACTCCAAATCCAGCATACTCCCAGAAGTTTAAGAGAGTAACTTTGGTAGTGGCAGAAGTTTGGCGAAAACCAAGATTACCAATCACCAACCCAGCAATCAATACTGCGATCGCACTAGAAACTCCTAATAACTGACCAATTTGGAACGTTCCCAAAGATACAGCCACCGTCAGCAAAATGGTACTTAAAGCGTCATCCAAATACTTGAATAAACTAAGACAAAGATAACCCAGTCCTAGTCCTAAAATGCCTCCACCAACAAAAGCGATCAAAAGTTGTTCAATTCCTTGCCCAACACTAAAAGAACCCTGGGTATGAATCGTGCTGATTAGACTCAGTAACACCAAAGCGACCCCATCATTTAAAAGACTTTCTCCTTCAACAATGGTGGCAAGTCTGTCAGGAACAGGTACGGTTCTAAAAGCTGCAATCACAGATACTGTATCAGTAATTGTTAGAATTACACCTATAGCACAGGCAGTAATCCATTCTAAGTTAAGACCATATTTGAGCAACGCTGCCGTAATGCCAGCAGATAAAACCACGCCAGGTCCTGCGAGTAAAGTAATTGGCTTGATAGTACTTCGTAAACGACTGATTTCAGTATTAATAGCAGCCTCAAAAATCAAAATTGGCAAAAACAAATTCAAAATTACGTCTGGGTTTAATCCGATTGATTCTGGTAATGCCTGTTTGGAGATTGCTAACCCTGCTAAAACTAAACCTATGACATAAGAAATCTTTAGCCATCGGGTGATTAAGGCAACAGCAGTCGCGACAAGTAACAAAATGATCAGAGTACTAACTAATCCAGCAAAGGCATTAGAATTTGCCGAAAGTGTAGATTCTAAATTAGAGTTGGCTAAATTTTCAGCAATAAGATAGCTTGTCACAACAATGTTCATTGATATCAAGTTCAGTTGAATACTTCTACTTTATTTTGAGGATCGCAAGGGTTCGCCCGTACCAAAGTTAGAGGAAATCAAATAAGTATTTCAGTTTAAAAAATAAAGCGATCGCTCTACTGAAGTAGGTTGCAAGCGATCGCACTTGAGGATAATTTAATTGCAGTGATGATTAGACAACACTAAACACCAACACAAAAACCAACACAGCAGCAAAGATAATCAGGGCATAGAATTGAGCGCGACCATTTTCTAAATATTTCAATCCTTCACCACTGACTAAGGTTGCTAACCCAGTCAAGTTGACTGCACCATCTACTACCCTATAGTCTACTTCCATAATTTGTCTGGCTAAACGACGAGAACCCATCACAAAAACTTTGTCGTAAATCTCATCGAAATACCATTTGTTGAGAGAAAGCTTGTAAAGAGCGGGATATTTTTTCGCGATCGCAACTGGATCGATTACTTTAGTGCGATACATCAAGAAAGCGACAATAATTCCTACTGTAGCGATCGCCACAGACAGTCCTGCCATAATTAAGAATTCGTTCCAGTCGAAATGACCAGCTTCGGCTGCAATTTCGGTAACAGTTTCTCCAGGCGCGTGAATAAACTCTTCAAAATAGTTTTCCCAAGGACGACCAAGTAAACCAATGCCTACCGAAGGTACGGCTAACACAACTAAAGGCAAAGCCATCGTTAAAGGAGATTCATGGGGAGAATGACTGTGTCCATGATGTTCAGCCTCTTCTACATCCATCGCGCCTGGGCCAAATTGTACTCCTGCTGCGGTTAAAAGTTGCTGACGAATACCCGTATCATTACCACGGAATTCCCCTTCAAAGGTCATAAAATACATTCGGAACATATAAAACGCAGTTAAACCGGCTGTCGCCCAACCAATAAACCACAGGGAAGGATTAGCAGAAAAAGCTTGTCCCAAAATTTCATCCTTTGACCAAAAACCAGCAAAGGGAGGAATTCCAGAAATCGCCAAATTACCAATTAAAAAAGTAATGGCGGTGATCGGCATATACTTACGCAATCCGCCCATCAAACGCATATCCTGCGCCAAAACTGGATTATGTCCGACCACTGCTTCCATGCCATGAATGACCGAACCAGAACAGAGGAACAACATCGCTTTAAAATAAGCATGAGTCATCAGGTGGAATAAACCAGCCGAATAAGAACCAATTCCCATCGCCATAACCATATAACCAAGTTGAGACATGGTGGAATAGGCTAAACCCTTTTTGATATCATTTTGAGTTAAAGCGATCGTTGCCCCAAGGAAAGCCGTAACTGCACCAGTCCAAGCAATGACAGTCATTGCAGCAGGAACGTGTTCAAACACAGGATACATCTTAGCGATCAAATATACCCCAGCAGCTACCATTGTTGCAGCATGAATTAGAGCAGAAATTGGGGTAGGGCCTTCCATCGCATCTGGTAGCCAAACATGAAGGGGAAATTGGGCAGATTTAGCCACAGGTCCTAAAAAGACCAAAATAGCAAATAGGGCTGCTAATCCACCCCCTAACGCTCCAGAAGACACTAATTCTGAGAGGCGTTCTCCCATGACATCAAACTCAAAACTGCCTGTTGCCCAATATAAACCCAACATCCCCAACAACAAGCCAAAGTCACCAACACGATTAGTGACAAAAGCTTTTTGACAGGCATCGGCAGCAGCTTTGCGGTCAAACCAGAAACCAATGAGAAGGTAGGAACACATCCCTACCAATTCCCAGAAAATGTAAATTTGGACTAAGTTAGGACTAATAACTAATCCCAACATCGAAGAACTAAAAATACTCAAATAAGCATAAAAACGTACATAACCTTGGTCATGAGCCATGTAGCCATCGGTATAAATCATGACCAAAAAGGCTACAGTAGTAACGATTACCAACATCAAAGCATTAAGGTGGTCAATCGTATAACCCATCGTCAGATGAAAGTCACCTGCTGCTGCCCATTCAATTGTACGAGTATAAGCTTCGTGTCCGTGAATCTGACTCCAAAGGATCGCAAAGGACATTACCATTGCTGCACCAAGGATGGAGACGATTAAAACACCATTAATTTTTCTCAGGCTGTTAGTCGCCTTATTAAAGGAGATCAAACCTATTCCTACCAACATTGCTCCTAATAAAGGTAGGACAGGAATCAGCCAAGCGTACTGATATAGTGTTTCCATTACTAACGTCTACATAAAAAATAACTTCATTGCTTCACTTTTATGAATAAAGAGTGAAACAGTTTTAATTATAAAGAACTGCTAGAGCTAAGTTATTCAATCACTAACTGTTTTTTTAGCAAGCTATTGTGTCAGCAAACCTCAAAATTTAAATAGATAAGATTTGATTACCTTTAAAAATGCGCCTGTAATTGGTTTGGAAAGGATGTCAGGCTAGTACCCTTTGTCGGTAAACTGAATAAATGTACAGGCGTTTCGCGCAATAGTCTCTTATTTGATGACTAGCAGATTAAAAAACATAGTTTAACAGCCACAAGATAATATGGGTAATACGATTTGGGAGCTAGATTTTTATTCCCGTCCAATTTTAGATGAAGATAATAAAAAAGTTTGGGAAGTTCTGATTTGCGAAAGTCTGACTGATATAGAGCGATCGCCAGATGAGATTTTTCGCTACTCTCAATACTGCTCTAGTAAAACAGTTAATTCTCTTTGGTTACGGGAAGCGATTGAAAAGGCAGTTGCTCAAGCGGGTATCACTCCTAAAAAAATTCGCTTTTTCCGCCGTCAAATGAATAATATGATTACCAAGGCTTGTGAAGATGCGGGAATCGCTGCTGCGCCTAGTAGTCGTACCTATGCTCTTAATAATTGGCTAGCAAGGCGAATTAAAGAAGTATATCCCCAAGAACCAGGCTATGATGAAAAAACCGCTAATTCTACTTCTGTGCAGTATCCTGCTTTAAATGCTATTGCTTTACCAGACGCAGTTAGAGGCGATCGCGGTGATAAATGGGCATTTGTTAGTTTGGAAGCTTCTGCTTTTGCAGAAATGAATGAATGGGAAATTGGCTTTAAAGAAGCTTTTCCTTTATCCTTGCTTAATCTTAGTCCAGACACAAAAATTCCTGGGTTAATTATTTTCTCTCCTCGTTCTACGCCTTTAGCAGCTTGGATGTCTGGGTTAGAAATGGGTTTTTTGCATTTGGAAACCGATCCACGTCCCAGAATTTGTTTGGACACAGGTTTAAGTGATAGTTGGGTTTTGGTTAATTTAACTACCCCTTCCACCTTGACAGAAGCCAAAGACTTTGAGGCAGCTAAACAAAAAGCGCAAGGAGTTCATTTTCTGGCGCTCCAATCTTCGGCTGAATCTGAAAGTTTTGCAGGATTTTGGTTGTTATTAGCCAATAAATTTTAATTGATCGGATAAAAAATCCATAATTATTTTCTCCCTTGCTTCTTTTCCCCTCTTTTCCTAAAATTACCACTGAGGATTACTCGCAATTAATAATTCTGCTGCTTGACAATCTAGGGGTTCAGCAAAAAGATAACCCTGAGCAAACTTACAGCCTAGTTTTCTTAATTGCTCTAGTTGATAAGTCGTTTCTACTCCTTCTGCGATCGCATCAATTCCGAGAGAATGGGCTAAGTTGATAATTGTCCGAATAATTTCGCAGTTTTCGCTATCAGCATTCATCCGACTGACAAAGGAACGGTCTATTTTTAAAGTATCTAAAGGAAAACTATGTAAGTAACTCAGGGAAGAATAACCTGTACCAAAATCATCAATACTCAATTTAATATTCCTTGCCTTGATTTGAGCAAGGTTTTCAATGATGGTTTCTTTTTCTTCCATTAACGTACTTTCAGTGATCTCGAGTTTCAGAAAAGAACTATCTAACTCGGTATCTTTCAGAATTCGATCTAAGATCGCAATTAGGCTTGGTTGTTTGATTTGTTGACCTGCAATATTAACATTGATGTGATAAGAGGAAGCATTGGGAAACTTTAATTGCCAAGCACGAAGTTGACGACAAGCTTCGTTTAAAACCCATTCCCCGATCAAAACAATTAATCCTGTATCTTCGGCAATTTTAATAAATTCTCCTGGTGGCACTAAACCTCGTTCGGGATCTTGCCAACGTATCAAAGCTTCAAAACCAATAATTTTTCCTGTCCCAAGGGCAATAATTGGCTGATAATGCAGGATAAATTGTTGACGTGCTAAGGCAAAACGCAAATCTGTTTCTAAGTTTGACAGATAGAGCATTTGAGCATACATCTCGCCATCGAAGATTATATAACGTCCTTTGCCTAATTCCTTAGCTCTATACATAGCAATATCTGCATTTCTAATTAACTCGATGCTGCTTTGATAATGAGGAGAATTAAACACAATCCCAATACTAGCAGCCGTAAAAGCTGTATAAGTACCTAAATTAATCGGTAAAGTTAATTTTTTTAAGATCCTTTCGGCAACGATGGTGACATCGCCGATTGCTTGAATTTCGTCCAGGAGAATGGTAAACTCGTCTCCACCTAGACGAGCAACAGTATCGACACTACGACAACATTCCTTTAATAAATGACCGACTTTAACGAGTAGTTGATCTCCTACAGAATGTCCCAAACTATCATTGATAATTTTAAAGCGATCAAGGTCAATATATAATACGGCAAACAAATAATCTGGATATCTTTTGCTGCGTTCTAAAGCTTTATCTAGATGCTCCATCAATAGAGTACGATTGGGTAACCCTGTTAAGGTATCGTGTAAAGCATTATAAATTAATTGCTCTTGAGCTTTTTTTTGTTCGGTGATGTCAATGCTAATTCCATCAATACGAATCGCTTTACCGTTACCATCATAAACAGAATGACTACGAGTATTTAACCAGCGTAATTCACCATTAGGACGGACAATTCTATACTCTAATTCAAGATTGCTAGAGTAAGGAAAAACCGACAAAGATTGTTTAACTCGCTTACGATCCTCAGGATGAATTACTTCTAACCACAAATCAGGTTGATTAACAAATTCAACAACTGTTCGCTCATAAACTTTTTCTACAGCTGTATTGAGATAGATTAAATTAAAATTCTCGACCTTGGCTGACCAAACTACTTCTTCTAAAGAGTTAAGAATATTTTCTAATTTTTGCTCATTATCTTTTAATAATTGCTGTGTTTGCTGATGTTGAGCAATTTCCTGATGCAGCTTGTCAATGACATCTTTTAACTCGATGGTACGTTGCTGCACTCTTCTTTCTAAATCTGTATTTAATCGAAAAATCTCTGCTTTAGCTGCTTGTAACTCTAATTGATGTTTAATCCGAACAATAACTTCGTTAGCTTGAAAGGGTTTGGTAACATAGTCTACTCCGCCTACAGAAAAAGCTCTAACTTTATCAAAAACATCATCTAACGCACTCAAAAAAATAACTGGAATATCACGAGTTTTCTCTTTAGCTTTAAGTTGCTGACAAACTTCATAACCATTTAGATCTGGCATTAAAACATCAAGCAAAATTAATTCTGGACGATGATATTCAAGTTGCTTAATCGCAGTTTCACCATCTGTAGCGACAGCTACCTGAAACCCTGCTTGAGTTAAAGTTTCCGAAAGTACTTCCAGATTAGTAGGATTATCGTCTATGATCAAAATACTTTGGGAAACTAAAGTTACAGTCATTATTTATTGCCTCAATTCGAGAAATTAAATATAGTTGTTAATTAGATTTAGTGGTATTTTCTAATTAAATTTTTAGTTAGTTGCTGATTTAAGCTATTAATAAGAGCTTCTAAAAAAGTCCCAATAATTTGACATTCTAGACAAATATAGCGTTTGATTTTTATTCCAAACTTACTACAAAATCTTATTAAAATCAAAGAAGTTTATTAGATACAAAACTAATGTTTTAATTTTGTTCATTAATTAGGAAAAAATTTTTGTTACCATTACGGTTTTAGCTCATCAAATCTCAGATTCAATGAGTAATTTCTGGGAAATTGTGAAGAGTGAACTAAATAAAATTTATTTAAGTGTTAATTCTTAATTTTTTAAGCTAATTGCACAATGAGTGAGCTTGCTTTCTAAGAAGACTTAACTAAAGTTATAGGCAAAGTGACAGTAAAAGTAGTTCCTACATCGATTTGGCTTTGAAACTTAATTGTACCGCCATATAAATCAACACATTGTTTAACAATAGCTAAGCCCAAACCAGTGCCAGGAATATTGCCCACGTTACTAGCACGATGAAAGGAACTAAATAATTGTTCTTGGTCTTTTTTAGGAATACCAATTCCTTGATCTTTGATATGAAAAATTATTTTTTCAGCTTGATAAACTAATTGAAGTTCGATGGTACTATCTGTAGGGGAATACTTAATCGCATTAGTTAGTAAATTAATTAAGATCTGGCTCAATAGTTTTTGATCTGCTAAAATTTTTGATTCAGAATTTTCCCCTTCAACTAAAAAATTGATTACGTGACTACTACCAGCACCAAGTTGGATTTCATTAACTAAAACTCGACAAAATTTACTTAAATCTAACTGAATAGGATTTAATTTTTGTTTAGCTAACTCTCCCTTACTTAAAAGTAAAACATCATTTAAAGTACCTGTCATATTTTTGACAATAGTAATAATACGATTAAATAAATCTTGTTTGCGTTCTTCAGAATATTTACTACTACTTTGAATTAGCAACTGTGTATAACCTGAAATTAAATTTAGTGGATTACGTAATTCATGAGAAGCAATAGAAATAAAACGAGTTTTGAGTTCGTTAAGTTCTTGCAAATTGTGATTAGCGACTTGTAACTGTAAAGATAACTGTCTTCTTTGTAAGAGCATTTCTACTCGCGCAGCCAATTCCATTTTTTCAATAGGAGAAATAATTAATTCATCAATACTTTTCCACAAATGTCTAGTCAGTATGCTTACATCTTGGCGGGATGTCATTAATAAAAATGGCAAAAAAACTGGCTCTTGGGCTTTTTTAGTTTTTAAAACCCACTTATTAAGTTTATCTAATGCTCTACCATCTAAAATACAAAGATCGAAAGAAAATATTGATTGAGATAATTCATCGTCAGAATTAGGATAAAAAATCTCGTAATTTTTTTCCAACCAAATAGATAATAAACGTCGATTTTCTTTGTGTTCGAGGAGTAATAGAATCTTACTCATATTTAATCTTCTAAAAAACTTTTGATTAAACCAAGAAACTGTCTAATTGCCAGGGGTTTAATTAACATGCTTCTAGCACCATGAGCAAGACTTGCTTGTTGAATTACAGCATTTTGTCGAGGCGAAATTACTAAAAAAGGAATTTGTTGATGTTTTAGTTGTTCGCAACGTTCCCAAATACTACTACTAAAACCTGTCAGGTCTAATAAGACTAATTGAATTTTTAAAGATTGATTTAAAATCTTATCTAATTCTTCTAAATTATTAGCACTAATAGTTTGATAACCTTCTTTACCTAAAAATTGATTAAGTAATTCAAGATTACGATTGTTCGTATCTACTGTTAAGATTAATGGTTTTTCACTCATTTTAAATCATCATTTTTAGCTTCCCATTCTGGTGTACCACTGAGAATTTTGCGTAGTTTAGTAAGTGGTTTACCAACTTTAATCCCATAACGAGTTATTTCTATTTCTCGTAAAGTTTTTTCAAAATCAGAAAGGCGTTTTTTCAGAACTCCGATCGCTTTACGCATTTCTCCATTGATTTCTAGATAGCGTAAAAAAACGATGTTATCTGCAATATAACTAATACCTACATCAGTAGCACGAAAATTGCCAGTAATTTCTTCTATTTCATTGACTAAAATTATTGTCACTCCCATATTTTGTAAATATTTACAAACACTGTGGAGACTACGGACTAAATTTTCACCACGCATGGAAACGCGATAACCACTCACACTGTCAATCATAACGATCTGAGTTTTCTTGGCTTCGACTTCGTGACGGACTAAATTAGCAAATTCATCAGGACTAAAAAGCAATGGTTCAATTGGTTCTACTGATAAAGTACCGCGATCAAGCATGGCATGAACAGGAATATTCACCGCTTCCGAACGAATCAATAAATTTTCTGTAGCTTCTTCAAAAGTATAAATTACTGATCGCTCTCCTCTTCCTGCTGCTTCTTTCATAAATTGCAATCCCAGAGTAGTTTTACCTACCCCTGTTGGACCTGTCAAAATAGTAACCGTACCCCGTTCCAAGCCACCATGAAGCAGTTCATCTAATTCTGGTACCCCAGACGCGATCGTAGTTTGAGTAAATTCTCTGCGATGGCTTTCTGGTTGCAAACGAGGAGAAATTCGCATTCCTCGATCTGTTAAACGGACTGAATGTAAACCACTAAGATAGTCTGAACCGCGAAATTTACTAACTCTAATGGTTCTGCCTTCAAGAGTATTGTCGAGATGAATAACGCCATCACTCATAAATTGTAAATCATCATCTGGCGCAGATTCACTCCCTTCGGAAGTAAATAGTACGGTAGCACCTGATTCGAGCAAAAAACGCAGGAAAGAAAGAACTTGTTTACGAAATTGAAAATCATCAGTTGCTAAATAGCGAAACTGAGTCATGGCATCGAGGAAAACTCGCTGAGGTTTGAATTTTTCAATACATTCAATTAATTTCTCTGTCGTAGGTTCTCGTTCTACTTCGGCGGGAGAAAATAGATCGTAAGTTTGGATTTCGGTGAAAAATTCCGAAGAAGGACTAAGATCTAAAAAATGAATAGCATCCATATTTAGACCTATCGCTGTTCCATTAGCTTTGATTTGCTCGGCTGGTTCGCCAAAAGTTACGTAAAGACTATCTTGATTTTCAACTAAACTTTGAGCCAAAAAATGTAAACCTAAAGTTGTTTTGCCACTCCCAGGGCCACCTCTGATTAGATAAGCTCTACTAGGAACGAGTCCGCCCTTAAGTATTTCGTCAAAACCAGCTATTCCTGTAGCAATACGTTTAAAATTCATGCTGAGGCTAATTTTTTTTTGTTTAAAGAATTGTGAGAATGAATGTTTAATCCTAATGAACAGTTCAATTTTATAATTTCTTGGCTGATAAAAATAAACTGATGTCTTTCATAAATTAAATCATCATATTTTTTTATCTGGTAATTTTCTTCAAACCTGATTATGAAGTAGGAGTAGAGCGATCACTGCGCGATCTCGGCTTTGCCGAGATCGCGCTTAGTCATTTAGTCATGAACTTCAAAGTATTACAATAAATAATGCTTATCTCCCTCTATTCCTAACCATGACCATTTCTTCTCCTGTAGAATTTCAAGATGCTTTTGATGTCATCATCATTGGTGCGGGTCATTCAGGCTGTGAAGCTGCATTAGCTTCTGCACGCTTGGGTTGTCGTACTTTGATGTTAACCCTTAATTTAGATAAAATTGCTTGGCAACCTTGTAATCCTGCCGTTGGAGGACCTGCTAAATCTCAATTAACTCATGAAGTCGATGCTTTAGGTGGAGAAATCGGCAAAATGGCAGACCGCACCTATTTGCAAAAGCGCGTCCTCAATTCTTCTCGTGGTCCTGCTGTCTGGGCATTGCGGGCGCAAACCGATAAACGAGAATATGCTGCGGTAATGAAGAGAATTGTCGAAAATCAAGCAAATTTGTCAATTCGCGAAGGAATGGCGACGGATTTGGTGCTAGGGAAAAATGATGAGGTAATCGGAGTTCAAACTTACTTTGGAACTTGTTTCGCTGCTAAAGCTGTAGTTTTAACTACTGGCACTTTTTTAGGTGGACGGATCTGGGTTGGGAATAAATCAATGGAAGCAGGCAGGGCAGGAGAATTTGCAGCCCTCGGTTTAACCGAAACTCTCAATCGATTTGGTTTTGAAACAGGAAGATTAAAAACAGGAACACCTGCGAGGGTAGATAAGCGTTCTGTAGACTATAGCAAAATGCAAGTTCAACCTCCTGACGAGGAGGTACGTTGGTTTTCTTTTGACCCCGAAGCTTGGGTAGAAAGGGAACAAATGAATTGTTATCTAACTCGAACCACTGCCGAAACCCATCAAATTATTCGGGACAATCTCCATTTATCTCCCGTTTATGGCGGTTGGGTGGATGCCAAAGGACCTCGTTACTGTCCTAGCATTGAAGACAAAATCGTGCGTTTTGCTGATAAAGAAAGCCATCAAATTTTTATCGAACCAGAAGGAAGAGATATCCCCGAACTTTATATTCAAGGATTTTCGACTGGTTTACCTGAAAATCTGCAATTAGCCATGCTCAGAAGTCTTCCTGGTCTAGAAAAATGCGTCATGCTGCGTCCTGCTTATGCGGTGGAATATGATTATTTACCTGCAACTCAATGCTATGCAACTTTGATGACCAAAAAAATTGAAGGATTGTTTTCCGCAGGTCAAATTAATGGTACTACAGGTTATGAAGAAGCAGCAGCCCAAGGTATCGTGGCAGGGATCAATGCAGCTAGGTTTGCACGAGGACAAGAAATGATTGTTTTTCCTCGGGAAGACAGTTATCTAGGGACACTAATTGACGACTTGTGTACTAAAGATCTGCGCGAACCCTATCGAATGTTGACTAGTCGTTCTGAATATCGTTTAATCTTGCGTTCTGATAATGCTGACCGCCGTTTAACTCCATTGGGTAGAGAAATAGGTTTAATTGATGAGCGTCGTTGGCAATTATTCTGTGATAAACAAGCCAAAATTACAGCAGAAAAAGAACGACTATTTGAAACTAGAGTCAAAGAAAAAGATGAAGTAGGTATTGCGATCGCAGCAGTTACGGAACAAAAAATTAAAGGTTCAATTACTTTAGCCGATTTATTGCGTCGTCCTGGTTTTCATTATCAACATTTAGAACAATACGGTTTAGGAAATCCTCAATTAAATCTAATCGAAAAAGAAGGTGCAGAAATAGATATTAAATACTCTGGCTATATCAAACGTCAGCAAATTCAAATTGACCAAATTGTTCGCTATAGCAATCGTAAATTATCTTCAGAAATTGATTACATGAAGATCGAAACTTTATCGATGGAAGCCAGAGAAAAATTAACCAAAGTTCGACCCCTAACTATCGGTCAAGCTTCTAGAATTGGTGGAGTCAATCCTGCTGATATCAACGCATTATTAGTATATTTGGAAACAAAAGAACGAGTAAAAGCAACAGCGGTTTAACAGTAGGGGCGGTCTCGCCTTTGGCGAGGCACGGAGTGACCGCTACGCTGCACCTTCGGTGACGCAAATCGCCCGTACATCAGTTATCAAGTAAAAAATAGCAATTAACAATCAACTATCAACAATTAACAAAAGTTTTGAGTGTATCTAAGTTGAAATAAGCTCATTAACGATCTTCAAATTGATTAAATTTCCTACTCCGAGGTTTATCGAGGTTAATTTCACGTAAAGGAAGCTCTCTTTCTATCACAGGGGGTCTTAGTCTTTCCTGCCAATTTTTGATTTGAGATTGAGCTTCTGAAAAACTAACAGTTCCCGAAGGAATCATTTGCGCGATCGCGATCGCTTCTTCTAAAGAATAACTAGATTTGGTATAAGCTAGATCTAAGAGTTGATTTGCCCAACCATTAATAATTTGTTGAGTTTGACTGTAAGCAGAGGTAGCAGAAGAAACTTGTTGAGCGACTTTAATAGCTTTAACTAAAGCTTCTGGAGTACCTACATCGGCAAGATTATAAGCTTCTCGCAAATAATTATCGGCTTGAATTTCGAGTCGCCATAACCCCACTTTTTCTTGTGCTTGTTGAGATAATGCTCTACCTGGTCTAATTTTTTCTGCTGCCCTAATTGCCTCAGTATAATTTCTGGTTCCAGCTAGTGTTAGAGCTTGATCGAGAAACGGTTGGTCTTCTTCCCGTTCGATATTGGCTTGCCAATTACTAATATTTCTTCGTGCTTCTGAATAAAGAGGACTATTAGAAGTAATCAAACTTGCTTCAGCAATTGCCTGTCTCCAAGCACTAATATTGCTAGCAGCAGCTAATTGAGTGGCTCGATCTAAGATTGGTTGATCCTCAATCATTTTAATTTCTCGTCGCCAACTATTTATTTCTTGTTGAGCTTGGCGGTAACGAGGATTGGTTGAAGCAACTAAACTAGCTTCAGCGATCGCAGCATTGTAATCTTTAATTTGACCACCTAGAGCTAAACTTCTGGCTTCTTCTAAATGTTTAACCGCTTCAATTTCTAATTTCCAGCGACTAATTAATTTTTGTCCTCGTTGGTACAAAGGACTATTGGGTGCTAATTTCTCTAATTCTAGAATTCCTTCTTCTAAACCAAATACAGTATCCAAACTAGCACTAGAACCAGCACCAGCTAAAAGATTCCAATCTTTAATTTGTTTTTCTAGTTTCAGACTCTTAGGAATACGGCTAGTAACTTGAAGTATTTCTTGCCATTTTTCTTGGTCAATTGATTGGTCAATATATTTGAGCAATTGATTTTTAGCATCTGCCCTTAACTCTTGAGCATCTTCATAAGCATAGCTACCAGTTTCAATCGCTTCAACCTTTTCCAGTGCTGCTAAAATATTGTCTAAACCACCACGACGAAATTGATCGTAAGCGCGGTCGAGAGTGGATCGTTCTTCTTGAGCCACATTAATTTTATTAATAGCTTCTTGATATTTAGTAGTTGCCCAATATTGATTTTTAATGTCTGTTAACTTTACTGCCCAAGTAAACGCTTGATTCCAATTAGAATCACGTAGTTGTTTTTCTACTTCGGCGTAATTTTGTTCCGCTGCTTGCCAAATAGCATTCCACTGACTAATTTTATCTTCAGCTAACTGATATGCCTTAAACTGACGGGGAATTTTTTGGGCAATTTGTTCTGCTTCTTTTAGCTCACCCTGTTGAAATTTCTCTTCTGCAATTTCTAAAATCTGAGTTGTCCATTTTTCTACATTGCGGTCGATCTCAGGACGGAGGGGATGAGAAGCTGGTAAAACCCGCACAAGAGCGATCGCTTGTAGCAATTTATCAACTGTTTGTTCTTCAGCAGCAGCTTGAGCGCAATACAAACGAACTGAAGCCGAAGCTACTGGCCAAAAAACTTTAGAACAAGTTTGAGTTTTAGGTAACTTCAGTAGTAAAGAAGTAGCCGTAAAACCGATAGCTCCTGAAATCATTACCAAGACAATACCCCAGAATTGCCAAGCTTGCCACCAAGAAAATTGTCTCGATTTTTCGATTTGCATTGACTCAAATTCCTCACGATTGGGATTATTAGCAGAAGTAGTTGGGGTCATAGTATTTTTATCAACTGTTTTAAGTGAAGAAGATTGCTGTGGTTGCTCAGATGAATCTGAGTTTTCCCAAGCACCATTTAAACTTTGGTTGTCTCGCTCAAGCGTCATAAAATACCTAACCTTAATTTTGCCAACTACTTCTTAATTTCCACAGAGAATCAATAGAATTGTATTACATCATATCATTGGTGTTTTCTAAGTAAAATTACTTGTTTTTGTTAATTAGCTCCAAGTCTAATTTAACCTTTAAATTTGCCTGTTTAGTTCAAAGCGATTCAGCTTTTAAATCCTCAATTAATTGAACTAATTCTTCTTTGCTTGCTTGATAAACTTCTCCACAAAATTGACAAGTAGCTTCTGCACCTTCGTCCTTTTCAATCATGTCTTGTAGCTCTGCTTCTCCTAGCATTTTTAAAGCCCCTAAAACCCGATTAAAGGAACAACTACAATCAAAACGTACCATTTGAATTTCTGGCAGAATTGATAAGCCTAAATCCCCTAATAAATCGTCCATAATTTCTGTTAAAGTTTTACCTTGTCTCAGTAGAGGGGTAAAACCTTTCAGTTGACTGACACGTGACTCTAACAAAGTGACTAAAGATTCATCACGAGCAGCTTTGGGCAACACTTGTAATAATAAACCTCCCGCAGCCGTAACTCCTTGCGCTCCAACAAAAACTCCTACTAGTAATGCAGAAGGGGTTTGTTCCGAATTAATTAAATAATTAGCCACATCATCGCCTACTTCTCCTGTGACTAACTCAACCGTACTAGAGTAGGGATAGCCATAACCCACATCTCTAACGACATAGAGAAAGCCTTCATTACCGACTGCTCTACCTACATCTAATTTGCCGATCGCATTTGGGGGTAGTTCTACACTAGGATTACCAACATAACCCCTGACTGTGCCATCTAAACCAGCATCAACTAACAATCCTCCTAAAGGACCATTTCCTTTGATCCTCAAATTTACTCGTGAGCCTTCGCGCTTCATCCCTGAAGCAAGCAATAACCCAGAAGACATTGCTCTTCCTAAAGCTGCGGTAGCAACATAAGAAAGCTGGTGTTTTGCCCTTGCTTCTTCCGTTAAACGAGTAGTAATTACCCCTACGGCTCTAATACCATTATCGGCTGCGGTTGCTCTAATCAGTTGGTCTGCCATGTAATTCCCTAAAATTTTACAATTGAACTGAGAGTGAGTTTCTGTGATCGATATCTAGTTTTTTATTTTTTATCTTTAACTTAGAATAAAATTTCTATCTATAATTGTGCTAATTGAAATCAATCAAGGAGACCTTATATGAAACTCAATACCATCAAAGTTATGACTCTTGGTTTAGTTTTAGGATTAACTACTCTCTTAGGTGCTTGTTCTCAAACAAGCGAAACTCCTAGTGATGGTGCTGCTCCTGAAGGTGGCGCAGGAACTACAGAACCTGCTCCTGCTCCTGCTGAAGGACAATAAAATTTCATTATTTCGATCTTGATTGCTTTAAAGCAATCTTGCTCGTTGGTTGAGAAAATTTTTCTCAACTTTTGCCTGGTTCGTTCCAAGCACTACCCCTCAACACATTTTGTTATGAAGCATAATCGACTGACTTTATCTACTTTGTTAGCTGTTGGTTTGTCTTGCGCAACAGCATTTTTCTTTAATTTTCAACCAAGCTATAGTCAAAATACAGCACCTCAAACTCCAATAGATTCTGGTTCTGAGACTGAAAAAGAGGTTAGTCAACAAGAACTACAAAAATTTGCTCAAGCCTACCAAGAAGTACAAGCAATTCAAAAAAGCTCTGAGACTAAAATGGTTCAAGCGGTCGAAGGAGAAGGTTTAAGTCCAGAAAGATTTATCGAAATTAGTAAATCGCAGCAAAATGCTGAATCTGACAGTAAGGCTACCGATGTCAGCACTGAAGAACAAGCAAGTTTTGAAAACGCGAAAGCAAAAATAATTGAAATTAGACAAACAACCGAGTCTGATATGACTCAAGCTATTAACAAACAAGGATTAGAAATTCCTCGTTTTAATGAAATTTTAACAGCTTTACAACAGGATTCTCAGCTTCGCGAACAATTTCAACAGATGATGGTTAATTAACTGATAACCAACCTCTCCTCATGCGCTCCCTTCTTTGTTCATTTTCAACTAACTTGTCGTACACCAAAGCGCAAATGCACTTCTGCTGCTTTAAGACCGTATTTTGTTGACAGAATCGGTCTTATTTTTTTGTTACTTTAAAATCTTAAGAACTACTTATCTTGATTTGACTAAGATTTTATATAGTAGTTATTTATAATAATCTAACTAAATTGATTAATGGTTCCTCGCCAAAGCATAATTGAAATCTTTTCAACTTTTATTCAATTTGATTTTGACCGCTTTAATCATTGGGCGACCGACCCGCGCTTGCGTCGCAACATGAAACGGCATCTGGATCAAGCTTCATCGAAAGAAACTTCGGAAAACTTTTGGGCTATCTACTGGCATAAATCATGGCAAAATGAGCCTACAGGTTTGGCGAGAGAACATCTATCTGCGTATCTCCAAGAGGTTTGTTTTTGGTCAACTAATAAAACCATGACTGGTTTTACCAGTAGTCAATATACAATTTCTGATTGTTTTCAAGTCGCGATCGCTGGTATTGATAAAGTTCTCAAAGGTTTTAATCCTAAACAAGGTTACAATCTCAAAAATTACGCCAGCATTACTTTTAGTAATCTAATTCGCGAGTTACTCAGACAGCGACAAGAGGTTGATATTTGTTCTGATTGGGCTTTATTACGCAAACTCAGTCAAAAAAGATTGGAAGAATCTCTCAAAAATGCAGGATTAGCTCAAGATACGATTGCTAGCTACATTTTAGCTTGGAATTGTCTCAAAACTCTTTACGTTCCTAATCAAGCTAGTCCAACTCGCCGACTGTCTAAACCAGACCAACAAACTTGGGAACAGATTCTTTTACTGTATCAACAAGAAAGTAAAGTTCAATTACCAACAGCTACAGAAGTAGTCAATACTGAAATTTTAGAAAAATGGCTGACAGCCTGTGTTAAAGCTGCCCGTGCTTATTTATATCCAACGGTAACTTCAATTAATTTACCTCGTTCAGGAGAAGGTTCGGGAGAAATAATTGATAATCTGCCTGGGCAAGTAGATGACTCACTACTGACAGAAATGATTGTTGAAGAAGAACAAGCTGACCGCAATCAACAACAATCTCAAATCAATGGAGTTTTAATCGCAGCTTTGAAAAAGTTGGACGCAGATGAACAAAAATTGTTAGAACTGTACTATGCTCGTGCCATGACTCAGACTGAGATGGCAAAAGAGCTTAATACGCAACAATATAATGTATCGCGCAAATTATCAAGAGCTAGAAAAGCATTACTTAAATCTCTCGCACAATGGAGTAAAGAAACTCTGCATATCTCCCTTACCTCGGACGTACTCAATGGCATAAGCACACTTTTAGAAGAATGGTTAGCTGGTCACTACAGCACATATAGTTAATAAAACACTTGGAGGAATGCCACAATGTCCGATTTAGCTCTTTTTAACCCAACTGATTTAGTTTTAGAAATTTCTGACCAAATTAAAAATGAAGCCTGGCGGAATAGTCAAACTGCTGCTACTCCTACTAGCCGTTGGCAAGTGTATCTTAATCAAGTTGCGCTTAATACCGTATTACCTTGGTTGAGAGAAGAACAAGACCATGCAGTTAGAGTTGCTAGTCAAGTGTCTTTAGCTAGTATTTGGGAAGTAGTTAATGGTACTTCTTTAACCGTCGGTGATAGCAAATTAGTTCTTATTCCTAGTGAAGCTGATGACTTAAGCGAATTAAGAGTTGCTCAAGAATGGATCGATCTTCCTCAATGGAGAGGTGATTATTATTTAGCAGTACAAGTAAATCTCGATGATAACTACGTTAGAGTTTGGGGTTACACAACTCATCAAAAATTAAAAACTGTAGGTCATTATCAAGCAAGCGATCGCACTTATAGTTTAACAGAAGATGATTTAATTACTGACCTCGATGTCTTATTTCTAGCTTGGGAACTTTGCCCTGAAGAAGTTACTCAACTAGAAGTTGCAGCTTTACCAGCTATGTCTGCTACTCAAGCTAGTAACTTAATTAAACGTCTTGGTGATGTAAATATTTTATTACCGAGAATGGCAATTCCATTTCAATTTTGGGCAGCTTTAATCGGACAAGAAAGTTGGAGAAGAAGTCTGGTTCAAAAACGTCGTGGTTTACCAGTCAGAGGTTCAGTTGTAGAGTGGTTAAAAGCTGAAGTAGCTAATGTAGTCGAAGAATTCGGTTGGAGACAAGTAGAATTTCAACCCAGTATGGTAGGTGCTAGAGGTGCAAACAATGTGATTGATGAATTTGATGCTCCTTCAGAAATAGCTTTAGCCAAACAATTAACAATTGCCAATCAACCTTATGAACTAAAAATTATTCCCTTAGATCTTGAGGCAGGTTTATGGCGGTTTGAATTGCGTAGTTTAGCTCTTGGAGGTCTAATTCCTACTGGTACAATTTTAAGGTTGCTCACAGAAGATTTAGAAGCTTTTGAAGGTAATGAAGATGTAGCTACTACTGCTGTAGAAGAACTTGCTTTAGAAGTAGGTTTAGATTCAGGCGAAGGATTAGTTTGGCAAGTTATACCAACCCCCGAAAATTATGAACCAGAAATTCTCCGATTTTAATCTCAGGTGCGATAAGTTTTTAATTCAATGGCAGCTTATTGCACCCTCTGCTACTTTAAAAATTAATTTTTTTGTGGGGAAGTATTTTAAATAAGATATTTTAAATATTTTTAGATAGATTGATAAAATTATTGAATCAGAATTACTATTAAGAAAAAAAATTATTTTAATAATTATAGTTATTTTTCAGTGTGCTTTGCAATCAAATAGAATAGAACACAAATTAAAAAGCTGTTAGCTATTAGCCAAAACTCAAAAACTCAAAGCTTATTTACTTCTAGTATGGTTAACAATATGAAAATTAATGGAAGTCAATTTTTGAAAATATCTAATAAAAATTACGAGAGGTATAGCATTGCTATACCCCTAAAATGTCACTTATTCTTAGCTTTTAATGAAAGCGAATTGTCAAATTATTTTTAATAACTCAAATTAACCAACTCTACCTTCTGTAGGACCAGAAATCGCTTTCCAACCTGCTAATCCGCCTTGGAGACGAGAAACATTTTCAAAACCTGCTGCAACAAATTTTTCCACTGCTGCTTGCGCTTGTTCATCATTTTCGCCATAAATATAAAGTTCACGGCGAGTAGAAAGACTATTCATTAATCTGCCTAAAGTTTCTTCAGAATCAATTGGTACAGCACCCAAAATTCTTTCGGTATTAAAAGAATTGCGATCGCGAGCATCGGCGATAGTAAATGCTGGTTCTCCCCAATCTAATCTTTCTTTTAATGCTTGTGCGCTAGATACTGGTTTTTGTTGTTCTGAAGCATGAGGAAGAACTTCTGTTAATTTGTCTTTAGTTTCTAAAATGCGTTTTGCTTCTGCTTTAGGTTCTGACATAACAATAATTTTTCTGTAATTTACTTTGTTATTGTTCATTAAGCCAAAAAAGTTTTCAGAAAAACTCCATCAAAAGCAATACTTTGAAACCGATCCCACTTAAGTTAGAAAAATCATTAATTTATTTCTAGGTTAGATAAATAGAACTAATGATTAAATTTAGCCAATTGTAGTAAACAAATACTGAGTAAATAATAATACACTTAAAAAAATAAAAGTTTTTTTTATTATCAAAATTTTCCTTTGAATCAAGCTGAAAATTACTAGGATTAACTACTTAAAAAATAGTTGTGATTGTTTTAAATGATTTACATACGATAATATTTCCTATTAAGCTATTGGACGATCGAGTTTAAATAAACTAAGGAGGTAATTTTATGAAAATTCTCGTAGTTGAAGATGATGAACGTATCAGTGATGCGATCGCAGAATATCTTTCGGATCAGCATTATGCCGTAGAAACAGCTTATGATGGTCAGTCTGCTTGGGAACTTTTAGATGTATTTACTTACGATCTTGTTTTGCTTGATGTAATGCTTCCTCAAATGGATGGAATTACTCTTTGTCGTAAACTACGAACTAAAGGTCACGAAACTCCCATTTTGATGCTAACGGCTAAAGATACTGTAAATAACAAAATAGAAGGTTTAGATGCTGGTGCTGACGATTACTTAGTTAAACCCTTTGAATTGCCAGAATTATCCGCTCGTATTCGTGCTTTATTACGTCGAGGTGGTTCTAGTACTCCTCCTGTTCTGACTTGGGGAGAATTGCGTTTAGACCCTAGTACTTGTGAAGTTTTTTATCAAGAAGAACTGCTTCCTCTGAGTCCCAAAGAATATAAACTGTTGGAATTCTTTTTGCGTAATGGCAGAAGAGTATTCAGTCGCGCTCAGATTCTAGAACATCTTTGGCCCTTTGAACAAGTACCAGAAGAAGCAACTGTTAAAGCTCATATTCGAGGTTTAAGACAAAAACTCGAATCAGCAGGAGCTCCCCACGATCTAATTGAAACTGTTTATGGTTTGGGTTATCGACTCAAAGAACAACCAGAGTAAAAGCGAAACAATTTAGTAGCCAAACAAGTCGATTAGTTTTTAACGCTGCTGGTGAAGAGGTTATTCAGGAATAATATAGCGGTTCTCAAATTATAGTAATACCCTGGTTGAGCGTTAATGGTTGATTGTTGATAGCTGATAGTTGATGGTTCATTGTTAACCGATAACTGTTTTAGGTGTAGAGGATGGCTCATGAGAATTAAAAATCAATTTGTTTAGGTAATTGAAAGCTTACTGTTATTAAATTATTGAGTATGTTTCAAAGTTTACGTTGGCGACTACTTTTGTCTTACTTAACAGTAATGGCAGCGATCTTAAGTGTATTTGGGATGGGTGTTTATGTATTTTTTAGTCGCAATCTCTACCGTCAATTAGACAAAAAATTATTAACACTCGCTCAATCTGCTGCTCCTGCTTTTACTGAAGTAGAAAAAACAGGTAGTGGTTATCTCAATCAGGTAGATAAAGTTCCTTGGCGAGATATTTTTAACCGCGATAAACAAAGTTTAGAATGGTTTGATGCTAAAGGTAATTTGTTAGGAAGTAAAGGGTTTATTCGTTTAGAACTTCCTCCTACAACTGGTGCAGCTAATCTTCAACATAAAAAAACAAAATTTCCTGTTCGAGCTTACACTATTTCAGTTTTTAAAGATGGTTCTAGTCCCGCTCAACCTTCTTTAGAAGGATACATTCGAGCTAGTCAGTCGATTGAAGAAATTGAAGCCGTTCAAATTCAACTTTTTTGGGTTTTAATTTTTGGCGGATTGATGACTCTTATTTTGATCGGTTTAGGTGGTTTTTGGTTAGCACAAAAAGCAATTGAACCAATTGAAGAAAGTTTTCAAAAACTTAAACAATTTACTGCTGATGCCTCTCATGAATTACGAGGTCCTTTAACTGCAATTAAAGCTTCGGTCGATGTGATGCAATCTCATCCCGAACGGATTCATCCCAAAGATGCTAAAAAAATTACCGCGATCGCTAGTGCTACTACCCAAATGAGTCATTTGATTGAAGATTTGCTGTTTTTAGCACGAACCGATAAGGCAGTCATTATTCGCGACCGAGAGAAAAAACCTCTTTTGATCAATACGATTCTCCAAAATATTATTACTCTGCTTGAGCCTTTTGCTCAAAATAAAAATATTGCCTTAAAAGCTGATTTTTTATTAGATGTATTAGTAGTAGGCGATCATACTCAACTTACTCGTTTATTTTCTAATTTAGTTGAGAATGCGCTGCAATACACTCCTGAAGGCGGTCAAGTTAGTCTTCATCTTCACAAACAAAACCGTTACGTAATTGTAAGTGTGAAAGATACAGGAATTGGAATTGCACCAGATCAAATTCCTTTTGTCTTTGATCGCTTTTGGCGTGCAGATAAAGCTCGCTCTCGTCGTGAAGGTGGTACTGGTTTAGGATTAGCTATTGCCAGTGCGATCGCTCAAAGTCATGGCGGAAAAATCACGGTAAGCAGTGAAGTAGATGTGGGTAGTTGTTTTCAGGTGCGAATTCCAATGTTAATAGTTAGTGGAGCAACTAAAAAAGACAAAAAGGTGTTGCCGAAACAAATTATGATTGAGGCTGAAACCATTGATTCATAGCTCTTTTCGGTTTAAGGCTACACCCTAGTCAGATGTAAATGAGATTTATCTGCCACCAATTACAACATTTTTAATTCTCAGATGAGGTCCTCCTACGCTTACAGGTAAAGGCATTTGTCCTCCTTTACCACAACCGCCATTAGTAAAGAGAGTATCGTTACCAATTGCTTCAATATCTTTAAGAGTTTGAAATACATTCCCTGTTAAAGTCACATCGCTAACGGGTTCGGCAATTTTACCATTACGGATCATATAACCTTCTGCTGCTGCAAAAGTAAACATTTCTCCGTTAGTTTGTCCGCCTAACATTCTGACAGCATACACTCCTTCTTCAATATCATCAATCATATCTTCAAAAGAAGTATCTCCTGGTTCAATCGCTGTATTAGTCATCCGCACAATAGGAGGATAGTTGGCACGAATTGCCCTCGCATTACCCGTTGGTTGTTCGTGCATTTTTCCTGCTGTTTCCCTTGAATGAAGACGTTGCGCTAACACCCCATTTTTAATGAGATACTTTCTTTGTCCCGGAACTCCTTCATCATCGTATTTAATTGAACCAGGTAAATCCTCCAACGTAGCATCATCAATTACATTGAGTTGTTCAATCCCTAACGGTTTACCAAGGGTTAAAAGTTCTTGCATGCGGGGATTTTCATAAACAAAATCTGCTTCAGATAAATGCCCAAAAGCTTCGTGAATAAACACACCTGATAAATAAGGATCGAGAATTACCGTATATTGTCCACCTTTGACCGAATTTGCTTCTAATTGATTAACTGCTCGTTTAGCTGCACCTAACACTCGGTCTTCAATGCCAATTAAGCAATTAAAATTATCTCTAGAATGAATCGATTCAAAACCTTGACGAACAATTCCGCCTTCACCTCTGGCGATCGCGCCAAATCGACCAGTAACATCTAATCTTTCTTGAACAATACAACTACCAACCGAATTAACAAAATAATTGGTGGTAAAGACATCACCCAAACTGCTCATCGTAGTCTGAATGCGTGGATCGTACTCTAAAATTAACTTGTTGTAAGCTTCTAAAATTTGACGTTTATCTTGCAGAGAAACACCACGAGGATCTCGTTTTAGTTCGACTTTGACATAATCTTCGATTGGTGCGATCGCAGCTAGTTGAGTAGTTTCTTTACCAACCAATTTTGCTTGAGCAATAGCTTCCTCAATTCTTGGTTTTAACTCTTCTAAACCATTGAAGGTAACAAAACTCCAACCACCTTGATGACAAGCACGAATTCCACCTGCTAAAGCAAAACTACGATTGACACCATCTAATTGTTTACCTCGGAAAGCTAGATTAGTTGATTCGCTTTGTTCAACTCTAATTTCTAAATAATCAACTGAATTTTGATAAGCAGCAATCGCATCTCGTAACCGCTCAGTAGTTGAATGTTCCATAATATTTGTTTTTTAATAGAGCTACTACTTTTAAGATACCTTGCCGATCTGGGTTACTGCATCGATACCGATCTGTTATCTATAGCAAGGACGTAGTAGATTACGTCCCTAATAAAATTTAAGTCTAATTAAATTTCATCCCAACCGCTAATTCCAGAAGACATGACATAACTAGTAACTCCAGCTTCAAAGAAATTAGCCTTAGTATGACCTTCTTTTTTGGTATCTGAAAAACGTTCTAAATGCCGATAAGGACTCTTTTGGTATTTGTCTTCTGGATAAAGTGGTTCTAAACCAATTGCTTTCAATCTCAGATTAGCTAAATACTTAGTATATTGTTCGGTACTTCCTTCCGTAACACCTAAAATATTATCTCCGACAATATGATTAGTCCATTTGACTTCATGTTGTACCGCCGTATCAAACATTTCATAAATTTGCTCGACTGAATGAATAAACAGTTGTCGCGCTTCAGGAATAAGTTTTTGATAGAGTCTAACGTGACTTAATTCATCACGATTAATCATTTTAAAAATATCGGCACTTCCTGGCATTAACATCCGCGAAGCTAAATTATAAAAATAGATAAAGCCGTTGTAGAAATAAATGCCTTCCAATAAATAATCTGCCAGTAAAGCCGTAAAATAATTCTCCGCAGTAGGATTATCTACATATTTTTGATAAAGTTTGGCAATGAATTGACAACGATCTGCTAAAACTTTATCTGTACGCCAGAAATCATAAACCTTACTTCTGCGATCGCTGGGGATAACTGTTTCAATAATATATTGATAACTTTGGTTGTGCATTCCTTCTTGAGAAATTTGTTCTGCCATACACAGACTTACTTCTGGTGCAGTAACACAACTTTTAAGATGCGGAATATTGCAGGTTTGAACAGAATCAAGAAAAGTAAGATAACTCAAAATGCCATCATAGGCGTATCTTTCTTCAGAAGTTAAATTCCAATAATCAGTTACATCTTGAGTGAGATCGAGTTTTTGCGGAATCCAAAAGTTTTCTCGCATTTGTTGATACAATCCAATTGCCCAAGAATAGCGGACATCGTTGAGTTGCATTAAATTAGTCGTATTCCCAAACCAAATCGAGCGATTTTCAATTCTGTCGTCTCCTTGAGGATTAAAAATCGGATTGGCTAACATTTTGTTTTGATCGGATAAAAAAGAAGTCATAAGTACGGTTTGAGCAAGTCAATCTTTAAGATTATGCTATATGTAGTGTTATAGCTTAACAAAATCAGTTTTATAACGCTATATATAATTTTTGAGTCAAGCTGAGAATATCTATAGTAATTCTGAAATATGATCTTTTTCGTAGTTCTCGATCAATATTCCCATAATTTCCATTAAAGAAGCTAAAGGATGAGATTCTTCTTCTCCTACTTCGTCTATTAAGCTATCTAGCACGACAACCAGTTTTTCATACTCTTCTTCTGTATGGGGAACAAAAATTTTATTACCTAAATATGACCAAGCATTAATAGTTGTCTTAATATCCAAACTCTGCATAAATCAGAAACTGCCCGCCACAGAATATAAGTATCTGATCGATTTTAAATAAAATGGACAAAACTATCAATGTTTAATAACGTCTGATGTGAATTAAATTTTAGGGGGTAGATATAGACTCGAATGTAAGCACATCAATCCCAAATTGTTGACGAAGAAGAATCCGTCAAGTGTGAGCAGTGATTTTAGCTGCTATGTGAGTAGCAAAACCACAAACAGTTTTATTGAGCAATCTTTCTGGATTACGACCAGTATTCTCAATCTCATGAAAAACGCCTTCAATCCGTTGTCTAACCCGACCGCTCAGACGCTTAAGATTGGAGGAAACTTGTCGCTGTTGATTACAACGTTTGATTGTCCAAATGCGATTCCCCGTAGAGTTGATAATTTCTTGTTGCCAGTCGCTGCCAATAAACCCTTTGTCTCCGTAAATATCACATCCACGAACTACTTCGAGAACAGCTTCAACAGCTTCTCTTTCGTCAATATTGGCTGGCACTAGCTCGTAAGCAATTGGCAATCCGACCAGCGCAGCGTCGAAAGCATGACTAATTTATAGCCAAAGTATTTCATCTTCCTGGCAGCACAATAACCATAATTAGCACTACCATAAAAATCACTCTTATTCTTACTTCGA
Organism: Stanieria sp. NIES-3757; assembly: GCA_002355455.1. Classification (NCBI taxonomy): domain Bacteria; kingdom Bacillati; phylum Cyanobacteriota; class Cyanophyceae; order Pleurocapsales; family Dermocarpellaceae; genus Stanieria; species Stanieria sp. NIES-3757. The sequence continues at coordinate 4,669,305 of AP017375.1, forward strand.
CGATAACCGACTACTGGTAGTGGTTTGGTATCAATGATCAAACTCACTGCATTGTCACCACCCAATTGCTTAACCCATTTTCGACGTAACATCTCTAACATTTGTCCCAGTTTTCGCAAACGTCGGTTGAACTGGCTTTGGTCTAATAATTTGGGAAACCACTGTCCGTAATTAGCACGGATAAAGCCAATAAACTGAGTTTCTCCTGGGAATGGCAAATAGTCGATCATGATCGCTCAGGTCATTATTTCACTGTCGCTCATCTCGGCTTTTGCTCCTAGTGACTTACCTTTCAAAGCTTTTCCCTCTTGTTGATACCAGTCATCTACTAGAACAAAAATTGTGACTATCAGCGTTTCAAAGTCTATGCTATTGATGAGGAAAGATATTTGATGATAAGTGTGGTAACTTTCATCTTCTGTCTTTTCCTCATTTTTTCCTAATTCACATCAGGCGTTTTAATAGGAAGCTACAAGCATAATAAAGTATAAAGCGTATTTCTTTAAAAGAACTTTGATTTATATGGCAGGTGTTTTAAAAAATTTATTTAATAAATTTAAAGTAGCCAGAATCTACACCTTTGGAAGGGAAACTAACATTAAATAACTTTTTATTCTTTCCATTTGCTCAGATCGTATTCTTGGTGAGTTAAAATAGCACGTATATATACTTTATTTCGGTTATAGTGTATTGCTGCAATCAATCTAACTTTGTTACCTCCAATATTAAAAACAGTTAGTTTTCCTACTTGATCAGCAGATGGTAAAACTTTGCGTAAATCGGCAAAAGAATCAAAATTATATTGTTTGATTATTTGATACCAGTGTATGAGAGCAGTCTTAGTTTCCGGGTATTTTGCTGCAAATTCATTCAAGCGTTTACGGGTAATGATATGCATATACCAGTTTCCTAGCTTCAAGCATAAGTTATTATCTCAATCTGAATAATTGAAAATTTAGAATATTTGTTCTAAAAAAAATCTTTTTAGATAGTGGAGAGTAGAGACAATAGTTTATTGTCTCTATGAACAGAGATTGATAACTTTAATTAGCGCAAGCTACACAAGTATCGTTTGATTCTTTGAAATCGTCTTTTTGTACAGTACGGATATAATATACTGCCTTGCAACCTGATTCCCAAGCCAAAACTAGAGTTTCAAAAATATCTTTAGCCTTAAGACATCTTTCAGGTTCGTCGGGGAAATATACACCTTGATTAAGATTGAAGAGTAATTCCATCGAAATCCCCGTATCAATCCATTGTTGCATCGTAGCAACTGCTTTTACGACTTTTTTCTGGTCTAAAGACTTATTTTCGGGGTAAAACCAAAAGAAATCCTGAAGGAAAGGTGGCGCAATCGGAACAGCCCCCTTAGCCCATTTATCATAGAAAAACTTACTATAAGCGGGTAAAACGCTAGCCGTACAACCTTGAACCAGAGAGGAAGAAGTATTAGGCGCGATCGCGCTAATATGGGAATTACGAATGCCGTATTTTTGAATATCTTGAGCTAGAGTGAGCCAACGTTCCTGATCTCTAGCATTCTCTAAATACCATTCTACGGGTTTAGCACCAATTAATTTTCCTTTACTCCATTCACTGCCTGCAAAGGCTGAATATACACCTCTTTCTTTGGCTAATTCCATCGAAGCATGGGTACACCAGTAACCAAATTCTTCAAATAGATAGCTAATTTCGCTTAGATGATCATAAGTTAAACGTCTTTTAGCCAACCAATCAGCTAAACCCATACAACCTACCCCAATGGTGCGGTATTTGTCGTTATGGTTTTTGGAAGCTGCAAAAGGAGGGTTAGTCAGATCGATAGTATTATCTAAAATTCGGACTGCTAACTGACAAATATTAGGTAGTTCAGTTTCTTCTGTGTTAGCTAGATTGAGCGAAACCAGATTACAACAGTGGGCTTCTACTCCTGGTTGCACATTACTAAAGCTTTCACAGCACAAATTAACGCCAGGAATATATCCTTCATGTTGATTGGGATTTGCCCGATTGATCGTATCTTTAAACGCTAAATAGGGCATTCCTGTTTCTACCTGCGATCGCATGATCTCTTTAAACAATTCGCGGGCGTTAATTTTTTTGTAGAGAGTAATTTTTTTACCTAGTTCTGATTCAATCTGACGATAAGCGGACTCAAACTGTTCGCCCCATAAGGTAGCAAGTTCGATGCCTAATTTAGTTCTAATTTCATAGGGATCTACTAATGTCCATTCTTCCTTAGCTACTACTCGGCGCATGAATTCATCAGTAATCACTAGCTGAGGAAAGACATCATAAGCTTTACGACGTTGATCGCCATTTTCTGTTTGCATTTCCAGGAATTCTGGCACATCCAAATGCCAAATATCAACACCAACGGTAACCGCACCAGCCCTACGCCCGCCTTGATTAACTGCGATCGCAGTATCATTGAGTAATTTGATCCAAGGCACAATCCCACCAGAAGCGTTTTTCTTGCCCATTACCCAGCTTCCAGTTGACCGAATTCGGCTGACATTGACCCCAACCCCACCACCATTCTTGGAAATTCTGGCAGTATTAGTAATTTCACCAAAAATACTTTCTAAATTGTCGTCAATCGCCGTAATAAAACAACTACTTAAAGAACCGTTCGGAATCCTCAAATTAGCTAAAATCGGCGTAGCTAAAGAAATTTTTCTTCTTGCGATCGCTTCATAAAACTGTTGGGCAACTGCTAATCTTTTCTGAGGGACTTCTACGGAGGCGAGTAATAAAGCACAAGTCAGAAATGCTTCTTGGGGCAACTCATCAGGCAAAAGATAGCGTTTAGTTAATAAAACTGCCCCAGCATAATCATAATCTTTGTCCCATTCCTGATTAATCCAAGTTCCTGCTAAGGATAATTCTTCTGAAGAATAAGTTAAGATTTTTTGATCGTATTGGTTTGCCTCAACTTGTAACCTGACTGTCTTAGCATAATCTCCATAACCATAACCACGACTCACAACGGTATCTTTCCAGAGATTCCAAATATGTAATCTACCTGCTACATAACGCCATTCAGGTTCGGAAGGACTACACATTCCTAAGGCGCAGTCAATCAAGTTATCTTGAATTTCTCTGGTAGTAACCCCATTTCTTAATCTAGTGGTAAGTCCAGCTTCTAAAGTAATAGGATTAACTTCTTTGCCTTGACAAGCCCAATCTACTACAGAGCGAATTTTAGCAATATTGAGGGGAGTAGTAGAACCATCTCTCCTAATCACCTGAATATTACTGGCATTGTGTGTGAGAAGGTTGGGTTGGGGCGATAGGGTTTGTTGCATATGCTCGGATTAAAACAAGTTGATTACCTGGATTTATAATATAACCCAACTTTTTATACATCTAGTGTCTAAACTAGAAGATTAAGCTTTTATTACTCTACATCTAGTTGTTCTGGCTGAGTATTAAGATTAATCTTTAGCAATTTCAACCCGTTATTAAACAACTTTAGCGCGATCGCCCAAAACAAAAACTAATCTTAAGTTTGATTAGTGATGGACAAATCCTTCTAGTAACTCGCTAATAAATTGGCAAGTGGCGATTATAATTTGAAAATATTCTGAATAATAGCGACTAAATTTAATTAACTAATTTTTTAGTGAACCATCAAAGTAACGAAACCTATCTCAACCATCCTACCTTTGGTCTTCTCTATCGTATTTGCCTGATTGAAAATGATCGGGAACTTTTTACTACGCTCTACGCTCAACGTCTTTTTTTTATCGTAGTTATAACTCCTGATAATTTAACTTTTGACCCAATTAGTCGTTCTGATGCTCGTTTATTGGTAGAAAATCGTTTACGAAAATTACGCCAGAGTAATATTGCCCATGAATATCAAAAACTTAATCTAGTTTATCAACAAACCTTCCAATAAATTTTGGCGAGTCAACCCAAAGTAAGTCAAAAGTCTATTCATATCCAGATTCCCACACCGAAATAGTAACCCTATCCTTGGCATCTCGCTCTACTTTCCCTTCCAAATTACCTGCTTTGAAGAAACTAAACTTGGTTTCCCGTGAATATACTTGTCTCAGTTTTTGTGTCACATCTGCTGGTGCATTACCGCCCAAAAGTTGACTTAAAGTTTCCTGCATTGCCTCCAAACTAATTGATGGGGCTAATGCGATATCAGTTTGACGAATTTTGCCTGTGCCATCGGATTTATAACTAAGATTGACTTGGTTGGGAACAATGTCTTGATAAATTAGAGTGCGACTATCTTTTTGCCAATCTTGCCTCTCAGAAGTAGGCTTACCTAAAGTACTAACAAGCTGATTTTCTGAACTTCCCGTCCGAATAATCGGAACATCTATTTCTGATGGAGGTTCTGGTTCAGTTGCTAGTTGTGGTTCAGCTTCAGTTTTGGTATCGATTACCACTTCAGGAGGTTCTGAGTCTAACTGAGATTCTGGTTCAGGCTGTTCTATACTATTGTTAGCTTCTAATTCTGATTCAGTTTGATTTTCTGCTTCTGGTTTGACTTTGGGCTTGTTTGCTTTAAAAAGCTCTGGAAAATTTTTAACTGAGGGAAAAGATTCTGTTTGCTCGGTAGGTTCTTCTCTAGTTGCTTGTGGTAAGGGTTGAGAGCGATTATTCCATATATTTGATAAGAAGCTAAAGCCAGCCACAAATGCGCCGACACTTAAACCTCCTGCTAATAATAAAAATAGAAATAAATTAACTAACCAATTGCCTGACCTTTTCTCTTCAAAAGAATCAATTTTGACTGCTACGGTATCACCCTTTTGACGAGGAACATGATGGTTATTTTGATTACTTCCTTGCCTTGGTGCTACTACTACAGTTTTTTTGGTCAAATTTTGCCAAGGTAAAGCAGAATCTAATGCTTCTAACATTTCTCTAGCAGTAGTAAAGCGATCGCGTGGATGAAATTTGATTGCTTGAGTTAAAATTTCTACTAATTTCGGATCGATCTGGCTAGCATATTCCTGCCAAATAATTTCACCTGTACCAGGATCGCTTTGTAAGTCGTGGGGAGATTTTCCTGTTAGTAGAAAGATGGCTGTTAGTCCCAAACTGTATAAATCGCTAGAATAAACAGGACGACCAGCAGCTTGTTCGGAAGGCATATAACCAGGTGTACCAATCGCAGCAGAAAAAGCACTACTATTATTAGCATGAACTACAGTTGCGATCGCTTCTTTAACTGCGCCAAAATCAATCAATACTGGTAAGTTATCTTGAGATCTAATAATAATATTTTCTGGTTTAATATCTCGATGAATGATGCGTTTACTATGAACAAAATCTAATACTGGTAAAAGCTGAACTAAGATCTGTCGGACTTCTCTAGGGGCTAAATTGCCTTCATTCTGCCACTTCTCGGCTAAAGTAACTCCTTCAATCCATTCTTGAACTAGATAAAATTTATCCGCTTCAGAAAAATAAGCATAAAGACAAGGAATTTGACGATTACCTTCTCCTAACTCTTCTAGAATTGCTGCTTCTCGCTGAAATCTCTCTTTAACCCATTCAGGAAGATGTGGTTGTTCGACAATGGGTTTAAGCTGCTTGAGAACGCATTTTCTTTGGGAAGGCATGTGAGTATCTTCAGCTAAGTATGTTTCTCCAAAGCCTCCTCTGCCAATAGTTTCTAAAATACGATAGCGGTTATTTAATAGTGCAGCTTTCATACAATTACCAGTTATCAGTTAGAGACGTTCAAAACGTCTACGTCGATAGGGATCAAGCAATGCCTCGTCCGTATAATTTTTTGTTAAAAAAAATGATTATTTTAAATCTAATAGCCCTTGTTCTTTAAGTTTGGGATTAAAACGGATATCCATGGTGACCCCTCTTTGTTTCAATTGTTCCTTAATTTGTTCTTCTATTTTTCTAGCAACTTTTTTTAATATTTTAATTTGTCCTAATTCATCGCTTGCTTGATATTGTGCCTTTTCTTCTTCTGTCATAGCAACTTTAGTATCAATTGGTTGATTCCAAAGAACTTCTTGTTCGCCGTTACCAGAAGGAATTTTTCCATTTTCTGCAATCCAAGTTTGACGTATTTCTTCTAAAATAGTGCGGTTAGGGCGATCAATAGTTTGTATTTTCAACCAATAACAACGTTGGGGTTGTCGAACTAAATGTTGCTTCAGACTAAGATAAATATCGCGAGAATAACCAATAAATTGTAAAGTTTTTTCCCGATCAAAAATAGCGTAAACACCTATTTTTCCTTGAAAATCTTCATTAAGACAACCTTGCTCATTTAGATAAGAAATGTAGTCGAGAGTAGCAAGAGTTGAGATTTTGGTTTGGGCAGTCATATTGATTTAGTGTTTGAACTGGATAATTTCAATTACTTTTTGAAATGAGAATTGTTCGACTGTTGTTAATCTATCAATTTGGCAAAAAAAAGTTATTGGATTTTGCGATAAATTGCACAAAGACGACTAGGTTTAAATATCTTTGCTTTAAACATAAAATTTGGTGGCACATTAATTACCAGATAATCAGCAGAATTGTAATAAGATTCAAATTCAGCAGGCATCCCTTTAGGAGTATTAACACTGTAAGGAACTGGTTGAAATAATAATTCAGTAAATTCTACTTTAATTCCTTGAGTTTGTTGGCTAATTTGCTCTAAAAAACTTTTATTCTTTAATAATTCAAACAATGCCGTTTTCTGCTCTAAATCTAAAGTAAAACTGCTATCAAAGCTTTCAACAATTTTCAAACTCATTTTTCTACAAATTATAGTAGTGATTTAATTAAAAATATTTGACTTGATTCAAGACATAAACCAATAACCAATAATTACGAGATTTAATGTGATTTAAATCAGCTAATCAAAGTTGATAAATAAACAATAAATAACTTATTAATTTGGCTTTTTCGACTTAAAATTTTTCGTGATCGCATTTACTTAATTTATAACAAGTTTAAGACTTATGAACTACATTTAAATTAAACAGCAACCAAAAATTAAGTGTTTTTTGTATCTCGTCTAAGGTAAAAACCTTGAGATATAAAGTTGATTGCCCATTCTTAATTATAATTAACAACAAACTAAGGGGTTGATTGTAGTCTTAAACTTGAAAACCGCTATAAAAATTTTACCTGAGAGAAATAAGCTTAATTTTTTCCTCCCAGGCTTGTAAAGATATTTAATATTATGGTGAAACACTAATACGCTGTGCCAGCGACAATTAAGCGTTTTTCAACGTTTATTGTTGTTCTAGTTTTAAAACAGCCATAAAAGCTTCTTGAGGGACATCTACTGTACCAATAGCTTTCATCCGTTTTTTACCTTTAGCTTGCTTTTGGAGTAATTTCTTTTTCCGTGAGATGTCACCACCGTAACACTTAGCCAAAACATCCTTTCGCAAAGCAGGAATATGTTCACTAGCGATGATTTTAGCACCGATCGCGGCTTGAATTGGGACTTTGAATTGATGACGAGGAATTAATTCTTTTAATTTTTCTGTTAAAGCCCGACCTACATAATAAGCTTTATCACGGTGAACAATTGTAGAAAGAGCGTCTACTCCATCGCCATTAACCAAAATATCTAATTTAACTAAATCATTCTCCCGATACCCAAGCAAACTATATTCCATGCTGGCATAACCGCGAGAACGAGATTTAAGCTGATCGAAAAAGTCGGTTACTACTTCTGCTAGAGGCAACTCATAAATTAAGCAGGTACGGCTTTGAGTAAAATATTTCATATCCGTAAAGACACCGCGCCGAGTTTGACACAAATCCATTAATGTCCCGACAAAGCTTTCAGGGGTAACAATTTCGATCTTGATATAAGGTTCTTCGATTTTGATCCGTTTTTGTGGTGGTGGCAGTAGACTAGGATTATCAATTTCAATTACTCCGCCATCAACAGTTGTCACACGATAAATTACTGATGGTGCGGTGGTAATTAACTCTAGATTGTATTCTCGTTCTAATCTTTCTTGAACAATTTCCATGTGCAGTAAACCCAAGAAACCGCAACGGAAACCAAATCCCATCGCACTGGAAGTTTCTGGTTCATAGGAAAGGGCTGCATCATTGAGTTTTAATTTTTCTAAGGCATCCCGCAAATCTTCGTATTGATCCGAATCAGTAGGAAACAAACCACAAAAAACCATTGGTTTAGCTTCGGTGTAGCCAGGTAAAGGTTCTTTAGCTGGTTTTTGAGCCAAAGTGATTGTATCCCCAACCCGTGCATCTTCTACGGTTTTGATCGCAGCAGCAATATATCCTACTTCCCCTGCATGAAGTTCATCGACTTGAATTTGATTAGGAGAAAGTACACCAAGTTCATCAATTTCGTATTCTTTCCCAGAAGCCATTAGCCGAACGCGATCGCCTTTTTTGACTTTGCCATCCATCACTCGGAAATAAACGATAACACCGCGATAGGCATCGTAATAACTGTCAAAAATCAACGCTCGTAGAGGTTGATCGACTGTATCCTGTGGTGGTGGCACTAGATGAACAATCGATTCTAAAATTTCATCAATGCCAATTCCTGCTTTGGCAGAAGCTTTAATAATGTTGCTACAGTCTAAACCAATGACATCTTCAATTTCGTGAGCGACTCGTTCTGGTTCAGCACCAGGTAAATCGATTTTATTTAAAACAGGAATAATTTCTAAATCGTTTTCTAAAGCCAGATAAACATTAGCCAAAGTTTGAGCTTCTACTCCTTGAGAAGAATCTACTACCAACAAAGCTCCTTCACAGGCAGCTAAAGAACGAGATACTTCATAAGAAAAATCTACGTGTCCAGGAGTATCGATCAAGTTAATTACGTATTGCTGACCATCTTTGGCCAGATAATTCATCCTAGCAGCTTGTAGCTTAATTGTAATTCCCCGTTCCCTTTCTAAATCCATATTGTCGAGGAATTGCTCTTTCATTTCTCTAGCGTTGACTGTACCAGTCTGCTGTAGCATCCGATCTGCTAGAGTGGATTTACCGTGGTCGATGTGAGCAATAATAGAGAAGTTACGAATTTGAGAGACGGGAACGTCGGTCATATAAGAACGCTTAATTAGGGATAAGTAAAAATTAGTAATACTTAAACTATTTTAATGTTGAATTTATTTAATCTTCTACTATCTCCTGATTTTATCCGAATTTAATTAGTTATAGATTTAGTCATAACAGTTACAATACTTACTAGAGCAAGCAAACAAAGCCTATGAACGATAATGCCGTGCAGCACGAACGTTCTGCCGAAAAAGTTGAAATATCTATCCAATTAGATGCAGAAACTTTAGAACAGATTAAGCATCTAACCAATGATCCTAGCCGAGTTATAGAAACTGCCATTAAACAATGGCTCAGGGGTGAACGAGAAACCGATCAAGACCTTACTCGTACTTTTCGTCGTAACCCGCCTCTACCACCAAGAGGTGAATGGAACGACTAAAAAACTGAACTAATTGCACCAGCAGTAGCTAGAGTAAGGATTATCACCATTATTCGCTACTGAAATTTAATTTAGATATCGCTACCTGAGATATCTATAGGTTATAGTTTCAGGGAAGAGGCTGACATTTTGATTTGGGTCGAAAATACTGCCTTGAACAAAAGGATAAAAACAATTATGCAAAGTTAACTGCTGTTGGCTTTTGACAAAGAGAACTTACAGTTAATTTGGATTTCGAGTGATCGCGACTCCATTCTATTCTAGAGTTTAAGGTGCCTTGCCTATTAACGGCTGATTTTGCTTGAACTGTGTCAACAAGGCGATTAGATATGTCGAACCATTTTCGGTATCCCTTCTCGTCAACTCCAACCCTGAAATTTACCTGCTAATGTTCACTGGATTTAATTCAGAACTTGTTAATAGTCAAATTGCTCCTATGCAAGCAAGCACAATTTATTGGCAACATTTAGGAGCAGAATTGGTTTATACTCAAGACCGTTTTGGTACGTATCTTTCTTTTTGGTGGGAAGGAGGCAAAGCAATCGGCTTAGACCAAGAGCAGGTTATTGGTTCAGCTTTAGAAGCAATTTTTACGCCCATCGATACTCAAGCTTATTATCAAAAAATTCTGCGAGTTATTCAGAGACGGATTCCAGAACAATGTTATTGTTTGTTCCAATATCAAGAGCAATTTTTCCCTTTTGAGTTAGTTATTAGTCCAATTTTGCCTGCTCAGGGAGAATCGATGTCTGTATTGGTAATGGGACATCTACTCAAGGATTTGGAAATATCCTTAATCAATAGCGGAGGCAATTTACCGCTTTATAGTTATCATAAACTTCTTAAACAAATCTCTCGTAAAATTCGTTGCAGTCTTGATCTTGAAACTATTTGGCAAGAAACAGTCAATAGTCTTGGTAGCGCACTTTCGGTTAGTCGTTGTTTAATTCTTTCTTATTGTTCTACTAAAAAAGAGCTAAAAGTAGAAGCTGAATATCTTCAGGCAGGGTATAGTTCTATGTTGGGATTGAGTCTCAATTGGAAAGCAGAACTTTACCTACGACAAGCTCTCAAATCTCGTTATCCCGTCGCTGTAGATTTGTTAGACAACGATCCTTATCGACAAAAATCAGTTTTGGTAGTTTCCAGTGCTTACAACAATCAGGAAAATGCCCTAATTTGTCTGCAACAATGCGATCGCTATCGTTATTGGACTGTGGCAGAAATGGAATTATTACAAGATCTAGCAGAACAAGTGGGAACTGCGATCGCTCATGCTCAACTTTATCAAGAATTGGAACAGGCTAGTTTTAAGGCTGAAGAAGCAAACCGCCTCAAAAGCGATTTTTTAGCCAACACTTCCCACGAACTTCGTACCCCTCTCAATGGAATCATTGGTTTTCTCAAGCTGCTGTTGGAAGGAATGGCAGATGATCCTGAAGAACAACAAGAATTTATCCAAGAAGCTTACAAATCTTCAATTCACCTGCTCAATTTAATTAACGATATCCTCGATATTGCCAAAATTGAAGCAGGAAAAATGGAATTAGAATTAACTGATGTAGAGTTAGAAGAATTATTTCAAGACGTCGACAACCTCATTCGTACTCAAGCAGAACAAAAACATCTCAGTCTGCAACTCAAACTTCCTGCAACTCTTACCCCTGTAACACTCTTTGGCAATTATCAACGTTTACTTCAGGTAATGCTAAATTTGGTAGGTAATGCGATTAAATTTACCCACGAAGGTGGAATTGTTATTAGTGCAGAAATAAGCAAAAAGAAAACGAATATTGAAAAACGAGAGTTTCCTGGTTTAGTTAAAATCAGTGTTGCAGATACAGGAATTGGCGTATCTTTAGAAAAACAAGCTAAATTATTTGAAAATTTCTTTCAAGTCGATGGTTCGCGAACTAAATCATACGGTGGTACAGGTTTAGGTTTAGCAATTTCCCAAAAATTGATCGAAGCGATGGGTGGAACAATTTCTTTTTATAGTATGGGTGAAGGTTTAGGCTCTACTGTTACTTTTACTGTTCCTTTGAGTCATTTACCAGTAATTAAAACAGTGCAATAAAGCAAAAATTATTTACTTGAATAAGAGACAAAAACCAAAGTGATATTTAAGTGATATTTAAAAATAATTCAAGTTAGTAAATTACCTCAAGTTCTTTTAATTAATAATAAACTTCGTTCTTCAATTATTTTTTTTTACTTCTGACTTGAAAGCCACCTAATTAAAACATAGGAAGTACTTTTATTCCTGGTGGTGAAATTTTTTCATCTCGGCTGCCTTCTGCCTATACGTAGCCAAAGTAGAAGTAAAAAGTAGAAGTAAGAAGAGCGGACTTTATCTTACTCGGTTATTTTTAACTCTTCTAAATTCCAAAATGCACCACCTAAAGCTGAATATTGAATTGGTTGAATATTATTACGTACTGCACCTAATGCTAACGGATTAACTAGATAAATAAAAGGAAGATAATACTCTGCTTTTTTTTGGATTTCTGCATAAATTTCTTTGCGTTTAGCTTCATCTAATTCTCTAGCACCCTTAATAAAAAGCTGACTAATTTCTGTTTCCCAATCTGCTATTTCTCTTCCTTCAATTCCTGGTTTGTCTTGATTAAACATATGAAGATTGCCGTCGGTAAACCAAATATTTGCTCCGTTATTAGGTTCATTTCCTCCTGTTAAACCAAGCAAAATACATTCCCATTCTAAAGAGTTATCTAAACGGTCTACTAAAACATTAAAAGCAATTGGGCTAAAATCTATTTTGATACCAATTTTTCCTAAATCTTCTTTAATTTGTGAACCCATTGCTTCGCGAATTTTATTACCAGCATTAGTATTTAAATTAAAACGAACTCGTTTACCGTTATCATCTAATAATTCTTGTTGATTGTTATATTGAAATCCTGCTTCAAGAAGTAGTTGCTTGGCTTTGTCGGGATTATAGGTATAACCTTGTAAACCTTGATAATAATAAGGAGATTGTACAGAAATAGGGGAAGTTTGTGCTTCTCCTAAGCCTCGATAAATATTATTAACCATCCGTTGGCGGTCAATGGCATAGGAAATTGCTTGACGAAATTTAACATTATTAAACCAACGCGATTTATTAACTCCAACTAAAGGTTTACCTTCCTTAGTACCTTTATTTAAATTAAAAGCAATAAAGTTAGTTCCGTAATCAGGACCTCCGTTATAAATAGTAAAATTGCCTCGATTTTCTTCTTTTTTTAGTAAAGAAAAATAGTCAGGAGAAATGCTCATTGAGTCTAAACCACCTGAACGAAATTGTAATAAAGAAGTATCGGTTGATTCGACAATTTCCCAAATAACTTTTTGAATATAAGGAAGTTGATTGCTTTGTTCGTCTTTTTGCCAATAATTAGGATTTTTTTCAAAGACAATTCTTTGAGAAGTGGCATAACTTTTTAATTTATAAGCACCACTGGCAACAATTTTTTCTGGAGGAGTATCAACTGACCAAGTAGAAAGAAAAACAGGGTTACCATTTTGGTCTTTTTTTTCAACAGTTTCTTTAAGAATGTGGGCTGGTAAAATTGATAAACTAGTACTACCTAAAAAAGGTGCAAAAGGTTCGGGAATAGTAAATTCTACTTGTAAATCGTTGATTTTGCGTACCTTGGGTAAAGCACCACTTTGACCGATACGAATTACATCTCTCGCACCTGTTGGGATTGCTTCATTGAGATAAAGTTGGTTGTAGCTAAACACTACATCATCTGCTGTTAACGGATGACCATCAGACCACTTTAAACCCGATTTGAGAGTAAAAATAATACTTAATTTATCTTCAGAAATTTCCCAAGATTCAGCTAAAGCTGGCTCATTTTCGCCTGTAATTGGATTTTCCTTGATTAAACCCTCTAAAATCATACTACCCACACTACTGCTGGTAGCATCAGAAGATAAGACAGGATTGAAGGTTTTGGGATCGCTGAGAATGGCTTGAACTAGTTGGGGAACTTGAGTTGCTTGAGAGTTTTCAATCACCTGACTACAAGCAGTTAAAGTCAGACTGGTAGTTGTAACGATAACTACGAACCAAGTCTTAAAATAATTCAGTAAATGCAACATCAACTAGCCCTTCACCAAAACAATACTTTTCAATTTTAGATTCTTAAGTCTGAAATCAACATTTTCTTTTCTCTGGTAAGATTTTTTAAATTCAAAAGCGATCGCCATATTTTGACGGCGGAAAAGCAAGTTTAAACGTAACTACCCAGGTAGTTTAAGAAAAAACAGTAAGTTGACCAGAAAAAGCCTGTATATGAACGTCTAAAAGATTGAGGTTTGGATAAAATTTATCAATTTTTTTATTTTAATTAAAATGAAATATAATCGAAATTATGATTTTTATTGAAATTAATCATAGCAATTATTGACAAAAACTAAATCGTAAAATACGTTAATAACATCAAATGTAGATCAATTAAAAATTAAGTCAAATAATATGATTTAAAAAATTGGCTAAATAGACAAATTAATCAAAAGCGATCGCCTTAATTTATTTTAATATTCTTCAAAATATCAATAGTAATAAACACCGGAATAAATTTCCATTCGCTATCCTAGATGTATTATTTAGTAATTAATCACAAGTATGGATAATTTCCCTGATTTTAATCAATATGGCTATCAAATTGTTGAAGAGTTAGGAAGAAATCGAGAAGGAGGCAGAATTACCTGGAAAGGAAGCGATTTGTCTAGCCAAGCAACAGTAGTAATAAAACAGTTTTGTTTTGCCACAATTGGTTCAAGTTGGTCAGGGTATAAAGCTTACGAACAAGAAATACATTTACTACAACAATTAAATCATGCTAATATTCCCCGTTATTTGGGGAGTTTTGAAACAGAAAATGGTTTTTGTTTAGTTCAAGAATATAAAAATGCTCAACCTTTAGCTGTTAAAAAAAATTTAATTCCTGCTGAAATTAAACTTATTACTATTAAAATTTTAGAAATTTTAGTCTATCTTCAGCAGCAAACTCCCCCCATATTTCACCGCGATCTTAAACCAGAAAATATTTTAGTTGATCAAGAATTAAACGTTTATTTAATTGATTTTGGTTTTGCTAAAGTTGGTAGTGAAAAAGCTTCTAGTAGTAGTGTTTTTAAAGGAACACCAGGCTTTATTCCTCCAGAACAAATTATCAAACCAACTACAGCTACAGATTTATATAGTTTAGGGGTAACTTTAATCTGTTTATTAACTCAAAAATCTAGTTCCGAAATTCAATCCTTAGCAACTGCCGATAATCCTTATCAATTAGAATTTAAATCTTTATTACCGCCGTTGAATCACAAATTTATTAATTGGCTAGAAAAAATAGTTCAACCTCAAACCAGTAAAAGATTTTCTAATGCAGCCTCAGCTTTAGCAGCTTTACAACCATTAGATTTAAACTATGTACCTCAAGGAAATTTAGTAAAAACAACTATCGATTTTGTTCCTCAATTAAAAAAACCTTTACAACTAGGATTAGTAACTCTCACAGTAACCTCAGCACTAGCCGTAATTGGGATCGAGTTAGCAGTAAATCAAATCGAACTAAGTATTTCTAATATTGCGATCGCATTATTGAGCGGAATTGTAATTATTATTACTCAAATTGCTGCGGTAATTATTAGCAAAAATGAACCTGAAATTAAAAATAAAACAGCTTTTTTTGCCATAATTATCCCTACTATTTTAGTGATTATTGCTGGCTTAATCATGGGAACAAAAGAAACCTTGGCAATAACCGCAGCAATTATAATAGCTGAAATAATAATTTTAGTTTATTTTCTTAATCAACAACTTGAAATAAATAAATTTAGTTTAATTGCAACTATTTTTTTAGGTATTTTATTCGGAATCGGATTAAACTTGATTTGATGAAGAAAAGTATTGATAATTTTTTGCGCCCTTGGCTATAATTACAGCTACTTTAAAAAAAAATGTGATAATCTCCCTGATATACATACAATAATCTTTAGTAACGGACTTCCTCAAAAAAGCGTTGGTGGAGGAAAAAAACATTGGACGAACTAAGGGCTGTATTAGAACTAGCTACCGAAGAAGAATTGCAACAAATTACGCAAATCTTGTTTTGTCGTCGCTTTAATCCCCTCGATTACTGGCAAACTCCTGAACCTCTGGAAATTCAGAGTCAAGAACTTAATACTTGGTTAGATTGTCTCGAACAAAGATTTCGCTATTTAGCAGCCGATGGCATGACTGTATTGCGCGGTAAAACTCAGGAAATCTCCTACCGCAAAATTTTAATTCAGGTCTGTCATTACCTCAAAATTCCTTACTCTCAGCAAATGGCTACTACAGATATAGAAGCTGAGATTTTTTTACATTTGGTAGAAAAAACTTGGAAAAGATTGCCTTATCAAGAAAAACGTTCTTTACAAGGTAAAGTTCAAGAATTTCTGCTTAAATCTAATCCACCTGAACCGATACCAGTTCAAATTCAACACGATCCTTTAAAAATTTTCCTTAAAGGTAGTAGTATTGTAGCCGTCAGTTCAATCTTAAAAACTTGGTTACTCAAACAAATTGCCCGTCAATTTGCCCTTCACTTTGCCAGTTACCAAGCTGCAAAAACCGCTTTAATTAGAGGAGGTGCAGCAGCAGCAGCAAGTCTAGAAGGTCAATTAATTTTACAAACTGCTAAAAAAGGAATGACAGCTACCGCAGCTAGATACGGTGCAGTAAGAACTGTTTTTAGTTTAATTGGTCCTGTAATGTGGGGTTGGTTAATTGCCGATCTCGGTTGGAAAGCGATCGCAACTAATTACAGTCGCATCATTCCCATTATTTTTACCCTGGCACAGATTCGTCTGACTCGGGGGGAATATTGGGCAACAGCTTATTAACAGTTATCAGTTACCAGTTATCGCTTACCAGTAGAGACGTGTCGCTGACACGTCTGTATCAGTTAATAGTGATAAACATTGCTTGCGATAATTTGTGCAGTTATCATTGTTCACTGTCAGAAACAAATTAAGGAGAATAACAGATATCTGTTTCAATTTTTAGGACTAAGTTTTTCATTCCTGAAACTTGGCAAATATTTCAGTTTAGCGTGTTAATTTTGCCGATTATTCCTGCTTTAGCAGCATTGGGATTATTAATCGTTTTAATTCGGGTTTGGCGAAAACACTTCCAGCGAATAATCCAAAATCGTCTCAACTGGGGTTGGGCAATTGTTAGTATCGGCTTATTAATTAATCCTTTAATGGCAGAACATTCCCAAGAAGCTTGGTTAGGATTAGCTAATTTTCTGCCTTTTTTTGGTTTATTTACGGCTATTACTTGTTTAATTAAAGATTATCATCAATTACAGCGTCTAGCTTGGCTATTAATTCTTCCTTCTTTGCCGATTGTGCTTCTTGGTAGCGGTCAATTATTCGGCAATTGGTCTCTTCCTAATTTAATCGGCTGGGAATTAATTCCTCAAGGAGTTCCTCCAGGCAGAATGTCGTCTGTATTTAGTTATGCTAATTTTTTAGCCGTTTATCTTCTGATGACATTGATTTTCAGCCTGGGACTATGGCTAGAAACTTATCAAGTTTGGTGCAATAAAGTTAATCAAAAAACTGCTTGGATATTATTAAGCGTTACTTTAATTTTATTAAGCAATATTACAGGTTTAATTTTGACTAGTTCTCGAAATGCCTGGGGTATTGCTTGCTTGGCCGGTTTGGCTTTTGCTTTTTATCTAGGTTGGCGTTGGTTAGTTTGGGGCATAGTTGGTTTTGCTACTACGATTGGTTGGGCTTCCTTGGGGGCTAATTTTGGTGGTCAATGGTTACGAACAATTGTTCCTACGTTTATTTGGGCAAGATTATCAGATCAAATGTACCCAGACCGACCGATAGAAACTCTACGCATTACTCAATGGAGATTTTGTTGGGAACTAATTCAGCAACGCCCTCTAACTGGTTGGGGTATTAGAAATTTTACTCCTCTTTATCAAGCCAAAATGAATGTTTGGTTTGGACATCCCCATAGTTTTTTGTTGATGATGTTAGCCGAAACAGGAATTATTTTGACCTTGTTATTTTTAGGTTTAGTAGGATGGGTCATGTTTCAGGCAATTTTATTGCTTAAAAAATCCGAAGAAATAACACAATCAGAGCGTTTAATTTTATTTACTTATATTCTTGCTTTTGCTAGTTGTATTAGCTTCAATTTAGTAGATGTAACAATTTTTGATTTAAGAATAAATACAATAGGTTGGATTGTATTTGCAGCAATTAATGGAATAGTTTTACAACAAAGAGCAAGTTGCATTAAAACAAGTAATAAATCTAATTAATGAGTAATTTTATTTAGATAGTAAGGTTTTTTGAGATTAGGAATTTTGCATTTAATCAAAAATTGTATTTTGTATCCATAATTTATTAATTTTTTGAGAAAAAATAAGCAACAATGTTTGCTATATAAATTAAGTATAGTGACAAGCAAAAAATGCTATTTTTTCCATGACTATTAATCTCAATCAGATTGATTTGATCGACGACTACGACGAAGCGATCGCAGCACTTGAAGATTATGTCGGTGAATTAGTCGAAGAATTTGTTCAATCTCCAGAGGGTGAGGCTTATCTCAAAGCCCATCCAGAAATGGAAGAATACGTTGGTAGTTGGATCGACCATCTGCTTTATTTTGGTTATGCTTACGAAGCTGTTACTCTTCCCAGGATGACTAAAAACAGTGTTGAGGCGATCGTTACTAAGCTATTTCCTAACAAAGTTTCTTTACTCGAACCAGATCAAGCAGATAGCACTATCCCTGAATTAACTGCTTTTTGGCAATTTCTTCAGCGAACTTATCAACATCCTCACGCAACTCAAATTCTCAAGTTTCTGAAAAAAATTCAGCCCCAATTTAAAAGCATTATGAACGATCCCAACAATTTTGGGATGGCAAAGTCGTTTTTTATGGCAGGAACGGCAGCAGGTTTTGATTTGACAACCGAAGCAGGATTAAAAGAATTTCAGGAACAATATAATCAAAAAATTCAACCATCAAACTTAAACTCTTCTGTTCTTCCTGGTTTGGAACTGTTATTTGGCAATTTACCACAGTCCAATACACCCCAGATTATCTCTGTTAAAGAAGAATTACTCAATCTGTTAGGAACTCTCGCTGATGAAGATGAGCAAAACTCCACTTCGTCAATGGATGAGTATAGAAGTCAATTTCAGGCTAATATTTGGCAATCAATGGCAGAAGAATTGCCTCCTTTATCTGAAAATGCGATCGCTTTACTGAAACAACAGAAAATTACAGTCACTCAACCAGGTACGATTCTGCAAGATTTTCAAACCTTGTTAGATTTTGTGGGAAATCAGGGAATTAGTGTCAGTGGCAAGCAACACGTTTTGCCGATAAAGTCTCTAGCAGAATTAAATCAACGTCTGAGTCAACCAATTCAAACAGATCTCAAGCGTCCTCAACAAAAATCCTATCCACCTATCAATGGACTTTATTTACTTCTCAGAGCTTCGGGATTAGGACAAGTTGTTAAAAAAGTGAAGAAATCTTTCCTGATCCTCAATCAAGATTTGCTCTCTAATTGGAATAGTTTAAACGAAACAGAACGTTATTTTAATCTTTTAGAAGCTTGGTTGATTCGAGCGCATGAAGAAATGTTAGGAGAAAGAAGAAGTTCCTTAAATGAAGGAACTAAGTGTATCCAATATTGGGCGCGAATCCCGCAAAAGGGGGAAAAATTTAGCAGTTATTCAGAACAACAATCCTTAAGCTATTGGCCAGAATTCCACAATTTGGCACTGATGCAGTTGTTTGGATTAATTGAGATCGAATCTGGTAAACCTGAAGCGGGCAAAGGTTGGCGAGTCAAAAAGATTAAGAAATTACCTTTTGGTGAAGCATTGATGCAGGTAATTGTCCGTGCTTTTGTTGAACACGGAATGAACTGGGAATCTGAGGATAATCCTTCTATTTCTTTTGGAGAGTTTCAACCCGCATTACAATCCTATTTTCCTCAATGGCAAAACAATTTAACTATTCCAAAGCATGAATTTCGTTCGGGAGTCTATATTTTTAAAGTTTACTTAGGCAAGATCTGGCGACGAATTGCTATTTCTAGTCAAATGACCCTAGCAGAATTGAGTAGCTTGATTTTAGAATCTGTCGATTTTGACTCAGATCATTTAGATATGTTTAGGTATAAAAATCAGGTTGGTCGTACCCTTGAAGCCTATCATCCTTATGCCAATGACTCTCCCTCTACCAATCAAATTCGGATTGGCGAGCTTCCTTTAGAAGAAGGAGGTTCGATGACCTACATTTTTGACTTTGGGGATTGGTGGGAATTTGAAGTGCAGTTAGAGAAAATTGAAGCCCATGATTCTCAATCTGACTATGGAGCAATTATTGATGGTTATGGAGAAGCTCCACTCCAATATCCTGATTTTGATGAGGATTTGGAATAGAAATACACAAAAAGTACCCAAGTCTAATTTTTAAAAATAAAAATTAATTATTCTTCATGAGTGATTGGTGAGTTTGTGAAGACAATAGAGATAGAGAACTGTAGAGGTTTTTTATCATGTATATTTTTCCCTTACCTCATGAGTTAATGTATCTATATGTCAAAATTGGTGTTCTTCTAATTACGATCGCTCTTTGGTTTGCAGTTACTGCTGCTCCAGTTAAATAATTAATTTTAATGAATCATTGACATTGATAAAACTCGATATTCAGCAAATTCCATTGAAAAAGTAGCCATCCCTTGAGAAAGCGATCGCAATTCAGTAGCGTAACCAAACATTTCTGCTAAGGGAACTTCCGCTCGAATAACTACATAATTGTCCCGATGTTCTGAACCTAAGAGTAAGGCACGACGAGATAATAATTTACTTTGGATTCTGCCGACAAATTCGTTAGGAGTTTCTACTTCCAATAACATCATCGGTTCGAGTAAAGTTGGTTCAGCTTGAGCAAATCCTTCCTCAAAACCTACTCTGGCAGCAAAACGAAATGCCAATTCAGAAGAATCAACAGGATCAAAAGAACCACCATTCAGGATCACTTTGACTCCAATAATCGGATAACCCTTTAACCACCCAGTTTTTAACGCATCACGAAAACCTTGTTCGCAAGCAGCAATAAATTGAGAGGGAATCGCACCACCAACAACTCGATTTTCAAAGATAAATTGTTCTTGACAAGGTTCTAAACGTCCAATTACTTGAGCGTATTGTCCCGAACCTCCTGTTTGTTTAGCCAGAGTATAATCAAAACTGGCTGGTTTAGTAATTGTTTCTCGATAAGCAACCGCAGGCGCACTTACATAAACTTCCGCGTGATATTCTCGCTTCATTCTTTCTAGATAAATATCGAGATGAAGTTCTCCCATCCCTGAAATCAGAGTTTGATAAGATTCGGGGTCGCTACTAATTTTTAAAGTCGGATCTTCTCTGGTAAAACGATGTAAAGCTTTATTAACTCTTTCAATATCTGCTTGACTTTTGGGAGTAATTGCCAAAGTCATCACAGGTTCAGGAACAAAAATTTCTTCTAAAGATAAATTCGTACCAAAAGAACAAAGCGTATCCCCAGAAGCACAATCAATCCCAATCAAACCAACAATTTCTCCTACTGTAGCTGAGTCTAATTCTTGATAGCGGTCTACTTCAATGCGGACTAAACGACGGGCGCGTATTCCTTTTTGAGTACGAGGATTAAACAAGCGATCGCCTTTGGTTAAAGTTCCTGCATAGATTCTAATATAAGTAAGTTGCCCGAATTCATGATCGATCAGTTTAAATGCCAATGCTACTACAGGGGCATCTGCTTGAGGAGTAATGGATACTTCCTGTTTAGTTTCAACATTAATGGCTTGAACTACTTCTCTTTCAATTGGGGAAGGTAAATAGAGATTAACCGCATCGAGTAAATTTTGGATTCCCTTATTTTTCAGGGCAGAACCTAATAATACTGGAGTAAATTCTCGACTTAAAGTTCCTTCCCGAATTGTCTCCCAAATCAATGATGATGGTATTTCTTCCCCTGCAAGTAATTTGGTCATCATTTCTTCTGAGAGGATGGAAATGCTATCGAGTAATTTTTCCCTCGCTGTTTGCGCTTCTGCTTCTAATGATTCGGGAATCGGTTTAATAATTAGTTCTTCTCCGTATTCGCCTTGATAGTAATAGGCTTTCATCTCAATCAGATCGATTACCCCTGCAAATTCGTCTTCTAAACCAATGGGATATTGTAAAAGTAGAGGATTTAACTTCAACTTTTCCTTAAGTGCTATGACAACACGGAAAGGATTAGCCCCTAAACGATCCAACTTGTTAATAAAAGCAATTCTAGGAACACGATAACGTCTCATTTGTCTGTCTACTGTGATCGACTGAGACTGAACACCAGCGACACCGCACAACACCATAATCGCCCCATCTAAAACCCTAAGCGATCGCTCTACTTCGATGGTAAAATCGACATGACCAGGAGTATCAATTAGATTAATTTGATAATCTTGCCAAAAACAAGTCGTAGCTGCGGAAGTGATGGTAATTCCTTTCTCTCGTTCTAATTCCATGTAATCCATAGTTGCGCCATCATCATCGTCTTTAACCTCATGGATTTGATGAATTTTGCCAGTGTAAAACAGAATTCGTTCTGAAATAGTAGTTTTACCTGCATCGATGTGCGCCGAAATGCCAATGTTGCGAACGTTCTGGCGAGCAATCACAATTAAAATCTCCTTTAAATGTTCAGGAGGATGACAGATTATTTATTCAGATCTTAAAAAAAATTGAGCTAAAAGCTAACTATTGTTTACGAAAATATTTAGACTAATTTTGCAACTAGTTATTACTGAATTTTAAGCTTTATTGGTAACAATCTAATTTGCTTCCAGAAGATTGATAGGATCAATCTATTAAAGAGTTTATTACTTTACGGTCTAAACCATGAGTAATTTTATTGTTGCTGTTATTAATGGCACTCAAGCGCGTTTTTTTTCTCTAGAACCAGCCGAATGGCCTGATTATGAATCTGGTCCTAATTTAGTTGAACATGAAGGGCTATTAAGCGAGGCTAATCAACTTCATGGTCAAGAATTATGGACTAATGTTAAAACTGGACGTAATCGTGGTTCTAATGGTCAAGCTCATAGTTACGACGATCATCGAGACAATCATGTCGTTGAATTTGAAAAACGTTTTGCTCAAAATATTACTAATAAAATTATAGAATTAACTCAAACTCATCAAGCGCAACAACTTATTTTAGTGGCTGAACCTCAAATTTTGGGTTTAATTAGAAACGCGATCGCAACTAAATTACCTAAACAACTTAAACAACAAGATTTAGCCAAAGATTTGTGTCATCTTAATCCCCATCAAATTCATAGTTATCTAGCGAAAAAAGAATTAATACCTGCTTGTCACAAGGGTTCATATACTTAGTAATTTTTTAATTCATGAGGTAAATCTAGGACAGTTACCAGTTATCAGTTATCAATTAACCATTAACAAAAATTAGAATATTGACTGTATCTCATTTAATTGAGAAACACTATCTTGCCAAGCAAATTTCAGTTTGGTAAAGTTTCTGCAAAATTTTCTCGAGCAACTCAAGAGCGTAAGGCGGATTTTTTGTTTTGCTGTTAAAACAGATCGCTATACACCTAAAATTTGGTTCGCCTTATGACTTCAACTTTGGTAAAAGTCCCTTTTGTTGACCTCAGCATACAACATCAACCAATTCAAACCAAAATTGAACAAGCAATCGATCAAGTAATTGGACAAGGAGACTTTATCTTAGGTGAAGCGTTAGCAGAATTTGAAGTTGCTTTTGCTACAGCTTGTGGTGTTCGTTATGGAATTGGAGTAGCTTCGGGAACAGATGCGATCGCTTTGGGTTTAAAAGCTTGTGGGATCGGTAAAGGAGATGAAGTTTTAGTTCCTGCCAATACTTTTATCGCAACCATTATTGGTGTGATTCATGCTGGTGCCATACCTATTTTAGTCGATTGTGACTATGATACAGCCCTAATTGATTTCGACTCAGCAGCTAAGGCAATTACCTCTCGTACCAAAGCCATTTTACCAGTCCATCTCTACGGACAAATGGTATCTCCAAGTCAACTTAAAGATTTTGCTAATACTTATAATTTGATTATTTTTGAAGATGCTGCTCAAGCACACTTAGCCGAAAGAGAAGGGTTTCGTGCAGGTTCGATTGGACTAGCAGCAGGATTTAGTTTCTATCCTAGTAAAAATCTTGGTGCTTTTGGTAGTGGTGGCATGGTTGTGACAAATAATCTAGCGATCGCTGAAAAAGTGCGTAGTCTTCGTAATTATGGCGCACCCCGCAAATACTTTCATACTGAGTTAGGAACTAATAGTCGTCTTGACACTCTACAAGCAGCTATTCTCAACATCAAATTACCGCATTTATCTGAATGGAATTTAACCAGAAATAAAGCTGCTCAAATTTACGATCTTGCTCTTCAACCATTAGAAACTCAACAAGTTGTTCCGATTAAAAATTACAGTCAATTTGGTCATGTTTATCATCTTTATGTAATTCGCCTCAATCAAAAACTAGCTCAATATCGAGAAGCAATTCAGCAACAATTACAAGAATTAGGGATTCAAACTGGTATTCATTATCCAATCCCTTGCCATCTCCAGCCTGCGTATAGCTATTTAGGTTATCAATTAGGAGATTTACCTCAAGCTGAAGCTTTGTGCGAGCAAATTTTATCTTTACCGATTTATCCAGGTTTAGATGAAGAGCAAATTGGTCTAGTAAGCGAACAGTTAACCAAAGTTATTTATTTTTTTAATACATTTTAAAGTTATTAACAAAAAAATTTTTTAAATTATAAATATTTTTATGCAAATTAATCATAAATTATTTCTGACTTTAGAACGCAATTTAATGTATTTAATCATTGGAGCGTTATTATTGCTTATTTATGCTCCTTTAATCTTTCATTGGTATGATGGTTGGCTTAATAAAACTATTGGGATAGAACATGAATATTTTAGTCATGGAATCATTGGTATCCCTTTTGCTATTTATATTAGTTGGAGCAAGCGGAAAAAATGGCAAAGATTACCCGATCACAGTCATGCTTTAGGAGCTTTATTATTAATTATTGGTTCTATTTTTTATTTAACAGGTGTAGCAGAATTTGTTAATCTGTCTCTACCAATTATTTTAACTGGATTATGTTTATGGTTAAAAGGAATAGCAGGATTTAAACTCAATAGTTTTGCTTTGCTACTGATTGCTTTAGCTACCCCTAACTCTTTTCCCTACTTAATAACCCCGTTCACTTTACCTTTACAAAAATTTATTGCTGGCTTTGCTGGTTTTCTTTTGATTCAATTAGGAATGGATGTAACCGTCGAACAAATCTACTTAGCCGTAGGAGGAAGATTAGTAGAAGTTGCGCCCTATTGTGCAGGATTAAAAATGCTATTTACTAGCTTATACGTTGGATTGATGTTACTTTATTGGACGGGGAATCTAGAAAATCGTAAAAAAACGACTTTATTATTAGTAGGAGCAGCAGTTATTAGTGTTAGTGCTAATATTATTCGTAATACGATTTTGACCTTTTTCCATGGTACAGGTAGAGATGAACTTTTTACCTGGTTTCATGATAGTTGGGGAGGAGATGTTTATTCAGCTTTGATGTTAGCTAGTGTTGTTTTATTACTCAATTTTTTAGACCAAATTGAATCGCTTAAAAGTTAATAAATGTTTGTAATCGATTCACTATTCGGAGCTAAAATTCCCTAAAAAAATGAATTTATTTAAACTACAACAACAAAGGTCAAAAGCACAAATTATCTTAGTAGTAGTATTATTATTTTTATTGATTATTGGCGCCGTTCCCGGATATTTACGAGGAGGTAATTGGACTTGGTTGGACTTACCCCAAGTTGAAAATATTAATCAAATTAAAAATATTTTAAAAACAGGTTTGCTACTTCCTGATTGGCAAATCATCAAACAACAAGAAGTCAAAATTGGCGGTCATAAATGGTCTGCTCAACTTATGCAACAACCAAACTTCAAACCCGTCATGCTTCTGTTGCTACCTCAGAGTTATTATCTAAGCAAACCAGAAGTAGAGTGGATGGATCTCAACGGAATCGAACGATGGAAAACTGATTCCTATCGCCAACTAAACTTTACGGTAGAAAATAATTCTGGTTCATCAGTCAAGGCGCGTTTCTTTCGTGCCTGGAATCATCAACAAACTTTTGCTGTCATCCAATGGTATGCCTTCCCTAACGGAGGTAATTATTCTCCTGTTCGCTGGTTTTGGCAAGATAAATTGGCTCAATTAAGCGATCGCAGAGTGCCTTGGGTAGCAGTTTGTTTAAAAATTCCAATCGAACCTTTGGGAGAGTTAAGTAATGCTCAATCGGTCGCTGAATCTCTTGCTCAAACCGTTCAAGCTAATCTTGAACAAACTGTTTTTAACAATTAACAATTAATGATCAATTGTTCCTGCTCCTCATCAGAATTCTATCTCACTGACGGGGCTTACAAGCCTTGCCCTTCAAGGGCAGGGTCAGCCTCTCACAAAATTTGCGAGCTAATAAATTGTCATGGTAACTATTTTTCAACCACAACAACAATCCTCAACTTCTGTCAGGAAAAGTTCGATTGAGTATCAAAAACTGATTTTTTTATCGAGTATGGCAGTTTTGTGGTGGAGTTTCAATTTAGCAATCTTGACTAATCAAGCTTTGAGTCAAACGTCAATTACTTTTCCTAAACAAGAAAAACTAATTTCTCAACCGACCTTAGCACCTGATTTATCTCCTCCCTCAACTTTTGATTCTGAAAATCCTCCTCCCGAAAGTTACTCTCCCGCTAAATTTAATTCCAATGATTCTCAGCAATTTAAAGTTTATCGTCTCAATACTGGAGATGGTATTAATATCAGCGTGCCTAAATTTTCTGAATTTAGTACCTTAGCTAATCTTGATGAAGAAGGTAATGTCCTAGTTCCCATTTTAGGCAGAGTTGCTTTAGCAGGATTAAGTTTAACCGAAGCTGAACAAAAAATTAGTTATGAGTTAGGTACTCATTTTATACAAGAACAACCAGAAGTTTTAGTTTCTCTTACTGCTCCTCGTCCAGCTAATGTTACCGTCTTAGGGGAGGTATTAAAACCAGGATTTTATTCTTTTATTTCTGGTTCGCCCCTTACCTCAGCTTTATTAGCAGCAGGAGGAACTACCAATAATGCCGACTTGCGCTCAATTATTGTTCGTCGTTCGTTAGTTGATGGCTCTGTTTTGGAGGAGAAAATAGATTTTTACACTCCTTTAATTAATAGTCAAAGCTTTCCCAATTTTCATTTGCAAGGAGGAGATACGATTATTGTTTCTCAACTAGAAGTAGGAAAAGACCGTAATTATGACCGCAGCTTAATTGCAAACACTACTTTATCTCAACAAACTATCAATGTTCGGGTTCTTGCTCCTATCAGAGCCGACGGAGGAGGAGGAACCACCTTTCGTAATCTAGTTCTACCCAACGGCAGTACTTTCATCGATGCGCTTGCCTCCTTACCACCTGTTGATAATATCTTACTTAAAGATAAAGTTGCTTTACTACGTTTCGATCCAGAAACAGGAGGAATTATCACCCAGGAGCTTAATGCACAGGATGTAATTAGAAAAGGAGATATTGCCCAAAATATTCCCTTACAAAATGAAGATGTGATTGTAGTTAACCGTAATTTGCTAGGCAAAGTCTTTAACGCTTTCGATCAGCTTACTCAACCTTTACGAAGTGTATTTGGCTTTCGCGCCTTTTTTAATGATGTTTTTAACTAATATTCAATTCCTAAAATTTAAATTTTAAGGAGAAATTTGATTAGACTTCTCTAAAAATTAAATTTTAACCACGATTTTCTAAGGTTTCAGATTATTGACTGGAGATGTCTATTAGTCTTCAAATCTATCGACTAAGATTATTAATTGTCTTCCCAGTATTTGGCTTATTTAATTATCATGACTCCACCAATTCTTAAACGGTTTCTGATTGCTTTTGAACAACACAAATTATTAGGTTTGTTCATTTTTCTTTTAAGTTTAGGAATCTCAGGTATTTTTGCTCTCCAACCAGCACCTCCAACTCCTGAAACAACTTATCAAGCTAGTGGACAACTATCTTATAGTAATCCCCCTCCTTTGTTTACTAGCACAGGTGAACAATTACAACAAGCAGGCAGAGAAATTAATGTAGATATTCTGCTCGGCCCAACTACTCAAGAACGGATTAGACGAAAATTAGCGATTGATAATTCGCAGCTCAAACAAATTATCGAAAAAAAATTAGAAATAAAGCTTCCTGAAGAAGAACAAACTACTTTAATTAGTCTAAATTACAACAATGCTAGTAATCCTGAAGAAGCCGTTAAGGTTTTAGGAATATTTATGCAGGAAATGGTAGAACAAAGTCGTTTGCTCAATACTGCTCAATTAAAAAGTAGAGTAGATACTTTAAAAGGACGTTTGCAGGAAGTTCAAGGAGAATTAGCTAATGCCGAAGAAGCTTTTTATCGCTTTTTATCCAAAGCAGGAGCGGATTTATTAGCCGTTCAAGATGGAAGTTTATTTAGTGGAATTACTGGTAGTAAACAACAACAAAGACAATTAAAATTGATTCTCGACGAAATTGATGGTCAAATCAATAGTATTGTCGCACAATTAGGTTTAAATCCCCAGCAAGCTTACACCGCAGCAGCATTAAGTGCCGATCCGATTTTGACTAGTTTGCGATCGCAAATTCTTGACATAGAAAGTCAACTCAAACTTAATCAAAAAGATCTTCGCCCCGAACATCCTACCATCGTAGCTTTACAGAAGCAAAAACAAACAGTCGAGCAATTATTTCAAGAAAGAGCAACCGAAGTTTTGGGAGGAGATGGTACTTATAAACCTTTACCAAGTCAACTGAGACAAGATAGCAGTCTCGATCCTGCTAGACAACAGTTGGCTAATACTTTGGTAACTCTGCAAACTCAACGGGAAGGTATTCAACGACAGTTAAACTCAGTTGTCAACAATGAACAGGAGTTGCGACAACAATACGAACAGTTTCCCGAACAACAATTAGAACAAGCTCGTTTAGTTCAAGAAGTCGAAACTAAAAAAGCTTTGTATCAAACTATCTTAACCGCTTTAGTTGATGCTCAATCAGCAGAGGCTGAAACTACTAGCAGTTTTGCGATCGCTCAAGCACCTGTAGTTCAAGAAGTTACTCCTACTACTTTAATTGCTACTAATCGTTTGTTAATTGTAGCTGCTGGAGCAGGAATAGGTTTGGTAGCAGCAGCAGGAACTATCTTTTTACTTGCTACTCTAGACGATCGCTTGTACACTGCTAAAGAAATTAGAGATTTGCTAGGAGAGCGAGAAATATCGATTTTAGGACAGTTGCCTTATGTTGCTTGTTTCGATCTTAGTGGCAGAGAAACTCCGATCCTAATTGATATTGATTCTGGTTATCTCGGTTTCTATGAAAGAATTCGTAGTAATCTGCGTCGTTTTGCTCCTCAATCTGCCAAAGTAATCTTAATTACTAGTGTTAGTTCTGATGAAGGAAAAAGTGTCACTGCTTATAATTTAGCGATCGCATCTGCTCATGCTGGTAAACGAACTCTACTTTTAGAGGCTGATTTGCGTTCTCCTTCCAATGCAGACTTAATTCAAGTTGAATTAGACCAAGAAGCTACGGGAGAACCCCTCAATTATTATAGTAATCGTAGTGATGCGATTCGTTTAGTACCAGCAATTGCTAATTTATATTTAGTTCCTAGTCCTGGTCCTTTACGTCAAGTTCCTGCTGTAATTGAATCTAATGAATTCCGCCGACTAATTGAAGATGCTAGAGGTAGATTTGATTTAGTAATTATTGATAGTCCTTCTTTATCTAAATATAATGATGCACTTCTGATTGAATCTTTAACCGATGGAATTGTGTTAGTTACTAGACCTGGAATTACCCAAGGCAGTATGTTAGGGGAAACAATCGATCAGTTTACAGAAACTGATATGCCTTTAATTGGTGTAGTAATTAATGATTTAGAACAAGTGGTTACTGTTCCAGATTTACAATCTCAAGAGTTACTTAAAACACAATCTCATACGATTGATAATCAAATCGGTTCACAAATTTAATCTTGGTAGTAAATAATTAGCAAAAAAGTTTCACAAGTTTATTATTTACTAGTTTCTCTAGTTTTTCTCGATCGCTGTCTAATTTGGATAAAGTTCAACTAACAGTATCATTATGACAGCGAATGATAATTTTATTTCAGCACCTTATCCCACCATTCCCTCTGGGACTAAAATTGTCAATCGTTACCTTATTCAAGCCATTTTAGGAAAGGGAGGATTGGGACGGACTTATCTAGCATTTGATAGTTATCGTTTTAATGAACCTTGTGTTCTCAAAGAATTTGCTCCTATGATGATATCTACCGCTCAAATAGAAAAATCACGAAATTTATTTGAGCGAGAAGCACAAATTTTGTATAACTTAAAACATCAACAAATTCCCCAATTTTATGCTGCCTTTACCGCTGAAAATCGTCTTTTTTTAGTGCAGCAATACGTTCAGGGCAAATCTTATTATCAATTATTACAACAGCGTTTAAGACAAGGGGAAACTTTTTCTGAACCAGAAATATTAACTTGGTTGCTCAATTTATTACCTGTTTTAAAATATATTCATGATCGCGGTATTATTCATCGAGATATTTCTCCTGATAATATTATGCAATTGTATGACGAAAAATTGCCAATTTTAATTGATTTTGGTGTAGGTAAACAAGCAATTGTTTCTGAAAAATTTAAGCAAATTTCAGATGCAGTAACTCAAAGAACTTTTGTTGGCAAAATTGGTTATGCTCCTGAAGAACAAATGAATTTAGGTATTTGTTATCCTTGTAGCGATCTTTATTCTTTAGCTGTTACTGCAATTGTTTTGTTAACAGGAAAACAACCCAATACTTTATTGAATTTATATACTCTTGAATGGGAATGGCGTTCTTATACTAAGGTTAGTAATAGTTTAGGTCAAGTCTTAGATAAACTTTTAAATCGAAATCCAAAATCTCGCTATCAGTCAGCTACAGAAGTGATTATTGCTCTTCAACAAATTCAAAAAAACAGTCATAATTTAATTCCTCTTAATCAATCAGCTACTAGTAATTTGCAACATCATAATTGCCCAAAAAATCAGCCAAGTTATTCTCATAAAATCCAGAAAAATGTTGACGAGCAAACCCACAATCCCACAGCAAAATTAAATCGCAATCGAACCTCGTTTTCTCCTAGTGCTGAAATTATTAAATATTATGAAAAACAACTTGCCTATTATATAGGTCCAATGGCAAGTCTAATTATTGAAGAAACTCTAATTAACAATGTTATTCATTCTGATCGGGAATTAATAGAAGCTTTGATGGTTAATATTCCTGATGCCAAACAGCAATTAGAATTTAAACGCAATATAATTTAATAATTAATTTCTAGCTCTAATTTTTATTTTGTATCGATTTAATCATCTAAAATGAATTTGTTATAATGCGATCGCTCTATTGACCACTTGTCTTGCCAAAGCAAACAGCTTAATCTTACAACTAGTAAGACAGTGAAAAAATAAAATAATATGAGATGAAAAAACACATAAGGCGTATTTTTACTCGTGTTATCGTTGCTTTTTTTGGCACAATTTTGTTAATTGCCCTTATTTTAGTTTTTGAAGCGATTTTTGGGGCTGAAAAAATATGTCATCCTCTAGAATCTTGGCTGATCTGCCAAATTCGAGAATCTGTATTATTAAATGTAGTAGAAAGTTTTAGTATCTTAGTAGCTGTATTATTATTTATTCTGGAAACTCCCGACCGTAATAAACAAGCTCATTATGAAGCTTGGAAAGTGATTGATTCTGCACACGGTTTAAGAACAAGTTACGCCAGATTACAAGCATTACAAGACTTAAATGAAGATAATGTTAGTCTGAGTGGGTTGAATGCACCAGAAGCAGATTTTAGAGGCATTAATTTGGCTTATGCTGACCTTAGTTATGCTGATTTAAGTGGTGCAGATCTTAGTTATGCTAACCTTAGTCATGCTAAATTGAGTCATGCTAATTTGGTTGAAGCTAAACTTAATAATGCTAACCTTAAAAGTGCTTATTTAACAGGAGCAAATTTGGGTTACGCTAGTTTCATTGAAGCAGAGTTACAAGATGTAGATTTTGTCGGAGCTAATCTGTTAGGCACTAATTTTGTCAGGGCTAATCTTGTTCAAGCTTACTTTGGAGATGTAAATTTTACCGATTCAATTTTGCGAGATGCTAATCTCAAACAAACTAAATTTTTTGGGGTTGAAAATTTAACTACTGTACAAATTAAAACAGCAATTAATTGGCAAGAAGCTATTTACGATACGGCACTACGGAATAAGTTACAATTAAAAGGATAATTGTTAATATTTTATTATGGTGAGCGCAATATTTTTTATTGCTTGATTCAAGGAAATATTTGGAGATTATAATTATAAATTTATTTAAAGGCTTTGTTATTAATGCGAAACATGAAACAAACTTTCAATGAATTTTGGATGATTGATTTAGTGTTCCCGTTTTGTAAGAAGGATTTTTATTCATGCGTTTCTCTCCAGCTTTTTTTGAGGAAGAAGGAAAAAAAACTTTTTAATTTTCTTTTGATTATGATATTGTACGAATAATGGAAAAGCTGTGCGCAAACGAAGCTGTTTTAATTAAAGGAACTTGTTGAGATTTTAAAGTTAACTAATAATTCTAATCAATAATCAACTATAGTTTGATTCCCAATACTTGAGTATGTGCGCCTCTTGCTTGAGTAACGCCGATAGTTCTTTCTGAAGCTTCAATCATTGGACGACGTAAACTAACTACTAAAAACTGAGCTTGTTGAGCTTGCTTTTTAACCATTTTTGATAGTCTGGCGACATTAGCACCATCTAAAAACATATCGACTTCATCAAAAGCATAGAAAGGAGAAGGGCGATATCTTTGCAGAGAAAAGATAAAACTAAGAGCAGTGAGAGATTTTTCTCCCCCAGACATAGAACTTAATCTTTGGACTGGTTTTCCTTTCGGATGAGCAACTAGATTTAAACCACCATTAAAAGGATCTTCTTGATCATCTAGCTGTAGATGTCCGTCTCCTTCAGAAAGTTCAGCAAAAATAGTTTGGAAGTTTTGATTAACTGCATCAAAAGCTTCTTTAAAAGCTCGCAAACGAAGGGTGGTAAATTTTTCAACTCGTAGTAATAATTCGGTTCTTTCGGCTGCAATGGTACTTAATTTTTCTGAGAGTTCTTGTAACCTGGCTTCGGTTTTTTCATATTCTTCTAACGCCAGCATATTTACTGGTTCCATTGCTTCTAATTTTTTTTCTCCTTTACGGATTTGTTTTTGTAATTGTTCTAGTTGTTCGGAGATGTTATCAAAAGTAATTTGTTCTCCTGCTTCTGCTTCCTCATCGGTATTGATTAATTGAGGTATTTCAGGAATGGGATCGGGAAGTTCTTGTTGATGTTCAGTTAGTTGTTGTTGAAGATGTTGTAGTGTCGCTTTTCTTTCTTGTTGGATGGTTTGTAATTTTTCTAGTTTCCAGCAAGTTTGTTGCTGTTGATTTTGTAATTTTCTGACCAATGTTTCAATGCGATCGCGTTCTTGTTTGGTTGTGCCTAATTGTTCGTTTAGTTGTTGTAGTTGTTGTTCTGATTCAGTTATTTTTTGTTCGATTTCGATTAGTTGATGATTGATGGTTGATTGTTCATCTTTAATAGTTAGTTGTTCCTGTTTTAATTGAACTAGATGTTGTTGGGCTTCTTCATTTTTTTCGCTCAGACGTTGATATTGGCTTGCTGCATCTTTGAGTTGATTTTCTGCTTCTCGAAGAATTTTTTCTCGCTCGGCAAATTCGTTTTCTTGAGTTTTAATTACTGCTTGAATCTGTTGCCATTCACTTTGATTGTGAGATGATTCTAATTCATCAAGACGTTGTTGATATTCTTGTAATTTAATTTCTTGTTCGGGAAGATTAGTTCCTAAAAGTTGAATGCGAATTTGAATATTTTCTTGCTCTTGTTGATAATTTTGAAGGTTATTAGTTAATTGTGCTTGTTGTTTTTCTAAACGATTAATTTCTTGTTGAAGTTGTTCTAAACGAAGTTGTTTCTCTCTCCCATTTTGTCTAGCTTCAGTTAATTCTTTGCTCAAATTCTTGATTTGAATTGATAAATCTGCTATTATTCTGTCATTGTCTGATAAGATGGACGCTATTTCTGTCAATCGCTGCTTCAAGGCTTCTACTTCTTCCGACTCTTTAGTAGAAACAGCCCCAAAATGCAAGCTAGAACGAGAAGATTGACTTCCCCCTGTCATTGCACCACTACTTTCTAGGATTTCCCCTTCTAAAGTAACAATTCGGTATTTTCCTAGATGATGACGGGCATTAGTAAGATTGTCAAAGACAACAGTGTTATTAAAAACATAAGCAAAAATTTTCTGATAACGAGACTCACAACTAATTAAATTAACTGCCAGATCGATAAAACCTTGATTATAACGAAGCGTAGTGGTATCAAGATGGCGAGGTGCTTGAATTTTATTAAGAGGTAAAAAAGTTGCCCTACCTGCCCGTTGGGCTTTTAGTAATTCAATTGCTTGGGAAGCAATTCGCTCATCTTCTACTACTAAACATCCCAATCTTCCTCCCGCAGCAGTTTCTAAAGCAAGTTGATAATTCGCTGCTACTTGTCCTAATTGAGCAACTAAACCATGTATTCCAGGTAAATTAGCATTAATAATTACTTGAGTGGCATAGGTTCCTTGGGCTTCTTGTTGTGCTTGTTTGGTAGCTTCTAGTTTATCTAATTCTCTTTGTTTATCTCGTTGTTCTTTCAGCAGACGTTTTTGAGTATCTTGTTGAATGGTACATTCATGTTCAGTAATAGCTAATTGTTGAGCAAGATGTTTGATCTGTTCTTCTGCTGTTTTGACTTGATCAGATAAATCATTGAAATTGTTTTGTTTATTAACCAGTTCCTCTTGAGTGGTTTGCAGAAGTTGAGTTTGCTCCGTAATTTTATTTTCTAGTTGAGATTGTCTTTCTATAATAGTTGCTTGTTCAGTACGTTGAGGATTAAGACTATCTTGAATGGCTGAAATTTGACGAGTAAGATTAGCTTGTTCTTGTACCCAAGCTTCTGATGCTGCTGCAACTTGATCGGCTGCTTCTCTGGTTTGAGCTAATATTTGTTTAGCTTGTTGAGATTTAGAAGATAACTGAGGAATAGTTTCTGTTTCTAATTTATTTTTGACTAAAGTAAGTTGTGCTAAATCCTGCTGATAGTTGTGCAGTTCTTGTTCATTTTTTTCTTTGGCTAATTGCTTTTGTTTGATTAGATGTTGTAATTCTGTTTGTCGTTGTTGTAGTTGATGACGTTTAGCTTTTTGAGTAGCTAAACTAGACGCGATCGATAATTGTTCTTCCTCTCCCAAGGCTTTGACACGAGCATTTAATTCATCTAATTGGGTGGCAGTTTCTGTAATCTTTAACTCTAATTGTTGTAATTCTTCAGTTAATTGATTTGACTCTGTTTCCCCTTGATTTATTTCTGCTAAAAGTTGCTGTTGTTGCTGTGTTAAGGATCGCCAAACCAACACTACTTCCCATAGCTTTTGTTGCTGAATCTTTTCCTTTAATTTCCGATACCTTTCTGCTTTAATTCGATCCGCAGCCAAGCGATCGCGACTACTAATTAGTTCTTGTTCAATAATATGACAATGTTCTTCTCTTTCGCGAACTTTTTCTAAGGTACGTCTACTTTGTTCAATTTTGCGATCAAATGCTGCTACTCCTGCTAATTCATCAATAATTTCCCTTCTTTCTTTGCCATTCATGGAAATGATGCGCGTAACATCTCCTTGTAAGACAACATTGTAGCCTTCAGGATAAATTCGCAAGCGACTCAACTGTTCATGTAATTCTGTGGCGGTACAAACTTCCCCATTCATATAAAAAGTTGAGGAATAATTACCGCCTTTGCCAACTTTGAGACGACGGGTAACTGTCCATTCATTGGAGGTTGATTTATCAATTACACCAACATTATTTTTTTGAGCTTCAAAGGAATTATTTTCTTGATCGCTATGATGATTAATTTCTTCTAATGCAATTGAATTAGCTGAAGATTCCACTGACGAGATCGCTTTTTGTTCGGCTAAATCTTCTAAATCCGAAATATCAAAAGTAACTGAAACAATTGCTTCCGATGTGCGACCATTACCATTATTATTCTGTTTATGATTGACTAAATCTGGCAAGCGATCGGCACGCATTCCTTTAGAACTAGCTAAACCTAAGCAAAACAATAGCGCATCAAGAATATTAGACTTTCCCGAACCATTTGGACCTGATATAACTGTAAAACCAGGTAAAATCGGAATTTTTGCCGTGCCACCAAAAGATTTGAAGTGAGATAGTTCAATGCGCTTGATGTGAACCATGTAAATTGTTTACTTAGCTAGTTAAACAGTATAAATGTATTAGACAAAAGGTAGACTATCACAAACACTATCTTGTTTGACACATTTCTGAGGTATTAGTGGTAAAAAAACAGTTTTTTTTAACAGTTAGTAATATTTGTTGATGGTTTGTCGCTAGACTTCGTCACCCTTCGGGAACGCGCGCCTTCGGTGAGGTTAATTATTTGTCCACAGATGAAGTTATCAGTTAGTAGTGTTTTTTGTTGATTGCTAGTTATATCCTTCGCACTTTTTACTTGCTACTTATGAACTAGAAAGAATTTTCCTGGCTAATCTCAATTTAGCAGAACGAGAACGAGGGTTTTGCTGTTGTTCGTCGCTTTGGGGAATAATTGGTTTTTTGGTAATAACTTCTAATAACTGATTGTTACGAAATTGATGTTTAACAATGCGGTCTTCTAAACTATGAAAGGTAATAATAGCAATTATGCCTGTTGGTTTGAGCCAATGAGGTGCTATTGATAAAAAAGTTTCTAAAGATTGTAGTTCTTGATTGACAACTATTCTTAAAGCTTGGAAGACTCTGGTTGCAGGATTAATTCTACCATAGCGATATTTGGGAGGAACAGAAGACGCGATCACGTTGGCTAATTCGGTAGTAGTATTAAAGGGACGCTGTTGGACAATTTTTCTGGCTATTCGACGAGATAGTCTTTCTTCTCCATATTTGAAAAAGATATTAGCTAATTCTACTTCATCCCAATGATTGATAATTTCCGCAGCAGTTAAAGCTTGATTTTGATCCATGCGCATATCTAAGGGTGCTGTCTGGCGAAAACTAAAGCCTCGTTCCGCCACATCTAACTGAGGAGAACTTACTCCTAAATCTGCGGCAATTCCATCAAATAAGATTTTATTTGGTTGATAATCAGCAAAGTTGCCTTGCCAAAATTCTAATTGTTGAGGATAGTATTGAGAAAGTCTGGCTTGAGTAGCTGCGATCGCATTATCATCTCGATCTATGGCTGTTACTTTAACATTTTCCGCAGCCGATAAAATTAATTCACTATGTCCCCCTCCTCCTACAGTTGCGTCTAAATAATGTCCTTCTGGAGAAATATTTAAGCCTGTAATTAATTCTCTACTTAAGACGGGGATGTGAATAAAAGAAAGATTTTCTACTTGTGACACTAAAAAAATTTGCTCCTAATTTACTGCGCTTTTTAATTGAAGAGAACACAGTCTCTCACAAATTATAAATAAAACTTTTAGCTAAGAGCTAAGAGCTAACAGCTTATTTGTTTTTAGTGTGGTTTACCGATATGAACACTTCTCTAAATCCAATCGGTTAAGGTTTACTTCTAATTGAAGGGATGCTTTGGGTAGTTATTTAAAATTGACACAATTCTAATTTTGAAAACAGGTATTTCTAGGCGCACCTTTTTCACCATATACATAATATCATGTCAAGTTAACAAGTCAAACTTTTTTTTTTGATTACAAATTTTTTTGACACCAATTTTCTCTAGCAGTTACATTACCGTAGAGTTGGCGAGGAGCTATTTCTAATAAAGGTTTTCCCGAATCTTGAGGTAAATTCAAATCGGGAGGATCGTTTTGATCGCCTTGTTGACGCAAAAAATCGGTCACAAATACCAACGAGCGATCGCTATCCCAATAGGATTGTAATTGTGCTTTAGTAATTAAATAGGATGGTGATTTGCCAGGAAACTGCGGTGGAAGGCGATTATTTCCTCCATCAGCTAATACCATTACGATCCGATAGGAATTACCTTGCTTTCCTGTTACCCAACCAAGTTGATTAAAAGTTTTAGGCGCAGACTTATTTTGATTGAGATAGAAACTCATGGCACCAGCAGTACCAATTTCTCTTGAACCTTCAAAAACCCATAAAGTATCTAAATTGAGACAAGAAGATGCGGTTTGAATTAAAGATTTAGAAGAACGAAGCTCTTGATAAATAGTAAACCCTTTTGTTACTGCCAGATAAGTAATTATCAAAGTAAAAAATAGAGATAGTAAAGATAATAAATATAGACTTCTGATTATTGCTACTCCTGCTACTAAAAATCCTATTGCAAGGGTGATTAAAACAGGAGTAATTAGTTGATTAATTTCTATTTGATTGTTAATAGCTGGTAATAAAATTAATAACTGAGGTAAAAAAAAGATTGCACCTAAACAACTAATTCCAATGAAAATCGAAATGATACCATATATTCTAAATGACTGATAATTGATAACTGATAACTGATAACTAAAATATCCAGCACATAAAATAATATAAGGTGGAAGAGCAGGAATACTGTAATAAATAAGTCGAGAAGAAAGAGGCAGAAAAACTAGAATTGGTAGAGCAAAAGCGATCGCAATTAAAATAATAGCGTTCTGATGTTTGTTTTGATATTGTTGCCAGACAAATTTAATTACCGAAGGAAGAAATAAAATCCAAGGTAAACACCAGACAGCCGTAATTCCTAAATAACCTAAAGCGCTAATTTTTGAGACTTCATAGTCAGGCGGAAAACGACGATCAAAAATGCGATCAAGATGTTCGTTAAAAATAAAATAATGCAAAAAACCAGGATTAGCTTTTTCTACAGCAATAAACCAAGGCAAACTAATAGCTGTAACTAATAATATTCCGTGATAAAGTTTAATTTTTTGAGGAATTTTATCGTTTCGTTTAATGATAATTAATCCAAGTAACCCAGCTAAAGGAAAAACAATGCCAATGAATCCTTTAGTTAATAAACATAAACTTAGACACAAATAGAAAGCCCAGAAAAAAACATAAGATTTAGGTTGAGATAATAATTTCCATAAAAAATAATTACTTACTAGCAATAAAGTCCCTAACAAAACATCAATTAATAACTGATGGGTAAAAATAAACCACCCAGTAGTCACAGTTAACATGATTACGGCGATCCGACTAGCTTGAATTCCCCATAATTCTCTAGTCCATAACCAAGTTACAATAATCCCGATCCATCCAGCTAAAGCGATCGGTAATCTAACAGCAAATTCTGTAGTACCAAAAATTTTGAGCGAGATAGCAATTAACCAATATAAAAGTGGTGGTTTATTTAAATAAGGTGCGCCATTAAGATAAGGTGTAATCCAGTCTTTTCTTAAAAGCATTTCTTGTGCAACCATTGCAAAATGACCTTCATGAGGTTCATATAAACCATAGTTGCCAATACCAAAAATGATTATTTCTAAAGCTAAAATTAATAGTAGACAATCAATTTTTAGTGATTTTTTATTAATTAACTTCATTTTGAAACTAGTTATTCTTTAAAATAATTATTTTTTCTAAAATTAAAAAATTAATTAGACATAATAGAATTTTTGTATTGATCGACCTAAACATTTGTTGATTATAGTATTAAAATTGTTTTTTGCAAATATCAGAATTTCGTAAAAAAGACTAAGAAAATTTAATGCTTAAGTCAGCTATTTGCGCGTTTATTATAATTTTTAAAGATAAGAGTTGTCGTGGATCGGATTATTTAATATTAAGTCCTTTGAATTAATTTAGACAAAAAGCAAACGATCGTTGATCCTGATAACACTCAATCTTTGTTTGATTTAAATAAAATTAATCAGCGTTGGTGATGAGCAAGTATGAAGCCGAGAGTAATACTGTTCAAAAAAATTGTCAACAGATAAAACTACTTTTAACCGCATCAGTTGATACAGTTTTCGTTCCCGTTCTAAGACAGTCTGAATTAAGAAGCTCAAGATCGGTAGGGCTAGCTTATGAATAAAAAAATCTATAATCATGACATTATGATTTGCACCCATGAAGCGGTGAGAGGAAACTATCTATTCTCTGGTAGAGTATTGGGTACAACTGATCCAGACGATTTGATTCAACTACATCCCGATCTTAAATCTCAATGGCAATTTATTACGGCTCATTACGATCGCATTGGTTTAAGTCATAGCAAAAATGTAATTTGGGATGTATCGCATACTTTGATGAGTGAATATCCAGATTACGATATTTCTGTTTTTATTTTTGGTGATGTAGTTCACAATCGCAGTGTTGATCACAAATGGTTTCATCAAATCGATCCAAATTGGTTTGAAGTAGTTGAGTATGTTAACTCAAAAAATAATTTCATTGAGTTAGCAGAAAAGTTAGATGTTAAAGTTCCTCAAACTCGATGTTTTGAAGATAAAACTAAGATTACTAACTGGGATGATTTTATTCATCCTTGTTATCTTAAACCAGCAGTTTCAGTTGATGGTGTAGGCATTTTTCGATGTGAAGATTCACAACAACTGAGGGAAGCTTTAAAAGAGTTTGATGATAAAGTACCATTACAAATTCAACAAGAAGTCAATTCTTTCAATTTTCTTAATTTACAATATCGCATAAGCGATCGCGGTTTAGAACGTTTTGCTGCCACCGAACAAGTTTTGGATGGATATGCACATCAGGGTAATCGTTATCCTACCAAACATCAGCCTTGGGAAGTTGTCGAACCAATGGCAGAATGGATGTATCAACAGGGAATGAAAGAAATATTTGCTTTTGATGTCGCGGTAGTAGAAACAGAAACCGAACCAAGTTATTATGCGATCGAATGTAATCCTCGTTTTAATGGTGCATCTTATCCTACTGGTGTTGCTCAAAAACTTCAAATACCTAGTTGGACTTGTGAGAATTTTGAAACTAAATATCGTTCTTTAGCAGAAATCGATCTTAAAGATTTAGAGTTCGATCTTGGTAAACAAACAGGAGTAATTATAGTTAATTGGGGTACGATTTTAATGGGAAGAATAGGGATTTTATTAGCTGGAACAATTGAACAACAAAAAGAATTAAGAGCAATTATCAAACAACGACTTAGTTAGGATTAAAACCTGATTTAATGTGTTTGATTAGAACGAATAAAATCTTTAATACAACTAGCAGGTAAAATTTTAAACTCTGAGTTAGGAAAAATATTACATTCATTTCCTAACTTAGCTAAAACTAATCCTTGTTCTTGTTTGACAATGGAAATAGCATTGTTAAATTCAGGCTGAAATTGTTTTAACCAAAGATTATTGTTTAAATATTCTACTTGAAACGCATTTCGGTCTATTAACCAAAAATTAATCTGATATTGATTAATAAAGTTTTGGATTTCTGTTAAATCTTGACTATATTGAGCTTTAATTAAATCTTTAACTCGTTGACGAATTTGTTGATAATAATCAAGATGATAAGGAATGGCATATTCTTGACTAACTAAAACTTTACGCTTGGCAAAAGTAGGAACAAAATCTGCTTCTGAACTTAGAGTAGTAATTAAAGAATCTTTAGGTTGCTGTTGTAGAAATTGATATAGTTTTACTTCCTTTCCTTCAACATAACCCAAACGATAAGGATAAGCTTGCACTGCATAAGTAGGATATAAAAATAAACTAATTAATAGCACAGAAATTAAATTTTTAATTAATGGTTGAGATTGAGTAAATTTTTGCTCAAACCAAGAACGAAAACTATTTAATAAAATTGCAACAGTAATCCCATCAATCAAAGCAATTAAAATTCTTAGAGTATGCTGGCTGTAACGACTAGGTAAATGTAATTTAAATAAAAACAAATGAGCTAAACCAAACATTACCAAAGCAGCCAGAAAAACTTGCCAGATAATCCTGAAATTGCTATTTATTTTAGTTACTAAAGGAAAGCGATTTGGAAACAATCTCAACCAAGGTAAAATTAAACCAAAAGAACATAACAAAACATATTGCCATTCCCTGGGAAAAAATCCGCTTCTTTGTGCGGATAACCAAAAAGCGACAGGATTATCTAAGAAAAAAGTATTTCTTCCTTCAGCATAAAATTCTGGTAACAGTTTAGCTTCACTAATATTAATAACATTACCAAATTCGGAAGTTTTTAAACTGTAGATTAATAAAATAACTCCCGCAGCTACCAAACCAAATAAATAAAGCAATCGTTTATTGTTTTCAGTAATAAACTTAATAATTAAAACTATTGCGGAAAGTAACACAGTTTGAGGATAAAATAATCCTTGCAAAACTATTGTCAGTAAACAAAGTAATAAAGATTTTTTTAAAAGGTAATAGATAAAAGCAAGAAACAAAGGATAAAAAAAAGCTCTCGGCGTACCAGAAGACAAATCATCCAGCATCCACAGATTTTGATTTAATAACAAACTAGCAAGAAAACCAGCCAAGGGAACAGGAAAAATTTCTAAACAAACCAGAAAACAATAGATACTGGTAACAACACCAATTAATAAAGGCGAGATTTTATTAAAGAAAAATATATCAATACCTAAACCATTAATTAATTTATATAAATTAGTAAATCCCCAAGGTGCAACTGATTTAAAATAATCAGCAATTAAATCTCCTGAAAATAATTCTGGATCGCTAAACTGCTGCATCCAAAAGATATGTTGCCTGGCATCATCTTGAATTATATAGGGAGATTGAAAAGTTAGTTTTAATCCAGACAAGCTAAATAATATTGCTGTAGCAATACTTAAAGCGAACCAAAAATTATATTTAGATTTTAGAAAAAACATTATAAAATGATAATAATCTTCAATGCTTTAGAATATCATTACATTGAAAATTACTTCATTGATTAATATTTTTTAAAATTTTTTCTAGCTTTAATTTTAGATCGGGTAAATAAGTACTTAATACTTGCCAAATAATATCTAAATCGATTCCGTCTAAATAACCATGAACTAAAATATTTCTAAAACCTGAAATACTACGCCAATTTTCCTCCTTGGCAATAGCTTTCAATTAGATTAATACAATACAAAATATACTTTATAATTGATAAGCATCTAAAATGTTTTCTTCTAATTCTTCTAAAATTTCACCCTAACTAAATACACCAGGTATTCCTTGAAGACGACCAACAAACCAACCATCATCGATCCAATACTCTAATGTTAGCGCGATCGCTTCGCTGCTGCTACGCAGTCGCATCATTTTTAATCTCCATTATTTTATCTGTATTTTATTTTATAAAAATTCAGTAGATTAAAAATTTTTAAACTAAATTATTTATTAATTGTTCATTAATAATTATCATCTATCCCGATAACTTTCTCTCCTCGTTGTTCTTTAACTGCTAATTCTAGATTTAGTTCTAAAAGTTTCTCTAAAAT
Organism: Stanieria sp. NIES-3757; assembly: GCA_002355455.1. Taxonomy (NCBI): domain Bacteria; kingdom Bacillati; phylum Cyanobacteriota; class Cyanophyceae; order Pleurocapsales; family Dermocarpellaceae; genus Stanieria; species Stanieria sp. NIES-3757. The sequence continues at coordinate 4,712,521 of AP017375.1, forward strand.
ATTATCATCTGCTTTAAAACCATAAGCTTGCATTACTAAAGCATCTAATTGTTGATGAAGTTGATAGAGTTTACTAGCTGGTTCATGGAAAAATTTATTATAAAGTTGGGTAATTCCCCATTGTTTATTTTCCATTTGTTCGGTGCGATATTGATGTAATTCGATGGTTTTATTGCGAATTTGTTCGATGATTGTTCCTGTAGGGGCGAACCGCCGTTCGCCCTTACCAAAATCGTTCCTATCCGATCCGTCTAGATAAGAATATTGTGGAAAAGGAAATGTTTCAAAACAAGTTGTATTTGTATAACGTGTATCTCCTTTTAAAGTAGAACTTTGTGCTTTTACCCAAAGTTGATGAACATTTGAATTTAAAATTCCCAGAATATAATAATCATCTGAAGCTATTACCATGTTAGCCTCACAAGGTAAAATTGAAACATCTACAGGACTAAAAATAATGTATTTAGCAACTTTAGGAATAGCAAAATAACAAGATAAACCAGTTAATGCTTTTCTCATTGCTGGTCTTTTTTCACCATATTTCCACCAATTCATTTTTCTGGCTTTTCGGCGATTTAAATCTCTTTCAGGTTTAACTTTTTCTTGTACCCTTTGAAAGGGTAGTTTATAATCACAAGCCTCTTCAAGAGACATATCGTTAAAATCAATTACCCAATCTTTTTTTAGATGTAAATCAATTAAGCTTTTTCCATCTAACATTGGTTTTAAAACATCTTGATTTTTAGAATCTTTATTTATCCATTCTTTTGCTTCTGCTTCTGAGATAATAAATCCTTTTCCTGCTAAAGCACAAGATTCAAAGGAAAAATTTTTATTAGCTTTTAGTTGTTTAGCTGAGTGTACTGAAGTTTCATTTTTTAAAGATGTAGATATTCTCTTAACAGATAAATCATCTAAAAATAGTTTTTCGGGTTTTTGTTTTGACCAATTAACAATACTGACATGAACATTAGCTTCACCTGACCAAACTTGAGAGGAGATAGCTTCATGAATATAACCACCATTGTTAACAATATAATCTAAACTTGCTGTACGACTTACGTTTTGAGTAATTGAATTAGTACCAACAAAACCCACTCTTCCATTTTCATCTAAGTTATCATGAGCTTTTCTAAACCACAGCGTACAAAAATCAGGTTGTCCTTTTACCTCTTTGAATTCTTTATATACTTTTTCGGTATACTCATTTCCTAATTCTTGTCTTAGTATTTTTCCTCCTAAAAATGGAGGATTGCCGATAATTGCATTAGCTTTTACCCAGGGAGTAAACAAAGCATCAGCACAAACAATATTGCTATCCAAACTATCCAGAGGTAAATCTCTTTCCGTCAAATTCAATTTATCAATGGCGACTTTCTTGGCGATGGTTAAAGTTACCTTTGCCAACTCGACAGCAAAAGGATTGATATCCATGCCATAAAATTGTTGGGGAGTTACTAACCCAATTTGTACCTGTTGTTTGAGAGTATCTGATTTTCTCAGGGAAGATATTTTAGTTAGCAAAGAAGATTCGATTTGTTTTAATTCCTGATAGGCAAGATAAAGAAAATTACCCGAACCACAAGCAGGATCGAGTACCTTATAATCTTGTAATTCCAGTTGCAGTGTATTTAATTCTTTAATAGTATTCGCAGATTCAATTTTCTCTTCCCAATAACGGGTAATTGTCGGACGTACAATTTTCATAATGTCTGCTTCTGAAGTGTAGTGCATCCCAAAAGCATGACGTTCTTTTTGATTTGCCGTCCCTTCAAAAATATTACCAAAAATCGCAGGACGAATTTTGTGCCAATCTTCTTTTGCTGCTGCTTCTAAATAATTTAATTCTTCTTTAGTTAATTCAATCGGATGAATAGAAGCAAATAAACCACCGTTAAAATAATCTACCCCTTTATATCTTCCCGCAGGTGTAATGCCTGGTTGATTCATTTCCCGAAACAACCCACCCAAAACGTCATAGGAACTTTTACCGTTGAGACAGTCTTGAATACAACTGACAAATAAATCTCGCGGTAACAATCCCCTGTCTTCAGCAAACATTGCTAAAACACATTGCAAGATCAATCTTTGGGCAGCTAGAGTATCAAAACCTTCTTTTTTACCCCTATGTTTCAGGATTTCACATAACTCACCCATTTTTCGGGCTGCTTTTTCCGTAACTTCTACCTGATTGTTACGAAAGACAGGAGTTTTCTCTTCCAACTCCATAAACCCAAATGCACCCGCCCTTTCTGGTAAATGGTTTAGCGGTACAATATCGACAGGATCGTCTAACTGAAGATCGAAATTAAAAATCCAAAATTCATCAAAATTGCAGAGAATCACATATTTTGGACGTTGAGGAACTAATCTAGTCCAATAATCAAAAGCTTGTCGGTAGTGTTTACCTAAATTTTCCCCCTGCTTTTTCATTTCAATTAAAACACGGGGTTTCCAAACCAAATCAGCAAAACCAGTCTTTCCTTTTCTGCTTGCTTTTTGGATTGCTACTTCGTATTCTGCCCCTGCTTCAAATGAACCCTGATGTCCAAAAGCTTGAAAAAAACGTTCTAAAAAAATCTGTGCCTGTTTTCGTTCTTCCCCTGTAATATATTGCAGACGAAAATTAACAAACTCTTGCAAACTGTGAGGAGTAGCTACCATAATAGCCTAGATAGTAAGCATTTACTCCCCTTAGTTTTCCCAAATCAAGTTTGAGAATCGCTAATTTAGTAATTTAAGGCAGGAGGCAACGGAATTGAATTTATTTTGGCAATAAGTTTCTTTGTTCTCATTTAATTGGGATTTAATTACATAAATTTTCAATAAAGTCAATATTATAATTATTAATTTTTGTAAAAATATATCTGAGTAAATACTTACAAAATATGTCAATCTTTGTTACAAAATATGTCATTATTTTTATCGAATTGTGTCAAATCAGCGTAATGCTGACATTTGCACAATGTTTTTTGATACAAACACTTAACAGAGCATAATTAATCTGGGTAAAAAATAATCATCTTACCCGAACATAATCTGATTGCAATTCGCCAGCATAAATTAAGGAGAATCAAATATATGTTCACTCACGTCAAGTCCACCATTCGTCGCGTAACACCCGAAGCACTTAATGGACGTGACTTACTTAAGGTGGTCTATGTCGTGCTAGAGCCTCAATATCAAAGTACGCTTACTGAAGCAGCTAGGTCAATCAATAGTAATAATCCTTATTTAGCCATTGAACTGAGTGGTTACTTAATTGAAGAATTAAGAGATGAAGAAAATTATGCCAATTTTAAGGAAGATGTAGCAGAAGCTAATATATTTATTGCTTCGCTTATTTTTATCGAAGATTTGGCACAAAAAGTAGTCGCAGCAGTGCAACCCCATCGCGATCGCTTGGATGCTGCTATTGTCTTTCCTTCAATGCCTGAAGTAATGCGCCTCAATAAATTAGGTAGCTTTTCGATGGCGCAGTTAGGGCAATCCAAAAGTGCGATCGCTCAGTTCATGCGGAAGCGGAAAGAAAATTCTGGGGCTTCTTTCCAGGATGCGATGCTGAAGTTATTGCGTACTTTGCCTAATGTTTTAAAATATTTACCTGTGGAAAAAGCACAGGATGCTAGAAACTTTATGTTGAGTTTCCAGTATTGGTTGGGAGGGAATTCGGAGAATTTAGAAAACTTCCTGCTGATGCTGGCTGATAAATATGTTTATAAAGATAAAACCATCAATAGAGGTGTTCCTTACGCCGAACCGATAGTATATCCAGATATGGGTGTTTGGCATCCTTTAGCACCAAAGATGTTTGAGGATGTTAAAGAATATCTCAACTGGTTCAATAGTCGTCAAGATATTTCTGAAGATTTAAAAGATCCCTTAGCAGTTTGTGTTGGTTTAGTATTACAACGTACTCACCTAGTTACCCAAGATGATGCCCATTATGTAGCGATGGTGCAAGAACTAGAAGCAATGGGTGCCAGGGTAATTCCCGTTTTTGCTGGTGGGTTAGACTTTTCTAAACCAGTAGATACTTATTTCTGGGATACCCTTAAAGGAACCGAACCCCAACCCTTAGTAGATGTAGTGGTATCTTTGACAGGATTCGCCTTGGTAGGGGGTCCCGCCAGACAAGATCATCCCAAAGCAATTGACTCCTTAAAACGCCTCAACCGTCCCTATATGGTAGCCTTACCCTTAGTCTTCCAAACCACGGAAGAATGGGAAGAAAGCGAACTAGGATTACATCCCGTTCAAGTCGCCTTACAAATTGCCATTCCTGAATTAGATGGGGCAATTGAACCGATTATTGTATCTGGTAGAGATGGTTCTACAGGTAGAGCGATCGCCCTACAGGATCGGATTGAAGCGATCGCTCAAAGGGCAATGAAATGGGCAACTCTGCGTAAAAAGCCTAAATTACAGAAGAAAGTAGCAATTACAGTTTTTAGTTTCCCTCCTGATAAAGGGAATGTCGGGACTGCTGCTTACCTAGATGTGTTTGGGTCGATTTATGAAGTCATGAAAGCCTTGAAGGGAAATGGTTACGAAGTCGAAGATTTACCAGAATCTCCTCAAGCCTTAATGGAAGCAGTAATTCATGATGCCCAGGCACAATATGCTTCTCCCGAATTAAATATTGCCTATCGGATGTCGGTTCAACAGTATGAAAGATTGACTCCCTATTCAGTTAAGTTAGAAGAAAACTGGGGTCCACCGCCAGGACATTTAAATAGTGACGGAAAAAACCTCCTAATCTACGGTAAGGAATTCGGTAATGTTTTCATCGGGGTACAACCTACCTTTGGTTATGAAGGCGATCCGATGCTGTTGCTGTTCTCCCGTTCCGCTTCTCCCCACCACGGTTTTGCAGCCTACTACACCTACTTAGAAAGCATTTGGAAAGCCGATGCAGTACTGCACTTCGGTACTCATGGTTCTCTAGAATTTATGCCAGGTAAACAGATGGGTATGTCTGGAGAATGCTACCCCGATAGTTTGATTGGCAGTACTCCCAACATCTATTACTACGCAGCTAACAATCCTTCGGAAGCAACCATTGCTAAACGTCGTAGTTATGCAGAAACCATTTCCTATTTAACACCTCCCGCAGAAAATGCAGGACTATATAAAGGTTTGCAAGAGTTAAGTGAACTAATTGGTTCTTACCAAACCCTTAAAGACGGCGGACGGGGTATCCAAATTGTCGACACGATTATGGATAAATGTCGCATTGTCAATTTAGACAAAGACATTGCCCTCCCCGAAACCGATGCCAAAGACATGACTCAGGAACAACGGGATACTATCGTTGGTTTGGTTTACAAAAAACTGATGGAAATCGAATCTCGCCTGTTACCCTGTGGCTTACACGTCATTGGTAAACCGCCTACAGCAGAAGAAGCGATCGCAACTTTAGTTAATATAGCTTCTTTAGATCGAGAAGAAGAGGAAATTGTTTCTTTACCTCGAATCATTGCCCAAAGTATCAAACGAGATATCGAAGAAATCTATTCTAATAACGACCGTGGTGTTCTCGCCGATGTTCAACTGTTCCAAGAGATTACTCAAGCAACTCGCGCTGCGGTAGCTGCTTTAGTTAAAGCCCAAATCGATGCGGAAGGAAGAGTTTCGATGATTTCTAAACTCAATTTCTTCAATCTGGGTAAAAAAGCACCTTGGATTACAGTTTTACACGAACATGGTTATAAAAACGTCGATCCCGAACTACTCAAACCCCTGTTTGAATACCTCGAATTTTGTCTAGAACAGATTTGTGCAGATAACGAATTAGGCGGACTGCTGAAAGCTTTAGAAGGAGAATACGTTTTACCAGGACCAGGAGGCGACCCCATCCGTAACCCCAACGTCCTACCTACAGGAAAAAATATCCACGCCCTCGATCCTCAATCTATCCCGACTCTAGCAGCAGTAAAATCGGCTAAAATTGTCGTAGATCGTCTGTTAGAACGACAAAAGCTAAATAATGGCGGAAAATATCCCGAAACCATCGCTTGTGTTCTCTGGGGTACAGATAACATCAAAACCTACGGTGAATCTCTCGCCCAAATTATGTGGATGGTAGGTGTGCGTCCCGTACCCGATGCGTTAGGAAGAGTCAATAAACTGGAATTAATTTCTTTAGAAGAATTAGGTCGTCCCCGTATCGACGTAGTAGTAAACTGTTCTGGTGTTTTCCGCGACTTGTTTATCAATCAAATGAACTTGTTAGACCAGGCGGTAAAAATGGCAGCCGAAGCTAACGAACCTTTAGATCTGAACTTTGTTCGCAAACACGCCTTAGAACAAGCTGAAGAAATGGGAATTAATCTGCGTCAAGCAGCAACTCGTATCTTCTCCAATTCTTCTGGTTCTTACTCCTCCAATATCAATCTCGCTGTCGAAAATAGCACTTGGGAAGAAGAAAAAGAATTACAGGATATGTACCTCAACCGCAAATCCTTCGCCTTTAATTCTGATAACCCAGGAATAATGCAAGAAAATCGTCAAATTTTTGAAAAATCTCTTAAAACTGCGGAAGTTACTTTCCAAAACCTTGATTCTTCAGAAATCAGTCTGACTGACGTATCTCACTACTTCGATTCTGACCCCACCAAAGTAGTAGCAAGTTTGCGCGATGACGGGAAAAAACCCACTGCTTTCATTGCCGATACTACTACCGCTAATGCCCAGATCCGTACTCTTTCTGAAACCGTCCGTTTAGATGCCCGTACCAAACTACTCAATCCCAAATGGTATGAAGGAATGCTAAGTCACGGTTACGAAGGTGTCCGTGAATTATCCAAACGATTAGTTAATACGATGGGATGGAGTGCCACTGCTGATGCCGTGGATAATTGGGTGTATGAAGATGTTAATACTACCTTCATTAACGATCCTGAAATGTGTCAGCGTCTGATGAACCTCAATCCTAATTCCTTCCGCAAGATGGTCGGTACTCTTTTAGAAGTTAACGGTCGTGGTTACTGGGAAACTTCTGAAGAGAATCTAGATAGATTGCGGGAATTATATCAACAAGTCGAAGACAAGATTGAAGGAATTGAATAATTTCTAATTAATCTGGGTAGCTTAATAATATCCCTTGGTAGAGAGACGCGATAGATCGCGTCTCTCTACCAATTTGTTCAAATGAATCATGACGTTATATAAAAACAAATATCGGATTGAATCAATAAGATTACCAAACAGAAATTATGCAGCTAATGGCTATTATTTTGTAACAATTTGTACTCATAAAAAAATATGTTATTTTGGCAATATTGTTAATTATCAAATGCAATTATCTTCTGTTGGTAAAATAGCTCAAAAATTTTGGCAAGAAATACCCAATCATTTCGAGCATATTCATATTGATGCCTATGTTATTATGCCCAATCACTTACATGGAATTATTATTATAGATCGCCCTAACCAAACATCCAATGTAGAGTAGAGACGCGAAATTTCGCGTCTCTACAGCAACCATTGTCACCAACCGATAAATCAAATAAATTTGCACCATTAAAACCAGGTTCATTATCAGCAATTATTCACGCATATAAAGCATCAGTTACCCGATGGTGTCGTAAAAATAGCGATGACAGTTTTGCTTGGCAGTCTCGATTTTATGAACACATTATTCGCAATAATGGTTCTTTAGATAACATTCGCCAATATATTGTTAATAATCCTCTCAAATGGTCAGAAGATAAAAATAATCCCCATATTTGATAGCTTAAACCTAAAGTAAATAAGTTATTTGAATAATCTTGATTACTAATAAAAGTATAGATATAATTTTGAGCTATTAAAAATTAATTGATTTAATGAATAATTCTACTCTTGAAGTTTTTCTCAATCGATTTCCTGTTAAACGTCTTACTGAAGTTGAAAGAACTGTACATACCTACACCTATACATTTAATCCTTCTCCAGAACCAGGTAAAGAATATTCAGCAATTAATCGAATTACCTGGAACATTGGCACACCAGGAGTAAGATTTGGTTCGACAATTATCACAAAACAAACAATAGCAGAGGGATATTTACAAGGTGAAAATTGGCAATTGCGATCACAAGGTACACAATTATTAGAGCTAAATAAATCTAACGAAAGAGAAGCTTTAGAAAATTTAGAAAGACGTTGGTTAGGTTGGAAACTCAGACAAACATCTGAAAAGTCTAGGATCGAAAATTCGCCAGAAGGAGGATTTATTTGGTGGAATGCACAGAAGACTATTGTACAAGGTTTAGGTTGGGAAGTTCATACAGGAGTGCGTTTAAATCTTGCTCTTCATCATTCAGGAGCAGTTCTTACCGAAATTGATATCCATCATCGTTTTTATACTTCTTGGACACTCGAACAATGGCTGCAAACTTATCCAGATATACCAATAAATTGGGTTCGTAATACTTACGATGAACGCTCTTGGAAATTTGAGAGAGTTAGTAACGAAAATCCTGAGACTACTATGATTCCTAATTTGGGAAGTTTAGCTGATTATCATCGAAATTTATCAAAAAATCCAGCAACGGAAGCCGAAATTAGGAACGCAAGAGTTGTTTATGTAACTAGTAAAGGCAAAGAAATACCTCATCTTTCTACTCGACTTCAACCAAGCATCACAATGGAAATTTTGAGTTGTTTACAAGAGCGAGGCTCAAAAGAAGCAGCTAAAGTATTTAAACAGATTCGTCAATCTTCTCAAGTCCGTTTTGATCGAGGAAGAGAAATAGCGAAATGGCTTGCCAGCAACATATATAATATCGACCAAAAGATTATTGATGCAAAAATAAATCCTCAAAAAGCCGAAGGAATTATGGTGAGACATAAATCTCCTTTGCTAATGATTAAATCAAAAAAAGTTTATCGTCCAGAAGCGAGTTTAGAACAAGGTTGTTTTCAAACAGGAGAAAAACAATTTGGTTGTTTGGATTTAACTGGAAATGGGGATTGGTCAGAATTGATTAGAAATAAGCTAGAAACTGTAGCTAAAAAAAGTAATGTAGATATTGTATTAGAACCAGTCAAACACAAAACTGATTTACCAGATAGTTTATTGACTCGTAAACAATTTTGGCACGATTGGGCAGATCGAGGAACTCATACCGTTTTAGTAGTTACTCCTTGGCTACAAAATACGGAAAAAGCTCGACTTCAACGAGAAGCTTTGGCAGCTAATATTGCTCTTCAATTTATGCAACCAATGTCTAGACCAGACAATTATCGAGCCGTTAACATTATTTTAGGTTTGTTGCTTAAGGCAAAATGGCAACCAGTCGCATTAGAACCTTTACCAAATGAATATGCAGCCGAGTTAGTAATTGGTTTTGATGCAGGAACAAATAGAAGTCTTTATTATGGAACTAGTGCTTTTGCAATTTTAGCTAACGGACAGAGTTTGGGTTGGGAACTACCTGAAGCACAGCCAGGAGAAAAGTTAAGTGGACAAGCTGTTTTACGTACTGTAGCTCATCTTATTCATAGATTTCAAAGAATAGAAAATCGGCTACCTAAGCGTATCTTGCTGCTACGAGATGGCATTGTACAGCGTGACGAATTTGCAAGTGCGATCGCTGTTTTACAACAAGATCACATTGCTGTGGATCTTTTAGGTGTCAGAAAAAGTGGTGCAGGAAGAATGGCAGTTATTCCATATCAATCAGAGAAGTTAATTGATGCGTTACCAGGAACAACAGTACTTTCTGAAGATGGTGATACTTTCCGAATTGTGACTTCTGAGGCAAAAACAGGAGGAAGTGCGCGTCCTTTACAAGTAGTCAGAGATTATGGTGATGCACCCCTAGAAATTTTAGCTAGACAAGTCGATCGCCTTTGTTTGTTAAATCCAGCTAGCGGTTATTCGTTTAGTCGCTTACCTTATGTAATTCATTTCGCTGACAAAATGGCAAAAACAGTTCAACGAATAGGAGAAGTAGGAATTTTGCAAGGAATTGATCGTCAAAAAATTTTCTTTGCTTAAATACTTAAAGAACAAGTCTTGATAACCAAACTCCTAACTGATAAATGATCGGCGCGATCGCGATCGCTGGTAAAAAAGAAGCCACCCGAATTTTAGTTATTTCTAACAAATTAATGCCAATCCCAATAATCATTAACCCTCCTACTCCTGTAACCAAAAAAATCCGAGGGTCATTAGCTGGATCGCTGATACTATTGGCTAATAATCCTGCTAGCAGAGATAGTCCTCCCTGATAAAACAAAATTACTAATAAAGAAAAACCAACTCCAATCCCATAGATATTAGCTAAAGCGATCGCCACAATTCCATCCATCGTAGCTTTGAGAGAGAGTAAAGTATTGTCTCCAGTTAAACCATTATTGAGACAACCAACCAGAGTCATTGGGCCGACACAAAAAAGTAAACTACTAGCAACAAATCCTTCTGTAAATCGTCCTTTACCTCGAAATCTTCGTTTCAACCAATTACCGATGTTGGCTAATTTCTCTTCAATTTCTAACCATTCTCCTAAAACACCTCCTAAAATAATGGCAAGCAAACCTAAAATTGTCCCATCGATTTTATCTGCTTGGACTTTCGTGAGGTGATTTGTCATGCTGAAACCAATCCAAAGAGTCAGTAAACCAACCCCTTGAGTAATAATTAGTTGAATTTTCTGAGGTTGCGATCGCTCTGCGCCTCGCCCTTGGTGAGACTGCGTATGCGCCAGCGAAGCCGATCGCGAAGAATGAGCGAACTTTTCGCGCAAAATTAAGCCGATGGTCGTACCGATTAATACTGTCAGAATATTGATCCAAGTCCCACTTGTCTTCAACCAAAAATCTAGTGTCATTAAGTTAACAAAAAAAATTAACTAGGATTTTTTCTTAACGCTAAAATTAAAATAGCTTTTGTCAATTTATTGCCTTTGAATTTCAACTAACTTATTTTTACTGGACAAACTAGATTTAATCGTAATTTGAGATTTGGCAACTTGAAATTTTTTGGCTAATATTTCAATTAGTTTTTGATTGGCTTTGCCATCTATCGGCGGTGATTTTAAACGAATTATTAAACTTCCATCAGCTAATTCTTCAATTTTTTGTTGCTGAGAATTTGGTTTTACTTTTACCGAAATTTTCATTTTTATGTGTTTTAATAAGCTGTTAATATTTAAAAAATATTTTTAACAATTTTGTTTACGAATTTAGTTAAAATTATTAATTAATTGCTTTAATAATTAGGCTTATTTTTTTTTATTCTATGTATAAACATAAATTTTATTACAAAAAATTCAAAGATTGGCTGGAGTTTATCTAATCAAGAACCGCTAAATATTTTTAACTACATGGTAATAAGATACTATCTACTTGTTAATTAAAACATAAAGATGAAAAAACCATCCCCTGATAATTGGGAAAAAGAGTCTGAACAATCAAAACTCGCTCATCCTTCTCCTGTTCAATCTCGTAAATGGCTAAAACTAGTGGTGGGAGTAGGTATCTTTTTATTAGCAAGTACTGGGGTCAGTTTAACCTATGGATGGTGGTTAATTTCTCGCAAACTGATCCCTCTAGTCGAACAAGAAGTAGGTGATTATCTTCATCGCCCGATTGAGATTGGTCAATTAGAAAGTTTATCTTTATCTTCTGCACGTTTTGGCGAAAGTATTATTCCTGCAACAAAAAATAATCCTGATACAGTTTCTGTTCAAGCAGTTAAAGTTGATTGGAAATCCTTAACATCTTTACTCAAACAAAGATTAGCTTTAGACCTTACTTTAGTTAAACCTGATGTTTATATCGAACAGGATGAAAAAGGTACTTGGACACCAAGTAATTTTGGTACTGGTTCATCTTCAGAAAAAGGTTTTAAAGTAGATGTTCAAAGGGTTATTCTTCAACAAGCTGATCTGACTTTAGTATCCCGTAATAAAGAAACTAAACAATTACAGCCTCAAGTTCAAGGTCAAATTAATCGCGGTATAATTCGGATTTTAACTGACCAAGATTTAATTAAGTTTGATGTTCAGGGAAAATTAAATCAAGGAGGAAATTTTGATGTCAATGGTGAGGGAAATACGGCAACAGATATTATTGATTTAACTGTTATTGGCAATCAATTAGCAGGGACAGAAATCGGTAATTTACTTGCTTTACCTTTAAAAATTGGATCAGGTACAGTTGATGGCAAAATTGGCGTTAAACTTAGCAACGATCCTCTACCCTATCTGACTGGTACGGCAAAATTAAATCAGGCGACTGTACAAATTCCTGAATTAGTTAAACCTTTTGTTGATAGTAATGGAGAATTACATTTTCAAGGTTCAGAAGTTACTTTTGATCGGGTTAAAACCCACTTTGGTGAAGTTGTAGGAGTTGTCGATGGGAGTTTAGATTTTAATGAACCAGGAAAATATCAACTGACTGCCAAAACAGATCCAATTGAAGCAGAAAAAGTTATTGAAGCTTTAGAGTTAGAACCACCACCAATTTTAATTAAAGGCAAAATCGCAGGAAATATTGCTATTAAGGGTTCATTGTTGAATCCCGTGACTAGTTTTGCCATTGCTACTACTACTGCTAGTCAGATTGATCGCGTAGATTTTGATAAAATTACAGCCAACTTAGATTTGATTGGCAATAATCTATACGTCCGTTCTTTACAAGGTAATCCTAAAATTGGTGGGGTAGTTCAAGGAAATGGCACAATCGAACTAGCAGGAAAACAAAATCTGGTTTTAGATGTTGTAGCGAAGAATATTCCAGGGACAAAACTAGCTCGTAGTTACAATAATGATTTACCTGTCAAAATTGGTAATATGGCTGGAACTGCCAGATTTTTGGCTCAAGCTAATAATTTGGCTACTTTAAGAGTAGTCAATGGTGAGGGAAATTTGGCTTTAGGCAATGGTACAGTCAAAGTTAATAACCTCAACTATGGCAAAGGGCAATGGCGATCGCAACTACAAGCCAATGGAGTAGAGTTTGGTAGTCTGCCGATTGGTAAGGATAGTACGCCTACTATTGCTAAGGGTTTAGTTGATGGCGTGTTTGAAGTTTCAGGAAAAAACAATGCGGTTGATATAGACAAAATTCAAGCTACAGGTAAGGCAAATTTAACTACCGTTGGGGGTAAGGTTGTTATTCCCGACATTAATTTAAATAATGGTAATTGGCAAGCAGCTTTAAATACAAGCAATCTTCGTCTCAAAAGATTATTTCCTGAAGTTCCTCCAGAATTTAATGATAATTTGAGCGGTGACTTTCTGCTGACAGGAAAGGTTGAAAGCAAACCGAATACGGAAACAATTATTGATGGTTTTGGTGATTTAACTCTAGCTCAAGGCAATGTTAAGGTAAATAGTCTAGCTATTAGGGGTAATAATTGGAATGCCCTTGCCCAAGCTAGGAATCTTCAATTAAAAGAATTAAATTCTGAAACTCCCGATCAATTTGCGGGTTTAGTTAATGGCAATTTTCAAGTTGCAGGTACGGTAGATAATATTACTCCCGAAGGTATTAAAGCTAAAGGTGATGCCAGTTTAACTCTTCCTGAAGGAGTGTTCGAGCTTAATAATTTGGCGATCGCAAATGGCAAATTTCAAACCCTAGTAATTCCGCAAGGAGTCGATCTAAGTTTATTTGCCGATCCTAATTCTGATGAGTTGGAATTGAATGGACAATTAGGCGGAGAATTAAATGTTACGGGCAATATTAATAATATTAGTCCTACGGCGGTAGTAGCTAAAGGAAATGTTTCCTTTAGTCAGGGAATCGATCTTCTTGAACAACCTTTTAGTGCAGCAATTACTTGGAATGGCAGACGTTTAGATGTCTTACAAGCAAAAGGCGATGGTTTAGATGCAACTGGTTATCTTGTCTTAGACAATTCTTTCTTTAGTGATATTCCCGATAAATTGGCTGCTGTAACCGACTTCAACTTTGATGTTACTGAAGCGCAATGGATTGATGTCAACAAAATTCGTCTGACTCTTCCTAGTTGGGCAACTAATCTAGATTATTCGGGTAGGGTGGATTTCACTGGCACAATTGGTGGTATTCCCTCGGCGATGAAAATTAACGGGGATTTACTGGTACGTGACTTTGTAGTCGAAAATCTGATCTTCAATCCTACTTTACAAGGCACAGTCTCAGTCATTCCTACTGAAGGGGCAAGACTCGCAATTGATAATGGACAACAAGCATCGGTTGGCAACAATCAAGACAAAATTGAATTAGTTTTGGAAGAAAATTTTCTACCCGAATCTTTCCTAATACAACACCAACAGATTGATGTAGTAGGTACAGGCGAAGGAGAAATTGTTCAAATCGAAGCTAGAGATGTTCCCGTCGAGTTGTTAAAAACTGTCGCTGTCAAAAATCCCGATTTTAATATACCCGAACAAGTCGCCTTACAACCTTTAACGGGAACGTTATCAGGAAACTTTATAACTAACCTGAATACCTTAGCAACTTCAGGAGAAAATATTATTATCAGCAATCCTATCTTAGGTCGGATTAAAGGCGATCGCTTGACAGGAAATTTTGATTATGCTGATGGTAATTTTGCTTTAGACAAGGTTCGCTTTCAACAAAGAGAAAGCATTTATCAAATCGCAGGAAATATTATTCAGCAACCAGATGATCTTGCCTTTAAAGGAGACATTACAGTCGAACAAGGACAAATCCAAGACGTACTGATTGCCTTAGAAATTTTTGAACTAACTGATCTAACCCAAGGCTGGAGCGATCGCAAATATGGTTTGACTAAAGACTTATACCAGCCTCCTCTATCTTCAGCCCCCCAACCGCCTGAAACTCTTTTTTCTGTAGGCACACCCAAGGCAACAATTTTTCAACAATTGCAACAGTTGGCAGAAATTCAAGCTAAGTTAAAATTAGCGCAACAAAGCGAACAAGACAAATTTTTTGTGCCAGAATTAAAAACTTTAACTGGTAAATTTGATGGCAAACTAAGCTTTAATGGTTCTTTAAACAAAGGAATTACAGCGGATTTTGATTTCCAAGGAGGACAATGGCACTGGGGACAATTTACCGCTGAGAAAATTATTGCTAATGGAAATTTGCAAGATGGTATTCTGACTCTTATACCCGTTAGTATTCAATCAGATAACAGTTTAATTGCCTTTTCGGGAAGCTTTGGTGGTGAAACTCAATCAGGTCAATTAAGATTACTAGATGTTCCTGTTAGTTTAATTGAAAAATTTGTTAATTTACCCCCAGATTTAGTTTTTGGCGGGAATATTAACGCAAGTGCAACCCTGGCAGGTAGTCAAGCTAACCCTCAAGCTAGAGGCGAAATTAATGTTAACGACGCAACTATCAATCAAACATCGATCCAATCAACCCAAGGTAGTTTTAGTTACAATGATTCCCGTTTGAACTTCTTTGCCAGTAGTGTAGTTGCGCCAAATGCAGATCCATTAACAATTACAGCTAGTATTCCCTATCAATTACCTTTTTCAAAAACTCTTCCCGATAGCGATCGCTTAAGTTTACAATTGAATGTCACCGACGAAGGATTAGCATTACTCAATATTCTTTCTCGTGGAGAAGTCAATTGGATCGATGGTGAAGGAAATGTCAGTCTCGATATTTCTGGTAATTTTGACCAAGCGCAGAATCGCCCTAGTAAATTAGTCGCCAAAGGAAAAGCCTCTGTAAATCAGGGTAAAATCGCGGTGAGATCCTTACCCGATGCTTATTTGACCGAAGTTAATGGAAAAATCAATTTTGACTTTGATCGCATTCAAGTAGAAAGTTTTCAAGGTAATTTTGGTGGTGGGAATATCTCCGCAATGGGTAGTCTACCGCTGACTAAAAACCTCAATCAAAAGAATCCTTTAAATATTAATCTTAATAATTTAGTAGTCGATTTAAAAGGCTTTTATGAAGGGGCAGTAGCAGGACAACTCAAAATTTTAGGAACGGCAGTAGAACCAGATTTGACAGGAAATTTAACCTTGACGAATGGCTCAATTCTAATTGCTGATACTAGTACCACGGCGAATAGTGCAGCTACGGTTGAAGATAACAGTATTACTGCTTTAACCGAATATAAAAACTTGCAAATCCAATTAGGCAAAAATATTCAAATCATTCAACCACCGATTTCTAACTTTACCGCTACAGGAAAAATTACGATCAATGGGACGTTTAATTTTCCTCTGCCAGAAGGAACTATTGCCCTTAAACGTGGTCAAGTTAATCTTTTTACTACTCAATTAAGTTTAGCTGGAGACTATCCTAATACGGCTCGTTTCTCCCGTAACAATGGATTAGACCCCTATTTAGATGTTCGGTTAGTTGGTTCGGCAGTAGAAACTACTCGCAGTCCGATTCCTAACGATCCACTTTCGGCTGAAATTAATGATATTCCTGCTTCTAGCTATGGAACTTTAGAAACCGTGCGTATTTCTGCCAGAGTCAAAGGATTAGCCAGCCAATTGACTGATAGCATCGAACTAACTAGCAGTCCTCCCCGCAGTGAGACAGAAATCCTGGCACTCTTAGGAGGAAGTTTTGTCGATACCTTGGGTCGGGGAGACAGTACTTTAGGACTAGCAAACTTAGCTGGTTCGGCCTTATTTGGCAGTTTTAATACAGTTCTTAGTGATGCTTTTGGATTGAGCGAATTTCGTCTCTTTCCCACTCAAATTATTGACGAAAAACGAGATGGCGATCGCATTATTGGTTTAGCTGGAGAAGCTGCGCTCGATCTGACTAACAATATTTCTTTTTCTGTACTCAAGATTCTCAATGTAGATTTGCCCGCTCAATTTGGTTTTCGCTATCGTCTTAACGATAAATTCATCCTTCGAGGTTCGAGTAATTTTGAAGATGATACTAGGGGGGTACTTGAATACGAATTGAGATTTTAGAAATATAAAACTAAAAAAGCCTAACATCTCAGTCAAAATCGGCGTTGCTGATGAGCAAGTATGAAGCCGAAAGTAATTTTGTTCTAGCTTTTAGCTTTTAGTTTCAAGTGAACTTAAAAAAAGTAGATTGATACGATCATTTACTATTTTTTATACCCACCATGAGGCAATGCCATCAAAATCAATTAGCTTGACTAATTATAGAAAAGCGACAATATCGAGGACGAGCGATCATCTTCTCCTGTTCCAATTGATTAATTAACCGTGTCACGGTTACTCTAGACGAACCAATTAAATCTGCTAATTCCTGATGAGTAAGAGGTAATTCAATTAACGTCTCTTCTTCAATTTGACAACCAAATTTATTAGCCAACCAACACAAAGCATAATACAAGCGATCGCTCATTTTTTCTATTCTTAAAATACAAAGCAGTTCCTCAGTTTGTTGAATGTAGTTACAAATTGGCTGTAATAAAACATTCCAATTTTTTAAAGGTGTATAAATTGCTTCGACAAAAGTTAGACATTTCATTTGATCAGAACTTGCTTGAGATAAAGTTTGCCCAATGACATCTCCAGTTCCCCAATAACCTAAAGTTATTATTTTACCTTCTGGGTTCCAAGCTGTCGTTTTAACAATTCCTTTTCGGATCAATAACAGAGACTCTGATTTTAAAGGTATTGTTTCGTGAGCTTTAAAAGTACTTAGTTTTGAATTGGTTGGTAAAATCAATAAATTCATCTAATTTTAATTGTGTGAGGAATAATTATTTATGTTTTGGTCTGAAAGTATTAGTTTTTATTTATAAGTGATTGACTAAACTAGATATGATGTTCAGCTCTGTATTCTGTTATTTTTTATTTTGTTAGAAAACAATTTCTAGTTTTGGACAAGGAATAACATCAATAATTGAAGTGCTATTTTGATCGTCGTAAATTTCTAATTCTGATTTTAATAAAGCTTTAAATGAAAAACATTCTCCAGGCAAAACAATTTGTTGCCAATTTTCATTACAATTATTGCTTATTTTAATTAATTGTATTTTTTTAGTTTGATTAACATAGCAACAAAAAATTTGATAAGAATCTTGTCTTAAAAATAGATTTTTAAGACTAACAAGAAACTTTTTAAAGTTTTTTATCAAAATCATTAGCTATAATTTCTTTTTTTAAAGATAACTTTTGAAGCTCAAGTATAAATCACCTCTAAAATCAATTGAATTACTTAAATTCAATGCTAAATAATTTAGAGCGACGCTTTGAGACAAAAATTAAAAACTCAAGAAAATAAACCAGATTTTTTGATTTTTGATGATTTTATTTAAATAATACTAGCTGGGCAAAGAAAAAAAAGTTACTTATTCGAGCAAAAATAGTTGATTTTTGGAAAAAAACTTGTTTTTGAACAATTTTAATATTAATGTACTAACGAGATTTTCCGTTTAAAATCTGTAGAATAACCTTAATAAGGTATGAGGAGAAATGACGATAGATGAGCTATTGTGTCTAATCTATGCCAAAGAACCTAATTATTTAACAAATGATGCCCAAAACTTATTACCAATTAAAACAAAAATAACCGAAACAATTGAACATACTAATAACT
Organism: Stanieria sp. NIES-3757; assembly: GCA_002355455.1. Classification (NCBI taxonomy): domain Bacteria; kingdom Bacillati; phylum Cyanobacteriota; class Cyanophyceae; order Pleurocapsales; family Dermocarpellaceae; genus Stanieria; species Stanieria sp. NIES-3757. Next base: position 4,730,996 of record AP017375.1, read on the forward strand.
TACTCCAAATTGAAACGAAAACAGGAAATAATTAAACAAATACAAGAAACAATCGAGCAAAGAAAACAAATAATTGAGCAAATCCAACAAAGCAAAACTTCCTAACTCCGTTTTAAATTTTTGCCTTGAAAGAAATACTCAGCCAAATTTAGGCTACAAAAGGCAAAGATTGCGCTTTAACTATACCTCTGTAATAAGTTTGTAACTGACGTGTAGCAACAGCCCAACCCCAACGTTCCGCTTCTAAACGGGCATTTTCTCTGAGTTGTTCTCTTTCTGCTTTAGCTGAGAGTAAACGCTTAGTAGCTGTAATTGCCCCTTGAGGATCGTCTGGTTCAAATAAATAACCATTAACTCCATCGGTAACAATATCAGGAATACCACCAGAGTTAGCAGCTACCACAGGACAACCAGCAGCCATTGCTTCAAGTAAAACTAAGCCTAAAGTTTCTGTACGGGAGGGAAAAATAAACGCATCTGCCGAGGCATAAGCAGCAGCTAATTCTAATCCTTGTAAATAGCCAACAAAATGAGTGTTTGTCCCTGCAAAATGGGCTTCTAAAGCTTCTCTTTGGGGGCCATTACCAACGATCGCTAAACGAGCTTCAGGAATAGCTTCCAAAACTGGTTTAATTTCATCAATTTGTTTTTCGGCGGATACCCTTCCGACGTAAAGTAATAGGGGACTTTCAGGGTTCCCTTGAGACAGACGCGATCGCATTTGGGTAGATTTGAGATGAGGTTGGAACATTTCAGTATCTACTCCTCTTTGCCACAAGTCTACTTTTTCAATACCACGACTTTCTAATGCTTCTACCATTGCGGTAGAAGTACAAAGATTTAATTGTGCTTGGTTATGGATAGTTTTTAACAATTCCCACAACAATCCTTCTAAAGCACCTAAGCCATAATGCTGTAAATATTGAGGTAAATGAGTGTGATAAGAAGCCATTAAAGGAATATTGAGGTTTTTAGCGTAATAGATCCCACTGATTCCCAAAAAGGCTGGATTAACTACATGGATTAAATCTGGTTGAAATTTTTCAAGTATATTTCTTGTCCCAATGGGAGGTAATGCGAGTTTTAGTTCGGGATACAAAGGAAGAGGTACACCAGGTACACCGTAAACTTTTGCCCCTTTATATTCTGTCAAACCGCCTTCAGGTGCTACAACTAGAACTTGGTCGCCATTGCGTTGTAGATGTTCGATGGTATGACGCAGACGAGTAACAATTCCGTCAACTTTAGGGAGAAAGGTTTCTGTAAAAAGGGCAATACGCATAAATTTTTAAAAAACAAAAATTGTAGATTTTGACCGCTCTCACAACCAATCAAAAAATAGTTGACTGGCAAGAAATCAACAAAATTATTTCAGTTATCAGTTTGAATCTCGTTAATATAGTTCTCGAACAAATTTAGATATATTTTCTAAATCATTATTGTGTCAGAATCTGACGACTAGTTTGAAGAAATCTAGCTGATCAAGCTCAATTCGACTTTAATAGTAATGTGCAAGTAAATAGATAGATAATTTGACATCCCTCCAGTTCTCCCCGGTTAGGGGAGACACCAAGAAAAACGAAATTACGCATTCATGGTAATAACCTAATTTCAGAGTTTCTTAAGGGATTTAGACTAGTGGAGAAATCTCAATTGCTAGATTGAAAAAGCAATTTATGATTTTAAAATTAATTGCTTAACCTCTACGCCAAGAAACGGTTGGTAAAATTTGATTCATGTCTACGCGGTCTTTATATTTAGTCGCAAAATTGAGCAAAGAATCTAAGAGAGAATCAGATAAATAGTGAGGTTGTAGTCCTAGATCGAGTAATTTGGTATTTTTGGCGTTGAAATAATGTTCTTCCAATTCAACTCTGGGGTTGGCGAGGTGATTAATTTCTACATCTAATCCCATTGCTACACCAGCTTTTTTGACCATCATTGCCAAATCACCAATACTGAACAGTTCAGTAAACTGGTTAAAGACACGGAATTGTCCAGCCTCAGCAGGATTTGCGATCGCAATTTCCATACATCTGACTGTATCTCGAATATCTAAGAAACCTCTAGTTTGACCGCCTTTACCATAAACTGTGAGAGGATGACCAATTGCAGCTTGAATACAGAATCTATTTAAAGCTGTACCGAAAACGCCATCATAATCGAGACGATTGATTAACATCTCGTCCATGCCTGTTTCTTCGGTTAAAACGCCATAAACTACCCCTTGATTTAAGTCAGTAGCGCGTAGTCCCCAAATTTTACAGGCAAAATGAATGTTGTGACTGTCATGGACTTTGGAAAGATGGTAAAAACTACCAGGTTGTTTGGGATAGGGTAGAGTATCTTTACGCCCGTTATGTTCGATGGTGATATAACCTTCTTCGATATCAATATTGGGTGTACCATATTCACCCATCGTTCCCAGTTTGACTAAATGGCAGTCAGGGAAATCCTCTTTCATCGCATAAAGGATATTTAATGTCCCTACTACATTATTAACTTGAGTAAAGACAGCGTGTTCGCGATCAATCATCGAATAGGGTGCGGAACGCTGTTCGCCAAAATGAACAATCGTTTCAGGTTCAAATTGATGAAGAGTTTTACTTAAAAATTCGTAGTTAGTAATATCGCCAACAAATAAATCGATTGATTTTCCTGTTAACTCTTGCCAACGTTGAATTCGTTGTTGAATCGGGGCAATTGGTGTTAGGGTATCTACGCCAAGTTTATCATCCCAATGTCTGCGGATCAGATTATCTAAAATACCAACTTCATAGCCTCGATTGGATAAATACAGGGCTGTAGCCCAACCACAATAACCGTCACCGCCAATAACCAGAACTTTCATAACAAGTGTATAAATTAATCTGCTGATATTCGCTAAATTTATCAGGTATTGGTACTCCCTCAACCAATGATTTGCTCATTTGACTTAGCTCATTAATATGATAATCAGAAAATTTAGATTGCTTCTAAAGGCTACAATCTCGATTATTAATTCTTTTCAGCAATTCATATTAAAAAGTTATAAAAAAATATTTTTTTTATTTAAAAACCTTATTGACAAAAATTCTATAATAATTGACAAAAATTCTATAATAGTAGTTAGAGAAGCTAATTCTCTTTGTTAAAACTAGATTAAAACAGGAGGGCAAAATGATTAAGAAAATTGCACTTGCTCTTGTTTTAGTTATTGCTGGCTCGACTGATGTTGCTCAAGCTAGTTCACTTTCACCAACTACAAGAACATTTTTAGCAGAGAAACTTGCTTTAGATAATAGCTATCCAGATATCAACGGCTTATTTACCCCAACAGCATCTCAGAGATACTTTGAACAAGGTAGGCAACAATTTCAACAAGAAGAACAAAAATTTAAAGATAATTATGGTTTTTCTACCGAGAAGCTCTTGAAATCTCCCGAAAACTTTGATTTTAATACTCCACTAAAAGACCGCGGGCGCGAGTTTTTATTGCAACCAAAAGATATCTCTCAATAATATCTCTCTCAATTGTCCTAACCAAGAGCCATTTTTGCGGACTCGAACTTCTTTAAGCGTCGAAGACTAGCCAAGGTAATGCGCGGTCAGGCTTCGCCTGGCACTTCGTGATCGCTATTTAAAATTCCAAGCTGCAACTGCCAGACAAACCCAACCAACTATAAAGGCTAAACCACCAACAGGGGTAATTGCTCCCAACCACTGAATACTACTCAAACTAAGAGCATATAGAACCCATTTGAGATCTCACGAAGAGACTGAAAGCCGCTTAAGCATTAATCTGACGAAGCAGAGATCGATCTTGGCAGTCGCATGAGATAAAGTTCGCTCAACAGCGCGATTCTACAAGCGGAGGAAACCTCCGCGTATCTCGCGCTCAAAGTTTTTAACCAAACTTTTACAACGCTCCATCCAAGCGTTTGAGCGTTCAATCACCCAGCGAGCAACAGCAGGAACAAATCCAGATTTCCCTTGCGCTGCCTTCTCTTGTTTCGAGGGTTTGGTGGACAGTTCAAACTTGATTTTCGTCATGATCTCGGGATAAACTTGCTCCAATTGCTCAGTCAAATGTTCGGGATGATATCCGTGGTCTAGCAAAATAGTGAGCTTCGGAAGGTTAACGGGTTTTGACTGGAAATAGTCAATATTTAGCGTCAGCATCTCAATCAATCCTGCATCATCCGAGACATTTGCTGGTGTGCAGTGGGTAAAGAAAGGAAATCCCAGTGTATCAATTGCCAGATGTCTTTTAATCCCATTCGTGGCTTTGTAAAAACAAAAGCCTTTGGAAGCGACACTGGCATTACAGGTATTTTTCACGGCTTGAGAGTCAATGATTATTAATGTTGTCCACTTAGGTTTTTTTTAACCTGCTGACGTACTTGTTCATGTAAGGCATTCATGAGCTTTTCAAACACCCCTACCTTTCGCCACTGCTTGTAGTGCCAATAGACAGTTGAGTAGGGAGGTAAATCTTTGGGCAAGTCTGCCCAATTACAACCATTTTTGAGTTGATAGAGTATTCCGTCAAGGATTTCTCGCCTTGTCCAATTGGCAGGTCGGGTTTGCTTCTTAGTCGGCAATATCTTAACTAACAGGGGTTCTAGAATTTCCCATTCTTCATCGCTAAGGCTACTGGAATACTTCATGGTCAATGAATTTTGATACTTTCGAGAACTTTAAGTCCATACTTGGAAGATGTCAAATGGGTTCTATAAACTACCAGAAAAAAGAGTAATCCCTGCAATAAAGGCAAAACCAGCAGCAACTAAAGGTTTTGAATTGATTTCGCTACGGCTTAACCATAAAGCAACTAGGCATAAAGCTAAGGCATGGTACATCTGATATTTAGTACCAATTTCCCAGATTTCCAAAGCATGACTAGTTAATTTTGCCTTGAGAGCATGGCTAGCAAAGGCACCTAAAATGACGGCAGAGCCAGCCAAAATAGAAGCTAAAATCAAAAAAACTCGCGTCACTATAATTTATTTCTTAACTAATTACTATTTATAGCAATTCTCATACTGGTGAGGTACAAAGTTTTTACCTTTAAGACAGGAGGCAGGTGTTGGGTGTACCTCATGAATCCGAGAAAGGCTTTATAGTGCTGTTATCCTAAATAGGATTAGAAATAATTCTAGATTAATTTACATAAGTTTAAGAGTTTAATTGAAATTAAGTTGGTAAAAAGTTTTTTTATTTAAAGTTTATATTAAGCCAAAAAGGTTAAATCTTTTTTATATCAAGATTGGATAAATTTTAAAGTTTAGCCTGGTTATTCTTGAGGAATAATTTTAAAATTAAAGCTATTCAAAAATATTTTTTTTTAATTTCAAATAAATGCTTCAAGAGTCCTTACAAATTTATTTTGTTGAACAAGATAGCTTTATTTATAAAAAAGGATATACTTTTGCAAAAGAGTATTGGTAAGAAAAAAAATATTTAATTAACATCCCAGATCAAAATGATTACGGAATAGTTATTTTTTGGAGAAATGATTTAGTTGGCAATATCAATATTCAACTTAAACAACCTAATAGATTATTAACCAGCGAATCATTTTTTGGTGAACAACATTGGCAGCCTTATTTTCAAGCAAATAATTTTCAAATTACTGAAATATCTGCTTATACTTTATCTAAAAAAATGCCTAGGTTGTTAAGGCAAGGAACAATAATTGCTCTAAGTTTAAGTGTAATCACTTTACTCAATATTCTTGGGGTTAATTTTATTACTACTATCCAACATCAATGGTTCTATCAAGCTTTAAATAAAGCATTAAAATTGCCTTTTTTTGAAAATAAAATCATTCAAAACAGTTCAAGATACTCCGCCCTAAACAGACAGAGTATGATTGAACTTCATCAAAATAATCTTGCAGATTATTACTATTGGCAAAGCGAAGAATCAGCAAAAATATATTATTTAAATTTAGCTGATTTAGAAACAATTAAAACTTATAATTCTTTTTTTTGTTATCTCAATTATTTGGGTATTAATACTAATTTCATTCCTGGTTTTAAATTAACTAATTCAATTGAACATAGTTATGCTAATTTTCGTCAATATGTTTGGCAGTTAGATTGTTTTTTAAATTTTCATCAATTTCCAGATAAATTACAAATTGTTTAATAATTATTTCCTGGCTATAATATTTTTTTAAATTTTAATGAGATGCTAATCGATCTGCCCAACGAGTTGTTTCTGGTAAACGATATTTAGTTAGACAACCCATGACGTAATTAATGGCAGTATTTAAGCTAATTTTATGTCCAATTGAAATATAAAGCGGTTTAACATTAGAACGAGATCTTAATACAACTCCAATAGTTTCTCCTCGATCTATTAAAGGTGTCCAACCTCCTTTTTCTGGTGGAACTTCTTGATGTTTTCCGATTAAGATTGATTTAGCTACGCCAATAGTTGGTACATCAATTAATACTCCTAAATGAGAAGCTATCCCTAAGCGACGAGGATGAGCTATTCCTTGTCCATCACATAATATTAAATCTGGAGTGATTTTTAATTGTTTTAAAGCTTCAATAATTGCAGGTATTTCTCGAAAAGAAAGAAATCCAGGAATATAAGGAAATGTAGTAGGAATAGTAGCTAGGGCTTGTTCTACTAATGTTAATTCAGGATAACTTAAGACTGCTACTGCTGCTTGAGTAATAGTATAGTTATTTTTAAAACCAACATCGACTCCTGCTACATAATTCACTTCAGATAATCGATCTTCTTTAATAACTTTAAATCTTAATTCTTCTTGAATTTTTTTTGCTTCCTCAATAGTTTTTACCCAGGTTGGAATTGAATCTAGATTCATAATTATTCTTGAGTAAATACTCAATGTTTGTTGTTAAATTTTGATTTTTGCTTTTTTCTATTAATTTTATTTTTTCCCAGTCAGTAAATAAGTTTTCATTTCGCCTTTTCCTTTGACATTAATTAGACCTCTAGTTTGAAAATAATATTTGTCTTTTAATAACTCATAGGTAGTAGCACTAACTTGAATAGTATCAGGTATTCCTTGAGATTCCATGCGACGAGCAATATTAACTGCATCTCCCCACAAATCATAAGTAAATTTTTTGGTACCAATGATTCCTGCTACTACTTCTCCCGTGTTAATTCCAATTCTTAAACTTAAAGTTTTATCTGTTTCGGCATTAAATTGAGCGATCGCTTTTTGCATAGCTAATGCCATTTCTGCAATAGCTTCAGCGTGATTATGAGACAGTTGAGGTAATCCTCCCACTACCAAATAAGCATCTCCAATAGTTTTAATTTTTTCTAACCCAAACTGTTCGCTAAGGCGATCAAATTCGGAGAAAATTTCGTTGAGAATTTCGACTACCTCGGTTGGTGGTAAAAGATTAAACCATTCAGTGAAGTTAACCAAATCGGCAAAAAGTACACTTACTGCTGCAAAATTATCGGCAATTGTACTTTGTTGAGTTTGAAGACGTTTAACAATTAAGTCTGGCAAAATATTGCGGAGTAGACTTTCGGTTTGTTGTTGTTGCTGTCGTAAAGCTAATTCTGCTTTTTGACGCTGAAGAAATTGACCGATTTGATTACCAATAGTTAAAAACATTTGCTGTAATTCTTGATCTGGTTCGATTGTTTGTTGACTAAAAAAATTCATTACTCCTAAAACCAAACCATCATTAATAATTGGCATACTAAATCCTGCAACTAATCCAATTTCTAAAGCAAGATTTTGTCGTTGTGGTTCAATTATTTCAGCAAGGTTATCAACACAATAAAATAATTGATTTTGCCAAACTTGACCAGCTATTCCTTCTCCTATTTGAAGTAGAAGTTGTTGAGTAATTGTTTTCAAATTAGATATTTCAGTTGAATTTTTAATTAAATCTGATTGAATCCAAGTTGTTTTACAGTGTAATAATTGATTTTTTTCAAGATTTATTAAATCATTTGAATATGGTAACCAAAATTCTCCCCATACCCAACTAAAATGCTCACAAATTGTTTTGATAATTTTAGGAGCAGCTTGTGTAAAATTATGACTATTAGCAAGAATTTGAGAAATATCATATTGAGTAATTTGTTTGTTTTGATAACGTTTGATTTTAGTAATATCTCGACCAAGATAAACGAAGTCATAAGAATCTTCTGATTCTCTTTTAATAATTGAGCAAGCAAGACCAAGAGTTATTAACTGATTTGATTTGGTCTGAAAAGAAACTTCAAAATTTTTGAGATAATCGCCTTGACTGAGAAGATATTGTTGAATTTCGTCTAAAGGTAAATTTGGATCGGCAAGAATTTGAGTAATAGGACGCTCAATTAGTTCTGTTTGACTATAACCCAACCAATCTAAAGTAGTTTGATTAATGGCTTTAATAATTCCTGTTTCGGTGGTAACGATTAAAGCATCTGCCATAGCAGTAATAATTTGCTCATAATAATAATTAGATTTAGCGAGTTGATTCAATAAAGAAGTTGATTCGTGAATTAAACTATATTCATTAAACTTTTGAGTTAAAATTTGTTCTAAATTAATCTGTTGAGTAACATCTTCAATAAAAATGATTAAAGCTTGATGATCTGCTAAATTATATTTTTCAATATATAAATCGAAGTAAATGGTTGATTCTGAATTAATTTGACGATTAATTGCTTTGAGAGAATAGTCTACTTGTTTTTCTTGATAAACATCGTTCAAAATAGCTTCATAACCCAATAATTCTGGTAAAACTTTTCTAATATCTACTCCTTTTTTTAAAAAATCAGGTTCTTCTAGAAAACGAATAAATTTTTCAGAATAGTCAATAATGGTAAAATGGCAATCTATAATGACGTATTCTATATGTTTGGGCAAAAAAACTTTAGCTGAAGTTAATACCATCTGCTTTGATTAGAAAAATATGGAAATTTCTAGTTTTACTATGCCCGATCGCTTTCTTAAAATTAATATTGTTGAGTCAAAAAATTTGTCTCGAGAAGAGAAAGGTTATTTTAATGAGTTAGAGTCAGTAAAGATGTAACAGAGTTTATATGTACTTTAATAATTAATTAAATTCCAAAATTTTAAGACCTAGAACTTCAAAAATTTGATTAACGTAAACTCCAGTTCTAGCAGAAGTTGTATAGGTTTTTACTACCTGGGGATGGTTATCAAAATTATATAAACTAGCTAATTTCTGTAATTTTTCTGAAGCAATTAGATCCGATTTATTTAAAGCAACAATAGCAAATCCTTGAGGATTAATTTTGAGAAAAAGCTCAAGATGAGTTTTTATTCGATCTAAAGTTTCTTTGCGAGTCACGTCACCAACAATAATTGAACCGCTTGCACCAGTAATATAGTTAGTAGTAATCGATTTGAATTTAGTATGACCTTCGACATCCCAAATAATCAAATTGAGTTTTTGATACTCTTGTTCTGATGATAATAAAATTGATTTACGAGAAATTTTAACTCCGACAGTAGATAAATAATCATCACTAAATTTGTCTTCTACAAAACGACGAATTAAGCTAGTTTTACCTACACTAAAATCTCCTACTAAGCAAATCTTTTTCGCAATTTCTGGCATATTTTCATAGTTTATTGGATTGATGAGCAAGCTTCTCGCAACACTCTCAATAATAAATTAAAAGTTAAAAATAACGCTCCGCGTGTGCCTACATCCCGAACTTTTGTTTAAACGGTGTGATACCGATGAATAATTTATTTTTTTTTCGGCATCAAAGGTTCAAACTGCACACATCGACTCAACCAGATTGGATCATCTTTGGTTATGTTAGGAGGGTAGTCTAAACTAAAAGTTACTTCTAAGCGTTTAGGATCTACTCCTTGAGCAACTAGTGCAGCCTTGACATTACTCGCACGCTCTTCGCTAAGTTGTTGATTTTTACTTCTCGAACCAAGGCGATCGCTATAACCAGTCAATCGCAAATTTAATTGTGGATATTGCTTAAGAAAATTCTTAACATTCTTAATCTTACTATAAGTTTCGTCAGATTTTAATTGACTTACACCAAGCTCAAAGTACACTTGGGTATCAATTGTAGGTAATTGTTTACTAGTATTAATTACTACAGTGTCTACCCCAGGTATTTGCCGAAATGCGGTCGGTAGAAGTGGTAATTGACGCTGATCGAGAACAAATCCTGACACGGTAACAGTTGTTGCTTGATAACGACTTTGAATCGCTACATCTGGTAGTTGATTAACTAAATTGGTTACTCTTTGAACCTCTTGAGCAGTTAAACTGAGGTCTGGTGGGATATTTACCGCAACAATTTGATTATTTAGTTCTAAATTAGCTTCTTGAGCAATTTTACTTGCGATCGCTTCTGCTTGAGTGCGAAGTCGCTCATTAGGTACTCTTCCTACTAACGTTAATTTACCTTTGGCAACAGTAGGAGTTAAACGATAAACAGATAATTCTGGTGCTGCATCTAAAGCGATCGCAGTTTTTTGTTCAAAACGGTTAGCTACCTGACTACGATAGTGAATTGTTCCCCAAGGAATTAAAATACCACTCAGCAAAATAACTATTAACCAGAGTAGGGTTTTTGGAGAGCCTGATTTTTCCGAGCTATCGTTTACTTCGATTAGTTGTTGGAGTGAAGCGTCGATTGAATTAGGAATAGTCCGAGGATCGCCATTATATTCTCGAATTTCATCGCTACATTGCAACACGATCAAACTAAGAATGTTGCGAATCTTTTCTCGATACTGTTTAGATGGATTGCCTTTAATTACTATGGCGAGGTAACAGTATCCTGCTACTTCAATAGCTATTTGAAAGTTGCCATAATCGATTAAATCTAACTCTGAATCCGATGCCATACAATCATTAGCAAAACTTCGGATCGCTGTTAGCATTCCTGCTACTAAATCTGCCTCTAAATGATATTCAGTGTGGGGTTGAATTTCACGAATGATTAAACCACTAGCTTTATGAATTAAAAAAATAGCTTGAATCTGACAGTCAATCGCTTCAGAAAGAATTAATTCTGCTTCCGATACTCCTCGAAGTTTGGCTCGAATTTTGCGTTTAATTCCGTCAAGACTAAGAGTATTTTCAACCTTTTCATTGATTGATTTGATTACCTCTACCATATATTTGGAGATGGTATTGCCAATCACAGGATAAAGCGCATCTACCATTGCGTCTTTTTCCAGTTCGATTTGGCTTTTAATCGCTCTCCCCATTTCTGAACCTAAAGCTTTTGAAATCGCATTGCGATCGAGACGAATTTGTTCTGTGATCGAATGAGCTATTTCTGGAGCGATCGCTTTGGCAATGGTTTGAGGCTCAATTTTGATTTTTTGGGTAATGGCATTAGGTAGAATTTCCGCGATCGCCTCTGCCATACTTTGCGGATCTTTGCGCGATCGTTGTTTAATGACACGATCTATAACAGGAACGAGTGCTTCTAAAATAGATTCTTGAGAGTTTTTGAGTTGGAAACGCAATAATTCACTAATTAACGGTAATAAAGAATTCAGTGAATCAGCGATCTCTTTCACTTCAGATTGGTTACTGATTATTTGTTGCTCTAATTTAACAATCGATTGCTGTATTTCTGTTTCTCTAAAAGAAGTGATCTCGGCAATCAAAGGTTGTTTAGGAATCGAATTAGCAAGCTTTTTTGAGGATTGAGGATGAGAAGAAGCAAAAGAAATAGAGGAACTAGCCTCGACACTTGGTTGAGGTGAATGCTGTTGAGGCGCAATTATTTTTTTTTTATTTCTATCGGACGCAGAAGAATTAAAATTTAAATGATTAGCACTACTATAGGTAGAATGTCTGTTTTGTTCCCCTACCTCAACTTTTTGAGTAGATTCAGTTTCTTTTAACTCGGACAATAAATCTAGTAATTTGCCTAAAGATTCTATTGCTTGAGGATTAGATTGACTAGAATCATGGGTCATTGGTAAATAAGTAATAATTAAATATTGTTATCATGGCTCTTTAAATTATTATCGGATTCTTCGGGCAGAATAAAATCGGCTTTTACCTGATTTTCTACAGCTTCTTTAAGATCGGGAACAAATTCCGATCCTTTAACTTTCAAACATAATTCAAATAATACCTCGGCTAAATCAGCACGAGAAACCTTAGTTTCGGTTAAATCTGATAAACTCTTTTCGAGTTTTTCCAAAACTTGTTGTCTGAGATTCTTAATGTTTTCTTCAGATGCTTCGCGAGTTTTAGTTAATTCATTTTTGAGATAATAGGTTTCCTGGTTTAAATTATTTCGCAACATACCAATATTTTCAGAACTAAGTTTAGCTGTTGCTTGAATTTCTTGTCTTAGTTGACTAGTTTCTTCGTGAGTAGTTAAGCTCAAATACTTGAGTTTTTTTTCTAAAGAAGAAGTTGAAGCGTCAATTTTTTGAGTTAAAGAATTTTGCAAATCTTTCAAGCGATCGCTTACCACTACTTGAAATTGCTTTAATTGTAATTCAAGCTGATTTAATCTTTGATCTAGTTGGTCAAAGCGAGTTTCATAGGCTTCAATTTTGTCCCCAAATAACAAATCTTGAAGATGACTAATATTTCCTAATCTTTGACGCATTTCTTCTTTGGTAAGTTCGTTCATGGTTGACACCTCTCGATCTTAAAACTTATTACGTTTGGCTTGATTAAATTTTAATTAGTATCAATCCTTCAGCAGGATTGATTATTAACTGGCAAAATAACAGTGATTGTTGTACCTAATCCTAGTTTACTATCTAATTCGATTTTGCCTCCATGTAAATCAACCGCTTTTTTGACAATTGATAATCCTAAACCACTTCCTGGAATATCTCCTACATTGTTCGCTCGATAAAAAGAATCAAATAAGTGTTTTTTAGCTTCAACAGGAATACCAATTCCGTAATCTTGGATAATTATTTTAACTATTTCTTTTTCAGAAATATATAAAATTTTAAAGTCAATTTTTTCTTCTTGAGGAGAATATTTAATCGCGTTAGAAAGTAAATTGTTAATAATTAATTTTAAGATTTTTTTATCAGACCAAATCACTAAATGTTCTACATTAGTCGAAAATGAAATATTTTTTTGATTGGCTGTAATTTTTAACTCTTTGATAATTCGCTGACAAACTTTATTCAAATTAAGCAGAGTAGGATTGAAAGTTAGTTTACCTTCTTCTGTTTGGCTGATTACTAAAATATCTTCAACTAAAGATTGCATATTTTGAGCAGCATTATTGATAGTGTTTAAATAAAAATTCCAATTTTCTTGAGAAATATTATTTTTATTTTGAGCCAAAAAATTAGATGCAATGAGAATACTACTTAAAGGATTACGAAACTCATGAGAAGCCATAGAAATAAAACGTGATTTAATTTCTCTAAGTTCTTTTTCTTTTTGTAAGGCTTGAAGTATTTCTGCTTCTGCTTGTTTACGAGCAGTAATATCTCTGCCAATATAAACACAATTAAAAAATTCTTTAATTTCTGTTTGCACTATTGAACAACTAAATTCAATTTCTCTTGATTCTCCTGTTTTTGTCTGACAAATAGAATCTATTTTTTGAACTTTATTGCGATTTTTTAATAAATAATCATAAATTTTTTGATGGTTAAATTTATCATTTTTAATAATAAAACTAATTGTTTTTTTTGCTAATTCTGTTTGATTGTAACCAAAGATTTTTTTAGCTGCTTGATTTATTTGTTCGATTTCTCCCGATGGTGTAGTAATCAACAAAACATCACCCATTGAGGTTAAAATCTTTTTGGTGCAGTCTTCAAATCTTTTTAAAGTACTTAGTAATACTTCAGCTTCATTAACTTGTTGAACTAAGGATTGCTTCAGTAAAATTATTTCAGTAGTATCTTCAAGAAAAATAATTAAATTATTTTCAAGTTTTTTAATTAATAAATTAAAATATAAATGAGAGTTATGATTAACGTTACGAGCGATAGTCTCAAGCAAAAAAAGTTCTTGTTTTTTATTAAGAATTTGAGTCAAAATACGTTCTAACCCAATTAATTCTGGAAAACTCAGTCGAATATCTTGTCCAGGAATAAGATTTTCAGGAGATTCAGCAAACTTTTGCGCTGTAGTCGATCTCTGCAAAACATTTAAATTTTGATTAATTATTACATAATCTCTTTGATCGAAAATTAGTAACTGATTCACTGTAGCTTTCCTTATTTTAATCTCAATTAAACTAGCTAAATTAAAATTATTGTTTGTGAAACTCTGCTTTTGAGAATTAATTGAGTAATTTTATTCAAACAAAAAAATATCAAATAACAGGAGACAATATATTCACTTTAGAAAAGTTAGATAAAAAAATTATTATTAGAATTATTTATAAATTTATATATTTTTGAGCTATCTTTAATTTTTTAAGGATAACTATTCCAATGAATCAGTCTCCTAATAAGTTTAATTTTAATGATGATGGCTTCAATTTTTCTGATTTAGAAGAAAAAGCTGCCAAAGAACTTGAAGAAATCGAAAATTTATCCCCTGAAAGCAGAGAAAGATTAATTATTCATAAAAAACAGCTTGAACGCTTAATTATTTATCTAGCTGGTTTGGGTTTGGGTTTAGGTTTATTATTGGCAATTGTTTTAATTATTGTGCTCAATAAGCTGGGAATGACAAAAAAGCCTTATGAATTACCACGACAAGAAAACGAAAAACTAGAACACATTCAATATCATCCTGACCAAGGCTCTTATGTCATGGTTTCTTGACATATTTAAGTGTCTTGATTTTGCAAGGCTCTTATGTCATGGTTTCTTGACATTTTGATCCCCGAAATACTAATAAATTCGTTGTTGAGCAATTCTTTTCCTCAGCAAGACTTGATCCCAACCCAGATATTTTTGTTACATATAGTTAAGCGTTGTATTGCATACTCAATAAAACAAACCAAAGATAATAAGACAACACAGATAGGGAATATGCCCTACCGATTGAGTCTAAAATGCTGCCAACAGCTAATTGCCGTCTTAACTAAATCGGAGGCTGTAAATTAATGGCAAGAGAACGTCCCCCTATAGATGAAATGACTTTACGGCAACTGAGAAGAGTTGCTAGCGAACTGGGTATTTCCCGTTATAGTAGGATGCGAAAATCGCAGCTACTAGCAGAAGTCAAACAAGCGATTCAAGAATTAGAACAAAGAAGATTTTCTCAAAATCCTTTAATTCAAACCCAGGAGGAGCAACAAGTGGAAGCAACTAAATTTGACATAGGTCAAGACGATCGCGTTGGTGGTCCCTTATCATCGGTTGATGAAGATTTAGGCGAACTCCCAGGTGGTTATGGAGAAAGCCGAATTGTCTTAATGCCAAGAGATCCTCAATGGGCTTACACTTATTGGGATGTTCCCAATGATCATAAAGAAGAGTTACGCCGTCAAGGAGGACAACAAATTGCGCTGCGTTTGTATGATGTAACTGATATCAGCTTAGAATATCAAGCTCCTCACAGTGTTCAAGAGTATCTTTGTGATGAATTAGCGCGGGAATGGTATTTACCTCTACCTGTTAGCGATCGCGATTATGTACTTGATATTGGCTATCGTTGTGCCGATGGTCGCTGGTTAGTTTTAGCGCGTTCTGTACCAGTTCGCGTTCCTCCTGTCTATCCTTCTGACTGGATCGAAGATGTTTTTGTCACAGTTAACTGGGAAGAAGAGTTAGTAGGTAAAGCTGTTTATGAACTTGTACCTCCTAGCAAGAAACAACCTGTTACTGCTACTGGTGAAGGCACTAATGGTATTTACGAACAAATCTTTGGTATGGCAAAATCTGCTGAAGCAATGCGCGTAGCAGGTTCTCTATTTGGTTCGATGCAGCAAGTACCAGAGCAAGCAGTTAGCTCTTATATCTTCCCCTCTGGGGTTGGTATGTGGGCAGTACCTACCGTATCTGGATTAAATATGTCTGGTGTAGGTATGATGTCTGGGGTTGGTTTCTCTGCCTCTGCACCACCCATTCGTCCTCGCCAATTCTGGTTGATTGCTGATGCGGAACTAATTGTTTACGGTGCAACCGAACCTGATGCGACGGTTACTATTGGTGGTCGTCCAATCAAACTCAATCCCGATGGCACATTCCGCTTCCAGATGTCCTTCCAAGATGGTTTGATCGATTATCCGATTGTAGCAGTAGCTGCTGATGGGGAACAAACTCGTTCAATCCACATGAAGTTTAACCGCGAAACTCCTTCTCGTAATACTAATACTAAAGAAGAAGCAATCGAGGAATGGTTTGTTTAAATTAACTTTCTTTTCAAACCAATCTAATTAACTAAATTACAACCTCTAACTTTAACTGTCAGAGGTTGATTTTTTTTGTGTTGCTAATTTGAGGTATAAAATTGAGTTCGTTAACCCGTTAGACAAAAACTTACTACTCAAACTAATTCTCTTACTCCTGCCCTCTGCCTTTTCTAATTTCTTTCGCCAAAAATAATACTACCTAAACGAATCATAGTAGCCCCAGCTTGAATTGCGAATAAATAATCTCCAGACATTCCCATCGATAGTTGAGACATTAATAAATGCTCAAAATTTTGTTGTTTAATTTTTTCGGCTAATTCCTTAGTTTTTTTAAAAGCAGCTAAAGTTTCTGCGTCGGATAACCCTAGGGGCAAAATTGTCATTAAACCTTGAATATTTAAATTTTTTAATTGATTTAGTTCAGATAAATCTGTTAACAATTCTTCAATTTGCCACCCATATTTATTGGGATCGAGAAGCACTTTAACTTGTAAACAAACTTTTGGTTGAATCGCTAATTCTCCTGCAATTCTATTTAAAACTTGAGCAAGTTTGAGGCTATGTACTGAATGAATCCAGCCAAAGTTTTCTAACACTTTTTTGGCTTTATTAGTTTGTAGATGACCAATAAAATGCCAAGTTACGTCAGATAAATCTTGAAGTTGCTGTTGTTTAACTAAAGCTTCTTGAAGACGGTTTTCGCCAAAATCTCTGATTCCTGCTTCGTAAGCAATTCGCATTTTTTCTACAGTTACTTGTTTAGTAATCGCAACTAAACGAACATCAGCAGTAATGTGGGTGTTAATTTCTCTAATTTTTTGGGCGATTAAATCGGTCATTATATCAATTAGTTGAATATTTGCTACAAATATTTTTTAAAAAGTAATAGATAATAGGTAATAAGTAATAGGTGAAAAATCAATTTGCTACCTAGGAACTTAAATCTAAAATAATTAATCGTAGTATTATTTTCTATTTCATAATAGATTCGATTGCTTAAGAAAAACAAGATTGTTCGCTTACCAATGTTAAATTAGCCTACCTTTTCTTGACTCACCAAGTAAAGTTGAATCAGGAAGATTTTGATCGATCTTGATATTGCCAATTTTTAATCATCACGCTGAAGATTTACAACCAAAGCCCTAACAGGCTAGTAATCATCTCTTTTAAGTTAGATCGGCAATAATGTAGAAGGAAAAGTAAGATAATTAGAAGTTTGTCCCATTAATCTTCAAAAAATCACCAAGGATGACTGAACCGCCCAATTCTAATTCCCAGACTGATACTAATGTCACTGATGAATCAACCAACGAAAATTTTAACCCAGATTCTCAGTCTTCTTCTTCATTGGTTAATCAAACACAGCAACAGTCTCAACCAATTTCTACCTCAAGACATTTTATTATCAATCCTAATAAAAAGACTTTTGCTCAACAGTTGAATCTATCTCAGTCTCAATTAATTGCGATCGCTCTAGTCGTGATGGGGATAGGATTGTTTTTAAATCTATCTTGGTTGGGAATAATCGGTTCTATTAGTGCATTGTTATTTTCTTTGGGTGCAGTTATTAGTGGTGCTTACGATCTTTGGATAAAATTATTAACTCCTCAAGAAAGAAAAAATCTGTTAGCTTTTCTCGGTTTTACTTTAGCGATCGCAGGATTGTTAAAATATCTGGGTGTTTACAATCAGGTTGGTGAATGGCTGGCTAATTTTAAATACGATGAATTTGGTTCTTGGGCAGAATGGATTGGTGCTTTAGGACAAATTTCGATTGCTATTCTTGCCGTGTATGTTGCCTGGGCGCAGTATGTTATTTCGAGAGATTTAACCATTCAACAAAACCGCATTACTCAACAACAAACCATCGATGCTTATTTTCAAGGTATTTCCGATCTAGCGTTAAATGAAGAAGGTTTACTCGAAGATTGGCCTCAAGAAAGAGCGATCGCTGAAGGTCGTACCGCAGCTATTATGTCTAGTGTAGATGCTTCTGGTAAATCTAAAATATTGCGTTTTTTATCTCAAGCTCGTTTATTAACACCTCTCAAACGCGATAGCCTTCTAGGTAGAGCGATTCTAGATGGTAGTGGTAGTTATGCAGAGGATCGTCCCTACGGAGTTCGAGTAATCGATTTGGGAGTGATCTTAGCAGGAGCTAATTTAGCTACCCAAGATTTACGTTGGACAGATCTCAGCGAAGCCAATATGGTTAGAACTAATTTAACTCGTTGTGATTTGGTGAAAGCCAATTTGTCGCGAACAATTTTATATGATGCCAATCTGAGCGGTGCTGATTTAAAAGGCACTCGTTTGTTTTATGGTTCGGCAGAAACTGCTAGTCCTCGTAGTCGTAGCGAAGTTCCTAATTATGAAACTGGTGAATATACTGGCGCAGTAGTCGAAAGAACTAATCTTACCGAAGTAAGAAGAATCAGTGAAGAACAACGTTATTATCTCTGTGCCTGGGGAGGAGAAAAAACTAGAATGACTATTCCTGGTGGTTGTGAAGGAATTCCTAATTTGTTAGGAAGATAAGTACTTAAACAAAATTGTTTGCACGCTTTTGTACTAACTAAAAATGTCTGTATTCTTTTCCTGTAGGCAGTTTCTCATTCTTTCTTTGAACTGTGCAATTAATTTGTGTACTCACTTAATTATTGTTTAGATAAAAGCTGTTCAAGCTCAGTAAATTTACATATCAAAAATTCTTATTTATAATTTATTCATATTTGTAATTTATGTAAACATAATTGTAGTTTATGACATCTCAATATTCTTGGGGAATTATATTTCCTTCTGCTATTCCAATTTCAGTAGCAAGTTTATTGTTAAGTTTAGGAATTAGTAAACCTGCGTTGAGTAGTTATTTTACTTTTTCTCGCGATTACAGAAATAGCTCGGAAAAAATTAAACTTGCTGGTAAATTTCAAGCTACAGATCTGAACGGAGATGGAAAAATATCTCTTTCTGAAGTCAAAAGTTTTGAAGGCATGATTGTTTTTCAAAGTGAACTACAACCCCAAATATTTTCTGTATTTGACTTAATTACACCAAAGGAAAATATTCAATTAGAAAAATTAAAGTATGACTTGGCTACTAATAATTTACAATTTGTCATTCGGACTTTAAACAAAGACCGTACTAACTTAATTAATTCAATTAATTCTTATTGGCCAGTTGATTTTCAAGCCGAACTTGATAGTTTTAAGGCTACCGATAGTAGTTTATTGGCGTTAGATCATCAGGGTACAGGTTTAGCTAACGAGCAATCTGGAAATTCATCCAGATTAGATAGTGTAGCTGTTCTATTGATTTTAACTTTAATGTTTTTCCGAATTAGTCAACAAATCCAGGCTGAAACTAAAACAGACAAAGAACAGAAATTAGAGATTACTACCTATTAAGTAAAATTGAGCTTATTCCCCCAAAAAATATGCTTGGTTAATTAAGCAATTTATTGAACACTAATTACTTGGCTTTTATAATTTTTATTCTAACTTCTAGTATTACTCTCCAGAAATACCTTGCATTCCAATAAACTGATATATTAGTTAAGCTATTTAATTGAATTAATTTTTATGGTTGTTAGCAGTCTAAATTTACAAGAATCAGAGTTTATCTGTCTTTCTTTAGCAATTAATAAACTTTTTGATAAACAAGAAAAAGATTGGGGATACTTTAGAATTAAAAAGGAAGAAGACTTTTATTCACTTTATCTTCCTTATTTACCAAGTTTAAAATTATATCAAAAACCAAACTACCAAATTTATAAGCTTTACTGGCGTAGTTATGTACCTGAATTAAACGATAAGTCAGAAAAACCAGATATTTATGTCAGGAAAAAAAGTAAAAATGTTTATGACAAAAAAAATCCTAAAATAGCCAAAAAGCAACGAATTTACGAAATAATGTATCAATACGCTAATTATACGGAAATCAACCTCATCAATAAAATCATCACTGAATTAATTCGCGAAAAAATCATCGCTAGTCTCTCAGAAATTCCCGAAAATGAAATGACACCTTTAGTCTTAATTGCCCAAGACGTTTAAAAACCATCTGCCACAAATTCGGAACTAGCCAATTTTCTCTTACAATGATTTGGGCGAAATTCAAACACAAGGATGACTTGAAACTATGACACAAGCAAAAATTGGGATTATTGGTGGTAGTGGTTTATATAAAATGGAAGCACTCCAACAAGTTGAAGAAATAACTATTGATACCCCCTTTGGTTCTCCTTCGGATGCTTTAATTGTGGGTAAGTTAGAAGGTACAACTGTCGCTTTTTTGGCTCGTCATGGACGCAATCATCATTTATTACCTTCAGAATTGCCTTTTCGTGCCAATATCTACGCCATGAAACAACTGGGAGTAGAATATCTCATCTCAGCTTCGGCGGTAGGTTCTCTCAAAGAAGAAGTTAAGCCATTAGACTTAGTTGTACCAGATCAATTTATCGATCGCACTAAAAACCGAGTAGCTACTTTTTTTGGTGAAGGATTAGTTGCACATATTGCTTTTGGCGATCCTGTTTGTCCTAATTTAGCTTCAATAGTTGCTGAGGCGGTAGATACTTTAAATCTATCCGAAGTCAATTTGCATCGTGGTGGTACTTATGTTTGCATGGAAGGTCCTGCTTTTTCAACTAAAGCGGAATCTAATCTTTATCGTAGTTGGGGTGCGACGGTAATTGGGATGACTAATTTAACCGAAGCGAAATTAGCTAGAGAAGCAGAAATTGCTTATTCAACTTTAGCCTTAGTAACTGATTATGATTGTTGGCATCCCGATCATGATAGTGTCACAGTTGAGATGGTAATTGCCAATTTACAACGTAATGCCATTAATGCCCAAAAGGTAATTCAAGCAACTGTTAAAATAATTAGTGCTAATCCTCCTGAATCTGCTGCACATTCGGCTTTAAAATATTCTTTGTTAACTGCTTTGGATAAAGTTCCTCAAGCTACGTTGCAAAAACTAGAATTGTTGTTAAAAAAATATCTTTAGATTTAGGCTGATTTTAAGGGGTTACAGCACACAGGAAGTTAAGCTGACACGCTCTTAATTAGTTAAGATTAACGGAAACACAAGTGAGACGGAGATACGATTTGATAATTTATTTGCTAGCTCAATAATTTTAAATTTATGGGCGTATTAGCCGATCAGATTGGATAAACTATTACCAACATAATATCTCCGCCTAACTTCCTTTTTTTTATTAGATACAAAAAATATCTTAATCAATTAGTCAAATTTTCAGTTTCTTTGTGTGGTTTTGCTACAGCCTTCAATATTATTTATGCAACAAATAATAAAGTTTTTTTATTAATAGGCAACACTTTGAGCTAAAAAGAGAACATTAAATAAAATTTATTTTAAAATAGTTTTTAATATGAAATTAAAAAAAATGCTACCAATCGTTTAATTTGGTTAATAGTTTAGCTAAAAGCTAAGAGTTATTAGTTATTATCTATTATTAATTTTTTAAAAAACAATCAAGATTTGTTTTTCTAGTCAAATTTATATTTAACCGCAATTAGCTAGAGATGATTTTGTTGCCTGAAAAATTTTAGGGTAAAAAATAAAATTAATCAAGAATAAATTAAGTTAATATGGCGTTGTTCCATGATTAAACAAAATACGCAGACATGAATACTTATAATCCAAAAACCTGGTGTCAAGAAAATGGTTGGACTGAGTTGAGACAGCTAGAAGATGGAATTTGGGTTGCTTTCCCTCCAGGTGGTTTTATTGAAACACCTTTACCCGATCAATTTTCTTTACTAGCAACTCAGTATAAAGTTAGTTGGTTGACTTCTATTTTAGATAGTCTGGTGCTAATCTTTTTTGTTTTGTTGGGAGCAATAATAGCTCTAGCTATTTTTCCGTTTTTTATGTTCCAAATAATGAAACATGCTTAAATGATTATTTCTAATAATTTATCATCATTAATGATGAGATTGAAAAATTTTTTTTATCTCTTTAATAAGTGCTGATTGCTGATTGTTAGAAGTTGGATTAGTTAAAATTCCTTGAGTAGGACTAAATAATAAAGCTAGAATAAATATTCCTGAAGCAACTAAGACAATGGCCGGACCAGAAGGAAGATTAAAAAAATAACTTAGATACATTCCTGTAATACTAGAAGTAACTGCGATTGCGACTCCTAAAAACATTACTTGATGCAAGCGATTTACTAATAAATAAGCCGTAGCTGCTGGTGTTATTAATAGTGCTAAAACTAAGATTACTCCTACTGCTTTTAAACTCGCTACAATCGTCAACCCAATTAAGATCATTAAGCCTAGATCGAGTAGATGCACCGGTAATCCAACTGCTTGTGCGCCCAAGCGATCAAAACTATAGAATAAAAGTTCTTTGTAAAGAAAATAGACAACGGAAATTACAATTATAGCAATAATTAAAGTATCAATTACCTCGCTAGAAGTAACACCTAAAATATTGCCGAATAAAAAATGATTGAGGTCGATTTTATTATCTTTTTGAATCACTGTGATTAAAGTGATACCAAGAGCAAAAAATGCCGAGAAAACTATTCCCATTGCGGTATCTTCTTTAAGATTGGATCGCGTGCGAATAATATTAATACAAATAGTACTGACTATCCCGGCAATAAATGCACCGATAAAAATATTAAATCCAACTAAATATGCGATCGCTAAACCAGGCAAAACAGAATGACTGATAGCATCTCCCAGTAATGCCAGTCTTTGCACCATTAAATAACTACCAACAACCGCACAGATAATCCCGACAATAATCGCCACGACAAGCGATCGTTGCATAAAGCTATATTGTAATGGTTCGAGTAAAGTTTCTAACATTGGTATCGGCAGTTTTTGCTTGATTTTTATAATCGCATTCGATTTTTACTAGATGTTCTTTTCCCTGATTAAAAGCTACTAAACCAGCTTCTTGAATAGTATTAATTGCTTGAAAAAAGGTTTCGTTACTAAAAATTGTAATTTCGATCTTGGTAATATTTTTAATTCCATTCGGATGATTTATAAAGCGATTATTTTGATTAAAAACTGATTACAGGAGTAACATTATGGTGATTAATTGTTATTGGTTAAATAAAAATATTATTGATCGACGAAGAAATTAACCTTACTGCCATAAGCACGCTGAAGATGTTCTTCTTGAAGAACTTGTTGTCTTTGTCCGAAAGCAATTAATTCCTTATTAAGTAAAATCAGATCGTCAAAATTCGTAATTGATTCTCCTAAATCATGATTAACTACCACGACAATTTTTCCTGTATCAGCTAATTCATGAAATAGATTAAAAATAATATTTTCTGTCTTTTGATCTACCCCAACAAAAGGTTCATCGAAAAAGAATACTTCTGCCTCTTGTGCCAGCGATCGCGCTAAAAATACTCGTTGCTGTTGTCCGCCTGAAAGTTGACCGATAGGACGGTTTTTATATTCAATCATCTGAACTTTTTCTAATGCTTCTGTCGCTTGGTGACGACTAATAGAAGAAAAACGCCGAAACCAACCAGTCTTTCTCACTCTTCCCATCATCACTACATCCCAGACAGTTACAGGATAAGTCCAATCAATTTGCGATCGCTGTGGTACATAAGCAACTTTCTCTAGATGATTTTGTAGCGGTTGTCCATCATAAGAAACTGTACCCACATTGACAGGAATTAAACCTAACATCGCTTTAACTAAAGTACTTTTTCCCGCACCATTGGGACCAAATACCCCCGTAACTTTTCCTGGCAGAAGATTGAGAGAAATATCGCGCAACGCTTCTACTGTGCGGTAACAAACCCCTAAATTATTAACTGCGATTGCGCCACTGTAACTCATAGTTCTCTCCTTAGTTAATTGTTTACATTTAAGTTCCATCAAACAATTCAATCAAAATCCCTTTCAATTATGAAAAGATTATGATAAACATTATGAAAGAAATATGAAAAAAATGTCAATGTCAGGAGATAGATATTTGTCTAGCTAAGGCAAAAGGAAAAACCTGATCTGAAACTTTGATGTTGATCAGTTTATTTGTTAAAAATCAGCAACGCCAAATGCTGATAAGCTTATACACTTTATATCTAAAGCAATATGAAAACAGTATCGGTATTTAGTCAGAGATTTAGCTGGTTATTAACAGCAGGAATTTTAGTTGGAGTTTGGTTAGGAGGTTGTCAGACACAAACGGGTAATAATTTAGAACAAGAAAACGACAAACCCAGAGTAGTTTCTACCAGTACGATCATTGCAGATTTAACTACCCAGGTAGGAGGAGATGAAATCGAACACGAAGGAATTTTACAACCTGGTAGCGATCCTCACGTGTACGAACCTACACCTAAAGACAGTATTGCTTTAGAAAAAGCAGATTTAATTCTCTACAACGGCTACAATTTAGAACCTGGTTTAATTAAGATGATGAATGCTACAGGAAATCAAGCTAACACATTTGCTGTCGGAGAAGTAGTCAAACCATTAGACTTTGAATACCAAGGACAAAAACAACCAGATCCTCACGTTTGGGGAGATGCAAAGAATACTATTTTAATGGTGAAAGCTATACGCGATCGCCTGATTGAATTGTCTCCTGAAGACAAAGCAGAATTTACCACCAATGCAGCACAATTAATTGCAGACTTAGAAAGATTAAATCGTTGGATTAATCAACAAATTGCAACCATTCCAGAGGAACAAAGAAAATTAGTAACTACTCATGATGCTTTTCAATACTATGCTCATGCTTATGGCTTAGATATTACTGGCACATTAATTGGCATTAGTACTGAAGAACAACCAAGCGCACAAACAGTTAAAAATTTAGCCGATTCCATCAAACAAACTAAAATAACTACAATTTTTGCTGAAACAACTATTAATCCTAAACTAATACAAACTGTAGCCGAAGAAGCAGGAGTACAACTTGCACCACAACAACTCTATTCAGATTCTATTGGTGCGCCAGGCAGCGAAGGAGATACTTATCTCAAAATGTTAGTTACTAATACTAAAACAATAGTCGAAGCTTTGGGAGGTAAGTATCAAGATTTTGCAGAATAAATTTTTTATGAAAATTAATTCTTCGATTGTGGCAAACTTTAATTTTTGTCGAGTCAATAAAGTTAATTCCTCTATTTTAGAATAATTCTTCTAGACTGGACATAAGGTCAACAAATTTTGAATTAGATTAGTATTTTCGGCTTATCTGTTTCTCCTTTCCTGATCCCGAACTTACGTTAAAATAAGCAAGATATACTTCAACTTTGCCTACCTTTTTAGCAAACAAACTTAATTAAATTGTCTTGCCTTTTAGTGATTTGTATTGTATCAATTAACCAAAGTTACTTTGAGGCTTTTGGTATTTATCAGAATTGCAATTCTCTTTGAATGATTAAATTAATTGCCACTTTCAGAAGGAGTTGCATTAGGATGAGAATTTTCTAATTCTAGGCTTTGCCTGAAAAGCAAAAAACTCATACCAGCGTAAGAAAACATCCAAACTAAAATAAAGCTTAATCCTGCAATAATAGTTCCCATAATAGAACAACCTCTACCTTATATGTGTGTCAGAGTCTTCTTACTATAAAGACTTTTGCCATACCAAAACTGTTCCAAGTTAAATATGGCACAAGGAGTTAATTTTGTCTTGTATTTTAGACACAAATAACAAAACCTTTATCTCTATTTTTATATCAGAGACACTAAAAACTCCTCTATAATTGGAGGGAATTATAATTTATTCAGTTTATTAGTTTGTACTCAAGCCAGCCCAAAGATTAATCTAATCAGGTTAGGAACAATTATTTGAGGTTGGGGAACTATTATTTTTCGACTAAGGGAAAAGTATTGAATTTTTAGGAAGTCAGCATTAATCTACTCAAAACCACACTCTAGCTTTAATTAAACTAAAGCAAAAAACTATCATACCAAATAATACGGATACGTAATCAATGGTCATTATACTATGACATTCTGTACAAATCGATTTTTTTAAACTTTTTTTTTAATTTTATTAATTTATCTTTTCATTTCTAGAAGCAACTCTAAATAGGCTTGAGCAAAACGTTGACCAATTATTTGATAACTTTCTGTTGAAAAATGAACGTAATCTTTTAAAGCCAGGTCATCTGTTGTAATCATCGCTGAGAAGGGCAGACGAACTTGACGCTGTTGTTCCTTGACCACTGCCCAATTTATAAATCTCTCTGGTTCGGTATTAGTTCCAATTTGGGCAAACACTACAGGTAAGGTAGGTAAATTCAAATCATTGCGCCAATTTTGGACAAAAACCTTAAATTTATCTGCCCATTGATTAGGTAAAAGTATTTTTTTTGGAAATTCCTTAGTAGGATCTACAGTATCGATTTCTCCTTGAAAAAAAAGTAGACTAGCCACATTTCCCATTGATGAGGCTACACGTACTCGCTTAAGACAAGAACCATAAAGTGTATTATCAGCTAAGTTTCTCTGCCATTCGTAAATTGAAGAACCACCCTTGGCACAGGGTATAAGTCCTACTAACATATCAGGATGTTGTTCTAAAATTGTGGTGGCAAAAGACATCGCTGGACTAAAACCTGCATCGAGATCTTTGGATACTATATCAACTTGGTTAGTTGCATCATCTATCGGTTCTGTTGCTAACTTCCAATGATAATCATTACCAAATACATAGATTCTGGGGTTGGTGACTATCTTTGATGTTGAAAGATCACCCATTCCAGCCATGTTGGACTGACCTGCAAGTATAAACAACTGTAATTTTCCTTGATGCTCTTCAGGAATATTCCCTTTATTTGTTGTTGTTTGTGAGCGAAAACTTGTCCTATAATTTACACTTATAATTTTAAAAATCTTTCTAAGAGCATAACTGCTTTCTGAAAAAATACCAAAGGTTAGAATAATAGCAAAGATAATAATAGTTCCAATACTTGCTTTCTTAAAATTCATTAGTACTTAAGATTTTAATACCAAAAAATAATCTTTGTTTAGAGGCTAGATAAAGAGTTTTTTGAGTTAGATAGTTTATGCTTTTCTTTGATCTTTATATTTAAACGCATGATTTCGTTTTAAATATTGATATTCATGCCAGCGAAGACCAATGAGAGTCGCCATATAAATCATGTAACCAGGTTCTTCCATTTGACTAAAAATTAGACCAAAAACTAATATAGTAAGGACAAAAAACCGAGAAAGATCGTCAAAGCAGAGTCTGTCCCATACAACAAACCAAATATAGAGAAACGAGGCGAGTCCTAAAAAACCTAGATCGCCCCATATCCCAGCCCAACCAAATAAAGGAGAGAACATACTAGATTGACTACCCAGCCAACTTGCAACAACTGCTTGCCAAATAGCATGACTAGCAGGATGAATGGTAGCACCTAATGGACCTAGTAAATTCCAGTAGCTTTCTAACATCCACCCTCCTAAGCGTCCAACCGTATGACCGGGACCGATGCCCAGCCAAGGATCTAGGACAGAATTGTAATAGGTTGAAACTATTCTAAATGTAGCAGTCTTTAACAGAGTTGCTTCTCCTTGTGGACCATAGATTTCTGGTCTTGCCCAAGTGAGAAATCCACTCAAAGCTGGAATATTATAGATAACCCAATATAAAATGTAAATAAGCAAGATTCCAGGAATTAAGTATTGGATTGCCTGTCCGATATTTTTAAATTTAGTCGATAACAAAATTACTCCTGCTACTAAAAAGACGAGAAGTACTTGCTTGGCATCAGCCATGTTCATATGCCAAAATGTAGCCAAAAAAACTAAGGCGCGGAGCCAAATCGGACGTTGCTTGGCAGTGAAAAAATAATAAATACCAAACGTAAGCGTTACTGAAGCTCCCACAACATGACCAGCTCCTCCGCCGACAAAAACACCCTTAATATTGTCTTCTAGTCCCTCCTGAAGATGTAATTTAAGAACGTACTTTTGTACATAAGCAAGAAAAAGGTTAGTAAAAGAAGCAAATAAAATATATTTACGAAATTGAACTACTTTTTTTATTGTTAAAGGGATACTAATAATGGCTAATAGGAACAAAAAATGTTCGCATAAAAATAAATAATTTAAGCAAGCGTTGATTAAAGCAGCATCATTTAAAAAAGCACTAGCAATATTAATTATAAAAAAGACAAATAAAGCAATTGATAAATCCTTAACGATCGCAATTTGATGACGATCTTTAAGTTGAGTTTTAATGAGAGTTATGCCACAGATAAAAGGAATAATTCCATAATGAACGATATTGATAATAGCTGGGATTTTTACTAATGTTAGAAGGCGGGAAAAAAAAACCGAACTAAAAGCAAATAAAATTAGGATTGATAGTGAAATACCTTTTTTTCTTTTTTTGGGCGGGGATACTGTATAAACTATATCTCTCATGAAATTGTTTTTTATTGAGAAATTCAAACTTTTTCGCTGAAAATTTATGAGCTACAAACCGAAGCATAAATTTTCATCAACTGATTGTAATTTTCTTGCGCTGTGTATTTATTCTCAAATTCAGCCCTTGCTTCTCGACGCATTTGGGATAGCTTTTGGGGCTGAGTTAAAATCTGGTCTATTTTAGTTGCTAAGTCTACTGCATCACTAGGGCAAAAATGAAGTCCAGTACGCTCGTTCTCAACCAATTCTGCGATCGCACCTAAATTTGCAGCAATCACAGGAGTTCCTTTGGCAAAAGCTTCTACAGCTACGCGACCGAAAGTTTCATACCATTTTGAAGGAAAAATTAAAAACATTGCTTCTCCCATAAGTTCGTATACTTCTGTCATTGGCTTACGTCCCAGCCATTCCACTTGAGGAAATCGTTTGGTTGCTTCGATCACTTGCTGTGCCAAGGGGCCATCGCCAACAATTTTTAGGGGTATTGGTGCTTTGAGGCGTTCCCAAGCTGCTAAGAGAATATCTAATCCTTTTTCTACCGAAAGTCTTCCCACATAGAGTGCATAACCACCCTGACCCTGACCCACACCAGGATCAGGATGGACAAAGTTAGGTTTGACTATAATCTTGTCTGCTGGAAATCCTGCCTCAATAAATTTTTGCCGTGCAAACTTGCTCAGAGAGATAAACAAGTTCACTTGTTTATCCCAGGTCTGTATAACTCTGTGTGTTGTCAGCATGGCAACTGTAGCACTTGTAGCTGCTCTGTTTTTTCGATAACAAGCATGTATGATGCCTGGATAAGGGATAAATTTGTCTAAACAATCTTCACAAACCCGATTTTGTCGAAAAAAAAGCCCATTGGGGCAGATGAGACGATAATTTCGCAGGGTCTGAATGACTGGAACTCCCTCAGATTGAGCAGCGTAGTAAACAGAGGGAGAAATCAGAGGAAAAAAATTCTGAACATGAACTACATCCCTTTTAGACTGTCTCAGAGATTTTTGAACAATTCGGTAAGCTTCTTGAGACCAAATGGTTTTGAGAGATAACTGAACAGAATTTAATTGAGTAATGCGATTATTATTTTCCTCATACACATCCACCTGGTGTCCCATTTCCCGTAATAAACGCTCTTCTGATTCGCGGGATTCATCTTCACCACCACGAATTCGATAATTGTTATGAATGCTTAGAATACGCATCTGCTCAAAGTTTTTTTTGTTTTTTCTGGAAATTCTTACTATAAATTATTTATAGTGGTATTTATTAAACCTCCTGTAAAAGTCGAAGCAAACTAAGTAAAAGAAAATCTAGAATTGAATTAATGTCTTACAAACAAGTTAAAAGTTTGAAGCCAACAAACTTTAAGCGACGGTGTAAAGTATCTCCAGAAACATTTAACGATACAGTAACAGTAGTAGCAGTAGAAAAATTATGGCATAAAAAAACAGTTAAACCGAGTAGATTAAGTATAAAAAACCAATATTTTAATATTTAATTTGATTGCTGGTATTTATAATGTAAACTTTCTTTAAAAAAGAATTTATCAATTAATTAATATTTTTGCAAGGGGTCTCCTTATTTGATGTAGGCAGATCGTCATTAGAAGATCACTAAGAAACCGAAGTTATGATTGAGATTTGGCAACATCTTGGTAAATCTCAGCTAGTTTTTGACCTTGAGTTTGAGCATCATATTCTGTCTCTATATGTTTTCGCCCAGCATCAAGCATTTTTGCCCATTGAGTAGAGTGATTAATATACCATCGCAAATGATTTACTAATTCTGCCACATCTCGTTCTGGAGCTAATAATCCTGTAATTCCATGTTTAATTACTTCGGGAATATCGCAGTGAGTAGTGCTGACAATAGGCATTCCTGTCGCTGCCATTTCAATAATAGAAACAGGTGCGCCACCTTCTGTATCACCATCACTGGCAGTAATGCTTGGAGATAAAAAAATGTGATGTTTATATGCCTCTTCAAAAAATACAGAGTAAGGTTGATATCCTAACAAACGAACTTTCTTGCTTAATTTATATTTATCAATTGTGGCGAGGATTTTTTCTTTTTCAATTTGGCTTTGAATTTTTCTATTTTTTGGATTGCTCTGACTTGCATCACCAATAATGGTAACTTCTAAAGGAATCTCATGTTGTAAAATGCCCAAGGCTTCTAAACCATCAGGAAAACCTTTTTTTTCTATAAAAGATGCTGCCATTAAAATGCGTAGTGGTTCTTCTCGATTCCAGGTTCTGGGTTGATAGTCGATTTGATTAATTTTTACGCCTAAATGGTGAACTATAACTTTTTCAGGAGGACACCCCAGATTAACAATACATCGACCCATATGAGGTCCTTCACAAAGAACTCGCTCCACATTAGCAAATAGTTTTTGATATTTTTTAATCCAAATTGGATTGCTGTTGGGAAGACAATTGACATCGTAGCCATAAAATGTGACTATTTGTTTTAAATTTGCTTTTTTAGCAGTGTTAATATCACTACAGGCAAGATGTCCAAAATGAGAATGAACGATTTCTGATTGTTTTTTTTTGGCAATTTCAATCAGTAGAGGAGAAGATTGTTGAAGATTAAGTTTTCTTAATCCTTTTTCCCAATATAATCGAAGTTTAGAAATATTTTCTAGACTGTGAATATTAGGTAAATTAAATTGGTCTAGATTTTTGGTGCGATCGCAAACGATATGATTTTCGATTTCTTCAGGTAAATAGTAAACTTGGTTGTACATCCAAGTTTGGGTTAACGGTAACCAAGTGGGAAAACTATGAATGACTGATAGTTTGTGCATAAATTACATTTTGATTTATTTTCCTAATAGAAAAATAATGTTCTTTTGGATGCCATAGCAATTAAGTGACTGTAGTGATTGTTCTTGAAAAAAAAATTTACACAATAATTAATATATTGGTTTCAGAGCTTGCTCTAATTAAACAACTCAATCACTTTTGCAAAATTTGGTAAACCGCCTCAATCACATCCTCTACATCTTGATCCGTCAGCTTTGCTGAAATTGGTAAACTCATCGTTTGTCGTCCTACTTTCATCGCATTGGGATAATCTTCGGGTTTCCAACCAAAAGTTCTCTGATAATAGGGATGTTCGGGAATGCTTAAATAATGCACCCCAGTTCCAATTTTGAGTTCTGTCATGGCATCAAGAAATTTATCTCGTTGAATGCCTGTTTTTTCTTCATCTATCAAAATGGTATAAAGATGATAGGCATGACGAGTATTTGGTTCAATTGGGGCAGGTAACTGAATTGGTAAATTAGCAAATGCCTCATTGTACCTTTGCCAAATTTCTTGACGACGTAACCAATTTTTCTCCACTCTTTTTAATTGATGAATTCCGATCGCAGCTTGGATATCCATCATATTATACTTAAAACCACATTCTTCAACGAAATAGTGTTTAAATCCAGCATCAGAAAACCGTTGCCAAGCATGTCGGCTCATTCCATGCAATCCTAATACCTTGATTCGATTAATCTTTTCTTCATCTGCGGAAATTACCATTCCGCCTTCTCCAGTCACAACATTTTTAGTCACATAAAAACTAAATACGCCGAAATGACCAAAAGTTCCCGCTTTACGCCCTTTATACTCTGTTTCAATCCCATGGGCGCAATCTTCAATTACTTCTAAATTATATTGCTGTGCCAAATCCATAATCTCATCCATTTGGCAAGCTCTTCCTGCAAAATGTACGGGTAAAATAGCACGGGTATTGGGAGTGATTTTTTTCTCAATTGCTTCAGGAGTGATATTAAACGTATGAGGATCGATATCGGCGATTACAGGGGTGGCACCACTATGAATAATTGCATTAACTGTTGCACAAAAGGTCATTGATGTCGTAATAACTTCATCCCCAGCCTTTAAATCTAAAGCTGCACAGGAAAGATGTAAACCTGCGGTACAGGAATTTAGTGCAGCAGAATAAGAAACACCTTTGTAGGCAGCAAAATCTTCTTCAAAACGCTTAACTTTAGGACCTGTTCCTAACCAGCCAATTTCCATGCTGGCGATGACTTCATCAATTTCGTCTTGATGAATTTGCGGTAACCCGAAAACTAAAAATGTATCTCTCATAAACTTAAATATATGCTTATTAAGAAAGGAATATTAAACAGTTTTGGGGGATTTTGCCCTGATCACTTAGCATTCATTAATGGATAAAGATTTAGATGGAGTCATTACTAATACTCTGAATTAGAAAAGCCTGACTGTTTGGAAAAACCGAAAAGGACAGCGACAGCCCGTACCATTTTAAGGTCAAGATTTTATCTTTGACTAACTGCTTGACTGGCGGTATGGATTCATACTTGCAAGATAAGCGTACCCCGAGCCCCATCCCCGCAACCCCTAGCTTAGCTAAATTTACCGTCCGCCGCTTACCCGAAAAAAATACCCAGTCAATATAAGTTTTCGACGACTGCTGAGTCACTTCCCATTGTCCTATCCAATCATCAAACTGAGCATAAGCCATTACCAACTGTACCCAAACACCCTCAACACAACATTCAAGATATCCTAACATATTGGTAGAGCGATTAAAATCAGTAGCAGCCCCCATCAGTTCAAATCGTAGACGCAGATCTTTTACCATAATCACCTGATCTGACAGACAGTTGACGTAAGGATTTCGCCTATCAATATCTGTGGCAAACATCAAACCTGCTAGTACGTTTCCCTCTTTCTGAACACTGGCGAACTGGGCTGTGGCAAAATCATCTCCATCGCACAAAAACCGCAATCGCAAATATCCAGGTGTCTCATGCGTTCCCCAATAAGCTAGCAGTGAATGACGCTGATGCCATAGGTCACTATAGCTAACTGAGCCTAGCGTAAAATCGGATGTTAGGTAAGTCGTCAACCTTCGCTGCGGCTTTTCATTAACAATAGTCTTGATACGCGTACAAGGTTCTCTAATCTGTAGGAAATCTGACTCTAAATCAACCGGACACGGCAATGGTATCTCCCATTGATTCTCCAACATGACTTTTTCAGTCAGTCCAAACCTGACCCTGCCTCCCGTCCCCTGCTCAATCAAAGCCAGCACATACGGCTTAAGCAAAGTGCTATAGTTCCGACTGTGGGGGCCAGCCCATTGTTGCGTGGGCCAATGAAAATAATGTGCAATATTTTTCCAAGCGAGCCGATATAAATCTTCTACCCAGATCTTAGCCTGAGCATCCCTGACATGTAGGCGAAGTCGACCAAAGGCATCTAAAGTGGTTACCCCATATACAGGACTATTGTACTCAGTAAACATGCCCTGCCGCATTGTATTATGGTGAATCTGATGTAAACGAGTGAACCCATACTCATACAGATCATCAATTCCATAAGTTTCGCCTGCTACTAGGGTTACATAGACGCCTAGCACTGCGATATTGGTATAATTTAGGGGTACATTGCGTCGTTGAATCGCTCGCGCCGCATGAATGACGGACTTATCTACTTGAGTTATCAGAGCGGATGGTAGCCGTTGACGATACTCTAAACTTACTAGCAACAGGTAAGATCCCAAAAAATTAGCCCAGTTCAAGTCTGGCTGTGAGATTCCACTTATCGTCTCTTCCCAATATTTTGGCCAGACTCCGTAGTATGGACTTGTCGGATCTGTATTCTGAAGAGACAATATTCTGTATAAAATTTTTTGAGCTCGTAGCCCCATAGCCCGATCTTCGGTTTTCAGAAGACGAATCGCATACTGGAGAGAATCTCGGGTTGAATGCACTCGATAATACTTTAACAAAAACTTTAAGATAGGACGACTGTAGAAAGGAGAAAACGGAACTCTTAAAAGCTGTACCCAAGGATTGTATTGATGATTTCTGGCATCAAGTATCTGATCGTGATAATTAAGGAACGTCGCTAGAGTGGGATTTCCATCAGCGTGATCTCCATAGGTCTTAGAAAACACAAATTCTTCAGAGGACATAAATGAAAAACTTAAGGTAGTAAAATAAATCTGCGGGAGCGACAACTAGCTCATAAAGCCCATTGTATAAAGGAAACAGCCCTCATACCTTTTTGATAATAGGATTGTTTGTGAAGGTAAAAAGAGATCAATTCTTGAAGTACATCCTGGAAAAAGGCAATTGAGCCTAACCAGTTTTGATCATGTAATATAAAATACAAAAAAGAACGCTACAAATAAAAGAGAGGAAATATAGCATTACGCAGTCAGATTAGGACATAATAGACAATGGAAAAAAGTAAAAAACTCAGAAACAAATGCCTTCTCCATACAGTTACGATTTAAGAGCCAAAGCTATTAACGCAGTTCATAGAGGTGAAAGAAAAACTCAGGTCTGTAACCTATTCAAAATTAGCCGAAATACATTAGATTTATGGCTAAAAAGAGAGCAAGAGACAGGAGATTACAGCGCGAGCGCTGGCTATCAAAAGAGCCAAAATTGTAAGATAAAAGACCTCAATCGATTTAAAGAATTTGTTTTGCAACACAATCAGAAAACACAGAAGCAAATAGCTCGACTCTGGGGCGAGAAAGTGACACAACAAAATGTAAGTAGGGCAATGAAAAAGCTAGGTATAACTAGAAAAAAAAACTTATGGGTATCGGGAGAGGGATGAAGAGCAAAGAAAACAATTTCTGGCTAAACTCAGTCAAATAGAAGCCAACAGTATTGTCTATGTCGATGAGGCAGGATTTGACAACCGAGATGATTATGCCTATGGTTACAGTGCCAAAGGAGAAAGATGTTACGCACTTAGCTCAGGAAAACGAACCGAAAGAATTAGTTGGATTGCCGCTTTAAAATCAGGGAAACTTTTTGCTCCTTTAACCTACGAAGGTTGTTGTAATCATTATGTGTTTGAAACCTGGTTAGAACAAAGTTTAATCCCACAATTGAAACCAGGAGATATTATTGTGATTGACAACGCTACCTTTCACAAAGGACAAACTATCAGAGAAGCAGTAGAAGCAGCACAATGTGAAATTTGGTATTTACCACCTTATTCGCCCGACTTAAATAAAATTGAACGCTGGTGGTCAGTATTGAAGACATGGATGAAACAAAGAATTCAAGACTTTGAAACTATTAGAGAGTGTGTCGATGCTGCTTTCAAACAATGTCCTAACGTCTATGCGTAACGCTATATATAGATTAAGAAGAGTCGTGAGTGGAGTAATTAAAATAGAAATTTCAGAAACAGTTGATGAATTGAAAGAACTACTCAAATCAACTGAAAATCACTCTTATCAAAGAAAGAATACAGGCATTGTACTGGCTGAGAAGTGAGCAAGTAAAAACGATAGAAGCGATCTCGCGAAGCGAGGCACTGCACGAGGGGTTCACTCCCTACGGTCGCGATCGCTAATTGAGGAGGAAAACATAGGATTACGGAATCAAGATGGTTGAGTAACGATATAACAAAAGGCATAACTGCTTTACTGGCAAAAGGGAAAAGCAGTGGCAAAAAAAGAAACTTAATTCCTCGGTGGAAGAAAGTCTCAAGAAAGAATTCTCACTTACTTTTCAACGTTCCCCATCGCCCCTGCAAAAAATAAATAAAAGGTCAGGATTGATTGGGTTTCGCTCCAGAATCTAGTCTGACTCACCCCGTTCAATTGGATTGATGGTGTCTTAAAACCCCGAACATCTTAATTCTTTGGCGTGGTCAACTGTGGCTTGTCATTATTAGAATAGAAAAAATCGTTCATTGAGTAGCGAATTAACAATATCAGCCGATCCTGGCTTTCTGGAGCGACTCCCTTATGAAAAATTTTAGGATCTTCAGCAAATCCAAAACCGGACTTACCAAATAGGTGGATGAATTTTTCTTTTCCATAAAAGTCGCTCAGGTCACTATCAGTGCGAAAACGCGAGGTGGCGAGTTTGTCTCGCCATTTTTTATGAGTATGACTTCCTCGAATAATGACGTGGGGGCCGCAAGACTTATCGACATCTGTAAGGTAAAAGAAAAATCTAAGAGCTCGATAGTCGTCTATGTCATAGTGAAAGACTTGACCAGCACGTTTGAAATCATAGGGAGGAGCATCCGCATGGCTCCACCATAGTCTGGCTCCCATATAGATAGGAGTAACCTGCAAATAGTCGGTCGCTATTTTAAGAAGTTTAGGATCGTTAATGATTGCTTGGATAGTTGGACAGTCCTGAAAAGTATTGTCGTAGCGACTTCGAGAGAATTTATTTGAATAAAACCCATCGACGGAGAGACTGATGCCAGTTTTTATATCTTTCGGTCCGTCATGGTCAGGAAAGCAATCTACCTGTTTAATAAAATTGAGTATGTTCTCGACGTTTTGTTGAGATAATTCAATACCAGGAGCAAAGCCGTCTTTACGGAGGCGTTTAACGATTTCATTAGGATTAAGGTTTGGAAAGAGGGAATCTTGCTCAGGCTGACTTGCGGGTAAGCTTTTAAAGTTTTTAGATTTGTCCAACAGATATAATGAGATCGCTAGATTGCTTGTTGTGTTAAATCGAGAGAAGATATACATTAGAAACCATTGGAGATGGTTAAAACGATTGTTACTAAAAACTTTAAACCGAATTAAAGAGAGCATCGTTGACATTTAAGGACTAGTGGAATTTAAATATCAGAGTGGTTAGGAAATAAAAAAGAGTGAGTAAATTTTAATTGAATCTATCCTACAAATAGCTTTTTGATTTTCCCTATAACCTTCTGTTTGAATTGTGAACGAAACTGAGTTCTCTGGAGTTCTTGACGAACTTTTTCCAAAGCAATATGAGTTTCTCGCTCCAAAGGATGTAATTCCAATGCTTGTATTGCATTCTGATATTCTGTGATATCTTTTCCACCAAGCACAATTGAGTGAGTTGTCTCAAAATCAAGGAGATACCGTAGAGCTAGAGCTACCATTGAAGATGATTCTGGAATGTATTTTTCAAAAACAGCGTATTGCTCAGTTTTTAAATTACTCATTGAAAATCGACGGATATCCTCCTGAGAAAAAGAGGGTCGGCGATGAAAGTACTTGCCAGAAAGCAGTCCTCCTTGCAATGCTCCTCGGATCAAAGTGCCAAGGTTATGCTCTTTAACCAAATCAAGAATCTTAGTTGGATAAGCCATTAGAGATTGTGAAAACATCACTACATCCACAGCATTTTTTTCGACTAGTTGTCTTAAAATAGCGTCATTATTAGTCGAAATTCCATAAAACCGAAGCTTTCCCTCCTGTTTTAAATTTTCCAAAACTTCTCTACCTTCATCAACAAGAGCTTGATTTGGAGGAGTGTGATAAAGATAGATATCTACATAATCAGTTTGTAAACGTTTTAAGCTGTCTTCAAGACAAGTTCGGATGACATTAGGATGCGAGTTGACGACACGCTCATTTTGCTCTCCTCGTCTCAAGCCAAACTTAGTGCTTAATATCCATCGATCTCTTCTGCCCCGAATAGCTTCTCCAATACGACGTTCTCCTTCTCCTGCTCCATAAATTTCTGCTGAATCTATTAAGTTAATTCCCAAATCTTCACAGGCACGGATTAAATTAATAGCTTTGTCGTATCCTATGTCTGGATAACCGTCGTCTTTTCCATCCAAAACCAAAGGACCACTTAACTGCCAAGTACCAATTGCGATCGCAGAAACCTTCAGATTAGTTCGTCCCAATAAACGATATTCCATATTAATAAGTTCCTGCTGAATTTGATGAACCCTTGATTAATTTACGAGCCCAACGTTTGAGCTTGCCATCTATTCTCATGCTGTACTTTAAACGGTTAGTTAAACTTTTTGAACCTCGATAGGTTTCGACAAACTCTGGACATGACTTACCATCGCGAGCAACTACAAAGTATGGTGGCTCAAGAAAAGGGTCATAGTAGTCTAAAGACATATACTCCAGAACATAAGCCCAGCGTGGGTGCTGTGTTA
Organism: Stanieria sp. NIES-3757; assembly: GCA_002355455.1. NCBI lineage: Bacteria > Bacillati > Cyanobacteriota > Cyanophyceae > Pleurocapsales > Dermocarpellaceae > Stanieria > Stanieria sp. NIES-3757. The sequence continues at coordinate 4,769,574 of AP017375.1, forward strand.
CATTTGGTGTTGTGCTGTGCAATGTAAAAGATGAAAAGATAACCACATCTCCCGGTTCTGCTTCAATCAAAACTGGATTTTCTGGAACCCCATCGTAGACCTGCTCGTTCCCAACTTTTTTATGAGGTAAGATTTTTTTGTGGCTTCCTGGTTGTAGATGAAGCCCACCATTATCAGCAGTCATCTCAGTGAGAGCAACCCAGAATTGATAATGACCATCTTTTAACTTATTGTAACCATTGTCCTGATGCCAAGGAAAGGTATCTGCTCCAGGTCCTTTAGCAACTGCTTGATCGTGACGCATCCAAATATCAGGACCGATCAGTTCTTTGAGGATATCGATAATTTTTTGTTGAGAAGCGAACTTTTGCAATTCTTTACTATATAGAAATACTCTACTGTAAAAAGTCATCGCTCCTTTGGTCAAACGATCTTTATTATTTGGATGGGGAGTAGATTTAATAGTATCTAAAAGGATTTCAGCTTCTTGTTGGGAAAAGAACTTTTTAAGAACAATAAAGCCATTTTCATCAAATTCTTGTTTTAAAGTATGCTCAGTCATAAAAAAATTACTTAAGTTATTAGTAAACTGTATGGAATTTTGGATTTTGTTAAAGAAGTTATCTCAACTATGTACTATTGAAGACGATTTCTTGGTAGGTTTGAGCGAACATGAGAGCTTTTGTTTCCCAAGTATAAAATTGTTTTACATGGTTTTGACCTAACTGCCCCAATTTCATCCGTAAATCTGGGTCTTGTGCTAGGCGAGTCATTACTTTAGCCATTTCTGTTATGGCTTGCTCAGGTGTCTGAGCAGGTATTTTAAAGCCTGTTTTTTCTGTTACCTGGATTGCGGGTCCTCCCAAATCTAGACAGATTACTGGACAACCTGCTGCCATAGACTCTAGACAAATAAAACCACCTGATTCATGTAAACTTGGATGAACCAATGCTAGACAGTTACCGAGCTTCTGAAGCAGATCAATACGGGGCATCTCGTTTAAAAATTTGACCTGAGAAGTAATTCCTAAATCATTGGCAAGTGATTGGAGTGTCTCTCGTTCGGCGCCCTTTCCTACAATCCAATATTCGGAATTTGCAGGCAGTGATGCCTGGGCAAACGCTCGTAATCCCAAGTAAAATCCTTTCCAGTGCAGAAAGCGACCAATGCTGATGAACCGCACAGGTATCTGGTCTAATAGTGGATACTGAGTTAATTGTCTTACTTCCTCTTCTGACAATCCTACCTGAGAGAGAAGTTGAACATTTTTGCAGCCTATTGCTGACAATCTTTGAGCAGTTTCTTCAGTAGTTGCATAAGCTATACTACTACGGTAAGCAGTGAGACGAACAAAGACATCTTGTTCTCCGAAATAGCGTAACCAGTTTCGCAGAGTTTCATAAATTTTGCCACGTAGACCAAAATCTTTCCAAAAAGTTTTAGGTGCTGACTCTCCTCCGCCCACCGGTCCCCAAATAAAAGGAATGGGTAACAATGTCAAGAAACTGGGAGATGAATATCTAACGTAAGTAACATGATGAATAAGATCTAACTCAACCTCATTGTGTAGCTGACGAGCGACAAAATAAGCTTTGATTTGCCAGAGATAATAATGCAAATGTACTGTTTGCAAGTTACGCTTCCACCAATAAGCTCCAGGTAAATCAAAGTAAATAAAATTGAGTCCAGTAATAGGATTTTTAGCAAGCTCTGCTTCGATCATTGGGCGATTATCCACTCGCGTAAGCACCCATATTTTGTGATGCTTTGCCAATTCTCTGGTAAGGTTCCAACCAACTCCAGGTTCGGAACCCATTCCCGGTCTGCAAGAATAAGCAGAGATGAGTACTTTTAGGCATTTCATACCACCACCTCATTTGTAGTTCTTTGTTTGATGACAAAAGAGGTAACCTGCTTTAAAAACTGTGCTGCTACTTCTGGTGTATATTGTTCCATCAATTGCTTTGCTTTATCTCCCATGACATTTGCTAAATCAGGATTTTCTATCAAACAAAACATCAAATCTGCTAATTTTTCAGGTTCATAGGGATCAAAGCTATAGCCATTTTCCCCTTCAGTTACTAACTCCGAAGCACCCGCCCATTTAGAACAAAGAACTGGTTTACCCATCACCATTGCTTCGAGTATCACCATACCCCAAGTATCTTCTAAGGTAGGAAGAACAAACACATCAGCTTTGGCAAAATAAATACCCAATTTCTCATAGTCTACTTTTCCGAGCCATTGTACCCGCTCGCTTAATCCTTTTTCCTGAGTATAAGTTTCCAATTCTGCTCGTTGCTCCCCATCTCCAACAATCAGTAACGTATAGCGATCGCATCCACGTTTTTGCAAAATGTTACAAGCTTCTAAGAGCAAATTTAGACCTTTTCTAGTAGTGATAGTACCAACAAAAAGAAAAATAGGGTGTTGATATTGAGATAAAGGTAGTTGAACTAATTGTTGTTCTCTTAACATTGAGACAGCATCAGGAACTTCGTAAGGATAAGCAAATACGCAATGCAAATCAGCGTTAAGGATTTTAGTCAGATACTCTTTACCCGCGTGACTGTTTGTAATACAAGCATCTGAGAACCGAACCATGAGTCGTCGAATAAATAAACGCCAAAAAGAATTACGATAGTCTACTCCAGGTGAGCTGCCTTCATAGGCAATAACAACTCTCCACTTACCTAAAGGTTTGAACAGCAATGCCAGAATTGTCCAAATCCCAAAAGAATTAGAAAAAATAACGTGAGGTTTAAAATGAAAAAGTCGATTGACAAGATTTAAAGGTAAGTAGGTAAAGTTAGTGCCATAGCTCTTGGTATCTTTGAAGATTGGTATGATTTTTCTCTTTCCAACAATCTCAACTTTAAAAGAATCTTCAAACCCTGGAGCATAACCCTGCCAGTTAGCAGCAAATGCGGTCATTTGTGGAAAAAGTTGTGCCAAGTAGCTGAGAGTGGGATGCCAGTAATAAAAAGCAGATGTTAACAACCAGGCAATGCGTGTCTCATCTATACGATTGCTTTGTTTCTTCATTAAAAGTGAAAATATATTGTTGTTTTATAATTAATTGGCACTGTCTTGCTCATTTTTATCAGTAACCGAGATAAGGAAACAATCTTCCACCATCTCGTCGATCAGGATTAACCAAGTCGTTAATCATACCATCTTTAATTTCTCTAACAAAAACTGGGTATACTGTTGCTGTTGGCAAAAAAGAACGAGTTAAAATCGACATTTTGGATTCGTCATTAATATATTGAGCTTGGGGAGGATTTGTATCTGGAATGCTTTGATTAATATAAATAAACCCTCCCAAAACTTCAGTCGAGCTATTATTTTTTGTTTCAATAATTGTTCCTGGATTTTCAGTTTTTAGCCCTAATATCCATAGCCGACCGCTGTCGTTTAAAATTTTTGCTTCTGAATCTGGAGGAGTAGCTTCAACATTCAGGCTTCTAGCCCAAGCATTTTGATTATGTATTTTAATTAGCCCCGAAACGATATCTTCAAAAAAGACATCGCCAGTTCCTGCTTTTGTATTGCTGTACGATCTTAGCTCAGAGTGTGCTATTACAAGAGTACGTTTAGAATTATGCTCAACACTAGCTTTTTCAAAGCGTTCGAGAAAAACAATAGGCTCATCCCCATCCTGTAAACGAAACATTGGATCTATAGATTCGTCGGAAAAAAAGGCTCTCATTCCGATAATTTGTTTGACACTTCCGCGAATCAAAATTGGTCGGTCTATATGATAAGTTCCATTGGGCAAAAAAACTGTTTTTACCCCTGGAGTATCAATTGCAGCCTGAATGTCAGTTCCAGAATTGCCCTTAACGATAGCTACATTATTAACATCGTATTTTAAAGATGGGGTTTCTTGAACTGGTAGGTTCAAAGTTTTTGTTTGTCTTGAAAAACCTCGTAATGCTTGTCCACAATGCCACTCATCTATATTGCCTTGCAGAGTTTCAATATCTCCTGTATCACAATTGTAGACTTGAGCCGTATTCTGATAACCCTTCTGTTTGATGTCTGAAAGGAATACATTGATTGTTTTTTTCTCCCCAGGAGTTGCCCCAATATAATCTCGATATTTGGTTTCAATAGCTGTCATTGGAGTTTCACTATTTGTTCCTTCTAACTCAGCCTCAATCAACGCAAGTGTGGCACTATGATCGCGAACTTTAATCGCTGGTACTTTATTGAAGCTTTTTAGATTACGAATCGTAAGAACCTGCATAAATTGCTCGATTCCTAACTGATTTTGTTCTTTTAATGTAATGTTTTCCATGTGAACAGAGTTGGTTTTACCGCCTCCAACTAAAATTCCTCTATCAAAACCTTGAACATAAACATTTTTAATTAGTAAAGGACCAAGTTCTACGGCAGTTAAATCAAGACCATCAGCTCCTTGACCATCACCAGAAATAATAGAAACATTAAATAAACCGCCTCCATTGTTGGAGTTAAATTTGACTCCAACCGCATTTTTATTTCCTTTACCTGTATTAATTGTTAAATTTTCAATTGTGTTACGAAATGCATTGGCTCTATTAAACTTAGTATCAAGAATTGGCTTGCTTTTGCCATTAGAAAAACTGGGAAGATTATCTTTAAGTTTAATAATTGTTTCTTTCTGACTTTGACCCATTAAAGTCGTACGTTTATAGTATAATCCGGCATGGAAACCTTTAGGCCACTCAATTGTATCACTTACTAAATAAGTTCCTTTAGGGATATAAATAATTTTGCCTTGGTTAGCTATTTCATCCCTTTCAATTGCTTTTTTAAAAGCCTCGGTATCATCAGTTATTCCGTCACCTTTAGCGCCATAATTTTTAATATTAACAACACCTCCTTCTTCTTCTGATAATGACGTAAAAGTTTGATTTTTTGCTGGTGAAGTTGATGAAATTTTGTCGGTAATTTTAGATTTTTCTGTATTAATTAAAGGCTCTGTTTTTGATATTTCTCCAGTGAGAGCACAGGAAGAAATAATAAATAATCCCCAAAATAATAATATTTTTTGATAAATCATCTTCTATTTATTAATGCAAAAAAATTATTTTTACTTATGCTATTTTGAACAATGGATTTCATGTCTTACCAATTAATAAACAGAAACTAAATCTCATAAGTTAATTGAGCTTTTTACTTTGTTCCTATGATCGTTATTCCTCTAAATGTCATCATTATTGATAATTTTCGACGCAGTGAAAATGGTAGTTTACTTAGAAAGCTTTCGATAGAATTGATAACAATAGCCGAAGCCCTATTTAATGGCAAAGCTGAATGAACAACCCCACGACTTTTGTAGTAATCAATCTTGGAAAAGTCAGCAGCCCGAAAAAGCTTGTACAACTCGAATACTGTATATTCTTTCAAATGCCAACCTGTAGCGATCTCATCAAAGTATGCTGAAGTATCATGAGGACCTGACAGACGATTAGGAGTAATACAAATATAAATACCCCCAGGTGCTAGTGCATGATAAACATTTTGAAGTTGTTGAAAAGCATCATCAGGATGCAAATGTTCCATTAGTTGATGAGAGTAAACCACATCGACGCTATTTTCAGGGACTGGAATACTTACCCCGTCAGAAATAATTAACTCAAAATTTTCAGGAATTTCTAATCCTGCTGTTATCTGCGTTGAAACATCTGCTGCATAAACCTTTTTGACATACTTAGCGACTTCTAATGATAGACTGCAATCTCCAGGTCCTATCTCCAGAAATGTAATATCAGTGTTCAAAAAATGATTCAGAAGTTGCATCCGTTGTTCTACAACCCAAGCTATGGCTTCAGGATTAGCCTTTCGTAAAATCATCGGGTGATCGGGAATCTTCTCAAAGTAGGCATCATAGGCTGATGTATAAAGTTTAAGTCTTTCTGCTTGTGTAGCATTCATCAACTTTCTGTTTAATTCTTTTTCTGCTTCATAGGTTTTTTTGAGTTGCTCAAATGTTCTATGGTATTTATCTTCTCGAATATCAACAGACATTGAATTTTCCTTTTGTAATAGTATTTGGCTCAATATTCAGTAAAAAAAAATTATAAGTATCTATGCCAACAAAATTACAGACAAAACTACTTTAAAAGCTCATCAAGTAATGTGGAAGTGTAAAATTAATTTTACGCAGTTACTTAAATAAAGTTTTACTTTTAAATACTTTTTAAAGCTTTTGTTTTTGGCAAAATTTTGATATTTACCGGTGTTTCAGTAGGAAAGACAGAGCCAACCTTAACATTCATTGTTTCACCTTGAATTTCCACGTTTACTTGCTTGCCATCCCAAGTCCAATTTATTAAATTGCCCTCAACTAATTGTTCTTTAACACTAATAGGTTGCTCGAGCCATTCTGAGGGCATGCCTGCGCCAATGATTAAGGTTGGAGAAGTTGCAGAATGATCGACATAAGTCAACATATCCAACTGAAGAAGTAACATTTCAGCAGATGTCCAGTAATGAGGTGTAAGGGAAGACGGGTTAAGCCATCCCCGAAACCGATGCCATTTGGAGAAACTTTTGGGTATTGGATTTTCATTAGGCTGATTGAGATGATCACCCCAAGTATATAATCCTGGAGAAGCTTGATTTTGCCAAAACCATTTGAGTGTTGCCCATACTCGTTCTGGTCGTTCGAGCATTAACCACTGATGGGCTTCAGCGATCGCAGTATTCAACGACTGTGGAGCTTGAAGAAATGCTCCTTTACTATCTCGCGATTCCTCCCAACTTTGCTGGAGTGCTTGAGTTATCAAAGAAGGTTCAGAATCATCAATCCAACTAGACCATAAACCTTTAGGAAAAGAAGAAAAATCCCTTTTTTTTGCCTCTTGCCAGGCAGTTTTTAATTGCTCGGCTTGTGATCGCCAATGTTGAGCGTCATCGATTTGTTTCAGACGTTCAGCTAGTGTTGCTGCGTCATTTAAAGCACGATAACTCATGACACTTGCAGCAGGATTAAGACTAATCAAATAAGGTGTATTATCACTCTTGAGCTTGCCTGCCGTCAAATCGACTCTCATAAAGTCGGGAGATTCAGAAAAGGGAAATTTTGTCCCTGTCAAGACTGGGTAACCTGGTCGATTGCTCGACAACATATTTTCGATTAATTCAGCTTTACGGCGAATATGAGGCCAAAGCCATTGATCGTAGTCAGGCTCCTGAAGAGCGATCGCAACTTCTTCCAATGCCCAAATTCCCACTGCTGGGATATCAGCTTCTGGTACTGTACTGTTGAACCAATCATTTTCGGCAAAGTAAGTAGATAACTTTTTAGCGATATCAAGTTGTCCTGCACGAGTCAGTGCAACCATCTGGTAAGCACCATCTCTATATCGTGTTAAGGGATAACTAATTGGATCGCTGGGATGAGTACGAGTTCCGACAAGTCCCATTAAGAGATGGGCAACTTGAGCTTCAAGACTCTGTGTAAATTGTTGGTCTGGTAAATCTAAGACTAAACTAGATGCAATTTTAGTAGAATCCAGATTGGGTTCCGAAATAGATTGATTATCTTCAATTACTAAGTTCCAACTATCTTGGCGGTCTAGTTCAAGCCGAGCATAACTCCATCCATAGGGATCGTTCCAGTGAGAACGGTTAGCTCTCTCTCGTTGCCAGTCTTTGGTGTTTTCACTGCCGAGATAAACTTTTGCTGTTTTGGAAAGACCTGTAACTTTCCAGCGATCGCTAATTAAAAGTCTTTGTCCATCCCAATCAAGAGAAGGAATTGCACCTCCTGCCGGACCAACACTGCGAATAACTACAATCAATTTATTCTCATTGGTTATTGGTCGGAGATTAAGCTTCCAACTCCCTACCTTTGGCGATGACCAAGAGGTTTCGTAATAGGCTGTTTTGGTCAAAATTCCTGGGGTTTTCTCAGCAGAAAGGTCGATCAGTTGCTGTTGAATCTCACTGAGAGGAATATTATCACTGGTGGCTTTTAAATTGCCCCGACTGTCAACCACCCAAACCGAAACGCCAAAACTACCTGGCTGTGGGCTAAAACTACCACCTGGTTCGTGAAAGGCTTTATTTTCTAATAAGCTTCCTGGACTTGCTAAGATTACATGACCAGTACTACGTGGCCAGAGGTCGGCAGGACGTAGTTTCATTTGTGCTTCTACTTGTTGATGTGGAGTACCATAATTCCACAGCGAAGAAGCGATCGCGTTAAACTGGGTTTTATTGGTTATTCCTGCACTAAAGATGAGGATAATTGCTAAGACTAGACTTAGTGGACGTAGCGGTGTGAATAGACTGAATACAGTTAAAGTTAGTAACAGTGGTATAAAGTGAAGAGAATAGATAAATGTTTCTTCAGCACCATAAACACTATGTATTAAGAGTTGACCAACCAAAGTTAATCCTAAAACAATTCGGAGTTTAGGGTGTTTTTTGGTAGAAAAGAAACCCCATATTCCCAAACACAGCAATCCTGTCCAGGTAAGAATGGCAACAGTTCCCCAAGAGCTTCCTGAGCCAGGAGCTAAGGTGTCGACATTGAACTTTACCCAATCAGGACGAATGGGAGAGTCAACTAATCGGGTAGCTGGCATTACCATTGTTTGATAAAAGAAAGAACTTATGACTGCCAGAATGCTTTTACTGCTAGGTGCAGACATAAACTTCTTTTCACCAATAAAAGTGCCAGGTTGGAAGGGAAACCCAGAATTTGTAAAAACAATTCTTTGTATAATCCATAGCCCAGTTGCTAGCAATAGAGAAACAATCAAAATCTGAAATATTTTTTTCCAGCGATGATTCACAACTGTTGCTAGAATTCCAACCATCCAATTGGTGATAGTAATGCTAACCGTCATAATGTTAACGGCAAGATACCAAACAGAAGAAAATGGACGATATTGGCTTAAAACAACGAAAGCTAAACCTAAAATAATAGTTAAAGAACCGAACGAAAATGACTCAGGAATAACTAGCCAAAAAATTGAGGCTGCACTGACTGCACCCAGAAGACTAAATAAAGTTGCATCAAGTCGATAGCAACCCATAAGTCTAAATAGGAAATATAGTGAACAAATCCAGAGAATGGCAACGCAGATAATAACAACTCTAACGGCGGAGAGAGAATCGAGTTGCAGAAGTTTAGCGATCGCGAAAACTAAAGGAAAGACAAATAGAGGAAAGAGGGGATGCTTGTTATTGCGACCAAAATCACTATTGAAGCTTGTGATGTTACCAAATACGGTTGGAATATCACTGCCAAACCAGACATCTTGGACATAAATATCAGTAAAAATAGGATCGGGAATTTGATAAGTACCAAAATAAGTAGCAATCGCGATCGCAATTGCTAAAGCCAATCCAATCAAAATATCTATTCGGTAATCAAAGACTTTTTTTGACGGTAATTTAATCGTATTTAAACTGAATATTTTGCCTTGTTTAAGCCAGTTAGTATACATTTTTTTAATAGCTAAATCAATCAAATAAAATTTAAAGATAATAATTTAAATATTGAAATTTTTATTGCAGAATTGATTAATTGTTAATTTATGATCTTGGATTTTTATTGCCTCATCCCAATTTTGTTGGCTGGTACTCCAACAACAATAGAATAGGGTTCTATACTTTTAGTTACCACCGCTCCTGCTCCAATTACCGAACCTTTTCCAATCGTACAACCATCTAAAATAGTAGCTCCTGCACCAATCCAGACATCATCTTCAAAAATAATTCCTTTTAGGCTTGGCGTTTGCAAACGAAATGGAGTGTTACGGTCTTTAAAACCATAATTAACTGGGACAATTGTGACTTGAGGCCCGATTAAACAACCATTGCCGATAATTAAATTTCCATGTCCATAAATGGCTGTAAATGAGTTAATAAAACAGTCATTGCCGATTTGAATAGTTCCACCATAGGTTCTTAAAATAGCAAAGGAACTAATCAGAGTGCGATCGCCAATAATAATCTTTGATCTATCAGTTTCGGTAGGATCGACTTCTAAGGCTGCATATTTACAAATAGTGATATCTTTCCCTAAAAAAATCCGTTTTTTGTCACCACGTAGATCTGCAAAAATACTAACATTTGAATTACTGCTGATTGCACCTAACCTAGTTTTTTGATATTGCCAAATTACATGTTTCAAAAGCAACTGAGGTTTCATCAATTATCACAAAACGAGCTACATTTTAGTTTTACTAAACACTTACAAATCTTCTTAACCATTTAATTTTTCTAAAAAGTAAAGTTAATCCGATAGAACCAAGTAAAGTCACTACAAAAGCAGCAATAATTTCTAATACTGGAAGCGATTGAAAAATACTGCCCAAAAAAGGAATACTCCCCAAAGGAAGTGGTTTTTTAAACGTAAAGAAAACATGAAATCCGTAAATTCCCAAAGAGCATTGCGAGATAAATTGAATAATTGCAGGAACTTGGCGTTTTGAGAACAAAGCAAGATACAGCAAAAGCCAAGAACCAAAAACGAGAGAAAGCCTCATATAATGATCTAAAAAACCTTGATCAACCTGAATTAACAAACCTTTGCTGGTCAAAGTCCATTCAAGGATAAAAAATGCTGATGCTAAGAAAAGTAAAAAATATAGTTTTAGTTTAAGCCACTTAGTTATTCCTTCTAATTTTCCCTCTCGATATTCCTGAGCAGTAATCGCTGTTGTAAAAACATAGGGTAAAAAGTTAAAAGGAGTATAGTCCCATCTGGTAATGTTATTGAGAAAATTCAGCCAAGATATTTGAACTCCTGTGTTATTAATGATGGGATCGATAAGAGAACAAACAAATATCAGAATCGAGGAAGTAAAAAGCAAAAAATAACTCATCCTAATTTTTATAGATGTTTTTTTGATTCTGCTAGTTACCAAAACTAAAATCTCGGCAAGTACGGTTACAAAAATGAGAGAGAAAAAGAAAAAATACGGTGTATTATTTCCACTAACTATAAACTCAACCAAGCTTTTCGGCGATGAAGTTGCAATTTTTATAGATTCAAAATTTCCTACAAAAAAGATATCGAATAAAGTTATCAAGCCAACCCAAAACAGATAGAGAGATATTAATCGAGGAAGCCGTTTTTTGATAAAGTAACTTAACCCTGTCTTTTCATTTTTGTAATAAAAAAGAAAAAGAGACATTTGCAAAAAAACTGGAACTGCCATAGCGCCGAGCATTCCACTCAAGATATAAGCTAAATTACTTAATCCTAGAATTGCTGCTATGTCAAATATTTTAGTTTTATAGGCTACTATTGCAATAGAAAAAATAGTTCTCAGAAAATCGAATCCTTCAAATTTTTTCTGTTTAGAGGAATTACGAGAGCTTGTAAGTAATAAAGAGTTCATATCTACAATTTTTTTCTCAAATAAAGGACAGATTTTCACTCTATTTCGCACTTAGCTTTTTGATTAGACTGCTAAAAACTATAATTATTTAAATTGATTTACTGAAAAGTAACAAATTATTAAACAAAATTTTTGAGCTGATTATTTATTTTAAAAATCAAGGTTAAAGTAATAGAGCAAATTAAAGCTAAAATAAATCTCGCCACAATATCCAAACTTGCAACTGTTTGAAAAACCGTACTTGAAAACTGAATTTTATCAAAAGTAAGTGAATTGTTAAAAATAAAAAACCTTTCAAAGGTGAAAAAAACGTGAAATCCATAAATTCCTAAAGAGCATTGCGAGATGAACTGAATAATTTCAGGAACTTGGCGTTTTGTCAACAAAGCAAGATACAACAGAAGCCAAGACCCAAAAATAAGAGAAAGCCTCATATAATGCTCTAAAGGTTTTTGATCTATTTGAATTAGAAAACCTTTATTGGTCAAAGTCCATTCAAGGATAAAAAATGCTGATGCTAAGAAAAGTAAAAAATATAGCTTTAGTTTAAGCCACTTAGTTATTCGTTCTAATTTTCCTTCTTTGTATTCTTGGAATGTAATAACTGTCGTAAAAACATAGGGTAAAAAATTGAGAGGATTATAAACCCAGTGAGTAATGTTATTGAGAAAGTTAAACCAAGATATTTTAATAGTCGTATATTTAATAATGGAGTCAAAAAGAGAACAAGTAAATATCAAAATCAAGGAAATAAACAGAAAAACATAGCTTATTTTTGTTCTTATTGATCGCTTTTTTATTATTTTGAATATCAAAATTAAAATTTCAGCTACAATGGTTACAAAAATCAAGGAAAAGAAGAAGTAATAGGGTGTACTGTTACCACTAACTATAAACTCAACTAAGCTTTTCAAAGATGAAGTTGCTACACTTATCGATTTAAATCCTTCATTAAAATTAAATAAAAGCTCAAAAACTGTTGCCAAACCAACCCAAAATAAATAAAGTGAAATTAGCTTAGGAAGTCGTTTTTGCCAAAAGTATCGCACTCCCGTTTTTTCGCGCTTAAGATAAAATAAAAAAAGAGAAACTTGAAAAAAAACTGGTACCGCACAATATCCAACATTCATAATCAAAATATTTGATATTAAAGACCATCCAAATAACTCTGGAAAAATTATAAATAAATTAGAATGAAGTGCGACTACAGCTATAGAAAAGATGGCACGTAAAAAATCAAATCCCTCGAACTTTTGGTTTTTTTTTAAAGATTCATTGGAATTTTTCCTGGTGTTAGAGTTATCTGAAGCTAGGGAATGCTGCATAATAATTAACTTTAACAAAAATTAATTGATGTCTATAGAAACAGAATTATTAACAATTTGTAAATAAATTTTCTCCTCAATTTTTTTAAGCTTTATAATTTGATATTAGTCTAAACTTGCTTCATTTGCCGAGTTTTTATAAGTTTGAAGAAACTCAATTTAACTCTAAGGTAGAAAAAGGTAACTAATAATGTGAAAATAATGTTAAACACAAGAAAAATAACATAAGTACTAGGGACAGAGAACCGATTTAATAAAAAATCAGTAAAGTATAAAGGAATAGAACACACTACACCTTGAAAGATAAAAATAAAATATGAATTTTTACCACACCACTCAAGAAATGAAAGAGCTTTAGCTTTATACCTATCTTTTGAATTGGGATAGTGCCATATACGTTGAAAGATTATTAATACATGGATCAGCAAAAGACTATAAGCAAGATATTTAAATGATGGTGGAAATTTTTCGGCATGGAGTGAGATTATGCGATTATCTAGTACAAAGTAGATAAAAAGGCAAACCAGTATATTGATTAAAAATGAAAGTTTGAAATAGTGAGTACGGATTAAATGACCATCTAATCTATATGCCATTCCTAATAAGTAAATAAATGCATAAAAGTATATATAAACAGCTTCAGTAAGTAAAAAATCAAAATTCCAACTAAACTGTATAGAAAAATGCAAAAGTAACAGTAAAGAAAAGAGAACCACCACTCTCAATTTGCGAGATTGAAAGCAGGAAATGAAAAAAGGCAGAGCAAATAGTAATGACAAATAAACCCATAAATACCAAGCACTACCTCTGTAAACAGGAATAACACCCCACACATCACCAGGTGCTTCTAACTTCAAAACAGACATCATAAAAATTATCGCTTGTTGTAAATCAGGAACAAGCTTTTTTCTAAGAAAATAACCTAGGGAGAGAGCTGGAAGAAGTAACAGGCTGATGGTAATATAATTTAAATAAAGATTTTTAAACTGTTTAAAAGCACGTTTGAAAGAATCAATCAAGCCAGCAGGTTTTGTTAAATAACCTGAAATAAAGAAGAAAGTTGTTACATCAATAAGTAAGCTTGCTTCACGAAATGGGTCTGATATGTATGCTCTACCAGACCAAAATACTGTATGGATATGGATGACCCATAAAATCAACAATCCCTTAAAGAAATCAATGTAACCATCACGTTTAGTACTAATCTTGGATACTTGGTTAATTTTCTCTTGATTTAAATTTTTCATATTCTCTTTAATAGGGGACATTTCTATTTCCAATATTTTTCACAATTAAGTTTGAAAAATTTGTTTTTACTTTTAAATACAAAAAAGTGAATACAACAGTGATGCAGATATTTAATATAAGAACAATTAAGTACAATATAAAAACGGACACATGATTCTTGATAAGAGAAACCAAAAAACCTGTTAGAGAACAGGCTACACCTTGAAAAAGATAAATAAAGTAAACATTTATTCCACACCATTCTAATAACTGAAAAGCTTTATTGGTTAAGTTTTGTGTGGGATAATGCCAAATTCGTTTAGCAATAGCTATCACATGAATAAGTATAAGGCTGTAAGTGAGATATTCAAACGATGGTGGAAATTTATAACTTCGTAATTGAATCGCACTATGGTCAACATAAAAAAAAATAACTATACATAAAGTTAGATTTAGAAAAAATGTTAATTTCAAATGATCAATACGAATATTTTTTTCATCTATTCTATAGGCTACTCCTAGCATATAAATAAAAAGATAAAAGAAAATGTAAGAAGTTTGAGTAAGCAAAAAATCATAATTGAACTTTAAATATCTAGAACAAACAAAGAATAAAAAGATCAAAATAAGAACGATAGTTCTAGACTTTTGAGTGGCAAATAAACTAATCGCCAAAGGAACAAATAATAGTATTGAAAGGTACACAGCAAGATACCAAAGACTTCCTTGATATGCAGGAAAATTATCCCAAACATTACCTGTTTGATTCACCTTCAACATAGAAGTAATAGCCAGTTGGAGATCGGAAAAATTTCTAGCTTTAAAAAGCTCAAATAAGTACAATGGCACTAGAAGTAAGCAACTAAGAAACAAATAGTTAGAATACAAATACCAAAATTGCTTGGCACATTTTTTAACACTTGTATTACAATCTACAACCTTTGTTAAATAACCAGAAATAAAAAAGAATGCAGGAACATCTATCAGAAGAGACCACTGGCGAATATTATCTGAAATATAGCCCCAGCCAGAAAAATAAACTGTATGAAGATGTATGACCCACAAAATGAGGAATCCTTTACAGAAATCAATAAATCTGTCACGTTTAACTGTCATTTTATTGTGCAATCTTGTAAGAAGTGGGATTAATTTCTGATGTTTTATATCATTCTAGGATTGCAAAAAACTATGTTTTGGTTTAGGCATAAAATTAAAGAAAGAATCTCGAATATACTCAGGGTTTGTTGTATAAATAAGAATTAGTAATCCAATCAGTCTGTGAAAAGATAGAGGAAAGATTTCAAAAGTAGGAACACAAAACATAAGAAATGCTCCTAGAAAAGTTAGCCAAAATTCATTTGCTCTGTAGTTGGCTATTGCCCAGATAGCGAGAGGAATAGCGAGAACATAATGATGTTCCCAGACAGAAGGAGAAATCAAGAGACTAAAAGCGATCGCATCAATCGAATGTCCATATAGCCTAAAGCTATAGAGCCAAGAATTTCTTTGACCCTCACCAGATGTTTTAATTAGCTTAGAATAAATCTGCTCCCTTTTGAGCAATCGTAGAATCAACCAAGCAAGAATTAAAAAATTTAATCCAACCACAACAATAGGAACAAAACCAAACAAAACATTTGTTCCTAGAAAAGTATTAGGAATTTTAGCAAAATTATAAATTAAACTCCAGATGCCATTATTTCTGTAATTACTTGGTTTTTCAGGACTTTTAAAGTAAGAAAGAAATTGCTGCCACAAAGTCCAGTCGTGGAATCCATTGGTCTGAATTATGGCAATGGCTACTAGTCCTATAACCACCCCGCAGATGGCTTTCCATCTTCTTGTATAACTCCAAGGAAGAAGTAGTACCAGAGTATAGATTTTGATATGAGCACCTAATGCAACCGCCAAACCAGCAAAAAATGGATAACGCTTAAGTAAAAGAATACCTAATAAAAAAGAGTTAAGAAGCCATAAGTTTACTTGATCAAAAGTTAGGGTTCTGATGAGGGGGTAATTAAAAAGGAAAAGACTTCCTACAAGCAGCGAGGCTGGCAACGTTTTGATTTTGAGTTGCTTTGCCAAAAGAGCAGTCAAATAATAAGCTAAGATGACTTGTAAAAATTGACCGCATTGATAAAAATAGGTTACAACTGTCCAGGCTTTATCTTCATCTGTAAATGCAAATAAAGGATTGTAAGTTGCTATTTGATGTAGAAAGACAAGAACCTGAGCTAATAAAGGTGGATATAAATAACAGGGTGGATTTCCAGTATAAGGATTTACACCAGCAATGATTGCTCTAGCAGCGTTTTCGTAGCACATATAATCGCTACTTCTTACATGAAAAGTTTCAACTTGGACAAACAATAAATTTAAACAGACCAACAAAGGTAAAATAACTGGGATCGCCTTGATTAAGGTTTTTTTAGGCTGCTGGGAAATTTGGTGCCAAGTATTACCCACAAGCACAATTGTGATAAATAAACCAAACAACTCAAAAGGCTGACTTTCAAGGTGTCCAGGGACACTACCATCAAAGGTAGACTGAACAATTGGTAGATTTAATCTCCAAATTATAAGTGGCAAGAAAATTGCTCCTATCAACGATAGGGAGTAAAACAATAAAAAAGCTATAGACTTACCTTGACGCATAAAATTTTGAAAAAATTAATATATCTTGTAAACATTCAGCTAACTTTGCTAACTGCGATCGCCTAAATTCTCGATTAATTTCACTGAAATATTTTTAAAAATAAAGATAATTAAGAATTGTTATAGTTAAATATTGTGTAAATTAATGAATTAAGCCCTGATTTTTAAGTAGTAGGATTACAAATGTTATCCCTAGCCAACCGATTACTGTAAATAACAGAGGTTTGTCTCCTAACAACATCTCTTCAGGTCGTTCGGTTTGACCCCCTTGTTCTAAACTGAGGTTCTTTCTTCTAATTTCCTGGGGGTCACTCAACAATTGATAGCGAAAAATGCCATATAGAACAAAAGGTAATGTCAACATCATCCAGGGTGTTGAGGCTCCCTTTACAGCTGGTCCCGAACTCCAAAGAGCATAAGTGAGAATTGTTCCATTGGTAACAATGCCCTCCATTCTGCTTAACAAAGGGAGAGAATATCGATGTAAGACTCTACGAGATTTACTTCCTTTGATTTCTGAAAGCCTTAACTCTGCTTTACGTTTTTCAATTGCTAAAAATAATGCCAGCATAGCTGTACATAACAAAAACCAATGAGATAAAACAATTCCTGTTGCAGTAGCTCCTCCCAATGCCCGCAAAATAAATCCTGTTGCGATCGCAACTACATCTATAATAACTTGATGTTTCAGTTGTAAGTTATACGCCACCTGTAAAAAGGCATATCCTAAAATAGCTGCTCCTAAACCTGGTGATCTCGACCATCCAACTATTAAGGCAGTCCCAAGCAAGATAACAGCCATTGCAATAGAAGCAGGAATACTGACTAATCCTGCTGCTATTGGTCGCTGACACTTTACTGGATGACGGCGGTCTGACTCTACGTCAATAATGTCATTTATCAAGTAAAAACTACTAGAAGAAAAGCAGAATAAAATAAAGGCCAGAAGACTTCCTAAAATAGAAGAAATAGTAATATTAAAAGCAAATAAAGGAGCAGCAAAAACAATTAAGTTTTTAGTCCATTGCCTAGGGCGCAATGCTTTAAAATAAGCTAAAAATTTAGATTTTTTAGTGTTAATAGGAATTGATTCAGAAAATAACACTTTTTGAGAAGCAGTGAGTCGCTTCTTACTATTTTTAAATAGGGTCATGCCATGAATTTCTCCGTAATCTGTTAATAATTGGCTCTTCAAAGCTAAGCTAGCGTGTTAGTTGACCTTAAGTAAGTGTCATTCTATTTTCAGATGGATTAAAGCCATTGCTTGGAATGAAAGACTGCCCACCTGACGTAGCGACTGCTCGACAGCGACCAAATCCAAAACAATGGGAAACTAGTACCCAACGTAAAGTGGAATATGTTTACCACCTCCTACATAGATGGGAAGCTTGCTGGCAGGAAGATCGCGGGTAACCCCTCCCCTTGTTTCTCTAATGTATGTAGTATAGTTTGGACCTCCACCATAGTTAATTTCTCCCACCGTGATGGAGATTGAAGATTCATGATTAATAAACATAGGCTCTTTCTGTGTTCCATCAGGAGCAGCCGTTGTAGTGTAAGCAAAACCACCCAGTAATTCTGTTTTTCCACCCCTTCTCGTGTCAATTAAAGTGCCACCCCGTTCTGTCTTTAGACCCAAAATCCACAAATTACCACCATTATTGGTTATGTGAGTACCTTGATTCTCCACATTGAATTGGCGCGCCCAAACATTTTGACCATTAAACGTCCAATTTTGCCAGGGATTGGAGACAACATTTTCCAGAAATACATCTCCCTTCCCAGTCATGTAACCAGATACATTAGTAGCATCACGAATAACTAATGTTCTCGAAGAAGCATTGTCGATGGTAGGAGTTGAAAAGTACCCACTCCCAATACGTTCAAACACAACAACAGGACTAGTACCATCTACAACCTTAAAGCCTGGATTGACCGTGTCAGGTACTATAACCCAAGCTTCGGTACCAATGATTCGACGCACATTATTACGGATCAAAACTGTTCTTTGAAGGTTATAAGTACCAACTGGTAAATAGACAGTGGTATTGCCAGAATTGATCGCAGCCTGAATCGCGGCTGTATCATCCTGCTCATCGTTCGGAATAGCCCCATAGGAAACTACATTTGCCCAGGGAGTTGTGTTTGGATCGTCCCAAGGAACATCGGGTGTTTCTTTAATAGGCAGATTCAGTGTTTGTAACGAGGTTGGAAACTGACTAACGGTTGAACCGGAGACAAATTCTGAGATATTGGGTCCTACCAAAGTTGTATCTGCATCCTCGATTGCCCATTGATAGCCCGAAGTCTTAATATTACGAACCAGCAGACTCAACGGATAATCGCTCTTGATGGCAGGACGGCTGGACGCTTTACCAGTACCCTTCAAGGTTGAGTCAATCACTGTCATTCGTCCACCTGCATTATAAATAGCTGTACCAGCATTGGTACTAGTTAATCCACGAATATTAATGACCTGTCCGGTGTTGTAAAATCCGTAAACACTTTGATTCAGAAGGGTAATATTTTCAAGTGTTTGGCTGTTGACAGTAAAACCTGTGCGAATGCCGTACTGAAACCCTTTGACAGTTACTTCTTTCACTAAGAGTGGGCCAATTTCATCGGTAAAGTTCATGTCTAGTCCGTTAACACCCTGTCCGTCACCGGACTGAATTGTTACCTGACGCATAGAACCCTGGTTACTGGCATTAAACTGGATACCAATTGCCCCTGAATTACCAATTCCCGTATCAACAGTCAAATTTCGGATTGAATTCCCAAATCGCTGGGCAGGGGCAGGGCCTGTAAAAATCATTGCTTTCGGGGCATTCACATCTGTATAGCCTGTAGCTTTATCTTTCAGCTTAATAATTGCCTTCTGCTCACTCTGTCCTTGCAGAATTGTATACTTGTAATCATTGCCTGTACCCGGAGTTCCAGCAGGCCAGGATAGGGTTTCAGAAATTAGATAGGTGCCATTGGGCAAATAAATAATGCGTTTACCATTTGGATAAGCATTCAGTGCAGCCTGAATTGCCTTCGTGTCATCCGTAACTCCATCTCCCTTGGCATTAAATTCCTTGACGTTGAGGACACCAGCATCAGTTGGAAAAACAATATTTTCTTGAATGTCTGTAGTGGAATTGGATAGTACTTTAGGCAAATGGTTGACATTTTTTAGGAATACTACACATAGCACTCCTAAGAGCAAAAGTAACATTTTTTTTACCGCACTTTTCATAAAACGCTTTGATATATCTCCATCAGCCGTTTGTAATTTTCAGAGGCAGTATATTTTGCCTCAAATTCAGCGCGTGCCTCCTGTCGCATTTGTCTCAACTTTTGGGGACGTGCCAACAACCAATTGATCTGGGTCGCCAGGTCTGTGGGATCGCTAGGTCGAAAAAGTAGCCCAGTGCGTTCATGGTCTATAAGTTCAGCGATCGCTCCAAGATTAGAACCAACAACAGGAGTACCTTTGGCAAAGGCTTCAATCGCCACCATTCCAAAAGTCTCATACCACTCAGAAGGAAAAATTAAAAATGCTGCATCACCAACCACTTCATATACTTCTTCTAGGGAGCGACGTCCTAGCCATTCAATTTCTGGCATTTCCTGCATTGCTTCAGTGACTAGTCCTGACATAGGCCCATCGCCCAGAATTTTAAGCGGAATCTTTCCCCCCAGTTGCCGCCAGGCATCTAGCATGACCCCTAATCCCTTCTCAACGGACAACCGCCCGACAAATAAGGCATAGCCACCTTTCCCTTCTCCAGGTAAAGGGGCAGGATGCAAAAAGTTGGTTTTAAAGGCGAGTTTGTCCAATGGCAAGCCCCCTTGAATAAACTTGTCCATGGCAAACTGACTGTAAACAATGAACCGATCAACCGCCTTACTCCAAGTGCCAAACCAAGAGTGAAAGCTAATCATTGACGCCACCATTGCGCTGGCACCGCGGGAACCGCGATAGCAACCGTGGATGATTCCCGGCAAGGGTAAAGGTTTGTCGAGACAATCTTGGCAGATCCTCCCATTTCGGAAAAACAGAGCGTTGGGGCAGAGTAAGCGATAGTTATGCAGGGTTTGCACAACCGGTATGCCTTCATCTTTGAGAGCATAGTAAGCGGCTGGAGAGATTAGTGGAAAGGTATTGTGGAAATGGGCTAGATCAGGTTTTTCCTGGCGGACAAGCGCTCGCAATTGTTGATAAACCTCACCATTCCATAGAGTACGTTTTGTCAATTCTAGTAGGTTTATTTTCCTAATCTGGTCATTGTTCAGGGTATAGCACCAAACCTCGTGTCCCCGAGAATGGAGTAGATTTACTTCAGTGTTAAAGATTTGTTCCTCGCCACCGGATTGTTGGTAGTAGTTATGAATTGTCAAAATTCGCATTTGTTGCTCCCTGTGGCGAGCGCAGTGTTTTGTAGACTTGACTCAGAAATCGACCTTTTGTAGACCAGTTAAAGCATTCATTCACTCGTTGTCGTCCTGCGGTGCCCAAGCGAGATCTTAATTCTGGTTCTGTTGCTAGTCGGGTCATTGCTGCTGACAGTTCTGAGACTGCCTGATTGGGATTTTTTGCCGAAATTTTAAAGCCCGTTGCCTCAGTCACCTGAACCGATGGTCCCCCTAAATCTAAACAAATCACCGGACAACCTGCTGCCATAGCTTCCAAACAAACAAATGCTCCAGAATCGTGCAAGCTTGGGTGCACCAGTGCTAGACAGGTACCCAATTTATTCATAAGGTCAGTACGGGACATTTCATTAAAAAATTTCACTTGAGAGGCTATCCCCAAATTGGTCGCAAGTGTCCGTAAGGCTTTTTCCTCTGGCCCTTTGCCCACAATCCAGTACTCAGCTTCAGGTGGTAAATTTGCTTGAGAAAAAGCTTGTAACCCTAAATGAAAGCCTTTCCAGTGAAGAAATCGTCCAATGCTGATAAACCGAAGAGGTACTGGAGCGGACAGGGAAAATTGTCCCAGTTGTTCTACTTCTTCGGGCAACAACCCTAATTGAGACAGCACTTGAACATTTTTGCCACCCATAGCCTTCAACCGTTTGGCTGTATCTTCTGTAGTTGCCCATATTAATGCACTACGGCGTACTGTTATATAGGTAAATAGATCTGTCTCTCCCAGCCAGCGAACCAAATCTCTTAAAAACTCATAGAGTTTAGCTTTCAGACTAAAATCTCGGTAAAACGGCTTTGGGGCAACTTCGCCACCGCCAACAGGTCCAAAAATAAATGGAATGGGTAATAGAGACAAGAAGCTTGGTGTTGAGTATTTGACAAAGGTAACGTGATGAACTATGTCAAACCCAATCTCACGGTGGAGCTTGCGAGCAACAAAATAGGCTTCGATTTGCCAGAGATAGTAATGAATTTGAAATGCTCCCAGTCCCCACTTCCAGCCAGCTCCCCCAATAGGCAAAGTAAAATAGACGAAGTGCAGGTTGGGAACTGGATTTTGTGCCAGTTCTGCTTCGATTGCCTCCCGTCCATCATCGGGTCTGGTCAGCACCCAAACTTTGTGGTATCGGGCAACTTCACGCACCGTATTCCAACCAACTCCCAGTTCAGTGCCTCGTCCGGGTTCACAAGCATAGGCAGAGAGCAGTATTTTCATTTGTTTCTAAAGCTGTTGTAGAAATGAAAACCATTCTTGGGCAATTTTTCTCGGTTCAAAATCTCTACATCTTTCCGCGCTAGCAGTAATGAGCTGAGCACGTAAATCTGGTAAAGTTAGCACTTTAATAATTGCATCAGCTAAGGCATTAACATCTTTGTTGGCAATTAATAGCCCATACCGATTATCATTTATAATACTTCTTGGACCACCAGCTATAGCATCAGTAGCTATTACAGGCAAACCACAAGCCATTGCCTCTACTAAAACTAAACCAAAAGCCTCTTCTTGTGAAGGCAATACAAAAAGGTCTGCTTTCGACATATATTTCCATGGGTTTTGACATTCTCCCGGAAAACTAACTTTATTTTCCAAATCTAATTCTCGAGTTAATTTCTCAAGAGATTTTCTCTCAGAACCCTCTCCTAAAATAATCAACTTTGCATCTATATGAGTTAGAACCAATGAAAATGCATTTAACAGTAATGGGAAATTTTTTTGCTTCGCTAATCTAGCCACGCTTATAATAACTGGTTTAATTTTTCTCTTGAGCCAGGGGTGATCCACCGTAGCTTGAGCCTTATGAACAATCAACTGACAATTTACGGGATTAGGAATTGCTGCGATTCGTTTTTGGGGAAGTGAAATTTTAACTTGCTTAACGAGTTCTACGAGCAAGGTTTGACTTGTGGAAACTAATCCGCTAGACATGGAATATAAGAATGGCGCAAGCCAAAGTTCAGCCTGAGGCAAAAACTTTCGTTTATGTTCAACATGGGCTTTATAAATTAATGAGTGTTGCTGACTAACAATCAGCTTGGCAAACTTCCTGTTTGTATACAGCCAGCCAAGAATTGCTGGAATATTTAAGAAAGCTAAGGATATTAAAAAGTCAGGCTTATATGACTTTAGGAAATGAGCGATGGGGATAGGAGATTCTCTAGCTCGATAAACTCCGAGATGAATAAATTCTACTCCCTTTGGAAAGTTTATATTCTCTTCAGGAGAACCATTGAGATAGAGAATATAAATTCGCTTTACTCCTAACTGCGAGAAACCTTCAGCTAAAGCCGCTGCGCAATTAGTGATTGCATCACTTGAAAGCCCCCAAACAAAAAAAGCAATTGATAAGTTTTGTTTATAGGAATCTTTAACCATTTTAAGTAGTCACTAGGCTCACTATTCTAGCCATACACTGTGCTGCTTCCTGCGGCGTAAATTGCATCATAATTTTCTGGGACTGCTCACCCATAATGCTAATTAAATTTGGATTGTCTAAAAACTCCTGCATTAGGTTAGCTAACTCATTTTCATTATTAGGTGAAAATACATAACCATTTTCACCATGATGCACCAATTCTGAAGTGCCTGCTCCTTTAGAACAAATAATTGGCTTACCTAGTAACATTGCTTCTAAACTCACAACACCCCAAGTATCTTCCAAAGTTGGAAATATAAAGATATCGGCATCCTTAAAATAACTCCCAATTTGATCGTAGCTAACACTACCTACCCAGTTCACGCGATCGCTCAATTGATGTTCCCAACAAAATGTTTCCAGTTCTTTCCGTTGGAAACCATCGCCTACTACAAGCAAAGTGTAATTTTCGTATCCTCGATCTTTTAACACAGCACAGGCCTTCAAGAGCGACTGTAACCCCTTGCGAGGAACTACCTGTCCAACAAACAGAAACATAGGTCTTGGCAGCCAAGAAATACTCTCTTCAATTCCTTGAGAACTTGCAGGAAGTGTTTTCTCATCTGGAATTTCATAAGGTTGAAGAAAAACCCGCTCTGGCTTGGCATTTAAAACATCAATCAAGTAAGCTCTCCCCGCCCAACTGTTGGTAATGCAGGCATCTGTCAGCCAAACCATTGCCCGTCGTACAAACAAACGCAATGCTGAATGACGGTAGTCTACCCCAGGCGAACTCCCTTCATAAGCAATGATCGCTCGCCACCCCATAAGCGGCTTCAACATTAATACCAGGATTGTCCAGACACCAAAAGAACTAGAAAAGATCACTTGTGGTCTTAACTTGAATAGATGCCACAAAATACTCGGTGAAAGATAAGTAAAGTTATCACCATAACTGCTGTCGTCTCGGTTCACTTCAATCACTCGAAACTTTCCCACGACTTCAATCTGAAGTGTTCCTTCTAAGCCTTGAGCAAATCCGGGAAACAGCCCCGTAAATACAGTTGTATTGGGAAAAAGACGCGCAAACTCACTTAAAGAGGGCTGCCAGTAGAACCAAGCAACTGGTAAAAGCCAAGCAACTCGAATACTCAAAAAACTTTGCATTTTGAAATAATCTTAAAAATTAGTAATCAGTAAAGTTTTGGCAACTGTTCTTTTTAGTGAGGCAGCTAGTAGATCGATTTTAACTTTTAACAATTTTTGAATTGCTATCCCAAAAAGAGATAGAAAAAATTTGGCATTTTTCTAAACACTCTTGAAGTTGTTATTAATCTGTTTTGGGGAAACAATTTCTTGATAAGTCCCACATCTTATTACTTTCCCATTATTAATTTCGTAAATGCGATCGCATTTTTCTACAGTTGTTAAACGATGGGCAATAATAATCATCGTTTTTATCCCACTTAATTTTTGTAATGCTTCACTAATTAAACTTTCTGTTTCATTGTCTAAAGCAGAAGTTGCTTCATCCAGTACTAAAATTTCCCTTTCATGATAAAGAGCACGAGCAATACCAATTCTTTGGCGTTGTCCTCCAGATAAACAGACTCCATTTTCTCCGACAAATGTTTGAAGTCCATTTGGCAATTGTTTGACTATATCTGCAAGTTGAGCAAAGTCGATGGCACGTTCTAGCTTTTGTCTATCTATTTGATTGTCCGCAACACCAAACGCAATATTTCTTTCAACGGTGTCATCCATTAAAAAGATAGACTGAGGAATATAGGCAATTAAGCTTTGCCAAGAAGTTAGGTCTTTGTAGATTGACCAACCATCTACCTGGATATCTCCCTCTTGCGGTCTTAATAGTCCTAAAAAAACATCTGCCAGAGTTGTCTTTCCCGATCCTGATTTACCGATTAAAGCAATGGATTCTCCTTTGCGAATCGTTAGAGAAACATCATTTAAAGCTTTTGAAGCAGCTTCAGGGTAACTATATTGGATTTTATCGATAACGATTTTATCTGTAAAAACTAGAGGTTTCTGTTTCGAGGCTTTAAAGCTATTCAAATCTTTATGTTTAAAAGTACCTGAAATTGTATTTTGAGACATTTTTAAATAATTAATAGCCTCTGGTTTTTCTAGTTCTTTTAGATCCAGGTAGATTTTATCAAGGCTAGGTTTAGCATTCCGAAGTGTCGCCATAGACGATAAGAGTTGACTTGCTGATGGTATGATTCTGACTGAAGCGATCGCAAAAATTCCTAAAACTGAAGCGAGACTATCTGAACGTTCTACCACAATTAAAGATAGAGATACCAGCCCTACCACAAAAGTAATTAATAAGGCTTCCATAACAATTCGTGGAAGTTGTCCAAAAATGTGAAAAAGACTTGCTGCTCTGGCGTACCTGTTAGTTTGGAAAAGCAATTGACTTTCAAAAAAATCTTCGCACCCTAATAATTTAGTTTCCTTTAGACTTCCAATTCCATGATTAATAATCCGAATTGTTTCTGTTAGAGCTTCAACCCCCTCTTTTCCCCAAGCAGCAACTTTATGTCTAAGATAATGGAATGGAATAAAAGCAACTATCAAAAGTCCTAAAATACCAACTGTTGCCAGTAAATCGGTTTTTGCCAATAATAATAAAAGAACCACTAAAACAAAACTATTAGCAATTGAATTCAAAAGTGGAATTGCAATTGAGTAGGTAAATTTTTCTGATTCTCCAATAATAATTTGAATAATGTGTGCTGAATTAGTTTTTAGATAAAACGTATAAGGTAAAGAAAGATAAGTATGCATCAATCTGTGGCGCAGTTTGACTTGCTGTGCATAGCAAAACTTTAATACATAGTTTTGAATTTGGTAGTATAAAAATGATTTAAAGTAAAAAATTACTATAATTATTAATCCTAATGAGGCAATAAATTGACTGGTATTGCTTAATCCTGAATATTCATAAAAGCTAGATAACCAAACATTCTGCTGGATTTGCTCTGGATTTACTGCTAAACCAATAAATGGGCCGATCAACCCAATTCCCAAAGCATCTAATAAAGAAATTACAAGAAAAAAAAATACCAGTAATAGAAGTTCAATTTTTTTTGCTGTAATAACATATAAAAATTGCGATAAATATCTCATTATTTATTCTTGGGATACATTTATAGATAATTTTTTATAAGTAAAAACATTTGTGCTTTTATTGCTTTAAAATTTCTTTGTATAAGGATAGGTAACGATTTGCTTGAATTTTAGAAGAATACTCTCGTAAGCTCTTTTCACGAGCATAATAACAAAGTTTTTGATGTTGTTCATCGTCTGTAAGAACCCAAGCAATTCCTTTAGCTAAATCTTCGCTTTCAAAGGGTTCTGCTAGATAACCATTCTTTTGATGCTCCACAATATCTTTTAAGCCAGTTGTATTAAAAGCAACCACAGGAGTACCGCAAGATAGCGCCTCAGAAGCTGTTTGACCAAAGGCTTCTTGAGTTGAAGGAACAACCATCACATCTGCTGCTGAATAGATTGATGCTAATGAAATATCATCATGAAAGTGACCAAGATAATGAATCTTAAATCCTAATTCGATTGGGTTTTGAGGTGCTAAGGAACCAAAAACAACCAGCTCTAAAGAATTGTCCCAACCAGCCTTACTCAGTTGTTCCAAAGCAGGTAATAAAAGGTGAAAACCTTTTCTTGGATTTATATTAGCACCAAGCGCGCCGAAAAGAACTAGCTGCTTGTCTGGGGGAAGATTGAGCAACTCACGAGCAAACTGACGATTAATTGGTTTGTATTTTTCAGTATCCAAACCTAAAGGAATTACTTTTACTCGTTTATTGCTGAACAAAGAACTGTTTTTTGCACAATCAGCCATCCAGGTAGAAGTCGCCACAACAGTTAGATTAAGATTTTGCCAAGATTTTGCTTTGCGCTGCCAAACCCAACGAGAAAGATCCCATGAACTACTACTTTTTAGTTGTGGGCAGGTACCACAAGAGTCTTTGTAGCGATCGCAATCTTGGATATAATGACAGCCTCCAGTAAAAGTCCACATATCGTGAAGCGTCCAAACCAAGGGCTTTTTAAATTTAGGCAGCGTTTCGATTTGGAGATAACCATTACAAATCCAGTGCAGGTTAATAATATCTGGGTTGATTTGAGTGGCTCTCGAGGCGATCGCATCGGGAAACCACTGCGTTGAGAACATTTCAGAGTTGCGCTTAGGGTAAAGCCTCATTGGAATACCCGATACAGGTGGACCAAGTTTGGTTAACACAGATTTTTCTGCTGTAACCGTTTCATCAGCACTAAACTTCGCCCGTACCAACATCTGGGAATCGCATCCAATCGACTGCAATCCTTGATGTAAACGATATGCTGCCCGTGCGCCCCCATTATCGATATCAGAGGTACTAAGGTGCAAAATTTTCATCTAAATTAAGTATGTTTCGACAATAACAAACCTGTTTGCTCCATTTCTTTAAAAGATGCTTGGAGAGCGGACTGACTAAGGGGTTCTTGCTTTAGATACCATTCCAAGTATTGAGCCAACCCATCTGTAAGGGAAGTAGGCTGCCATTTTCCTAACAGGGTTTCATAGTGACTCATGTCGGCGATCGCGTGACGGATATCCCCCACTCGAAACCGTCCCGATATAGTGTAGTTGACGGGTTTATTTACCAATTGTGCGATCGCTTCTACCACTTCTAATAGAGTGACTGCTTTTCCAATACCAACATTAATCGTAGAAGAAAGTGGTTGTTCGTATAGCGCGCATTTGATCACTGCCTCAACTACATCACCAACAAAGACAAAATCTCTTGTCATCTGACCGTCTTCAAAGATTTCCAGTGGATTGCCTTGGACGATCGCATTGGTGAAAATGCCAATAATTCCAGTGTAAGGGTTTCCAAGTTCCTGCTTGGGTCCATAAACATTTTGAAAGCGTAGTGTAACCAGATCTATCTTTTGACTTTCACAATAGTTTTGTAACAGTTGCTCTTGCCAGAGTTTAGTTAATCCGTAAACAGAAGTAGGCTTGGTGAGATGGTTTTCCTGCATTGGCAGAGCTGTTAGCGGTTCGCCCTGCTCTGTGTAAATCTCCCACCTTCCCTTCTGTAAGTCTTCTAAGCTTCGTCCTTTAGGATAGTAAGTTGTTTTGCCATCTGTGTATGCACCATCCCCATAAACGGCTCGACTTGATGAGAGAATAATTCGACGGGGTTTATGCTCTAACTGAGAAATTAGCTCTAAAAGTTTTGCTGTACCATTGGCATTTTGCTGAACATATCGACTCATTTCATACATTGACTGCCCAGTACCTGTTTGAGATGCCAGATGTATCACAACATCTATTCCTTTTAAAGCCTCTCGATGAATTTCAATATCTTGAACATCTGCTCGAATACACTTGGCACGAACCTTTAGCTCAGGCGCAAAATCTTGGCAGGTTCGATGCACCTGTGCATCTAGAGAATCAATTACAATTATTTCGGCATCGGCAGGTAACTTATCGATTAACCACTTACCAATAAAACCAGCTCCACCAGTAACTAAAAATTTCATTAATATTAATTCCTAGTATTTAATAATTCTTATTAGCTTAGTAATTTTTAATAGCAAAACGACTCATCCCAAGTTCATCAAGTTGATTATGCTTGATTCTGAGAAACACTTTTCTAAAGAAATAGTAGGGAAAAAGGAGAGATATTTTCGCTTGCTCCAGTAAAAATGGAATGGTTCTCTCTTTATCATCAGGAGCTTGTGTCTGAATTGAAAATTCATTGAGAATTTTACTCGTTGGCACTCTAAAACCCCGACGGTAAACATTCATGTAGTTAGAGCCATGAACAACTTCAATCCAAACTGGTTTGCAGAGAATTTTTTGAGCCGAACGACAAACTTCGTAAATCTCTTTATGAGGTCTACAAAGGCAGGTATTAAATGAAGTCGGATTGTATCGCTCGATCAAACTGATAAAGTGATTAGCCAATTCAAAATCAAAGTAAAGTTTGCCATTACATAACTGATAACCAAAGATGAAGTTGAGCGTTTCACTTTCTTGGCAAGCGAAATTATCTTGAATCATCTGCACGTAATCTCGATGTATGGCATCATCGTTATCTAGCCAGGTTGTAATAAGATATTCGCAATCAGATGGAATGTACTGGCGGACGACTGCTCTAACTTCGTCAGGAAATTGACCGTAGGGTAGGGGGCAATCTAAATAAACAGGAACAAAATTTTGCCATTGCTTGGTATAGTTCGCAATCTTTTGTTTGAATGTTTGGGGCATATCAACATCAAAAAATACTAACCACTTAAAGTTTTGATTCGATTGGTTTTGGATAGACGGAAAGCAAAACTGGTCAAACAATTGAAACCTTTGTTCAAGCCAATCAGGTTCACAGCCTGGTCTAAGCTCTGGAAAGGCTCTGACATTAAACTTGGTGAGAAAAAAATGGTTAAACTGGCTCATTACTTTATTTCTACTTGGTAGTCTGATTAGTCAGAATTGGGAAGTTGTGATCGCAAGCCATTAACCACTCAAGTGAACGGTGACAACCCTCGTTAAAAGTAACAATAGGTTTATAGCCTAATAGCTTTTCAGCTTTATCAAAAGGCAGCTTGTACTGAGACTGTTGCAAAATTGCCATCATCTCACTGACAACTGGTTGCGGTTTAGTAACTTCCCAATCGTTCTGAGTCGATTTATACATCGGTTTTGGGATGGTACGTTTAATTGTTTGTTTCAAGTCATCAGAAATCAACGCTAAAGCTCTTTGTGAGATTTCTGAGTTCCAAACAGAATCGATAAGTTGTTGCTTCCAGCTATGGTTAAACTCAGGAACAGTTAACTGGGTAATTTGAGCGGAATCAATACTCAAGGCTTCGGCAAAAAAGCGATAAAAATCAACCCAAGTTACACGCTCGCGATCGCCTACAAAAAATGCTTCTCCATCTGCTTTTTCTGCCGTCATTGCCAAGCGAATGGCATGAATGAGATTATCGACATAAACCGTATTGCAAATGCCTGTACCGCCATTAATCAAGTAAGCGTTTCCTTGGGAAAGTTGCGCTGCTAGGTCAGCAATCCAACGCGATCGCGGTCCAAACACAATACCCGGTCTGAATATGACAGTTTCAACCGCTCCCTTCTCTCTCAAGCGCAGCAACTTTTGCTCTGCATCAATCTTGGCAACGTGAGTGGGAAAATGAGGTTGATTTTTAACAGGCGGGCTAGCTTCTGTCGTACCAATCACAGGGGCCGACGTATGAACGATCATTGAACTTAAATAGATTAACCGACGCACCCCCGCTCTTTGAGCAGCATGATAGGCAGGCGCAACGCTACCTCTAATTAAGCCAGGACTTCCTAAAACCGAGTGAATAACGACATCACATCCTCGAAATGCTTTTTCTAAAGTAGCCGAATCAAAGGCATTGGCAACATAGCCATTTAAATTCATCGCTGCAAAACGCTCCAGACGGTCGAAGTTGCGTACGATGGGACGAACAGTCATTCCTTCTTGGTGCAGCATTTCAATGGCTCGATTGCCTATAAAGCCACTAGCTCCTACAACGCCAATTGTTAGCATCTTTACTT
Organism: Stanieria sp. NIES-3757; assembly: GCA_002355455.1. NCBI lineage: Bacteria > Bacillati > Cyanobacteriota > Cyanophyceae > Pleurocapsales > Dermocarpellaceae > Stanieria > Stanieria sp. NIES-3757. The sequence continues at coordinate 4,800,524 of AP017375.1, forward strand.
TAATTTATTAATGTTTTGATATGATCTGCTAATCGTAGGGACAAAGCAATAATCGTGAGTGTGGGATTGGCATAACCAGCAGTTGGAAAAACTGAACTTCCTGCTATAAAAAGATTAGAAATTCCATGCACCTGGCAGTTAGCGTCAACAACTCCTTGCTTAGGATCGTTATGCATCCGAGTTGTCCCCATGTGGTGATGCATTGCCAGTTTTTCAAATTTCCAATCTTCACGTTTTCGAGCAAACTGCAATTCACCCAATCCTGCTTTGTGGAATTCCTCTGCCCAAATCTCTTGTACTCGAATGGCATTTTGAATATCAATCGGATTTAATCGCCAGTGAAGCTCAACTTTGTTTTGTCCAAAAATATCTCGTTCTGAACTTAACATTACTCGATTATTAGGGTCTGGTGCTTGCTCAATTTGATAAAAGATTTCAAAATTTGAAAACCGCCTTTTTTCGTAGGGGAGATAAGACCAATCACCACGTCGTAGTGCCGGCAACTGTCTGATTGCTGCCCACAATCCTGCGACAATAATGTAGTCGCTACCGCGCAGCATCATACTAAGATGCTTAGGCAAATCCTGAAGCGACTGCCAATTTTTAATTGAAGAGACCAGAGAACGCAGAGCTAGGGCAGCTTCTCGTTGACGTTTCAATGGTCTGGGGAATAATTGAGCTCCATTGTTAAGTAAGTGTTCGCGACGCATTACTGCTTCGGTAAGATGAACCCTAGCCATAATAGGAACTTCTTTTGTCCGATAAATATCGTACAGAGCAGTTTGATCGAATAGTTTTTTGCTGTAAGGAACTAGTGTAGAGCTTAGGATTGGGCGATCCATGAAAAATCGACCTACCAGATCGTTCTGATTACCTAACCCTTTTGGTTGCTGTTGATTAGATGCTAGAAGCAAACGCGCATTTTCTAATCCCCCAGTTGCCAAAATAAATACTTTCGCTGCTAACCAGAACTGTCTATTTTGCGATGATGCAATACGAACTCGAGTAATCTTGTTAGTTGTTTCATCAGTCAACAATTCAATCACATTAGCGTAAAGGATGGTGGTAACGTTTGGTAATTGTCTAATCTCTTCGCGATACTCTTTAGTAAAAGGGTATCGGGGTGCATATTGACTGATTGATGTAGTAACGCGATCGCTCTTAAAAGGTAATTGTCTTGCTCGTTTGTCTTCCCAGGCTTCAACGTTGTAAGCATAAGAACCAATTTGGCAAACTTGCTGTGCCCGCTCGTAAAAAGGAGCTAGGTGCGCTTTGCTAAAAGGCCAACCACTATATGGTAACCAGTCCCTTTTCTCAAAGTCAATTTCATCGAGGGGAAGACAGCGAAAGCCATATTTTTTGTAGTCGTTCTGTCCTTCCCAAGCATGAGAAGTGCCACCGAATTGACGAAGGCGACCACTAGTCAATTCGGGATAAGCATCGCCAATTATAGTTCCATCATTTAGGGATTGGCTTTCTGGATCAAATTCAAATCCACCACTTTCGAGTAAGCAAACCTGGACATTTTGGTTGGCAAACTCACGGGCTAACGTAATGCCCGCTGGTCCAGCACCGACAAGACAAATATTCGTTTCTAGAATTTTGTCTTGTGGTAGTGATCGAGCATCAATAATCATTTCACTCAATATTTTAGATAGTTTTATACAGCAATAAGACTATAATTTTGCTTAATATTTAACCACCAGCCGTTTTTTCGCAAATCTTGTTCTATTAATAATAATTGAAGCTGCTCAACAGAGATAAGATTTGATTCTAGCATGATTTCTCCAAGCTTTTTATTAGTGTTATCTTGTAATTGTAGATAAAGAAGTTGTTCTAATTTGTTAGAGGAAATTATTTTTTTATCTAATAAAATTTCTCCTAATTTAATTTTTTGATTTTTAAGATGATACTTTAATTCCGGCAAAGAAATATATCCTTTTTGAACTAAAATTTCTCCTAATTTACAGTCATTCAGTTTTTTTTGTTCTTGTAAAGCTATTACTAAAGACTGCTCAGTTAACAAATTTTGTCTGATTAGAATTTGACCTATTTTACTTGAGTGGATTTTGAAATTTTGAATATTTAATTCTCTATTATACTGTTTTTTTATGTTTGTTGGACAGTTAGACTTAATTTGTGTTAGGAGTTGCTTAATAGCTAAGTAAACAAAAGGAGGAATGGTTTTACGATAACGACGCCAAAGTCGACGAGGTTCTTGGAAAAATCTATATAACCATTCCAACCCACTATCACGGATATAAGAAGGAGCTCTTTTATAAATATCAGCATAAACAGGAAAGACTGCACCTACTCCAATCATTACTGCCTGAATTTTGTTTTGATGCTGAGATATCCATATCTCTTGCTTTGGACAACCCAAGCAAACAAATATTAGTCCTGCTTGACTTTGATTAACCTTCTCAACTAAAGCTTCATCTTCTTGTTTACTTAAAGGTCTAAAAGGCAAATCTTCCATCCCAGCAATTTGTAAAACAGGAAATTCTCGCTCTAATTTTTGTTTGATTTTTTCAAGTATTTTTTTTTGAGAACCCAGAAAAAAAACCTTTACTTGACTTTGTTGAGCTAGCTCGCATAATCGCAAAAAAACATCCATCCCTGCAATTCGATCTTGATTATAAATTCCCAATTTTCTCAGCATCCAAACTAAAGGCATTCCATCGGAACTGACAAGATCTCCACTTTTTAAAACTGCTGCAAAATCTTTATTCCAGTAAGCTTCCATCAGCATATGGACATTAGCTAAAAATACACTTCTGCTTTCTCTAGCTCTTGCCCATCTCATAATTAGAAACATTTGTTCTTCAAATTTCAAACTGCTTACTGGAGAATTGAGTAAATATGTTATGGGTATAGAAGATTTCATAACAACAAAAATGTTTGATTTGACAAAAGTTTAAAAAAGTAATCGTTAAAATAAATGTTAATTAATGCCAAAAAAGAAATTTAATTTAATTTAAATTTCTTTTTAATAGCTAGTTAAATTTATACATAATAATGCATAATGCTAAAATAAATAGCATATAAAAGAACAAGCTTATTCATGGTGTCATTGAAGTAAAAAATATTTTAAACCTCTTGAATCTTTATACAGTATTTAGTAAAATACTATTCTTGTTTATTTTTGATTAAAGTATAGACTGGAGCGGAGCTAGTTTTATAATTATTCAATCTAGTTTATTGATTTTGACAAGAAAAATATTTTGAAAAATTTAAGACTGTTAGACTTTTTGTCTGAAAAATATAATTATAATTAAATTCTTTATTAAATTATTAGGATTTAATAATTTAGCACCTTTTGACACAATTAACCCTAATAATCATTACCCAGTGGAATAGAGAATATTTTGTACTTAAGGCACCACAATCTACTCTACTAAAAAATGTTAAAGTGCACTCTCGGTGTCTTCTCTAACATATTTCTTTCTGGTTCTAGAACTTAAATTTAACTGTACTCGACAGAGAATTATTTGGTTGTTCTTTGTGTAATTTACCTAGATGATAATACTGAAATTGTTCTTCAAAAGTCAATACCAAAACGGTAACTTCACACAAATGAGACAAAGTTCACTTGAGAAATTTACAAGAATAATTAATTAAGGTTGAGGCGTAATACAACTCAGTATAAATTACTTTTTTTTATGCCAAGATAATCAATTTGTCATAAAAATTAACAAATCTTGAGTTTTAATGTATTATAAGAAAGTATAGAAAATCTGATTTGTAAAAAAGCGATCGCTCTACTGCTAATTTTTCTTTAGAGACAAAAATAAATCCGTCTTAAATTCAAGTTGATTCGACGAGGAGCAGATTATCTTAAAGAAGAGATACTTTTTTGAGAAAGATCTGTGAATCACTATGAATAAATTATTTTTAGACTATACTTCAATTCAATCTCTTCCTGAAATTTGGGCGATCGCAGCAACAAAGTTTGGTAATACAGTTGCTTTAGACGATCCTCATGCCAAATCTGAAGTAAAAATAACCTATCGAGAGTTATCGGCAAAAATTAATCAATTTGCTGCTGGTTTACAAGCATTAGGAGTTAAATCTGCTGCCAAAGTTGCCCTGTTTGCTGATAATAGTCCTCGTTGGTTTATTGCCGATCAAGGAATTATGATGGCAGGGGCTGCTAATGTAGTACGTTCTGCTAATGCGGAGCAACAAGAATTACTTTATATTCTCGAACATAGTGATAGTAGTGCTTTAGTTGTAGAAAATCTTAAAACTTTAAATAAATTAGGTTCTCGTGTTGCAGATTTACCGATTGAATTAATTGTGTTACTGAGTGATGAAACTCCCGAAAGCGATTTAGCCATTAAGATAGTTAATTTTCAGCAATTAATGGCAACGGGTTCAAATAACACTCTTCAAGCAATACCACAAAAGAAAGAAAACCTAGCTACTCTAATATATACTTCTGGGACAACAGGCAAACCTAAAGGTGCAATGCTTACCCACGGTAATTTGTTACATCAGGTCAATAATCTCACTTCAATTATTAAAGCAGATGTAGGCGATCGCGTTTTAAGTATCCTTCCTAGTTGGCACGCTTACGAACGTAGTGCGGAATATTTTCTGTTTGCTCAAGGCTGTACTTTGTATTATACTAACCTGCGATCGCTAAAAAACGATCTGCAAAAATATCAACCTCATTATATGGTTGCTGTTCCGCGTTTGTGGGAATCAATCTATGAAGGAGTCCAAAAACAATTCCGAGAACAACCACCGAATAAGCAAAAATTAATCAACTTCTTCTTTGAAATTTCGCAAGAATATATTGAAGCACGACGAATTGCTCAGAAAATGAGTTTAGAACATCTTAATCCTTCTGCTAGCGAAAGATTACTAGCTCAAACTAAAGCCAGTTTGTTATCACCCCTCTACAATTTGGCAGATAAAATTGTCTTTAAAAAAGTTCGCCAAGCAGTAGGCAGTAATGTCAAAACCTTAGTGAATGGTGGTGGTTCTTTAGCTAAACATTTAGATGACTTTTATGAAATAGTTAAAATACCCCTTCTGGTTGGTTATGGACTTACAGAAACTTCTCCCGTGACTAACGCCCGAACCTTAAAACATAATTTTCGAGGCACAGCCGGAAAACCCATTCCTCAAACAGAAATTAAAATAGTCGATCCGCAAAGCCGTCAAACTCTTCCTCAAGGAGAACAAGGATTAGTCTTAATTCGGGGACCTCAAGTAATGCAAGGATACTATAAAAATCCTGAAGCAACTCAAAAAGCGATCGATCCTGAAGGTTGGTTTGACAGTGGGGATCTCGGTTGGGTAACCCCAGATAACGATCTAATTTTAACAGGAAGGGCAAAAGATACGATTGTCTTAAGTAATGGCGAAAATATCGAACCACAACCAATTGAAGATGCTTGTGTTCGTAGTCCTTATATCGATCAAATCATGCTAGTTGGACAGGATCAGCGTGCTTTAGGAGCTTTAATTGTTCCTAATCTAGATGCGCTACAACAATGGGCAACTAATCAAAAACTTAATCTGAATCTACCTAATCCTAATGCTTCTTTAGCAGAAATTAGCCAAAGTGACTTATACAGCAAACCCGTTCAAAACTTATTTCGCCAAGAATTAAATTCCCAAGTTCAAAATCGTCCTGGTTATCGTGCTGATGACCGCATAGGATCATTTAGGTTGATTTTAGAGCCTTTTTCTCAAGAAAATGGGATGATGACCCAAACTCTTAAAATCAAACGTCCTGTAGTCCAACAACGTTATCAACAACTTATAGATAGTATGTTTGCAGATAAATAAAATCAGCAAATCGAAAAATTGAGGTTATAACGTATAAGGTATTGAGGAGTAAAAATTATGGATTATGTAAGCTCTAGTTTAATGCTTAAAAGACCTGTGACGGTCAAAGCCATTGTCACTACCCGTTGGAAAGAAGAGGTACAAGTTCAACTGCAAAGTCAAATTCAACAGCTTGACGAACAGATGCAGCAATTGGAAATGCAAGGACAAAGAACCATTGAAGAAATTCAGAAAAAAAGTGCTAATAACCCTCAAGCACTTAAACAAGTTGAAAATATTCAGTCTCAAGTTAATCAGAAAAAAAGTGAATTGCTCAATAAAAAAAATCAATTGCTACAACAACTACAACAAGTGCAGTTACTAGAATTAGACCAAGAAGTTGTTCAAGCGCAGATGGAAAGTTTCTTTAGAATTGAAAAAGGAGACAATCTTGTTAGAAAACTCAATGTTGAAGTAGTGTTAAGAGATGGCGTAGTTGAAGAAATTCGCGGAGAACTCTAGACTACTGAGATCAATACATTTAAAGAGAAGGAATAATTTTGCCTTCTTTTTTTATGTTTGTTGTTTGCTCTAAACTGTAATCTAAAAAAAGTAAGTAAGATGCAACAACTGCCGTGACCAATCATCGCCATACTCGCGTTATCTGTTTGGGAGAAATCTTATTTGATTGTCTAGCTGACCAAATTGGACTTTCTTTACCAGAAGTTATTTCTTGGACAGCTTATCCAGGAGGCGCACCTGCCAATGTCGCTTGTGCTTTAGTTAAATTAGGTATTCCTGCTGCTTTTATTGGTTGTGTGGGGAAAGACCAAGCAGGAGAAGAATTAATCCAACTTTTAGATTCAGTTGGGGTAAATAGAACAGGCGTACAACGTCATGAAACCGAGCCGACTAGACAAGTTTACGTGTTACGTTCCTCTACAGGAGATCGTCAATTTGCTGGATTTGGAGATCATCCAGTAGATGGTTTTGCCGATGCTTATCTTGAAGCTGACGAATTACCGATAGAACTTTTTGTTGAAGCAGAATATTTAGTGATCGGTACTCTAGAGTTGGCTTATCCTGAAACTAGAGTTGCTGTTTTTCGCGCTTTAGAATTAGCCGATCGCTATCATCTCAAAATAATTTTGGATGTTAATTGGCGACCAATGTTTTGGCAAGATGAACAAGAGGCTTTACCTTTGATTCAAAAAATTTGGCAATACGTTGATTTTGTTAAATTGGCAGAAGAAGAAGCTCAGTGGTTGTTTCAGACAACGGATGCAGCAGCGATCGCTCATAAACTTAATTCAGTCGAAGGAGTTTTAGTGAGTGGAGGTGATGCGGAAGTGAGTTATTGCCTCAGCGATAATGCAGGTAAAGTAACTCCTTTTGTTGTTGAGGTTCAAGATACTACAGGAGCAGGGGATGCGTTTCTAGCTGGATTTATTTATAAGTTGTGTCAACACAAACTTAGTAGTCTAAGTGATCCTAATGTTGCCCGCGAAATTGTTACTTATGCTTGCGCGGTTGGTGGTTTAACTACTACTAAACCAGGCGCGATCGCGGCTCAACCTACAGCTATGGAAGTAGAAACTTTCCTTCAGAAACAAAAAAATTCTTTGTAGTTGATGAAAACAGAAAGAGAGCCGACGACTTGCCGTGTTTCGTCTCGACTCTCTAACTGGTTCGCTCCTCACACGCTTGCTATACTAAATAAGCTTTGTCTATTTGTCAACCAAATTCAAGTTTTTTTGTGTAAAGTTTTTTTTTGCTTTAAGTAAAGATTAACTAAGCTGATTTGTGGTTAATTTGGCTCAATTCTAAAGTTCGAGTTTGAACTACTTTCACGGGACTCGTTATAGTTCACTTAAAGGGATTGCGCCTAATTGTTGTATTAACAAAGCCAAAAAATATTGTCCTAATGCTACTAAGCCCAACCTTGCTTGGGCTAATTGGGGGCTAATTTCCCCAAAAATACGGCAATTGACTTCAAAATCGATTATTGCTTGACTTAAATTTTCTGCTAATTTTAAACCATTAAAAGATTCAGCACTAGCAAAAACATCAACCAGATTGACTAGTTCAAGAATCAAAGCGCGATCGCTCTCATCGTTGAGTAAAAAATCTCCTTGGCTATTTAACCAAGAAAAAGAACAGGGAGTAAGCAAATTCCAACTACCAACAGCAAAATTACTAGCTTTCAATTTAATTAAACCTTCTCGTTCTCCTAAACGTAACAAAGAACAACAACGTGCATGAACGTATTGTAGGGAAAACAAATTATTATGATTACATAAATGATTATTTTCATGAAGTCGAAGCAGATTCTGTCCTTGCAGGGCGGTGTACCGCGTGACTGTGGCGGTTGTCTTCAGAAATGTAATCAGTTGATCTAACCAATTTATCAAACCTGATTGTTTCAAAGAGAAATCAATCCAACCTGAAGCCATTAATTCAAGCTCAAACTCCAGACTGGTTTCTTGAGAAGAATTTTGAATGCTTGAAAAAATGTGAATTAACTCTTTTGCCAATACGAGAGGTGACAATTGCCACTGACTAGCTAGAGGAAAACAAATGGCACAACGATACTTAATCTGATCCGATTTAATTGTTTGGGATCGAGATAAAATAATTTTTTCTGGAATTAAGGTAACTAAAGATTGTGATAAAACATAAAAATTATGTTCTTGTTGGTATGACTCGATCGCATACCAAAGCTGTTGTTGCAGAAAATTTTTAATAGCAATGGAATCAAACTCCCGATGTAGTTTAAAAAACTTATCGAAAAAGGTATTTTTTGATACATTGTTATCCATGTAGAATCAATATATGCATCGATATAATCAATTTGCCTCCTCACTATGCACTTCTCCGACAATTCCGCAGAGGCATCCCGCCCATTTTTAACTTGGCAGAGGATCATCGATTGGGGTCATACCCATTACCGCGATCGCATTTTTAGAAAAGATGAACGTGTTCCGGCACGTCCTGGATTACTATATCTAGTAAACAAGGGTGCTATTCGTCTAGTAGGTGCTGCCCAAAGTAGCATAGTTCACTTTGATGACGGCGAATCCTCCGAACCTCCATCTGATTTACCAGAAGAAGCTTTTTTAGGATTTGTCGATGCCGGTCAACCTTTTGAAATTGTGGCACAATCTCCTTTTAATCTCCAAGCTTATGCTCACGTAGACCGAACTGAAGTAGTTTGGATGTACTGGCATGACTTAGATAATTGGCCTCATTTTCGTAAAGAGGTTTATGAATCATTTCGTTATCAACATCAGCGTAAATTGTTGTGGCTCAGTGCTTTAGGGCAAAGACGAACTATTGAACGACTGATGAATTTTCTGACTTTGTTAATCGAAGAATATGGTGAACCCTGTGAAAATGGCTATTGTCTACCTTATCTTTTGACTCATGCCCAAATTGGCAGTGCGATCGGTTCAACCAGAGTAACGGTTACTCGTTTAATGGGAAAACTGCGTCGTCAAGGTTTGATTTTAATTCAAGATGATAACTTGATTTGTATGCCCCATTTGGAAACAGCGAAAAATTATAAGGAAAAGTAGAACTTTGCCCCGCCATTAGGATTGGCTTGCGCCCAAACGTTACCCCCGTGACGATAAATTATCCGTCCCACAGTAGCTAAACCAATCCCTGTACCTGGAAATTGTGTTTCTGAATGGAGTCTTTGAAAAGGAATAAACAGCTTATCAACTAGATGAGATTCAAAGCCAGCCCCATTATCTTGAATGCAGTAGGCTAAACTACCGTCTTTTTGAGGAATAGCTTTAAACTCAATTTTGGCTTTAGCTTGATGAGCGGTATATTTCCAGGCATTATCTAATAGGTTATTCAATACAATTCGTAATAATCGGGGGTCACCTTTTACTACTAAATTTGGTTCAACGATCGCTTCTAAATGACGATGAGATTGACGGGCTTTTAGTTCAGCAATAATTTCTGTCGCGATCGCGCTAAGATCTACACTAACCCAATTCATTTGAAAACGAGTAACGCGGGATAATTGTAATAAAGCTTCGATTAATTCCCCCATTCTTTGACTATTAGCTCTAATTCTTTGCAAATAGTGTTTACCTCGATCGTCTAATTGTTCTTGATAACGTTCCCACATTACTTGACTAAAACCACTAATAGCTCTTAAAGGTGCTTGTAAGTCGTGAGAGACGGAGTAAGAAAAAGATTCTAATTCTCGATTAGCAGCCCCGAGTTGTATGGTACGTTCTGATAAAGCTTGTTTGACAGAAATTAAGTCGGGTAAGTCACAAGCAAGATAGAGAAGAGCATAGACTTCTCCTGTTGGTTTGGCTAAAGGAATTTTATAAGTATCAAATTGATAGAATTCTTCACATAAAATTCTACTTTCTAGTTGATGGATGATTTTACCTGTGCGAAAAACTTGCTCGCTTTCTTGAAGAAACTGTTCGCGATAGTCTGAAGGAAAAGATTCTTCAATCTTTTTACCTAACAATTGTTCGGGAGAATCATAACCAAGAATACGAGCAAACATTGGATTGCAATAAGATATCCTTAAATTATCACGATTCATCACCAACAAATAATAAGGTAAAGCATTAAAAATAGTTTTTAATTCATCAAGAGATTGAACTAAATCTTGTTCGCGATAGTGGTCTAATTGCTGAACTTGAGTTTCAATTTGTTTGACTTTAGTAATATCAATTACTACACCAATCATTGCTACTACTCGATTAGCCAGATCTTTTACTGGTTTGGCAACAGTTTTTACCCAACGAATATTGTGGTTAGACTCCACGATGCGATATTCTATTTCTAAATCGCGTTGAGCTTTGACTGCTTTAATCGCAGCTAAATCGATTGATTGTCTTTCATTATGATGAATAGTTTGCAAAAAACTAGCATAACTACCATCAAAATTATGCTGAGATAAAGACAAAATAGTTAAGGCGCGAGAGTCGAGTTTGACTAAATTAGTTTGAAGATTCCAATGCCAAATTCCGCTTTGACTAGCTCCTAAAACCAATTCTAATTGTCTATTTGTTTCAACCAGTTCGGTTTCGGTAATAATTAAATTAGTAATATCTTTTGCCATCGAAATCATTAACTCAGTTCCATCATTTAGCTGCGCTATAGGAGCAGAAAATAACTCCCAAAAACGTTTTTCTCCCTGGCGAGTAGTTACCGTAACTTCACTGCGAGTACTAACAGTAATTTCTTCTAATTCAGGATTAAGATCGATGGTGTCGGGTAGATTGAGTAAAGAATTAACTACTCGTTGAAAAGTAGTTTCATGATCGAGATTGGAATTAAGCGATCGCACTATCTCTTGATGTTTGAGATTGGCTCTTCTAATCCATTCAGTAAGAGTAGGAATTTCTTCTAATCCATAGCCTGTGGTTTCTTGCCAACTTTTATTAATATGCAAAACTTTGCCATCAGAGCGATAAATCATCATCGGAAACGGCGCATTAGTAAAGCAGAGACGAAATCTTTCTTGACAAAGATTAGTCTGGAGGGGAGATTCTTTGAAAAAATGAGGATTAAGCTTAGTTGGTTCTAAAGTATTAACAAAAACAGTTTGATTAGGCTGAAAATATTCTGCAAGTTCGATTTCTTCTAATAATAATGGAGCTAAATGTAATTGAGCGCGTCGATCTGTTTCATAGGAAATTTGGGGATGAGATTCTACCCACTGATGAATAAACTTAATATAACTAAGTAAGGCAGTCAGATAGTTGTACATTCCCATGCCCAAAAATTGACGCACGTTTTGACGACAAGTTTTTGCTTGAGATGATTGGACAAAAAGTAAGACGGCACAACGCAACAAACTGGTTTCGATTTCTGAGTTGGTTTGCCAAGTGCAACCTTGATTAGCTGGTTGAATTAAATGTTCAAAATCTTCGCTTAAATCAGCTTCATTTTCAGGCACAGCAGAACGATTGAGTGTCAAGATTTCCTGGGCTGTCACGCCCAAACAACGCAAGCTACAACTATGACAAATGATAAAATAAGGAACCGAACAATAACGTCCCAGATAAACGAACAGTTTTTCTTTAAATAAATTTGGTAAAGGATTTTGATAATAGGCTGACAAAGTTTGCTGCCACAAGCTAGCTAGTATTGATGGTGTAGCCATAGCTGGCTCTAAAAAAGTAGGAAAAAACCCTAATTTTTTCACAATTTCTGCTTTAATTTGACTGTTTGTGAGCATAATTTCAGGTTGATTCCTAAAAATGAAAAAATAAAGTACGCATCATCAAATTGAGTTCTCCCTACTAGAGCAAGGAAAAACTTAAACATCATCTTGGTGAGCAATAATTTAGATTTTTTTAACAATAGACCTGTTCAGAAATTAATTTGAAACTATTATTTCAATGTCTTAAATTTAATTATCGAACAAGTTGAATAGTTAGATTCAATTCCTAAGATTTAATTTACTAAAACCGCTCATCTTACCTGGATTTAATAATCCACAAGGATCTATTTTTTGCTTAAATTTTACTTTCTTAGTATCTATAGTTTTGTCCCCTCCAGCTTCGATAGTGTAGACATGGGGATTAGCAATAAAAGCACCGTTAGCTTCGTGATATTCGATAATTTCATTGAGTCTGGTTGCTGTGGTATAACGAACTAATTGCAAACCTGCGGGAACAGCTTTACCACCAGCTTTCAAAAACTCTAGATGAATTGCCACTTCATCGCCAAAATAATAATACATTTGTTCGACTCGCTCAAGAGTGAAATAAAAAGTTTGCAGATAAGTTAAATTAGGGTCAATACTGCGGGCATGAAGCGTAGTATGATTCCAAGCAAATTCTACTAAACTCGTACCTGAAATTTCCTTTGCCTTTTTACAATAAGTGATTTCTCCTTGAAATTCTGCTACTAAAGCTTCCAAAGCTACCAAATCATATTCGGAGATCATTAGTAAGGCGCAGTGCTTTCCTGAAGGTAAATAATTTTGCAAGGCTGTAAAGTATGAAGGAATTGGTGCAGCATGAATACTAACTAATTTTTTGACAATTCCATCACTATCACTTAAAGCTTGTCCAAATCTAGCTGCACTCATGAATTCATCAAAAATTACAATGACTTCTGCCCAAGGATAAGCAGGTGCGAGGGAAATTTCTAATTGAGTAATAATACCTGTAGTCCCATAACCGTGAATGACTTGTTGGACTTCATCTCCTGATAATTCGATGATTTCTGGTGTTTCAGTCATAGTTACCAACCGCACACGCTGTAAATTACCTCGTTCTTTGAGTTGTCCGTAAGTAATTGAACCCATCCCAACACTACCACCGCCAATAAAACCACCAATAGTAGCAGTACGATAGGTAGAAGGTGCCATTCTCAGTTCCCAACCTATTTCTCTAGCCTGTTTATCAAAAGCTGCCATTTTAACTCCTGGTTCAACCGCAGCTATTCCTGGTTTTAGCCAGTGAATTTGATTCATTTTAGTTGTGTCAAGAATAATGCCACCTTCTAGGGGAATACATTGTCCATAGTTACCCGTTCCTGCACCTCGAACTGTCAGCGGAACTTGATGGCGATAGCACAATTTAACTATTTCAATGACTTCGGCTTCATTGCTAGGGCGAACAACTAAGTCTGCTCGTTTATCTTTGAGTTGTTCGTAAAGAATTGGGCTAAAGTGATAATAATCTAGGGATAACTTGGTAATTTGATTAGATTCGGTAATAATTTCAATACCTTGAAGTTCTTTTGCGATCACTTGATAAGGATTTAGATCGGTAGTCATTAGTTGTTTGTCTTTGGTCTTTTTGATTGATTTTATTAATATTAATAAAATCTCTTCAGATTTCTGACTCTAGATCTAACCATTTTCCATGAGTAAAGCGATCGCTCTAACTCAACCAAGTGTAATCAAAGAAATCAAAAGCAATTAAATCGGATTATGATTTAAATTTCTGGCAATACTGAATAATCGTGAGCCGTTTCGTAGACTCGCATCTTGATATCTAATTCATCAAACTGCATCTTGCCATTCTTTAATAATAAATAAATTATTGCGAGATATTTTGACATAATATAACCGATCAAATCCTTCTTGGTAACTGGGTAGCTCTAATTTTTTATAAGTAGCGAAAATACCAATTAACGGAATTTTTTGTTTTCCGTTTCGCTGACTATTTCTCTGCTGACATTGTTCTAAATCAGATTTAAAATAATAACCAACAATTGTAAATCCTTTAGCTTTTGCAGGTTTTATATAACGACTTCGATCTGCGATGGCAGGATTAGTATTATCGATCACTAAGGGTTGTTTTGCTTCTAAACAAGCATTAAATAATATCTTCTCTCGATGACGAGTTTTGAGCATATCTAAATTAATCCGAATATGAGTATCGATAAACTTAGCTCGATAAAAAGAAGATTTTCCAGCAGCTTGTAACCCTATAAAAATAATTGCTTCCATTCTTAAGGCAAATTATTATTTGAAACTAAGATAAATTTCTTTTAAGTCTTTCTATTATTTTGTTAGTTTTAATCACAATTAAAATATTACATTCATCGCTTTAATTACGAGCAGATCAAATTCAAGCGCATCCGAGACGCATAGCGGTCAGCTTCGCTGGCTGCGGAGCAGATCGCTTTTTCTACTTCTACAATTAATCAATTAGGACAAATACAATCAACTTCTGTTGTTAAACGATTTCAATCTTATAGTAGCCATTGACTAAATTTTAAAGAAATTTGTTGACGAATAGAAGGTAAATTATTAACAGAAAACTTTGATTCATCAGCTTAATTCTTGATAGTTAATTATTAAGTAATTTTACTCAGATATAACTAACATTTTCTCTAGCTATCGCCAAATAAGTTAATTCAAAGTTAGGATTGTATCTTCTTTACTCAAGTCAGAGATTACACTACCAAGAACAATGCCAAGTTTTTCCGCAATTACACCAAAACTACTCACTATTTTCCTGTTAATTCTTACTTTAAAAATTGATTTAGGTTTCTCTGACAAAACTAGTAATTTATCAAAAAATCAATGGTTAGAACAAATACAGACAGGAAAAGTAGTAAAAAGTCAATTTTAAACTAAAAAGCGATCGCTCTTGTACGAGCGAACCTCTCGCTTTGCTCATTATTTTGTACCTAGTGCAATAGTTACTATTGCTTAAATGAATTCTTTTTTTTTAATTCTGTTGATCGCAATCATCATTGAATATACTGGTTGTCAAATCAAGGAACATTATTTATTTAGCTGCGACTCTAAGTGTAACTAATAGCAATATAAAAGGTATCTATGTCAAAAGTTATTTTTTACGAAAAACCAGGTTGTATTAATAATGCTAAACAAAAAGCTCTACTTTGGGCTGCTCAACATCAAGTAGAAGCTCATAATTTGCTTAAAACTCCTTGGACAGTAGCAACCTTACGTCCTTTCTTTGGCAAGTTACCTGTAGCTGATTGGTTTAATTCTACTGCACCGAGAATTATATCAGGAGAAATCGTACCAGAAAATTTAGATGAAGTGACAGCCTTAGAGTTAATGATTGCCGATCCAATTTTAATTCGTTTTCCTTTGATTCAAGTGGGAGATGTTTACCAAGTCGGATTTAATCACGAAACGATTGATGCTTGGATTGGTTTAAAACAGCCAACTCTAGTTTTTGAAAAATTAGATGCTTTTCTCAGTAGAAGATAAAAACGTTGTTGAGTCGATCAATATTCTGTTAAAACTTCAACTATTTTGAGTGGGTAATTATTTGTGTCTAATTGATGAAACGTTCTAGATTATTTACGAAGAATTTAAATCTTTCCTCTAGTTAGACAAAATAGAAGTGATAATATTGTAGGCATCTTCAATAGTCCTTCATAAATTTATGAAATCGTCTATTAAAACTCCCGCATCTCTTCGTTATCTGAAAGCTCGTTTAAGACCTTTTAGTAGACCGATATTTTGGGGGTCTTTGAGTATAGTTTTTATCTTTGGTTTAGTAATTTATCAATATTGGCAAAATCCTGAATTGTTACAAACAACTTCAACCGATGTTGATACTCAACCCAATTCTAGAGAAACTGATAATTCTCCAACTCGTTCTCAATTATCTTCGGAAGACTTAGCAGTTGGCGCAGATTTAGACAATGTTGATTTTCTGTTGCAAGAATTTGAATCACAACCAAGAATTCCCTTAAATTTATCTCCCAAAAAAAATATCTCTTCAAACGGAAAAAATCAAAAAACAGTTTTTAATCAATTCAAAGAACAGCAGAAAGCAAAGTTAAATAATTCTTCTGGTTTTGAGTCTCTTTCTAATAATTCTAGTAACAATTTACCCATCAATAAATTATCGAATCAAGTTCCTCTTAATTCATCTAGTTTTAATAGTATTAGTCCATTAACGAATTATCAGGGGAATAAAAATAATCAAATTTTAGAAAATGTCATACCAAATCCTGTAGGAAAATTATATTTATCTAATCGAAATCAAAGCCTAAATAAAAACAATTTATCCCGGACAAAAATTATCAACTCCAATGATAACTTAGAAGATTATAACAATCTTAATAATTCAGGAAGAGTAATAACTCCAGGTAAGAATTTACAATCCGTTGAATCAAAGAATTCATTTAATATCAATTCACCTTCACCAATTCAACCTCTGCTGAACTATTCATCTAATTCCACAGGTACTAATAATACTACTTCCTCTAATAATTTAACTTCTCCAAAACCGACCGAAAATAATTTAATTAATTATCAATTACCTTTAGTAAATTATAGTAATAATCAATCATCTCCAGCTAATAATTATCAAGTTCAAAATCCAAATATCAAACAATTTAATCAAATTGACAATAATTCAACCAACCAAAATTTACCTTCAACTGGTTCATTACAACCTAGTTCCTTAAATAAACCTGATTTTTAATTTAACGTTTGTCACTGCAATCAAAGTCAGTTTAATCCCTTGATTTTTGTTAATTTTTGATAGACTTCAAACAAATTCAGAAGTGAGTAGAAACGTAATATATTACATTAGTATAGAAGTCAGTTTTTACCTATTATTTTTTATCTCACGATTAAATCAAATTGGTATTAATCTGAAATAAAAAAAAGAATGTGACAAATAGTTTGATTGTAGATGAAATTTAGCTAATAGCTAACAGCTAAAAAAGCTCCCAACCGTAGCAGACAGTTAAGCATTTCATATTACATTAATAATTCCTGTCGCAATCGATAAATAATTGTTTTGGAGTCGACTTGAGAAAGAATATCAGCGATTAAAGTCGAAGCACCTAAAGCTCCCCAAGTACAGCCTTGTTGTAGATAGATTTGAGCAATTTTACCGATCGCATAAGAGCCATAACCTGCGATCGCACCTTGTAAGCTAGCAGTAGTAGCAAAAGCAGCAAAAGCACCAGGACTTTCAAACGCACTGGTAAGAGCAAAACCACTTTTCCCGACACCTAAAATTAAATTACTTCCTATCTCTCCTAATAATAAAGCCCCAGAACTAGCAATAATTTTGCGCCAAATATTACCAGCTTCATAACTAGTAATTGGCAATCCGTATAATCTCGCCAAAGCACGAATTAAAGCCAAATCTGCTACAAATCCACCGAAAATATCTAATAAGACAATTGGATTAACCGCAACTACTAAAGCTTTGTACTTAGCGTATTGCCAGATAATAGCTTCCGCTTCTTCCTGTCTAATTTCTACGGTTTTCTTAGCAATCTTTAACTGAGCATCGCGAGCTTGCACTAAAGCATTCAAAGCCAAAAGCGATCGCCCTTCCCGATTGAGTATCCTTAAAATTGTTTCTTTTAATTCATCAATTTGGGGAGGAGGAGTTTCCCACTGAGTAGTAATACTACCATCGGCCGCTTCGATTCTGACTTGGATTGGTTGGGGTTTAGCTGCTACCATCACAATCTCATCAGTAGAGATCAGGTGTTCTATCGCTTCTCCGCGATTAACTGCATTTTGTTGTTGTAGTTGTTGATAAATTTCTTCTCTGTCTTTTTGTGGATAAAGATCGACCTTATTAAAAACAAGAATTAAAGGTTTTTGACTACGACGTAATTGACATAAAGCCTTGTATTCCGTACGAGTTATGTCTCCAGCTACCACAAATAAAATTAAATCAGATCTTTGGGCTACTTCCTCAGCCATTTGAGTTCGTTGTTCGCCTTCAATTTCATCCAAACCAGGAGTATCAATAAACTCAACCTGTACTTTCCCACTAGGAGGAGTCCAGCGCAAAGATTTAGGCCAAGTAGTTACACCGTGAATGGGTCCAGTTTCCAGGATTTCTTGTCCTAACAAAGCATTAATAACTGAAGACTTGCCACAACTTACTAAACCAAAAGCCGAAATCCGAATTACTGTTTGATCGAGTCGATCTAATGCTCCTTTTAAAGACTGTAAATCCTTTCTAACGGCTGCTTGTAATTCTGGATTGGGGGGATAGTTCCAATGACGGCGAAAGCTAGTATACCAAGAAATAGCTTGTTGTAAGCTAGCACGGGCTTGATTAAAGTGGGTTTCTTGAGCGGAAGAAGTTTTAGTCATCTAGGATGATAGATAATTTTCTGTAGACACAGTTTAAACAAACTTCGATGAAAATTTCCAGAAGAAAAATATTGAGAAGATACTATTGATCGAGCTTCCCTACTTTTATTGGTTGATAATTTTATTTTGAGTCAAATCTTCTGAAATTAGGGTGATAATCTTTCTATCTGCCAAACACCTTCTGGTTGAAGACTATACCTTAAGCGGTCATGAAGACGATTAGGACGACCTTGCCAAAATTCGATTGTTTCTGGTATGACTCGAAAACCGCCCCAGTGAGGAGGACGAGGAATAGGTTGTTCTTGATATTGTTCAGCTAGATCGGCTAATTTGCGATCAAGTACTTGACGAGTTGGGATTACTTGACTTTGATCGGAAGCCCAAGCACCTAGTCGGGAATCGGCGGGACGACTGTGAAAATAAGCATCAGATTCTTCGGGACTTACCTTTTCTACCCTTCCTTCAATTCTAACTTGTCGTTCCAATTCGCCCCACCAAAATACCAAAGCAGCCCAATTATTTGTCGTTAATTCTCTACCTTTATGACTCTGATAATTCGTATAAAACACAAAACCCCTTTCATCAAAACCTTTAAGTAAAACAATCCGTGCCGAAGGTTTCCCATCAGGAGTAGCTGTAGCTAGAGTCATAGCATTAGGTTCGAGTAGTTGTGCTTCTACTGCTTGTTTAAACCAAACTGAGAACTGTGCGATCGCATTAGGATCAATATCGCTTTGATCTAGTCCTGCAAGAGTATAATTTTGACGCAAATCAGCAACAGACAAATTCATAGAGTTTTATTCCGCCATTAAAATCGAACAAGCTCTAATTCAAGAGCCAGCTTTATTTTATTAGGCTAGGATTCAATTTATAGCTTTTTCACTCTATCTAATTTAGTTGGGCGAAAGTATTGTTGCTGATTTTTTAGCAATTGACAAACTTTTTAAACAGCAAAGCTTGGCTGAGAACTAAGCATCACTCAGCTAGATATTAGATAATATAGTCTGTTTCTAACCAATCATAAATGCGGTCTAATTCTTCCAGAGTTACTAAACCATATTGCCACAAAATCATTGGTAACGGGCCGAGATTTTGCTGGGCAGTTTTTTGGACAGTTTGAATAGAATCAGAGGATAAAGCTAATTCTTCTTTAAGAAATTTAATAAATCTGTTGTAGATGGCAGGTGTCATATTTTTCACCTCCTAAATTCATAAAAGTTAACTTAATTACATTTCTGTTGAAGCAACAGTTTTAAATTTAATTTTCTTATTGTTGATGTTAAAAGATAATTTGCCAGTGCTGCTAATCACAAAGAGACAAATTTTAAATAGTTTTCATATAAGATACTAATAATTTAAAGATTGGGCTTCTATCGAAAGTCATCAAAAAAACATTGACTATGTTGGGCTTAAGATAGATGTGAACGCTTTTATCATGCCATTAATGGGGTAAATTTTTCCATTATTCACCTTTTCAATGTCGCTTAATTGATGGTTGGTTTTAGTCGCCTATCCTCTTAGGCTAAAAATTTAATTAACAAACACAAAAAAAAGTTTGATCATTGAGTCTAATTTGAATCATAAAAAATAAGACCTCGGTGACTAGAATGTTTTGTGAACAAAATTTTAGTCGAGGACTTAAATTCAATGGCTAAATTCCAGATTAGTCAATTTTTGCCCAATAATTCAGGAAGGCTATCGAAGAATATTTAGGTAATTTTAAAGCATAATCTGATAATTTGCACAAATTTTTTAGACAATTTTTTAAGATTTTAATGAGGAACAAAAAAATTAAACCTTTTATTTCTTGAACTATAGCACTACGGGAAAATATTAGGACATTATGTTTTTGCCTTGTTCCTGTTCCCTATTCCCTTTCAATCAATATCTTTTGTCCTAATCAAAAAGCGTACTGCTATAGTTTTTCTGATTATCTATTTTTTAAGCAATTAAAGCTGAAATTTTGCCTGAAAAAAAGTTTTTATATTCAATTAACTCAGGTTCTTAACTTGATTTCATCCTGATTACTATGGTGTAGGTAACTTCTGCAAATAATCAAGAAAAGCTAATAATTCCTCATCATTAAGATGGAGACGCGATTTTTTGCCATAATGGGCTTTGAGAAATTCTTTACCAATTTCTTTTGTCCAACCTAAACGCTTCATTTCTCGGTCAGTTTGATCGATGATTTCATTAAAGGTAATTTCTACTACTTCTGAATCATTGTCAGAAGATACGGGTGCAATTTGTTGCTCAAAATCATTATCTGCTGGTAAGTCATCATCAATGGTTGGTTCAAATTCAATTGCCGTTTCTTCAGTTGAACTGGTGTCAAACAAAGATGGAATACTGGGAGAAGATATTATAGTTTCAGAGTTTGGTAAGGACTCTTCAATTGGAAGGTTGATTGGATCGTAATCTTCTTGAAAATTTGTTGGCTCTTGAACTTCAATAACTGAATCAAAGGATTGATAACCATTTTTTTGAGTTGGAGAAATATTTACTGAAGAGTTGACTTCGTTAGAGGCATCTTGAAGGCTGGCTTCTGACTCAACCGAAAAGGATGTTTGAGATTTTTGTGGAGGAACTGCTTCAACTTCAACAGTTGCTTGTGGTTGATTGAATTGTTTTTCTAATTTTGCTTCAGTCTGAGAAGAAGTTACAGGTGGCTGACTTTCTAATTGTAATTTTTGATTGTTAGTTTTTGTCGCTACATTTTTTTCCATCATTAAAGTAGCTAAAGCTCTTTCTCTAGCTCGATCCTCTGCCATTTCTACTGTTTGGGCAGCAGCTAGTCCAGTTGCTACAGTTTTTCCTGCTACTTTGACTGAAACTTTAACAATATAATTACCGTGGTCTATGGTTAATAATTTACTAATCAAACTACCGTCGGGATAAAGATGGCGAAATTGGATTAACATCAGCTTGTTTTAATCAATCTTATTGGTACTAATTTACTATTAAACTCTTAATTTTTAAAACAAATTTGCCAATAGACAGAGAAAATTTAAAATATATACAGGCTAGTTACAAGCTAACTCACTATTTTTGTTACTAGCATCTTCAAGAACTTAATTTCTCGTTAAGAGAAACCGTGAGTTAGATAGCTACAGCGAACAACTAAACTGGATAAGTTGACTTGATGCACACTCTGAGATAAACCACTCTTGTATTTTAGCTGCGACTTCGCGCTACAGCTAAATTTGATTAAGAGAATTATCATCAGTGTTATCCAGCAAAGTTGTAAGTCCTGTCAGCCGATTAACCAAGTGAACTTAGTTCCGTCGTAAAAGGCTGGGTACTGTTCACTAACGGTCACCGTAGAAGCGTTAAATGTAAAGAGTCGTCTCTGTCTTTCAACGCTGGAAATGGCTTTATGGGACTATTTCCTTGTTAGAGCCACAGCCTTTCGGCTGATCAACTTCGTAACCTCTTGAGGGGCTGTCCCTGCTGTCGCACTACGTGTTTGTAACTACAACACAGATCGGCATAGCAGAGTTGCATCTCAAGACGAAAGGTAGGAAACCTATCTGATGACCGTTAAACAGAGTAGCACAGCCGTGCCAGCACTGAAACTATTGGTGCTTTTCTCTTTACATCTTAGTGGAATCAACAACTTCAACTGAAAAGGAACACTATACATGGATTTTTCAATCGCTACAATTCTGGCTCAATTTGTAGATGACAAATTAGTCGCAGCAAAGAATCTAGAAAAAAAACTAGGTTGTGAGGATGACGAAAGTATTCAAAAATTACAAATTGCTTTGGATGCTTTAGAAAAAATTGGTATTTTGACCAAAGAAAGGGGGAAATATCGTCGGTTATACGAAAATGATGTAGTAGAAGCTAAACTACGTTGTTCGAGTAAAGGATTTTGTTTTGCCATTCAAGATGAAGAAAATGCGGATGATATCTATGTCAGGGAAAGTCATCTAAGTAATGCTTGGAATGGCGATCGCGTCTTGATTAAAATTATTAAGGAGGGTAGTCGTCGTCGCTCTCCTGAAGGAGAAGTAAAATTAATTTTAGAAAGAGCTAATCCTTCTTTACTAGCTACAGTTAATGCCGTTGACAGTGGTTATCGTGCGACACCCCTTGACGATCGCTTATTATTTGAATTAGACCTGAAGCAAAATGGACAAAATTTGGCTGAAGCTGTTGAACATCTAGTTCATGTCTCAGTTTTGCGTTATCCGATCGGGCAATATCCTCCTTTAGGAAAAGTTACCAAAATTTTAGGTAGTGATGCGGAGGAAGCTTCAGATGTTGATATTGTTTCTTGTAAACATGATTTAGTGCAAAATTTTGCCGAGTCAGCACTCAAAGCAGCAGCATCTTTACCAAGCAGAGTTCCTGCTGCTGAAATCAAAAAAAGATTAGATTTACGAGATAAATTAACCATTGCGATCGAACCAGAAACGGAAGAGGAAAATCCTTGGATTGAAAATGCTTTAACTTTAGAAAAAACGGAAAATGATAATTGGCAATTAGGAATTCATATTGCTGATGTTGCTCATTATATCGACCAGGATTCTCCTTTAGACCGCGCAGGGAAAAAACGGGTTACGGCAATTAACCTACGGAAAAAGATCTTACCCATGCTTCCCGAACAGGTAGCTAAAATATGTTCTTTAATCCCAGGAAAAGATCGTTTAACTATTTCTGTTTTAATTGAAATTAATCGCCAGGGGGAAATAGTCGAATTTTCGATTAAACCTTCAGTAGTTAAAGTTGACCATAAATTTACTTATAGTCAGGTACAGTCGTTCTTAGCAGAAAAAGCTGAAGATGATGAAAAATCAGCAGCTTTAGGCAATCTTCTCAACGAACTATTTTTTAATGTCAGTCCTTTAGTTAAAGCACAACGATTACAAAGAGGAGGGTTTGAAATTGCCACTCCTGAAATTCACAATTTATATAAAGATGAAGGCAGATTAGGAGTAATCTTAAATTCTTCTACTTTACCTGTTCGTTCTTTATTTACGGAATTAATGGTGTTGGTAGGTAGATTAGTTGCTCAACATCTCCAAGCTTTACAAGTACCAGCTATTTATTGTAGTCAACCAGAACCAGATGTGGATGAGTTGGAAGATTTACTAAAACTAGGCAGCAATTTGCAACTACGCTTGGATTTAGATGCGGAAGGAGATGTCACGCCCCAAGATTATCAAGCTTTAACTCAAGAATTTAGTAAGTCTCCCGAAGCAATGGTACTCAACTACATTCTGCAAGGAACATTTAAACCAGTTAAATATAGTACCAAACCTGCTGCTCATTTTGGTCTGGCTTATAGTGATGGTTATACTCACTGCATTTCTCCTGGACAAAGATATGTGGATCTGTTGATCCAAAGAATTCTCAAAATTGTTTTTGAATACGGACGCGATCGCCGTCATAGTCGGGCTAAAACTGGTGTAGATTTATTTAGCAGCAGCAGCCATGGTGAAATCAACTGGAATGTTTTACCACCTCAGATGCAGGAAGAAATGGAAACTGAATTACACGCCGTAATTCCCCATCTCAATGACCGCGAAAAACTAGCTGAAGATGCAGAAAAAGACTTAGACGGTTTGAAAAAAGCCGAAAAAATGAAAGAACGGACTGGTAAGATTTTTGAAGGATTAATTACGGGCGTACAATCCTACGGCTTTTTTGTGGAAATCGAAGATTTATTAGTAGAAGGATTAGTTCACGTTAGTTCCCTCAAAGATGATTGGTACGAATATCGTTCTCGTCACAGTTGTTTAGTCGGCAGAAAAAACCGCATTGCTTATCGTTTAGGCGATCGCGTAGAAGTAGAGGTGAAAAGTGTTGATTATTATCGTCAGCAAATCGATTTAGTTACTGTTGGTGGTGGTTCAACTGCCAGTAATGCCGATTTGGAAGAAGAATAATTGCTACTTTAAAGATTAGGGGGATACTGAAATGGATCTCTTTGGCAAGTAAATCAAATTCGACTAAGGTGTCCTTTTCAGTATCAATCCCCGACAGCTTGACACCTAATCATGGTATTAGTCCAAAAGCAACATCAGTCAGCCAAATAAACAACATGACCCAACCAATTCTAGAACAAGTAATCGATCTAGCCAAACAAAAAGGTATCGTAGCAGAAGCTTATTATCGTGCCAGTCAAGATACACCAATTGAATTTGCTAATAATCGTTTAAAATCACTCTCTACCAAAGCTTCAGAAGGAATTGCCCTCAGAATTATTGCTGATGGACGTTTAGGTTTTGCTAGTTCAACCGATTTAACTAGACTAGAAGAATTAATTGATGCAGCGATCGCAACAGCTACCATTGGCGATCCGATTGAATTTGCTTTTGCCGAAAATTTTCATCTCACCAGTCCCGACAGTCATTATCAACCACCAACCACAGCAAGTTTAGTGGAAGTGGGAGAAAATTTAATTGAAAAAGTCCATCAATACAATCCCGAAATTTTAGTAGATGTTAACTTTGGGATTCGTTCTAGTCAAACTAAACTTGCTACAACTACCGATGTGTATACCGAACGTAGTAATCATGTAGTCAGTGCCAGTCTATCAGGTAACTTAGTTCGAGGCGAAGACTTTTTACAAGCTTACTCCTATGATGTGACACGCGATCGTGAACCAGATTACAATCAAATTCTGGACAAATTATTACAAAAATATCAACGAGCCGAACAAACAGCGACCATGAGTAGTGGTAGTTTTCCCGTGATCTTTACACCGATGGCTGCTGCTTTTACGATGGGAAGATTATTTGAAACTATCTTTTCTGGTCAAGTCATAGCTCAAAAATCCTCTCCTTTAGTAGATAAACTAGGAGAAAAATTATTTGACGAACGTTTAACACTGATCGAAGATCCTACCATTGGTGTTTCTGCTTGTGCATTTGATGATGAAGGCACACCGACTAGTAAAAAAGTTTTGATCGCAGCAGGAGAAGTTAAACAATTCTATTGGGATCGTCTTTGGGCTGCTCGCGCTGGGTTACAATCTACTGGCAATGGTTTTCGTGGCGGATTATCTCGTCCTAATCCCGATTTAGTCAATCTCTGTTTTACTCCTGGTACAACTTCTTGTGAAGATCTGATTGCAGGAATAGAAGAAGGAATTATTATCGATCAAGTTCTAGGGGCAGGACAATCTAATGTATTAGCAGGAGAATTTTCTGTCAACCTCGATCTAGGCTACAAAGTAGAAAAAGGAGAAATTGTTGGTCGAATTAAAAATACCATGGTAGCAGGAAATATTTTTGAAGCTTTTAATCATTTAATTGATTTGAGTAGTGAAACAGAATTAGTTGGTGGTGGTTCAACTGTCCCTTATCTTGCCTTTTCTAAGTTAGGTGTCGCCTCGAAACAGTAATCAGTTATGAATGATGAATAATTAACAATTAACTATCAAAAAAAACACTACCAACCGATAACTCCATCTGCGTTCATCAGTGTTCATCAGTGGACAAACAATTAACTATTATCAGTAATCAGTCAGGAGGTTTGAATGAAGACAATTAAACAACGAAAACATTCTTTAGTATTCTTTTTACCTTTAATTTTTTGTCTTTTAACTTTCCTGACTGGTTGTGTTCGTTATGATGTCGGAATAAATTTCGATCATCCTCAAAAAGGTAGTATTGTTCAACATATTAAAATTGGCGAACAACTAAGTAGTTTAAGTCAAGCAGAAGCTAAACAATGGTTAAATAGTATTGAAGACCGCGCTCGTCAATTAAAAGGGAAAGTAACTAAAATCAATGCCCAAGAAGTTATGGTTACTATTCCTTTTGGTAACGGCAAAGAATTAACCAAAAAATTTAATCAGTTTTTTTATACTCCTAATAGTAACATCAATAACTCGACACAATCTGATAGTTTGGATTTAGTTAAACTTAATTCTTTATTAACTTTAAAACAAAGGAATTTTGTGTTTTTCGAGCGAGTTAATTTCAATCTTACTGTTGATTTACGTGCTTTAGGAGTGCTTTCTAATCAAGGCAAAATTATTGTTAGTCCTGGTTCTTTAATCGATTTACAATTCCAACTCAATACACCTTTATTTGCTCGTAGTATAACTAGAAACAATTTACTTGAGCCAATTAATAATAGCCAAGGAAAACAATTAATTTGGCAATTACAACCAGGTCAAATTAATAATATTGAAGCTATTGTTTGGTTACCTAGTCCGATAGGCATTGGTTCGTTAATTATTGCTTTATTAGCTTTAGGTGGTTTTTATTTAAAATATAAACGTTTACCTGGAGTAGTTAAGGTTTAATTAGGTAATAGGTAATAAATTGTGACTGGTAAATAATGAAGGTTACAAACATTATTTCAGTTATCATACCAATTCTCAAAAGTAACTGGAGACTTAGTTGAGTTAAATTTTTGATATATCTTTATTTTAGGCTTTTTATCTATCTAGCGACTTTTGAGAAACGATATCAGTTACCATTTTTAAATGTGTTCTGTTACCTATTTTGATGATAGAAGGCAAAACTACAAAACTAATTAACTATGTTTTATTGAAATGAAAATTTCTGTAATTACAAAATAATTCTATTTGTTCCTTAATTCTACTCAGGACAAGGTTAATTTGTGTTTGTCGATGAACTTATTTTTTATTGCTTATTTTGAAAGTGTATTTAACAAACATTTTTAAGAAAATTAAAAATCAATTAGTTCTAAACGCATTTCATTACTAGCAACAAAGCCTAACTTTTCATAGACTGGTTTGCCATGAGGTGAAGCATGAAGAATTGCTCGTGTACAACCAAGAGATTTTAAATAATTAATATTTTCATTGGTTAGTTTAGTGGCAATTCCCTGACTACGATAAGCAGATTCAACATACACATTCCAAATATACCCATACTGACGATATTCAAGTTTAAAAGGGAAAGGATACAAACCAGCAAAAAGCTGACAGCTAGCAGAAGCAATTATTTTTCCTTCTATTTCTGCAACAAAAGCTTGAAACGATAATTCTTGACGTGCTTGAAGAATAAACTGTAGCGTTACTTCTAACCAATCATCTCGGATCGAGTCTGGAGACACTTCATTATCTAACCAGAGTTGATAAAAATGTTGTGCAATCACCAAATCTTCTTGATTTGTC
The DNA here is from genome assembly GCA_002355455.1 of Stanieria sp. NIES-3757. NCBI lineage: Bacteria > Bacillati > Cyanobacteriota > Cyanophyceae > Pleurocapsales > Dermocarpellaceae > Stanieria > Stanieria sp. NIES-3757. The sequence goes on from AP017375.1 coordinate 4,827,970, forward strand.
GCTTTTCTAAACACCAAATTATTGTTGACGAGCATTTTTTTTCTGTCTTACTATTCTTTTGCTTAATTCTAGATGGGTATGAAAAATCAGCAAAATATACCAAAATAAGTAGAATAAAAAACTATATTTTACTTTTTATTAACTATTGTGAAAAATATATTGGTTAAACTTGGCGATAAATACGGCAGTTTTTTAATTATTTTCTTCCTAATCGCGATCAATTTATTTTTGTTTGCCCTGCCTCTTTTACAAATAGGGATTACTATACCAAAAAATTATAATGAGGGATGGAATGCATATCAGGCAGCCCATGCTTTTAGTAATGAGCCTCTCTACCCAGATCTTAAAGCATTATTTTCTAACAACTATCCTCCTCTATCTTTCTATATTGTAGGAAGTTTGGGTTTACTCATCGATGATAATATAGTTGCTGGACGCATTATTGCCCTAATTAGTCTTTTGATTGTCGCTACTACCATAGGACTAATTACCCGTAAACTTTCTGATTCTAGCTTTATTGCTCTTTTCAGCAGTCTTTTTTTTCTCGCTTATGTAGGTGGAAACCATTATGAAATGGTAGCCATGAACGATCCTCAAATTTTGGCTCATGCTTTTCAGATGATTGGTTTCTTGATTTTTTTGTTCAGTAATCAAAAAGGCAAACCCTTAATTTTTTCTCTTTTACTTATTTTTATTGGTGGTTTCATTAAACATAATTTGCTGGCACTACCCATAGCTATTACTATCTGGCTATTTTTTAATAAACGTCGCAGCTTTTACGTTTGGGTTATTGCTTCTGTAATTTTATTTTTGGTTTCTTTAGTAGGGTTAGAGCTAATGTATGGTTCTAATTTCTTCACCAGTCTTTTGGCTGCACCTCGCCACTATTGGATAGGAAATGTTGCTTCTAAGTTACAGCTATGGTTTACTCCTATTTTGCTGTTGCTAGCTTTTGGTTTAGTCTTGTTCTTGAGTAATTATGGTAATCGGCAAGTACAATTAATTGCGATTTACGTTTTCTTGGCTGGTTTCTGGGGTGTTTATGTTTGGGGTGGTGACGGAACAGGACCTAATGCTATTTTCGATCTAATTATAGGTTTGACACTGGCTAGTGCTTTGGCAATTTATAATCTCGGAAAATTATCTGCACTCAGCAAAGTTTATCGTCGCACTTTATTTAAGCCTAATTTTCTTCAGATCATTGCCATGTTGATTTTGTTGCTTTCAGTCTTGGTTATCATACCTCAAAGAGGAATAGAGCTTTTAACTTATCTGGTTAAGTCAGAGGCGCGAACAATAATTGCAGAAGATATTGATTTTATTGCTGCACACAAAGGAAAAGCTATCTGCGAAAGTCTTGCTCTTTGTTATTGGGCAGGAAAACCTTTTACGGTTGATTTGTTTAACTTGGGTCAGAAACTAGGAGAGAATACTGTACCAGAGGAAGAATTTACAAAATTGATCAAAAATCACGATTTTGCTGTGATTCAATTCGATAATCCTAACGGTACAACTCGCATCCCAGAAAGTGTTAACCAGCAAATTTTTGCTAATTACAAAATTGAACGTGTGAGTCCTCAAAGTGGTGTTTTTTTATTACCCAAAGTCAAAAAATAAATTTATACCAAATAGAGAAAATAATGCGATACATCTTGTAAGGGACGGGGCTTTCAAGGGCTTGACACAGGTTCAAGCCACAGCCCCTCCGAATCGCGATTCGCCCCTACCCATAACCTATCTGTTGCAAACATTATTTAATATTGTTGACTAACCTTTTAATTGATAAACTCGTTCCCATTCTTGAGGAGTAACTTTAAAATTAGTACTATTAGGAGCGCGAATTACTAACAAGTTTTGCAGGGTACGGTCGTATTTTAGTTCAAACCTGCGTAGAGGTTGCCCAATCAGTTTACGAATAAAACGAATTTTAACGTGTAGTCTATTTTTTTTAAACTTATTAGGATCGAGCCAATAATCAAGATCGGAAATTTCTTTTAAAATTTGAGGTGGTTCAATCACTTCTGCGATCGCGTATACTCCTGCATTTTCTCCTGACATCCATACTAGTACTCCATCTCCTACGGCTATTTCTTTGGCGTAGCGAGTAACTAACCAAGGCATTTCTTGAAGTTCTTTAATCGCATCGAGAAGTCGATAATAGTTGGGATTTGCTTGAAATAACCAGTAATTCATCAAAAGTCGAAGGTACTCCGCCTTCGTCAGAATTGATTTGTAATTGCTTATTTTATCAGTGGTTATACCCGTTTCAAGATAATTATTAAATAAAAATTAGGTGCCACATAATCTTGCAGATTATTAAGTATATTTGTATTAATCACCTAAGAATTTGAAAATTTTCTCCAAAATCGGGAATTTTATAAGTAACCTGTTTGGACACACTACCAATGAAAGTTAATTACTCCTTTAGTCAAACTGTTGTTGCTGTTAATCAACCTACTATTGTCGATTTAATTTTGAATTTCCAAGGGGTTGAAACTAATCAATCTAACTCTCGTCGTCCGCTTAATCTGAGTTTAGTTTTAGATCGTTCGGGTTCGATGGGTGGCGATCCGCTTCGCTATGCAATTAGTGCAGCGCAACAGTTGGTAGAGTATTTGACACCAGAAGATTATCTTTCAGTAGTCGTTTATGATGATACTCCTCAAACGATTCTTTCTCCTCAACCTGTAGAAAATCAAGCCAAAATTCAAGCAGCCATTGGCAAAATCAAGGCGGGGGGGTTGACTAATTTAAGCGATGGTTGGTTAAAAGGATTCGATTATGTCAAATCGCAACAAAGTAAAGAAAGAATTAATCGAGTTTTGTTATTAACCGATGGACAAGCAAACGTGGGTATTAGCGATCCGCAAGCTTTAATCGAAATAGCCAAAGAAAAAGCTAAAGAGGAAATCATTACTACTACTTTAGGTTTTGGTAATCATTTTAATGAAGACTTGTTGATTGGTATTGCTGATGCAGCAGGAGGGAACTTTTACTTTATTCAGTCTCCCAAGGAAGCAGTAGATGTCTTTCGCATCGAAATGGAAAGTTTAGTTTCCGTAGTTGCACAAAATCTGACTGTAACTCTACAACCAGAAACGGGAATTTCTATTGCAGAAATTTTGAATAATTATCGTTTCTTACGTAATGGTGAAGATGTCGAAGTCTTGTTAGGGGATGTCTATCACATTGAAAGCAAACCTTTAGCCGTACAATTTTCTTTATCGGCGATTCCAAAAACAGGAAAAACCAACCTTGCTACCCTCTCTTATACTTATCAAACCGTAGTTGACGGCAAAATTGATCGCTTTAGCGAATATCTTCCCATTTCGATTAATGTGGTTTCGGCAGCAGAAGCCAGTAACATCGAACCAGATCCAACAGTTACCCAACAAGCCAGTCAATTGCGAATTGCCAAAAAGAAAGATGAAGCAGTAACCCTAGCCGACAAGGGAGATTATCAACAAGCAGCCGAAATTCTCCGTCAGACTGTAGCCGAATTAAAATTAAAAGCTTTACAAGAATACTTTGAAATTGCCGAAGAAATCGAACAATTAGATTATTATGCTCAAAGTTTAGAACAAAAACGCTTCGATCTGGCAATTCGCAAAGAAATGCGCGATCAATCCTATCAGGCAAGAAAACGCGATCGCGATGATTTAAAATTAAGAGGTACTACTACAGGTGCAGCTAATAATTTACCCACCGTTACCGATCCTGGAGAAGGTATTTTACTCAAATGCGATCGTATTGATGGCAAGTTACGTATTCGGGTTATTTCTGAAGGTTACAATCACGATTTTAATGTTCAGTTTCCTCGCAGCATTCGCCAAGAAGGAGTTACCTACGTTGTAGATAAAATTGAACTTTCAGCCAATGGTACTTTTTATCGCGCTACGGGAACTATTCGCCGTCTTCTCAAACCAGGAGAAACTATCACTTCTGTAGGCACTTCTAAACCCAGGAATTTACAAAAAGCTAAAACCAAAGGCACGGCTGCCGATTTGGAAACTACTGATACGGTTGGTGATGGAGTTTTAGTTCAATGTATCAAAGAAAAAAGTAAATTAAGAGCCAGAGTTGTTTCTGATGGTTATAACCCTGATTGGAATATGCGTTTTCCTCGCGAAATTCGGGAAGAGGGGATGTTGTACGTAGTCGATGAAGTGCAAGAAAGTTCTCAAGGTGGCTATTATGTTGCCTATGGCAAGATTAAAAGATTAGTCCAGTAATTTTTAAACTAATCACCAAAATAATAACAGCGATTGCTAATAAAAATATTAATTTTTTAATTTATCTAACTGAATTTTAAGATTAAACTTGTTTAATTAAGTGTAATGACTTTTTAAGTAATTTTGCTGTTTTTTTGATTTTTTACCTACTCATAACAAAAATATGAATATTCTAAATAATTTTATTTATTAAAAAATTAGGATACAAGCATTTACTATCAGTTCTAAGCTTGTCAACACAAAAATTATGACTAATATTCTTAAAAATAATGGAATTAAAATTGGTACTACTGCTATTATTTGGTGTGTTGCCACAGGAATGATGGCTATTTGTATTCCTTTAGTTGTTAGAACTCAAAGTGGAATAGTTTTGCCCTTAACTGTAATTTTAGGAACTATTGTTAGTACAGCTTTAATTTGGCTCAGTGATACAGCAACCAATATTCAACTAGCTAATAATTTTCAACAAATAGAAAGAAAAATTCAAGAATTAGAGCAAAAAATTACTGCTCAAAATACTAATTTATCAATTAATTCTATTCCTCATCTGAAAAACAAATCTCTTAAAGATTTACAGGCTGCAATTGAAAACAAAGAGAAAAAATTTTATCTAGCTATGTTTGCAGAAGATATTAAATTTTTTAGTCCTGTAAAAGTTGAACCTGTTCAAGGAAAAGAAATTGTTGGAAAGTTTTTAGAATTAATTTTGGAGCTTGTGCAAGACTTTCAGTATATACAACAACTTGAAAAGGAAAATTTATCAATTTTAATATTTCAGGCAAAGATTAATAATATTCCAGTCGAAGGAATTAATTTAATTTGCTTTAATTGTGAAGGTTTAGTCAACGAATTTAAAATAATTATTCGTCCTCTAGATGCTTTACAAGCTTTAGCTGAACAGATAGAAATGCCTTCTAAGTTAATTATGAATTAATATATTTTAGTTTTAAACTGTGTAGTCAAATAACTATATTTTATTTTTTTAAAATTGAATTGATCTATAAAAACTAATCTTGACTTCCTTGAGCTTTATTGATTAAATCATGTTTAAAATCTAAATTTTCTAGCCAATCAAAAATTGTATTTAACTGCTCTAATTGAATAATGCCGTATTGCCATAAAATAATTGGTAGTTGATGAGGAAAATCTACACTATAACGTCTAGCAATCGCAATAGAATTTTGAGAAATATCTAATTTGTTTGTTAAATAGTTAATTAATAAATTAATTTTAATGTCTTCGCTGGTATCAGTAGAAGATAAAGCTTGATTATTCATAATAATTATTTAATTTAAAAGATCGAAATCGGCAGAACTAGTAAAATTTTTTTTATTAGTAGCAAAAATTACGATTAAAATTAAAACTTTAATTAGTAAAGGAGCAAAGACTAAACTAAGCAACAAGCAAATTCCCGCGACTAACCCTGCACTCAAAGCTTCAATTTCTTCAGTAACTTGAGCTTTAATCGTTAACGCAGCTATTCCTAACCCTAAAGAAATTAACAAAGGAATCAACATTTTACTTACCTCAATAGCATCTCAAATTATATAGGTTAGTTTCTCCAGAATTATGCTGGCTAACTGCCTGACAGAAGTACCTGAAAGGTAGACTAAGAGGGATTGAAAAAAAAGGGAGAGCGATCGTGGGAAGCTAAAAATAGTCGTTTTTGAGCTTCGTAGTCCATATCAATCTCTACCCTTCTTTATAATCAGCTTCTAAGTCTATTGAGTCAACAATAGTCGAATTAAAGTGAAATCTTTGTACCTGCCATTAGTGATAGCAGCAATGAGTTCATGGAACGATCGAAGGCTCTATCTGGCTTTAGATACAACCGTTTTATGGAATCGATCTTGTATGATTCCTCTTTCCGTAATCTGTGGCGGAAGAGCAGGTTATCTTAAGATTGGTCTTCGATAGCTTAAAGGAATTTTGTACAAGGGTCGAGATTTATTTGAACCCAACCCCCTTTTGTCCCAAGATTTTCTCCCTTGTTTCGCATCTTTTAAGGCTAAACGAGAATACTATAATGCCATCTGGTTTAATAGGATTTCAGAATTAAAGTGTAGGTAAATTTAGTTGCTCTCAAATAAATGTTTCAGGCAGTCAGGGAGTTGCCAATTAACTCGTATTATCAGCAACTCTTTTGTTATTAATTAAGATATTTTTTCTATAATAAAAATTTAGTCTAGAAATATTAAGAGCATAGAGCTTATTCCTGCTTAATTAGATTAAAAATCTGTAAGCTCCACAATTTCAGGAACATAATTAGATAGTTAAGCTATTTTCTTCAAGGCTGCGATCGCGTGTAGTTTAACTATTTGTTCTGGATCGGCTGCCAATTCATTTAACATTATAAAAGCCTGGTCATTTCTCAATTCTCCTAAAGAAGTAGCGAGATTTTGTTTAAGTTGATTAGAAATCTTTTGCTTACTAGTAGCTTGCCAAAAATTAAGCAGAATTTGAACTGCTTGAGGTTTTAAACTAGGTTTAGTGATTCTACCTAAAAGATTAATAATTTCTGATTGAATTAATTGATTTTCTCTTAATAATGATTGTTCTAAATAGATTAAAGCTAGTTCTGTTTCACTCCAACTCAAAGCTTTAACTAAATCCAATTTTAAATTTGTTGGTGTAACTTTAGAAATAAGTACTTGATTTAAAGCTTCAACGGCTCGATCGCTTTCGCTTGTCATTTTGGCTAAAGTTAAAGCAGCATAACGACAAACTTCTAAATTAAAGTCATACAGTAAGGGAGTGACGATTTCGACTAAATTTAATTCCTGACATAAATCAGAACGAAATCCCAAACCAATCACCGCTTCTTTTCTGACTGTGGCATTAGTATCTTGTAAAGCTTCAATTAAAACAGGAGGAATACGTCGGTCGTGAAAACTACTAAGAGCTTCAATTGCGATCGCCCGAAGAGACGGCTGTGAATCTTTGACTACTTGAAGTAAAGCAGGAATAGTATCTGGATGACGGATTTGTGCTAAAGCAGTAACTACTAATAAACGATATTCTGGATGGTTTAATAAATTAGTTAAACTTTCAATTGCAGCTACCCCAATCTGAGCTAAAGCTTCTGTCGCTATCAAAGCTAATTCTTCTTCTGAATGCTGAAGCAATTTAATTAAAGCAAAAATTATTTTGGGGTGGTTAAACTCAGCCAAAATTCGACAGACAAACCAACGTATTTCTATGTCGTTGCTTTCATCTTCTAAAACTTTAATCAAAGGTTCAATGACACTAGTTCCGATCCCTACAAAAATTTTAGTAACTTCCCAACGTAGTTGAAAATCACCGTAAAATAAAACTGCTAAAGCCAATTGAATAATTTCGTTTTCAAACTGCTTCTCGAAACAAAGAGCTTGATTTTGTCGTAAAAGAAGTTGTTGTAAACAATAATTAACTTCTAACCAATTTTTTGCTTCGGTTGCTAAATAAGCATGGTCAAGTAATCGCTCGATTGATAAATTTTGGGGATCACTCATAATTTTTAAATTAAACGTAAAAAATGCGATCGCGACCGCATCATTAAGGTTAAAAATCTTGGTAAACTATCGTCTGACTGTAATTGCGACAGTAAAAATAAATGATTATTTAACTAATATTTTTATTTAATTTACAGTGTTCACGATTATGACTATTTAGTGCAAATTAATATTGCATTAAATAAATCAAATTTATGTAAGATTTACATTTAGATATGTCTCAATCACAAACTATCGTCATTAAAATCGGTACATCTAGTTTAACCAAAGCAACAGGACAAATTGCCGTAGCTACTATAGCTTCTTTAGTAGAAACCCTTACCTCTTTACGTTCTGATGGTCATCGAGTTGTATTAGTTTCTTCTGGTGCAGTGGGAGTAGGATGTGCCAGATTAAACCTTAAAGAAAGACCCCGTAAAATAGCCGTTAAACAAGCTGTTGCTGCTGTCGGTCAAGGTCGTTTAATGCGTATTTATGATGATCTTTTTTCCAGTTTACAGCAACCGATCGCTCAAGTTCTCCTAACTCGCCGAGAATTAATGGAAAGAACTTCTTATGTTAATGCTTTTAATACTTTTGTTGCCCTATTAGAATTAGGAGTTGTCCCGATTGTTAATGAAAACGATACTGTCGCAATAGATGAATTAAAATTTGGCGATAACGATACTTTATCTGCTTTAGTTGCCAGTTTAATTGAAGCTGATTGGTTATTTATTTTAACTGATGTAGACCGCTTATATTCAGCAGATCCTCGTCTTAACCCTGATGCTCAACCGATTGAATTAGTAGGAAGTGCCGAATTTAAACAATTACAAGTAGAAGCAGGAGGCAACGGCAGTCAATGGGGGACTGGTGGTATGGCAACCAAACTTGCTGCTGCACGCATTGCTACTTCTTCAGGAGTTAGAACTGTCATTACCCAAGGAAAACAACCACAAAATATTCTTCAAATTATCCAAGGAGAATCTTTAGGAACGCAATTTGAACCACAATCAAGAGCAGATAACGCGCGTAAGCGTTGGATTAATTATGGTTTAATTCCTATGGGTAAATTGTATCTAGATCGTGGTGCTGTTAAAGCTATTTGTCAACAAGGAAAATCTTTGTTACCTGCGGGAATTACCAAACTAGAAGGAGATTTTGTGGCTTCTGATGCAGTGCAACTGTGTGATGGGGAAGGTAGAGAAATTGGCAGAGGTTTAGTTAACTATAGCAGCACAGAAATAACTCAGATTAAAGGACATCATTCCGAAAAAATTGCCCAAATTTTAGGTTATGAAGGATCAGATACCGTCGTTCATCGTAATAATTTAATTATCAAAGATTAAAGCTCAAATTTAGAGTTGTGTTCTGTCTCAAGAACGTTTTTAATCTTCTAAATCGATATGATAATTTTGGCGTAAATTTAGTTCAGCACGTTTAAGTTGACGTAACTTTTTTTCTTCTTCTTTAGTCAAAATGGGATTTTGGTATTCTAATTTAACAATTTTCTGTTGAATGTTAGCTAACTTTAAACCAATTGTGGCAGTATGAGAAATCATTTTTGTGGTCTTAATAATTTGTTGCTCTTGACTATAACCCAATTAAAATTAAGCTGCTACGCCTTGAGGCTAGATTTTGACAAAAAACAAAAAACAATGCTTTTGCTCTTTAAAAAAAATTGGGCAAGATTAACAATGTGTCTGAATAATCTGACAGCATTCTATTACTGAAGCTCTTTGTTCCATCGCGGTGACTAACGCTTGATAAGCACTTTGATGTCGTTCGATAATACTCGTTGCCTGTAGCTGCGCCCAACGTTGTTTTTGAGCATAACCTATTTCTGGTAATCCTGCTAAACTTAAAGCTAAACGTAATTGTTCACAATCTTCTTGTCCGCCTTCTGAATTTCCATAAACTAGCCTTTCAGCAGCAATTCCCGCCATCCAGACTGTACAAAACCGATCAAGAGTTAAACGCATCTCTTCAAAGTTAATTGGTTTGGTCGTTAACTCTTGAGTATCAAAAGCTACTCCACCTCTACCTGGTTGTCCTTGTTTTAAAGCTTCCCAAGCAGTCAAACTATAACCAGTTACAGGAATACCCAGAAAATAAGCAGTTAAAAAATGACCTGCTTCGTGATGAATAACTCTTTGACGTTGCTGAGGTGTTGAAAAAACGTCTAATAATAAAGTTACTCCGCGATTATTCCAACTGAGAGTATCTACAGTTGCTAAACCCATAATACCAAGAGTAGCCATAGCAGGAATAGTAGGGGAAATGTTGAGTATAGGCCCGAGTAAACAAGAAAGGGTCATTGTAAATACCCCGATCGCTATAATATTCAAAGCAGTTTGTTGCATTTTTATCAGTAATTATTAAAAAAGTTTGAGCTATGTAAATTAAATATATAAATCTTAGCTAAATTTTTGTTTTTTTGTTATAAGGATTTCAACATCAATCAAGTTGAAACCAAACTAAAACTGGCTCGCTCAGCTACGAATAAGTCGTAATTTCTGATTAAGCCAGTTGAAAAAATAATCAACTTTTTAAAGCCTTAAAAGCTTAACTGCAAGTTAGATCAATATTCAAAAAATATGAATTAATTAAATTATGCTCCGACAGCTTCTTTAGCTGCGTACATTACCTCAAGCGTAATTTCTGCTAACCCTCTTTCACGAGCAAATTTTTCGGTATTGCGCTTCACTTTACCCCGAACAAAACCAGGGACTTTATTTAATTCTGCTTGCGCTTCTTTATTCCAATTAAGATCGGAATCAGCAGAAATTCCTTTGGTAATTACTTCTTTAGTATCATGTCCGCCAAAAATTTCTAAAAGATGATCTTCCATTCCCAAAGTAAAGGAATTGTAGACTAAATCGGCAATTTGGTTAGTACCTTCATAACCCAGGAAAGGTTTATAACCAATCGGAAAGTTTTGAATATGAATTGGTGCTGCAATTACACCGCAGGGAATATTCAGCCGTTTACCCACATGACGTTCCATTTGGGTCCCAAAAATCGCAGCAGGTTCGAGACGTGCGATCGCATCGCCAATTTCCCCATTATCATCGCTGATTAAAATTTCATCACAGTATTCACTGACTTGTTCTCTAAACCAATCAGCATCATACTTGCAATAAGTACCAGCTAAAACAACGTGAATCCCCATTTCCCTAGCTAAAATCTTAGTCATTGCTACTGCATGGGTATTATCACCAAATACAACTGCTTTCTTCCCAGTTAAATTTTGACAGTCAATCGAACGAGAAAACCAAGCTGCTTGAGAAACATAAAGAGTCTGTTCATTAATATACTCTTCATAATCTACCTCTGCGCCTTGAGCATTAATAATCTGTTGAATTTTCCGCAAACAACGAGCAGTTTCTACTACTCCCATCGGCGCAATATCTACATAAGGCATGCCAAATTCTGTCTCTAAATATTTAGCCGTCATTAAACCCAATTCCCGATAAGGAACCAAATTAAACCAAGCGCGGGGTAAATTCTTTAAATTATGAACCGAAGCACCTTCGGGAATAACTTCATTAACTTCGATCCCCAAATCAGCCATTAAGCGTTTCAACTCAGTACAATCATGCTGATTATGAAAACCAAGAGTAGAGATACCGATGATATTAACCGAAGGTTTAGCAGTTTTTTCTGCTGGTAATTCCTCTTTCTTACGAGCTTTATTCAGATAATATTCTACTACTTGCTGTAAAGTGCGATCGGCTGCTTGCAACTCATTAACCCGATAGTGATTAACATCGGCTAACATTACGTCCCCTTGAGCATCAATTTGAGCGCGCTCTACAAAATTTTGTAAATCCTCTTGGAGAATACTAGATGTACAGGTAGGAGTAAGAATAATTAAATCAGGATGTTCTTCTCGATCCTTACGAGTAATATTATCAACAACTTTTTCTTGTGAACCTCTAGCTAAAACGTTGCGGTCAACAATACTAGCTGTAACAGGAGTAAAGTTCCTTTCCCGTTCTAACATCGATCGCATCACATTAAAATAATCGTCTCCTAGGGGTGCGTGCATGATCGCGTGAACATTTTTAAAAGAGCTAGCAATTCGTAGTGTGCCAATGTGAGCAGGTCCTGCATACATCCAGTAGGCTAATTTCATTTATTTCTCCCTTATTTATTTCCGTTTCCAGGCAAAGGTTTAAAACTTTAATTACTTATCTTTTATTAAGAGCTGTTAACCAATCGAGATTAATTTAAACTGAAGCGCATCAAACACAGAAAAATAATTAACATTTCTCTCTTCCGCTTCTTTGCCCCTCTGCTCCTTGATTAAATTTGGTTATCAACTTTCAAGCCCTGGTTATGAATATAAGTCAGCCTGTTACCTCGACCACCACAATCCTGTTTAAGTGCAACAAATATTTATCTATGTTTAACTTTCCTTATCAACAGGTATATCTAAAGATTGATGCTTTTACTATGAAGAGTTTTGATTAGTCAAACAAAAAAAAACGCCCCCCCGAAGGAGAGCGTTTTTAATTAGAGATTAACTTTCGTCTTAGCCATTGATAGCAGGAGCAGTTAACGCTACAGGAGCAATATCGCCACTAGCTAGGTCTAAGGGGAAGTTGTGAGCATTACGTTCGTGCATTACTTCAAAACCGAGGTTGGCACGGTTGAGAATGTCTGCCCAAGTGTTGACTACGTGTCCTTGAGAATCCATGATCGATTGGTTGAAGTTGAATCCATTGAGGTTGAATGCCATGGTCGAAATACCCATTGCAGTAAACCAGATTCCGATCACCGGCCATGCACCTAAGAAGAAGTGCAAGGAACGGCTGTTGTTGAAAGAAGCATATTGGAAAATCAATCTTCCAAAGTAACCGTGAGCAGCTACGATGTTGTAAGTTTCTTCTTCTTGACCGAATTTGTAACCGTAGTTTTGAGATTCGGTTTCAGTGGTTTCACGAACCAAAGAGGAGGTTACTAGAGAACCGTGCATGGCGGAGAATAAAGAACCACCGAATACACCTGCTACACCTAACATGTGGAAGGGGTGCATTAAGATGTTGTGTTCTGCTTGGAACACGAACATGAAGTTGAAGGTACCACTGATTCCTAAAGGCATTCCATCAGAGAAAGAACCTTGTCCTAAAGGATAGATTAAGAAGACTGCGGTAGCAGCAGATACTGGCGCACTGTATGCTACACAGATCCAAGGACGCATTCCTAAGCGGTAGGATAGTTCCCACTGACGACCTAAGTAGGTGAATACACCAATTAAGAAGTGGAATACTACTAACTGGTAAGGGCCACCATTGTATAACCACTCATCTAAGGAAGCTGCTTCCCAGATGGGGTAGAAGTGAAGACCAATTGCGTTAGAAGAAGGTACAACTGCACCAGAGATGATGTTGTTTCCGTATAACAGAGAACCTGCTACAGGCTCACGGATGCCATCAATGTCTACTGGAGGCGCAGCGATGAAGGCAATGATGAAGCAAGTAGTTGCGGTTAAGAGCGTGGGGATCATCAGTACACCGAACCAACCGATGTAGATACGGTTGTTGGTGCTGGTGATCCACTGACAAAAACGCTCCCAAGCTCCTTGGGTTTGGCTTTGTTGTAGTGTTGTAGTCATGTTATTTATGATTGCGTTTGTTTTGTATGTATGTTGTTAATTTAAAACAAATGTAACGATATGTAAAGCAATTTAATATTTTCTTAATATATTTTTGAGACTGACGAAGCCAATACGACACTTAAAATCCAACTCAAAAGGCGTACTTTAAGTAAATAATTGTAAATTTTTATTTTTGCACTTCGTAACACAACAATTTTTGCTCTCAGTGTCAACCCAATTCTTGTTTACACTGTCGAAAGCTTTATTCAAACCATATTCTTAAGCCCTAAAGATTACCTAAAATCTTTTTCATCTGACTTCTAGTTTCTTGAATATTAGTCATCACGAAGGAAGTTGAATTTTCAGGCATGGTTTGAGGAGCGACTGACCAAAGTGATAAGGTAAGAAAATGGTGTAATGATTGATACCAAGATATTCCCACAACTTTGGCTATTTCTGGTAATGACGGTGAGAGAGGCTTCTTAACCTGAAGCCTCTCTAATCACCGTGTTGACTTTCTCTTAATTGGTGAGATGATTTCTTGATGTAAATATTTAAAACATCTCTTTACTTCTCACTTCAGGAAATAGGTCATTATATGCGGAGCAATATCGATTACTTTCTCTTCAACTAAATGCGATCATGAGGTACGAGTGAACCTCTCTCGGCTTCGCCGAGGCGCGGAGCGATCGCAGGTTTTTTTGAGAGATATTTTTAATATGTGTTGTAAATGTATTTAAACCGAAATCCATGCAAAATTATGTAGATTTAGACACTAAAAATCGCCTTTTTGGATGATTAACAACTATAAAACTCTAGTCTTTTATTGATTAACTTTGACTCCTAAGATTTGGCAAACATAAAAAAGCTTTGAAAACTTGAAAGTTTTAGATATCTAGCTGGCATGGTTTTACATGAATCTCGGTCTTACCTCAATTAGATCCTCAGAAAACCGGTAAAAAGACCAAGGAAAAACAAGAATGGAATCAGCAATACTAAAATGCCAGTCATCGTTGTTCTTACTGATGGAGTCATATTTACAGTTTCAGGAGGATTTACCTTAGAAGTTCGACGTGAATCTGCTTTCATAATTTATCTTCTTGTTAATATTTTGAATACCTTTTTACCATCTATTAATCCGTAAAATCTTACATCACTCTCTGGAAAGATTATGATTTTGATCCTATCTATCTAAATATGGATTAAATCCGATTCTTTGAATAATAGTAAAGGAAAATCGCTATTATTCAGTTTTGATTATTTTTTTTCTGAAAAAATCTTTTGGAGATGTCTATTGAATATAACCTTGGTAACTGGTAAGGTAATTGGTAACTGAGAATAAAATTCTCTCTACTATAAATTGTTCGTGTATACCTAGTTGATATCTAAAGGTTTTTTTCTCAAATAACAAATTATTTGGATTATCAATATACTTTTATAAGAAGTTCCTCTCCACTAAGGGCAACCTTTGAGTTGTTGAGACAATGACGATTGGAAAAATACTTAAATTACTAAAAGAAACTTTTCAACAATGGCAGAAAGACAAAGTATCTCTTTTAGCTGCTGCCTTAGCTTATTACACAGTCTTTTCCATTGCCCCTTTATTAGTCATTGCAGTTGCGATCGCTGGAGCGGTTTTCGGTCAAGATGCTGCTAAAGCAGAGACAATTAGTCAGTTAGAAAAATTAATAGGTACTGAAGGAACTAGTGCCATTGTAGTAGCGTTAAATAATGCTAATCAACCAGAACTAGGTAATATCGCTTCGTTAATTAGTATTGGAGTTTTGCTAGTTGGTGCTTCGGGAGTTTTTGGTCAACTACAAGATGCTTTAAATACTGTTTGGAATGTGCAACCCAAACCAGGTAGAGGTGTTTGGTTATTGATTAGTAAACGATTATTTTCTTTTTTAATGGTAGTCGCGATCGGTTTTTTATTACTTGCTTCTTTAATCATTAGTGCAGTTTTATCTACTGTGAAAAAATTTAATATTGATTTTTTGCCTGGTTCAGAATTTTTATGGAAAAATATCGATTTTTTTGTCTCTTTTGGCTTACTAACTTTGATGTTTGCTTTAATGTTTAAATATGTTCCCGATGTCAAAATTACCTGGAAAGATGTTTCGGTAGGAGCGATTATTACTTCTTTATTATTTATTTTTGGCAAATTTTTATTGGGATGGTATTTTGAAAAAGGTGGTTTAGGGTCTGCCTATGGTGCAGCAGGTTCTTTAATTATCTTTTTAGCTTGGGTTTATTATTCGGCTCAAATTATTTTGTTTGGAGCAGAGTTTACTCAAGTTTATGCTCATAAATATGGCTCCAAAATTTTGCCTAGTCGTCGTTCTCAACAGATTGAATTTAATAATTGAATTACAGCAGTTTTCAGATTATAAACCACATTCAAAATAAATAAACTCTTGGATTTTAATTTAATCTTTAAATAAAATCTAACTGTTTGTAGCATTATTTTTTCTATTGCAGATTAGATGTATGCGCTACCACCTGTGCCACAGTTTTCACTAGTTGTTCTGGTTCGATTGGTTTAGCTAGATGGATTTGAAATCCGGCAGCTAGAGCTTGATGTTGGTTGATTTCTCCAGCATAGGCAGTTAGAGCGATCGCTCTAATTCTTTTCTGTTGCTCCCCTAAAGTTGTCCGAATTTGCCTCATCAAAGCATAACCATCCATGTTCGGCATCCCAATATCACTAATTAAAACATCAGGCACAGATTCAGTAAGTTGTTTTAATGCCTCGGCTGCGTTTGCTGCTACCATAACCGTTGCACCATGTTTTTCCAGAATGAAACGAATCAAATTTCGCAGATCTGCCTCATCATCCACAATTAAAATACAGATGCCTTGCAAATTATTCGTTTCCTGAGTTGGTAATCTTTCTAATTCAAGCGTTAATGGCGATCCTATTAATGGGAGTTCAACTGTAAAGGTCGAGCCTAATCCTTTTCCTGCACTTTCTGCTTTCATCGTACCGCCATGAAGTTCAATGAGATGACGAGCGATCGCTAAACCCAATCCTAATCCACCAAACTGACGAGTCGTACTACTATCAGCTTGGCGAAAATAATCAAAGACATAAGGCAGAAAATCGGGACTGATACCCTGTCCTGTATCGCTCACTTGAATTTGAGCGCAGGTTTCATTCTGCGTCAACTTTACCTCAACCCGACCTCCCGATGGTGTAAACTTAACTGCATTGGAGAGTAAATTCCAGACAACTTGCTGTAAACGATTGGTATCTCCATTGACTAGCCCGACCTTTGAATCTAATACGGTTTGAATTTGAAGCTCTTTTGCTTCGGCGGACAGTCGGACTGTTTCAAGTGCTGCTTCAATCACAACCGCTAAATTGACAGGACAAGCATTTAGTAAGACTTTCCCTTGGAGAATACGGGAGACATCGAGTAAGTCTTCAATTAGTTGAGCTTGAAGTTTGGCATTGCGCTCAATGGTTGCCAAGGCGCGATCTCTTGCTGCCGAATCAAACTGGTGAGTACGTAGCAGTCTTGTCCAACCTAAAATTGGGTTGAGAGGTGTTCTTAATTCATGAGAAAGTACCGCGAGAAACTCATCTTTTACTCGGTTAGCGGTTTCTGCCTGTTCACGGGCAGATTGCTCTCGCCTTAATAGTTGCTCTCGTTCTGTTTCAATCGTTTTGCGCTCTGTAATATCTATTGTCGCACCTAGCATCCGTACAGGTTTGCCTTGTTGGTCAAAAATTACGCCTCCTGTGGTGTAGAGCCAGCGCACTGTCCTGGTTGTGGGTTGGACAGTGCGAAATTCAATCTCATAACTCGATCGCTCTTGTATGGCTTGCCGAATTGCTTCCGATACTGTTGAGCGATCCTCGGGATGAATTAGTTGGGTAAAATCCTCTACCTTACCACCAAAAGTTTCGGGGGTTAATCCATGAAATTGATAAATTTGCTCAGACCAAGTGATCTGATTATTAATAATATCCCAATCCCAAATTCCTGAGTTACCAACTAATAAAGCGAGGCGTAATCGTTCTTCGCTCTGACGTAAGGATTCTTCAGCTTGCTTACGCTCACTCAAATCTAAAATAAAGGCAACTGCCTCTTCTCGCCCTGCCAGAACTAGACCAAAACCAACTAGCACTGGAACTCGGCTGCCATCCTTGCGAATATATTCTTTTTCATAGGGATTACAAGCACCCCTTTTCCTTGCTTCAACAATTGCTTCTTCATCCAATGGCAGATATTCTGGGGGAGTAATGTCGATCCACCTCAACTTCCCTGTTTCTAAATCCTCACGGGTATATCCCACAATTCTGAGAAATTCGTCATTCGCTTCTTGAATGCCACCCTCAAGATCTCCAAACAAAATACCGATGACGTTAGCGGTCACAAAGCTATGCAACCGTTCTTCACTCAAACGCAAAGCAGCTTCGGTTCGTTTGCGAGCAGTAATGTCAGCAACCACTGATACACAACTAATTCCTGCTTGCGCTTCATTTACTGGTGCTGTCCATAATTCTACATCAAATTGAATGTTACCCTTTTTCTGACGCTGTGTTTGGACTCCACTTAAACCTTGTCCCTTGATTGTGGCTGCCAAATTAGCTAAAAACTCATCCCGCTTATCTGTGGGAATACTAGGTAAAAATTGCCCTAAAACCTCTGGCTGGCTCCAACCAAAAATACGCTCAGCAGCAGGATTCCAAATTCGGACAGTGCCATCCGCACGTAAACCCATAATTGCCAATGGACAAGCCTGAATGATTGCTTGTAAGGTTTGATTACTCTGAGCTAGGGCAGCTTCTGCTTGTTTGAGATTGCTAATGTCAACGTTAATACCCAACAACCGTTTGGGTTGACCATCAGGGGTACGGATAACTCGTCCTTTAGCTAGAAGCCAACAAATGGTTCCATCTTGTCTAATCACTCGGAATTCGTCGTAATAATCTTCTCCTTGAGCAAGGGCAACTTCTACTCCTTTAAACGCTTTTTCTCGATCATCAGGATGAATAAAATGGATGAAAGTCTCTAGATTAGGAGTAATACTGTTTAGCTCAAGAGCTAGGAGCGTCCAAATGCCATCTGACCAGGTTACCTCGTTGGTTAATAGATTCCATTCCCAAGTGCCAATTCTGCCTGCCTGTTGAGCAAGTTGTAAACGCTGTTCACTTTCTCTTAGTTCATCTTCAATCCGTTGACGTTCAGCTTCACTATGCTTGCGAGCAGTAATATCAAAAAGAACCCCCATTGAACGAAGTGGCTGTCCATTTTGATCGTAGGTAAAACTTCCCAAACCAGCTAACCAGGCAATTTGTCCATTGTCTGCTCGAATTATTCTGTATTCGGCTTCATAGAGAGTTCTCTCTTGCCGTGATTGCTGCCATGCCTGAATGACTCGCTCTAGATCATCGGGATGAATTCGGCTACTCCACATCTCCTCGTTGGCTTTTCCAGTGGCAACGGGTTCGTAGCCTAACATGGTGAAATGTTGTTCTGACCAGACCGCTTCTCCAGTGTTTAAGTCTACATCCCAGGTTCCCATTTGAGCAGCTTCCATGGCTAACCTGAGTCGTTCTTCGTTCTGACGCAGGGACAGCTCTGCTCGTTTATACTCTGTTATATCTCTAGCAACACCTAGTACTGTTGCAATTTGTTCTCCCTCAATTAATTCGGGTACAAAACGAGCCTGATACAAACGTAACTCGCCTTCAGGATTAGGAAACTCATATTCAAGAGAACAGCTCTGTCCTGTTTCAAATACCTGTTCAACTGTGGCATACCAGGTTTGCGATCGCTCATCTGTAAAACCAAGTTCAATTCCTGTTTTACCAATAAAGTGTTCGGCTGCAATACCCAAAGCCCTTTCAATACTCGGATTAATGTAAAGATGATTAAGTTCGCGATCATAACGAACAATAATATCAGGTGTGTTTTCAACCAGTGTGCGAAATTCCTGCTCTCGCTGCTTTAACTCCGCTTCTGCTTGTTTGCGGTCGGTGACATCATGTACTGTTCCAACCACTTGATGAGCAAGTCCATTTGGTGTACGAGTAGAAACGGTGTTGCGACTCCAAAGCCAACGCCACTCTCCATTAGCATGACGCATCCGATACTCGTAATCAATTACTTCGCCTTCGGACGCTCGATTAAGCAGATCGAACTGAATTGAGATCGCGCTAAAATCT
The DNA here is from genome assembly GCA_002355455.1 of Stanieria sp. NIES-3757. Lineage (NCBI taxonomy): Bacteria > Bacillati > Cyanobacteriota > Cyanophyceae > Pleurocapsales > Dermocarpellaceae > Stanieria > Stanieria sp. NIES-3757. Next base: position 4,847,452 of record AP017375.1, read on the forward strand.
TCAGGATGGATTAATTCTGAAAAAAGGCGATTGCCTAAGGCTTGAATCTGTTCTGAAGTATATCCTAATAGTTCTCCAATCTGACGATTTACATAAACATTGCGTTGCCCCAACATATCGTACACATAGAGCGTTCCAGGTAGCGCATCAGCAATCTGCTGAATGAACCGTTGGCTTTCCTGGAGTTGTAATTCAGCACGCTTGCGCTCGCTAATATCGGTTGTGCTGCCCACAATTCGGGTAGGTTTGCCGTCAGCATCTCGCGTTACTACTAAACACTGATCCAACACATAAACATACTGATTCGACTTGTTCAGAATCCGATATTCAGCTGAAAAGTAATCGTCTTGCATTAACGAAACCAATGCTCGCTCCTTTATTGGTGGTAAATCATCGGGATGAATGCGATCGCTCCACCATTGAGACGTGGGTTCAGCTTCTACCAAAGAGTAGCCTAATATCTTGGTTAATCCATCTGTTCTCTCAACGTGGTCTAATTCTAAATCCCAATCGTAGATCAAGCAGTTGACTGCTTTAGCTGCAAGTTGAAAACGTTCATTGGCAATTCTTAAGCGTTCTTCACTCTGACGCAGTGCTTCTTCAGTTTGTTTGCGCTCTGTCACATCGACCGAAAGTCCGATCAGCCTAACAACCCTTCCCGTATCATCTCGATAAACTTGCCCCCGACTATTGAGCCAGCGTGTTGCCCCATCTGGTCTAATTACCCGATATTCTTGGCAATAATCTGCCTTTCCTCCAATAGCGCGCTCTGCTGCTTCGATTACCTGCTGGCGATCGCGTGGATCGAGCAAGGCAAAAAAATCTTCTCTTGTCCCTTCTTGAATACCCCAAACCTCTAAAGCATTCGGTGAACAAACGACTCGATTACTATTTAAATCCATATCCCAGGCAATTGTTTCAGCCGAGGTGAGAGTAAGTTGCAAGAATTCTTCTGCCTGCTGCCGAGCAGCTTTTTCCTGAGTAAGTTGCTTAGTTAATTGCTCTACTTGTTGCTGACACCGATAATTAGAATCTTCCAGTTCTTGTAGACGCTGGCGAAGAGCATTCACTTCGTCAAGATGATTATTTTTACTGGTGCGTTCGTTGTTCATTGCAGTAGAGAGTATCACAATGTTAAAGGATAGGTTGTGGAAATATTCACAACTTTTTAGGTTCGACTGAGTAACTCTGAAATTGCTTGCACTAATGTTTGTGGGTCAACTGGTTTAGCAAGATGAATTTGAAACCCAACCGCGATCGCTTTTTGCTGATTGATCTCTCCAGCATAAGCAGTTAAAGCGATGGCTGGAATTTGTCTGCCCTGTTTAGAGGTTAGTTCTCGAATTTGCTTCATCAGAGTGTAACCATCTACCTGGGGCATGGCAATATCGGTGATGATCAGATGGGGGTTTGATTGATGAAGCTGCTCAAGTGCTTCTGTGGCATGGGATGTAGTCATTACTGTTGCTCCTGCCTGTTCTAAAATGAATTGAACCAGTTCAAGATTATCGACATCATCATCGACCGCTAGAATATTGATACCTTGTAACTGAAGGGAGTCAGTCATTACTACTGCCTCCTCAGTGGTTGAAACTGCTGCTGACATCAGGGGAAGCATGATGGTAAAGGTTGCCCCTTGCCCCTCTCCATTGCTTTCTGCTTTAACCATACCACCATGTAGTTCCACTAAATGACGTACGATCGCAAGTCCTAATCCTAATCCCCCAAATGTCCGAGTTGTGGTGCTATCTGCCTGACAAAATCTATCAAAAACATAAGGCAAAAATTCTGGTCTAATCCCCTTGCCTGTATCTCTAACTTGAATCTGAGCCTGAAAATCTGTTGTTGATAGTCGAATTTGGATTTGTCCTGTTGCTGGAGTAAATTTTACGGCATTGGTAAGTAAGTTCCACACGACTTGCTGTAACCGAGCAGCATCACCTAAAACTGTAACCGCCTGAGATTCAAATTGGGTTTGAATTTGAATATCTTTAGTTTGGGCAGCTAAATATACTGTTTCAATCGCAGCAGTAATAGTTGACTTCAAATCAACCGGAACAGAAGTGAGGCTGAGTTTGCCTTGTAAAATGCGAGAAATATCGAGGAGGTCATCAATCAGTTGAATTTGCAGCTTGGCGTTGCGCTCTATGGTTTCTAACGCTGTGCTTGTTTTTTTTGCATCGAGCTTGCCCTGTCTCAATAAGTGTGACCAGCCTAAAATTGGATTTAATGGGGTTCGCAGTTCGTGAGATAACACTGCTAGAAATTGGTCCTTAATGCAGTTTGCTGCTTCGGCTTGCTCTCTGGCTTTGCGTTCCTGTTGAAGCAATTGTAACCGTTCAGTCTCGGCTTGCTTGCGATCGCTGATATCATGCATAGTAACGATCGCCAAAATCATCTGTCCCTGTTTGTCATACACGGGTGTTCCGCTAAAACTACCAATCCACCTTGTATGCGTATCCAGACGATGAACATTAATTTCATAGTCACGATAAGTTTCACCCCTCAAAACTCTAGCAAGGGGCCAGTCTTCTAACTCAATTAAGTTACCCTGTAAGTCGTGTCCTTCAAAGGTATCTGGAAATTCACATAAATGCCGTCGAACTTGTTCAACCGAGTCATACTCATGTAAAACGAGTGCTGCTGGATTAAACAACAGTACATTTCCCTGGGCATCACTAACCAGTAAACCTTCTGACATACTGTTGATTACAGCTTCAAACTGTCCCAGACTGGCTTCTAACTGTTGCAGCAGTTGCTCGCGCTCCATTTCCAACTGTTTGCGCTCGGTGATGTCTTCATTCATGCCGATCATGCGAAGTGGACGGTCTTCGGTATCATAGAAAGTTCGTCCTTTTGCAGCTAACCAACGTACATTGCCATCGGGATGAATAATACGGAATTCCGTGTTTAAGTCAGTGCGATTTGCAACAGCATCTAGGACATCTTGTACGGCGCGATCGCGGTCTTCGGGATGAACCGCTTGCTTCCAATTCTCCAATTGTCCTTGGAAACTTCCAGGTGTCAAGCCATATAAAGCTTCCTCCTCTGCTGTCCAAAACACCTGATTGGTCTCAATATTCCATTCAAAAGTTACAACTTGAGCAGCTTGGGAGGCTAAAGCCAATCGCTCTTCACTACTACGAAGTGCATCTTCCGTTCGCTTGCGTTCATCAATGTCGGTACTAGCTCCTACCAATCGCAGCAACTGTCCGTACTGATCTCGAATCGCAAACATACGTGCCAAGAACCAACGGTAGCTGCCATCTGCCATGTAGTGACGGTATTCTTGCTCTGTGATACTTTCCCCTGACTGAATTTGCGTCCAATTTTCAAAACTGCGAGGTAGGTCATCCGGATGCACAATCAAACTCCAGCCTGTCTGATTCACTTGCTCCAGAGTGACTCCTAAAGCTTTTCGCCATTGCTGATTGACGTAATCTATTTGACCATCAGGCGTAAGTGTCCAGATTAAGTTCGGTAGAGCCTCAGCAAGCGTTTGGTAGAGGATTTGACTCTCGCGTAAAGCTTGTTCTGCCTGTTTGCGCTGAGTGATATCCTGCACGATTCCTAGCATTCCGAGCGCTTCTCCTGTTGGAGAGTAATTAGCACGCCCATTTGCAGCAACCCATCGTTCCGATCCATCTTGATGCAGCACCCGATATTCAATACTGTAGTCGCTGTGGTTGGCGATCGCTTTTTCTACCTCTACCCGCGCCCGTTCGCGGTCGTCTTCGTGGAGTAAGTTACGCATTTGAGTCCAAGTCATATGGGAACCTGGTAAAATGCCAAAGATTTCAGCTGCCCGTTGGGAGAAATTCACTAGATCTGTTGCAGCATCCCAACTCCAATCTCCCAAATTTGCTGCTGCTAATGCCAAACTTAATCTTTCAGCCGTATTTCGTAATGCTTGCTCGGCTTGCTTACGTTCAGTGACATCTCGAAAATATACGGCTATACCTTCAGATGATGGATAGACGCGAACTTCTATCCATCTTTGAATCGGCTCTCCAAATTCCTCCCAGGAAATGGGGATTTGTTCTGCTATAGCTTGATGAAATTTTTGATAGGCAATTCCGCCAACTAATTCAGGAAAAACTTCATTCCAGACGTGTTTACCTAGTAGCTCTGCTGGCTTCTTGTGAAGAATTGTAGCAGCTGCCTGATTAACGTAGGTGTAGCGCCAGTTACGATCAAAGGCAACAAACGCATCGCTAATACTTTCTAAAATTACTTCTATTTTGCGCTTGGTTTCTTGGCTGGCAAGCAGTTGAGTACGCTGTTGCTCTGCTTGTCTTGTTTCAGTCATGTCTCGGCTAATAACGATAACCGAGACAGGCAAGCCATCGCTATTGAGTTCGGGAACCAACCTAGCCTGATAAAACCGCACTCCAAAGGGTGTTTCAAATTCAAATTCGATCTCCTGTGCTTGAGTCGTTGCAAACACTTGACGAAGACGCTCTTCCCAAAACAGATAGATTGGGTTTGACAAAACTTCGTCCATCTTTTTGCCCAGTAAATCATCTCGTGCAATGCCCAAAGCTTGCTCAACAATTCGGTTGACATAAAGATATCGGAGTTCTGAATCAAAGTGTGCGATCGCATCAGGAGCATTCTCAACAATTGCTTCTAATTCTTGTTTCTGACGCTCCAAGGTATCGATCTTTTGTTGTTGCTTCCAAATCAATTCTTGCGTTCGAGTATCGGCTTGATCAAAATTTTGACCAGCTTCTTGATTTTGATCGGATACATTGAACTTATCGGACAACTTCTGCCCTTGGTTATTACTTTTTGTTTCAGATGACCTATTTTTAGCTGTTGCAAAACTGCGGGCAATCCGCTCAATCACCTCAGAACGAGAAATACCATACTTCTGGGCTTCTTCCTCTAATAATCGCCATGCAGTATTGGTGAGCGTAACACTAACCCGCCTTTTAGCTTCTGATTCCCAATTGTTAGTAAATTTACCATTAGCATCACGTCTCATAAATTCTCATTCCGTATACATACACGGTTTTCTCCATTTAACTCGAGTTGTTCATAAAAAAAAATCTATCCTAAGTTTGACAGGGTTTGAGTAATAATTCCAAAAATCATAATTTTCTGAGAAAAATAACATTAAGACATTTACCTCTTTCCCTTTACCCTTTCTTTTTTACCTGCAAACGCAAGTTTTCCTTTTGCTTTCATGGTCAGTATTTAGAATTAAATGGTAAAAAAAATAGCTCTAATTAATGAGCTATAAATTATCGCTTTACTTAAGTGACTAAAACTATATTAAGATCATGAATATAGATGTTTAATTAGAGGTTAGTTCATACCAATTTTAATAATTTTTTATGTTATCTTGGCAAGGAAAACTATTACCATAACAGAGAAGAGATTACTATGACATCTCTTGAATCAAGCATTGCTCAATCACCACCAACAGTTACGGAACATTCTCAAATTCAATTATTTCATGAAGGATTAAAAGATTTACTGAATCTGAATCAGTATATAAGTGAAAATAACCTAGGATTTTTGTCAATTGAAACTCCTTTACCTTTATGGTTAAAAAAAATTACTGAGGCTATTCCTGTTTATGCTGTTGGTTTGCATTTACGACGAGAATATCGTCATTTTGCTATGGGTATGAGAGCCTTAAAATTAAAAAAATGCGATGCCTTATTAATTTTTGAAGCTTACAACCAACATTTATTATTATTGTTACCTTTACTAGTTTTGACAGGCAAAAAAGTTTTTATTATGCTGCATGGTAATCAGCAATTTGCCATTCATAGCAAACCAAAATATTTGGGCTTATTATATTTACAACTTTATTTAAAATTATTTAAACACTTTAAAGTAATTTTATTAGAATTAAACGACGATATTTTACCAACTAAAGTTCAGTTACCTTCAGCGTCAAAAATAGTTATACCCCATCCTCTCAGAAATGATGTTTTTCCCAGATTTAAACCAGGCGAAAGATTAACAGAAAATACTCCGATCAAAATTGGCATCGTAGGTATGATTAGAGCTGACAAACCTGTCGGCAAGCTTTTAGAAAAACTTCAGGAATATCTCCAGCATCATTCCGAATGTGAATTAATTATTGGAACTCCTTTCGGACAAAAACCTGCTTATTTAAATGAAATAAATGCCCAACTTTACGACACAACTAAAGAACAAGATTACTTACAACTACTACAACAAATCGATATTTTAGTAATCCATTACGATCGCAACCGCTATTATTATCGTACCAGTGGCGTAATTAGTGATGCTGCTTCTTGTGGTTGTTATATAATTGCTTCTGATTATCCTTTAATCAAACAACAAATTAATTATCCAGTTACAATTGGTTCTACTTTTAACGATTTTGAGCAATTAGAAAATTTGATCGATAATGCGATCGTTCATATTAAAACTCATGGACAAGATCGTCATTGGTTGTGGCGAGAAAAACGTAGTGCGGAATCTATTGCATCATTACTATTACCATCTTAAGGATCGATATCAGGTGTATTGATAGAGAAATCTCCTTAATCACTTTATATTAAGCTCTTTCAGTTAGCTACGAGTTTCTTAAAATTGAAGAAATCCGTACTATCTTTGTGCGAAAAATCAACCCAAAGTTAAAAAAATTTGGTTAACAATGTAAAATAACAGACTTATGACCGATATCGTAGCTATCAATATGAGCAAAGCAACTACCAAGACAGTTAATCGTACCACTACAACTTATTTGCCTTTAGCTGTCGCTCCATCGCAAGTATTACGAGGAGAAAATTGTCTCAAAGAATCAGGAGAAGCGATCGCAAAATTAGGAACTCGTCCCTTAATTGTAGGAGGTGATCGCACTTTGAAGATAGTTCAACCCTATTTTGAATCAATTAGTAAAAAACAGCAATTAATTACTTCACCAGCAAATTATAGTCCTGATTGTGCGGAATCTTCTTTACAACAATTGCACAGTGCAGTTACTTCCCATCAAGCTGATTTAATTATTGGGGTTGGCGGTGGTAAAGCATTAGATACTGCCAAATTATTAGCTTGGCAATGTAACTTACCTGTAGTTACAATTCCTACTTCGGCTGCTACTTGTGCAGCTTGGACAGCTTTGTCTAATATTTATACTGAAGAGGGTGCTTTTCAATACGATGTGGCTCTTGATCGCTGTCCCGATTTATTAATCTTAGATTATGGTTTGGTTCGTACTGCACCAACTAGAACTTTAGTAGCGGGAATTGGTGATGCTTTAGCTAAATGGTACGAAGCTTCGATTAGTAGTGGTAGTTCCGCTGCAACCTTAACAATTGCTGCGGTACAACAAGCAAGAATTCTCCGCGATTTACTGTTTCAAAAATCACCTGCTGCGGTAGCTAATTCTGATAGTGATGATTGGCGTGAAGTAGTTGACGCTACGGTACTTTTGGCTGGAGTAATTGGTGGTTTGGGTGGTGCTAATTGTCGTACAGTGGCTGCTCATGCAATTCATAATGGTTTAACCCAACTTCGGTGCGCTCACCAAGCTTTACACGGTGAAAAAGTAGCTTATGGTATTTTGGTACAGTTACGTTTAGAAGAAATGGTTCAAGGTAATCAATTAGCTGTTTCTACTCGACAACAACTAACTGAGTTTTATCGTGAAATTGGTTTGCCTAAAACTTTAGAAGATTTAGGGTTAGGTAATATTAGTTTGGCTCAATTACGTCAGGCAGCCGAATATGCTTGTCTTCCTAATTCTGATATCCATAGATTACCTTTTGCTGTTTCTCCAGAAGAGTTAATGGCTGCAATGGTTTCTTTACCAATTGATTAACATTAAAAATGAGATGCTTTTGGTCAACTAGTTTTCAGCTTTTAGCTTTTGACTTTTTACTTTTATCTAAGTGTTGCTCGATACAACTACGCCACGACGCTAGAATGAGCAACAATTACTTGCCAGCCGTTGGAAGTAGGAACCCATACGCGTGTAAATCGTAAATCTGCTTCTGATGGGACACCATTGTAAGTTCCCACTATATAAACTCTTGCCAAAACAATCGCACCATCTCCAACGATCCGAATTGTTTGTTCTAATGGAGTGAGCGACTTAATTGCTAATGTTCCAGAGCTATGTCCTTTAAGATCGTCTTGTTTAGTGACTAACTCGCCGAGGTGGGTTGTAAAAATAAGTTCTGGTGCGAGAAGTTCGTCGAGTGCTTTGACATCTGATTGAAGCATTGCTTCTCGTAACTTTGCTTCATATTGAATGATTTCAGTTTCGATAGAATTATTCATCTCTTGAAAATAACCTTATTGACAACAAAATTGATAGAGAACTTGAAGGGTATTGCCATCATCGGGATATTCAGCGATCGCAATTTTAAAGTCAACTTGAAACCTTTCTCCATTAGGAGCGGTAAAAACTTGTCTGCGTAAACTAGTAGCTAATTCAGAAGTGCGATCGCGCATTTCACTATAGTTTAAATTAACTGTACCAAGGACAAATTCACCCAAGCCGTAGTACCCCAAAACCTCAATTTGCCTAAAAACAGTTTGTAAGAGATGACTCCAACGTTGTAAGACTTGATTTCCCATTGTATGACCGTATTGAAGATTAATTTGACGTAATTCATTTTCAGCCATACTTACAACTGCCAAACAACCAGATTGATTATTTTTGAATAACGATGTTAAGGCACGATCTGATTGGGGTTGATTCATTAAACCAGTCAGAGTATCTTTGGTAGAAAGATTTTTTAACCAACGATTTCGTTCTAAACGATTGGTAATGCGAGCTAATAATTCTACGCCTACCAAAGGCTTCGTAATATAATCATCTGCACCAACTGCAAATACTTGTTGAATTGTCTCGGCATCTCGATGAGCAGTGAGAAAGAAAACAGGTAATTCCTGCCAATTAGGATCGTTGCGAATAGCTTGACATAATTCAATACCATTAATTTGGGGCATTTCTACATCTAAAATCAGTAAATCTGGCTTAGTTGTTTGCATTAGCTCCCAAAAGCGTAAAGGATCATCCAAAGTAGTGACTTGCATTCCCCAAGGTTCGAGTAACGTTTGAATTGCTTTAAGAAAAATGGGGTCATCATCTACCACCAGAATTTGAGTATTGCGATTTTCCCGCTCGGAATAATTTTGTTGGCGATTGCGGTGTAAAAGTTGTGTTACTGTATCTCCAATTTGGCTAGCTGTAACGGGTTTGACCAAAAAACCATTAGCTCCTGTACGAGCAATAGAAATTCTTTGCGTTAATTGATCTTCAGCCGAAATTACTAAAACTTTGACAGAAGGGGTACGTTTAGTTAATTCGGTAATGAAAGCAAGATTTTGAGTTGAGTCGCTGCTAGTTTCTAAATCTAAAACAACTAAATGAGGAGAATTTTCTTGTAACCAAAGGTTTGCTGTTTCTAAGTTATCTACTTGATGCCAACTTATCTCTGTAAGCGAAGCTAGTTGCTGAAGTTGATTTTTTAAGTCATTATTGGTAATTAAAAGTAATTTTGGTGGATTAATGATAGGAGTAGCTTGAGTAGATTCTTCTAAAGCTAATAAATTACTTAAATCATTAACTAAAAAGATCAGTTGTTCTCTTTGAAGAGGAGATAAAACTTGATTGGTTTGCAGAAGAGTTTCAATTTCGCGAGCTAATTGAGTTCCTGTCTCTCTGGCAAACATTCCTAACACGCCAGCTAATTTATGGGCTGCTTGGGTTGCTGAGTGATGTAAATCTGATGATAATTGAGCTTTACTAGCTTGTGTTGCTGCTAAATTTAAGATTTTTAATCTTTCTACCATCAAACCTTGGTATTGTTGCCACATCTGCTCCATTTTTTGATTAAATTCTTGTTCCACAGAGCTTGAAAAGGTTTGATTAGTTTGAGATTGTTCAAGTTTTGGACTAAAACGATAACCAATTCCGTAAACGTTTTCAATCCAATCTACTACACCTGCTTGTTTGAGTTTCTTGCGTAATCCTTTAATATGAGCCTTCACGCTTTCTTCTAGAGGCGGATCGTCAAAAGTCCAAATCCGATCAAGAATTTGCGATCGACTAAAAACTCTAGCCCGATTGCGTAAAAATAATTCTAGTAAGTTATATTCTTTAGGCGTTAATTTAATCGGTTTGTCTTGATAACTGACTTGACAACTACTAGGATCTAAACGCAAACCTTCAACTTCTAAAACAGCAGTAGGGATTACTTCTCCTCTTCTTGATAATGCTCTAATTCTGGCGTGGAGTTCATCAAAATCTAAGGGTTTGATTAAATAATCATCTGCCCCCGCATCTAAACCCCGAATCCTTTCCTGATTGGCATCTTTCGCCGTCATCAATAATACAGGAGTGGAATAACCTTCGCTACGTAACCTTTGACATAAACTAATGCCATCTAGTTCAGGTAATCCCACATCCATCACAATTAGTTCGTATTCACCGCTTTGAATATATTCCCATCCCAGTAAACCATCTTGAGCAACATCGACTACATAGTTATGATCGGTAAGAGATTGCCACAACACGTCGCTCAAAATCTCATCATCTTCAACTAATAAAATTCGCATAGTTAAATTTTGTTTTGCTTTTTATTGCCTAAAGATCATGAAAGAAACTAAGGAAGAAGTAGAGAAGTTAGGAGTTTATTCTCTAGTCTTTCTCCCTATTCTTTTAGATTAGAAAATTTTGACGGGGCGTACAAGTCGAGGGGGCGATTGGCGAGGTTGCCTCGCCAATTCCAGACCCCCGTCTGCCCTCGAAGGGCGGGATCAGTCCCTCACAAAGTTGAAGCATAATTTGTCGCCAAAGAGCAATGTATAAATCGCTTATCTCTTTTCTTGCTGATCTACAAACAGTCTCGATGACTAAATTTAAGTACCATTGTTAACATTACTTTATTGTTGTCGCTTAGTGCGACCACGGAGCAGATCGCTTTTGGTAAGTTAATACAATATCTTTATAGTCAAGAATAATTAAGTTAAGATTTGTTTGGAAATTTTATTGAGAATAACCAATGAGTTTATTTATTTTAATGGGTATGATATTTTTATCAACATTGATATTTGACAAGTAGATGATAGATTGGGTCTTTTTTGCGTAAATGAAAATTTACTTTTCTTAAAACTTGTCTAAATCAATCACCGTAATAGTGATCGTGTCCAACTAGTTTTGAGACTTAATTTAACTTAATATAAATGCTTTTTTGTTTATTGATTAAGTATTAATCTCGATTGACAAATTTTTTTTTGAATAGGCGGAGCAAACTTTAATTTAATACCAATTCTCACAAGTAACTGGAGACCTAGTTAAATTGAATTTTTGATATATCGTTATTTCAGGCTTGTTATCTATTTAGCGACTTTTGATAAACGGTATAAGAGATAATTTTTTTTTAACAATTAATATAAATAATTTCAATAGAAAAAAGCTGGAGTGATTCAATTTAACTCCAACTATTAAAGTGATTTATATGAAATAGAAAAAAGAATGCTACCAATAGTTTTGTTTTGGTTAGGAGTTCAGCTAACAGCTAATAGCTTTATAATTGCTGTTCTTACGAAGTGAATTTTGACTACTTATCGACCTAAAAAACGAGATGCCATAGAGATCGCATCAACTAAATCTACATCACCATCCCTATCTCCATCCAAAAAACTATTCAGTAATGAATTACTTGCCTGAGAATTATTGGTATTATTACCAGTTTTTAAAAAATTTAGGACCAAAGGTACTAGAACAGGCAATAAGCTTTGTATTATTTGAGTATCTAAACCTGTTCTATTACTAATTTGTTGCGTCATATTTTGCAACTGTGAATTATTAAACAAAGCTTGTAATACTTGGTAATTTGCTTGTGTCCCGGCAAATTGATTGATTGTCTGCCGTACTTGACCCTCTCCACCATTGCTACGTTGATTTTGAAGAGCAGAACGAGTAAAGCTACCAACAATAGACATCGCTGATTCGATCGCGGAAGGATTAGCGTTATAGTTCCCACTAAGTTGTTGTACGGTATCTAAAATACTTGCTAATTGATTGGGATTTGCTTCTTGCTCTGGATTATTGATGGCACCAAGAATCTGATTAAATAAGCTCATATTAATTAATTACTAATAACTACAGTGTTATTTATTTAGAAGCTATCACAAAGTATCCAAGCAAATCCTATTTTAATTTTTAAATTTTACAGGTTATCTAAAAACTCTAAAATGTCAACACCGCGATTGGCTCTACCGAGGAAACCTCGGTATCCCTCGCGGTCATGTTGAATCCTGAGCGTAAGCGAAGGAACCGAAACATGCTAGTGTCTGAACGCAAAACCTTGATTTTTGAGGGGTTGTCGCTGGAATTTATTTCCAGCGTTTAAACACCCCGTCGTTCCGTTTCACTATACTTCATTATCAGGGTGGGGTCGTACTCTGCTTATCCAACACTGTGTTGACAATTAGAATTTTTCAGACATCCTCTGAGATTTAATTAGTTTTTGTCTCTATTTGTAAGCTATCTTGATTAGATTGTTCGAGATGAATATCCCATTTAGGAGGATTACTACGAGGATTATATTCATAGGTTGCTAAACATTGTTTTTGTTGATTAAATATGCGGAGATTGTAACCATATTCTCGAACCACAGTACCAAACTGATTGATTAAACGATATCTTTCTAAATAATCTAATAAAGTCCACAATTGCCAATTAACTATAAGATTAATTTGTTTGGTTTGAGGAGAAGCTAACCAATTATGAATTAATCTTCCACCAAAAGGATCGAATTGTTCTCTTGCCCACCAAAGACTGGGTATAGTAAATCCTGCAACAAGAGTTCTAGACTGGTTGGAGCTAGTTTCAGAAAAAGATTTGTTGGGCTGTTTGTTTGATAATCTTTTGTCTATAAGGCGGTTATTATTTGTGGTTTGATTCCAAGAACAATTATTCGGTGCGACTGAATCCTGATGAGAATTAGGTTGAGCTAAAACCGACTTATTAATAAATAAAAATAAAAATGTCAATAATCCAATTACTTTTTTATTTTTGTTCATTTAACTATAGAAATAATTACCAATTATTTTAATTATAGTAATAAAATTTAATTCATTAAACATGTTAATGTTACTGAGATTATATTGAAGTGATTTATAAAACTATTAACTAGATTAAGATTGAACTAAAAAACTGCATATTTAATTATTTTTTTTTCAACCAGACTTAGTTAGATTTATTAAAAGAAAGCTTTAATTTGTATTGAGCAAAATTATTGTGATTTGAACCAAACCAAATTTGTCATTAATATATCAAGGCTATTTTATTTAATCAATCACTGACAATGACAATTATTCTCACTAACGATGACGGGATTGATGCGCCTGGTATTCGGGCATTGAAACAAGCTGTAAGTGACCGCTCCATCATTGTTGCCCCAAAAGATCATTATTCCGGTTGTGGACATCAAGTTACAACTCACCGACCAATTCAAATACAATGTCGTTCAGAAGAAGAATATGCTGTGGATGGAACTCCTGCTGATTGTACTCGGATTGCTTTGACTAAAATCGCCCCAGAGACAAAATGGATATTTTCTGGAATTAATGCGGGTGGTAATTTAGGCATCGATGTCTATATTTCAGGAACAGTAGCTGCAGTTAGAGAAGCTGCTATACACGGTATTTCTGGGATTGCTATTTCTCATTGGATTAAAAGACCATTAATCATTGATTGGGACAAAGCAAGTTTATGGACTGCTCAAGTTTTAGCAGAATTATTAAATCGTCCCCTTCCTCCTCATAGTTTTTGGAATGTTAATCTACCTCATCTCGAACCAGATCAACCTAAACCAGAAATAGTTTTCTGTCAACCGAGTATCGATCCTTTACCACTTAAATTTAGAACAGAAGGCGATTTACATTATTACGAAGGTGAATATTCTAAACGCGATCGCACTTCGGGGACAGATGTTGATGTTTGTTTTTCAGGAAATATTGCGGTTACTTTAATCAAACTCTAATTTGCGGTCACAAAATCCTCACATTTTCTCTTTAAGCTAATAATCAAGATTGCTTCCTAGAGACAACACTCTGCTTTATATCGTCAGTCAAATTTCAGAACCTTGCTCGGATCGTGATCAAAGACTGGCAGATAAAACAAATTCCCCCAGATCGGCATAATTTGGGGGGTATTTTTTTGAGGAAATTCAAATAATTATCAATCCTTGCAACATTACTTATCAATTTTTCGCCAGAAGACTTGATTAATATTGACACAGAGACAAGGTTTTTACAGCAAAATATATAGAGGGATACAGAAGGAGTAACTGAAAAATGCTGCCATACGTCCTAGCGATCGCAGTTGGCTTGAGTAGTTTAATCTTATTTTTAACAGCTTTCTTGTTGCCAGATATTCACCGCCAAGACGATTTTTTTTGGAGTGCAATAGGGCTATTTTACGCTCTAGTATTATGGTTTTGTGCCACTAGTATTACAGGTGGATTATTATTAGGGCAAGTTGCAGCCGTTGCCTTACTCACTTCCTATAATTGGCAAACTTTTAAATTAAGGAAAGCGATCGCTCATCCCGAACAACAAGCAAATCTCGAGAGCTTTTCTGTAGTCAATTCAGTTAAAAGTTTATTGAGTGGCAAAGGTAAGGTTAAACCCCAACCACCTTCTCCACCAGTCACAATTACAGAAAAAGAACCTATCCTATCCAATCAAACATCGGTAGCAACAGCATCAATTCCGACAGAAGAAATAGAAGACACGATTCTAGAAGAAACTTCACGATCAACACCTCAAGATAATGAACCGATTTTGTCAGAAGAACCTTTTGCCATAGAAACAACTTCCGAACCAAAACCCCAAGAAACTTCTACACAACCTAGTAACCCATCACTAGTAGCAGCCAAAAAACCAGGATTATTCAGCAATTTATTAAACTTTGGCAAAAAGAAACCTGCATCAAAAACACCAACTACAACAAATACCAATTCTGTTGCTACAACTAAACTTGACAATCTTTTAGACGAAGAGCTTGAAGCAGAAACAACTTCTACTGAAGTAACGGTGACGATTGCCGAGACAACTTCTACTCCAGAATCAGAAACAACTAAAATAGAAACAATTTCGATTAAATCGTCTGAAGAAGGCTCATCCACGGTAGAAACAGAAGAAATTCTGGTTGAAACTACCCCAATCGAAGCATCATCAGAATCAACTCCTTTAACTCCAGCAGAAATAGTTGAGATTATCGATACAGAAATCGAACCAGATACTTCAGAAACAACTAATTGGGATGAAGAAGATCTCAAATCCAATCCAAGCGACTCGGCAGAAACAATTACGGTAACTGAGATTCAAGAATCGGAAACAACAAATGATTCCAATTCAACTACCGAGTCTATTCCAGCAAAACAAGATTCAGATCGGCAAAAAGATTTGAATATAGATGAGTTTTTAAAAGAAATGGAGCAAAAAAAAGAAAATACCTAATTAATTTCTTAAATTTCTTTGTTTTCAGTTCAAGTTTGACAATAACTTTAAGGCTGGAAAGAAGGTTGAGTGCAAACTTTTGATTTTTCAATTTTTACTTTTAATTTTTAATTAAAGTATACTATTGTAAAGATTGACGAATAAAAAATTAAACTTTTCACTCAATCTTCACATTCGTATTACCTACATGAATTTTTTTTGTTGCTCGGAACCAATTTTTCGTCGCAAACAACACGCATTAGATTTTCAGGATCGTCAAGGATTATTACATTTTCACCTAAGTGTCAAACATAAAACCTTATTTTCTAATATTTATACTAGAATCGACCAGGTTTTTGTGGCTTGGGGATTGATTTCAGCCATTATCTTCATCACTGCACAATTTGCACCTATTGATTGGATCACTCAAGCAATCTTTTGGTCATTTTTGACAATTATTGGTACGGTAGCAATGATTGTTCTAACTCATTTTTGGGTGAAAGTAGAACGTTTGAGATGGGTTTTGTATAGTTGGGTATTTTTAATGTTAGGCGGTGTCCTAATTACTGATTTAGGAATCTTGTTGGGTTGGGGACAAGTCTTAATGCACTTATGTCATCTTTGGTTAAGCTTAAGTGCAATTGGTTATTTTTGTACTGGTTGGGGATTGCGATCGCGTGCTTTTATAGTTGCTGGCTTGTGGCATATTTTAGGTATAGTTGTCTTACCTTACTGTCTTGATTGGCAGTTTTTGGCAACAGGTTTAATTATGACAGTTAATCTCTTGGTATTTGCCGAAACTCAATGGGATATGCGTCTTCCGATTGATAATTATGCTGTCTTAACTGAAGAACAAAAAGCATTTAATCGTCAACAATATCAATTACGAAAAGCTTCTTAGAGGATGTCTAAGCAATTTTATAATCATTCTCAGTCTAGTCAAACGTAAGAATAAGGTTTTTCTGAATGTGTAGGGGCTATTAGCGAATAACCCCTACTCTCACACGCTCAAATTTATTTCTGCAATTGCAAAATTATTGCGCTTTTCAATTCAATAAAATACAGTCTTTCACAAATTCAAAAGCTAAGAGCTTATTTGTTTTTAATGTAGTCTATCAATCTGAAAAATGTTGTAATATTTGATATTTTTGCAATAATTTGTTAATCATTTATTTAATTAAAAACTATTTTCTAATAAAAACGCCAGGCTCTTTTTGAATAGGAAGTACATCCAAAAGATCGATTGTGGCACAATATTTCAAATCTTCGTCACCATCTAATCTTAATAAACGTTGTCCGTGACTACATTGATGAAACATTTTTAACAAATTATCTTGCCATTGAGTATAAAGAGCGATCGCAGCAACCACTTCATCATTTCCAATTAGCTCTAAAGATTGGTTCATTAAAGATAATGCGATCGCTCCTGCACAAGCAGTATCTTCTAAAGAATAACTACCTTCCCATCCCGAACCAACAATCCAAACAGTTTCAGGCTGATTTTTTAACAAATAATTAACAGCAGCTTGACGGTTGACAATGGCAGCAGTAATAACAGTAGGAGCTTGTTCAACTCTTTGAAGAGCGCGAGTACCGTTAGTAGTGCTGATAAATAATCTTTTTCCGCCTACTACTTCGGGAGTACAATCGAGGGGAGAATTGCCCAAATCGCAACCTTCTACCTTTTGACCACCTCTTTCGCCAGCACGCAGACGTTTTTCTGGTAACCATGCTGCCGATTTACTCATCAATTCGTCTAAATCTTTAAAAGCTTGTACTGCTTCTGCGCCTGAATTTAAGGCGGTAGCAATAGTAGTTGTAGCACGAAGAACGTCAACCACAACTGCACAATCAGGTAAACAATCTGTAGGAGTTAGTTCGGGAGTATGATAAACAAACAGTTTCACTTAATTACACTTAATAATTCAATTTAAACTTTCGCAATTATACGTTATTTTTCAAAGATTAAAATGCAACTTGAAATAATTAGTTTGAGTCTTTAGATCAGGTAAAAAAACGATCTAATCATTAAGGAAATTGGCTATGAGTTACCAACCACACAATCTTAATCTTATCAGGAAAACCTATCTTTTTAGTTTATTGTTAGCTTGTACCTTTCCTTTACCTTTAGGTAATCTTGTTTTCGCTCAATCAGTCAATTCTCAATCACAAGTTAGTTCGGAAACAAACATTATTTATGTTAATTCCCAGGCTGGAAATGATGGTGCAGAAGGTAGTCAGCAGTCACCTTTAAAAACTATTACTCAAGCATTACAAAAGGCTTTACCTAACACGACGATCGCTCTTGCACCAGGAACTTATAGTGAAAAAACAGGAGAAAAATTTCCGTTAATTATTAAAACTAATGTAACTCTGCAAGGTGCTTCTGGAGGACAAGGACACAGTGTAATTATTGAAGGTAGTGGTTATTTTATTAGTCCAACCGCAGCAGGACAATATGTAACGATCGCAGCAATTAAAAACGCCAAAGAAATTACAGGAGTAACAGTTATTAACCCTCATTCTAGAGGACATGGTTTATGGATTGAATCAGCTAATCCAACTGTTAGTAATAGTAGTTTTATTCGTAACGGAAATACAGGTTTATCTGTTAATGGGAATAGTGCGCCAATAATTCATAATAACTATTTTCATAATAATTCTGGCAATGGTTTGTTGGTTTACGGTACTTCTAAACCACAAGTTAAAGATAATACTTTTGAATCAACAGGTTTTGCAGTTAGTGTAGTTCAAAATGCTGCGCCTATTTTAATGGGGAATAGTTTTAGTAGCAATCGAATTGGGGTAATTTTAGAAGGAAATTCTCAAGCGGTTTTACGCAATAACAAAATTGAAAATTCTGAAGAATATGGTTTAATTGCGATCGCAAATTCTCAAGCTGATTTAGGTACTACTAATCAACCAGGCAATAATCTGTTTCGCAATAATGGCAAGCTAGATTTACAAAATGCGACTAAACATCCTCTTTTAGCAGTGGGAACAGAAATTAAAGGGAAAACAGAAGGCGAAATCGATTTTCGTGGTAATACTACCCAAAATATTGCCGATCGTAGATTAGATAGAGAGGTTACGGCAACAGCAACAAAACCCTCAACTGGTTTAGTTTTAAATGCGATCTCCCCCGAACAACCAATTGCTTCTGTGACAATACCAACAGATCAAACTAACAAAATACCTTCTTCTTCTTCACCACTTCCCACTAACTTATTTCGTCTTTCTAGTAACGAAACTCTACCCTCTCCCAAACCTGTACCCGTTCCCAACTCCCCACCACCTACTTCTAATTCTTCCTCTCAAATAGCTTCCCCTTCTCCTTTACCTACTTCAGCTTCAACAAATAATTCTGTTACCGACTCAAATACTAAAAAAGAATTAGTCTTTACTGCATCAAGTAATAATCAACCTTCTACATCAGTAAATAATTCAGTTTCAGAAACTAACTTTCCGCCTCCCCCATCACCCATTACTAATCTTCCTCGTAATCAAGTCAATACCTTATCAGATGTATTCGGTTCAAGAAATGGACAGGTTGCTTCACCATCTCCTATTACTACTAAATATCGAGTGTTAGTAGAAGCTAATCATAGTAATCAACAGTCGCAAGTGCGAGCGCTTTTTCCTGATGCTTTTACTACTGTTTATTTAGGTAAATCAATGTTACAAGTAGGAGCGTTTAGTAATAAAGATAAAGCTGAAGGTGCGTTGAATTCCTTGGAAGATTTAGGGTTAAAAAGCTATCTTTTGGAATAAAAAAGCGATCTTGATATTCACATTTAGTAATTCTAACAAGACAAGCGATCGCGTTTTTGAAGTCTATTTATAATATCGATTATAGCTAAACAGGGATATTGGGATATTTTTATAAGTTGCAATCTTTTTCTAATACTTTATTCATTTGTACTCCACATAGAATCGTAGCAATATTCAGCTAGAGTAGCTGTCCTATTTTCAATTTCTTCCTTTTCCCATTTTTCATGGCAATCGATTGCAAATTCTTGCGTAAGTACAAAGCTTGATTCCTTGTATATTTCTATCTTTTCAGAAAAGTTTTTGTTACCAGCTTTTTCGTTTAGTTCTGTTCCTAAAGGTAGTAAGTTGCCAATAGAACCTACAAAGTCTTCCATACAGGATGATTGAGGTAATATATGTTCCAATGTCATGCTATCAGGTTTGAACTCATTAGTCGTTTGTTTAATAGATTCAAAATAGCTAAAAATATACTGAATAAGTTTTTTATCTTTGGTGTAACTTTTGATAAATTTCAATTTAGAAAAACTTTCTTTGAATATTTCTTTTTCAGGAAGTCGTGTTTTTAATTGTTTTTTTAACTCATTTATAATTTGTCTAGCATCATGTTTATTTGTTGCCTCAAGTAGTTGTCTAGCAGCTTTAGAATAGCTGCCTTCAATTCCTGAAGGTCGCATAGAACATATAGCATTGAAAGAAAAGTGAAATTTCTCAATAAAACCAAGAATTATTTTTACGTCAGCTAATGTCAAATTATTCTTCTCTTTGGTTTTAAATAAACTTAATATAAAAGGTTTTTGCTGGCTAACGTTAAAAATTTTTAATGCGGCTAAAGCTCTATATAATTCTTTTTCTTCTTGCTGCTTAAAATCTTCTGTAACAGGAGATGATATTTTAATATATAATTTGGCATCATTTAATAACTCATTTAAAAAGCTTTCAGCATCTATTTTCTCTTTATTCCATAGTTTTTTGAAATGTTTATAAACATTATCTTCACTTGTATAATTATATCTTGCTATCCACCAATGTCTTACAAATGTTTCTAAACTACCTACACCATCTCTTGAAGTTATTGTATTTCGCAAATTTTTCCATTTTGTTTTGGCAAAATCATCAGGGTGCTTTGTTTTAGAATTTTTAAAAATTTTATTTTTTATTAAATCAACAAAACTTAAATCCATTCCTCTTGCATTCAAAGTTTCAAAAATTGTGTAAGCATCATCTTCTTCACTAACCGTAATAAAAATTACTTTTAGATACTTGACAACCTGATCTCTAATTGCTTTCAATAAGCTTTCATATAAATTATTGTCTATTTGATCCTGTTCAAATTTATTTTTTAGAGATTCTTTAGAGGTATATGAATAAAATTCCTTATATGAAGCTAGAAGAGTATTTTCTTCTTCTGACGATGGAGACTCTTCTCTTTTTTGAATATGCTGAATTGCTGTTTGAAAAAAAGGTTTTGGAGTTTCATTTTCTAATTTAAAGTAGTCATTACCATCATCATCTTTTCCAGCAATATAATTTTCATAAATAGATTCGGCTACATTGTTTTTATCAATTTCTATAAACCTCTGACAAAGTGCAGAAAGCAAAATGGTAAGTGTTGTAAGACGTTGTTGACCATCAACGATTTGCATCGATATAGACTGATCATCTCCTACTAAAACAAGCGAACCGATAAAATATTCTTCATGTTTCGAGCTACCATCATCGTTGATAGAAATATTTGAAATAATATCGTCCCACAATTCAGAAATTTCCTCTTTATTCCAAGAATATTCTCTTTGAAATCGAGGAACAACATACTTCTTTTTCACGGAAAAGAGATCAGAAATTGTTCTAGTATATGCGTGTAGCTCCATGTTTTATAACACTCTACTATCTAGGCTGTACTATCCTAACTTCACTTGTTTCAACTGAAAACCAATCTTTTTTAGACTGCGACTTTAATAAATAATATGCTGAAGGGACGAAATAAAAAGCTAGAAGAGTTGCACCAATTACCCCATAGAGCGATCGCTTTTGTGTAGTTAATTTTTAGTACTCTTGATTTTAATAATGTTATATTGTTTGTTATAACATAGCAAAATTGCTCTAACTCATGAAACTAAAAGTGACTACAGTTGGTAATTCCACAGGGATAATATTACCAAAGGAACTTCTGGAAAAATTACGCATTGGTAAAGGTGACACACTTTACGTCACAGAAACTCCTAGAGGAGTTGAACTAAGTCCTTATGATGCAGAATTTGCCAAGCAAATGGAGATTGCAGAATCGATCATGCGTGAAGATCGAGATGTTCTGCGAAAATTAGCGGAATGATCGAACCAATCTGGATTGAAGAAGCAGTAGTAATTGCGATTCATCGTCGCCAGCTAGCAGAACATGGTGGAAGTGATGGAATTAGAGACAGAGGTTTATTAGAATCAGCATTATCTAGACCGAAAAATCAGCTTGCTTACGGCAATCCCAGTATCTTCGATTTAGCAGCAGCTTATGGATATGGTATTGCTAAAAATCATCCTTTTATCGATGGAAATAAGAGAACTTCTTATGTTGTCATGCGGACTTTTCTCATACTGAACGGCTACGATATTCAAGCATCAGCATCAGAAAAATATCAAACATGGGTGCGTCTTGCCAATAATCAAATAAATGAAGTTGAATTAGTTAATTGGATCGAGTCTAAATCTTTGAAAAATTGACAATATTTTGTATCAGTTGCGAAAATTACCGAATTGTTTGGTGTGAAAAAGCGATCGCATTATTCAGTAAAGATTGAAATTAAATTATTTATTTTGAGGTAGTTTTTTAAACTGAAACTACTGAAACTATTGTGTTTCAAAAAAGCCAAGTATTTTCTTTAACTATAAAAAATATTTATTTATATCCCAATCATGTATTGTATCTTCCAAAATAGACGGCAGATTAAATTTAGCTTGCGTTAAGATAAGTAACTTGTCTCGTGTAACAGAAAAGAATGTTTAAAAAACGGTATTTCTGGACTTCTTTGTTGTTATCATTCTGTTTAACTTGGGTAATTTCTTTACCTGTTCAAGCACAACTTCCAGGAATTAGAGATTTAATTCTCGAATCTAATTTTCTTTATTCAAATCCAACAATAGAGAATCCCATTGAAGTTGCTTGTATTCGCTTGGATGGTCGTTGTCTGTTTCAAATTGCTTTTCCCAAATCAAATTTATCAGAAAGAATCACTGAAATTCAGAGCCGTGTAAATCAGATCAAAATCCAATATTTAAGCAGAGATAAGCCAGAATTAGAAATTACTCAAGAAAGAAGAGCTAATTCTCAATACGTCTATGTTAATTTAGGAAATAATCCAATTCTACTGTTAACAGTAACTAGCGAAGATGCTGCTTTAGATGGAGTTACCATTGAAACCAAAGCAGAACAAATAGCTAGACAGGTAGAAAACGGTTTAGAAATAGCGCAACAAGAAAGACAAACCAATTTTCTAATTCGTCAAGGAATCATTGCAGCAATCTTAGCCTTATTAATAGTTATTAGTAGTTTAATTATTGCTCGTTGGCAAGAAACATCAAAAAAAATTAAACAAGAATTAAAGCCTTCAAGTCTTTCTAAATCTTCTCCTTTATCAATTCGTCTTCGGCAACAATTACACTGGAATCTTAAAGAACTTCAACATCGATTTTTTCAGATAGTTCAAGTTAGTTTATGGGGCGGAGGAACACTAGTAATTTTAGGCTTGTTTCCTCAAACTAGAGTTTTACAATTAATTATTATTACAGGAATTCGTATTCCTTTAAGAGTAAGTTTAATTGCGTTAATTACTTATGTTATTATTCGCATTTCTTACGTCATAATCAATCGTTTTACTTCAGGTTTTGTGAGTAGTAATTTACTCAGCCCTAGAGCTAATCGCAGAATGCAATTAAGGGTAACTACAATTTCTCGAGTTAGCAAAAGTATTGTAACTATTATTTGGTTAACAACTGGTTTTATTACGGCTCTTTCATTAATTGGAATTAATGTCGCTCCTTTACTCGCTGGTGCAGGAATTTTAGGTTTAGCTATTTCTTTAGCTTCACAAAACCTAATTAAAGATGCGATCAATGGTTTTTTTATTATTCTTGAAGATCAATATGCTGTTGGTGATGTCATTGATGTTGGAGGAATTGGTGGTTTAGTTGAAAATATTAATTTGCGAATTACTCAAGTAAGAGATGGAGAAGGAAGATTAATTACTATTCCTAATAGTGAAATTAAAATAGTTGCCAATCTTTCTAGTCAATGGTCAAGAGCAGATTTAAATATTCCTGTTGCTTATCATACAGATATTGATAAAGCATTACATCTAATTCAGCAAGTAGCTGAAGAAATTTGTGAAGATGACAACTGGCGAGAGCGAATTATCGAATCTCCTCAAATTTTAGGAGTAGATAATTTTGCTGATCGCGGTATTTTAATTAAAGTTTGGATTAAAACTGAACCATTAAAACAATGGGAAGTTGGACGAGAATTTCGTCGTCGCATAAAAATTGCTTTTGATCGAGCAGAAATTCCCATTCCCCCACCACACCAACAAGTATGGTTTAATCGGAATCATTAATTTTTATCCTTTTAATTTCTGGAATAAACCATCATTAACTGCAAAGAGTTGTTCTTAAACGGTTTACTTTGAGAAAGTGAATTAACTAGCTTCCATTACTTTAATTCTTGAAGTACCTCTATTAATAATTGAGCAAAAACATCATCATCTAATCTTGCTAAAGCTTCCTTTAGAATATCAACATCTGATAGTTGAGTAGTCGAAGCAAATTTTCCCAAAGGCATTAACATCGATAGATGAGTAATTAATTGAACTAAATCTTTGCGAATCTGCGATCTTTTCGCTTTCAATACTCTTATCGTACGACGAATCGAACGTTCTTTTTTAAATTCAATTACCAGTGCATCTTTTTCTGGAGGTTCATTCATCGCTTAAATCTACATAAAAAAAGTATGAATAAATCTCCATCTTGACAATAGTCACTTCAAGAGATTTACTCATTGCATTAAAACTTAATTTAATTAGTAGCGAACATTGGTTTTTAATTTAAATTTAAATATGTCTAAATACTAAAAAATTAGTGTAAATAAAGTAACAGCAAGATTGCGATCCCCTTACTGATAGTTAAACGTCTTAATTTAACTTAGATAAAAGTGACAAAAAAATTAAATGATTATAAAAAAGAACTCTTCATAATGAAGAGTAACACAAAATTCTAAGTATTATTTCGGTGAAAAAAAAAACTGTTATTTGAATTTAAATTTGTTTACCTTGGTCATACTAAAATATTATCTTCTTGAGTAATTTTAGTACCCAAAACTTTCAAAAAAGCAGCCAGCCAACGAGGATGTGCTGGCCAAGCAGGTGCCGTAACTAAATTACCATCTGCGATCGTCTCATCAACCGCAAGCTCTACATATTCACCACCTGCTAAACGCACTTCGGGACTACAAGCAGGGTATGCCGAACAACGTTTACCCCGAATCACATCAGCAGCAGCTAGTAATTGTGCGCCATGACAAATAGCAGCAATGGGTTTATTGGCGTTGGCAAAATGTCGTACCATCTCGATTACACTTTGGTTCAAACGCAGGTATTCTGGTGCGCGTCCTCCTGGAATGACTAAAGCATCGTAATCTGCTGGATTAATTTGTTCAAAGGTAGCATTCAGAGTAAAGTTATGACCTTTCTTTTCGCTATAAGTTTGCTCGCCTTCAAAATCATGAATTGCAGTAGCGACTTTTTCTCCAGATTTTTTATTAGGGCAAATAGCATGAACCGTATGTCCTACTATCTGTAAAGCTTGAAAAGGTACCATCACTTCATAATCTTCAACAAAATCTCCCACCAACATCAAAATTTTTTTTTCTGACATTTTAAACTCCTAATAGTTAATAGTTTGATCTCACTTTTATTAATTTTAATCAGAATTTTTTTAGTTATTTTTAAATTTTTTCTGCTTTATTTCCCCAACAATAATATTTAACTGCGCTCCCAATAACATTACTAATGAACTCAAATGTAGCCATAACATCAAAACGATAATTGTTCCAATTGCTCCATAAAGTTGGTTATATACTCCAACATGAGCAACATATAAACGGAATAATCCAGAAACTACTACCCAAGAAATCGACGCTAAAATTGCACCTGGCATAATGGGAGTAACTTTGTTCCAATAACTTGTGCCAAAACGATAAATAAAAGCAAAGGCTACGGCAATAATTCCTAAAGCAAGAGGAAAACTTAATAACCTCCAAATACTTATTAAAAGAGTAATAAAAGTTTTTTCAAGATTAGAATTAATGATTAAACTACTTACTAATAAAAACAAGTAATAAATTAATTGAATTAAAACTATGCCACTAACAGATATTAAACTAATTAAAATATATTTATTGTTTTTTTTATTAACTTTAAAACTAATTTGCCGAACTTGATTAATTAAGTATACAGCAGTAGCAATAATCGTCAATATAAAAATAATAGTAAATATTTTCCAAGTAATTAACAATAAACTCACCCAATTTTGCTGAAGAGCTAATCTCAATAAAAAATCACCAATGATCAATAAAAATGAAGCAATAGTTAACAAAAAGAAAGTACCAATAGTAAGTAAAATAGCCACAAATTTATGTTCCCCAAAAGAACGTTGTAATGATTCGGGAACTTGATAAATGCGATCAAGTGCATTCATGGCTGCACTTAAAACACCAGAAAAAAACCAAATAGCTATTAAAAAAATAAAAGAAAACCAATTTTTTTCTTCTGATAACTTGACTTGAGCAATAAAATCTAATAATAATTCCCAAACTTTTGGAGGAAATATTCCTGTAAAACGTATAGCTGAATTTACTAGATTAGACCGAAGAGAAATTTCAAATAATCCAATAGCATTGACAATAGCTAAAATAGCAGGAAACAAACCAAGCATCCCGTGAAAAGCCATTTCCGAGGCTAAACCAGTTAAGCGATTTTTGAGCGCATAAAGTATAGTGTTTTTGAGCGTTGCCCAATTTAGATAACTCCAGAAATTAAAAAAAAACATGATTTTCTGAGCTTAAATCAAGTTTAATTAGGGCTGTAGCTCTTCATAATTAATGATTGATTTAATAATGAAGTGGGATAGTTAATAAAGGTAAAAATAATAGTAAAATCCAACTCCAACTATACCATTGAGGAGAAGGACTTGGTTCTGGTTCCGTCAAGATAAAATCTATTCTTTCACTTAAACGCCCTTGAAGTAAATTACAACTAAAATTTGCACAAAATATAAAAGAAGATTCTAAAGGATTTCTCACAATTTTAATTAAAGATTCTGCTAGTAAAAGAGGATCGACTTCTTGGGCTGCCTTAAGATCTGCTCTTACTTCTCTTAATAGTAAAAGCTCCTGCCATAATGATTCACTATTAGGTAACCAACCAGTTAGATAACGTAGCCAACCTAACCAAAAAAAACAAAAATTATCGCGATAGTAAACATGAGCTTGTTCGTGAGCTAATACTACTGCCAAATGTTCTTGATCCAATAAGTTTAACAATCCTTGACTAATAACTAATTCGGAATTCCAAAAACCAATTTGTGCGCTATAAGGAAAATCAGTTTGTAAAAGACGAACTGTTTGTTGCGCTAATTTTTTTTGTTCGTATTGATTAATTTGATGTTTCAGTTGATAGCCTTGATAAGCCAATTTTAATAATAAACAACCAGAAGCGATCGCAAAAGCAATTGCCAAACTATAACCCAACCAACTCGCTTGCATTCCCAACATTTGTCCCTGAAAACCCATGCAAATAACGGCTATAGCAGTAGAAAGAAGTAGCAAAGGGGGAAACATTAAACTAAAAAGCGATCGCTGCCAACGTTGTTTCCAACTACCTTTAGGCTCTAACTCAATACATCGCAAACCCCAAGCAATAATTAAAGCAGTTAAAATCATCATTAAGTGCATTATTTTTCCTCCCGCTGCAAACGAATTGCTTGAATTCGAGCCGTAATTGCTTCAATTTGCTCTAAACTCACGACATCTAGGCTATCAACAAACGATGCTACTAAATCTGGATTACTAATTGCTAAAAAGCGATTTAAATGTTCATAAGACTTGATTGCTTGTGCCTGCTCTTTGGAAACCATTGGTTGCCAGTAAAAAACCTTGCCTTTTTTATTCGATTTCAGCCAGCCTTTAGCAGTTAAACGTCTTAGTACTGTAGTTACCGAAGTATAGGCTAAGTCACGATTGGGATCAGCCAAAATTTTTTGATGAACGTCTTTGACAGTAGCATTCCCTAATTGCCAAACAATTTCTAGTATTTCTGTTTCGAGGGGCCCAAGAGAGAGTTTTTTAGGGCGATATTCTGGCAGAGGAGTCATAAGCTGATTTCAACTTTAATACTGCCATATTTTAAATCAATATCTTGACTATCTGTGACTGGAATTATAACTTTGCCACGATTGTTTTCAATTCTATCAACATTTCTAAAACCAATTGAATCAAGAAATGCGATCGCTTATCTGAGTTTTAGAAAAGCTTACTCTGCGTTAAGCTTGATAAGAAGTGCTTGATTTGAGTTGTTAGGTGGAAGTAAAGTTAAGCTGATTGAGCTAATTTTGAGGGAATATGAGGCGGATAATTGATTGGCTTTGGGTATTAATTTAGTCAGATCAATCAAACTTAAAAATGGGTCGCCTGGGATTTGAACCCAGGACCAATCGGTTAAAAGCCGAGTGCTCTACCGCTGAGCTAGCGACCCAAAAACAAATTTTCTTTTTGTTCACACGGTTTATCAATATAACAGAGATTTTTGATAAACACAAGTAAAAAATCAAAAATAACTTAAATTTATTTCTACAACCGACTCATAAGAATTCCCTGGTTCGAGCCAAATTAATTTTTCCTGGGTATTAAGAGCATTACGAGGCGCAGTCCAAGGTTCTAAACAAACATAATCTTTTCCTTTGATTGCCCAAAAGACAAGAGTGGTATAACAATCGGAGTAATTAATACTAATTTTAAGTTTTTTGTTCGAATCTGCGATCGCTGTATGATGTTTGTCGATTTGAGTGAAAGCTACATCTATTTCTGTTTGGGTAAAATCAAATTTACCTGTAAAAGGATAGGTTTCTTGGCTAATTTGGTCTTGATAAAAAGTCCCAGGAATTTCAAATTGTAGTTTATTTTTGTCTTCTACCTGGAAATAAGGGTGCAAACCAGTAGCAAAAGGCATCATTGCTTCTGATTGATTGCTATAGGTTTGTAAAATTCTTAAACTATTCCCTTTGAGTTGATAAGTGAATAGGATTTTAAACTCAAATGGATAAACCATTAACGTTTGTTCATTGCTTCGTAAAGCTAACGTAATACTTGCACAGTCTTGATTATTGGTACTAATCACTTCCCAAGGTAAATCTCTTGCAAAACCATGTTGTTTGAGTTGATAGGTTTGATTTTGATAAGTGTAAGTATTATTGGGTAAATTTCCACAAATAGGAAACAGAATGGGAATGCCACCACGAATACTAAGCTCAGGATGAGTAAATCTTTCCCTATCTAAATAAAGAATTTCTTCTTCCTTAACACGCCAACGGGTAATAATTGCCCCTCTTTCTGGAACTATTTCAATTTCAGACTGAGCTTGTAAATCAGTCATCACATAGGTTTGATACTGTTCTTGTTTCTGAATAATCTCAAACACAGTTTTATTACCTCAATCACCTGAATAAATGGCTTTATTTTTACTATCGATTGATTAATTTATTGCATCTTAAAGCTTTTTCTTTAGCTTTAACCAATTTTTGTAGCGGTAATGACAACCAAGAATAATATTGTGGATAAATAGGTAAGCGAGGAACTAATTCCCAACCAGCAGTTTCTAAAACCGATTGTAAATATTCGGCAGTTAAATGAGGATAATCAGGATTAACTTCGTCTTTAGGGCTAATTCCTCCCAAATCTCTAGCACCAGCATCCAAACATTCTAAGAGAAGATTAGGTTCTACAACTAAATTAGGTGGGATTTGAATCGTAATGCTATCGGGTAAAATTTCTCTGCTTCTAGCAATAACTTCTGGTAATCGCTCCAGAGAAAAAGAAGTTGTACTTATTACTTGTTGATTTCCCAAACTATGAGGTTGAAGAATTACTTCTTGAATATGACCCCATTGTTGTTGAATATTTGCGATCGCAGCTAAACTATCCCACCAATCTGATTCTGTTTCACCAATTCCCAATAACAATCCAGTAGTAAAAGGAATTTTAAGTTTTCCTGCCCACTCCAACTGTTGTAATCTTAACTGCGGAACTTTACTAGGCGCATATTTATGAACAGTATTTAATAATTTTGGTGTCAACTGCTCTAGCATTAAACCCATTGACACATTAACTTGTTTAAGTTGTTCCATTTCTTGCCAACTAAGAATTCCTGCATTAGTGTGAGGCAAAAAATTTAAGTCTAATGCCAAGACACATAGTTGATAAATTCTTTCAAACCAAAATTGACGATTTTCAGAAAGAGGATGAACTTCTCCACTAAGGAGCAAAATTTCTGATACATTTTTTAATTTAGGTTGATGTAATTGCTCTCGTGCTTTTTCAACAGTTAACCACTCACCTTGAGCGATATTAGTCCGAAAATTGCAATAACTACAACGGTTAAAACATTGGTAAGTAGGCACCAAAGTATAGGCAGGACTATAAGTTATAGTTTTGTTCATCAGCAATGATTATTTTTAGTTATATTTTATATAAGAATATATTTTTCAAAAAAGCTTTACAAAAAGAAATATTTTTCTTAATATAAAGATGTCAATCATTCGTACCTTGACAACTAAATAATAGGAATCATAAACAAATGACTACCACATTACAGCAACGCGAAAGCCTAGGTGCTTGGGAGCGTTTTTGTCAGTGGATCACCAGCACCAACAACCGTATCTACATCGGTTGGTTCGGTGTACTGATGATCCCCACGCTCTTAACCGCAACTACTTGCTTCATCATTGCCTTCATCGCTGCGCCTCCAGTAGACATTGATGGCATCCGTGAGCCTGTAGCAGGTTCTCTGTTATACGGAAACAACATCATCTCTGGTGCAGTTGTACCTTCTTCTAACGCAATTGGTCTTCACTTCTACCCCATCTGGGAAGCAGCTTCCTTAGATGAGTGGTTATACAATGGTGGCCCTTACCAGTTAGTAGTATTCCACTTCTTAATTGGTGTATTCACCTACTTAGGTCGTCAGTGGGAACTATCCTACCGCTTAGGAATGCGTCCTTGGATCTGTGTAGCATACAGTGCGCCAGTATCTGCTGCTACCGCAGTCTTCTTAATCTATCCTTTAGGACAAGGTTCTTTCTCTGATGGAATGCCTTTAGGAATCAGTGGTACCTTCAACTTCATGTTCGTGTTCCAAGCAGAACACAACATCTTAATGCACCCCTTCCACATGTTAGGTGTAGCAGGTGTATTCGGTGGTTCTTTATTCTCCGCCATGCACGGTTCTCTAGTAACCTCCTCTTTGGTTCGTGAAACCACTGAAACCGAATCTCAAAACTACGGTTACAAATTCGGTCAAGAAGAAGAAACTTACAACATCGTAGCTGCTCACGGTTACTTTGGAAGATTGATTTTCCAATATGCTTCTTTCAACAACAGCCGTTCCTTGCACTTCTTCTTAGGTGCATGGCCGGTGATCGGAATCTGGTTTACTGCAATGGGTATTTCGACCATGGCATTCAACCTCAATGGATTCAACTTCAACCAATCGATCATGGATTCTCAAGGACACGTAGTCAACACTTGGGCAGACATTCTCAACCGTGCCAACCTCGGTTTTGAAGTAATGCACGAACGTAATGCTCACAACTTCCCCTTAGACCTAGCTAGTGGCGATATTGCTCCTGTAGCGTTAACTGCTCCTGCTATCAATGGCTAAGACGAAAGTTAATCTCTAATTAAAAACGCTCTCCTTCGGGGGGGCGTTTTTTTTTGTTTGACTAATCAAGGAAATCACTTCTTTTAATGCAGAGAGTGTTTTGGATAATCTTCTTTCTCAAATCTCAATAATTGACCAAGGCAATTTAGCTATAAAATATTATTCTCCCTACCAGGTAGGGATTTCGACGATTTATTTTCTCATTTTAATCCTCGGAGAGTGACAGAAAAGGAATATTTTCCCTTAGCTCGATGATTTTTTTTTTGCACTTAGCAGTAGAGAGACAAAATCTTAGGTAGGTATTTGTTGTACGATCTAGTGAAATAAGACTAAGATTTATCAAGATTTACAACTAAAAATTGAGAGGTTTTAATTCATGCCATATACCGAAGAA
The DNA here is from genome assembly GCA_002355455.1 of Stanieria sp. NIES-3757. Taxonomy (NCBI): domain Bacteria; kingdom Bacillati; phylum Cyanobacteriota; class Cyanophyceae; order Pleurocapsales; family Dermocarpellaceae; genus Stanieria; species Stanieria sp. NIES-3757. The sequence continues at coordinate 4,879,033 of AP017375.1, forward strand.
GACGGGGGAAGACTCAATAATTTTGCTGTCGAACCAAGAATGTATACAGCCGAACCCCCGACTAAAAAACAACAACGCAACTATTTAGTTTTTGGCGTACTTGCTTTGTTGTTGCTCGGTGGAGTAGTTTCGGTAGCAGTTTTTGCTTCTAACGCAGGTTAAACGATTAGAAAAAAAATTAATATGATGAACCCCGTGTCTTACAAAAAAGTTAGCTAGCGCGGGGGAATTTATGTTTTTTTGAGTGTAATTAAAATATTCAATTTAAAATCGGAGGGCAATAATTGTCAGATGTGGAAATCTTTAATTACTAGTTTATTAATAGTTGTAAGTATAATTCTTTCTAGTTGTTCGGCAGGAGTTAGTGGATTACAAAGTTATGTTAATCCCAGTCAAGGATACGAATTTCTTTATCCCAACGGTTGGATTCCAGTCGATCTAAAAAAACCTTCTCCTGGTGTAGATGTAGTATTTAGGGATTTAATTGAACGTGGTGAAAATCTTAGCGTAATTGTTAGCGATGTTCCTGCTGACTCTACTTTAGAAGAATTGGGAACTCCTTCGGAAGTAGGTTATCGTTTTTTTAAAATGATGAATAATCCTGAGTTTGATCGTCAGGCTGAATTTTTGACGGCTGAATCGAAAGACAGAGATGGAAGAACTTATTATCTTTTAGAATATGAAGTAGAATTACCCAATCAACTACCAAGACACAATGTTGCTAGTGTTGCAGTTAGTCGAGGTAAGCTGTTTACTTTTAATCTTTCAACTACTACTGATCGCTGGTCAAAAGTTAAAGATACCTTTGAAGTAGCTGCCAGATCTTTTACTGTTAGATAATTTTTGCTTGTGAGTTTACCAGTTTTTGTTTTAGCGTCAGCTTCTCCTGCCCGTAAAAAATTGTTGCAATTAGCAGGAATAGAACCAATAGTTTGCAGTAGTAATTTTGACGAATCTCAAATACACTCTGAAGATGCCATTGAATTAGTTGAAACTTTGGCTAAGTGCAAAGCTGAAACTGTGGTAAATCAATTTTCTGATGCTTTAATTTTGGGCTGTGATTCTGTTTTAGAAATAGCAGGAAACATTTATGGCAAACCAGAATCTCCACAAGAGGCGATCGCTCGATGGCAAATCATGCGCGGTAAAGTAGGAATATTATATACAGGTCATGCTTTACTAGATTTAAGCCAGAATCAACAACTGGTTAGTTGTGGCATTACAAAAGTTCATTTTGCTGACCTTAGCGATCGCGAAATAGAAGCTTATGTTGCTAGTGGTGAACCGCTTAAATGTGCAGGTAGTTTTGCTTTAGAAGGAAAAGGTGGATTATTTGTCAAGAAGATTGAAGGTTGTCACAGCAATGTAATTGGTTTAAGTCTACCTTTGTTGTCGCAAATGTTGGGACAATTAGGTTATAGTGTCAGCGATTTTTGGCAAAGTTAGCACTAAATCAGGACAAAATCAACGTGGATTAAACATTATGGAATTAGCAAACCGACAATGGTGGGTAGAACGTTGGTTAGAATTACTCGACTCTTATCGTTTTAAAAAGCGTCTGGAACGAGGTAGAAACTATGCCCGCGAAGGTAATGTCCTCAGTATTGAGTTTATTGGTTCGCAAGTCTTAGCCAAAGTGCAAGGAAGTGAAGCTCAACCTTATCAAGTATCGTTGTCGTTAGCTTCTTTTAGTGATGAAGATTGGAGTTTTATTACTCAAACAATGTCAGAAAAAGCAATTTTTTCGGCACAATTATTAGCTGGAGAAATGCCTGCTAATATTGAAGATGTCTTTACGGCAAATGGTTTGAGTTTATTTCCTTTTTCTTTAACCGAAATTCGTTCTCGTTGTAGTTGTCCTGATAAAGCTAATCCTTGTAAACATATTGCTGCGGTTTATTATCAATTGAGCGATCGCTTTAGTGAAGATCCTTTTGTTTTATTTCAACTGCGAGGACGCACAAAAACAGAAATTCTTGATACGCTACGGCAATTACGTAGCAATAAAGTTGGTTCTGAATCAAAAACTTCCCTATTAGACTCAATCTCTAATCCAATTACGACAGAAAAGTCATCCGAATTAAGCAAATCAAAAACTCCAGAAAACATTGATTTAAAGAGTTTTTGGCAATATAACAAACCTTTAGAAACTTCTTTAGTAGTTATTACCCCTCCTACTGAAGGTAAAACTATTTTAGATTTGTTAGGAGATATTCCTTTAGCTACTGCTGATGCCGAAGCGTTGAAACAATTTTTAATTCAGGTTTATCAAACTGCTTCTCAACAAGCAATTATGACCGCTTTAAATCGAGAATAAACTGCAAAATTCGTTTATCAATAACACTAAAATAACAAAATTTCAGTGCTAACTATTTACTTTTTACTTCCTAATAACTGGTATACCTATGAGAAACGCTATATTTTAACGGCGATCGCTAAATAAACCCAAGAGAGGACCTAAAATTGCCCCAAAAATAAAGCCTCCTGCGTGCGCCCAATAAGCTACGCCAGCCGTATTGTTTGGTAATCCTAAAGAAGCAACACTACTGAAAGCTTGTTGAATAAACCAAAAACCAAGAAAGAATACAGCAGGAATTCTAACTGTAGTAATGAAAAAGCCTAAAGGAAGTAAAGTCAAAATTTGTGCCTTGGGGTACTTTAATATGTATGCTCCCATCACCCCCGCGATCGCTCCACTTGCACCAACCGTAGGAGTAACCGAATTCATGTCAAAAAACCAATGAGTTAAGCCAGCTAAAACACCACAACCCAAATAAAAAAGCAAAAACTTGAAATGACCGAGAGAATCTTCAATATTATTGCCAAAAATCCAAAGAAACAGCATATTAAAGCCGATATGAGCCAATCCACCATGCAAAAATTGAGAAGTAATCAGGGTTAAATATTCTGGTACAGGTTGGTTAGAAGGAGAACCCGCAAAACTAGCGCTTAATTGTCTAGGAATAACCGCATAAAGCTCAAAAAAATCATTTAATTGCGAACCCAACGACATTTGATGGATAAAAACTACAATATTTATTCCAATTAATACATAAACAACTACTGGTGTTTTGTAGCTTGGATTATCGTCGTTTAAAGGTATCATTAGTATTTTTCCTGAAAATATTTTTTTTAATGTAATATTTTTAGCTTAAGCGTGTATTTTAAACAACAAAGTTAATCACGCGAACCTGTAGCGAGGAAGATTTTTCTCGAAGGTTCGCGTTCTCTGATGAGGTAAGGATTTAATCCTATTTTACATTGCTAAAATTTGATTGTTATAGTTGTCTGGAATCGAGGTCCGCGCATTTATAACCCCAAATATTTATCTAGATTGAGGTTATAGTGGGTGCTATTGCGATCGTCCTTCGGGGCGAGAGGTTTGCTTCGCGTTGGCGTAGACACTGTTTTTAACGTATTCGGTAGCATTGCGATCGTCCTTCGGGGCGAGAGGTTTGCTTCGCGTAAAAAATTATAAGCAGGTGGCAATTCAAACTCAATTGCGATCGTCCTTCGGGGCGAGAGGTTTGCTTCGCGTACATTTGCGATCGCATAATATTTAAGATCTACTGATTGCGATCGTCCTTCGGGGCGAGAGGTTTGCTTCGCGTGCGAGAATTGAAATAGTCATCGATAACGTAAAAAAATGGAACAAGCTACTTTTGGGGCTGGTTGTTTTTGGAAAGTAGAAGCTGCATTTCGACAAATTCCAGGTGTAGTTTCTACCTCTGTAGGTTATATGGGAGGACATTTTCCTAACCCCAGTTATCTAGATGTATTATCAAGAATTACAGGTCATGCAGAAGTAGCGCAAATTGAATTCAATCCACAAATTGTTAGTTATCAACAACTTCTCAATATTTTTTGGTCAATTCATGACCCCACTCAAATTAATCGCCAAGGAGCAGATCTAGGAGAACAGTATCGTTCAGTTATTTTTTATCATAATCAAGAACAATTCTTAACTGCCCAAAGCTCTTTAAAGCAACTTCAACAGTCTAAAAAATTTGCCAAAGAAATTGTTACTCAAATTCAACCAAAGAGTGAGTATTATTTAGCTGACGAATATCATCAGCAGTATTTAGAAAAACAACAACTCCAAACAAAAAATTTAAGTAGCAAATAATAAATTAACTTGGTATTGATAGAAGCCTTATTGTCAAACAAAAACGGTAAATTTTCCCTTAACCAATTAATTTTTTTTGGAAGAATTAAATTGAGAAGACAAAACTTGTCTAGTTAATTTCGCTGTATAAATTAATACGCCTATCGTGGCTAAAATACCAACCACAGAGAGAGCCATTGTACCACGATGTGCTTCGCCTTTAATCAGGTTAGTGCCAACAGAACCAAGATAGACATATAACCCAATCACAGGCAACATTCCTAACCAGGTAAAAAATATATAATGCCAAAAATCAATTCTCGTTAGACTAAAACCATAATTAAGAATGTTAGAAGGCAAAATGGGTGATAAACGAGTCAAAAAAACAATTTTCCAACCCTTTTCGGCTACAGCATGGTCTAATTGAGCAAATTGAGGTCGTTGAGTGAGCCATCGTTTAATTCTTTTGCGAGCTACAGTTCTACCTAGTCCATAACAGGCACTTGCGCTAATAGTATCCGCCAAAGACACTAAAAAAACACCCTTATTAAAACCAAATAGGCTTCCTGCTGCCAAAAAAAGAAAAATAGCTGGTAAACCAACTAAAGTAGCAAGTACATATATTCCTAAAAAAGCTGGAATACTCCAGTAACCCAATTGTGCTAACCAATCATCAACATAAGTTAAATAATCTCTAAAAGTTAACCAACCTAGCAGAGCAATTGCAGCTAAGATTGCTAAACATCCTATGAGTAGCTTCAATTTGTGTTTGGGCAAAAACTTGCCACTCATGCAGTCTTCCTAAATAGTATTACTTAGATCAGATCGTATAGTAAAATTCCAGATTAGAGCAAAACCTAGTACGACTAAGTAGAAGCACAATAAAAAATAACAAAAAGCTCTAAAGGAAAAGAATATTAATTAAAGTCATGGCAAAACACAGCAAGTAATAGCTGAATTTATTGCTTTAACCCAATAAAAGTTAATTTTTTGACCAAAACTGCAATTTTATAGTAAGCAAAGTCACAACATCAACTAAAAACGTTAAGGATTAAGACAATTAGCGATCGCTATAGTGGAATTTCTCAGAATCTTCAAGCTTTTTAATTAATTATTACCAACCTTAAACCTTTGTAATAATTCACTAATTATTGTTGATGTAGCATAAGGTCATAGCTGAGCAATAGTTGTTGTGACTTGAGTTTTATCTCTCCTGAAGGAAAATCGCCCATAGCAGAGAAAAATCAACAAACAATCAAAACTAAAGAGCCAATTTGTTATAAGTGCAACTAATCCACTTAAAAATTGCATCCTCGCTATAATCTGCAAGGAGGGTGAGCAATGCAAGCCGAAAGCAAGTATCCGTTAATTTTAGTAGTCGAAGATGACGAAGATAATTTAATCTTAATTTCTCATGCTTTAATATTTTTTAAATACACTTTTATTACAGCTAATAACGCACAAACAGCTTTAAATCTCACTAAAAAATTTCCATTGGATTTAATTATTGTTGATATTGTTCTAAGGGATATGAATGGTTTGGAGTTGGTTCACGACCTCAGACATGGCAAATCAACTAAAAATATACCCATTATTGCTGTAACTGCCTTATCTCGAACAGAAGATCGAGAGCTTCTGTTCGCTGCTGGTTGTAACGATTATTTATGTAAACCTTATTTAATTGATGAATTAGATCAAAAAATTCGTTACAATTTACCTCCACAATTTTTTCCTTCTGGAGCATTAAGAGTCGCGTAATCGAGGCAGTGGTGGTGGTGATTGAGGATTGAGAGAAATAACATAATTACTTTTAACTACTCCCTGACTATTCCAAGGAGGATGCCAGTAAGTTTCTTGAATGACTGTTTTATGTTCATCTACAGATGACCATTGAAATCTCACTAAACTGAGATTGTTTCGTCCAACTACTTCTGCTCCTTCTTGTAACCAAGGGTTACGCCATAACCATAATAATAATGATTTAAAAATTTTTTGCCAAAAACTAGATTTATGATTAGTTAATAATTGGCTTGATGGTTTAAATAGTGGTTTGAATGGTTTTCTGTAAAACCATTCGAGCCGATATTGCCAATCTGGAGGAGAGCTTGCACTAGATATTTTGGGTGCTTTTGGCTTAAAACCAAAACTTTGCCACCAAAGAGTTTGGGGTAATTTGAGCAAACGCAAAGATTTTTGCCATCCTAACCAATGTTCGGTTGGTTCTGGGAAAAGATTTTTAATTCTGGTATGGACTAAACGAGTTGATAGTTCTGAGTTTTTAATTGCACTCGAAGTCAATTGAACCAATACAGCATTGCTGGTTGGATTATAAAACCAGTGAGTTAGACGAATCGCACAACTATAGTGAATATCTCCTGAAAGAATAATTATGCGATCGCGACTATGAGCTAAAGATAGTAGTAGTTTAGCAAAAGCAGTTTGATGAAAATTCCAAGAATCCCCAACATCGTTACTAAAGACTCGATTTCGCTTTAATTCAAATCTTTGAACTTTATCAATCAAACCCAAAGTAACCAAATTAGTAGGCAAAACGATTAAAGTAGCTTCAATTTGCTCGCGATCCGAACGAGCAAGAGGAGTAAGTAGTTGTTGCTCAAAAGCCATAGGACACAATAACATTGGCGGTTGTTTGCCTTGTTTGTCTGCTTGGGGATAACCCCGCCACGTGCGAGTATCTAAAACAAATACTTCATGTTTAGAACCTTTGATATTATAGTGCCAAGTTAAAGCCTCTCGATCTCGTTGTAAAATAAACACATCTTCGTCTGGTTGCAACTTAGGTAATCCTGTTTCAAGTTCAATTGGAGGTATTCCTAAATAACGAATGATGGCTACGGCTGATAATGGGTCTGTCCCTGCTGAGGAAGACCATTGCACCGCTGCTTTTAAAAGTTTTTCTCCTGAGGTTCCTGGCTGAAACTGTTCGGGAGTATTACCCCAAGCTTGAAACAAAGCATAGGCAAGTAAACCATTTTGGATCACTCTTCTACCCAAAGGCTTACTCAAAACGCGATCGCACCAAAGTCGATTAAGATACCAATCATCACTGATATCATGATCATCACAGATTGTATAAGTCGGAATATTAGCTAACGCTCGTCTGACTTTGGGCAAATCTGCAATAAAACTATCAAGAGCGAGCATTTCCCGATCCCAATTTTTAGCTAACTTAGAGTCGGTAAATATTTCTTGACCAGCAGGAAATTGGGATGGCATCAAAACAGGCGACCAAGCTAATAAATAAGCAGTTGCATATTCCCCAAAACTAAACAGATGACTTTTGGCTTTTTCGGGTTGTTTTTGCAACATTGCCGTGAAACCACCTTCAATTCGCGCAATTTCACTTCGTTTTCCAGGTGGTAATTCACTTGGTTTGATTACGCCTTCAAGCAAAGGAAGCTCTTCTTCCCATCCCAACAATAAATCACTTACTCTTTGACTCAACCACAAAAAAGGATCTGCAACATCATCACCATAAATTTGATCTCCAGTCAGAAACAGTTGTTGAGGTCGCTCATCAGCTAAGTGAGCAGAGGTTTCAATTAAAATATCTAAACAAGATAAAATATCCCTTCCCCCACCGTGAGGTTTACGACAAGAACCGTGAATAATTTTTAGCTGATTTAAATCTGCTGCTGGTAAAGAAAAAGTCGGTAACTGATGCTCGAAATAACTAATATTAGCTTGAGCTAAGGCTGTAACTAAATTGATTTCCTGATTCTCAAAATACAAATCATAGGCATAAACTTGTCCAGGTTCGAGGCGATCTTGTTTTTTTATTTGTGCCGTTACAATTACTAAATGCAGATATTTACCAAGCTGAATTGTCTGACTCCCTCCTTCTCCAATCTGCCGTTCCAAAGATTGTCCCTTACCTACTGCCGTAGTGTAAATTTTTAAAGTTACTCTACTTGCGTGCTTTAGTGCTAACCAGACTGTAACTGTATCTGCTTCAGTTCGACGTAAAATTGGACCTGCTAAAATCAAAGGCAAGTCGTTGATATTTGGTAAAAAATCGAGAGTTTGTCTCAATTGAAATCAGGAAAAGAATAAATAATTTCTAATATATCGAGTTTCAATCTAATCATAGTATTACTTAAGTTGGAAGTAAAAAAGAGTCAATTCTGATAAAGATAAAATTAATCATCTTTTCATAACACAACTATCATGACTGAAGGTTTTTTACTTAGTCGCGTTTTGCTTCGCTTTGAAGACCAATCTGAAAATTTAATCGGAGATTTATCCGCAGTAGCAATTACTCCAGACGGTAGTTTATGGCTTGGTTCAGATGAACTATTAGGAATTGAGCGCGTTTCTCTCGTCGAACCTAATATTTTTGCTCATCACCAACATTTTCCTTTGGGCGATTTTATTAAATTACTCGATCAAGAAAATGAAATTGACATTGAAGGATTTGATTACTCTGATGGTTATCTTTGGCTAACAGGTTCTCATAGCACCAAGCGCAAAAAAGCTAAGGGAGATTTACAACGACTGACTAAAATTAAAACTGAACCCAATCGTTATTTACTGGCACGTGTTCCTATTGTGGACGGTCAACCAGTTAAATGTACTACTGAAGACCAAAATCAGCAAAAAAGAGCAGCTTGTTTAGAAACAAATGGGGCAGGCAATATCTTAATTGACGCACTGAAACAAGATGAACATTTAGGTGCAATTGTCTCTAGTGAATTACCTTCTAAAGATAACGGATTGGATATTGAAGGCTTGGCAGTTCATCAAAATAAAATCTTTTTAGGTTTGCGTGGTCCTGTCTTGCGAGGTTGGGCAATTATTTTAGAGTTAGAAATAGAAGAAACTGAACCGGGAATTTTAACTCTGAAAAAAATAGCAAATACAGACCGGTTGTACAAAAAACATTTTATTAATCTTGATGGTTTAGGTGTAAGAGAGTTATGTTTTCATGGAGAAAATTTAATTATTTTGGCAGGACCAACCATGACGTTAGATGGTGCCATGCGTGTTTTTCGTTGGTATAATGCTGTTAATTACTCTAGTGATAGTCTGAGTGAACAAGAAGCTGGCAAGTTAGAAATTTTATTCGATTTACCACTCAAAACAGGTACGGACCGCGCAGAAGGATTAGCTTTATATACCTGTTTAGGAAAAACAGATTCTTTATTAATCGTTTACGACTCGCCAGATCCTTCCAGAAGACCTCAACCAGGAGAAATTTTTGCGGATGTGTTTCAACTCAAATAAAACTAGACTAAGCTTGTTTACATAAAAGTTGCAGATTATTAAGTCAAAAATTAAGACTAGCAAGGTCTTTAGGAACTGATTTTAATAGTTAAAAATGTGATTACTTATTTAGCTAGTTTCGAGAATTAGTATAATCTCTTAAGTCTCTACTAATTTTGTCTTCTATGTAAGATAATTTTTGGCTGACATCTTTTTCTTGATTGTTTGTTTCTCCTTATTAAACTCAATTTAAAAGTTGAATTTAATTATGTATCAATCACTTTGTCTGAGTTACTTTTTAACCCTTTGTCTAATAATTATTGACTGAAATTAAGCTTGATTATTTTATATTATTTATTTTTATAGTAGGTAGCCAATAAAGTTACAGCTCCACAAGTAACAAAACTAATTGAATTTCCATATAATAAAATTAAATCATTTTGATAATACCCATATAAAACACCATCAAGCTGGATAAAATTAAAACCTGCAAAAGTAATTAGAGAAACGTTTCTAGCACTTTTATTTTTTAAAATTCTAATTGCTTGTGGAATGAATAAACTAGCGTTAAAAACAAAGCCCAAACCAAAGAAAAAAGTTACTATTTCTTTCATTATTGCTGAATCTGTTTTTTAAATTTAACTAAATATTAATTATTGCTTAGCCTAGCTAGTTGATTATGTATGGCAATTGCGCCAAGCAATTAAAAAAAAAACTAATGCGCTCAAGATCATATTAGTTGTGACGTAGATAAAAAAAACTCCCAAAACTCATTAAAGACAAATTTTATGTAATTATAATATTATATTAAACTTTTAAAGTAAATATTTATATTAAAAGAAAGATTAATCCTCGTCTTTTTTTTAATTGTTTAAAAATAGAACATTTGCTCTAAATCAATGCGATCGCGGTTACATCTCTAGTAGGATAAAATTCTAAGCTTTTATAGCTAAATTAATAACCTCAAGTGTTAAATTGGCGACAGGATAAATACCTGTCTTTTACGTTAATTTTAATTATTTTTTGGATAATTTCTTATTTTTTGGATGAGTCAAAGAACAAGTTAGCACTTGTCTGGTTTCTTTTGGTTTTTAAATAAAATTAAGCCCATTAACTGTGATTTTTACCTAAAAATTTACCTTGGGGATTTCTAGTGATTATTTTTGAGATTCCTCTGCTAACTTTCATCCAACCCAAACTGATTAGGTTGTATTTTAATGTCAGAATTAATAGTAGTAATTAAAACTTAAATTATTAACCAATGAGTGAATCTATTCTAGGGCAACAACAGGGACAGCAGAAACAGCCGAACCAAGAAACGCTGCACGTAGAGAATCGGCAGAAGTGTTCTCTTCATGCTGAATGGATTACCCCAGAAAGTTTTCAACCCTATGGACAATTGATTCCTCCTGCTGAAGATGGTCAAGTTTACAGTCACAAAGATGCTCAATTAGATTTAACGAAAGGTACTCCTCGTTTTTATATTATGCGACTACATCGTAGAGGCAGAATCTTCCATAAAATTACCCGTCATAATCTTTGTACTCAATGTTTGGGTTCTTTAGCAGGAAAAGATTGGTTAATCGCTGTCGCACCACCTTCTGAAGCATCTCAACCAGATCTAGCAAACATGGCTGCTTTTCGGATTCCTGGCGACTGTTTTATTAAATTAGAAGTAGGTACTTGGCATGCTGGCCCTTATTTCGAGCATGAGGTGGTTGATTTTTATAATTTAGAATTAAGTGATACCAATGTGGTCGATCATTTCACCCATGATTTTTTAAAGAGTCAAAATCTTGAATTTGAAATACTTGTTTAATCAAAAGTTTAAATTTTTAGCTGCTTGACAATCGGCGGTAATTTGTTGTTTTAAAGCTTCTAAAGAAGGAAATTTTTGTTCTGGACGTAAAAACTTTTCTAAGCTAACTGTTAGAGTTTGACCGTATAAATCTCCTGACCAGTCTAACAAATGCACTTCGATCGCAGGATTAATTCCATCTACTGTGGGACGACAACCAATATTCATCACACCTCTAATTTTGAAGCGGTCGTCAATGACATTGACGGCATAAACTCCATAACGAGGAAGAAATTTATTTGGTGGTAACTGAAGATTAGCAGTAGGAAAACCGATGGTTCTACCGATTTTTTGCCCTTGAACTACTGTTCCCGTTAAAGAGTAAGCACGACCTAACATATAATTGGCGTGACGAATGTCTCCTGTCTCTAAAGCTTGTCTAATCAAAGAACTACTAATGCGAACTCCATGATGATGGTGTTGTTGATAGTTACACTGTTGAAGAGAATTAATTTGAACTTCAATCCCATACTTAGATGCGATCGCATCTAAATCTTTAACTGTTCCTTGTCTTCGATAACCAAAGCAAAAATCTTCTCCCACACTAATAGCGATCGCCTGTAACTGTTTGACAATAATTTCTGCTACAAATTCTTGAGGAGATAAACTAGCTAATTGCTGATTAAAAGGAATTAAAACTAACTGTTTAATCCCAATTTTTGAGAGTAATTGCGCTTTTTCTTCTACTGGCGTTAATAAGGTGAGTTGTTCCCCTGTAAAAAATTCGCGGGGATGAGGAGAAAAACTGACTACAGTAGGATAAGAGCGATGGCTATCATGATGAGATAGTTGCAAAATTGGTTGCAACACTTTTTGATGTCCTCGATGAATTCCATCAAAATTACCGAGAGCGATCGCTGTAGGTGTCAGAATTTGTTCTGGAGAATCGGCAATGCGCACGCTTTACATTTTGAAACATTTTGCCCTCAAAATTATAGCGAAGATAGTTCTCCTAAGCTAGATATTTCACGAAGAGAATCCAAGAGGATAGAAAAGCAAACAGATTCTATAGCAGTCGAAGGAAAGATCAGGACGCATAAATTTTGTAAGGGCGAATGGCCATTCGCCCTTACGTTAAATACTTTGTCCTAACCTATAATTCGGCTGCTATATCTTCCTATCCTTGAATGAATGGGTTAATTACTGACCAAACATATCATTAATATTGCTGCTTGTATTCCCACCACGACGGGAATTGATTCTCAAAGACGTACCATCTTTAGAAAGATCGTAAGTTAGCGGTTGACTAGCAGAAATTTTGGCTTTTCCTTCGGCAGCCAGAGTTGAAGCTGGGTATTGGGTAATTAATTGTTTTAGTTGCTCAATTCTTTTAGGAATAGCAGGATGAGTTGAATCAAACTCTGCACCTGGAGTTCTGCCTAAAACCTCCATGACTCGAAGACACCCCTCTGGTTCAAATCCAGCTTTAGCTATGTACATATAACCAGCTTGATCTGCTTCAAATTCATGGGTGCGACTATTTTCAGCAATACTGTCATTGAGTTCTTGTTCTTTGAGAGCTACAATTTCTTTAATTCTCTCTTCGGCTGTTTTTGCACGTTGATTTCTTTCATTAGCCAAAACATTTCCGCCGATATTTCCAAAAACATTACCTAAACCACCAAGTAATCCTCCACCAGTCCTAACTACAGCTTCTCCCACAGCAGCATTGGTAACATCAGATTCTGCATCTTGCAATTCTGCCATTACTTCTTGTTCTGCTTCTTGTTGAATACGTTTTTTGATTTCTACTTCTTGGACTGGACTCATAGCAATATGGCGTTTGAGATGATGAGCCATTTCATGTCCTACTACACAAGCGATCGCAGAAGCATCCCCTGCTAATTGGTCGAGAATACCAGTGTACATTGCTAAGAGATTGACATCCGTAGCAAAAGCGTTGATGTTATATTCGTCTACTACCACGATCCGCCAAGGATTATCATCAATTCCATTAGCCCTAGCAAGGCGGTCAACAATGCGATAGATGACATACAAATCTTCTGGTAAATCTTTTTGGGCTTGTTGATAAATATTATTGGCTTGATTGGCTGTTTGAGCTTGAACTATCGAAATATTAGAAAGCAAAATCGCACTTAAAGAACTAAAAATAGCAATTTTCTTGAATAATTTGGTCATAAAATTTCCCTTACTTTTTTAAGTAATCTTTTTTATGACAATTAGTCTAATTTAACTTTTATGCTATTCCTGTGATCGTGATCGAGTAGTATTTAAAGCAGTTTTTACCATTAGTAGACCAGAATAAAACTAAACAAGCTTTTAGCCTTCTGATTTTTTGTTCTCTTTAATTGAAAAAGGTAGTAACTACAGCGAAGATTATTTTGCATATTTTATCTTCCCAAAGCGTGCATTTGATTAATTACTTCTGCACAATGATCAGTAACTGCCTGTAATTCTTCTCGTTGAGTAGATTGAGGTGGAGAAATTACATCTGCGATCCGAATTGTAATTGGTACAGAGCGAGGAAGATAAGAACCTGGTTGGAAAATCTTTTCTGTTCCCCAAAGACTAACTGGAATGAGGGGAACTTGAGTTTTGGCTGCAATTAAAGCTGCACCTAATTTGGGATTGGTAATCTTAGCATCAGGAGTACGAGTACCATCCAAAAAAATGCCTGCAATCCAACCATTTTCTAAAGCTGACATAGCAGCCTTAAGCGAAGAGCGATCGCTTTTGCCTCGTTTAACTGGATAAGCACCGTATAATTTAATAGTCTGTTTTAGTACAGGTACTTGAAAGAGTTCTTCTTTCGCCATAAACGCGACGGGACGACGTACCGCATTGGAAATCATAGGTGGATCGAAATCACTAGCATGATTGCTGACAACGATTAACGATCCTGACTGGGGTACTTTTTCCCCGCCATAAATCTTGCCACGAAAATAAGTACTAAATAATGGATTAACTAGCGACCATTTCGCGAAATGGTAAAGGGCAAAACTGGCAAATGGTTCTCTCTCTTTGTACTTAACCAAGGTTTGATCTACGGGTTTATTTAATCAATTAGAAATTTTTCTAATCAATCATACAAAATTGTGAGCGATCAATTCTAGTTTAAGTCTGCTCATCACATTGAAAGAAGTTTAAGGGCGAAATTGCTTTTCTACTGTATTAACTAGCCAATCTCTGGGCAAAAAACGAGGAATATTAACAATGAATTGATTACCAATTCCACCAGTTACTAAGGTAGATTGATTCTTTTCTAAAGCATTGAGGGCTTGTTTGACTACTTCTTCAGCAGGAGTCATATTATTCCCATTTTTACTAAAGGAAGCAGGAAAATCAGCAACTTCAAAAAACTGTGATTCGGTTGGGCCCGGACAAACCGCCAGAAAACGTACTCCAGAATCTTGATTTTCTGCCCATAAGGCTTCGGTGAAATTTAAGACAAAAGCTTTGCTGGCTGCATAAACTGACAGATAAGGTAGGGGTTGAAAGCCAGCGATGGAAGAGAGATTGATAATCGCCCCAGAACCCCGTTGTTTCATTACTGGTAAAAATAAACCTGTTAATTCAACTAAGGCAGTAATATTAAGTTGGATCATTGCCATCTGTTTGCTCAAAGGGCGATCGCTAAAAGCTCCGTAATCACCAAAGCCAGCATTATTAATTAATAGATCGATGGTTAATCCTTGTTGTTCGATTTGATGAAATATTTTTTGTCCAGCTTCGGCAATAGTTAAGTCTTGGACAATCACTTCTGCTTGAATTTGATGTTGTTCTTGTAATTGTTGTGCTAATTGTTGCAGTTTATCTTCTGAACGAGCAACTAAAACCAAATTATAATTTTTAGCTGCCAATTCTTGAGCAAAAGTTTCACCAATACCAGAAGAAGCACCAGTAATCAAAGCAGTTTTCATAAAATTTGAGCGAGGAAAATTGTTATACGTTAAGAATTGTAACGCAGACAATTGGCTCTCCACATTTGCTTATGTCTGTAATCCCAAGACTAGTTCCTTAGAACATTGTTCAAACGGAGCTGAATGTTATTCTATGAGTTAGCTCAAGAATCTGTTAAATAAAACATATAACCAATCAATAATTAATTAATTTAAGAATAAGAATGAGTTTTAGTGAAGAGTTTGCCCTTCTGTTACGTGCTTGCTATCCTCTGATTTATATTCCCACTACGGAAGAAGAACGATTAGAAAAAGCGATCGCTATAGTTGCAGAAAAATTAGGTAACCGTAGCGTTTATATTTGGGATTTTGTCGATGGCTATCAAGAAAATCCTAACAATTCAAGTATGGGAAAACGCAATCCTTTACAAGCTTTAGAATTTATTGAAAAATTACCAGATAAACTCGGCGGAATTTTTATTTTAAGAGATTTTCACCGTTTTCTAGAAGATGTCTCGATCGCTCGTAAACTCAAGAATTTGGCAAGAGATTTAAAATCTCAACCCAAAAATATTGTGATTGTCTCGACTCAAATTGAAATCCCTACGGAATTAACCGAAGTATTAACTGTATTAGATTTTCCCTTACCAACTACTCAGGAAATTAAAACCGAAATTCAAAGGCTAATTGCTGCGACAGGCGAATCTTTACCCGATAAATTAGTTAACGAACTAGTTCGTGCTGCCCAAGGCTTATCTTTAGAAAGAATTAGAAGAGTGTTAACCAGAGCGATCGCATCCCACGGTAAATTAGACCCAGAAGATGTAGAATTAATTCTCGAAGAAAAACGTCAGTCAATTCGTCAAACCCAAATCCTCGATTTTTATCCTGCGACAGAACAAATTTCTGATATTGGTGGTTTAGATAATCTCAAAGATTGGTTACTCAGACGAGGTGGTGCTTTTAGTGAACGAGCTAGAACCTATGGCTTACCCTATCCCAGAGGCTTACTATTAGTAGGCATTCAAGGCACAGGAAAATCTCTGACCGCAAAAGCGATCGCTCATCACTGGCATTTACCTCTCTTACGTTTGGATGTGGGGCGATTATTTGGGGGGTTAGTAGGGGAGTCAGAATCGCGTACCAGACAAATGATCAACTTAGCAGAAGCCCTTGCGCCCTGTATTTTATGGATTGATGAGATTGATAAGGCTTTTGGTGGTTTTGATGCCAAAGGAGACTCTGGTACTACTAGCCGTGTCTTTGGGACATTTATTACTTGGCTCGCCGAAAAAAAATCTCCTGTTTTTGTCGTAGCTACAGCTAATAATATCCAGACGTTACCCCCAGAAATGTTACGGAAAGGAAGATTTGACGAAATCTTTTTTGTTGGTTTACCCAATCAAGAAGAAAGACAAGCAATTTTTAAAGTACATTTAGTTAAGTTACGTCCCCACAATCTAGGCAATTACGACTTGAAGCGGTTAGCATATGAAACGCCAGACTTTTCGGGAGCAGAGATCGAACAAACTCTGATTGAAGCAATGCATCTTGGCTTTAGTCAAAATCGCGACTTCACCACGGAAGACATCCTCGAAGCTGCCAGTCAAATTGTTCCCCTAGCGAGAACAGCCCAAGAACAAATTGAATTCTTGCAAAACTGGGCAGCAGCAGGAAAAGCTCGTTTAGCATCCCGTAAAAGCAGTTTAAGCGATCGCATTCAAAGTCAACTTAATTAAGAATTTCAAGATGATTGGGCGAATTTCAGTTATTTTTCAGTTCATTTTAGGGTTTATGTTGGGAATTATCATGATTACAGGTACGGCTGTGGGGCTTGGTTTTTATTACGTTTCCAAAATGTCTGTAGATCCCCCCAAACCCGTATTTTCTGAAGAAAAGGCACAATCACCATCCGAAACTCAAACCGAAGCAAAGCAACCTGCTACTTCTCCTGACGAAACTACTCAAGCTAATTCTGAACCTCAAGCAACTCCTACTGAAGAAAAACAAAAACCAAAAGCAGAAGAAAAAGAAGAAGAACTAGAGTTACCTCCTAATGCCTATAAAGCCCGTGTGACTTGGGAACAAGGATTAAGTTTACGAGAAGAACCAGATTTAAATGCTGTACGGGTTGGCGGTGTGGAACATAATGCTGAAATTATTATCCTTGAAGAATCACAAGATCAACAATGGCAAAGGGTACGTTTACCGTGGAGCGACCAAGAAGGTTGGGTCAAAGCAGGGAATGTGGAAAGAATCTATTAAATTTGATTATTTAAAAAGTTTTTAAAGTAAATCAAGTAAGTTCTGGACGCGAGCCAAAGCGAAGTTTTTCTAATTTCTGCTGCGGGTTGATGTCAGTGATTTTGATTGCCTAACACGGCTAGAGTAATAGTTTGAGTAGTGATTTTTTTAAATTTTCTAATTAATAAATCTGATTGTAATGGTCGATATTTAGTAGTAAAGTCCCCTGTAATAACTACTAAATCTACTGTTTTTTTAAGACATTGTTCTGTCATGAAGCGACTGACATGAAGATCGCTAATTTGAACGATTTTTAAACCATCAAAAGCCTTGGTAAAGTTTGGTAACGTTAACTGAACCGAAGTTTTGTCAATCCAATTGGGTTCTATGTTGATTCCATAAAAAATCTACCAATACAAATGATTAGCAACTTCATTAATTGTTGACCTAATTTTAAATATTTTTATTTAACTAAAAATATTTTTTTAACTAAACTAATTTCATTATTAATTAATAGATTATTGTTGATTAAACATAAAAAAACAATTTAAATTATTAATTATGGCATTTATTAAATGTACTCAATTTTTAATAAAAAAAGTAAATCAAGGGAAAACTAAAGTAAAATACTGTTGATGGACTAGGAAAAATTTTTTATAGTTCACAAACTACAACCATTAACTATCAACAAAAAGCATTGATAGTAGATTTTAATTAGTGAGGTCTATCCTAATCAAAAATTAACAATATCAAAAATTAACAATAACTGAAGTAAGCTGTTGTTCATTTAAATTGCACATTTGTCTTTTCCTCCTGCCTCCTGCCTTCTGCCTTTTCTTAACAAGTAAACTAAATGCGTAACAACTTATCTTTTAAATCTTATTAATTCTTACAATCTAAAACAAAAGACTACAATTTTTATCTTTATAATGACCATCAATCAATCAACACAAACACACTCTAAATTTCGCCCCAATAAACGTTTTGGTCAACACTGGTTACGCAGTGAAACAGCACTAGAACAGATTGTAGCAGCAGCCCAATTAACATCAAGCGATCGTGTTTTAGAAATTGGCCCTGGCACTGGTATTTTAACTCGTCGTCTTTTACCAGAAGTAGAATCTCTCGTTGCAGTAGAAATTGACCGCAATTTATGTCAAAAACTCGCTAAAACCCTAGGCAAACAAGATAATTTTCTTTTACTCCAAGGGGATTTCCTGAAACTCAATTTAACTGAATTACTCCAACCGTTTCCTCGATTTCAGCAGCCTAATAAAGTAGTTGCCAATATTCCTTACAATATTACTGGTCCTATCCTTGAAAAACTTTTAGGCAAAATTTCTCAGCCAGCAACTACAGCTTATCAATCAATCGTGTTACTGGTACAACAAGAAGTAGGGGAAAGATTAACTGCCTCTCCTGGAACTAAAGCTTATGGGGCATTATCTCTTAGAGTTCAGTATTTAGCTAATTGCGAATTAATTTATCATATTCCTGCTAAAGCTTTTTCTCCACCGCCAAAAGTTGATTCAGTCGTAGTTCGTTTGTATCCTAGAACCATCAGCGAACCTGCTGACAATCCTCGTTTACTTGACAGTTTGATCAAACTTGGTTTTGCTAGTCGCCGTAAAATGTTACGCAACAACTTATCTAGCGTCATTACATCTGATAATCTGACTCAATTATTAGAACAACTAAACCTAAATTCTCAAAGTCGGGCAGAAAATCTGAGTCTTGAAGATTGGATCAAATTAAGTAATCTGATTGGTTCTCATTCCATCTAAAACTATTTAGTTGCAATGCTTAACTCTAAATAAAATAAGACTAAGCTCGGTTGTAAAATAATCTTTCTGGGTTTACTTTTCCTCTTAAACAGCAACTATGCATTCTTATAATTTAATTGCACCTGCTAAAATCAATCTTTATCTAGAAATAATTGGCGATCGCCCTGATGGATTTCATGAGCTAGTTATGATTCTGCAAAGTATTGAACTAGCCGACAAGATTCACATCAAACCTAGTAATACTGAAGATATTCGTCTTCATTGTAATCATCCTCAAGTCCCTACAGACCAATCTAATTTAGCTTATCGGGCTGTTAAACTAATCTGCGATACTTTTCCCGATGTTTATGCCAATTATGGTGGTGTAGAGCTAACGATTGAAAAAAATATTCCTGTCGCAGCAGGTTTAGCTGGGGGTTCTACGAATGCAGCAGCCATTTTAGTAGGACTTAATCTGATGTGGCAATTAGGTTTAACTCAGCCAGAATTACAAGACTTAGCAGCGCAATTAGGTTCAGATATTCCCTTTTGTCTTTGTGGAGGAACTGCGATCGCAACTGGTCGAGGAGAAAAACTAGACTCGATTAAAAACATCAACAACTTATGGGTTGTACTAGCTAAATATAAAAATTTGAGTGTTTCTACTCCTTGGGCTTATCAAACCTATCGCCAGCATTACGGTAAATCTTACATTTCCGATCCAGAGGAAATCAAATCCCGTCGGGCAGAAGTTCATTCTAGTCCCTTATTTAAAGCAATTTCTCACCAAAATGGTTCAGAAATAGGTAAACTTCTGTACAATGACCTAGAAAAAGTTGTTTTACCCAACTATCCTCAAGTAGAGCAATTAAGAAGCTCTTTTGCTGAATTGGGTGTTTTAGGAACTATGATGTCAGGTTCAGGGCCTACTGTGTTTGCCCTCTGTGAATCAGAACGACAAGCCCAGCAGGTGAAACAGCAAGTAAGAGCAAAAATAACTGACCCAGAGTTAAATTTTTGGGTTACTAAACTTTCTAGCGGTGGAATTCAGCTAGCTTAAGCTTTGTTGAGGCTCAAAACAAAATTGACTATGGTGAAGGATCATTTCTCCATAATTGGGAATCCAAGCTACCCATTCTGAATCGGAATGCTGACACAAAAGTAAGGCTTCATCGTCACACCAAGAATTGGGTAACTCTAACAATCGCACCCAAGTATTGAGAGGGTAAAGTTGACGATTCCCATCATTACGTCGATTTAGGGGAACAAAACACCATTGAGGGTGAGAATTTTTTGGTTGAACAACAAGTTTTGCCATAGCTGAAATGATGAATAAAAAACAAGCTTTGGTCTATCACATCTTGCATCTGGTTATTGAGCAAAATTAGTCAATTAAAGAGCTTTAGCGCGATCGCTTAAATAAGAACTTGAGTAATAAGCTCTTTCAATCTGAAAAGTAATTTGATTGATTCTAAGCAGATTGGTTAGACAAAAATTTACTCTCAACTCACTTCAATCACAACTACAAAGATTGATTTGTAGTTAATGATCGGTAAAATGCTTATGCTTAAACTAATAATTAAATATTTTTCTGTAACTAATAATACAAAAAAAACTTTTTTTGAAGCAAGTTAACGTTTGATAACTTTACAAAGCACAAAGGTAAAATTATTTAAGTAAATGAAATTAATACTGAGATGTCACCTTGACCAACCAAAAAAGTCTCAAATAGGTGAGTAATAAAGT
Source organism: Stanieria sp. NIES-3757 (assembly GCA_002355455.1). Taxonomy (NCBI): domain Bacteria; kingdom Bacillati; phylum Cyanobacteriota; class Cyanophyceae; order Pleurocapsales; family Dermocarpellaceae; genus Stanieria; species Stanieria sp. NIES-3757. The sequence continues at coordinate 4,899,832 of AP017375.1, forward strand.
AAAGAAATTTGAGTGACAAATAATTTGGCAATCGACAACAAAATTATAAATTAGTAGAAATAGCAGCAACAGGACAAGTAGGAATACACTGTTCGCAGACGACACAACGCGATCGCCAAAATTTGAGTTTAAAAGTTTCGGGTTCGAGAGTTAAGGCTTGAGTTGGACAGACACCAGTACATAAACCACAATGAACGCAACTATCAAAGTCAATCACAATCTCTCCACTAGCAGAAGAAACTTCAATTCCTTGCGATCGCATCCATTCTACTGCTGCTTCTATTTCATCAATATCTCCTAAAAGTTCTACTACCAAAGTACCGATTTGATTTGGTGCTACTTGAGCGCGGATAATATTAGCAGCTACATTAAAATCTTTTGCTAGTCGGTAGGTGACTGGCATGTGAACTGTATTTCTTAGAAAAGTTAAGGTGACTCGCTTTTTCAATGGTCTGCAAAGGATGGATCTTTTCTCTATGATAGAAAACTATTAGCTTTCTCGCTCAAGGGTAATTGCTCCGAAGTAGATTACCAAGATCGTTACAATTAGATTTGTTACTTATGTCAATAATTCGCTAATGAATCCCAATCCTTCCGAATCTCCTACTAATAATAATAGTCGTCTCAGAAATATTGTACTTGCTATTACAGCGATCGCTTTAAGTATTAGTCTCTTTTTTAGTTCACAAACTCAAACTAGTGCAAACTCCTTAGAAACTCAAGCACAAAAATCAACTGCTTTAGAAGTAGCTCTAGGTAATGGTAAACCAACTCTGACTGAATTTTATGCTGATTGGTGTAATAGTTGTCAGGCAATGGCTGAAGATTTAGCAGCAGTTAAACAAAAATATCAAGATAGGGTCAATTTTGTCATGCTCAATGTTGACAATACCAAATGGTTACCTGAAATACTACGTTATCAAGTTGATGGCATTCCTCATTTCGTTTTTATGAATCAAACAGGAGATGCGATCGCAGAAGCTATTGGCGAACAACCACGTCCAATTTTAGAAGCTAATTTAGATGCCTTAGTTGCTCAAAATCCTCTTCCTTATGCTCATTCTACTGGTCAAGTTTCTCAAGTAGATCGTTCTATCTCAGCAGCGAAAAATAGCAAAGACGATCCTCGGAGTCATTCTGCACAAGTTCAAGAATAATTACCAGTAGAGACGTAACATGTTATGTCTGTACAGTTACCAGTTATTAAAGTAGCAAGTAAAAAATAAAAAGTAAAAAGTAAGAATTAACAAAAAACTAAGTGTAATCTATCTTACTAAACAAGGAAATTTTTTATGACAATCATTGTCAAACATAAAAGAACAGGAAACGAATACCTTCTTTTAGGCATCAATGGGGGAACAAGCAAAGCGTCTATACCCTCTCGTTTTCTCAACGATCTCTTTACTAAAGAAGAACCAGAACATCCGTTAATGGTCACTTTATGTGATGCCAAAGGTAATATTTTTTTGAGTCAGATTGATGAAATCGTTGTCACAGAAATTGAAGGAAAAAAACCATCAGAACTATTACCCAAAGTAACTAATACATCATTAGTTGAGGAATTGAATCAAGAATTTAATGATGAATTTGACGAAGAATTTGATGAAGAAGACCAAAATTATCCTCCCCTAATTACACCTCCTCCTGGACAATCAAATCAAGCCAAAGAACAATTTGATGATGACGAAGAAGATTGGATTTAATATAGGGACGGGGCTTGTACGCCCCGTCAATCGCCTTTACAGGATATATTGCTTGATTTTTATCCACCCACAACTACACCGCCGTTAGGATGTAATACCTGTCCAGCAAAGTAAGAAGAATCATCTGAAGCTAGAAAAACAAAACTAGTAGCAACTTCTACAGTTTGTCCAGGGCGTTGCATTGGTACTTGCTTACCGAAACCTTTAACTTTTTCGGCATCAAAAGCATCAGGAATAAAAGGTGTCCAAATTGGGCCGGGAGCAACACCATTAACACGAATACCTTTTTTCAAAAGAGATTGAGACAAGGAACGAGTAAAAGCTAAAATTGCGCCTTTAGTAGTAGAGTAGCTTAATAATGCAGCATTACCTTTGTAGGCGTTAATTGAAGTAGTGTTGATAATTGAACTACCTTCTTTAAGATGAGGAATAGCAGCTTTAGCGAAATAAAACATGGAAAAAATATTGGTACTAAAGATACTTCCCAAACGCGCCGAATCTATATCTTCTAAAGTTTCAGCATCTTCCAGGTATTGTTCAGCAGCATTGTTAACTAAAATATCAAGTTTACCTAACTCTTTAACTGTTTTTTCTACTGCTTCACGACAAAACTTTTCACCGCTAATATCACCAGGAATTAACAAACATTTTCTTCCTTGTGCTTCTACTAAAGATTTAGTTTTTTCTGCATCTTCATGCTCATCTAAATAAACAATCGCTACATCAGCACCTTCTTTAGCATAGAGTACAGCTACAGAACGTCCGATACCACTATCACCACCAGTAATTAAAGCTACTTTATCCCGTAGTTTTCCGCTACCTTGATAATCATCGCGGTCATACTGAGGCTGAGGTTGCATCTCAGATTCTAATCCTGGTTTTCTTTCTTGTGATTGTGCGGGAATTTGATCTGCGGAAATAGTCATAAATAATTCTCTCTTATTTTGCTTGATTTTTGTTAAAAAATGAACAACAAACCTATCGATTTATTAGTGGTAATTAACCACGGTTAAGAAAATGAGGCTAAATGCTTGTTGCTGAATGCCATTAGAGCAACTACAAACTTAGTCGAATCTAGCAAGGTTTACTCCTTACATCCACCGTCGCTCTAAAGCATTTTTTTGCTCATATTACCAACAGTTATTTTGTCGGCTTACAGTCAATGTAGAAAAAAATTACTTAGCAAAAATATGTCATAAGGATGATTTATGAATATTAATACTTTTATTGTTTTAATATTGATAGATAACTTAAAAATTTTAAGCTAATTTTTCCCTATATTTTAGTTAAAATTAAACCGATAAATTTTAAATTTCAAGGGAGGAAATTTCACCCAGAAAATAGGTAAAACCCTAATCAAAATTAAATGAATCAATTTATAATATAAATAAGCAACAAAAATTTTTAAAGCTTTATTGTTTTCATAGCTTTATCTCAACATGAAGATTCAATCATCTGTGTTAGTGCATTTAGGATTCGGTAAATATGTGCGTTCCGATCGCGTTACTGCTTTAGTACCAATTGAAGAAGATAGAGGGCCAGGAAAACGTACTTTAGTTTATTTAGAAGGAGAAAGTAATCCAATTGTAGCATCTCGTTCCGAAGAAACTATTGTTCGCGATATTGTTCAAGAACCAAAAGAAATTACTCAATCTCGTCAACAACAAGAAATTCTCCAAGATTTACTTGCCGATCTCGGTCACGTTAATAATACTGTACGTCGCATTAGTCGCGATCAGGGTAATCTAGATTTAGATCGTTTAGAACAACGTATTCGTCAGGTTATAGAAGAAGAATAATTGGCAATTGCTTCCTAGCAGTTTTGTAGTTACTTAAAATTCGTAGAGCGATTCAGCAAGGATTGCTCTATAAATTTCTTTCCTAAGATAGAGCGAGCTTGCAATTAACTTTCTTTACGATTTAAAAGTTATCATCAAAAAAAGAGAGTTAAGACAAACCAAACAATAACTGAATCATACTTCTAATTTTCGCGTAGCAGTATATAAAGTTCTTGTGGACAATTTTTACTTATCAATAAATTAAGCTCTATCTATGAAATTTGTTTCCGAGCCATCGATCGCAGTTAAAATTAACAAAATGAAGCAAAGGGTGCGATGGCAAGAACCAATAATTAAACAGCTTGGTATCGATCAAACTCGGTTAGTGATTGAAGATGGTGCTGCTGACAATCCCGAATTTTCTTTTTTAGTCATTGGAGATAGTGGTTGTGGCGAACATTATGGTCACAATCCTCAAAGACAAATTGCTAAATTGATGCTCGAACATCGCGATAAAACTAACTTCATCCTTCATACAGGTGATGTAGTTTATCAAGTAGGCTCAAAGGAATATTACTACAAGAATTTCATCAAACCTTATAAAGAATATTTAGTAGGTGGTGACTCACCTAAACAACTCTCTCATGACTGCTTAGTTTTTAACTTACCTTTTTTACCTGTACTTGGTAATCATGATTATTACGATTTACCAGTAGTTTACGGGGTCTTATCGCAAGCTAGCTGGTTTTTGCGTCATTTAGTTCCCAACAAAATTGATTTTGATGTGGGTTGGCACGGTTCGTTTCAAGGACAAGCTTATGCTGAAGCTTTTTTGGATTACTTATTAACAGTTAAAGGAGAAGTCAACTTAAGACAGCATTTAAACCAACATTACACCGCCTCAGTCAATCAAAATCGTTGTTTGCACTATCAACCAGGAAAGTTTACTCGGTTGCCAAATCGTTATTATACTTTCCGTTACAGGAATATTGATTTTTTTGCGCTCGATTCTAATACATTTAACGAACCATCTCCATTACCCGATACTAAACAGGGAGATGAAGCTCGTCGTCAACTCAATTCTCGTTATCAACAGTTAGAACAACGAAAACAACAAATCTGGGATAAATCCAGCCAACTCGATCCTAATCAACCAGAACAGGCAGAGGTACTTGATGATTATCAAAGCAAAATAGACCAAATTTCAGAAGAGCAACGTGATATTGAAAAAAGATTAAAACAACAACCAATTACTGTTGATTTTGAGCAATTAAATTGGCTAAAAACTCAATTGATTGAGTCTTGGCATACAGAAACAGTCCGAGGTAGAGTTATTTATTTTCATCATCCTCCCTACGTTACTGAAGCAACTAAATGGAATCAAGGACAAACTTTAGCAATAAGAGATTATTTACGCCAGGTTTTTGATGAAGTAGCCAAAGCTATTCAAGAACTTGCTCAAGATCGTCCTGTCGTCGATTTAGTTCTCTCTGGTCACGCACACTGTCTCGAACATCTTTATACAGAAAATACAGGATACGCTGATTCTAAGATTAATTGGCTTATTTGCGGTGGTAGCGGTCATAGTCTGCGTCGTCAAAGAAGTGAAGGTGCAATTTTACTTGAAACAAATAACCAAGGTCAAACTTTTCCTATTGCTAAATCACTCCAATATATTGGTCGTAATGGACATGGTTCTCACAAAAAAAGACCCTATTCTTTTTTACGCATTGATGTAAGTGGCGATCGCGATGGATTACCAAAATTTGTAGTTCGTCCTTATATAGCGGAACGCTATCAACACAAATGGCACAATTATAGTCTCGAACCTTTTACTTTATTATAGTTAGCTATTTTGTTTTGAACTTTGAATTTTGAACTATTTTTTGTGTAATTAATTCTGTTTAAATAGTTATTTTCAATTTTTGTGACTATTGACAGAGGAGATAATTTCTCGATCTTTGCTAGGTTGGGATCGAAATTTTAGCTTGGCAAAATTAGAGAAAAAATAATGCAAGATCGACTAACTTCTCAGTCGCAACTACCACCCAAACAAAAATTTGCGAGTACCTTTGGCTTTTTAGGTCAAGTCAGCTACTGGGTACATTTATTATTAGGTTTTGCTTCGGGCATTACTTTACTATTAGTCTTTTTTAGTCGTAGCTTTAGCGAGCAATCCAATAATCCTGCGATCGCAATTGTGCTAATTTTTTCGGTTGCTGCTCTTCTTGTTTTAGGATTTAGAATATATTGGGCTTGGAATTGTACTCGTTTAGCTCGAAGTTTACAAGCCGAAAATCCTCACTTACATCCTAAACGAAAAGAGATTATTCATGTTCTTCGGATTGGTTTATTAGTTAGTATGTTAGGCTTGTTTTTAGGTTTTATTGCCACAGAAGTAACAGTAGTAGCAGTTTTAGCAAAAGCGATCGCTCAACCTCAAGGAGTGGCTGTCTACCAACCTGAAAAAATTGTCAGATCGATGGATTTATTTTTAATCTTGGCAAATGTTAATATTATGGGCGCACATTTTCTTGGTGGGATGAATTCTTTAGGATTACTTGATTGGATTACACGAGAATAGTATTGATTTAGTTAAATTGGGAATTGTAGGCAAAAAGATTTTGAGAGTTAACTTTGCCTGGCTCTTTGTCTGAAGTAATATCGGGTTCGTTTCAACATTTAAATGTTAATGTGTTCTAGTTCGTATTCTTTTGAAATTCTCAAACCAGCAAAATTACTAGTAACAAAAAACCAAAGCAAGATAGACTGGTTTCAATAAATATGGATTTCATTATTTTATCTCCTCTAACTTGTTGCAATAATAAATTTCAAATGAATTGTTATTTTTGATCCGACATTATTTAATAGGTCTAGCAAATCTAATTTATGCTTGCCATCTGTAAATAGATATTTATTTATTAAAAAACCCAGCTATTTTTTTTTAGTAGCCAGGCTAAATTCTGAAACTAAACTATGGATTGTTGTTTGACTAAATTACTTACTCAAACTGAAAGAACAATCAAACAATCTTACACTAAACCTACTTGATGAGCAGTACGATTTAACATTGATGCAGCTCTGTTTTTGACTGCTTTAGTTTTGTTGAGCATTAACCAGCGAGCTTGTGTTTTTACTGAAACATCTGTAGATGCTGGTTTAGCTGTTACTACGGGACGATTTGTATAGGTTACGCCACGATAAGTAAGATTAGCTGGGGGTTGTAAAACTGGTGGTTTTTTCAAATTATGAAACCGCCAATCTAGTCCGCGATATTTGCCTGCAACTTTTGCTTCAACTGTTTCTATTACTGGGGGATTGTATTCGTAACTAACACCACGATAAGTAAGTTTCATGCTTTCGCCTCCGATTTTTTTGAAGTGTGAAGGCGCGTTCCTTCAGGAAATTTTCCTTACTTCCGTCTTTCTCAACTGAATCAAGAAAGATGAACGTTTTTTATTTCAGTATCTATTGTTACAGTTTTTGGTCTAAAAGTCAATTTCGCAACAATACTTTACAGACGTGGAAATAGATTAAACTAAATAATGATCGCTTAAAAACAAACGCGAATTGCTCAAGCAATTTACAATAAAAAGGACAAACAAACAAAGTTCACAGCCATTCTTCCCAAAAAAGTTTTAGTTTAATTTTGAATAACTCGAATAGATTAGGTGTGTCTAGCGCATCGACTAACCTAACGTCTGAAAAATGTAGCTCATTATATATAAAGATAATTAACTTACTTAATTGAAAACTACTAACCAATAACTAAACTATCGATGAAGGCGGAATCAAAACTCATCCAAGGAGAGATTTTGGTAGTTGACGATCAACCAGACAATTTACTATTGCTCTCAACAATGCTAACTATGGAAGGATATCAGGTTAGAGAAGTTATTAGTGGGAAATTAGCTCTGCGAGTTGTCAAAGCAACGCTACCAGACTTAATTTTACTAGATATTAATATGCCTGAAATGAGTGGTTATGAAGTTTGTCAACAGCTTAAAGCTGACTCAGATACCAAAGATATTCCCATTATTTTTGTTAGTGCTTCTCATTACGCTTTAGATAAAGTCAAAGCTTTTAATTGTGGTGGTAATGACTATATTACTAAACCCTTTCAAATGGAAGAAGTTTCCGTAAGAATCAAAAATCAATTAGCAATTCGTCGTCTCCAAGTCGAATTAACTGCTAAAAATACTGATTTAGAAAATGAAATTCGCCATCGTCAGAAAATTGAAGGTGAATTATTAAAACTCAATCAACAACTCAAAATTTTAGCTACCGTAGATGGTTTAACTAAAGTTGCCAATCGCTATTATTTTGATGAAATGTTTGAAAGAGAATGGCGACAATCTAATCGAGAAAAATCTTCTTTGTCTTTAATTTTGTGTGATGTAGATTTTTTTAAGAACTATAACGATTATTTTGGTCATCAAGCAGGAGATCTCTGTTTAAAACAGGTAGCTCAAGCTATATCTGAAGTAGTACAACGTCCTATGGATTTAGTTGCGCGTTATGGAGGCGAAGAATTTGTTGTGCTTCTACCTCAGACACCGGCAGCAAGTGCTTTACAATTAGCAGAAAAAATCCGCCACAAAGTTCATAAACTTAACCTTTACCATCCTCTCTCTGCTACAAGCGATCGCGTGTCTCTAAGTCTTGGAGTAGCTGGAATTGTCGCTAGTTCAAAACATAGTAAAGAACAATTTTTAGCCATTGCCGATCAAGCACTTTATCAAGCTAAACAACTAGGTCGTAATCGAGTAATTTTAGGCTCATTATCTTAATAACTTAACTCCAAATAATGTTAATTTTCTTAACATCTAGAGAGGGATTTTTTTTGAGTTCTTTTTGTTGTAATAACTCATCCGATAGATTGTTTTCGATAAAATTTCTGATACTTTAAGAATCAGATAAAAAATTTTTATGACTAAGCAATTAATTGAAAGCAATTAAATTAACTAAAAGCATGAAAACATGGATGATAAATTAACCAAAGATTCAAAAGGAGAGATTTTAGTAGTTGATGACTATCCAGATAATTTATTTCTTTTATGTACTTTTTTAACTCAAGAAGGATATAAAATACATAGTGTTCTTGATGGTAAACAAGCAATCGAACAAGCTCAAGCTCTTATACCAGATCTGATTTTGCTTGATATTCGGCTTCCAGATCTTGATGGTTATAAAGTTTGTTGGCAGCTAAAAGCAAATCCTCTTACTCGTGAAATTCCAGTAATTTTTTTGAGTGCTTTAGATGAAGCTATTGATAAGGTCAAAGCTTTTCAGGTAGGAGGAGTAGATTATATTTCAAAACCCTTTCAATTATTAGAAGTAATTGCTCGAGTGGAAAATCAGTTAAATTTAACTAGACTACGGCAGCAAATTGTTGACCAAACAGAAATTTTAGCCACACTAAACCAAAGTCTAGAAACTAAAGTTAGGGAGCGGACTTTAGAACTACAACAAACAAATTCCCAATTACTTCAGGTAAAAGAAGAATTACGACAATCACTGATTAAAGAAAAAGAAATTAGTAATTTTAAGAGTCATATTATTCGTACTATTGAACACGAATTTCTTACTCCTTTGACTAAAATATTTTCATCAGCAGATCTTCTTCAACATTCTTATAATCAACTCAAAAAACATCAACGAGAACAAATTTTTTTTCGACTTCAAGAAGCAGTCAGAGAAATTAAATTTTTATTTGACCAGATTCTTTTTGTTGAATTAAAAGATTTAGAGCAAGGGAAATACTCCCATGCCGTATTTGATTTAGTGGATTTTTGCACCAAAATTACAGAAGAATTAAATACAAAAACTAAACCAGAACATTACATTAAGTTTAGTTGTAATCAAAAATTGATTGAAGGCAAATGGAATGAAAAAATTTTAAGGCAAATCTTAAAAAATCTCTTAGAAAATGCCCTTAAATATTCTCCTGAAAATAGTTTTGTTTGTTTTCAACTGATAGAAGAAAGCCATCAAATTAAATTTATCATTGAAGATCGAGGAATTGGAATTCCTTTAGCCGATCGCGATCGCTTGTATAAACAATTTTATCGTGGTAGCAATGTAGATAATCTTAGAGGGACAGGTTTGGGTTTAACAATTGTTAAACAATGCGTTGATTTATATGGTGGTCAAATCAATTTTGTTAGTGAAATTAACATCGGCACAACTTTTACGATCATCTTTCCCTTGATCCAAGATTAATTACTACTCAATCAAGCCGTAATGGGTTGGGGACAGTTTACTAACCGCCTTGATTTATGATAAATTTTTTTTTGTTATGCTATTTTGATTGCAATAACTTATTATTAAAGTTGGTAACCTCTTACCAGTTGTAAAATCGTGGAATTTTTTGTGAAAAGCCGATGGCAATCATTCTGTAAATTAAAGTTGAATTGCTACCTTAGTAGTAACAAAATCTTAATCTTATCAAATTGGCTGAAAAGTTTAAGTTGGAAATATAGTCAAACACCCAGAATTCCTGGTCAGTGTCCACCATAAATTTAAGTCGCTCGCTCGTCAATTCAGTCTCTACAATTTTTGAATTTTGATTGAGCTTGAAGTTTATCTATTTATATTGAGCAAAAGTTTTTGTTGTTATTCAACATCTTCTTTCTCACTCCAAGTGAGAAAAAAACTTCATTAACTACTCAATTTTAATAATATTAATCCATCAAGAATTTGTCTCGCAGCAACCAAAAAGAGCTATTTTTGATCGATTTTTTTCATAGTAATCAATAGGATTCAAGCACTTATTAAATTTAAGGTAATTTTAGCTGGTTAATCAAAATAAACAGTTTTGCCTTGAGATACAGTTGATAAATTTTTAATCTCTTTACAGTTGATTATGATTTTTATCTTATAAATATTTGCATCGATCCTTAGCAATAAAAATTTTTATTTTTTATTGCTACTTGAATTTAATCTGATTAAGATTTGACAATTTATGAACTATCAGCCAGATCATAAGAATTTAATTGTTCAATCCATTTATGCAGGATGTCGAAATTATCAAGTTAATGGATCAGATTACAATCCAGAAGGAAAAATTTTTGAAGTTTCAGTTCAAGAATCAAAATGTTGGTTGTTAAATGCCTCAAAATTATACTCAAAAATCGCTCTACGAGAATGTTTGATAGCAGGTATTTTATGCAATAACTCTTATTTAGAAAAAAAAGAAGGGCAATGGATTGTGTTTGGAGATCCTAGCGAGGGAGCTTCAATTGCTGCGGGAAGCAAAGCTAAATTACATCAGTCTCATTTGAGACAGTTAAAACCTAAACTAGATCTTCTTCCCTTTGACTCAAAGTTTCAATACATGGCAACTTTGCATCGAGATTTTGATGGCAAAACTATCTATCTTAAAGGTTCAGTAAATGCTGTTTTGTCTCGCACTCAAAAAATGCTCGATTGCAGTGGTGAAATAATACCTCTCAACTCTAAATTAATTAAACTAGAAGCAAAATCTATGAAAAAAGAGGGCTTAAAAGTTTTTGCTTTTGCTAAGAAGCTAGTCTCGACAGAAACATTGGCACTAGAACGTACCCAGCTTAAAAGTGGGTTTATTTTTTTAGGATTACAAGGGATGTATTGAGCTTGCTTAATCTTTTAGTTTTAGGGAGATTTATAACTAGCTACTCTAAGATTCAGTTTGCCACGATTTGGATCGTAGCTAAAAATAAATTCTCCTGTTTGTTCTTCTCCACTGGACAAATAATCAATTTGTTGCATCCCAGTTTCGCTGATTTGGTCAGAAACTTTCAATTCAGCATTTACTTCTACAAATTCAGCCGTTCTTCCCCCTTGATTAGTCACAGCAAAAGGAACATAAAATTGATTCTCTACCTGACGAATTTCTCCACCAACTTTTACTGTCACGACGGGTGGATTACTGTCTCCAGTAACCCAAGTATAGATGATTAAAGAGATTATAAAACCAAATATTGCTAAAGCAATGCTAAAACTAACTTTTTCTGCTAAAGATCTGGTTTTTGAAATTGAAGTATTCTGATTTTGTGAATAATCGCCTCGATCTTGTTCGCTCATACTGCTAAACGTCCTGCTGCTCCACCAATACTAGCGGGTAAACTAAGAATAATAGAATAACGCATCCATAAAGACCAAGGATCGTCAAAAGCCAATCTTTGGAAAAACCATAACATTAGGGCTGAAACAAAGAGCGATACTAGGTAATATACCAAAGTTTCGCTTTCAGGACGTTGGAAGATTCCTTGTTGTTGACGACGTTTGTTTTGATTGGTAAAACCTGATGCAAAAACAATACCGTAGGTAATTAGTAATGAAGAAAATATAATTAACAAAAGCCAAGGAGGAGTAGCAGGCGCAGCCAACATAGCAACTTCATCTGTTGGAGCAATACTAAAAGCGACAAACATCGCGCCTAAAATAGTTCCGCTTAAATCTGCTACAGTATCAGCCCAAATAATTCTTTTTTTACCTTTTCCGAGAGATTGGGGTTGGTTGGAATTTGAATTTGTATAGCGATCGCCATCCAGAATCGAACGAGATAAGGCGACACCAAAAGAAAAAGGCATTGCTTCAAAGACTACTTTGCCTAATGCTTCATCCAAAGGTGTTTGCAGGTTAATTTCTTGAAGTACGATCATAATCAAAGTAGCGCAGACAAAACCAATTGAGAGGGTTTCTATACTTTCTGCGATTGCTTTAGAGATAGGATCTTTGTCGTCTTGCTGAGAACGAAAACCCTCAACTCGATTGATTAAAAAAACTATAAAAAAAGTAATGGCTATAATTCCCAACAGTATAGGAGGTTCGGCATAAGAACCAATAAACCATACTTCCATAGTACAAAGCAGAGGTATTCCAAATAAAAAACCACCAGAAGCTCCGCTAACTATTTCTCCCCATTCTTCTGACCATTTCTTGGGGAGTTGATGACGATGTTTTGCTGCCACTTTAGACTTAATTAAGATTCAGTACCTATTGTAATTAAAAGTCAACGTATATATTTTTTATTTTTCTGAGATTCTTTGGCGTAATACTCTTAATAACTTGGTAAACTGATTCGGTAGAGGAGCGATCGCTTCAATTATTTTTTCCGAGACGGGATGTTGAAGAATTAGTTTTCTGGCGTGTAAAGCTTGACCAGATAAATTTACTTTCAGAGAACGACCAGAACTATAAAGCGAATCGCCAACAATAGGATGACCAGTATGGCTGCAATGAACTCGAATTTGATGGGTGCGTCCTGTTTCTAAAAGAAATTCCATTAAGGTATAGTTACCAAGTCTTTCTAAGATTTTCCAGTGGGTAACCGCTTCTCTACCGCCTTTTTCTGAGGGAACTACAGCCATTTTTTTACGGTCAACGGGATGACGACCAACGGGCAGATCTATCTTGCCTTCTGGGTCAGAATAACAACCATAAACTACGCCCCAATATTCTCTTCTAGCAGTTTTGGCTTTGATTTGAGCTTGTAAATGTTGATGAGCATAATCATTTTTAGCTATTACAATTGCACCAGTAGTATCTTTATCAAGTCGATGTACTATTCCTGGTCGTTGTACGCCACCAATACCAGCTAAATTATCGCAGTGAGAGAGCAAGGCATGAACGAGAGTTCCTGTTTCGTGTCCAGGTGCAGGATGAACGACTAAATCGGCAGGTTTATTGATAATAATTAAATCTTCATCTTCATAAAGAATGTCTAGGGGAATGTCCTCTGCTTGTAAGTTGAGAGGTTCTGGACTCGGAATAGTAATTTCTAAGCAGTCTCCTGGGGTTAATTTGATTTTTTTACTAGTACAAACTTGACCATTTAATTGAACATTTCCTTCTTCAATCAGTTTTTGGAGACGAGAACGAGATAAGTCCGCAAGCTGACTAGATAACCATCGATCCAAGCGATCGCTTGTTTGTTGTACTGTTAAATTAATTGTTGTTTCAGAATCAATCACAGAAATTAAAGAAAAAGATTGACTATTATGGTACAGAGTTATCTAAAGCTGTAGTTAATTCTTGCATGATACCCTCGATCGCTACTTCAATGCGTCGCCAATCAGGAATTAAAGGAGCTCCAAAAGGATATTGATGAAAATCGTCAAAAGCCGTATCAAGAGCATGGGCAAATGTTTCTACCGCAGTTAATTCACGATGTAAGTCGTAGCCATTTAAGTCATGCATTTCTGCAAAGGCTTCATATACTCCAACTACGCTACGGGCATGAGTCAAATAAGTCAATTTGAGAGTGCGGAAAAATTCCCGACTGAGTATTATTCCTTGAGAAGAAATTTGAGCGAAAAAAGTCCGAGCAATATCACCAACCATTTTTTGGAGTCCCAGTTGAGAACCACTACCTATTTCCTGATGTTTATGATCGTAGCGATTAGTTAACTCTACTTGACAAAGTCTAGGTACTCGAATCAGACGATAAACTTCTGAAAGTATTCCTACTTCAATCCCCCAGTCAGAAGGAAATTGCATTTCTCTGGCAATACTAGTAAACATAGCAAATTCTCCTGCTAAAGGATAACGAAAATCTGCCATGTATTCCAGAAAATCTAAATTGCCCAAAATTTTTCGTAAAGAACGCACAAAAGGAAAATAAAATAGACGCACTACTCGACCATACAAGCGATCGCCATAACGAGCATAAAATCCTTTGGCAAATTGATAGCGTAAATGTACGACTGAATAGAGCAGACGTACCATAAAATTGCGATCATAGGTTAGGATATCTGCATCGTGAAAAGCCAGAACAGCAACTTCTTCCTTAGCAAGAATATATCCCAAAGCAGTCCAAACCGCTCGACCTTTACCACGAGGACCTAAAGGTAGTAGTTCATCAATTTGTTGAATTACCTGTTGTACTTCAGGTTTGTCATTCCAGAGTAAGCGTCCTTTATCTCCTAAAAGAGTGACAATTTCTTTAGCTCGATGAAATTCTTCTGCATTTGCTCGATCCAAACTGATGTAAACTCTTTGAATAAATTGCATTTGCGCTAACTCTTCAATGATATGTGCCATTGCCGAACTGGCTAAATCACTAAAAAGAGCAGGAATCAAAACGCCAATTGGAATACGACTAGATGCTTGCAAGAGACGTTCTTCCATTGCAGCTACCGTCTCTTTTTGTAAAAGCGTGAAAGTGGGAACGTAATTGATATGGAAATCGGGCATATTGTTTAGTTCGTGAGGTGAACATCGCTTGAATTTATTCCAATTCTCAAAAATAGCTAGATAGATGAGCAAATTATTAATTATTAAAATTAACTTTTGAATGCAGTGCTATTTTTTGCTTTTGACTTTTGATTCAGTCTATTGTTGCTTTTGAGAAACGGGATAAGATATTAGGCTGACTCAATCTATCAGAAAAGTATAAACCAATCTCAATAATTCTAATTCTACTGCTGGTAAACGACGATAAAGCAGTTCTAATTGCCCACCAGCTTTGAAAAAATCAAAATTTAACATGATCGAGTTTAAAAATCAGTTTGGACTTGAACCCCAAAGGTACAGCGATCGCCATAAGCAGCTAGAGGATCGGGTGCTGCACCGACAAAAGCAGTAGTTATATATTCTTCATCAAAGAGATTGTATTAGAGTGGTTTAAATCTTAAGGAAAAGGTTATCAAACGCAGATTAACAGCTTACTACGAGCCTACATAGAAGCTCATCGCTCTTGATTTTTGATTCAATTTCAATCGATATTACAATACTGTTTAATTTTTTAAGAGTTCATATTGAGTAGCTTCAGTTTCTACCTGTTTGCCATCAGGAGTAATTTTTTGATCGGTAATTAAGCGCGCTCCACGTCCTCTAGTAAAATAGTTCCAACCCCATTGCACCATAACTACTAATTTATTATCAAACTCAATCAAATAATAAATATGGGCAAATACCCAAATCAACCACGCTAACAGTCCCGAAAGTTTAATAAAACCGAGATTGACTACAGCAGTATTTTGCCCGATAACCGCTAAATTTCCCACATCAAAATATCTAAACGGAGGCATAGTTTGATTTTTGAGCCGTTTGCGAATTAGTTTAGCAACGTATTCTCCTTCTTGAATTGCGACTGGTGCTACTCCTGGTAAGGGTTTGTCTCCTTGATGAGGAAAATTAGCTAAATCGCCAATCACAAAAATATTAGGATATCCTGCGATCGTTAAATCTGGTTCAACCACTACTCTCCCAACACGGTCTAGTTCTGCCCCAGTTCGCCCTGCTAAAGCTTTGCCCATTCTGGAAGCTTTGACACCAGCAGCCCATAAAACGGTATTAGAACGAATTTGTTCGCTATGGTCGCCATATTTAACTGTAATGATGTCTTCGGCAATTTCAGTGACTAAAGCCTTGGTTTTGACTGTAACACCTAGTTTTTCTAAAGAAGACTGCGCTTTAGCTGATAATTCAGGAGGATAAGGCGGTAAAACCCTATCCATTCCTTCTAATAAAAGAATACGAGTTTCACTAGTATCAATATTGCGGAATTCATTTTTGAGAGAACCATGAGCAATTTCTGCGATCGCGCCAGCTAATTCCACTCCTGTTGGACCTCCTCCGACAATGGCAAAAGTCAAAAAAGCTTGTCGTTTTTCGGGATCGGTTTCTTTTTCTGCTGCTTCAAAAGCTAAAAAGATACGTCGGCGAATTTCTAAAGCATCTTCCACAGTCTTTAATCCAGGGGCAGTAACTTGCCAATGCTCGTTACCAAAATAATGATGAGATACTCCTGTAGCAACAATTAGAATATCGTAATCGAGTTCCGGATGATCTTGGAGATAAACTTTTTGCGCTTGGGGATCGAGGTCTACAACTCGGTCTAATAAAACGTGGGTATTTTTATGTTTACCTAATACAACTCTAAGAGGAGAAGCAATATCCGCAGGGGATAAGCTACCCGTTGCTACTTGATAAAGTAAGGGTTGAAATAGGTGAAAGTTGCGTTTATCGATTAAAGTAACTTTGACAGGAGCTTTGCCTAAAGCTTTGGCTGCATAAAGACCACCAAATCCGCCACCGACAATAACTACATGAGGTTGAAATTGATTAGTTTGGGCTGTGTTCATAAAATGTCTTGAGTCTTAAATGGCAAATTTTATAAGTAAAATTTATAAATTAGTTATGATTTTGAAACTTTTTTTATATATTTAGATAATAATTGCTATTTTCAGGTTAGTTGCTAAACCTCTAAATTTCATCTTTTGGAGCGGAATGAATTTTGAATATTTTTAAAATTTTCCAAATTGGATTTGATTTGACATATTGTAAACACAATCAAGTCCAACTGAAGTAGCAGTCTTTACAAGCACAAAGATTAAGTTTTAGGTACTAGGTTTTAGATCAAGTTCGTTTGAATACTTATTATTAAAGATGAGGTCAAGTAATAAGTAACTGGTAACTGATTACTGACTGACTCCCTGAATTACTGGACTAACAAAAGGTCTAGTATCACCACGCCAATTAAAACCATTGATGCGAAAATTAATTGAACCAATTTCTAAAACAGGATTGTAACGAAGAGTGATGTTGTGGGTACGGCGACTGTACTCTAAAACATAGTCAGTGCTGATTTCTTCATTATCGTCAAGATTCAAAGAAGTCTGGACTCCTACTCGAATTGGGCCGTATATTTGCTGGGTAATTCCTAAAGACAAAGTTTTTTCGTCAACATAGCGGTCGAACAAAAACGGAGAGCGATCGCCACGAATTCCTTGAGAATAGGTCAGACTAAATCCTGTATAGTCCAAGTAGGAACGGGAAAAATGACCGAGTTGTCCCTCGATGCCGATGTTAGCTTGTAAAGATGGCTGATTGTCACCGTTGCTATAAAAACTACTGACTCCAGAAATTCCTGTGTTGAGTTGGAGAAAAGGAACTACCGGAATAGGAGTGAAACGTAAACCTTGGTTTGGAGTTGGTGCTAAAGCTTTCCCTTGCCATAAGAGAAACCCTTTATTAAGAGAGGCTGCGGTTTGATAACGAGTGAGATTGATGCGATCGTTATCTCGATTGGGTTCGAGTAAATCTTCTCGATCTGTATCGGCATTAATATTCTGAATCGATCCTTGATAAATAAGATTAATACCTGTTTTTCCTAAAGCAATATTGGGTGAGGTGATAATTCCGCCAATACTACTGTAAACAGTTTGGAAACCAAGAGAGCCATTAAAAAGGCGATCGCGAAAATTATACTGTAAGCTGAAGGTATGAGGATTAGCTAAATTACCTAATTGTTGGTTAAGAGCTACTCTAGTTCTTAATTCATCTTCCACATCATCGGGATCTAAACTGTTAAGACTGAGTCTAGCTTGTAAACTGGTACGGGGAGAAAAGGTGTTGGTAAACTGAGTTTGTAGTCCTAAGCTTGAAGGATTAAAAATTCCTCCGTCATCTTCATCACTAAAATCAAAAGCAGTGGGAAAGAGAGCTTTTTGTAGGAAATATTGTGGAGTAATCTCCCAATTGGTTTTTTCTGTCTCAATTAGTTTAAAACTACGTTCGAGATATAAACCTCCCCTTTCTTCACCGTCAAATCCAAAGTTGACAATTCCTGGTTGACGGGGACGACTATCTATAACAAACCGATTGGTTAATAAAGGGACAGTAAAACTATCATCAATGACTATCCGAGATTTTTCGGTAGTCAAAACGCTAACTTGAGGCGCAGTTTGGGTAAAATTAGCAGTTTTGGCTCTTAATTCCAACTCTGGAGGCGAAAAAGGATCGTTGGTGAGACGAAAATCGGTTGCAGTAAAGTCATTGTTTTGAAACTCCATTTTGGCTGCTTCAAATCGCAGTCGATTAATTTCTCCTCCACTCGTTTGCTCGTTATTACCACTAATGATGCGATAGTCTCTGTTACTTCCTACAGAAATGCCAATCGATTCTGCTGCACTGACATCAGTTAAAGGTTGAGTGATGGTCAGGCGATCGCTTAAGGTAGTTTGAGGAACGATCCTACTTTCTGGGAGTCTGGCAGATAAATCGCGGTTGAGAGTAGCTTGATCTACTTCTCCTTGGGCATTAATAACTACCCCTCGATCTTGAACTAAATAATATTCAAATTTTTCTCCTCGCAATACTTGTTGTCCTCTTGTCAGAACAACATTTCCTTGAGCTACAGCAATCCGATCTGCTAAATTAACTTGGAGGCGATCCGCAGTAAGAACAGCTTGAGCAAAGTTCATCACCACCTTACCTTCAGCCGTAACTACTTGTTGTTGATTATTATACTCTTGGCGATCGGCAATGACTTCAATGACATCAACTTGTTCTACAGGAGTCGGTGTAGTTGGTTCAGTAGAATTAGGGTTATTGTCAGGAATAGTAAATTCTCTGATTTCGCCGTTGCGTTCTTGAGTTATTAAATAACTAGTAGGCAAACAAAACTCTTTTTGACAATTAGGGGAAAACCTGAGTCTGTTCCTTCCCTGAAACTGATTGTGATTTAACTGAGTTATTACAGTTCGATTACGATCTTGATTGTTAATCTTCCCCTGGTAGGTTTTAGGTACTTTGTGGAGAATGGGTGTAAGTTGAGTCTGGGTTTCAACTACTGGTTGTGCAACCGCTAAATAATTCAGGGAGATTAACAATGAAATCATCTGTTCCAATAACGCTGGTAGTTAGCAATTTTAATCTTTATTTCCATGAATGCAAGTAAAATTTTAAGTTTTCAAAAATTTAGTTTGAATCAAAAGTAGTTTTTTCTTAAACAATACAAATTTAAAAAGAGAAAAAGACACAAAAATTTTGGCTCCGCGAACTGTGGTTAGGGACAATTCGCGAATTGTCCCAACTACTCTAAGTTAAAAGTAACAAGATTAACTTGATTTAATTTAACGAACGGTGTTTTAGATAGAAATTATTTTTTTTTATTATTAAAATTTTATAAATTGCTTTTATTTTATCGAAAATATTTACAATGACTCCAAGCTTAAATAAATTAATTGAAAAGCTCAAAACCATTGCAAGTTATCTTAATAGCCAATTAAAGTATTATCCCGATTATCAACAATTAATAATAAGAGTAACCGAGATACTTGAGCAGTGTAATCACAAAAAAATCACAATTAAATTAGCTAGTTATTCAATTGATTTCTCAGAAAAAATTAAAAATTTTAATCTTAAAAGATATAGTTTAGTTGATTATTTGAATTTTGAGATTGTTGATTTAAACCAAGAGATTGAGCAAATTTTTGAGCGTTGCGATTTACTATGTTTGATTTATAATTCTCAATTACCAATTTCTAGTTTAGAAAAACAATTAATTGAACAAGCCGATTTAAGACAAATTAAACAAGCCTTACTAATACTTGACTACAGTTTAATTAACGATAATTTCATAAATCAAACTAATCTCGATTATGTAAAAAAATGTCTCAAAAATAATCATAAACAAGCAATTAATCAGTTTTTGATTAGACTAAATGCTAATTATGATTTGAAATTGACTGAAGAATTAAATCCATACTATCAGTTGATTGATAAATTAGTCGAAATCGAACTTGACCATTATATCGATCATGCTTTTCAGGCACTAAAAATTGATTTATTTCAGTATTTTAAACAAGAGAAAAAAAGCTATTGGCAAAAAATTAATTCTCAAAAAGCGAATTTTTTACAAGGAGAAAATTCTGAAAATTTTAAGCAAAGGCTTAATCAAACCATTCAAAAACTCAACAAGGAACAACAGCAAATATTTAAAGTTTTAAAACAAAATATTAATCAGTACAAACTAAATTTACTTAATCCTTTTATCTACGATAGTTTAATGTATCAAGTTCAACAAGCAATTGAAAAATCTGAAATATTAGAAAGTAAAGAAAATAACAAAACCTATTTATATTTAATAATCAAAGAAAAACAATATTCTCAAAAACTTTCTACTTATATAATCAGTCTCTGTCAACAAGTTCTCAGTCACTGGTTTGAGCAAGAATGGGACAAACTTAATTCTCTTAATAATGAAAGTAATTTATATCAATTTTTAAAACAAACAGAACCAGAATTAAAATCGATCAACTCTCTCACTCCAAAAATAACTAATTGCCAATTGTTAAGTAAACCTTCTTTTGAAATAAATGATTTTATTGCTATATCAATATTAGAAGAAACTAGTAAAACTCTGCTGGATTATCATTACAGTCAAAGTACTTGGTTCCGACTTACTGTAGCTCTAATAATCGGTTTAATAATTTTTCTAGTTACTAGTAAATTATTTGGCTTTATAATTATAGTTTTTCAATTGATCAATTTATTTACTGCTCAAAATGCCAAAACAATTCGGATTAAACAACAAACCAAGGAATTAAAAAGAATAGTTGATGGTAAATATCAATCTTTAGTTCGACTTTTATGCGATCGCGCTGGGCAAATTTTGATTACAACTTTAGAAGAAGCTAGCCAACAATATCAAATTGAATTAGATGCGATCGCGTCAAAAGCTGACGAACAATTGAATGAAGTAAAACAAAAGATTAACAGTTACAAAGATATCATCAATCAACTCAAACAAGACCAAGCTGAAATTGAAAAATTACTACTTTAATTAACCCAAAAAAATTGGGTAGCTATGACAACTACCCAGCAACTAATCAATTTTTAAGAATGATTTATTTAGTTGGTGAATTACAATTAAACAGCAACGGTTTTCTTAACACCAGCAGCTAGTTCACCTTTAGCATATTTAGCTGCATAATCATCCAAAGTCATTTGTTTGATTTTGCTAGCATTACCAGCAGTCCAGAATTGCTGATAACGGTCAGCACAAACTTGCTTCATGTACTTCATCGAAGGTTTCATGAAGTGACGAGGGTCAAAGTTGGAAGGGTCTTTAGCAGCAGCTTCACGAATTGCAGCAGTGATAGCTAAACGGTTGTCGGTGTCAATATTAACTTTGCGAACACCACTCTTAATACCTTTTTGAATTTCTTCAACTGGTACACCATAGGTTTCAGGGATTTTACCGCCGTACTCGTTAATCATATCTAACCACTCTTGAGGTACGGAAGAAGAACCGTGCATCACTAAGTGAGTATTGGGTAAACGGCTGTGAATTTCTTCAATACGGCTGATTGCTAAAATTTCACCAGTAGGTTTACGAGTAAACTTGTAAGCACCGTGGCTAGTACCAATTGCAACTGCAAGAGCGTCTACTTGAGTACGTTCTACGAATTCTACAGCTTCGTCAGGATCTGTTAAAAGTTGGTCTTTGCTGAGTGTACCTTCAAAGCCGTGACCATCTTCTGCTTCCCCTTGACCAGTTTCTAGAGAACCTAAACAACCTAGTTCTCCTTCAACACTAACACCGATAGAGTGAGCTACTTTTACTACTTCAGCAGTAACATTAACGTTGTAATCAAAGCTAGCAGGAGTTTTAGCATCTGCTTCTAAAGAACCATCCATCATTACGCTGGTAAAACCATGACGCATAGCAGAGTAACAAGTAGCAGGACTGTTACCATGATCTTGGTGCATAGCAATAGGAATATGAGGATAGGTTTCTACTGCTGCTAAAATCAAGTGACGGAGGAAGTATTCACCTGCGTAGCTGCGTGCGCCTCGAGAAGCCTGTAAAATTACAGGACTGTCTGTTTCATCGGCAGCCTGCATAATCGACAAAATTTGTTCTAAATTGTTAACGTTAAATGCAGGAATACCATAATTGTTCTCAGCCGCGTGATCTAAGAGCAGCCT
Source organism: Stanieria sp. NIES-3757 (assembly GCA_002355455.1). NCBI lineage: Bacteria > Bacillati > Cyanobacteriota > Cyanophyceae > Pleurocapsales > Dermocarpellaceae > Stanieria > Stanieria sp. NIES-3757. The sequence goes on from AP017375.1 coordinate 4,922,015, forward strand.
CATAGGGACGAGCGCCATAGATGTCCTCCTAATCTATTATCTTTTTTTTAGTTAGTTAGTTTTTAAGAAATTTAACTTTCTTACTTGTCAATCTTAAGATATTTTTCATACTTTGATAAAGTATTTTATTTATGATCTCTAAATATTACGGGATCAGTTATACTTATCAGTCCAATAAATTCTCACTAATTCGAGGGTATTTCGATATTGAGCCGAGCAAAATTTTTTCAATTAAGTTAGAGGAGGAATGGTAAATCCTCTTAAAAGATGTTGCTCTGTTTTCAGTCCTTTTGCTTGTAATAATACGCCAAAACCACCTAAACCGCTAGGATTGATGAGTTGATGCAGTGCATCTCGACACTGAATAACTTCCAATGCGCTATAGTTACCATTAGCAAGATTTGATAAGCGATCGCCTAATCCTAAAGCCATTAAAAACATTCCTTGTTGAGTAAAACCAATTTTGGTTAATCCTAATTTGTTACCTTCAAGTTCTAGAGCAGTAAAATCAACGTGGGTAGTAAGATCTTGATAACCAAGATTAAGATAAGGATTATTGTGTCGGCGATGTTGATAGTAACATTGCAATGTGCCTTGCTCTCTTTGGGGATGATAATATTTATGAGCAGGATAGCCGTAATCGATTGTTAATAAATAGCCTTGTTGTAATTTATTGGCTACTGTTTGCAACCAATCCAAAGCAGCTAAATTAACTTCAGTACGATAACCTTTAGGATAATCTTGACTAGGAAAATTGAGCTTAACTAAGTGAAAATATTCTAATAATTTAGGTGTAGATAATTCTCCATACACTTCAGTAATTTGATTTTCTAAATTAGTTAAATAAACCTCTTGTAATTTACCTTGATTAATAATTACTTGATGAACAGGAAAGGCATCAATTAATTCATTAGAAAATACACAACCAACTAAAGAATGATCGGGAATATTCTTAAGCGATCGCCATTTAATTTTCAACTTAAATTCTTGAAGTAATTCTTGTTGTTGTTTTTTTAAGGCTGGAGATTCTTCGATAATAATATATTCTAGAGCTTGAAAGAAATCTTGCTCATTATTTTGCAAATAACTTAGAATATCCAGAGCTAAATTTCCATTACCTGCGCCTACTTCTACTAAAAAAAAAGAAGCAGGATAACCTATTTTTTTCCACATTTCCACAAATTGAATGGCTAGCAATTCACCAAAATCTTTACCCAAAGAGGAAGCAGTAAAAAAATCTCCTTTAGACCCGATTTCTACAACTCCAGAACTATAATAACCATACTGGGGATGATATAAAACTACATCCATAAATTCAGCAAAAGTTATTTTTTGTTGAGGCGAAGCAGTAATGCGATCAAAAATTATATTTTGTAGAGCATAAGAATTAGGATAAGCTTGATTATTCATGTCAATTTAAATAAAAGTTATTTATTAGATTGCTTCGGTAAATTATTTGGATTGGAATTGTCCACAGATAAACCCTGATAAACGTAGATCAATTTATCGGTTGGTTGTGTTTTTTGGGCAAGTGATATTTTTATGCAGTGCAGTTATAATTCATGAATTATGTCTACTTGTTTTTTGTCTTTGTTTTGAACAAAATCGCTATATAATCAACTTTTCAATCAATCATTAATTTATAAGATGAAGATAGTATTTTTTGGTACTCCTCAATTTGCCGTACCTACTCTTGAAAAATTAATTGAACACCCAAATTTTGAGGTTATTGCGATCGTTACTCAACCTGATAAAAGAAGAGGTAGAGGTAATCAAATGATGCCTTCGCCAGTAAAAAAAGTTGCTCTAGAGCATCATATCCCAGTCTGGCAATCGAAAAGAGTGAAAAAAGACCGAGAAACTCTAAGTAAATTGAGTCAATCTCAGGCTGATGTTTTTGTCGTCGTTGCCTATGGACAAATTTTATCTACCGAAATTCTTCAGATGCCCAAATTAGGCTGTATTAATGTTCATGGTTCGATTTTACCCAAATATCGCGGTGCTGCGCCCATTCAGTGGAGTATTTACAATGGCGACCAAGAAACTGGTATTACTACCATGTTAATGAATGAGGGTATGGATACAGGAGATATGCTCCTCAAGGCTTATACTCCAATTGGTTTATTAAATAATGCTCATCAAGTAGCTGCTAGTTTAGCTAGTCAAGGTGCAGATTTATTAATTGAAACTTTACTCAAACTGCCAGATCTTCAACCAATTCCTCAAGATGATTCTCAAGCTACTTATGCTCGTTTAATTGACAAATCTGATTATGTGATCGATTGGTCTCGTAATGCCATAGAAATTCATAATCAAGTTAGAGGTTTTTTTCCTAATTGTGTAGCTGCTTTAGGTAACAAACCCCTAAAAATTATGGCAACAGTTCCTCTCGAAATAGCTTATTTTGCTCAACTACCAGCAGAATTTAAAACTCTAGAGCAGAAATTAACCGATTTATCATCGCTGACAGGACATCCAGGAGAGATCGTTAGTATTATCAAAAATTTTGGAGCAGTAGTGCAAACTGGACGAGGATTATTACTACTAAAAGAAGTACAAGTTGCAGGGAAACGTCCACAGTCGGGATGGGACTTTGTCAATGGAATGCGCCTGTCAGTAGGAGATAGGATTGATAATGGTTAATTAAATACTGCTACGTTTCATAATAGCGGCAGCCTTGACAAGGACCTTCGGGATTGACTGCACAACGTAATATTTCAGATCTCGCATTAAAACAACAATTAGCATCGCCAACTACCCAACGTCCTTCGATTAAACTTTTTTCAGTTGGTTTTCGCGATTCTTGGACATGAAGGGAAATTTTTTGCAAAGAATAACCACCAATTTTATAGTGATAATGGTGGTGGCGTTCTAAAACAGCGTAGGTTTTACCTTTCAATTCTAAATAGTTTCCTGGTTGTGGTGTCCAGTCGAGATTGATTTTTCCGAGAGATTTACGAGGATGGGTCAAAATGACCTCTGTTAGTAATGAATCTGGCTCCATAATAAAAAATCCTGTTTTGCTAACTACATTATGAAAATATTAACGCGATCTTCTAGGTAGCTATAGCTACACTGCTCGCTCGTATGTTTTTCATTTTATTATTTTTACTTATCTAATCAAAACAGAATGAAACCAAATTGCCACACGTTGAAACTTTACTGCAAGACTAATATGAGGACAAATAACTATTTACCAAGGACTTTGACCGAGCGATACAAGCTCTGGAAAGAAATTCCTCTAGATGCGTTTTTCTGCGACCTAACCTATCTAATTAGTTTATTGATGACGAACCAAAAATAAACTGTGTTCATTTTGGTTAAGGCTGTGAACATTGGTTGTACTTCAAATTAAAGTGTGAGTCCACTAGCCAAAAACGCAATTTAAAATATTTTAAGGATAAAAACCTAATTGAGGTAAACCAGTAGTTTCTTCCCAACTCATCATCAAATTTAAACACTGGACGGCTTGACCCGCTTGTCCTTTAATCAAATTATCAATCGCAGACATGACAATAACACGTGAAGTACGCGGATCTACCTCTATTCCGATGTAACAAACATTTGTTCCACAAGCCCATTTAGTTTGAGGATAAACTCCACTGGGTAAAATATTTACAAATGGTGATGAACGATAAAAGGCAGAAAAAATTGTAATCAAGTCTTCTCGAACTAATCCAGGATCTCGTAAAGTTGCATACACAGTAGATAAAATTCCTCGTGGCATTGGAATTAAATGAGGCGTAAACTGAACTCTTACTTCTTGTCTGGCTAATTCACTGCAAATTTGTTCGATTTCGGGAGTATGACGATGATTAGCTACGCCGTAAGCTCCTAAAGAACTATCTGCTTCCGCTAACAACAAATTAATTTTTCCTTGACGACCACCACCAGAAGTTCCTGATTTAGCATCAATAATGGCTGTTTCAGGTGCAATTAAACCTTGCTTGAGTAAAGGAGAAAGAGCTAGTAAACTCGCAGTAGGATAACAACCAGGACAACCAATCAATTGAGATTGTTTAATTTTATCGCGATATAATTCTGGTAAACCGTAAACTGCCTTAGCTGCGATCGCGTTGTCTTGTCGTTCTGTTTTATACCAAGCCGTGTAAGTATTTAGATTGCTAAAACGATAATCTGCTGATAAATCTAATACTTTACAACCCTTTTCAATTAGGGTGGGTGTCATTTTACAAGCTAAACCATTGGGCAAACCTAAAAAGACTACTTGACAACGAGAAGCGATTACTTCTAAATCAATAGCCTCTACATTAAGATCGACTCGATTAGTTAAATGAGGATAGAGAGAAGTATATTGTTTTCCTGCACTACTATCTCCTCCTAAATAAGTAATTTCGACTTCAGGATGTTCTAGCAATAATTTTACTAATTGAACTCCACCATAGCCAGAAGCTCCTACAATCCCTACTGATATTTTGTCTGAATGATTCATAAGTGTTAACTTTTTGTTGATTATCCTACCAGGAAAATTTTTCTGCCTAACTTGAGTTTAAGAATTATTTAACTTACAAAAAAAATCAAAAAATCTTGAGTTTTAAAATAAAATCAATCTTATTTTTATTATTACGTCTTGTTAAAGATAGCAATTCAATAATTATTGAAAGCCCTTTTTTTTTAATAAACTCAATTTTAATTAAACTATTATCGGCAGTTTATCTAATAAATTTTCAAATACTTTTAGCTGATTAGATTTGAAAAATAAAGATGATTAAATTAAAATTCTAAAATTTTACTCCTTAAAACTATTACTTTATCAAGCCAAACTTCAAGAGTTAAAATATTTGACCAATAAACTCCCTGACCTTGCCATTAATAAAAACAAGTAGTTTAACTTTTAAAATTAAAAACTCCTCCCTTGACTAGATCAAGAAGGTAAAAAAAGTTTGAGATTTTAACCTTTAAACTAAATTTAATTAAAGCTTAGAACGATCCGTTAAAATTTCATAGCCAGTTTTAGTAACTAAGACTGTATGTTCAAACTGTGCTGACAAAGAATTATCTACGGTTACTACAGTCCAGCGATCGCGTAAGGTTTTAGTATATTTAGAACCTGCATTTAGAATTGGTTCAATCGCCAAAGTCATTCCTGCTTTCAATTTAACATTAGGCATTTGGTTGGTACGAAAATTAAATACGGAAGGCAACTCATGAAGATTTCTTCCCACACCATGTCCTGTGTATTCTTCTACAACACTATAATGATTAGCCTTAACATAATCTTCAATTGCACCAGCAATATCTAATAAAGTATTACCTTCTTTAACTTGTTCGATGCCTTTATATAAAGACTTCTCAGCGACTTGAATCAATTTAGCTGCTGCTTGAGAAATCTTACCAACTCCAATTGTCAGACAAGAATCTCCATGAAAACCTTGATAATAAGCACCAGTATCTACTTTTAAAATATCTCCTGAACAAATAATTTTTTTCGGGCTTGGAATACCATGTACTACTTCGTGATTTAAACAAGCACAAATCGATGCGGGAAACCCATAATAACCTTTGAAACTAGGAGTAGCACCCATTTCCCGAATTCGTTGTTCCGCATAAGCATCTAAATCAGCCGTACTCATACCTGGTTGTACAAACTGAGATATTTCATGTAAAACTGTTGCAACAATTTTGGCGGAAGAACGCATTTTTTCAATTTCTTCTGCTGATTTAATCTCAACACTGCGACGGTTAGTTTTAAGTGCAAGAAGTCCACTAGAGTCCGCAGAAGTTTTTGATTGAGATTTTTTTAAGGAAAACAATAAATTATTAATGAGATTCATTGATTTTTCGTCTAAAAATAAATACTAATAAAATTTTTAGCCCAGCGTCGATTGAGGACACACTTTGTCTAAAAAGTCTTACTGTTAAGCTAGTTTAATATTTTTAGAACTTAGTGGGAACTTTCCATCAAAGTTATTGCAGCAACAAGCAAAGGAAGTCTTTTTAAACTTCATCAAATTAAGGCAAAACCATTCAACTTATTTGTCACTCTTTCAGATAAGATGAAAAATACTGACTAACTCAGAATCGACTTCGTCATTTTTAGAGGAAGTTCCTTGGCTAACAATTTAACAGAGTGTTTTATTAGGAAACGGTAACACCCGCCCCGTTTTCTGCCTATAATTCAGGATGGGTTATTTAGCGGGAAAAAATCAATGAATCAGGAAATTTTCGACAGAGTAAAAAAAATTGTTATCGAACAGTTAGAAGTAGAAGAGGAACAAGTAACTGAAGATGCTAGTTTTGCCAACGATCTAGGCGCAGATTCTTTAGATACAGTAGAACTAGTAATGGCATTAGAAGAAGAATTTGATATTGAAATTCCCGATGAAGTTGCAGAACAAATTGATACTGTAGGTAAAGCTGTAGATCATATCAGTTCCGCAATGGAAGCAACGGCATAAACTAAATTTTTTTGACTTTAGTCAAATTATATAATCAGCAATAACTGCATTCTGGGGATAAATCCCTTTAATTTCTAGGATAATGACAAATTGGCAAATGAAACGGGTTGTGGTAACTGGCTTAGGGGCAATTACCCCCATTGGCAATAATTTACAAGCATATTGGGAAGGTTTGCTCGGTGGACGCAATGGTATTAGTTCAATTACCTTGTTCGATGCTTCTCAACACCCTTGCCGGATTGCTGGTGAAGTAAAAGATTTTGACCCCTATACCTACCTAGACAAAAAAGAAGCCAAGCGGATGGATCGCTTTGCTCAATTTGCTGTAGTGGCTAGCTTAGAAGCGATCGCAGATGCTCAATTTGTCATTAACGATCTTAATGCCGATCAGGTAGGAGTCTTAATTGGGACAGGAGTAGGGGGCATCAAAGTCATGGAAACTCAAAATGAAGCTTTGCTTACTAAAGGTCCCAGGAAAGTTAGTCCTTTTACTGTTCCGATGATGATCGCTAATATGGCTGCGGGTTTGACCGCAATCCATACAGGTGCTAAAGGACCTAATTCTTGTACCGTGACAGCTTGTGCAGCAGGTTCTCATGCGATTGGGGATGCTTTTCGTCTGGTACAAAGAGGTTATGCAACAGCCATGATCTGTGGTGGTGCAGAGGCAGCAATTACTCCTTTCTCTGTAGCTGGTTTTTCGTCGGCTAAAGCCTTATCGACTCGTAATGATGACCCTCTCCATGCTAGTCGTCCTTTTGATCGCGATCGCGATGGCTTTGTGATGGGCGAAGGTGCTGGCATTCTGCTGCTTGAAGAATTGGAACACGCTAAGGCTCGCGGTGCAAAAATTTATGCTGAAATAGTTGGTTATGGCATGACTTGTGATGCTTATCACATGACTTCTCCTGTTCCTGATGGGCAAGGAGCAACTAAAGCAATTGAACTAGCCCTCAAAGATGCCAATTTGACCCCCGCACAGGTCAGTTACATTAACGCGCATGGAACTAGCACTCTAGCTAATGATGTAACTGAAACCAAAGCAATCAAAAAGGCTTTAGGAGAACGCGCCTATCAGATCGCTGTTAGTTCTACTAAATCCATGACTGGTCATTTATTGGGTGGTTCAGGAGGAATTGAAGCAGTAGCAACCATTATGGCGATCGCTAATGATCGATTACCCCCGACTATTAACCTAGAAAATCCTGACCCAGAATGCGATTTAGATTATGTAGCAAATGCCAGTCGCGCTCAAACAGTTGAGGTAGCTTTATCCAACTCTTTTGGATTTGGTGGTCATAATGTTACCTTAGCTTTCAAAAAATATAATTGAACTCTCAATTGGAGATAATTCCACACTGGAATTTTTCCTGTTTAAGTTTTATTAAACTTGCCCAGCGATCCTGATCAATGGGATGATGGAACATAGCCTTGGGGCAACCCCCAGCCATCAGGTTTCAAATAATTGCAAATATTGTCGTAGTTAACATCAAGATCGATTATGGTAGTTGCCACCCAGTCACTCGAAGAACTTTGCATCAATTCTATTCGCTTTTTAGCTATAGACGCGGTTGAAAAAGCTAAATCCGGTCATCCAGGACTGCCCATGGGAGCTGCTCCAATGGCTTTTGTTCTTTGGGACCGCTTTATGAAGCATAATCCGAAAAACCCTAAGTGGTTTAATCGCGATCGCTTTGTCCTTTCTGCCGGTCATGGTTGTATGTTGCTTTATGCACTGCTGTATTTAACTGGCAGTGATGTAGTTACCCTCGACGAAATTAAAAATTTCCGTCAGTGGGGTTCTAAAGCACCAGGACACCCAGAAAATCACATTACTGAAGGAGTTGAAGTAACTACTGGACCTTTGGGACAAGGTATTGCTAACGCTGTTGGTTTAGCGATCGCTGAAGCTCACCTTGCTGCTAAATATAATAAAGAAGATTGCAAGTTAGTAGACCACTACACTTACGTCATTCTCGGTGATGGCTGTAACATGGAAGGTATCTCAGGTGAAGCTTGTTCTTTAGCTGGACACTTAGGTTTAGGAAAACTGATTGCTCTCTACGATGACAACCACATTTCCATCGATGGTTCTACAGACGTTTCTTTTACCGAAGATGTCAGTAAGCGATTTGAAGCCTACGGTTGGCACGTACTTCATGTCGAAGACGGCAATAACGATCTAGACGGAATTGCCAAAGCAATTGAACAAGCTAAAGCAGTCACCGATAAACCTTCGATGATCAAGGTTACCACCACAATTGGTTATGGTTCCCCCAATAAAGCTAATACTGCTGGCGTTCATGGCGCTGCTCTTGGTGGAGATGAAGTAAAAGCCACCCGTGAAAACTTGGGTTGGTCTCACGAACCTTTTGTAGTTCCTGACGATGCTTTAGCTCACTGCCGTAAAGCAATAGAACGCGGTGCTAGCTATGAGGCAGAATGGCAAGAAACTTTAGCTCAGTACAAAACTAAATATCCCCAAGAAGCTGCTGAATTTGAAAGAATTATTAGTGGTACCTTACCAGAAGGTTGGGAAAAAGTTCTACCTAGCTACACTCCCGCAGATAAAGCTCTTGCGACTAGGAAACATTCAGAAATTACTCTCAATGCTCTTGCTCCTGTCTTACCAGAATTAATTGGTGGTTCGGCTGACTTGACCCACTCTAACTTAACTTATTTAGAGGTTTCTGGTAGTTTCCAGAAGGGTGCTTACGAAAACCGTAACCTTCGTTTTGGGGTAAGGGAACACGCGATGGGCGCAATTTGTAATGGGATTGGTCGGCATACTCCCGGTTTAATTCCCTACGGTGCTACTTTTTTGGTGTTTACCGACTATATGCGTAACTCAATCCGTCTCTCTGCTCTATCAGAAATCAGAGTGATTTGGGTCATGACTCATGATTCAATTGGTTTGGGTGAAGATGGCCCTACCCACCAACCTGTTGAACACGTTGCTTCCTTACGTGCTATTCCTAACCTCACTGTTTATCGTCCTGCTGATGGTAATGAAACTTCCGCAGCTTACAAGGTAGCAGTTGAAAATACTCACGGCCCAACTTTACTGGCTCTTTCTCGTCAAGGACTGCCTAATCTAGCTGGTTCTTCAATTGAAGCTGCTGCTAAAGGTGGTTATATCCTTAGTGATAGCGATGGTACTCCAGACATTATCTTGATTGGTACTGGTAGTGAAGTTGAACTCTGCGTCAAAGCAGCGAAAAAATTAACTAGCGAAGGTACAAAAGTTCGGGTAGTTTCTCTACCAAGTTGGGAACGCTTTGAAGCTCAAGGTGCAGAATACAAAGAATCTGTACTACCAAAAGCGGTTAAGAAACGTTTAGCTGTTGAAGCTGGCTGTACAATGGGCTGGTGTCGCTATGTCGGCGATGAAGGCGGAGTTATTGGAGTTGATACCTTTGGTGCTTCTGCTCCAGCTAATATTGTCTTTGAAAAATATGGCTTTACTGTTGATAACGTTGTTGCTAAAGCTAAAGAAATTTTAGATTAAATCAATCTAATTACCTAGCAACTAAATCCAGTTGAAGTTTAGCCCTCTCTTGATCGAGAGGGTTTTGTTATTTAAAGGTTCTGACGGGGTTCACAAGCCCTGGCGTTCAACGCCAGGGACGACCCCTCACAATTCTACACTTTGGTAAAAGCCTCTTGAAATTTTAGTAATTTTTACGTATTATCCAATAATTACAACTAGAGCAAGAGAGCAAAATCTTACCTAAACGTGCTATTACAGTTACGAATAGGTAAAAGACTTGGAACTTCTGAATGCTCAACAAAAACACTATTTTTTTAATTTTATTGCTGTTTGTACCCGTATCCCTAGCTGGTCACTTTCTACACTGGGATGGAACAATTGTTTTTATTACGGCTGGTTTAGCAATAATTCCCTTAGCTGCCTATATGGGTACAGCAACAGAAGAAATCGCTGTTGTAGTTGGACCTAATTTAGGAGGACTACTTAATGCTACTTTTGGTAATGCTACTGAATTAATTCTGGCTTTTATCGCTCTTAAAGAGGGATTAGTTGACGTAGTTAAAGCAACAATTACTGGTTCAATTATTAGTAATTTGTTGTTAGTTATGGGTTTTGCTATGCTTTTGGGAGGCTTGCGTTATAAAGAGCAGGAATTTCAACCGACTGCTGCGCGTCTAAATGCTTCTTCCATGAATTTGGCAGTAATTGCTGTTCTATTACCTACAGCAGTCGAATATACTTCTACAGGAATTGGTGAACCTACTCTTCAACATCTTTCTGTGGCTGTCGCAATAGTTTTGATTTTGGTTTATATTTTAACCCTAATATTTTCCATGAAAACTCACGCCTATCTATATGATGTTGGGGTAGCAGACTTAGAGATAGAAAGTGAATCAGCTGAAGCAGATTCTACTCATAAACCCAATCTCTGGTTATGGGTTGGAATTTTATTAGCAATTACTTTGGCTGTCGCTGTAGAATCAGAACTATTAGTAGAATCTTTAGAAGAGGCTACTTCAGAATTAGGTTTAACAGCATTGTTTACAGGAGTAATTATCTTACCAATTATTGGTAATGCAGCAGAACACGCTACTGCCGTAACTGTAGCAATGAAAAATAAAATGGATTTATCAGTATCTGTAGCTGTTGGTTCTAGTCTGCAAATTGCTCTATTTGTTGCTCCAGTTTTGGTAATTGCAGGATGGCTGATTGGTCAACCGATGGATCTTAATTTTAATCCTTTTGAATTAGTTGCTGTTACTGTAGCTGTTTTAATTGCTAACTCAATTAGTTCCGATGGTAAGTCTAATTGGTTAGAAGGAGGATTGTTACTAGCAACTTATGTTGTTTTAGGATTAGCTTTTTACTTTCATCCCGTGGTAGAAGGATTAGGATAGGGTGTTTCCTGCACTTTGGTAAAACTAAAACTGCAAATAGTTGGGAGTATTTCTGAGAATGATATATTCAAAAAAAGATAGATGATTTTTTAATCCGATACTCCCTTTTTTTATTCCTATTACAAGAAAATTAATTTTTATGTCTAATTTACAAAAAATTTTATTAGTAGATGATGAACCTGGCGTTAGAGAATCAGTCCAAGCTTATTTAGAAGATAACGAAGAATGGAAAGTAAGAGTAGCTAGTAATGCTAAAGAAGCTTGGCAATTATTGGAGGCTGATACTCCAGATTTAGTTATTTCTGATATTATGATGCCTCAAGTGAGTGGCTATCAGTTTTTACAACAATTAAGAGAAGATCCTCGTTATCGTCCAATTCCTGTAGTTTTTCTAACTGCTAGAGGCATGACTAGCGATCGCATTCAAGGCTATGAAGCTGGTTGTGATGCCTATTTAGCTAAACCTTTTGATCCTGAAGAATTAGAAGCGATCGTCAGAAATTTATTAATCAGACGACAGGTTGCTGCCGACGCTAATAACGGTAATTCTAATTTAGAAGTAATTGCTCGCAAATTAGAAGAAATTGAAGGAAAATTAGATGAAAAATTGGGTTCAAGTTCTCGTCTTGTCCCGACTCCTTCTCCTATCGACATTGAATTAACTCCTAGAGAACAAAGCGTCCTTGATCTAGTTGCTCAAGGTTTAATGAATAAAGAAATTGCCCGCGAATTAGAAACCAGTGTCAGAAACGTAGAAAAATATGTTAGTCGTTTATTTAGTAAGACCGGAACTAATAGCCGTACCGAATTAGTGCGTTTTGCTCTTCAACATGGTTTAACTGATTAATTTAACTATTAATATTTACGCAACGATTTTAATTAAGTTAAATTAACTTTGATTAAAAAGGATATCTTTTATTAGATAATTTTCTAATTATTTAGATAACATTAGTATCTAAGTAAATTTTAGCTCTAAAAAAAATCAATTTATCTAAAAATGACTTGATCCCCTTGTCTTTACCTTCTGTTTATTACTGATTTCAGTTTTAATTACTATTAACAAATTAAATTAATCGAGGTGCAAAAAAATGCGAACTTCTTCTCAAAATCATCTCGGACAATCAATTGCTTTTGCTGCGGTTTTAGCTTTGATGAGTATAGGTGTCATTTTACTAATGACTCTCGAAAGCGGTGTATTTTAATCAAAATTACTTCTCTGTTTAGGAAAACTTTAAGCCACTTAATTAAACATGAAAATTGAAAAAATTGAGTGGCTTTGCCGTTAAAGTCTGCTTCGTAAATCTAAGCCATGAGTATCAGTTCCGCAGGTAGTTAATAGATTATATTGAGCAGCTAGTTGTTTTACTTGTTCGGTCTGTACTGGACTTGGTTGCCAAGGAGTGGGATTATTATAAGCATAATAAGCCTCAACTCCATCAATACTTAGCTCGACAGCGACAGAAATTAACTCTTTAGCAGGACGACGATAGCGAGCAGGATGGGCTAAAATTGCTAAACCACCAGCCTGATGAATTTGGTGAATAACAATACCAGCTTGAGCTTCAGCACCTTGAGGTTTTGTACTTTGAAGATATGGCTGAATGGCTAAATGTTGAGGAGCAAAACCATAGCCAAGAATGTGTACTTCTACTCCTTGTAGCTTAGCTGTGATTTCTACGCCTGTCCATAGTTGAGGTAAAGTTGTTTGAGAAGAGTTTTGTTTGAGTTGATTTAACCAGTCGCTTGCTAACTGATAACCACGAATTGAATGATGATCGGTTATCGCTAAACCTTTAAGACCAAATTTAACAGCTTGTTCGATTAATGCTGATGGTTCTAATTGTCCATCAGAACAGACTGTGTGCAAATGGAAATTGTAAGTTAGGGGACAACTATCGGCATTGATATTTTGCCAAACACGCTTGAGGTTATTGGTGTCTTGGGCTGCTGTTTGATGAAAATGAGAAGTAGCAACCATAAAGAAGGACATCCTCGGAAATATTTCTAATTGTTAACAACACGATAACAAAATTCAACATAAAATGGCTGCGATTTCCATCTCAGGTGCATAAAAATCTTAAATAAATCTAAAAAAATTGTTATAATATAGCACTTTCATTCCAGTTTAGAAAATGTTACGGTTAGACGGAGTTAGCTTACAAGCAACCGTAGGTTCTGCCCAGTTGCTAGACAATATTTCAGTTCAAATTAATAAAGACGATCGCATTGCTATTATTGGTCCCTCTGGTGCAGGAAAAACTTCTTTATTTAGATTAATCAATCGACTTAGTACTCCTAGCGGGGGTTCAATTTACTTTGAACAACAATCAATTGGCGAAATTCCTGTACTGCAACTACGTCAAAGAATCGTTTTAGTTCCTCAAGAAGCAAAATTGTTGGGAATGACAGTTCAAGATGCGATCGCTTATCCTTTAGTTTTGCAAAAATTATCAACTTCAGAAATTAATAGTAGAGTAGCAACGTGGAGAAGTGCATTAAAAATTCCCGATCAATGGTTAGAACGCTACGAGTTACAACTTTCTGTAGGGCAAAAACAATTAGTTGCGATCGCTCGTGCTTTAGTTATGCAGCCTAGTTTATTATTACTTGATGAGCCAACTTCAGCTTTAGACTTTGGTACTGCCAATCATCTTTTAGAGATTTTAGAGCAATTGAGTTCGGCTGGTCACACTACGATTATGATGATTAGTCATCAACTAGAATTGATTAAATCTTTTGCTAATCGAATTTTATATTTAGAATCAGGTCAATTAACTGAAGATGTTGCAGCAAATTCAGCCAATTGGCAAAGATTACAAGAAAAATTACTAATGGCTGAAACTCAATCTACTCAAGAGTGGTCTTAATTTAATTTAATTGAGTTGAAAGAGTAGAATTATGATTGTGATTATTGGTATGGTTGTTATTATTAAAAGATTTTATTTCCCAGGATAAAGAAGTTTCTCCTTTAATAATATCGGGATTTAGACGATAACCAACATTACGAACTGTTTGGATTAGATAAGGTTGACGAGGATTAGGTTCGATTTTTTTACGTAAAGATAAAACGTGAGTATCAATAGTTCTAGGGTTATCAATCGCATCAGGCCACGCACGTCTTAATAACTCCGAACGACTTAAAGCAATGCCTTCAGCTTGAGCTAAAACGTAGAGTAAACTAAATTCCTGAGGTGTAAGCTCGATAAAGTTTTCTTTAACTTGGACTCGACGCTGTACCAAATCAATTTTTAAGTCGTTATAGTCCAAATATAAAGGAACAGCATTCACTTTAACCCTTCTAATTAATGCTTCAACTCGAGCTAAAAACTCTTGCATCCCAAAAGGTTTAGTCAAATAATCATCTGCGCCAGCTTTGAGAGCATTAACAATATCTTTTTCACTATTGCGAGCAGATAACATTAGAATTAGAGGCTGCTTGCGTTGATGTAACCAACTACATAGTTCTAAACCATCTCCATCGGGTAAGTCCGAATCTAAAACTATTAGAGTAGGTTGATACTGATCGAACGCATTCCTAGCTTGATAAATATTGGCAGCCTGCTTCACAGTGTAACCTGCTTGCTGTAAATGCCAACCTAATAAAGAGCGTAGGTGAGGATTACCCTCGACTATGGAAATATAAACCGAACCCACCTTAGCCTCGTTACAATATATAGGAAAATCATGAATAACAGGCTAACAGAGCTATTGTCAATCTTTTGTAACAGCCGTTACTTACAATTAAGAGTTTCTTAATTTCAAACAATTTATTCAGTTTTTCCTGTGGAAAACTTGTGGAAAACTCTGAGGAAATTTCCACAGCCTGTGGAAATTTAATAAGCTGATTTATTTTTACTAACCAAATTAATGCGATCGCTTAATTGAGCGAGAGTTTGATTGAGTTCGCGGTCTTGTTCTTGTTGTTTAGCAATTTTTTCACAACTATACATTACTGTAGTGTGGTCTTTCCCACCAAATTCTTCACCGATTCTAGGTAGACTGAGATCGGTATGTTGTCGCATTAAATACATCCCAATTTGTCTAGCATAACTAATTTCTCGCCGACGGGAATTACTTTTGAGATCTTCAAGCGAAATTTGAAAAACTTCAGAGATTACTTTGAGAATTACTTCAGGTGCAGCAGCAACCCTTTCGATGGGAGGATTTAAAACTGTAGCAATGTTTTCCACCGTCATAGGTAAACCAGCAATAGAAATATAGGTTACCGCCCTAATTAAAGCTCCTTCTAATTCTCTAATGTTAGAAGTATAACGACTAGCAATATATTCAATTACTGTTCTAGGAAGACGGACATTTTCATATTCAGCTTTCTTTTGTAAAATTGCCATCCTAGTTTCCAAGTCAGGTACTTGGATATCGGCAATCAAACCCATTGAAAAACGAGAACTTAAACGAGCTTGTAAACGAGGAATTTGCGTTGGAGGGCGATCGCTTGCTAAGATAACTTGTTTTCCCGCTTCATGAAGAGTATTAAAAGTATGAAAAAATTCTTCTTGTGTGTATTCTTTACCTTCAATAAATTGAATATCATCAACTAAAAGAATATCTGCTGTACGATAATGTTCGCGAAAACTCTGCATACTGTCATTGCGAATTGCAGCGATTAAATCATTAGTAAATTGTTCGGTCGAAACATAAAAAACTTTGGCATCAGGATTAATCTCAAGGTGATAATGTCCAATTGCTTGCATGAGATGAGTTTTGCCTAAACCAACGCCACCACAAAGAAATAAAGGATTAAAATCTCGTCCAGGAGATTCAGCTACCGCTAAAGAAGCAGCGTGTGCCATCCGATTAGTTGGCCCAACCACAAAACGATAAAAAGTATACTTAGGATTTAATTGAGTTAATTTCAGATGATGACTATAATTATTTTCTTGCTGATAGCTGGTAAAAGCTTCAAAAGCCTGATTTCCCCAAAAGGCAAGATTATCTCCTTGTGCCACAGTTAGATGAATTTCAACTGGATAACCCAAAATAGCCTCGACTGTATCGCTGATAATTTTGATGTAGTGTTTTTGTAAATGGTTGAGGACAAAAGGATTAGGAGTGCAGATCGTTAAACAATTATCTTTCAATTCTTCGGCAGTAGCAGTTTTAATCCAAGTTTCAAAAGTAGGACGATTTAATTGTTGTCCCAAACGATCTAAAACTAAATTCCAAAGTTGATGAGAAGATAATGTCACGTTTCTACGACTTAGTTAGTGATTGAAAAATTTTATCAGTTGAACAGTATCCCAAAACTAAATAGTACGAGCTATATTTAGATTTATTTGTCAGAGTCCAGTCAGCTTCGCTGATCAAAGCGCGATCGCGCTTTAGGCTGTACTGAGATCGCAACACCAAATACAATTATGACTCAATCAGAAATTGCTCAACTTGGTAATCCAATTCTTAGACAAAAAGCACGTCTGGTGGAAGATTTTAACGATCTAACTCTCTCTGCCTTAATTGACTCTTTGCTCGAAACTGTTGCTTTAGCTAATGGGGTGGGGATTGCTGCACCTCAAGTATCTCAATCTTATCGTTTATTTGTGGTCGCTTCTCGCCCAAGTATTCGCTATCCTTATGCACCGACAATGCAACCAACTGTAATGATCAATCCTCAAATTATTGCTCATAGTGAGGAACAAATTAAAGATTGGGAAGGATGTCTTAGTATCCCAGGTTTGAGGGGATTAGTGCCTCGCTATCAAACAATTGAAGTAGAGTACTATGACAGAAAAGGTCAAAGACAACGCCAAATATTGACTGAGTTTGTCGCTCGTATTTTTCAGCATGAATTAGATCATCTTGATGGGTTAGTATTTTTAGACCGTCTAATTACTAATCAAGATTTGTATACCGAACAAGAATATCAAAAAATCGTTTTTTAAACCAAAATTATGAGTGATTTGTCAGTAATTGGCATTGATTTGGGAGGAACAGCAATTAAATTAGGATGTTTCCTCCAAGATGGCACTTGTATAGAATCTATCTCCATCGCTACCCCTCAACCCTCAACACCAACCGCAGTAATAGATGCGATCGCAAATGAGGTGATTAAGTTAGATCTAGCAAATCATTGCCAAGCAATTGGTTTAGGTACACCAGGTCCTACAGATGCTACTGGTAGAATCGCTCAAGTAGCAATTAATCTAGCTGGATGGCAAGATGTTCCTGTAGCAGAGTGGTTAGAAAGCAAAACAGGACTACCGACAATCTTAGCTAACGATGCTAATTGTGCTGGTTTAGGGGAAGCTTGGTTAGGCGCAGGAAAAAGATTTAAAAATCTAATTTTATTAACTTTAGGTACAGGAGTAGGTGGCGCAATTATCCTCGACGGTAAACTATTTACTGGGCATCTTGGTGCTGCTGGAGAATTAGGTTTAATTACTCTTTACCCTGAGGGATATCCTTGTAATAGTGGTAATCAAGGCTCTCTAGAACAACATACTTCAATTGGAGCAATTCGCCGTGCGACAGGAAAAGAACCAGTAGAATTAGGTAAATTAGCCCAAACAGGCGATCGCGAAGCGTTAGAGTTTTGGAAAAATTATGGCAAGTTGTTGGGTATAGGATTAACTAGTTTAATTTATGTACTAACTCCCGAAGCAATTATTATTGGTGGTGGTATAAGTGCTAGTGCTGAGTTTTTCTTGTCTGCGACTTTAGCTGAAATTGAAAAGCGAGTTTTACCTAGTTCCCGTGTTGACTTGGCATTGTTAGTTGCTCAATTAGGTAATAACGCAGGAATGGTAGGTGCAGCAAAGTTAGCCTGGCAAATGCTGGAATCTAAATCAAAATAACGTTAAGACGTAGAAAACTACGTCTAGAGTTAAAGAATACTAGATTAATTTGATGGCACGGAAACCAAAATACAAACCAAGAGCAATTCCCGTGTAAAGACCAATAATCAATGCAAAAGAAATTACGCCACCCATAAACAATCTCCTTAGAATAATTTTAAAATTGTTTTATTGGTTATTCTACCATTGTGATGTAAAGCTAAAAGCAACCAGCTTTAAATATGACATAGAATACATCTAAAAAAAGCTAACAATAGAAAAACTAAATTTTAAATAAATACGTCATTTTGATTATCAAACTGTTTTCAAAACTAATGTATTGATTTGATTTCGTCTAGTTGACAAAAAATATAAATAGTTAGTAACCCAAGAAGATCATGGTGTTTTCTTAGCTGTTGATGATCCTATTCCTTCAAATATTAAACTATATCGAGAAAAATTTTAACAGCAGCAATAACTTGATTCTATTCAGTTATGAATAAAGAAATTTGTCCTTGTGGAAGTAAAAAAAAATATCAATATTGTTGTAGTCAATATTTATCAGGAAAAGCTACAGCAGAAACAGCAGAAAAATTAATGCGATCACGTTACACTGCTTTTTGTCGGGGTAATATTGATTATCTAATTGCTACTCTTCATCCTGAGCGAAGAACAGAAACAGACCGCGCTGAATTAACTAAAACTATTAACAATACCCAGTGGTTAAGTTTAACTATTATTAATACCAATAAAGGCAAAAAAAACGACGCGATCGGTTATGTTGAATTTGAAGCTATTTATCAAGTAAATGAACCAGGACAATTACACGAACGTTCCAAGTTTATTAAAAAAGATAATCAATGGTTTTATGTAGAAGGTGATATTTTACCTGGAACAACCCCTAAACGTAACGATCCTTGTTGGTGTGGGAGCGGTAAAAAATTCAAACAATGTCATAGTGACTAAATATTATTATTAAAATAGTTTTGTTTAATTAAACAATATCATTCTAGATTTTGATTGTTAAACAAATTTGAGTTTAGACTGTTCCAAGAAGAAACACTTTAAGCGGTTGCTGTTCTTGTGTATCAGTTAAAATTGCCATTTGTTTGACAAAATTAAGTTCAATAACCTGACGGTAAGATAATGGTACAGTACGAATTGTATTCAAGGGAATATCAATCAACGTAGGAGAATGCTCAACTAAAAGACCGAATATTTCTTCTGTTTGCGTCATGGTTAAAATTAAAAAGCGTTGTAGAACACAAGTTTTTTCTATTTGACTTTCTTCTTCGAGATGACCTAACTTGTAAAGTAAATCTACAACTGTGATCGTTCGATCTTCTAAATCGACAATGCTAATACCCTCTTTACTGGGACTGTTAATCGGGGGACAGGGAAGAATTTTAATCACAGCCTCAATTGGAAGAGCAAACCAATAGTCTCTAATTGAAAAAATAATTGCCCGTAAGCTAGCTTGAGCAGAATCGGTTTTGTTAAACAACCTCTGGCGAGGAGAAAACAGATTGAGCATAACAATAGAACCTATAAATATAAAATAATTAAAATCAAATCTGAGAAAAATTGATTAGTTGAGCAAGAGTTTCTAAAAGTTCCTGATTAGAATAAGGTTTGGTTAGGTAAAATTTAGCTCCTAATGACAAAGCAGTTTGACGGTGTTTGGGAGAGCTACGACTAGTAAGCATAATTACGGGAATTTGAGATAAGCTACTGTCGTTACGGCAATAATCAAGAAACTCAAAACCGTTCATGACTGGCATTTCGACATCACAGATTACCAAAGTGATTTCGGGACTTTCTTTTAAGTAAGCGATCGCTTCTTGACCGTTTCCTGCTTGGATGACTTGATAACCACCTTTTTCTAGGGTAAGTTTTAAACTTTGTCGTTGAACTACTGAATCTTCTATGACCAAGATTTTAGGAACTTCAGCAGCATTTGAATTTATAGTTGTCTGGTTGGATTCTCTAATTGCTTCTGTTAGCATTAATAAATTTGGTTGAGAAGCAAAAACAGATTTTAGACTAGTGTTTACTTTGACCGCTGAACTAGAAATTACATTTTTTCTTTGAGCGTAAGCAACTAATTCAACAGGATTAATTACTAAAGCAAGACTACTATCCCCTAAAACGCTATAACCTTGGATGTAATTAGGTAAAGCAACTATATTACCAAGAGTTTTAATAACCAATTCTTGCTCAGTTAAAATCTGTTCTACTTGTAAACATAGTTTTTGGTTGTGAATCTGTAACATCAACAAAGGCTGAAACTGATTTTGTTGCTTAAGAGGAAAGAAACTAAGCACAGAACTATCTTTTTCCGAAACAAGAGGATACTCATACTGAAGTAAATCAGCAAAAGCACAAATAGGAATAAGTTCTGGATTACTCTCATTTCCCCAACGCAAAAATGTTTGTTTTTGTCCGCTTAAAGTAGTTTGAGTGTGGATTTGTTGTGGTAAAGGTAAAATAATCTGAGCAATTTCTGTAGATAGAAGAGCGTAAATGATATTTTGATTTTGGCAAAGCAATAAACGGGCAGTAGTTAAAGAAAGAGGCAATTGTAAAACAAAAGTTGTTCCTTGACCCAATCCAGAACGTACAGAAATAGAGCCTTGAAGAGTTTTCACCTGATTCCACACTACATCTAAACCAACACCGCGACCAGATAAATCAGTCAGGGTTAAAGCTGTCGAAAATCCTGGTTTAAATAAAACTTCGATTAGTTGAGCTTCTGAAGCATTAGCAGCTTCTAAAGGAGTCATGATTTGGCTCGCGATCGCTTTAGTACGAATGCTTTCCCAGTTTAACCCGCCTCCGTCATCTTGAACTTCAATCGTAGTCAAATTGCCTTGGTGATAGGCGCGAATACTAATTTGTCCAGTTTCTGATTTTCCTTGTTGAAGACGAATCGAAGTAGATTCTAATCCGTGAGCATAGGCATTCCGAATTAGATGAAGTAGAGGGTCATAAAGTTTTTCCGCGATCGCTTTATCTACCATTACTTCTGTACCTCTCAACTTGAGAACGGCAGGTTTACCATGCGTGGCAACAAGTTGTTGTAAAAGGCGCGGAAACCGATTGAATACCGTACTCAAAGAAACCATTCTTGCTTGAAATAGTTCTTCCTGAGCTTGATTGAGGAGTTGTTTGCGTTTACTAATCTGAAGATGACTTTGCTGAGACACTTTTTCGATTGTTTCGATCCGCTGACCCAGTTGCATGATGCTTTCTGCTAAGGTTTGGAGTAACAGATGTAGCTCGCTGTAAACATCCATCTCTAAAACATCAAATTGAGATACCTTCTGCTGAGGAGAAGATAAAGACGAAGATGGCAAAAATACTCCCAAAGCTTGTTTTTTTTGTAGAGAATGAGAATGAAGTAAATATTTGTCAGACCAATCCTGTATGCGAGAAAGCTGTTGTTGACAAAGACGAAATTGCTCCAAGGCTGATACAGTAAAACGTTGTAATCGCTCAGATTGTAAATTTTGTTGATTTTCTTTAATAAAAAGTTCCCCTATCGTATGATTGAGCCGATCAAGTTGCTCAATTGCCACACGTATACTGGGAAGTGTTTTTACTATCTGGGGAGAAGGATTTACAGAAGTTGCTTCAGCATTATCAATAGTTTCAGCAGAAAAAACGGAGGATTCTGTTTTACCTGTCCAAATTGACTGTAAAATTTGATCGAGCGCAGAATACTTAGCACTAGTTTCTCCTAATTCTGCTGCTGACAAAATACTGTTTTCAATAACCGTCTCAGCTTCTGATTCTATTGATTGTTCTAGCAGAGTAAAATCTGACTCCAAATTGTTAGTAGTATCTACCATGACTAGTTCAGCATTTTCTACTTCTACAATGGGGTCGAGATAAGGAACAATTGCCTCAACATTTAAATTAAAAGAAGGTGTTAGAGATTCTGTCCATTGACGTAGTTCGCTCTTGACTTCACCACCGCGATCGCGCTCTCCTGCTACAATCAAGGTTTTAGCTTGGGTAAAATTTTCTAATGCTGCCTGAGCAATTGGAATAACTTGATCAGGGTGTTGTGCTAATGCCTGAAGAACGGTTTGAGCAATTTCCTGTAATCCTGGCAAACTATAGGAAGCTCCCAAATCGATCAAAAACTCTGCTTGAGAGCGAAGCAATTCTTCGATCTGCTGGGGTTCATTAGTAGCAATAACTGCTGCTAGTTGTTCTAGCTCTTGAGGAATAGTTTCGGTAAAAATTGAGCCAACTACATCAAAGCCAAGTTCTTCTGAAGAAAAAATGGGTGCTTCTCGCTCTAAAAAATCTCCTAGTTTAGTCCTTAATTGCTCAAAAACTGTTGTGGTTTGTTCTAAGGCTGCAACTTCATCAAAAGCAAAATCAGCTAAAGTAGCAGATAAAGGAGTACGCAAACATTCATAACCTTCTAACAACAGCGAACCTAATTCAGGGTCAATTTCTAGTTCAGGAGAATATAAAGCTTCAAAAACATCCTCCAATTGGTGAGCAATAGCCTGAATAGTTTCTAGCTCAATACTAGCAGCACTTCCTTTAAGAGTATGAGCGCTACGCATCAGAGTATGAACTTTATCAACCGTTTTTTCCTCTAACAAACTAATTAAAGTCTCTTCAATTGTTTTTAGTAAGTCTGGAACTTCAGCCAGAAAGTATTGGTAAAGTTTTTCTCTGTCATCTGAATCGATAGTCATAAAAATAATCCCGATTAGTCTACGATGAACTGACTGACGCTAGTTTGTAGTTCTTGAGAAGTTGTTAGTAGTTCTTGGAAAGATTGAGAAATTACAGTTGAACTTTCAAGAGTATTTTGTGCGAGTGTAGAAACCTCGGTCATAGCTTGCGTCAAGCTTTGAGATTGCTGACTTTGAGTCATAGTTGTTCGAGAAATTCCTTCTACAAGTTCGCTAATCTGATTAGTAACAGTGACAATTTCGCTCAAACTTTGACGAGTTTCGTTGACCAAATTAGACCCCTGAACAACCTGAGTAATACCAAGTTCCATCGTTTCAGTTACTTCTTTGATGCCAAGTTGAATTTCGTCAACCAATCGTTCAATTTCTGTGGTTGCGTTAGCAGATTGATAAGCTAATGAACGAACTTCATCGGCTACAACAGCAAAACCTTTACCATATTCGCCAGCACGGGTTGCCTCGATCGCTGCATTTAAAGATAGTAAATTAGTTTGAGTAGCAAAGTTTTCAATCAAATTGACTACCTTAGAGATTTTTTGCGAAGCTTCACCAAGACGTTTAATTTTTTTAGCTGTTTCAGAGACGGTTTCTCGCATCTCTAAAATACTGTCTACTGTTCTTTCCATCAATAAATCACCACTATTGACAGTGCGGTTGGCTTCTTGAAGTGCCTGTTCAACTTTTTGAGCATTAGCTGTCACTGCCTGAGTGGAAGAAACCATGAGTTGTAGTTCTTGTAAAGCTAGTTGTAAACGCTCCACCTGCTGTTGAGCTTCAGTAGATAATCTAGTTACTGATGTGGTGTTATGATTAGAAGTCGAACTAACGCGATTGGCAGTTAGCTGAACCTGCCTGACTAACTCCCGCATAGTTTGAATAGTAGTATTGTAGCCATCAGCGATCGTGCCAATTTCATCATCAGATAAAGGAGCTCGAACGGTAAGATCTCCAGAGAAAGAAGGCTCTAAAGCACGAAGAACTTTTAAAGCTCCTTGTTGAAGCTTTTCTCTTTCGGTTCGTTCTCGTTCAGCGACTTCGCTCAACTGCTGTTCTTGAGAGCGTACCTGCACAAGATAGGCTGAAAGTTGTAGAGTAACACCAATTTGAGTAGCAACCTGCTCTAAAATTGCCCGTTCAAAAACTTCCCAATGACGAACACGATCATTTTGATAAATTCCCAAAAGTCCCCAGAGCTTTTCTCCTTGGAAAATTGGCGCGATCGCATAAGCTTTAGTACCCCATTGCTCTAAAAGCTCTAAGTGGCATTGGTTATAATCTTCTTGGTAAATATCCTTTACCATAAGAGTCTCACGGCGAACATAGCGTCCTCCTTGAGTTTCTTGAAGATAAGTATCTCTAACCTGAGCCAGTTCCGTTCCTACTAGTTTTAACCAATTACTACCGACAGACTCGACGATGAATTCTCCTGTCCAGTCAGGATAAAAGCGAAAAACTCCAACCCGGTCTAATTTCAGCACTTGACGTAGTTCACTAGCAGCAAAGTTTAAAATAGTATTGGTATCGGTACTTTCTCCAGCTAGTTCGGCTAAACGACTTACCAATCGCGCCGAAAATTGCACAATCGCAGTTTCTCTTTCGTTGCTTTGTGCTAATTCGTGATCGTGCTTGTGAATTTTTTCTAGCAATTGTGCTTGTTGCAGAGCTACGGCTAATTGGTTGCCAATCTGCATCATCAAATCGATTTCCGATTGATGCCAGTGACGAGAACTGGAGTTTTGATAAGAAGCAAACAAACCCCACAGTTTCCCTCCTTGGAAAATCGGGACAATTAAATAAGCTTTAGCTTGATATTTTTCTAACAACTCTACATAGCAGGAAGAAAAATCTTGGCTATAAATATCCTCTACCGCCGAAAATTTTTGCCCCCTGACATATTCTCCTCCTTGAGTGTCGCGCAAAAAGCTATCAGGTTCATCATTATTTTGTTCAACCAACAAAGACACCCAACCGCTACCTACCGATTCAGCGACAACTTTTCCACTCCAATCAGAATTAAATTGATAGATTACAGTTCGGTCTGCTTTTAGCAGTTTTATTACTTCTTGAGTAACCGTTTTAAAAATAGTACTTAATTCCGAACAGTTGCGAATTTTTTCCAAAACTTTATTACAAGTTTTTTCCCTCAAAGCATCATGTTCTCGCCCTGAAACTATTTCTGTATAATGAATGGCTAAACTTAGTTCTTTAATGATTCGCTCGACTAAAATAATATCCGTTTCTTGCCACTGACGAGGGCGATCGCATTGGTGTATAACCAACAAACCCCAAACCTCTTCAGAGCTAATTTTTGCTGCATCAGTTTTTAACAAAATTGGCAAACTTAAAGATGCTTTAACTTGAAATTTTTCTAGCAATTGCATCTGATAAGGAGTAAGTCTAGTTTGGGCAAGATCTTTAATGGTTACTATTTGGTTTGAGTAATCTGCTGCTTGTTGAGCTCCAAAAACCAAACAAGGAAGATTTTCTTCCCAACTAGGAGTCCAACCCGAAACTAAAGATTCAGCTATTACTTGACCACTAGTATGATTGTTAAAGCGATAAATCAAAACACGGCTAGCTTGTAAATCCTCTCGAAGGGCTGCTACTGTTGTATTTAATAAGCTGTCGTACTCAGTTAATTGATGAATTTGCTGGCGAATTTTTTCAAAACGAATTTGCTCTTGTTTAAATAAACTAGTTTCTGTTGTTTGTGACCAATCAGTTTGAATTGAAGAATCTTGATTTGATTGTTTAGATTCTAATACTTTTGCTTCTTTTAAATCTTTGTCCGCAGTTTTCTCTATGTCTGAGATTGATTCCATGGCTACTTCATCTGGTTTATTCATAAAACACCTTTTTGTTTGGTAGTTAATAGCTAAAAAAATTACAGCGATTTTTAGTTAAATAGAACACAATTAATCAACTTTTTTCATCTGCTTTTTGCCTGCTGTCTGATACTAATGATGTGGTTCAAAACGGATCGAGTCTGCTTAAACTTCGTCTACTAAGCACGAAAACTGCTGTAAATTTAAGTTTGCAAGACGGTAGTAATCGCTCGAACATCTAAGAGCATCAAAGAATTTCCGTCAGCATCAAGAAAATAACCTTGTAAAAAACCATGTAATGGTTCAAGCGCACTGAGTTGGGAAACGGCACAACAAAATTTACGCTCATAAGTTTCAATTCCTCTAATTTGCTCAACCAAAAGCCCGATCTTATGGTTGTGGTTTTCTAACTCAACCAGCAGTACCATGCCAGATTGAGGCATAGGCGATCGCCGAATCCAATGTACTGCTCCTAGTAAATTTGCTAAATCTACGATCCAAATTGCCTCTCCTTGCCAATTCATTATTCCTAATAAAAACTCTGCTATTTGAGGAACTGGCAAAATTTCTTTAAGAGTTACATCGACTACTCCACGCAAATCTGAGAGGGAAACTAAAGCATTAATTTCTGTACTAAGACTAAATTTGAGAAATCTTTCGCCATTTTGCTGTAATCTATTGCCAAACTGAAGCATTTCTTCGCTGTTTGCCAGTGAGGCAAAAGCCTTAGTTGCTTGAAGCAAAGTTTTATTATTTGATAAATTCATTGACTGTCTGTAGTAATGTAGTTTCATCTACTGGTTTGGTCAAATAAGCATCAGCACCGCTCATTTTGCCCCAAGTTTTATCAACTTCCTTATTTTTGGTTGAACATATTACTATGGGAATTGTTTGAGTTTCTGGGTTGGCTTTGAGTTTTCGACAAAGCTCAAACCCGCTCAATCCAGGTAAAATTACGTCTAATAGAATAAGATTTGGTTTTTGTCTTTTTAATATAAGTTGGGCTTCTTCTCCACTACGAACCCCAAGCACAGAAAATCCTTTTTTTTCTAACAAGCTAGTCAACTTTTCTGTCTCTACTAGACTATCTTCAACTAAAAGAACTTTATTCATGATTCAGGTTTATTTTTTAATGGCTAAAAATTTGTCAAGAATGTTAAGAACTAATTCAGACTCTACTGGTTTAGAAAGAAAATCTGTTGAACCGACTAACTTGGCTCTCATCCGATCTACTAGACCATCTTTACCTGTCAAAATTACAATTGGGATATTTTGAAGGCTTGGAGTTCGCCTAAGTTGAGCGCAAAGCTCGTAACCATTAATGATGGGCATTAACAAATCTAAAAAGATGAAGTCAGGCTTATTTTTTAACAATGTTGGTATTACCTTAATTGGCTGCTGAATACAAATAAAGCGATAACCTTGTTTAGTAATAATTTGCTCTAAAGCCTGACAGATCAAAGGACTATCATCAACACAAGCTATTAAAGGTGATTTTGTCGATGATGTTTCTAAAGATTTTGGGTTGGCGGTGTTTTCTTGATCGATAACTTGAAAGTCAAAGCTTTTAGCGATGGGAACACTAGAAAAAGAAATCACACCTAGATCGACTAATGGAATGAGCGATTGAGTTAAACTAACGATGTTTTGCCGACTTTTAAGGGCTAAATCTCTTAGATTTTGTGTTCCATTAATTAAGGAAATAACTTGTTGTTGTTCCCTAGAAATAATTTGTTTTTGGAGTTGTGTTGGTTGTTGAATAATGGGAAATAAATTGGGTGAATAAGTTCCCAATCCAGCACTTTGCCATTGCTGCCAAGTTCTGATAGCTTTTTTGAGAATTACATCTGTTTCTATAAAAGGTAAAAGCAACCCCAACTTGCTATTAGGATCGTTAAAATTAATTTCAAAAGATAAGCGATCGCGATTTTGATTAATATATTGAAGAATATCAAACAACACTTCAATTGCTACATTGATCATCAAGCTAGTAAGCTGCGTTTTTTGAATTAATTGCTTTCTTTGTAGCTGTACTAAAAACTCACATTCTTTATTTTTTGAGGTTTGAGATTCAAATTTTTTCAATTCAGTTTTGACAATTTCAGGACAACACAACGTCAACTGTCGCTGAAATCGATTCTCTAAATTACTTTCGCCAGTGCTCCAACTTAAACGTCCAAGACGAAAATTTAATGTCCAACTCAAATCTGTAGTGGTTTTGACCTTTAAACTTCCGCTATAAGCTGTTTCTTTTAACTGTAACAACTTAAATTCCAATAACTTAGAGGTTATGTTTTCTGAGCTTAAATCTGGCTCTAGTTGCTGCATTGTAATCTCCTCATATTTATTTACTAGAGTTAATCTCAAACCAAGTAAATTAATATATTTTTTCTTTCTATTTATAATTCCCAAATATTTCAAAAAAATATCAACTTAAGCGCACATTTTTGAGTTTAAAATTTCAACCCAAAATCTTGCTCAAGCATTAAAAAATCAAATATTAAATTAAGTAACAAATAATTTGTTTTAACTAAAAAAATAGTTAAAAATAGCTTATCAAAATAAAATAAGCTTTGTTTTTAGTCGATTTTTTGAATTTTAGTGACTATTGCTTTAGGTATTATTGCTGATTTATTATATTTATTTTCAATAAAAGATTTTAAATTTCTTATGAAGAAGAGATAAAATTTAAATATTTAAATAGAATAAAAAAAATTACTAGTCATAAAATTGAATTTGAAATATTTTTTTTTATTGAGCTATTTTTTATTACCTTATTTCAAGGTGTAATATAAAAAACTTGAATATTTGCTACATATGTATAGCAGTATGTTTTTAGGTTAGAACATCAAGCTCTTGCTCTAAAAATAACAAATAACTTTTTTTACATCTACTGATTAATGATTAAAAGCGATCGCCCTATTTAACTATTGATTGACCAGATGCAGTGAACGCAGGCACCGCCGAGATTCTTCAGTTCCTTCGTTTCACTCAGGACTCAGAACTGGTGTACCGTTCACTTGAAATTTAACGACCGCTTTTGACTAATTTAATTCAACGCTTCTGCTGTATCAGGAGAATTGGCAAGTTCGGCTAATCGTTCTTGTTGATCTTGAGAAATACAAGATTGAATCATGTCCTCAATATTACCTTCCAACGCACTTGCTAAAGCAAAGTTTTGTCCCAATCTATGATCGGTGACACGATTATCTTTGTAATTATAAGTACGGATTTTTTCTGAACGCGCCCCCGTTCCAACTTGTGATTGTCTTAAACCTCTAACTTCTTGTTGTTGTTCGGCTAATTTCATATCGTATAATTTAGCCCGTAAAATTTGCATCGCTCGTTCGCGGTTTTGTAATTGCGATCGCTCTTCCGTACAGAAAATTCTAATTCCTGTCGGTTTGTGAATTAAATCGACTGCTGTTTCTACTTTGTTCACGTTTTGTCCACCTGCACCACCCGAACGAGCGGTTTTCAATTCAATATCTTTAGGATCAATCTGTACTTCTACTTCATCGACTTCTGGCATAATCGCTACTGTCGCAGTAGAAGTGTGAACTCTTCCACCAGCTTCAGTGACAGGAACTCGCTGGACTCGATGCACTCCCGCCTCAAATTTAAGCTTACTGTAAACAGAATCTCCCTGAATTTCTAAAATCGCCTCTTTAAAACCTCCCATATCAGCTAAAGATTCACTGACAAGCTTGACATTCCAGTTTTGCGATTCCGCATACCGAGAGTACATTCTTACTAAATCACCAGCCCAAATACTAGCTTCATCACCACCAGTACCAGCCCTAATTTCCAACATAATATTTTTATCATCGTTAGGATCTCGGGGGAGCAATAATAATTTAAGTCTGCTTTCTAATTGGTCTATTTTTTCCTCTAGTTCATCAACTTCTAAAGCTGCCATTTCTCTCATTTCAGAATCACCACCAGCTTCTTTGAGAATTTCTTTAGCACCAACTAATTCTGCCGTTGCCTTTTTCCATTCCTCATAAGTATGAACAGTGTCTTCTAAAGAAGAACGAACTTTCGCTATTTTTTGTAACTCATCTGGATTAGTAGCAATATCAGGATCTCCCAAACGGCGAGTTAATTCTTGATAGGTTTGTTCTACTGATTTGAGTTTTTCTAATAAATAAACTTCAGCCATGACCCATAACTCCAAAATGAAATGATTATTTTAATTTAGATTTAAATAAAATAAATACAACAAACCCAGCAGCCCAAAATGAAGCAACTGCTGGGGTAATACAAAAACTAATTTACTATTTTTCTTTGTTGGAATTAGAAGCGTCGGATTTACTATCAAGCATCCCATATTTCCGCAAAAAGCGATCAACTCGCCCTTCGGTATCAATAATTTTTTGAGTTCCAGTAAAATAGGGATGATTTCCAGACCAAACATCAACATTAATTTCTGGTTGAGTCGAACCTACCGTCATAACAACTTCGCCATTACAAATGACTTTCGCTTCAGGATACCAAGTAGGATGAATATCAGGTTTAGGCATAATTTCGATTCTTGTATTATCTTCCTAAGTATAATTTTATCGTTTTGAGTATTGAGGTGCTTTACGAGCCTTGTGTAAACCGTATTTTTTACGTTCTTTAGAACGTGGATCGCGAGTTAAATATCCTTCAGTTTTCAGTGGTTGACGATTGTTAGGGTCTTGTTGACATAAAGCTCTTGCCACACCTAATTTAACGGCATCGGCTTGTCCGGTCAAACCACCACCATGAGCATTAACCAAAATATCATACTCATTTTCAAAGCCTAAAGTTTCTAAAGGAGCTTTAATCCCTTGAAGATAACCAGGAATACGATTAAAGTAATCTTTTCCTGGTTTGTTGTTGACAACAATTTGTCCATTACCAGGTACTAAACGAACTCTCGCAATTGAAGACTTACGACGACCAGTACCCCAGTAAACTACTCGGTCTTGTGATTCTGTTGCTTGCATTATTTACCTCCGACAGGAATAGTGTTGATATTTAAAATTTCTGGTTGCTGGGCTTGGTGTGGATGTTCTGAACCTGAGTAAACTTTTAACTTAGTAAATAGTTTTCTACCTAAAGAATTTTTGGGTAACATCCCTTTGACTGCTTGTTCAATAATTCTTTCAGGAATACGAGCTTGAAGTTGCTCAAAAGTCTCTACTTTCATCCCTCCAGGTCTACCAGAGTGACGACGATAGAGTTTTTGATTACTTTTTCTTCCTGTAACAACAACTTTATCAGCATTAACCACAATAACAAAGTCACCCGTATCCATATGAGGAGTAAAAGTTGGTTTATTTTTTCCTCGTAAAATGATCGCAATTTCAGAAGCGAGACGACCTAGACGTTTCTCGGCAGCGTCAACTACATACCATTTCTGTTCTAAGGTTTCTTGAGTGGGTAAAGGAGTTTTATTCATTTTCTTGAGAATATTAGTGGATTAGTTTAAGATATTTAGTTTAATGAGCTAGGGTAAAACTTGGTTGAGTATCGTACCAGACTTGTTTTGGAAAAGGAAATTCTGGATAACCAACTCTCAGTAAGCATAATCCTTTTGCTGGGGCAGAATACTTAACTTCTTCTCTTCTTTGATTTTGCCAAAGTTCGGTAAAGTCTTTTGGCGATCGCTGTTGAGTTCCTACTTCTACAAGCATCCCTACTAATAGTCTTACCATGCCATACAAAAAACCATTAGCTTGAATCTCTAAATTAAGAAAAGAACCGTTACGATAACATTCAGCCACTTGTATATCTACCCACGAATGCTTTCTCTCAGAACCAGAACGCCTAAAAGCAGCCAAGTGATGTTTTCCAATCAAAGGATTTAAAGCAGTTTGGATGAGAG
Source organism: Stanieria sp. NIES-3757 (assembly GCA_002355455.1). Taxonomy (NCBI): domain Bacteria; kingdom Bacillati; phylum Cyanobacteriota; class Cyanophyceae; order Pleurocapsales; family Dermocarpellaceae; genus Stanieria; species Stanieria sp. NIES-3757. The sequence continues at coordinate 4,953,506 of AP017375.1, forward strand.
ATTCTTCTAAAGGAGTCTGGTAATAATGCCAACAAACAGAATGAACAAACAAATTCGGTTGTTTATCTGTATAGATGGTATAACGGTAACGTCGCCACAAAGCGGAAAAACGAGCGTGCCAAGTAGGCGATACTTGAGCCGAAGCCCTAATTAGTATATCTTGTGGCAATCTATTATTAAGAATTTTTGCCCATTTGTGAGCAGGAATTGGACCTACATATTCAAAATGAGCTACTTGGGCTGCAGCATGGACTCCTGCATCTGTACGTCCTGCCCCATGTATTGTTACAGAGTGTCCAACTACAGATGCTAAGGCTGTCTCTATTTCTTCCTGTATAGTTCGTCTATTAGGTTGTCTTTGCCAGCCATGAAAATTGGTGCCCAAATACTGAATTACCAAAGCAACTCTTTGGACTAAATCAGGATTTTTAATCAAGTGTTTTTGATGATTAATCATCCCTCCTCAATCCATTTACACTAGCTCGATAATTGCCATTTCTGCGTTGTCTCCACGACGACGCTTAGTTCTAACGATGCGAGTGTAACCTCCTTGGCGATCGCTATAACGACTATTAACTTCTTTAAATAGTTCGCTAACTAAGTCTTTATCATAAAGATAAGCTAGAGCTTGTCTTCTGGCAGCTAAAGAACCATTTTTTGCCAAGGTGATCATTCTTTCAACTTCTTGTCGTACGGCTTTGGCACGAGTTAGAGTTGTTGTAATTTGACCGTTACGAATAATTTCTGTTGCTAGAGAACGCAACAATGCCCGCCGTTGATCGGCTGGCAATCCTAACTGTGGAACTTTACAGCGATGACGCATTCCTAATTATCTCCTTTATGTTTTAGCTGATTTCTCTTGAGGTAAAGTAATTCCCAGTCGTTTACGTAAAGCTTCAATAACTTCATCCGCCGATTTCTGACCAAAGTTCTTAATTTCTAACAGGTCTTCTTGGGTATAATCCAATAAATCCGCCACAGAATTAATTTGCGCCCGCTTCAGACAGTTATAAGCTCTAACGGAGAGTTGTAGTTCTTCAATAGGAATTTGACTGGTTGGATCTTCGTCTTCAATGTAATCTGGTTCAATCGCTTCTAAAGTTAAGTCTTTCAAAGGATTGAACAGCTCAACTACAATTGCTGCTGCTTGAGATAAAGCTTCTTCGGGTTTAATGCTACCATTAGTCCAAATTTCTAAAAGCAGTCTTTCTCTGATACCTGAACCATCTACCCGAGCATCCTCAACGCTGTAATTTACTTTAGTAACAGGCATAAACACAGCATCAATTTGCAGAAAATCTAAAGAGCTTCCTTCTTCTCTACCTCTTTCAACAGCTCGATACCCTTTACCTTTTTCAATCCGAAATTCCATCTCTAAAGTTGCTCCTTCAGCTAAAGTAGCAACATATTGATTGGGGTCGACTATTTCTACTTCCGAAGGCACATCGAACTGACCAGTCGTTACTGTTCCAGGTCCAGTCGCGACCAAACGACCAATTTGGGGCTGACTAGTGTAGCTTTTGAGGACAATCTCCTTCATGTTTAGAATAATCTCTAAAACGTCCTCTCTTACTCCTTCAATCGTGGCAAATTCGTGGGTAGCAAAACCAAACTTATGTTCTTGTCTGTTTTCATCTTTTGCCATTCCCCCACCAATACGAATTGCTGTGACAGCAGCCCCCTCTAAGTTTGACAATAAAACTCTTCTTAGAGCATTGCCTAATGTAGTTCCTTGACCACGTTCGAGAGGTTCGAGAACAAATTTGCTATACTGATTTTGATTTTTTAGAGTCTTAGACTCAACACATTCAATTTGAAATTGCGCCACAGACTGACCTCCCTTCTGTTTAACAGCGAACTGTAAACAGCACGATTTACTACTGAACTACTAACCTGGTGTTGGTATTGTTATACCCTACGCCGTTTTGGTGGACGACAGCCGTTATGAGGAATAGGGGTAACATCACGAATTAAAGTAATTTCTAAACCAGCAGCTTGAATAGCTCTAATAGCTGTTTCTCTGCCTGCCCCAGGTCCACTGACCATAACTTCTATTTGACGCATTCCTTGTTCCATAGCTCTTTTAGCTGCGCTATCAGCAGCAGTTTGAGCAGCAAAAGGAGTACCTTTTTTAGCTCCTTTAAAACCACTAGACCCTGCCGATGCCCAAGAAACGACATCTCCTCTAGTATCAGCAATGGTCACAATCGTGTTGTTAAAAGTAGATTGAATGTGGGCAACTCCGTTAGGAACATTCTTTTTTTGTTTTTTTGCGCCGCTTTTTTTCTTTGGTTGCGCCATGTTATTTCGCTATTGTAGTTACTAAAATCAATTGAACTAAATTGGTAATTATTTTTTGCCTGGTGGTTTTTTCTTGCCTGCGACAGTTAGTTTTCTGCCACGACGAGTGCGCGCATTAGTACGAGTTCTTTGTCCTCTTACTGGTAAACCCATCCGGTGACGACGACCACGATAGGTACCAATATCTACTAAACGCTTGATATTCATTCCTTCCCAACGTCTCAAGTCCCCTTCGACTTGATAGTTGGTTTCAATATGCGAACGCAGGGTAGCGACATCTTCGTCAGATAGGTCTCTAACCCTAGTATCGGGGTTAACCCCCGTTGCTGCTAATATTTCTTGCGATCGCGATAAACCAATCCCGTAAATATAGGTCAGCGCGACTTCAACACGCTTGTCACGGGGGAGGTCTACGCCAGAAACTCGTGCCACGTTTTTTTTCTCCCTATTGGTTTTGTTACTACTAATCTTTTCTTAAATCTTGGTAAAAAAATAACTAACCCTGACGTTGCTTATGTTTCGGATTGTTACAAATTACCATGACACGACCGCGACGACGGATGACGCGGCATTTTTCACACATTTTCTTTACTGATGGTCTAACTTTCATGCCTAATTTTGGCAACACTGCAAGCTTATAATTTTATTTATATTTTGCTCTTATGTCAAATGCTATTATCACGCAAATGATGGTAATATCGCTTCAAATATCTAAAATTTATTTATTTTTTAAGCGATAAGTAATTCTGCCTTTGCTGAGATCATAAGGAGTCAATTCTACTTTAACGCGGTCTCCAGGCAAAATTTTGATATAATTACGCCTAATCTTACCCGAAATATGAGCTAGTACATTAAATCCATTATCTAAATCAACCCGAAACATAGCGTTAGGAAGAGATTCGGTAACTGTCCCCTCCATTTCGATCAGATCTTGTTTAGCCAAAGTTTTTTCCTCCGTTAGTATAAAACTGTTACTTTTGATTAGTAAAAACAGTGAAATTAATTGCACAGATATAAATTCTAGCCTGTTTAATAAATCTTATCAAAAGGCTAGTCCGATTAGTTATTATTAATGCCTAGCTAAACTTAACTATCCATTACAGTTCTTAATAAAGAAGTAACACTTTCCAGGTTTAAATCCCCATTCACAACTTTAAGTAAATTACGCTGACGGTAAAAGTCAATCACTGGGGCAGTTTGTTCGCGATAAATTTCTAAACGACGGCTGATAGTTTCTTTATTATCGTCTTTTCTGCCTCTAGCTAGCATTCGTTCAACTAAAACTTCATCAGGAACTTCTAAATTCAGGACAAAATTAGCTGATAAATTGATTTTTTGTAAAAGTTTTTCTAAGAAAGCAGCTTGACTAACATTGCGAGGAAAACCGTCTAAAATCCAGCCTTTTTCAGTATCAGCTTGATTTAAACGTTCTTCTATTAAATCCAAGATCAATTCATCAGGAACTAATTCCCCTCGCTCCATATAACTTTGAGCTTTTTGACCCAAAAGAGTTTGTTCTTTAACTGCTTGCCGAAGAATATCTCCAGTAGAAATATGAGGAATCTGATAAAGCTGAGATAAAATTTGAGCCTGAGTACCTTTTCCTGCTCCAGGTGGGCCTAAAAATATTAATCTTTTCACTATAAATGTTACACAGCTATCAAAAGAGCTTAGGTAAAAAGGTAAAGATTAAAAGAGTCAAATCATAATTTTAATTTCGCCTTTTCCCCTTGCTCTTTCTTAGTTTGGTGTCCTCCAAAACCTTTTATTTACTAAACCTAAATTCTCAAAATTACTGTTTAACCATGCCTTCATAACGTTGAGAAATTACATAAGTCTGAATTTGTTTGGCCGTATCAATTGCTACCCCGACTAAAATTAATAGTGAAGTAGCCCCTAATCCTCTGAAAGTAGTAACTCCAGTAGCACCTTCAACTAAAGTAGGAACAGTCGCTACAATACCTAAAAAAATTGCTCCCAAAAAGGTTAGACGATTTAAAACCTTTTCTAAATAAGTACTAGTTGCTTTACCAGGACGAATGCCAGGAATAGAAGCTCCCATCTTCTTAAGATTTTGAGACATATCTACAGGGTTAACAATTAAAGAGGCATAAAAATAACTGAAAAATACGATCAGCAATAAATAAAAAGCTACATAAGTCCAGTTACCTGGTTGTAAAGCGATCGCAATTTGATTAACAACTTTACCAACCGTACCTTCCCCACCCACAAATCCTGCTAAAGAAGAAGGCAAAATTAATACTGCTGAAGCAAAAATAATTGGCATGACTCCGCCTTGATTGAGTCGCAAAGGTAAATAGCTAGTTCTTTCCCGATATAACCTTCTTCCAACTTGACGACGAGCGGAAATAATTGGAATCCGACGAGTACCTTCTTGGACAAATACAATCCCGATAATCATTACCAAGAAAACCAACAGCAGAATTACTACTTGAGCAACGGCTTCTCTTCCGCCTTTCTGAGCAAATTCAATGGTTTGACCTAAAGTTTTGGGCAATACAGCTACAATATTCACAAAAATTAGTAAAGAAGCTCCATTACCAATTCCGCGTTCAGTAATTAACTCTGATACCCACATGACAAACATTGAACCGGCAGTTAAAGCAATCACAGTTTCAACTACAAACCAAATACCTGGAGTAGTTGCGTAGGGACGAAGTAAACCAATTGTAATTCCTAAACTCTGTATGATTGCCCATCCTAAAGCAACATAGCGAGTTATTTGCGAAATCTTTCTTCTTCCTGCTTCTCCTTCGTTTTTTTGTAAATCTTCTAAAGAAGGAATTGCTGCTGTAAGCAACTGCATGATAATAGAAGCATTAATAAAAGGTAAAATTCCTAAAGCAAAAATACCAAGAGCAGAAAGTCCACCTCCAGTAAAAATATCTAAAAAACCTAAAACTGGAAGATTTTGAATCCCTGCTGCAAATTTAGCTCGATCAATACCTGGTACAGGAATAAAAATACCTAAGCGTACTAATATTAAAAGACCAATGGTGACAAGCAGCCGACCTCTAAGACCAGCTGCTTGCGCCATCTGTAAAAAAGTTTCTTGTGCGGTTGGCGTTTTATCTCGAACCATGAAAGGTTACCTCTGGTTTGATTTGATTGGCAATTAAATAAGTTTTTTGATGGTAAATCTTATTATTTTGTTTTGTTTTGTTACCTTCAAACTTATGATATACCAAACGCAATAACTTTCTAATTATTCAATTACTTCACAACTGCCACCAGCAGCTTCTATTTTCTGTCTAGCACTAGCTGTAAAAGCTGCTGCTTTCACAACCAAAGCGACATTTAATTCGCCATTGCCTAAAACTTTGAGAGAACCATCATTACTGGTGACAATACCATTTGTGATTAACGATTCTAATGTTACTTCACCATTCGCTGGCAAAGAATTTAATTGACTTACATTAATCGTGGTGTATTGTTTAGGATTAACTAAAGGAAAATGTTTTAGTTTAGGAATTCGACGATAAAGGGGCATTTGTCCACCTTCAAAGCCGGGTTTAGTTCCAGTTCCAGAACGAGATTTTTGACCACGCATTCCAAAACCACCACTTGCGCCTTGTCCCGCAGAAATGCCACGACCAATCCTACGTCTACGTTTTTTTGAGCCAGGTTTGGGGGTAAGTTCGTTTAATTTCATAAAAGATTTTCCTCAAAAGATCGATTAAGCATAGATTTGCTCAAGCGGAATACCTCTTTCTTTAGCAACTTCTGAGAAAGCGCGTAAAGTTTCTAAAGCATCAATAGCTGCTCTAGCGTTATTAAGAGGACTATTAGAACCCAGTTGTTTTGCCAAAATGTTCTTAACGCCTGCTAATTCCAAAACTGTTCTGACAGCACCACCAGCGATTACACCAGTACCAGGAGCAGCAGGACGCATAAATACTCTAGCTCCGCCAGCAGCACCATTGATTACATGGGTAATCGAGTTGGATTTGGTTAAAGGAACTTCGATTAGTTGTTTTTTCGCATCCGCTACGCCTTTGCGAACTGCGCCAATTACATCAGCTGCCTTGCCAACTCCGACTCCTACTTGTCCTTTTTCATTGCCAACTACAACTATGGCTCGAAAACTAAGTTTTTTACCCCCTTTGACAACTTTACTAACACGGCGAATTTGAACTACTCTTTCTTGCCAATTAGTTTCTTTTTCTTTAGCACGGTTTCTTTTTTTCCGTGACTGAGTCTTTGCCATAACTTTGAGATCCTCTTGATGTTGCTTGGTTAGAAATCTAAACCTGCTTCGCGAGCAGCTTCAGCTAAAGCTTTAATTCGACCATGGTAAAGATTACCGCCTCGGTCAAAGACTACTTTGGTTATTCCTTGCTCTAATGCTCGTTGAGCAACTAATTTACCTACAGCAGCCGACGCTTCGCAAGTAGCACGAGACGATAATTCTGCTTTTAAACCAGAATCTAGAGTAGATGCTGCTGCTAAAGTGTGTTGAGCAACATCATCGATTATTTGAGCATAAACATGCTGATTAGAACGAAACACAGATAAACGAGGGCGTTCGGCAGTGCCGTTTACTTTTCTGCGTATTCGTTGATGACGACGTTGTACTAATTCTTTACGAGAAGACTTCATAGTTTATTTCTTACCTGTTTTACCAGCTTTACGTCTAACAACTTCCCCTAAATAACGAATCCCTTTACCTTTGTATGGTTCGGGAGGACGTACCGCTCGAATTTTAGCAGCTACGTTACCAACAACTTCCTTATCAATACCGCTAACAGTAATTTCAGTATTTTTCTCTACTGCTACCTGAATCCCATCAGGCATAGTCATTTCTACTGGCTTACTGTAACCAACGTTGAGGGTCAACTTTTTGCCTTGAGCTTGGGCGCGATAACCTACACCTTGAATTTGCAGACGCTTTTCAAATCCATCAGCTACTCCAGAAACCATATTGGCAACTAGAGTACGGGAAAGACCATGACGTTCACGCGCTTTACGAGATCCGTCTTCTGGAACAACCAGTAGAGTTTCTCCTTCTTGTTTAACGGAAACGAGGCTTGGTAATTCTCGCTCCAAAGTTCCTTTAGGACCTTTAACTGAAACGTAACGTTCTTTGATATCAACTGTTACTTTATTGGGAATCGGAATGGGACGCTTGCCAATGCGAGACATGAATAATTACTCCTTGTACTACCAGACATAACAGAGGATTTCACCGCCAATTCCCTGACGACGAGCTTCGCGGTCTGTCATCACCCCATGAGAGGTAGAAATAATTGCAATACCAATGCCACCAAGGACACGAGGTAAGTCTTTTTGTCTTGAGTAAACTCGCAATCCTGGTTTGCTTACTCGTTTGAGAGTGTTAATAATTGGTTGACGATTTTTACCTTTATATTTAAGGGTAATTACCAAATATTTTTTGATGCCTTCACCTGATTCTTCGTAACCATCAATAAATCCTTCACTAGCAAGGACTTGTGCGATGCTGCGAGTCATGTTGGTTGCCGGTACTTGGGTAGTTGGATGCTTGACCATACAGGCATTACGAATGCGAGTCAGCATATCTGAGATAGTATCGTTTGCCGCCATTATTACCTACTTTTAATCTCCTGATACTAAGGATTTAGTTATTGCGGAAGGGCATGCCCATTTCTTTGAGTAATGCGCGACCTTCTTCGTCAGTATTTGCCGTTGTGATAATCGAGATATCCATTCCTCGAATTTGGTCAATACTGTCATAGTCTATTTCTGGGAAAATTAACTGTTCTCTGACACCAAGACTATAATTGCCTCTACCATCAAAACTTTTAGGGCTAACACCGCGAAAGTCTCGAATACGAGGTAAGGCTAAATTAATCAAACGGTCTAGAAAAGCATACATTCGCTCTCCTCGTAAAGTAACCATTACCCCAACAGGCATTCCTTTACGAATTTTGAATCCTGCGATCGCTTTTTTGGCTCTAGTTACTACTGGTTTTTGTCCAGTAATTACACCTAACTCATTTAGAGAGGATTCAAGAGCTTTAGCATTTTGAGATGCTTCTCCTAATCCACGGTTAACCACAACTTTGATTACTTTAGGAACTTGATGAATATTCTGATAATCAAATTGCTGTTGTAGTTTAGGTACGATTTGTTCTTGGTAAGTTATTTTGAGTTTTTGTACCATTTTGTTTACTTACTTTCCTTTCCCTGGGCTTGGTCAGGGGTAGTTATGATTTAAATATGACCACTTCAAGAAAGATTATGTGTAACTAAAGTAATTAATCAATAATTTCTCCAGTTTTTTTCAGCATACGTACTTTGCGACCATCTTCGGTGAAAGTGTAGCAAACTCGACTAGCAACTTTCTCTTTAGTAGAGTAGAGCATGACGTTAGAACTATGAATGGGAGCTTCAAAGGTAGCAATTTGACCTGATTCCCCTTCTTGTTGAGCTTTAACGTGTTTAGTTCTAATGTTTACTCCCTTAATCACCACTTGGCTCGATTGGGGTATTGCTTGTAGAACTTCGCCTACTTTGCCTTTATCGCGACCAGAAATGACTTGAACGGTATCACCTTTTTTGACATGCATTTTGGGGTTTTTAACCTGATTTTTAGAATTTGCCATCAGATTACCTCCGGAGCCAGAGAAACAATTTTAGTAAAGTTTTTATCTCTTAGTTCTCGTGCTACTGGTCCAAACACACGAGTTCCTCTAGGATTACCATCGTTGTTGATAATTACAGCAGCATTATCATCAAAGCGAATACTCATACCGCTTTCGCGTCGTAAAGATTGTTTAGTACGAACAATCACTGCTCTAACGATATCTGATTTTTTTACTGCCATATTGGGAATGGCATCTTTGACGACGGCAATGATTACATCGCCGATTCCACCATAACGACAATTACCAGTTCCGAGAACTCGCAAACACATCAGCTTACGAGCTCCACTGTTATCGGCAACATTGAGATAGGTTTGTTGTTGAATCACGGTCTGAACTCTTCTAGTTTGAGAAAAAAAGATTAATCTTTTGATTCGAGAATTTCAGCGATCGCCCACCTCTTAGTACGGCTCAGAGGTCTAGTTTCGCGAATTTTTACGCGATCGCCAATTTTACATTGATTATTTTCGTCGTGTACTTTATATTTTTGGGTTTTAACAACGATTTTGCCGTATTTTGGATGAGGAGAGCGGTTTTCTATGGCAACAACGACAGTTTTATCCATTTTATCGCTTACCACTAATCCAACTCTTTCTTTGACTGCCATAATGTAATTTACTCCTCTGTCGCAGCTTTGAGTTGACGTTCTCGCTCAACGGTTAGTAATTGAGCAAGACGGTGTTTAGTATGTTTAAATAAATGAGGCTTTTCTAAACGACGAGTTGCTTGTTCTAGTCTTAATTGAAAAAGTTCTCGTTTAGCTGCCAAAATTTCTTCAGATAATTCTTCTTCAGTTAATTTTCTAGCCTCTTCTATACTGGGAAATGCCATAGTCTAGACTAACTCCTCATCACGAGTAATAAACTTGGTTTTAATTGGTAGTTTTTGAGCAGCTAAACGCATCGCCTCACGAGCTATTTCTTCAGAAACACCAGCCATTTCAAACATAATTCTTCCTGGTTTAACTACAGCCACCCAATATTCAGGAGAGCCTTTACCAGAACCCATACGAGTCTCCGCAGGACGCATAGTTACTGGCTTATCAGGAAAAATGCGAATCCAAATTTTACCACCACGACGAACATAACGAGTCATTGCCCGTCGAGCTGCCTCAATTTGACGAGAAGTAATCCAAGACGGTTCTGTAGCTTGAAGAGCAAAGTCACCAAAATTAATGGTGCTGCCTCGATAAGCCATGCCTCTCATCCGCCCGCGTTGCTGTTTACGAAATTTGGTTCTTTTGGGACTTAACATAGTTGGTCTCTAGCTATTATTTTCTGATCGATTTTGAGTCAATTATGCTAGTGGTTGCAATCGAGTTGACTATTCTGAACGGTCTTCAAATTTCTGACGACGACGTTGACGGCGGGGAGCTTGATTAGGAACAGCAGCAGGAATATCTTCCTGTCCAGGAATAATTTCCCCTTTAAAAACCCAAACTTTGACACCTAAAATTCCGTAGATAGTCAAAGCTGTGCGATAAGCATAGTCAATATCTGCTCTAAGAGTATGTAAAGGAACTCGTCCTTCCCTTACCCACTCTGTACGAGCAATTTCAGCTCCGTTAAGACGACCACTAACTTGAATTTTAATTCCTTGGACTTCTGCTCGTTGAGCTCTTTGAATCGCTTGACGAACCACCCTACGGAAAGAAACTCTTCGTTCAAGTTGCTGAGTAATGTATTCGGCAATTAAAGCTGCATCAGCATCAACTCTAGATACTTCAATTACATTAATGCGGATCTGGCGGTTATTACCAACTGCTTCTTGTAATTCAGTACGTAATTTTTCAATTCCAGTACCACCGCGTCCTACTACAACACCGGGTCTAGCCGTGTGAATTGCCAAGTCAATCTGATCTGCTTTACGCTCAATTCTAATTTGAGAAATTCCCGCATTATTTAACTCTTTGGCTAAATAATTTCTAATCAGATGATCTTCTTGAAGTAATTCTGGATAACGTTTGGTGTCGGCATACCAGCAAGACTGGTGGTCTTTAGTAATCCCTAAACGAAATCCAATTGGATGTATTTTCTGTCCCACAAATATTTCCTCGTCAAGACTTAATTGGACTATTGTGCGGTCGCTTCAGGAGCAACAGCGACAGTGATATGACAGGTAGGCTTACGAATTTGATAAGCACGACCTTGAGCTCTGGGACGGTATCGCTTAAAAGCAGGACCGCCGTCGGCATAAGCTTGACTTACGACCAAGCTGCTAGGATCTAGTCCAGCGTTGTGTTCTGCATTGGCAACAGCAGAACGCAGTACTTTGAGAATTGGTTCACAAGCCTTGTAAGGCATAAATTCGAGAATAATTAACGCTTCTCGATATTGACGACCGCGAATTTGATCTAAGACTCGCCGAACTTTATAAGGAGACATTCGGACATAGCGAGCGATCGCTTTGACTTCGTTGTTATTATCTATCGCCATAAGTTGATCTACATTACTAATTATCTTTATCGGCGAGCTTTTTTATCGCTCTTAGCATGACCTCTAAAAGTACGAGTAGGAGCAAATTCTCCTAATTTGTGTCCAACCATTTGATCGCTCACAAACACTGGTACGTGCTGACGACCATTGTGAACCGCAATAGTGTGACCTACCATTTGAGGCAGAATAGTAGAAGCTCGTGACCAAGTTTTAATAACTTCTTTTTTGTTTTGCTCGTTTAGCTTTTCAATTTTGGTGAGTAAGCTATCTGCAATAAAAGGACCTTTTTTTAATGAACGACCCATAATTTTTCCAAGTGAAGAATAACTGCCTTTAACGGCGACGACGGACAATCAATTTGTTGCTAGGTTTGTTGCGTTTACGAGTTTTAACTCCTAATGCAGGTTTACCCCAAGGTGTCACTGGCCCACTTCTACCAATGGGAGCGCGCCCTTCTCCACCTCCATGGGGGTGGTCTACAGGGTTCATTGCACTACCTCTAACCTCTGGTCTTTTACCTAGATGACGAGTACGCCCTGCTTTTCCTAGTTTAATGTTTCTAGCTTCGGCGTTACCTACTTGCCCAATGGTGGCGTAGCATTCTTTACGTACCATTCTGACTTCTTTGGATGGTAGCCCGATGGTGACGTAGTCTCCTTCTTTTGCCATTACTTTGGCAGCAGTACCAGCAGCACGGACTATTTGTCCACCTCTGCCAGCTCTAAGCTCTACGTTGTGAACTGTTTCTCCTAAAGGAATTTTGCTCAAAGGTAAAGCGTTGCCAATTTCGATGGGAGCATCAGTCCCAGACATAATCGTCATACCTACTTTGATCCCAGCAGGTGCAAGAATATAACGTTTTTCGCCATCTTCATACTGCACTAAAGCAATGCGAGCATTACGATTCGGGTCATATTCAATAGCAATAATTTCTGCGTTGATATTATATTTATCTCTCTTAAAATCAATTTCACGATAGAGGCGTTTGTGTCCACCACCACGACGACGACTAGTAATTACGCCACGATTATTGCGACCTTTGGCTCTATGTTTGTATTTAGTTAGAGATTTTTCGGGTTTAGTTTTGGTAATTTCAGCAAAATCTGAAACTGTAGCTTGACGAGTTCCAGGAGTGTATGGTCTAAATGAACGAATACCCATAATCAAATTTTGGATTTAGGACTTGCGCAAAAGCCTTTCGGCTATTTTTACCTTCAAGCTTATACTTCAGGAAACAGAGTAATTGAGTCTCCTTCTTGTAAGGTGATAATTGCTCTTTTGTACTGAGGTTTGTAGCCGAGGAATCTACCTACTCTACGTTTTCTACGAGGTAAACGCAGAGTATTCACCTTAGTTACTGTGACATCAAATAAACTTTCTATAGCTGCTTTAATTTCTGGTTTAGTAGCTTTAGGCAAAACATCAAATACATATTTGTTTTGCTCCATTAACAAAGTTGCCTTTTCTGTCACAATCGGTTTGATTGTTAAATCGGCTAAATACCGAGGATTATAGTTAGTCACGATATACCTCCTGGATTTGCTCTAAAGCATCAGTAGTCGCAACAATTTTATTGGCTTCTAAGATGTCGTAAATATTCAAGTTAGTTGCTTTGAGCAGTTTGAGATTGTCAAGATTGCGCACCGACAGATAAACGTTTTCGGGAATCTCAGTTACAATCAACAAAACTTTGGCTTCTGCATCTACTCCCCATCTTGTCAAAGCTGTAACTACTTCTTTGGTTTTGGGACGAGTAAGTTGCTCGGCGAAATTTTCTACTACTATTAAATCTTCGGCTCGACTAGTAAAAGCGGTTCTGAGAGCCAAACGCCGCTCTTTGCGGTTCATCTTGACACTAAAATCTCTTGGTTTAGGTCCAAATATTACACCACCACCACGCCACAGAGGAGAACGAATTGAACCGGCACGAGCGCGACCAGTTCCTTTTTGTCGCCAAGGTTTACGGCCACCACCTCTGACTTCTGCTCTAGTTTTAGTAGAGGCAGTACCTTGACGAGCGTTATTCATCTGTCTCACTAAAGCTCGATGAACAATATGAGATGCACTTTCTTCTTTGGCTACTTTTAATTCTAGGGTTGCCTCGCCGACATTTTCCCCTTGCCAGTTTTTGACTATACAATTAACCATAATTGTCAGTGGTTATTTTTTTCCGACGATATTACTTGGAGCTATACTTAACAAGGCTCCTGCTTTTCCAGGAACAGCTCCTTTGATGAGTAGTAGATTTTTTTCAGAATCTATTTCGACTACCATGAGCTTGCGAATGGTTACTTGGCTAGCACCATAACGTCCTGCCATTCTTTTGCCAGGATAAACACGACCAGGAGTAGTTCCTGCTCCAGTTGAACCGGGCAAACGGTGATTCTTTGAACCGTGAGACATCGACCCACGTTTGAAGTTATGACGTTTTTGATAACCAGCAAAGCCTCTACCAATGGTAGTACCAGTTACATCAACGATTTCTCCAGCACTAAAAAGATCGGCTTTAATTGATTGACCAAGCTCAAAAGTCGAAACATCATCAATTTGATATTCTTTGAGATGACGTAAAGGCGTAGCTCCAGATTTTTTTAAATGACCTAATTCTGGTTTATTTAAAGCCTTTTCTTTTACTTCTCCATATCCGATTTGAATGGAGTCATAGCCGTCTGTTGCTTTGGTTTTAATTTGAGTAATGACACAAGGACCAGCTTGAACAACGGTAATAGGGATAGCACTACCCGTTTCCTTGTCAAATATTTGGGTCATGCCCAGTTTTGTGCCGAGAATGCCGACAGCCACAGAATTTAGCCCCTTTTTTTACTAAACAACAGTTGAATAGTTGAGCCAAGGTGACGACTCAATTTTGCTACTGTATTGACAGTGAGGCAGGGCGAAACAAGTTCGTCATCTCCAACCACTGTATTGACAAAAAAACATCTTGTTCACCTGGACTTTTTTTTACCTTTGGATAAAAATTTAGTCGGGTACATAGCTAACCGCTATTAACAAGATGTATAGCAGCAATCTTTTAATATAGGTATCTTAAGCTAAGATTTACTTCTAGATTTAGGGAAATCTAAAAATCTAGATTTTATAGTTACCTTTGACCCAAAAGACTTAAAGAAATAACTCTTCAGTATCTTAAGGAGGTAAAAGATTATGTGTTTTTTTGTCAATTTTACTGGTAAAGTTTTAACTTTAAACAGCAATTTATTCTAAATACTAGCTTGAACAAGTAGTTAACCGTTAAAATTTAAGTAAACTACATTGATTTTTTTGAAGCTAATATCTTGTGTGAGCCAAATTAATCAAGAAAAATTTAGTCACGATCAGATATTATAAACGATGGCGAGTTGTTTTTGCAAGCAAGGATTTGCTAATACTTTAACAAGTTTTAAAATATATAATCAATCTGGAATCAAAATAAATATTTATAACACTAGTAAGTAATATGGCACTGATTACCACTGGAAAGTCATTTATCCGCGCTCTAGAAAAATCAGGAGCTTTAGGCTTATATGTTCCATTAGAGGGTGGCTCTGAAGGAAGATATCAAAGACGTTTAAGGGCTGCTGGCTATCATACAATTAATTTAAGTGCTAGAGGATTGGGCGATTTAGATGCCTATCTCATGAAACTTCACGGTATTCGCCCGCCTCATTTAGGGAAAAAAACCATTGGGCAAGAAGCTGCTGTAGGACATATTTATTATGTACCACCTATTGCAGGTTATCAGTTAGAAGCACTGCCAAATAATTCTAAAGGTTTGGTACTGTGGATTTTGGAAGGAAATATTTTATCTCGTCAAGAAATTGAGTACTTAATTAATTTACCAAAAATTGAGCCTCGGATTAAAGTAGCGTTAGAGCTAGGAGGAGAGCGTTATTTTAACTGGAAACCTTTATCCGAAACTTTAATAGCAGCTTAGTCTGACTTTTAACATAGGCAAGGGGCAGTCAATTTTAGTCAATTGTACCCTTGCTTAAAAATGATTGTTGTTTGAAGCTTGGGCAATATTGATTATGAACAAAATGGCTGAATTATTAGCTCAACTTAAAGCAGAATATCAAGAAAACGAAAAAACTCAATCGTTGAGTGAGAACGTAACTTCTTCGGCGCGATCGCACAAAGAGCTAACAAGCAACTCTTCACAAGCTTCGGTTAATTTACAATCAGAAACATCTTTAGACGCTTTATTAGCAGAAGTAAAAAACCAAGTAGACCAACCTGAACTATCTGAGAATAATAATTTTTCTAGACCAGTCTCATCGTCATCATTGCCTCAATCAACTACTAAACATGACTTAATTGGACAACTGCAACAAGAATATCAAGCAAAAGAGCGAAGAGAACAAGAACTAAAACAACAGGAACAAATACTTCAAGAACAACAACAAGAGCAAAAAAAGCAGAGACGAAAACAAGCATTACAAGAAAAAGCTCAACAGTGGCTCAAAAAATTAGAACCGAACTCAGAAGAAGGTTTATGGTTTGAAGAGTTTGCCTATAATTATGAATCGAAATTAGCAGCAGCAATAGATTATTTAGCTGCCATTAATGAAACTCATAATCATCATTAAAGTTATTGCTAAAAAAAAAATTAAGCGATAGGGTTGACATTATCCCAAGATGTAGTGTTATTATTACCTATGCTATGAATTAAGCAGTTAATTCTTTTTGCGGGTATAGTTTAGTGGTAAAACCTTAGCCTTCCAAGCTAATGATGGGGGTTCGATTCCCCCTACCCGCTCTTTAAATTTGTACAGTGACACTTTATTTGTCATCGGGGACACATTACTGTCATTGAGTCAAATTATTTGTCGTCGGGACTAATTGTTGTCTTTAAAATAGTAGTGACAAATTAATGTCATTTTTAGACGATAGATATTATTTATCATTCCTATACAATTACAATGACCAAGAGTGTGCTCCTTTCAATCCATCTTAACACTCAAAAAATTGACTATTCTCTAATAAGAATGATCATTAACATTGAAATAATTTAGAGAAGCTTTTTTCCTGCATTGCAGTTCTGTTTCAACCCATCCCTAGCTGGAATGATCGTTAAAACAGAAGTAATCAACCCACATTTAACGGGCGCATCCGTCTTTCAACCCATACCTATAAAGAAAAAATGAAGATGGATTCCTCCTTGCTCGGAGGTGAAGGGGTAGCCACCACTGTAATACATTTACACCACATATTGCTGGGGGCGCACCTTGTTTCTCATCAATTGACGACAGCATCAGGGCGGGTAGCTACCAGGGTCAGAAAGCACAACTGTCTACCGACAGTCAAACTAACCCAGATTTAACACAAATCAGAGGTTTGAAACAAACATGACTTGCGGCGCTGTTAATAATGCTATTCAATTTTCCAGGTTCGTAATTGATTTACTTTAATAATTTAAACGATTAGTATAAGCAGAAATTGCTATTTCCTTTGCTTGATCTTGAGGACTACCTCTAATTGACTGTTTGCTTTCCTCGATCACAATTCCTGCTTTGGCAGCCTGAGCCTTGATATTTTCCATTAATCTGCCGTAACTCCATTGATGAACATTAACTCTATACTGCTTGGCGTATTTTTTTTGTCCTTCTTTGTTGCCAGGAATTTTTTGTTCTGCTAAAGCTTGAATTTCGCTTTGAACTATTTCCCGCATATTCCCTAGTTTTGGTAATACTATGCTTCCTACTTGGTAAGTTTTAGCTAGATTAACGATCGCATTGGCTAACAAACGGTCTAAATGTTGACCTAATTTTGATTCTCCCAATTGATTGTTGGCATGATGTTTTTGATTGAGATGACGTTGGTGAGATAAAAAGCTTTTTTGTCGTCTCTGGCGATTGAGAAGTTGATAATTATCTCCCAGTAATTGTTTAGTGCTGCGATAAGTAATTACCTTTCCTGAGATGGCATCAATCACTGCTGCTGTAGCTGGTTTTTCTAGTCCCATATAAATACCTAATAAAATATGAGCTTGACCTTGATAAAGAGGTCGATCGGGACGAGGAAAAGGGTTGTTAATTCGAGAAAGACAAGTTTGTTTGCGTTTGACAAAAGCTTGTTGTTTGGCATTTAAATCGCCTTTTTCTTTCATGCGAGTGAGAGTTGTAGCAATTTCAGCAGCTTTTTCTTGTCTTACCTGTTCTGTTCCTTCAGCAGTTAATAAACGAGTACCTAGTGTACAGTAAAGAGTGAGATGATTGACATTCCAAGGTTCGCCTTTCCCTTCGCCCTCTTGCCAAGCAATTCTTGACGAGCGCAACAAAAATAATGCACTCGAATGAAGATTTTTACTAGCTTTTTTGACTTCTTGGTCTTGGTAAAAACGTTGAAATAAAGGTAGTTGGCGTTGGTCGCAATAAATTTCAAAAATATGTTCGCCCAAGCCACTAAAACGAACGCACAAGCGACTTTTTTCGTTTTTAGACCAAGTCATGTCTTCGTTGGTTTCGTAGGTAATAGGAAAAGGAACAGATTTGGGTTTAGTTAAGAGTATGTCTTGCCACAATTTAGCTTGTACTTCATCCTGGGGTACGTGAGTTGCGACAGTAATCAGAGTATCTAACCATTGTTGCCCAGTTAAATCTCTTCCTTTGGGGGTTTGGCTATTAAGCTTTTTGAGCAGTCGCTCGACCTTGATTTCAGTTTTACGGCGACGTTTGGCAAATTTTTTGGGGTCTTCTGGTTTTTGCCTCAATCTACAGCCATTTTTGATTAAGTAAATAATGGCACTGCGACGGAGAAGATTTTTGGTCTGCTCAAATTTCTCAAACAGAGTGTTGGATAAGGTGCTATCTTCACTAACTTTGAGCGATTCGAGAATTTCTTTAGCTGTGGCGCGAATTGTCTCTAAACTAGCCTGAGTTTCCTCTACTAATTCTTCATCGCTTTTTAGAATGGCTAGCCAGCGTTGTTGTCCTTGAAGTCGGTACTTTAATTGTTTCTGAAGCTTTAACCAAGACTTATAAATGTATGTGACAAGCGCGATCGCACTTGTATAAAACCTTGCGGGTTGACCGATGTAGCGAGGGTCGGTTTTAAGAGGTTCGCAAAGATTTTTAATTGTACCAATAGGAATTTTCCCTTTAGTTTTCCAGGTTTCAAAGTCAAGATAATTTGCAAAATTTTTACCGCAAAAAATAGCTTGGAAAATAATTTCAACAACAGACTAATAAGTTTACTTGGATAATTTTTTGTTCAAATTAAAGAGTGTAGATATTCCAACTGAGATAATAAATCTTCCTGATAATTGATCGAAACAGCCATATATCCAGTAACCGACTCTAAGTTTTCTCTTTGAACGCGATCGCGTTGTTGTTGTTCTGGTGAATCGTGAACCGAACCGTCACAGAAAATAGCTATTTTGGCTTTTTATAAAAAATTTACGATTATATTGGATTTATTGGCATTACTTTGATCGTTTGATGATTTTAAATTGGTTATGAATAAAAAGCACCTCTCGGAACGGGATATTTGTACGAAGTTTATTACTCCTGCGTTAGAGAAGGCAGGTTGGAATGTGCAAACCCAGATTCGAGAGGAGTTTTCTTTGACCAAGGGGCGGATTATTGTTCGGGGAAAGCTACATACCAGAGGCAAGAATAAACGGGCAGATTATGTGCTTTTTTATAAGCCGAATATGCCGATCGCTGTACTAGAAGCGAAAGATAATAATCATTCTGTTGGGGATGGGATGCAGCAGGCTTTAGAGTATGCAGATTTGTTGCAAGTACCGTTTGTTTTCAGTTCTAATGGCGCTCGCTTATTGTTCCATAACAAAATTAATACCGATGGAGTTATCGAACGGGAAATCGAATTTGAGGCAATGCCGTCGCCAGAGACTTTATGGCGGTTATGGTCGCAACATCAGGGTTTGAATGAAGCACAACAGGAAATTGTGACTCAGGATTATTACAGCGATGGGAGTAATAAAATACCTCGCTACTATCAGCTTCTGGCAATTAATAAAACCATTGAAGCGCTCGCCCAAAGGCAAAACAGAATTTTGTTAGTCATGGCAACGGGGACGGGTAAAACCTTTACAGTGTTTCAAATTATTTGGCGGTTGTGGAAGTCGCGGACGAAAAAGCGGATCTTATTTTTGGCAGACCGCAATATTTTAGTAGACCAAACCATGACCAATGATTTTAAACCGTTTGGTTCGGCAATGAAATTGAAGATCGGATTTATAACCAGAAGGATTTCGATCGCTCCTTAGTATTGGAAAAACGGACGGAGTTAGTAGCCCAAAAGGTGACGGAATTTCTCAAGCAAACCAACCGTTTTGATAAAGCGATCGTTTTTTGTGAAGATATCGACCACGCGGAAGTGATGCAGACAAGAAACAAGCGATAATTGCTGAATTAGCTGCTGAGGGGATATTTTTTGAGGAATTGGCGCAGGAAGTAGGGCGGGATTGCGATCCCTTCGATTTGATCTGTCATATCGTTTGGGATGTACCACCCTTAACTCGCCGAGAACGGGCGAGGGAAGTGAAGAAACGCAACTATTTCACCAAGTATGGTGAGAAAGCGTGTAGGGTACTAGATGCTTTACTGGACAAGTATGCTGATGAGGGAATTGAAGCGGTACAAGAACCCCAGATTTTAAAAATTGCCCCTTTTACCGAGATGGGAACACCAATGGAACTAGTGCAAGCTTTTGGCGGTATCCAAGGTTATCAGGAAGCGGTTCGAGAATTGCAAAGGGAACTTTACAGGGCATAATGGTTTAGTCATTTCTATTTTTCTGAGGATTATCGATAATTATGGCGATCACAACGTTGGTAAAAAGCATTCAAGACATCATGCGGAAAGATGTAGGTGTAGATGGGGATGCCCAACGGATTAGCCAGTTGGTTTGGTTGCTATTTCTCAAGATTTTTGATGATAAAGAGCAGGAATGGCAATTTATGGTGACTGGTTATAAATCGCCCTTAGAAGAGAATTTGCGGTGGTCGAATTGGGCAAAAAATCCTGAAGGAATTACGGGAGATGAGTTAATCGAGTTTGTGAATAATGAGCTTTTTCCAACTCTCAAGGGTTTAGCAACGGCTGCGGGTGTCTCGAATCATGGTAGGATAATCGGTTCGGTATTTGAGGATGCCTACAACTACATGAAATCGGGTCATTTACTCCGTCAGGTAATTAACACCATCGAAACAGATTTGGATTTTAATTCATCGAGCGATCGCCATTTATTTAATGATATTTACGAGAAAATTCTGGCGGATTTGCAATCGGCGGGTAATGCAGGGGAATATTATACCCCTCGTGCGGTGACCCAATTTATGGTGGATATTCTCGCTCCGCAGGTGGGGGAAAGTATTCTAGATCCCGCTTGTGGTACTGGTGGCTTTTTAACCTGTGCGATCGAGCATTTACGCAAACAAGTCAGTAATGCCGATGATGAAAATTTACTGCAAGCAACCATTCATGGAGTAGAAAAGAAACCTTTACCCCATATGTTGGCAATGACCAAATTGATCGCGGAGATCCAATGGAATTAATGGCGGAATTTTTAGAGATTTCCCAGCAGGTGAGGGAGATTCAGGATTCCCTAAAAGCTGAATTAATGGAAGCTTTGGGAGAATAAAATACTTTTGTTTATCGATAGATATCTTTACGATGTCCAATATCTAGAATAATAATTTTTTGCTCTGGATCGTTAATCTGATAAATGACCCGATAAACACCGACACGAATACGCCATCCTTCTCTTCCTTTAAGTTTTAAACATCCTGATGGTCTAGGTATTTGAGCTAAATCTCGAATCGCATCTCGAACTTTTTCATAGTCTTCACTAGGCAATTTTGCCAAAACTTTTGAGGCACGCTTTTTAATCGTCAGACTATAATTCATTAACAATTTTCCTCAATTTCTGCGATCGCTACTTCAAAAGGAATTTCTTCATCTTCTTCAGCAATAGCAGCATCATAGGCTTGAATGGCTTCTAGTTCTTCTAATTGGTCTAATAAAGTTTGATAAGCTTCTATGGTAAGAAAAACACCGATCGTTTTGCCGTTTTCGTCTGTAATAAACTGTTCTTTTAGTGGCATAGTAAAAGACCTTTTTTTAGTTTCTAATGGGTGAATGGTGCAGAATATGCTAATTTTAGCTTGAGGTTAATCAACCATGAAAAGTGTTGATGTGGAGGTTGTTTGGCAGACGGTGAACGAATCGAATCTCTGCCTTTATTAGCCAGGGTGATTGCTGAAATGATTCAAGATAATCGATGAGAGGGGCGATAATTTTTTTGATGAAAACCGTAGATCTATTAGACAAGTATTTTGAAACTGCTTTTGCTGCACCAGATGGGATAAAACGCTTACGAGAATTGATTTTAACTTTGGCGATGCAGGGTAAACTCGTACCGCAAAATCCCAAAGATCGCCCCGCAAGTGAACTTTTAAAAGAGATTGAAGCAGAAAAGAAACGGTTAATAAAAGAAGGAAAGATTAAAAAGTCTAAGCCTTTACCAGAGATTACACCCGATGAAATTCCTTATAATTTGCCTGATAGTTGGGAATGGGTAAGATTAGGTGAAATTGGCGAGACTCAAACAGGAACAACTCCTCCTCGAAAAGATATAGAAAATTTTGGCGATTTTATCCCTTTTATTAATCCTGGAGACATCAAAAATTATCAAATCAATTATTCTGAAAATGGATTGTCAAAAATAGGTCTGTCAAAAGGTCGATTAATAGAAGAAAATTCAATTCTTATGGTTTGCATTGGCGGTAGTATTGGAAAACACGCCATAAATAATAGAGATAAGTAGCTCCACCTAAAAAAAAGTAAAATAGAAAGAAAAAGATTCAGCTTAAACAATCTAAGAATGCCAGCAGGATTAAAAATAACTCTAACAAAGGAAGAAAATAAAACACTACAAGAGCTAGAAGTAGCAGACTGTGTGCCTCGAAGAACGGGCGCAAAGGGCAACGGCACTTCGTTTAAATGCAAGAGGATGGAAAGTCAAAGCGATCGCCGATTATCTAGAATGGGCAGAATCGACAGTAAGACAAACAATTCATCGCTGGAATCAACGAGGATTAGCGGGTTTATGGGAAGCAGAAGGCAGAGGACAAAAACCTTCATGGACAAAGGAAGATTGGCAAGCTTTAGAACATTAGAACAATGGTTACAAGAATCTCGTAGCAGCAGCTCTAGACAATTAAGTCAAAGATTAGCTAGAGAAAGACAAGTAGTTTTGGGTGCAGAACAAGTCCGCCGCATACTTAAAAAAAAACTGGCGTTGGAAAAGACTGAGGCGAAAACCTCCAACACCTAAAAGTAAAGAGTTTAAAGAAGCAAAAAAGAAAGATTGGCAAACCCTGAAATTATGGGCAGAACAAGGTGTAATTACTTTGCTGTATTTGGATGAATCAGGATGTTATCCAGAGAGTCCTCTAAGTTATGGTTATGGTCGAATAGGTCAGCAAAAATCAATTTCTCAAAAAACTAGAAAAGGAAGACGAATCAAGATTATGGGTGTTTGGGAAGTAGAACAAAAATTTGAATATGCTTTAAAAGTAGGAACTTACAAGACAGAAAATTATCTTCGTTTTATGAACTGGCAAGCTGAACGTGCCATGAAACGACTGTTTGAGACAGGAAAGCCCACAGTAATCATTCATGATAATGCTTCAATTCACCGTACCGAATTGTAGAAAAAATTGATCGCCTGATGGAACAAGTCGATCGCCTGGAAAAACTACAAATAGAACGTGATCGCAAACGTTTAATCATTCACGCAGCAGCAAGCGATCGCCTTTTAAATTCACCAGATAAAAATAGCTTTAATGATGCTTGGAATTTCATCCAAAATAACTTTAATGAACTCTATTCCGTCAAAGAAAATATCAGCGAACTCCGCAAAGCAATTTTACAACTTGCCGTAATGGGTAAACTCGTCCCCCAAGCTCCCAACGATCCACCCGCGAGTGAATTACTCAAGGAAATTGAAGCAGAAAAGAAACGATTAATTAAAGAAGGCAACATCAAAAAACAAAAACCATTACCAGAAATTAAGCTTGAAGAAATTCCTTATCAAATTCCTGATAACTGGAAATGGACTAATTTACAAGAATTATTTGCAGTCGTTACTGATGGAGATCATCAAGCACCCCCAAAAACTAACAAAGGAATACCTTTCTTGGTTATTGGTAATCTTAATTCTGGAAACGTAACTTTTGAAAACTGTAGATTTGTTCCTGAAAGCTATTATGAAGCGTTAGATTGGAGCAGAAAACCTAAAAAGGGAGATATTTTATATACAGTCACAGGTTCTTACGGAATACCAATATATATTGATGGAAATCAACAATTTTGTGTTCAGCGTCAGGTCGCTATTTTGAAATCGGTTACATTTTCTCCTATTGAATATTTAAAACACTATTTGATGTCTCAATCTGCTTTTCAATATGCGACCAATATTGCAACGGGTATTGCACAAAAAACAGTGCCATTAACTGGACTCAGAAAAATGCCTGTTTCCCTTCCACCACTACCAGAACAACACCGCATCGTTGCCAAAGTCGATCGCCTGATGGCATTATGTGACCAACTCGAAGCACAATTAACTAAACAAACCGAAAAACAAACTGCTCTCTTAAACGAAGTTATAGCAGCTATCTAGAGAAAGTATGCGGTTAAAATCTGCTTAGATCGGCGAATATAAAAACCTAAAAGACTTTAACCTGTCTTTCAATGAAAATAGTTTTATAGATGTATTTATTGGTAAAAACGGAACAGGAAAATCGAATTTATTCGAGGCATTGATTGAAATATCTATTGACAATAGATAAAAATTAGCTAATTTTCTGATAGCTTGCCATCTTCTCAAAAGATAAACGACAGCGATCGCAACACCCATGCTCCCATAAAGCAGGCATTTTAAATCTTGCATTACACTTAGGACACTTCGATAACAAACGCAAAGAATTCTTTTTACATTCCCCTGTTGACTTAAACTGCCACTCAATTTGATGACAAGGAGACTCTCCATAACAAGCACCACACAAACGAATCGGTTCGCATTTCATCCCTACTCCCTTTGGTGGCAACATTAACCGCAGTCTCTCTGTCTCAATATCCAATACTTCTGCTAATGCCTCAAACTGTTCTTTGGTAGGAAAAGGATTAAGATGAAATCTTTCCCAACGAGGTACAATTGCACCAATACCCGCTAACTCTCCCAAAGCACTAGGACTTAAATAATTAAGTCGTCTAAACCTGCCTAAAAAATGGCTTAAACTTTCTCTTTCTAATGGTTCAGCAGGAAATAACCAACGCCGAGCTTGATTCATATTGCTCACGAATACTCCTTAGCTATCTCTTTCAAAACAGATTCTTATACTTTTTTAAATCCTCTAGAAACAGATGCGATCGCGGTGTCTCGCAAAAGTTCATCTAGCCTGCCAATGTAGCCTTCTGTAGCTGCGAGAAGAATTTTCAATATTTTGCTATTAGTCAAATTAGAAGCTACAGGTAGCTTTAAAACTTTTTGCTCCCAAATTGCTACTGTCTTTTTAAACTCTTCTCCAGCTAATTTACCAAACCGACGATTAGCTCGAAATCGATTATAAACTTGCTCATCTCTTTTAACTACAGCATCAAGCCGATCTGTACCGACTAAAACTACGGAAATTTCCAGCTTGTCAGAAATATCTCTAACTTCAGCAAAAGTTTCTGGCTTAAGGCGATCGGCTTCATCAATAATGAGCATTTCAACCTGACATTCTTTCAAGGCATCCATTGCTCTACTTCTAAATTCCGCGATAGTGCCTTTATCGCCACAAAACTTAGTATATTAGTATAGAATTTGTATATCCTGAATTAAAAACTATTCTAAAACGTCCATCATATGCTGTAAAAAAGCTAAATTTTGACATCGAAAATAATGATGAGTTTAAGGCATCTTCTTTTTTAGATTACCTCTTTTTTTTCATTACTCAAAACAAAGTTGGCAGACTACTAAGTGTCTTATGATTCCCTTAGTGGCTTTGTAAAAACAAAATCTCTCCAGCAACATGATGGAGAATAGGGGGATCGAACCCCTGACCTCTGCGGTGCGATCGCAGCACTCTACCAGCTGAGCTAATTCCCCAATCAAAGAGTATTTTAGCATTTTAGCTCGTCTTGCTGATTAGATAGATAAACAAACTCGATCTACTCGATCAAGTTCAATATCTGACAAATAATCGACTGTCCAATTAGCTTTACGCTGCAACATATGAAGAGGATGGGTGTTGGCAATTCCCACTACTTGGATGCCAGCTTTTTTAGCAGCTTCAATTCCAGCATAGGTATCTTCGATCGCTAAACATTCTGATGGTTGTAGATTCAGGTTGGGATAGTTTTGATTAATTAATTTGACTGCTAGTAGATAGCCATCAGGTTCAGGTTTACTTTGCTCGATGTCATCTCCAGCCACAATTACAGAAAAATAAGATTCTAGTTTGGCACGTTGTAAAACTAATTGTACTTCTGCTTTTAATGCTCCCGTAACTAAACCAATCATTAATCCTTGTTGTTGAATTTGAGCCAAAAAGTCTGATAATCCGGGATAAATAGGTAAAGTTTCTAACTGTGTTAATTTTGCTTGATAGGCTAAGCTTTTGGTGGCTACTAATTTATCAAGATATTCATCCGTTACAAATCTACCGCGATGAGCCAGAATATTTTCGAGACAAATGCGATCGCTTCTACCTAAACAGATTTCTCGATATTCTGATTCTTCTGGACGCAGATTTTCACCAAGCAGAATATCATTAATTAATTCTTGATGAATCGCTTCATCGTTAATAATTACGCCGTTGAAGTCAAATAAAATTGCTTTTAAAGTCATTTGTAATTAATTATTAATTATGGTTAATTGTTATTTGGTAATATTTTGCCCAACTTATTTAACAATTAACCATTAATTTACCCAACTTACCAAGCGGGTGATGGGATTCCCCCATTGTCTATTTGTTGTAAATTTACTTGAGATGTTTGAGTAGGATCGTTGCTGGGTATTGGTTTCTGCCCCCAACTCACTTGATTTGTCCACCAAATTTCTTCGGTACGAATGTTGTCAAAACCTGCTGCACCCAACCAAGCGTCAACACTTCCAGCAGCATAAGCTTGAATATAAGGTTCTTCAAAAATATTGGTTAACCATTCGGTATGACGAAGGGTTTTTTGGTTGCCATCGAGAATAATTACTTGTCCCCCAGGTACTAAAAGACGAAAACATTCTTCTAAAATTGCTTGGGAAATCGCAGGAGGGGTTTCATGAAACAACAAAGAGGCGGTAACTAGATCGAATTGTTGATTGGCAAAGTTGGTTGCTTCTGCTTTTCCATGTTGCCATTGAATATTTAATCCTGCTTGCTTGGCTTTATACTCTGCCATCACTAGCATATAAGGAGATAAATCTAAGCCAATCACTTCAGCATCAGGAAAAGCTTGTTTGAGCATAATAGTAGTCGAACCAGTACCACAGCCAAGATCGAGAATGCTGCGCGGTTTTCCTGCAATTACTTGAATCAATTCTTGTCTAACCCAAGTTTCATTGGGAGGTAAGACATACTGAGTAACTGGATCGTAAGTTACGGCTGCACCAGAAGTAAGATATCCATTTTTAATGCCATGGAAATTTTGCGAACTATAATACTGGGGATAAACTAAATCAGAATTAGTTAAGCGATCGCTTTCGGTTTGCCAGTCAATACTTTCAGCTAACTGCTGTAAAGATTCTCGATCGATCAAAACATTAAAAATCGGTTGTAAAAATTTTTGCCAAAGAGTATCCTGACGAACTGCCATATTGTTTGATTGCACTAAGATTTAGTTGTCTTTAATTTTTTACCTTATCCTAAGATCGTCGAACGGGGGGGATCATAAATTATGCTGAAGGAGTTCAGTTTAATTGAAGGAGGGGCAATTATTCCCGAGCATTGGCAAAGCGATCGCGTCAAGGCTGAAATTGCCTCAATTCTGGGAGTAAAGATTGAAGAAATTGAAGCGATTAATTATTGGTTAAAGCAGATTTGGGTCAAATTGGTGGGTAAAGGTAGTAAATTTGTCAGTTATCGTTCTTTATCTTTCTGGTTTGATGATGCTTTATTATTGATTGAAACTTGTCAAGACGTGGTTTTCTTTGAACAGTTGGGCGCAATGTTTCGCTACGAATTAAAATATCATGCCAAATACTATTCTTGTGATCGCCTAACACGGTTACAAGACGCTTGGCAGCAACAATTACCTCAGTTTCAAACCGAAGCCTCACGTTTGTTGTTGCAATTAGCTAGGCAAAAGGAGGCTCTTAAGTGGCAAGAAAACTGTCTCAAGTTACTGGCGCAATGTCGGGATTGGCACAGTTTAGATGAATGTTATTGGCAAATTAGAGAGAATGGTCAAGACTTTCGAGATTTAACTGAAGTAATTCAAGCCATTAATGATTTTTATCATCAAAAATCCGATGAATTAAATCAATCAGGAGATTTTTGGACTTCTTTATAAGTAACTATGCAGAATTGATTACACTTCATGGCATTAACCAGGGAAAAGGGAAAAGGAAATCCGTTAACCCTTGAACAGCCTTCAGGCTTTAAATTCATTTTGCACGAATACTTACAGGGATTTTCAGGTGAATAAACTACAAGGTTAATTAAACCAAACTGTTTTGGTGTTCCCTATTCCCTTAAAAAATTAACGTGTCTACCCCATTGAAAACTGCTATAAATCAAATTTATTGATTAGCAGGTTTTATTACAACTACACCATACGCATTCGGCGAAAGATATTGTTGTGCTGCTAACTGTAGATCCGAAACGTCTATAGCTTGAATATGTTGAGGATAAATTAAGGCTGGTTGTAGATCCTGTAGTTGAGAATAATAATAACCATAAAGATCGGCGCGATCGCTTGGTCGTTCATTAGCAAAAACAAATCGATTAGCTACTTGAGTACGGATCCGAGCTAAATCCTTGGTAGCAATAGGTTCAGTGTGTAATTGATTGATATGTCCCGCGATCGCTTCTTCGACTATTGCCAAGTTTTCTGTTGGTAATTGGGCAGAAATATAAAATACGCCTTGATGAGTTTGAGTCATATTACTAACACTGATCTGAGTAACCAAACCTCTTTCTTCTCTCAGATCTCGAAACAATCTTGCTACTTTTCCTTGTCCCAAAATTACCGCCAAAATATCTAAAGCGTAAGTTTTTTCTAACTCAACCATTCCTGGTACGCGCCACATCATGATTAATCTCGCTTGTTGCAGCGTTTCATTAATGTATTCTTGACGAACTATGTCAGTAAAAGAAGACTCTGGGGTAAAACGCCTATTTACTCGATCATCTAATTGAGAATCGTATGCTTGAAATTGTCGCTCAAATCCTTCTGTAACAATCTCAATTAATTGTTCCGCAGGTAAATTGCCTACCACTGCTGCTGTCATCGAACTAGGTTGATACCAAGTACCATGAAAATCTCGCATCTGTTGAGGAAGTAAATTCTCAATTACTTCAGCAGGTCCTAAAACACGACGACGATAAGGTAAATTATTAAAACAAGTTTCCATCGCACGATAGAAAGTACGACGACGAGGATTATCTTCCGAACGACGAATTTCTTCTAAAACGACTAATCTTTCTCTCTCAAAAGCATCATCAGGAATACTGGGATTAAGCACCACATCTAGTTGTAATGGAGCTAATTCGGCAAAATCTTTTGGTGCAGTAGTAATGTAATAGTGTGTATAATCCTGACTCGTAGCAGCATTAGTCACTGCCCCTTTTTCCTCAATTAAATATTCAAATTCTCCCATTGCCAGGTTTGGCGTCCCCTTAAACACCATGTGTTCCAAAAAATGCGCCATACCATTAATATCGTCAGTTTCTCTAGCAGAACCTACATTAAGCCAAACATTAAGATTAACAGCTTCTACTGGCATTTGTTCGGCAATTATAGTTAAGCCATTGGCAAGTTTATGAATCGTAGGTTGATTAATTGTTGATGTTTTAAACAGAGTTGATGTCATTCTTTGGTTATATTTTGATTATTTTACTATTGCTGTTCTCTATCTTAATGTTTCTAGTTTATAGATGGAGGCAATTAACTATAAAATAATTATTTTCTAATTTAAGCCTTAATATTATTTTTAGTTGAGTTAAATCATATTTTTATCACTTAAAAATGAGCGCAAAATAAATAGTAAATAATTGCTAGATTATTATGCAATTTTTTTAATGAGACAATTTCAAAATTACTTATCTTTACAGAAAAGAATTGATTGTTTCAAAAATATTTTTAGAGCTTTTGAGCATTATTCTCAACTGCTTGGTCAGCCTTCGGCTGGTGAGTACGCGCTCGCTATCCATGAAAGAAAATACTTCCGCAGCTATGCCTCGCTGCTTTGATAGATGGTGTAAAAAGTTTGACGATTTATTCAGAAATAAGGCACAAAGAAGGGAGTTTAGACGCCCTGCACGGAGGATTATTGGAGGAAAGTGAGCGAAAAAACATATATCAGATGGCTTC
The DNA here is from genome assembly GCA_002355455.1 of Stanieria sp. NIES-3757. Classification (NCBI taxonomy): domain Bacteria; kingdom Bacillati; phylum Cyanobacteriota; class Cyanophyceae; order Pleurocapsales; family Dermocarpellaceae; genus Stanieria; species Stanieria sp. NIES-3757. The sequence goes on from AP017375.1 coordinate 4,983,422, forward strand.
TAAAGCAGTAGGAGTAACTTACCACAAATGACATCATTAATTTTTATCTGTACTCGATATTTTTGTGGTTTTATTGTCTGTGGCATTTGCTTATGAAAAGCCAACTAGAATGTTTTAATAGTGCTAAAAAAAGGATAACTTATTTAAAAAATTATCCTCAAAAACTAATTAGTTTAAACTGTATACCTCAAAGGTTTTTAATACTTTCTTTTGTTCATCTCTGTTTCGTTGGCTCGAACAGGGATAGGAATAAATTTTGCTTCTGATTCAGGCTGAAATTCTTTCTCTGCAAAGATAGCAACTGCAATCAAACTAATTAAAGATAAACCAATTAAAAACATAATAATTATTAAACTCAGTTTTTTATTAACTTTTGTAAACTATTTTAATCTTTTTGTAACAATAAAGCAAATTTACTTGCTTTACTTTTTGTTTAATAGTGTCTCTCGATCAAAAATAAATTAGCAAAAAGCGTCCCCTTTTAAGAGACGCTCTATTTAAAACTTTTTAGCTTGTTAAGGTTTTTTCTTAGCCATTGATAGCAGGAGCAGTTAACGCTACAGGAGCAATATCGCCACTAGCTAGGTCTAAGGGGAAGTTGTGAGCATTACGTTCGTGCATTACTTCAAAACCGAGGTTGGCACGGTTGAGAATGTCTGCCCAAGTGTTGACTACGTGTCCTTGAGAATCCATGATCGATTGGTTGAAGTTGAATCCATTGAGGTTGAATGCCATGGTCGAGATACCCATTGCAGTAAACCAGATTCCGATCACAGGCCATGCACCTAAGAAGAAGTGCAAGGAACGGCTGTTGTTGAAAGAAGCATATTGGAAAATCAATCTTCCAAAGTAACCGTGAGCAGCTACGATGTTGTAAGTTTCTTCTTCTTGACCGAATTTGTAACCGTAGTTTTGAGATTCGGTTTCAGTGGTTTCACGAACCAAAGAGGAGGTTACTAGAGAACCGTGCATGGCGGAGAATAAAGAACCACCGAATACACCTGCTACACCTAACATGTGGAAGGGGTGCATTAAGATGTTGTGTTCTGCTTGGAACACGAACATGAAGTTGAAGGTACCACTGATTCCTAAAGGCATTCCATCAGAGAAAGAACCTTGTCCTAAAGGATAGATTAAGAAGACTGCGGTAGCAGCAGATACTGGCGCACTGTATGCTACACAGATCCAAGGACGCATTCCTAAGCGGTAGGATAGTTCCCACTGACGACCTAAGTAGGTGAATACACCAATTAAGAAGTGGAATACTACTAACTGGTAAGGGCCACCATTGTATAACCACTCATCTAAGGAAGCTGCTTCCCAGATGGGGTAGAAGTGAAGACCAATTGCGTTAGAAGAAGGTACAACTGCACCAGAGATGATGTTGTTTCCGTATAACAGAGAACCTGCTACAGGCTCACGGATGCCATCAATGTCTACTGGAGGCGCAGCGATGAAGGCAATGATGAAGCAAGTAGTTGCGGTTAAGAGCGTGGGGATCATCAGTACACCGAACCAACCGATGTAGATACGGTTGTTGGTGCTGGTGATCCACTGACAAAAGCGTTCCCAAGCTCCTTGGGTTTGGCTTTGTTGTAGTGTTGTAGTCATGTTATTTATGATTGCGTTTGTTTTGTATGTATATGTATATCTTAGCTCAATTGTTAAGCTTTGTAACAAAAAAAAATTTATCTATTTAATTAATTTTATTTATGGAAAGATAAGCGATCGCTCTTCAGCTAACATTTTAGTTAAATACATTCCAACTCATTTGCTACAGTCTTTTTTAATTGAGTTAGAAATGAATATACTTTTCAAAAATATTGCTAAAATCGCGTTTTCGATAGTTTTCCAATGTTTTGGCATTCATGTTTACAAGAAGAGCATTATATTGCTTCACAATTGTTTCTTCACTCTCAATAGTGTTGAGTTTGTACATCGATGCTAAGGCTTGAAGACACAGGGTAGCATTGGTGCGAGCAATCTCTTCATTATTCTGAATTTTTCCTATAGTAATTAGGACTTTGTAAATATCTTTAAGAGATTCGAGACAATTTTTACTTACGTCGATACTAAAATCGATGCGCTCATCTAAAGTGAACTTCAATTCAATATCTAAGTCAAGGTTGCCTGCGGTTTCAATCAATACTTGTGAAATTTTATAACTAACGTATTCATAACGCTTGACTATTCTTTTGCTCGAAACGGCAGAATCTCCGTCAACATGAATTAGAGCCAAGTTGGTGAAACAATATTCATCTTTTTTTGATTTGATTAAGAAAAATATCTTCTCACCATCTTCGTGAAACAAGTAATCATCAGCATCTACTTTATCGTAATCATTTGGGGAAATAATTTTACCAATATCGCTAAGACCAAGTGTTTCGGCTGCTAATTTCTTAAACATGGCACGCTTTAGGGTAGATGTAACTATAATTTCTTGTCTATTGTAGGCGAGGTTTTCTCAAATAGACTTACTGAAACCTGCATAAAAAAATTAGCTTCGACGTAACTAGGAAGTGAAGATAAAAACAACAAATCAAACTTTAGAGGTCTAGAACAATGAAAAAAGCTGCTTTAATTATCTCCACTCTCGCTTTAGCTCTCTCTCCCGTAGCTGCATTTGCCCAACAAGCACAAAGTAATGTTCAAGCTGGTTCTAATGCTGCTGTAACTCAAGGTTATGGTAACTACACTGACCAAGCTGTTTCTAATGACTTAACTCAAACTCAGTTAGATTTAGGCGGTTACGGAATCGATCCTCAAATTCAACAATCCGTACAAGCAGGTCAAAACCAAAGTGCTACTTCAGGTATCGGCAACGTGACTAACCAAGGTGTTTCTAATAGTGCCGACCAATTCCAATCTGATATTAATGTTCCTGCTTATCTTGGTTACTAATAATTCAATATCGCTTTTCTGTATGTTGAACAAAGGGGCATTAATTGCCCCAATCAGAATTATTAATTTTGTTACCAAAGTACCAATGCCAGCCAGTGTAACTAGCCAACGATAATTCCGTTTGGATTGATGAGATTTTTAATAATTATTGAGACGATCAAATCTAGACAGAATTTCTGGAGTATAGCGCGATCTCGCCAACGGCGAGGCACGTAGTGGTCAGGCTTCGCCTGGCGCGTACGTGATCGCTTAGTTTAATTCTGTTGTGGTTGATTTTTGTCTTGAGTCGATACTTAAAGCCCCAGCACCAGCGTAAATAACCATCAACAATCCACCAATTAAACCAATATTTTTGAGAAAATCATTGACTTGGCTAGGGTCAGTGATGGGATTATGAAAGACTAGCGTAGCGGGAATTAGAAATAAAATTAAAAGTATCGAACCAGCCTTGACTTGATAACCCAACAGTAAAGACAGACCGCCCAATAATTGAAATAAAACTGTAAAAAATAACAAAATATTGGCAATGGGCAAGCCTTTGCTAGTCATCATCAGAACGGTACTATTAAATTCTAGAAGATGGCTAATACCAGCCTTAAGGAAAATTAGACAAAGACAAATACGAGCAGCTAAAGGTAAATATTTCATCTTTTCAGCCTCAAGAAATCAGAATGTTTTAGATAGTAGTGTTGGGGCGTAAAAACCAATGACCTTCAAACAAAAGCATTGCAGAATTTAGAGTTTGAATTATCTAAAACACTCGTAAGAAATTTTGCTTCAGTCGTTTAAGCTTTGATAGAGCATTCTACTTTTTACTTCAAGAGCGATCGCGAAATGCCTCAGCAAAGCTGAGGTCACTTTAATTGATTTTCCCAAACATTGATTTTTAAGCACGAGTCAGCAATTCTAAATTATGACCATTGGGATCGTAAAAATAAAATCCGCGTCCTTCTTTTCGGTGGTTAATCTGTCCTTTATTCTGGTGCATTGGGTCACTACTATATTCAAGACCAGCCTCTCGTACCCGTTCGAAAATGACATCAAATTCTTCATCGCTCACATGAAACGCATAATGATGTGAGTCAAATTCGTCTTCATCAGCAAAGTCTAAGGTCAGCGTATCATTGACACGCACAGCAGCGAAGTGACCTACAGTTGACTCAACTTTTAGATCAAAAATACGTGCAAAGAACTCTGCTGATGCTTTTTTATCTCGTGCAGGTACGATGGTGTGATTTAAAGTAATCGTCATGTCACACCTCCTAAATTTGGTTAAAGTGTTTTCTTCGATCTTATCTTTAAATTTTCTGCCCAAGTTGTTAGTTGAGAGCAAAACCACTTATTTTTTTTCTCAGATGGGTTTGTCATCTCTGGTTGTCGATAATAGTATTTTTGAAAAAGAGTACCAATATATAATTCAGGTATAAAACAATGGTAGAAGTTCAGAATCGATTAGCCATTAAGCAAAACTTACTCGAAGAGATCGCACAACTTAAGAAAAAACAAAAAACTCTGGTCGATTCCCCCATTACAAATTTAGAAATTCAGCCCGAGAAAGTCTCTGTTATTGAAACACTGACACTGGCTTTGGAAAAGTTAAACCCTTTCCCACGTCCTCTCTTGTATGCTAGTAGTCTACTTAACGGTGCTTGGTTATTACAGTACTCAACTGCTAGAGAAATTCGTTCCCTAAAACGTTTGCCTTTAGGATTTCAAGTCGGAAAAATCTATCAAATCATTGATGTTAATAATGCGTCTTTTGAAAATAAAGCGTGGGTACAACATAGTTCAAGTTTACTATCAGGTTATGTGAGGGTGACAGCTACCTTTGAACCTGCCAAACAAGGAGACGATCCCCTTCCTAATCAAAAAATTAATGTGGATTTTAAACAGCGTTTTTTAGGAGTCAATCAAATTTTAGGTATTAAAATAAAATTGTTTGATCCGATTAAAGTTGTCGAAGCCAGAAATCCTGCTGGTAGAATTCCCAGTCTGAATGTTACTTATATTGATGAAACCATGAGAATTGGTCGAGGTGGCGATGGTAGTTTATTTATTTTGACCAAAGCTTGAATGTAAGCTAGTTGAGCGTTAAAAAAAATTTTTTAAACGACTCCTGTGTAGCTTGGGAACTCAAATTAATAGACGAAGAGAGAGTACATCTACATCATATAGATAGAAATCATGAGAATAATTCGATTAGAGAAAGCTGTGAGGACTATTTGTCAGACAAAAGCTAGTTTTTTGGGAATCAATTCTAAAAGACTTGTAACGAGGTTTGAAGTTATTGTATTATGCTTTGAACACACAAAACAAAGTAGATTTGTTCCCTCTCAGCAAACCAGTTTCACGTAGCAACAGAGCGATAAGTAGCTCTAGAAGCTAGTATTCTGCGCTTGTAAAACTTTAAGAACAGAGCTGAATCAGAAAACTTTTTTGTCCTAGGGTAACGGTCAGTAATGATTAATCTTGTTGGTCAAAGCTTACAAAATAGTAAGTATTTTCTTGAGCGAGAATTAGGAAGAGGAAGTTTTGGTATTACTTATCTAGCTACCAATTTGGTTTTAGAGCGCGAGGTGGCAATCAAAATGCTCGCTCCTATTTGGAGACAAGATTCTAATTTGGCTGAATGGGTTGAGCAATTTCAAAAGGAAGCTAAAAGATTAGCTAAGTGTTCTCACCCTAATATTGTTCGAGTCCTTGATTTCTTTGTCGAAAATGGATATCCATACATTGTCATGGACTATATTCGGGGGCAAACTCTCGCTCAGATTGTTAGTGATGGCAATCCATTATCCGAAACTATCGCAATTGAGTATATCAAACAGACTGGGAAAGCATTAAGCGCAGTTCACGGGCAAGCTCTGCTACTACACCAAGATGTCAAGCCGAACAATTTGATTTTATGTCCAGATAACCAGCAGGTAATCTTGATTGACTTTGGTATTGCGCGGGAGTTTAAAGGCGAAAAGTTAACTAATTACAAGAATCTGCTTTCTGAAGGCTATGCACCTATCGAACAGTATCTGGTTGACTCACCAAAAACTATTGCGACCGATATTTATGGTTTGGCTGCTACTCTCTATACTCTTTTGACAGGTCAAATTCCACCTTCAGCAATATCGAGGGTTCACGGTTGTATTCTAGAACCTCCTTGCCAAATTCGCCCTGAATTAAGTCAGACAGTTAGTGAAGCTGTCATGTGGGGAATGGCATTAGCAGCAGAAAATCGTCCTAGTTGCGTATCTGAATGGTTAGCTAGGTTAACTACCGATTCTAATAAGGTGATCTTTCCTGTAAAATCAGCTTCGAGGAAACTGGAAAATCCAATTTTAGGAACGTCTTTGTTGGGTCGAAAAATGGCTCTTTTGACGGGAACAACAGTTTTCGGGCTAGGAAGTTTATTGACAGTTGTTTTGACTAATGAGAATTTCCAAACCAAACAAACCATAGACAACAATAGCTCTTTTGCTCGTGAATCTTCTCAAGTTCAAATATCATCAGAGTCATCACAATTATCACCACTACCGAGCCAAAAATTAGTTTCCGAGCAGAAATTGCCTGTTAATTCGGTATCTTCTTCTTTAAAATCTAATCTTCAAAATAATCAACCTCAAACCAATTTAGATGTAGCCGAATCAGAATCAAGGATAAATCAAAAAAGCGATGCTAAATATCAAGAAGCAACTACAAGTGTTTCATCAAACCAAGAAAATCCAGCGCCACCATCTATTCCTTCTTCGGTTACTCCCCAGATTTTTGTAAACACCAAGACATCAGTTAACTCTAAGCCGGCTATTTTTACTTCGGGCAAGAATAATCCTTCGATTCAAACACAAGAGCGGTCTAAACCTCAAATTTTTTCTAATTCTGCCTCAGTTTCTGTTCAAAATAGACAACCAGAAATTTTTAAGAACCGAAAAGAGCAAAAAATACATAAAATTAAACCAACCAAGAAGTCTAAATTTATTGATAAGCGTCGATTAAAGATTCGTGCAACCAGAGGCAAGATGAAATAATTTTACAGCAGAGGAAAGCCCCCGCGCTTCATTGATGGGATTTAACTAATCTTGTCCAGAGAATGCGATCGCATCAACTCAGTGAGATTTTGATTGCCTGTACAAAATAAAACTGTTTTAATTTCAGCAATCAATAACTGCACTAATTCATCCAAAGCGGTAGGAGAATCAGAAGCTGCTTGTAAAAAGGGAAAAGCCAAACCTGCCAAATCTGCCCCAAGAGCGATCGCTTTGGCTACTTCCACCCCATCTCGTAAACCACCCGAAGCAATCAAAGGAATATCGGGATAGTTGTGACGAATCTCGACTAAACAATCTGCTGTAGGTAAACCCCAATCAGCAAAGGTTTTCCCCAATCTTCTCTGTAAATTATTTTCTGCTCTTTCACTTTCTACTTTTGCCCAAGAAGTACCTCCTGCACCAGCAACATCGATCGCAACTACTCCCGCTTCGAGCAATTTTCCTGCCATCGATGCAGAAATTCCGTTACCTACTTCCTTAGCAATGACAGGAACAGAAATTTGATCGCATAGCTGATGGATTTTATCGAGTAAACCTTTAAAATTAGTGTCGCCTTTCGGTTGAATACATTCTTGAAGAGGATTGAGATGAAGAATAAGTGCATCAGCTTCAAGGATCTCTACCACACGCAAACACTGCTCTAAACCATAGGTATAATTAAGCTGTACTGCACCGAGATTCGCCAAGAGTAAGGCATCAGGGGCAAGCGATCGCACTGCAAAAGTATCTACCACGTCAGGGTTTTCTACTGCCACTCGTTGCGAACCAACCCCCATCGCTAAACGATAATTTTGGGCTACTTCTGCCAAACGATAGTTAATCATTTTGGCTGCTTCCGTACCGCCAGTCATAGAAGAAATCAACAGAGGCGCACCCAACTGTTTACCCAAAAAACTTGTTTCGATCTCGATTTCTGTAAAATCTAATTCTGGCAAACAACAGTGAATAAAACGGTACTTGTCAAAACCGTTCGTCACACGCTCAAATTGTACATCTTCTTCCAAACAAATTCGCAAATGATCTGCTTTGCGTGTCTGGGTATTAGTTATTGTCGTCACCTCTAATCAATTCCACTCCATCTCTACCATCTACACTTTGCAGATAGACTTTAACTTGTTCTTCTTTGGCAGTTGGTAATTTTTTACCAGTAAAATCAGGATGAATTGGTAATTCTCGATGCCCCCGATCTACTAATACCACTAACCTGATCGATTCTGGTCGACCATATTCTGTAACTGCATTGAGAGCAGCGCGAATAGTACGACCTTTATAGATTACATCATCTACTAATACTACGGTTTTGCCAGTTAAATCTACAGGAATTTTAGTTTTTTCAGGAGTACGGACACTGATTTTATCTAAATCATCTCGATAAAAAGTAATATCGATCGCTCCAATTGGCACTTTAATGTTTTCTAACATCTCGATTTGCTGTGCCAATAGATTGGCAAGAGAAGCTCCTCTAGTATAAATACCAAGCAAAACTATTTCACTCAGATTACCAGATTTTTCGACGATCTCGGAAGCCAGACGAGTCAAAGTACGACGAATTTCTTCAGCAGAGAGAATCTCAACAACCCTAACAGGCATTTTTTTGGTGATCTTAAATTGTGTTTTGAATAATCATATCGAACAAAATTATTTTAGTGGTGTAACTAGGTTAAGTACACATAACTACACAATCCTGACCACTATTGATAACTCACGTGATGGTAAGCTAGCAATTGCGCTAAAAAATGCTTATAAGAAGGTCAAACTAGTATGACAGGTTCACCAGAAACTCCTTTATTATTACGTGCTGCTCGTGGTGAAGTATTAGATCGTCCTCCTGTTTGGATGATGCGTCAAGCGGGTAGATATATGAAAGTATATAGAGATTTACGGGATAAGTACCCAGGATTTCGGGAAAGATCGGAAAATCCTGAGATTGCTATTGAAATTTCTTTGCAACCCTGGCGAGCATTTCAACCCGATGGGGTGATTATGTTTTCTGATATTCTAACTCCTCTACCAGGAATTGGTATTGATTTTGATATTGTTGAAAGTAAAGGTCCTTTATTTGAAACTCCTATTCGTACTCAAGCACAAGTAGATCGATTACATCCTCTCAATCCAGATGAATCTTTACCTTTTATCAAAACTATTTTGCAAAGTTTACGTGCTGAAGTTGGGAATCAATCGACTGTTTTAGGTTTTGTTGGTGCGCCTTGGACTTTAGCTGCTTACGCAATTGAGGGTAAAAGTTCCAAAAATTATTCCGTGATCAAAGGAATGGCATTTTCTGAACCTGCGATGTTACATCAGTTTCTGAGTAAATTAGCAGATGCGATCGCAAATTATGTGCGTTATCAAATCGATTGTGGCGCGCAGGTAGTTCAAATGTTCGATTCATGGGCAGGAGAATTAAGTCCCCAAGATTATGAAGTTTTTGCTCTACCCTATCAACAGCAAGTAGTTCGTCAAGTTAAAGAAACTCATCCCGACACACCTTTAATTCTTTATATCAGTGGCAGTGCTGGTGTTTTAGAAAGAATGGGTAAGTCTGGAGTAGATCTTGTCAGTGTCGACTGGACAGTTGACATGGCAGAAGCTAGACAGAGATTAGGCAAAGACATGAATGTTCAAGGTAATATCGATCCTGGTGTCTTATTTGGTTCACACGATTTTATTCGTCAACGTATTTTAGATACAATTCGCAAAGCAGGAAATCGGGGTCATATTCTCAATTTGGGACATGGAGTTTTAGTCGGTACTCCTGAAGATAATGTTCGTTTCTTTTTTGAAACTGCCAAACAAGCGGATCAACTAATGGCTGTTCATGCCTAAGTTTAAGTAAAACACGAAAAGAAAAAGAGATCAGGCTGGTTAGTCGAAGTTAGAATTATACATTTAGAATTTAGTGCTTTTAAAATAAAGCAAATCTGAACTCTTGGTTTAATTTTACGTCGATCTATTAGCTTAATTTCTTTTTTCTTTTGTAATTGCCATGAAGCGAATTTTTATTACGGGTGCGAGTGGGTGTATCGGACACTATATTACAGAGAGGTTAATTCAAGAAACAAACCACGAATTATTTTTACTAGTTAGAAATCCTGATAAATTAAAATTTGATTATCAAGCTCGTTCGAGAATTCATATTCTTCAAGGCGATCTACAAGAGATTGAAAAGTATCGAGATTTATTATCTAATCAGATTAATATTGCTATTTTAATCGCTACTGCTTGGGGTGGAGCAAAAGAATCTTATGACATTAATGTCATGAAAACTCTTGCTTTATTAAACATGCTTAATCCCGAAATTTGCAAGCAAGTAATTTATTTTTCAACAGCTAGTATTTTAGACCGCAATGGTCAACTTTTACCTGAAGCGGAACAGTATGGTACAGATTATATTCGTACTAAATATCAATGTTTTACTAAATTATCCGAGTTAGAAATAGCAGAAAAAATTATTTCGGTATTTCCTACCTTAGTAGTGGGAGGAAATGAAAATAAACCTGTATCTCATCTTTCTTCCGGTTTGCCAGAAGTATTCCGTTGGATTGATTTAATTCGTTGGTTAAAAGCCGATGGCAGTTTTCATTTTATCCATGCCCAAGATATTGCAACTATAGTTAGTTATTTAGTAGCTAATCCTCAAGTAAACTTAAGTCAATGGCAACAAAAAAAAGGAATCAAAAAATTAGTTTTAGGTAATCAACCTACCACGATTAATGAAGCGATCGCAGAAATATGTCATTATTTAAATAAAAGAATTTATGGACGCATTCCTCTTTCCATTGGATTAGCTAATCTTTTAATTAAAGTTTTTAAGATTCAGATGGATTCTTGGAGTAAATTTTCTTTAGAATATCGTCATTTTATCTATCAAAATTCTGTCAATCCTGCTACTTTTGGTTTAGAAAATTACTGCTCAACAATTCCAGATATTCTTAAAGTTTCTGACATTAGAGCCAAGTAAGTTATTAAATTTTTTGAGTGTTTCGTGCTATTTTGCATTACAACTTGGTATAAGTAAGCTAGGATACGACGAATGTAGCTACTGTGGACTATCTATCAGAGATATTACCAGGAACTTTAATCGAACGACGCTACCGAGTTAAAAAAATTCTAGGACAAGGTGGAATGGGTCGTGCCTACTTAGTAGCAGACGAACAACGTTTTAACAAGCTTTGTGTGCTTAAAGAGTTCGCTCCGCAAGATTTAGAAGCAAATTTTGTTAATAAATCGCGAGAATTGTTTGAAAGAGAAGCAAGAGTCTTAAATAAAATCAATCATCCCCAAATTCCTGAGTTTTTAGGCTGTTTTACCGAATCAGGACGATTATTACTGGTACAAGAGTATATTGATGGTTATACCTATGCCCAATTACTACAACAACGGCAACAAGAAGGAAAAACTTTTTTAGAAACTGAAGTAATTCAATGGCTTAAAGATTTACTACCAGTATTAAGTTACATCCACGCTCATAATATTATTCATCGTGATATTAGTCCTGATAATGTTATGCTTCCTTTTGGCTCAAACAAGCCAATGCTGATTGATTTTGGTCTAGTTAATAGACAAGCTATTACTCAACTAACTTCTTCTTCTAATTTGCCACAAGCACCAACGGCTGTAGGGAAAATTGGTTATTCTCCAAGCGAACAAATTAATGAAGGCAAATACTATTTTAATAGTGATCTTTATGCCTTAGCTGTTACTGCTTTAGTCTTATTAATTGGTAAACATCCTCAAACTTTTTTTGATAATTTTAAGCTGAAATGGTATTGGCGAGATTTTGTGACCGTAGGAGAAGATTTTGGAAATATTCTTGATAAAATGCTAGCAAGAATTCCTCAAGATCGTTATCAAACGGCTCAAGAAGTTTTAATTGCTTTATCAACAATTTATCCTGATAATTATTCTTTTGCTTCCTTAACTCCAACAACTTTTCTAGAACCTTGTCCTAGTAGTCAAGATGAAGATTACCCTTTTGAAACTACAGTTGATTCAATTAAAAATAAAACTAAATCAACTAAAATATTTGCCTTAATTTGTTTATTAGTTTTTGTAATTAGCTTGATGTTGCTTTGGCAGTCTCCTTATATTAATGGCTTATGTAATATGCTTAATAATTGTGTAGAAAAAAGAGATTTAGAATAGTGATCACAAAAGCTTTAAATTACAACATCAATATAATAAATGTTTTGAAATTATGGTCATTCAATTGCTGAATTATTTTCTTGTGTTATTAATCTGACAGAGCTATCAATTGGTTTTATGCTTTCAATTTCGTCATTACCATAACCACCTATCTCTTGGAATTTTTTAGCAGTAACAAGAAGCCTAGATTCATAAGAACCTATTGTTGTGTTATAAGCTTTAACAGTATCATCAAGCTTTTTACGGACATTAATTAAATGTTCTGTAAATTTAAGAAATCTATCATACAATTCTCGACCCAAATTACCAATTGCTTGAGCATTTTCTGCAACTCTTTCTTGTCTCCAACCATACTCTATAGTTTTTAAGAGTGTAATTAAGGTTGTTGGTGTTGCTAAAATAACTTTTCTTTCTATTCCAAATTCAATCAATTCTGGATCTTGCTGAAGAGCAGCACTAAAAAAGACCTCACCAGGTAAAAACATAATTACAAATTCAGGCGTTTGCTCAAATACTCCCCAATAGTTTTTAGAACTGAGTTGATTGACATGATTACGAATATGTCGAGCATGATTTTTTAAATATTCAAGCTGTATTGATTCTTCCTGAGCTTCAATAGCTTGTAAATAAGCTTGTAAAGGAGCTTTAGAATCTACAATTACCTGTTTTTTGCCAGGAAGCTTAACAACTAAATCTGGTCGAAGTAAACCGTTCTCAGTATTAACAGTTTCTTGGACAGTAAAATCGCAATATTCTTGCATTCCAGACATTTCTACCACACGTTTTAACTGAATTTCTCCCCATCTACCACGAACTATAGGTTGTCGCAAAGCTTTAGATAAATTAGCGGTTTCAGCTTGAAGTTGAAATTGAGCAGCAGCAACCGACTTTAATTGTTCTGAAATCTGAACTTTATCCTCTAATCGAGCATTTTCAACTTCTCTAATTTGTTGATTAAAATCTTCAAGTGATTTTTTTAAAGGTGAAACTAAATTTTTAATTGCTTGCTCTTTTTCCTCGAGTTTATGTTGAGAGAGTTGATATATATTTTCAAATGTTGTTTTTGCTACTTCTAGGAACTGCTGATTATTATTTTGAAGAGCCTCAGCGGAAAGTGCTTTAAAAGTATCAGTTAGATTTTGCTGCGTATTTCTAAGTAAAGCTAATTTTTCTTGGTTCGATCTTTGTTCTTCTTGTAATTTTGTACTTAAGCTTGCTAATTCTTTTGCTAAATTAGTTGTTTGAGAGCGAAGCTCTTGATTTTCTTTATTTTTGTTTTCTAACTTTTGTCTTAATTCCTGTATTTGTTCTTTTTGAGCATTAGCTTCTGCACTTTTTTGGTTAGCCAGTTCAATTTCTTCTTTGTAATGAATATTTTCTAATTTTATTTGCTGTAAATCATTTTTTAACTCATCAATTTTTTGTTTGTTTTCATTATTTTCCTGAGATAGTGTTTCTCTTTGTGAACAGTAAAGATTAGCTTTTTCATCACTTGCCTGTTTTTGTGATTTTATTCCTTGTATCTGAGAACGCATTATTAGCCAGACACCTAATCCACCTAAAATTAATCCAGTTACTAAACCAAGTACAACTTCCATAAATAGAACTAAATTCAAATAAAAGTCTGTTTTTCACAATGACAGTTGTTTAAATAGTTCCCTGCTGTGAGGCTTAAATTAATAGTAGATATCTAATTGCAGCAGATCATTTTCAACCCTAGATAACTAACCTATTACAATAATTAACAAAGAGATCTGATCTTAGGTACAACAACATCTATGGCTGCTGCCGTTATTATTGAACATTTACAAAAAAGCTACGGAGATGTCTTAGCCGTAAAAGATATCTCTTTCACCGTTAAACCAGGAGAGATTTTTGGTTTACTAGGGCCAAATGGGGCAGGAAAAACTACTACTATTCGCTGTTTGTGTACTCTAGCTAAACCAGACGGGGGCAGAATTGAGGTAAGTGGAATTCCTGTAATAGAGAAACCCAAAGCTGCGAGAAGGAGATTAGGTTATGTCGCCCAAGAAGTTGCCATTGATAAGGTATTAACTGGCAGAGAATTATTAGAATTACAAGCTGCTCTTTATCATCTGCCCCAAAAAACTATCAAAGAAAGAATCAATCAGTTAATCGAAATACTGGGTTTAAGCGACTACGCTGATAAAAAAACTGGGACTTATTCGGGCGGTATTCGCAAACGTATTGATTTAGCAGCAGGATTGTTACATCAACCAGAAGTATTAGTTTTAGATGAACCAACTGTCGGTTTAGATATCGAAAGTCGGATGGTAGTGTGGAACTTTTTGCGTAAATTAAAAGAAGCTGGAACAACAGTTTTAATTACCAGCCACTATTTAGAAGAAATCGATGCTTTAGCCGATCGCTTGGCTATCATAGATAAAGGAGTCGTCATTGATGAGGGTACACCTTCAGAATTGAAAGATCAAATTGGTGGCGATCGCGTTACGCTACGAATTCGGGAATTTACTCCTGATGATGAAGCAGCCAAAGCTAAACATATTCTGGAATCCTTACCATTTGTGGAAGAAGTGATTATCAATACTTCTCAAGGAAATTCGCTCAATCTTGTTGTCAAGTCAGGTGAAAACTATCTGAGTAAAATCGAACATTCTTTAGCCGAAATCAATTTACCTGCTTTTAGTCTGGCGCAATCTCGTCCTAGTTTAGATGATGTTTATTTAGCTGCGACAGGACAAACTTTGTTGGATGCAGAATTAGCAGCAGCAGGAAAAAGAGATGAAAAGAAAGAAAAGAAACAACAAATGAAATAATTTGGTTATTAGTAGAGGCGATTCGCGCTTTTCTACCCGTAGGCTTTTCGCCCGTACAGTCATTAGTTTTGGAAATAAAAAAAGCTTAAATAACATGGTTACAGGAAAAATTGAAACAATCTTAGCCCCTACTTCTACTATTACTCAGCAATCTGAAGAGCAAAACAATGCTCTAGGGGATTTTCTTCAAGAAACTTTAGCTTTAACCAAACGTCTATTTATTCAACTGCAACGTCGTCCTTCAACTTTGATGGCTGGTGTAATTCAACCGTTTATGTGGTTGGTATTATTTGGCGCACTATTTGCCAAAGCCCCCCAAGGATTATTTGGTAACGACCTCAGTTACGCTAAATTTCTCGCACCTGGAGTAATTGTTTTTACTGCCTTTTCTGGGGCATTGAATGCAGGTTTACCAGTGATGTTTGACCGCGAATTTGGCTTTCTCAATCGCTTATTAGTTGCACCTTTGGCTTCTCGTTATTCCATTGTGGCAGCTTCGACAATTTATATTATTACCCTGGCTTTTATTCAAACGGCGGTAATTGTCGGGGCAAGTGCTTTATTGGGTGCAGGGTTACCAGGAATTGCTGGACTAAGTGCGATCGCTTTAATTGTATTTTTGATTGTCTTGGGTGTCACTGCTTTAAGTTTGGGTTTGGCATTTGCTTTGCCTGGTCATATTGAATTAATTGCGGTGATCTTTGTGACAAATCTACCTTTATTATTTGCTAGTACTGCCCTTGCACCGATGAGTTTTATGGCAGATTGGCTACAAGTAATTGCTAGCCTTAATCCATTAACTTATGCGATCGAACCAATTCGCTATGTTTATCTTAATGGTGATTGGGGCATTAATAGTATCGTTATGAATACTCCTTGGTTGGATTTGAGTTTTAGCAGTGTAATTTTAGTTTTACTTGCTTTTGATGCTTTGATTTTGTTACTGATTCAACCTTTATTACGCCGTCGTTTTGCTTAATAGTTTCGTTTTTCTGGTTTACTTACTCCTTTTCACTTAAATTTTTTTAATTTTTATTGTTACTTTATTGATGTGTCATGTTAATCCACAATAGATTTACTCAATTAACTACGATCCTTGGTTTGGGAATTGCTTTAACTTTAGTTACGGCAATTGGACAGTCTACTCTAGCGCAATCTAATAATCCCGCTAATGAAGGTTATCAATCTAATGAAGAAAATCCTTTTTCAGGCAGTGGCAACGGTGGTTTTAATCCTTTAGAGTTGATTCATCGAGCTAACCTGAGTAATGGTCGTAGTGTCGATGAATTTAATCAAGATTCAGAAAATAATATCAAAAATTCTGCCTCAGAATTTAAACGCTTACAACAGGAAAGATTGTTACAACAACAGTCTGGATCAACTCCAGAGAAACCAATCCCTAACAATCCTTCAAATTAAAAGGAACAATTAAACATTAGAGTCTGGTTAACCTTGATAAACTAACTCTCCTGCTACATAGGTAGCTTTAACAGAGCGATTATCACCTAAAATCATCATGGCAAATGCTTTTTCGCTCAATTGCTCTATATTTTCTGATTTAGCAATGGGATTACGAAGTTTCATCAAAGGTGTAGCTTGTAAATCCCACACTACCAAATCCGCTTCTTTCCCCACTTCAAAACTACCAATTTTATCCTCCAAAGAGAGAGCTTTAGCTGCACCAAGAGTTGCCAAATAAAAGGCTTGAAATACTGACAAACTCTGATTTTGTAATTGCATCACTTTGTAAGCATCACTCATAGTTTGCAGTTGAGAAAAGCTGGTTCCTCCTCCTACATCAGTAGCTAATCCTACTTTGATGGGATAGTCTGTAGATTTGGCTTGATGAAGTCTAAATAAACCACTGCCTAAAAATAAATTAGAAGTCGGACAAAATGCGATCGCAGCACCTGAATAAGAAAGTCTTTCAAAAGCTGAATCATCTAATTGAATGCAATGAGCTAAAATGGTGCGATCGCTTACTAAGCCAAACTGTTCATAAACATGGAGATAGTCTTGACTATCAGGGAAAAGTTCAGCGGTAAACTGCACTTCTTGAACATTTTCTGCGAGATGAGTATGGACGTAAACATCGGGAAATTCTGCTTTTAACTTACCTGCTAAAGCTAATTCTTCTTCAGTTGAAGTAATGGCAAAGCGAGGCGTAATTGCATACAATAAGCGATCTAACCCATGCCACTGTTGAATTTGTTCGCGAGTCTGGGCATAAGCAGTTTGAGCATCGTTAAGTAAAAAATCTGGTGCATTGCGCGTCATTAACATTTGCCCTGCGATAATTCGCATCTGGCGACGCTGTGCTTCTGTAAATAAAACTTCTACTGATTGAGGAAAGATAGTAGTTAAAACTACTGCGGTGGTTGTTCCGTGACTTAAAAGTTCGTCTAAAAAAAAGGATGCTATAGAAAGAGCATATTCAGGATCTTTAAATTTAGCTTCAGTAGGAAAAGTATATTTATCTAACCATTGCAACAGTTGTTCTCCATAAGCTGCGATCATTTCTGTTTGAGGATAATGAACGTGGAGATCGATCAATCCTGGAGTAATTAATTGATCTGCATAGGTAATAATTTTTACGCCACTATATTGTTCTTTTAAACTTTCATAATTACCAAAAGCTTTAATTTTGCCGTCTTCTATCACTAATAACCCATCAGGAAAATAACGAACACTGTCAGATTCAGACTGATAAAATGGATCATCTATAAAGTCTAAAAAAGAA
This sequence comes from Stanieria sp. NIES-3757, assembly GCA_002355455.1. NCBI lineage: Bacteria > Bacillati > Cyanobacteriota > Cyanophyceae > Pleurocapsales > Dermocarpellaceae > Stanieria > Stanieria sp. NIES-3757. The sequence continues at coordinate 5,001,046 of AP017375.1, forward strand.
CCACGAATAATAGATAGAGACATGAGGAGAATTATTTATTTGTTATTAGTTATTGATTAGTGGATTTTTCCTAATTAAATTTTTAGTTAAAAAAAGAAAAGCAGAAATATTGAAGTTAATAGTCTTAAATATCGTTGGCTTATTTCCTAAAACAATAATATATTATCTTGCCCTATAGAAACAGTTGAGTAATTCTAAACAATTAAACTCGAAAATTATATTGCTTTTTTCTAATAAATTTCGAGTAATCCAGCAGGAGGAATAATTTCTATTTTGCCCTTTTCTAAATCTACGATTGGCACAATTTCTTTCACAAAAGGAATTAAAATTGTTACAGGTTTATTAGGTTTTGGTCTAAATTGTTTACGTTTAGTTCTTCTACTAATGTCCGAAAGATCACGAATAGGTTTTTCTGTTTGGACTGGTTGGTCTTCAAGTCGAACTTCTAATAAATCATTTCCTGCTGTAAAAAGATTGGTTACTACTCCAATTTTTTCACCAGTTTCTTGATGATATACTTCAAGACCAATTAATTCAGAAACATGATATTCATCTTCTGCCAATTCAGGTAAATCACCTTGTTCCACTAAGATTTTATAGCCTTTTAGTTCTTCGGCTGTATCTCGATCTTCTACGCCATCAATAGTAATAATATATAAATTTTTCCCAGCTAGATAACGCCCACGAAGTAAGTCTATTTCTTCAATTTCTCCTGTTTCAGGATCTTGTAACCAGCGTATTCCTGGTTCTAAAAATCGCTCGGGGAAATCCGAACTAGGATAAACTCTTAATTCTCCTTTTAAGCCTTGGGGTGCAACAATCGTACCAATTTCTAACCAGTCATTGTTTAATTCTTGATTGTTCATTTGTCACTAATTACTAATAACTGTTAACGGATAACTGAGGAGTATTAACCGCTAAATAAACTTTTTCAACTACTTGGGCTAAAAGTTTCATTGCTTTGGTAATTTCGGATTCAGTAGCAGTTAAACTAATCCTGACGCATTCATGTTTGTGTTGCCAATCTTCTCGTAATCCAGGGAAAAAGGTACTACCTGGAACAACTATGACTCCTACTTCTTTTAATTCTTGATACAATTGCCAATCATTAATAGGTAAATCTTTTAACCACAACCAAGCAAAGATTGCACCTTCTCCTCGATGTAAAAACCAAGGTAAATCTGATGGCATATATTTATCTAAAGTTTGTTCTAAAACTTCGATTTTATGTTGGTAATGAGGACGAATAATTTCAGTAGAAATTTGCGCTAAAGCACCCGAATTAATCGCTCTAGCTGCGATCGCTTGTCCGTAACGAGAGGAATGAATACAAGCATTAGTTTGAAACGATTCTAAAATTTGAATTAATTTAGGTTCGCCAATGGCAATGCCAATTCTTTCTCCTGGTAATCCTGCTTTGGATAAACTCATACAGTGCAGAATATTGTCTCCAAATTGAGGAGTCATCGGTGCAAAATTTAAGGCAGGGAAAGGACAAGCATAAGCAGAATCAATTAATACTGGCGTATTATTGACGGCTGCCAAAGATGCAATCCTCGTTACTTCTTCATCGGTTAAAACATTTCCAGTTGGGTTACATGGACGAGAAAAGATCACACAACCAGTTTGATCCGTAATTTGCAATTGACTGAAATCAGGACGATATTTGAAACGATGATGAGATTCGTCAATTTCTAAAGTAGGTTGATAAGCAACTAAAGCTTCAGGAGTGAGAGTGACACCTCCGTAACCCGTATAATCAGGACTGAGAGGTAAAACAATTTGCTTGAGATTTCCTTCTACCGTACGTCCCCCAAAAGCATTAGCTGCATAAAGATAAAGTGCTTGAGAACCAGGAGTAATTAAAATATTGCGATCGCTTAAACTTAAATTATATCGCTGATTAAAATCCTTAACTACTGCTTCAATTAGAGGTGTATATCCTTGAGAAGAACCATAACGACAGACAACTTCACCATACTCTTCGCTTGCCAATAAATCGTGAGTACAATCTCGCCATAGCTGTTCTACTTCTGGCAAAATAACTGGATTACCTGCACTAAGATTAATAAAATCTCTACCATTACTATTTCTCAAAGTTTCGATGATATCCTTCATAATTGCCCGAACTCCAGTCAGTTGGGACATTTGAGTACCGAATTGAGAAAGTGCAGGGTTCATAATGCGATCGCTCTTAATAACAATAGGTATGTATGAGCTATTCTACTGTTGTTGGAGTCCTAGTTGGTATTCAGAATTATCTTAATGTCGTCAAAAAAATTAAAATCCTGCGCTATCTGTAATCATCTCGTTAACATTCGCTATCGCATTAAATTATCAACCAGAAGGTGAATAGGTGTTAGTTTGTCCTCAATGTTGGCAACAAGTTAGTCACGATAATCCTGATTACCGCTATGGTGGTACTTGGAAAGCCTCTAAAAAGAAATAAAAAGCTAGTCCAAGAATTTTTAAACTAACTAATCCATTATTTTAAATAAGGACGTGCCATCATAAAACTAGCAATAGATTTTGCATCAATCGGTTCACCAGCTAAAATTGCTGCCTCTAATTCTTCAGGACTCATCAACACTACTTCGATATCTTCATCTTCATCTTGTTGAGGTGGAATTTCTAACTTCTCTAAATCCTGTGCCAAAAAAGCATAAATATATTCATCAGAATAACCAGGTGCTAGAGAAAATTTTCCTAGAGACTTCCAGCTACCTGCGCGATAACCAGTTTCTTCTTCAATTTCTCGTTTAATTGTTTCTGCTGGATCTTCATGACTTTCTACTGTACCCGCAGGAAACTCTAATAATCTTCCTTGTACAGTAAAACGATATTGTTTAACCAAAACTAACTTTCCTTCTGGGGTAACTGGTACTGCTAAAGCACCCCCTGGATGACGAATACATTCCCAATTCCCTTCCACTCCATTAGGTAAGCGTAATTTGATCACTTCATAATTGAATTTACGACCTTTATAAAACAGAAGTTGTTCTAAAATTTCCGACGGTTCATTACCTAATGACATAGTTAGTTAGGATGCTTCTAATAAAATTGCCCAAGCTTATCATACCTGAATGCTTCTAGGAGCAAAATAGATAGTTCTACACCCTATTTTTTGTTAATTGTTCACTGGTTATTGATCATTGGTAACTGATAACTGAAATTCCCCCTGCATAAAAAAATGATTACCAACATACTTAGAAAGTGAAAGCAAAAATCACACAAATCAAACTTTAGAGGTCTAGAACAATGAAAAAAGCTGCTTTAATTATCTCCACTCTCGCTTTAACTCTTTCTCCCGTAGCTGCCTTCGCCCAACAAGCACAAAGTAATGTTCAAGCTGGTTCAAACCAAGCATTAACTCAAGGCGTAGGTAACCTCACTAACCAAGCAGTATCCAATGACTTAACTCAAACTCAATTAAATTTAGATGGTTACGGAATTGACCCTCAAATTCAACATTCTGTCCAAGCTGGTCAAAATACTGGTATTACTCAAGGTTATGGTAACGTAACTAACCAAGGTGTAAGCAACAGTGCCGACCAATTCCAAACTGATATTGATATTCCTGTTTATCCTTATTAGTCTAATTATATTAATTTCTATCAACTCAAAATTAGGGGTGAGGAGTTACCCCTATACAATTTAGAGAATTTACTACTTGAATCGAGGTCGATTAAAAGTTTTAATAGATTTATCTAGACCTCAAATTACATGACCTTAACTAAATTGTTTCGTTACAAGCAAAGTTAGGGTCATTTATTTTTTGCTTATTTTTATTCACTAGCAGTTAATTGAATCATTTTTCAGTATAAATAGTTGTTGATAATCATTTAACTGGGTATCAAGCATCTAGGCTTGTTTGCTCATCTCTATTTCTTTTGGCACGTATTCTTTAAAGTATTTCAATATCCTAGTTTTTGTTAATTGTTCACTGATCATTGATCATTGGTAACTGATAACTGAAATTCTCCCTGCATAAAAAAATGATTACCAACATACTTAGAAAGTGAAAGCAAAAATCACACAAATCAAACTTTAGAGGTCTAGAACAATGAAAAAAGCTGCTTTAATTATCTCCACTCTCGCTTTAACTCTTTCTCCCGTAGCTGTCTTCGCCCAACAAGCACAAAGTAATGTTCAAGCTGGTTCAAACCAAGCATTAACTCAAGGCTTAGGTAACCTCACTAACCAAGCAGTATCCAATGACTTAACTCAAACTCAATTAAATTTAGATGGTTACGGAATTGACCCTCAAATTCAACATTCTGTCCAAGCTGGTCAAAATACTGGTATTACTCAAGGTTATGGTAACGTGACTAACCAAGGTGTAAGCAACAGTGCCGACCAATTCCAAACTGATATTGATGTTCCGGTTTATCCTTTTTAAATTATAATTTCATCTCATTTTTACTCTTCCGTACTAGGGTCAGTGATTGACCCTATTTTTTTTGCAGTTATTCATGTAACTATTACTATAAAAATCTCATGGGGCGACAATAGCATTCTATGGTTCTACTGTAATGGGATGCATCTTCAAACCTGGCTATGTGCCAAATTTGCCCCAGAAACAGAAAAGTAAAAACAAAAATTGGCAAACAATTGAGCCAAGACTATCAACAATTGAGGGAAAATAATAAAGACGAAGATTCAATTATTAGGCTCTTGTTTAAAACTACTAGAGTGCTATTCTACGAGTTAACTCAAGTTATTACATAGAACACGATGTTATGCATTTAAGTGAAATAACCCATCCCAATCAGTTGCATGGTTTGTCGATTCGGCAGCTAGAGGACATTGCTCGTCAGATCAGAGAAAAACACCTCCAAACTATTGCTACCAGCGGTGGTCATTTAGGTCCAGGATTGGGAGTAGTTGAATTAACAATTGCTCTTTATCAGACTCTCGATTTAGACCGAGATAAAGTGGTGTGGGATGTTGGACATCAAGCCTATCCTCATAAAATGCTGACAGGTAGGTACAATCGTTTTCATACCCTCAGACAAAAAGACGGGATTGCTGGTTATCTTAAACGTTGCGAAAATAAATTCGATCATTTTGGGGCTGGACACGCTTCTACTAGTATTTCTGCTGCTTTAGGAATGGCATTAGCTAGAGATGCTAAAGGTGAAGATTATAAATGTGTCGCCGTGATTGGTGATGGTGCATTGACGGGTGGTATGGCATTAGAAGCGATTAACCACGCTGGACATTTGCCCAATACTAACCTGATGGTGATTCTGAATGATAATGAGATGTCTATTTCACCGAATGTGGGAGCAATTTCTCGTTATCTCAATAAAGTACGTTTATCTGACCCAATTCAGTTTCTTTCTGATAATTTAGAAGAACAATTTAAACATCTACCTTTCTTTGGCGACTCTCTTACTCCAGAGATGGAACGTGTCAAAGAAGGTATGAAACGTCTGGCTGTTCCTAAAGTTGGGGCAGTAATTGAAGAATTAGGTTTTAAATATTTTGGGCCTATTGACGGTCATAATTTACAAGAGTTAATATCCACTTTCAAACAAGCGCATAAAGTAACTGGTCCTGTTTTGGTTCATGTAGCAACAGTCAAAGGTAAAGGATATGCGATCGCTGAAAAAGACCAAGTAGGCTATCATGCCCAAAGTCCTTTTAATCTGGCAACAGGTAAAGCTATTCCTTCAAATAAGCCCAAACCACCCAGTTATGCTAAAGTTTTTACCCATACCTTAACTAAATTGGCAGAAAATAATCCCAAAATAATTGGTATTACTGCTGCAATGGCAACTGGTACGGGTTTGGATAAACTACAGCAAAAATTGCCGAAACAATACATTGATGTTGGTATTGCGGAACAACACGCCGTAACTCTAGCAGCAGGGTTAGCTTGTGAAGGAATGCGTCCTTTAGTGGCTATTTACTCTACTTTCCTACAACGGGCTTACGATCAAATTATTCACGATATTTGCATTCAAAATCTGCCTGTATTTTTCTGTATGGATAGGGCGGGAATTGTTGGTGCTGATGGTCCAACTCACCAAGGAATGTATGATATTGCTTACTTGCGCTGTATTCCTAATATCGTCATCATGGCACCCAAAGATGAAGCCGAATTACAACGCATGCTCGTTACGGGAATTAATCACACAGATAGTCCAATTGCGATGCGTTATCCTCGCGGTAACGGTGTTGGTGTACCGCTAATGGAAGAAGGTTGGGAACCTTTAGAAATTGGCAAAGGAGAAATTCTTCGTAATGGTGATGATGTCTTGTTACTTGGCTATGGCACCATGGTACATCCTACTTTACAAGTAGCTGAAATCCTTAGCGAACATGGTATTGAAGCAACTGTAGTTAATGCTCGTTTTGTTAAACCTTTGGATAGAGAGTTAATCTTACCTTTAGCAAAACGCATCGGTAAAGTAGTAACAATGGAAGAAGGTTGTTTGATGGGTGGTTTTGGTTCGGCAGTTACCGAAGCTTTACAGGATCATAATGTACTGGTTCCTGTTAAACGATTTGGTATTCCTGATATTTTGGTAGAACACGCTGAACCTAATCAATCTAAAGCTGATTTAGGTTTAACCAGTTCCCAAATAGCGGAAAAAATCCTTAAAGCTTATTTTCCTAGTAAACAAGCTTCGGTTGTCAGTTAGTTAATTAGTAGAATTATTAGTAGGGTGGGCAATTTTTTGTCCACCTTTTGATTTCAAAATATTTACCGCTCAAGAATTGATTTATCAAAATAACTATTTATTATTACCCTTTAATTTAGTTATTTTGCTTTAAAAATAAACAAATACTAATAAAAAAATTCAACACGTTTTATAAGAAGGTTGAGATAATCGCCACTATTGTTTTTTACAAACTTAATAAAAATTTAAATTTTTCATAAAGAATCTGTAAATTAGTTGATCTTACCAAGTTCATCCTGTATTGTATTTTTCAACACATTTATTGTTAAACTCTTGAGGAAAATTGCTATAACAAGCCAAACAATTGAATATTTCTTAAACTAAAAAGCTTAATCATAAATTAATTTGGCTCAGTATTATAGTTATTTATTTTAATTATATTTTTTTATTAAACAAGATTTTTAATTAATTATTTTTTTAAGCTATAGAGGCAGACCTAAGTCATTAAGCTTCATGGACATATATTTTGCGTTTATTTTTTTGAGTGACAAGCATAACCTTTAGATGATGAAAAAAATTAGCTACAAGATTATTGGATTAGTATACTTGCCATTTTTAATACTATTGATAGCAATTGGACTGCAAAAAAAAGTTTCAGTTAAACTGCTGGTCAGAGATATTTTTTCTGTAATCGAAATTCCTAGCTACACAAGTATAGTTTCTAACTTAGGAATACTTTTTTGGTGTTCGGCTTTAACAATTTGTTGGTTTAGTTATTTATTATTTCAAAATCATTTATCTAAAAAAAAGAAAAATTTTTTAATTTATTCTGGAGCAATTAGTTTATTTTTATTATTTGATGATTTTTTCTTACTGCATGAACGTTTTTATAGTAGTCATTTTCATATTTCCGAAAAATTATTATTTTGTATTTATGTAATTATTTTTATTAATTATTTAATTAGATTTCGTAGTGTTATTGTTACAACACAATATCAAATCCTTCTTTTGACAATGGTTTTTTTTGCTACTTCTTTTGGTTTAGATTTAATCGAAGAACGTCTTTTTCCTCCACCTCAATTAGGGCCAGATATCTTTTTTCTAATTGAAGATGGTAGCAAGTTTTTAGGCATTATTGGGTGGTGTCTTTATCTTACTAGTGTAGGTTTGCTATATGGTACAAAAATTATGTCTCAAGTTAAGACTAAGAATTTTTACCCCCAAATTGACGAAGAAGAAGATGCAATAACCAGTGAAAAAATGATAAGTTGATAGTAGAGCGATCGCCATAAAGATTAAAACACTTTGATTAATTGCTCATTAATTTTGAATATAAAAAGTTAAAGCTGTATTGCCATAAATTTTTTCTTGCTTAATTTCTAACCCAGCAATAGAAATTGCTTGCCATAATTTAAGATCGTGTTCAACTGCAATTTCTCCTGAAGGTGCAAGTAGTTGTAGAGTTGCGATCGCTTCTAGAACTGGTTGATATAATTGACTAGCATAGGGCGGATCGAAGTAAATCCGATCAAACTTTTCTCCTGCTAAACTTTGAATTCGAGTTTTTACATCTCCTCGTAACAAACGAAATTTTTGGTATGGTTGGGCTAGTTGTTGCCAATTTTGCCGAATAATGCCACAAGCACGATTATTTTGCTCAATTCCTACTATTTCTGCTGCACCACGACATAAAGCTTCTGCACCCATCGAACCATTACCCGCACACAAATCTAACCAGCGACAATGATCGATTTTACCTTGCCAAATATTAAACAAAGCTTCCCGTACTTTAGCTGAGGTTGGACGAGTTAATTGTCCTGGTAAGGTTTTTAATTGTCGATTACCATAGATTCTCATTGATTATAGAGTTAGATACAGTTTGAAATCTTGGTTTTTGGTTGATGGTTAATTGTTTGTCCACAGATGAGCTGCGCTAGCAGGATCGGAGACTACACGGATACACACAGATAGATTTATCGATTGTGGGTTGATTTTTAACTGGTGTACGGGCAAGGCACTGCCTTGCTTCTACGGGGTAACTGATAACTGATACTTTTTGGCTTTGATTTGACTCACAAAATTAGAGATAATTTGTAAACCATAATCGGAAGATTTTTCAGGGTGAAACTGTACTGCGACTAGGTTATTAAGAGCGATCGCAGCAGTAACAGTTTGACTACCATGAGTTACCATTGCTGCACAGACACTAGGATCTTTTGGTTCGACGTAATAAGAATGAACGAAATAAACGTAAGGATTAGTAGGTAAATTTTGCCAGAGAAACAGATCGGGTTGAGTCAACTCTAATTGATTCCAACCCATGTGAGGAATGGTGAGATCTGGTTCAGAACGAAAACGGCGTACTACACCAGGAATAATACCTAAACCTGGTTCATTGCCTTCTTCCGAACCATCAAACAGAATTTGTAATCCCAAACAAATACCCAAAAAAGGTTTTCTTGATGCGATCGCATCTTTAATAGGAGTTTCTAAATTACGGCTTCTAATATGCTGTACGGCAGGATCGAATGCGCCTACTCCTGGTAATACTACCGCATCCGCTTGAGCAATATCATGAGGAGAATCAGTCACAATTGTGTTTGCCCCTGCTTTTTCTAACCCCTTACAAGCAGAGTGGAGATTCCCCATGTCGTAATCGATCACAGCAATATTAGCCATTGTTCAATCATTGATAGTGCGAAGGTTTCCTCATTATTTTATCTTTAATGCTTCAACAAACTGTATTTTGTGAAGTCCAAATTTATTGTAAGGACGATTTGCCAATCGCCCCTACGACTTAAAATCTTTCTAAACTAGAAATTACGCTATCAATTCCCCTGTTTCTTGTAGGGAATGTAAGCGATGATAAATTCCTCCGTGATTTAACAATTCATCGTGACTACCCACTTCAATAATTCTGCCTCGATCTAAAACAACTATCTTGTCAGCTTCTCTCACTGTACTAAGACGATGAGCAATAATAATAGTAGTGCGAGTACCGAGAATCGATCGCATGGCTAATTGAATCGATCGCTCTGATTCGTAGTCTAAACTAGAAGTCGCTTCATCGAATACCAAAATATCTGGATCGACGATTAACGCCCTAGCAATACCTAATCTTTGTTTTTGCCCTCCTGATAGTCTTACCCCTCTTTCGCCGACGACAGTAGAGTAACCTCTGGGTAATTCGTGAATAAAATCATCTACTCTGGCAATTTGACAAGCTTGTTTGACTTCTTGCCAACTTGCTTTAGGATTACCATAAGTCAGATTATCTAAAACTGTTCCATTAAAGATATCAACATCTTGATGCACTATAGCTAGTCGACGACGATATCTAGCAATATCTAAAGTCCGAATATCTTCACCATCAATCAAAATTTTGCCCTGATTGGGATCGAAATAACGAAATAACAGTTTTACCAGGGTAGATTTACCCGAACCCGAACGTCCAACTAAAGCAACAGTTTGATAAGGTTTGATTAACAGATTGAGATCTTTTAAAATAGGGCGATCGCGATCGTAACCAAAACTAACCTGTTTTAATTCTAATTTGCCTGTGAATTTGTAAGGATTAGTAGCAAGATATTCTGGGACTAGACTGGCTGCATCCGTACCCGCAGGAAGCATCATAAAGTCATGAAAACGTTGCATCGAGGCATAGCGACGGGCAAATATTTCTGCTAATTGGGTAATTGGTTCGAGTTCGGCATAAGCCATACTGGAAACCGTTAAAGTTGTAATAAAATGTCCTAGAGAAATATCACCTCGTACTGTTGCGATCAAAGTAAACAACAGGATCGCAAAGACACAAGCTTGAATCATAGTTCTTGCCCATGTTCCCAGAATGACATATCCTTTATGGATGCGGAAAGTAACGACTTTATATTCCCGTTCAAATCGCTGCTGCTGATGTTCTAACTCTTGTGCTTCTGTAGCAAAAGCTTTGACGGTTTTAATATTGGTAATAATTTCAGAGGTACGACTTTCGGTATTTTCTTGATGTTTTTCGAGTAATTCCTCTTGTTTAATCAAGATTTTCAATTTTCTAAGGTAATAGGTCAAAATCAACACAAAAGATCCCAAAAATCCTAAGGCAATCCACCTTTCAATCAGGAGAATTATGATAAATATGCCTAAGATTCTGCTCAATTTAGGAATTAACTGTCCAGCTATTTCTGGATAAGTCCAAGTATGATTTTCAATACCTCTGGCAATTCTTCCTGCAATGCGACCAGGATTATTTTCATCATAAAATGCTAAAGGTAGGGTTAAAATTTTGGCAACTACTTTCTTAAAGTGGTCTCTTCTTGCTCTTAAAGAAATTTCCCAATGAAACCAAGGACCAATCCAAGGTTGAATCGGAGCTTTCACTACCGTAACTAGGAAGATTAAACCCAATAAAACCCCTAGGGCTAAAAATTGACTTTCAGCTAAATTCAATAACCCTGCGATTTGATTTGTTAAAATCTGAATTGGTCGATCTACAGCTTGATTAGAAAGAACATTAAGAATCTGCCCAATCGCATAAGGCACAACTAGATCGATAATTTCAAACAGGCAAGATGCAGCAATACTAGCAATTGCCACAACTCGATATTTGCGATAATAACCTAGAAGCTCTCGAAATGATGCCATGATTAAAGCTCTCGATCTGCTTGATAGTTTATAAGCACAAGCTTGAAAATTTCTGCTTGCCCGAATACATAATATTACATAAAAATTACAAAAATGCTATGAAGCGTTGGTTGTATTTGTTAACAATTGGGTTTATTTACCGAGATGAGCAACATAACAAGCAGTCGAGAAGCGAAGTAGAGCGATCGCGTCGAGTAATATGGGGTTCGTTTCAAAAGTTAAATGTTATGGATTACGGGGAGACTCCCAGACAAGGAGACGGGGAGAAATTTAATTTAAAGTCATCATCCGAACTTGATAGGATTTATCTTTATATCTCAAAGAAAATACGCTGTGCCATAAAATCATTTCAACACAACGCCATTTTTTTATAACAATTAACTCGCTCGAGATTAGTTGCAAAAACTAAACTTTTATGGTTGACTACTATTTCTTTCCATTACCGTTGCTAGTCTTTCCATTGCTATAGTTAATCTTTCTTGAGCTGCAACAGCAGCATCTACTGGTTCTTCGGTAGCTATTTCTTCCTGACGAATAAATCTTTTCTTGGCAGTTTCATAGGAACGAACCAATAAAAACATACAGAAAGCAATTACCAAAAAATTGATTATAGCAGCTAAAAACAAGCCATATTGGATACCGCCAGCCGATAAATCAGCTAGTCTTTCTACTCCCGCAGCTTTCATAGCAGGATTTAAAATAGCTGGGGTAATAATATCTGCAACTAAAGACTCAATAATCTTACCAAACGCTGCTCCAATAATGACTGCAACCGCTAAATCGACTACATTACCACGCATAATAAAGTCGCGGAAATCAGCCCAAAATCCCCTAGTTCTTCTAACCATAATTTTTAGTTCACACTCTTCATTGAAATAAGGAGATTTTATCAGTTACAGTTTTGTTTTTAAGGGATAAAAAAAGAAATTATTAATAAATTTGAAACTTTGATTTATATTTTTTTTACATCTTTTTGATTGCTAGATCAATTAAAAAATGTCTTTTTAGTTACAACTAAATCTTAACTGAAAGCCATAAAACCAAATTTTTGACATAAGTTTTAATATCTTCAAGGGCGCGAGGTTCAGTTGTCATCCCATCACCAGGAGGCTCATCTACAAAACTAGGACAACCTTTACTAATATCCCAGTTATAATCTACTAAATGATGAAAGGTTGATTGGGCTACGACTCGACCGAGTAAATTACCGTTATCATCTTGAGTTGATTCACTAGCAACTACTAAATTAAAAGGACGACGAGAAACTTTACTTACTCCTCTAGCAATTACCCTAGCATGAGTAATGCCTTCTGGAACTCCGATCGCACCTTCATGGGGATGAGCGGGAAAAAATTCGATTTTTCCTTTAGGTGAGTTAGGATTTTTCAGGAGTTCGTGGAGAGGTTCGACGGGATTAACTAGTTGGTAATCTCCGTTATTTCCTGAATGATAATTAGGCCAAGAAATGGAGGTAGTATGAATATCATCTCGGCAGCGTCTAGATTCGTCTGGATCTGGTTGTTGTGATTGAAAATAGTGTAATTTGCCGATCAAATCCAGACCACACATACAAATGCCCATATCTTGATGATCGCGAGTGGTAAAAATTCCCCTACCCTTTTGATGAAAAGCTAAAATACCTTGGCAATCTCGAGCCGATAAACCATCACCCACATCTAAGGCAAACAGCCAAAGTTGATCGAAATTTGAATCTCCTAAACTACTTAAAACAGGATCATGTCCTTTGCGATCTACGAAAAGATCGCGTACTGTTACTTCACACAAAGGATTGCCATTTTCATCGGTTAGAGAAGCAAGATAATCTTTAAGCAAAGAAAATCGGGCAATACTCCAATCATCTTCTGTAGGAGGGATGGTTGTTTGTAAGAGAATTTTAATTGGTTTAGTCATTTATTTCAGTTATCAGGGAACCAGTAATAGGTAATAAGTAATAAGTAATAAGGCTTTAAAGCTTATGCCTTTTTACTTTTTGCGAGAGCATTTATTCTCGGCTAGAGAGCATATTCCACTCTCGCAGTGACTTTTTTAATGTTTATCAATTTTCTTTAATGAACCAGCAAATGCGAAATCCTGTATCATTTCACTATTAAGGAAATCATGAGGAAAACCAAGTTCAATTGCACTAACTCGATCTAGTTGTTCGATTTGTTCGGGGGTTAATTCAAATTCTAAACAAGCTAAATTTTCTTCAAACTGTTTTAGTTTCCGTGAACCGATAATGGGAATAATCTGTCCCGTTTTTTGTCTCAACCAATTCAGGGCTACTTGAGAAGGCGATCGCTCTATTTCTTGAGCGATATTAACCACAGTTTCAGCAATTTTCAGGTCTTTTTCACTAATTTGAAAGGTTGAATCAGTTAATCTGCCACTTTCTTGGGATTGTTCTACGGGTACATTATATTTTCCTGTTAACACACCACCACCAAGAGGACTCCAGGCAGTTACCCCTAGATCGAAAGCTTTTGCCATCGGTAATAAATCTCGTTCGGGAGTACGTTCTTTAAGGGAGTATTCTATTTGTAAGCCGATAAAAGGAGTCCATCCTCGTAAGGTTGCAATGGTATTAGCTTGAGAGATAATCCAAGCAGGAGTATCCGAAACACCGATATACAAGACTTTTCCCGCCCGAACCAAATCGTCAAAGGCGCGCATAACTTCTTCTACGGGAGTGGTAAAATCCCAAGCGTGTAACCAAAGTAAGTCAATATATTCTAAATTCAAGCGTTTTAAGCTGGCTTCTACCGCTTGCACCATATTCTTGCGGTGATTGCCTCCTAAATTAACATCTCCATTACCTGTATTAAGAGAGTATTTGGTCGCAACTACCCATTTATCGCGATCGCTGGCAACAAATTCCCCGACATATTTTTCACTGGTGCCATTGGTATACAAATTGGCAGTATCGAGAAAGTTACCTCCTGCTTCGGCAAAAGCATCGAAGATTTTTTTACTCTCTTGAGAAGATGCACCCCAACCCCAATCTTCTCCAAAAGTCATCGTTCCCAAACAGAGTTGAGAAACTCTCAATCCACTTCTACCTAACAGTTTGTATCTCATAATTGATTAGTTAAAATTTAGCAATTGACGCTTCTGTTGCTGCTACACTCAAACTTAATTTGAATTATAAGACTCTAGAAAAGAATAATCTGTATAGCCTACCTCTGCATTTTTATCCCCTCGACCGTAAAATGTTCGAGGATTGGGTTCGTTTAACTCAGCAGCGAGCGCAAAACGCTTGGGCAGATCTGGATTAGCGAGAAATAACTTACCATAAGAAACAAATTCTGCTTTACCATTAACTAAAACAGCATTACCTTTTTCTCTGTCGTAGCCACCATTAGTAATAATCGTGCCTTGGTAAAAAGGACGGAAGACGGGTAACACAGGATTGATGACATCACGAGTAGCTAAATCGGTTTCATTCGGTTCCATCAAATGGATATAAGCTAGATCAAAATCATTTAAAGCTTCTATTACATAACTAAAAGTTGCTAGAGGATTAGAATCGTACATTCCATAAAAAGTATTACTGGGAGAAAGTTTAATCCCAACTCGGCTTCCTCCCCAAACACTCGTAACTGTTTCCATTGCTTCCAACAAAAAACGAGCGCGATTTTCTACTGAACCACCATACTTATCGGTGCGTTGATTGGAACCATCTTGCAAAAACTGATCGATTAAATAACCAAATGCACCGTGAAGTTCAACCCCATCAAAACCAGCTTCCATTGCATTAATTGCCCCTTGACGGAATTGTTCGACAATTTCGGGGATTTCTTCCGTTTCTAAGGCGCGAGGAGTTGGTAAATCTACTTTCCCGATTGGGGTATGAAGCTGTCCCACACCTGCTATAGCACTTGGGGCAACAGGTTCGTTACCATTCAGTAAAGCAGGATGGGCTACTCTGCCACTATGCCACAGTTGTAAGAAGATTTTTCCGCCCTTAGCATGAACTGCTTCGGTAACTAATTTCCATCCCTCTACTTGTTCGCTGGAATAAATACCAGGACAATTCATGTAACCATTACTGAGGGGTGAAACCATCGTACATTCAGTAACGATTAATCCTGAGGAAGCTCTTTGGGCATAATAAGTTGCCATACTAGCAGTGGGAACTGTACCATTTGCCCGTAAACGAGTCATGGGTGCCATCACCATGCGATTGGCTAAAGTGTAAGCACCCAATTGCCCAGAGGAAAAAAGATTAGTTTCGGAATTCATATTTTCCCTATTCAAAATTTTGATAACAGCTAGCTCTCCTTTACGGGTATGATGAAGCGAACCCAACAGTTTAGCAAGTAGGTACATTTAAGTTAGATACATACCCAATGGTGCGTAAACAAATTCGCAATCTGTCTGAACCAGAAGTTTTTACTCTCAACTGTCCCACTCAGCAAGTATTGGATATTATTGGCAATAAATGGAGTGTGATTGTTATTTATTGTTTGGCTTATGGAACTAAACGTTATAAAGAAATAGAGCGCAAAATTGAAGGGATTTCCCAAAAAATGCTCACTCAAACCCTACGAGATTTAGAAAAAAATGGGTTAGTCGAACGCACGATTTATCCTGAAGTACCACCAAGAGTAGAATATTCTTTGACACCTTTGGGTGAAACCTTGATTGAACCTTTAACTAGTTTGGCTAATTGGGCTGAAATGCATTTTGCCGAAGTTGAGGCTGCTCGCAGTCGTTAGAGCAATAAGAATCAATGGGGATCGATTTTTTGTAAAAATTCAATTAGGCTTAAAATTGAGTTTAGTCAGTGCATTATTTTTATTCAATTTAACAACATAAAGATATTTCAAGCTTCACAAGTTCTACAATTTTATTAAATATTCTCGATCTGAGAAAATTAATTAAAGTAAGGGGTTATCCCCGTTAATCGGAGAATTAAGTTATGAGTACTGAAGAACAAGCCAGGAAATCAATGGCTGAGTCTCGTCACAATGAGCAACACTTACAAGAAACTATGCTCAACCGCGCTGAAGAAAAGTTAGAGCAATCAGGTAGCAAAGCAATTGAAAAAGAAGCTAGAGAACGATTGGTTGAATCTCGTCAACACGACAAACATGTACAACAATCAATGTTAACTCGCTCTGAAGAAGAAATTCTTGAGGGTGAATCATAATTAGCAACAAAGGCAGGTTTAACCCTGCCCCATGCTATGAATGCTGCTTTATTTTAGAATTACAAAACATTAGAGACTTTAACTACCTGACCACGTAATCCAATGGTGAGAAGTAGCAATCTGTTTTCTTTCTCCTTGATGAAGACGAGCTTTCTTTAATTTTGCTCCAGTCGTGTCCGCGACACTGATATCAGTTCCAGCTAGTTTAGTATCAGTGAGATTGGCACCACTTAAGTCTGCGCCACTAAGATCGACATCAGTGAGATTAGCACCACTTAAATTAGCTTTCTGTAAGTTGGCACAACGTAAGTCCGCACCGCTTAAATCTACGCCTCTAAGATCTGCACCAACTAACTCTGCACCAATTAAATTGACTTCGATTAAGTTAGCACCGACAAGATTAGCATGATTAAGCTCGGCATTAGTAAGATTTGCTTGTTGCAAACAAGCTCCACTCAAGTCAGCATTACTCAAGTCTGCACTGCTTAAATCTGCTCTGGTTAGATTAATTCTCGTGAGGTTTGTAGCTTTGAGATTAGCTGTGTGCAGGTTGACCTCGGTAAAATCTAATTCTTGGTCATTATACCGACTAAGAAGTTCTTGGGTATTCATAATCAAGTTGCCCTCCGAACCAATTTAAAATTGCGGTTTTGATACCAACTATTTTGCCAACAATTTTCTTAAGTCAAGCAAAAAATTTGCGAAAAGTTACCAAATTAACTTTGCCGTCCCAATCAGTTTTGCTACGATCCCTTCTGGGAATAATTAGTAAAATAATTTGCTTAAACTAAGAAATAAGCTTTTATTAATACGAGACAAAATAGTTAATTAGTGATATTAAATAATTACATAAATTTTTAATAATTGAAATTGATCGAGTTGAGAAAAAATTAATTTTAAAAAGATAGCAGCAATTTTATTCAGTTGTGTGCTTACTTAAATACTATT
The DNA here is from genome assembly GCA_002355455.1 of Stanieria sp. NIES-3757. Taxonomy (NCBI): domain Bacteria; kingdom Bacillati; phylum Cyanobacteriota; class Cyanophyceae; order Pleurocapsales; family Dermocarpellaceae; genus Stanieria; species Stanieria sp. NIES-3757. Next base: position 5,018,413 of record AP017375.1, read on the forward strand.
CATCAGAATATTTTAAATTCGTTAAAGCTTGTTCTGCTTTTAGAGTTTTAGCTGAGACACTCATCAGAAAATTGTGCCAAGATTCTGAACCTTTTACTCATCGAGTAAAAGCTTTTTTTTTACTTTGAGACCACTGAAAATCGTGCCAAGCATCTCCTGGTTCAGGAACAAAACCTTAAATATCTGCATACTTCCGTAAAATAGCACTGAGTGGATCTACATTAAATAAATAAAAAGACATATTTTTATGGGTGAAATAGAAAAATTTAATAGTTAATATATGCGTTTGTTTTGTCAGAAATATGTCGATTTTGCGCTCAGCGTATGACAAAATAACTAATTTAATTATTATCGTTTTGTAAAAAAAATCTCTTAAAATCTCGTGAAAATAATTTTAGGTTTAAAAATTTATAATTGCTATATTTGTATGCAAAAACAAAATTTATAATAACTTTTTTTGCAATTTTTAATAATGTCGTGCAATTAAAAATTCTAGTATTATTCTCTTTATCAATATCAAAAATGCAATTTAACTATAATTCATCATAAAAAAAATGAGTTTAAGATTAGTAACAGCAATAAAGATAATCTTCTTCAAAAAAAATTTACTTTCAAAATAAAATTAAACTTGTCTTTAATTAATATTAATTTTTGTAAAAAAAATGCCAGCAGCATTAAAAATAACTCTGACTAAGAAAGAAAAATCCTTTAGCCTTTGAACAGTCTTCACGCTTGAAATTCATTTTGCACGACCACATAACTGGTTACTAATGGTTAGGGTGGGTTTAACCCACCAAAGCTCAAGATCAAATTCGGACTGACATCATTTTTTGAACTGCTTCCACAATTTGTTCTGGTTGAACGATAGTCAGTCTTTCTAAAGCACCATTGTAAGGAGTTGGGATATCTTGAGAAGATAAACGCAGCACTGGCGCATCTAACTCATCAAATAACTGTTCGTTAATCAAAGCAACTAATTCTGCTCCAATTCCGCCAGTTTTCATACATTCTTCCACGATAATAACGCGGTGAGTTTTTCTGACTGATTCGCCAATAGTTTCCATATCAAAGGGTTTGAGGGAAATTAGGTCAATAATTTCGGGGTCGTATCCTTGTTTTTCTAAAGATTTTAAGGCTTGAGTACAATGATGACGCATCCGCGAGTAAGTCAGGATCGTAACATCTTTACCTTTTCTAACTATTTCAGCTTGATCTAAAGGTACGAGATATTCTTCTTCTGGTAAATCTTCTTTGAGGTTGTAGAGAAGAACGTGTTCAAAAAATAAAACTGGATTATTATCTCTAATGGCAGATTTTAATAATCCTTTGGCATTATATGGAGTAGAACAAGCAACAATTTTTAATCCAGGAACAGCATGAAAATAGGCTTCTAAACGTTGAGAGTGTTCTGCACCCAACTGTCTGCCTACACCACCAGGGCCACGAATTACCATGGGAATTTTGAAATTACCGCCTGAAGTATAACGTAACATCCCTGCGTTATTGGCAATTTGGTTAAACGCCAATAATAAAAAGCCCATATTCATCCCTTCAATAATGGGACGCAAACCAGACAGTGCTGCACCAACAGCCAAACCACAAAAACTGTTTTCGGCAATTGGAGTATCTAGGACTCGTAATTCTCCATATTTTTTATATAGGTCTTTGGTAACTTTATAAGAACCACCATAATGACCCACATCTTCCCCTAAAACGAAGACGGTATTATCTCTAGCCATTTCTTCGTCAGTAGCTTCTCGTAGAGCATTAAATAATAAAGTTTCTGCCATCTATTTTCCCTATATCAGCAAAAGATAATCCTATCATTACTCAATATGGTCTAATTGCTTATTTGTTTACGATTCAATTTTTTTCCAATCTTAGCCAGATGTCCTCTGTTGATAAGTGTTTGATTTAGTATTAGATAGCACCTGTTGCACAAATTTTTCCATTCTCGAAAAATGAGAACCTTGCCAGTAAATTTGACTGCAATTATTACAGCGGTGAAATTTGTCTATTTCTCGGCGGGTTTGTAAGGGAAGTTGGTCGAGAATTAATTGTTTATCAACAGCTTTGAGAACTCCATTACAACGAATACATCTTTGAAATGGTTTGACTGAATTCAATAAATTAAAGCGTTGTAAAATCTCGACAATTTGTTGATTTGGTTTAGTGGAGCGTACATAATATCCGTAAGTTACTACACTTCGCATTAAAACTCCCCGATCGCGGGTTAAAATAATTCTTGCTTCCTTGGCACCAATCTCTGCTATCTCCGCATCTTCATAATCGTTGCGATATAAAGTATCAAAACCTAGCATCCTTAAAGAAGAAGCGAGTTTACCTAAATGTACGTCTAAAATAAATTTGGGTTTGGTTGGTAGGGGTGGTTGGAGCGCGATCGCTGGTACAACATCAGGTACTATCTCAGCAGGATAGATCGTAACGCGATCGCCGTCTTGTAAAATGTAGGAAAAATCGACTGATTGTTGGTTGACCCAGGAATCGTCGTTAAACGGCGGTGTATCGTCGACTACAATATAATTGACTTCTGGATGAGGAACGCCTAAAGATTCGATCGCGTCTTTGATTGAAGGACGTTCTTTGAATTGATGAACGAAGTTTACTTCTTTTTGATGGGAAGGCAAAAAATAATTTAGTTCGCCTTGAAAACAAAAAGTTGCTACTCCCATAAGTGATTACGACTGGTTTATCTTAATTGTAGCTAGTCGAAAAAGGCAAAAGTTAACTTTTCTCCTGGTTTAAATAGTAGTTGGATTGAAAATCAAGTACTTTAGAAAAAGTGTAGGCTTGGGCTAATGTTTAATGCTTTTCAGACCAAAACTATTGAAACTAGTGGGGCAAAAATTAACTTGGTAATCGGTGGACGAGGAAAACCTCTTTTATTACTGCATGGTTATCCACAAACTCATTTGATGTGGCACAAAATTGCTGATTTATTAGCTCAGGATTTTACCGTAATCGCTACTGACTTACGAGGTTATGGTGCTAGTTCTAAACCGCCAGGAGAACCAGATCATAGCAACTATGCTAAACGAGTAATGGCACGAGACCAAGTTGAGGTGATGTCTAAATTAGGTTATCAAACATTTTATCTGGTTGGTCACGATCGCGGTGCAAGAGTAGCTCATCGTCTTACTTTAGATTATCCTACCAAAGTGAACAAATTGGCTCTTTTAGATATTTTGCCAACCTACGAACTCTATCATAATAGCGATCGCTCATTCGCTACTACTTATTATCATTGGTTTTTTTTGATTCAACCTTATCCTTTTCCTGAAACTTTAATTAGTAATAATGCCGAGTATTTTTTACGTAATTGTTTGAATCAATGGAGTAGATTAGATAATGCTTTTGCTGAAGCAACTATAGCAGAATATCTTCATTATTTTGACGATTGGGCAACGATTCATAGTACTTGTGAAGATTATCGTGCTGCTGCTGGTATTGATCTCATTCACGATCAATTAGATTTACATCAAAAAATAACTTGTCCTCTTTTAGTTTTGTGGGGAAAACAAGGCATAATTGGGAAAAAATATGACGTTTTAGCAAGCTGGGCAAAAAAAGGGCTTGATGTCCGCGGAGAAGGATTTGATTGCGGTCATTTTCTTCCTGAAGAAGCTCCCGAAGTAACTTATCTAGCTTTAAGAGATTTTTTAGTTTAATTTAATTTATTTAATTAACAATTAGTAGTATGATTTTTAGCAAATTTATGCAACTTTTAGGCTAGAAAAATACTTACTTTTACTTAATATAATTAGCACTTGCTTGAAGAACTGATCGCTCTTGACCAACCGGAGCTAACTGGTTTTTTTGATGGAGTGAATCGGCAGCTTGACTAGTTAAAAAAAGCAATAGCAATCCAAAAAGAAGATCTAACCACAATTCTGATAATCTTTGCATAGTCTTATCTTATTTATTTTTTATAATTAATATTATGGCTTTGAAGTTCCAAGTAAGACTTATTACGGAGAAAAAAATTACCTATTCTTTATAAAAGGCATTTTAAAGTAAAGAATTTATCAAGTTATGATTTGTTAGATTTTTTTTATTTAATTGCTCGAAATTGAATATAAATCTAGATGACTCGCTCAATTTCATTGTCTAGTTAAAGGACGACCTAAAGTAGTGAGATAGATCACTGCTTCTTCGGCAGGAATACCTAAAACTTGATTAACTTGGTCATCAAAAAAACCACCAATACCACTTACGCCAACATCTAGACGTATTGCAGCTAAATTAATTCTTTGTCCCAAATGACCCGCATCCATGTGCAGATATCGATAAGCGCGATCGCCATATTGAGCTACAGCTTGATTTAAATCAGCAGTATGAAAAATGACGACAGCAGCATCTCTACCAAGATTTTGTCCCAAACAGAGATAATGTAATTCTCGACGAAAGTTTTTGAACCGAATTTGGCGTAATTCTTGAGCCTTGGGAGCATAATAATAACAACCTTCATCTAAACCAGTCACTCCCGACACAGCAATAAAAGTCTCAATTAGATTTAAGTCAAAATAATCAGGCGCACTATCCAAACCTTGTTCGAGATAATCTTGCGGTTGGTAAGCAAAATTAAGTATGGTTTTTAATTCTTCAATGGTCAAATCACCACCTGTATAGGCACGAGTAGAACGCCTTTTTAAAAGAGTATTTTCCAGTTCGCATAACTGTTCACCCCAATCAACAGTAGCAGTTGTTTGCAGAGAAATTTTGCTACAAAAAGGAAAATTATACTTATCTTCTAAAGAATTATTAGTTTGAGGATGACTCGTAGTTAAACTAGTTCCAGTGTCAATCTGTGTAGCTTGATGAAAGTATGCTAGTAATTGACCGTCAGGCAGTTCAGGATAATCAGCATCAATTGCAGAAGGTAAGGCTGTTTTTCCAATAGATTCTGGCAGTTGATTAGTAAACAAATCTACTAAAGAAATAACACTAATTACTCCTTCAAGCTCGCTATCGAGATAGAGTAATTGATTGATTGCTTGGTCGTTAAAACCACCAATGAGATAAGGTCGATAATTATTCATTACCGCAGTTAATTCCAGATTACCCAATAAATGACCAGTATCCAAGAAAATTCTGCGATAAGCTCGGTCTTGATAACGCCAAGCTGAACGATAAAAGATGGCCGTGGTGACTAAAGCAATTTCGGTAGTTTCCAAGGCAGGATGAGCGAAACAAGCCGACTGTAACTCAGACCAAACATCATTGTCCCAAAAATGCAAGAGAGAATGAGTTTGCACTTGATAATTATATAAACCTGGAGCTAGCCAACTTGTACCACGAGAGATTAGATAAATTTCGGCAGGATACAAGCCCCCTGCTGAAGGTGCAGCCCTTAAATACATCGGTTCGCCGTACATTGTCGCTAATTGAGCAGTCAAACCATAGCTACAGAGTAAGAGCAATGATAACCGCAACCAATTAACATTTTCTGGTGCTTGAACAAAATTAGAATCTTGATTTAAATAAGGTTTAAGATCAAAAACCTTGCCTATTTTATATTCTTTAAAAGGGATGGGTTGCTGACTCCAATCTAAAGATTGATTTTTGGCTGCAATGCTTTCTGGAGAATATTTAGTTCGTTGATGATAGTAATGAGCGATCGATTTTTGAACTTCAGACATAAAATTTTTGTTGAGCAAATCGATTAACTATTCAATGATCACTTGTTGCCAAGGATAGTAACGTTGAGCATAATAATCAAGAATTTTGAGTAAACGAGCTTGGAGGGGTGGCTCAATTGCTCTAGTGTATTCAATCCATAGGGCTTGAATCTGACTTTGGCTATAATCAAAATTGTTCTGGCTGTGATTGCTTTGAGAATTAACTGGATAGGGAATTAAACCTGCTTCGACTCCTTCAACCTGCCTCAGATGAGCTACGACTTCGCGATAAACTGCTAGAGGTAATTTGGGACTAGCAAAATAATATTTAGTTTTTGGTTTGATGGTGAATTGCACGCTCACTATTAATATTTGGAGATAACTTATTTGTATCTTCTCATTTTCTCCAGCCTCTGGTTTATCTTTGATGTAAAAAAAACCAAATTAGTTTTTTTACTGTTCGCGACTAATAACGTAGCAGTTTAAGATAAATTTATGAAAGCTAAACATATCTTCTCTGAGGATCGTTTAAAACAATAGTAAAAGATTAAAAACTTTAAGCATGAACGAAATTGCGGTGGGTAACAAAACAACAGATAATATCCGAACTGTCTCTGATGCAAAAAGAGATTTTTATCAACATCATACTCGTCCGATTAATTCAGTTTATCGACGGGTAGTAGAAGAATTATTAGTAGAAATGCATTTATTATCTGTTAATGTAGATTTTAAAAGCGATCCTATTTATGATTTAGGTGTGGTCACCTCTTTTGAACGTTTAATGCAAGGTTATCGACCAGAACAAGATAAAGAGTCAATTTTTAATGCTCTCTGTCGAGCCGTTGGAGAAGACCCCGAAAGAAATAGAGCGCAAGCAGGAAGTGTACTTAATATTGCTAAAAATAAATCTCCTCAAGAATTAGTTTCTTGGTTTAGTGAACCCACACCAATAGACAATAATTACGATATTATTGAGCCAATTAAAGCGATCGCATCTAATCCTCATTTTAAATATAGTCGTTTATTTGCGATCGGTATCTATACTCTCTTAGAAGAATCTGACCCCGAAATTCTCAAAGATGTCAGTCAACGTAACGAGATTCTCGAAAGTATCGCGACTCAACTTCATCTTCCAGCAGAAAAAATGAACAAGGATTTAGAGCTGTATCGCGGTAATCTAGAAAAAATGGAGCAACTACTTAGTGTGATTGAAGATGTTTTACAAGCTGGTCGTAAACAAAAAAATCAGCCAAAACAAGAGCCTGAAACTGCTGAATAAATAATTATTGTTTAGTTAACCATTGATTTTGAAAACTTCGGGGGAGTAATCCCCTGTTTACGGCAGTTTTTAATTAAATAGATAACCTTTGGAAATGAGGCAAAAGGCAGCAAAACAAAACTAGTTGGCTATGTTTTGTTCAACTCACCATCGCTAGAAACTTAACTAGAATAAGGCTCTCCAAATAAAACCAACGAACACTTAAGATCGTTCATCACACTTTCACTGACATCACTTACTGCTAATCCAGCTACAGTACGACGACGTACAGACCGTAGTATTACCATGTCATAATTCTGAGCGTGTTCAATAATTGCTCTAGCAACATCATTATGACGAGTAGTTTTGATCTTAATAGCGATATTCGGTTGAAGATATTCAACCATACTTTTGAGTTGGGCTTTAAAAGATTTTAATTCTTCTCTAGTAGTTTTACGGTCACTAACATGAAACAAAGTAATAGCGGATTGATTTTCTTCGGCAAAAAGTTGAGCAAAGCGGATAATGCGTAAAGTTTGAGACGTAATATTTTTAACTGGAACTAAAATTTGCTGAATATTAGTCGGTTGAGTTAACAAACGCATTACGGCTACTGGACAATGGGAACACCAAAATACACTATCAATTACACTACCAAACAAACGCGAAAGATTTGGGCCTAACAGCCTAGATCTCAAACGATTAGTTTGACTCCAACCCATGACAATTAAACTAGCGTTTTCTTCTCTAGCAATGCGACTAATACCCTGAACAATATCATCATCAATCCTTATTACGGGTTTTCCTTTAACTTGGAATTGCTCAGTAACAGCTAAAGCATTTTGTAATAATTGGCGACTGTGTTGAATTGCTTTGGTTAAATCAGGATCGTCCATATTAACCTGCGCTTTGGCAATCGAAACGGGAATAACTATCCCTGATTCATGGCGAGCAATTAAGGCACCCATTGCAATTAAATATCTCTCTGTTTTAGGATTGGCAATTGGTACAACTACTCGAAACAGAGAAGATGATGACGATAGAGCATTAGTGTTAAAAATTTGTTCTTCTTGAGATGTTTTTGGAGCTAAAAATTGATTTGTTTGAGGACTCAATTCAGCAACAACATCAGGAGATAAAAACCCTGAATCGACGACAGGATTAGAGTTATCGAGGTTAAGGTTGAGAACAAAATCTCCATTAGCTAAATTATGATTGGCAACTGTTAGTCTACGAGCATATTTATCAGTTAGGATTGGACCCAAAATAGATGTAACTAGCATTAAAACAATTACTGTATTAAAAACAGATTGACTAATTACTCCTGCATTTAAACCTACTAAAGCAGCAGCCAGAGTAGCAGCTACCTGGGGTAAAGATAAAGACCACATGGTGATGGTTTCATCCCAACTATAGTGATAGAGTAACTTGACTACAAATGCAGCCAAAAACTTACTCAAAATTAGTCCGCCAACAATCGCCAGAGTTAACAAAAGCTCGGAACTCAAAGTTTCAATAAAGCCACTGATATCAAGTAATAAACCCATGCCCACAAAAAAACAGGGAATAAATAAGGTACTACCGACAAATTCAACTTTTTCTTTGACCTGAGTTTTGCCAACTACGTCATTTACTGCTAATCCTGCTAAAAATGCACCAACAATATTTTCAACATCAATTATTTGCGCTCCAACCGCAGCTAGAAATACTGCTAAGAGAATAAATAAAAACTGATTACTTTCTTGATTGCCTGTTCGACGAAAATACTGCTTACCCGCCCAGTCAAACCCAAATAAAACTATTGCACTATAAACTCCTAGGGTAATTAACTGAATTATTAAACTAAGAGGAGTAAATTCCCCTGCATTAATTGAGATACAGATAGCTAAAACTAATAGAGCAGAAATATCAGTAAAAATTGTGGCTCCAATAGTTATGGTAACTGCCTCATTATTAACTATTCCCAAGCGATTGACAATTGGATAAGCTAGAAGAGTATGGGAAGCTAGCAAAGAACCGATGAGAATTGAAGCATTCAAATTCATCCCAAATAACAGTCCGATTGTCGTACCAAAAGCCAAAGGAATTATAAAAGTAGCAAATCCAAATCCTATAGAGCGATTTTTAGTTTTACGAAAATCGGCTAAATCTATTTCTAAACCTGCAACGAACATTAAATAAATTTTGCCAATATCCGATAGCAACTTGATAGTTTCACTTTTAGGATCTAGCAATCCCAATCCATCAGAACCGAGAATAACCCCAGCAAAAAGTAATCCTACTAATCCAGGCAGTCGCAATTTTTCAAAGATTGGTGGTAGCGTCAGAATGACTAATAGTAGCAGGGTAAAAGAAACTATTGGACTACTGGTAAATTGGGCAAAGTTTTGTTCCATAGTAGTTAAATAAGCATATAACCATCCTAAATATATTGGACGTTTACTTTAAATCTTCTTTTCTAAAGAAGGATTTAGCATCTGAGAAAACTGGAAGTAATTATTTGGAGTTTATAGCGGTCGCCCTTGTTGATTAGCTTTGGTCAGTATCTAATTAAAAAAGATTGAGAAAAAAACTAGGGATTGCAATATAAACAATAACCAGGGTCAGCAAATTTTTTGCCCTGGGGATACATTTTAGTCTCTTGAAATTGACATTTTTGACATTGATATATTTCAGCCAAAACTAAGTTAGTAGGAGCATGGCACCAAGCACAAGGTAAACCTTGCGTTTGGTCACTCCTATCAAATCCAGGACAAGCACATTGAGGACATAATTGACCAATTTTTTGGATTAAATTAAGAGTCGCTTGTTTAATTACTTGCATTCGAGTAGGATTGCACATGGCTCTTAGATCAGTTTCGATATAAACCATGTCTTGAGCATCTTTTTGTAAGAGGAAATCAACTATTTCAATTAGAGTTTCTGGTTGATTGATGCCTTTGAAAATTTCTTCTTGTTTGTTAGTATCGGGTTCAGACATTACTACTAAACTATGCTCAGGAAAACCAATCTGTTGAGCAAATGCCAAAGCTTCGGCACTATTTTTTACATATCGATGATTATAATTAGTTTCCGTGGATAATTGTTCACCTACTATTTCCAGATTATTAACTCGGTCTAATAATAAAACCAATTCGCGATCGCAAGCAAGAAAAGGCAAATCAGGATGGGGAAAAAATGCTCCTTCACTAGCTAAAGCTAAGGTTTCTCCTGTTAATTCTAAAACCGCTTCTGCTTTACGACGGGCTGCTGCTAATTGATTACCCGCTCTGGGAATATCCCTAGTGAATGTTCCAAAGCGATCGCTGTTAAAATTTGCTGGTATAATTACTTTAACTCCGAATTCTTGAGCAAAAAGAGGAGCAATTATTTGTTCTTTTTGGTGCATAGTTGCCAAGATAGCAGTGCGATTAATTAACCAAGAATGTTTTATCGTTGGGTAATTCACTAAAGAATCCTTTTCTTACTAATAATTAAAACTAAAGCGAGTAACTACCAGTAATAAAATTAGATAGTACTCGCTTTTTCAATAAACAATTATCAGTTATTAAGCTCGCGCGTTCCCATATGGAGGAAACTTTCGCGGGGTTGCTCGCCAATCAACTATCAACCAAAACTGAGATGTTTTTTAAACTTTACGATAATAAGAACCACTATCATTAAGTTGCTTGGAACAATCGCAGCAAAATTCAAGATTGATGGTTAAGACTCGGCTAAATCTGTTTGTTCGAGAGTTTCTTCATCTCCTTTAAAAGCCCAACGTAATAAAGGTGGTGCTAAAAAGGTGGTCAAAATCACCATAATAATAATTGCAGCTTCCAAAGGTTTACTAAGCACTCCACTAGCTGAACCAATCCCAGCAAAGACTAATCCTACTTCACCACGAGGAATCATTCCGACTCCGATTGCCAAACGATTAATTTGCGGTTGATTAAAAACTGCCCAACCAGTAATGACTTTACCAATAATAGCCACCACAATTAAAAAAGCAGCAATAACTAATCCTTCGCGATTTTCAGCAATAGCAGGATTAAGTACACCTAAATCGGCTTTAGCACCGACAGTTACAAAGAAAATTGGAACTAAAATATCAGCAATTGGAATAATCTGTTGGTCGAGTTCTTTGCGTTTATCCGTTTCATCTAGAACTAAACCCGCAGCAAAAGCACCTAAAATTGCTTCCAAATGAATCGCGTTAGCTACAAACGCCATAGAGAAAGCAAAAACAAGTGCAGGAATAACTAAATTACCTCTAGTTTGTAGTTTATCTGCGATCGCAATAAAACTTTTATTAAAAAACTTACCTAAGAAAATTGCACCCAAGAGAAAGACAGTAGCACTGACAATTAAATAAACTACATTGAGAAAATCTATTTCCCCTGTTTTTGCTAAACTAGCAACTACCGCTAAAACGATAATACCGAGAACGTCATCAATTACCGCAGCACCAACAATAATTTGACCTTCTTTAGATTTAAGATGACCTAATTCGGAAAGCACTTTTGAGGTAATACCAATACTGGTAGCAGTCAAAGCAGCACCAGCAAAAATAGCAGGAATAGCAGGCATTCCAAAAATTAACATCAAGCCAATCGTACCAGCAGCAAAAGGAACGGCAACTCCTACCACTGCCACAATCGCTGCTTGATAACCGACCTTTTGTAATTCTCTTAAATCTGACTCTAAACCAATTTCAAATAAAAGAATAATTACACCAAGTTCGGCTAAAACCGAAATAACTTCACTTTGAGCGGTAAAAACACTCTGAACACTTCCAGGATTTAAACCACCAACCCATTGCAAAATTGTTATCAGTACAGAATCACTAGCTACTGCACCACTTTCAGGAAATACTAGCAAATGAAAAGCAGAAACCCCAACGACAACCCCACCAACTAGTTCTCCAAGGACAGGAGGTAAATCAAAATACCGAGAAATTTCTCCTCCTAGTTTACTGGCTAGATAAATTACCACCAAACTTAATAAAACTGCTGTTAAAACCATAGTTGCATCAGCAGATTCAGTTGTAGTTGCCAGAATCGGAGTCGGTAAAATATTGGTTAAAGAAGCAAATTGATGAACTATTAAATCAATCATCGTTAATTTATCTTGGTTAATTGCATCAAACTTCGACTAGCATCAAATTGAGTCTATTCATTTAATCGAAGTTATTTATTAAAAAGTAGGGTGGGCAAAGCTCGGTTTTGGCTCGCTCGCAGACTCCAAAATTAATCTTGCCCACCTGAGGAGGCATCAACTAGATCGCAGGGTCGAGATTAGTAGGATAATCACCAGTAGTATTAACACCAGCTTCAACGACATTACGACCAGTTAAAGCTACCGCTTGTCTAAGAGCTTCGAGACGGTTAGGAATAAAGTTTTGAGCAGGAACAAATCTTTGAATACCCAATTTTTCTAACCGAGTCATTACTTTTTGAGTTGCACCGACGACAAAAACATGAAGTCCTTTATCCGCAGCATCTTGAATCGCATTTTCAATTGCTAAAGCAGCCGTTACACCCAAAATTGGCACATCACTTAAATCCATAATTAAAGCATCAGCATCAGGCATTGCTGAATGTTCACGAGCGATCGCTTTAGCTACTCCAAAAATCATTGGACCACTAAGATAAAAGAGGAGAACACGACCATTAGCGCGCTCTAGTAATTGTTTTTCTTCTTCGTTGAGACTAATTTCATCGTCAGCATCACTAATAGTTTTAACTTCTTGAGCGCGAAGATCGGAAAGACGTTCGATGGTTAAAATATTAGCAATAAAGACCCCAACGCCAACTGCAACAATCAGGTCAACAAAAACGGTTAGCAGTAATACACCATACATGATCAAAGTACCTTTGAGGGATACTTTGTGAGATCTTTTAAGAAAACTCCAGTCGAGAATATCTAACCCTACTTTAAGAGCAATACCAGCTAACACTGCCATGGGAATTGGTTCGGTTAGATTAGCAGCCCACAACACAACTACTAATAAAATTAAGGCGCGAGTAATCCCAGACAAAGCGGAAGTTGCCCCAGTCTGAATATTAACTACTGTACCCATAGTTGCACCAGCACCAGGCAATCCTCCACAGATACCAGAGACTAAATTACCAATCCCTTGACCAATTAATTCTTTATCAGATTTATGTTCGGTACGAGTTAAACTATCGGCAATTACTGCGGTCAGTAAAGTATCGATACATCCCAGCATCCCTAAAACAATTGCATCAAGCAAAATTTGTGTCATTTGCGTAGCAGAAAAAACTGGCATTTGGAATTGTGGTAATCCCATTGGGATTTCGCCGATTCTTCTAATCTCTGCATCACCAAAGAAAACTAGGGAAACTACCGTACCAATAATCAAAGCTACTAATTGAGGCGGGGCATAGCGTTTAAATTTCGATGGCATTAAGAAAATAATTGCCAGGGTTAGGATTCCTAAGATGGCTTCTAGAGGATTGATATTGGCAAGAAGTTCAGGTATTGCTTGAACTGTTCCTAACACACCACCTTTGGGACTAGGTTGTCCCACAAAAGGAGCAATCTGAAGGATAACTAAAATTACCCCAATTCCTGACATAAAGCCAGAAATAACGCTATAGGGCATCAGGGTGATATATTTACCCAGTTTAAAGAAACCAAACAGAATTTGAAAAATTCCTGCTAACATTACAACGGTGAACGCCATCGCCATGCCATTTTCAGGATCAGAAGCTGTCATTTTAGCTATTACTGCCGTCATGACTACTGTCATGGGCCCTGTTGGCTCAGAAATCAAGGTTGGTGTGCCACCAAATAAAGCAGCAAAAAAACCTACACAAACTGCACCCCACAAGCCTGCTACTGGTCCTGCCCCAGAAGCAACCCCGAAGGCGAGGGCTAGTGGTAAGGAAACTATCGCAGTAGTTAAACCACCAAATAAATCTCCTCGTAAATTTCTAAAATTAATTTTGTTGGTTATGTTCATTGTCTCTAATTGATTTTAGGTTTGAATTAACTTGGTTTAGTTAATGCAGACTCACAATTTATGTCTCAATTCGGGTTTCTTTATTTTTCTTTGTCAAAAAGAAAAATTAGTTATAGCAAGCTCTGTCGTCAGTACGAACTGCGACTTTGATAAAACTCTTTGGGCAGTAACGTTGATTGCAACGTCAAAACAAAAGAAAATCTAAAATTGATTTTTTTCTATTTTTCTAAAAAACTCATAGTAATTAGTCTATATTAAAATTGTCAAAAAACAACTTTTCATAATTAACATTTGTTAATTATCTGTAAAACTATTGCTTATCAAATTTTGAGACCAAGTATTAACATTGCATCCTACTGGAAATTTTAGTTATATTTCGTAGTTGGTTAAGTCTATCTAAGTCTTGTGCGTAGGCGTGATTGATATTAACTAAGGTTTTGGTTGCGGATTTTGTGCCGATTGTTGTTTAACTGCTTCCAATAAAGCTTTAAGTTCTGGTTCTTGGGGATACAATTTGACCAGTTTTTCTAATGGTTCGATAGCACCTGGTAAATCTTGGAGAGCTAGACGAGCTTGGACTAATCCCTGTAAAGCGGTTGGATTATTAGGTTCTCTAGCTAAAACTTTTTCGTAACCACGAATTTGTGCCTGTAATTGTTCTTGCTCTGAAGAAGCCGTTGCTGTAGAGGTAGAGGCAGAGGGTTGCGAATCGTTACTAAAAAGACTACCAACTAACATAAATGCAGTTGAGCCAATGAAAGCTAAACCAAATAGTAAAACTAAAACTCTTTGTAGCGTTTTTCGATTCATTGAACAGTTTTTAAACCCCAGGTATAAAAAGCAAGTACACCACTACCAAATCCTAACAAACATAAACCAACTAGAATCAAAGTAGCTCGCGATCTACTATAACCTGCTGTTTGTAAATCTAGTTTAACTAATATTCCCGCAGCTAATAAGATAAAGAACTCAAGAAAAACTTCTAGCCATTGAACAATTAAGGCAAAAGCTAAAGCTCCGATAAATATTAACAAAAAAGCTCTTGCTTCTGATTGAAGCCAACTATTGAGACTTACAGTCATCAAAGCAATAGGAGCAGTAAAAGCAATAGAAATTAATAAAACCCAGAAAATCCCTAAGGCGTAAAGAAGAGAAGCGATGATATTTTCTTCCAATGCCCAGTAAAATAAATTACCATGTTCGATGATGACTACTGCCCAACGAGCATAAAGCCAACCGTAAGTGGCATAAGTAACTAGTAAAAGCGTTGTCGATAACCAAGAAATTTGTTTAAGCCTAAGCATTCATCATTAGAAGCTGGTAATTGGTAATTGATAATTGATAATAAAGGTGTAAGTTGCCCTGATTACCTATTACCCCTTACCTCTTACCGATAATTTTGAGATGATTGTTTTTAAAACAAATCGCTGTAAATATCCCAAAAGTTAGGACATAGCTTGGATAATGTAATCAAAGTATGGAGCAGCTTCTTGAGCATCTTCGTTGGTGAGAAGAGCTAAAGCAGCATCTTTCAAGCAGCGAATTGCATCAACCATTCCAGGGACAGGGACGTTTAAAGAGTTATACATTTCTCTGACACCAATTAAACCAGTCTTTTCAATTGGTTCTTTGTCTCCTGAAAGTACTCCATAGGTAACTAACCTTAAATACCAGCCAAAATCTCGAATACACTGATTGTATTGTTTTTGACCGTAGGAATTACCGCCTGGAGATCTGTATTCAGGATGAATTCTGAATAACTCTTTACTGGCTTTATCAACAATTTTCTTTTCGCTTTCTGCTAAAGTTTCAGCAATGCGTACTCGTTGTTCACCAGTTGTTAAAAATTTTTTAATTCCTTCTAGTTCTCCGCTACTGGGATAGCGGAGTTCATCGTCGGCTTTGAGTATAACTTGACTAACTACGCTCATGATATTGCGATCAATTTAATTAACTTCAATAATCTTAGTATGTTAGCGACGGGCAATTCGTAAAAATATCTTGCCATTCGGCAGCAGATAAAGGTTGCTCGATCAAATTAATTTTAAAACACTGGCTAGCTGCTTTGGTCAAGACTTCTGAAATCTTAGCAGTAGAAAAATTAACTGAGTTGGGTAGTAAGTTTTTGATTGGTTGAGGGGCTGGTTGAGCAAAGACTTGAGTGTATAATTTTGGTTCAGTCGCAATCGCCATTGAACCATGTTGTAAGATGGCTTTACCTTGGCGTAGTTGCGCGCTACCAATTACTTTTGCTCCTGTCTGAGTAATTAAATCTGCGTTCGTTGCTGTAGCAAAACAATTATCCTGGTGACGATAGGAATTGGGTTGCTCACCATAGGCTAAATTAAGTCCAAGCGATCGCCATCCTGTGATTAAAAACTGACAAATTTGTTGATAAACTTCTAATCTTTTTCCCCGCTCAAAAGAAGCAATTACGGCATAAGTTAGATCCCCTTGATGTAATACTGCCCTACCTCCAGTGGGACGACGTACAATAGACAAGGATTTTCCTTGCCAAGTTAGCTCGTGCCAAAACCAAGGATAATTTTTTTGATGGTAGCCTAACGAAATGGTTGCTTCAGACCAAGTATAAAATCTTAAGGTGGGTGGATGTTGTTTTTGTTTATGTTGTTGGAGCAACCAAAGATCTATTGCCATTTGGACTTCCCCAGAGGCTGACATTAAAGGAAGTAAACGCCAAATTTGCTCATTCATCAAGGAGTATCACTGTTGACTATTTCATGCCAAATTCCGCTTGTAAAGCTTCATCGTTATCATCGGCAATCGTCGCAACTAAAGTAATAATTCGCGAAATTTCACTAGAATAAAGATCCGCTAGAGTCCTTTGAGAAGAAACTACTACTCGATTTTCGACAATACTAAAACAAGTTTCAAAAGTTCCTGCCCAATTCATCTCTAACAATTTACGCATTAACTTTGTCTCGTCTTTAGCAGGTAATTGGAGTACGGTTGCCCAAACTGTAAGCAAATCGTCTTCTGATTCTCCTGTCAACTGAACAAATACTTCGACACTACCATACCGAAATTTCCACAAAATACCTTCGTCGCTATGATTTACCATAGCAGTATCTTCTTGATCTAAGCTGGAAATAACGGTTTCGATTACTTCTTGATGGCTAGATTGATTTTCCATGAATTCATCAATCGATTGATTGTTACCTAGGTCTAGATTTGCAACTTGATTACTCATAGCAATTTAATTTGATTAGTTAGATTTTTACATCACTTCATTGATCGATTAATCTTCCTTCTGGTGGAAAATTATTTAGGGATGAAGAAACTTGTTTTTACTACGTAAATCTAGCATTTAGTCGCACAAGATCATGATTTTTTCGCCATTAATTTTAACTTTAGTTTGTCAAGAGAATAATTTGTAGCCTAAAGTTTAACCGCAAATTGGTTTTAAGAATTTCTTCTGGTTTTTAAGCTTAATTTTCTTAATAAAAATTTTTGTAGTTACTATACTAATTATGTACTTATGTTTATCCTCAATTACTTGCTTCCAATTCCATGAAAGTTAATTATCCAAAAAAACTTCACAATACTCTTAGTGCGCGGGATATTCTCAAACAAGTGATCGGCGATCGCGAAATTCATATCATCACTCTTAATCGCTATCGCTTCAACGAACAGCATAGTTGTAAAGATTTGACCGATGTAATTGAAAAACTGAATGGTAAACCAAAAGAATTAGTCAGAGATTTATCTCATCATGTTGCTGATGAAGCTCGTCATGCTGTTTGGCTGACTGACTTGTTGGTAGACTTAGGGGCAGATATCGGTACGCCACCAGGAATGTCCTACATTGGTGAGTTTGAAAGATTATTAGATCGAGATAGTTATCAAACCGAAGAACAACTGGAAGATGGTCTGATTGCTGCTTTGACGGCGATTAACGTTACGGAAAAACGTGGTTGTGAGTATTTCTCTGCTCATATCAATGCTCTTAAAGAAGTTCCTCAAACCGAAGAAAATATTAAGATTCGGGAAACTATTGAAAAGATCTTTCCTGAAGAAGCCGGTCATGTTCGTTGGGGTAATCGTTGGTTAGCTCAAATTGCTAAAAAAAGCCCAAAACATCGTCAGAAGGTAGAACAAGCCAAACAAAAATATGCAGCCATAGAACAAGCAGCCTATGAATCAGGTATGGATATTATGGCTGGTGCAGAGTTACGTCGTTTAAACCATCTGTTAGAAATTACCAAGACAATGCCCTTATGGGAACGTCCTCAGTATCTCATGGAACGGTTACCTGAAACTCTCCTCGCCCCAGAGTTACAATTTACTCGTATTGAAGCTGCTAAAAGAGCATGGCAAAGAGATCCCCAAGCTTTTATGGAAAAATTTGTCCCTATGTTCTTAAATGGCTTCAGTAGTTTACAAAAACAACAGAAACAAGCAACCAAAGCATAAACCAGGAATAGGGCGCAATGCGCCCTAAAAAGATTAATCTATTTTGATTGCTGTTGGTGCAGAACCATTATTTTTGTTGGTAGTACCAGAAGCCTGTCGATAATCTGCATACAAGCGATCGCGCCAAGCAAAGAAAGGTTCATAAGCGATATTATCAGCTAATCCTGGAATACCTTTACCTTTGAGTTGTTCGGGCAGATCGAGATAAGAACCTTCAGGAAATTTGAGGATCATACTTAATCCCGCTACTGCCAAATCTGCCAAAGTAGGAGTATCTCCAATTAAATAAGGACGATTTTCTAAGATCAGACAGAGGGCTTCTAAATCCTGTTGTAATGATTTTTTGGCTTCTTTGACCGCATCACCACCTAAACCGACTCCAGTGCCTAACACATCTAATAAATCTCCAGGGATCGCACTAACTAAAGTTTTGAGGAAATCAGGAGTTTGTTTGGGTAAAACTGCGGTACGAAAGTTTTGATTTTGATTTAAAGCACCAATTAAAGCTTTTCTGCCTTTAATCCCAATCGATTCATCTGCCCATTCTTCAATTAATAAACACTGCCCTTTAGCTAAAGGATCGTCAGGAATAATTGGTCGTTCGGGATATTTCTTGTCTAGGTAAAAAGCGATCGCGGTTGAATCAGCCACATAGGTATTACCATCTTTTAAAACCGGTACTTGTCTTTTCCCAGTCTTTTGCATTAGTTCTATTTGTCCAACGCCAGGAGTAACTTCAATTTTGCGATATTCTAAACCCTTGTAATCTAAAATCAGACGTACTTTTTCTGAATATTGAGATAATTCAAATTGGTATAGCTCCAGCATCGCTCTCACTATTTATAAAAGTTAACAATAGTTAATCTAGCTTGTTTAATCAGATTGCTACATCAATCCTAAGTTTAGATAAATAATTTGGTCAGAAAATTAACTCTAAGCTGTCACGCATCTAATTGACTGGTTAGTCAAAGGCAGGAGTTAGAAGGCAGAAGGCAGAAGCTTTAAAAGAATGTACAGCCTTCTATACACATTAGCTTACTTGTGCCGACTTACTGAACTGTTTTACTCAAAACACGGATAAATTCTAGAGGTAAACCATCACAATCGGCAATAAAAGCTACTTCATAAACGCGATCGCCAATCATTTGTTGAGTGGGTTCTAACAAAACGTGCAATGGTTGAATTGATTTCAAATTAAGTTTAAGCTGCTCTAACCAGGAAGGTAAATCTTGGGTAACCTCAGTCAAGTCAAAAGAAAGATGATAATAACCCACATAATGCTCATCCCCAAAAGCATCAGGGGCGGGTTTAGGTTCAGGAATTTGGATCAGTTCGATTCTGCCACCTAATCCTTCCAGCCAACAAGCAAGGGTGTAACCTGTTGTAAAACGCTCGTTGACAGTAAAGCCCAATTGTTCGTAAAAAGCGATCGCACGATGGATATTTGCCGTGCGGATAGAAACATGATGCATCATTCAAATAAACGAAAATAGGGATAATTACGCGGTACTCCTGGTTCTTTTTCCAAAGAAAAGTTGATCACTTCCCAACAAGGATCTGCTGGAGTCTCAGAACTAAAAACAACAGGTAAACCGTATAACTTAGGGATTTTACCTTCGCCATTTTCTCGCCAAGGATGACTTCTTTCCAAATAAGCATTAACTAAGTCTTTATAACGACTAGCAATAATGACTTTGGTAGCTCGATAGCCTTCGGTATAAAGTCGATCCAAAGCTTCATGAATTTCAAAGCGAATTCCATCTGGATGAGTATGCTGTCGATACCATTGATTTTCCCATCTGCGCCACCGCCTTCCAGAAGGGAGATGAATTAGTTCTTCTGTATCAGGATTAGCCTCAAAAGCTCCATGACGAGGACACAAATAAGTATCTGTCAATGTCAAAGCGGAAATAACTTGACGACAGTGAGGACATTTAATTTCTGGACCAAATATAGGGTATTGTAAACCTGAGTTCATTATTATAGGGTTTTTATTTACCTTATAACACGCGCCTGTAATCCTAGCTTGTTTATCATAATGAATCAATCTTCCTTTTCAGTCGATCATCCATTTTGGTTACCACCAGATTTATCTCAAGCAGCTTTTATTGCTGATAATGCAGTCATAATGGGACAAGTTACCCTGGCTGCTGGTGCTAGTGTTTGGTATGGTGCGGTAGTACGAGGAGATGTAGAAAAAATAGTCATTGGTAAGTGTACCAATATCCAGGATGGAGCCATTCTTCACGGCGATCCTGGTAAACCAACTGTCCTTGAAGATTATGTTACGGTAGGACATCGAGCCGTAATTCATTCAGCATATATTGAAAGTGGTTGTTTGATTGGCATTGGCGCAGTAGTTTTAGATGGAGTTAGAGTAGGTAGTGGTAGTATCATTGGTGCAGGTTGTATTGTAACTAAAGATGTCGCACCTCATTCTTTGATGGTAGGAGTACCTGCCAAAAAAGTTAGAGAACTTAATGAAACTGAAGTCGCAGAATTAATCGAACACGCCCAAAAATACGAAAAATTGGCTTTAGTTCATGCTGGCAAAGGCACAGACTTAGGCTTTATCTCCAAGTCTCCTTGACAAATAGTAACAATTTGCTAGAAAAACTGAGAAATTTAGGATATATATATAAATTAATGAAAATATTTTAAAATAAATTAAGGATTTTCAGAGGAGATTGAATTATGGATTGGCGTTTGATAATCGTTCTTGCTCCACTTATTGTGGCTGCTAGCTGGGCTCTTTACAATGTTGGTGCGATCGCTTTAAGACAAGCACAACAATTTATCGGTAAAAATTCTTAAACTTTAACAATTGATTTTGATACAAAATTTCATGGGCTGCCTCATAATCACTGCGGGCAGTCTTTTTTTTGTAGGAGACGAGGCGTATAAACCCTCGAACCAAGTTCGAGGGACAGCCCCTCCAATTCGCGAATTGCTTCTACGGTTAAATCCCATGACTTTTTCCAATTACCCAATGACGACGGAAAAAACGGGCTAGGGAAGTTTCTTCTAAAGATAAATAAATTGGTCTACCATGAGGACAAGTACGAGGGTTACGAGTACTCTGCCATTGATCGATGAGATTTTGCATTTCTGGTAGGCTTAGAGGTGTTCCATTGCGAATGGCACTACGACAAGCTGTAGCTACTTGGGCTGATTGTAAATCTCCGCCTAAACTAAGTTCGATTAATGCATCATTACAATCGTCTCTTTGAGCGAGCATTGCAGGAGCGTTTCTTACTGCCCAAATTTCTTCTCCAAAGAGTTCTATTTCTATTTTTAATCTTTCTAATTGTTCTATTTGCAAAGTATTTAAATTATTTAGAATAATGGGAGTTTTTAAAGGTATTAATTGCCAATGATCTTGAATTTGTTCGTACAAAACTCGTTCGTGGGCAATATGTTGTTCTACTAACCATAACCCACTTGAATGTTCTACAACTATATAAGTTCTGTTTACTTGAGCAACTGCTTTAAGTTGAATGAGATTTAATTCATTTTTTGGTTTAACTGGCTCATGATTACAATTATAAACACTGTTTTCCTCGGCAACTTTTAATAATTTACTCACTCTTTGATTAACTACAGCTAAGGGAAGATTAGCAGGTGTAATTGTTAAAGCTTTTTCTATCGCTTGACTAACTTGTTCTTGCCAATAAGGAAGATAATGAAGATAAATTTCGGTTTTGGCTGGATGACGATTCCAATCAACTAAATGGGAAGGAAGATGAAGATGAAGAAAACTAACAGGATAGCGATCGCGTGGTAAGGTTTTTGCCAAACTCGCAATGATAGTTTGTTCTAATTCTGGAAGTCGTACAATCCTACCATTGACTGCAATTTTAACCCAATCAGGTCTTCTGCGGTGACAGCGATCAGGTAAACCGATAACTAATTCCAGAGTAGATTTTTGTTTGGGATAATTGTCAATTGCCTCTGAGTCTTCAGGTATCGCTACATCTAACTTAAGAAATTGTAGATCGGTTAAATTAACTCTTTTGAGAATTTGAGGTAAAATTTCTTTGGCTGTAATACCAGGACTGAGATTAAACCAAGGCTTTTGATGCTGCCACGCTTGCCAAGTAATCCCAGGATGAGTTAAAGCTAATTGTTGAATAATATTTTGAACTAACTTAATTTGTTGAGTAACCGCGGGTAAGGCGCGACGACGCACGGGTAAATTACCAAATAAATTAGCAACGGTGATAATTGTTCCAGGAGCGATCGCAACAAGTTCTTCTGCAACGAGTTTTCCTTCTTGATAAGCTACTCGCCAACCTATTTCTTCTGTAGCAGCAGCACGACTAAAAATTTCTAATTCTGCTACTTGAGCGATACTATGTAAAGCTTCTCCGCGAAATCCTAAACTATTAATCTTCCATAAATCTTGGCGATCGCGGATTTTACTAGTACTATGGGCATTAGCACACAAACGCAGATCTTCTACAGTCATGCCTCTGCCATTATCGCTTACTTGTAATCGCCAGAGATTAGGCATTAAAGATACTGTAATTCTAGTTGCTCCTGCATCCAAAGAATTTTCGACTAATTCTCTCACTACTGATGCAAGAGAATCGATTACTTCTCCTGCTGCAATTAGATTAATTACATCTGGAGGTAAAGTCTGAATAATCGAAGACATGATAATTATTTGCTCTTATCTGAGTTAAAAAAAAAATCAGCCAACAGAGCCAAAATCGAGAAGATGAGGATTTGAATTATAACTTAGATAGTTAGAAATTTGCTTGGTGTTTTTCTCTTTTACCTGTTAATTTTTAACACCGCGATCGCAATAAGTTAAATAATCTTGTGAAATTTCCCACGCAGCATTAATTAGCTGCATAGCACGCTCCGAACCAGCTAGATCAGGATGATATTTTAAACTCAATTTTCGATAAGAAGAACGTCCGAAAACAACAAAAGCAAGAGAACACCAAATCAAATCTAACTCTTCAATAATCAGATTTTGATAGGTTTGATATTGTTCTAAATAGCGAGCAGTCATTTGTTTATAAATTGATTCAGCATTAGGTAAAGCAGCTTTAATTTGTGCAATAGTTAAGAGGGAATCTTCGCTATTGTGATGATCAGAAGAAATATTAGAGATAAATTCTTCAGTTTGCTGTTGCTCTACGAACACTTCTGAAAAGTCTTGCTGATTAAAAACTCCAGTTAAAGTATCTTGCGAGAAAGGAATCGGCAGAGCAGAATATAGAGTCTGTAATAATTCTTGATTATCCTGACATTCAGCTTTTAATAATTGAAATTGCTGAGAAAAAGCTGCTATCTTTTCTAATTTAGCTAGTTTACCTTTAATTTCTTCAGCTTGTCGATAAAGCTCAATTGCTTCTCGATCTAGTTCGCTTTGACGTTGATATTGTTGCTGGATTTTGTGTTCTAACTCTTGAATATTTTGATTAATAGCTGCTTGTTCCTGTTGATTGTGTTCCTCTCTAGTTTCTACTTGTTGTAGTTGAGAGCGTAATTGAGCAATAAGATCGACAAAATTCATTGCAATTAGTAGGCAATTAAAATATAAATATATCAATTGTTTTTATTTTAAATTATTAATATTTTTCATGAATTTTTTTCGGTGTTTTAAATAGTAAAAAAAAATGACTACTGATGAATGTGGATAAACATAGATAAATTGATTGCTTGATCGTGTTTTTTGACAGTTTTTTTTAAAATCCTAAATCGGCTTTAGCAGTTTCTGCTGCTGCAAAGACTTCTTCATTAGGAAGTTGTCCCCAATCAGGATCGCCTATTTCAGCATAAAATTGACTATCATAAGCACGGGTACGTACTACCACAGGCATCGGGACAGCATGACCCAAAACTAACGCTTGTTGTTTAGAATCTAATTTAGCTAAAACCGATCGCAATCCTTGTGCGCCTGATACTCCTGTAAAGATCGCATCGATATCTTTTTCATCGTTGAGTAAACAGGTAATTCTCGTCCCTACTTGAGACATGACTTCGTTATCAATTCCCGAAGGACGTTGATCGACAATTAATAGAGTAACAAAGTATTTACGCATTTCTCTGGCGATCGTGCCAAAGATGGTTTGATGAACGATCGCAGAATCAAGGAAACGATGAGCTTCTTCGATGGTAATTACTAGTTGACGAGGACGATCTAAAGGATTTTTAGATTGCAAGAATTTATCTGCTTTTTTGACATAACTGGCGTGTATACGTCTGGTGATCATATTAGTTGCCAGCATATAAGAAAGCATATTTGATTGCGAACCAAATTCCACAACTACGTTTTTGCCAGCATCGAGAGATTCTAAAATGCGATCGATATAATTAAAAGGACAGGTAGAACGAAGATACTTTAGGGTTTCAAAACGAAATAATTTCCGTTGCAATGCCATAATCGATCCTTGATGTCCTTGTTTTTCTTGACAGAACATCTTGATATCTTCATTAGTCATATTCATCAGTTGAATGATCCAAGACTTACCAAATTCATTAAACAAAATGTTGGCATTGTCTAAACTAGCATCGGAAATACCTAATTCTCTGGCAACTAATTTCAAGTCTTCGATTTCAATTTGATCGTAGCTCAGATATAATTCTTGAGATTCTCGAACACCACGGCGTTTGGTAGATTCTGCATCAAGGGTATAAATTTCGACTTGTCCGGGAAATAGCTGACGCAAACCTTTAACCGTACTAACCTTTTTTCCTTCTTGCATCGCTTCCCAGCCGTATTCGGAGTGCATATCAAACATCAAATTGACTGCTGCACCTTTACGAATAACACCAGAAATCAACAAACGAGTTAAAAAAGATTTACCTGTCCCAGATTTCCCAAAAACTCCATTACTCCGTTCGACAAAGCGGTCTAAATCGATACAAATTGGTACATCCATATCTAAAGGTTGACCGATTGAGAAGTTGCGACGATGAGGGTCATTTTCCCAACCAAATACTGTATGAAAATCTTGTTCACTGGCTTCGTAAACCTGGCTAAAGTGGGAAGGAATAGTTTTAACTGGAAGTAGTTCCAAATCAGTGCTGGTTTGCGCTTCAAAGGAAGCTAGTTTACTTTTTTTGGTTTTTGGTTCAATCGGTAGCGTAGGTAGATCTTTTTGAGTTGCTGAAGGTGTTAACATCAACATCGGTGAGACTTGAACTGTCCCATAAGTACCGCTTCCTGCCAAAACATCTCGCAAAAAAGAATCTTCCGCAGCAGGAGGATTAGCTAAAATTCTTTCACTAGCTGCACCCAAAGTAACATCTGTCAGCAAACAGAAAAAAAGCGATCGCGTTCCTCTGATCACTAAGAATTTTCCTACTCGCATCTCTTCAACTGAAACATCAGGATGCAATCTAACTTCTAAACCCTTAGTTAAAGAGCCTTGAATAACCGAACCGAGAGGCAAATCTAAATTCATGTTTGATCCGAATGAGGAATGAGACAATTATTGCTCCAGACTTAGTTTAGCTGTACTAAATAGTAACAATTAAATTAACTAAATAGATTAACAAGCTTTAAGTCGAACGGCTAAATTTAGCTTGGCAGCAAAGCTCTCACGAAGTTATCACGCCCTTGCGAATAACTATTCGCCCTTACAAAAATGATGCGTCGCATTCTTATTTCAAATTAAGATTAGAATTACGCTTAGGTTAGTTTTTATTAAAATTTGTTACTAGTTTTGGCAAAACTCATAAATTTCTTGGGATTAATCTGATTTAATTTGACTTGGTTTTTTATACATAAATATCAGAAAAAATACTGATTATTTTTTTTTAAAAAATAGTTACCTTTTAGCACAGACAAATAACTTATAAACAATTAATTTAGCAACCAAGTAATTATAAATAATTCCAATCTAGTTATTTTAAAATTGCGTTGTTTGAACTATCCAAATTTTTTGATGAAAGATTATGTTAGAAAGTCTTTTTCGCGATCGTTCCAAAGAGTATCTCAGTAAAAAAAATGATTTTTGCAAAAAAGTAGATGACTTATTGGAAGTAGCTCAATATCAAGAAGATTATTTATTTGCAATCTTTTCGATCCAGCTCGATTATTTTGATTTAATTACTAATCAGTTGGGTTTTGAAATTGCCGAAAACTTTATCTTAGAAATCAATCAAAGATTAAAATCAGTGTTATCTGTTAATGACAAAATCGCTCGATTCAAAAGCAATAGTATATTTGTTTTAATTACTCAGATTAATAGTATTGATGAAGCCCTTAAAATTGCTCAAAAAATTAAAAATGAATTAATTAAATCCTTTCAAATCAAGGAAAAATCAATCTATACTTCTGTCAGTATTGGTATTGCTACGTGCCAACATCAAGAAAAAACTGGAGAACAAATTTTAAAAAATGCAGAACTTGCTATGTATCAAGCAAGCCAATCTACTCCTAGTAAATTTTTAGTTTTTACTCCAGAGTTACGTTTGCAAGCTTGGGAAAAATTACAATTTGAGAATGATTTTAGAAAAGCTCTCAAGCAGCAACAGTTTTTACTATATTATCAACCTATAATTGAATTATCTACTCAAAAAATTATTAGTTTAGAAGCTCTCATTCGTTGGCAAAGTACAAATAATCATTTAATTTCTCCAATCAAAATTATTGAAGTTGCCGAACAAACTGGATTAATTGTCCCTATTAGTTGGTGGGTAATGCGTCAAGCTTGTTTTCAAATTAATAACTGGAGACAAAATAATTATTTACCGCCCGATTTTACTGTGAGTCTTAATATCCATCCCCAGCAATTAATTGAAATAGATTTCGAGTCAAAAGTTAAGCATATTTTATTAGAAACTAATGTTCCTCCTCAGTATTTAGTCTTAGAAATTAGTGAAAATACTTCACTTAACGATTTGCAGGCTGTAATTAATGCTCTTAAAGCACTAAAAAAACTAGGAATTAAAATAACACTTGATAATTTTGGTACTGCTTATTCCTCTTTAAGCTATTTAAATTATTTGCCAATTGATTATCTCAAATTAGACAGCTCTTTTATTCAAGGAATTGACCTACAACCTCATAAACTAGAACTCATTAAAGCAGTCACCAACTCTGTTGCAAATTTAGGAATTAAAGTAATTGCTAAAGGAATTGAAACTACTGAACAATTGGTTCAACTACAAGAAACTCATTGTTATTATGGACAAGGATATTTTATATCTGCGCCAGTTAATCCAGAAATTGCAATTTCAATGATTTCTACTAATAAGTTTAAATCTGGAATTAAAACATAAACTCTAGCAATTATAAATGAATTGAGAGGCAAACTAATTTAAAAATATTTGTTAATAATTGATAGTGTATTATTCATGATTTATGGTTAATTTCTATCAAGCCCAACTCAAATAAAAACGCTCGTAGGAACTAAGCAAAAGCATCTATTATAAATTCTCATAGTTTAAACAGAAGTACTACGATCCCGATTATCTTTAGTACAGCTTCATCGCCAGACTTTAAATTAAGCTCTTAAATTAAACTAAATTTTTATCATAAACCAAAGCAAAAATTAAAGAAGTAATATAGTTAACTAAAGAAAAGTGTCATCGCGATTAATCTGATTTAAACTGCATAATAGTAGTTCAGTTATTTGACCAAAGAATTACGGTCAGCGTAGGCACCATTTTTAAACATCAGTGTATGGCTGACAGATCTCAGCAGAGAAAGTTGATGACAAATGTTAATCAAGACTTAGCAATTGCCCAAACAGTAGCCTTAATCACCCGCTATGGATTTGATTTGGGAGCTTTTACTGTTGAAGAATTAATGGAAAAATGGCTCAAAAGTTTTCATTCTAATTGGATTCGTTTAGCTACTATTGAAGCTCTCTATTTAGGTAGATATAAAGCTGTTTCTATTGAACAAATTTTAGCAGTTTGGTTACGCTTGGGTAATCCTAATACCCACTTTAGTCATGAATTTGAACGATTAATTTCTCGAAAGTTACCTAGACATTTAGCAAATTTATCCGATGAGTTTGCCGACAGTACGCCCATTGATAAAAAAGATTCAGTATCAAAAACCAATCTTAATTTACTATTAACATCTCAAGAGCTTTTATCAAGCAATGAAAATCAAGTATCAGAGCAAAATTTCTCTGAATTACCTGAAGAAGTAGTAAATAATACTGAATTAGAAAACCAACAATCTCATTATTCTTCTCACTTATCCACCAACCAAAAAACTGTTTCGGAAGCAAATTTCCAAGATTTATACGCTTCATCTAAAATAGAATCTGAAGAAAGCGATGACTCAACAGAATCAGAATCAAACTTTTCCCCTGCCTCTGCCCTAGGATTACCTCATCAGCCTAATAACTCACGGAGTAAAGCAGAACAAAAACTTATTCATAAATTTACACCATTACCTGATTTTTCCTCTTTTTATCACAAACTTAAAAGCTTAGCTCAACGAAAATTAGAAGAGGAATAAAATACATTACAATATGTAAAGCAAAATGATCGGGAAAAAAGCTGAATGCGTGTTGCAATTGTAGGTGCAGGATTAGCTGGCATGGCAACAGCTATCGATTTAGTAGATGCTGGTTGGGATGTAGAAATCTTTGAGTCTCGTCCTTTTGTAGGCGGAAAAGTTGGTAGCTGGGTAGATGCAGAAGGTAACCATATAGAAATGGGTTTACACGTTTTTTTTGGTTGCTACTATAATCTGTTTGAATTAATGCGTAAAGTGGGCGCGATTGATAATTTACGCTTAAAAGAACATACCCATACTTTTATTAATGAGGGAGGCAAAAGAGGAGAATTAGATTTTCGTTTTCCTGTTGGTGCGCCTTTTCATGGATTAAAAGCATTTTTTACCTCTTCTCAATTATCAGCAGTAGATAAATTAGCTAATTCTTTAGCATTGGGAACTAGTCCAATAGTTCGAGGATTAGTAGATTTTGAAGGTGCAATGAAAACCATTCGCAATCTCGATTCGATTAGTTTTGCCGATTGGTTTCGTCAGCATGGAGGCAATAATGGTAGCCTCAAAAAAATGTGGAATCCTATTGCTTATGCGTTAGGTTTTATCGATACAGAAAATATTTCCGCTCGTTGTATGTTGACGATTTTTCAGTTTTTTGCAGCTAAAACGGAAGCGTCAGTATTGCGGATGTTAGAAGGCTCTCCTCATGAATATCTTCATCAACCAATTATTGATTATTTAGAAGCTAGAGGGGCAAAAATTTATACTCGTCGTCGAGTTAGAGAAATTTTATTTGCCACAGAAGAAGATACTACTAGAGTTACAGGGTTAGTAGTTGCCCAGGGAGAAAACGAAGAAACTATTACGGCAGATGCTTATGTCTGTGCTTGTGATGTCCCTGGTATTCAAAAAGTTTTACCTCAACAGTGGCGGAAATGGTCAGAATTCGACAATATTTATAAGTTAGAAGCTGTCCCTGTCGCTACAGTACAATTACGCTTTGATGGTTGGGTAACCGAATTAAACGATCCTCAAAAACGCCAACAACTCAAAGAAGCAGCAGGAATTGATAATTTACTTTATACTGCCGATGCTGATTTTTCTTGTTTTTCCGATTTAGCTTTAGCTAGTCCTGGTAGTTATTATCGCGCAGGACAAGGCTCTTTATTACAGTTAGTCCTAACTCCAGGCGATCCTTTTATTAAAGCAAAAAATGAAGACATCGCTAATCATGTTCTTCAACAAGTTCATAAATTATTTCCTTCATCTACGGAATTAAATATGACTTGGTATAGCGTAGTAAAATTAGCTCAATCTTTATATCGAGAAGCACCAGGAATGGATGTTTATCGTCCACCCCAACAAACTCCAGTCGCTAACTTTTTTCTAGCTGGTAGTTATACTCAACAAGATTATATCGATAGTATGGAAGGGGCTACTATTTCTGGTAGACAAGCAGCTAAAGCCATTTTAGATAATATTGATAAGTTAAAATCTCCTCTCCAAACCTCTGTAGTCAGCTAAATATTTGGTGGGCAATGCCCACCTACTAGTGCTGTTAAAGTATTAAGTCTGCTTGAATAGTTACACTTTGGTTATGACAAGGAAGGAGGCAGAAGTAATAGAATCAATCTAAGTAATAAGTTTATGTCTAACGGGTTAACGGACTCGCTCTTAGCTATTTTAAATATTCTTCGAGAAATTTTTTATAACTAATTTGACATATTTATCGATCGCGTAGAGTCTGACTAATTCAAGAATCGCTATAAAATAAATATTTATTGATGATTCATTGTTTATAGTTAACAACGCTCAATCAAATAATTTTTAATCTCTAAAATAAATATAATGACAGATTGGCTTGAACATACAGTACAGATAGAAGTTGATGTTCCCATCGAAACTGTATGGGGACTTTGGTCAGATTTGGAACAAATGCCACGTTGGATGAAATGGATTGATTCGGTTGAGGTACTAGCAGATAATCCCGAACTATCTCGTTGGAAATTAGCTAGTGGTGGTTTTAACTTTACTTGGTTATCTCGAATTGTTAAACTCGTCCCTGGTCAAATCATTCAATGGGAATCGGTAGACGGTTTACCCAATCGAGGTGCAGTGAGATTTTATGACCGTCATGGTAGTAGTATTGTCAAGTTATCTGTAGCCTATGGTATTCCTGGGATTTTGGGCAAGATTATGGATAATCTTTTTTTGGGAAGAATTGTTGAGTCTACTTTGATGGCTGATATGGAAAGATTTAAAAGTTATGCTCTTAAAACCAAGGGTGAATAGTTACTAAAAATTTCCCTAATCGCTATCGCATTCGCATTGGTAACTATCGTGTCGTCATAGAAGTGTCTGGAGAGAAGGTAGAAATGATGCGCGTCCTCCATAGACGAGGATTTGAGCGCTATTTTCCTTAATTAAAAAGTGCGATCGCATTTTGTTGTTCATCGGGTAATTTTTCTAGTTCTGCAATGACTTGTTGAAGTAGTTCTGTCATAAAGATTAAAGTTTAGACACAATAAATACTTTAATTTGGTGTGCTACTGAAATTGTTCTATTTTTTGAATGGATTTAAACGCGATCACAAAGTGCCTCAGCAAAGCTGAGACCGCGTACGCGCCAGCGAAGCTGTACGCTCTGCGCCTTGGCTGCGCCGAGATCGCGAATTGGTAATTGTCATAATATCTTTTATTTTAGAAACGGAACAGTAAACCCAGCCACAACCCTTGCTGCTGCAAATCTAGACCTAATTGGTTAGTTCCTTTTCCATCAAGATACTCAAATTTGGTAAATTGGTAGGCAAACTGGAGTGAAGTCAGACGAGAAACCCGATATTGACCACCAAGCAACAAATTCCAGGCTAAGTTGCGATCAGCATTGAGATCAAATCCAGAAATATTCCCTCGAAAACCCATTGCCCAACGCTCGGATAACTCCAGCCCAATTTGAGTACCAATCATCGGTTCAACGAAGAAAGTAGAAAGTTCAACATCTTGATCGGGAATATCAGCACCACCAATGCGAATTGCATTAATTTCAGTCTCCTGACCTAGCCAATTCATTCGTAATCCTAAAATCGGGTCAATAACAAGCCGAGGATAAGGATTTGATGCAGTGTTATTTTTGTCTAAAACTGTATCGACAACCCGATAAAGAGCTGCCAAATCCAATACACCTTGACGAGCATCCACACTAACTTCGGTATTAATGTTTACATCGGTATTTATTCCATAAGATTGTAAGAATGCTGCTGGGATCGTTACATCAAGATTGCCGTCTCTGCCAATCGAGAGATAAGAGCCATCAATCAGGAAACCCAAACGGTTTTTCTGTGCCTTCAGTCGTAAATATGCAGCAAAAATGCGATCAAGGTTAACAATATCGCCAAAGTCTGCTTCAACTGAAGCAGTGCGTCCTCTAACCGTGATGTCTGCATCGACATAAAAAGGAACAAACAAGTAGGGTTCTACTGAAAATTGCCAACGATCATCGGGTGCAGTGCTAGTAGTCGCAGCTTTTTCAGCAGACAGAAAAGGTTGGGATGGCTCTGATTTAACTTCCGAAAGTTTTTCTAGTTGTAAAAATGCTTCTGTTGAAAAAGATAGAGGTGATTGTTGGGGAATAAATTCAAGATCTTCTACCGTCAAAGGCGAAACAAATATTGGTGTTGAGAAAATCTCTAACTCGGCGTTGGGTAATGGTTCACTTGCCGAAACTGGAAAGCTACCAAATGCGATCGCTACTGAGGTAGTAATGCTAGTAAAAGACAGCCAACTAACCAACCGATTAGAATTCTTTGGGCGGATTTTATTGTTGATTTGCATGGCTTGATTTAGTTTTCATCTGAGGAAAGAAACTTAGATGGCAGAAAAACAAAAGGTTCAGCAGGTTGAAATTGTTTTGCCACATTACCTGAATAAAACACACCATCTTTGAGCGTCAGTTTCATGGTTGATGCTTCTTCTGTGAAATTGAGATCCGACAGATTTACCCAGAACACATTTGGACTACGAGTTGATTCAAAGAAATAACGCTTGTTTTTCTGATCGGCAACAGTACGCCAAAGTGTTGAGGAAATATTTGGTTGTCCAGGCGTAGAAATTCCTCTGGGAACAGAAACATTGCGAATCACTGAAAAAACACTGGCAGTAGCCTCATCAACGTCAGACGTTTGTGGAATTGCATTAATATAAAATGAAGCGCGCACAAAGCGATCGGCAGCACGATTTGTCCCTGGCAACATCGTTGTGCCACCAATCTGTTTCCAGTAATCATTTAGAGCAAGCTGCTGCTCATAGATAGGAGAGTTAGTCATTACTTGATATTGACGGCTGTGGTGAATTTGAAGTTTTCCATCCACATATTCAAAAATGGCTGAGTCACCTGTGGCATCAGAAAGAGACAAGTGCAACTGACCTGGTTTTCCGTCTGGAGTCATTGTCGTAACTATATAAAAGGGTTCCTGACTCATCGCTTGCACTGCTTCTGCTACAGTGGCGTAGTTATCGAGAAAGTATTGCGCCCATAAAGAAATCGATAGGGGTTTACGTGGGTCATTTTCTGTTGGGGTAACATACTCAGACTCAACCAAATAAAGCAGGTTAGCAACTAAGCCCTCCTCGTTCATGCCGTCTGCTGTGCCAGCATCAAAGCCCGATGCTATAACACTACCGTATTTGGAAGTCCATTCAATTGAGTTTTCTCCCGCAGCACCATTGCGTTGTACACCTCTTGGCAAAGCCCAAAGATTTGTTAACATTTCGGTCTGCCAGTCCATAGTGCGTGCAGTAAAAATCGTATCATCTGGCCCAAGATAAACAACACGAGTGCAAGCGATCGCAGAATCTATATTTAGCAGTCCAATCATCAATGCAGTCATGCTGCTAACTAAAGAGCGATAAATCATAATTTTTAGCATTAATAGTTAATTGATTAGAGCTACGGCAAAATTCCCAAAATTAAAATTTTTGAGAAAAATAAGTTCAGCCGTTCAGGAAGAAAGAAGTAAAAAAATAATTGTTTAGATTATTTGAATGTGGTTTGAAAACCTAATTTTTAGCTAACTTTTATTTTTCCAGAAGGTCGATGAAAAGCTTTATCGCCTTTAATCATAAGCAGTATCTTAAAAAAATGATTGGAAAAGAAAATGAAGAATTTTTCATTTCTAAGAAAAATAGCAGAAAACATAACTACGTCTAGTCATAATTAGGCTTAAAATGTAATTTTATTTTTATATATTAATAATTTAGGCAGTGTCGCTCGGCGATTAGTTCAGTTAAAAATTACAAATGCGATCAGGCTAGGATGTCACTTTGCGATACCTTAATTATTTAATGCTACATTTCATTTTTTATTGCCTTCTTCCTGGTATGCAATCGGCAAAACCCAGTGCCTCTGTGTAGCCTTGTACGTATCTCATCTGCTTGATTAACGGCAAAAGTTGTGTTTTGAAAACGAGATGTCCAATCTTGTTAGTTTTTAAGTTCGGTTATAAGACGAGTAGCGGTCAGCTTGCGCTGGCACTTCGCGATCGCATCTTGCTGTTCATCGGGTAATTTTTCTAGTTCTGCAATGACTTGTTGAAGTAGTTCTGTCATAGATATTAAGAGTTAAACACATTAGCTACTCTAATTTTATCTGCTACTGAAATTCTTCTATTTTAAGATTGGAGCGAGTGCGATCGCACTAGTTGTCCTAATATCGTCATAATTTTAAAGTGATAACTCTTAAGATAACCTGTATATGGTAGAAATCGAAGTATTTGTTAGCTTTTATTGGGTTTTTTAACCCTATGGGTTTCGGTTAGGAAAACTGCAAGAGTGGATGCTGCTCCTACAGCTAATTTTGCGTGTCGTGGCTGTAACCCTTTATTTGCGCTTAGTTTGCCATGACCAGTACCATAGTGATTTCTGAGTTCAGCAACACCCTGAGTTATTGACGCTAGATTACTTAATAGACGTTTAATAGTATCACTTGCTTTTGCCTTATCTGGAATATTGTCGGGAGTTAACTCTAACTGCTGTACAGTGTTTTTAACAAGTTTTGGTAAGTCATCACTCTTGGAAAAGGATATATTGCATTCATGTAAGATGCTTTTACAGCATGTTTCTACTAATTCTTTTGCTGTTCCTATAGCAAGTTCAGGATCTTGATTTATAGCAGTTTCCATGCGAGTAATTTGCTGTGAAATATATCCAACATCTGTACCAGAAAATACTTCTTTAGCAGATTGTATTCCTGGTGCAACCGAAGTTCCAATAAAACGACCTATAAAAACAGGCTTGTCTGAAATGCGTGTTTTTTCAACTATTTGGTATCCGTCATTTTTTAGATAGCTGTTATAAAGCTGGCAAAGTCTCTCACATTCTGTTACATCTGCTCGTACTACAGGATGAATAGTTTCACAAAGAAATCTTAGAAAAGTTTCATCATCGCCTCTCATGAGATTAAATCTTGAATCTTTAAATACCCAGCCAGGTTCCCAATCATCATTGAATACTGTATGTTGCCAAATATCCTTAGTAGCATTTTGAAACCTGTTATCAAAAGATGGCATTGAATCTAAATCCCAAATTCTAGAAAGAAAATCAATTTCTTCTAGGCGACCATATAAGTTAATTTGTTCTAAAAGTATAAAATCGATAATATCTCTTCTAGTGATTTCAGTTATCTTAATAGCCATTTCGATCCCCAAAATAAAAAACTAATTATCAGTAACATAAAAAAATTTTTGGAAATAATTTCATAAAAAAACCTGCTCAAAAACTTCTCGAACAAGTCAGTAAAATTATTTATTTTAAGTATTGATCGAAAAAATTCAGATGAATTTAGATAAGATACTACAACATGCTTCATGATAACGGTGGAATTATTAATCGTCATCATTTACATGAAAGTGGTATAAATCGGGAAAACCAGAATGCTGCTGTGGTGGTTTCCTACCCGTTACTGTGCGCCAAAATCACTACAATATCATTAAAGACCATAAAAATTAACTAAATAACTGATTAGCTATTCATCAGAGACTATAAACTGGAACAATCCTCAGTATCTTCAGGGATTTGTTTGATTCTCCAGTAGAACTAATCAACAGCAACTATCAGAACTAATATTTTATTTCCTAACTGAGATCGAAAAAATGCAACCAACCAACCCACAAAAATTTACGGAAAAAGCCTGGCAAGCAATTGTTCGGACTCCCGATATTGCTAAAGAAAATAAACATCAACAAATAGAAAGCGAACATTTACTCAAGGCACTGATTGAAGAAGAAGGATTAGCCAATAGTATCTTCAACAAGGCTAATATTAGTGTCCAACGAGTGCGGGATAAAACCGATGAGTTTATCAATCGTCAACCGAAGGTATCTAATCTAGGAGAGTCTGTTTATCTGGGACGTAGTTTAGATACGTTGTTAGATCGGGCAGAAAATCACCGTAAGGAATTTGATGATGAATATATTTCCATCGAACACTTACTCTTAGCTTATGCCAAAGACGATCGCTTGGGGAGAAAGTTATTTCAAGAGTTTGGATTGAGCGAAAATAAACTGAGGGAGATTATTCAAGATGTAAGAGGTAGTCAGAAGGTTACCGATCAAAATCCTGAAGGTAAGTATCAATCTCTAGAAAAGTATGGTAGAGAGTTAACCCAACTAGCTAGACAAGGTAAACTCGATCCTGTCATTGGTAGGGATGAAGAAATTCGTCGTACCATTCAAATCCTTTCCCGTCGTACTAAAAACAACCCCGTGTTAATTGGTGAACCAGGGGTTGGTAAGACTGCTATTGTAGAGGGATTGGCCCAGCGAATTGTCAACCGTGACGTACCCGAATCATTACGCGATCGCAAATTAGTTGCTTTGGATATGGGTGCATTAATTGCGGGAGCAAAATATCGCGGTGAGTTTGAAGAAAGACTCAAAGCTGTCCTTAAGGAAGTTACCGAGTCGGAAGGGAACATCATCATGTTTATTGATGAGATTCATACCGTAGTAGGTGCAGGTGCGACTCAAGGGGCGATGGATGCGGGTAATTTACTCAAACCGATGTTAGCTAGGGGTGAATTACGCTGTATTGGTGCGACGACTTTGGATGAGTATCGCAAGTATATCGAAAAGGATGCTGCTTTAGAAAGACGCTTCCAATCTGTCTTGGTAGACGAACCCAACGTGATCGATACTATTTCGATTCTAAGAGGATTAAAAGAACGCTACGAAGTTCACCACGGGGTCAAAATTTCTGACACTTCCTTAGTTGCTGCTGCTACTCTATCTAATCGTTACATCAGCGATCGCTTTTTACCAGATAAGGCGATCGACTTAGTAGACGAGGCTGCTGCGAAGTTAAAAATGGAAATTACCTCTAAACCAGAGGAATTAGACGAAATTGACCGCAAAATCCTGCAATTAGAAATGGAACGGTTATCTTTACAAAAAGAAGATGACGTACTTTCTAGAGAAAGATTGGAAAAACTGGAAAAAGAATTAGCCAATCTTAAAGAGGAGCAATCGGAATTAAATGCCCAATGGCAGTCGGAAAAAGAAGTTATCGACCAAATTCGCACGCTTAAGGAAGAAATTGACCGAGTTAACCTGGAAATTCAACAGGCAGAACGAGATTACGATCTAAATCGCGCTGCGGAATTACGCTACGGAAAACTAACCGACTTACAAAGACAAATCCGAGAAATCGAAAGTAAGCTCGCAGAAAGACAAACTACTGGTCGTAATATGCTACGGGAGGAAGTAACTGAAGCGGATATTGCTGAAATTATTTCTAAATGGACTGGTATTCCGATTAGTAAGCTGGTAGAATCTGAAAAAGAAAAACTCCTCCATCTCGAAGACGAATTACATCAACGAGTCATCGGACAGGATGAAGCTGTCATTGCGGTAGCAGATGCTATTCAACGTTCTCGCGCTGGTTTAGCCGATCCCGAACGTCCTACTGCTAGCTTTATTTTCCTAGGTCCTACTGGGGTAGGTAAAACGGAACTTGCCAAAGCTTTAGCCGTCACCCTGTTTGATAGTGAAGAAGCTTTGGTTCGGATCGATATGTCCGAATACATGGAGAAACATACCGTTTCCCGTCTCATCGGCGCACCTCCTGGATATGTGGGTTACGAAGAAGGCGGACAATTAACCGAAGCTATTCGCCGTCGTCCTTATTCTGTAATTCTTTTTGATGAAATTGAAAAGGCACACAACGATGTCTTCAACATCATGCTACAAATCCTCGATGATGGTAGATTAACCGATTCTCAAGGTCGCACAGTAGACTTCAAAAATACTATCATTATCATGACCAGTAATATCGGTTCTCAATACATCCTCGATGTAGCTGGCGATGATAACCGTTATGAAGAAATGCGATCGCGCGTGATGGATGCGATGCGCAATAGTTTTCGTCCCGAATTCCTGAACCGAATCGATGAGATTATTATCTTCCACGGTTTACAAAAAGCGCAACTACGCAACATTGTCAAGATTCAGATCCAACGTCTCGAAGATCGTTTGGAAGAACAAAAACTATGCCTGAAGATGTCCGAAGCAGCTTTAGATTTCTTAGCCGAACTCGGTTACGATCCAGTGTATGGTGCTAGACCGCTAAAACGGGCAATTCAAAGATACTTAGAAACTGCGATCGCGAAATCGATTTTACGAGGGGAATTTAAAGGCGGTGATACTATCTTTGTGGATGTAGAAGATGAGCGTTTAAGCTTGAAAAGAGTGCCAGTCGAGATGCTAGCTTAATCTCTAACAACAGGTAATTTAGGTAGGGAGAATTCATGAATTCTCCCTACTATTTTCTTGAATATTATTAATACAAATTTGAATTATAGCAGTCGAAGGAAAGATCGGGACTCACAAGTCTTGTAGGAACGAACCACAGTTCGCCTCTACGTTAAATACTGTGTCCTAACCTATAATTCAGCTGCTATAACTAAAAAAAAGCGATCGCAGCTTCACGCTTCTGCGGAGCAGGTCGAGTCTTGATGCTATTAGTTTTCTAGGAATTATGTCCCTAGTCACAACACGCCGATCGCTTTAAAGTAAACTTCAACTAAATTGAAACTTCGCTTAGTTCCCGAGTTAGATGTTCAAAAGGCTCATCAATAAAATCAGTATTATTGATTCCTGCATTAGTAGCCATCTGTTTAACTAAATCCTTCATGATTTGAATTCCTATTACGGTAGAACCAATGGGAACTCCTAGAGAATTATAAGTTTCTCTTAAACCTTGTAGCACTCTTTCATCGAGGACATTCATATCACCAGCAACTAAAGCGTAACTAGCATAGCGCAGATAATAATCCATATCTCGTAAACAAGCAGAATAACGACGAGTAGTATAAGCGTTTCCGCCTGGACGAATTAATTCTGGTACTTGTTCAAACAAACTAGAACCAGCTTGTCTAACAATACCTGCTGCATTAGCAGTAATCATAGTAGCTACTGTTACTCTAGCCGTACCAGATTCAAAATAAGCTTTAAGAGTATCCAGTGCGTTACGGTCAAGATAGCGACCAGTAACATCATAATTTTTAATTAATTTGGTAACCGCGTCTCGCATTATAATAATTTCTCCCAACTGCGATTGTCTTACTTGGCTTAGAATAGCCTAATTTTATTTTCTATTTATTTATAATCCCACAAGAAGCGACAGGGATCTTGAATACACCAGTATTTTGAAGATTTAAAACAAAATACACCATTAAAATCTTAAATAAATTTAAGACTATTTATTAAGACTCAAATATTTTGTTAAGTTAGACACATTTTTGGGAAATTTACAGATTATTATTCGATTCAGACATGCTATTTCTGTAGCAATGGAAACAAAATCTTGGCATCGCAATTCTCTAGGATGATCCGAGGCAAGAGAAAAAACTAATCAATAGGAGCTATCTATGGCTGAGACTCCCCAAGAAGTCTTGAAAATGATTCAAGACAATAACATCAAAATCATCGACCTCAAATTTATCGATATGCCAGGTATCTGGCAACATTGTTCTTTCTACTACGACCAAATTGACGAAAGTTCCTTTGTCGATGGTGTTGCGTTTGATGGTTCTAGTATCAGAGGTTGGAAGGCAATTAACGAATCTGATATGTCAATGGTTCCCGATCCTACAACCGCTTGGATCGACCCTTTTTATGCAGAACCAACTCTCAGCATGATCTGTAGTATTAAAGAACCTCGTACTGGGGAATGGTACAGTCGCGATCCTCGTTCAATCGCCAAAAAAGCTCTTGATTTTCTTAACAGCACTGGTATTGGCGACATAGCATTTTTTGGACCAGAAGCAGAATTTTTCGTCTTTGATGATGTTCGCTTCGATCAAGCTGAAAACAAAAGCTATTACTATGTTGATAGTGTCGAAGGTCGCTGGAATAGTGGTCGTGAGGAAGCGGGCGGTAATTTAGGCTATAAACCCCGTTACAAAGAAGGTTATTTTCCTGTAGCCCCTACCGATACTCTACAGGATATGCGGACAGAAATGCTGCTAACTATGGCAGATTGCAATGTACCGATTGAAAAACACCATCATGAAGTAGCTACAGGAGGACAAAACGAACTTGGTATTCGCTTTGCGCCAATTATCGAAGCTGCTGACAATTTGATGATTTATAAATACGTCATCAAAAACGTTGCTAAAAAATACGGTAAAAGTGTGACCTTCATGCCTAAACCCTTGTTTAACGACAACGGTTCGGGAATGCATACTCATATGTCTATTTGGAAAGGTGGACAGCCTTTATTTTGGGGTGATGGCTATGCTAACTTGAGTAAAATGGCTCTTAATGCGATCGGTGGGATTTTGAAGCACGCACCTGCTTTACTAGCTATAACCAACCCCACTACAAACTCCTACAAGCGTCTGGTTCCTGGATTTGAAGCACCTGTAAACTTAGCTTATTCTCAAGGTAATCGTTCTGCATCGGTACGGATTCCTCTTTCTGGTAGCAATCCGAAAGCAAAACGTTTTGAGTTTCGTTGTCCTGATGCTACTTCTAACCCTTATCTTTCTTTTGCTGCGATGCTTTGTGCTGCGGTAGATGGAATTAAGAATGAAATCGATCCAGGTGAACCTTTAGATGTAGATATCTACGATTTATCTCCTGAAGAATTGAGCAAAATTCCTTCTACTCCTGGTTCTTTAGAAGAAGCGTTAGAAGCATTGGAAAAAGACCATAGTTTCTTAACTGATACTGGTGTCTTCTCCGAAGACTTTATTCAAAACTGGATTGAATACAAGCTCGACAATGAGGTTAACCCAATGCGTCTGCGTCCTCATCCTTACGAATTTTCTTTGTATTATGATTGCTAATTGTTAATAATTGGCTGTTTAGCAAAAAACCACTGTTGTTTGTGGTCGAAGGTACTCCGCTTATGATAGACGGAGCCTGCTTCGACTTCGTCGAAATCATCTCAACAATAGTCGTTTATTGAATAGAGTAAACCACCAGAGAATCAAATTTTCTAGGTGGTCTTATTTTTTTTATGAATAAATCTTTTATTATTTAAAATAAAGTAAAAAGCTTCTTAGTTTTTTGAGGACTGGTTTGAGTAAGATATAGTTCACTTTCTTTGGCTAAAGAATTAATTTCGTCTTTAAGAATTAAAGTTGGATTGCTTTGACAACTTTGATAATTTTGATTGTGAGCCGTTGTTTTAAAAAAATGAGAAGCTTGTACTTCGTGAGGAAATAAATTTTGTAAGAAAAAATGGAGCGTATTTTTTTTGACCCAGCCTTTTAAAACTGCTACTGCACCGAAACGCAGCAAACATTGTTTTTGTTCGCAAATAATCTCATTGATTTGATCTTCATTTAACAAAGCAGCTTTTTGTAAATAAAATCCTAAAGGATATCTTTCGGGATC
The DNA here is from genome assembly GCA_002355455.1 of Stanieria sp. NIES-3757. Lineage (NCBI taxonomy): Bacteria > Bacillati > Cyanobacteriota > Cyanophyceae > Pleurocapsales > Dermocarpellaceae > Stanieria > Stanieria sp. NIES-3757. The sequence goes on from AP017375.1 coordinate 5,060,035, forward strand.
GGTAACTAAAGTGACCCATTCTTCGGCAAAAAAATCAGCAGTTTCTTGTTTTAACCAGCCTCTTAAAGCCAAAATTTCTCCAATCCGCATTTCTTGATAATAAGATTGATCTCGCAACGCTAATTGAAGCTGAGGGGAAGAAATTAAATCAGCTTCTGTTAAAATTGTTCCTAAAGGATGAAGAACAAATGTGTGGGACATAATATCAAGTAACGCAAGATTGGTTTAATATTAAGAGCAATAGTCATAAAATTACTAATTACTTAATCTATTTATAAGCAAGAGTTGATTAAGTTTGAATAAAGTTAAAAGTTAATCATTTAAACATTCGATAAATATTTAATTAAGCTACTGGCATAAATAGGAAGAGTGATAACGAAAATGATCTGCCATCAAACTAGCGATCGCAAAATAGCTATGGTCGTATCCTTCTTGATATCTAAGTTGTAAGGGTTGACCTACTTGTTGGCAAGCAGATTCAAAGACTTCTGGCAGTAGTTGTTGTTGCTCAAGAAAAGGGTCGGCTGTACCCTGATCGATGAGGATTGGAAAATTAAGTTGTTGTATCTTAATTAATTCACTAGCATCATAAGCTTGCCACTGCTCTCTATCTGTACCTAAATAAGCGGTAAATGCTTTCTCTCCCCAAGGACAACTCATCGGCGCGCAAATAGGAGCAAAAGCTGAAACAGAAAGATATTGGGTGGGATTTTTTAAAGCACAAATTAATGCGCCGTGTCCTCCCATTGAATGACCAAAAATTCCTTGTTTATGAATATTTACAGGAAAATTAGCTGCAATTAAAGCTGGTAGTTCTTTAGTTACATAACTATACATCTGATAATACTGTTGCCAAGGTGCAATTGTTGCATCTACGTAAAAACCTGCACCAGTACCTAAATCCCAACTAGCTTCTTCATCGGGAATTCCTGTCTGACGAGGAGAGGTATCGGGAATAACCAACATGATGCCATATTTGGCTGCATAAAGCTGCGCTCCTGCTTTAACGGTAAAATTTTCTTCGGTGCAGGTTAAGCCCGAAAGATAATAAAGAATAGGAACAGCTTGAGTTTTTGCTTGTGGGGGTAGATAGACAGCAAAATTCATTTTGCCATTACAAATTGAAGATTGATGGGAATAATAAGCAACTGTTCCCCCAAAACAAAGATGTTGAGATTTTAAATTTAAAGAATTAGACATATTACTATTTTTCCAGCAAAATATTAGCAATATTGTCAGAGTAACCCTTCTATGTAAGAATTTTTTTATTTAATTCGTAGAATAACATTCTTGTCGCTTAAAATTGTGCGCTCTTCTGATGTGTTGAGCGCGGTAGCTAATAACAGATTAAATGTTAATTAACTTAAAGCAACTTTAATTAAAACTAGTTAATACTCTTTATTAATAAGTGAAGCAATCACTCATTTAAAAATGAATTTTGATTACTAATTCTAGGCATTAAAAATAAAATGGTTTAAATTAATAATTGAAGCTAAAAGAAAGCTTCATCTGGCAGATCGAACAGCCAAAATGTACATTAAGTAAACTAAGAAGAGGAAAATCAAAGCTGTTTAATCTAACATCTGTCTCATCTAACAACAACACCACTCTAGTCGAAATCGAAATCTTTCTCGCATAGTTAACCTGAGAGCAATGTAGAAGCTAGGTAGTTAATGCCAAGTGATTCTAGTAACTCTATTTATTATCACTGAATCTGAGGAAGACAAATCGAGAATGTAGAAAGTGAGTGGTGTTGTTTGTTGTTAAGGTATTTTCTTCAACACCCATAAGTTCGACAATAACTTGTAACAGTATTTTGTAACAACATTGCTACCGTCATTGGACCAATTCCACCAGGAACAGGAGTAATATATTCGGCTACCTCAGCAATTCCATCAAAATCTACATCTCCTACTAGTTGAGATTTGCCTTGTTCGTTTTCAACACGATTAATACCAACATCGATCACTACCGCACCAGGTTTAACCATTGCTGCTGTAATTAATTCTGGTTTACCTACGGCTGCAATTAAAAGATCTGCTTCTCGACAGACCGCAGCTAAATCTTGAGTACGAGAATGAGCAATAGTGACGGTTGCATTTTCTTCCAATAACATCAGTGCTAAAGGTTTACCAACTAAAATACTTCTGCCGACAACTACCGCTTTTTTTCCTGCCAGAGGAATTTGATATTCTGCTAGTAATTTCATGACTCCAGCAGGTGTACAACTACGTAAACCAGCTTCAGAACGGACTAAGTGACCTAAATTCACTGGATGAAGTCCATCAGCATCTTTCTTAGGATCGATAGTGTGAAGTAAAGCTACGGCATTGAGGTGCTTGGGTAGAGGCAATTGAACCAGAATCCCATCAACGCGATCGTCGTGATTTAATTGTTGAATAACCTGTTCTAACTCTGCTTGAGACGTATTTTCTGGAAAATGCTGCCCTAAAGAAGCAATTCCTACCTTCTGACAAGACTTTTCCTTATTACGAACATAGACCGCACTAGCTGGATTATCTCCTACCATTAACACAGCTAAACCTGGAGGACGACCAATTTTAGTTTGTAGCGATCGCACTTGATTTTGTAACTGAAGCTGAATTTTTTGAGCTAAGGCTTTACCATCCAGAATTTGGGCTGTTTGAGCAGGCATGGAGTTGAATAATTAAATAAAAGTTAAGCTGGAGATGATCGATAGTTCTTTTCTCTTAATTTAGGATATCTTAAGATGCTTCTCCTCAACAGAGAAATTCAAACCTTTTATCTTAATAAATTATTAATTCTGGGTATGTTTCTGACTACTGGGATTGGATTAGGCGGTTGTCAGCAGCTAACTCAAACTCCTGTTGCGATCGCGAAAATTGCCCAAAAACAATCGGGAGCAAAAGTTTATCTTCAGGGAAAAGTACTCAAGCAAGCTCCTTTTTTGGGTAGTGGTGCTTATCAACTTCAAGATGCTAGTGGCAGTGTTTGGGTTGTGACAAACTATAACCTTCCTCAACCAGGAGAACAAATTTTGATTCAAGGAGAGATTCAATCTGACATGATTTTTCTCGCACAACAAGCATTGAACGAAATTTATGTTGTCGAGTTAAAACAGGTAGAAAAAATAGCTAATCCTACTCAAGTAACTCCCCTAGAGAAATTATGAATCAGTCACCTATTGCTGTTGCATTAGCCATCCTCCACCAAGGCGATCGATTTTTAATGCAGTTGAGAGATGATCTTCCAGGGATTAAGTATCCTGGACATTGGGGTTTATTTGGTGGTCATCTTGAGGTAGAAGAAACTCCTGAAGCAGGATTAGAACGAGAAATACTCGAAGAACTTCATTATCAAATTGTCAATCCGATTAAATTTGGCTGTTATGCCGATCAGCAAGTAATTCGTCACGTTTTTCATGCACCGTTAGAAGTAGCAATTGATACTTTGGTTTTGGGAGAAGGCTGGGATTTACGGTTATTGAGTTTAGATGAAATTCTCTCTGGTTATAGTTATTCTCAAAAAGCAGGTCGCAATCAACCAGTAGGAAAAATTCATCAACAAATCTTGTTAGACTTTTTAAAGTGGCAAAATTTAGCAGGTGAAACCAAATAAAATTTAGTAATATTTAAAATATTAGGTATTAGGCATATTATTAATTAACAACCAGACTATTGAGGTCATAGATTAAACTCGGAATATTCTTTCGTAAATACTACCAAAACAAAATCTTACCGAAATTTTCATCTCCTGCCGATAGTCTTAGACTTAATTAAATGTTTCAAGAGGAAAAAGCTGCTACTGCCGTTTTTACTCCACTGCCTTCATGGGTTTGACCTAATTGTATAAATATTACTAATTTTGCTCATGAATCAGTTTTTTAACAAATCTTCTCATGGTCAAGGACGAAAACCGTCCTCTCAGTCTCGTAAAAATTCTTTTATTAGGTTAGGTAAACTTGTGCCGACGAAATTTATTGGTACTTTAGTTACAGCTTCTTTGGTCGTTGCTTATGCTAACTCTTCAGTCAAAGCGGCCTTAGAAGATAGTCCAAAAACTGTTGTTGATGAAGTGTGGCAAATTGTTAACAATGAGTTTGTCGACCGAGAATTTAATCATATTGACTGGCAAAAACAACGCCAAGAATTACTCAAGCAAAGTTATAGCGATCGCAAACAAGCCTATCAAGCCATTAGAGGCTCGTTAAAAACTTTGGGAGACCCCTACACTCGTTTTCTCGACCCCGCGGAATTTGAAGACTTAACTAGTCAAACTAGTGGAGAATTATCTGGTGTTGGAATTCGTCTAACTATTGATGAAAAAACCAATGATTTAACTGTAGTTGAACCAATTAAAAATTCTCCTGCTGCCAAAGCAGGAATCCAATCAGGAGACAAAATTTTACGGATTAATGGCAAACCTACTGCTTTAATGAGCATTGAGCAAGCTTCTGAAGCAATTAAGGGAGACGAAGGAACAGAAGTTAGTCTACAAATTGCCAAACCTAATCAAAAGGTGTTTGACGTAACTTTAGTCAGACAACAAATTGAATTACCTTCGGTTAATTACACTCTCAATCAAGAAGATCAACTCAAAGTCGGTTATATCAAACTAGATGAATTTAGTTCTCATGCTGCTGAACAGATGAAGCAAGCCATTGAAGAATTAAGCAATCAGCAAGCTTCAGGCTTTATCTTGGATTTACGAGGTAATCCAGGTGGATTATTATTTTCTTCAGTAGAAATTGCCCGAATGTGGATGGAAGAAGGTTCAATTGTTAGCACTATTGATCGCAAAGGTGGCAATCAAAAGTTTTCCGCAGATGGCAAAGCTTTGACACAGTTACCTTTAGTAGTGTTGGTAGACCAATATTCTGCTAGTGCTAGTGAGATTTTAGCAGGTGCTTTAAAAGAAAACGGTCGTGCTACCCTGGTTGGAACTCGTACCTATGGTAAAGGAACAGTTCAATCAGTCCATTCCTTATCGGATGGTTCGGGATTAGCAGTAACTATTGCTCGTTACTATCCTCCTAGTGGTATTGATATTAATCATAAAGGTATTTCACCCAATATTGAGATAGATTTAAGCAAACAAGACCAAATTGTGCTAAGTGCGAATCCTGCTTTAATTGGTACAGATGCAGATCCTCAATACGCCAAAGCAGTTAATATTTTGCGTCAAAATCGTCTTAGTCGAGTTAATAATACTCCAGCATCGATGAGCATTCGCTAGTCAAATTGGCTGGCTCAAGTAGCTAAATTAGAAATATAAATAAGTTAAAAGATTTTGGAGCTTATACCTAACTGATTAACGAAGGTACAATGCTCCAAAGTTGATACCTAAAAGTATGAAAACTCGGCATAGTTTATAGCACTTCTAATTCATTTTCGCGAAAGTGAGCTTTAAATTTTTTTTCAAATTTCACTAGCACCGGTAAATTCGGGCTAATCGGTCTTCCTTGCCAGTTATTCATAATATCAACAATTTCCCCTTCCATTCCTTTGAGATCGAAGGGTTCTTTTTTCTTTTGAGGATAGTGATAGACGACTACGGATTCTTTGACTCGAACGCGATCGCCAATTTTCATATTGTCTCTCTCTCTTGATAATCTACTATGTCAATTTAATGATTAGGTGCAGTTTTTAAGCAACTTTACTATTGTTACATGAGTCGGGACTTTCAGATATGGCTTCCAGGCGATTTAGTTCAGAGAAGACGCTGTAGAATTGATTTAGACATTTTGAGCTAATTGACAGCGATCGCAGACTCCAAAAAATTCTAAAGTATGATAGTAAACTTTAAACTGGTGAGACTGTTCTAGTTGATGTTCTAGATCGTGGACAGGGCATTCTGCAATAGGGATTGAGATACCACAATTGACACAGGTAAGGTGATGTTGGTCTTGATGAATTGAACTATAAACCGATTCGCCATTAGGTAAAGTACGTACCTGTATTTCTCCTTGAAGTTTAAGAGCTTCTAAAGAACGATAGACAGTTGCTAACCCCATATTTTGATTACTTTTACGTAGTTTGATATAGAGATCTTGGGCAGAAACTGATCCTTTAACATTTTTGAGTAACTGGAGAATACGCTCTTGAGAACGAGTACGTTGAGCTTTCATTGCGAATTGAGATACTAAGCACGATTTATATATACTAAGCTATACCAGTTGAGTCGATAATCAACGATTATCTAAATACAACTGCCGTTTAGTAGTTAGACAAAAATAATATTGATTAAAGGAGTAAGAAAAAAGAAAATGGGGAAAAAGAGCGAAACAATCTAATTTGTCTAATTACTTATTTTCAGTCTAGCTTTAGGCTGATTTAATTTGCTTGAATTGTTGAACTAGGGTAAGAACATCGCTACGACTGAGTTTTTCTTTGCCCATTGCGATCGCATCTAGAGTTCCGTGGGCTAAAACTAAAGGAATTTGACAAAAATCTAAAGCGGGACCAGGTTTTAATTGTTTAGTATACAAATCGGCTAAATATAGGTTACGACGAGCATAAACTTGTAAATCTTCTTTACTCCACCCTTGAGGCAAAAAGTTGACTCCTCTGGTTAGATCTTCACTGTGATTACGAATAATATTGACTGCTTGTAAACCGCGACCAAAACCAATTGCGTAAGAACGATTAGTTTGGGTATTGTCATACCAAGCCCACAAATCTGATAATAATAATCCGACTGCGCCAGCTACACTAAAAGTATAATGGTCTAGCTCTACTTCTGTTTCAATCTGCCAATTCTTTTCTGCCCAATAAGCCATGCGATCCGCCATTGCAGCAGTAGCATCCCAAATTCGAGGTGCAATGGTTTCTGGCGCAAGTCTTGCCCATTCATCGAGACGGAGTGTTACCTCTGGCAGAATATTTTGATAATTAGATAAACTCTGACTAATAGTACCAGCAGAACCCAGATTAACGATTTGCTGAAGTTGAAAGCTGACTTGATGTAAGAGTTGAGCTTTGGTCGAGTTATCTAATTGGGGATGATCTTCAATTTCGTCAATTGCACGCATACAGAGATACCCTGATGCCACTGCTGCTTGCAACTCTCCAGGTAAACGAACAATGGGGATGTAGAAAGTCCGACTGGTTTGCTTGAGAATTTCTAAAGCATTGGTAAGTACGGTCATGATTATTAGCTCCTCACGCTACGGACATCTTTTTCACGTAGAAAAATTCTAGGTGACGTGTCCTCAACTTTTCGCTAGGATACACCGAATTACCAATTTCTAGATTAGGAAAACTTTAAAAATTAAGGATTGATGAATGTAATTAGGATTAAATTTAGATCAAATCGTACTTATGAGAGAGTACCGCAAAAATTACTGCGATCGCGGTAATTGCTAGAGCAATGATGGGATGTTGCCCCTGGCTGACGGCAAAGGAAGTAACTATTCCTGCTCCTACAGCAGCAGTAAGACCAGCACCAATTAAATCTTTATCTGTTCCTTTGTTATACATGAATTTGCTTTTTTAGTTAAAGTTATTCAAGGCAAAATAATAGAAAATAAATTATCATTTCCTAGACTTTTGACCAAGAAAAAACTGAATTATTGCAATTAAGCTTTAAATTAAGCTAATTTTCTTTACAAAAAACTCTTAAGAGGTGGGAAAATAATAAATTTAGTGAAGCGTTCAAAATTATCTTAACTTTAAATGTCTCAAAGTTATCAAGTTACAATTAATCATCAGGGAACAACCCAAACCATAGAAGTTCCATCAGAACAAACTATTCTTCAAGCAGCTTTGGATGCGGGAATAGAATTACCTTATTCGTGTAGTGCTGGAGTTTGTACTACCTGTGCAGCCAAATTGAGTAAGGGTGAAGTCGAACAAAGTGATGGGATGGGGCTTTCTCGCGAATTACAAAGAGAAGGTTATGCTCTTTTATGTGTTTCTTATCCTCGTTCAGATATTCAATTAGTATCAGAACAAGAAGAAATGGTTTATCAAAGACAATTTGGACAACCTTCTTAACAGTTACCAGTTCTGAGTAATTAGTAATCAGCAAGAGAGCTTTCAGTTATCAGTTGAAGACAAAAGGGTAAAGAGTGAGCAATTAATCATCAACCATCAACAATTAACACATGAATATTATCTGATACCTAGTATTATTGTTAATAAAATCTCCTCTGCCCCGATTGCCCCTCTGCCCTGGTGTCTTCATCATTCATCTTGCAAAATTGTTGCTAATGGTTCAAAAATATCATTGGGAAGATCAAATTCTTTTGCCATTGCTTTAACAGATTTTCTAAACCAATCCTGATAATTTTCTTCTAAGTAGCTATTGAGACTGGGAGAGTCTTTGAGAATATCTTTAATTTCCTCTCGAAAATTAACTATTTCTTTTTCCCAATGTTTTTTGTTGTATTGTCTTTCTGATTCCCAGTATTTTAATTTGAGAATATGCTCAATCAATCTTTTAACATAGCTTCTTAAAGCTCTTTTTTCGCTTGCTCCCATATCCTCAATTGTTTCTAATAATCCTTCCCAGTCCATATTTGCTACATCTTGGTTTTTAATCGCGATCGCTGTTTGTTCTAGCCAAAGATTGAAATCTTGATTGTATAATCTTGCTTCATTAACCATTTTGTTTATCACTTCGCTTAGTTTTAGTCAAAAAAAATTGATTGAAGAAAAAGCTTTACGATCTTAGAAAGAGGAGTGAAAGTAGAGATAAAGTCTTATTCTTGCTCTACTATAAATTATGGCTTTAATTATCAACGAACCTTTAAAAATAGAAAGAATTGCGATCGCGATTGCTAATTTACCCCAGTCTTTACAAGGAAAGAAAATTGTTCAGTTTTCCGATCTACACTATGACGGAATTCGTTTATCAGAGCAATTCTTAGCTGAAGCGATCAATTTAAGTAATGAAGAAAATCCCGATCTGGTAGTATTAACAGGAGACTTTGTTACTGACGATCCCAGTCCGATTGAAAATTTAGCATTGAGGTTAAAACGTTTAACAGCTAAAACAGGTTTATATGCTTGTTTAGGTAATCATGATTATTGTCGTCGTTATCCTAACTCTCAACAACAAATTACCAATGCACTTACAGCAGTAGATATTCAGGTACTTTGGAATGAAATTGCTTATCCTTGGGGACAAGACTTAGCTTTAGTTGGATTGGCAGATTTTTGGTCGCGAGAATTTCAACCTGAACCCGTATTTAACCAAATTGCGCCCGAAACCCCTCGAATTGTCTTATCTCATAATCCTGATTCCGCAGAAATTTTAAAACCGTGGCGAGTTGATTTACAACTTTCAGGTCATACTCATGGTGGTCAAGTAGTTATACCTGGTTATGGTGCTGCACCAATTTTATTACAGCAGATTAGAAAGACTACTCCTAAATCTATTAGTAAACATATTCCTTTTTTGCGAGAATGTTATCGAGTTGTTAAATACTGGCAATGGTCAGAAGGATGGCATCAAGTAGGTAATAATCAGTTATACGTCAATCGTGGTTTAGGAACTTATGCCCCTGGTAGACTTTTTTGTCCGCCAGAAATGACAGTGATTACCTTAGAATCAAGAGAGTAAATGCTCAATGACTAAGGACTAATGCGCGATCGCTTTCTATTTATTCGTTCGGATTTGGCTCAATTAGCAGCTTATGTGCCTAATCCTGGAGGAGAGGTTACGACTGCTTTAGATTGTCTTGATGCTAATGAAAGTCCCTTCGATTTACCTAGTCAATTAAAAGAGAAATTAGCTTGGCATTATCAGCAAGAGATTGCTAGCAATCGCTATCCTGATGGTTCTCATCAAGTTTTAAAAGAGTTAATTGCCCAATATGTTAACGAGTCTGCTGAAATCGATCCTGGGTTTACCACAGATCATGTTTCGGTAGGAAATGGTTCTGATGAATTGATTCGTTCTTTGTTGATTGCTACTTGTCTAGGTGGAGAAGGTTCAATTTTAGTTGCTAACCCCACTTTTTCGATGTATGCAATCTTAGCCAAGACGTTAGGAATTCCGATTGTTAGTGTCGAACGTTTGGAAGCTGATTTTTCAATCGATTTACATTCAGCCCAAAAAGCGTTAAATTATTCTCAAAATCCGCCGATTCGGGTTGTTTTTGTGGTTCATCCCAACTCCCCTACAGGCAATGCTTTAACTCCTGCCGAAATGGATTGGTTAAGAAGCTTACCAGAAGATATTTTAGTAGTTATTGACGAAGCTTATTTTGAATTTAGTCAAACTTCTGTCGTTTCAGAACTTCAGCAACATCCTAACTGGGTTATTCTACGTACCTTTTCTAAAGCCTTTCGTTTAGCTACCCATCGAGTCGGTTATGCGATCGCTCATCCTGAATTAATTACTGTCTTAGAAAAAGTTCGTTTACCCTACAATCTACCTGCCTTTTCTCAAGCAGCAGCCACCATAGCTTTACAACATCGTGATTTGATTTTACCTTCTGTAGCAGATCTAGTTCAAGAACGAGATAAGTTATGGCAAACTTTAGCTGAAATAGAACAGGTACAAGTTTGGCAAAGTAGTGCAAATTTCCTTTACCTAAGGTTGCAAGATCGTAATTTAGAAGAAATTGTTCAACAGCTAAAAATTCAAGGAACTGTAATTCGTCATACAGGGGGAGGATTAAGAATTACAATTGGAACTCAAGCAGAAAACCTCAGAACTTTACAAAGATTAAAAGCGGTTATTGGTTAGATTGAATCTGTTCAAAAAAGATCAGTAGAGACGTAACATGTTACGTCTGTACACAAGCACAAATTATAATTTTAAAGTTAATTAGTTTCTGAGGCCAAAAATTGACGTAGTCTAATTAAACTGAAGGTTTGACCCACACTAAGAGGTAGCAAAGAAATACCTTCTAAACGAGACTGTACCCATCCTTCTCCCCAATACCATTCGTGGTAACCATCGATCCCCTTACTCAATAACAGACGCAAACAATTATCGTTGGCTACTTGTACCTGATGTTCAATTTCAATTAAACCAATCCAACTTTTATAAATTAAGCCTTCCTTAAGTTGTTGAGGTAAACCCAAAGAAAATCTTTGTGGCCACATCCACTTACTTAATTGATCGGTTTGAGTTAAACTTTCACGAATCTTTTCTTCGCTAGCTTCAAGTTCAATTCGCAAGTGACTTTGTTGAAAAGTTCCTAACATGGTGGTAACAATTAATGTTTATCTCTATAGGTCATTTTAAAAATTAATTTTTGTCTTGGTTATTGAGGTAATACAAAAAAACCGTTTTAAAACTTAGCTAATAAGCTAAACTGAGAACTTGGCAAACTTGTTTGAGGTAAATTATGTCTTGGCAACGCCCAGATGGACGAAAATTGGATCAAATGCGTTCTCTTGTGTTCCAATGTGACTTTACTTCTTCTCCTGCTGCTTCTGTTTTAACTAATTGGGGAAAGACAAAGGTTCTTTGTACTGCTAGTATTAAACCAGGAGTACCCAAATTTCTAATCGATAGTGGACAGGGATGGTTAACTGCCGAATATAGAATGCTTCCTAGTGCAACTGTACCACGTCAACAACGAGAATGGCTCAAATTGTCTGGACGTACTCAAGAAATTCAAAGATTAATTGGTAGAAGTTTACGCGCTGCGATCGATCTTAAAGCACTTGGAGAAAGAACGATTACTATTGATGCAGATGTCTTGCAAGCCGATGCAGGAACTCGTACCGCTTCGATTACGGGAGGTTATGTTGCCTTAACCCAAGCAATTAATAAGTTATTGGCACAAAAAGAACTTCAATCATCTCCCATGGTATCTCCTGTAGCTGCGGTTTCGGTTGGTTTAATTGAAGGAGAAGCTTTTTTAGATTTAGACTATCCTGAAGATGTGGCTGCTAATGTAGATTTTAATGTAGTGATGAATGGTAACTTCGATTTAATTGAAGTACAAGGTACAGCAGAATCAGGTAGTTTTTCTCGCCCACAAATGAATCAAATGTTGGATTTAGCAGAAAAAGGTATTCAAGAATTATTGGCATTGCAACAACAAGTAATAAGTAATAAGTAATAAATAATAAATAATAAATAATATTTTTTCACTTTATATAAAATATTATTTATGAAACAAGGAAACAAGGAAACAAGGAAACAAGGAACTCTATCAATTTTCTTTTAAGAGCAATCTTAATTTTAAAAAATTAATAGACTAGTTTTTAATCAATATTCATTGGATCGACATCAATAACCATGCTTACTGATTGAGAACAAAGAGAACGTAATTGATTTAAATCGGGTAAATTTTCTTTTTCATCAGCAGCAAACTTGATTAAAATTTGCCAGCGATAACGACGAGCAACTCTCCTAATACTAGCAGGTGCAGGCCCTAAAATCTGAGTTTGAGAACTTAATAAACTAATACATTGTTCCGCAACAATTTCGGCAGTTTGTTGTACTTCCCTTTCTTCTACTCCACTGAATTTAATTAAAATTAAATTGCCATAGGGAGGATAATTTAATTCTGCTCTTTGTTGCAATTCAGTATTACTAAAACTCACATAATCATGAGCTTGAACTGCTTGAATCACGGGATGTTCTGGTGAATAAGTTTGAATAATAACTCTACCTGCTTCTTCTCCTCTGCCTGCCCTTCCTGCGACTTGAGTTAAAGTTTGAAAAGCTCTTTCTCCAGCGCGATAATCTGAACGATGCAATAAACCATCCGCAGCAACTACTCCGACTACAGTTACTCCTGCTAGATCTAATCCCTTAGTCAACATTTGGGTACCAACCAAGATATCTGCTTCACCCGCAGCAAAACGCGCTAAAAGTTGACGGTGTGCGCCTTTAGTTCTAGTTGTATCACTATCAAAACGGATACATTCGAGATCGGGAAAAAGTTTATTTAATTCCTGAGTAACTTTTTGAGTACCACTACCAAAAAATTTGAGATAAGGAGATTCGCATTCAGGGCATTGCTTGGGTTGCAACGAAACATAATTACAGTAGTGACAACGCAGTAGGGGCGTTGCACCTTCATGGGTATAATGATAGGAAAGGGAAACATCGCAATGAGGACATTCGACTACATAGCCACAACTACGACAAGAAACAAAGGTACTGTGTCCCCTTCTAGGAATAAATAAAATACCTTGTTGCCCTCGTTGTTTCATAGTTATCAAGGCGGATTGAAGAGATTTACTAAAAATCGAACGATTACCCCGATTTAATTCTTCTCGTAAATCAACTATTTTTATGGATGGGAAAGGGCGTGCCTCAATTCTTTCTGGTAGAGATAAATATAATAATTTCTCGCTTGGTAAGGGTGCATCACCATGCGCGGATACGTTCACCCAACTTTCTAGAGAAGGTGTTGCCGAACCTAAAATTAGGGGACAATCTTCTAGTTGCGATCGCAGTTGAGCAACTTTTCTAGCATGATAGGTGGGAATGGGAGAGGTTTGTTTGAAACTGGAGTCGTGTTCTTCATCAAGTACAATTAAACCTAGATTTGGTAAGGGAGCAAAAATAGCCGAACGAGTACCGATGACTACCTGGGGTTCTCCTTGAATCATTTGTCGCCAAGTATCATAACGTTCTCCATCAGACAAGGCACTGTGATAAACACAAACTTGTTCGCCAAAACGAGCGCGAAAACGATCTGTGAGTTGGGGAGTTAAACCAATTTCAGGAACTAAAACTAACGCAGATTTACCTGCTGCTAAAATTGGCGCGATCGCTTGTAAGTAGACTTCTGTTTTTCCCGAACCTGTTACTCCATGTAGTAATACTTCAGCCGTTCCCTCTATGTTATTAATAGTTGCTAGAGCTTTGGCTTGGGCTTGATTAAGTTGTTTAGGAATGTCTGGTAATTGAGCAATTCCTTGTTCTTTTCTTAATATTTCTCGTTCTGATAAAGCGACATAGCCCTTATCTGCTAATTTCTTAACTGTCGTTGAGGTAGTACGACACATTTGGATCAATTCTGTCAGCCAAATTTCTCCACCGTTATTTTTCAGGATTTGTAAAATTTCTCTTTGACGAGTAGTGAGATCGAGCAGGAAATTATCATTAATCAGTGTAACTGCCGTTTTTAATTTAGCTTGAATAGGTCGAGGAGGTTCAAGATAACTTTCGATCCAACCACGTTTACCTAATTCCCTAATCCCTCTAATCGCACCTTTGACTTGATTTTTTAGATAGTTAACGCTGTAATCTCCTTCTGCTTGATTTTGCAGTAATCGTAAAATCTTTCCTGCGACTACACTACAAAAGGTTTCTGCACCTGAAGGAATTGATTCTGGTTTGAGACGAATTCTTCGTTGCGATCGCTCTAATAAGCCAGGAGGAAGTGCTACCCTAATTACACTCATCAAATCACTACAGTAATATTGGGCTACCTGCTGAAGTAATTGCCAATAAGATTGGGGAAAAAAACCTGAAGTGATTACGTCCTCTACTGGACGAATACGACTTAATTCTAAATCTATTGGTGGTAAATGACAAAGCCTAATGGCAATACCGCCAATAATTTGCGCCCCAAAAGGCACACTGAGGATATCTCCTAGATTTACTATTAAATCCGATGGTAAGGAATAAGTGTATAAACCTTGGATACCTGGGCAATCTACTAAAACTTCCACCCATTGTGGTTGATTGGATCCAGTTTGATAAAGTTTAGTCTCTTCTGCTACAAAAGTTACTGCTTTGTTTGATGAAGATCTAAAAGCAGTATTCGCTTCGACTGCATCAATTATCTGTGCCGAATAGTTACTTAGTGGTTCAGAATCCACCTCATAAGAGCGAGAAATTTGATTACTTTCCACCGTAAATTAAGACGCTCAAGCCTGACTAAAGATATTATCTTACCTTATTCTTGTTCTATCTTTTTCTGACTAATCAATCCCAAGTTTTGTTATTTATAAAACAATGGTCTTTTGATTAATTATTAAGTTTTTTTACTCTTCGCATAAAAAAGACTTTATTCCTTGGAGTAATCAATGGCTGGATAAATTAAATCAATCTGACGTAGCCATAAAACCACGGCAAATTATTTGTTCCTTTCTGATCATTCCAGCCTTTTTTAAATCTCAAGATCGTCAAAGTAAGATGTCAGTTTAATTATCATTTTGTAACCATCTAAACAAAAGCAGAAGTTACTTTTGGTACTCTGAAGATGTACTTTGTTGATTAGACTGGTTTACCCTAAATAAACATAAAAATAACCATTAAAATCTTAAGAAAAAATTTATTTTTAGGGAAAACTTCACTAATAACTAGATAGTATTCTTAACCATTAAAATCTTTTACCAAAAATCTGCCCTTAATTAAACATAGTAAATATCTCAATTAAAATAGCCGTTTTTGAAAACAAGTTCGCTTGATTAACTTTACTGTTAATTAGCAATAGCCAAAATTACACATAAAATCATGAACGTAACAAAATTAACAGAATACGATTTTAATCCTGACGCTACCCTAGATCCTAGTCCATTAGATGCAGATTTTAAACAAGTTGAAGTCGAATTTTCTGCTGAATCAGAAGAATTTGGAGAAAGTCCAACTTCTAGTTATCGCAAAAGTTATATAGATGATAATATTGGCGCGTTTTTTAAAGAAATGGCTCGTTATCCATTACTTAAACCAGAAGAAGAAGTGGAATTAGCCAATTGCGTTAAAGTAATGGTACAAGCAGAAGAAATACGGCAACAATTAAAAGAACAATTAAACAGACAACCAACAAAAGAAGAGTGGGCAAAAGCACTTCAATTAGAGTCTATTCGTCAATTAGAAAATCGATTATATCGAGGTCGAGTTGCTAAAAGAAAAATGATTCGTTCTAATTTAAGATTAGTAGTTTCGATCGCAAAAAGATATTTAAATCGGGGAGTTCCTTTTTTAGATTTAATTCAAGAAGGTGCAATTGGATTAAATAGAGCTACAGAAAAATTCGATCCCAATAAAGGTTATAAATTTTCTACTTATGCTTATTGGTGGATTCGTCAAGCAATTACAAGAACAATTGCTAATGATGCGCGTACAATTCGTTTACCAATTCATATTGTTGAAAAGCTCAATAAACTTAAAAAAGCACAACGAAATCTTAAACAACAATTACAACGAAATCCTAATGAACAAGAATTAGCTGAAGAATTAAATGTTTCTTTATCTCAATTACGTCAGTTGTTAGAATTGCGCCGTCAATCTTTATCTCTCAATCATCGAGTAGGCAAGGCAGAAGATACGGAGTTAGTAGATTTACTCGAAGATAGTGAATTGCAATTACCAGAAGAGCGTATGAGTGAGGCGATGATGCGTCAAGAAATTTCTACTGTCTTGAGTGATGTTTTGACAGAAAGAGAAAAAGACGTAATTTCTCTACGTTATGGATTAGCAACTAATCAGCCTTATACCTTAGAAGAAGTGGGGGGAATGTTTAATCTCTCGCGCGAAAGAGTTCGTCAGATTCAAAGTAAAGCAATGCGAAAATTGCGTCGTCCCCAAGTAGCTCGTCGTTTGAAAGGATGGTTAAATTGACAGTTAGTTATTAGTCATTTGTTATCTGTCATTGGTTAATTTGCTTGCGCTCAACCTGCTTTTGGAGTCGCGCTAGTATTCTAATTAAACAATGAGTAATTATCAATGACTAAAATTTCACCTAGCTAACCGCAAATCAGATGAAGTAATACATCCGCTCTGCTAATCCTGATGATGTTGAGGAAATTTTTGGTTTGATTCAGGCTTTAGCAGAATACGAAAAGCTCTCTCATTCAGTTACAGGAAATCCTGACGCTTTGGGAGAGCATTTGTTTGGCAATCGTCCCTATGCCGAAGCTATTGTAGCTCAGTGGCAGGATAAAATTGTTGGTTTTGCCTTATTTTTTCTCAACTATTCAACTTTTTTAACCAAACCTGGTATTTATTTAGAAGATCTGTTTGTTTTACCGCCCTATCGTCGTCAAGGTATTGCTAAAGCAATGTTGAGTTATCTAGGACAATTAGCTGTAGCCAGAGATTTAGGGCGTTTGGAGTGGAGTGTCTTGGATTGGAATCAAAGTGCAATTTCGTTTTATCAACAAATGGGAGCTACAGTTTTACCTGATTGGAGAATTTGTCGGGTTACGGGTGAGGCATTGAATAATTTAGCTACTATAAATAGTGAAGAGAGTTTGTTGTAACTGCGGTCTTATTTCTTAGCTTTGCTCAGACATGGCGCAATTACAAAACAGTATTGCTTAGTCACAATAAAATTTTGTTTCTTAATTTATTTAAAAAAAAGTTAAAAATTTAGTAAAAATTAATAAAGTTTCCTAATTATGCAAGTAATTTAAGGAACTATGAGAAGCAAATTAAGAGCTTAAATTTAATACATCGATATAATACATGAACATGGCTAACCAAGCTTTGATTTTAGTAGGATATCAAAATGATTATTTGGGTAAAAATGGGATCTTACATCACGTAGTTGAGGAATCTTCTAAACTTAATAATGTAATTTCCAATACGGTAGAATTAATTCAAAACCTGCCTGATTCAATTTTAATTGTTTCCACACCCATCACTTTTACAGCGTTATCGTCAATTGGTAGAAAGTCTGCGAGAAATAGTTTTTAATATAGATGAACAAGGCAAGTTCACTTTTTTAAATCGTGCTTGGGTAGAAACTTTAGGCTATAGTTTGTCAGAATCTCTTGGGCTATCTTTTGTGCAATTTCTATCACCTTCTGAACAAGAGAAAGGCGAATTAATCTTAGGAGAAATTTTAAAGCACAAACAAACAATTAGACAAGAATTACTTTTTAAACATCAGAATGAAAAAATTGTTTGGTTAGAGTTATCAGTTAAACCAAATCAAGAAGGTGGTGCATCAGGAACTTTAACAGATGTTACTGACCGAAAACAAGCGATCGCAAAACTTGAATATATTGCTTATCATGATAATTTAACTGGATTATATAATCGACTTGCTTTTACTGAAGAACTAGAACAAGAAATTAAAAGAAGAGAACAAGGTTCTCGGGCAATTTTTGCAGTTTTATTTTTAGATTTAGATGGATTCAAATTAATAAATGATAGTTTAGGGCATTTAATTGGAGATTTATTGTTAATTGCTGTTGCTAAACGTCTGCAAGGTTGTTTAAAAGCAACTGATACAATTGCTCGATTTGGAGGAGACGAATTTACTATTTTACTTTCTAGTATTAGAGATATTCGTTACCCTATTCAAATTGCGAAAAGAATTCATCAAATTCTTAAACAACCATTTAATTTACAGGAACATCAAGTATTTATTTCTACTAGTATTGGGATAGTTTTAAGCACCACTGAAGGAAAAACTTCAGAAGATTTTTTGCGTAATGCAGATATTGCTCTTTATCAAGCTAAAGCTCAGGGCAAAGCAATTTATGAAATTTTTGATCGTAAAATGCACGCTCAAACTTTAGAAAGGTTGAACTTAGAAACTTATCTTTGGCAAGCTTTAGAAAAAAATGAATTTGAGGTTTATTATCAGCCTATCATTAATTTAATTGATGAACAAATTGTTGGTTTTGAAGCTTTGGTTCGTTGGCATCATTTTAGTCAGGGTATAATTGCTCCAGCTAAGTTTATTCCCATTGCAGAAGAAACAGGATTAATTTTAGATTTGGGTTGGTGGATATTTCGTCAAGCTTGCCAGCAAATGAAACAATGGCAAAAACAATTTTCTCAATATCAATCTTGTTATGTCAGTATTAATTTATCTATTAAACAATTTTCCCAACCAAATTTACTGGGAGAAATTGAAAAAATTTTGACTGAAGTTGGTCTTGCCAAAGAGTTTCTTAAACTTGAAATTACTGAAAGCATTCTGATGAGCAATACTCAGGTAAACGAGCAAAATTTAAAGCAATTACAAGATCTTGGTATTCGTCTTAGTATTGATGATTTTGGTACAGGTTACTCTTCTTTAAGTTATCTACATCGTTTTCCTTTAAATACTCTCAAAATTGATCGCTCTTTTATTAATAACATTGCTCAAGAAGGCATCAATCAAGAAATAGTTGAAGTAATGATTGTTTTGGCTCATAAACTAGGCATGGATGTCATTGCTGAAGGAGTAGAAACTATCGAACAATATCAACAACTTTCTTTACTTGGTTGCGATCGAGTGCAAGGATATTTTTGTTCACCACCACTATCAGCCATTGCCGTAACAGAATTATTATCTTCTACCGCTCCATCCGACTATTTAAAGCGAACTAAATTAACTCGATAACGTTGTTTTTTAGTGACGGCAACTTCTCCTACTTCCAATCTTCCCTTGCCACTAACAGAAATTAAATCCCCAGCTTTGACACTGTAACTAGGTTGAGTAATTTCCTTCCAATTAACTCGAACATCACCACCAGAGATTGCCTCAGCCATTTTACTACGAGACATTCCAAAACCAGCAGACGCGATCGCATCTAAACGCATCGATGCTTCTACGGTAGTCATTTCTTTTTTCTGAGGCGGACGAACTTTTAGTTCACTTAGATCAATTCTTTTAGTTTTTACAGGAACTGAACGTACTTGTGTCAAAGATGTTTCTAGAAATTCCGCCATTTCAGGAACGACAATTACTTGCGCGCCTCTTTCTCCTAAAACTAAAATATCTCCTACCTTATCTCTAACTATCCCCGTCCCTAAAATTGCTCCTAAAAAATCTCGATGCGTAGCAGGATCGAACAGAAAATTCCCTGCAATATCTAAGGCAACTACATCAATTTGAGATTGTTCGATGGGAATATCTTGACGAGCAATACCTACTCTTTGTCTTTCTGCTTGCGGATAACCACCCCAAGCTACAATTTCTACTTCGGTTAACTTACTAAAAATTGCTTGGGTTTCAATCAATACAGGTGGTGAAAGAAAATCAGTCAAAACTACTTCCCAAGTCTTGATTGCTTGCTCTGCTTTATCAATAATACGAGCAACTTCTTCTCTATTCTCTACCCCTGCTAATAATTCTTCTCTTGGCAACATGAAGTCTGTTAATTACCTTTGATGACTTTGAGCAAATGAATTTTTGTAAGTACTTAAGCAAATTTATTGGTATATGTTTGATTTTAGCTATCTTTGCTTTTTATCCCCTACTCGGTTTCATAACCTTGCAGATTTTCAGGTTCAAACTGACGTAAAATTTTGGTGGCTTGATTTTTGATACTTTCTGAACCTTGGACAACTATTAAATATTTACCTGCATCCAAACGATTGCGATAAGGCAAGGCATCACCACTACCAGTACTCAAGCCTACACCGCCACCAACAAAAATACTACCCATTGCGCCACCAATAGCACCTAAAATTCCACCAACGATGTGATTACCTGGTTCTCCTGCCCAATCCAAAGTATCTAGTCCAGTAATAAGATTAAAAAAATAACCCGCAGCAAAACCAAAAGGAACTAACCAATAAGCCATTAAAATCGCCCTTTGTTTTGCTTGTTGCATCGGATCGATGAAACCAAATTCATCGGCAGTTTTATAACCCTTGCCCAAAATTGTGACTTGATCTTTCGGAATATCTGCTTTTTCTAATGCTGTGTAAGCCTCCTCTGCTTTGATGCGATCGGATAATACAGCGACTAAATAGTTCATTTTATCTTGTTCGGTTTACAGTAAAACACTTCACTTAGATTATCGGTCACCTTGACTAGAAGATGAATTTGAATAGGTTTAATATGAAGATATGTAAATTTTAGCAATTTTTCTATAATCAAGAGGATTTATGGCAACTTCTAAGCAAGAATTTGAAATTAATAAAACTGAACAAGAATGGCAAGAAATCTTAACTCCAGAACAGTTTCGAGTATTACGTAAACATGGTACAGAAAGAGCAGGTACCAGTCCCCTAGATAAAAATTATGACGAAGGGACTTACGTTTGTGCTGGCTGCGGTCAACCTTTATTTACTTCGGAGACAAAATACAACAGTGGTACAGGATGGCCCAGTTTTTATACACCTATTGAAGGAGCAATTGAAACTTCAATTGACCGCTCTTTATTCATGACTAGAGTTGAAGTGCATTGCAGTCGTTGTGGTGGACATTTAGGACACGTATTTAATGATGGCCCTCGTCCAACTGGTCAACGTTATTGCATGAATGGTGTTTCGCTAGATTTCAAACCTCAATCTGAAGTAAATAACGATTAGGTTACTGTGAATAGCAATTGATATCAAATTCAGTTGAATAGTTATCGCAACCGAACTATAGGTTAAGACAAGATATTGAATCTAGGGGCGTATGGCGATACGCCCTATAGAGAATTATCTGAAATAGAAATATGAGTTTGATTACTTTAGCTATTTTTGAGAAATAATATCAACCCCCGAAATAGCGAAGTGGCAGTACTCGCCGAAGCTGAGACTGCCCTTACGTTAAGATCGATTTTGAAGCAAAGCAATATATTCCCTTACCAGATCAAATTATCTGACAAGGGAAAAACTCAAAGATTAAGTACCAATTCGAGTTGGTTCTTCAGGCTCAACCGCAAAGCCAATATAACCTGCAACTAAACCTGTCAAAGCATTAAACCAAACATTGTTGCCGAAAATAGGCATTAGACCGAACGTAGTTTGGGCGAATGGTAATAAACCCATTAATGCGATCAAAATATAAGCAACGGCAAAACCACGATTGTAAAGGCGTGCCGAACTTTCTGTGTTAGCTGCAACAAGTCCTAAAATACCTACCAACAGATGCACAATATTATGCATTAAATTAGTAGGAAACAAGCCAAACAGAAGTCCAAATCCTTTGGCGTAGAAATTATCTACACTCAAAGGTACGCCAGCATCAATATTGGAAGCGGGCAAAGAGACGAGGCCGGGAATAAAGCCAGCAATGCCCAAAACTAGAAAAATGATCCCTAAAATTAAAGCACATCTACGTTGCATGATTCGTACCTCAAATTTATTTACTAAATTGACAAAACTAGTGAGTGCTTAAAACAACACTCAGAACAAGAAAATTCTCAGAGAATATTTATGCTTTACTCGTACTGTGGAATCTAGGATCGGGGGGTGGTAAATCGGGCATAATCGAATTTCCTTCAGGATTTTCCAGATAGTCAAATTCTCCTTTACCATCTGGGCTGGTTCCTTTTGCCCAACGTCCTGTTTGACTTTCCGTACCTTCGGAGAGATTCCAAAACTGATAGGCTGCGTCTTGTTTTTCTTTGTCTTGAGGAAAAGAACTCGGAACTGGTAATGTTTCTAAGTCATCAGCTTTAAGTTCTTCAATAGACGTTTTTTGTGATAAAACATATAATCACTCTGAGATCAACTTATCTTACTTGGGAGGAAATAATGGTTGTCCAGACCTTGTCTACCCTCCCAAGTTTGGAAAGAGAAACATTTTTGAATCAGCTTCTCTCACCGAACTGAAAAGGGTAAGAAAAGAGTAGTAATACCAATTAGATTTAATAGTGAGATAGATTAAATCAAAAAAGTAATAGGTGATAAGTTAAAGATTACTTCTGGTTTCTGAGTTCCAACTTTTCAACCTTAAATAAGTTTCTAGACCCTTCGCCCAAGGCTCAGGGCTTCGCTTTTTTCAATTGGTATAAGTTTTTCTCTCTTTGATTAAGACATTTTTTGCGATCGCGACTGCAAGGAGTTCGCTCCTCGCTCTGCGCCTCGACGAAGCCGAGATCGCCATAGCTGATATTAAGGTTTGAGAACTACTTTGGTGCAGTTATCTTGTTTATTGCGGAAGATTTCATAGGCTTTGGGCGCATCATCTAAATTTAGGCGATGGGAAATCACAAAGGAAGGATCGATTTCGCCATTTTGAATGCGATCTAAAAGAGGTCGCAAATATTTATGAACATGGGTTTGACCAGACCGCAATGTTAAAGCTTTATTAACGACTGCACCCAATGGCACTTTATCAACAAAACCACCATAAACCCCAGGAATAGAGACAGTACCTCCTTTACGACAGGCAACGATCGCTTGTCTTAAAGCTGTAGGTCTTCCTGTTTCTAATTTGACGGCTTGGGCTACTTTGTCATACATTGCCATGGCATCGGTACCGTGGGCTTCCATTCCCACTGCATCGATACATCTGTCTGGGCCTCTACCACCAGTCATTTCTTTGAGGGCTTCTCCTGCATCAACTTCTTCGTAGTTGATAATTTCGGCTTTACCTTGTTCCTTTGCCATTTTTAACCGTTCGGGAACGCGGTCGATCGCAATGACTCTTTCTGCCCCCAACATATAGGCACTTTTAATGGCAAACTGTCCTACAGGGCCACAACCCCAGACAGCTACTGTATCTCCTGGTTCGATATCAGCATTTTCGGCTGCCATATAACCTGTGGGAAAAATATCGGTTAAAAATAACACCTGTTCATCAGTTAAACCATCAGGAATTTTTAGTGGTCCTACATCCGCATAAGGAACACGGGCATATTCTGCTTGTCCGCCAGCATACCCACCCAAGAGATGAGAGTAGCCAAACAAACCTGAAGGAGAATGTCCGTAAAACTTTTCTGCCATCCAAGCATTAGGGTTGGAGTTGTCACACAAAGACCAGAGATCACGCTTACAGAAGAAACAACCGCCACAAGAAATAGTAAAAGGTACGACAACGCGATCGCCTATGTTTAAGTTTTTGACCTCTTTGCCTACTTCTACCACTTCCCCCATAAATTCGTGACCTAAAATATCTCCTGATTCCATGGTGGGAATATTCCCTTCGTACAGATGTAAGTCTGAACCGCAGATAGCAGTAGAAGTAATTTTGATTACGGCATCACGGGGATTAATAATTTTAGGGTCGGGTACGGATTTTACTCTTACATCGTGTCTTCCGTACCAGCAAACTGCTTTCATGATTTTTCCTTTGATTTATGAAGGATGCAAAATTGAGTTTTGTATTAATAATTGATCTGAAATACGAACATTTTTGAATAAATATTGAATGAGTTAAATCAAAATATTATGCTTAAATTTTGCTCTTTATGTTTAAAAAATATCGAAATATATTTATATTTCAGGTGAAAAAAATTAAGGTAAATTTTCCAAGTCTCTAATGATAGTTACATTAGGATCTTGGTCTGGAACGCTCGTTTCCCTAGCTGGTTTTGTCATAATTAGTTCTGTAGCAATCGGACGTTGGCTATCTATGGTTGCCGTTCTATTCAGATTAGTTAGATCGGGAGCATCATAAATACCAAACTCCTCAATACCGCTACTTCTTAAAATGGTTTTAGCGCGAGCGAGACCGCTTTCAGAACCGTTAATCATCAAAAGATAACTACCACCAGCAACGCGATCGCTATAAATTCTGGCTTTTTCGTCGGGAATACCTAAACCAACTAAACCGCCAATAATACCACCAGCAGCAGCACCAATACCTGCACCAGCTAGGGTAGTAGCGAGTGCAGTCGCTGCTTCTCCAGCTACAATAATTGGGCCAACGCCAGGAATGGCTAAAGTACCCAAACCTACTAATAAACCACCAAGACCACCTAAAACAGCACCTGTACTTGCACCTGCGCCTGCACCTTCAGGGGCATTATTACCTTCGTTATAGTTTAGGTCTACGTTTTCAGTTACTCGGTTTGCATCGCGTGCAATCAGGTTGACTCGCTTCATATCAAAGCCGTCATTTTTAAGAGCGCGAAGAGCAGCTTCTGCTTCATCACGACTATAAAACAAACCAACTGCACGTTTGTAAGTAGCCATATTGTTGTTTTAAAGTGCTATAAACTTAATTTCATTGTTTACTTTTTTGCAGATAGCTTCATCATTCCAAAGTTATAGGTATTTTTTTATTTAAGAAATTAATCTCAACCGAAAAAGAACAAGCTCAAATTCAAGTTATCGCTTTACTATAGTTTCTACGTTCGCGCATTTCTAAGCAAAACGCCAGCAGAACTATGACAAGGTCTGACGGCATTTCAAGATTAACAAAATCTAGCAATTTTATTTCAATTAGGAATAATTAAAAGATGATTATAAATATTAATAATTGAATTTTAAGCTGTTGTTCATTTAAATTGCACATTTGTCTTTTCCTTTTGCCTCCTGCCTTCTGCCTTTTCTTAACAAGTAAACTAAATGCGTAACAGCTTAATCATCATCAACTATCAACAAATATTGTTTGTGGATGTTTGTTTAACGAGCAATAAAAGACTGCTATAGTTCTTTAATTTGTTACTAACTAATATTTATTTTTTATTTAAATATTAACCATTAAAAAAATTAAGCAAATTTTAGCCCAAGCTCAATCGATTAAACGAATTGCAGATGAGCTTGGTTTTTTACTTTTTATTTAAATGAAGGCAAAGGATTAGCGTCATTTTCAGGGTTTAATTCTTCCAAATTTAGCTTTTCTGCGATAGTTTCATTATCAGCATCAGCCTTTTGACTAGCTTGTTCCGATCTTTTAGCTTGCTCTTCTCTTCGGCTGGCTTTAGCTGATTCGTATTGAGCTTCATCCATTAAATCATCTACTTGACCAGTGTCTGCTTTACGATTGATCACTTCAGCAAAAGCTTGATTATTATTTCCCGAACCCAGAGCTAAACCTAAAAACAAAGTAATTTGAACTAAAAAAAGAACTATAATTCGACGAAAATTGATTTTTGACAATAAGGACATATTTACCTCTAAAAACTTGCTAATACTTTCACTATCTATTTATTTAATTTTCGATAATTCTTGTCATCCTCCTTTTGATTGACCTTTTGTCGTAGTAATTTCACCAGTTTCCATCAGTTGTTTGAGACGATTTAGCTCATCTCCAATTTGCTGTTGAGGTTCTTCGCCAAATAATTTAGCGATCGCACTACCAATTACGCCTCCTGGTGGGTTATACTCCAGCACTACTTTGACTTCTGTTCCTCTTTTTCCTGTGGCGGGTTGGAAGCGAACAAAGCCACAGTTGTCAATATTGGCACCTTCAACTGAAGTCCAAGCTATCAGATGATAGGGTTCGTCTTTAATAATTCGGGCATCCCACTCTACGGTAGTATTTAAAGGGGCATTAGCTACCCAATGAGAATTGTATTCATCTTTTACGGTAATCGAGCGTAAATGGTGCATGAATTTGGGCAAATTGGCTAAATTGCGCCAATAATCGTAGAGTTCGGCAACTGATTTGCCAATTGTGATCGTTTTTTCTACTTGAATATTGCGCTCAAGTCCAACCGCCTGCCCTAACTGTTCGACTGGATTGGAAGTTGTTTGATTTTTGAGGCTTGATGGCTCGACTTGACTGAAAACTGTTCTTAGAGAATTAGGCTTGAGAGCTTTGAGTACTAAATGGCTGTTAATAACATTATTTGGCCATTGTGATGGACTCTCAAGATACTGCTGGACATTTGAGGTTGATTGAGGTTTGCTCGCTTGTTCCATAGCTAGATATTTGATTGAAAATGATCGGTAGTTGTAAAGTATTTCGCCGTTTAAATCTCAAAGAAGTTTGATTTAACTTTGTTAAAAAGCGGTCGTTTAATTTATTGCAACTAGCTATCTAGATTGAAGAATAACTAGATCGACTTTTCCTCATCCTAGGGATAGACAAGTGGTAAAAATTAATTTTTACCACTTTTTTCTAATCAAAATTGTGATAACTATCTAACGATAGGCGATCTTTTTGATTTTAATTTGATAGTTTTGCTTTAACAAGAATTATTGATATTAAACGATGAACAATTTCTGGACAAGAATTATTATTTTTGGTTTATTGTTAACGTTAATCTTTGCTCCTTTTGCTGGTTTTGCACCTTTGCTACTGATTATTTTTATTGCTGGAGTATGTTGGTTTTTGGGTTCGCTATTTACTAAACCAAGTTCAGATTAATTTAGAATGAGCAAAAATAATCGACGGCGATCGCCGTCGATTAACCTACTTTTTTAATTACTTTCAAAATCCTTAGTTTAAGCTCAAGAAATTAAAGCTGAAACAGGAAAGTTTTAGGAAATAAAGATTTGCCCAATTAATTAAAATTTTGAGCGAGCTAACTTGATTCGTCTAATCGTTCGGGATTGTCGACTCCGATCAACCGATTCCAAAGCATATAACCAACTTCGCTTTTAGGCACAAACAGGTTGTCTTCTTCAGCACTCATATCTCCCATTGCCGTAATTTCTTGACGAGAAGGGTCGTTAAGATCGATATATACCGCACCTTGTTTGAGACGAGTTCCAGTTTTCAAGATGGGAATTTGTCTTAACTCAGCCTTGCTAAATTGATTCAAGCGATCATGGAGTTCTTTTAAATCCTCAGCAGTTTGATCGTAGCGGTCAACTTCGTTGGCTTCAATCCCAATATTTTGACCAGCCATTGGATCGGGATTTAAATCTTTTTGCCATTGATCGGGTTGTTGATCGTTAGGACTACCAGGTTTTTGTTGTAAAACCATAAAATTACCCTCCAATTGAAAAATTAGTTTGTTTAGGAATGTTTAGCTTAACTATTCTCAGCAGCACTAAGTCCAACTACATCCCGCAGAAAAACTAGTTGATTAGTAAAAGATAATTGTTTGACCGAATTTAATAACTGTTGTCCGTCGGGAGACAACTGATAGTCATCTGGTACTCGAACTACAGCGATTTTTTCCATCTCTTGTGCTAGCTGATACCAGAAAAAGAGTTTTTGATTGGAAGAATATTGTTTATAAGACTGAAATTCTTCTCTATTTGTACCAATGATGAAATCACGTTGTATTTGCAGTTGCTCTTCAGGAGACATTTGCTTGATTTTTTGAATCAAACGGTCAGATTCTTCTAAATTCTCATTAGGACGTTCGGCTTCGGGGGTGACACCTTCTTTAATCAAATCCCGATAAACATACCAAAGAATAGCTAACTGTTCGTCTATCTCAAGAGAATGAAGATAATAGACTTTCTCTGCTGCTACGTTTTTGGTAGAATTCATAACATACCTCTAATTGTTTTCTGAAGAATTGGGATTGAGATTGATGTTCAAGGATCTGTTTGGTTTTTTCTCAATCCTCAAATCTTGCTTACATTTATCCTGAAGAGAATGTCTGAAGAATTTATCTATTAAAAGTGACAGATACACAAAAAAACTAATTATTGATAATCTATCTTTTGTAGGAAGTAAATTTAGATCAACTCAAGAATTTAAGTCGATTTACCTGAAGCTAGAGCGATCGCAGCATCAATAAAAGCAGGAATATCTTCTGGTTTACGACTGCTAACCAAATTGCCGTCTACTACGACTTCTTCATCTACCCAATTCGCACCTGCATTTTTAAGATCTGTTTTTAAAGAAGGCCAAGAAGTTATGGTATGTCCCTTGACAACATCTGCTTCAATTAGTGTCCAAGGGCCATGACAAATAGCTGCTACAGGTTTACCTGCATCAAAAAAGGATTTGATGAATTTGACTGCGGTTTGATTAGTCCGTAACTGATCGGGATTAGCCACTCCACCAGGTAATAACAGTAGATCATAATTATCAGGATCGGCTTGGTCTAAAGGCAAATCTACTTGAAAGCGATCGCCTTTATCAAAATGATTCCAACCTTCTACTTGTTCATTAGCAGGTGAAATAAGATAAGTATTTGCTCCAGCATTATTAAATGCTTGTCGAGGTTCAGTCATTTCTACTTGTTCAAAGCCATCAGTAACTAAAATCGCAATATTCTTTCCTTGTAATTCTTGAGACATATTATTTTTACCTATTTACTTTTTACAAAAATTAAACTGACAAGTTCTAATCAACTAAATTTGTTTTTAATTGGAATTAATGAGTTATTTCAATCATTTGAAAAATAGATAAACTTAATTTTTGCATCAATATTTTGTTCAAAATAACAGAATTACTAAATTCGGGTATAAAAAATATCTGATTACCCTATCGTCTACTTTCTTCAAGTTCCCTTGAAGCTAATAGCTATAATAGAATTAATTTCTGTTTCATACTTGCTCATCAGTAACACCAAAATAACTAGTGTTTCCTATTTAAAATCTCGTGCTATTTTTGAACAAAACTAATAAATTAAATACGCTATTTAAGGTTTAAATTTAGTTTAATTAGCTTGCTGCTCTGGTTTCATCTTATCAAATCTATTCTTTAAGCAACTCAAGAATAGTTATTATTTTCGGAAAAATCCAATTTTATAACTTTAGATAGATAAAAATTAATTTTAAATTTTACATCTAGCAATAGATATAAAATTTATTTTTTACTATTAAAAAAAACCGAATCAACCAAATAAAAAAAATATTTATTTATACTGAAAAATTGCTTATTAAAATAAAAAATAACAATACAGTCTTTACTTTTAATTAACTAAAATACTAGATAATTTATTCCAAAGGATTTTCACGAAGTTCATCAAGCAACGTGGAATCAAATGATTAATCTACAGCTTCAAACCAAGATTGCTGAAAAAATCTCAAAAACGCTAAACTCAGCGTAGCAGTTCAGGATAACTTCTTAAGGATGTACTAATGTTAGAACTTCTTAGTCTAAATTTAATCAGCTTGTATATTAAAAGTTTTCCAGTCTCATCGACTGCTTTAATCCAATTACAACCGATTGAATTGTCTCAAGCAGCAAAATCGACACAGCATACACCACTTCAATCAACTCCCGACACTATTGAGTTGGCAAAAGGTAAACCCTATCAATCGACTTATGAGAGAGAAAACGTTGATGATGATGATAATCAAAACGAAGAAGATTTAGAAGAAATAAGAAGAAGAGATTACGAAAGAAGAGAAGATGGTTATGACGAAAACGATAATAATTATAATCAATATGATAATTATGACAGAAGCAATCGCGATCGCTCTGATGACGAATCTTGGCAATATCAAAGAAGAAGAGAAGTCTTAGAAGAACAAAAACGAGAAATTGAGAATCAAATTGAAGAATTAGACAATACCTATAGACAGTAGTATATTATATGACATTTAAAAGTGATACTAAAAAAATCATTTAAATTGTCAATTTTAAACAGTAGCGTTATTTATGCTTATGTTTTCTAATTTCTTTTGTTTCTCAATCCTTTTTCTCGATGTTTACTAGCTACTTAGTTTTTATAACCGTAAAAATCAATTCGATAATCTGTTATTTTTACGCCAGTTTGCGCTTCAATCTGCTTAAGTAAGTCTTTTGGTAATTCTACATTGACATCAATAATCTGATTGGTATCAAGACAGTTGATATGGCTGTGAGAATCACTAATGTTGCCATATAGTCTGCCATCAGACTTTTCTAAACATTCGATAATACCTTGGCTAGATAATGCTTCTAAGTTTTGATAAACTGACGTGTGACCGATTTCTTTCCCCTGTTGGTTTAACAGATCGTAAATTTCTCTAGCGGAAAGATGTTGTTGTTTTTCCCAGAGTAACTCTAAGATGTAACGGCGTTGACGACTAACCCGCATTCCTAACTGTTGACAACGATCTAGGGCATCAGTCAAAGAACGAATCGGCTTAATGGTTGCCTCTTGAT
This sequence comes from Stanieria sp. NIES-3757, assembly GCA_002355455.1. Taxonomy (NCBI): domain Bacteria; kingdom Bacillati; phylum Cyanobacteriota; class Cyanophyceae; order Pleurocapsales; family Dermocarpellaceae; genus Stanieria; species Stanieria sp. NIES-3757. The sequence goes on from AP017375.1 coordinate 5,090,441, forward strand.
AGTCCATAGTTGAGGCTCTCTCACACTGCTAAACTAATACATACTCATTACCACTTTAGCTTAAAAGGGGTACAAATGTCTACCCGAGCTTATTTGGTTAATTTTACTTTAAACGTTTAATAGTTTTATGACTTTAGTAATTGAATTAAATAATAACAGTATAGATAGTTTAGATTTAACTCCCGCTAATAAAATTCTTAATTCCTTACCCCAAGACGAAAAAATTACCGATTACGAACAAAAATTACAGTTTAAAATTAACTATCAACGAGAGGAAACCGATCCTCGAGAACTTTCAGAAATTCCAGAAATTAGATTGTGGTTTATTCGGTTAGATACTGCTTATCCTTGGTTACCTTATTTATTGGATTGGAAAACAGGAGAATTAGCACGCTATAGTGCCATGTTAGTCCCACATCAATTTAGTCGTGGAGAAGGCATTATTTATAATCCTGAAGCCTTAGAAATCTTTGTGATGCAAAAAATTTTTGCGATCGCAGAATGGTTACAACAAAAAGGGATTTCTAGTAGATTTCGTCTCAAATCAATGGCGCAAATTTTGGGTTACGATCTTGATGATTCTTTTTTCGATATGCTTGAATAATTTAGATTTTTTCTGCCTTGTTGCAGTTTAAAATCTGACCAGAAATTCTTTACTAATTTTGGGAGAATAATCTTTGAAACGGCGTAATTTTCTGATTCTTGGTAGTTTAAGCGGATTAGGATTAGCTTTAATTGACCGTAATCTTATAAGTCAAAAGCAAATTGCAGCAGCAACTTGTCCTCAAATAGAAACTAGTAGAATCAAACCATTATTTCGTTTTGTTTCCTTAGCAGATGTAGGCATGGGAAATAAAGGACAATATGCAGTCGCCCAAGCAATGAATTGTTATTGGCAACAAAATGCTTTTCCCTTGATCCTTTTAGCAGGAGATAATATTTATCCTGGGGGAGAAATTGACAAAATTAACGCTGTTTTTGAACAACCTTATCAAAGTTTATTAAAACAAGGTGTACGCTTCCAGGCTGTATTAGGTAATCACGATATTATGACTAATAATGGAGAAGATGAGCTCCGTTATCAAGACTATAATATGCAAGGGCGTTATTACACCTTTACTCAAGATTCAGTTCAATTTTTTGCCCTTGATACTAACGATAATGCGCCTTGGGATGAACAATTAAATTGGTTAGAAGAAAATCTCGCTCGTTCTCAATCTCGTTGGAAAATTGTTTATGGACATCATCCAGTTTATTCTTCTGGATTACATGGGAGTTCTCAATTTTTAAATGATCGATTAACACCTTTATTTTCTCGTTATCAAGTTCAACTTTATATTTGTGGTCACGATCATAATTACGAACGCAGCAAAAACCTTCAAGGAACAACTTATATTGTTTGTGGTGCAGGGGCTGGTACTCGCCCTGTAAGTCGTTCTGATTGGACTGCTTTTTCTGCTGATATATTAAGTTTTGTGGCGTTTGAAGTTTATGACAAAGTAATTAAAATTAAAGCGATCGATAGCGCAGGAAAAGTTTTTGATAAAACGGCAATTTTATAATTGATTAAAGGTTATTATTTATAAGGAGTTTTACTAGCCAGAGTAATCTTGATACTCTTGATTGAGCAATATTATTTTTACTTGAAAATATTTTTTTGTTTTTGAACTTTACGTTGTAGATTCTCAGGATATTAACTTAATTGTGTAAAGAACGAGCAAATTTAAATACTTCTTTTTGGTATTCTAAATCTAAGTTTTTCACTATAGCTGTAATTTGTTCTGATAAAGACAACCAACTTTTTGTTTTAGCTTGCCAAACCGTTACAAATTGCTGAAGGGATAACGTACAAAGTGCTATAGTTTCTCCTTCAGAATTAGTAAACTCTATTTCATAGGCATTATCGTTATAACATTCAACAATTGTGCCTCGATCTCCTGCTTTAAGATTATCTTCGGGCAAATCTACTAATAATTCAACAATGTCAAATAACGCAGGTTGATTCATTTCTTTTCCTTAAATATAGAGTTACTAAGCGTGCCATATTACTATTCTGCTCGACTATCCATCCTGTTCTGACAATTTCCTGCTGACCTGGTTTAATTCCTCTGAACGTTGAGAAAACACAAGCTACTCCGAGAAGAGTGAAGCTAACTACAGTAAACTAGAGTTATCGTGACTGGCTAAAAAACAAGGTGGTCGCAAACCTTAAAAAAAATCTATTAAAAAGAAAAATTTGAGTAAAATAATTTAGCTTTTAAAGTAATCATTACTTTGTTCTTGAGAACTATCAAAAGACTTTGTCTAGAATTTAACTATTGAATTGTCAACGCAGATTTAAACACAATTAATTGCAGCAATTACCAACTAATTGGCTAGTGATTCCTATTTCTAATAACGTTTAACTCAGTTTTAATTGCTATCTACCTAAGTTAAATTAAGAGGAATTGTATTGTATGACTTCGCTAATCCCCTCAGACAAAATATCGATAGTTGTAGAAGACGATCGCACAGGTTTGAGTATTACCACCCTGAAAAGAGCGATCGCAGATAATCTTTTTTATCTTCAGGGGAAATTTCCGGCGATTGCCAGCAAAAATGATTATTATCTGGCATTAGCTTATACTGTACGCGATCGCTTAGTCCATCATTGGCTCAATACAGTACAAACTTATTTTAAACAAGATGTTAAAGTAGTCTGCTATTTATCAGCAGAATTTTTGATGGGTCCCCATTTAACTAATAATTTAATTAATTTAGGTCTAGAATCAAGAGTAAAACAAGCTGTAGAAGAATTAGGACTAGATTTTCAAGAATTAGTTGCCCAAGAAGAAGAACCAGGTTTAGGTAATGGTGGTTTGGGAAGATTAGCTGCTTGTTATCTCGATTCGATGGCAACGCTGGAAATTCCTGCAATGGGCTATGGAATTCGCTACGAATTTGGGATTTTTGACCAAGAAATCCGCGATGGTTGGCAAATAGAAATTACAGATAAATGGTTACAATACGGTAATCCTTGGGAAATTGCCCGTCCTGAGTATAGTGTACAAGTGAATTTGGGTGGACATACAGAAACTTATGTAGATCGTGATGGGAATAACAGGGTTCGTTGGCTGCCTGATAGAGTGATCAAAGGTATTCCTTACGATACTCCGATTGTTGGTTATCAGGTTAATACTGCCAATACTTTAAGGTTGTGGAAAGCTGAAGCGATTGAGTCGTTTAATTTCCAGACTTTCAATGTTGGTAATTATTATGGTGCAGTCAATGAAAAGATTTATTCTGAAAATATAACCAAAGTTCTCTATCCCAATGACGAACAACTGCAAGGTAAACAATTACGTTTAGAACAACAGTATTTCTTTGTTTCCTGTTCCTTGCAAGACATGATTCGTCTTCATTTATCGACAGGCAATAGTTTAGATACTTTTGATGGCAAGTTTGCCATTCAACTCAATGATACTCATCCAGCTATTGCGATCGCGGAATTAATGCGATTGTTGATCGACGAACGTTTTATAGATTGGGAACAAGCTTGGTCAATTACTGAAAAGAGTTTTGGTTATACGAACCATACTCTCTTACCAGAAGCTTTAGAAAAATGGTCTTTGGAATTATTTAATCGTCTTCTGCCCAGACATTTAGAAATTATTTATGAAATAAATCGCCGTTTTCTTGACCGCGTGAGGATAAAATATCCCCAAGATAATGATAAGTTAACGCGACTTTCTTTAATTGATGAAACTGGGGCAAGATACGTCCGCATGGCACATTTAGCCTGTGTCGGCAGTCATGCGATTAATGGAGTAGCCGAATTACATACACAGTTGTTGCAGGAAACTGTTTTAAATGATTTTTATCAGTTATTTCCTGAAAAGTTTAGTAATAAAACCAATGGTGTAACTCCCCGTCGTTGGATGGTATTGAGTAATCCCAGACTTACCAAACTAATTTGTAGCAAAATTGGCGATAGCTGGATTAAAAATTTAGATGAATTAAGAAAATTAGAACAATTTGTCGACGCTCCTGATTTTCGTCAACAATGGCAGCAAATTAAACAGGAAGTTAAACAAGATTTAGCTATTTGCATTCGTCAACGTACAGGAATTATTGTCGATCCCAATTCCCTCTTTGATATTCAAGCTAAACGCATTCACGAATACAAGCGTCAACATCTCAACGTTTTACACATCATTACGCTTTATAACTGTCTCAAACAAAATCCCAACCTTGATGTCGTTCCTCGTACCTTTATCTTTGGTGGTAAAGCTGCACCTGGATATTGGATGGCAAAATTAATTATTAAATTAATTAATTCTATCGGAGAGGTAATTAATAACGATCCTGACATTGGCGATCGCATGAAGGTGGTTTTCTTCCCCGACTACAATGTTACCAACGCTCAACCAATTTATCCTGCTGCCGATCTATCTGAACAAATTTCTACGGCAGGTAAGGAAGCCTCGGGAACAGGTAATATGAAATTTTCCCTCAATGGAGCCTTAACAATTGGTACTCTCGACGGAGCAAATGTAGAAATACGAGAAGAAGTAGGTGCAGAAAACTTCTTTTTATTTGGATTAACTGCTGCTGAAGTACTGCAATTAAAAGCTAATGGTTACAATCCTCGCGATTATTACAACTCTAACCCTCAATTAAAAGCTACCATTGACTTGATTAACTCTGGCTTTTTCTCCCACGGCGATACGGAGTTGTTTAAACCTCTGACTGATTCCCTACTCAATTACGATCCCTATTTACTCTTTGCCGATTATCAATCTTATATAGACTGTCAGAAAAAAGTCGGTGACGCATTCCGCGATCGCGATAATTGGACAAAAATGTCTATTCTCAACGTTGCCAGAATGGGGAAATTCTCCAGCGATCGTGCTATTAAAGAATATTGTCGAGATATTTGGAATGTTGTACCCGTACCAATTGAATTAGAAGATTTATGTCCTGATGGTCAATGTAAATTAATATAAGATCGCAATTATTCTTGTAAAACTAAGTCATCCAATTCTGCATAATCTGGTAAAGTCGTGTCAATTGGTTTGCCATCACGTAAAACAATTCGGTCGTGTTGCGATCGCGCTAGTAATTCACTAAAATAACGGGCTTTAAAGATAATTAAGTTAGCTGGTTGACCGACTTCAATTTTGCCTAGATGAGATAATCCCATTAAATTGGCTGGAGTTGTGGTAACGCTACCAATCCAATCACTATAAGGTGTATCGAGATGGGCAATTCTGACTGATTGATTGAATACTTCTAAAACATCATGATCGCCAAATCCATAAAAAGGATCGCGACAGTTATCACTGGCAAAAGCTACAGGAATATCAGCCTGTTTGAGTTCATGAACTTTAGTTACTCCTCGCCAAAAAGGAGTTGTTCCTGGTTTCCTATCCTGTAGATACAAGTTACACATCGGTAGACTAACTACACCAAGATTTGCTTGTTTAACTAAAGCGATCGCTTTAGTACCCACTTCTTCTGATTGGACTGCTAAACTGCAACAATGACCGCAGATAATTTTGCCCTTAAACTGATTACGAATTGCTGCCTCGGCTATTTTTTGTAAACAAATTGAATTTGGATCATTGTTTTCATCGGCATGGAAATCTAAATCTAAGTTTCGTTCTTTGGCTAAGGTAAATACAGTATCTAGTTGAGAGTCTAATTCGGGATTCATAAAAGCAACCCCTCCTAAAATCCCGTCAATTGCTGCAATTTTATCTGCTAAAGCAACTCCTGCCTCAGTTTGATAGTAATCTAAACTAACTAAACTAACTGCTTGCAAAGTGATTTTATCTTGCCATTTTTGTTGTAATTGTTTAAAAATACTGAGACTAATTTCTGCTTGTTCACCATAGGAATCGATATGAGTACGGAGCGCAATTGTTCCATGGGCATAACTACATTTAATTCCAAATTCCATCCGTCGATAAACATCTTCAGCTTGCCAATATTTTTCAGCATCTTTAATAGCAATATCTAAAGCATTATCAAATGTTCTATCTAGATTAGGAGAACGTTGCCAAATATGCCCTTTATCTAAATGAGTATGGCAATCGATCAAACAAGGCAAAATAATACTTTTAGTTAAATTAATACTATTATTTAAACTATTCTCTTGTTGAGCAGTAATAATTTGTTTAATTTTACCATTCTCTATTTCTAAATCTATTAAAACTAACTGCTCTTGCTCAGAAGCAACATGACTATCTTTCAGAAAATAGCTAGGAAGATGAGCATTTTTTAGCCAATAATTATCTCGATTAAAACTATCTAAAAACATAAAAATGTTGATTTGATTTGACAAAAAAAGAACAATTATGCTCACTTCATTTTTTACATGAGTTAAAGTGATGCCTTACAATCTTTATAACGTTTTTCAAATATGTAGAGACGGAACATGTTCCGTCTCTATACCAGTCATCAGTGACGGTATCTCATAATTAGAAAGAACCGCTATATCTAATAAATCGCTACAATCATTTATGTTTGTTTATCTCCTCCATCCATGCCAGACTCTGCCAACACCCAAGACACAATTCGCATCAAAGGTGCTAGACAACACAATCTGAAAAATATTAGTCTTGAATTGCCTCGTAATCAATTAATTGTATTCACTGGTGTATCTGGTTCAGGAAAATCTTCCCTCGCTTTCGATACTATTTTTGCCGAGGGACAAAGAAGATATGTAGAATCTCTTAGTGCTTATGCTCGTCAGTTTCTGGGACAATTAGATAAACCAGATGTCGATGCGATCGAAGGGTTAAGTCCTGCTATTTCCATCGATCAAAAATCTACTTCCCATAATCCTCGTTCCACAGTAGGAACAGTTACCGAAATTTATGACTATTTAAGACTTCTGTTCGGTCGTGCAGGTGAACCCCATTGTCCCCATTGCGATCGCTCTATTACTCCTCAGACTATTGATGAAATGTGCGATCGCGTGATGTCTCTTCCCGATGGTACAAAGTTTCTTATTCTTGCACCTGTAGTCCGAGGCAAAAAGGGTACTCACAAACAACTTCTATCTAGTTTAGCAGCCCAAGGTTTTGTCAGGATTCGCGTCGATTCTGAGATCAGGGAACTAGTAGACAATATTGAGTTGGATAAAAATTATACTCATAATATCGAAGTTGTTGTTGATCGTTTAATTAAAAAAACTAATATTCAAGAGCGTTTAGCCGATTCACTTGCTACTTGTCTCCGTCTTTCCTCGGGCATTGCCCTAATAGAGGTATTAAATAATACATCGGATCGAACCTTTGATTCTCAGACCAATAATTCCCAAAATGGACATCATGCCGAACCAGATTTACCCGAAGAAATAGTATTTTCTGAAAACTTTGCTTGTCCAGAACATGGGGGTGTAATTGAAGAGTTATCCCCCAGATTATTTTCCTTCAATTCTCCTTATGGTGCTTGTCCCCATTGTCATGGCATTGGTAGCTTAAGAACCTTTGCACCAGAACTAATTGTACCTGATGCTCAACAACCAGTATATAGTGCGATCGCTCCTTGGTCGGATAAAGACAATACCTATTATCTTTCTTTACTCTACAGTGTCGGACAAGCTTATGGTTTCGATATTCAAACTCCTTGGCAAAAATTAACTAAACAACAACAACAAGTCTTACTTCATGGCAGTGACGAACCAATTTTCTTTTATTCTGATTCTAGTAATGGTAAGGGAGATGGACATTTTCGTCATTATGCTGGCATCGTTAAAATGTTGGAGAGGAACTATCAAGAAACTAATTCCGATGCGATCAAACAGAAACTAGAACAGTATTTAATCAATCAACCTTGCGAAGTCTGTCATGGTAAACGTCTCAAACCCGAATCTTTAGCAGTTAGTTTAGGACAGTATCGCATCAACGATTTAGTTAGTGTTCCGATCCGCGACTGTTTAGAGAGAGTCAATCATTTACAGCTTACTACTCGTCAAGCTTTAATTGGAGAATTAGCTCTCAAAGAAATCAAAGCTCGTTTACAATTTTTACTTGATGTTGGTTTAGATTATCTCACTCTTGACCGCGCTGCGATGACTTTATCGGGAGGAGAAGCACAAAGAATTCGGTTAGCAACTCAAATTGGTTCGGGTTTAACAGGAGTTTTATATGTTTTAGACGAACCCAGTATTGGTTTGCATCAACGAGACAATGATCGCTTATTAAATACTCTCAAAAAACTGAGAGATTTAGGTAACACGTTAATCGTAGTCGAACATGACGAAGACACGATCAAAAATGCGGATCATTTAGTTGATATCGGACCCTTAGCAGGAGTACATGGAGGAGAAATAGTTGTTCAAGGAAATCTACAAGATTTACTGCAATCTGAAAAATCTCTCACAGGTGCTTATTTATCCCACAGAAAAACTATCGAAACTCCACCCCAACGAAGAGAAGGAAAACAAGTTTCTCTCCTGTTAAAAAACTGCCAGCAAAATAATCTTAAAGATATCGATCTTGAAATTCCTCTTGGAAAATTTGTCTGTATTACTGGTGTTTCTGGTTCGGGAAAATCTACCCTAGTTAATGAACTTTTATATCCTGCCTTACAACATCATCTTACTCGTAAAAAACCCTTTCCCAATAACTTAGGTGCGATCAAAGGACTCAATTCTATTGATAAAGTAATCGTAATCGATCAATCTCCCATTGGGAGAACCCCTCGTTCCAACCCTGCTACCTATACAGGAATATTCGATTCAATTCGGGCAATTTTTGCCGAAACTATCGAAGCCAAAGCAAGAGGATACAAACAAGGTAGGTTTTCTTTCAATGTCAAAGGCGGACGTTGTGAAGCTTGCGGAGGGCAAGGTGTCAATGTGATCGAAATGAACTTTCTCCCAGACGTTTATGTCCAATGCGATGTCTGTAAAGGTGCGAGATACAACCGCGAAACTCTCCAAGTTAAATACAAGGGTTATTCCATTGCTGATGTCTTAGATATGAATGTCGAAGAAGCTGCCGATGTCTTTCAAAATATTCCTCGCGCAGCAGGTCGTTTACAAACTTTAGTTGATGTTGGTTTGGGTTACATTAAATTAGGACAACCTGCACCCACTTTATCTGGTGGTGAAGCACAACGGGTTAAACTAGCCTCGGAATTGTCTCGTCGTGCCACAGGAAAAACTCTTTATTTAATAGATGAACCAACTACAGGTTTATCTTTTTATGATGTTCATCATTTATTAAACGTCTTGCAGAGATTAGTAGATAAGGGTAATTCTTTGATCGTGATCGAACACAATTTAGATGTGATTCGTTGTGCCGACTGGATTATCGATTTAGGGCCTGAAGGTGGAGATAAGGGAGGAGAAATTATTGCAGTTGGTACTCCTGAAGAGGTAGCAGAGAACAAAAATTCTTATACAGGAAAGTATTTAAAGCAGGTTTTGCAGCGTTATCCTATTGGAGTTGGCGAGAATTGAAGCAATTACTAATAATGAGAAAAGGCTTGATAGCCACACCTTCCCCATTATGAATATAATACCATGTCAAGAGAAAAATTTTTTCTTACGCAGAGACACAGAGAGAATTAAAGAGAAATCATAAGTAGAAGTAACATTTAGTTGTATTGATTGTGTGCGTTACGCTAATTTCTTGCGCTTCATTTAATGTGGTAGTTATACTAGATGAATTCTCTACTTTTTTGATCTTCTTAAACTAGATATGCGAAATTTATTTCCTGGCTACTATAAACCTACAGAAGATGAGTTTCAGGAATTATGGCAAGAAGGTATTTTTTGTTTTGATACTAATATTTTGTTAAATGTATATCGCTACAGTTCCCAAGCTAGAGAAAGATTATTTGAAATTCTTGATAAATTGCAAGATCGTATTTGGATTCCTTACCAAGTTGCTTATGAATATCAAAAAAAACGTCTCGATGTAATTTCACAACAACTCGAACCTTATAAGGAAATTTCAAATAAATTAGATAATAACTTTGCTGAGTTAAAGAAACAATTAAATTCATATAGCAAGCGTCATTCTTTTAGTGATTTTGTCGAAATAGAGCGAATATAAAAACTATTGATAGAGCATATAAAAAAGTAAAAAAGATTTTAGAAAATGCTAAATCTCAATATCCAGATTTAATCAATGATGACAAATATAGAGAAAAATCAGATGAATTATTTAACGAAAATAGAGTAGGAAAACCTTATTCTAATAAAGAATTAACAGAGCTTTACAAGCAAGCTGATTCTCGCTATGCCAAAAAACAACCACCAGGATATAAAGATGCAAAAAAAGATAATCAAGAAAAGTATGGCGATGTTTTAATCTGGTTTGAATTAATTGAGTATGCTAAATCAGTCAAAAAACCTTTAATTTTTATTACTGATGACAATAAAGAGGATTGGTGGTTGGAATATCAGGGAAAAACTATTAGTCCTAGACCAGAATTAATTCAAGAAATGTTTTCAGAAGCAAAGGTAAAATTTTATATGTATACGGGCGATCGCTTTTTAAAATATGCCGAAGAATTTCTACAACTTTCAAAACAGCCAGAAACAATTGAAGAAGCAGAAGAAATTAGATTAGAAGAAGAAAAACAAAATCAAATCTCTACAATTATTTATGATATTTATAATGATATTAATCAAACCAAAAGAGAAACTTTCAATATTGATTCATGGGTAGAGGATTTAAATAATAGAGAGCAACTTCGTAAAAATCTTCAGGATTTGGGTATAATTCCATATAAAAATCCTCAAGAAATTGCATTGAAATTGTCAAAGCAATTAAAGTTATTGCAAAATATTTCACCTTCTATTTTACCAATATCGATATCAGAAAAAATTAAAGGAATCGGTTACAATCCTAAACCAGTTCCAACCATATCAGATATAAATTCTCAAAGTGAATAATCTACTTTCTCTTAATTTTTAGCATAGACTATTTTAAATTAAAACTCTCTTAATCAGTACTATGCGATCGCATTTCTCAAAATATTACAGCATTATAGAGAATTAAAATAATTACTTATGATGAAAACAGGCTGGTTTTACACAGCTTCTTGATTATGAATTAAAAAAATGACTTTAACTACTTATAAATGGTCAATTGAAGAATGGCACGATTTAGTAAATTCAGGAGTTTTAGCGGGGCAGAGAGTTGAATTATTAGAAGGGGAAATCATTGAGATGAGTCCAGAAGGAATACCTCATAGTTATACTCAACAGTCTGTGAGTGACTATCTTAGAAAATTATTGGAAGGTAAAGCCTACATTAGGGATGCTCATCCCATCACTTTAGATAATTCCGAACCCGAACCAGATATTGCGATTGTTCGTTTACCTCATAGTATCTATGCTCAACATCATCCTTATGCAGAGGATATTTATTGGTTGATTGAGGTGTCTAACGAGACATTAACTAAAGATTTGGCACAAAAAACTATTATTTATGCACGTAATGGTATTCCTGAATATTGGGTAATCGATTTAAGAAATAACAAGCTGATAGTTCATACTCTACCTCAAGATAGTAATTATAATCAAATTGTCGAGTATAAAGTTGGAACAGTTTCACCTTTAGCTTTGCCTCAAATTTCTATCGATTTAAATCGGCTTTTATTGTATTGAAAAATTTAGTTTTGATTTAGTTAAAAAGGAATTGCAGTAATAAATAATGTCTGTAGATAAACACAGATCAATTAATCTTTTTGTAGCTGTTTGATTTTGCGATCGCTTTAGCGATTGTGTACGGAATAACGTACAATATGTTTAGAGTTATTGCTGGTTAAATTATGAAATCCTTTTATATTACTCAAGCCAGAGCTAATTTATTTAAGTTGGTAGATGAAACCGCAGAAACTAATGAACCAGTGTTAATCACGGGGAAAAGAAATAATGCAGTTTTGGTATCTGAAGCAGATTGGCGTGCTATTCAAGAAACTCTTTATTTATCTCAAGTAAAAGGGTTAAAAGAGTCTTTAATTGAGGGAAAAAATACTCCTTTAGAAGAATGTATTCCTTTAGAAGAAGTTGATTGGTGAGTTGGAAAATAGTTTTAACCAAGCAAGCTGTTAAAGATGCAAAGAAAATTAAAGCATCTAATTTGAAAAATAAAGCAGAGAAATTAATCAAAATTTTACAGCAGAATCCCTATACGCCTCCTTTTGAAAAGCTGACTGGCATCTTAATTGGTTATATTCTCGACGCATCAATATCCAACATCGCTTAGTTTACGAGATCATAGAAGAGCAAAAGACAGTGAAAATTATCACTCTTTGGACGCATTATGAATAGATAGCTCGATTTTTTTATTCTAAAAACCAATTTTCATCTAAAACAACATCAATTGTATATGGACACTGATTGGGAAATGTGTTCAAAGATAAATTAGTTTCTAATGATGCATCTTTGCGAGCTTTTTGATAAGTTGCTTCAAAGTTCGAGTTTAAATAGTTTTTTAAACTGGGACTGTATTCTAATTGTTCTAAAATGCGACGACGATGTTCGATAATAGTGTATTTCCAACTATTACTTCTTTTTTGTGGTTGAAATTCCCATTTAAGCAAGTGCATTAATAAAATTCGTAAATTACTGGTTAGTCTCTGTTTTTGAGATTTCCCCATATCATCTATTTCTTCCCACAAGTTATCCCAGTCCATTTCGTCCCATCTTTTTTCCTGGATTTTATTCAGTAAATCTTCTATCCAGAGATAATAATCTTGGTCGTACAAACTATTTGACATACATAATATTATTGGTAACTACAGACGCGATCGCAAATTAACTAAAATCACAGACAATTTAAATAAATAATTCAATAAAAAATTGAAGTTCTTAAGTAGAAAGTAACAAATTATCTGACTTAGTTTCAATACTATAAAGGGCTTGGTAAAACCAAACCCTGACAAACAATCTTTTTAAAAGATTATCAACTAAGGATCGACCCAACGACCATCAGTTTTGATCAGATTAATCAACTCTTCCACACCTCGATCTTCTGGTACTCGTTTAATTTCCTCTCTACCGCGATACAAAGCAATATAACCAGATTGTTTACCTACATAACCATAGTCTGCATCTGCCATTTCGCCAGGGCCATTAACAATACAACCCATCACGGCGATATCTAAACCAGTTAAGTGTTTAGTTGCTTCGCGAACTTTATGCAGTACTTCTTCCAAATTAAATAGAGTACGACCACAGGAAGGACAAGCAACGTACTCTACCATCGTCTTGCGTAATCCCAAAGCTTGCAGAATACTATAGCAAACGGGAATTTCTTTTTCTGGTGCTTCGGTGAGAGATACCCGAATAGTATCGCCAATACCTTCAGCTAATAAAGTTCCAATTCCCGCAGTTGATTTAATTCTGCCATATTCTCCATCCCCTGCTTCGGTTACTCCTAGATGTAAAGGATAGTCCATGCCCAACTCATCCATCCGTTTGACCATCAGACGATAGGCAGCAAGCATGACAGGGACGCGAGAAGCTTTAAGAGAAATAACTATATTATAAAAATCTAAAGATTCACAAATTTTAATAAATTCTAGGGCAGATTCGACCATTCCTTCAGGAGTATCACCATAGGTAAACAGCATCCTTTCGGATAAAGAACCATGATTAACTCCAATCCGCATTGCTTTGCCTTGATCTCTTAAAGAAATAACTAAAGGCTCTAGAGTTTCGCGGATTTTTGCCCCAATTTCATCAAATTCTGCTTGAGTGTATTCACTGCGATCGCCTGTAGGTTTTTCAAAGACGTATAAGCCTGGATTAATCCTAACTTTATCAACGTGTTTGGCAACTTCTAAGGCAATTTTCATGCCATTATGATGCACATCAGCGACAAGGGGAACTGGTTGATAGGTTTCGGCTAGTTTTTGTTTGATTTCTGCTAAAGCTTTGGCGTGCGCCATACTAGGAACTGTCACGCGGACAATTTCGCATCCAATCTCATGAAGACGGCGAATTGCAGCTACAGAACCATCAATATCCAGCGTATCCTCGTTAATCATTGATTGCACGACTACAGGATAGCCACCACCAATGGTCACGTTACCTACTTGAACAGGACGAGTTTTACGACGATGAATAGTAGTATCAAAAGCTGGTGAGTTATTAGCAGTAAGATTAGGGTTATCCAGAGTTTGCATAACTTGTTGTTATCTATTTGGTAGCGAATTTATCCACATTCTCAAATTATCTCATTGTTAGAGTAAGAGAATGTGAAACGATATTGAGTGGCAGCAGGCTCCGCCGTTCAACGGTCATTTGTACTATAACTAATGACCCAATCTGGCTAAACTTTAAATTTTCAATACCAAATTTTATTTTTATACAGTGACTGCTGATTCTAAACCCAGAAAATTCATTAACCTATCAATCTCAAAGTATTGATTCATTAACTCTTGAATACATTGAACTTTAATCGGTTCGTGAATAGGAACTTTGCCAAAAGCGCGGTCGATAATTTCTACAGTAGTTAAAGTATCAAGATTAACTGATAAAACAGGAATTTCTAAATCTTCAGCACGACTGAGAATTAACGGTTGAGGAGGAATATGACCAGTCAAAACCAGACAGTGAGTAGAAGTTTCTAAAGCAGCTAGTTGCAATTCTGTGCGATCGCTTCCTGTCACAACCGCCATATTTTCCCGTTGACGGAAATATTCTAAAGCAGAATTAACATTCATTGCCCCAATACTTAGACTTTCTACCATCAAATCTAAGCGGTCTGGACGACAAAGAACTTGGGCTTTAAGTCGCTTGGCTAAGTTGCGGACACTAACACTATGAAGTAGGCTTTCTTTGGGTAAAATTCCTAAAACAGGAATATCTTGATGTTCTAAATAGGGTTTCACTACGGTTTGAACTTTCTCCAAATCTTGTGGTGCCACATCGTTGATCACCACCCCAATTAAACGATCGCCCAAAAACTTTTTCGCGCCTAATAAACTAGCTGTAAGCAATAGCGAATCATAACGCGCCACTAATAAAATTGAGGCATCAATTCCTTCAGCAATTTCTGCTACGGAAAGATTAAACAAACTTCCTTGCCACAGATTCCCAGGTCCTTCAAGTAGAACTAAATCCCCTTCTATTTCCGCCAGATAATTTTGTAAAGCTTCAGTGTAATTAGTTTGATTCTTGCCTTGAAGACGATTATTAATTGTCTCTTCGTCTAAATATAACAAAGGCGATCGCACTCGACTAGCAGATAATCCTAGAGTACTAGTTAAAAAATCGACATCTTCTTCAAATAGTTCTTCAGAATCATCATTAGAATAAGTTCCCAAGGGTTTCGCATAAGCAACACTAATTCCTTGTTTCTTTAATTGATGAGTTAAACCGAGAATAGTTGCTGATTTACCGCTATATTCTTCTGTTGAGCCGATTAATAAATACTTGGCAGATTTTGCCACTTCCCCACTCCTTAGATAAACAATTATTTGATTCTCACTGATCTAAGCGTAGTAATTTTCGATAAAACTCGCTGGGAAAATCGGTCAAGTGAGAGCGTTTAAAATTTATGATGACATCAATTAAGTAATCAATAAACTCTGAGTTAGACAATGTTACTTCATAGCTCAAATCTGCTTGTCCATCAAACTGTAAACGGCAACGAGTCAATTCCGAAGGCAATTTAGATACATACCAACTAGCCACAAAAGGAATATCATCTCCTCCTTCAATCACACGCTGTCCTTCTAAAGAACCCTGACGATATAAAGAAATAGCAACAGGTAATGAATCGTGTTTATTTTTTGAATAGTAAGGCATATAAATAATTACATCGCCTCTGCCAACAGGCTTTAATTCTTCAATAGTAGACATAAACAAAAATCAGAACAATCTCTTGTCTTGAATGTTTAATAATAATAATCGAGCTAATAGTTATCTTGCTAATTGCCTACTTCTTTATAGCACCAGTTTATTGAGACTGTGGAACTTTCAGTTATCAGTTATCAGTTACCTCGTAGGGGCAAGGCAGTGCCTTGCTTATTGATAAGCTGTAGTTATAAACCCAAATCTACTGCCACTCGATGACCACAAGCAAAACCCGAAAAAGCCACTGCATTTAAACCTTGACCAGGAAAAGTACTATCGCCAACACAATATAAACCAGGAATAGCAGTACGATTAAAAGGCATTCCTAATAAACCAGCTAACTTGCGACTAGGGATCGGGCCGTAAGTACCTTCATCTCTGCCTAAAAAACGCCGATGGGTACGAGGAGTTCCTACTTCTTGATAATCTAACCCTGCTGCTAGTCCAGGAAAAATTACTTCGAGACGATGGATTAAGTTTGCTGCTGCGGTTTCTTTTTTCTCTTCATATTCTTGAGGAGATAAGCCTTGCCAATCTTCAAGCCAACTAGGGGTAAAGGTATGAATAATATGATGTCCTTCTGGGGCAAGAGTAGGATCGAGTAGAGTAGGAATGGAGACAAAAATAGTTCCTTCAGCAGTTTCCATCTTTTCCCAGTCTTCTAAAACAATATGATGACATTCGGTTTGGGGTGGTAAAACTTCTGCTTTAACTCCTAAGTGTAAACTAAGGAAACTGGGAGATTTTTGATATCGTTGTTGCCATCGTTTTTCTGAGGCGGGCATTTGTTCTGGAGGCAAAAGTTTTTCAAAGGTATCCCAGCGAGTGGCATTGGAAACTATTCGGTGGGCGCGATACTCTTTTCCGTTGGCTAGTTGAACTCCCACTGTTTTACCGTTTTCTACTAAAATTTTGGTTACTCTGGCTTTGTATTGAATTTCTCCCCCTGCTTTTTCTAACCCTTCAACTAATTTTTGGGCGATTTGTCCTACTCCACCTTTAGGATAGTTAATGCCACCATAATGTCTGTCGGAAAATACCATTCCTGCATTGATCATCGGCGTGTGGGAAGCTGGCATAACCGACCAACAGTAACATTCCATATCAATAAATTTTAGTAGTCGCGAATCTTTGATGTAACGACGAGCAATATCTCCTGCATTTTGAGGTAAATATTTAACTAATCCTAAACAGGCAAAGGGGTGTTGAAAAAATACTCGCGTTAAATAACGAGGTTCTTCTAAGGAAAGCAAATCCATTGTATTGAGACAGTTGAAGACTTGCCAGCATTCATCATAAAAACGGCGAATTCCTTGGGCTTCATGGGGAAAAATTGCAATCAGTTCTTGCAAAAATTTCTCATAATTACGATGAACTTTTAATTCTAATCCATTAGGAAGATGATAATGAATTTGAACTGGATCGGGAATGGTTTCAATCTTCATCCCTACTGCTGCTAAGGCGCGAGTCAATAAATTAGTAGTACCCTCTGTCCCAAAACCAAAAATCATTGAAGCACCGACATCGAAGCGATAACCTTCTCTCTCAAAATAGCCAGCACTCCCTCCTGGAATTAGGTAACGTTCTAAGACTAATACTTTTGCTCCTTTAGCAGCTAATTGAGTAGCGGTAACTAAGCCACCAATCCCAGAGCCAATTACTATCACATCATAATCAACTTTTGTCTTAGCTATGCTGATCGCGTTCATATTTTAAATAAACTTATTGAAAAATTCCTGAATATTTAGTCTAGTTTACCGCTAAAAAAAAACAGGGGAGTCGCTTCTTTGATGACTCGCGATCCCGCCTGCCGATTCCTTGAGAGGAGAACACTGAAAAATAATATACCGCTTATTAGTAATTTATGTCAACAATAATGAGATTAAGTTGCAATAGGCACATTTGTTGAAACTGTTCATTACAAATGACTAATAAGTAGTAACCAATGACAAAATTAGCTTGCTACAATAGCCTTGTCATTTTGTATGGTCTAGGCTAGATATGGCTCGTTCTTCGGCTTTACTTCGAGATGGAACAATTCTCAATGACCGCTATAAAATTATTAGAGAGATAGGAAGAGGCGGTTTTGGGCGGACTTATCTGGCAGAAGACACCCAACGCTACCGAGAAAAATGTGTCCTCAAGGAATTTGCGCCTCAAGTAGAAAACGAGCGCGATTTACGCAAAGCGGAAGAATTATTTGAACGAGAAGCGGGTATTCTTTATCAACTAAAACACGAACAAATTCCCAGATTTGAAGCCTTATTAAGAACCAAAATTAATGGCAAAGAGTCTTTGTTTTTAGTTCAAGAATATATTGAGGGAGATAGTTACTGGGATTTACTACAACGTACAGGCAAATTTAGTGAAGTAGAAGTCATTCAATTACTCAAAGAATTGTTACCTGTATTGGAATATATTCACTCAGAAAATTTAATTCATCGTGATATTTCTCCTGATAATTTACTTTTTAGAGAGAAAGATGATAAGCCAGTCTTAATTGATTTTGGTTGTGTTAAAGTAGCAGCTAATGCTGTGTCTAAATCTACAGGACAATCGATTACTTTAATTGGCAAAAAAGGCTACGCTCCTGAAGAACAAATGCGGAGTGGACAAGCCTTCCCTAGTAGCGATCTTTATTCTTTAGCTGTTACAATTGTAGTATTATTAACCGCTAAACAACCCCATGATCTATACGATATGCATCAGGGGGTTTGGCGTTGGCAATCAGAAGTTAAGCTCAGTTCTCATTTGAGTAAAATATTAGAAAAAATGCTGGCTTATCATCCTCGCGATCGCTATCAATCTGCTAGACAAGTTATTAAAGCACTAGAAGCTAATCAAATTTCAATTGTGAGTAATTTTGTTTCAAAAATACGTACTTTAATAGTTGCACCTGGAAATCCTGAAACGCAAACTAATCCTAATCGTCCTCTTAGTAAAATTGCGTCTCAGGTTAATACTAATATTTCTCGGCTAAAAACTCAAGCACTTACTGTTTCTCGTCAGATTACCCAACCACCTCCCGAAGTAAATAAAGTATCCCATTTTAGTAAATTAGGATTACTTGCTACAGGAGTAATTATTTTACCGGGAATTTTAACCTTTACTTTGATCAAAAATTTGCTTTCTACTCCCAATGGTTTTCATGCTTTAACTAATAGTTCTCTAAGTAAACAAGAAAGCAATCTACAAAAAGACATCTACGAACGTCTTCAAGCATTACAACTAGATGCTGGCAATTTTTATGGACAAGTAGACCAAGAATTTTATCGTCGTTATCCTCAATTAAAAAATGTGCAATTAACCGAGCAATTAGAACATCGCCAGTATCGAGAAACTTGGTATCAAATTGCTAATACTTTGTTAAAACAACAAGAAAATAAATTCAATAATTAATTAGATTTTTTTGAATAACAATTATGAATTTGGCTCAGTAATCGGTAAGGTAATTGTAAAAGTTGTACCTACATTTAATTCCGATTCAAAACAGATATCTCCTTGATGAATTTCCACATATTTTTTCACAATCGCTAATCCTAAACCAGTACCAGGTAAAGTACCGACATTAGCAGCACGATGAAAACATTCAAATAAAGAACTCCGATCTTCTGGTGGAATACCAATACCGCGATCGCGTACTTGAAAAACAACTCGCTCAAGAGAGCATTTTACATTTAAATTAATTACACCACCTTCTGGCGAATATTTCATAGCATTAGAAAGTAAATTTTTCAGAATTTGTTTAACAATATTTTCATCTAAATATATGTTATTTTGTTCGCCTTGATAATCAAATAAAATTTCATGTTTTTGAGGAGAAATCACCAGAAATTTGTTAACTAATTCTTGGCAGAGTTGAACCAGATTAATTTTACTAGGTGTAAAGACTACTTCTTCTGATTCAACTTGATTAACTAATAAAACATCATCAACTAAATTAGTCATGTGTTCAGTAGCCATACGAATTTTACGAAAACAAGCTTCTTTCTGCTCTTGATTGAGTTTACCGTCTTGACTATGGAGTAAATCAACTGCTAAAGAAATAATTGTTAAAGGAGTACGGTATTCATGGGAAATGGTGCGGACAATACGAGTTTTTAATTCATGAAGTTCTTTTTCTCTCGCTAAAGCTTGCCGAATCCGATTATTTTCTAAACGATTTTTTTCTCCTTCTAATAACATTTGTAATTGTTGGACATAAGTAGAGGCTTGATTCGCAATTTTATATAAAATTCGGATATGTTCTTCAGTAAATTGTTTGGCTTTTTCCGTCCCTACAAATAATAGTCCGATAATCTGTTTTTCTTCTGGAGAATTGGCAATAATGGGAACAAAAAAATGAGAGCCAATTTGCTGAATTTTTAGTTGAGAAGACGATTGAATTTGATTGTTAAGATTGTGTAAACAAAGAGGTAGGTTAAGTAGATCTAATCCATTTACTTTAACCATACTCTCTAAAAGTCGTTGCTGAATCTCTAATTGAGCAGTAGTAGAAAGAGGACGGTTAGCATTAAGAAACAGTTCGCATATTTTTGGTTCGAGTAGAATTCCTCCCGTCACATCGCAAGGAACAACAGTATGCAAATGTTTTAACATTGAGCGAAATAAATCTTCGTAGTTTAAAGTAGAGCCAATTTGTCGCGAAAGATCGTAGCAAAGCTCTAATTCAAATACTTTTTGATTGAGTTGAGTTTCTAGTCTTTGTTCAAATTCAGTTTCTAATTGAGATAACTTTTGTTGAGTAGCGAGTAGAGTAGAAGTTAGCTGCTGATTTTTTAACTGTTCTTCTTGTAATTGAAGTTTTAGTAACTCTAAATTTGAGTTATTCAAATGGTTTGAAGTATTATCTCTTGCTTGAGCTTTTATTTCATCTTCATTATTTGGTGAGTGGTTACTATCTACCATTGAAATTAAAGTTTAAAACTAAAAATTATTAAATAGACTTTGTTAATAATAGTTTAAAACTATTACGACCTTGAGTTTGAGGTTGATATCTTCTTAGGTATTTGTATTTATATAACAAAAATTGAGTTTTAATTTACAAAACTTTAACTTTTTAAAACCTGTCTTAAAAAAATCTAAAATTTTAAATTCATAGTTGACCAATAATTCGCTCTTTCCCATGAATTGTTGGCAATTGTTTTTAAAAAATTTAATCCCAATAGTTGGAGGGGATCGTCGAGATAAGAGATAAATTTAACTTGATTAAGTTACCCCTAAAAGATGTGGATATTTTTACTGTCGTTAATATCTGATTAAATTACTGCAACGACTATACAGATTGCGAGAAACTAAGCTTAAATAAAGGGGAAAAGCTCGCTTCATTTCGTGTCTTTTCCTTTTCAGCTAAATTAAGTCAAGTTTTAAGCATTGATAACTATGGTTTCTGCTACTCAGAAGACTGCTACTAAAGTTTCTCATAACATTGAAACAGCTAAAGCAAATCCACGCAAAACTGCTAGTGGAGTTTACGTTACCGTTCACGGTCATTTTTATCAACCGCCAAGAGAAAATCCTTATTTAGATACGATTGAACGGCAACCCAGTGCTTATCCTTATCATGATTGGAATGAACGCATTTATTATGAATGTTATCGTCCGAATGCCTTTGCGAGAATTTTAAATGATGGTGGCGAAGTAATTGGGATCGTTAATAACTTTGAATATCTTAGCTTCAATATTGGACCAACTTTGATGTCTTGGTTAGAAAAATACGATTTTGAAGTGTATCAGCGTATTCTTGAAGCAGATCGAATCAGTTGTGAACGATTAAATGGTCATGGTAATGCGATCGCGCAAGTTTATAATCATATTATTCTGCCTTTGGCTAATGAAAGGGATAAGTATACTCAAATTCGTTGGGGAATAGCTGATTTTCGTTCTCGTTTTCAGCGAGAACCAGAAGGAATGTGGTTGGCAGAAACTGCTGTAGACTATCCGACTTTGAAAGTATTAGTTGATGAAGGAATTCGTTTTATTATCCTTGCTCCTTCTCAAGCCGAACGCTGTCGTCCTTTGCCTACTAAAGACAATCGTAATCCAGAATGGCATGAAGTCGGCGGTGCTCAGATCGATCCTACTCGTCCCTATCGCTGCACCTTAGAAGATGGTCGTGATATTGATATTTTCTTTTATGATGGCCCAATCTCCAGAGATATGGGTTTTAGCGATATTTTAACCAATGGCGATCGCTTTGTGGCAAGATTAGGTCAAGCCATTAAAGGGGATCGTCGTCCTGCTCAACTCATTAATGTGGCTACGGATGGAGAAACTTTTGGTCATCATAAAGGCGGAACAGAAAAGTGTCTGGCTTATGTTTTTACCAAAGAATTTAAAAATAGAGGCTGGAATCTTACCAATTACGCCCATTATCTCAGTATTAGTCCTCCTACCTGGGAAGTAATCCTCAAACCAGTAACCGCTTGGAGTTGTTCCCACGGAGTCGACAGATGGCAAGATGATTGTGGTTGTGGTGGTGGTGGTGTCTGGCACCAAAAATGGCGCAAACCTTTACGAACTACTTTAGACTGGTTACGCGATCGCTTGATTGAAGTTTATGAAGAGTTAGGCAGTAAATATTTTTGCGATCCTTGGGAAACTAGAGATCATTATATCCAAGTTATTAGCGACCGCAGTTACGAAAATGTGGAGCGATTTTTTAATACTCATCAATGTCGTCAACTCAGCCCTGAAGAGAAAATTGATGCTTTAAGATTATTAGAAATGCAGCGTCATGCGTTGTTAATGTACACTAGCTGCGGTTGGTTTTTTGAAGAGATTTCTCGTCCTGAAGGAGTTCAAATTCTGCGTTATGCTGCTCGTGCCATCGAATTAGCTGGAGAAGTAGCCGGAGTTTATTGGAAATTAGACTTTTTAAATCGTTTAGCTGAAGCACCCAGTAATGTCGAACTATTTGGTAACGGAGCGGAAGTTTACCGTCAATTAGTTGTTTCTGCGCAGATTAGTTTTCAACAAGTCGCTGCTCACTATGCCATTAGCAGCCTCTTTAATACTTATACTAATCTCGAACAAATGTACTGCTATGCAGTTGAACAACTTGACTACCAAAAACAGCAGATGGGTGCGCTTACTTTAGCAGTGGGACAAGTTCGTTTGACTTCTGAAATTACTAGGGAAAGCCATCATTTTGTCTTTGCCGTACTGCATTTAGGAGGTTGGGATTTTCACTGCTGCATTCAAACTTTTGCTAGTCGTCTGGCTTATAGCGAAAACAAGCAACACTTATTTGAAGCTTTTAAACAAGCTAGTGCTGCTCAAACAATTGTCGCCATGAATAAGTTATTTAGCGATCGCTCTTTTAATTTACAACATTTGTTTGCCGAAGAAAGACATCGAATTATCGAACAGTTAACTGACCAAACCAAAAAACACTTAGATCAGCTTTATACTCAAGTTTATCGGGAAAATTATAGTATTTTGCTGGCTTTCCAACGGGAAGAGTTACCTGTTCCCCAAGAACTACAAGTAGCAGCCGAAGTAGCTTTATCTCATCGTTGCTTAGAGATTGTTGCAGCTTTAGAATCTGAACCCCAAGCGATTGATAGTCATTTAAGTGAACTAGTCTCAGTAGCTACGGAAGCTAATCATTTTCGTTGTCAATTAAACATTCCTGAAGCGAAAAAAATTCTTGAACAACTAATTATGCAATCGCTCTGGCAAATACTTTATGAAGGCGACCCCGCTAGTATAGAAAACGAGTTAGCCAGAATCGAGCAAATCTTAGCAATTAGTGAATATCTACATCTTGGCTTATTTCTCGACCGCGCCCAAGAAATTTATTACAAATGCTTACATCAGCACATTGTACCTCATTGTTTTTCTGAAACAGAAAATGGTTGTCGTTGGAACCGTAGTCAACTACGTCCTCTGCTCAAACTAGGCAAAAAATTAGCGGTAGATGTAAATAACTGGTCAATCTAAAATAAAAGCGATCGCTTTTTGAAAAGCGATCGCAGTCACCACAAACACATTTAAGGAAGAATGAATTTCTTATAAAAAATTAAGTTTAGTTAGTTAGATATAAGTAATTTTTTAATTCACTATATTCAGTTTAAGTGCATCTATTGGAAATTGGGTATAGTTTTGATGAAGATTCAGTACTGAGTTATAAAGTAACAATAAAGTATTGTGGTAATTAACTAGGCTTGTTAATTGTTGATGGTTGATTGGTAACTAATAACTAAAAAAGCTATTAGCTGTTAGCTGTTAGCTAAAATTCAAAAGCCAAAAGCTAATTGATAATTGATGACTGATGACTGATAGCTGAATAAGCTGGAGACGAAGTATTAACTTTATCTCTAGATATGCGAATTCTCCAAATTGTTCCTTCATTTTCTCCTGTTTATGGTGGTCCTAGCCAAATGGTTAAAGGCTTGTCTCAAGCTTTAGCAGCCGAAGGAATTGAAGTTACCATCATTACTACTAATACTAATGGAGATAATGGACAAGCACCTTTAGATGTTCCGATTGGCAAACCTATTTGGCAAGATGGGTATGAGATTATTTATTTCCCTTGTTCCCCTTTTCGGCGATATAAATTTTCCTTAGATTTGTTGCGTTGGTTAGCTAGTCATACTCAAGATTATCATCTAGCTCATATCCATGCTTTGTTTTCTCCCGTTACTAGCGCAGCAGCTACCATTGCACGACGGAATAAATTACCTTATATTCTTCGTCCTTTAGGTACTCTCGATCCTGCCGATTTACAAAAGAAAAAACAACTTAAACAGATTTATGGTTTGTTGTGGGAAAAACCCAATTTGGCAGGTGCAGCAGCGATTCATTTTACTAGTGAAGAAGAAGCCAAAGTTTCCGCAAGATTTGGTACAACTACGAAAGATTTAGTTATTCCTTTAGGGGTAGATTTGCCAGCTAGTTTTCCCCCACTGGGAACAACAAGAAAGCAATTAGGAATAGATAATGATACTAAATTAATTCTGTTTATGTCTCGCATCGATCCTAAAAAAGGACTCGATTTGCTTTTACCTGCTTTAGAAAATTTACAAGCAGAAGATTTAGATTTTCATTTTGTCTTAGCAGGAGGAAATCCGCAAGACTCTGATTACGAAGCTCAAATTAAAACTAAAATAGCTAATTCTCCTTTAAAAGAACGAACTACCATTACAGGTTTTGTTCAAGGAGATTTAAAATTAGGTTTACTCATCGATGCAGACTTATTTGTCTTGCCTTCCTATTATGAAAATTTTGGCATTGCCGTAGCTGAAGCGATGGCGGTAGGTACGCCAGTGGTTATTTCTAACGGTGTGCAAATATGGCAAGATATTGAAGCAGTAGCAGCAGGATGGGTAACTCCTTGTGATGTAGCAGAATTAACCAACAGCTTACGGGAAGCGATCGCATCAGATGCAGAAAGGAAACAAAGAGGAGAAAACGCTCGTCAGCTAGCTAAACAACAATATAGTTGGCGTGCGATCGCACTTCAGATGATTCAAGTTTATCAAAGTTTGAGCTAATCATCTGCATAATTTAATTTACTTCAACGTAATTAGTAAAAGAACAGTTGAAATATTGATAAAAACTAAAAATTATGTCTAACAAAATATTATTATTCGGTTTTACTGCTGCTACTTTAATTTTGGTTCCTAATTTCGCTCAGGCGCAAAATGTACAAGTAATTTCTCAACAAGGTAGTGCTAGTGCTACAGCCGTAGGTAAAAATAATACTGCGATTAGCACTGTTAATCAATCAGCAGTCCAAAATCAATTTGGTAATCCTTACGGTACCTGGGACAATCCTCAAACTCAAATTACTATTCAAAGAGCTAATGGTAGCGCAACAGCAATTGGGGAAAATAATACTGTAATTAGCAATATCAATCAGTCTAGCGTACAAAATCAATACGCAAATCCCTATGGATATTAAATTTTGCGTTCACTAATATTTGGTTATTTATGATTAAATAGTTGATAATTATAGAGTTGATAGTGAATGATTAGACCATTGTGCGATCGCCAAATAGTTTCTTTTCACCAATCAAAAAATTCTTCTTTTTTGGTAGCGGTAGCCTTACCCTAATTGCTTCTTTGATTGTAATTGGTTGGTGGCGAGAAAGCGATCGCCTAATTAGTCTGGTAGAAAAATTTTTATTACCTCAGCCGATTGTACCTCGAATCGAACTAGCTACAGCGATCGTCAAACAAGTTCAAGAAGCACAAGAATTAACCACCGCAGTCTATACCATGGAAACAGTTGTCCCTGCTTCTGCGGATCGCAAAATTGGTGAATGGGTAATAGCTACTACCAAATTAGTTTACATTGCTCATGGTGAAGTGCGAGCAGGAATAGATTTAAATCAACTAACCCCAGAACAAATTAAAATCACTTCTGATAAAATTCAAATTAACTTACCACCGCCAAAAATTTTAGATCAAAAGATTGACGTTAATCGTTCTCGCGTTTTTGATTATAATCGAGGTTTTTTAAACTTAGGGCCAGATCTTGCGCCACAATTACAAACTCAAGCTCAACAAGAAACTTTAAAACAAATTGTTCATGCTGCTTGCGATCAAGGCATTTTAAATCGTGCTAATGACAAAGCCAAGCAAACTTTAACTCAATTACTGAATCAAAGTAGCATACAACCAATTGAAATTAATATTACTTCTCCCTCATCCCAAGCTTGTATTTAACTTTTGTGTTTACTGTAATGGGATGCTAGATTCTGTAAATAAAATGTTTATTCATCGATCCGCTTAAATAACTCTGGTTCAATACTTTCTATAACTAAGTCCATCTAACTTGTTACAAAATTTTATTCTCTCAGTTTGAATTAAAACAAAACTGTCAGTAATTTTACGCAAATATCTACTAATAAGGGTAGTTTTTACCTAGAAAAAATGATTACTAATAGTGATAGTTCTCCCTTAGATTACGGCTTTTACCACTGTAACCACACAATCAAAAAAGATACATTGTATTCATAGGTAAAGAAATATTAATCAAAAACAAATCTTAGAACTAATGTTTGAATATTTTAATGACAAAGCAATCAAAAGCATTATTCTAGCTCAAGAAGAAGCTAAAAATACAGGACATAATCTTGTCGGTAGCGAGCATCTATTATTGGGAGTGATAGGGGAGGGGACATCGATCGCAGCAACTGTTTTAGCAGACAAAGGAATCAACGTCAATCAAACTAGAAAAGTGATCGAACAATATACTGGTAGAGGTAGCGGTTTTAGTCCAGCTAATCTTCCTTTTACGCCCAAAGTTAAAAGTATTTTTGAACAGGCATTTGTCGAAGCACGTCAATTAGATCGTAAAAATATTACTCCAGCACACATTTTACTGGCGATCGCGAAAGACTCTGATTCTGTGGCAGCTAAAGTATTAATTCAACAGGGGATTAAATTAAATCAACTCCGAACCGATTTACTGAAGAAATTAGCCGAACCAGAAGCTGAACCGATTAGTGCAGCTAACAAAAGAGAAAATCCCTTTAATTTTGGTAGTCCCAGCACAGCCAAACCTTCTTTAAAAGAATTTGGGGTCAACCTAACTAAATTAGCTCAAGAAGGAAAACTCGATCCTGTAGTCGGAAGAGAAGCAGAAATTGCTCGAACTATTCAAATTTTAGGACGTAGAACCAAAAATAATCCCGTATTGGTTGGAGAACCAGGAGTAGGAAAAACTGCGATCGCAGAAGGATTAGCTCAACGAATTGTCAACGAAGATGTTCCTGAATTAATCAAAGACAAACAAGTAATCAGTTTGGACATGGGTTTATTGTTGGCAGGAACTAAGTTTCGAGGCGAATTTGAAGAACGACTCAAAACGATTGTTGATGAAGTGCGTCACGCAGGAAATATTATCCTAGTAATCGATGAACTTCATACCCTAGTCGGTGCAGGAGCGATGGGAGGCGCAATGGATGCTGCTAACTTACTCAAACCAGCCTTAGCTAGAGGAGAATTCCAATGTCTTGGTAGCACCACCCTTGATGAATATCGTCAACATATCGAACGAGATGCAGCCTTAGAACGTCGTTTCCAAAAAGTAATGATTGGAGAACCTTCTGTAGAAGATGCGATCGCTATTATGCGAGGCTTACGCAAAACCTACGAAGAATTTCACCAAGTCAAATATACGGAGAAAGCCTTAGAAGCAGCCGTCACTTTATCGGAACGCTATATTTCTGACCGTTTCTTACCCGATAAAGCAATTGACTTAATCGATGAAGCTGGTTCGAGAATTCATTTAAGACATTCTCAGCAAAGCGATCAAAGACACCAAGAAGAAGTATCTTCCGTTCCAATTATCAATCCAAAATCCTTAACTCCTGTAGTAGACGAAGCAGAAATTGCTCACATTGTTGCCTCTTGGACAGGAATTCCAGTCAATAAAATCAACCAAACCGAATCAGAAGTTTTACTCAATCTCGAAGCCAATCTCCACGAAAGAGTAATCGGTCAAGATGAGGCAGTTCGAGCCGTTTCTCGCGCCTTAAGAAGGGCTAGGGCTGGTTTAAGCAATCCCAATCGTCCGATCGCAAGTTTTATCTTCTCTGGCCCTACTGGTGTAGGTAAAACCGAGCTTGCCAAAGCCTTAGCAACTTATATGTTTGGTTCGGAAAACGCCATGATTAGACTAGATATGTCCGAATTCATGGAATCTCACACCGTTTCCAAATTAATTGGTTCGCCTCCTGGTTACATTGGCTACGACGAAGGCGGACAACTCACCGAAGCCATTCGCCGACAACCCTACAGTTTAGTTCTGTTTGATGAGATTGAAAAAGCCCATCCCGATGTCTTTAATCTTCTCTTACAACTCTTAGATGATGGTCGTCTTACCGATGCTCAAGGAAGGGTAGTTAATTTTAACAATGCGATCATAATTATGACCTCTAACATCGGTTCTAAAGTAATCGAAAAAGGAGGTACAGGACTTGGTTTTGCTGTCGCAGACAACCAAGCAGACGCTCAATACGAACGGAGCCGTTCTTTAGTTAATGAAGAACTCAAACAATATTTCCGTCCAGAATTCCTTAACCGTCTCGATGAAATTATTGTCTTCCGTCAACTTACCAAACCTGAAGTTCAACAAATTGCCGATCTTCTTTTGCAAGAAATTGCGCAAAGATTGCAACAAGAACGTTTTATCGATCTAGAAGTTACCAAAGCTTTCCAAGAGAAAGTAATTACTGAAGGATTCGATCCTAGCTACGGTGCAAGACCCTTACGTCGAGCAATTATGAGACTGTTAGAAGATAGTTTGGCAGAAGCAATTCTATCTGGTCAAATTCAAGATGGCGATCAAGCTTTAGTTACTGTCGATGACGGAGAAGTTAAAGTCTTACCTGTACAGCAATCAGTTCTAGCCGAATCTCATCGTTAATTATGGTTTGATTTAGATGTTGGTGGGGTAACACCCACCAATTTTTTATGTTTAATTTTTTTTCCTAAATTAACCTGAGTTCGGGATAGGAAAAGGAAGAGACTAGTAAGCTGAAATATGTAACTTAATCAGCATCCTCATCCTATGTCTAGTCTAGAAGAATTATTTTGCGATCTTGATGATTTTTGTAAATGGTTTGAGCCTCAATGGTTTTCAATGTTGATAACTCAAGGAATAAAAATTCGCAAGCGCTCGAGGAGTCCGAGCTTAAGTGAAGTAATGAGTATTTTAGTAGCGTTTCATCAGAATCACTAAAGCAGCTCTCAACCGTAGCAAATATTTAATATAAGTTTTTACTGTTTACTCAATCTCTTGTTAATGCATGAGAAATGATATTACTTCTGAATTGCTTCCTGCTTAAGGCGATCGCTAACTCTGCGGAGAACTCCGTTAATAAAACGATAACCTTCCTCATCGGAGTAGCGTTTCGCTAACTCTACCGCTTCGTTAATCGCTACTTTAACAGGAACATCGAGAAATAACATTTCAGCTACAGCAATTCGTAAAATATCGCGGTCAATTTTGGGCAGACGATTTAATTGCCATGCTACTAAAACAGTTTCAATTTGTGTTTCAATTTGCTGACGGTTTTGACACACTGTAGAGATAATTTCAATGGCATATTCTCGAACATCTGTTTTACTAGTTAGCTGAATAAATTCGGGCAATTCTACTGCAATTCCTAAACGATTAATCGCTGTTTTAGTTAATTCCATCGCATCACTAACCATCGCTTTAGCACTATTAAGATTACTGCTGCGAGTTTCACTTTCTAGTAAGCGTTCATCTCCCCGTTTAATTTCTGCCGAAGCATTTTCTAAAATATCTTGGACTTCAACAATTAAAGTACGGACTGCTGCTAATACTAAACTATTAAGGTCTTCTTCTTCTAATTTAGAAGGATTGGTACTGACTTGAGCAATACTTAATAAAGCTAATTCGCGGGAGATACTTCGGGGTTGTTTACGGGCTGGCATAAAATTATCAATTTGGGGTTATTAAAATTAATCGGCTTGTAATTATAACTGTATAACTGTTAACTCCTTGCTTAACTTTCTTCTTCTATTGGTATTACTGCTGATTTTTTCTCAGCCAAAGGAGTATTTAAACTAAGATTTTGATAAGGTTTGGGTAAAGCAATAGGCACATCAGTAGTTGGTTGTTCTGGGCTAACAATACCACCAGAAATGAGAACTTTAAAAGCGTCTTCAATCGAAATAGTTACATCAATTGCATCTTCTTCTGGAACAATGGCATACCAACCAGAAGTAGGATTGGGAGTAGTAGGAATAAAAACACTGAGCATTTTTTGGTGCAAATGAGATTGCAATTGACTACTGACTTTTCCTGTCACAAATCCAATTGTCCAAACTCCTCGTCGAGGATATTCGACTAAGACGACACGGCGAAACCTAGTTTTAGAATCTCTCAGCAAAGTTTCTAAAATCTGCTTGAGAGTTTTATAGACCGATCCTGCTAACGGAATAGCTTGTAGAAATTGTTCACCAAAATCTAACAGCCACCTGCCAACTATATTTCTTGCCATCAAACCAATAATCAAGATACATAGCAATGGCACAGCTAAACCAACTACTAAATTAAGAAAGTTAGTTAGTAACGGATCTAATCCGTCAAAGGGATTAAGTTGCTTGGGAACACGAGTCAGAAAATCGATTACCCATTTAGCAATAGTAATTGTCAACCAAATGGTAGTAGCTAAAGGAATCACTACCAACAGACCGGCAATTAAGTCGTTTTTTAAATCTTGCTTAAAGCGTTGCAGCACAAAAGGCAAACTCTCCTAATAACTGAATCCAAAATTAGTCTTACTTTATTATTAGTTGTAGAACTTGCAAAGAATTGTTGCAACCCTTGACATTTGTTAATAAGTATTAATTGCTGTCTAGACAAGCGAGAAGCTAATTCTGATTCAAAAATCGTGTTTGTATCACATTTTACCGTAACCCCAATCAATTAAGGAGTTATTTGCTCTTTAATTGCGGTATTTGTCAATCGATTGAGTTGAAGCAGTTAATTTTTTTGTCCATAGCATAATTTGGTCAAAATAATCCTATTAAGAGAATAATTACAACAGGAGATTTGAACCATGACAGACTTACCATTAGAAAAACAATTAACTCACTTTTGTTTTTGTGACGCTATTGATGACATCGAAGACATTGAAATTCTTAAAATCGAACTAGGCAAATTACATTTACTTTATCTAAGACAACAAGTTTTATTCGCTCAAATGGCTAAAAACTGTTTGTTATAAATCATTACATGAGCAGTAAATGAATATGTCCAGAACTAAACAGGACTTGCTAACTATCTCGCATCTTGATTTACCCCGTACGCCAAAATCCGATTAAGCGACGGGGATTTTAGTTTTACGGATATCTTTACCACCCTCATACGGTTCTCTGCCTAATGGTAGAAGTTGGTTAGGCAATAAAATTGATATAAATGATTCAGGCAAAGATAAATCGTTCATCTCTTCTGTAAAAGAGACGGAAGTAGGGACTAAACCCGAAGGAACGCGCCTCATTCAATGCCACACAACAAGAAGGAGGCGAAATGAAACGCAATAATCTTAATACTCAATCAAATACATATTCTCAATTGGTTTCTGCACAAGCTCGTCGATTGATGCAGCAAAATCGTCAAAAACAACATAATCGTATCCAATCAATGGGACAAAGAACTGCCTCAGAATTAGGCATCGAATTATAAATTACGAACAAAAATATTAGGAACTCAATCTCATGAAAAATAATCAGCATCACCAAATTCATCGTGCCAATATGCTCAAAAGCTTAGAGCGTCGTTTAGAAGTTGCTCATGCTAACGGAGATCAAAATTTAATTCGCATCTTGGAAAAAGAAAGACAATACTATCGATAAGCTTTAGTTTAGCTGCACAAAGAAGTTTAATCTCAAAGCAGTTGCTTAACTAACACTATTGCGACAACGGTTGTTGTTCTACTTAGGATAACAGCCGTTGTTTCTTTTTTATGGCAAAGAACATGCTATGTTGGTACTGAGGTCAGCAAAAATATTTTGATAACTAGCTAAAGCAAGGTATAATTAGAGCTTTGGCATTTTTTTAAGTTTAGTTTTAGACTATTATTGTTCAAGTTATTGCATAATAGAAAACATGCCTATCGGTAGCGTTAAATAACCATAAAACTAACTATTAAACACTATCGGTAGAGTGATCGGGTTTTTTAAAGTAG
This sequence comes from Stanieria sp. NIES-3757, assembly GCA_002355455.1. Classification (NCBI taxonomy): domain Bacteria; kingdom Bacillati; phylum Cyanobacteriota; class Cyanophyceae; order Pleurocapsales; family Dermocarpellaceae; genus Stanieria; species Stanieria sp. NIES-3757. Next base: position 5,122,931 of record AP017375.1, read on the forward strand.
TCTACTAATATATATAGTTGAATTATTATGAATACCTCTTCTGTAAAATCTCGGGAAACAACTGAAGATTTGCTTCTTCATGAATTAAAAGAACATCAAGCACCTATGAGTCTGCAAGAATTAGAAGCTAAACTAAGTACAGATATCAATCTGTCTCATCGCATTCTTAAGGAAGCAGCTTGGAAGTTAGTCGAAGAAGGAAAAGCTCAATTTACTGCCAGTTGGGATTTGGAAATTTGTTAAGTCTACTTATATGTTAAGACGGGAAGAAAGACAGTATCATCCTTTTCAACATAGAAGTGACAAACCAGGAGATCAAAGACAATCTTTTCAAATCGATCGCGATCGCATTATTTATTCTTCTGCTTTTCGACGTTTAGCTCAAGTTACTCAGGTAGTTACCGCTCAAGAAGGACACGTTTTTCACAACCGTCTTACTCATTCGCTCAAAGTAGCACAAGTAGCGAGAAGATTATCAGAAAAATTAATTGATGAACAACCACTGATAGCTGAAGAATTAGGGGGAATTAATCCCGATGTGGTTGAAGCAGCAGCTTTGGCACACGATCTTGGTCATCCGCCTTTTGGTCACACTGCCGAAGAAGAATTGGATGATTGTGCTACTAAGTGCGGTTTAATTGACGGTTTTGAAGGAAATGCTCAATCGTTTCGGATTTTAACTAGGTTAGCAATTCATCGCACGGATTATTATGGTCTTAATTTAACCAGAGCAACTTTAAATGCAGTTTTAAAGTATCCTTGGCTACGTTCGACTAACCGACAATCGAAACAATGGCGTAAATATTCAGTTTATCATCAAGACCGAGCAGCTTTTAACTTTGTTAGACCGACAGAAGAACAACAGCAAACCACTGAAGCTAGTATTATGGATTTTGCTGATGATATTACTTATAGCGTTCATGATTTAGAAGACTTTTATTTAGCTGGATTAATTCCTTTGGAGTTGTTAGCTACAGAAAGAGATGAACTAGCCAGATTTGTAGAAGAATGGTTGCGAGAATTTCCTGACAATCAATGTGCTAAAGCAGTACAAGAAAATCCTGCTCGTTTTCAAAATTTTCTCGATGCGACTTACAATTTGAGAGGACAATATCGACCAGGTTCATTTGAACAAAAAGCCCAAATAAAACGGATTAGTTCTCAATTAATTCAAGTTTATCTTCAATCAGTTGAACTAAGTCTTGAATATAGCGATCGCGGTTATTTGAAATACGATCATGCGAAGGAAGAAGAATTAAATTTTTTACAACGAATTGTTTGGTCTTATGTGATTTCTAATCCTCGATTAGCTACTCAAAGATACGGACAAAAAAAAATTATTAAAACCTTATTTGAAATTTATTTGGAAGCTATTGAGCGTAGAGATTTAAGTTTTATTCCTGCCAGATTTGTTAAAGAATATTTAGATTTACATGAGAAAACCAACGATTTAGAAGATATTGAACAAGAAAAATTACGCATGGCTGTAGATATTGTGGCAAGTCTTAGTGAAGCGGAAGCTGTCCTCAAATATCGCCGTCTTACTGGGATTAACCAAGGTTCTTTTTTGGATTATTGGGAATAAAATTATTATTTAAAAGAAACTTGATTTTCTAACCAGTTAGTAACTAAAACGGGTAAATTTTTTTTGACCCAACGCAAAGCAAAAATTCTTAGCAGTGGTTTTGACATATTTGCGATCGCTTTCATAAATCTATTCAAAGGTTGATTCTGAAATTTTTTATTGACTAAATTAATCGAGCCGACATCATAAAGACAATCAATAATTAATTTTAAAGTTACTTCTTCTCGTTCTACTAATTGTTCGAGCAAGAGAAGTACATCACGCATCCTTTCTTGTTTTTTTAGTTCTTCTGGGGAAACTTTTTGGATATTAACTTGTTTATCAGGATAAGTCAGCATGAATGGTTAGCCAGATTTGATTGATGATGCCCGAGGTCAAGCTTGATGAATTAAATCAAAAAATCGCAGGACAAAACTATGCGATCAAGATCACTTATTTTGAGTTATTGTGGTTATTACTTAGTAGTGATTAATCAACAGCCAAGTTTGTCAGAGACAAATAAACCATAATAAACTATAACCTTTTCATACTGATTTTTCAGCTTGAGCAAACTAAAAATACTAAGATTTTCTGAACAAACAATCTAACTTAAGGTAGTTTACAACCCTTCTATCCAATCTTTTAAAAGAGTCAAAGGTAATTCAAAATTATCTTCTACAGTATTAACCAAATTAGTTACATTTTTGACCGTATTTCCTAAAGATTTACTGTTGATATAAACCTGTTTAGTTGGATAATTTTGCAACAATTCTAATAGTGAGATTTGATTGTCATCTCGAGCAGAAGCAATTAAAGCACCCCTCAAAGCTTCTTTACTAGCTCGATGAGATTTAGTATGAAATAACTGACTAGTTTCTCCCAGAACTAATTCTCCTGGTGCGCTATTAAACACATTTGCCATCAAGATTTGATTGGTAGGTATCTGTCTAGTCAAGACAGAACGAACAACTTGGGGATTTTGCTTACTATAATCAAACAAAAATTCAAGTGATGGAGACATTTCTCCAGTTGAAGCAAATTGTTCTAGTTCCTCTATCGATACTGATTGGTTAAGAATACCGTGAGTAAAAACAACTTCTTCGGCAGCTAACGCTGGATGGTTACCACTCAAAATTACCAACACTACACTAGCTTTAAGTAATAATTGCCATAATTTTGGCATGGTCAACTTCAATAAGAAATTTTTTATTTTTTGTTTATTCATAATATAAATTTTAACTTTCAAAATATAAAGTATTTATTTCAATACGATAAAGCTTTGATAATGATGCGTTTTGTCGAGCAATAATTCGACTTCCAATTTCCGTTATAGATTAAATATTTTTTTGTTCTAGGTAAGAGTTTGATTTAACGATCTGAAAAAGAAATTGAATTGGGCAAAGTCGAACCTGCTAGTGAAAAAGGTATCTTGAAAGTTGGGAAATAAAATTTAGATCATGAAAGAGCAAACGCGATCGCTAATCAGATAAAAACACTTGTCCTAGATAACCTGTAACAATGCGACTACCATCTTGAAGAATATGAACTTCAGTTTGGTCACTAGCCCAGGTTATTCGGTCTTTTAAGGCTGGATTAAAAATATGAACTCTCTGATTAGTGGAAGAAACGGGAGAATCAGGGGAATTTACAGCAAGAGATTCGATATAAGCACCATCAATTAAAATATCGAGTTGAGACAATAAATCTTGAGAGCCAGCAGGAGCATATTCAGATTGCAATCGTTCTAAAGTAAAGCCTGTAAATGACATGACATTGAGTCCTTTAGCTTTAACCTTGCGAGCCAAATCAGCTAAAGCTGGAGCTTGCCAAAAAGGTTCTCCTCCCGAAAAGGTAACGCCTTCATTGCGAGGATTACTTGTGATTTTTTCAACTAATGTATCTACTGACATCAATTGATTGATTTCAAAAGACCAGGAGTCGGGATTAAAACAACCAGGACATTCTCGTAAGCATCCCTGCACCCATACTACAGCGCGAAAGCCAGGCCCATTAACTTCTGATTCATTGACGTAACCCATCAGGTTAAGATAGCCAGGGGGAATTTCCATGAGTTCGAGATAGGGATTTTTCTTGATTGTCATGATTTTTACTCCTAATTACCAGAAACTACTGCTTTTGATCTCTCAAGAAAGATTGAGACTCTTGATTGGTAACTGAGATACGATCTTTTTACCTCAAAGCTTACTTTGATTTAACTTCAATCCTATTAAAGAGATTAATAATGAAACTTTTACTCAAAATATAGATTGATAATTTGAATAAGTTGTGAAGACGGAAAAATTTAATCCTTTAGTTTGCTAAATTATGAGTCTTTTGTACTAAATAAAAAACTACCAAGAGCGATCAATAGTTATTGTTGGCTTAAATTTATTTTAATTTTTTATATAGCTGATTAATTATATAATGATAATAGTAAGCTAGTACTTGCCATTTTTGATAAATTTCTACCACCAACTCCAAACCGACGAGCAAACAAGTATTTTCTATTCCGACAATCTAACTATCGAGGGAAAAAAAGAACAGTTAAAAAAGCCTATTTTAATTAGTTGCAGGAGACAAAAACCATGTTAAATAACGTAGGTACAAGCGATCGCATCATTCGGATCATTCTAGGTCTTCTCTTAGCTTGCTTGGGTTTATTGGTCTATGGTGGTTCTATTTTGGGTATTGCGTTAACGATTGGTGCTGCTATTTTAGGTTTTAGTGGTTTAGCTGGTTCTTGCTTACTGTATGGTTTATTCGGCATCAATACTTGTAGACAAAAAGAAATGAAGGGATAACGAAAAACAAGTATCAGCTATCAATTATAGGAGTGTCTGTTATGACTACTGTAATTCGCCGTCGTTCCGAATTTGATTTTCCTGCTTCAATTTGGGAAAGATTTTCCCGTTGGATCACCAGTACAGACAATCGAGTTTATCTCGGTTGGTTTAGTCTCCTGATGATTCCTACTTTGCTGGTTGCTACCATAGTTTTTGCGATCGCTTTTGTGGTTGCTCCTCCTGTAGATCTTGATGGGATCAGAGAACCAGTCATCGGCTCGCTTTTAGGTGGTAACAATATTGCCACAGCAGCAGTTATTCCTACCTCGGCTGCAATTGGATTACATTTTTATCCTTTGTGGTCGGCTGGTTCGGTTGATGAATGGCTTTACAATGGCGGTCCTTATCAATTAATCATCTTGCACTTTCTGATCGGTATTTGGGCTTATCTCGGCAGACTGTGGGAACTAAGCTATCGTTTGGGAATGCGCCCTTGGATTGCGATCGCTTATTCTGCACCAGTAGCAGCAGCAACATCGGTATTGCTGGTTTATCCGATTGGTCAAGGAAGCTTTTCTGAAGGAATGCCTCTAGGGATTTCTGGAACTTTTTACTTTATGCTTACCCTCCAAGCAGAACACAATGTTTTAATGCACCCATTCCATATGCTGGGGGTAGCTGGAGTTCTTGGTGGCGCACTCTTGAGCGCGACCCATGGTTCTTTAGTAACGGCGAGCTTAATTCGAGAAACTACAGAACTTGAATCTGTCAATGCTGGTTATAAATTTGGTCAACAAGAATTAACTTACAATTTATTAGCTGGTCATGTAGGCTACTTAGGCAGATTACTCATTCCACCGCTAGCTTTTCGTAATAGTCGTTCAGTACATTTCCTGTTAGCAGCTTTACCTACCATAGGAATTTGGTTTGCTGCCTTGGGAATTAGTACCATAGCTTTTAATCTCAATGGATTTAACTTCAATCAATCAATTCTAGATAGTACGGGCAGACCTATTCCCACTGATGCAGATCTGCTTAACCGTGTTAATTTGGGAATTCAAGCCATGCACGCTCCCAATACTCATCATTTTCCTGAGTTGTTATAGAAGCTTTGTCAGTGAATTAGAACTGTGAAATTAGAGATCGTAGCCGTATCTTAATCAAAATAAAAATTATACCAATTCTCAAAAGTAACTGGAGACTTAGTTGAGTTAAATTTTTGATATATCTTTATTTTAGGCTTTTTATCTATCTAGCGACTTTTGAGAAACGATATTATTACAGAGAGGTTGAAGAAGTTGATCCAGTGTTGTTCTTCCCTCTCTTTTTTGAAAGAGTGATTTTCTAGCAATCGCCGATGTTGCATCTTTTAATTAGTACAAAAATACTCTACAATAGAGAAGTAGAACTTAAATAGCAATTTTCATTTAATTAATTAGTTGAATTCGCTCTAACTGTATATATAGATACTTCTCAAAACAATATTGGTTTTAGTTATGAAAAAACATTATCTACTTCATCTCAATCCCCACGCCTCCCATGAATGGGATCGATGTGTGTTAAGAAATCCTCTAACAGGAGAACGTCCCGATTTAGTCGAAGAGATTTCACAAGCGATCGCAAAAGCAAAAGGAGCGGGTTCTTATTTAATTAGTGTTTCGATAGATGTAGAAGTATTGGAACAAGCACCGCTTGACCAGATGATACTGAAAACACCAGAAATTTCAACTTTAAAAACATTAATTGCGAGTGTAGAAACCATGAATAAATAACCAGGTTTGAGACTTTAACAATTTATACCTAGCAATTGGCACTCTCTTTAACCTCTGATATCCGATCAAGACAAATCTTTAATTGCTCTGCCAAGATTGGAAGGTTAGTAGCTTTAAACATGGAAAGATGATCTCCTGGAACTTCATAAATTTCAACTCCTTCTCTAGCTAGAGAACTCCATCCCAAATATTTATCTACTTGATAGCCTATTCCACCTAACCAATCAACAGCCCGCAAAAGAGTGATTTTTCCTTGGTAAGATTTTGGTTGATATATTTCTGCTGCTTTAGAATTAAGATCTTCAATCAAAAGATTACGAAGAGAAAAAGGCAAAGGCAATTGGGCTATTTGCAACGATAAAATAGCTATTCTCTGAAGATTGTATTGCAGTTCTCTTAAATTCCACCGAATCCAAGAAATAGACTTGGTAATGACGTAGTGGTGTTTTTGTTGCCCAATGTTCTGGAGATGAAGCAAAATTCTGTTGAAAAATGGCAATCTAGTACAAAAATTTGGTCCTTGACAGTCTAATAATGCTAATAAAGATATTTTTTCACCTTGTTGAGTAAGTTGTTGAGCCATCTCAAAAGCTATAGTACCCCCTAAAGAGTAGCCTCCTAAAAGATAAGGACCTTCTGGTTGAATAGTTTTTATTTCTTGGATGTAGTACTTAGCCATATCTTCAACCTGCTGAAGAGGTTTTTCTTCTCCATTCAATCCCCGTGGTTGTAGAGCATATACTGGTTGTTCAGAGCCTAAGTATCTGGCTAATTCTCGGTATAACATGACGCTAGTACCGCGAGCATGAACCAAAAACAGAGGTGGTTTAGAGCCGTTGGTTTGAATGGGAACTAGCGATCGCCATAGGCAGGATTTTTGATCTGAAAACATCTGCTTTGCCAATTCTTCAATAGTTGGAGTTTCTAGCAGCGAGACTATCGGTAATTTTTGCTTGAAAGCTCTTTCTATCTCAGTAAACAAACGTACAGCTTGGAGAGAGTCTCCTCCTAACTCAAAAAAGTTATCTTTCACTCCAATTGGTTTAATCCCTAAAACTTTTTCCCAGATTCCAACTAACTTAACTTCAACATTATTCCTAGGGTTAACACAGGTTGTTTCTAATGGTTGGCTGACTCGATCGGGTATAGGCAAAGCTTTGCGATCAATCTTGCCATTCGGAGTCAAAGGAAAAGATGCAAGAATTACGAAGGCAGAAGGTACCATATACTCAGGTAACTTTGTTTGCACAAATTGACGTAAGATCGTGGCAGTAGGTACGGAATTAGACTGAGGCACTATATAAGCAACAATACGTTTATTGTTTGATCGATCTTCTTGGGCAACTACTACTGTCTGACTGACCAAAGGATGTTGTTCTAAAACTGCTTCAATTTCCCCTAATTCAATCCGAAAACCCCGAATTTTAACCTGATTATCGATCCGTCCTAAAAATTCAATGTTACCATCGGAGAGATATCTCGTTTGGTCGCCTGTTTTGTAAAGCAATGGTGGAGGGGGGAGATCATTGCTAATTTCTCCTTCGCTTTTGCGCTTTTGCGCTTCTCCGTTCAGAAAAGGATTAGAGATAAACTTCTGGGCGGTTAATTCAGGATTATTTAGATATCCTCGTGCTAGGCTCATACCACCAATATATAATTCGCCAGGTATACCGATCACAACAGGCTGTAAATTGTCATCTAAAATATAAGTCTGTACGTTCGGCAATGGTTTACCAATGGGGATGGTAGCTAAGTTATGAATTTGACTAGGAATTTTATAGATAGTAGCAACAACAGTTGCTTCTGTAGGACCATAAGTATTAATTAGTTGACAAGATGTTCCAACTAATCTGTTCCAGCTTGCTACTTTCTTAGCATTGACTGCTTCTCCACCAATAATTACCAACCGAATTGATTCGGGTAACTGTAATTGAGAATTTTGTTCTAACTCAGACGTGAGTAAATGCCAAAAAGCTGTAGGTAAATCTAAGATCGTAATGCCATAGTCATGACACTTTTGTAGTAACAATGAAGAAGAGTATCCCATTTCTTGGGTACGTAAAACTAATGTCCCACCAGCAATTAAACAAGGATAGATTTCCTCGACTGAAGCATCAAAACTGAGCGAAGCAAATTGTAGTATTCTATCTCTGTCGTTAATTTCATATTCCTGTACTGCTGCTTGGCAAAAATTCACTAAAGCATGATGAGCGATCGCAACCCCTTTAGGTTTTCCTGTCGAACCAGAAGTATAAATTACATAGGCTAGATTGTCTGGATTGTCATGGCGGACAAGATTTTCCTGCTGTGAACAAATAATTGTTTGCCATTCCGTATCTATAGCTATAACTTTGATGGATTCTTGTGGTAATTGCTTTTTTAGATGTTGTTGTGTAAGTATGATGGAGATTTTAGCATCTTGGATAATATAATCTAAGCGTTCTTGAGGATAAGCTGGATCGAGAGGAAGGTAGGCACCACCAGATTTGAGAATAGCTAAAATAGCGATAATTACTTCTAAAGAACGTTCTAGGCAAATACCAACCAATACTTCTGGTTTTACTCCTAATGTTTGCAAATACTTAGCGACTTGGTTAGCATGGTCATCTAACTCTTGATAGGTTAACTGTCGATCTTTAAAACATACTGCTATGGCATTAGGTGTTTTTTCTACTTGAGTTTCAAAGAGGTTATGTATACAAGCTTTTGGTAGATCGTTATCAATTTGATTTAATAACACAGCCTTAATAAACCTTTTTTGACAGGTTATGTAAAAGTATAAAATCTTCCCACTCTAATGGAAGTTAATTAGGTTGTTTAATAATTCTTTCTCGCCGTTAAATTGAATTTTGAATTTTTTGAAATTGGACTCAATTTTCTAACCCGTGTCTAGCTAACAATAACCTGAGTTCGGGTTAAGCAGATTGAGGTAAAAGCCAATCTAAACGTAAACTTGGTTTCTTTGGTTGATGACCCTTCGGGTTCGGGCGCGTTCCCAAGTGGGGGTTTCCCGCACGGGGTCGCCCTCTCAATAAGCAATTAATTCACACAAAACATTAACGCAAAAATTTACAGGCGAGCGATGTCTTGAATGTTCAATCTGAGATATATTCTTGAGTTGGTCATTAACTGTCTCTATAGAACTCATTTGAGATATCTGACTATAACCACAAGCTTTAATCTTTCTCGGTATAGCCATTATGTCAATCAATATTTCTGAAACACCTATTTTGAAGTTAAGTTGCTTAATATTCGCGCTTTCTGAATAGTCTATTTTCAATAAAAAAGATACCAAATGGGTTCTATATGGCATTTTCTACCCATTATATCTTTTGTGAAGATATACTCAAATGAAACAACCAGATTTAAGATTTTTTTTGATCAATCAATTTAAAAATATATCGCAAGAGATGAGATCGCTGGTTACTCTAGACTAAGAACAAGTACTTCCTTTGTGGCAACACCTCTGGTAGATTAAACCTAACCCCAATTTTAAGTTTCTTTTAATTTTTAGGGGAAACGGCACGCTGATTTAACAACTACGGATAAGAGGCAATAGGAGGAACATAACTGTGTCTAAAAAAAGTGTTGCAAGTCTAACCGAAGCAGATGTAGCAGGAAAAAGAGTTTTAGTCCGCGCAGACTTTAATGTGCCGTTAGATGATAATGGAAACATTACTGATGACACTCGAATCAGGGCAGCTTTACCAACTGTTAAAGATTTAATTAGCAAAGGTGGTAAAGTGATTCTGTGCAGTCACATGGGTCGTCCCAAAGGTAAAGTTAATGAAAGTATGCGTTTAACTCCTGTAGCTAAACGTTTATCAGAATTATTAGGACAAGAAGTTATTAAATGCGATGACTGTATTGGTGATGAAGTTACTGCAACTATAGATAAAATGTCTAATGGTCAAGTAGCTTTACTCGAAAACCTCCGTTTTTATGCAGAGGAAGAGAAAAATGAGCCAGAATTTGCTAAAAAATTAGCAGCTAATGCGGATTTATATGTTAATGATGCTTTTGGTACTGCACACCGCGCTCATGCTTCTACTGAAGGAGTAACTCACTACCTCAAACCTAGCGTAGCTGGTTACTTAATTGAAAAAGAGTTAAATTACCTCCAAAACGCGGTTGATAATCCTCAACGTCCTTTAGCTGCAATCATCGGTGGTTCTAAAGTTTCGAGTAAAATTGGCGTGATCGAAACTCTACTCGAAAAATGCGATAAGCTGCTGATTGGTGGTGGCATGATCTTCACTTTCTACAAAGCTCGTGGTTTAAAAGTTGGTAAGTCTTTAGTAGAAGAAGATAAATTAGAGTTAGCCAAATCTCTAGAAGCTAAAGCTAAAGAATTAGGAGTTGAGTTATTATTACCTACCGATGTTGTTGTCGCAGATAACTTTGCTCCCGATGCTAATTCTCAAACTGTTAGCATTGAAAATATTCCCGATGGTTGGATGGGATTAGATATTGGTCCTGATTCCGTTAAAGTATTCCAAGATGCTTTAGCTGATTGTCAAGCAGTAATTTGGAATGGTCCAATGGGTGTATTTGAATTCGATAAATTTGCCGTTGGTACTGAAGCGATCGCTCATACTTTAGCAGGTAAGAAAGATGCAGTTACCATTATTGGTGGTGGCGACTCAGTAGCAGCAGTAGAAAAAGTAGGTGTTGCCGATCAAATGAGTCACATTTCTACTGGTGGTGGTGCTAGTTTGGAGTTACTCGAAGGTAAAACTTTACCTGGTATTGTCGCTCTTGATGATGCTTAAAACTGCTGAAATTTTAAAAAACTGAATAATTAGTTTAAAGAAGGGGCTAAATTAATTTTTGCCCTTTTTTTGTTCCAAGCTGCCAGAATGCTATTTTATGAATTGAGTAGTAAAGTGACTACATAGAAACATCAGTTTATAGCTAGGAAAAAATAATTAATTTATGAAATTGCGAGTTGTAGCAACATTCTTGGTAGTTGGTTTAATCTACTTGACTAGTTTGGTAATTACACCAACTGCTTTAGCTTTAACCCCAATTAAGTTGTACGATCTTACCTATGAAGAATGTCCCGTTGGCTCTAATCAAGGTTTAGTTTCTAGTGGAGATCTGCGCCCTGCTAATTGCTTTTTAGTGAAGGGAAAAGCAAAAAATACTACAGGGAAAACTGTAGTTGACGCAGATGTGTTTGGCAGAATTTACGATGCGAATGGTAATCCTGTGATGGAAAATCGAGGTAGAGTTGGGACAATTCTCGAAGTTCCTCCAGGGGTAAGTGATTTTCAAATTACGATTAGCGTTGCTGCTAATCAACCTACACCCCTGAAATTGGAACAATTTAAAGCCTCTGGTTTTGCTGGCAAAGTTCGTCCTTTTTATTACGATGACTTTGAAGGCTAAATTGCGCTAAGTAACATCGGGAGGGATTGTTGGACAAACTGTAATAACAAAATAGCCAGAATCGGAGAAATATCGATCCCTCCTAGAGGAGGAATAAAAGAACGAAAAACATTAAGATAAGGATCGGTAATCGGACTTAAGAAAGCCATAGCTTGAAAAGCCCAGTCTGCGGTTTGAAACCAAGAAAGTAAGATTCTGACAAACAGCAGTAACATGTAAATCGATAGAAATGTATATAAACTTTGTACGATAAAAGCTAAACCCATAAATTTCCTGAGAATTATTAATTATTAGTTCTTCCATCATCTTAGCTTGACAGCCTCCAGAATTAAAGCTATTAGGAGGCTTCTATTTGTCTGACAACGGTTAGGGCTGAATAACTGACTCCTGCTGTACCTTCGCCTGGATGAGTAGAGTCTCCTACCAACCACAACTTGTTAATGGGGGTACGAGTGGCAATGCCAAAAGAACCAAAAGTTGAGATTCTTTGCCCAATTCCACCAACTATTCCTTTATCCCTAGCCGTAAATCTTGCAAAGGTACGAGGTGTAGCTGCTTCTTGATGAATAATTGTGTCTGGAGTGAGATGAAAATATTGAGCCAAACGAGCGATCGCTTCTGTGGTATATTGTTGTTTGAGTCTTTCATAATCGGCTTGAGTTCCTTTCCACCACATTTCTACATCGGTAAAGGAAGAGGCGATAATAGTGGCACATCCTTCTGGCGCACGTCCATCTCCTAGTTTACTCACCGAAACAAATAAAGAGTTATTTTCCCCAATTATCCCTTCATAATCATAGAGAAATTGTAAATGAGGAGGACATTGGGTAGGAATTGCCTCTTGTTTTACTCCCAAATAAACCACAAATGCACCCGATGCTGGTGGTAATTTATCAATTCGGCGTTGATAACTCGAAGGAGATTTCGTATCTAATAAATCAACTAAATTTTGGGCAGTGACATTAGCAACTACTTCATCAGCGTTTTCTTGCCAAACTTCTCCTGTTTTCTGATTGCGAATAGTAACCCCAATTGCTTTACCTGATTGAGTCTGAATCTGTTCTACTGTATGACGCAAATATAATTTACCACCAAATTTGGTTAAAGCTTCCACCAAGCGATCGCTTAAGACTTGCATACTACTTTGTAGATGGTATAGTCCTTGGGGTGATTGAGACACTGCTAAAGCTGTTGCTGCATATAACAGAGCCGTTTCATCGGTATTGACTTGAGAATAAAGTTTTAATTGCAAATCAAGAAATGTTTTTAATCTTTTATCTCTCTCCAAACCATAAAGTTTTAAAGCATCTCCTACAGTCATGAATGTAAATGGCAGAGTAATTAAAGTATCTAACCTGACAGATTTTGCTAATTGCCAAACATCCCAAAGATTGCGAGGTGGTAATACAGGATCGCGGGCTTGAAAATTCCAACTAGCCCGAAACAATTTCGCCATTAATTGCCAAAAAGGTTCACTTCCAGGAAATTGTCTCTGTCTTTCTACTTGCCACTGCTCCAAATGTCTCCATACTTTAATTGGTTCAGTTTCTTGAGGTAAAAAAACCGCACAAGCAGGATCGCAAGGAGTAGCATCAGGTAATTCAACTTCTAATTCTTGAAAGATGCGATGATGAATGCCACCTGGTTCTAAACCTGCTACTTGAGTTGCACCGACATCAAAGGTAAAACCACGACGCTTAAAAGTAGATGCACACCCACCAGGTACCATAGCCTGATCGAAGATTAATACTTCATAACCACGACGAGCAAGTAACGCTCCTGCTGTTAAACCGCCAATCCCTGCACCAACAATAATTACCCGCGATTGATTGTTACTTCCTCGACTGGTCGCCATAAAATTTCTTTGCATTTCTTAACATTTTTGATCATAATATAGCGATTCTCATGAGCGATGGGAAATAGAAAAATCCTAAGTACAGGACAAAAATTGTAGAGAGTGGCAAAAATCATCATGTTTTAAATCTAAATCGGTAACAATCGAACGTAAATAATCTAGACCGTGACGAAAAATGCTTTTAGTTAATCTGCCATGCTTTTTAATTTTGATTGGTTGATGTTGATGTAACCAATCACCTATTTTAATTGCCCAACATAAAGTTAGAGACATTAAAGCTAAAAGCTTGCTCAATCTCTCCAAATCGGTAAAGTGAGTAGATTCAAGGCAAAATCCCCTAGTCTTGAACATCCCAAATAAGGTTTCGATTCCCCATCGCTTGGCGTAGTCAGAAATGGCTGTTTGAGAGGAGTCAGGAGAAACAACAATGAGTAATTCTCCATCTTCCAGACGTAAAGCAGAAACATAAACAGAACGCCCCCAGACCCATCGGCGACCAGATAAAATCTGCGTTTGACCTGGCTTGAGGTTAGCAAAGATAATCGAAGCTCTAAGAGCTTTTTTGCCATCACAAATGCGATCACTTTTTCGGATTCTGAATCGAAAAGAAATAATTGGTTCGATTAAAAGGTAAGTCAACCATTGTTTTCCAACAAACTCTCGATCTCCAGTCAGATAAGCTATCTGAGCATCAGGGAAGATTTGATAGAAACGATCTACTAAATCCATTCTGTCATTACCGTTGGAATTACCTTTCTTGTCGAGCATTTCCCAAACTAAAGGGTATGCAACGCCGTTGTGTACTATTCCTAGCATGAGAATATTGAAGCGAGTTTTTCCAAAAGACCACTCCGTTCGGTCTGTACTCAAAACCCACGGTTGCGGAATATCCATCATTCTAACTATTACTTGAGCAATTACCGAATAATCTAAGTCAAAATCCCGAAAAAAGCGTTGTAATCGCTTGAAATTAGAGTCCGTCTTCGCATGATTGCGAAATACTGTAGCTAGCTCTACCAAATTTACTGTTTTAACTCTCAGTAAGGCAATGATAAACAATGCCAAGAAACTTAGTCGTGCGCCATGCCATCCTAAAAGCGGTTTCAGAGTTTGTCGAAGTAAGTTAACCTGATTCATAGGGGTTTATGGATTAAGTGTGGTTACTTTTCATAAAACCCTTTTTCTGCAATACTTTCAACCTTTTTATCTGTTTTTTGTCCTGTACTAAGAGAAAAATCAGGTTTTTTGATAGTATTTGATAACCATGAAGTAATTAACTCTTGAGATTGATGTTAAAACCAAACTAATATTCTAGAGTTAAGGCATAATCAATTCTGTCTAGACTGATGGAAACTTCCTATGTATCCATATTTCAAACGGCTAATCTGCGTCAAAGAAAAGTAGCTTATTCAAAATGGCATCGTTATCAATCGAAGTGCTACATTCTGAGAACTCAGATGGGATTTGAACAGGTTAACGATTCTCGCCCTCTTGTTTGTCGTGGCTGTCTGAATTATCACGGTCAAATTTATGGTAATACTCGCGAAACTCGAACCCGTTTAATCTGTGGTTTTCATCCCTACGGTTGGTTAGATTCTTCTCCCTGTCCCAATTGGGAAGGAAACGAACCAGTAAATCATTAAAATATCACGAATTTTTGCTAAAAAAACGGTTTAAAACTAATTAATCGAGATATTCTAAAAACACATAGCCTATTTTTAACTCATTAAAAACTATTATATTAACGAACTATGAGTCAAACTAAACCACAAGAACAATCATCCGAGCTAAATCCTAAATCTTCAGGCAAAAAAGCTACACCTATTCGTTGTTTTTTTGGAACTGTTGTTTCTGGAGGACTAGCCTTTGGACTGTATTCTTTAATGTCCTCAATTGTCCAAACCTATGCGACTAAGCCTGTAGTTGGTGATAATTTGCTGGTACTCAGAATTACTGTTGCTGTTAGAACTTTAGTTATTGGAGTTGCTGCTTTGGGTGCTGGGGTTTTTGCTTTTGTTGCCTTAGGTTTAATGTTGTTGGGAATTCAACTAACTATTCAAAGTCTTAAAGAAGCTAGTAGCTAAGACTGTTAACTGAAAGTAAAAAGTAAAAAATGTAAATAACTATTTAATGGAGTTTTTATTGAGTTTAAATCGTAGCTTGATTAATATTTATATTTACTAAAAATATATTGATAAAAAACATAAACAAATTACTTTCAATTTTTTAGGCTCCTATATTTTTAAATTTAGAATAGTAAAAGTAGCATTAAAACAATTCAAATAAATTCGCTCGATTAGGCAATTCTTACTTGGCGATCGCGTCTTGTCATTAAACCAATATAAAACATCTACTGGGAATTGGGATAAGTCACTATACAATAATTAGGCTAGTTATATATTTTGTTAGCCAGAGAACATATTTATGCCTCGCCGAGACGATCTACACAAAATTCTACTCCTTGGTTCAGGTCCAATTGTGATTGGACAAGCTTGTGAATTTGATTATTCTGGTACGCAAGCCTGTAAAGCACTTCGAGAAGAAGGGTACGAAGTAGTTTTGGTCAATTCCAATCCCGCTTCAATTATGACCGATCCAGAAATGGCTAATCGTACCTATATCGAACCTTTAACACCTGAAATGGTTGAGAAAGTAATCGCTAAAGAAAGACCTGATGCTTTACTGCCAACTATGGGAGGACAAACGGCCCTGAATGTGGCAGTAGCTTTAGCCAAAAATGGGGTATTAGATCGATACAAAGTAGAATTGATTGGTGCAAAGCTTCCTGCAATTGAAAAAGCAGAAGATCGTCTTTTATTTAAAGAAGCGATGGCAAAAATTGGTGTACCAGTTTGTCCTTCGGGTATTGCCAATACTATTGATGAAGCTAAACAAATTGCCCACGAAATTGGTAGTTATCCTTTAATTATTCGTCCTGCGTTTACTTTGGGTGGAACTGGCGGTGGTATTGCCTATAATCAGGAAGAATACGAGGAAATGGCTCAATTTGGTATTGATGCTTCTCCCGTTTCCCAAATTCTAGTAGAAAAATCTCTTTTGGGTTGGAAAGAGTATGAGTTAGAAGTAATGCGCGATTTAGCAGATAACGTGGTGATTATCTGTTCAATTGAAAATATTGACCCGATGGGGGTACATACTGGCGACTCGATTACCGTCGCACCAGCCCAAACTTTAACTGATAAAGAATATCAAAGATTAAGGGATTATTCTAAAGCAATTATTCGGGAAATTGGGGTGGAAACTGGTGGTTCTAATATTCAGTTTGCAGTCAATCCTGTAAATGGGGACGTAATTGTCATTGAAATGAATCCCCGTGTTTCTCGTTCTTCTGCCTTAGCTTCTAAAGCTACTGGATTTCCGATCGCAAAATTTGCTGCTAAGTTAGCTGTGGGTTATAGTCTCGATGAGATTCCTAACGATATTACTCAAAAAACCCCTGCTTCTTTTGAACCAACGATTGATTATGTAGTTACCAAAATTCCTCGCTTCGCGTTTGAAAAGTTTCCTGGCACAGAACCAATTTTAACTACTCAAATGAAGTCTGTCGGTGAAGCGATGGCAATCGGAAGGACATTCTGTGAATCTTTCCAAAAAGCACTACGTTCTCTTGAAACTGGTCGTTTTGGTTTTGGTTGCGACCGGCAAG
The DNA here is from genome assembly GCA_002355455.1 of Stanieria sp. NIES-3757. NCBI lineage: Bacteria > Bacillati > Cyanobacteriota > Cyanophyceae > Pleurocapsales > Dermocarpellaceae > Stanieria > Stanieria sp. NIES-3757. The sequence continues at coordinate 5,139,963 of AP017375.1, forward strand.
AAACTCTTCCTTCAATTCCGCAAGTTCGTTCTCATCTGCGTACTCCAAATCCAGAAAGAATCTTTAGCGTCTATCATGCTTTGAGAATTGGCATGACTCCAGAAGAAATTCACGAATTAACCGCGATCGATCTGTGGTTCTTGGATAAAATGCAGGAATTAGTCGAGACTGAAAAGTTTCTCAAATGTATTTCCTTGGAACAAATTACCGCCCAACAAATGCGTTTAGTTAAACAACAAGGGTTTAGCGATCGCCAGATTGCTTTTGCCACTAAAACTACTGAGGATGAAGTTAGGGATTATCGCAAGAAGTTGGGGATTATTCCTGTTTACAAGTTAGTAGATACTTGTGCAGCCGAATTTGAAGCTTTTACTCCTTATTACTACTCTACTTATGAAGAAGGCGAATCGGAAGTCCTTCCTTCGGATCGACGTAAAGTAATGATTTTAGGTGGTGGCCCTAATCGAATTGGACAGGGAATAGAATTTGACTACTGTTGTTGTCATGCTGCCTTTTCTCTCTCCAAGGCTGGATTTGAAACCATTATGGTTAATTCCAACCCCGAAACCGTCTCGACTGACTACGACACCAGCGATCGCTTATATTTTGAACCACTAACGAAAGAAGATGTTTTAAATATCATCGAAGCGGAACATCCCGAAGGAATTATTATTCAATTCGGTGGACAAACACCCTTAAAATTAGCAGTACCACTGAAAAACTACCTACAGTCATTAGCAGACAAACCAGGCAAAGCAACCAAAATCTGGGGTACATCACCTGATTCAATTGATACGGCTGAAGATCGAGAAAAATTTGAAAAAATTCTTCGAGAATTGGATATCAAACAACCACCCAATGGTACAGCTAGAAGCTATCAAGAATCACTATCAGTAGCACGTCGGATTAGTTATCCTGTTGTCGTTCGTCCTTCCTATGTATTAGGAGGTAGGGCAATGGAAATTGTTTATTCTGATAGCGAACTAGAACGCTACATGAAATATGCTGTACAAGTAGAACCCGATCATCCGATTTTAATTGATAAATTCCTCGAAAACGCGATCGAAGTTGATGTTGATGCCCTCTGTGATGCGACTGGTAAAGTAATTATCGGTGGGATTATGGAACATATTGAACAGGCTGGTATCCACTCAGGCGACTCTGCTTGTTCGATTCCCTATAATTCTCTTTCCTCGACTGCGGTAGAAACAATCCGTACCTGGACAATTCAGTTAGCCCAAGCTTTAAACGTAGTGGGTTTAATGAATATTCAATATGCAGTACAAGGAGAACAAGTTTATATCATCGAAGCTAATCCTCGTGCTTCCCGTACTGTTCCCTATGTTTCCAAAGCGACAGGCGTTCCTTTAGCTAAATTAGCCTCTTTGATTATGTCGGGAGAAACTCTAGCATCTCTGGGTGTAACTAAAGATGTTGTTCCAGAGTACGTTGCCGTTAAAGAAGCGGTTTTACCCTTTAACAAATTCCCTGGTAGTGATACCCTTTTAGGGCCAGAAATGCGTTCGACAGGGGAAGTTATGGGCATTGATAGCGATTTTGGTAAAGCCTTTGCCAAAGCAGAACTGGCAGCAGGAGTAGATTTAGCCTTACAAGGAACAGTCTTTATTTCCATGAGCGATCGCGATAAACAAGCTGCTGTTCCCGTAGTTCAAGAGTTCCTCGATCTAGGCTTCAAAATTGTAGCAACTTCTGGAACTCGCAAAATTCTGCAAGAAAACGGGATTAAAGATGTCGAGTTGGTTCTCAAAGTTCACGAAGGTCGTCCCCACGTGATTGACTGGATTAAAAACAAGCAAATTCAGTTAATTATTAATACTCCTACAGGGGAAGAATCTCAAACTGATGCCAGATTAATTCGTCGCCTGGCACTAGATTATAAATTGCCTATCATTACTACCATTGCTGGTGCAAAAGCTACCGTGGCTGCAATTCGTTCCTTGCGTTCTGAAACTTTGAATGTCAAGGCTTTGCAAGATTATCTTCCGATTAGTGTCTAACAATTAATGATAAGGGGCAAACCAACGTTTGCCTCTACTCTTCTCGATCTGATTAGAGTGAATTTACAATAAAATTGCTGCTCTTTCTGCTAGACTAGAACGCTCTCCTTTAGATAAAGTAATATGACCAGCTAAAGGTTCACGCTTAAATCTTTCTACTAAGTAAATTAAGCCATTACTAGCTGCATCAATATAGGGATTATCAATTTGATCGGGGTCACCTGTTAAAACTATTTTAGTTCCTTCTCCTGCACGGGTAATAATTGTTTTTACTTCGTGAGGAGTAAGATTTTGCGCTTCATCAATAATTAAAAACTGTTGAGGAATGGTTCGACCCCGAATATAAGTTAAGGGTTCAATTTGCAATAATCCCAATTCAATCAAATCTTCATATCCACGTCGCCAGTGTTTTGGTTTATCAGATAAATCTTGAGTTCCAAAAATTAGGTCAAAATTATCATAAAGAGGCTGCATCCAAGGAGTTAGTTTCTCTTTAATATCTCCAGGTAAATAACCAATATCTTTACCCATTGGTACGACAGGACGAGAAATTAACAACCTACTATATACTTTTTCATCAGCAACTTTTTGTAATCCTGCTGCGATCGCTAGAAGAGTCTTTCCTGTCCCTGCTTTACCAACTAAAGTTACTAAAGGCACTGAATCTCTTAACAGCAAATCAAGCGCAAATTTTTGTTCACGGTTGCGAGGATGAATTCGTGAAACTCCTGAAGTAGATAATTTAATTAAAGGTAAAACTTCCTTTCCTGCTGCATCAATTATTCCTAAAGCTGTATGAGAAGGATTAGCAGCATCAACTAAAGTGACAGCTTCATTAGGTAATAATTCTGTTACTACAGGAAGTTTACCATTGTGAAAAAACTGATTAATTTCTTCTGAACTGACCATAAGTTCGGTAACGCCGGTATACAGTTCTTGAATATCTACTTTATCAGTTTGATAATCTTGAGCATCCAATCCCAAAGCATCTGCCTTAATCCTTAAGTTGGTATCCTTACTAATCAGTACCACAGGACATTGACATTTTTGCTTATACTGCAACGCTACTGCCAAAATTGTATTGTCTGCTAAATCTCCTTCTAATTCTGGCGGTAAAGTAGCTAAAGTTTCCCTGTTACAAAGAGCAACTAGTAAAGTTCCTCCATGATCCAACATAATAGGTTTGGTAAGATGACCTTGTTTACGCAATTGATCTAAACTACGTGAAACCTGACGTGCATTTCTTCCAGTCATTTCAGGCTGCTTTTTAAATAAGTCTAATTCTTCGATAATGGTCATCGGTAATACCACATCGTTATCCTCAAACCGAAAGATAGCATTAGGATCGTGTAACAAGACATTTGTATCAAGCACAAAGGTTTTTTTCATAACAGGCAAACTAGCAATCCTAGCTCGGCAAAACTGGAAGTGAACGTTCAGTATTGCTAAATTTACTTTGTTATCGTCTATTTTGGAGATTATGTTGCGAAAAAAAAACTTATTAAAAAAATCTCAGATTCTCCGACAAGTTTAGAGCGATCGCTTTTTAGCGATTAATTTTCAGTTATCAGTCATAAAGTATAGAAGCAATAGATTGTGTCTGTACAGTCATGAATAATTGAAAATGCTGGAAACTTGCAATTCAACAAAATTATCGGTATTGAAAGCCAAAAAGCCACTTTCACTGATGTTAATTATTGTTGGTTCATTCTTGATAACCCCGACAATAACAACCAATTATGTTTTTGCCCAGTGTCTTGAAACTCTTCCTAATCAAGAGAAAGAAAGCAATATTCTGATCAAAGATGAATTATATTTTGGTTTGGAAATGCCTAGAGGCGAAAGAATTTCTGAACCTGAATGGGAATTGTTTGTTAAACGGGTATTGACACCCCGTTTTAAGGAAGGATTAACCATATTAGATGCTTATGGTCAGTATCTTAATAGTTCTGGAATTTTAATTAAAGAAAAAAGCAAATTAGTTATTTTAATTTATGAAAATAATCTCATTAAAAACAAACAGGTCGAAGAAGCGATCGCCCTTTATAAAAAAACATTTCAACAAGAGTCTGTTCTGCGTGTGACGAGTTTTGTCAGAGTATCTTTTTAAAAGCAAAATTTTCTAAGATTTATTATGAGCATTGCCAGAGGAGGGAATTAAATGAAAGCAGTAGTAATGACCGCAGCAGGTGAACCAGAAGTTCTACAATGGCAAGATGTATCAGAACCAAACATCGAACAACCAAATCAAGTTTTAATCCAACTCAAAGCAGCAGGAATTAACCCCATCGATACTAAAATTCGCAGTCGAGGCACATTTTACCCTGACCAAATGCCCGCAATTTTAGGCTGTGATGGTGCAGGAATAGTTAAAGCTGTTGGTAGTGAGGTAAAGAATTTTCAATTAGGAGATGAAGTTTATTTTTGTGCTGGCGGTTTAGGTAAACAGGGAACGGGAAATTATGCCGAACTTGCCATAGTAGAAGAACATTTTTTAGCAACTAAACCTAAATCTCTTTCTTTTGCTGAAGCTGCTGCTGCACCTTTAGTCTTAATTACTGCTTGGGAAGCTTTATACGATCGCGCTAGATTAGAAGCAGGACAACAAGCTTTAATTCATGCTGGTGCTGGTGGTGTTGGTCATGTTGCTATTCAATTAGCTAAACTTAAAGGTGCAGAAGTATATACAACGGTTAGTTCACCTGACAAAGCTAGACTGGTACGTCAATTGGGTGCAGATGAACCAATTTTATATAAACAAACTGATTTTGTCGAAGCTGTCTTAAAGTTAACCAATGGCACAGGGGTAGACATCGCTTTTGATACAGTTGGTGGTCAAACTTTTTTTGATACTGTCAAGGCGGTGAAAGTTTACGGGGATTTAGTCACGATTTTAGAGCCAAATTACTCCTTAGGTACTCTGAAGATTGCCCGTAATCGTAATTTAAGAATTAGCTTAGAGTTAATGCTGACTCCAATGTTAGAAGGATTAATTGAGGCACAACAACATCAAGGAAAAATTCTGCAACAATGTGCCACTTGGATTGATGAAGGCAAATTAACTATTCATCTCAATCAAATCTTTCCACTCGAAGAAGCAGCAAAAGCGCACAAAATCTTAGAAAATGGCTCACTAACGGGAAAAATTGCTCTAATAATTTAAATAATTAATTAATAATCAAAAATTTCGAGGTTTTTCCCAAAGAACGTACTAAAGTAGAACCAGTGTGACCAGTTGTCAACCAAAGTATCGCCCTAGCACCATCTCGTAAAGTCTTTTCAATTGGTTCTGGAGGAGACTCAGAAGGTACAGCAATGGGTTTAAACATAATGCTACGACTACCAAAAACAATTTCTCCAATAATACGAGCGCGTAGCATATGATTATCAGAAGTGATCAAATAAACACTTTTGATCCCTTGGGCTTTTAGCTCATCAACTAAAGTAGTAAAATTAGTGACTGTATCACTAGCACGATAATCCAAGTGCAAGCGATCGCGACTAATTCCTGCTCGATCAAAAATCCTTTCTGCATAATCTTCGGGACTTCCAGAAGAAACCCAAATTGGTATATCAGGATATTTTTGTGCTAGTTGGGCAGCATAGCGTTCTCGTTCTTCATGTCCTCCCAACACAAATAAGGCTTCTGGCGCAATAAAATAACTTTGAACCTGCTTATAACCTAAGTATAGACAAGCTGCTATTAAAAGCCATGGAAATAGCTTAAACTTTTTTTTTCTTGAAGATTGGACATAACGAGAACGAGATTGAGTTCTAAAATGACCAATGTTTAACAACATCGCGTTATCCGATTCAGCTTGTCTATTTAAGTCAACTTTAGCCAGTATAGTCAACCAATTGACGAAATTTAAATGAAGAGAATCAGTATTTTTACTGAAATTAAAAATACATTAAATATGTTAGCTAACATTAAAAATTCTTTAATTCAACCTAAATCATCAAAAATAAACTTTATTTAAGACTTTATTAAGCTCTGAGCGAATTGAACGAAATCTAAGTAAAAATACTACGAAAAATTATTTACATCACTGTTGGGATTGGTAAAAATTATCTTAAATTCTATTATGCCAAGCAAAAGTCAAGTTTACTGTTTTCGTGCTAGTTATGACATTAAGTTAGACAAAAGTACTCTTCCTCCTTGGCTTTCGGTAGATGAAAATTGTCTAGGATATCGAATTCAAACTTTACCCTGGATTGTAGATGTTGCTAAGGTACTGGATTTATTAGTAATAGATGATTCTGTAGAAGAATGGATTTTTTATTTAGAAAATTTAGGTTTAAAAGAGGTAACTCCTGTTTGTTGTGAGGAATTTTTTACCGATAGTTTATACTGTTGAAATTTGATTTGGTTCAGCTAGTACCGTTACCCAGAAGCGAAAATTTGTGTAGAGATGTAACCTCTTACCTCTCTACCTCAGTTTGTAATTGTAAAGCTTTCAATCTCTTGGAACGTGGTTTATTTGATGTCCGCATTCACTAAAGAAAATTGTTCGGTTAAATTTGAACCGTTAGGAGTTTCAAGTACAAACCCAGCATCACGAAGCATTTCAAAATCAGCTAAAGTTGCTTGTCCAGGAGTAGTTAAATAATCACCAATAAAAATAGAATTAGCAGGATAAAGTCCTAAAGGTTGTAGCGATCGCAAATGTACTTCTCTGCCACCAGCAATTCTAATTTCTTGTGCAGGAAGGAGAAAACGGAACAAACATAGCACTCGCAAACAACGACGAGGATTTAATTGATTTTGTTCAGCTAAAGGTGTTCCAGGGATAGGAATCAAAAAATTAATCGGAACGCTAGTAACATTTAGTTCTCGAAGCGAATAAGCTAAATCGATCACATCATCATCTGATTCTCCCATACCAATAATACCACCAGAACAAGTAGTAATACCTGCTGCTTGAACATTTTGAATTGTCTTGACGCGATCGCCAAAAGTATGAGTAGTACAAATTTGAGGATGATATTGTTCAGACGTATTGAGATTATGATTAACTCGATCTACTCCAGCTTCTGCTAAACGAAGGGTTTGTTCTTCAGTCAATAATCCTAGACAAGCACAAACTTTCAGTTCATGTTTAGCTTTAACTTCTTTGACAGCTTCTAATACTTTACTAAAAACTAATTCCGATGGCGATCTCCCAGAAATAACAAAACAAAAAGTTCCTGCTTTCAATTCGGCTGCTTTGGCTGCTGCATCAAGAATTTTTGCTTGTGCCATCAAAGGATATTTCTCAATTTCTGCTGTAGAGATTTTTGATTGAGAGCAATAATTACAGTCCTCTGGACACAAACCACTTTGAGCATTAAGCAAAAAATGTAGTCTGACGCGATTACCCCAGTAGCGATGGCGAATCCGATAAGCTGCTGCTAGCTGCTCTAATAATACTTCATCAGGTGCTTCTAATACTGCCTGGGCTTCTGGGCGAGAAATCAACTCTCCAGCCAAACTACGAGTCGCTAGTGCATTCCAATCGGGTGATTTCATATTTTCAGCTTGTATTGCAAAGGACAAATATTTATTGTTCTACTACAAGCTAACTTTGTCTAGAGTTATTTTGATTGAATAATTTGTTTAAGCAAAGCAATCCACATATCAGAAGGATTGGCGTAATAATCAATTTCTTGGACTCGATATTGACAAACTCGATTATTAATTGTTAAAAGTAGATGATCTCCTGGTTTAATTCCCATTCCGTAACCAGTCATATATCCAGTATTAGTATTATTAACTAATTCAAAAATATAATCGGAACCAAAGCTATATCTTCTATAGTCATAAATTTTTACTGAAGAAGAAGCTTGTCTCAATTTTTCAAATGGCGTGAATAATTCACTTAAATTACGATTAAATAAATTACTAACGGGATTAATTAAATGCTCAAAATTAATAGTCATAGCTCTAGATTTTTGGTCTGTTAATAATAACAAATCAATGATCTGCTTAATTTTTTAAGTTTCAAAACTTCTAAATCACTTTTTTAAAAATAGATAAATTTAGTGCAAAATCTGGTTATTTTGAAATTTAGTTGAGATTAAAATATCTAGCAAGATAAATTTATATTACAGTTTATATAGATTTAATTCAATATTTAAATATTAATAAACATAGCCTTATTTCATGATTTTTTGTTGAATCTAAAAAGTTTTACCATAAATAATTTATTTTTATGTATCTTGTTTCAGTCTAGAAAAACAATATGACGAAGATGTGACAACTCGATGAACTTCTTGTGAAAGATTAATGAAGAGCTTGAAAAGAGACAAAACACTATAGCAACTAGAACTAAGACAAGACCATACTAAATTCAAAATTAAAATTAGCTTAAATTTTTCTTTAATCGTCTATTTTCTTTTTTATTGTTTTTGGAGCGTAGGTGGTCGCCAAAAAATAATTGAATTATTAAGAGGTTCTATCGTAGTTCCAGGAAAATAAAAAGCTAAAATTTGTTCTGCTGACCAACCCAATTGCGCTAAATTATAAGAGCCATATTGACTCAAACCAACTCCATGCCCAAAACCACCACCTACAAAGGCATATCCCTGTAATTGCTGAGATTGATTGTAAATAGGTTCAAGATAAAATAAGGTACTGCGAGGAGGTTCAAAAGCACTGCGAGCTTCATTTTTATGTAACTCAACTATACCTTGGTCGGTTTGAACTGTTAAAGTCAAAATTCTGCCTGATTGCGATCGCTCAGTAATTGCCATTGACTTAATAGTTTTAAAATTGGCAAAAGGATGATTATTTTTGTGCAGATATTTGCGTAAATCTCTATTAAGATCTTCCAGTTTACTTTCTTTGCGCCAGCGAAAAATACCTCTACCAGTTTCGTTAAATCCTTGCTTCAAACTCATAAACTTCCGAAAAACCGCTTCATCTGCCAAAGAATAACGAGCAAGATCCCAAACAGTAGTAGGAGAATCTATCACTGATTTAAGATAAGGACGTTGAGAACCATTCCAAATATCGCTAAAAGAAGCAGTTACTCCCCCATTAGTAGAAGAATAAAGCGCATCTACCAATTCATTTTGGTAGGTTAAAACCAATCCTTTCGTTTTAGCGATCGCATTGTCGGTTTGAGGGGTAACCCCTGTTAATCCTTTATATACTTGACAATGAACCGTCGCACAAAGCTGATAATTATCAGCAGCAAAACGACGCAAATTTCTTAAGGCATAAGTACGGGCTAAAATAGTCTGTGCTGCGATCGCTTGAACTGGTGCGTTAGTACCAATTTCATAGGGAACTACTCCTCGAAGATAAGTTTCTAGAGGTACTTGATTAACTAAAGTAAAATTACCATAAGCATTAGGTTGAATTCGTAAATTACCTCCATAAAGGTAAGTAGAAGAAGATTTTGGATTGGTTTTACTAACTTGAACTAAGTTTTTTTCAGTCGTAATTTCTACTTGATTGTGATGATATTTTTTGCCGTCTATCAACACAGTAATTTGAGGTACTTGAGATAAAACTTCTGTTTTTAAATAAGGAGTTTGATAACCATTTACTTGCAAACTTTTTAATAATAACCGACGAACCAAAGGAGTAGGATAAACTTTTCTATCTGCCCAAACTTGCCAACGTCCAGGTTGCAAAATTTCTACTTTAATTCCTAATGTTTGCCAAAATTGAGCATCAGCTTCTGCTGTTTCAAAGGTAGCATGACTACTTAAAACTAACTGTTCGGAAATTTCTGGTTTGGCTAAAGATTGAGATTCTACTTTAACTACTGCTTGTTTTGTTTTGATAATCTGTTGTCGGTCTAGAAAATTTATGGTTAACTGATCTTCGGCCGTACTCCGAATAATCAATTCATCAATAATTTCATCTTTTTCATCAATTGATTTAGCCCCTAATCTTTGCACAATCCCAATTTCCAGATTGAGAGAATTAGCCCAAACACTAGCAGACCAAACTGCTTCTAATCCACACAAACAACCTAAAAAAATAACAATAAAACTACGACGAATCATAATAAATTTTATAATCTCAATTACTACAGTCAGACTTAATGTTCTGCGGGTTCGAGATTATCTAAATTAATATTTTCAAGTAAAATTTCTCCGTTGATCATTTTATGTGCAGCATCCAATAAAGCATCTTCTACATAAGGTTTCACAAAATAACCTTTTGCTCCTCTCTTAGCAGCAATATTACGCATCTTTTGCGCTCCACGAGATGTCAACATAGCTACAGGTAAAGAAGAAAGTTTTTCATCTTCTTGCAAACGAGCTAATAACTCTAGACCATTGAGTCTCGGCATTTCTATGTCACAAAATGCTAAATCACAATCTAACCCAGCTTTTAATTTATCCCAAGCTTCTTGACCATCTCTAGCTTGTTCGACTTGAAAACCAGCTTTTTTGAAAGTCATTGATAATAACTCTCTAACTGTTACTGAATCATCGATAATTAAAACGATTGGTTGAGTTCTTTCATCTTTGCTTAATTGAGCTTGACCAACACCAGTAGATTTAGAGTTAACCACCATCGAATTTGCAGCTTGATTGGCTCGATTAATTTCAATTAAACGTTGAGCCACATCCATTAATTCTTTTTCGGTATAAGGCTTGGTTAAATAAGCTTTTGCTCCTAAATCTGTGGCTAATTTTCGATGCTTTTCTGCACCGCGAGAAGTCAGCATTGCTACAGGAATTAGATTAAGTTTTTCATCTTTTTGTAAATTAGAAAGCAATTCTAATCCGTTCATTCTAGGCATTTCGATGTCACAGAAAATCATGTCACAAGGTAAACCGTTGCGAAGTTTATCCCAGCCTTCTTGACCATCTCTAGCTTGTTCGACACGATAACCTAATTTATTGAAACTAAGAGTGAGCAATTCTCGGACGGTAATTGAGTCGTCAACCACCAATACCAAGGGTTCATTTTTGATTGGTTCAGTAGGTATTTGGACTCTATCTGTCTGAGATTGCCAGAGATTGAGTCCAATTTCTGTAGTTCTTTTACCTTGAGCAATCTCAATTAGTTCTAAAACATCTCCAATGGGCATAATTGTCCCATCTCCCAATACAGTTGCTCCAGCAATTCCTGCGGGTTTGGGTACTGGACCTTCAATTTGTTTAATAACTATTTCTTGTTCTCCTAGAATTTGGTCTACTTGAACCGCTAATAAATGATCTCCACTATGTAAAATAATTACAGAAACAGTATCTTCGTCGGTTTGACTACCACCGTAAATATTTGCTCTACTGAGCTGACGATTGTAGGACAACAAGTTAGATAAAGATTGAAAAGGTAATAAAGTATTATTCCAGTTAATACATTTGACTCCGTTGCTATTAGTTTGGATTTCGCTGAGAGAATATTCTTTGGCTTCTTCTACCCCATCGATAGGAAAAGCAATTCTAGTATTGTTGTAACTACAAGTAAGGGCTTTACAAATACTGAGAACTAAGGGGAGACGAATTGTAAAAGTAGTTCCTTTGCCCACTTCTGATTCGATGTTAATCGTACCGCGAATTTTTTTGAGGTCGGTACTGACTACGTCCATACCCACACCTCGTCCTGCAAAGTCGTCAGCTTTGTCTTTGGTACTAAAACCAGCATGGAAAAGCAAATCGTATACTTCTTGTTGAGATAAGTTTTGGGCTTGCGCCCAAGTCAAAAGATTTTTTTCAACTGCTTTGGCTTTGACTCGTTCAGAATCAATTCCAGCCCCATCATCAGAAACAGAAATTACTGTTTGATTTCCTTGAATAAAAGCACGAATCTTAATTTTCCCCGTTGCTGGTTTTCCTTGTAAAACTCTTTCTTGAGGAGATTCAATTCCGTGAGTAATGGCATTATTAACTAGGTGAGTCATCGGATTATAAAGATGCTCAACAATCATTTTGTCGATTAATACTTCCTTACCTTCAATTTCTAGTTCTACTTGTTTTTTTAACTGATGGGAAATATTTCGTACTGCTCTCGGTAAACGGTCTGCGGTTTGACCAAACGGAGTCATCCGCGAAGAATTGATTCCTTCTTGAAGTTGAATGGTAACTTGTCGCAATGATTGAGTTACTTTGTCAGTCTCGTCAACCACAAACTGAATATCAGAAGATGCTTCGCGAATTCGGACAATTAATTCAACAATGTCTTGAGAAAGGAGGTGAAACCCAGTGAAACGATCCATTTCTAAAGCACTGAGTTCGTCGTCGCTATCCTTTTCTGGCTCGGAATTGGAATTGAAAAAACCAGATTGGGTTTTGCGAGAAGAAACTTTAGAAGACTGATTTTGTTGACGGCTGGCAAGTAATGCACCTTCTAAGAGGGATTTTTCATATAAGTCGTGCATTCTCGCACCGACATCCCCTAGAGATTGAATATGATTTAACAAATTATCCAGGAAAAGACGCAAACGTTCTTGGTCTTCTTCTAGGCGGTTGCGTTTAACAACTAACTCTCCAATCATATTATTAAGGCTGTCTAGTTTTCTAACTGACACCCGCATTGTTTGATCGAAAGTTTGATTATTTGGCGACTGCGCCTGGGAAGTAGACCGCACCGAACTTGCTTTTACAAAAGACTTACTTTCAGGTTCGTAGCTTTTAACAAGAGATGGTTCGAGAAGAGATGGCTCAAGCAAATCGTCTAATTCCCCTAACGTGTCGCTAGGTAAAGATTCTTCAAAAATATTTTCTAAATCTTCAAAACTATCATCAACAATAATTTCTTGAAGATTACTATCTAATTCTAGTAGTTCTTCTAAGTCGTTAACTTGCTCTAGGTTGTCGAGATTTGGCTGGATACATAGTTGAAGTTCTAAATCATTTAATTGTTCGGTTTGTGATGCTGGTGTAATCGAAAGTTCTTGTTCTAAATCTTGCCAATTTAACTTGTCATTTCTTGCTGACTCTCGCTCTAACAAATCATTTTCAGCTAAATCTAAATCTTCTAAATTTAAATCGATTTTATCTTGATGCTCTGTAGCAAATTGAAGCAAATCTTCAGGTTCATCTTGAGTTAGTGTAGACGAAGAATCCTGTTCAATTGTATTGATGATTATTTCGCTGGGGTTACCGCCAGCCTCTAAATCGCCTAGTTCTTCATCCAAATCTAAATCAAGAAAGGCTAATGGTTCTGAGCTTGATTCTAATTGGTTAGTGAAAGAAGATGCTTCTGGTAAATCTGAAGTTGCCGACCAATAATCTTCAGCTTCAGTAACATTGATTGAAGCAGATTTATGATCTTGCTTCGTATTTTCACTATCATCAAATAAATGTATTAATTCATCGTCCCAGAGGTCATTAGGTTCTATAGGCTGGTCTTGATTATTCATAAGTTTTCTATTTTCGATTTGCTTAAGCTTAACCGATGCTAAAGAATTCTGAAATCTAATAAAAACGTTGGTAAGATAAGCCTTACCAGTCATAATGAATTAATATAGAAATTACGTTACTTTATATGATTCTAGTTTTTCTAAAATTGGAGCGTCAAATTAATTTCCCTAAATGGACTTCTTTTCAAGGATGATTTTAATTATTATATGACATCTCCTACTGCAACCTTGCTTGTTTCTTGTCCCGATCGCCCTGGATTAGTAGCAAAAATTGCTAATTTTATCTATTCTAATGGTGGCAATATTATTCATGCCGATCAACACACAGATTTTACGGAGGGTTTATTTTTAATTAGGATTGAATGGCAGCTTGAAGGTTTTTTGTTACCCAGGGACGTAATTAATACAGCTTTTGCTGCGATCGCTGCGCGCCTCGGCGAAGCCGAGATCGCAAAACCTATTGAAGCAACCTGGCAATTACATTTTTCTGATACTGTTCCTAGGATTGCAATCTGGGTCACTAAGCAAGATCATTGTTTATTAGATTTACTATGGCGACATCAAGCTAAAGAACTTCCTGCTCAAATTGCATTAATAATTAGCAATCATGATCATTTAAAACCTATTGCTCAACAATTTAATTTGGATTTTTATCAATTTCCAATTACTAAAGATAATAAATTAGAACAAGAAGCTAAAGAGTTAGAGTTACTCCAAAAATATCAAATAGATTTAATTGTCTTAGCGAAATATCTGCAAATTCTCAGTGCTGATTTTGTAACGAAGTTTCCTAATATTATTAATATTCATCATTCATTCTTGCCCGCTTTTCCTGGAGCAAATCCCTATCATCGTGCTTATGAAAGAGGAGTCAAAATTATCGGTGCGACGGCTCATTATGTAACTGCTGATCTTGATGAAGGCCCTATTATTGAACAAGAAGTAGTTCGAGTTAGTCATCGCGATACTGTGGCGGATTTGATTCGCAAAGGTAAAGATTTAGAACGATTAGTTTTGTCTCGTGCGGTTAGACTGCATTTACAAAATCGAGTTTTAGTTTATGGTAATCGTACAGTAGTTTTTAGTTAATTAAAATCAAAAGCAGCTCGGATATACTCTTTTAGAGTAAAAATAAATTCATTTTTTTGTCTTAGTTTTTGTTGATAACTGACTAAGGCGACATCAAAACGGCAGGGAAAATTAATCAATTCAGGATGTTCTGATAAAAATAATTCAGCACTCAAAAAAAGCTTGTGTTGTTTCTGATGATTAATTGCCAATAATCCATTAGCATCCCAATTTTTGTGGCTACGGGTTTTGACTTCTACAAATACTAAATTATTAATATTTTGTTCATAAAAGATTAAATCAATTTCTCCCCAACGACAACGCCAACGATGATAATACAATTGATAGCCCTGGGTTTCTAGCCATTGGGCCACAAATTTTTCTCCTAATTCACCAACTTTATTCATAAAAAAAAATAATATTCATTGTTTTAAGCTACTAACAATTGGTAGTAGTAACTAATAACTGGTGTACAGACGTAACATGTTGCGGTGAGACCATGCGCACCTGCGGCCGCAAAGGAACGCTCACCAAGACACTCCTCTAGTGATAACTGGTAACTGAAATGACACAACCAAAAGTAATTTTTTTTGATGCAGTAGGGACATTATTTGGCGTAAGAGGCAGTGTAGGAGAAGCTTATCAACAAATAGCCCTAAAGTTCGGAGTAGAAACTAATGCTATTGATTTAAATATCGCTTTTTTAAATAGTTTTAAAACAGCGCCTCCTCCTATTTTTCCCAATGTGCCATTAGAATATCTACCTCAACAAGAATATAATTGGTGGTTTGCGATCGCTCAGGCTACTTTTGCTCAAGTTGGGGTTTTAGATCAGTTTAATAATTTTGAAGTTTTTTTTGCTGAACTTTATCATTATTTTGCCACTGAAAAACCTTGGTATATCTATTCAGATGTATTACCAACTTTACAAAAATGGCAAAGCCGAGGTGTAGAGTTAGGAATTATTTCTAATTTTGATACTCGTTTAGAGCAGGTAATTGAATTATTAAATTTAAAATCATTTTTTAAGACAATCACAATTTCTAGTTTGGTTGGCGCAGCCAAGCCAGAGTCTAAAATTTTCTTGACTGCTTTAGCTAAACATAATTGTTCGTCTCAACAAGCTTGGCATATTGGTGATAGTTTTACCGAAGATTATCAAGGTGCTAATCAAATTGGGATGAAAGCATTTTGGTTAAATCGATCTGAGGAATTATCCTTCAGTAAAAACCAACTACCCAATTTAAATCGTCTGGGATAAACTTGTGTTTAAATAATTTGAATTCAATTATGGTTGAATAAGGGGGCAATAACCTTGGATACGGCAAGTCAACAGAGGATTTTAGGCTATTTTATCGAAGAAGCAAAAGAACATCTCCAAACTTTAGAACAGGGGATTTTACAATTATCCACTGCGGTTAAAGATACAGAAATGGTTAATGAAATGTTCCGCGCAGCTCACTCGGTTAAAGGCGGTGCAGCAATGTTGGGTTATAGCACCATTCAAAAAACTGCTCATCGTCTAGAAGATTCTTTTAAAGTATTGCGGGAACATCCTGTCAATGTCGATCAAAAGCTAGAATCTCTTTTTTTGACAGGATATGATTATCTACAAGATTTAATTGAAAGACTAGAAAGCTCTCCTAATTTTCGTGATGAAGATGCTTTAGAAATCCTTGAACAAGCCGAGTCTAATTTTACTTTATTGCAAAATTATTTAAAAGAATTATTAGCAGGAAATCAATCGGGAATAACCACTTCAGAAGCTTCAATTAATATTGCCGAAGAAATTAAAGAAACTCTTAAAAAAATGTTGTCGTTATTTAAGCAGCCAGATAGCCCAGCAAATCGACAACAACTTCAACAATTATGTCAAAATTTAGCAAAATTAGCTCCTGAACAACCTAATTGGCAAAATTTAATTAAGACTGCTACTTTAGCCCTGGCTAATACTAAATATCCTTATAATACTGTTGCTCAAATTGTTATTAAAGAATTAAAACTCTGTGGCGATTTTCTTCATGGTGGACAAGGAGAGCAAATTGTCCCTAGTAATAATCTTAAACAATTAGCTGCTACTGCGACTAAAACTGTTCCCCCTGGTAAGGTTGCTCAAATAAGTATTCCTGTAGAACCTCAAGCTGCCGCGATCGCACTCCTTAAATCCTTTAATAAACAACAAATAGCTCAAATTATTAAAATTCTTTCTAGTCAAATTCAAATTTAGAACAAAAATAACTTCAAAACAGAAGCAGATAGTTACCACAGCTAATATATGTCATAATAAATACTTATAAATTAATTGCTAAATTAGAATTGGCTGTGTTTCAACTATTAAATATCTTAGTTGAGGCGAGCGAGTCAGGGATAACTCTACTCCGCTTCTTGTTGCCTTGCGCTCTAATTAGTTTGATTGGCTTGAGTTTAATTAATTTTATTCTTGATGCTGTAGCACGAGCTAAACAGATGCATCAGATTCCATGTACTCAATGTCGTTTCTTTACTAACGACCATCGTTTAAAATGTACAATTCAACCTCAAATTGCTAATACAGAACAAGCAATTGATTGCTCTGACTACCGTTCGGATTGATAATTATGCTGGTACAAAAACTCAATCAAATGGAAGAATTTATCGCTGGCGATGGTACTCGTCTGCGAGAGTTGTTACATCCAGATAAGCAACCGATAGAATTACGCTACAGTTTAGCTCACGCAATTGTTCCTGTGGGACAAACTTCTATTCCTCACGCTCTAACAACTTCAGAAGTATATTATCTCCTCAGTGGTAAAGGAGAGATGCACATTGAGGAAGAAACTCAACTTATAGAAGCTGGAGATGCAGTTTACATTCCTCCCAATGCCAAACAATATATTCATAATTGCGGTGACGAACCTTTAGTTTTTATCTGTATTGTCGATCCCGCTTGGCAAAAAGAAGACGAAACGGTTTTTTCAGTTAACAGTAATCAGTAGGGGGCAAGGCAGTACCTTGCCCGTACACCTTTAATCATCCATTTGCCAAGGTTCAGTTAGATTATTTTCATCGAAAATGTTTTTTGGACGTAGAATCAAAACTAACTGTCCGACAATTGGTAGCTCAGGTTTATGTTCAAACCATTGAATTTCTAGTTTTCCATCTTTTTCTACGACAAAATAACTTTGGTTATTCCATTCTTGCTCGGCTCGATCTACAATGACCAAAACTTCTTCTACTTTTCCTGACAAGGCTTTTGGTAAGCGATCGCTTTTAGATAAATAACCTACAGGATTTTTAGCTTTGAGTAGTGCTTGCCAACCAGGCACGGGAACAAAAGTACCAGGTTCAGAAATTTGAATACTGCGAAAAGGTTCTTGAATTTCAATCGGTTTAACTGCTTCAAGCTCTTGACGACTGAGGGGATACGAACCAGCGAGCGGAATAATACAAGGTAACTCACTGTCTGATTCCAGACGGTAAACTGGCAAAAGGGGGGCAGTTTGACTAGGAACAACAGTAAAATCATTTAAAAGCTGTTCTATTGCTGCTCTAGCTTTTTGAGAATGGGCAAATTTTAAACCTTGAGCAATTAAACGAGATCTTTCTTGTAAATCTTTCTTTTGTCGCGCTCGTTTCCAACATAAATAAGCAACTGCATCACCAGGATGATTGGTAAAATCATTAGGTAGTTGAGCTAAACTAGAAACTTCTTTCACTGCACGAGCAACTTCATGCGCTCCATCAATATCTAAATTCTTTTCGTAAGCTAATTGGGCTGCTGCTACTCGTTGAGATTGATTGAGAACTCGAAATTCGTATAAAACATCACTTTTGGGCCCTTGATAGTATTTTAAAATAGCCTCATCTGTTTGGGCTTGAGCAATACTGTCATAGACTTGAGCAGCCACAATCACTAAATTCTGCTGACTGCCTTGAAATCCAGTCTCCTCGAAAATTGTTTGGGGACTATAACCTGCTTTTTGTAACTGCTGACAAGTTTTGCCCCAATCAACCCAGTTACCTTCCTTGTGCAAAAGCGATCGCATTAACTCCTGGGCTTGTTGTTCAGACAGTTGGACTTGGCTGTTTTGAGGTAAATTAGTCATAGTTTTACAACCTAGCAAGCAGAAATTATCCAGATATCAGTTTCTCATATCTATTATTAGTTTTATTAAATTAAATTCAGTAGATAATTTTCAGCATTTATTTATTTTTCTGACTAAACTATTTATAAGGGAAATACTACCTAAAATTAATGGCATTGTTATAGAGGAAAGAGAAACTGAATGGCTGACCTAGATTTACGGAGGCAGAGAGTTACTACCCAAAGACGATATCAACAACAGCAACAACACCCCTTTCAAGATAGCGCGCTTGGTTTAGTCTCTACTAAAAGTTTTCCCGCCATTGTTGGCACAGCAGATATGATGCTGAAATCCGCAGAAGTCACAATGGTGGGTTATGAAAAAACAGGCAGTGGACATTGTACTGCTGTTGTGAGGGGAAATATTTCTGATGTTCGTTTAGCGGTGGAAGAAGGTGCGAAAACTGCCGAAAAATTTGGTCAATTAGTCTCTAAGTTGGTAATTGCTCGTCCTATGCCCAATTTAGAAGCAGTTTTTCCTATTGGTTCTCATTTAGTCGAATTAGTACAAAAAAGACGAGGTTACAGTCGTCTCAGCAATCGTTCAATCGGTTTAATTGAAACGAGAGGCTTTCCTGCTATGGTAGGTGCTGCGGATGCGATGTTGAAATCGGCAGATGTACAGCTAGCTTCTTACGAAAAAATTGGTGATGGTTTATGTACCGCAATCATTCGTGGTACAGTAGCCAATGTTGCTGTTGCGATCGATGCAGGAATGGAAGCAGCCGAAAGAATTGGGGAACTACACGCTGTCATGATTATTCCTCGATTACTAGAAGATTTAGAACATATTCTACCTGTATCTAGTTACTGGATTGATGAACCCGAACCGTTACCAGTACTTTTACCCAATACTGTTAAGGAAAAAGAGGTAGTGGAATTACCTCAAGCAGATACTAAACCCATGCCTCTGAAAAGAATTGTTGAAA
Source organism: Stanieria sp. NIES-3757 (assembly GCA_002355455.1). Lineage (NCBI taxonomy): Bacteria > Bacillati > Cyanobacteriota > Cyanophyceae > Pleurocapsales > Dermocarpellaceae > Stanieria > Stanieria sp. NIES-3757. Next base: position 5,159,410 of record AP017375.1, read on the forward strand.
TTGAAGAGCTTTAATTATTTGATAACTCTCTCTGTCATACCGAGGCAACGAAGCATCTAACAAACTGTATCAATCAGTTTTCATTGCCAAGAGATTCTTCCTACGTCAGAATGACATAGTTATTGCTTGTCATCGCGAAATACAAGGAATTGTTATTCTCTATTGTTCCACCACTCATCTCCACCTGGTAATTGTTTCCTTATTTTTATGCCATAAATACTTATAAATGCCATATTATAAATATAATGACATTATTATTTATTTATGACTATAAATAGGATAACTACCAAAATAGCTAAAGGCGGTAGAGTAGTCATCCCTGCTGAGTATCGTCATGCCCTAAAACTAAACGTAGGAGATGAAGTTATCTTTACTCTAGAGCAAGGAGAAATCCGTATTATTCCACTTCAAGAAGCTCTTAGTCGTGCTAGAGACATTGTTGGTCAATATGTTAAATCTCGTTCCTTAGCTGATGAATTAATTGCTCAAAGAAAAGAAGAGGATAATTCATGAGTCGATGGGTACTTGATGCCAGTGCTATTCTTGCTTTTTTAAACAAAGAACCAGGTACAGAAAAAGTGGCACTAATTTTGGCAGAAGGAGCAATAGTCAGCACAGTCAACCACAGCGAAGTAATTGCTAAGTTAATAGAAGCAGGAGTACCAGAAGCAGAAGTTAGGGTAGTTTTAGGCTATCTCAACTACACAATAATTAACTTTGATGAAGAAAGTGCTTGGGCAACTGCCCGTCTTCGTACCTTAACAAAAACAGTAGGATTATCATTGGCCGATCGCGCTTGTTTGGGACTAGCACTTCAATTAAATTTACCCGTTGCTACAGCAGATCGAGTTTGGCAAAAGCTATCTCTCAAGCTTCAAATTGAAATTGTGCGTTAATTTTATTCCCGTATCTCAACTTCTACCAAAGTGAGAGAGGCTCGTAAAGCGATCGCATCTATCTATATTGATTGATCGCGCTTAAACTATGCAACAACCCTAATAATTTCACTTAGCACTTGTGTTTAAATAAATAGTAAGTAAACTAATCTAACTATGACTTCTTACAAGACTTACCTTACAGTTAATGAGTCTAATCAAATAATTGTTTCTAATCTACCATTTCAGCCTGGACAAAAAGTTGAGGTCAGAATTGAAGTAGTAGATGAAAACAAACAAAATTTAGTTAAAGAACTGCAAGATTTATTTAAAGAAATTCAGACACTACCATCATCTCAGCATCTTACAGAGGAAGAAATTGCAGCAGAAATAGAAGCTTATCGACAGAATCAATGAAAGTAATTATCGATACAAATATTTTAGTATCTGCTGCCTTAAAAAATAGACAACCAGAACAAGTTGTTTTATTGGTCGCTTCTAATTATCAATGGCTGGTATCTACAGAGATTTTACAAGAATACGAGCAAATACTAAGTCGCAAAAAATTAAATATCGATCAAGATAAACGAAGTCGTTTTATACGATTAATTAAACAATTGACTAATTTAGTAGAGGTAAACTCAGTCATTGATTTTCCTAGGGATAGAAAAGATGCTAAATTTTTAGCCTGTGCAATGGCAGCAAAAGCAGATTTTTTGATTACAGGAGATCGAGATTTTTCTGAAGCACAGCAGTTAATAGAAACCAAAATTATTTCTGTCAGAGAATTTATAGAATTGTTTCAACCAAGGTAAAAGCTGCGATCGCGCTTAAGCTATTCTACAACCCTAATAATTTCATTTGGCACTTGCTATTAGGATTAATACTGATACTACTTGAATTGCAATTGATTTCATTATCTTAACAAAAGGCGATCGCATTACGAATTACCATCAAAACGCAATCGCCAGATCATCCATTTTCACCCGTAGGGGCGATTCGCGAATCGCCCCTACCATTGTCACATCAAACCGATTCACCCAATTTTCGCGATCTTAACCATCGGTTTGCCCCTACCATCGTCACATCAAACCAATTTACCCAATTTTCGCGATCGTAATCACCTATTCATCCCTACAATCATCACACCAAAATTATCGAATCGATCTATATTTCTTAACCGTAATTACCCGTTCGCATCTACAATATCCACGAAAACTCATTAAACAATAGAATTAATCGCCATTACCAAACCGATTAAAAAAAATTTTTTCTGATGATGATATAAAAAATGATCAAAGTGGGTAATTTTTAAATAGGAAAGGAAAATAACAAAAACCACCCACAAAACACAAATCACAAACCTATAAGGAAGGATAACATGAATAACCTATTTACTGCAAAATTATTACAAAATTTACGTAGCAAAAAAGGTAACAAAGGTTTCACATTAATTGAATTATTAGTAGTAGTAATTATCATCGGTGTACTCGCTGCTGTTGCTTTACCTAACCTCTTAGGACAAGTTGGTAAAGCCAGAGAAACTGAAGGTAAAAATGGTGTTGGTACTATTAACCGCGCTCAGCAATCTTACCACTTTGAGAAACAAGCTTTTGCAAATGGTACTACTGTAACCGATGCAGACAATGAGCTTGGTGCAGTAATTGTTAGTGATTATTATACTTTTGCTATCACTGGTGCTGCTGCTGATGCTACTGTTGCTGCTGCTGCTTCAGATGGACCTAATGATGGTGTCAGAAATTATGCTGGTGCTATCAGCTATAACGCTGGTGCTTATGACTCAGCTGTATGCCAATCTGATGAAATTGATGGACCAGTAACTCCTACTGCAGCTGGTGGTGATGCTGGTTGTTCTACTGGTACCGAATTACAATAAAAACATACATAATTATTTAAATTAAATAGAACAGGCAAAAGTTTGCCTGTTTTTTTTATTATTTATTTTATTTCATACAAAACAAATAATAGTTAAAGTTAGCATAAAGCTAAATTATTAATGATATTAATGCATTAAAACCTGGGTATTTTATTATTAAAGCTATTTGATTTTGTATAAATATAGTAAATATATTAGGCAATAAAAATGAAAAAATCACTGTTTTTTTTTATAAAAAAATTAGGAAAGCACAACTATAATGATCACGGCTTTACCATGATTGAATTATTAGTTGTTATGTTATTCATAGGCTTATTATCTGCACTTAGTTTACCTAATTTTCTCAATCAAGTAGGAAAAGCTAGAGAAACTGAAGCTAAAAATAATCTCGGAACCCTTGCTCGTTCTCAACAAGCTTATCATTTTGAAAAATTAATTTTTGCAGATAGTCTTAATAAATTAAATTTAAATAATAACTTAACTACTCGCTACTATAATTCTCCAGTTCCAGATATAGCAAATTCGGTGTTGGTTAAACATCGAAGTGTTGCTATTAATCCTTTCAAGGATTATGTTAAAAATTATGCTGTAGGAGTATATTACAATAGTGGATCTTACGAGTTCTATTTATGTCAAAGTTATGCAGTAAATCAACCTGTAGATGTTCCAAATAATATCTCTAATGATTGTACTAACAACGGAATTAAAATTAAGTAATTGACCTGATGACAGTTATTAATAAAATAGCTAATTTAAAAAATGAACATAAGGCTCTAAAGTGTTTTCTATGTTTTTAAATTTAAAATTTTTACGTCAGTCTTTAACACATTATCTTACTGCTTTAGTTTGTTTTGCAGGAATTATTTTTTTTCAAAAACAATATTTTTTTCAAAAAATTATTTCGCAAAAAAATATAGATTATTTTCAACAAGAACAATCGTTAAAAACAGATTTAAATTTACAAAAAAAATTACCAAACTTTGGTCTTAAAAATTTAATAGCTGATTGGAATTTATTACAATATATTCAATATTTTGGTGATGACAAAGCCAGAGAAGCCACAGGATATTCTTTAGTAACAGATTATTTTGAAATCATTGTAGAAAAAGACCCTAGATTCATTCAGGCATTGCTTTCTCTCTCTACAGCGAATTCAATATTTGTGGGCAGACCAGATCAAACTATTGCTTTAATGAACCAAGCATTAAACTCTCTTACCCCAGAAAAATTTCCAATGGGTTACTATGTTTGGACTTATAAAGGCGTAGATGAAATTTTATTTCTTGGCGACTTAAAAGCTGCGGAGAATTCTTATCAGAAAGCAGCAGAATGGGCTGACTTACAAACTGAACCAACCTGGAAAGATATGGCAATTCAAGCCAATAATACTGCCCAATTTTTAGCTACCAATCCCGATAGCACCAAAGTACAAGTTTATGCGTGGTTAAATATTTTAAGCACTGCCAGAGATGAAAAAACCAAACAACACGCGCTTCAGCAAGTTAAAGCTTTGGGTGCAGACATTATCGTCACCGAAACAGGCGAATTACAAGTTAAATTACCAACAACATAGGGACAATTATTTTTATTGCGTTATGGTTATTTCCGATACATCCTGTAGGGGCAGTTCGCGAACTGCCCCTACGATAACCAATCACATCCACGACAATCAATTCCACAATTACCACACACAACATTTTTAAAATTTCGCAACCAATTACATGGCATACAACCCAGACAAACATCATCGTCGTTCCATTCGATTAAAAGGATACGATTACAGCCAACCAGGGGCGTATTTCATCACCGTTTGTGCTTATCAAAGACAATGCATATTTGGGGATATTGTTGATGGGCGGATGGTATTAAATCAATACGGTTCAATTGTAGCGCAAACCTATCAATGGTTATCCCAACGTTATCATTATGTTTGTTTGGATGAATGCATTATTATGCCCAATCATTTGCATGGCATTATCGTCATCACCGACACACCCTGTAGGGGCGATTCGCGAATCGCCCCTACGACAAATAACCAAACCCACACGATTAAACCAAAATCATTGGGACGTTTAATTGGTGCATTTAAAACCGTTTCCACCAAACAAATCAATATCCTTCGTGATGCCCCAGGTCTACCCATCTGGCAACGCAATTATTACGAACACATCATTCGCAACCAAAACGCTTTAGATCGGATTCGTGAATATATTATTAATAATCCTATTTCCTGGCAAATAGACCAATTGCATCCCAACAATCCCTGAAAATGGTTAGGGGCAGTTCGCGAACTGCCTCTACTATAATATGGCTAAAAGCTCTCAGAAGATTTCATCAATGACTGTTTCCAAATCTGAAGATATAAATTCGCTCTCTTTATACGAAGAAGATTATTATCTTTGGTTAGAAAATACGGCTCAATTATTACGTGATGGTAAGCTATCTAAGTTAGATTTACCCAATTTGCTTGAAGAAATTGAAGATATGGGAAGGAGCGAAAAGAGAGCCGTTAAAAGTAATCTGATTAGAATCTTACAGCACCTTTTAAAATGGAAATATCAACCAGAAAAGCGGTCAGACAGTTGGTTAAGTACAATTGTCGAACATCGTCAAAGAATTATCCTTGCTTTTGAAGATAGTCCTAGTCTAAAAGGTTATTACTTAGAAGTATTTGATAAATGCTATCAAGACGCTAGAAAAAATACAGCTACAGAGACTAGATTACCTCTTCAAGCTTTCCCGAATCAATCACCTTTTACTATAGAAGATACTCTTAACCCTGATTATCTTCCTGATAACTAAATATATGTTATTTCGGAATATTTGCGCTCCGCACTTCAATCATTTAGAGATGCTTCGTTACCTCAGTATGACATTACATTGAATAGCTAGAAATTTTCTTTAAACTAAACAACCGAAAATCATTCCAGCTAATAAAATAAATCCAAGCCAGACATTTTGACTGAAAATTTCTCCGTAAACGGGGCGCGGTAAATCGGTTTGACGTAATCTGAGATATTGCCAAATCCAGCCAACTACAGCAACAATCCACCCTAACCAAAAAATTGGCTGTAAATTTATTTCTAAGCCCAAATAAGCAATTAAACCAGCCGTAAGAGCAAAAAAGATGCCTACTGCTTCAGCAGCATATTTACCGAAAAAAATGGCACTGGAATTAATGCCAACTTTTAAATCATCGGGTTTATCTGACATGGCATAAACAGTGTCAAAACCTAACGTCCAAAAAATTGTTGCACCCCAAAGTAACCAAGTAGAAGTTTCCAAACTGCTAGTTACCGCAGTCCAACTAATTAACACGCCAAAACCCCAAGCGATGGAAAGAACTAATTGAGGAATGGGAAAAACTCTTTTGGCTAAAGGATAACAAATAATTACAGGTACGGCAGCCAAACAGAATAAAAAACTGAGACGATTGAGATAAAAAGCTAAAATAGCTGCACAAACTAAGGCAACTAAAAAGATCGCAATTCCGACTTTTACTGAAAGGGCGCGAGATGCTAGAGGTCGATTTTTCGTTCTTTCTACTTGCGGATCGATATCACGATCCCAAAGATCGTTAATGGCACAACCAGCCCCACTAGTAGCCAAAGTTCCGAGAATAATTACTCCGACTAGAGGTAAAGGTGGATTGCCTTTTGCTGCTAAAACGACTGCCCATAAAGCAGGAATCATTAAAATAAGTCTACCCGCAGGTTTATCCCAACGGAGGAGACGAATAATAGTTAGCCAAGTTGGTTCAAGAGAAGATGTAGATTGATTCATAAAAAGTTTAAAAATATTAACATAGCTTAAATAATTTCATAGCATAAAAAATTAGGATGAAAATTCTTTTAGTTGATGATGAAGCAGAATTAACAGATCCCCTCAGTCGCATTTTGTCCAGGGAAGGGTATCAAGTGGATATTGCTGACAACGGAGTAACAGGAATTAATTTAGCTCTGCAAAATAACTATGATTTATTAATCCTTGATTGGATGCTACCGCAAAGATCGGGTTTAGAAATTTGCCAAGAATTGCGATCGCGTTCTTTGACTACTCCTGTCTTGTTTCTTACTGCCAAAGATACCATTGATGATCGTGTAATTGGTTTGGATGCAGGGGCAGATGATTATTTGGTTAAACCTTTTGAATTAAGAGAATTATTAGCCAGAGTTAGAGCTTTATTACGAAGAGTTACTCTTGGAGATCCTCAATTGAATGAGAAGCTGAAAGTAGCAGATTTAGAACTAGATAGCGAAAATCAATTAGCCTATCGTCAAGGAAGAGTGATTGACTTATCAGAAAAAGAGGTTAAGCTTTTAGCGTATTTTATGAAACGTCCAGGTCAACTGCTCACTCATGAAGATATTTATAGTTATTTATGGGCAGAAGAAGAAAAACCGAGTAGTAATGTTTTAGCTGCTTTAATTCGTCTTTTAAGGCGTAAAATAGAAATACCAGGTGAAATTCCTTTGATTCATACTGTGTACGGCAAAGGTTATCGTTTTGGCGACAACGAATTTTAATGTTTCTATTAATTTTTGACCAAGACATTAACATTTTGTAATTGAAATACTAATATATAATTAAAGGTTTATTTAACTTAATAACAAAAGGGGGTGGGGTCTATGTTAAGAACCGTTAAGCATCATAACCTCATGGTGGTCAATCTGACTGAAAATGTTTCAGTATCCACCAAAATCTCAAAGGACAACCATGCTGCTCTTCGGTCTGGTTTTGTTGGTTGTCCTCCAAATCCTCGTTGGAATGCTACTAAGTTTTGTGCTTGGAGAAAGGGTCGTCAATGGCGAACAGCTTTAGCTCAAGGCACAATGATGATTAGAGCGGAGGATTGTATGCTAGTTCAAGCTTCAGAAAAAGAAAGTTGTTCTGATGAAGATTTGCCTGGTAGTAGCAGAATGATTAACTTTTTTCAAGCTTCAGAACAGTTATCTAGTATTTTGCAAATAGCTTAAAAATTATGTTTAAGAATGTCTAGGTTAATTCCCCAAGTTTGGGGAAATTTTTTTTGTCATCTTAGTGCAGAGAAAATCTAGCAATAGGCTCAAAAGATTAATGTAGAGTAAATTTATGAATTTATCTTCCTCACATAAAAAATCTCTTTTAAACTAAATAGAAGCACTAGAGCGAACATTAACTGTTAATAAATATTTAAATTTTAAATTTGCCTTCAACTATTTTATTTAGGATGACTATAGACGAATCATAAAATTACAACCAAATTTTTATTTGATTTGTTGTTTAGACTAATCGACCTAGTATATCAATCAATTAAATATAAATAATGGTATTAACTCCATCGACAATGTTAGCTTTGGGAACAAAAGCTCCCAACTTTTCTTTAAAGGATGTCGTTTCTGGTCAAATTATTTCTTTAGATACCTTTGCTGGAAAAAAAGCCTTGTTAGTAATGTTTATTTGTAAACATTGCCCGTTTGTGAAACACGTCCAGCAAGAATTAGCGCAAATTGGTCAAGATTATCGTGACCGCTCTTTAGGAATTGTGGCAATTAGTGCTAATGATGCAGCTAATTATCCTGATGATTCTCCTGAAAATCTGGCAGTTATGGCAAAAGAATTAGGATTTAATTTTCCCGTTTGTTACGATGAAACTCAAGAAATAGCTAAAGCTTATACTGCTGCTTGTACGCCCGATTTTTTCTTATTTGATGGTGATTATCAACTATTTTATCGTGGACAATTAGATGATAGTCGTCCTAGTAATAATTTACCTGTAACTGGTCAAGATTTACGTTCAGCAATTGATCTAGTTTTAGCAGATGAAGCAATTGATTTTGAGCAAAAACCAAGTATCGGTTGTAATATTAAATGGAAGTCAGGTAATGAGCCAGAATATTTTGGAGCGAAATAAAGTTTTTCTTTTAAATATTTAATAAAAAAATGTCAAACTCTGCGATATTGGCGCAGCCAAAGCAAGTAGCGATCGCGCTTGGCAGTAATCTAGGAGATTCTTTGAAACTCTTACAAAATTCTTTGCAATCACTGGCTTTAATTCCAGGAATTGAGATCGAAGCTGTTTCTAGTTGGTATCAAACTAAACCAATTGGACCACCACAACCAGATTATTTAAATGGCTGTGCTTTATTATCCGTACAACAGCGTCCTGAAGAATTATTGGTGTTATTACAAGCAATTGAAATACAATTTGGCAGGGTTAGAAATGAAAAATGGGGTGCCAGAACTTTAGACTTAGATTTACTTTTATATGACGAGCTAATTTTCAATACTCCCTCTCTTCAAATACCTCATCCAAGAATGACCCAAAGAGCTTTTGTGTTAGTTCCTTTAGCTGAAATTGCGCCTGATTGGATTGAACCTAGATCGGGAAAAGCGATCACAAATTTAGTCACACAAGTAGACTGTTCGGGAGTGACCAAAATTTGAAATTTATGTCTAAATATGAAAAAAAAATGTTACAAATAGTTTGATTTTGTTTAAAAGTTTAGCCAACAGCCTATAGCTAATAGCTTCCAGCTAAAAAATAATTCCTAACCGTAGCAAACATTTAAGTATTTTATATAAATATTTATCCAAACTAGATTTAGTAAAAAAATTAAAGCTCGGCTTGAAAATTCCGCTTTGGATCGCCAAGATAAGAATTAACTGTATTATTAACAATAGTTTTTTGCAGTTGCCAATGTTGAGCTAATTGCTGTATTAATCGGTCTTGTTGTTGACGATAATAATCAGTTTGATTGCCACTATTAATAATGGCAAACCAAATTTTACCTTGGTTTTGAGTAGGAATTTTTCCAGCTAAAGCACTGACTCGATCCAAAGTACCAGTTTTGACTGAGATCCCAACAGGAATTGAGCGATTTTTCATCGTTCCTACTCGATCTCTACCAGCAGTGGGTAATAAATCTGCGACTTCTAGAGGATGAGTAGCAAGTAAACTATCAATTTTCATCAGCATCCGACAAACAGCGCGGGGAGAGAGACGATTTTCTTCTCCTAAACCAGAACCGTTACTTAATTGAATTTCAGATTGAGAAACTTCGATAGCTTTAGCAACATTTTTCGCGACATTTTCAGCACCGCCTAAAAGATCGGCAAGCATTTGCGCCATTTTATTATTACTGTAGATATTCATTTGTTTAAGAATTTCTGACAGAGGCAAAGAACGATGAGTTAGTAATAACTGAGTTGACATAGGTAGAGTATTACTGAGTTGAACTTTACCTAAAATCGCAATTTGAGGTTTGGGTGTATTTGCAGGAAGAGTAGAATATTGTTGCTTGACTTCGTTTGACCATAAATCAGCAGTAAAAGCCTGTTTCAGTAGTTCTCCTGCTACTTGAGCATCAGATTCGTAATTCATATAAAATTTATCAGTAACAATTAAGTTACCTTGTACTTGAGTAATACCCAATTGCTGAAGGGCATTACCTAATGCGATTGCTTCTTCCCAAACAAAAAAAGGATCGCCATTTCCTGCAACGATTAAATCTCCTGTTAAAATCTCATTGACTATTTTGCCATTGGTATAAATTGAGGTTTCAAACTGATAATCAGTACCCCATTTAATCAAAGCAGCTAGGGTAGTAGCAATTTTGGTTAAGGAAGCTGCTGAGGTTGCTACTGTACCTTGATGATTAACTAATTCTGTCCAATCCGATTGCAGCCAAATCCCTTGTTGATTGGAGTCTATACCCGCTTGACTTAAATTTTGTAGGTAATTTTGAACTATTTTTTGGGCGACTAGATCGGGCTGTACTGGTGGTAGAGTGAATATGGCTGCATTTTGCCAAGCTATTAATTGTAGAGGTTCTGACTTAAGTTGCGATCGCCCAAAAATCTCTAGAAATAAATTTAACAAACTAGAGCCAATAAAATCCAGCATTGAGCAACCTCCTCGACTAGAATGGCATTAATGCCAACATTATTTATAACCCCACTTCAGGGGTAAACAACAGGATAATTTATTTCAACCTGTAACTTCGTTACTAGGGAAATTCAAACTCTGTTAAAATTTGTAAAGCTTCGATAGATTTACTCAATGGGATTAAAGCGCGCAAGAATTGCAGTAGATGCGATGGGGGGGGACTACGCCCCTGACGAAATCGTCGCTGGAGCGATCAGAGCTTCTGCGGAATTAGATGTAGACGTACTTTTAGTAGGCGATCCGGAGGCAATTCAAACCTCCATTGATAAGCACGGTGGTACGGGTACAGCCCAACTGGAAATTATTCCAGCCGATGGGGTGGTATCAATGGAAGAAGAACCGCTAACTGCGATTCGCCGTAAACCACAAGCATCGATCAATGTGGCGATGAATTTGGTTAAACAAGAGCAAGCTCAAGCCGTTGTTTCTGCTGGACACTCAGGAGCAGCGATGGCAGCAGCTTTATTACGTTTAGGTCGGCTCAAAGGCATTGACCGCCCAGCGATTGGGGCAGTTTTCCCCACGATGATCCCTGGTAAATCAGTGATAGTTTTGGATGTGGGTGCGAATGTTGATAGTCGCCCCAAATATTTAGAACAATTTGCCTTAATGGGGACGATTTATAGTAAGTATGTCCTAAGTATAGAAAAACCAAAAGTAGGATTACTCAATATTGGCGAAGAATCCTCGAAAGGAAATGAACTAGCCATCAAAACCCATCAACTTTTGCAAGAAAATCAACAAATTCCTTTTGCTGGTAATGCCGAAGGAAGAGATGTGCTGAAAGGTGAGTTCGATGTAATTGTGTGTGATGGTTTTGTCGGTAACATTCTTCTAAAATTTGCCGAAGCAGTGGGAGAAGTGATGCTGCAAATCATGCGCGAAGAATTACCTAAAGGATGGCGTGGTAAGTTAGGGACAGCCTTACTTAAACCGAATCTACTTAATATTAAACAAAGAATCGATCATGCCGAACACGGTGGCGCATTATTGTTTGGGGTAGCAGGGGTTTGTATTATCAGTCATGGTAGTTCACAAGCACCATCAATTTTTAATGCCATTCGTTTAGCAAAAGAAGCAATTGATAACGAAGTTTTAGAAAGAATTAAAGCCTATAACGAAAAAAGATTAGAACAACATCAACACTCAACTGAAAAAGCATCTGCTAATTAAGAACCGCTTATGGGTTTCAATAAGAATGGTAATTTTAGTTTCCCAATCGGTAAGGGAGAAAAACATTGAATAGAATAGGAACTGGTGTCGCTATCACTGGCTGTGGTTCTGCTGCACCAAAGGCAGTCTTTACTAATAATCATCTCAGTCAGATTGTAGAAACCTCTGATGAATGGATTAGTAGTAGAACAGGGATGAAAACCCGTCGCCTGGCATCGACTCAGGAATCTCTCAGTCAAATGTCAGCCGAAGCTGCCCAAAAAGCGATCGCAATGGCAGGACTTTCTCCAAGCGAGATCGATCTGATTATTCTAGCTACTTCCACTCCAGACGATTTATTTGGTAGTGCTAGTAAAATTCAAGGTTTACTAGGCGCAACTAGGGCAGTAGCCTTCGATCTAACCGCTGCTTGTTCTGGTTTTGTGTTTGCTTTGATTACTGCTGCTCAGTTTATTCGGACGGGAGTTTATCAAAATGTAGTGGTGATTGGTGCAGATGTTTTATCTCGTTGGGTAGATTGGTCAGATCGTACTACCTGTGTACTATTTGGTGATGGTGCAGGGGCAGTAGTCTGTCAAGGTGTTGATACTGGCGATCGCTTGTTAGCCTTTGAAATGTATAGTGATGGCAGTCAAAATAATTCTCTTAATCTGGCTTATCAAGGACAGGCAAAATCCTTAGTTGAAGAACTTGAAGTTAGTTCTGGAACCTATCAAGCTATTACAATGAATGGTCGCGAAGTCTATCGATTTGCGGTAGCAAAAGTCCCAGAAGCGATTGAAAAAGCCATGTTTCGGGCAGGTATTACCTCAGAACAAATTGATTGGTTACTTCTACATCAAGCTAATCAAAGAATTATGGATGCGGTGGCAAAAAGGCTTAAACTCCCTTCAGAAAAAGTTTTAAGTAATATCGAAAAATATGGCAATACCTCTGCTGCTTCGATTCCTCTGGCTTTAGACGAGGCAGTGAGAACGGGCAAAGTTCAAGCTGGAGATCTGATTGCTGCTTCTGGATTTGGCGCAGGATTGACTTGGGGGGCTGCTTTGTTTCATTGGGGGTAATTTCAGTTACCAGTTACCAGTCATCAATAGAAAATCGACAAGATCTCACAGGAGTGAGATAATTTTTTTTTGGTCATTAATAAAAAAATAATAAAAAAAATGAATAAAACAGCGTGGGTATTTCCTGGACAAGGTTCTCAAGCCGTCGGGATGGGTACTGATTTAAGCGATCTTCCTCAAGCACAGAGCAAATTTGAAATAGCTGAAAAAATCTTAAATTGGTCGGTATTAGATCTTTGTAAAGGGGATGAAGCAACCTTGGCTCAAACTCTTTATACTCAACCTTGTCTTTATGTAGTTGAATCTATCCTCGCTGATTTATTGATTGAGCGCGTGGGCTTACCTCAATTGGTGGCAGGACATAGTTTAGGAGAATATGTTGCCCTTTACGCTGCTAGAGTTTTTGATTTTGAGTCGGGTTTGCAGTTGGTCAAAAAACGCGCTGAATTAATGGCGACTGCTGAGGGTGGTAAAATGGCAGCTTTAATGAAATTTGACCGCACCCAGTTAAATAATGCGATCGCTCAAACTTCTGATGTGGTTTTGGCTAATGATAATAGTGCAGAACAAGTAGTTATTTCTGGTACTCCAGAAGCTGTAGAGTCGATTTTGGCTCAGGTTAAATCTAAACGAGCGGTTACTTTAAATGTTTCAGGTGCGTTTCATTCTCCTTTGATGGAAGAAGCCTCTAAAAAGTTTAAAGCTGTTTTAGATTCAATTCCTTTTGCTGATGCCCAAGTTCCAGTTTTATCTAATGTTGAACCAATGGCTACTACTAAGGCAGAAGACTTAAAACAACGCCTCATCGCACAAATGACTGGTTCAGTACGCTGGCGAGAAATTATGCTGCAACTGCCAGAAAATGAGATTACTAAGGTAATAGAAGTGGGACCGGGAAAAGTACTAACTGGTTTGATTAAAAGAACTTGTCGCGATATTGAATTGCATAATGTTAGTAGTAAAGCAGATTTAGATCAATTACCTCAGCTAGAAATTAGTAGAATTAGTTAATCAATAGAAAGAGCTAAAGAATAATTATTAAAACAATTTTCTCTTTCTGATTTTTAATGCTCGATCCTGGCTGGTTTTGGGATAGAAAGTAGGCAAGATTTTTCTTGAGGGATAATTTATCAATTATCTCTACTTTGTTATATTTAAATTTTCAGACAATAACGTCAGAAACAATCAATCAAAAAGTTTTATATTGTAATTACTAGATCGATTATAGCAATCGCCTTAATCAAATAATGTTATCTACTACCGAATCAATTCTTATCCATGCTCTTAAAGAATGGGCAGTAGCTGTACAAGCTTTAGAAGCTGGTCAAACAATTATGTTGCTGCGTAAAGGTGGGATTAAGGAAGAAAATAAGAGTTTTTCGTTACCTTATCGCCGAGTTTGGCTTTATCCTACTTACGAACATCAAAAACCCCATTTATTAAAAGCTAAATACGCTTCACAAGTGACACCTGTAGAGTCTGGTTGGCATCCAACTGAGATTCGGATTGGGAGTTGTGCCGAAATTACTGAGATTTTTTCTGTGAGCAATCCAGATGTAGTGGCACAATTAGAACCTTATCACATCTGGAATGAACAAATGATTAGCGATCGCTTGAAGTGGAAACCGCGTCAACCTTTATCAGTTTTGTTGCTGCGAGTTTATTGTTTGCCTGAACCGCAATTGATCCCTTATCACCAAGCTTATAGTGGTTGTAAATCTTGGATTGATTTAGTTAAACCCCTATCTTTAAAAAATTTAATTCCTGTGCTGGATCAAGAGGTTTATAACCAGCAAGTTCGAGAAATTAGGAAGATTATTGGTTAATTGTAAGGTTGAGATGGTTTAATTGGTTTAGTTCCAATGCGCTCGGCTTCGCTGGCGCATACGCGATCGCAAACAAATAAAGTTCCTGAAGCCACACAAAGCGGAATAGTAAATAAATTCAGTAAAGGAATACTAATTAATCCCAAACAAACTAATCCAAAGCTGACACTAGCAGGGAAACTACGCCCCACAATTCCTAATTTTTGGCGAAATTTTAGTCTTCTTCTTTCTAATGGCGAATCAAAAAAATCTAGACATACTATTAAATCAGCAAGTATAAATGAACCAATAGTAGATAAGAGTGTACCTACGCCTGGAAAGAAATTTAAAATCAATAAAGGTATACCTATTAAAGCAATCAAAACCAATTTTTTTAACTCAAATAATCCTGCTCTTCCTAAATCTCTAAAAATATTTACTTCAATTATTTCTAACTTGCCAGTGTGAAGTTTTTCTAATTTTTCTGAAAGTTGACCATACCAGGGCGCACCTAATAACACGCCAAATTGCATCAAAACAAATCCAGTAGCTATTAATAAAATTAAACCTAATAAAAATTTAATTAGATAAATTATACCTATTAATATATATTGAAGAAAGTTCAACCATTCAGGAAGATTGGCGATAATTTGTTGTAACCAAAGGGATAAATCAACTTGAACTTGTTCGACAACTTGCCAACCAAAAAATAATAATCCCGAATAAATAAAACCTGCCAGAACTAAATTTAAAAGAATCGGAATAGCTACATATTGCAATAGTTGAGGATTGCGACTGAAAGTTCCTAATGCTCTTAGAGGATAAGTTGCGCCTGTAACTAATCCAAAACCGCTCAAAATACGCTTCATTGTTGTTAATTAAATTTCTGCTTGGGAATTTTACCAAGTAAACAAGATTAAAAAAATCAAGAAAAAGCCCCAATCAAATTTGGACTGGGGATTGGGAAATACGAGTGTGAGAAGTACCTATACTATAACGTTTATCAATTGATTTTTATATATTGTTGTCTTTTTATTTGTTTATGTGAATCACTAAACCATAGTTGCTTTAATTATTGATTTATAGTCGAAATTTTTAAGTATTAATACTTAATTTGGCTTCAGAACTAAATTAGATGGGAATTAATTTATTAGAAAATTGTTAAATTGAAGATTATTGATCCCGTAGAGTGAAGATTGGGTTGGCTAAAGGCTCAGAAAAGCAAGCAGAAATTTGAGTGGAGCGGAACGCGATCGCCTTTTTGTTAATTGAATTTGTTTTGACAAAATCTATAAATCAAGTAGCTGATAATACCTTTTTGTTGCTTTTTTAGCAAGGATTTTCCTGCTTTTATTAAAAAAAATTTACATAACTTTACTAAAAAATGTTGCCGATTCCGTGAAGGAGTTGTTATCTTGTCCCTATGTTGCTTATCAAGATTTAGCTTGAGGAGACTTTAATGATGGCTTATCTCAATCAGCAATTATTTTTAAATCCTCGTCATATTGTAGACCGTTGAATGTACTCTTCGTGTAAGTTCAGGTGAGCAGGAAAGATGCTTTACGAAAAAGTTTAAACCAGACTCATTGAAAGTTTTAAAGTAACTCGTTTCTACTATTTGTCCAATTTGATTGAAATTTTTGATCGAATTGGGTTTCGGAATGACTTGTCAAATCTGGCTCGTTAGTTAATCAATGCTGATAAATTAAGTAAGAATTTGTTTGTTAGCGATTTTGCATAAAATATCGATCATTGTCGTAATATATTCAAAAATTTGGAGGTCTATCATGAATTTAGCTGGAAAAACAGCCCTAGTTACAGGTGCTTCTCGGGGAATTGGCAAAGCGATCGCTCTAGAATTAGCCCAACAACAGATTAAACGATTAGTGTTGGTAGCCAGAGATCGACAAAAATTAGCTGAGGTAAGTGCAGAGATTGAAGCAGGGGGTGTAGAAGTAGTAACTTTAGCTTTAGATCTGACTCAAGCTGTAGCTACTAATATTGCGATCGCGCAAGCCTGGCGGAGTTATGGTCCTATCGATTTGTTAATTAACTGTGCTGGAGTAGCACATCAAGCACCTTTTCTACAGTCTCAACATCCCAAAGTAGAAGAAGAAGTTTCCTTAAATTTGATTGGAATGTTTACTATTGTGCGTTTGATTGCCAGAAGAATGGCAGCTAGACGAGAGGGAACAATTGTCAATGTTTCTAGTTTAATGGGTAAAGTAGCTGCGCCAACTATGGCGACTTATTCGGCTACTAAATTTGCAATTGTTGGTTTTACGCAAGCATTAAGAACCGAATTAGCTCCTTACAATATTAGAGTTAGTGCTTTACTACCATCTTTAACCCAAACGGATATGGTTAGAGATTTAAAATTATTTAGATGGGTGATGCCGATGACTCCTGAAGAGGTAGCGCGATCGCTGATAACGGGATTAAAGCGAGATTCTCCAGAAATATTAGTTGGATGGCAAAGTCATTTAGCTATCTTGTGTCAGAGAATTTTTCCGAGATTATTGGACAGAATTCTATTAATGGCTGCACCTTTATCTCCATCAAAAACTTTATAAAATAGTGAATTGTTGATTTTATAGGCGCAATTAATCACATATTCTGAATTTTGTTGGTTTATCTTATTTCCTTTTCCTCAATCTTTAATTGTCAATTAAATTTGCTCTATCTAATTCATTGACAAGCGAAATAGTAGAAACTGAGTTACTTGTTCTTGATTAAAGTTATCATCGCTTACTAGTAAGAGAGTCTGACTGCCATCGGGTAAACGAGGACCGAAAGTCATTCCCTCTAAATTATCTAAATAAATACCAAGTTGACTTAAATCTAAAAGTAATTTCTTGCTAAGGGGTCTAATTGAAGTAATTTCTTCTCCAAAAGAAGTAATACTAGAAGTATCGGTAGCGTTACCATTAACAACTTGAAAGATTTTTGCACCTGCACCAGTAAAACCAAAAGTTCTTTCTAAACTAAGTAAATAACCTTCTTTATCTAAAGCTAATAATTCTGTCAAACCATTAGAAATCGTCTCAACTGAAGCAGGATCGAGTAAATAAAGATGTTCTGCAACTATAACAGGATTACCAATTGGATTTATTACATAATGAAGCAAACGAATTCTTGCTTTTCTTTCTGGGTTAGATAAACTATCCTGTTTCAAAGCTGACTCAGTAGCGGTAAACAGACGAAAAGGATCTTGAGATGCTAAACCAGTCTGATTTACTGTTAAAGGTTCAACAGCAAGATTGTCTTGAATTCCTTTAATTTCTTTCCCAGTAGGATCGGGCAAGAAACGTTGAGGTAAAGGAAGATTAAGGATTTTTTTTCCTGTATTTAATTCAAATTCACCAATAAAAGGATTAATTCCTCGATTTAGGTTACCTTCACTGGCAATAAATACTGTACCTCTTGGTGATAAAGCAATACCTTCTGGATCGATACTACCAGCAGGGTAAGAATTTCCTTGTTCGTCGCTTAAAAAAGTTACTTTTTCAATTTCTATTTTGTTAATCGTGGTTTTTTCTGTATTGTCTGATTGCAAGTTGAGATTTAATGTATAGAAACGAGCAGAAGCTAATTGACTGCGATCGTCAGATAAAGCATATAAGCGGTTATGTTGACGGTCATAAGTAATAGCAGATAAACCCCCCACCTCAGTATCTTGAAAAGTCTGCTTTGGTAATTGGTATTCTCCCAAAAATTCAAGAGAAAGAGGAAGAAACATCCTCTCTTGTGCCGATACACGAGGAATCGTAATCGTACTACAGGCGGGAACTAAGATTAGTAAAATAAAACTCGTAGCTAATTTAATTACTGATTGATAAAATTTGCGATCGCTCACAATTACTTCTCTTCTCGCTGAAACTCTTAATTTAATGTAGCAGTCTTATTCAGTTACCAGTAGGGGACAAGGCAGTGTCTTGCCCGTACACCAGTTACCAATTAGCTTTTGGCTTTTGAATTTTAGCTAAAGGCTAATAGCTTTTTTAGTTATCCAGTAGAGGCGAACGGTGGTTCACCCGTACAATGAATGATCAGCAATAAAATCTAAAAAGTTGGTGGGGTGAGTTTTTGAGAGAGGATGATGATGAAATTTACGATAGCATTGACAAAATTATCAATTTTTGGGCTTTTTTTCTCAATTATGTTATGGGCAGATTTGGGATCTCAATCAATTCAATTATTAGTAATAGCAGCACCAACTACTAATCCTTTAACCACTCCTCAATCAGATCCTCTTTTCCCTCAAACTTCAATTAAACGCCCTTTAAGCCCTTTAGAAATTAAACGAATTCAAACAGAAATTATAAAATTAGATCGACAAGCTCAAGCTCAATTGGAAGAAGGAAAAAAAACAGAAGCTTTTCGTCTTTGGTATCGAGAATTAAAATTACAAAGAGCGATCGGAAAATTAGCAGAAATTGAAGCTTTAGGTAGAATTGGAGCAATTGCTTGGTCAAATAATCTTTCGTCAGATTTACAGAATATTTCTGAACGTTTGGTTATACTTCAACAGGAAATTTTTGAGGCAAAAGAAAATAATTTACAATTATTAAATAGTTTAGGTAACGCTTATCAACAAATAAGAGATATTGATAAAGCGATCGTGGTTTATCAGCAGTTATTAACTAAATCACAAAACGACCTAAACAATCAACAAAATATTTTAGAAACTTTAGGCCAATTATATTTAGCTAAATTTGATTATCAGCAAGCAGCAAATATTTATAATAAATTATTGAATTTATTAGCCAATAATAATCTTAACCAATCTCAATCGTTAATAACAGCTAAAAAGCAAGATTATTTAGAACAGTTGGCTACAATTTACGATTTTTACACTCAACCAAATCAAGCTATTCTTGTTAAAGAACAATTAGCAGAGCATTATTTAAAAAATCAAGCTCAACTTGAGCAATTAGCTAAATTAAAAATTTCTTTGGCACAAGATTATCAGAGTTTAAATAAATTAAAATTAGCTAGTCAAAATTATCAAGAAGCTGCTAGTTTAGCTTTATCTTTACAACAGTTTGCCTTGGCGAGTGAAGCTCTACAAAAACTAGGAGAACTCTATCAAAATGCTAATCAATCAGAACAAGCTTTAGCAATTTATCAACAATTAATTAAAATTGAGCAACAAGCTTATAATTCTTATGGACTAATTAATACTTATGATCGTCTCGGACAAATTTATTGGCAATCTCGTAATTATACTCAAGCTTTAACTGCTTTTCAAAAGGGGTTGGATTTGGCTAAAGCTCTCAATTATCAAGTTGATTATTTTAATAATAAAATTAAACAAGTAGAACAGCAAATTAATCAATAATAACTTAGTAATTAAATAATTATAAATTTTTGTTATTTTTTAAGTATGTTATCTTATAACTTATTGTATATTTATTAGTGCCGAAGAAACTTCTAAAAGACCTTTTTGGCAAGTATTATAATCAGTAATCAATAATAAAATTATTGGTTCTTGGCATACTTGAGAATCTATTTTAAAAAGAGTATATTGAATGCTAACTTTTGGGTTATAATTTAATTCTTGAAAATAAGTATATTCTGTATAAGAATTTAGAGAAATTGGTAATCTATCTAATTCTATTAGCGGTAACTCTTGAGAAATTCTTTGATAACCAATACCTTGAATTAATGCTTTTCTTACTTGATAATTAGTTTCGGTTAATAACCATGCTGGTTGCCATTGTGACGGATGAACTTTACCATATTTCTCAGGAAGAATTATTTGATGATAAGCATAAATGCTAAAACCATCAGAGAATTCAATTGCAGGTTTTCCTTCTCCATGCAGTAAACGTCGCTCATCCCAAGTAATGATTTGTGGTTTTTCACAAATTAAACAATATTTTTTACCTAATAAACTCCATCCGCAAGATAAAATTAAATTATGATAAATTTGCCATATTTGTGGCTTGCTTCTCTGACAATTTAAAACAGAAAAATAAAAATCAAGCAAACTAGCATAACTAGCATCAATTTCAGTTATGTCAGTCCAATCATTGACTAAACTATTCCAAAGTAAGCGATTTTTTTGATTAAAAGTTGTTGCAATACCTCGCCAAATTTCTGTCCCATGAAATTCAATTGGTCTAACTAATTTGGCTATAATGTCTTCATAAATATCTTCCCCTAGTTGTTCAATTAAAGCGTCTTCCGTTTCTTGATAAAGTTCGTTAAATAAATCACCTAATTTTGTTTCGGCTTCAAAAATCAAGTCATTTTCTAACCAATTATTCACTTGTTGGATCATTGCTAGAGGACTTGAAAAAAAAATAATTTCTGGTTGTTGTGTTGAAATAAGTTGGTAGGCAGATTGAATAGTTTGGGTAATGTCTTGACGATCAATTGATTTAGTCGAAATTGCCACTTTTTCCCATTTTTCTCGACATTGAGAAATATACAGTTGTTGCTCAAGACTTAACCTTTTTCGTTGAGCCATAAATTAAAATAAATATTTTTTAGTTAGTTCTGTACATCGAGGTTTTAACTGGTCGAATCCTAACAAAGGTATTTAATTTGAGCTATAAAAATTTACATTATCAATAATATGTAAATTTATTTAATAGTTAGAGCTATGAAAACATAGCCAACTAATTTTTTAAAGCTACATATGACTACAAGTTATGAATTTATACTAAAATCTTATCTTAAACTTTTGTAATAATCTTTACTATTAGTAAAAATAAATTAACATTAAATTACTAATTAGTTTAACGTAAAAAATAAAAATTTATTGCTTTTTTAATTTATAGGCTACTTTTAGCCTCTTCATTATATCCCAATTTAAAACAATATGTATCTAACTATCTATATATAACTAAAGGAAGAAAAACAACTATAAAACAACGGGTTTAGGAATTTATTCTTATGATTAAATAATATTAATGGTGGGTTTTACCCACCATTTTTAGAGTTTAAGCTTCTTTTTGTTTTCGTTTGTAAGTAGAAGCAATATACAACTCTTGGAGTTGTTTTTGATCTACACTTGCTGGTGCATCGGTTAACAAACAACTAGCTTGTTGAGTTTTCGGAAAAGCAATTACATCGCGAATTGATTCTTCTCCTGCGAGTAACATTACCAAACGATCTAAACCATAAGCAATGCCACCGTGGGGAGGAGTACCATATTCAAAAGCTTCGAGGAGAAAACCAAATTTGTTATAGGCTTCTTCGGTTGATAAACCAATTGTGGCAAAGACTTTTTCTTGAATATCTTTTTGATAAATCCGCAGACTTCCGCCACCAATTTCAATCCCGTTGTAAACTAAATCGTAAGCTTGCGCTCTAGCTGTTTTTAAATCATTGATATCTTCTGGATAAGGTGCAGTAAAGGGATGATGAATTGCTTCTAGTCTTTTTTCATCGGCATTCCATTCAAACATGGGGAATTCTGTAATCCAAACTAAATTGATTTTGGTTTCATCGATTAAACCTAATTCTCTCCCCACTACCTGACGCAAACGATCTAGTGATTTGTTAATGGTAGCAGTATCACCAGCCCCAAATAGTAATAAATGTCCTGGTTTTGCCCCAGTTTTAGCTAGTAATTCTTCTTTTTGCGCTTCGGTGAAATTGTCTTTGATTGCGCCAATGGTATCGATCTGATTGTCTTCTCTAACACGAATATAAGCAATTCCTTTTGCCCCAGCAGCAGCAGCTTCTTCAAATAAATCGCCTTTGGGCTTGATTCTAACATTAGAAATTGTCTCGTTACCGTTGGGGATGGGTAAAACCTTAACTTTTCCACCACTAGCAACTGCACCAGAAAAGACTTTAAAGCCAGAATCTTGAACAATTTCCGATACATCAACTAATTCTAAATCGAAACGAGTATCAGGGCGATCGCTTCCGTAACGAGTCATTGCTTCAGCATAGGTGAGACGCGGAAATGGACGAGGTAAATCGATATTTTTAACTATTTTAAAGATGTGACAGATTAAGGCTTCATTGAGTTCGATAATCTCATCTTGAGACATAAAACTCATTTCCATATCTAACTGAGTAAATTCTGGTTGTCTGTCAGCACGTAAATCTTCATCGCGGAAACAGCGAGCGATTTGATAATAGCGATCGCATCCTGAAACCATTAATAATTGTTTAAATAGTTGAGGCGATTGAGGTAAGGCGTACCATTCTCCAGGGTTGACACGGGAGGGAACTAGATAATCTCTGGCACCTTCAGGAGTAGAACGAGTTAAAATTGGAGTTTCGATTTCCATGAAGTTTTGTTCGTCTTCAAGGAAACGGCGAATAGCTTTAACTACCTGATGACGTAGTTGGAGATTGGCAGCCATTCTTTCTTTTCTTAAATCCAAATAACGATATTTCAGGCGCAAATCTTCCCTAACGTTTTCTGCCTCAGTAGTAGAAACTTGAAAAGGTAATTGTTTTTTAACGCTATTGAGAACTTCAATGGCATCAGCGTAAATTTCGATTTCCCCTGTAGGTAATTTAGCATTAAGAGATTCTGGAGGACGTTGACTGACTTTGCCGACAACTTTTACTACATATTCACTACGCAGAGAGTGAGCATTTTGAGCAGAAGCAGGAGTACGTTGCGGATCGCTGACAATTTGTACCGTTCCAGTGCGATCGCGTAAGTCGATAAAAATGACACCACCATGATCGCGACGACGATCTACCCACCCATACAGAGCAACAGTTTGACCGATATGTTGTCCTCGTAAGTCTCCGCAATAATTAGTTCTCATAATTATTTAATTACAAATATCAATACAGAAGAGAGCGTTTTTTAGATTATCATTCTCTAGCCATCATTAATGGTTTTTTAGCAAGAGTCGAGATCGTTAATGGTTGATTGGCAGAAGGCAGAATATCAAAAAACTATTACCTATTACTTGTTACTTAATAACTGTTAACTGCTAACTGATTTAGCTTGTGCTTCTTTTAATTGAGCTACATTTTGAGTAAAAATTTCTATCTGCATATTGTCATCTTGTCTCGAAGAAAGCGATCGCTTAACTTGTCCTAAGTAAAGAGGTACAGATATTCCTGGTTCAGGATGGATTAAGGTTCTTAATTTAATCGTGAATTTATTTTCGCCACCTCTACCATTTCTACCGAATGAATAAAGATTATCAGCAGCTTGTCGCAAAGTGGGTTCGATTTGAGACTCTTCAATTTGAGGAGAAACAGCAACTACAGCTTGATTTGCTCCATTATCATAAACCAACGAATAACGAACTGCTCCAGGTATTTCTGTGTGGACAAACAAACCTAAACTCAAAGCAAAAATACTAGCAGTTACTACTGCCATGAAGCTAGTAGCCCCAAACAGGCGAAAGCGCAAACCCCAACCCAAAATAAACGATAAAACAGTGATTAATAATAAAATAATGGTGAGAATACCTGCCCATTGGGTATAAGTAGTCAGATCTGTTGGGATTGTCATGATTAATCAGGATATTGATAATTTTTGCTGAGTAAGAAAATAGACTTAAGTATTATCTAACAAAGAAATTACCTAAGTCCCTTGAAAATTCAAAGTTTAAAGTTCACAGTTCAAAAAAAGTCAAGCTTGACTTTAACAAAGTGGGAATTGTGACGATTTTCAAGCCAATTTTTAGCTTGAACTAATTAATTATTTTTAATTTCATCACCCGCGTCTTCTATTCCTTCTTCTACATTCTCGGCACCTTCTTCGATATCTTCGCCGACATCTTCAGCCCCTTTTTCAACACCCTCGCCGACATCCTCAGCACCTTCTTCAATTTGTTCTCCTGCTTCAGGTTCGCCAGTTGTACCAGGAGTTTCGGTTTCGCTACAAGCCCCAGCAAAGAGAGATAGAGCAATAATTAAGGGTAACCCTAGAATTTTAATCGTTTTTAAGCTCATAATGTCCCAGAATACTTAGTTTTTCGATAAATATCCTTATTGTAGTTGTTTGGCTCTGATTGTCTATTCTACTTACGTTCGATTTGGGCAAAAATTTCTGCCAAGATTTCTCCTGCGCCTTCTCCTCGTAAACGATTGGCTAAATCTATGCCAATTTGTTCGGCGTTACTTCGATTGCCACTGATACTATCTTTGATTAATCTAAGACCATCTAAACTAGCAACCATTCCTGTTAAAGTTAGAGTGTCGCCTTCAATACTAGTATTAACACCAATCGGAACTTGACAACCGCCTTCCAAATTTCTCAAGAAGGAACGTTCCGCCCAAGCGCGATCGCGACTATCGACATCTTCTAAGGCTTTTAAGACTTCTAAAACATCGGTATCACCTTCACGACATTCAATTCCTAAAGCACCTTGTCCAACAGCATGAAGGGAAATCTCAGGAGAAATAATTTGATGAATGCGATCGCTCATGCCTAATCTCTGTAATCCAGCAACGGCTAAAATAATGGCATCGTATTCCCCTGCATCTAATTTGGCGAGACGAGTATTGACATTGCCTCTAACGTCTTTAAAAGTTAAATGGGGAAAATGATGACGCAATTGAGCAAGTCTACGTAGGGAAGATGTTCCGATCACTGCACCTTCGGGTAAAGTATCTAATTGTTTATCCTTATTTTTTTCATTGACAACCAACGCATCAGCAGGATCGACTCTTTTGGTGACGCATCCCAACATTAAACCTTCTGGTAAATTAGTTGGTAAGTCTTTGAGAGAATGAACGGCAAAATCAATCTCTTTACTGAGCATTCCTACTTCTAATTCTTTAGTAAATAAACCTTTGTCGCCAATTTTTGCCAAAGCTACATCGAGAATTTTATCTCCCTGAGTACTCATAGTTTCCACTTCAAAATCAATCTCAGGAAAATGTTTTTCTAATTCTGCTTTTACCCAATAAGTTTGCACTAAAGCTAATTGACTTTTTCTCGAACCAATGCGAATAGTACGCTCAAGAGTATCAACGGATGTCATAGAAGTTATATTAAAACAAGCTAATGGGACTCGATCTAGAGTATCGTATGTTTTCACCTGATGTTGATTAATTTTTGTGAGTCCGTAATTTAATCTGGAGACAGGTTGAATATATTTAATTCGCAAGGAGCGTAAATTTGCTAGAAAAATCCGAATTGAATATCTAAGGCTCTTTTAATTTGACTGAAATAATCTGATTCTAAAGTGCCAAGCTTCGATTTAAGGCGAGAAGAATCAATTGACCTAATTTGATTAAAATGCAGTCCTCTTTCTTTATCCAACTGATTTGACTCGCTTGGTTTTACGTTGACAACAAAAGGATAGTGTTTCGGACTCAGAAAAGGAACTACCGTAGTCAGATCGCTTTCTTCATTACCAATATCATTTTGAATAATCAAACAAGCTCTTATTTTCTTCGCTTCTTTTCCCTTTGTCGGATCGAGATCTACCCACCAAATTTCGCCTCGTCTACATTTCATCCAAACCATCCCCTACCGTAACATCCCAATCTTTGATTGACTGCTGAAACTCAGTATCTTGGTTTTGTTCTCGATATGCTTCTCTTAACTTGTCTTCTAACTGTTCTCGCTCTTTCTCTAACAGCAAGTTATTGATATATGCACTGCGGTTATTAGTAACTTGCTTTAAAAACTCAAATGCGCGATCGTCTATATTAATGGTAATCTTGGCTGTCATTTATCTTACATTTTAGTATTATTTATTTTCTTACTCTATTGTAAGCCAAAAGAAAGCGATCGCGTTCTTTGTTGTATACGATCTAGAATAAATTGGTAAATTGTGCAGATAAAGACGAATGTATCTACTCGTATAACCAAGTTAGAAAAACATGGAGACTCCTCAAACTCAATGGCAAATCTTGTCTTCTTTAGAACTACCCCAATGGTTTAGCGAGGCAGTCAAACGCTATTGCCACAATTCTGATGGACGCTATGCAGCACAATTATTGTGGCAAAGAGGAATACAAGACCCTTTACAACTGCCTGGTTATCTCGATCCCGATGCCTATCAACCTAGTAGTCCCTTTGAATTTGGGGCAGAAATGTATAGCGCGATCGCTCGTCTGAAACAAGCTAGAGAAAATGGCGAAAAAGTTACAATTTGGGGCGATTTTGATGCTGATGGGGTTACTTCGACAAGTTTATTGTGGGAAGGTTTAGGAGAGTTTTTTGGGCAACATCTTTTGTTAGATTATTACATCCCTAATCGTCTAACGGAGTCTCATGGTTTAAATCTAGCAGGAATCGAACGTTTGGCTACGACAGGTACAAAATTGATTGTTACTTGTGACACGGGTAGCACTAACCTGGAAGAAATTGAGTACGCGCAGCAACTAGGTATCGATTTGATTGTTACCGATCATCATACTTTACCAGAACAACGTCCTCCAGTTGTAGCAATTATTAATCCTCGTTATTTGCCCCAAGATCATCCCCTTTATCATCTTTCTGGGGTAGCAGTTGCTTATAAATTAATTGAAGCAATATACCAATCTTTACCCGATGTTCCCCAACAACCGTTAGAGAATTTATTAGATCTGGTGGCAATTGGTTTAATTGCTGATTTAGTCCAGTTGCAAGGAGACTGTCGTTATCTTGCCCAACAAGGAATCAAACAGTTACAAAAACAAGCCAGAACCCATACCGCAACTCGCCCTGGCATTAGTTGTCTGTTAGAATTATGTAAACGCAGTGGCGATCGCCCTACGGATATTTCTTTTGGTTTAGGACCGAGAATTAATGCTGTCAGTCGCATTCACGGCGATGCTAGTTTCTGCGTGGAGTTATTAACTAGTCGCGATCGCAAAAGATGTCAGCATTTAGCTTTTGAGGCAGAATTAGCCAATAGTCGGCGCAAATCGCTCCAAAATGACATTATCAAACAAGTAAAGCAGAAATTAACCCGAATCGATTTATCTACTACTTTTGTCATTGTGTTAGACGATCCTCAATGGCAAGGTGGTGTTTTGGGTTTAGTTGCTGGACAAATTGCCCAAGAATATGGTCGTCCGACAATTTTATTAAGTAGGAGTGAAACAGAAAAGGATTCAGGTGACAGTTATTCTTTGGAAAATAACACTGAAGAGAATGTATCGATTGCCAGAGGTTCAGCCCGTTCGGTTAATCAAATTGATTTATATCAATTAGTTAAATCTCAAGCAAGTTTATTAGACCGTTTTGGTGGTCATCCTTTCGCAGCAGGTTTGAGTTTACCTGTAGAAAATATTCCCTTGTTTCGCGAAGGAATTAATCAAAAGTTACGACAACAACTTGATACTCAATTATTAATTCCGAAACTCGAAGTAGATTTAACGGTTACTGTAGCTCAATTGGGTAAAGACTTATTTGAAGAATTAAACTTACTTGAACCTTGCGGAATGGGTAATCCAATTCCTAAATTATTGATTAAAAATTGTTGGTTTAAGAACGTTAGAAATAAAAATATTCAAGACCAAAAAGGACAAAAAATTCAATATATTAGAACAACTTTTGACTTGTGGGATAGCTCAGTTAAACATGGTTGTGCTGGAGTCTGGTGGGGGCATTATCAACACGAAATACCCCAAGAAATGACTTGTGATGCAGTAGTCGAATTGTATTTTAATATTAATGCTTATCAACAAAAACAACGTTCCCAAGGTTATGAAATTCGTTTAGTAGCAGTCCGTCCCAGTCAAGAAAATATTTTATTTAATCACTCAGCAGTTGAAGCAGATGTTTTGATTGACCAACGTAATACATCAGAATCCAGAATTCAACACGGTGATTGCACAATCGGACGGGGCTTACAAGCTGCCGACGCAGGTTCGGCAGACAGCCCCTCAGGAAACCTCCGAGTCCCTCACCGTCAGAATTCAGAATTTAGAATTTTAGAACAATGTCCTCAAAGTTGGCAGGAAATTTATCAACCTTATCGTCAAGCGATCGCTAATAATCAAAAATTGGTGTTAGCTTATTCACTTCCCGAACATCCCGATCCTCAAACAACTTGGCAACAATTAGTTGGCATAGTTAAGTATTTAATTCGGACTGATAAAACTGCTACTAAAACTCAAATTCAAACCAAATTAAATTTAAGCGATCGCTGCTGGTTATTAGGCTTAAAAGCTTTAGAAGCTAGTGGAATTGATTATCAAGTTACTGAACAAAATTATTCTTTTAATTGGATAACTGAGAATTTTTCTGCACAAGCTGAAGCTGAAATCGCTAATTTTATCTTGGCAGTTGAAGAAGAACAATTTCAAAGACAATATTTTACTCAAGTTCCGTTGTCAGTAATTACTCATCAGTTATCCGTTAATTATTAACTTCTGCCTTTTGCCTTCTGCATCCAAAATAATATAGTCATTTCAATTTAGAGTGAGACAATCGCTTCTTGCCATGAAAGGCTTTCAGCCAAAAAATGTTTCATTCTTATTTGAAACAAATATAACTGTACAGACGTTCCATGGAACGTCTCTAATATTTTATTGATCGCTATCGCGATAAACTTGTTCTGCTACTCGTTTTAGCCTTCGTAGTTGAGCTTGCATATCATTTTTAGTCCAAGTTGCTGCAAACTGATTAAAACCCCAACTGACAACAGCATTAGGAATTTCAAACTCAAAACGATTAATTAATAAAGTTCCCTCTGACAAAGGGTGGCATTCCCAGCGATCGCGTCCTTGAAAAAAACCATCAAACTGCCAGACAATTAAACCAGGTTCTCTTTCCACCACCACACTTTTAAGAGAAGGTTCTAGCAAAGGAATCTTAATGGTAAAACGGCTCAAACTACCAATAGCTGTATTCCATTTGCCAATTGGTTCGCATTTTAAAACAGGATTAAGCCAACGGTGCATTAACTCCAAATCAGTAAAACAACTTTCTACCACTGTCGCACTAGCTTTAATCGCGATCGATTGTTCAAAAATTTGAGGTGAGGACATATTATCTCAAACAAAAATGTACAAATTAAATTAGCAAAATGTAAATTGTAAAGTTAGTTTTTTTGAATTAATTGTAGTTATTCATTCAAGAAAAGATTGCTGACAGCCGAACGCTACAGCTTAATAAGAGCTTAATAGTTAAATCTTAACTAAGCAATTATGCTGAAATTATGATTAAATCTTAACTTTTTAGGTATTATTTCGTTAATTTGGCATAATTAACCCAGAAAATATATTGACTTTAATTTAAAAATCGATCTTATATTCTCGTAGATAGTACGGAAATGATGGGGCGTATTAAGTCAAGGAAAGGTTAATCAAGCTTTCTAGTCGACAACAGGAAAAACCTCCAATTCTCTGAAGGTAGCCCCTCACGATGTAAATTCACACTAAAGAACATGACAAACATGATGATTTCGATCTTGCCTAACCTATCTTTTTACATAGCACAGGCGTTAGATCAGCAAGTATATTCTGCCCTAGGAAGAGATTTTGGCTTTTCTTTGCTCAATTTGCTTAAAGCAATTGCTATCTTTATCCTGGGTTTGATTGTTGCCTCAGTTATCAAAGCTGTTATTAAAGGGTTACTCAATAAAACTAGTGTTGATAACCGTATTGCTGCCTGGTTAACTGGACAAAGGGGAGGAGAACCTTTACCAATAGAAGATTGGATTGCTAATTTAGTTTATTGGTTAATTATTCTCTTTGCCGTAGTTGGTTTTCTCAATGCACTGCAATTACAAACAGTTTCTCAACCGCTCAATTCTTTATTAAATCAGATAACTAGTTTTTTACCGAAAATTCTTGGAGCTGGCTTTTTGCTTGGTATTGCCTGGATAGTTGCTACTGTAGTCAAATTAGTGGTAACTAGAGGCTTAAGTGCATTAAGGATTGATGAACGATTAGGACAGTCAGCCAGAGATAGTTCTGATTTTGCTTTAAGCGATACGATTGGGAATGCCCTCTATTGGTTCATTTTTCTGCTGTTTCTACCTTCTATTTTGAGTACTTTACAACTGCAAGGTACTCTTGAACCAGTCCAAAACCTGCTCGATCAAATTTTAGGTATTCTGCCTAATATTCTAGCTGCTATCCTGATCGGTGCAGTTGGTTGGTTTATCGCTCAGATTGTACGTCGTTTGGTTACGAATCTGTTATCAGCAACAGGAATAGACAGAGTAGGAGAAAGATTTGGGCTATCTAATCTTGGTGGAAGGCAATCTTTATCTTGGATAATTGGAACAATTGTCTATGTTCTAATTTTAATCCCTACTGCGATCGCAGCTTTAGAAGCTCTCAATATTGCAGCAATTTCTCAACCAGCAATCAATATGCTTAATCAGGTGTTAAACCTGTTGCCCAAACTGTTTGCTGCTGTAGTTGTTTTAGTAGGGTTCTATATCGTAGGCAAGTTTGTTTCTAACTTAGTCACTAACATTTTGACTAGCATTGGTTTTAACAACTTCTTCCAATGGTTAGGTATTACTACTCCACCCCCTCGAACTACTTCACCTTTTCCCCCTAGTCCAATGGTGGGAGGGACTGAACAACCAACGGTAATTCAAACCGAAACAAAAGTTACTTCTAAAACTCCTTCTGAGCTAGTCGGAATTATTGTCCTCGTGGCAATTATGTTAGTCGCTGCTTTAACTGCTGTAGATATTCTTCAAATTCAGGCTCTTACATCAGTATTCGGCGTAATTCTCGTTATTGCTGGTCAAATATTCTTAGGATTAGTAGTTTTTGCCATTGGTTTGTATCTGGCTAATCTTGCTTATAATTTGATTCTGGGTTCTGGAACTCGTCAGGCAAGAATTTTGGCACAAACTGCCCGTATCTCTATTATTACCTTAATTTCTGCTATGGCATTGCAGCAAATGGGTGTTGCGCCTAACATTGTCAATCTTGCTTTTGGTTTATTAGTAGGTGGCATTGCTGTAGCTATTGCCTTAGCTTTTGGTTTAGGTGGTCGAGAAGTTGCAGCAGAACAGTTACGTTCTTGGATTAATTCGTTTAAAAATCAATAACTCTTTGTCGCTATTTTCAATCAAACTTCTACTCGTTAATTTATCTTTGACAATTTATTTTTACTCCTAGAGATTTTCTAGGATTTTTTTTGTTTAAAATGCTAATATTAGTAAACTTACTTAAGTATAATTAGCAAAAAGAATTTTATAAACAGGTAAATTCCTTTAAATATATTTTACATTTATAAAATTATTATGAAGTTAAAAAATGAAAAATATGAAATGCAATTTATAGCATTTATTTATTTTTACTTTTAGCGAAACCTAAACTACAATTTATTTTTTTTTTAAAACCCTAGCTTTAATAAAATAATTTATCTAGCAATTCTTTTAAACAAAATATTATTTTTTTATGTTCTTGAATCAACTAAGATTTAATAATCTTTTGCGATATCTATTTTTTTTCTTGGTTTGCTTGACAGGCGTAATTACT
Organism: Stanieria sp. NIES-3757; assembly: GCA_002355455.1. Lineage (NCBI taxonomy): Bacteria > Bacillati > Cyanobacteriota > Cyanophyceae > Pleurocapsales > Dermocarpellaceae > Stanieria > Stanieria sp. NIES-3757. The sequence goes on from AP017375.1 coordinate 5,191,482, forward strand.
TTACAAAGTCATCAATTTAAAACAAATCAAACTCAAACCCGTGATTACTTACAAGAAGAACAAAATCATCAAATATTACTAACATTTCAGAAATTTTTTCCTGCTGTTGGTTTTGATAATTTAAAAGCAGACTGGATTTTTTTACATTTTGTACAATACTTTGGCGACAATCCAGCTAGGGACAAAATTGGATATAGTTTAGTACCAGATTATTTTGAAACTATTGTTAAATACGATCCAAATTTTACACAAGCTTATTTAACTCTATCAACCGCCAATACAATATATGCTGGAAAACCCCAACAAACTATAACTTTAATAGAGCAGGTGTTAAATTCAATTTATCCTACAACTTCTTCTAATAATTTTTTACTTTGGAATGTCAAAGGCTTAGACGAATTATTATTTATTGGCGATAATCAAGCAGCTAGATATTCTTATCAAATGGCAGCACAATGGGCTAATTTACAAGATAGTAAACACGAAAAAAATCTTGCAGATCGCTATCTTCAAACAGCAAATTTTTTAGCTACTAATCCTGATAATACGGAAGCTCAAATTGCTGCTTGGAACATAGTTCTACCTAATCTAAGAGACGCGCAAAACAAACAAGAAGTAATTGATAAAATTAAAGTATTAGAAACCAGATTAAAATCTCAACAACTAACCACATTTCCAAGTTATTAGTTAGACAAAAACAATTAATGGAACTGTTACTTTAAATTATCAATAATTAAACTTATGAATAATATCTTAATAGCAATAGATTTTTCTGATCTTACTCCCAAAGTGATCGAGACAGGAGCAAAAATAGCAGCTAGTTTTGGCAGTAAAATTTGGTTAATTCACGTTGCTGCACCCGATCCCGATTTTGTAGGATTTGAAACAGGACCCCAAAGTAAAAGAGATTGGCGAGCAAAAACTTTTCGAGAAGAACATCGTCTAATTCAAGCTGAAGCAGCTACCTTGAGCGATCGCGGTTTGGATGTTACTCCACTTTTGATTCAAGGTGTAACGGTAGAAACTCTCGTTCAAGAAGCAGAAAAATTACAAGCAGATTTGATTGTACTCGGTTCTCACGGTCACAACGTTCTTTATAAAACCTTTATGGGTAGTGTTAGTGAAGGTGTACTTACTCAAGCTTCCTGTCCCGTATTACTTGTACCAACAAAAATGCTAAATACTTAAGAGACAGGAATTAAGCACCAGAGAGAAAAAAATTTAAGCTAAATGACTTTTAGTTGTGATAATGGGTTTATCTGGAAGAGAATGGGTAAGCTTTCCTAAATTATGACAATTAACAATTCAATTGACTCTCTACTTGAACCTTTTCAGCACTTTGGTGTTAATCTTGGTTTAACCAGAATCAAAAAATTATTAGCCGATTTAGGTAATCCTCAGCAACAAGTACCGATTATTCATGTAGCAGGAACTAATGGCAAAGGTTCAGTATGTGCTTATCTTTCTTCGATCTTGACAGCAGCAGGTTATCGAGTAGGACGTTATATTTCTCCCCATTTAATAGATTGGACAGAAAGAATTTGTCTCAACGAACAACCAATTTCTTCTGAAGCTTTAATTTCTGTATTACAGGAAATTAAGGCAAAAATTGACCCTAATAGTGAAAGTCCGACTCAGTTTGAAGTAATTACGGCTGCTGCTTGGTTATATTTTGCTCAATCTCAAGTAGATGTTGCTGTCATGGAGGTAGGTTTAGGAGGAAGATTAGATGCAACCAATGTTTGCGATCGCCCTTTAGTGAGTGTTATTACTTCAATTAGTAAAGAACATTGGCAACGTTTAGGGCCTACTGTAGCTGATATTGCTAGTGAAAAAGCAGGTATCCTCAAACAAGATTGTCCTGCGGTGATCGGAATTTTACCACCAGAAGCCCAAACTGTAGTTCAACAAAAAATTAAAACTTTAAATTGTCCTGCGGTTTGGATCGAACCTGCCACAGAAATTAAACCAGGATGGGCAAAGTATCAAGACATCGAATATCCTTTACCTTTACTCGGACAGGTACAACTAATTAATTCAGCAATTGCGATCGCTACTTGTCAAATTCTACAACAACAAGGCTGGCAAATTACCAAAACTGCCATAGTCGAAGGAATGAAAAAGACTCAGTGGTTAGGAAGATTACAATGGACTACTTGGCAAAATCGTCCTTTATTAATTGATGGCGCGCATAACCCTGCTGCTGCATTGGTTTTAAGGCAATACGTGGATACTTTAAATAAACCTGTAATCTGGATCATGGGAATCCTTTCGACTAAAGATCATGAGGATATTTTACAAGCATTACTTAGACCCCAAGACGAACTTCATTTAGTACCCGTTCCCGATCATAGTACCGCCGAACCACAAGAATTAGCTGCTTTAGCTCAGAAAATTTGTCCTCAATTAAAGCATTGTCACACTTATTCCGATCTCTTTATTGCTTTACAAACTGTTTGGGATAACACTTCCGACTCTAAACCTTTAGTAATTTTATGCGGTTCTTTATATTTACTAGGATACTTTCTAAAACATTCTCGGTAAAACTTATCAGTCTATAGAGGCGAATAATGGTGTGTTCGTATATCACTTTTCAGTTAGTAGGTAATAAGTCAAAAGTGGAGGAAAAGATCAATGGTGATTATCTTCTACTATACTGCACTCAACTTGAGCGGGATTTTGCAAAGATATAAACATTACAAAGTAATTGATAACTGATAACTGATCTGATCACTATTCACTGAAATGCCTTTTGCCTATGTTTCTTTTCCTTTCAAAATTATTGCCACTATTTATTTATCCGTTGGGATTGACTTCTATCTTGTTGATAGTAGCTTTAGTGTGTTGGTTTAATCGTTCTCGTTGGACTCCATTACCAATTTTTTTAGCTTTAATTATCCTTCTTATTGGAAGTAACGCCAGAGTTGCCACTTACTTAGTCAAATCCCTTGAATGGCAGTATCTTCCCCAACCTCAATTACCTAATGCTGAAGCCATTGTGGTTTTAGGAGGCGCAACTAAAAATCCTGCCAAACCTCGACCAATGGCAGATTTAAACGAGCAGGGCGATCGCTTGATTTATGCAGCCAAACTCTATCAAGATGGGTTAGCACCTTTAATGATTCTTTCAGGAGGAAGAATTGAATGGACAGGTAATGGCAACTCAGAAGCAGCAGATATGGCAGATATTTTAAAAATCGCTGGAATTCCACCTGAAGCCATGATTCTTGAGCCAAATTCTCTCAATACCTATCAAAACGCTAGTAATGTTAAACAAATTTTACTCACCAGAGGTATTAAAAAAGTTCTTTTAGTTACCTCAGCAATGCACATGCCACGATCGCTTGCAATTTTCCAACATCTTGGGATTGATGCGATCGCAGCACCAACTGATTTTTTGGTGAGCGAACAAGAGGTCAAAAAATCCAACTATACTTTAGAAGCACAAATTCTAAATTTGCTCCCAGATACTCGATATCTCGATCAGACTACTAAAGCAATTAAGGAATATCTTGGTATCTGGATCTATGGTTTACGGGGTTGGCTATGATTTTGTTAACACTTACATTCTCGCTTGCGAAGATCGAAACGATAACCATGAGGTATCACGTGTAGCTTCGCGCCACAAAGTGCTAGAGACTCATCATGTAAAGTTTCATCGACATTAGTATGAGTAATGCTAGCAACATCAATAATAGTAATAGCACCTTCGCCAATTACCTCAATCTCATCGCCCTTAACCGCGATCGCGGTATTTTCATCAATGCCAAATCCTAATACTGCTGGTTGTTGAATTAAAGCTGAGATTAATCTTCCCAATCTTCCCCGTTGAGCAAAGTGTTGATCGATCGCTACTCCTGGTAAAAAACCCATTCCTGGTTCTAAGGTTACAGTTTCCAGGCGAGGATTAGTTTCTGCTTCTCCTTCTACAATCATGATATCTGGCATCATGGCTGCGCCTGCACTTGTTCCTGCAACTATTAATCCTTGCTTAAATTTTTCGTGTAGAAGTCGATCCATCTCGGTATCTTTAAGAACATTAGTTACACGAGCTTGATCTCCACCAGTAAAAAATACTCCTGTGGTTTCTTTGATCATTTCAAGAAACCGAGGTTCACTAGCATCTTCCCTTCTTTCTGTATCGACAATATCTACTCTTTCTACACCCAATCTTTCAAAAATATCTCTGTAGTCTGCGCCGACTTCTCCTGGTAAACTTGTCGCCACCGTCATCACGGCTATTTTTGCTCCTCTTCCACCAGCGCGACGCACAAACTCTCGCAAAATAGTGCAATCTCCTTCTTTATCTTCTGCACCACCAATAATGATCAGTTGTCCTTGAGAGTTTAATACAGGCGATTGTTGTTTAGATTCTTCGTCAGATTGTTCTCTAGCTTTAGCGTTTACCATATACCCTTCCGATATTTTTTATTTATTAATCTAAATAAAACATAATTACTTAGAAGGTAATATATTTCTTTAGATGTATTTTTGACTAAAAAATAAAATCCACTAAACGATAGTAGTAATAATTAAAGTATTAGAAATTGATTATAATTGCTTTAAAAACGATCCCTTTTTTTTTAAGATTTTTTTTTATTCTATAATTTCTTTAATAAAAACCAAATAATATATAAATTTTATTAATCAAACTCTCAATATTGTTCGAGCAATCTTTGCAAATATTTTAAATAACCAGACCAAAACTCAGCTTATAGCGATCGCTATAATACTAGTAGATGCCAACAATCTGAGACGGATGTTGTTTTAACTTTTCAACTAATCACGTAAGTTGCTAGTTATAGTTGTTTTAAATAAGAATGAAACATTTTTTGGGTGGAAAGCCTTTTATAGCAAGAAGAGATTGTCTCAATTTAAATTGAAATGACTATATTAAGTGAAGCTCGATTAGGGAGTAAAATTCCCTTCAATAGCATATCAATTGCTGTTATTGAACTAAAGCTATTTTATTTAATTTGCGATCGCCGAAAGCAATTGGTGACAGTTGTTTATAATTTTTGTAACCGCCTGCTTAACCCGAACTCAGATTAAAAAAGTTATAGCTGCGTTATGGTTAATTCAGATGTCCTGAAGCAATCGTATCGACCAAATGATGATGAACAGTAAAGATTTAGCAAAATATATTGAAGATAACGATGGTTTGTCCAAACCTTGGTTGTTAGTGCAGTTAAGATTAACCAAATTACAAGAACGAAAACACACTCTTCCACCAGAAGAATATCTCCAACAAATACAAGATATCCACGAAGATATGATGAAATTGGGAGAATGGTGGATCGGAATTGAAGATCAAGTCTTTTTCCCTTAATTGGCTTGATGCAAAATTAGACGATTCCCTGCGGGATCGTAAGCATATATTTCTTTGCCATGAGAAGCCGTAATTATTTCTCCTGGTGGAGGATAACCAATCTGATTTAGATGCGCGATCGCATTTTCTAAATTTTCTACTTCTAAACAAATACTAATACCACTATGAGCAGAGTTATTAAACTCGGACTGATGACTTATTTTTGGGTAAAAAATGCCTAAACGCAATCCTGGTAATTGAAATTCTCCATAAACATCAGAAATATAAGGCTTAGGTTCTTGAGATAATAATTTTCGATAAAAATCGATTACTTTTTGATATTCTATTGCTGCTATGGTCACCAAAGCATCGTGACATAAAAAACTCATTGTGTCTGTTGCTTCCTAGTTGAATTGTCTTTACTATAATTCTGGTTACATAGCTGAATTAATTGAAATTTTCTAAATCCATTTCTCGGTTAATAATTCAACTTTGTTGGTGAGATGCTGTAGCTTTACACATCAATTAAATATATAGATTATTGATTGCTTTGCTGCTGCTACGCAGTCGCATTTTTTTCTGTTACTTTGGGAGATGTAAAAATGATGAAGCTTTAAAGCGATTGAGACAAACTAGTATGTCCCTATCGTTTTATTTCCCTTATCTTCCTGATTGCCAATGAACGATTCTCTGCTCAATAATTCTTTGTTTTCTTCTGATTCTGCAATATTTTTGGAAATGTTGAATATTCCCATTTATTGCAATTTACTGTGGTCAGAACGAGATGCAGCTAAAAATTGCCCTAAAGGAGATCTTAAACTAACCTATAATGCCAAAACGGGATTAATTAGTAATGCTGCTTACGATCCCAATAAACTAGATTATGACCAAGATTACGAAAATTCTTTACATTATTCGCCTCGTTTTCAACAATATGCTGAATCTTTAGCACAAGAATTAGTAGAACGCCATCAACTTCAGCAGAAAGATATTATTGAGATTGGTTGCGGTAAAGGAGATTTTTTGATTTCTCTAGCACAATTGGGTGATAATCGTTGTGTTGGCTTCGATCCTACTTATGTTCCAAGAGTAGAACATCAATCTTTTGCTTCACAAGTTCAGTTTATTCAAGATTTTTACTCAGAACGTTATCAAGATTATCAAGCAGATTTAATTTGTTGTCGTCATACTCTTGAACACGTCATCGATCCTACTCAAATACTACAACCGTTAAGAAAAGCTATTGGCAATCGTACAGATACCATTATTTTTTTTGAAGTTCCTAATGCACTCTACACTTTTCGTCATTTAGCGATTTGGGATTTGATTTACGAGCATTGTTGTTATTACGCACCTGCTGCATTTGTTAATGCTTTTATCAATCATGGTTTTGATGTTAAAAACGTTCGCGAAGTTTTTGATGGTCAATTTATTTGTTTAGAAGCAGTACCAATTACAGCAGCTATTGGTACTAATCACGGAGAAGTTGAACCTCTTACAGCTTTAGAAGCTGATTTAAATGATTTTACTGACAAATTTGCCGAAAAAATAGCATTTTGGACGAAAAAATTGCAAGAATTTGCTGCCAAACAACAAAAAGTAGTGGCTTGGGGTGCAGGTTCTAAAGGTGTTACTTTTCTCAATCTACTCCAAGACCACAATCAAATTGATTATATTGTTGATCTTAATCCTCGTAAACAAGGCAAATTTGTTGCTGGTAGTGGACAAGAAATCATTGCGCCCGAATTTTTAAGGGAGTATCAACCCGATGTCATCTTAGTGATGAATGCGATTTACGAAGCGGAAATTAGGCAATTAGTAAGTAACTTGGGTATAGAACCAGAATATATCTGTGTTTAACTCGGAGAGTCTGAAGATTGGCGAACTCTTTACCAGTGAGTTTCGTCTTTACTCAGATACTTCAGATGTAGGAAGTGCCACGGAAAAAGCAATTACTTTTTCTTCGATTCCTTTTAATTGCAGAGAACTAACTTGTTTGATTTCATGAACTTCTAAACAAACAGCAACTGTGGCAGAGACTAAAATCGTATCTGCTGCTGCTGCTTCTTGTAATCGAGAAGCAATATTCACCGCAGTACCGATGGCTGTGTAATCTTTTCTTTGTTTGCCACCAAACATTCCAACTACTGCGTTACCTTGATGAATACCACAGCGTAGTTGTAGGATGGGAAGATTATCTTTGAGCAAAAGTTTTTTTAATTGCCACTGATGATTAAGCTCTTTAAGGTAGTGATGCATCTTTTTAGCTGCTGCGATCGCTTTTTGAGCTTGTTCACGAGGAGTTAAACTTTCGGGCGCACCAAATAAAGCCATAATACCATCCCCTAAAAACTTATCTACTGTACCTCCTTGTTCAAAAACTGCTTTAGCCATTGCTTCGAGATATTCGTTGAGAAATTCAGCCAAACGACGACTACCTAATTGACTCGATAACGGAGTAAAACCGACTAAATCAGCAAATAATATAGTTACTCGATGGGGTTCGGGGTTTAAATCTAAAACTAATTCTCCTACCGCAGCTTTATTGACAATAGACTCTGGTAAAAAACGTTTTAAAACTGATTCAGTTAGATAGTTATTTAACTCTTTGACTTTTTTTTCTCGTTCGATCAAAAGTTCAGCTTGATGTTTAGTGGTTTCATAGAGTCGTGCCTGTTGAACTGCGATCGCAGCTTGAGAAGCTACCGCTTCTGCTAGAACTAAATCAGATTTGTGCCACGAACGAGATTGACTCGATTGTCTTAAAGTAATACTGCCAATAATTTCCCCATCCACTATCAAAGGCACAATTAACAAAGCTTTATTACAAAAATGCCAAGGAAGATCGTATCTTGCCATCTCTGGGTGTTTTTGCAAGTCAGCTATGACTACTGGTTTTTGGGTGGCTAAAAGTTTTTGTAAAATGGGGTTATCTGCGATCGCGACAGAAGATTTGGGTAAGTCTTGTTTAGCTAAAGGATTTGGTTCGTTAGGATTGTATAAACCAACACACTGAACATAGCGATCATCTTTTGTCCATAAAGACAGAGTGCAACCATCAACTTTTAAAGCTTGTCCTAATTCAGTAGTAATAGCAGTAAAAATTGATTGAGGTTCTAAACTAGAACGAATTGCTGCTGTAATTCGATTAATTGTTCCTTCTCGCTTTGCCAATGCTTGCATTGCTTCATAGGCAAAAACTTGATAAATCACCAATGCACCTTGACTTGCCATCATTAAGGCTATCTGCACTTCTTCTTCTTGCCAAATATGAACTTCTTGACAATGATGTAATGTCAAAACCGCTGTTAAATCTGGCTGATTAATCAGTGGTACAGACATAGTAGAATGAATTTTTGCTTCTAGATAAGCTTGCTGTTGTGGAGATAAGTTTTCGACTTTTGATAAAGTTTGAGGAATATCCTCAACTAAGATCATCTCCTCAGTGATTTTAACGGTTAATTTTAAAGTTTCTCGTTTGAGCTGTCGATTCGCTTTTTGAAATTGTGCTTGTCGATAAATAAAGTGTTGTTCTAGAGAGTCTTGGGATTCACAAATTAATAAAATTGCTAGATCTACTTTAAGAACAATTCCAATAGTATTAACTAAGTTTTGCCCTATTTGTTTGAGATGCAAACGTTGATATTGATCGGTTAAAGATTCCAGCATAAATTTAAGTTTAAGTGTGGGAGTAAATTTACAGTAACGACAGGAGATGCCGAGAAAATCTCGACAGAGGAAGGGCGATGACGCTGGGCAAATTCATACCCTTGTACATCCCTGCCGACTACCGTGGTGATTGGGTAGTGTTTTCGCCGAGAAAATGATAGAATTTAACTCCTTTAAATCCGAATTTTCAGCAAAATTGGAGTTTTTCTATTTCCTAACGAAATCACAGACAATATTGCTTATTGTTCCCACTCTCGACTAGAAACAATTACAATAGTTTGGAAACAAATTTAAATTGCTTTTTTGATAAATACTTGTTCAATTGAATCAACTTTTAAATCAAGTGAAGGCTACGTTTCCTTGTTGGCGTTTATTTTGCCACCCTCAATCTTGCTCCGTTTCCCTTAAACCAGAAACTAGTAACCCACAGAAGCCAAATCTGCAACAATTCACTATTCGTAACGCCGAACAAAAGGATATATCTGATGTAACGGATGTTCTTACTTATGGTTTTTATCAGTTTCCTGAATTTTTTAGTTGGCTTTATTCACCTCTTAAACTCAGCATTTATGAAGATTTACGCAATCGTTTTCGGACTTGTCCGCCTAACTACTCTTGTTTAGTTGCTAGTTTAGTCGAGCCTACTGGGCAATCTATTATTGTTGGTACAGTAGAAATTAGTCTGCGCTACCCTTCTTTTTGGTCAAGCGATTCTCAGTATCCCTATATTTCTAATTTAGCGGTAGCTCGTTTGTATCGTCGTCGAGGAGTTGCTCAAAAGTTATTAGCAAGTTGCGAGCAAATTGCCTTAGAGTGGGGATATCAAGAAACTCGTCTTCATGTATTAGAAGATAATCAACCAGCTAAACAACTCTATTTTCAAAGAGGTTATCAAATTTATCAGCAAGAAAGTTCTTGGCGCAAATTATTGTTTAATAGTTCTCAAAGATTATTATTAAGTAAACAATTATCTAATTAATTTTTTTGACTCAAAATAATTGTTAATTCTTTAAATATAAATGATTCCTCCTCGTCTGCTTAATCATTAATCAAACGAATGACCAGCGAAATATTAGCTCAATTACAAGCACAAAAACTATTCATAGTTAATCCTCGACGCAAAAATGGTCTAATTATTTATAAAAAATATTATGCTGAGTTTGCTGGACCTGGAGCAATTGTTGGCGGTCAATTTGACTGTGAGGCGATCGCTATACTTCCTGTTGGTAAGATATCTTTAATTACTCCCCAAACCGCAGAAGAACGAAGACAAGCTTATAAAATGCGACGACAGTGGGTAAAATTAACTAAACAAATTACTGATAATCCTATTCCTGCTGAAAGAGCGCAAGTAATTCTCAATCAATTTGAACATTGGTTTGATGCAGAAACTGTAGCTAATTTACCCGATGAAGCCTTTGCCCTCCTGGTAGGTGTTTTACCTCAAACTATCACTAAAGTACGTAATACTGGGTTGTTTTAGATTTATTGGGCAAGAAAGGATTTAATTAATGCGATCGCGTTTTCAGGATCGTTAGCAATCACAATATTTTCTGGCGACAAATTGGAGAAAAATTGTTGACTAACAGGATCGGCATTTAATAAGATTACTTTTTTTTGTTGTTTTAAAGCTAAAGCTATTTCTGAAGCTGTTCCTGCGCCCATGCCACAGGCGACGATGACTGTAGCAGATAGAACATTAATATTATTCCGAGCGTTCCCCAAATCGGTCATAATTGCTAAATCTACAAATTCAGACATTCTGGCAGTAGTGCGATCGGGTAAAATACCTACAGTTAAACCACCACCAGATTTTGCGCCTAAACTAGCTGCATTCATCACCCCGACATTTCTGCCACCAGTCAACAATACCCAACTATTTTCGGCAATTAACTTGCCCAATTGTTCGGCATAATCTATATCTATTGGAGTGGCAAGTTCTCCAGGTCCCATCACTCCAATGATAATTTTACTCATATAACTCAATAAGTTCGTCTAGCAGTAGCAATTCGAGAAATAATACTGGTGATTAAAACTAACAAGACTAAAATAAAGGCAGCACCCCAAGCTAATTCCTGTTGATTTTTAAACGGTACAATCGCAAAATTATAAACTAAGACTGCTAAGGAAGCTGTTGGTTCTACTAACAGATTATTCCAATTTGGCCAATACTGAGTAAAGAGGGCAGTAAACAATAAAGGAGCAGTTTCTCCAGCAGCACGGGCAATAGCTAAGGTTATACCTGTAATAATGGCAGGAATAGCAGCAGGTAAAACTACTTGTAAAACGGTTTGATAGTCATTCGCCCCAATCCCTACTGATGCTTGTCTAACTTCTTGAGGAACGAGTTTTAGGGCTTCATCAGTAGTGCGAATAATAATCGGTAGCATTAAAATTGCTAGAGCAAAACCTCCTGCCCACGCAGAATAGGATTTAGTAGTTAATACAATAGCACTATAAGCAAAAACCCCAATAATAATCGAAGGAACACCACTGAGTACATTGGTAGCAAAACGAATCCATTCGGCTAACTTTCCGCGACTAAATTCTGAGAGATAAATCGCTGCCATAATCCCAATCGGTACACTCATGGCTGCCCCAATTCCTACCATGAGGACTGTACCAAGGATGGCATTACCAAATCCTCCTCCTTCTACTAGGGGTGGAGGTGGTAATTGTGTAAAAACCATTGGGCTAAGAGAGCTAATTCCTTTGGTTAATAAATAGCTCAAAATAATTAATAAAGGTATAATCGCCAGAATAGTAAATAAGGTTGCTATTCCTGTCATCACCAAGCCAAATAAAGTACGAGGCGAACTAGGATTGCGCTTTAAACTGGCAGGATCAAATGGCTCTGGTTCATAAATTTTTGTTGTCATTTTTTTTAACCAAATAAATAATATTTTTTAAATTTTTTGTAGTCTAGTTACTAATAATTGAGCCAAAATATTTACGATTAAAGTAATAGCAAATAAGATCAAAGCTGCATACATTAAAGCAGCAACTTGTAAGCCACTAGCCTCAGCAAATTGATTAGCAAGCAGAGAAGAAATTGTATTAGAAGGAGCAAAAACGGAAGGATTAATGGTATTAGCATTACCAATTAACATGGTGACTGCCATTGTCTCTCCCAAGGCACGCCCAAGAGCGAGCATAATTCCACCGATAATTCCCGAAGAAGCAGCGGGAACAATTATCTTTAAAATTGCTTCCCAACGAGTTGCTCCCAAACCTACTGCTGCCTGTCTTAAATCAATCGGAACATTAATAATTGCATCTCTAGAAATTACAGCAATTGTAGGTAAAATCATTACCGATAAAATTAAAGCAGCAGGTAACATTCCTGGTCCTTTTAACGGAGTAATTTCTTTTAAGAAAGGAATTAACACAAAAATTCCCCATAAACCGTAGACTACACTGGGTACTGCTGCTAATAATTCAACGAAAAAGACGATAATTCTTTGGATTTTGGGGTTTAGATAGTCTTCACTTAAAAATATTGCAACTCCTAATCCAATTGGTACGGCAATTAATAAGGCAATAAAAGAACTGACAACTGTACCATAAACTGCTGGTAAGACACCATACTGACTAGTAACAGGATTCCAACTACTGTTAAATAAAAACTTGAGTCCAAATTCCGAAATAGCTGGCATTGCTTGGATAGCTACTTGAATTGTGATCCAAATTAAAATTCCCGCAATAGCTAAGGCAAATATTCTGGCTGCCCAGTAAAAACTTGTATCTAATGTTCTTTCAAGAGGAGAACGTGGTGGAATCTTAGAATTTCGATTATCATTCATAATAAAAATAAAAGTCAAAAGTAAAAATTAGAAACACTCTAGAGCCTTCAAAGCGCAAAAAAACACTTCGTCACAAAGCTGTTCGATTCAATTTTTGAGTATCTATAAAAATTAAAAATCACTCATGATAATTTTAGTGTGGTTTATTGTTCTAAAAACCGCTTTAATGAATTACTCTTTGTCAAAAGATTGTCTTTGGATAAATTCCTAAACTTAAAATCGCTACAATTTAGCTGTCACTTTCGATCAATTGTATCTTATGTAACACTTTTTTAAAGTCTCAGCTTCTTAGTTATATTTACAACTTAGTAGTTAAGCTTAGGTAAAGAAAAACAAGATAACACAGTAATAATTTTTTAGTCTTCGCTACAAAATAGCTCTAGAGCGCGATCGCTTTTGATGCTCAAATTTATCTTTAGTCTGGGTACAAAAGTAGATCTTTGTATTATTTCAGTCAATTAAAGCTTTAATGAAGAATTGAATAAATTATTTTTCCTGAGAAAAACATAAGGTATATTAAGCTCAGTTTCTTTACCTTTTTGGGGTATTAATTAATCCTAGTTGCTCATTAATCAGCTTCTAGCTAAATAACACAGTCAATTATCGCTAAACATGACTCAACTGCACAATGCCTTTACTCTCTTCCTTAGTTTATTAGTCGAGGCAATGCCTTTTTTACTTTTGGGGGTTTTACTATCAAGTTCTCTGTTATTTTTGACGGATGAACGCAAATTAATTAATAAATTACCCAAAAATCCTTTTCTGGGAGCTTTGGTGGGCAGTTGTGTTGGTTTTTTGTTTCCTGTGTGTGAGTGTGGTAACGTTCCTGTCGCACGAAGACTATTAATTAAAGGGGTGTCTCCTGGAGTAGCGGTAGCTTTTTTGCTGGCAGCCCCAACTATTAATCCTGTGGTAATTTGGTCGACTTGGGTGGCTTTTGGCGAACAACCTCAAATTGTCATCTTCAGAGTCTTGTTTTCTTTAGCGATCGCAACTTTGATTGGTTTTGTGTTTAGTTGGCAAGTTGAGAGCAAGTCAATTTTACAACCCGCTTTAGTGAAACTATTATGGGCAAAAACTCCTTCACCGAAGTTTAGTCAAGAACCTCAATTAGAAAGAGTTCCTGCATTATTACAATCTGGTACTTTTTTATTGGATCGTGGTGAAGCTTTACCAATGGATGGTTCTTTGTTCGATGCTTTACCCAGTTTTACTCCCAGTACGACTTCTTTATCGAAAAGTCAATTGTTTTTAAATAATGTGGTGCAGGAGTTACGGGAATTGGGAGGGATGTTGATCCTGGGAAGTGCGATCGCAGCTACCATTCAAGTGTTCGTTCCCCGTGAATTTATTCTGCATTTGGGACAGGATACGATTACTTCGATTCTGGCAATGATGTTGCTGGCAGCGGTAGTTTCGATTTGTTCGACGGTTGATTCTTTTTTTGCGCTTTCTTTTGCTGCTACTTTTACTAGTAGTTCGCTGCTGGCTTTTTTAATTTTTGGTCCGATGATCGATATCAAGGGAATTGGTTTGATGTTGTCGATCTTTAAACCAAGAATTATTGCTTATATTTTTGCGATCGCAGCCCAACTAACTTTTATTTTTACTTTGACTTATAGTTATTTTTTCTAATTATCGCTCAATGTCTAATTCGTTCCTTTCTTTCCCTAAGAATAATCAACCATCACCAAAGTTTCTGCGTTGGTTAGATGTTTTAGTGTTGTTGGCTTGGGGACTGTTACTACTCAAATATGCTATTACTGGTCAATATAAATTATTAATACATCCCAACTACTTTAGCTTGATTGTAGTGAGCAGTATAGTTTTATTGGGTCTAGGTTTATTAAAAACTTTTATTTATTGGCAATCATCTCTAGATACAATCGATAACGACGAACATATTACCCTGTTACCTACTGGCTGGAGTGGAACTTTATTATTGGTAGTTGCGATCGCAGGTTTAATGATTTCTCCTCGGGTATTAAATAGTGACACTGCGTTAGCTAGGGGAGTTTCCAACACTTTACCCCTCACTCGTAGTCAACCCCAAGCCTTTCGTACCTCAACTAAACCAGAAGAACGTACCATTATTGATTGGGTAAGAACTTTAAATGCTTATCCCGAACCTGATGCCTATGCCGGACAACCAGCCAATGTAACAGGGTTTGTGATCCATCTTCCCGAACTTCCTGATAATTATTTACTGTTATCTCGTTTCATCGTTACTTGTTGTGCTGTAGATGCTTATCCTGTCGGGATTCCAATCAAACTTGAAGGTAACCGCACCGCTTATCCTCCCGATAGTTGGCTTACCGTGACTGGAACAATGGTGACGGAAAATTTAGCTAGTACCGATAGCAAAACGACCAAAAGACAACTGATACTAGCAGCCAAAACTATTAAATCAATTCCTACGCCAGCCGATCCTTACGATTATTAAGCTATGATAACGACAAAATTCTCCTCAATCGATAAAATAGCGATCGCTATAATTCTCACCTTAAGTTTAGTCATCGGCGGATTGTTATGGAGTGAAGCAGCTTGTGAAACTGGTTGTTTGTTTCACACTGGCCCTAAAGTAAGTCATTTTACGTGGGAAAACAAACCAATTGGTAGAGAAGAACGCGCCTTCTTGCTCACTTTTAACCGTCCGATGGATCGTTCTAGTGTGGAAGCCAATCTCAGAATTCAACCGCCTTTACCAGGTAAGTTTAGTTGGTCGGGACTAAGGCTAGCTTATACTTTAGACAATCCTGCACCTTATGGGGAAAATTATTTGATTTCTCTCAAAGGAGCGCAAGAAAGATTTCCTGGCAGCGAACAACTTGGGGAATTAATCCAACCTTTTAAAAGTGAATTTTACAGTCGCGATCGCGCTTTTGCCTATTTAGGTTCTCAAGAAGAAGAACGAGGAAGATTAGTTCTTTATAATTGGACGCAAAAAACCAAAACTATCTTAACTCCTCCCGAATTAACGGTTTTTGAATTTGAACCTTATCCTCAAGGAGATTTAATTTTATTTTCGGCTGCTAAACGCGACCTTGGAATGGATGCAGTCAATCATTTACAACTCTATACCGTAAGCACTGAAGTGATTGCCAATCAGACACCCGAACTTAAATTAATTTTGGATCATCAAGGTTATCAAAACCAAAAATTTGACCTCTCTCAAGACGGGAAAATTATTGTAGTTCAACGCATTAACCGTAAAGATCCGACTGATTTTGGTTTGTGGTTAATCAAAGAACGTCAAAAACCCGAACCTTTACAAAATTCATCAGGTGGAGATTTTTTAATTGCACCAGACAGTCAAACCCTTGCTGTGGCACAAGGAGAAGGAATTGCGTTACTGCCATTACAACCAGATGCCGAACCTTTAGATTTTCTACCCAAATTTGGTCGAGTAGTCAGTTTTGCACCTGATGGCACGGCAGCAGCAATGGTTAATTACAATACGGATAATCCCAAGTTGAAATATACGCGATCGCTGTTTTATGTCAACAATCAAGGCATCCAAAAGGAACTACTCAATACCAAGGGCTCAATTTTAGACTGTCAGTTTAATCCCAACGTTACTCATCTCTATTGTTTATTGACCGAATTAAAACAAGATACAGAATATAAAGAACAACCCTATTTAGCAGAAATCAATTTAAAAACTAATCAAATCAATCCATTACTTGCTTTACCAGAATATCAAGATAGTCAAATTAGTATGGCACCTGATGGTTTAGGAGTTTTATTCGACCAAATTTTAACTACAGAATCTGGTGATGGGGCTAGTTTACCTGCTACTAGTTCAGGAGAGACAATTGTTAATAGTCGTTTGTGGTTACTGCTTCCTCCAACGGAATCAACTGAAGACTCTTCTCATCAGTTAGAAGAGTTACCTTTAATCGGTTTTCATCCTCAATGGCTACCTTAATTTATAGTTAATCGCCTAGTAACTTACAAAATTCTTGTTGACTATTCCCTCTCCCCTATTCCCTGTCTAATCGCGAAAATTGTAATTGAAAAAGCGAATAACTACAGTTAAATAACAACCAAAATCAAAATAAAGATTGCTATCACCATCGCAACTGAAAAAATAAAAATGAAATTTTGAAGTATATCAAACTGTTTATTAATTTTTTGAAACTGATATTGGAGCATATTAAACTGTTTTTCTAATTTGCGATAGTCGTGATTGATTTCGTTATAATTACCAGCAGGACTTTGATAGCGGTTTGGTTGAGTCTTATTAGTATGGATTCTTTCTAGCAAAAGAGATTGCTGCTCAATTGTTCGCCTTAGTTGTTCAATTTCTGTAGTATTAGATTGAGCTTGGTCAACTTTATAAAGGTATCTTTCGAGTAAACCAGGACCTAATTGAAAATAACCTTTATAAGCAGAATAAATTGCATTAACTAATTCTCTTGGTGGGGTACTTTTTAGAAGATAACCTTTTGCTCCTACATGAAGAGCAGTATTGAGATAAGTATCTTCATCATGAACGCTGAATATGATCACTTTAGTATCGACAAATCGCTCACAAATAATTCTGGTAGCTGTTAATCCATCTATGGAAGGCAAATCGATATCCATTAACACTACATCAGGTCTTAAAGATTCTACCTGTTCGAGGGCCATTTGACCATCTTCAGCAAAGCCAACTATCTCCAAATCAGATACTTCTTCTATATAACTTTTTAAAATTTCTTGTACTGTTTTTTGATCGTCGACAATTAAAACTTTAATCATTAGAAGAGGATAAATGTATGAGTGCAATTTTATTATTTATGACAGTACCATGCTGACCTGAAACAGAAAAAGGTTTTGGATAAATTTTTCATGAGGTATACTGAGCAAAAGTAAACTTGTATAGCTATAGATAGCATCAATTTTTAGGAGTTGAACTTACTCCAGACTTGTCGTCGTATTTTTCATACCTGATTGATTTAAGAAACGCTATACCTAAAATATAGATTGTTGTGTAATCGCTATTCAAAAGATGGTTAGTAATAGCAATAAAATGCAAATTTTCAATTTTTATAAATCCCCCATTGGTAGGAAATTTATTACCAGTATTACGGGGATTAGTTTAATTTTGTTTGTAGCAATTCATTTGAGCGGTAATCTAAGCTTTTTTATCAGTCCTGAAACTTATAATCAACTAGCATATTTTATTAATAGGTATGATATTTCACTTAATACTATTGAGTTGATTTTGTTGCTATTTTTTGTGGTTCATGCAGCCCTAGGAATTGCCATTCAAATTACTAAACATCAAGCTAGACCTGTCGGATATGATCAATATCAAAGTATTGGTGAACCAAGCAAACAATCCCTTAGTTCTCGTACAATGATTTTGACGGGATTAGTGTTAGTGGGATTTCTAATTTTTCATTTATTAAATTTTAAATTTGGTACTTATTATCCCACCGTTGTTAATGGTGTACCAATGAGAGATTTAGCTCGTTTGGTCAGGGAAAAATTTGAGCAGCCAGGATATACTTTTGGTTATACTGGGGTGATGATTTTGTTAGGCTTGCATTTGCGTCATGGGATTTGGAGTGCTTTACAATCTCTTGGCTTAACGAATGGTCGTTTTAGTGCATTTGTTTATAGTTTGGCATTAGTAATTGCTGGTTTAATCGCGATTGGATTTATAGTTTTACCTTTGGCAATTTATTGGCATTTAGTTTAATTATTCATAAAATTGTTGAGCATGAAACCTGGCGTAGCGACCTTTTTTTTCTAATAACTCTTCATGAGTTCCCGATTCGATAATTTGACCTTGTTCTAAAACTAAAATACGATTAGCACGTCGAACAGTTCCTAGTCGGTGAGCAATCACAAAGACGGTACGATTTTGCATAATTCGCATCATCGCTTCTTGAACTAAAGTTTCCGATTCTGAATCTAAAGCTGAGGTTGCTTCATCAAGAATTAGGATAGAAGGATTAAGAAAAATTGCTCTTGCGATCGCAATTCTTTGTCTTTGCCCTCCTGATAAATTGACACCTCTTTCTCCGACATAAGTATAATAACCTTGAGATAATTCTTCGATAAAGCGATCGGCATTGGCGATTTTAGCTGCTGCTTTTACTTCTTTGAGGTCAAAAAAGGTTTGTCCAAAGGCAATATTTTCGGCAATTGTTCCTGAGAATAATATAGTTTCTTGAGGTACAATTCCGATTTTTTGTCGTAAACTTTTGAGCTTAAAATAATCAATATCAATGCCATCAATTAAAATTTTTCCTGCATCGGTATTATAAAAACGAGGCAATAAATTGACTAAAGTTGATTTACCTGCACCAGAAGCACCAACTAAAGCAATTGTTTCTCCTGGATTAACTATTAAATTGATATTTTTTAGCACAGTTTTATTGGCAGAGTAACCAAAACTGACTTGACGATATTCAACTTTTCCAGTGACAGAAGCTAATTGAATCGCCCCCTCTTTTTCTAAAACATCAGGTTGAATTTTTAATAATTCAAAAACCCGGTCTACCGAAGCTTCTCCTTGTTTAAATTCATTATAATTACTAGTAGTAATAGAAATGGGATCGATTAATAAAGCAACCGCAGCAACATAACTAACAAATTCACTTCCCGTTAAATTGCCTTGGGCGATTTGCCAACCACCCAAGAAAAATAGAAATACTACACTCATTGCCTCCAAAAAACCGACCACAACAAATTGAATTGCTTTAATTCTTTCGGCTAAATATTTAGCTTGTTTATTCTGTTCGGCTTCTTCAGTAAATTTTTGAATGATATATTCTTCCGCAGCAAAAGCTTGGACTAAACGAATTCCACTAAATACTTCAGTTAATAAAGAAGATAGATTAGAAATACGAGTTTGACTACGACGAGAAAACTTTAGTAATTGTTCGCCAAATCCTCCAATTAAAACTGCCATTAACGGAGCAATTAGGAAGCTGGCTAAAGTTAATTGCCAATTAAGATAAAACATATATCCCAAAACAACAATTAACTGTAAAATACAGGGAATAAATTGATGAAAAAACTTGTTAACTACTTCCCCAATGCGATCGATATCTTCGGTTAAACGGTAAGATAAATCCCCTGTTTTAGCTACTTCAAAATAATTTAAACTCATTTTTTGTAGATGAGTATAAATAATTACTCGTAATTCTAGAGTTATTGCTAAAGCGGATTTAGCCATCAAAGTATTTTGTTGATATTGCGCTATTCCTCTTAATAAAAAAACAATGGCTGCTACTCCAGCTAGTTGAGCAATACGAATCAGATCTCCTTGTCCAATATAATTAGCCATTCTTCCTGCTAACCAAGCCAGCAGAGGCCAAAAAATTGTAAAAATTAAGGTACAAATTAAGGCATAAATAATAGTAGTGCTTTGAGCCTTAATATAGCCTAGAAGTTGCCAATAACTAGAACGACTTTTCAAGTGGATTAGATAGATATCTTCAAGTAAAAACTTAGATTAGCATTTTTTTACTGAATTCAAAAATTTCAGTAACCAACTAAAGCGATCGCTCCGCGCCTCAGCAAAGCTGAGATCGCACTAGAGCCAACTAATTAGCTCGAACACATCATCTAATTTAATCTCAACCAGAAAATATAGTTCATTAGATATACACGGGGCTTTGTCAATTCTCTGCAAAATAAATTTAAAATGTTTTACTAAAGATAATATTTACTTCATACTTAGCCAACATCAATTCTTAAATAGCAGTCTGTAAATACTTTGGTAAGCACATCTAATCAACATTAACCAAACTTTCAGGAGGTTTGAAAATGCGAATTGCTCAGATTGCACCTTTGTGGGAAAGAGTTCCACCACCAGCGTATGGAGGGACAGAATTAATAGTCAGTTTACTTACCAATGAGTTAGTTCGTCGAGGTCACGATGTTACTCTTTTCGCTACAGGAGATTCTCAAACTTTAGCTAAACTAGAATCAGTCTGCCCGCAAGCTCTTCGTTTGACAGGAGCAAGCTATGAAGAAAATAACTTTTACCAGACACTACAACATCAGAAAATATTCGAGAGAGCTAATGAATTCGATCTGATTCACTCTCATGTCGATTTGGCAACGTTTCCTTATGCCGATTTAGTTAAAACTCCTACTTTATATACCGTTCACGGAATTATTCCCCCTGATACAGAACCATTATGGCTTGAGGCTCGCCATCAAAATTTTGCCAGTATTTCCGATTCGCAAAGACGCACAGATTTGCAATTGAACTATGTAGCTACAGTTTATAACGGCATTAATACTACAATTTATCCCTTCTCCCCTGAGCCAAGTAATCCTCCTTATTTGGCTTTTTTAGGGCGTATTTCTCCCGAAAAAGGACCTCATTTAGCCATAGAAATCGCTAAAAAATCTGGTTGGCATTTAAAAATGGCAGGTAAAATAGATCCCGTTGACCGAGAATTTTTTGAACAACAAATTAAACCCTTGATTGATAACCAAGAAATTGAATATCTCGGAGAAGCTAACCATCAACAAAAATGCGAACTAATGGGCAGAGCAGTAGCAACTTTGTTTCCCATTACTTGGCAGGAACCTTTCGGTTTGGTGATGGTAGAATCGATGGCAGTTGGAACTCCAGTAATTGCGATCGCCATGGGTTCAACTCCAGAAGTAATCAAGAATGGTCAAACAGGATTTTTGTGCCACAATGTGCCAGAATGTATCGCTGCTGTTGATCGGATCTCAGAAATTTCTCGCTCTGCTTGTCGCGATCGCGTTGTCAAAAACTTTAGCGTCGAACGTATGGTTGATGACTACGAAGCAGTTTATCAACAACTAATTACTAAGCAGTTGGTTGAGAATAGTAATGTTCCTCAATTAGTTGCAGATCTAAATCGTCTGAGTGCATAAGCATATTCAACCAATCGATTACAGGGCTGAGTGTTGTAGAGTCAACCCAGTCCCTGAACAATAGTCAATTAATCTGTTTGTTTCAATTCGTTCTTAATTGTTAACGTACCATGACAGAGTCTCTCGAATTTGACGGCAAAACGTTTGTTCACGTAGAAACTGCACCTATTCCTCAATGGCCTTGCGTAAAAAACGAACCGACAATCCCCACTCTAACTCTCAAAGATGAAGATATTTTCTTAGTTACAGATACCTTGGGCAATATCCCTGGTTGTTTGCCTGGAGAAACTAAAACAACCACTTTGGGATTATTTTGTCGAGATACTCGCTTTTTAAGTCGTCTAGAATTACAAATAGAAGGTCGGTTACCCATTCTTCTCAGTAGTAATGCTCGTCGCGGTTTTACCCTTTCTGCTCTCTGTGCGAATCCTCATTTGGAAGATCAAGAGATTGGGGCAGAAACTATTGGCATTCAAAGAGAAATTGTCATTAATGGTGGATTATTTGAAGAATTAGCCATCACTAACTATCGAACTAGTTCGGTTAGCTTTGAATTGAGTCTTAGTTTTGATGCTGATTTTGTTGACTTGTTTGAAGTGAGGGGTTGGGAACGTCAAGAGCGCGGTAAACTGCTGCGCTTGATGGAGGATGATAGCTCTTCCTCAACAGAAATTTCTGAATCAGATTTACCAAGCTCGGAATTAGCACAGGCACGGAATCCTTCCATTTATGAGTCTCATCCTGATTTTGTCGGACGTAATCTTTCTGAACCACTTAAATCAGAGCGAACTGAAGAATTAACACTGGCATATCAAGGTTTGGATGGAGCAGTCATGGAGACGCGCATCCAATTTTCGTCCCGTCAACCAGACTATTTTAAAGGTCATACGGCAGTCTGGCGATTGACGCTCGATTCTCATCAAACCATCATCTTGAGTTACCGTGTTCAACTATTTACTAATAGTCGTTCTGTTTCAATAGTAGGAACACCAATAACTTTGATGCAAGCCAAAGCTGCCGAGTCAATGGAGTTACAGGAATGGCAACAGCAAGTCACCACCATTCGTTCTGATAGCAATACTTTCAATCGTCTGATCGAAGAGGCAAAACAAGATATTTATTTGCTACGCCAAACTTTTGAGGATAAAAAAGCTTTATCGGCTGGAATTCCCTGGTTTTCTACCTTATTTGGACGTGATTCACTGATCGCTGCTTGGCAAACCCTGATTCTCGATCCCCAAATTGCGAAAGATACCTTAACTATTTTGGCGCAATATCAAGGAAAAACTGACGATGAATGGAGAGAAGAAGAACCAGGTAAGATTCTGCACGAACTCCGCTTAGGTGAAATGGCTCGTTGTGACGAAATTCCCCATACACCTTATTACGGAACAGTAGATGCTACTCCGTTATGGTTAATTCTCTATGCCGAATACTATGCTTGGACTGGCGATCGCGATACGCTTGAAAAGCTTTGGGAATCTGCCTTGGCAGCTATGGGTTGGATCGACCGTAACTGTAAAAAAACAGGTTATTTAAGTTATTATCGTCGTTCTTCTGGTGGTTTAGTTAATCAAGGTTGGAAAGATTCTGGAGATTCAATTGTCAACCGTCAAGGAAAACTTGCCACCGGCTCAATTACTCTGTGTGAAGTTCAAGCTTATGTCTACGGGGCAAAAACTCGGATGGGAGAGATTGCCAAACTGATGAAAAGAATCGATCTAGCCGAAAGGTGGTATCGAGAGGCGCAAGAGCTTAAAAGCCGTTTCAATCGAGACTTCTGGCTTCCCGATCTAGATTACTGTGCTTTGGCTTTGGATGGAGAAGGAAAACCTGTAGATAGTATTACTTCCAACCCTGGTCATTGTTTGGCTATGGGTATTTTACAACCAGAAAAAGCGATGAACGTAGCCGAAAGATTGCGTGCGCCAGATATGTTTAGTGGTTGGGGTATTCGGACTCTCAGTAGTTTTTCTCCTGCATATAATCCGATGGGCTATCATGTTGGTTCAGTTTGGCCACATGATAACAGTATTATCGCCGTTGGTTTGCGATCGCTTGGCATCATCGATCACGCTCTTGAAGTTACTCAAGGTATCGTCGATATGACCCTTCAACAACCCTACTTAAGACCACCAGAACTATTTTGTGGTTACGAACGCACGGAAGAAAATAATCCTGTCCGCTACCCTGTCGCTTGTTCTCCCCAAGCTTGGGCAACAGGTGCTTTGTTTCAATTGCTGCAAATGGCGATTAACCTCATTCCAGATGCTGCCAATAACTGTCTGCGTGTAGTAGAGCCAGTTTTACCAGAATTTATTAATTCTCTTGCTTTGCAAAATCTCAAAATAGGTTCAACCATACTCGACTTAGAATTTGAACGTTCTGGAGGTACTACTGCTTGTCGAGTTGCCAAAAAACGTGGCAATCTTAGAGTATTTTTTGAAGCTTAATCTTCATAACAGTTTGAGAAAGTTTTTTTTGATTGGGAATACCAGTCAAGTAAGTTTAATGGCTGGCGTTCCCAATTAGATTCTGCTTGAAGTTTAATCTAAATTAAATTGTATTCTCGATCAAAAGCGATCCTCTTTCACAAATCGCCTTTAATATTTAAAAAAGAGCAGAAGGTAGAGTTGGTAATCTTTTGATTTCTAAATCAAGAGAGGATTTGATGGGATGATAGGTGTAAGCCACTAATTCCTCCAACAACTCTCAGCCTTTTTTGTACTACTTTTTCACCGTCAAACTCACGTTCAAAAAGTAATTAAAATTAGCTGTTTCTAGTCAGCATAAGTATAAGTTGTTACATCGGAATTCTCGGGTAATGTATTGTCATCACTAGGTACATCGGGATTCTCAGATAATGTGTTGTCATCACTAGGTACATCGGGATTCTCAGATAATGTATCGCCACTACTAGGTACATCGGGATTATCATCTGAATCATCAGGGATACCATCGCCATCAGAATCTTCGTCAACCCAGTTTTCCTTACCGTCTCCATCAATGTCTCGATCGGTTAAATCAATAGCTCCATCTTGATTAATGTCAACACTCACTTCTTCTTTATCGGCGATACCATCACCATCAGAATCTTCGTCAACCCAGTTTTCCTTACCGTCTCCATCAATGTCTTGATTGGTTAAACTTGTAACTTCATCGTTATTAATATTATTAAAACGTTCTTCTAGATCGGGAATACTATCACCATCGACATCAGTATCTAAAGAGTTGGGAATGCCATTTTTATCAAGATCTTGATCTTTGACATCAACAACCCCATCTTGATTGATATCGCCATTATTTTCTTCTGAGTTAGGAATACCATCTTGATCGGTATCTGTTGTTGAAGTAGTAGGAGTAGTATTTGTTGTTGAAGTGGTATCTGTTATAACAGTAGTCGTAATAATTGAATTTGTTGAGCTAGTATCCGTTATTGAAGTATTCGTAATAGTTGAAGTAGTATAATCTGAATCAATTAATGTACCTTTAGAACAAATCTTTTTACTGCCGTTAGCATTAGTCCCTTTCAGTTCTATATCTTGCAACTGATTCATTACAAAAGTAATTTGAGTTGCATTAAATTTTCTCGCTTCCAAATAATTTTTTAACTTAGCTGTCTGACCAGAATTTCCTGGATCTATTTGGATATAGAGTATTTCGTTTTTTTTATCATCAACATTAAGAGAATTAGTAGGCAATACTAAGGGCAATTCCATGTTATTGCCAATACCATTATTGTTTATAAAACAAGGACTTTTTTGGGTTTTTGATACGGCAGGTTGTAGACCTAAATTACCTGTTATCAAAATAGTTAATGCAGTAATAATCGTAACTTTTTTTAATTTAACAAGATTAAACATTTTATTGTACTTAGTAATCTAATTAGTTTTTAATTTGACTAATTTGTGGAGTTTGATCAAACAAATAACATATTTTTTATAAAAAATAGATAAAATTACTGACGTTTTAAATAAAGTTTTTATCAAGTTTTTTTTATGAGTTGTGCAAAAATAACGAGCATTTTTTCAAATTAAAAATCTCCTAGAAATAGGCTTAAAATTGTCTAATATAAAGATACAATGTGTCTATTGTAAAGTTTTTATGAAGGTAATTGCTCAATTACAAGTTTCACTTTAATGTTTTTATATAGAAAATCTTCAGTTTTAAAAAGACTAGCTAATCTTTTTAAAAACTTTGTCAATCAAAATTAAAGCTCAAATTAATATATTTTTTAAAAACTACTAAAATAACCAAAGGAAAACTAGAATGTTATATCTTGCAGAAGTCAAAAAAAAGAGTCGAAATTTATTAGGAATTGTTAAGACTGAACTACTGCTTTTTGCTTGTCAACGAGATTCGCAAACTTGGCATATTTTACCCGAACCTCAAACAATTACTATTAAAGAAGCTTATAATTTTTCCGAGGGAACTTTAGTAACCATAAATATTATTAGTGAACAAAAAATTATAGGAAAAGTTGAAATAGCGAAACCCTATATTATTAAAATACTGCGAGATTTTAATAATATGTTAGAAAAATTTCAAAAACAACAGCAAGAAGTAGAAGAATGGAAACAGTCTTTAGCTTATCAGTTTGAAGAATTAGAACAGCAAAAAAATCAATTCCAACTGCAACAAATGCAACAAGATTTACAAAATTATTCATCCCAATCTCAACAAAATCAAAGTATAGTAGGTGAAATCAAAGAAATAATATCTTCTCGTAAATTATTAGGAGAAATTTTACAAGAAGCCGATTTAGTTTCAGATGCTCAATTACAATTAGCATTAATGATTCAAGCTGACTATCCTGAATTGAAAATTGGTCAAATTTTAGCTTTACGAGGATGGATTAACTTAGAAACAGTTGATTTTTTTGCTCAATATTGGTCAACTTTACAACAACAGCAACAAAATCATCCTTTAGGTTTTTATCTTCAGCAAGCAGCAATTTTGAGTGAAGAGCAAATTAATATTCTTTTAGACGAACAGAAAAAACTCAATTTAAAATTAGGCTCGATTGCTGTTCTCAAAGGATGGTTAAAGAAAAAAACTCTCAATTTTTTCCTAGAAAATTTCTTTCCTGAACATCAATCATCAACTTTAGTGATCGATTTGCCAGAAAATAATTTAATATAGTTGTTTCAAATAAGAATGAAACATTTTTTTTTGCTGAAAGCCTTTCATGGCAAGAAGCGATTGTCTCACTCTAAATTGAAATGACTATAACTGTTGGCTCTGAGATTAATTAAACCTAGAATAAAAAATCAGAGAAGATTGAAAATCTCCTCTAATTGCAACCAACAATTAAATTTATACTGTTAAATTTTTAATTACCAAATAAACTACTCAAAGCTTTACCCATATTTTCTGGCTGCATGGCTGCGATCGCAGCTGTAGGTTCATAACCGCAATGCACCATACAATCAGCACAGTTAGGATTACCGCTAGCTTTACCATAGTTACTCCAATCAGTTTGAGTGAGTAATTCTTGATAAGAAGCATAATGACCTTCATTGAGTAAATAACAGGGTTTTTGCCAACCCAACACGCTATAACTAGGACTTCCCCAAGGGGTACATTCAAAGTTGTGTTCTCCCATCAAAAATTCTAAAAATAGAGGATTATGGTTGAAATTCCAGCTTTTTTGTCCTGATTTCCAAGGATTCAGAATTTTTTTAAATAAAGCTTTAGTTTGTTCTATTTTTAAAAAACTTTCTTGGTCTGGTGCTAATTCGTAACTGTAACCGGGAGAAATCATCATCCCATCGATGTTTAAACTGGCGAGAAAATCAAAAAATTCCTGCATTTGAGCAGGATCAGTTCCTTCAAAAACAGTAGTATTAGTAGTAACACGAAATCCTTTATTTTTAGCAGCACGAATAGCAGCTACTGCTTTAGCAAAAACTCCCTGACGATCTACACAGCGATCGTGTTGTGCCTCTAAACCATCTAAATGTACACTAAAAGTCAGATAAGGGGAAGGTTCAAATTTCTCTAAACTCTTTTCTAATAACAAACCATTAGTGCAGAGATAAACGAATTTTTTTCTTGCTACCAATCCTCGAACAATTTCATCAATTTGAGGATGTAATAAAGGTTCTCCTCCTGGAATAGAAACTACTGGCGCACCACATTCTTCTACGGCTGCAAAACATTCTTCAGGGGTAAGATGTTGTTTGAGAATTTCTGGAGGATGTTGGATTTTGCCACAACCCGAACAAGCTAAATTACAACGAAATAAAGGTTCTAGCATTAAAACTAAAGGAAATTTTTTTCTGCCTCGTAAACGTTGAGTAACTAAATAGGTTCCGACGGCTAAGGCTTGTTGTAATTGAATTGCCATTATTATCTCTCACACCAAAGATCTATTGTGAGTATTGTAGTGAGAATTAGGAAAATTGTTCCGAAAAAAAAGTTTTTAAAAAGATTAGGTTAATTTTGCTAAAAAAAATTACTGCGTTCAATACCATAAACACTAGTTGGTTGATTGTACCACTGTATCTCTTTAATCAGACGCATCCCATTTTTTTCCGCTACCCGACGAGAAGCTATGTTAGCAGGACGAATTAAACAAATTAACTTGTTACAACCTAACTGTTTAAACCCATAATTAAGACAAGCTTGTGCTGCTTCCGTAGCTAAACCTCTTCTCCACAAATCACGACGAACATGGTAGCCGATTTCTACTTCTGCAACGTCATCAATTTTCTGTCTAACTAAGCCACAATCACCAATCAGTTCACCACTTTCTTTAAGAATAAGACCCCATAATCCAATACCTTGTTGAGTATATCTTTGCATATTCCGTTCGATCCAAAGTTTAGTCGTCGAGCGATCGCATGGTTTAGGGTAAAACTTCATAGTTTCAGGATCGGAAAGAACTTTAAATAGATTGTCTAAGTCATCGAGATTCATCTCTCGTAAAATTAAGCGTTCAGTTTCAAAAATCATCTTGGACTGACACAGCTAAAAGCTAAAAAAATTATTAGTTAAAATTGCTAAATTTGTAGAGTTTTAGAGAATAAATTGTAATTATACGAGTTCAAAACCAGCATTTTGTGGTGCAACGACAGAAACAAACTGTAGTGGTTCATCACCTTTATTGATCACTCCATGAATCTGTCCAGTATGTGCAACTATAATCTGTCCTGAAGAAATAGGTACAGTTTTACCCTCCGTATCAAGTATGTATTCACCAGTACCAGACAAGACAATCCAAGTATCTTGTCCAGAAGGATGAACATGAGGATAAATCTGTTGACCAGGCATTAAGTACCACATTACTATTACCGCATCAGGGGATTCTGTGACAATAGATCGGATTGGTTCGCCATCTGAAGTTTGAATGAATTCAGCGTTATCAAAAATACGAGTTAATTTCATAAAAAAATCTTTTCTATTTACATTCCTCTTCAGTTGAGTAAAATACATTTACTCGCGGAGAAAGAAGATCAATAAGAAAAAATATAGTTTATTGATTTGTAAGATGCTGTATGTCTATATACAGTCAAACAAAAGCTCAAATCGTAGCTGTTTGAAGAATAAATTCTGGAGCAATAATCTGATTCGAGACTTATTCTTAAGGGATTACCTGCATTAAAATTATTGATTTGAAAAATATTTTAGAGTAAAAGCGATCGCTATAAATTTTTTAAAGCTTTTTTCATAGTCACACTCTTAGTATTCTACATAAGCAAGCGTGATAAGCTCTTGGCTATTTGCTCACGGGGTGACAATCGAGTGGAATGCAATGATGAACAGTCGGAAGAGCAAGAAGATGGTAAAAAAAGGGGGTTAAAGTTATTGACAATACCCCCTAATCAAAAATGTTGCCAGAATTTTATCACAAATGTATTTCGCAATTATTAACCCCCAGACAATATGCCCTAACAACCTTTCAGAGCTAAACTCATTGGTATTACAAATTGTGAGCAAAGCAATTAGCCTAGTTAGCCAATTTGGTAGCCTAGAATCAATTGGCTAACTACAAAATATGCTTAAAGTACTTCATGGGCAAAGTCGGACTCGAACCGACATGTATTGCTACGCCACATTTTGAGTGTGGTGCGTCTACCAATTTCGCCATTCGCCCTGGAATTTAGCTTCATAATTATAAGCTATTTTGCTGCTTGCTTACAAGTTTTGCTGGAAAATAATTTTGAGCGATCGCGATAAAACTTTCATTGCTTGGCTGTTGAGATTATTTGAAGTAATCCCAAGCAATCCTTTGATAACCAAATTTAAATAATTTAGGATGAATCATTTCTGCCAAAATTTCTAGAGAATCAACTAATCGCTGACTAGGGCGATTAAAATAGGCATTGCCATCAGCAATTAAAACTTGGTTTTGTTGAACCGCTTGTAAATTTGACCAATAGGGGTTTTCTCTTAAAATTTGGGATTCTTTTTTAGTACGTTGGAGATCGAAACCGCAAGGCATAATAATTAGGTAATCTGGATCGGCGGTTAAAATTTTTTCCCAGGCAATATAAGTAGAATTTTTGCCAGCCTCATTAAATAAACATTTGCCTCCAGCTAGTTCGATTAATTCAGGAATCCAATTACCAGCTATCATTAAGGGTTGAGTCCATTCAATTGCTGCGACGGTAGGAATTTTATAGTTAGGAAGAGATTTGACTTTTTGCTGACAAAAATTGATGCGAGAATGGATCTGATTTAAAATTGGCTTTGAGTCGACTCCCAAAATTTGAGCTACTTTTTGAATATCTTGCCAAACATCGGCTAATTGATTGGGTTGGAGAGAAATAATTTGGGGGTTACTATCGATCAGTTGATCGACAGCTTCTTGTACATCTACAAAACTAACTGCACAAACGTCGCAAAGATCTTGAGTAATTAGATGGGTTGGTTGTAATTTTTCTAAAACGTCGGTCTTAATTTGGTAAATACTAAGAGCAGTTTGTAAAATTGTTTGGATGTCAGCATCAATCTCAAGGCTAGGTTTAGCGGTATCTACTCTAGCAGCAGTACAAATTGGTAGTTGCTTAACTTCTGGGGGATAATCACATTCATGCGATCGCCCTACTAATGCCTTGGTTAATCCTAATGCAGCAATGATTTCTGTCGCACTAGGAAGAAGGGAAACAATACGCAGGTTATTCGATTGACTCATTGTGATTACCTTGATTGAATCAACAGAGATTAATAAACTTTGTACTTTAATCCTGGAGAGAAAGCGATCAGTTTTATCGTTATTTTTCCTGTATTCTTCAGCAAAATCAACTGAGATTACAATTTGTTAAATAACCTATGATTTAAAACAGTTTAATTAAGTTATTTGTTAGAAGAGAATCAGTTTTTGGTGCGATAGGGTACTAATATCAAATAATTTTGAATAGCCATAAAATCGATGGAGGCAGGAGGCAGGAAAACAAAAATCAAACGGATTTGAGCTTAATCGCGATCGCTCAGCGCCTCAGCGAAGCTGAGATCGCAACCAAATTCACCCCATTGTTGAATTAACTTGGCAATTAATCCAGTCCAACCTGTCTGATGAGAAGCACCTATTCCTGCACCATTATCACCATGGAAATATTCATAAAAGAGAATTAAATCGTGCCAATGAGGATCGTTTTGAAACTGATTGATTCCGCCATATACTGGACGATGACCAGAATCATCTGCTAAAAAGATTCGCATTAGACGTTGAGAAATTTCGCTAGCAACTTCCCACAAATTTAACCAGTTACCCGAACCAGTGGGACATTCTACTTTAAAATCATCTCCGAGATAATAATGGAATTGTTGTAAAGCTTCAATAATCAGATAATTAACAGGCATCCAAATTGGACCACGCCAGTTGGAATTACCTCCAAACAAACCACTACTAGATTCAGCAGGTTCGTAATCGACACAATAATTTTGTCCGTTGACATTGAAAATATAAGGATGTTCGGCATGGTATTTAGATAAAGCGCGAATGCCATAATCACTTAAAAACTCATTTTCATCGAGCAATTTTGCCAAAATTCGACGTAATTTATCTTCAGGGTTAAAATGATGAGGAGTAACATAACATAAAGCTAATAATCTTTTTGCCCCTACGCCTTTGCTTTCCATACAAGCAACATTGTGTTTGAGATCGGGACGATTATTGATAAACCATTCCACACGTTCTTTAAAACCAGGTAATTTAGCTAAAACTTCTGGTTCGAGAATTGCGATCGCGAATAAAGGAATTAATCCTACCATCGAACGTACTTTGAGAGGAATCTGTTCGCCATGAGGTAAATGTAAGACATCGTAGAAAAAGCCTTCTTCTTCGTCCCATAGTTGCGTTCCATCATCGCCAATATGATTCATTGCCTCGGCAATATAAAGGAAGTGTTCAAAAAATTTCGTCGCAATGTCTTCATAGACAGGATTTTCTTTAGCTAACTCCAGCGCGATGGTTAGCATATTGAGACAATACATCCCCATCCAACTCGTACCGTCTGCTTGTTCGATATGTCCGCCAGTGGGTAAGGGTGCGCTGCGATCAAAGACTCCAATATTATCTAAACCTAAAAAACCGCCTTCAAAGACATTTTTCCCTTCGGTATCTTTGCGATTTACCCACCAGGTAAAGTTCAGCAGTAATTTTTGAAAAACCCGTTCTAAAAAAACTCGGTCACCCTTGCCTTTCATTTTCTGTTCTATTTTATACACGCGCCAGGTTGCCCAAGCGTGAACAGGTGGATTAACATCTCCAAATGCCCATTCATAAGCAGGAATTTGTCCATTGGGGTGCATATACCATTCTCTAGTCAGGATATCGAGTTGATATTTGGCGAATTCGGCATCAACTAAAGCTAAAGGAATGACGTGAAAAGCTAAGTCCCAAGCAGCAAACCAAGGATATTCCCATTTATCGGGCATTGAGATAATATCATCACTATCTAAATGAATCCATTGGCGATTTCTGCCTTTTTTCCGTTCTTTTGGAGGTTGAGGCATGGCAGAATCGCCTTTTAACCAACGCTCAATGTTGTAGGCGTAATATTGTTTACTCCATAGCAACCCTGCAAAAGCTTGGCGTTGAATATTGCAATGATCTTTTGATAAACAAAAAGGTGTAAGTTGGCTATAAAATTCATCTGCTTCTGCTTGTCTTTTTTTAAAGATTGAATCAAATTCTTCTACATCAAAATTATTTTTAGGAAGATTATTTTGAAGACGTAAGCAAATAGTCTGGGTTTCGTTTGGAGCTAAATTAAGTAGATAATGAGCAGCAGCTTTAGTCCCTATTTGATTGGGATTAATTGCCTCAGTTTGACCATTAACTACATAATCATTGATGCCATCTTTGACGTAATTAGAATTGTTTTTTATTCCAAATAACCGTTGGCAATTGGTTTCATTTTCAGTAAACAGTAGGGACGAATGACCATTCGCCCTTATCTTATTATTCTGGGCGCAGACTAACCATCTTTTTCCTAAATCGGGATGTTCTGCTTCAATAATGCTAGAGCTTTTATTTTTTTGATAAACTTTAAGTTTGGGTTTGAGTGAATTCGCTCCCGATAACCAAGTATTACGAAACCAAAGTGTAGGTAATATATGTAATTTTTTAGTTTCTGAACCTCGATTAATAACACTGATTTTAATTAAAATATCTTCTATATCAGCTTTAGCATATTCAATGACAACCTCAAAATAATTATTGTCTTGAAATATCCCAGTATCTAACAGTTCAAACTCAAATTCTTGGCGACTGCGCTGTTGATTTTCTCGCTCCAATTCAGCATAAGGAAATTCCGCCTGGGGATATTTATAGAGCATTTTCATATAAGAATGAGTCGGAGTATTATCCAGATAAAAATAATACTCTTTAACATCTTCCCCGTGATTACCTTGATTACCAGTTAAACCAAAAAATCTTTCTTTCAGAATCGGATCCTTTTCATTCCAAAGCGCGATCGCAAAACATAATCTTTGTTGCCGATCGCAAATTCCGCCAATGCCATCTTCTCCCCAACGATAAGCACGAGAACGAGCTTGATCGTGAGTAAAATAATCCCATGCTGTACCATCGGCACTATAATCTTCTCTAACAGTACCCCAGGCGCGATCGCTAAGATAAGGACCCCATTTTTGCCAATTGCGATCGGCTAATCTTGTTGTTTCTGCATTCATAATTTGATTGATTAGTAATTAAAAAAAAAGCTGATTAAATAATTTCTATCTTAAAGAAGATATAACTTACTTTTCATACTCTCTCTAACGATGGTTGTGAAATAGCGATCGCGAATAATATGATCGGCAATACAAACTCATAACTATTCATTTTTAGAGGTTAAAATAATCATGGAATTTTATGTACCAACTCTTAATAGCTCAGAGGCTGCCGAAGATCTTAAAGACACTATTCTTACTTCTGAACCTGATGCCCAAGTAGAAGTTGATTCTCAGTCCAAAAAAGTTACAGTAGAATCAGAAGCTTCGGCAGAAACTTTCAAACAGTTAATTGTGGCTGCTGGACATAAAATTGCTTAACTAAATTAATTTGAGAATCACTTGTCAGTTGCCTTAAACTTTAACTATTCTATTTTGCTGAGTAAAATCTTCCCAAAAAAATAGGTGATGGGGACAACAATTTGCTAAACTCCAACTTCTAGGGAAGGGAATTGATGAGGAAAGGTTAGCGTGTCTCAAATCAAGCAAAATCAGCAAGAAGTTACGACTCAATCTAATTCAAAGGATTATTTTTGGCGATATTGGTTTCTCGTGCCAATTTATCCTTATAGTCAAAGACGTACAATTCGTAAAGAAATTGTTCAAGATACGATCTGGACTTTTGAACAACTGCAAGGCATCTTTTATGTAGTTGTCCCCATTCGGATGACTATAGTTAAATTGGAGCAAGGGGGATTATTAGTTTATGCACCAGTTGCACCAACCAAAGAATGTTTACGGCTGGTTAATGAATTAGTAGCCGAACATGGTGAAGTTAAGTATATTATTTTACCTACTATTTCAGGCTTAGAACATAAAGCTTTTGTTGTTCCCTTTGCTCGCAATTTTCCTAACGCTCAGGTTTATCTTTCTCCCCATCAATGGAGTTTTCCTTTTAATCTTCCTTTAAGTTGGCTTGGTTTTCCTACTCAACGCACTCAGATATTACCACCAGATAGTAGTCAAACACCATTCGCTTCGGAATTTGACTATGCCATTTTAGATGAGATCGATCTCAATTTAGGTAAATTTGAAGAAGTTGCTTTTTTCCATAAGCGATCGCGTACCCTATTAGTTACTGATTCAATTGTTTCGATTCCAGAAAGTCCACCTGCAATTGTCCAACTCGATTCTTACCCTTTATTATTTCACGCGAGAGACAATGCGACTGACGCGATCGCTGATACTCAAGAAAATCGTCGCAAAGGTTGGCAACGTATTTGTTTGTTTGCGCTTTATTTTCGTTCTAGCGTTTTAGATGTTCCTAAATGGGGCAAAGTGTTTCAAAATGCTTTCAAAGCAAGCGATCGCTCTAAACAGGCTTATTTTGGTTTATTTCCTTTTCAATGGAAACCAAATTGGAAGCAGACATTTGACGCTTTACGAGGTAATGGACGTTTATTTGTGGCACCTATCTTACAAACGCTGATTCTCAATCGCGCACCACAAAAAACGTTAGATTGGGCAAATCGGGTAGCAAGTTGGAATTTTCAGCAAATTATTCCCTGTCACTTTGAATCTATTGTTAAAGCTACTCCGCAAGAGTTTCGACAAGCTTTTTCTTTTTTAGAAAAGTATCCTTCCGTAAGTGCGGGATTGTTTAATAGTAGTAGTTATCCTTTACCCCAAGAAGATTTTCAGACACTTAAGGAAATCGATCGCAGATTATGTAAACTTGGCATCGTACCACCACCACAGGAAAGAATTTAATTCAAATTTAGAATTTAGTAGAGATGTAATCCTAAGCGATCGCATAACTTAGGCAATGCACTAGGAAAATATTTGTCAGTGCCAAGCTCAATCTCTCGGTATAGTAATTTTTCTTGTTGTTCTGCATCTTCCTCTAATTCGGCAAAATCCGCTTCTGTAAGGAAAATTCTGTTAGATTTAGTGAGCATGTTGGTTTAAATATTACTTAGTGAGAATAATTTCTATTAAGAGGTAAGATAAGATACTGGCGCGATCGTTAAGAGATTGAGCTTGTTTATCTTTATATTTCTACTAAAAATATGGATCGAATCGAAAGCTGGTTGTTGTTTGCGATATTGTCAGCGTTTTTTGCTGCTCTAACTACTATCTTTGCCAAGGTAGGAGTGGAAGGAGTTAATTCTAATTTAGCGACGGCAATCCGAACTGTGGTAATTTTGGTCATAGCCTGGGGACTGGTATACGCTGAGGGAACTTTTCAAGAGTTATTGGAATTAAATCGCCAAACGCTATTGTTTTTAATATTATCGGGAATAGCAACTGGTCTATCATGGCTTTGCTATTTTAGAGCATTACAACTCGGTCCTGCTTCCTTGGTTGCGCCCATTGACAAGTCGAGTTTAGTCTTAATTTCTCTCTTTGCGGTGCTATTTTTAGAAGAACCTTTGACAGTTAAGATGGTTGTCGGAACAGGATTGATTTTAATCGGAACGCTGGTGTTAATACGGTAGTTAGTTAAGTGTGTCGATTGTAGTTTAGCGAGCATCTTTATCGCTCCAATTTGGTATTTTCTAAATCCTAAAATCTTGTTCTAGTTGACGATATTTAGGTAAATCAATCGCGCTTTTAAAATCCTGAAAATCAACTATTGGTTCAAATCCTATTGTAGTTCCATGTTCTTTGAGATAATGCCAACAGTCAGTCATGGCTTTGGTGGCAGCAAGTAAACCCGATAAGGGAAAAAAGACGATTTTAAAACCCAATTGTTGTAAATCTGAAGCCTTTAGTTCAGGCGTTTTGCCACCCTCAATCATATTAGCTACCAAAGGTGTATCGGGAAAAGATCGCGCGATCGCTTCTAATTCAGTAACCGACTGGGGTGCTTCAATAAATAAGACATCTGCACCAACATCGAGATAAGCACGTCCTCTTGCGATCGCTTCCTCTAAACCTAAAGGCGCACGGGCATCAGTTCGAGCAATAATAACTAAATTACTTGCACCACGAGCTTGAATAGCTGCTTTAATTTTACTGCAATGTTCTGCTGTAGCAATAACTCGTTTATCGTCAAAATGACCGCATTTTTTAGGAAATTCTTGGTCTTCTAAAATAATGCCACTGATACCTAAATTTACTGCTTCTTCAACAGTACGGATCACATTTAAAGCATTGCCGTAACCCGTATCTAAATCGGCAATTAAAGGAATCTGAACCGACTTAGCAATCTTACCCGTACTATTAAGCATTTCCGTCGCAGTCAACAAACCGTAGTCAGGAACTCCCAAAGTAGAGGCAGCAATACCAAAACCACTAGTAGCGATCGCTTTAAATCCACTCTGTTCGGCTAATTTTGCTCCTAAACAATCATAAACCCCAGGAATAACCAAAATTTCAGGACGAGTAAGTAACTGTCGCAGTTGACTAGAAAAAGACATAAAACAAGATCGTGGAAAGACTATTGATTTAAAGTTTAGCTTGCTGCGCTACTCGTCTTTAGCTAAATTGCTATTGATGCCCTCAGTTTTCTTAATTGATTACATTAATAATGTCCAACTATTGAACGACTATAGTGAATGACTTTATATAGATGCTTTGAGCAAAACTAATTCTATACGTTAAACATAAATAGGATGCTAAAGGAAAAATTCATGAGTAATTACACACCCGTAAGCTGCGACTTATACGACCAGTTAGAAGCGATCGCAACTCTTAAACAAGAATGTACCATAACTTACAAACAAGAAAATGGTCAATGGGCTAAAGCTAAAGGTCGAATAGTAGACGTGTATGCTGCCGATGGTGCCGATTGGTGCAAATTGAGCAATGATACGGTAATTAGACTCGATAAAATTGAGGAATTTGAGTTCAATTAATTTTTAGTTAAAAAAAGCTCCAAACCTAATTAGGTGGAGCTTTAATATTTTAATAACTAGGGATGATTCATCTTAATCCAGCTTGATTTAGTCGCTTTTAAATCTCGCTTTCAATATAAATAAACAGAAGTCCCATTACTACAGCAGGCATGAGCCAGCAAATAACAGGGATGAAAATCCAGGGTAAATAAGCAGCAGCGTAAGTACCTGTCATAACATTGATTCTCCTCTTTTTATGTTTTAGTGCAATTATTTAGTTAGTTAAAAGTACCGCTAAGGATACCATTGATAACGTCAAAATTCTGCAATAGGAAGTAAGCGACAAATGCGCCACCAGTACCACCAAGGAAGAAACCAGCAGAAAACTGACTCCAACCTTCAGAAGATTGAAGAGAGTCTTCGCTATTAGTAGGTTTGCCTTGGAAGGAAACGATACCATATACGGACAGACAGGCAGTACCAATTAAAACTAGAGCTAAAGCACAAATTAAACCGCCAAGACTAGCAACTTCAGAATCTCTCAGGGGACCAAAGACAGTCCAAGGACCTGCTAAAAAATAACCATGAGCTAATCCTACTTCTAAACCACGTAGAAGAGGAGAAAGTCCGCGACGGTATCCCGGTAAATTCCTAATATAGGTTTTGACAAAATCAGAATCAGAAATTGGAGTTGATAAATGACCGATAAAAGGATCGTCATTATAAGGTTTTACTACTTGAGTAAACGGTTTGGGCATATTTGGTTTTCCTCTCTAGAGAATGCCAAAGTATATAGAAAAACTTAAGACTACATTGTAAGCAAGGAAGGGTAACCATTTTCAGTATTACGATGATGCGTTAAAAAAGTTCATGAAATCGACTTAAAACAACACAATAGACAAGTAGAGACATAACATGTTACGTCTGTACAAAAGTCAAAATTTCAAATAAATGATTAAACTACGTGTCTAATTGTTTTAAGGCAGCTTCAGCAGCTTGTTTTTGAGCTTCCTGTTTACGATGACCTTTGCCTTGACCATAAATTATTCCTTTGATTGAAACTTGAGCGGTAAATTCTTTGGCATGAGGAGGTCCAACTTCAGCAATAATTTTATAAACAGGATTTTCTCCTTGATGAGCTAAAGCCCATTGTTGTAAACGATTTTTACTATCTACAAAAGTTGATTTAGTGGTTTTGCTTTGTGTGGTAACTATTTGTTCTGCCAAATTAGTAAATATGGGTTGAACATAAGCGCGGACAGCATCAATTCCTGCATCTAAAAAATAAGCTCCAATAATTGCCTCAAAAGTATCATTGAGTAAAGAAGGATTTTCTCTACCCTTATCTTTTTGTGCGCCTTTGCCTAAACGCATCAATTCACCCAAACCCAATTGTTGACCAAGTTTACCCAATTGAGTTTCATCTACTAATTTAGACCGCAAGCGAGTTAATTGAGCTTCGCTCATCTCTGGATATTTTTTATAAAGCAATTCTCCAATCAAAAAACCCAACACCGCATCGCCCAGAAATTCTAAACGTTCATTGTGTTCTGTCGCCTCATGATTTTCATTAATATAAGAACGATGAGTAAGAGCATGATTTAATAAATTGCGATCGCGAATGGGGGGTAATTCCAGAGTCATTTTAATTTAATTAAATTCTTTACTGAAATAACTAAGTTTAAGTTATCGATTGAGGGATGAACGATGAGGAAAATTGCTGATTTTTTAATCCTCATCCCTCATTCCTTATTTTTCAGTTTTTAATTTAAATTTTAAGGTTCTCTGTAATTCGTTTCATTGCTTCTACAACATTAGCTCTACTGTTGAAGGCAGAGATACGGAAATAACCTTCACCAGCAGCCCCAAAACCAGAACCAGGCGTACCGACTACATTAGTAGTGTAAAGCAGTTTATCAAAGAAATCCCAACTAGATAAACCATTGGGAGTTTGTACCCAGACATAAGGCGCATTAACACCACCGTAAACAGCCAATCCTGCTTCAGTTAGCTTGTCACGAATAATTTTGGCATTTTCGAGGTAAAAACTGATTAAAGCCTTAATTTGTGCCTGTCCTGCTTCATAATAAACAGCTTCTGCACCCCTTTGTACAATATAAGATACACCGTTAAACTTGGTTGCTTGACGACGATTCCATAACTTCCACAATTCTACCTCAGAGCCATCAGCAGCTTTAGCAGTCAGATTTTTGGGAACAACTGTAAATGCACAACGTGTTCCTGTAAACCCTGCATTTTTAGAAAAAGACCGAAATTCAATTGCACAATCTTTTGCCCCTTCAATTTCAAAGATCGAATGGGGAAGTTGAGGATCGGTGATAAAGGCTTCGTAAGCAGCATCAAATAAAATAATTGAACTGTTAGCTTTGGCATAGTCTACCCAAGCTTGCAGAT
This sequence comes from Stanieria sp. NIES-3757, assembly GCA_002355455.1. Lineage (NCBI taxonomy): Bacteria > Bacillati > Cyanobacteriota > Cyanophyceae > Pleurocapsales > Dermocarpellaceae > Stanieria > Stanieria sp. NIES-3757. Next base: position 5,231,495 of record AP017375.1, read on the forward strand.
GTTCCTTAGTTGCTGTTGCACCCGTCGGATTATTAGGAAAACACAGATAGATCAGATCGACTTTTTCGGAAGGAATTTGGGCAGTAAAGTTATTTTCCGCAGAAATTGGCAAATAGATTAAGCCTTCGTACTCACCTTTCTCATTAGCTTCTCCTGTATGACCTGCCATCACGTTAGTATCAACATAAACAGGGTAAACAGGGTCAGTTACCGCAATTGTGTTATCTTTGCCAAAAATATCCAAGATATTACCACAGTCGCATTTAGAACCATCAGAAATAAAAATTTCCGAGGCATCAATGTCGCAACCTCTAGACTGAAAATCTTGGGCAGCAATTTTCTCTCTTAACCAAAGATAACCTTGTTCTGGGCCATAGCCGTGGAAAGTAGAGCGATCGCCCATGTCTTCTACTGCTTTAATCATCGCAGTGCGACACGCTTCTGGTAAAGGTTCGGTGACATCTCCAATCCCAAGTTTGATGATTTGTGCTTCGGGATTAGCTTCTGCAAACGCATTCACTCGTCTTGCAATTTCGGGAAATAAATAACCTGCTTTGAGTTTGAGATAGTTACTGTTGATTGTTGCCATAATTAATCGCTACGAACGCCATAAAATAGGATTATATTGGTTGCTTGAAAGGTTTGAAGATTTTTTTAGTTCAACTCTCTTTTTGCAAGCAAAAAAAATACGCTACTAACACCAGAGTAAGTAACGCATTGAGGTAAGTAAGAGAAATAGAAAATTTAAGTTTAATTGCTATTAATTTTAGAAAGGTAGATTAATTGGTAATCTGATCGGAGGAATAACCACAGTTGGACGAGGAGCATTTGGTTGTACTGTTTGAGGAGGTATTCCACTGGTTACAATCGATCCTGATGAAGGCATTACACCTGTTGATGGTACTGGTGGTCTAATAGCTTGTGGAATCGAAGATTGACCAATACCAGGATTACAAGGGAAAAGACAAAAGTTGAAGTTATTGCCGTTGAGGTTGCTTGTCCCAAAAGCATAGTTTTGGTTAGGAATTGGTTTTGGTGGTCGATTAAATAAGGCATTGAGCGCACCAGTTGCTAGCTCTAAAACTTGAGCTTCTGCGGGTTGGGGTGAAGCGAGAGTAGAAGCGCCAATGGTTAAAGCTAAAGCTACGGTAGCGGTTATTTTTTGGTTAGTTCTTTTCATTTTACTTACCTCAGTTGTTGTTAGTTTTTCTCTTCAATTACTTAGTAAGTAGGTTTATTTAAGTTTGTTTATGCAGAAATCCAAAATCATTAGTCACAAATTATAGTCATTCCAATGTGATTATGGAGTTATTGTTGCTCCGTTGTACTAACTATTGTTAAAAACAAGAAATAAAATAAAATACTCTAATTCCAAAATCGAGTAACCCTTCCAAAAATTTCTTGCCCCCACCAAGGAGTATTGACTCCTAAAGAACAAAGATTATCTTGATTAACTATCCAACTTATTTGAGGATCAAATAAAATCGCTTCTGCTTTTTGCCCAGGCTCAATAATAACAGGTTGTTGGTTTAAACATAGTAAAGGACGTGTACTCAAAGCCTGCCACAATTCCAAAGCTGACAAAATTCCACTAACCACAAATTTTTGCCAAAGCAAAGGAAGAGCTAATTCTAATCCAATAACCCCTGGAAGTGTTGTAGCAAAAGCAAGAGTCTTTTCTTCATAAGTATGAGAATTATGATCTATGGCAATTGCATCAATTATTCCTTGTTTAACACCATCTATTAAAGCTAATACGTCTTGTTCATTTCCTAGAGGAGGTTGTAAACATAAATTAGGATTATAATTTACCAAATCTTGAGCATTAAATAACAAATGCATCCAAGTCGTACTTGCTGTAATTGGTATTCCCCTTTGCTTGGCATTAGCAATTAATTCGACTCCACGTTCAGTAGATACTCGCATCAAATGTACTGGCGTACCAATTTCATCTATCATTTCAATTAATGCGGCAATTACTATAGCTTCAGAAAATACTGGATTTCCTAAAAGTCCATAACGAAGAGAATAAATGCCTTCTCTAATTACTGCGTTTGGCTCAAGTTCTTGACTATCAATTGCTATTCCAATAGGTTTATTTAACGGTTTTAAATACTCTAAAGTTTGTCTGAGTAAACCAAAATTGGAGAGAGAAAATGCATCAGTTAAACCAACTGCATTAATGGCTATTTCAAAAAATTCGACCATTTGTTGCCCTTGATTACCTAGACTCATCGCTCCCCAAAAGTCAATTTTAGGTAATGGTTTCAATTCATCCCTTAGTTCTTTAATTTTTTGATGCATAGATGCGAGCATCTCAAAATTATCTAATGGAGGAACAGTATTAGGTAAAAGAGCTATACGAGTAAAGCCTCCAGCAGCAGCAGCCAATGCCATACTATGTAAAGTTTCTCTATCTTCATGTCCTGGTTGTCCACTGTAACTGTAGAGATCGACTAATCCAGGAGCTAAAATAAGTCCTTTACCGTTCTGAATTGAAATATTATCAGGAATATCCGTTAAATGAGTCTCAACTGCCTTAATTATTCCATCTATAATTAATACATCAGCACTGCAATCAGTTAAAAAAATAGGATTGATGACTCTAACCTGTTGAATCAATAAATTAGAATCACTATCTCTTAACTGATTATTTGATTTCATCTTTATAACACTTTTCGAAAACAATTGTCTTCAATAAAATAAATCAAAAAGAGGCAAGCCTCCACAGTCATGAGATGAAAGTGAAGGCTTGGAGTTGAAAGATTAACCTGGCACTGAGCTATTTTCCCGCTCGGCTACCCGAGGAGTATCTTCGCCGCGGCGACGTTTAACTTTCGAGTTCGGGATGGAATCGAAGTGGAGCCATCGCGCTAAAAGCACCAGGAAGTCAACACCCTCAAGACTGCATAAACAGTAGAGTTACCAAGCAAAACTAGCAAGCATCCTGAAATGAAGGTCAAGCCCTCGGTCTGTTAGCACGCCTCGGCTGCAAACATTGCTGCTCTTCCACCTAGCGCCTATTAACGGGTGTTCTGCCCGTGACCTTACTGGATTACTCCATGAGAGCACTCATCTTGAGGTGGGCTTCCCACTTAGATGCTTTCAGCGGTTATCCGCTCCGCACTTGGCTACCCAGCGTCTACTCCTGGCGGAATAACTGGTACACCAGCGGTGCGTCCTTCCCGGTCCTCTCGTACTAAGGAAGACTCCTCTCAATGCTCTTGCGCCTGCACCGGATATGGACCGAACTGTCTCACGACGTTCTGAACCCAGCTCACGTACCGCTTTAATGGGCGAACAGCCCAACCCTTGGGACCTACTTCAGCCCCAGGTTGCGATGAGCCGACATCGAGGTGCCAAACCTCCCCGTCGATGTGAACTCTTGGGGGAGATCAGCCTGTTATCCCTAGAGTAACTTTTATCCGTTGAGCGACGGCCCTTCCACTCAGTACCGTCGGATCACTAAGGCCGTGTTTCCACCCTGCTTGACTTGTCAGTCTCGCAGTCAAGCTCCCTTCTGCCTTTACACTCTGCGGCTGATTTCCAACCAGCCTGAGGGAACCTTTGCGCGCCTCCGTTATCTTTTAGGAGGCGACCGCCCCAGTCAAACTGCCCACCTGAAATTGTCCTTTCCCCGGCTAACGGGTTTAAGTTAGAATTCTAGCCTAGTTAGAGTGGTATCTCACTGTTGGCTCCATTCCCCCCACAAGGGAAATTTCAACGCCTCCCACCTATCCTGCGCAAACCAGGCCCGAACCCAATTCCAGGCTACAGTAAAGCTTCATAGGGTCTTTCTGTCCAGGTGCAGGTAGTCCGTATCTTCACAGACAATCCTATTTCGCCGAGCCTCTCTCCGAGACAGCGCCCAGATCGTTACGCCTTTCGTGCGGGTCGGAACTTACCCGACAAGGAATTTCGCTACCTTAGGACCGTTATAGTTACGGCCGCCGTTCACCGGGGCTTCAGTCGCTAGCTTCGCCCTTACGAGCTGACCAACTTCCTTAACCTTCCGGCACTGGGCAGGCGTCAGCCCCTATACGTCCTCTTTCGAGTTGGCAGAGACCTATGTTTTTGGTAAACAGTCGCCTGGGCCTCTTCACTGCGACCAGCTCTCGCTGGCACCCCTTCTTCCAAAGTTACGGGGTAATTTTGCCGAGTTCCTTAGAGAGAGTTATCTCGCGCCCCTTAGTATACTCAACTTGCCCACCTGTGTCGGTTTCGGGTACGGGTACTTGGTTTTCATCACATCATTAGCTTTTCTTGGCACTGCTCTTAACCACGCGCCCTCCGTAGAGGACTCCCAATCCATTCAGGGTGTGGCTATCCCTCATGCGTCCCTAATGATGCTCCCACCTAATAGTCAGGGATTATTAACCCTGTTTCCATCGACTACGCCTTTCGGCCTCGCCTTAGGTCCCGACTAACTCTCCGCGGACGAGCCTTCCGGAGAAACCCTTGGGCTTTCGGGGTTAGGGATTCTCACCCTAATTTTCGCTACTTAAGCCGACATTCTCACTTCTGTGCCGTCCACACCTGCTTGCCGCTAGTGCTTCACCCTACACAGAACGCTCCCCTACCACTTGCATTGCAAGTCCACAGCTTCGGTAGAACGCTTAGCCCCGTTCATTTTCGGCGCAGGAGCGCTTGACCAGTGAGCTATTACGCACTCTTTTAAGGATTGCTGCTTCTAGGCAAACCTCCTGGTTGTCTATGCACTCCCACCTCCTTTCTCACTTAGCGTCCATTTGGGGACCTTAGCTGGTGGTCTGGGCTGTTTCCCTCTTGACGATGAAGCTTATCCCCCACCGTCTTACTGGTTGTGGACTTCGAAGTATTCTGAGTTTGCCTCACTTTGGTACCGCTCTCGCAGCCCGCAGCGAAACAGTGCTTTACCCCTTCGAAGTATTTTTCAACCGCTGCGCCTCAACGCATTTCGGGGAGAACCAGCTAGCTCCGAGTTCGATTGGCATTTCACCCCTAACCACACCTCATCCGCCGACTTTTCAACGTCGGTCGGTTCGGACCTCCACTTGGTATTACCCAAGCTTCATCCTGGACATGGTTAGATCACCCGGGTTCGGGTCTACAAACTGTGACTAAAAACGCCCTTGTCAGACTCGCTTTCACTTTGGCTTCGGGTTTTCCCCCTTAACCAGCCACAGCCTGTAAGTCGCCGGCTCATTCTTCAACAGGCACACGGTCAGACGTTCAATCGTCCTCCCATTGCTTGTAGGCTAACGGTTTCATGTTCTATTTCACTCCCCTCGCCGGGGTTCTTTTCACCTTTCCCTCGCGGTACTGTTTCGCTATCGGTTACACAGTAGTATTTAGCCTTACCGAGTGGTCTCGGCTGATTCACACGGAATTCCACGAGCTCCGTGCTACTCGGGATTCAGCCTGGTTGCTTCCGCTTTCGACTACAGGACTTTCACCTTCTCTGGTGCAGTATTCAGCTGCTTCGTCTAGCTTCTGCCTTCCCGTTGTGGCTGTCCCACTACCCCAGCAGACGTGTCCGCTGGTTTAGGCTGTTCCCTTTTCGCTCGCCGCTACTAGGGGAATCGCTTTTGCTTTCTTTTCCTCCAGCTACTAAGATGTTTCAGTTCACTGGGTTGGCTCGTTTCTACCTATGTATTCAGTAGATCGTACTTGGGGTTGCCCCATTCGGAAACCTCCGGCTCAATGCTTGCTTCCAACTCCCCGGAGCGTATCGTCGGTCACCACGTCCTTCTTCGCCTCTGTGTACCTAGGTATCCACCGTTAGCCCTTTCTAGCTTGACCTGCTAGGAGCTTGTCTTGTTTTTCACGAAATAGATTAATCTGTTTCTATTTCTACCTGCTGGTAATCTCTATGTTTTATGCAGTTTTCAAGGTGCTGTACTGGACTCAAAGCCCAGCATTCCTAGCTTATTTTGCTTCAGATGCTGGATTTTTTTTCCTTTGTTTCATAATTCGGTTTGACTCTGGTGGAGGTAAGCGGACTTGAACCGCTGACATCCTGCTTGCAAAGCAGGCGCTCTACCAACTGAGCTATACCCCCTCTCTTGATTTACCAGTTACCATATCCACAATTTTCAGCTTTTAATCAATTTAATTGCTGATCACTACTTCTTGTTGGCTGATAGGTGGGCCATCCTGGACTTGAACCAGGGACCTCACCCTTATCAGGGGTGCGCTCTAACCACCTGAGCTAATAGCCCATGTTCTTTCAACCGAACCAGTTACTAGTTTGAAGGCTTAAATTTTTCCCTAGTCCGACCTTGGGATTGATTGAATCTCTACTTATTCGTGTATCTTTCAGTAGACTTCAAGAGGTCTCCCTAAAAAGGAGGTGATCCAGCCACACCTTCCGGTACGGCTACCTTGTTACGACTTCACCCCAGTCACTAGCCCTGCCTTCGGCATCCCCCTCCGCGAACGGTTAGGGTAACGACTTCGGGCGTGGCCAGCTTCCATGGTGTGACGGGCGGTGTGTACAAGGCCCGGGAACGGATTCACCGCAGTATGCTGACCTGCGATTACTAGCGATTCCTCCTTCATGCAGGCGAGTTGCAGCCTGCAATCTGAACTGAGGCAGGGTTTGCTGAGATTCGCTTACTCTTGCGAGCTTGCTGCCCTTTGTCCCTACCATTGTAGTACGTGTGTAGCCCAGGACGTAAGGGGCATGCTGACTTGACGTCATCCCCACCTTCCTCCGGTTTGTCACCGGCAGTCTTCCTAGAGTGCCCAGCCTAACTGCTGGCAACTAAGAACGAGGGTTGCGCTCGTTGCGGGACTTAACCCAACATCTCACGACACGAGCTGACGACAGCCATGCACCACCTGTGTTCGCGCTCCCGAAGGCACTCTCTAGTTTCCCAGAGATTCGCGACATGTCAAGTCCTGGTAAGGTTCTTCGCGTTGCATCGAATTAAACCACATACTCCACCGCTTGTGCGGGCCCCCGTCAATTCCTTTGAGTTTCACACTTGCGTGCGTACTCCCCAGGCGGGATACTTAACGCGTTAGCTGCGGCACTGCTCGGGTCGATACAAGCAACGCCTAGTATCCATCGTTTACAGCTAGGACTACAGGGGTATCTAATCCCTTTCGCTCCCCTAGCTTTCGTCCCTGAGCGTCAGTTACGGCCCAGTAGAGCGCCTTCGCCACTGGTGTTCTTCCCAATCTCTACGCATTTCACCGCTACACTGGGAATTCCCTCTACCCCTACCGTACTCTAGTTTCACAGTTTCCACCGCCTGCCCGGAGTTAAGCTCCAGTCTTTGACAGCAGACTTGTGAAACCGCCTGCGGACGCTTTACGCCCAATAATTCCGGATAACGCTTGCATCCTCCGTATTACCGCGGCTGCTGGCACGGAGTTAGCCGATGCTGATTCCTCAAGTACCGTCAGAACTTCTTCCTTGAGAAAAGAGGTTTACAACCCAAAGGCCTTCCTCCCTCACGCGGTATTGCTCCGTCAGGCTTTCGCCCATTGCGGAAAATTCCCCACTGCTGCCTCCCGTAGGAGTCTGGGCCGTGTCTCAGTCCCAGTGTGGCTGCTCATCCTCTCAGACCAGCTACCGATCGTTGCCTTGGTGCGCTCTTACCACACCAACTAGCTAATCGGACGCGAGCTCCTCTTCAGGCGAATTACTTTCACCTTGCGGCACATCGGGTATTAGCAGTCGTTTCCAACTGTTATCCCCGTCCTGAAGGCAGATTCTCACGCGTTACTCACCCGTCCGCCACTAGCTCCGAAGAGCTCGTTCGACTTGCATGTGTTAGGCATACCGCCAGCGTTCATCCTGAGCCAGGATCAAACTCTCCATGGTGAACATTTTCCTCATCGCTGAGTTTTTGATGTTCTTTCCAGATTAATTTGGTTCAACTGAACTTCCTTAACCTGACTCATTGTTTAATTTAAGTGTTTATTTTAAACTAGGGCTGGTTTAATTTTTTAGCCTTCAAACTATTGATTTGTCTTGGTTCGGGGCGTTGTCTCGGGTCGTTTCCCTCAACCGCGCATTTACCAATATATCTACCTTCCTTTTAAAAGTCAACCCCTTTTGGGAAATTTTTTTGAGTTTTTTCAAACTTGCTTGAGATAAGGTTTTGAGGGCAGATCATGTTTAATTAAGTTAGTAAGTTTTTAAGAGTCGCACAAAAAATGTCTTTAAATTTTCAACAGATAGTAGCTAAGTTAAATCAGTTTTGGAGCGATCGCGGTTGTTCCATTGTTCAACCCTACGACACTGAAAAAGGAGCAGGGACAAAAAATCCCCATACTTTCTTAAGAGCTTTAGGTCCAGAGCCTTGGTCTGTGGCTTATATTGAACCTTGTCGAAGACCAACTGATGGGAGATATGGAGAAAATCCCAATCGAGTTCAGCATTATTATCAATATCAAGTTTTAATTAAACCCTCGCCGACTAATATTCAAGAAGTATATTTGGATTCTTTAAGAGCTTTAGGAATTCATCCTGAAGACCATGATATTCGATTTGTAGAAGATAATTGGGAAGATGCAGCCGTAGGAGCTTGGGGTGCTGGATGGGAAGTTTGGTTAGATGGGATGGAAATCACCCAATTTACTTATTTCCAACAATGTGGCGGAATCGATTGTCGTCCTGTTTCGATTGAGATTACCTATGGTTTAGAAAGATTAGCTATGTATCTACAAAATGTAGATGCCATCATGAAAATTGAATGGAATGACCAACTTAGTTACGGAGATATTTTTCTACAGGGCGAAATTGAACAGTGTACTTATAATTTTGAAGCGTCTAATCCAGAATTATTGTTAAATTTATTTTCTCTCTATGAACAGGAAGCCAAGCAATTAATTGAAAGAGAATTAGTAATACCTAGTCTAGATTATGTTTTGAAATGTTCTCATACTTTCAATTTATTAGATGCCAGAGGAGTAATTGCTGTAACAGAGAGAACTCGTTACATAGGCAAAATTCGCAATTTAGCTAGACAAGTTGCTCACTTATATTTGCAACAGAGAGAAAGCTTGGGGTTTCCTCTACAAAAAGTCTAGTTTTCAATTACAACAATCAATTAGTTAACCAAATTAGAACAAAATCTTATGCGATCGCTATTAGGTTAAGAAAATCACTTTTTTAAAGCGATCGCTTTGTCGAGGTTGAATTTGTTGGTCAATTTATTAATTAAAAATTAATTTAATTAGATTACTTAATTACAAGGGATAGAAAACAACAAATAAATTTTTACTAAAAATTATCACAACATATCAAGTCAATTTTGGTGTATATGTGAGCATAGGACAATAGGACAAATTCTGTATGCTATCCTTGGACAAAACCCAAACTTCTTCTAAACCTGAATTAACTCAAAAAAACCGTATTCTTCTGATTGAAGATGAAGAGCTAATTCGCGATATGGTTGTTATAGCTTTAGAAGAAGAAGGTTATCAAGTAAAAACTGCTGCTGACGGACGAACTGCCTTAAACTTTCTGCAAAATGCCGATCAAAATAATACTAATGAATTTTCACCAGATCTAATTGTCTTAGACTTAATGTTGCCAGAGATTAACGGACTAGATATCTGTCGTCTTCTCCGTTATCAAGGAGATATTACTCCTATTTTAGTCATTAGTGCTAAAGCGAGTGAAACAGACCGAGTCTTGGGTTTAGAAGTAGGAGCAGATGACTATCTAACTAAACCTTTTAGTATGAGAGAATTAGTAGCTCGTTGTCGCGCTCTTTTGCGTCGTCATCGCTACAATGTACAAACTCCTACACCAGTACAAAAATATCGAGACATTAATTTATTTCTTCAGGAATGTCGTGTAACAGTTAGAGGAGAAGAAATAAATCTTTCTCCGAAAGAGTTTCGTTTATTAGAATTATTTATGAGTTATCCTCGACGTGTCTGGTCGCGGGAACAATTAATTGAACAAATTTGGGGTCCTGATTTTTTAGGTGATACAAAAACAGTTGATGTTCATATTCGTTGGCTAAGAGAAAAATTGGAAAAAGATCCTAGTCAACCAGAATACTTAATTACTGTTAGAGGTTTTGGCTATCGTTTTGGTTAAATTTAATTGTCCCTAACTTTATTTTGAAGTAGTCATTAGTTATTTAGTTGAGATTTAATAGCTAATAATTTATTTAGCCAGCATTAACAATTAGAAATTAGAAGGGACTATGACTAATGGCTGCTTTAGAATTTCTACTAGGCTTAATAGTAGGTTTGACCTTCTTTGCTTGGAAACAATTTCATTTCAAGCATCAATTGCAAAAAATTCTTAGCACTTATTCTCCTAGTGCTGATTGGGTTAATTCTTTACCACCTATTTCGTTGGTTAGAAGGGAATTAATTTATCTCAATCAACAAAAAAAACAATTAGAAGCAGAAAAAGAAGTTTGGCAAGAACTAATAGAACAAGCACCCTTTGGTTATTTGAGAGTAGATGGAGAGAATCAGTTATTGTGGTGCAATCAACAAGCTAGAGAATTATTACAAATAGACCGTTGGCAAGTAGGACAAATACGTTTACTGTTAGAATTAGTCCGTTCTTATGAACTAGACCAGTTAATTGAAACAACTCGTCAATCGCAACAACCTCAAGTTCAAGAATGGGTTTACTATTTCACTCAACACGCAGCAAATGTAAAACAAAGCGAGCAAATTAAGAAATCTCCAATTTTAACTTCATCTGTTACCAAAGGAGTAAAATCGGTTGCTTTAAGTGGATATAGTTTTCCTTTACCAGCAGGAGAAGTAGGAATATTTATTTTAAATAGACAACCTTTAATCGAATTATCTCAGCAAAGCGATCGCACTTTTTCCGATCTTACGCATGAATTACGTACACCTCTTACATCAATTAGTTTAGTTGCGGAAAATCTTCTTAAAAGACTCAAAAATCCTGAACTTCGTTGGGTAGAACAGATGTTGAAGGAAACAAATCGTCTGATTAATTTGGTAGAAGAATGGCTAGAACTAAGTAAATTAAAAGCAGATCCCAGTCAAATCTTAAATTATGAAGACATTGAACTACGAGGGCTATTGTTTTCTGTCTGGCATATTCTTGAACCTTTAGCTAATCGCAAAGAAATTAGTTTTAACTATTGCGGAGAACCTAAAGTTTGGCTACAAGGAGATAAAAGTCGTTTAATTCAAGTATTTCTTAATTTACTTGACAATGCGATTAAACACAGCCCAATTCAAGGACAAATCACAATTGAAATTCAAGCACAATTAATTGATACTTCCTTATCATCTCCTCAAATTCAAATCGATATAATTGATTCAGGAACAGGATTTGAAATTGCCGATCTTCCCCATGTTTTTAAACGCCTTTATCGTGGAGATAAATCTAGAACTAGACAATCTCTTTCACCTGCTCAAGGGAGTGGATTAGGATTAGCGATTGTTCAAGAAATAATTGATGCTCATCAAGGTTTAATTAAGGCTCAAAATCATCCTGTAACTGGTGGTGGTTGGTTACAAATTTGTTTACCGAAATCTGTTCTAGAAAAAAAAATTGACAATTCGGTTATAAGCGATACACTCCCTCATTAAACCTTAATATTTTCTTGCTATTACTATAAATGAGACAACCATTAATAATTTAATCTAGCCAATTCAATAGTGACTTTATCCTCTCAAGCTCATCATCCTGAAAGAACTAACTTTGATCGCTCAATTAGACGAGTGCAACAAGATGTTATGCGTATGGGTACTCTCGTAGAGGAGTCGTTTCGCTTAAGTCATCAATCTCTATTTGAGCAAAATTTAGAAGCAGCCCAAAAAATAATTTTTTTAGATCAAAGAATCGACCAATATTATCGTCAAATTGAATTAGATTGCTCAACTCTAATGACATTAGAAGCTCCTGTAGCTCAAGATTTAAGGCTATTAAGTGCCTTTATGCAGCTAGTGAGAGATTTAGAGCGTATTGGTGATTATGCTCAAGATATTTCTGAAATGGCAATTAAATTAGTTAAATATCCTCCTCATCCTTGCCTGAAAGAAATTGAAGCTATGTCCAATCATGCTCAGTTGATGTTAGCTACCAGTTTAGTCGCTTTAGCAGATTTGGATCGAACTGCAGGAGCAAGAGTGAAAAAATTAGATGATGTTGTCGATGAAGCATACGAACATCTCTATGAAACTTTAGCCTACTCAAGAGATGTTAAGGGTGTAGTTGAACCAATTTTATTGTTAGGGCTAATTATTCGCCATTTGGAAAGAATGGCAGATCATGCTACCAACATTGCTCAAAGAGTTTCTTACATTGTTACTGGACAAAGAAAATAGACTCTAACAAAATTAATTTAAAAAACCAAAAAAAAAATTACTTAAATCACAAATAGCTAAGTATAATTTTTAGTAGAAATGGAAGTCATCATTCAATTTCTTAACCTGACGTTTACCAATGATTTACTTTTTAATTAAAGAATCATCTTAAAATGCTGATGGTTAAACTGGCGATACTTCCAACAACAAACACTCAAGTGAATATATCTAGTGATAGATAACAGTGAGACTAATCGAAAAGAAAATATTCGATAAATAATCTCAATAACTGTAAAATCTCTCAAGCCATTTGGCAAATATGTAGAGTATACTTGGTGATCGTTATGAGAAAACCACGAGTTTTCCAACTATCTAATCTTAGTGAAGATAGTCAACCTTTAGGTGTGAGGACAAAATGAATAAACTTTTCTGGAATTTACTTAAAGTAACTCCGGCTCTAATTGGTGCTTCCTTATTTACAGCTAACAGCACTTTAGCTCAAACAGTTAATGGTACGGCTGATTCAGTAGGAAATACTCTAGAGCAAATCGATCGCTACAACGAGCAAAATAGCAATCAACCCATGTCTCAGGTAACTAACGTTAATCAGTTACGAGACGTATCTCCTACGGACTGGGCTTATGAAGCATTACGCAGCCTAGTAGATCGTTATGGTTGTATTGCAGGTTACCCCAATCAAACTTATCGCGGTAATCAAGCTTTATCACGTTATGAATTTGCAGCAGGTTTAAATTCCTGTTTAAATCAAATTGAACGTTTAATTGCGTCTTCTGAATCTGTTTTAAGAGAAGACCTCGATACGATCAATCGACTCACTCAAGAATTTGAAGCAGAACTCGCTACTTTAGGTGGTCGAGTTGACGATCTTGAAAGTCGTACTGCTTTCCTTGAAGATCATCAATTCTCTACTACTACTAAATTAAAAGGGGAAGCGATTTTCGCCGTAGTAGATACTTTTGGTGAAGGTGATGACTCTCAAGTAACTCTAAGCGATCGCGTTCGGTTAAACTTCGATACTAGCTTCACTGGTAAAGACCGTTTACGCACTCGTTTACAAGCGGGTAATGTACCTGATCTTGCTGATGTCACTGGAACCGATATGGCTCGTTTAGGCTTTGATGCCAACAACGACAATAATATCGAAATTGACGAGTTATATTACACCTCTAGTATTGGGGACAATGTCAATTTTTACGTCGGTGCAGCAGGACTTGATTTTGACGATATCTTTGATGTTACTAACCCAGTATTAGAAAGTAGCGGTACTGGTGCTTTATCTCGTTTCAATCGTTATAATCCCCTTGTCTTCCGTAGTACACAGGGTGCTGGTCTTGGTGCCACAGTTGGTTTGGGAGAAACATTAGAATTTACTGCTGCTTACCTGGTTGATAGTGGTGTTTCCGATCCTTCTGAAGGCGAAGGTCTGTTTAATGGTTCTTACAGCGCGGGCGGACAGATCAAATTTACTCCTATAGAAAATTTGGATATCGCTGCTACTTACGTTCATGGTTTTCAAACTGAGGACAGCGTTAACTTAAGTGGTAGTACTGGTAGCGAAATTGCTGCGGATCCCTTCGATGATGGTAATGCTGTTGCTGCTGATAGATTTGGTTTAGGTGCTACTTACCAAATTGGCAGTAAATTTAACGTTGCTGCTTTCGGTGGTTACGCTATGTCTCAAGACCTAGTCACTGAAAATGAAGCTGACCTCTGGACTTGGGGTGCTAATATTGCTCTACTTGACTTCGGAAAAGAGGGTGCTGAACTCGTTGTTGGTGGTGGTATGCCTCCTAAAGTGTCTGATGGTGACGGAATTACTGAAGACCCAGATACTTCTTATCTGATCGAAGCACTTTACAAATTCCCCGTCAACGACAACATTCTACTTACTCCTGGTGCGTATGTGATCCTCAACCCCGATCACAATGACAACAATGACACCACTTGGGTTGGAGTACTTCGCACTACTTTCCAATTCTAATTTCTTAAACAAAATCCGTTCATAATGTTTTCTCCCCGACTGCGGTTAATGAACCAAGGTTAGGGGAGATTTCAGTTCTCAGGGATACTTTTAAGGTAAAGTTAACCTTCTGCTTACCCAAGCTTTACCTAGAACTAATCGCAGTAGCTTAAGTTGATGCACAGATCAATAGCTAAATTCAACTATTTAAACAATTTGACGATACATTAAATATGATTTCTGTAAAATTTTCTCAAAGACAAGTATGGTTAACTTCTTTACTTGCTCTTACTCTTAGTATTGGTGCTTGTGGTGGTTCTCAAACTACTGCACCTTCTGGCGAACAGTCTCAAACACCAGCTTCAGGAGGCGGTCAATCTGTATCTTTAACAGGTGCTGGAGCAAGTTTTCCTGCTCCACTTTATCAAAGATGGTTTTCTGAATACAATAAACAGAATCCTAATGTTCAAATCAGCTATCAATCTGTAGGAAGTGGTGCTGGAGTTGAGCAATTTACTCAAGGAACTGTAGACTTTGGTGCTAGTGATGTGGCCATGACAGATGAAGAAATCGCTCAAGTAGAAAGGGGAGTTGTTTTACTTCCAATGACTGCTGGTAGTATTGTTTTGGGTTATAATCTTCCTGATGTTCAGGGATTAAAACTATCTCGCCAAGTCTATACAGATATTTTATTAGGTAAAATTACTAAATGGAACGATCCTGCGATCGCGGAAATTAATCCAGATTTACAGTTACCAGATCAAAACATTACTGTAGTTTATCGTTCTGATGGTAGTGGTACAACTGGAGTATTTACTAAACATCTCACTGAGATTAGTCCTGAATGGCAAGAAAAAGTAGGAGAGGGAAAAACAGTTTCTTGGCCGACAGGAATTGGTGCGAAAGGAAACGAAGGGGTTACGGCTCAAATTTTACAAACAGAAGGCTCAATTGGCTATATTGAATACGGCTATGCTGAACAGCAAGACATTCCTATTGCTTCTTTAGAAAATAAATCAGGAAATTATATTGAACCTTCTCCCGAGTCTGCTGCTAAAACTTTAGAAGCAGTAACATTACCAGAAAATCTTCGTGCTTTTATTGCAGATCCAGAGGGAACTGATTCTTATCCAATTGTTTCCTATACTTGGATTATGGCTTATAAACAATATGATGCTAATAAAGGTCAGGCTTTTAAAGATGTCATTAATTGGGCTTTAACTGAAGGACAAACTTACTCTGAAGAATTGGGTTATGTACCTTTGCCAGAACCTGTGGTGCAAAAAGTAGAAGCTGCACTAGAAACTATTCAAGTTCAGTAATTCTTTCAAAAAATTTTTCAAGTTTAATAGAAAGTAGAGTTTTTTAATCAGACTCTACTTTTTTTGTTTTAATACAATAGTACAAATACCTAAGTTACTACTAAAGTTAATGTTATTTTGCCGTTGGTGTTTACAATGATTTTAGGTGGTTTAACCTAAAACTAAATAAGCCAAAATTGATATAATAATAAATTGCTATAATGGCGGTTTATACTAAAAACTCTAATTTTATATATTATACAAATACTTAGGTATTAGTTTTTATGGATTGTCCTAATAATTGTTTGAGAGACCGTCTCTCTATTTTTGTAGACGGCAATAATATGTTTTATGCACAACAAAAAAATGGTTGGTTTTTTGATCCAAGAAAAGTTTTAGATTTTTTTACTAAAGATCCAACGGTAGTTTTAGTTAATGCTTTTTGGTATACAGGATTAAAAGATGCCCAAGATCAACGAGGATTTAGAGATGCTTTGATTAGTTTGGGATATACAGTACGTACTAAAATTCTTAAAGAATATTATGATGATGTCTCTGGACGTTATTCTCAAAAAGCTAATTTAGATATAGAAATTGTTGTCGATATGTTTAATACAGTTGAGCAATATGACCGAGTAATTTTATTTAGTGGAGATGGCGATTTTGAACGAGCAATTGAATTATTAAGATCAAAAAATACCCACATAACTGTCGTTTCTACGGAGGGAATGATCGCCAGAGAATTAAGAAATGCTACAGATAGATATATAGATTTAAACGATATTCGACCTTATATTGAAAAAAGTGATTATTGACTTTCACTTCTTAATTTAAATCAAAAGTTAAGATCGCAATTACTCTCAAGATAAAAAATAGAATAGCGTATAATTTTCAATAAATAATAGATTCTCCTATATTATAAGCACACATAGGGTTATGGAAACGTCACAAGAGCGCATCATTATTTTCGACACCACACTTCGCGATGGCGAGCAATCTCCCGGAGCTACTTTAAATGTAGAGGAAAAACTTACAATTGCCCGAGCTTTGGCACGATTAGGAGTCGATGTAATTGAGGCGGGTTTCCCTTATGCTAGTCCAGGAGATTTTGAAGCAGTTAGTAAGGTTGCTGGAGAAATTGGTACGCTAGATGGGCCTATTATTTGTGGTTTAGCAAGAGCAACTCAAGCAGATATTAAAACGGCAGCAGAAGCTTTAAAACCAGCAGCTAAAGGTAGAATTCATACTTTTTTGGCGACTTCTGATATTCATTTACAATATAAGTTGCGTAAAACCAGACAAGAGGTGTTAGCTATTGTGCCTGAGATGGTGGCTTATGCTAAATCTTTTGTAGATGATGTCGAGTTTTCCCCTGAAGATGCAGGTAGAAGCGATCCGGAATTTCTCTATCAGGTCTTAGAAGTTGCGATCGCAGCAGGAGCAACTACAATTAATATTCCTGATACAGTTGGTTATACCACCCCTAGTGAATTTGGGGCGTTAATTAAGGGAATTAAAGATAACGTTCCTAATATAGATCGGGCAATTATTTCTGTTCACGGACATAACGATTTGGGTTTAGCGGTAGCTAATTTCTTGGAAGCAGTCAAAAATGGCGCGAGACAGTTAGAGTGTACCATTAATGGTATCGGTGAAAGGGCTGGTAATGCAGCTTTAGAAGAGTTGGTGATGGCACTTCACGTCCGTCGTCAGTATTTTAATCCTTTCTTGGGTAGACCAGCAGAATCAACTGAACCTTTAACTAAGATTGATACCAAACAAATTTATAAAACTTCTCGGATGGTATCTAATCTAACTGGAATGATGGTACAACCGAATAAAGCGATCGTTGGTGCTAATGCTTTTGCCCATGAATCTGGTATTCACCAAGATGGTGTGCTGAAGAATAAGTTAACTTATGAAATTATGGATGCCCAGTTGATTGGGTTGACGGATAATCAAATTATTTTGGGCAAACATTCTGGTCGTAATGCTTTCCGTAGTCGTCTTAAAGAATTGGGTTACGAATTAAACGAAGTTGAATTAAATAAAGCTTTTGTACGCTTTAAAGAGGTTGCTGATAAGAAAAAAGAAATCAGTGATTGGGATTTAGAAGCAATTGTTAACGATGAGATTCGTCAGCCTCCTGAACTGTTTCGTTTAGAATTAGTACAAGTTTCTTGTGGTGATAATTCTTGTCCTACTGCTACAGTAACGGTGAGAACTCCCGCAGGAGAAGAATTAACTGATGCTGCGATTGGGACAGGGCCAGTAGATGCAGTATATAAAGCAATTAATCGAGTGGTTAATGTTCCTAATGAACTGATCGAATTTTCAGTACAATCTGTGACTGCTGGAATTGATGCAATTGGCGAAGTAACGATTCGTTTACGTCATCAAGACCGAATTTATTCTGGTCGTGCAGCTAATACTGATATTATTGTGGCTTCTGCCCGTGCTTATATTCAAGCATTAAATCGCCTTTATGCAGCTTTGCAAGCAAAAACTCAAGAAAATCCAACTGAGTCAGCAGTGGCTAGTTAAAGATTAATTCGGGATTTAAGTGAATAATTTTTGTAGGATGGGTGGAGTAATTGTAAAACCCATCTTTATTTTTTTATGGATTAAAGCGATCGCACTTGCTAGCAAACTTATAAAAACCAAGTAGCTATTATCTAGTTTTTTTATTAAATTAATTTCAAGGGCAGCCATAGTAGAATTGTACTTGAGTTATTTATGAGCGGATTTCAGCTACAAGCACCATTTCAAGCGACGGGAGATCAACCTAGTGCGATCGCGCAATTGACTAAATCGATTCAAGCAGGAAATCGATTTCAAACTTTATTAGGCGCAACTGGAACGGGAAAAACTTTTTCTATTGCCAATGTCATTGACAAGATTGGGAAACCTACGTTGGTTTTGGCACATAATAAAACTCTAGCAGCGCAACTATGTAACGAGTTACGTCAGTTTTTTCCCGACAATGCAGTCGAATATTTTATCAGTTACTACGATTATTACCAGCCAGAAGCTTATATTCCCGTTACAGATACTTATATTGAGAAAACCGCTTCGATCAATGATGAGATTGATATGTTGCGTCACTCGGCAACGCGATCGCTTTTTGAACGCCAAGATGTGATTGTGGTGGCTTCGATCAGTTGTATTTATGGTTTGGGTATGCCAGCCGAATATTTGAAAGCTGCCGTACCTTTAGAAGTAGGCAAGGAAATCGATCAACGGGAGTTATTGAGAGATTTAGTATCCGTTCAATACAATCGTAACGATATTGAGATTGAAAGGGGACGTTTTCGAGTTAAGGGAGATGTTTTAGAAATCGTTCCTGCTTATGAAGATCGCATCATTCGGATCGAATTTTTTGGTGATGAGATTGAAGCTTTGCGCTATGTCGATCCTGTTACGGGAGAAATTTTACAAAGTTTACAACGAATTAGTATTTATCCTGCCCGTCACTTTGTTACACCAGAAGATCAACTAGAACGAGCTTGTTATGATATTAAAGTAGAGTTGGAAAATCGTTTAATTGAATTAGAACAAGCAGGAAAATTATTAGAAGCCCAAAGATTAGAACAGCGTACTCGCTACGATTTAGAATTGCTACAAGAAGTAGGATACTGTAACGGTGTCGAAAACTATTCTCGTCATTTAGCAGGCAGAAAACCGGGCGAACCCCCAGAATGTTTGGTCGATTATTTTCCGAAAGATTGGTTACTGGTAATTGATGAATCTCATGTTACTGTACCGCAAATACGAGGAATGTACAACGGCGATCGCGCTCGTAAACAAGTTTTAATTGAACATGGTTTTCGTCTACCTTCTGCTGCTGATAATCGTCCCTTAAAATCTGAAGAGTTTTGGCAAAAAGTCAGTCAATGTATCTTTGTTTCTGCTACTCCTGGAAAATGGGAAATTGAACAATCTGAAGACAGAATTATCGAGCAAATTATCCGTCCTACAGGCGTAATTGATCCAGAAATTTTTGTTCGTCCTACTGATGGACAAGTTGATGATTTATTAGGAGAAATCAAAGCCAGAATTAACAAGCAAGAAAGAGTTTTAATTACAACTTTAACTAAAAAAATGGCGGAAGATTTAACTGAATATTTCCAAGAAAGAGGTGTTCGAGTTCAATATCTTCATTCAGAAATTAAATCAATTGAACGAATTGAAATTTTACAAGCTTTAAGAGAAGGAGGATTTGATGTTTTAATCGGGGTAAATTTGCTGCGAGAAGGCTTAGATTTACCTGAAGTATCTTTAGTAGCAATTTTAGATGCAGATAAAGAAGGATTTTTGCGATCGGAAAGTTCAATTATTCAAACTATTGGTAGGGCAGCCCGTCATGTAAAAGGTGAGGCTATTTTATATGCCGATAATTTAACCGATAGTATGGCTCGTGCTATAGAAGAAACGGAAAGAAGACGTAATATCCAGATTGCTTATAACAAAAGAAACGGTATTATTCCTCAACCGATTGTTAAAAAATCTAGCAATTCAATTTTAGCTTTCTTAGATATTTCTCGTCGTTTAAATAATGAACAATTAGAAGAAGTTTACGAACAATTAGATGAATTACCGTTAGAAAAAGTTCCCGAGTTAATTGAACAATTAGAATTAAAAATGAAAGAAGCTGCTAAAAACTTAGAATTTGAAGAGGCTGCCAAATATCGAGATAGAATTAAACATTTACGTGAAAAGTTATTAGGGCATAATTTTTCAGAATCAATTTCAAAGTGATTTAATTAAAATCAATAAATTATTTGTGTGTATCTGTGTTCATCCGTGGAAAAACTAATTAATTATCAATCCACACCACCATCAATAAATTATTTGTGTAAAGGGTGTGGACATTCATCATAACTTTGTTGTGTTCATCTGATATTACTCATTAAAAACCAAAATTAGATTGATTCTTTGAACTAGAGGTTTCCGTGGCAGATAACCCAAATAAAACTTTTAAAGCCATTCCTTGAGCCAAATCCATTTGTCCATAGCTAAATACCCAAGGTAATTCTGTAGTTAATTGAGCCACAAACCAATCTTTTACATAAGGGCTACCATAAATTATTAATCCTTCAATTTTTCCTGAGCGCAACAGTTGTTGATAAAATTCTTGAGCGACTTTAGTTAAACCTGCTGTACCTCGAAAGGGGTTACCGCGAATAAAAACTTGTAGTAAAGTGCTGCTGGAATCGGATTGAGCAGAAACTAAACTATTTTGATCGATTATTTGTCTTTGGTAGCCGAATTTCTGAGGAATTACCACTGCTGGAGTTTGAAGATCAAGAAAAGAACAATTAAGAACATCATCAACTACAATGAGGTTGCGTAAATTTTGTCCTGATTGAGGTTTTAAGGGCAAATTACCCCCTATTTGGAGAGAATCACGCAGAATCGAATTAACAGTTACAGTTGCTTGTGGTTGTGAAAGCTGGTTGAGATTGGGGGAATCAGGTAAGAGTTTTTGTTTGGCTTGCCAAATCCGTTGTAACGCTCGATGAATAAGGGATTCGCTTAATTTACCTGATCGCACTGCTTGATAAATTGCTTCAATTGCTTCTTCGGGATCGCTAGGCATTAATAAAATATCTACACCTGCTGCTACTGCCATCACGGCTATTTCTACTGGAGAGGCATATTTGGTTATTCCTCCCATAATTAACGCATCGGTAACAATTAAACCCTCAAATCCTAGTTCTTGTCTTAGTTTACCTGTGAGAATGGTTGTAGAAAGGGTGGCAGGATAATCGCGATCCCAAGCAGGAATCATCAGATGAGCCGTCATGATACTATCTACTTTAGACGCGATCGCATTTTGAAAAGGTGGTAATTCAATTTGATTTAATCGCGAGTCGGGGTGAGGGATAGTTGGTAAATCAAGATGAGAGTCGGTAGCAGTATCACCATGTCCAGGAAAATGTTTAGCAGTAGTTAAAATTGGATGGGTTTTTGCTCCTTCAATAAAAGCGGAAGTTAAACTACTAACAATCTGGGAATTTTCACCAAACGCACGAATATTAATTACAGGATTATCAGGGTTATTATTAACATCTACGACTGGTGCAAGTAACCAATTAATACCCACTGCCAAAGCTTCTTGAGCGGTAATCTTACCCATAGCAGTGGCATACTGTTGAGCCAGAGATAAATCCTCAGTAGCAATTTCTCCTAAAGCCATTGGCGGAGGAAACCAAGTCGCACCTGGAAATCTTTGTCCCACTCCTTCCTCAATATCTGCTGCGATCAATAAAGGAATTTTTGCCCAAGCTTGTAACTGTTGTGTTTTCAAAGATAATTCTGCTGCGCTACCACCTAATAAAATTACCCCACCCAAAGATAATTCCTCTAACCATTGTTTTAACTTAGGAGTAGAAACTTCCCAGGCAGGATAACGAATTTGGTGATCGAACAAATAGCCAGAGGCACGTACTACCACCATTTGTCCGATTTGTTGTTTAAGAGAAAGCTCTTGCCAATCGGGGATCAATTGAGACACGATAATTTAATTAATGTCCTCATTTAGATCGTCTGTGATTGAATTTGATGGCTCGCGATCGCTACTAATTTGATTGATTAGGTTCAAAATGCGATCGCCCCTTTCTAAAGAATGATCTTCGAGAAAGATAACTTCAGGAGTTCGACGTAGCCGAATTCGATGACCTAACTCTTTTCTTACAAAAGCAGTAGAAGATTTTAATCCTTCCATGGTTTCGGCTTTTGCTTCTTCAGTACCATAGATACTAACAAAAATTTTTGCGTGTTGTAGATCGCCAGAAACATTAACATCAGTAATGCTAACCATTCCCGCACCAACACGATCATCTTTAATCCCATTCAGTAACATTTGGCTAACTTCTCGTTTGATTAAAGAAGAAATGCGAGAAACGCGACGGTTATTAGCCATAATTTTCGCTCCCTAAGTTTTCCAACAATGGACTCCACTCAGTTTTCTCTTTTAGTAGCAAAAAGCAGAAACTATGCCTGAGCATAACCGAGTAAATAGCCATACTTTTCTAGTTTAAACTGGATTTAAACCGAGCATTGCTCGTAGAGTAAAATAAAAGAAGGCAAATGTCCCTACTGCCAAACCCATCAGTGCAGTAGCCGTGAGCGGATTTTTGAGTAAGGGTCTAAATTGATCTAAAAAAGCAAGAAAAATCCCCAGAATTAAACCTAAGATAAAGCGAGGATAGCGCGCAATATTTTCAAAGAAATCTTTCATTGTTGTAATTAAAATTGAGGTTGTTTTAAAGTTTTATTGTAAGATAAAATCACTCAAAAAATTGAATTAATAAATCAGAGCGAGTTTGGTTGAATAATTTTATTAAAAGCAAGGTTAATTAATTATTAATTAAGTAAGAGATAATTTTAGTCTTTTTAGTTCAACTAATTATCTTAATTCGCTTTAACTTTATCCATCTGCATCAAAGGACATTTTTTTTCTTTAAATCAGATATTTTAGTTGCTGCTCGAAAAATAAGATTTTACATAGCTTAATTAATATAAAAAAATAAACTTGATGCTCAAAACTTTATCTAATAGTTTCTGCTTTTCCTAAAGGAGAAAAACGAATTTCTATTCTTCTCCTTTTGGAATCTGCTTGCCGATTAGTAGCTGCAAATTCTCCTGAAGGTAATAGTAATTGAGCAGCAGAATAAGCCCGAAATTGTACTCCTTGTAAACGACCTTGTTTTTGTAATTCTTGTAATTCTTTGACTACTTCTAATGCTCTCATTAATCCCAAATCTACATTAGAACCTGGATTTAAACTATTAATAAGTTTTTCTCCATTAGCTACCGCTTCTAATTGTTGGTCTAAATTACTAGGACTATTAACATTAATTTGACCATCGGTATGACCAATTATTTCTACTACATAAAGATTTCTTTGTTGACTTATTTCTTCAATTCTATTGGCTAAATCGTTAACGACATAATTTTTCAAAGCTTGGGGTAATTCGGCACTCCCAGAAGCAAATTGATATTCTCCAGAATCTTGAATTACTACTACTGGCGGAGCAGACTTTAAACGCTGTACTTCTAAGGCTAATAAATCTGCTCTGCGATCACTCTGTTGTAGACGTTGTGCTAATTCTGATGAGCCTCTATTTAATTGTCTAATTTCATCAAAGCTTTCTCCTAATTCATTTTCTAAGGATGCTATTTGCTTTTTTAAAACTCTAACTTGTCTCTCACTTTCACTAAGATTCAATTCTGTTTCTTCCGCTGTATATTTCAAAAACAATGATTTAAATAAAGCAAGCAATAAAAACAGACTAATAATCATAAAAGCATTAGCCATTAAATCGGTAAAAGATGGCCAAATATTTAGATCATTAGTTGCTTCATAATTAGGACGAATTTTTTTTCTAGCCATAGCAAATTTTTTTAGACTAATAAATTAGAAAAGGCAGCAAGCAGAAGGCAGAAAACAGAAAACTTAATTTTGTTCCCTATTCCCTATTAATTGATAACTGGTCAGTAGGAATTATAAAATTTCTTGAGTTTTATGATTTACATGGCAATTCTAGGATAGAGTCTGGTGCAAATGATAGTCAAAATTGTTGCTGAAAATAATAAAACAGCGAAATCAATTGCCAAACTGTAAGTATTAGTTCCACCAACTATCATTAAGCCACGCAGGGCATCGACTTGGTAGGTGAGAGGATTTAAATGAGAGAGGGTTTGTAACCAATTGGGCATTAGTGCGATCGGATAAATAGCGTTGCTGGCAAAAAACAACGGCATTGTCATCAATTGACCGATTCCCATAAAGCGTTCTCGTGTTTTGACTAAACAGGCAACCATCAAAGAAAAGAGCGAAAAGCATCCTGCCCCTAACAAAACAATGAGCAAAACACTTAATAAAGCGGTTAAATTGAAATTCAAATGTACACCAAGCAACCAGGTAATTAAGTAAACGATCGCGACCTGTACCAAACTACGAACGCCAGCAGATAAAGCTTTTCCCAACACCAATGCGACACGCGGAGTTGGACTGGCAAGAAATTTGTGAACGATTCCCAGATCTCGCTCCCAAATAATAGTCATTGCACTAAAAATTGCCACGAATAAAATGCTTTGAGCAAGAATGCCAGGAGCTAAAAAATCTAGATAATGTAAATTACCTGTAGGAATAGCTCTGACTCGTGTAAATACCTGACCAAAGATTAACAACCATAAGGCAGGTTGAACTGCTCGTAATATTAAATCAGTGGGGTCATGACGCAGTTTGCGAACTTCTATTTCGGCAATTACCAAAGTTTTTTTAAGCGAACTTATAATCACGCCGAACAGATCACTTGAAGTGCGCTGTTTTCTCCTAACCCAACCTTTGGGCATTACGTCGGACTCTTGAGGTATCATGGTAACTTCCTCCAGATTGTAATTGGTCGCCAGTGTAATAAATAAAAACGTCATCGAGCGTTGCTGAGGCTTGGTTGAGAGAAGCTTTAAGTTCAGTGGGAGTTCCCGTAATAATTGCTCGTCCTTGATGCATGATCGTGACACGATGACACAAATTGTCTGCTTCTTCCATGAAATGAGTAGTCAAAAAAACCGTTGTGCCATAGTCTCTTCGCAATTGCTCAACCAGTTCCCAAACGGCACTCCTCGCTAAGGGATCGAGTCCGACGGTTGGCTCATCGAGAAACAAAATTTGGGGCTGGTGTAGAATTGATTGTGCAATTTCTAGTCGGCGAATCATGCCACCAGAGTAGGTTTGTACCATGCGATGGGATGCTTCCTGTAATCCCATAAATGCCAGTGCGTCGCGAATACGTTTTGATCGTGTTTGCTGTGGCAAGTCGTACAACTTAGCAAAGATGAGCAGATTTTCATAACCCGTTAAAGTCCCGTCAGCGGACAATGCTTGAGGAACATAACCAATTACTCGACGAACTTGATCTGCCTGATGTATTAGATTGAATCCAGCTATGTAGGCGTTTCCACTACTAAGAGGAAGTAAGGTAGTAAGCATTTTGATAGCAGTACTTTTGCCTGCACCATTAGGACCTAGTAGCCCAAATACCTCTCCCGAACGAACTGAAAGATTCAAACGCTCAACTGCCGTAAATTTGCCAAAGCGACGACTCAGATCGTGAGTTTCAAGAATAATTGGTTGCTCATTAGAAATTTTCTTGTTATCTACAAAATTTAAGTCTCCAGTGATTTTTTTTTTCATAAGTTACTGCCTTGTGCTTCTGCTGCAAAATTGCTATCGCAGGATAGTCACCCTTTGTAAATTGCTCTTTGAGCATAAGGGATTGAAATGAACAAATATAGTTTAACTAAAAGTTTGATAACCTATTAGTTAGTTAACCTAAATGTTAGCTTAATTAATTTTAATTGATCGAGTATCTTAAGAAAAAATTGAGGATAAATTGATGAAATCAAAGCTCGCCACACCAAAGCCGATTGCAAATGCTGCGGAAAAAAATAAATCTATTGACACTGCGACTGAGTTAATGGAAACAATTCCTGCGATCATGCAATTTATCCGCACAGAAATGCGCTCTCAACGAGAACCTTCTTTATCAGTTCCTCAGTTTCGTGTATTGGTATTTCTAGCTCGACATTCAGACTCTTCACTGTCAGAAGTTGCAGAGCATTTGGGTATCACGCGAGCAACTGCATCCACCATGATTGATCGGCTGGTACAGCGAGGTTTAGTCGCTCGTCAAGAAGATCCACAGCAACGTCGTCAAATCATGTTGAGATTGACACCAATAGGAAGCGATCGCTTAGAGGAAATGCGAGCCATAACTCGTAATCAGATCGCTAATCTGCTTGAAGAACTTAGCCTTGAGGAGTTAACCAATATTTCTGTTGGACTCACAATTTTACGTAAAGTATTTACAGATTTTTGATATATATGTTTTACCAAATCAGTCATCAGACAACTTATACTTACAGTCAAACAGTTTCTTTAAACCCTCACCTAATCAGACTGCGTCCCCGTTCCAATAATTGGCAAAAACTTCATAATTTTTCTTTATTAATTAGTCCTCAACCTCAAGGCATTTCTGAGTTGATCGATTTGGATGGCAATAATTTTAGTAGGCTTTGGTTTAATACACCTACTAATCAGTTAAGTTTACAAATACTAGCTCAGGTAGAAACTTGGCAAACCAATCCTTTTAACTATTTACTAGAAACTTGGGCAACTACCTTACCCTTTGATTATCCTAGTTCTCTTCTCACTCAACTCAAACCGTATTTAAAGCCTTATAGTTTTGTGCTAGACACTGTAATTGTCGAATTGGCAGAAGCAATTATTCAAGAAGTTAACGCCAATACTATAGCTTTTTTATCTAGTTTAAATCAGCGTATTTATGAAAACTGCCAATATATTATTAGAGAAACGGGCGAACCTTGGCAAGCAGGAATAACTTGGCGGAGAAAACAGGGTTCTTGTCGAGATTTTGCGATTTTATTTATGGAAGTATGTCGGGCAATTGGTTTGGCAGCAAGATTTGTTAGCGGTTATCAAGAAGGAGACCCAGATCAACAAGAAAGAGACTTACACGCTTGGGTAGAAGTATACTTACCTGGTGCGGGTTGGCGTGGTTACGATCCGACTCATGGTTTAGCAGTTAGCGATCGCCATATAGCTTTGGCTGCTTCTGCTGTCCCTAGTTATGCTGCACCTGTTTCTGGTACGGTTAATTCTCAAAATGGGACAAAAGCTGATTCTAGATTAGAAGCACAGATTATGATCAAACATCTTGAATAAAATTAGCTATTTTTAGTAACTTTTAAATAATTACTTAAAAATCGATGAATGCGTCTCGCTAGAAGCGAGATGCGCTAGTTTAATTAAAGATGATCATCTAACATTTTTTGTAGTTGTTGTTTACCAATTGCTCCTTCATGGGAGGCGACAATCTCATTGTTATTAAACAATCTTAAGGCTGGTACTCCTTCAACATTGCATTTAGCTACGGATGTAGGACTAGGATCTATTTCTAATTTAACTACTTTCAAGCGATCGCTATAGTTATCAGCTATCCAGTTAATTGAAGGAGATACTAAGCGACAAGGACCACACCAAGAAGCCCAAAAATATACTAAAACTGGCTTATCGGCTTCAAATACTTCTTGCTCGAATTGTTCATCGGCAATTTCGATTACACTACTCATTTCTCTTCTTGCTCAATAATTAACACAAATTTAAATTTACCGAATAATGTCAAGATATGGAAAGAGCAGGCAACTTGTACCTGCTTAAATCCAGAGAATCAGTTAACAGTTCTCAGTTTTGCTTTTAAGCAATTTAACTTTGATTAAGCTCGTTGCGTAATGCTTCTAACTCAGCATCAATCACAGAATCTTTAGGAGTAGAAGTCGGTTTATCCGCAGCAGGAAGAGCAGATTGAGAGGGTGAAGCACCAGTCAGTTGAGCTTTCATGGCAGCCAATTCATCTTCAACACCGCTACCAGCTTCGAGGGCAGCGAACTGTTGTTCTAAACCCATACCGCCTAATTCAGCGGCAGACTGAGATTCTGCCTCTAATTGCATTACTTTATCTTCCATCCGCTCAAAAGCACCCATTGCACTCCTGGTATCGATTCCGCCAATAGTTTCTTGGAGTTGTTTTTGTGCTTTGGCTGCATTAGCTCTTGCTTTAAGCATATCTTTCTTAGTTTTAGCTTCAGAAATTTTGCTTTCTAAAGCAATTAAATTACGCTTAAGGCTATCAACATTAGTCATTTGTTGGTCCAACTGACTTTTTAGGGTTAGAGCTGCATCATTAAATGACTTTTTGCGTAATAAAGCTTCACGCGCTAGATTTTCATCTCCTTTGGACAAAGCTAACTGCGCTCTTTGTTGCCATTGATTTGCTTCAGTTTGATTTTTGTTATATTGTTGCTCAGTACGTTTTTGAGTTGCGATCGCTCTAGCTACTGCTTGGCGAAGCTGGACTAAGTCTTCCTGCATATCGATCACAGCTTGTTCTAAAACTTTTTCTGGATCTTCTGCTTTACTAACTAAATCGTTGAGATTGGCGCGAACAACTCGACTAAGACGGTCAAATAATCCCATGACTATGTCTATCCTTTAGTGATTTACAAGATTTTTGGTATCAAAAGCAAGCTCAGGACATTAGCTTACCTTTATTAAGAACATAGCAAGCACCCGAACTAAGTTTAGATGTCTTGCCCTCAAAATTTGACAGTGAAGCCGTTACTGACTACCCTTTATTGTTCTAGTGTGACATATTCCACAGCCTACTTAAACTTGAGAAGATAAGTCCATAAATATTATCTGAAAAGCATACGATGGGATTGATAAAGCCTAAACAGGTTTCGTTGTTGCGGGGTGGAGTACCTTGCTCAAGGTAATACCAATTTTTTTGTTAAGACTAATTTAAGGATAAAAAACCTTTAACGAGGTTGAAGAGCCACGATTAGAGATTATTTCCAGTTTCTTGGCAGCTTGTTAGTTGGGATATTATCTTGACAATTAGTTTTTAATTTGGGTTAAAAGACCCCAAAAAGCTATTTACTAAAATTACTAACAATCAAAATACTCTTACTATTTCAGTTTTTTATACCTAAATTATTGGTCATAATTCGATCAATCCAACATGACAAATCAAAAATACTATGCCTTACTCAAGCGCAATATAAACTTTTGGAATAGCTGGAGAGATAAAGAGCAAATTGACCAGCCAGACTTGAGAGGAATTAATCTCAATAATACCAATTTAGTTAATGCTAATTTAAGTAATGTTAATCTCAGTGGCACAAATTTAATTGATGCTAATTTAAGTAATGCTAATCTGGATGGTGCAGATTTAACTAACGCCAATCTAACTAGAGCAAGTTTAACAGGAGCTAGTCTGAACGGGGCTAATTTGACTGGAGCGATACTCATTGCAGCCAATCCTCGAGGAGCGAAATTAGTTGGTTCTAATCTTAACTTAGCTAATTTTAGTCAAGCCGATCTCCGTGTTGCTAATTTTAACAGTGCCGATTTGACAGGAGCGAATCTTAGTCAAGCTAATCTCAGTGGTGCAGATTTTTGCGGAGCTACTTTAATACGAGCCGATTTAAGTTTAGCTAATCTCGAAGGGGCGATTCTTCGGGATGCCAATTTAAGTAGAGCTTATCTTTTTAAAACTCAACTGAAAAACGCAAATTTAAGAGGCGCAGATTTGAGTGAAGCCAACCTCAATAAAGCTAATTTTCAGAGAGCTAGTTTGATTGAAGCAGATTTTGTTGAAGCCAATTTAGTCCAAGCTAATTTTCAAGGAGCAAATCTAAGTAGAGCTAATTTAACTGAAGCAGATTTGTTTGAAAGTAATTTTTTTCAAGCCAACTTAATGGAAGCAGATTTAAGCCGAGCGGATTTGAGTAAGGCTAATTTTAGTCATAGTAATTTAGCAAAAACAACTTTGATTGAAACGAGAGCTTGGTTGACTGATTTTAAAGGTTGTATTCTAACAGGAGCTTGTCTAGAAAATTGGCAGATTAATCACAATACTATATTTGATGGTGTAATTTGTGATTATGTTTATTTACAATATGGTCAGCAAAAACGTCGACCACAAAATCTTCAGCAAAATTTTGCTTTGGGAGAGTTTAAGAATTTAATTGAACATTTTTTGGGGACAATTGATTTAGTATTTGAGTCTGGAGTTGATTGGGAAGTATTCCTTAAAGCTTTTGAAAAATTACAATTAGAAGCTAAAAAAAATAAAATTTATGTAAAATCAATTGAGGCTATCCCAAACAATAAACTTGTAGTTAAACTCCATGTTCCTCTTGCTTTAAATACTCAAACGGTCAAAAAATCTTTTTGGCATAAATATAGATTGATTTTGCTTGCTAAACAAAAAAAAATAATTCTGAAACAGGAAGAATTTAAATATCAGAATCAAAAAAATACTGAATTATTAGAAATGATGAAACTTTTAGCGAAGCAAGAAGAAAATATCTTTTTATCGTATTCTTGAGTTAATTCTAAACTTAATCGAAATTTTTGTCATAATATTTATTGGTATTGCGATAACAGCGATAAACAAAGCTAAAATAATTAAGTAAAAACAAGATTTAAATGAATAATTAGCATTATTATGTCTAACCCTGAAGTAGATGGAAAAGAAAGAGCGATCGCAGCTTTAGTTTATTTATTACCTCTGATTTATGTCTTACCATTTGGTTTAATCTTACTGAAGCAGTTTCCTTTCCTCAGTATTATCTATGCTCCTCTTTCTCCCTTAATTAGCATTTATTATGGTTTGCCTTTTGCTGGATTGATTGTTTTCTTTGCTTTATATTTTGCCATTGTCAGAAACGAAAAAGCGAGTTATTTTGTTCGCTTTAACACGATGCAAGCAATCTTATTAGATATTTTGTTAATTCTTTGTAGCGTCTTGATCAGTATTTTAGAAATGGGTTTAGGACGCACTAGTTTGTTAATTGAAACCTTAAATAATACGGTTTTTATTGGTACTCTGGTTGTTTGTTTTTATAGCATTGCCCAATCAGTAAGAGGACAATACGCTGAAATTCCTACTATTTCCGAAGCTGCTTCTTCTCAAATTCGTTAATGAATTAAACGCCAACCTTCACAAGCGATCGCCCAATCTTCATTAGTATGAATTACTAATACTTGAATTTTTGAATCCGATGCAGCAATATTTTCATCCCGAGGAGATGAGTTATTTTTAGCCATATCTAGTTTTAAGCCAAGGAATTCTAAGCTAGAACTAACTTTTTCTCTCACAATTGCTGCATTCTCCCCAATTCCTGCTGTAAACACCAACACATCCAAACCCCTCAGAGAAGCTATCATTGCCCCCAAATTGGTTGTTAGTCGATGAATAAATAAATCTAGGGCTAATTGGGCGCGTTGATTTCCCTCAGCAATAGCTTTTTGTATAGTTCTAAGATCGCTAGAAATTCCCGAAATTCCCTTAATTCCAGACTCTTTATTCAGCATCTTGTCCAAATCATCAGCAGAAAAATTATATTCCCGCAGCAAATAAATTAAAATAGCTGGATCGATTGAACCGCTACGAGTCCCCATCATTAATCCTTCTAAAGGAGTAAAACCCATCGTGGTATTAATACTTACTCCGTTTTGAACGGCAGCTAGAGAACAACCATTACCCAAATGACAGGTAACTATTTTAAGAGATTCTAAAGGTTGATTGAGAATTTTGGCTGCTTGATGGGCGCAATACTGATGAGAAATTCCATGAAAACCATAACGACGAATTCCCTGTTCATAACAATGATAAGGAATAGGATAAATAAACGCTTCTGGTGGCATTTGACTGTGAAAAGCGGTGTCAAAAACTGCTATTTGTGTTACATTTCCTAATTTGTTTTCTACAGCCTCGATTCCTTCTAAATGAGCCGGATTATGATTAGGTGCAAGGGGAATCAAACGAGAAATCGTCTCTTTTACCTCTGGAGTAATTTTAGTTGCCTGAGAATATTCTGTACCACCATGAACGACTCGATGTCCAACAAGATCGATATCCGATAATTGTTCTAGGACTTTAGTTTCTCCTGTTACTAAAGTATCTAGCATTTGTGCTGTAGCAGCTTGAGTATCTTGAGATGAAAATTGAATTTCCTTGGTAATCTTTTGAGTTTTGACTGTTAATTTTGCGCCATTACTAGAGACAGTCAGATCGAGATTAGCTTCCCACACGGGTTCGGGTGGATTGTTTGGTAATCGATCTGCTGGAAGTTGATATAAACAACTTTTTTGGCTACTAGAACCAGCATTTAGAACTAATATTTTCATGAATTAGAATCATGGGAATTGTTTGATTTGGTTTTTGGCAAAAATAGAGTTTTTAATGTTTGACTTTTGTAGAGAAGTAACATGTTACTTCTCTACGACTTTATAACTATTGTCTAACCAAAGTGTCTATTCTTGTTCTAGCTTGATTTTTGCTTGAAGTAATGCTTGGTAATGTTGTTGGCTTATTACTGGATAATGCAAATTTAAGGATGCTAACTTGTCGACAATCAGATCGGCTACCACAAGACGAGTAAACCATTTGTGGTTAGCAGGGATTATATACCAAGGAGTCCATTCAGTACTGGTATGATTGAACACATCTTCATAAGCTGCTTGATAATCATCCCAAAATTCTCTTTCTCGAACATCACTAGCAGAAAATTTCCAATTTTTTTCTGGTTGTTTGATTCTGGCTAAAAATCTATTTTTTTGTTCCTCTTTAGAGACATTGAGAAAAAATTTAAGGATAATAATTCCATTATTGACTAAATACTTTTCAAAATTATTAATTTCTTCAAAACGCTGGTACCAAATGCGCTCATTTTTCTTTTCAGGAGGCAATTGTTGAGCTTGTAAAAGTTCTGGATGAACTCTTACCACTAAAACTTCTTCGTAGTAAGAACGGTTAAAAATTCCAATTCTTCCCCTTTCTGGTAATGCTTTAAAATAACGCCAAAGATAATCGTGATCTAGTTCTTCTGCGGAAGGCTGTTTGAAACTAAAAACCTGACATCCTTGAGGATTGATTCCAGACATAACGTGCTTAATTGTGCTATCTTTTCCTGCTGCATCCATCGCTTGAAAAATTAGCAACAAAGCATAAGTATTTTGGGCGTAGAGAATATCTTGATATTCGGCTAACTGCTTTATTCCTACTTGAAGCTGCTCTTTTGCTTGCTCTTTATTAGAAAAATCATCTTTATAGTCAGGATCGTAATCTTTGGCAAGAGAAATTTTTTGATGGGGAACAACCATAAAGCGATCGCTCCAGGTGCAATTCATAATTCAGCCTCCCCAAACTAAGCAATCTTGATTAATAATTTAATTTTAGGATTGTTGTTTGAACTTACGAAGACGATTGGAATAACTTCTCATCACATGAAGGGCAAACATCGGCGTTTCCTGTACCACAAATAAAAAACGCTCTTTGTCTAAACAGGCTAACTTACAATCAGTTTTGGCTACAGCATTAGAAGCCCTAGTTGCTTCTGGTTGTACTAATGCCCCTTCCCCAAACACATTCCCAGCATGAATAGTTTCTACAACTTTACCATTAACGACAATTTCTACTTCTCCTTCAATAATGCCATACATGAGATTACCAAATTCTCCCTGTTTAAAAATCATCTCTCCTGCTGCAAAGCATTGCGGTTCGCTGTGATTTTGAAAAATACTGACTGTTTTAGCTGGTTCTAATAGCATTATCGATCACCTCTAAACTTAGAATTCATACTGTATCAGTCTTTAATTAAGAGAAGAATAAGATTAATAAAGGCAAAAGGCAAAAGTTAAAAGTAGAAAATCAAGGAATCAGGAATAGGGAACAAAAAATTACTGGTAACTGAAAAAAGGCGATCTCAGTTTCGCTTAGGCACTTCGCGGTCAGGCTTTGCCTGGCGCGTAAGCGATCGCTCTACATTTTTAATCAACCCATTTCTTTGATTAATGAAATTACCCAAGCTAAAACAATACTAATTAACACAAAAATTTCTAGTACTTTCAGTGCAGAAAGAGAAAAAAACCACTGTGTAACCATTGCCCTATCAAAATTAGAACGCCAATTAGCAATATGTTTGCGCCACAAAGCAGGACTATCTTGACTGCGAAATTGCCAATTGATCATCGATAAAATTAAAGGGATACCTCCAACCTTTACACTCATTAAAAGATGAAGCGCGATGCAAATTACTAAAATTAGCCAAGAAATAAGATGGGCATAATACCAACTATGATTAAGTTCTCCTTGAGGTAGCCATTTTTCATCCATCATCTTGCCAGAAAAAACAGCAAAAGTTAGTGCCAAAATACTCAAGGTATTGATCGAGCGATGCAGAGTATACCACCAAATGGGTTGACGAAGTCGAAGCAGTCTCCGCCGTGAGAAGGCGGAGTACCTTCGACCAAATTGAGTCATTTTTTGCCAAGAATCAGACTGAATTAATCTTCGTTGACCCCGATGAAAAGCATAAACAACAAAGAAAGGAAAGATCAATAATGTCCACAACCCAAAAGTTCCGTGAATACCTTCAATTTCTGGAAATTCAGGTAAGGGAAGTTGACCCCAACGCCTGTCATAGGTATTGTAAGTCCAAAAAGCAGTTAGAATTGCTGAAATAGCGAATAAACCAGTCAGTCCGTGAAGAATTCTTAGTAACAGTGGTTGATAAGGTTGGGAAAATTTTGTCGGCATAAGATTGGTTCACTAAGAATCACTGATCTTTATAACTAAGTATTTGTATAAGCTTTTCATCATTCAATTGGCATAATTTAAACAGTCAAAGCTGAGTTTAATTTTTTTACTTTATAGAGGAACTTTGGCTAAAGCATTACTAATAACCATCGAATCAGCATCCATTAAATGAGCATTTTCACTAATATATCTTTTCCAAGCTTTCGTACCAGGTTGACCAGCAAATAACTGTAACATGTGGCGACTAATTCCGTGAAGTTTTAGTCCTTTCTTAGTCCAATAATCAATATAAGGAAGCATCGCTTCTACTACTTGATGACGAGTTGGTGGCGTAGTTGGTTCTCGATAGATATCTCGATCTACAGTGGCAAATAAATAAGGATCGTCGTAAGCAGCCCTACCAATCATTACTGCATCTACATATTTTAATTGCTCTTGTATCTGTTCTAAAGTAGTAATTCCACCGTTAATTTCAATCAACAAATGAGGAAATTCTTGTTTAAGACGATGAACATCTTGATAGCGTAAAGGCGGAATATTGCGATTTTCTTTAGGACTTAAACCCTTTAACCAGGCTTTACGGGCATGGACGATAAAATGACGACAACCAGCCTCTGCTACAATCTGAACAAATTGAGCTAAATCCTCATAGCGATCGCGATCGTCTATGCCAATGCGATGTTTTACAGTTACAGGAATATTAACAGCATCTTGCATCTTTGCTACTGCCGTTGCTACTAATTCAGGCTGTGCCATTAAACAAGCCCCAAAGTTACCGTTTTGCACCCTCGGGCTAGGACAACCAACATTGAGATTTACGGCATCATAACCCCAATCTTCCGCAATTTTGGCACATTGAGCTAATTCTTGAGGATGATCGCCTCCAAGTTGTAATACTAGAGGTTTTTCTTCAAGCGAAAAATCTAATAACTTATGGCGATCGCCATGAATAATTGCTGCTGTAGTAATCATCTCAGTATAAAGTAAGGTGCGGCGGGTAATTTGACGCATTAGATAGCGAAAATGACGGTCAGTACGTTCCATCATGGGTGCTATGCTAAGGGGATTACCAATGTTTGTTTGAAGATGATTTGAGTGGCTCATGCTGCAATTACCTGGATTTTGGCTGACTTTTCTGTATTATTTTGCTGTAACTAATTTAATTGTTGCTATTACAGTTTCTCAAGGAATGGGAATCGATTGGCAAGATAAATCTATTTATCAGTTAGGAGTTTTATTAGGTTTAATTGCAGGATTATTAGGAGCTAAATTTAATCGCAACATTACCATTAATAAAAATTTTAAAAATGATAAAACTTTAGTCAAAACTCTTAATAAAAGTTTAGCTGAAATGGGCTTTCAAACAAAATCTGAATTAGACGATTTTACTGTTTATGAAAAGTCCAATTTTGGTTCTCTTTTTGCTGGCAAAGTATTTGTAAAAATTGACAAAAATCTTAAATGTGTTACTATCGCTGGTCGAGCTAGCATCATTAAAAGACTTAATCAAATTATTGACAACTAAAACAATTATTATTAATTAATAACTTATACTATTTAGTTCTTAATTGAAAGTCATAGTTAAATAATTTTTTTATTCAGCTAATTATTGATGGCTAGAATTTAAATTGATTATAAAAATATCTAGTTTAATAAATCAGACATTTTTACACAATTACTTTTAAGAATTAGTAAAATTCGATCTAATCTGACTTTAAAACCGAAAAAATTACTTGACGCAATAAACGGTATTCTTTGACAATTTCAGCAGCAGCGTAGCGATCGCTAAACCTTCCCTTGTGGCTGATTTAACTCTTCTGATAGATTCATCCTTGAATTGACTTCTTTTAGGATCGGGGAAACGTCTTAATCAAATACTCTTCATGCAAACCTACGATGTCGTTATTATCGGTGCAGGTCACAATGGTTTAGTCTGTGCCTCTTATTTACTTAAAGCTGGTTATAGCGTGGTATTATTGGAGAAACGCTCTGTTCCTGGTGGAGCAGCCACCACAGAAGAAGCTTTACCCGATGAAGCACCAGGTTTTAAATTCAATCTTTGCGCGATCGATCATGAGTTTATTCACCTCGGGCCAGTAGTCGAAGAATTAGAATTAGCTAAATATGGTTTGGAATATCTTTATTGCGATCCAGTAACTTTTTGTCCCCACCCCGATGGCAAATATTTTCTCGCACATAAATCTGTAGAAAAAACTTGTGCAGAAATTGCTCGTTACAATCAAAGGGATGCCGAAAAGTATGGAGAATTTATCGATTTTTGGCAACGCTTGACTCAAGGTATTACACCTGTTTTTAATGCACCGCCTAAATCAATTGTTGATATCGTTGGCAATTATAGTTGGAATAATATTCAAGACTTATTTTCTACCCTTGGTGGTGTCGATAAAACTTTGGACTTGGTTCGTACTATGCTGACTAGTCCGAAAGATAGCTTAGAATACTGGTTTGATTCGGAATTTCTCCGCGCTCCCTTAGCCAGACTAGCTTCAGAATTTGGCGCACCTCCTTCCCAAAAAACTATCGGTATTGGCTCGATGATGATGTCGATGCGTCACCATCCAGGGATGGCAAGACCTCGTGGTGGTACAGGTGCATTGACTCAAGCCTTGCTTAATTTAGTTAAAGATAAAGGAGGCGTTGTTTTATGCGATCGCTCGGTAGAATCAGTTTTAATCGGTAATAACGGTAAAGTTGAAGGTGTTAGAGTCGCAGGAGGGGAAGAATATCGCGCTAACAAAGGCGTAATCTCAAATATCGATGCCAAACGATTGTTCCTCCAAATGCTTCCCGAAACAGCAGCACCTGAACTACACGAACGACTCAAACGGCGTATCGTTAACAATAACGAAACTATCCTCAAAATCGACTGTGCTTTATCTGAAGCACCTCGTTTTGAGAGATTTGACCATAAAGACGAATATCTAATTGGTTCAGTATTAATTGCTGACTCAGTAGATCACGTTGAAGAAGCCCACGCTTTACCTACTATGGGCAAAATTCCCGACGAAAATCCTTCGATGTATCTCGACGTTCCGACAGTATTAGATCCAACTATGGCACCCGAAGGTAAACATACCTTGTGGATTGAGTTTTTTGCTCCCTATCAAATT
This sequence comes from Stanieria sp. NIES-3757, assembly GCA_002355455.1. Taxonomy (NCBI): domain Bacteria; kingdom Bacillati; phylum Cyanobacteriota; class Cyanophyceae; order Pleurocapsales; family Dermocarpellaceae; genus Stanieria; species Stanieria sp. NIES-3757. The sequence goes on from AP017375.1 coordinate 5,269,356, forward strand.
GCAGGTAAAGAAGGAACTGGTTTGAAGGGTACAGGTTGGACGGATGAATTGAAAAATCAAGTAGCCGATCGCGTGATTGATAAGTTAGCAGACTACGCACCTAATGTCAAAGATGCAATTATTGCTCGTCGGGTTGAAAGTCCCGCCGAATTAGGCGAACGTCTCGGTGCCTATAAAGGCAACTACTATCACATCGATATGACTCTCGATCAGATGGTATTTTTCCGTCCCCTACCAGAAATCGCTAACTATAAAACGCCCATTGAAGGACTTTATCTAACTGGGGCTGGTACTCATCCAGGTGGTTCAATTTCGGGAATGCCAGGACGTAATTGCGCCCGCGTATTTTTAAGTCAACAACAGTCTTTGGGACAAAAGCTCAAAGAAGCAGGCGATTCGTTGAAAGAGAGCTTAGAAAGCGTTTTTAAACCTTCAAAATAATCCCTAATTAATTTTTATCAGGAGAAATCAATGCAAAATACTGACGTTAATCAAGAATCACGACATGATCAAGTTCCCTATCCTAACCTGCCACCTCTAATTGAAAGCAGACAAACTGAATATGTTGGTAGTGGGGTTACTAGTTCAGTCTCAATTGCAGGACATCCGATCCATCCAATTATAGTTATTTTTCCTGTGGCTTTTTTAAGCGGTGCTGCTGGCGCAGATATCGGCTATTGGTTAACTGAAGACTTTTTCTGGGCGCGTGCTGCTATATGGCTAATCGGTCTTGGTGGATTAGCTGGTATTCTGGCTGCTTTAATTGGAATTGTCGATTTTGTTCGAGTTCCTCGAGTCCGCAAGCGTACTGCTGGTTGGGCGCATATGCTGCTCAATGTTGCAGCTTTGGTACTGACCTTCGTTAACTTTGGTTTGCGCTTAGGTAATCCAGTCATAAATATTATTCCGACTGGAATTATTATTTCTTTAGTCGTAGCTACCCTACTCGCCGTTGGTGGTTGGTATGGTGGAGAGTTGACTTTTCGGCATAAAGTCGGGGTTATTGGTGCAGATCATTTTTCCTAAGCTTTGTATAGAAAATACTTAAGTGTTTGCTATGGTTGGGAGCTTTTTTGAGCTTTTAGCTGTTAGCCAAAAACTTATAGGAGAGGCTATCTGTTGAGCGTAATTCCGCCCTTTATAAAGACCCGCCTCATCCAAAAGCTTACTTACTTTTCATTGGGTCTACTATTAGCAAATCTTTTTGAAAACTGCTGTCATTTTAATTAATTAAAAATGTAGTCTATAGCCTATAGCTAAGAGCTTATTTATGTATGAAAACCGCTATAAATCGTCGTCCTTTAATTATCGCGGGGATTTTACTTGGTATCGGTCAAGGTGGATTTTTTGATGGCATCGTCTTTCACCAACTTTTGCAGTGGCATCACATGTTTACTAACATCGAAACTAGTCAAACCGTTGCTGGTTTAGAATTAAATACCATTGGTGATGGCTTGTTTCATGTTTTTGATTGGTTAATGACGATCGCAGGAATTATCGCTCTCTGGTTAGCAGGGAAAAGAGATGATGTACCCTGGTCAACTTCTACTTTGATTGGTTCTATTCTGATTGGGGCTGGTATGTTTAATGTTGTTGAAGGCATCATCGATCATCATATTTTGCAAATTCATCATGTTAAACCAGGAACTAACCAACTCGCTTGGGATTTGGGTTTTATTGCAGTGGGTGTTGTAGCTGCTGGAATTGGTTGGTTGATTCAAAAACAGCCAAAACCAACTGCCGAAGTAAATGGTTAAAGTTTTGAATAATCTCAATTTTTAGGGAATTAAACTAACTGTTCTGCCATTAGCGTGTTGAGCAACCAAAGAAGCATCTAAAGCAGAAATTACTCCATCGCGATTAATATCTGCGATCGCTAGAGCATCCGTTAAAAGATAAGCATCTAAACCTGTATCAAGACCAACAGCTAAACGAGAGATTAAGGTAGCATCTAAACCACTGTAGGTTTTATTGCCACTACTTTCTCCTAAATAAGCAACTTGAGCAATGGCACTATCTCCAATTGCGTCAACTTTATCTTGATTGAGGCTAACCGAAGTTAACTCCAATAAACTAGACGTACCATAAACAGCAGTTGGTTTGATTTGAGCTTTGAGGAAAACTAAATCAACTTTACCTGTCGTTAGGGGAGTAGTTCCTTCAATACTGATTGATGCTTTACCAGAATTAGTAAGACTTTTGCTGATGAGCTGCCAATTATCAGGTAAATTGGGATTAACTAATAAATCAGTCACACCGAGAATATCAGGATTGTAAGTTAAAGTAAAATCTACTTGAGTAATTGCAGAACCGTTATCTAAGCTAATTGCCCAACCTTGATTGGGATTAGTTCCAGTCAGTTCGATGGGATGCCCTGGGGCGCGACTAAAATCTGCTAAGGATAAAACTTTTTGATCTTTATCCTCAATCGTGAATTTCTTCACCACATTTCCGCCCGATTGACCATCTAAATCGCCGTCTAACCATTCTTTTTGTTGGTTAATAAAACTATCGGCTCGACTGGCAAGAGTTAAAGTATAGTCATCTGGAGTTAAAATTCCACCAGTCTTAACAAAAGTAAGAGTATTATTTTTATTATTCCAAATCAGTGAACCTTTAATAGTTTTTCCAGTAGTGTCACTAACCAAACTGAGATCGGGTAAATCCTTCTTGCTATCTTGTCCATCGTAGAGATTTAAACTATTTAAATCAATTGCTTGATTAAACTTAACCACAAAACCAGAATCTGTATGGTTAAAGGCAGTAACTCGTAAAGGACGATTAATCTCAAAATTAGCTGCCTTTAAAGTAGTATTGTGATAAATATTAATTACATTACCTGTAGAGAGAACCAGTTCAGAAAAAAATTTTCCATTGGTAGTAGGAATAGTTTTAGTAATCGCTTTCAGAATGTCTGCGGGAGTATTAAACCCAAAATCACTAGAAATTGCAATGATATCCTCTGCAACATTAAAGTCATTAATGATATCTTTACCACTATTGAAATCAAATTTAAAGCGATCGCGTCCTGCCTCTCCTATTAAAGTATCATTACCATCTCCACCAATTATGGTATCGTTACCAATTCCTCCTACTAAATAATCATTGCCTTGATTGCCAAACAAGTTATCATCACCATCATTGCCAAATAATTTATCATTACCTGCATTTCCTTGAAGGTTGTCTTGTTGTGCGCCTCCTTGCAATTCGTCGTCACCATTGTCCCCTGACATACTATCGTTACCATCATCGCCAAAAAGAAGATCATTCCCTTCACCACCAGAGAGAGTATCATTTCCTATCCCTCCTTGAAGTTGATCCTTTCCTACCTCACCAGAGAGTGAGTCTTCTCCAGCCTCACCAAACATTAAATCGTCACCATCACCACCAGAGAGAGTATCATTACCGGCATTTCCCTGAATAGAATCGTTACCACCTAACCCACTCAATGTGTCGGCGATAATTGAACCAAAAATTATTTCTGAACCATTAGTAGCGAGGAACGGCGTTGTCCCTTGAGGAATAAAACCTTCAATTTGGTAACCAATATCTGCTAATAAAGCTAAGTCTATCCGAGTAGGTAAATTGCGTCCCGGATTATTTAAAGGATCGAGTAAAACAGTATTTTGATTGAAACCTTCTTTAACATGATTTAAATTTGGTTCTAAAGGAATTGGCTTTCCTTGATTAACAGCTAAAGCATTAACTCCATCAAATTTTCCATCTGCACCAATTTTATTAAAAATAGCAGAAGTTCCAAATCCCAAAATATGACCGATTTCATGAAGCGCAACCGAAATAAAATCTATTTTTTGAGGATTAGGATTATTTAAATTAAAATCCCAATCAATTTTATTATTAAAAGTCATTGTTCCTGTCCAAGGTTCAAAATTAGTAACTGCACCTTGACCACGAAAATTATTACTAATTCTTCTTTGAAAAATATCCCCTTGTAGATCAAAACCATCTACTTTTGCTTCACCTAAAATACCTGTGGTAGTTAATTGATTAGATTGATTACCAAAATTATTTGTAACTACAAAAATTAAAAGATCGTCAATTTCTTGTTTTAAAACAATTTTTTCTAAAGTTCCATTTCTGGTTGTAGGATTAGTTACAGTAAATTCAACACCAACAGGAATAGCTTGAAAATCATCTTTCAATAAAGATGACCAAATTGCTCCAGCTTTTTCTAAAGCAGCTTTTTTTTGAGAATTATTAAAAAAACCTTCCGTATCAAAACGGTAATCAAATTTAATTTTCATGGTAAAAAGTTATGCAAACACTTATCTCGGAGATATTTTTTATTGTTCCCATTTAGCTTTATAAATTATCTTGAAGTAAAGTTTTAATGGTTGAATTTTAAGCTAGACATAACTCTGAGGAGAAATTTAATCAAGCAATTCGATTGCTTTTATTAGGTTAATAAACGCTATATTTATTGTTTTAGTTTAACTAAAGCTTGACGTAATTGTGCTGCGTGTAACCAACCAACATAGCCAGCGTAGAGGCATTTTTGGTCTTGATTAGATACAAAAACATGATCGATCCCCAATGGATTTTTCCAAGTATGAAGATTAATTCCTTCAGGAAAAGGTAGATATACTCGCGCTTTTGAAAAATATTGCCAATGACCATCAGTCATTCCTGGTAAAGATTGTAATTTGTTAATTAATTGATTGGCTAAATTGGTTTCTAAAGTTGCTGCAATTTGCGGAGTTTGCCAAAAATCTTGAATAATTGGCACCAGACGCGGATGACATTTTAAAGCTGCATGAACAATTCCTGAAACAGAGACAAATTGACAGTAATCAAATTTAGTTGCTGCTAAAGTAACTAAACCATCACTACCAAAACCAAGTTCTCCTGCAATAGTTAAAGTAGGAATATTTTGAGCAATTGTTTCTGCAATTGAACGGCGATTTTTCCCCAAATCTCTAGCTATACCAATTCCAAGTTCCCAAGGATCGATCATTCTAGCTATATGTGCGCCACCAATAGGCGAACCAATTAATATTAAAGAATGTACTTTTTGCCACCATTGAGGATTGCGAGCCAGAACTTCTAACCAAATTAATCCACCCATGGAATGACCAATAATTTTGATTGGTGTTTGGGGATATTGATTAATTATTTTAGTAGCAATTATTTCTACTTGTTTAATCAGTGGTTCTATTCTCAGCCAAGTTTTAATTCTACCTAAACTTGGAGCAATTAAAAGAGTATTACTAGTTTTAATTAATGCCTGAGCTAATCGACTAATATCTTTACTATTATCATCCCAACCATGTTGGACAAATAAAAGATATTCTGGATAATTATTTGATTGATTTAAGAGCATAGTTGCTAGTTCAAAATTGATAGTTGGATATGTATCGTCGATACCTTGTACAAAATGTATAGTTTAAAGTTTATATATCAATATTAAATAATTAATGACTATTTCATTCAACCTGAGTTAAATTTGCAGAAGAAAATTTAGCTCAATCTTCAAGTGAATCAAAACCAATCAAAGTTTACTACTAACAAATTCGTAAAAAAACACGTATTTCTCTTCCTCGAAATATTTACCTGTGAGGGTGGTATTCAGTCTTATGTAAAAGATATTTTTCAAGCATATAACTATCTTAATCAATCTCAATCTTACCAAACTGAAATTTTTTTACTTCGTGATGAATCTGGGATAGAAAATCCTTATGCCACAGAACATTTAAAATTTCATTATTTAAAAACCCTACCACCTTGGCGAGGCAGAATTAAATTAGCCTTATCTTTATTAACTTGTTTATTACTACGTCGTCCTCAACGAGTTTATTGCGGTCATATTAAATTAGCAACTCTTACTAAAACTTTATGCCAACCATTGGGCATTCCTTATACTATTTTGACTTATGGCAAAGAAGTTTGGGACCCCCTTCCCCAAAATCAACGTCAAGCCTTACAACAAGCAGCCAGTATTTGGACAATTAGTCGTTATAGTTGCCAGCGCGCTTGTCAAGCCAATCAGATTGACCCCAGTAAAGTCAAAATTCTTCCCTGTGTTGTTGATGGTAATCTTTTTACTCCAGGTAAAAAACCTCTAGAATTAATCGACAAATATGGTTTGGGAGATGCCAAAGTCTTAATGACTGTGGCTAGATTATGGTCGGGGGATATTTACAAAGGGGTAGATGTGACAATTCGTGCCTTACCTAAAATTTTGCAAAGCTTTCCCAATGTTAAATATCTGGCGATCGGTCGCGGTGATGATCGCCCTCGTTTGGAACAATTAGCCCAAGATTTGGGAGTTGCCCAACAGGTTGTTTTTGCTGGTTTTGTTCCGACAGAAGCTTTGGTCAATCATTATCGAGTAGCGGATGCTTATATTATGCCTTCTCAAGAAGGATTTGGAATTGTTTATTTAGAAGCGATGGCCTGTGGTAAACCAGTATTAGCTGGCGATGCGGATGGTTCAGCCGATCCTTTACAGGATGGACGTTTAGGTTGGCGTGTCCCTCACCGCGATCCTGAAGCTGTTGCTGCTGCTTGTTTAGAGATTTTGGAAGGAAAAGATCAACGTTGTGATGGTCAATGGTTAAGAAAGGAAACCTTAGCTAAATTTAGTCAAGAGGCTTTAACACAACAATTACAACAGTTATTAGCCTCTGAGTCTTAGATTTAACTAATTCTTTCTAAAAGTTGACGACGCTTCTGTTCAAACTCGTATTCTGAAAGTAAACCATCTTCTCGTAATTGGTCTAATTCTCGTAAAGCATTTGCGATCGCACTTACTTGTTGACCTGCTGCAATATTGTTGCTAGGACTACTAAAACCATTAAACTGAACTTCAAATTGTTCTTGGTCTTGAATTAGATACCAAATGGCTTCAATAGCACAAGCAATTCTTGGCATCGGTGTTGACCAGAGGAGAAGATAAATTACACCCCAGACAGGTTGTCCTAAGTAAAACTTGTGTAATCCAGCTAAAGGAGTAATTGCCCCTAAAAGAGCTAAAATTACGGCATTACGACGATTTTTAGGATGATTTAAGAAACGTTCAAATACTGACATAAGCAATCTAAATTATTTGATCGGTCACAACTAAACTATTTTGAAGACTCTTGATTAGAATTGTCTGCTAAAGGAATACTGATAGTTACCATCGTTCCCTGTCCTTCTCCTGCACTATATAAACTAATTTTTCCTCCCATCAATTCAATCAGATTACGCGAAATTGCTAAACCTAACCCCGTACCGCCAAATTTACGAGTTGTTGAACCATCTACCATCACAAACGGACGAAAAAGTTTTTCTTGTTGAGTCGGATCTATTCCTATGCCTGTATCTTGAACTGTGATCACGACAGTAGGAGGAAAATAATGATCGTGGTCTAATTCGGGTGTCTCGGAAAACCCATCAATTTTAGGATCGATCAACTGCTGAACTTGACTTGGTAAATAACTTTTTTCCTGAACTACTTTTTCTCCAACTAATTCAGTTTCGTGATTATTTTCTAAATTTAAATTAAGATTTTTTTCTGGAATTGGTGCAACTGGATTGCATAATTCTGATAAAAATAATTCATGATTTTCAAAATTACTTTGAAGTAGTTGTTCATGAGCAGCGTGATAAAAAATAGCCGAAGAGTTTGACTTAATTTTTACATCAATAATAATGCTGCCATAGTCGGTAAATTTTACCGCATTTCCCACAATATTAATTAATATTTGTTTTAGTTTAGCAGGGTCGGCATTGACAAAAATATCTTCTTTCCATTTAGGAGTTTTAAAATTTAATCCTTTTTTCTGAATGGGAACTGTTTGTAAATCAATGACTTCATTAATAATTTTTGCCAAATCAACTTTTTCTAAAATTACTGATAACTTCCCTGCTTCAATTTTAGAAATATCTAAAACATCATTAATAATTCCTAATAAATGTATGGCAGCATCATCGGCTTGTTGTAAAAATTCGATTTCTTCTTCTTTGTCATCACAATAACCATCTTTAACAAAGCGAATACAATTAATAATTCCATTTAGAGGAGTTCTTAATTCGTGAGAAGTAGTAGCCAAAAATTCACTTTTTAATTGATTAGCATTTTGAGCTTCTTTCCAAGCAGAAACGATTTCTTCTCCCCAAGCTTTTAACCTGGTTACCATCTCATTAAGAGCTAAAGATAATTGATTAAATTCTCGAATTTGAAAATTTTCAGGAAGGCGATCGCGAGAATGCAAATGTTCTTTAGTCAGAGCATAATCTCGCAATTGTTCTAAAGGACGAGCCAATTCTCTAGATACATAAAGAGTAGCTAAAGAACTAGCTAAAATCAGACACAAAGTCATGATAAATAAAACTTGACGAATATCTTTCAGCGGTAATAAAGCAGCGTCTAAAGGAGTAACCGCTAAAATAATCCATTTTTGATTCAGATCTTGAGTAATAGGACTAGGAATAGAACTATAACCAGCCACTAACTCTACACCGTCTTTTTCAAGATAAAACAAATGAAGAAAATCTGGTTTTCCTGCGATCGCATTTTTCAAAAGACTTTGGAGACGATGAGCATCGGGCATTTGTTGAATATTGCGCCCAACTCTTTGAATAAACGGATGTGCCAAAATCACGCCGTTTTGATCGATCACAACAGGATAACCATCCAGAGAACCAGGTTCAACTCGCTCTTGGTTGAGAATTGCTGCTTTAACACTTAAGGCATAACGCAAATTACCTTGACGATTATAAACTGGCGCAGTTAACCACAGTTTGAGTTGACTTTGAGGCGGATCTTCAGTAACGCTTTGAGCTTCTCTCCACAAAGATGTTGAAGGTAATAACAGTTTAATATTAATTTGATCGGAAGTCGTCAAAAGTTGCTTTTTTTGTGGCGACCAAAAATTAGGTTCGACTTTCATCCTTTCCGAACAGGTAGTAGCAGTGATTTTATTAGTCTGTAAATCTGTAAGTTGAACGCATAAAATATTAGTTGGTAAAATTTCGCTTAATTGACCAATAAAATCTTGATGATTGCTAGAAAAATTGGATTTAAGAATATCGGCATCACTTGCACTAGCTAGATTAGTTTTTAATGAATCAATTGATTGTTTAATTATTTCTCCTTTTCTAATGGCACTTTCAGTTAAATTTTGACGGGCAGTTTCTAAAAAAGCCGAACGAGCCTTTCTATAGGTAACATAAACTCCCATCAATAATACTGGTACACTCAACAGCAAGAGCCTTGAGAGTAAAATTCGACGAAATGAAGATTGACCGAGTCCCATAAGACAGGAGCTTTTGCTGGAGCTATCTTGATTGTTTCTGTTCTTTTTTCAATGATATCTATTGCTGCTTCATTTGCCAGCTTATAATTAGATTTAATTTATTGTGAACTCTAATTATCGTCCCGATACCACTGTTATTTTAGCCATGACTGCTGATGGCAAGATTGCTGATTATAAGAGATCGCCTGCTCGTTTTGGTTCATTACAAGATAAAACTCATTTGGAGGAGCAAGTTGCTTTAGTTGATGCAGTCTTATTTGGTGCAGGAACTTTACGTGCTTATGGCACAACTTTATCGATCACTAATCCTCAATTATTACAACAACGGCAACAACAACATCTTTCCGCTCAACCATTACAAATCGTTGTTTCTGCTTCTGGAAAATTGAATTCTCAACTGCGTTTTTTTTCTCAACCTGTACCGCGTTGGTTGATTACTACTGCTAAGGGAGCTAAATTATGGCAGGAGCGACAAAAATTTGAACAGATCTTGATTGCCGATTTGATTCAACTCAATCCTTGGCAAACTATCTTAAAACAATTAAAAGAATTAGGAATCAATCGATTAGCTATCCTAGGCGGAGGAGAATTAGTTGCTTCTTTATTAACAGAAAATTTAATCGATCAATTGTGGTTAACTGTTTGTCCAGTTATTTTTGGTGGTAGAGACGCACCTACCCCAGTCGAAGGAGAAGGTTTTTTAGCGACCCAAGCCACTAAATTACAATTAGTTAGTGTTAAACAAATCGAACAGGAAGTTTTTTTACATTATCTAGTTAAGCGATCGCCTGGAAATTAATTAACGAAGCTTAATCTAAAGTAACAATCTGCTACAGCTTCAGAAATAACCTTCCAGAAATTCCCTAAAATGAAGTAATCGGTATCCTAGCGTGATTCTTCTGTCCCTTAGCAGGTTCAGAATTCAGAACCGATGTTTGCGATCACCACCAAAAGTGGTAATAAAAAATACTAAGTTAACTTTATTTTCAACTTCAGCATGACCAAAACTGTTGCCGATGTCATGACCTCAAATCCGATTGTGATAACGCCTCAAACCGCGTTAAAAGAAGCAATCAAAATTTTAGCAGAACACAAAATTAGCGGATTACCAGTAGTCGACGAAGCAGGAAAAATCGTCGGAGTACTTTCTGAGACAGATTTAATGTGGCAAGAAACAGGAGTAGATCCACCACCCTATATTATGCTGCTCGATAGTGTAATTTATCTACAAAATCCTGCTCGTTATGAAAAAGAAATTCATAAAGCTTTGGGACAAACCGTTGCCGAAGTTATGAGCGATCGCCCTATTACGATTAAACTCCATCAATCAGTCAAAGAAGCAGCTCATCTCATGCACGAAAAAAGAATTCGCCGTCTGCCTGTAGTTAACGATCAGAACCACCTCGTAGGTATCATTACTCAAGGCGATATTATTCGGATGATGGCGACTGAATCTTAATTAAAAATCTTACTGAATAACTAACCAAAAATAACAAATAAAAATAATAATAATGAGCATTACACCAGAATCTGTAGGCGAGTTACTCAATTCTGACGATTTCGGCGATCGCATTCGGGGGATTAATTTACTAAGGCAAATTGAACCAGACATAGCTTTTGAATTAGTTAAACCAATTGTCAAAGATCAAAATACTCGTGTTCGTTATGCAGCAATTAGCCAATTAGATACAGTCGGGATTAATAATCCTACTGCTGCTCTTGAACTTTTACGCGATCGCTTATTTAACGATCCTGAAGCAGATGTTCAAGCTGCTGCTGCCGATGCTATTGCTGGTTTAAAACTCACAGAAGCTTATGACGATTTAGCCTTACTTTATCACCAAACTTCAGACTGGCTAATTCAGTTTAGTATTGTCGCTGCTTTGGGTGAACTAGGCGAACCTCGTGGTTTTGATTTATTACAAGAAGCTCTCACTTCAGATAATAATTTATTACAAACTGCTGCTATCGGTGCTTTGGGCGAATTAGGCGATCCTCGCGCTGTACAATTGTTAATTCCTTTTGTCGATCATGAAGATTGGCAAATTCGTTATCGTTTAGCGCAAGCTTTAGGTAGATTAGGAGGTGAAGCAGCTCAAGAGGCGATCGCCCAATTGAGCCAAGATTCAGTTGAACAAGTTGCTCATGAAGCCAGCATTAATTTAAATCAATAAACAAATTTACTGAATCAATCGCGCTCGCAATAAATAACAGTTACCAGTAGAGACGTAGCACGCTACGTCTTTTTTACAGTTATCGGCCATTGATGACAAGTTAAGAAAAGGTACAATCTGTCAAGTACCTCCAAATCAGGGAAAAAAAAGTCTTAAAAACTAACTGTTGTTGTTCATTTAAATTGCATATTTGTCTTTTCCTTCTGCTTCCTGCCTTATAACTAGATTTATTTTTTAGTTCTAACGATATTTAGAAAATTATCCAGAGTCGAACAAGGGGTATCTTCTCGCCAAGCAATAGCTAAAGAACTAGTCACCGTTGAAGATTGAAGGGGAAGATAAACAACTCCTTTTCTTTGAATATTTCTAATCGAATTGGGTAATAAAGCTACTCCCATTCCTGTGGAAATAAAACCTAAAATTAATTGCATTTCATTGGTAACAGACATTAATTTGGGTTCAAAACCTGCCTGTTGACAAACTTGAATTACGGTTCGATCCAACCCACAACTACCATCATTAAAACCAACTAAAAAAGATTCCTGTTGTAATTGTCCAATCTCAATTTTTTCCTGGCTAGCTAAAGGATGATCTTTTGCGATCGCAACGACTAAAGATTCTTCGAGAATAATTTCACTCATTAAATTATCTAACTGCTGTTGCGGAACGATAAAACCCAGATCGATCCTTTCTTCGAGTAACGCCTGAATTTGTTGTTTAGTAGGCATTTCTTGAATCAAAATTTCTACTTCAGGAAATTGTTGACGAAACGATTGAATTGAGCGAGGAACTAAATCGGATAGAGAACTCCCTTCAAAAGCGATCGCTAGTTTACCAATTTCTCCACGACTTGCTCTTTGGGTTAACTGTACTCCTAAATCTACCTGTTTCAGAATCTTGGTGGCTTCTCTAACAAATACTTTTCCTGCCGAAGTTAACTGAATTTGTGGTTTACTACGATTAAAAAGTTCTACTCCCAAGTTTTTTTCTAAACGCTGTATTTGACGAGATAAAGGCGGTTGAGCAATATGCAGTCTTTCTGCTGCACGTCCAAAATTCATTTCTTCTGCCACTACTAAAAAGGTTTGAAGATGCTGTAAATCGAGATTAGAAAACATATCTGGATACTGATACCTCTAAAGGTATCGGATGACGTTAAAACTAGTGTTGCAAAGTATGATGCTAATTAATTATGCTTTAAATATGGAAAAGAAAAAGTCAAAAAGCAACATTAGAGACGTTCCATGGAACGTCTGTACAAAAGTTAAAAGCTTGCACTGAGCGCAAGTGAATGTGTCAAAAATCAAAAGAAAAATATTTATTTTATAAGCTTTTTATCTTTTGCAAATAGTGGCTTTATTTATGCAGTTCTGAACTAGCTTTTGAGAAGTATTAATAAAAATTTGCTTGGTTAATTCAAGAAGTATCTTATTTTGGGTTTGATAGATAATCAATTATTAAGCATTACTTATTAACTATTAACCACTAAAAAATTATGCCTAAACCAACATTAACTTTAACAGAAGCAATCGAACAAAGACGCGCTGCTCGTTCATTTAAAAGCGATCCTATTCCCACAGAAATATTACAAGAAATCTTACGTTTAGGAACTCGTTCCCCTTCAGGATTTAATTTACAACCTTGGCGTTTTATTGTTGTTCGAGAACAAGCCAATAAAGATAAACTTCGCGCTTGTGCTTTCGATCAACGTCAAGTTAGTGAAGCACCAATCGTTTTAATTTGTTGTGGTAACCGCAGTATGAATCGTTCGGAATACATCGAATCTATTATTCAATTAGGACTTGATGCAGGTGCAATGAACGACAATTATGCTAACTACTTGCGTTCGGCAATTCCTCAACTATTTGATAATCATACTTCGTTTGGTTCCCTCGAAGCCTGGACAAACCGACATACTATGTTAGCTGTAGCTCATTTGATGATTGTAGCTAAAAGCTTTGGTGTTGATAGTTGTCCGATGGAAGGATTTATCACCTCACAAGTTAAAGAAGCATTTAACATTCCTGAAGAAGTTGATGTTTGTTGTTTAGTCCCGATGGGATATGCCGATGAACCCTTCAAAGCCTACGGAGGCAGATTTGAGATCGAACAAGTTTGTTACAGCGAAACTTATGGCGATCGCTTGAAACTGTAAATTTAATCAAAAATCTCTACAAAATATCAGAGGTCAAATCATGATTACTATTCGTCCCGGACAAGAAAGAGGTCATGTTCAATTAGCCTGGCTAGATAGTCACCACACCTTTTCATTTGGTAGCTATTACGATCCTCGTCACGTTCATTTTCGTGAATTAAGAGTCATCAATGAAGACATAATTAAAGCTGGTACTGGTTTTGGCACTCACGGACATCAAGATATGGAAATCATTACCTATGTCATGAGTGGAGAGTTAACTCACCGAGACAGTATTGGTAATCAAGCTGCCATTACCGCAGGGGAATTACAACGGATGACGGCAGGTACGGGAATTCAACATAGTGAATACAATCTTTCCTCCGATGAAGCCGTTCATTTATTGCAAATTTGGATTTTCCCAGAACAACAAGGTTTAGAACCTGGTTACGAACAAAAACAATTTTCAATCCAAGAAAGAGAAGGAAAATGGCAACTCTTAGCTAGTCGCGACAGTAGAGAAGGTTCTTTATTGATTCATCAAGATGTTGATTTACTAGCAACTCGCTTATCATCAGGTGAAACAATTAATTATGCTCTTTTACCCAATCGATTTGCTTGGCTACAAGTAACTCAAGGTAAATTGACAATTAATGGTCATTCTGTAGAAGCAGGAGATGGTTTAGCAGTAAGCCAAGAATCAGAATTAGTTCTACAAGCAGTCACCGATACAGAAGTGTTATTGTTTGACTTGGCATAATTAATAATTAAGAGTAGGGGGAATTGATTAATTTCCTCTACTTTTTATTTGCGTGCTAGGATTTATCCCTCTTTTATGACTATAGGGTGATAAAATAATTGAAAATAAAAACCCAATGAAAAATGGTGACACCACGAAGAGAAGCATCATCAACAGTGAGTTTTATCGATCACTATTGTCAAGCCTACCAAGAGCTATTCTCTGATGTGAGAAATTATGAAGCATTCAAATTAATACATTTAGGAATGCTATCAGAAATACCTAGAAAGTCGCTACCAAAGATAGCAAGAGCGGTAGGATTAAAAGATAGTCAAGGATTAAATTATTTTCTATCTGAAGCTCATTGGAATGTAGAAAAAATACGAGAAATTAGATTATGGTTGACTAAATTATTGATTGGAGAAAGAAAAATAACTCTTTGTATTGATGAAACAGGAGATGTCAAGAAAGGAAAAACAACTGATTATGTAGCCAGACAGTATATTGGTAATTTAGGAAAGACAAAAAATGGAATTGTGTCGGTTAATGCTTATGCAGTAGTAGAGGGAATAACATACCCTTTACTTTTTAAAATATTTAAGCCGAACAAATGCCTCAAAGCAGAAGATACATATAAAACCAAACCACAACTAGCTGTAGAAATAATCAAGGAATTACAAAAATGGAACTTTAACATCAAGTTAATATTAGCTGATAGTTTGTATGGAGAAAGTGGAGATGTAATTACAGTTTTGGAGCAATTGAATCTGGAGTATATTGTGGCAATTCGCTCTAACCATAAGGTTTGGATGTTCGGCGATGAGAAAAAAAAATATAATCGATGGCAAGCTTATCAACAAAAATTATCTCGAAAGAAGAGCGAAACTAGATACATTAGAGAAATTATTTTTGGCACAAGAAAACATATTCGTTTCTATCAAATAAGTAAACAAGACGACAAAAACCCTGAACCAAAAGATACTTGGTTTATTATGACGAATAAAAAAGGCAAAATTGCCACCACAATTGCTTCAGAATATAGTTTGAGAAACTGGATTGAATATGCGTTTAAACAAGTCAAAAATGAACTTGGTTGGGCAGATTTTCGAGTTACAGATTATCACGGTATAGAACGCTGGTGGGAATTAATTATGAGTACTTATTTTTTAGTAAGTCTTCAAGCTAATTATTTTCAATTAGAGACGATTGTTCCCGATGCCAATTCTCAAGTCTCTACTCTTAAATCAGTTTCTTCTTTTCCTTTCTCTAATCATCAGGCGTGGGATTCTGGTGCTGGTTGGAAAAGTTCTTTAAATAACTTGCGCTTAATTATTCAACCATTAATCTTTTTCTCTCTTATTCAACCTTGGCTATCCGTATTTCCTAATCAACATCTTCAACTTGGTTTTTCTAAGTTAATCAACATTATGAATCGCTTTCGTGGTTCTCCTTTTCCTCAAAGTCAATTTTTAGAGTATTCGTTCTCTGTTGCTTGCTAATTCAATATTTTTCCCCATAGTCATAAAAGAGGGATTACAAGTTTTTGCTGAAGATATCAAGTAAAGAAGAAGATAGCGTTTAAAAAATAATTTTGCCCTAATCTTAAGAAAATATAGAGAAGATTATAAGCAATAATACTTAGGAAATTAGGGAAGATTAAGGTTTCTCCGTGATTATTTACATAATCCTACGGATAAAGTGGAAGTGACTACGAAAAGTTAAGTAATTTAACGGAGTTCAAGAAACGATCCCAATAGCACTGTATTAAACAGAACTGGCAGACTATTTGGTGAACAAGCAAAACCAAAAATTTCTAGTTAAAATAACTTTTTGGTTATTAGCAGAAATTTGGCTTAATTTCGTAGGGCTAGATAATATAGCAGATTACAGCGAGTATATTTTCGAGTGCAATAAAGATTATGTAGTTTCCAATGTGTTGCTGAATAAAAAACCTGCCGACAATAAAAGCAGTCAGGTAGAAGAAACACGGACAATCCCATCTGCTCTAAAAACTCCAAAACGAGTCAAGATCTAACAGTTGATTTAATTCTCTACTCCTCATCGAGCGATCACTATAAGCCTCATCGCTTTTGTTGTGACTAATTCTGTTTCTGAGAAAAATAACTATCCCTCTTCTGTCAGACTCCGAAAACTTTTGTCATTTTTAAATTCTGGAGTCTTTATATAGAAAAGGATTGCTCGATTTTTTTCTAATAAGAAAAACTTAAATTACAAAATGGCTGTAATCCCCTCCCTGTAAGGATCTATCTCGGAAAGTGACAGAAGAGGGCTATTTAATTGATCGCAACAAGCTATTTTTTTGCTATTTTGGTGTATCTTAAAAAACCGCTCAGTTATAGACACCAATTTAAGATGCCTAAGCTATTCAAGAATCTCACCAAAGTTAGCCTTTTAAGTATCGTGATCGCCAACTTTACCATTGCTCTTCCTAAACCTGCTGCCAGTCAGTTGCTACCTCAAGTTTGGGGAACAGTCGGTACTAAGGATGATGATATTAGTTATGGTGCTGGAGTTAGATTGCTCAATTTCGGTGTAGAAGTAGGCACAGGAGAAGAAGGTGCAACAGGAGGAGATATTTTAATTTTCTTTCCTTTGCCAATTGTTTCTCCCTATGTTGGTTTAGGTATTTATTCTAGTGATGATACCGTGGCTTATTCTGGAGGAGTGCATATTAATCCTCCTGGGAATTTTTTCTTTGGCGGAGGTTATCATTCGATTCGCGGTATTAATGGAAAAATCGGCTTCAAATTTTAATGACAGCATTTTGACTTTTGTACAGACTTAACATGTTGCGGTGAGACCCTGCGCCACCTGCGGGCGGAAAGGAACGCTCACCAAGACACGTCTCTACTTTTGCCTGACTCCTCATCTTCCTTGATGGCTAAGAGTACCTAATTGCTGTTCTAGGTTTCGAGAAGCGAGGGACATCGAATAACAACAAATCCAATAGATCGCAGCAATAAAT
The DNA here is from genome assembly GCA_002355455.1 of Stanieria sp. NIES-3757. Taxonomy (NCBI): domain Bacteria; kingdom Bacillati; phylum Cyanobacteriota; class Cyanophyceae; order Pleurocapsales; family Dermocarpellaceae; genus Stanieria; species Stanieria sp. NIES-3757. Next base: position 5,286,649 of record AP017375.1, read on the forward strand.
ATATATACTTCTCCATAACGTCCCAAAAACTTAGGATTAGCCAAAATCGCTTGCGAAATACCGAGTAAATCTACTAATCCTACAATTGCCAGTAAAGATGTATCTTTAAACAAACTGATAAATTGTCCCACAATACTGGGAATTACTGCTTTGAGTGCTTGAGGCAAAATAATAAAGACTAAAGTTAACAAAGGATTTAAACCTAATGCTTTGGCTGCTTCGGTTTGTCCGCGAGGAATCGATTGCAAACCACCACGGACATTTTCTGCCAAATAAGCAGAACTAAAAATTGTAAATCCTGCGATCGCTCTAACAACTCGGTCTGGTCTGACATAACTTGGTAATACTAAAGGTAACATTACCTGTGCCATGAACAAAATTCCGATTAAAGGTAAACCCCGAATTACTTCAATATAGGCAATTGATAGCCATCTAATGATTGGTAAATTGCTTTGTCTTCCCAACGCTAACAAAACCCCTAGTGGAAAACAAAGAACAATACTAACCACGGCCACCAAAATAGTTAAAATTAATCCGCTTAGATTATCTAATTTAACGTTACTTATGCCTAAAAGTAGCCAAAGATTGATAAAAAAAGCCAGTAACCAAAGTAAAGATAACCAACTCTTTAATTGAGGTATCTTTTTACCTAATTGTTTGCCAAGAATTCCTGCGATCGCAAATTCAATCACCATTCCTACTAGTATTAGACTAGATTGTTGTCCCGCAGGTATAGCGATCGCAATGCAAGTAGCGGTAATAATGCCCAAAATAACTAAAATTCTGCGATTAAATAAATTAGAAGTTGCCTGAGCTAAAATTCCCCAGGAAATCCCTCCCAAACCAACTATTACACCTAATGTTGCCCAAGTTCGCCAGATATCTTTGACAGGATAGCGACCAATGAAAAATAAGCGCAAATTAACATCTATTACTTGCCATTGAGCTTGAAAAAATGCCCAATGAATTAACCTCAATCCAAGCCAATAAATCAGAAATAAACTAACAATAGTAAGAAGAGTATTGTACCAACTACTAAACAGATTGTTCTTTAACCATCTTCCTAAATTAATTTGCTCTACAGGTTTAAGATTGGTTGCGCTCATATTTGAAATATTTCGCAGATTTGATATTCCAAAATTTTAATCAATAAACTAATTATTTAATGACAACTCTCAACAAGTTACCTTTTCTAGCTAAATATGGTATTAGTTAAATTGGACTTTATTTAAAATAATTTGCAATAAAGCCTAAGATTTTTAAATAATTCGCATAACCTTCATTATTAATGCTACCTTCATCTAGACTTATCAATCAAAATTCCTGGACACGTCGTCAATTATTGGTGCGAGGGGTTACAGCATTAGGAGCTTCAGCACTAGGAACGGCAATAACTCTACAAAATCATCGTTCTTTAGCTGCTGTCAAAATCCCACCAATTAAAGAAACTACTTCTACTTCTAATCTGGGGTTTAATCCCATGTCTGTCTTGCGGGACTTTGATTATGGTAAGGTTAAACGAGAAAATGGACGTACTATCAGAGAATTTGAAGTAACTGCTAATAGCTCTCCCATTCAACTCAATAGTGCTATTTCTTTTGTAAGTTGGAGTTTAAATAATCGCGTACCGGGCCCTACTTTTAGAGCTAAAGAAGGCGAAACAATTCGGGTGATTTTCCATAACAATGATGGTACTTCCCATAGTATTCACTTTCATGGTACTCATTCGCCTGAAATGGATGGTATTAAGCCGATTCGTCGTGGTCAGACAACAGTTTATGAATTTGATGCCAAACCCTATGGCGTTCATCCTTATCACTGTCATGTTGCGCCAATTACTCGTCATGTCAGCAAAGGTTTATATGGTTTACTAATTATCGATCCGCCTCAAGGTCGTCCACTTGCTGATGAGATGGTATTAGTCATGAGTGGTTATGACCTAGATGATAACGACCAAAATGAACTCTATGCTTTTAACGGCATTCCTAACTACTATCGAGATAATCCGATCGCAATTTATCAAAATCAATTAATCCGAATTTATCTGTTGAATATGATTGAGTTCGATCCAGCTATTACTTTCCATATTCATGCCAATATGTTTCAAGTTTATCGCACAGGCAGAACTTTAAAACCTAGTGAAGAAAGTGATGTCATTACTCTCGGTACAGCCGAACGCCATATTTTAGAGTTTACTTATACCTATCCAGGTAGATATATGTTTCATCCCCATCAGGATTATATTGCTGAAAACGGCTGTATGGGGTGGTTTGAAGTTATTCCCAGTTGAACTAAACAACGAATTATTTCTGAATAATTGACAATAAATAGCATTACCAGTAATCTATCACTTCAGCAATAATATAAATTAGCAATTATCATGAAAAATCAATTAAAACCCGTAGAATTATTTTTAGCGGTGAGCTTTGCAACCAGTGTTGGTGTTGGTGGTACTTTGGCTGCTAATACTAGCGATCGCGAAATATTTAATCAATCAACTTCTGAAACCTTACCTTTTTTAGCTCAAGGCACTCATGGGGGTGAAGGTGGCGAAGGCAGTCACGGTGGTGAAGGCGGTGAAGGCGGTGAAGGTGGTGAAGGTGGTGAAGGTGGCGAAGGTGCTACCACCAGTGCTAACCCCGATGTTGATTATTTAACAACATTAGGATTAATGAAAGGTCATTTAATCGTCGCTGAAGAATTAATTGCAGCAGGTAACTATACTGAAGCAGAAGTTCATATCGCACATCCTGTTGAAGAATTATATAGTGCGATTGAAACAGAATTACCAGAGCGTAACGTCCCTGACTTTAGAGCTACTTTAACAGAAATGCAGGATTTATCAAAATCAGCACCAGACTCGCCCCAGATGAAAGAATCATTTAACAAATCGATGGAGTCAATCGATCAAGCCATTGCTGCTATTCCTCAAGAACAATTAAAATCTCCTGAATTTGTCATGAATGTAATGATGGAGATGTTAAAAACCGCAGCAGATGAATATGAAGCTGCGATCGCAGATAATAAATTTGTCGAAGTTGAAGAATATCAAGACTCTAGAGGATTTGTACTGTATTCCGAACAACTTTATCAAAATATTAGCGATCAAATGAGTCAAGAAAAACCTGACAATCATCAAATTATTCTCGAGACTTTAGCAGATCTTAAAACAGCTTGGCCTTCGGTAACACCTCCTGAAACTCCAATTAAATCTAGTTCAGAAGTTTATGGCTTAGTTTCAGTAATTGAATTAAACAAATAAATTTTGCTCTTCTGGGGTAGAAGCGGTTTATTAATCTTGTATATCTAAGTAATATTTGCTTATTTTGGTTAAATTCAATGATTTTTTCAATTCCTAACCTGCTTACTCCAGAAGAATTAACAGAAATTACGACTACTCTGGCAGAAGCAGAATTTGTGGATGGGAAACTAACCGCAGGATGGCACGCCAAATTAGTTAAAAATAATCAGCAGTTAAAACAAGGAACTACTCAAGTTAAACAACTAAAAGAAAAAGTCGTTACCGCATTAAATCGAAATGCTTTATTTCAAACTGCTATCCATCCCAAAGCAATTCATTCTCTAATTTTTAGTCGTTATCAAGTAGGAATGTCTTATGATCGCCATGTAGATAATGCCTTCATGGGAGGTTCGACTATTTATCGTTCGGATGTTTCTTTCACCTTATTTTTGCAATCTCCTTCGATTTATCAGGGAGGAGAATTAGTTATTGAAGGTGCAGACGATGAAAAAGCTTATAAGTTGGAAGCAGGTACAGCAATTGTCTATCCTTCGACTACTCTGCATCGAGTTGAAAAAGTGACAAAAGGAACTCGTTTAGTAGTAGTAGGTTGGGTACAAAGTTTTATTAGAGATGCTAGTGAAAGAGAAATTCTCTTCGATCTAGAGGCAGCTAGACGTACTATTTTTGCCAGAGAAGGAAAAACGCCAGAGTTCGATCTACTTTCCAAAAGTATTGCTAACTTGTTACGGAAGTGGGCAGATCTTTAAGATCAAGATACTTGATAACATTCTCAAAACACTGACATTGTACCAAAACATCCAGCAATAGATTACTGTCAAAGAAAACTCGCTTCAACAATAGAAAATATTTATAGAGGAGAAGATAATAATGCACGAATTTCCCCAATAAATTCTTGAAGAACTTTACACATCTCAGCTAAATATTCTAGGGATAATTCTTGTGGAGATTGATCATAGTTTTTGTGTTCAATTTTATTGCGCTTGTCACGAATATCATGTAAAGAATTTATAAGTCTAGATAAATTTTCGTTTTTTTGAGGACGTATCATCTCAGAAAATAAATCGACTAACTTTCTAAAATTTAACTTATTAATATCTTTTAATGAGCTTTTTTCTGGATGCTCTTTTTTTAATTCTTTATCTTGTATTAGTTTTCTTAAAATGCTTTCAACTATTCTAGAGATGTAATGAACGCCGTCATTATAAGCACCTTGATGGGCAAAAGAGAGAATTTTTTGGATATCATCTGAAGCAGAACTTAATGCAGACTCTTCAAAAAATTCTGAAATGAGAGGAGAACATTTGTTTAAATTGTGTTCTATTTGTGTTAGATAACTTCTTTCCAATTCATTTTCATCTTTAGGCTTCGCTAAATCAGATAATGGCATCATTAAATGTAAGCGTTGTCTAGCAACTTCAAATCCCTCCTCATCATGTTCAAGTTTTTGATCATAAGCAAAATGATATGACTCTACTATGTGTAAAGCGTCGCAACTAGGACAAGATATTATATCTATCGACCATTTTTCATTTTCTGTATCATAGACCTCATAAAAACTAGTACCTGTTATTAAATGCTCTTTTTCATGACGAATGCTTTTTTCTGAAACTATAGTCATCCGAGTTAAAGTACCGCAGTTTAAACAGGTTAGCTTATTTGTAAGTCGTAATATTTTTTCCATACTTAATAGCTTTTGCTAGGTATTTTTTTGATTTTTTACTAGTAAAATTAAGGTTGAAATTTCACTATCTTAACTTCAACTTTTTCAACTGCGTACTTAATATTTCAAAAAAGTAAAGCAAATTTTAGCTAAATAATCCAGGATAATTTTGGCTCAACTATTGAGCTAAGGACATTAAAGTCGTATACTAAATCGGCGTTCAATTGGCAAGCTGCTAGACATTTACCATGACTACTTCTGAACCATTTAATCCTGCTGAATGGGTAATCGATCATAATGATCGCACTGCATTATCAATTCGGATCAAAGGCGATCGCCTTTTTTGTGAACAATCTCCTTATCAAACTGTAGAAGTATTTGATACTTGCGATCGCGGTAAAATGCTAACTATCGATCGCATGGTGATGTGTACCGAAGCGGATGAGGCATCCTATCATGAAATGCTAGTCCATGTCCCGATGTTAACCGACTCTAATATCAAAGACGTTTTGGTAATTGGTGCTGGTGATGGTGGCACAATTCGGGAATTAGTCCGTTACCAAAATATCGAAACAATTACGATGGTAGAAATAGATGAAGTAGTGGTACGCGCTACTAAACAATTTTTACCCACTATTTCCTCAGCTTTCGATCATCCCAAATTAAAATTACTGATTGATGACGGCATTAAATTTGTTAAAGAAGCTGCTGAGAACGCTTACGATTTAGTTATTATTGATTCCTCAGATCCTGTTGGGCCTTCCGAAGGACTGTTTACTAAGTCATTTTATCAAGATGTTTATCGCTGTTTACGTCCTGGTGGTTTAGTCACAGTACAAAGTGAATCGCCTTCTTTCAATCCCAAAGCTTTTGTCGAACTCAATCAATGTCTTAAACAAGTCTTTGGTAATGACCAAGTACATTGTTACTTAGTTTTCATTCCCATGTATCCCAGTGGAATGTGGAGTTTAACTTATTGTTCCAAACAAGGCGCACATCCTCTGAAGAATTTTAATCGCGATCGCGCTGTAACCTTTGCCCAAGAACAAAACCTAAGTTATTACAATGCAGATATTCATCAAGCTGCTTTTTGTTTGCCCACCTATATTCAAAAAATGCTGAACGAGGCATAAACATAAACATAGGGGCGAAACACCGTTCGCCCCTAAAAGCCTTAATCTAATATAATTTACTGCAAATTGTCCACTACATTCTTATTAGCAACCTCAGGTAAAGCAGGACTAGACCCCGATGAATTAGGAGTTAAACGAGATTGTTTATTTAATGATGGTGGTATTCCCTGAATTTGCTGCATCAGACTAGCCATTTCTAACGCACTTAAAGCATAATTCCAACCAAGATTACTTTTAACACCAGCCCTTTCTAAAGCTTGCTGCATCGTATCAACAGTCAAAACACCAAAGACAACAGGCACACCCGTTTGGAAACTAGCAGCAGCAACTCCTTTAGCAGCTTCAGCAGAAACATAATCAAAATGAGGAGTTTGTCCGCGAATTACTGCGCCAAGACAAATGATCGCGTCATAGCGACCAGAAATAGCCAATTGTCGAGCCATCATCGGGATTTCAAAACTACCAGGAACCCAAACATAATCAACTTGAGAACCGTGAGGGTTTACATCAACCCCGTGGCGTTTTAAACAATCTTGACAACCAGATAGCAATTTATCGGTAATTAAATCGTTAAAACGACCAATCACGATTGCAAATCGCCAAGCAGACGCATCTTGTGTAAAAGTTCCCTCAAAAACAGCCATGATGGATTGAGATCGATCCTTAAAAAAATTTTATTTATAATCGCAAATTGAAATTAAAGGCGATCTCGCGCAGCAAGACCGCTCTTATTAAAGTGTTTTGTCCCAGAGTTATATAACGAAAAAGTTCAAAACAGCAACTAAGACAACTAAAATCACCCAAAGACCAGAACCTAGGAAAATCAAGGATTTGGACTGGTCCCAATTTTGGGGAGAAGCATAAGCTACAGGAACTCCGATCACCATCACGAAGGAAAATAAGACAAAAAGAGTTAATACTAACTGAAACAAAAAGGTCATTTTGTTATTCCCTCTAAATAATTTTTCCTTTATATAAGTACAAGTTGATTATATTCTCTCATGATGCCGACACAAACAAAACACTTATCAGTTGTTGCTGTTGCCTACTAGATAACCAAGCTACACCGAAGCTTCTAAATTAGCTGCTTGCCAAAGTTGAGACAGTAATAATTCCGCACGAGGAGTAAGTTGACAGACAAAAATGCCTTCTTCACTATCCTCGCTAGAAGTCAACCAAGTTCCTTGCAGACTAATCTCTAGATTATCGCGGTCTGCGGAGCAGATATCTTCGGGATCGCTATCAATCAATTCCAGAATTTCGTCATTGTCTTGTTGTAATGCTTTTAACTCCTTTAGACAACTTGAATTGGCAGGTAGCAAAAAAGAAGCGGTACTAGGTTCAACATAAATGCTAGTAGCTGCACGCAGACAAAGCAGCACTCTGTTAGCGAGCCATTCTTCTAATAAATCAGTTAATAATTCTAAATAGAAGCCTTTTTCTGTATATGTAAGTTTTAACATCAGCTTTCTATCTCCCTGTAAAAATTCAGTAAGAGTATTTATGCACCTAGTCCAAATCCTGTTTTTTTCCAGAAATTATCTGTAAAAGTCAACAAAGGATACATCGGTGGTTTAGGCTTGGTTTTCAACTTCATTCCTACCTGTTCAGGAGTGCAATCTCCCTTACGAGAGTTACAAGCTGTGCAAGCTGTTACTAAGTTGTCCCAAGTATTTCTTCCTCCTTTAGAAAGAGGAATAATATGGTCTATAGTTAAATCTTTCTTATTTGAGCAATATTGGCATTGATATCTATCACGTCGGAAGATTTCTTTTCGTGAAACACTCGGTATTCGCCAAGCTCTTTCTGGTGCATTATATAAACGAATGTAAGCTGGTACTTGCACAATTAAGTTGGGAGAACGGATTTCCCAAATTACATCTGATGCCAAATCGATAGGTTCAGCTTTACCCGTGACTAATAATGTAATAGCTCTTTTTAAATTAATTCGATTTAAAGGTAAATAGTTTTTCGAGAAGACTATTACCGATGGCGTTAAAGTTTCCATTGTCCTAGATGACATTTAGTCATGCTTAATTAAAATGACCCCAGTAAGCTAAATCTAAAAAAAAACCCGCTTCCTAGATCGGGGCGGGGGTATGGCATTAAGATTAAGCTGTTTGGCTTATTCTGGTACAGTGATGGGATTACTGCACCTCCCCCTAGTTGGAATTAGTCGTGACTCTAGATTGCTTTTGTTGTTACTATAATTGGTCTGAAAATGATCTTCCCAATTTTCTATAGGGCTAAATCTCGGCAAATATGCTTGATTGTCATGGAAAATCATCAACTGACACACTCTACCATTGCCTGCCTCAGAGCGATCGCCCTGGCAAGAATTTGTTAGTGCTAAAGTAGAGAGTGTCATCAGTAACATCGAAGATTTTTTTCAGTAGTGTTCAAAGGGTCTTTTTAATACTACACTTGTATTACCCGTCTGTCTAGTACTTAGAGGAAAAAAATTATGCGCACCCTAACTCGTACATCTACTACTGAAATGGAAGTTACCAGCATCCGTTTAGAAAAAACTCTCAAAGACAAACTCAAAGAATTATCTGGAAATCAAGGCTATCAAGCTTTGATCAGAGATATTTTGTGGAACTATGTTCATCAAAAATCTGGAGATTATCGACCTCAATTTGTTCGTTCTGATATTCGCGCTACTGTAGAAGCCACAGCACGTAAGGATGAAAGTTGTGCGTTGACTGGCAAGTTAATTCAAGAAAAAGAACCAATGTTTTTAGGCTTTACTATTTATGGGGATTTAGTACCGTTAAGTATAGATAGTTTAGAGCAATAGCATTTTTGTGAAGGGAGGTTGAGGATTTCTCCTTAAATATCTCGATCTCCCTATGAATACTAAGTGTTATTGAGTATTTATACTTTGATTTGAGCGGTCATGAAAGATGTAATATATTGCGTTTATACAGAGGTCAAAAGAGATAAACTTGAACATACCATTGCTTGGATTAATTAAACTTAATTGAGCTAATTTTTCTATTTTTTTAATGTTGTCGTTACTAAAATTTTAAAAAACTTTTATTGATGTTTGCGTTTCAAGTTGTTATCTTTAGAATTTGCCGAGCTATTGCGAATTTATTAATAATAAACAATATTGAAAAATCTATAATTTATCTAAACTCAAAAAAATTCTTAGATTAATCTCTACCGTTTACCAAGTTAGGTATAAATTTGTATCAATATATTGGATTGAAATTTAAAATTTATTCAAGATATTTAAAACTCAAAATCTTGATAACTAAAATTCTCTTAAAAGTTGCGATTGCGATTTCCAATCAGTAATTGTAGCTAGAGTAAATCTATTTTGTTTAGCATTTAAACTACAATAAAAAAGTAAATCGCTGTTTTAATACTTTAAAAAACTTAAAACTCAAGCGAGTATAATAACTCAACTTCAATACTTTCTTAGCTCAATCTACTCTAACACCACTAGATTTAAAGAAGGACATCAACATCAATGACACAAGCAACTCAAAACCCTCAAACAGGAATTCAATTAACTGATGCAGCCCTTAAACACATCAAAATGCTGAGGGAACAACAAGGAAATAAAGAACTTTGCTTAAGAGTCGGAGTACGTCAGGGTGGTTGTTCGGGAATGTCTTATATGATGGACTTTGAAGAACCAAATCAAATTCGGGATAATGATGAAGTATTTGACTACGAAGGCTTTAAAATTGTCTGCGATCCCAAAAGTCTATTGTATCTCTACGGTTTGGTACTTGATTACAGTAACGCGATGATTGGCGGTGGTTTTCAATTTACTAATCCTAATGCAGCACAAACTTGTGGTTGTGGTAAATCCTTTGGCGTTTAAAGTTTGACTCTAAAAATCTCTTAGTATCAACACAACAATAAAACTAAATAACTAACCAAAGCTTGCCTTCACTTTGAGCAGAAAAACCTCAATATTTTTTATTGGGGTTGAGTTTTTATCTCTTAAGGATTTTGAGAAGTATCTTAGTTCAATTTATTTGGCAGTCTCACTTCCCTCAATACTAATCATACCCAAGTCTGGCACTGCTTCATTGCCAATAAAAATTAGTAAAAAATTATATTAACTTATAGTAAAATAACAGTCTATTAATATTTTGTAATCCTCACCTGCTCCGCCAATGAACTCCGACTACTTGGAGAAAATTTTAACTGCTCGCGTCTACGATGTCGCCCAAGAATCTCCGTTGGAATATGCACCTAATCTTTCCGCGAGATTGCAAAACAAACTTCTGCTTAAAAGAGAAGATATGCAATCGGTGTTTTCCTTCAAACTGCGGGGAGCTTACAATAAAATGGCGCAATTATCTCCCGATGTCTTAGCGCAGGGAGTAATCGCAGCTTCGGCAGGAAATCATGCTCAAGGAGTAGCCTTGGCTGCTAGTAAGCTGGGAACTACAGCTATTATTGTTATGCCTGTGACGACACCGCAAGTAAAAGTAGATGCAGTGGCAGCCAGAGGCGGACAAGTAGTTTTACACGGGGATACTTATGATGATGCTTGTGCCTACGCTCGTCAACTAGAGGCAGAAAAACATTTAACTTTTATTCATCCCTTTGACGATCCTGATGTGATTGCGGGACAGGGAACAATTGGGATGGAGATTTTACGGCAATATCAACAGCCAATTGATGCGATTTTTGTAGCGATTGGAGGCGGTGGTTTAATTTCGGGAATTGCAGCTTATATTAAACGATTACGCCCCGAAATCAAGATTATTGGGGTCGAACCAGTTGATGCTGATGCGATGTATCAATCCTTAAAAACAGGTAAAAGAGTACGTTTGTCACAAGTAGGATTGTTTGCTGATGGGGTAGCAGTAAGGGAAGTAGGCGCAGAAACTTTTCGTCTCTGTCAAAAATATGTTGACGAAATTATTCTGGTCAATACTGATGATACTTGTGCTGCGATTAAGGATGTTTTTGAGGATACCAGATCCATTTTAGAACCTGCGGGAGCTTTAGCGATCGCGGGAGCGAAAGCTTATGTAGAAAGAGAAGGAATTGTCGGCAAAACTTTGGTTGCTGTTGCTTGCGGAGCAAATATGAACTTTGATCGTCTTCGTTTTGTGGCAGAAAGAGCAGAATTAGGAGAAAGAAGAGAAGCGATCTTTGCAGTAACAATTCCTGAAGAAAGAGGCAGTTTTCGTAAGTTTTGTCAGTGTTTGGGCAAACACAATTTAACGGAATTTAACTATCGCATTGCAGATGCTAAGCAAGCCCACTTTTTTGTCGGAATTCAAATTCAAAATCGTGCTGATGCAGATCTGATTAGAGCAACTTTGGAGCAATCGGGCTTTAGTACAATTGATTTAACTGACGATGAATTGACTAAGTTACACTTGCGTCATATGGTTGGAGGGCGATCGCCTTTAGCGAAATATGAATTGCTTTATCAGTTTGAGTTTCCCGAACGTCCAGGCGCATTGATCCGATTTCTCAATTCTATGAATCCTAATTGGAATATTAGTTTATTTCACTATCGCAATAATGGTGCAGATTACGGCAAAATTGCAATGGGTATCCAAGTTCCTCCTGAAGAAATGTTGGAGTGGCAAGCTTTTTTAGATACCATCGGTTATCGCTATTGGGATGAAAGTCAAAATCCTGTCTATAAATTATTTTTGGGACAGTGATTAGTTTAAGTAATAGGTAATAAGCATTGGTGACAAGTTAAGCTTAAATCCCTGATGTCAAGAGGGAAAAGGAGAGAAATTAAGGGGTGGTTTAATTCGTTTTGGGCGAGAAGGTTTGACTATCCCTAAATCTCGATTCTCTGGTGCGGTCAAATAAGCAACTAAATTAGTAGCAATTCCCCGATTTAATGCCTGAGTAAAATGAGCAATGCCACGAAAAACCATTTCGACAGAAATCGACTCAAATGGCACAGCTAGTTGTTCGCCAACTTGATCAGCTAAGTCAATTAAAATTACATAAAAAAGCCAGGTTGCCCACAATCGAAGCTTAATACCGTTAATTGAACCAGTCCACAAATAACTTAAACCTAACAATATTAGTGAAGTACTTGACAGATTGTACCTTTTCTTAGCTTGTTACCAATGCCTATTACTTATTACTTAATCGTATGAATCTTCAGAAAATTAGTACCTCCCGCAATTTGAGTTGGAATCCCACCCATAATCAAAATGCGATCTCCTGGTACAACTAAATTCCGTTGCAAAAGTAGAGTTTCAGCTTGGGTAACCAATTCTTCAAATGTAATCACTTCCCGATCTAATAAAATTGGTTTGACTCCCCAAATTAAATTGAGACGATGATAAACTTCAAGATTAGGAGTAAAAGCAACTACGGGTGCTTGGGGTCGTTCTCCAGAAGCAAGTAAAGCTGTATAACCACTACTGGTAAAAGTTACAATACAACGTAAATCTAAAATAGAATCAATGGCATTCAGTGCTTCACTCAAAGCATGAGTTTCATCATTGCTAGCAGGAGGATTGTTAACAAATTTAATTTCTGGTTCAACATCTATCGCAATCCGCGCTAACATTTCTACTGCTTTAATAGGATAATTTCCTATTGCCGACTCTCCAGAAAGCATTACTGCATCTGTACCATCAATAATCGCATTGGCAACATCACTCGCTTCAGCGCGAGTAGGATAAGGATTGTTAATCATGCTTTCCAGCATCTGAGTAGCAGTAATGACAGGGATATTTCTTAAATTACATTGACGAATAATTTCTTTTTGCAGCATCGGTACTTTTTCAGGACGCATTTCTACGCCTAAGTCGCCTCGCGCTACCATTAAACCATTGCATTGATCGAGAATTTCTTCTAAGTTGTCAATGGCTTGAGGTTTTTCAATCTTGGCAATGACGGGAAGATCCGAACCTTTTTCTGTTAATAATTGTTTGAGAGTTTTAATATCTTCTGCACGGCGTACAAAACTTAAAGCGACAATATCTATTCCTTGAGAAATGCCAAATTCTAAATCTTGTTTATCTTTTTCGGTCAAAGATGGTAGCTGAAGGTTAAGATTAGGTAAATTTATCCCTTTACGACTTTTAAGCTTGCCTCCTTCTACTACCTGACATTGAACTGTATTTCCTTCAATAGATACGACAGTTAATTCTAATAAACCGTCATCGAGCAAAATTTTTGTGCCTATTTCGGCTTCTTCTGCTAGATCAGGATAGTCTATCGGAATAGTATCGGGTTGAGAATCAAATGCCAAAAGAGGTACTAAATTTAGAATACCTCCTTTATCTAAAGCGATCGCGCCATTAGGTAAATAACCAACTCGAATTTTTGGTCCTTGTAAATCTTGTAATAAAGTAATTGGCGTATCTAAATCTTCTGCTACCGAACGTAATAAATGAACCGTTTTAGCATGATCTTCATAAGTGCCATGGGAAAAGTTTAATCTTGCTACACTCATCCCAGCTTCAATCATTTGTTTGATTATTTCTGGAGAGTTACTCGCTGGCCCAATGGTCGCAACAATTTTAGTACGATGATTGAGAGAAATCATAGTTGAGTAGTATTAATTGATGATGTAGCAATAAAATTGATTAAGTTGTAATTTAATTGTTCAATTCTGATTTAACTGTGAGTATATACTTAACTTCTCCGAGATTCGATATATTTTAGCTTTTAATAATATAGCCGTCGAAGAAATGTGAAAACACATAAATTCTGTAAGACTGAACTGCCCCTACGTTAAATACCTTGTCCTTCCTTATAATTCGGTTGCTATAACTAAGCAGGATTTGCCCAAATAACTCAATTATTAATCAAAAAAGTTTTATATATTTTTCTCAAAAAAAAACTGTCAAAAAAAATATTAAATTATCTAAAAAGGTAGTGCATTATTTTGAAGATTTTTTTATCTTTAATTTATAAGTTGGTTAATTTGTATTTTTGATCAAAAATTTGTTAGTCAAAATATTGCCAATCAAAAATATTTTTTTTAGGTCGAAATTTACAAGTCAAAAGCAAGTTTTTTTAAGAGAGCGACCGATGAATAACTCTTCTACTTCTTATTTGACTGACGAAGATTGGTTTAATCAAGGTAAAGCAGATGCCTGGGCGAAAAAACCAAAACAAGCTCCCGAACACAATCCGCAAGCTGCCAGTATGTATGATTTAGGTTATAGTGAGGGCGAAATTAAGCGATCGCCTTATGAGCGAGGAGTTTAATTAATCCTAAAGTTGATTTTGTCTTTGATTGCGAATTTTTTTGGTAGCAGCCTCGTGTTCGCCTAGAGTTTTGCTAAAAATATGAGTGCCATCGTAACGAGCTACAAAATATAAATATTCTGTACTTTCAGGCTTAAGAGTCGCTTCCAAACTAGCAATTCCTGGACTAGCGATCGGGGTAGGAGGTAAACCAGCATTAATATAAGTATTATAAGGAGAAGGAGTTGCTACTTCCGCAAAGGTAAGGGGACGATCCGCAGTTTGTTTAATTCCCAAACCATATTCAACAGTCGGATCGGAACCTAATGTCATGCCACGTTTCAGCCTTTGGATAAATACCCCAGCAATTAAACCCCGTTCGTCTTTGACTACTGCTTCTTTTTCAACAATACTGGCAAGAGTAACCCACTCTAGTAAACTAAGATTAGTTTTTCCTTGATTTTCTTGGTAGATAGGAAGAGCAATCTGTTGGAATTGATCCAACATTACCTTAATCATATCTTGAGGATTACTAATACGATCGCTACTAATTTTATAAGTATCGGGATACAAAAATCCTTCTAGATGCGGTAAATTCGGAGGTAACCAAGGATACTGATCGTAAGGAATTTGACTGGCAGCATTAACAAAATCTTCAGCACTAAAATAACCAAGAGATTCAAAATAGTTCCCCATCTGTTGAATTGACCAACCTTCAGGAATGGTAAACTTAGTTTGCATCAATTCTCCACGCCAGATCTTAAGTGCGATCGCAGGTAAATCATCTTGAGGAGACAGTAAATAAGTACCTGCTTTAAAACCACCAGTAGGATCTTGTTTTTGTTGCCACCACACCCACAGTTTCCACGCTTCTGGCGAGTTAATCAAACCAGCTTTTACTAACTGTTGACCGATTTGTTGTCCAGCCGTACCTGGAGAAACTGTAAACTGAATGGGTTGCAGAGAAGAATTATTTTGTTGTTGAGTTGTTATTGGAGCGATCTGCGATCGCCACCAAAACCATCCTAGTCCAATGCCAATGCCAGTTGTTAGGATTAATAACCCAAAGATTTGAGGAATTTTAGTTTTTTTTTAGGATATTTCATTATTTACTCTGGTTCGTCTGCTAATAATTCCTCCAGAATTGGTTGAAACTCTTCGGCATCTGGGGAAACTAATTCTAATTCATTGTCCAGATTGTATCTCGCAAAAAACAATAAGGGTGTTAAGGGAGTGTAAATAGAATATTTTTGGTTAGCGTGATAAAAACTAGCTAAAAATTGTAACTCCTCTGGTTCTAACTGACTATCTTCTTCCTCAAGATTTAAGGTTAAAACTTGTTCTTCATCAATAGGAGGTAGTTCTCCCGTTGCAGTCAGAGTATAAGCTGTATGTTTTAGAGTAAGATTTTGTTCGGCTAATACTGCTTTGGCATCAGCAAAAATGGCTTCAATTTCTTCTCCATCTTCTATCATCTCTGCTTCGACTAAATCTTCTTCTTCCTCTTCCTCATCCCAACTCATCATTACAATCGGAATATCTACAGGCATTAAAAGTAAATAAGTCATGCCCTCGTATTCAAGATATTGTTCAATATAACAAAGCAAAGTACGTCCGTCTGAATCAATCAGAGTGACTAATTCTTCTTCATACTGCTCGTGTTCCTGTTCAAATTTAGACGAAGACATGATTTAAAGATGTAATAGGTTCTAATCGAGATTGGTTAAACTAAAAACTCTTCAATGAGAGTCTAGATATTGTCACTACAGAAGGCGTTCATCGTAATTACTTCTTTTCTAGAGTAATGTACCGATGACTGTAAACAACAGAATATCATTTTACGGCTTCACGAAGTCGAAGCAGCTTGTTTGTTTTAGCGATCGCCTTTCGGTTCGGAAAACCAATTAAGATTGTAAAGATGTTGAGCAATCATACTATCGGTAAGGTTATATCGTAGAGGAGTAATAGTAATATAGCGATCGCGAATTGCTTGCACATCAGTCATAATATGAGGGGGTAAGCTACTATCTTCAGGCTGTTCGATGTCTTCAATAATTTCGCCTATTAACCAATAATAATTTTTGCCACGAGGATCGAGTCTTTTTTCAAATTTCTCAATATAACGACGTAAACCTTGACGAGTAACCATTACTCCTACTAGTTCCTCTTCTGGTACAGCAGGAATATTAATACTAAGTAAAGTAGCTTGAGGTAATCGATCTATTGCTAGCTGTTGAACCAACTTTAAAGCAAAATTTGCTGCGGGTTGAAACTCATGACTCGTAAAACTAACTAAACTCAATGCCAGACTAGGAATACCTTCCAACGTTCCTTCCATCGCTGCCGAAACAGTCCCCGAATATAATACATCAGTACCCAAGTTGGGACCATGATTAATTCCAGAAAGAACAAAATCGGGACGACTATCCAACACTGCACTAAGGGCAAACTTAACACAATCAGCAGGAGTACCCGAACATGACCAAGCAATTACATCATCGTGAAAGATTGAATTAACTGGTTCTGCGCGAATTGGTTGATGTAAAGTCAGTCCGTGTCCCGTTGCCGAACGTTCTCTATCTGGACAAACTACAGTAATTTTATGACCTGCTGCTGCTAAAGTATTGGCAAGAGTACGAACGCCAAGGGCAAAAATCCCATCATCATTACTAATTAATATTTTTAAAGGTTGATTGAGCGTCATTAGGCAAATTTTATGATTGATTCAACAATAATTAATTATTTTGGTTAAGTCATTCTATTTTTATGAAATAAAAAAAAGGTAGAGAATTTTGAGTTTCCCTACCATCAGATTTTTAACCTATTTTGCTTAATTGACAAGGGCAGTTTTGTTACTTAAGAAGAAGGTAACAATTCTTGCTCTCTAGCTTGAGGAATAATTTTAACTTTGCCTTCCTCATCAATATCTACTTGTGCAATATCTCCTTCCCCTAAACGACCAGAAAGAATTTCTTCCGCAAGTACATCTTCCAACAGACGCATGATTGCTCGACGAAGAGGACGCGCACCATAAGCAGGATTATAGCCTTCTTCTACTAAACGCTCCTTGAATTTCTCCGTCACTTCCAAGGTAATGTCTTGTTCTGTCAGACGAGTAAATACTTCCTTGAGTAGAAGATCGGAAATTTCTTTGACTTCGTTTTTGTTCAACTGACGGAAGACAATGATTTCATCCAAGCGGTTGAGGAATTCTGGACGGAAGTAGTTCTTCAATTCTTCATTAACTAAAGAACGAATACGGTTGTATTGAGATTCAGCTTGGTCGTCAGCAAACTCAAATCCTAAACCACCGCCTCCTTTTTCAATTACTTTAGAACCGATGTTGGAAGTCAGAATAATCAGCGTATTCTTGAAGTCTACCGTTCTTCCTTTGGCATCAGTGAGGCGACCATCTTCTAGAATTTGTAACAGCATATTGAAGATGTCTGGGTGTGCTTTTTCAATTTCATCAAATAGCACGACTGTATAAGGACGACGGCGAACAGCTTCAGTTAATTGACCGCCTTCGTTATAGCCCACATATCCAGGAGGAGAACCGATTAATTTGGAAACGGTATGACGTTCCATATATTCCGACATATCTAATCGGATCATGGCTTCTTCCGAACCAAAGAAATAGGTAGCTAAGGCTTTAGTTAACTCTGTTTTACCAACGCCAGTAGGACCAGAAAAGACAAAGCTCGCAATCGGACGGTTGGGATTTTTTAGACCAACTCTAGCCCGACGAATGGCTCTCGAAATAGCTTTAACAGCATCTTCTTGACCAATAATACGCTGATGCAAAGTATCTTCCATGTGCAACAGCTTTTCAGATTCCGATTCGGTAATCTTGTTAACTGGTACACCAGTCCAAGAAGCGACAATGTGAGCGATTTCTTCTGCATCAACTACAGGTTCATCTCCACCGTCTTCGTCGGTTTTCTTATTAGAGGCAATCGAACGAATTTCTTCTTTGATTTCCATTTCGCGATCGCGCAATTCTCCTGCACGATCAAAATCTTGCGCTCTTACCGCATCGTCTTTTTGTTTGAGAACTTCCCGCAATTCTTTATCTAATTCTTTAGCTGCGGGGGGAAGTTGAGAATTAATCAGACGTACACGAGAACCAGCTTCATCGATCAAGTCAATCGCTTTATCAGGTAAATAGCGATCGCTGATGTAACGGTCAGATAGTTTAGCTGCTGCTTCTAAAGCCTCATCTAAAATTTTCAATTTATGATGTTGTTCGTAACGTTCTCGCAAACCGTACAAAATTTCAATTGTTTCATCTACGGTTGGTTCACCTACCATCACAGGTTGGAAACGACGTTCTAGGGCTGCATCTCGTTCGATATGCTTACGGTATTCATCAAGGGTCGTTGCACCAATACACTGCAATTCACCTCTAGCCAAAGCTGGTTTCAAGATATTAGCTGCGTCGATTGCTCCTTCGGCTGCACCAGCACCAATTAAAGTATGAACCTCGTCAATCACCAGAATCACATTTCCAGCCTGACGAATTTCATCCATAATCTTCTTGAGTCGTTCTTCAAACTCACCCCGATATTTAGTACCTGCTACTAACAAACCAATATCAAGAGTTACTACTCGTTTGTCTTCGAGAATATCTGGAACATCTTTGTTCGCAATCCGTTGGGCTAAACCTTCCGCGATCGCAGTTTTACCTACTCCAGGTTCACCGATTAAAACAGGGTTATTTTTCGTCCGACGACCCAAAATCTGGATAACTCGCTCGATTTCCTTTTGTCTACCAACTACAGGATCGAGTTTACCTTCCGATGCCATTTGAGTCAGATTAGAACCAAATTCATCAAGGGTAGGAGTTTTATTTCTACCCGGAGTACCAGAACCTGCTGCTACTTCGGCGGTTTCTCCTAGCATTCTAATCACCTGAGTGCGAACTTTGGATAAATCCACACCCAAATTTTCCAATACTCTGGCAGCCACCCCTTCACCTTCGCGAATTAAACCGAGTAGAAGGTGTTCTGTACCGATGTAATTGTGTCCTAATTGACGAGCTTCTTCTAGGGAAAGTTCAAGAACTCTCTTGGCTCTAGGAGTGAAAGGAATTTCCACCGCCACAAAACCCGAACCGCGACCAATTATTTTTTCTACTTCAATCCGAGCGTCTTTCAGGTTAACGCCCATAGATTTAAGAACTTTGGCAGCGACTCCAGTTCCTTCACCGATTAAACCGAGAAGAATCTGTTCTGTGCCTACGAAATTATGCCCCAGTCGGCGTGCTTCCTCCTGGGCTAACATAATTACTTTAATAGCTTTTTCTGTGAAGCGTTCAAACATGACCTATATCCATCACCTGCTGCTTGCCCGTGTATGCTGATTTTAACACAGCAGAAAGATATGGCTGTTTTATCTGAGACAGCATCAGAAAAAAAATTTATAGTTTATTTTTTTAACTTTAATTTAATTATTTTGCTCCTCTAAGACATATTCACTAGCTAGACGATTATATATTTCTCTTTTCCAGTTGCTTAAATCCTTTTTAAATTGTGGTTCGGCAAGCCCTCCACGCCATAAAATTAGAGCGTCTTCTCCAGTTCGTGGATAATATTTTTTACGTCTGCCAGCCAGGCGAAAGCCAAACTTTTCGTATAAGTTAATTGCAGCTTGATTACCAGCTCTAACTTCTAGGGTTGCCCTTTCTAGTTTACGCTCAATTGCCTGCTGAAGCAAAGCATAAAGCAATAATTTTCCTAATCCTTGCCTTTGATAATTGGGATTAATACCAAGCAGAGTAATATGAGCTTCTTCTAAAATTGCCCAAAAACAACCGATGCCAATGAGTTGATTTTTTTGGTTTGGCTTTTGCTCGGATAGATCATTTTTTGGTGAGGTATCCGAAGTTAAATTATTATCAGAGGCTTCAATTTCTTCTACCGAAAGAGTCAATAAACTGCTATTGGGGCTATTCATTTCTCTTAGATAACCGTCTCTACTCCACAAACCCCCAAAGCACAATTGGTCAATTTTAATAATTTCTGTTAATTGTTGCTCGTTTGCTAAATGAATTATCAAAAATTTCACAATATCTAATTGTAAACTAAGTAAAGACAGACTTTTTGTGTCTAACTATTGTCCTTAAATAAATTAAATCAGTCGACTAAAACAAATTAGATTATGCTATCAACCGATTCCAGCTTACAAAATTCTGGACACAAATACTTACCAAACATTACAGATTTTAATCATCCACCCTCTCCTAATCAACAATTATTACCTCTAACTGCTAAAGTTAATGGCAATGACTGTCTAGAAATCGGTGGTTGCGATCTAACTGAGTTAGTCAAACAATATGGTTCTCCACTTTACATTGTCGACGAATTTACGCTTAGAACAGCTTGTCGTCAGTATCGCGATAGTTTTCTCAATTATTATTCTGGAGAATCTCAAGTTATCTATGCTTCTAAAGCTTGGAGTTGCTTGGCTCTTTGCCGAATTATTGACAGCGAAGGACTAGGTTTTGATGTTGTTTCTGGTGGTGAACTATACACTACTTTAAAAGCTGGGGTCAAAGGAAATAAAATTTACTTTCACGGTAATAATAAATCGATTGAAGAATTAACATTTGCGATTGAAAGTGATTGCACGATCATTATTGATAATTGGCTAGAATTAACTACTTTAGCGGAAATATCTGCTCAAAATAGTCATAAACCAGTCAGAGTTATGCTCCGTTTGACCCCTGGGATCGAATGTCATACTCATGAATATATTCGTACTGGTCATTTGGATAGTAAATTTGGTTTTGACCCTAATCAAATTCCTGAAGTCTTGAGCTATGTAAGTCAACAACCGTCTTTAAATTGTATCGGTTTGCATGCTCATATTGGCTCCCAAATTTTTGAGCGTCAACCACATCAAGATTTAGCAGAAGTTTTAGTAGAATGGCTGCAAAAGGCACAGGAATATGGTTTACCAATTCAAGAATTAAATGTCGGCGGTGGTTTAGGAATTTGTTATACCGAAGCTGACGATCCACCAACTATTGAAGAATGGGTTCAAGCTGTTGCTAGTGCCATAGAATCAGCTTGTCAAAATCGTCAATTACCTTTACCAAAATTAATTGCTGAACCAGGGCGATCGCTAATTGGTTCTGCGTGTGTTACTGCCTATACCGTTGGCAGTCGCAAAGAAATTCCAGAAATTCGCACTTATATTGCAGTTGATGGTGGAATGTCTGATAATCCTCGCCCCATCACTTATCAATCTGTTTATCGAGCCGTAATTGCTAATCGCATGTCTGCTAAATTAACAGAAACAGTCACTGTCGCAGGAAAACATTGCGAATCTGGAGACATAGTAATCAAAGATACTTTACTGCCAAAAACGGAATCAGGAGATATCTTGGTAGTAACCAGTACAGGGGCATACAATTACAGCATGGCTTCCAATTACAATCGCATTGGTAGATCAGCAGCAATTTTAGTCAATCAAGGAGAAGCTAATCTAATTATTCAACGGGAATCGTATCAGAATCTAATCGCGCAAGATTGTTTGCCAACTAGACTGATAGATTCTGACAAAGATAAAGATTAGTAGTCAACTAGGCTATCTTTGCTTGAAGTAAATAGAGAAGTGTTATTATTGTTGCCTCTTAATTAATTCACCTTCTTTTCCGCCCACCTTTCGTAGCTAAGTAAATAAAAATAATGCAGTCGTCGGGTTTTTTTCCTGACTTTAATTGGATACCTTCCTGGTTACCCAACAGTATAGACATTGCCCTAGTTCTCGCTCTAAGTTATGCCCTTCTCTTAGTCATTGGCGAGGGAGAGCGTCGTAGTCTCTGGATGGTCAGAGGATTTATTGTGCTAATGCTAGCTACAGTCATCAGCAAGAAACTAGGGTTAAGCTTACTGGGTTTTCTGCTAGAAAAATTAGTTCTAGGAGCAGCCGTAGCTATGGCAGTGATTTTCCAGTCTCAATTCCGCCGTTTTCTCGAACAAATTGGCAGAGGGGAATTTTTGGAACTGTTTAAAACTTCGGTTCGACCAATTCCTCAACCAGATAGTGTGATTGACCGAATTGTCGATGCAGTTAAAGATTTATCTCAAAATCGAACTGGTGCCTTAATTTTGATTGAAACAAGTGGTTCATTGGAGAATGAAGATTTTGTTTCTCCAGGAGTAAATTTGAATGCAGAGGTTTCTAAAGAATTGCTGCAAACTATTTTTCAAACTACCACTTTGTTACACGATGGAGCCGTTTTGATTCGTGGTTCTCGGATCATCGCTGCTGCTGTAATTTTACCTTTGTCAGAAAGAACTGCTTCTAGACAATTGGGAACTCGTCATCGGGCAGCGATGGGAATGACGGAAAAGTCAGAAAACTGTATCTGTGTAGTAGTTTCTGAAGAAACTGGTTCAATTTCTCTAGCAGAAAAGGGAGTTCTCAATCGCCCCCTGACGAGTAATAAATTAAAAGAACTGTTACAGGCGAAATTTTCTCCTACGGTAGAACGAGATGCTGTTCGTTTGAGTCGCAAACTAGGTTTTCAAGGGCAAATTTTATTAAAGCGTTTGTTTCGTTTTTCTTCATCTACTTCTCAAGAGAAAAATAAATTAGAATAATTGTTTGATTAGAAGATTAAGGTCCAGAAAAGACTGCCGATTCAACATCTTCACGAGAGAGAGAATATTTGAAAGAGCGGACTAGATCTTTGCCTCTTTCTCCTTTTTCTAGATAACGTACTGTTAATTCTTCTATTTCTAAACAAATCTCTGCTGTCCAAGTTGGTCGCTCTACATACCAACAATGGAGATTAACATCGTCTTGTTGACAACCAAGATGAGTAAGCCATTGTTCTATTTTGGGTAAAGGATGATTGTATAACGGAGTATCAGATTGAGGAAGTTCCATTGATGGTAAAGTTTCTTATTTTCTAAACATCAATATAAACTAGAATGATTCACCTCGGAGATAAGCGATCGCAATTACTAAAATCAGACAACCAATAAAAGTCAAACCGAGAATGAATAAAACAAATATTTCTCCTGAAGATAGAGGACGATCTGTAGGATCTAAATAGGCGGTTTGTGACCATTTGCTTTGAGAGGATTGTTCCCACTCGGTTGGTGCTTGAATGACATTGAGCCGAGAATAACCAATTTTTAGATCGTAAAGCGATCGCTTTTCGGGACTACTCAGTGTTGCATAAGCTTCGTTGAGTTGCTGAAATTTGGCTTTGGCTAATTCTGGAGGAAGGATCGTTGTGTCTGGATGATAGGTTTTACTTAATGTTCGGTAACTTCGTCTAATTTCCAGCATTGAGGCTGAAGGATGCAAATCCAAAAGACTATAGTAAGTGTTAGCTAGCTTGGATTTTAAGGGAATGGATTGGGTTTTGGTTTGGCTAGTTTTACTATCTTGTCTCACTCTGTTTCTGAGCAATACTAAAGTAATTGGTTTATTTTATTAATAGTTAGCTAATTTTGATGGTTAGATCAACTAACTTACAGGGGATAATAAACATCTGATCACTAAAATAATTATCTTGAGCTGGCTTGAGCATGATTTTTGTTCGATTAAACCCCTTAAAAGCTTTATTTAAGATCAACTGGAAACAATTATGTCTGTCTAGCTTGATTTGTTTGTTGCTAATTACCAGTTGCATCATCGGTTGGAACAATCCAGCGATCGCAGGAATTAATGACGATAAATACGATGGCAATATTTTTGTTTTATTTGCTGGTAATGGTTCTATCGTTCCTCCTCGCTTTGAGTTAGCAGAATCTTTGCAAAGGAAAAAACCAACTTTTTTGGTCTATTATCTCGATGACAGTCGTGATTGTAAGGAATTTTCAATTGTTGTGACTCGTTTACACGATTTTTATGGACGTGCAGCTAGTTTTATTCCAGTTAGCGTTGATTCTCTACCACTAAACTCTCGTCCTACTCCCGAAGAGCCTGCTTATTATTATGAAGGCGTAGTTCCTCAAACTGTTTTGCTTGATGCTGATGGCAAAGTAGTTTTTAATGGCAAAGGACAAGTGAAGTTTGAAGAAGTGGATGATGTGTTTCGTGAGATATTTGATTTATTACCTCGTTCAGAATCAGTTGAATTAAAACGTCGTTCTTTTAATGAATTTAATTCAGAATTGGTTAATTAATGATTTAAAATAATGCCAACATTGGGATTGGGGTGGGCTAGGTAAATTTGTTGGCAAACATGAAATATTTCAGGAATTTAATTAGTTATTTAAGTAACATAACGTCCCAAAATAATTAAATCTCTCTCAATGAGATCGAGGGTTGCAACTCCAGGAAGATAACCCCATTGTTCAAACTGATATTTATTAAATAAATTTAAACTTGGTTGATTATGAGCAAAAATAAAAGCAAGTAGCCTTTTTAGCTTTAATTGAGGACTATGCGCGATCGCTTTTTGTAATAAACTTTGAGCAATTCCTTGACGTTGATGAGAAGGACTCACATAAATACTAATTTCCGCAGTTGCATGGTAAGCAGGACGACCGTAAAACGGCTGAAAACTTAGCCAACCAACCACAACTTTATCTTTTTCTACTACCCAAATAGGACGATTAGTATCACGGTTATGAAACCAAGCAATTCGGCTTTCTTTGGTTACGGGATTGAGATCTGCGGTAGCCAGGCGACCAGGAATAGAATCATTATAAATAGTCACAATAGTTGATAAATCGGTTTCGACAGCATTCCGAATTAACATAGCCACCAAATTGCATCACAAAATTTACTTTAAACTAATTACTTTCTAGGGAAAGTTATAGTTATAATCGCGGTGTTTAAAATTACCGAGATTAGCGTAGGCAATATGAAATATTCTGTCGGCTGGTTAATTAGTTTCCATGCAGACAAAATTTTAAAGTTTAAGAGGAAATTAATTCATCAATATTGGTTATTACCACTCTTTACTTTAAGTTTACTTCTGACCACTTTTTTCCCTCTCATTAGTTATTCTTTTCCCATTAGTTCAACTCAAGCTTGTAATTTTGACCGAACTTCCAGAGAATTGAGAGGAGTTTGGCTAACCAATATAGATAGCGATGTTCTCTTTTCTCCCCAAACCACTACTCAAGCGATCGCTCAATTAGCCAAATCAAACTTTAATACTCTTTATCCTACCGTTTGGAATTGGGGTTATACTCTTTATCCTTCAACAGTTGCCCAAAAAATCACTGGATATTCTCTCGATCCTCAAGAAGAATTACAAGGAAGAGACGTGCTACAAGAAATCATCGAACAGGGACATCAACAAAAAATGTCCGTTATTCCTTGGTTTGAATTTGGTTTTATGGCACCCGCTGATTCAGAGTTAGCCAAACAACATCCTCAATGGCTTACTCAACGGTATGATGGTAGTACAATTTGGTGGGAAGGCAAAGTTCATCAACGAGTTTGGCTTAATCCTTTAAATTCAGAAGTCCAACAATTTATTACTGATTTAATCGTTGAAATTGTCAGTAATTATGATGTAGATGGCATCCAACTAGACGATCACTTTGGCTATCCTGCCGAGTTGGGTTACGACCAAGTTACTGTAAAGCTTTATCAACAGGAACACGATGGTAAATCTCCACCAAACGATCCTAACGACGCAGAATGGATTCGTTGGCGAGCAGATAAAATTACTGCTTATATGAAACAATTGTTTCAAGCGATCAAACAAGCTAATCCCAATGCAATCGTATCTTTATCTCCTAACCCACACAAATTTTCTCTCGAATCGTTTTTGTTGGATTGGCATCAATGGGAACAAGCAGGATTAATTGAAGAATTAATTATCCAAGTATATCGTCAAGATTTAGATAGCTTTGTTCAAGAATTAAACCAACCAGAAGTAATTACGGCTAGTAATCATATTCCTGTAGGGATTGGCATTTTATCTGGTTTAAGAGGTCGTTGGGTAAGTCTAGCTCAAATTAAACAACAAGTTAAAGCCACACGCGATCGTAATTTGGCTGGAGTATCCTTTTTCTTTTACGAAAGTCTTTGGAATATGGCTTTGGAAACCCCCGAAGCTCGACAAACCCTCTTAAAATCTCTTTTTACCCCTAAACTAGAACGTCCCAGTATTGTAGATTGTCAAAAAGCGAGCCATGCATAATAAATTAAAATTTCTTACCGATGATGATTATCAACTATTACTAGAGAAAGCTCAGATTACTATCTATCAAAAAAATACTAATATTCTAGAAGAAGGACTTCTTTCGACAGCAATATATATTCTTCGTAAAGGAAGCGCGAGAGTAGAACATTCTTCTTTAGGAAAAGGAGTTGCCATCTCTTTTTTATTTCCTGGAGATATTTTTGGGGAAATGTCTTTCCTTGAAGATACTCCTACAAGTGCAACAATTATTGCAGAAGAAGAAGTCGAAGTATTTATGCTTGAAAATACTACTCTCTACTCTTTACTCGTTTCTATTCCTGGTTTATCTGCTCGTTTTTATCAATCTATCGCGAGCAATTTATCCCATCGTTTGCGAGAAACTTCTTCATTAGTATCATCTCTTCTCAACAAAGTGAGCTTTCAAACTGAATTTCATACTAAAAGAACTGGTTATCTGGGACAAGATAATATTCCAGCAGAATTAATTAGCGAAGTAGAATTATTTAAAGATAATTTAGTAGAAATCGAGCAATCTTTACGCGCTAATAAAATTAATTCAGAAGAAGCACAACATTCAATTTCTAATGCTTGCAATCTTATCTTTAGCTCTTTAAGAGAATATATCATTCAAAACCAAGAAATCGAAAAAGCGATCGGTACTTATTTTTTTCGAGAAACTTTTTCAATTTTTATGCTCAGTAGTTTAATTGATTCTGCATTTCGTAAACCCCAAAGCTATGCTGGAGATTCTTATATTGATTTTTACATAATTGAGCTATTATCTCACAATGAGCCTGAAGGGGATGGACACTTAGGAATTTATATAGATCGGTGGATTCGTTCGATGCCTTCTTGCTTAGCTTTAAAAAATAGAGGTGTTATTATTTCTGCCACGATTAAAAGACTAGCTTCTAATTGGACTTCTGATGCTCTGATGCCAATCACTAACTTAGCTAGTGGTTCTGCTAGTGAAATTTTAGACTTCTATCTGAACCATAAATCACCAAATGTTTATGTTACTTGCATTGATATGAATTATCGGTATTTATCATCTGCTGCTAATTTGGCACGAAAACTAGGATTTATTGATTTTTTAACCTTTATTCAAGATAACATCCTTTTACTATCTCAAGGCTACCATCAAATCGATATTTCACCCCAGCAGATGATTTATAGCGTCGGCATAAGTAACTATCTTCAAGATTCGGAACTTATTAATGTTCTTAACTGGATTTATCAGCATCTTCTCCCAGGTGGGACTGTAGTTTTAGGAAATTTTCATGCTGCTAATCCTGATCGGGTGTTATTAGAACATATTCTCGAATGGCATTTAGTTTATCGGACTGCTAAAGAACTAGAAAATTTATTTGCTCAATCCAAATTCAATTCTTTACCAGTAGAAATACATTCTGATGATTATGGAGTTGAATTATTTGTAGTTTGTACTAAAGCTTAGCAGATTTAAAAGAGGCAAGCCTCCACAGTCATGAGATGAAAGTGAAGGCTTGGAGTTGAAAGATTAACCTGGCACTGAGCTATTTTCCCGCTCGGCTACCCGAGGAGTATCTTCGCCGCGGCGACGTTTAACTTTCGAGTTCGGGATGGAATCGAAGTGGAGCCATCGCGCTAAAAGCACCAGGAAGTCAACACCCTCAAGACTGCATAAACAGTAGAGTTACCAAGCAAAACTAGCAAGCATCCTGAAATGAAGGTCAAGCCCTCGGTCTGTTAGCACGCCTCGGCTGCAAACATTGCTGCTCTTCCACCTAGCGCCTATTAACGGGTGTTCTGCCCGTGACCTTACTGGATTACTCCATGAGAGCACTCATCTTGAGGTGGGCTTCCCACTTAGATGCTTTCAGCGGTTATCCGCTCCGCACTTGGCTACCCAGCGTCTACTCCTGGCGGAATAACTGGTACACCAGCGGTGCGTCCTTCCCGGTCCTCTCGTACTAAGGAAGACTCCTCTCAATGCTCTTGCGCCTGCACCGGATATGGACCGAACTGTCTCACGACGTTCTGAACCCAGCTCACGTACCGCTTTAATGGGCGAACAGCCCAACCCTTGGGACCTACTTCAGCCCCAGGTTGCGATGAGCCGACATCGAGGTGCCAAACCTCCCCGTCGATGTGAACTCTTGGGGGAGATCAGCCTGTTATCCCTAGAGTAACTTTTATCCGTTGAGCGACGGCCCTTCCACTCAGTACCGTCGGATCACTAAGGCCGTGTTTCCACCCTGCTTGACTTGTCAGTCTCGCAGTCAAGCTCCCTTCTGCCTTTACACTCTGCGGCTGATTTCCAACCAGCCTGAGGGAACCTTTGCGCGCCTCCGTTATCTTTTAGGAGGCGACCGCCCCAGTCAAACTGCCCACCTGAAATTGTCCTTTCCCCGGCTAACGGGTTTAAGTTAGAATTCTAGCCTAGTTAGAGTGGTATCTCACTGTTGGCTCCATTCCCCCCACAAGGGAAATTTCAACGCCTCCCACCTATCCTGCGCAAACCAGGCCCGAACCCAATTCCAGGCTACAGTAAAGCTTCATAGGGTCTTTCTGTCCAGGTGCAGGTAGTCCGTATCTTCACAGACAATCCTATTTCGCCGAGCCTCTCTCCGAGACAGCGCCCAGATCGTTACGCCTTTCGTGCGGGTCGGAACTTACCCGACAAGGAATTTCGCTACCTTAGGACCGTTATAGTTACGGCCGCCGTTCACCGGGGCTTCAGTCGCTAGCTTCGCCCTTACGAGCTGACCAACTTCCTTAACCTTCCGGCACTGGGCAGGCGTCAGCCCCTATACGTCCTCTTTCGAGTTGGCAGAGACCTATGTTTTTGGTAAACAGTCGCCTGGGCCTCTTCACTGCGACCAGCTCTCGCTGGCACCCCTTCTTCCAAAGTTACGGGGTAATTTTGCCGAGTTCCTTAGAGAGAGTTATCTCGCGCCCCTTAGTATACTCAACTTGCCCACCTGTGTCGGTTTCGGGTACGGGTACTTGGTTTTCATCACATCATTAGCTTTTCTTGGCACTGCTCTTAACCACGCGCCCTCCGTAGAGGACTCCCAATCCATTCAGGGTGTGGCTATCCCTCATGCGTCCCTAATGATGCTCCCACCTAATAGTCAGGGATTATTAACCCTGTTTCCATCGACTACGCCTTTCGGCCTCGCCTTAGGTCCCGACTAACTCTCCGCGGACGAGCCTTCCGGAGAAACCCTTGGGCTTTCGGGGTTAGGGATTCTCACCCTAATTTTCGCTACTTAAGCCGACATTCTCACTTCTGTGCCGTCCACACCTGCTTGCCGCTAGTGCTTCACCCTACACAGAACGCTCCCCTACCACTTGCATTGCAAGTCCACAGCTTCGGTAGAACGCTTAGCCCCGTTCATTTTCGGCGCAGGAGCGCTTGACCAGTGAGCTATTACGCACTCTTTTAAGGATTGCTGCTTCTAGGCAAACCTCCTGGTTGTCTATGCACTCCCACCTCCTTTCTCACTTAGCGTCCATTTGGGGACCTTAGCTGGTGGTCTGGGCTGTTTCCCTCTTGACGATGAAGCTTATCCCCCACCGTCTTACTGGTTGTGGACTTCGAAGTATTCTGAGTTTGCCTCACTTTGGTACCGCTCTCGCAGCCCGCAGCGAAACAGTGCTTTACCCCTTCGAAGTATTTTTCAACCGCTGCGCCTCAACGCATTTCGGGGAGAACCAGCTAGCTCCGAGTTCGATTGGCATTTCACCCCTAACCACACCTCATCCGCCGACTTTTCAACGTCGGTCGGTTCGGACCTCCACTTGGTATTACCCAAGCTTCATCCTGGACATGGTTAGATCACCCGGGTTCGGGTCTACAAACTGTGACTAAAAACGCCCTTGTCAGACTCGCTTTCACTTTGGCTTCGGGTTTTCCCCCTTAACCAGCCACAGCCTGTAAGTCGCCGGCTCATTCTTCAACAGGCACACGGTCAGACGTTCAATCGTCCTCCCATTGCTTGTAGGCTAACGGTTTCATGTTCTATTTCACTCCCCTCGCCGGGGTTCTTTTCACCTTTCCCTCGCGGTACTGTTTCGCTATCGGTTACACAGTAGTATTTAGCCTTACCGAGTGGTCTCGGCTGATTCACACGGAATTCCACGAGCTCCGTGCTACTCGGGATTCAGCCTGGTTGCTTCCGCTTTCGACTACAGGACTTTCACCTTCTCTGGTGCAGTATTCAGCTGCTTCGTCTAGCTTCTGCCTTCCCGTTGTGGCTGTCCCACTACCCCAGCAGACGTGTCCGCTGGTTTAGGCTGTTCCCTTTTCGCTCGCCGCTACTAGGGGAATCGCTTTTGCTTTCTTTTCCTCCAGCTACTAAGATGTTTCAGTTCACTGGGTTGGCTCGTTTCTACCTATGTATTCAGTAGATCGTACTTGGGGTTGCCCCATTCGGAAACCTCCGGCTCAATGCTTGCTTCCAACTCCCCGGAGCGTATCGTCGGTCACCACGTCCTTCTTCGCCTCTGTGTACCTAGGTATCCACCGTTAGCCCTTTCTAGCTTGACCTGCTAGGAGCTTGTCTTGTTTTTCACGAAATAGATTAATCTGTTTCTATTTCTACCTGCTGGTAATCTCTATGTTTTATGCAGTTTTCAAGGTGCTGTACTGGACTCAAAGCCCAGCATTCCTAGCTTATTTTGCTTCAGATGCTGGATTTTTTTTCCTTTGTTTCATAATTCGGTTTGACTCTGGTGGAGGTAAGCGGACTTGAACCGCTGACATCCTGCTTGCAAAGCAGGCGCTCTACCAACTGAGCTATACCCCCTCTCTTGATTTACCAGTTACCATATCCACAATTTTCAGCTTTTAATCAATTTAATTGCTGATCACTACTTCTTGTTGGCTGATAGGTGGGCCATCCTGGACTTGAACCAGGGACCTCACCCTTATCAGGGGTGCGCTCTAACCACCTGAGCTAATAGCCCATGTTCTTTCAACCGAACCAGTTACTAGTTTGAAGGCTTAAATTTTTCCCTAGTCCGACCTTGGGATTGATTGAATCTCTACTTATTCGTGTATCTTTCAGTAGACTTCAAGAGGTCTCCCTAAAAAGGAGGTGATCCAGCCACACCTTCCGGTACGGCTACCTTGTTACGACTTCACCCCAGTCACTAGCCCTGCCTTCGGCATCCCCCTCCGCGAACGGTTAGGGTAACGACTTCGGGCGTGGCCAGCTTCCATGGTGTGACGGGCGGTGTGTACAAGGCCCGGGAACGGATTCACCGCAGTATGCTGACCTGCGATTACTAGCGATTCCTCCTTCATGCAGGCGAGTTGCAGCCTGCAATCTGAACTGAGGCAGGGTTTGCTGAGATTCGCTTACTCTTGCGAGCTTGCTGCCCTTTGTCCCTACCATTGTAGTACGTGTGTAGCCCAGGACGTAAGGGGCATGCTGACTTGACGTCATCCCCACCTTCCTCCGGTTTGTCACCGGCAGTCTTCCTAGAGTGCCCAGCCTAACTGCTGGCAACTAAGAACGAGGGTTGCGCTCGTTGCGGGACTTAACCCAACATCTCACGACACGAGCTGACGACAGCCATGCACCACCTGTGTTCGCGCTCCCGAAGGCACTCTCTAGTTTCCCAGAGATTCGCGACATGTCAAGTCCTGGTAAGGTTCTTCGCGTTGCATCGAATTAAACCACATACTCCACCGCTTGTGCGGGCCCCCGTCAATTCCTTTGAGTTTCACACTTGCGTGCGTACTCCCCAGGCGGGATACTTAACGCGTTAGCTGCGGCACTGCTCGGGTCGATACAAGCAACGCCTAGTATCCATCGTTTACAGCTAGGACTACAGGGGTATCTAATCCCTTTCGCTCCCCTAGCTTTCGTCCCTGAGCGTCAGTTACGGCCCAGTAGAGCGCCTTCGCCACTGGTGTTCTTCCCAATCTCTACGCATTTCACCGCTACACTGGGAATTCCCTCTACCCCTACCGTACTCTAGTTTCACAGTTTCCACCGCCTGCCCGGAGTTAAGCTCCAGTCTTTGACAGCAGACTTGTGAAACCGCCTGCGGACGCTTTACGCCCAATAATTCCGGATAACGCTTGCATCCTCCGTATTACCGCGGCTGCTGGCACGGAGTTAGCCGATGCTGATTCCTCAAGTACCGTCAGAACTTCTTCCTTGAGAAAAGAGGTTTACAACCCAAAGGCCTTCCTCCCTCACGCGGTATTGCTCCGTCAGGCTTTCGCCCATTGCGGAAAATTCCCCACTGCTGCCTCCCGTAGGAGTCTGGGCCGTGTCTCAGTCCCAGTGTGGCTGCTCATCCTCTCAGACCAGCTACCGATCGTTGCCTTGGTGCGCTCTTACCACACCAACTAGCTAATCGGACGCGAGCTCCTCTTCAGGCGAATTACTTTCACCTTGCGGCACATCGGGTATTAGCAGTCGTTTCCAACTGTTATCCCCGTCCTGAAGGCAGATTCTCACGCGTTACTCACCCGTCCGCCACTAGCTCCGAAGAGCTCGTTCGACTTGCATGTGTTAGGCATACCGCCAGCGTTCATCCTGAGCCAGGATCAAACTCTCCATGGTGAACATTTTCCTCATCGCTGAGTTTTTGATGTTCTTTCCAGATTAATTTGGTTCAACTGAACTTCCTTAACCTGACTCATTGTTTAATTTAAGTGTTTATTTTAAACTAGGGCTGGTTTAATTTTTTAGCCTTCAAACTATTGATTTGTCTTGGTTCGGGGCGTTGTCTCGGGTCGTTTCCCTCAACCGCGCATTTACCAATATATCTACCTTCC